>NZ_KB823015.1 GCF_000365025.1 Robiginitomaculum antarcticum DSM 21748 | reverse complement strand
TTCGCCTGACCTCTTGTTTTAGGGTTAGCTTTCATCTGGCTCCACCGCCAAGGCGGGGGAGGTGCTGAGACCCAAGGTCGAAGCGGAGGGGGTGGTCTTAGAAATGACTACAAACTGCGTCCGATAACCACTTTCATGATCTCATTTGTACCACCGTAAATCTTCTGGACGCGGCTGTCACGATACATGCGGCCAATGCGATATTCATTCATAAAGCCGTAGCCGCCGTGAAGCTGAAGGCAGCGGTCAATAACTTCGCATTCTTTATCCGTGACCCAATATTTGGCCATAGACGCCGTGACCGTGTCCAGTTCACCGCGCAAATGTTTTTCCGCGCAATCATAGACAAATGTCTTGGCGATTTGCGTGATCGTTTTACATTCGGCGAGTTCAAATTGAGTGTTTTGGAAGGCTATAATCGGCTTGCCAAACGCTTTGCGTTCTTTGCAATACTCAATCGTCAGCTCCAATGCAGCTTCCATTTGCGCCACGCCCTGTACAGCAATGTTCAGGCGCTCTTGGGGGAGCTCCTGCATTAGCTGAATAAAGCCTTGTCCCGGCTCAGGGCCAAGCAAAGCGTCAGCAGGGACTTTCATATCATCAAAGAACAGCTCGGCTGTATCTTGCGCGTCCATGCCGACTTTATCGAGAATACGGCCGCGGCGAAAACCCTCCAGCTGGTCCGTTTCAACAACGAAAAGCGATTTAGAAAACTTACCTTCGCCGCCTGTATCGGCCACAATAATAATCAGGTTGGCTGTACCGCCATTGGTGATGAATGTTTTAGAGCCATTAATCAGCCAGCCATTGCCGTCTTTTTTGGCGCTTGTTTTAACGTTTTGTAGATCGGAGCCCGTTCCCGGTTCTGACATGGCAATCGCGCCGACAAACTCGCCGGATGCCATGCGCGGAAGCCATTTTTGCTTCTGCTCTTCCGTGCCGTAATGCAGGATATAAGGCGCAACAATTGCGTTATGAAGGGACAGACCAAAGCCGTCGACATTGGCTTTAACCAACTCTTCCATAATAATCATTTCGTGGCGGTAATCCCCGTCTCCGCCGCCATATTCTGCCGGAATAGCACAGTTTAAAAGGCCCATATCGCCAGCCATATTCCAAAACTTGCGATCAACTTTTTTATTCTTTCGAAAGGATTCCGAATGCGGCGCCATTTCGCGGTCGTAAAACCCGTACACGGCCTCGCGGAAAATATTGATATCTTCTTCGTCATACCAGTCCGGATTTTTAAAATTTAAAGCGCCCATTAGTCTCTCCTATTTATTGTGTTTGAGGTGTTGCCACCCCCTCCGAGCGCTACGCGCCCACCTCCCCCGCCCCGGCAGTGGAGGCCGCAAGATGCGACTCAAGTTTTATATAAAGGTCGTCCAACACGGAATCGACCTCATGGTAAATTTCATCATTGGAATAACGGTAAACCGTCCATCCCAAATTATTTA
>NZ_KB823014.1 GCF_000365025.1 Robiginitomaculum antarcticum DSM 21748 | reverse complement strand
AAATGGCAAAAGAAAAATTCCAACGCGACAAGCCGCACGCCAATGTTGGCACGATTGGCCACGTTGACCACGGTAAGACGACGCTGACGGCGGCGATCACGAAGTATTTCGGTGATTTCAAGGATTATGACCAGATTGACGGCGCGCCTGAAGAGCGTGCGCGCGGTATCACCATCTCTACGGCTCACGTTGAGTATGAGACGGAAAACCGTCATTATGCTCACGTCGACTGCCCCGGACATGCTGATTATGTGAAAAACATGATCACAGGCGCGGCGCAAATGGATGGCGGCATTTTGGTTGTCAACGCTGCGGACGGCCCGATGCCGCAAACGCGCGAACATATCCTTTTGGCCCGTCAGGTCGGCGTTCCGGCTTTGGTGGTTTACCTCAACAAGGTTGACCAGGTTGATGATGAAGAGCTTTTGGAGCTGGTTGAGATGGAAGTGCGCGAGCTGCTGTCCTCTTACGATTACCCTGGCGATGATATTCCGATTATTCCGGGCTCCGCTTTGGCGGCGCTGAACGGCACCGATCCCGAGATTGGCGAGAACTCCATTCGCGCTTTGATGAAGGCTGTTGATGAGTATATTCCCCAGCCTGAGCGCGCGATTGACCAGCCCTTCTTGCTACCGATCGAAGATGTATTCTCCATCTCAGGCCGCGGTACGGTTGTCACCGGGCGTGTTGAGCGCGGGATTGTCAAAGTGGGCGACGAGATTGAAATCGTCGGTATCCGCGATACGCAGAAAACGACCTGTACGGGCGTTGAAATGTTCCGCAAGCTTTTGGACTCCGGTCAGGCCGGCGACAATATCGGCGCGCTGATCCGTGGTGTTGACCGCGAAAATGTTGAGCGTGGCCAAGTGCTGTGTAAGCCGGGCAGCGTAACGCCGCATAAGAAGTTTGTGGGTGAGGCTTATGTCCTGACCAAAGACGAAGGCGGCCGTCATACGCCGTTCTTCAACAATTACCGTCCGCAGTTTTACTTCCGTACGACTGATGTGACCGGTGTTGTGACATTGAACGAAGGCACGGAAATGGTTATGCCGGGCGACAACGTCAATATTAATGTCGAACTGATCGTCCCGATCGCGATGGAAGAGAAGCTGCGCTTCGCTATCCGTGAAGGCGGACGCACCGTCGGCGCCGGCGTCGTGTCAAAAATTATTGAGTAGGTTTATGCGTCGCCTCTTGGGGTGACCGGAGAGGTGTAGCTCAGCTGGTAGAGCACTGGTCTCCAAAACCAGGTGTCGGGGGTTCGAGTCCCTCCTCCTCTGCCACTCAATAAAATAGACGGAAAAGTCTACACGCAGACGGCATACGCGCCGTCTGCGTTTTACAGTATCAGGCGACGCGTTCTTTGTGTATGCGGCGCCATTAAGAAGGAAATGCCGTATGGCCAAGGGACAAAAACCCTCTATCGGAGGCGGTACTAAAGCAAGTACGCGCCCGCCGGAAAAGGTCGGACCGGTCAAATTTGTTGCGCAAACGCGTCAAGAGGCGGCCAAGGTCACCTGGACGACGTGGAAAGAGACATGGACGACAACCATTATGGTTTTTATCGTTGTGGCTTTATTCGGGGCTTTCTTTCTACTCACAGACGGCGTGCTTTCCACGCTCACGAAATATGCGCTGACTTTCGGCGGCGCGCAGTAAGGGCAATTCATGGCAGCCAAATGGTATATCGTTCAGGCGCATTCTAATTTCGAGAAGCGCGTCAAAGAAAGTCTCGAGGCCGAGGCGGAGCGTAAGGGCTTGTCTGACAAGTTCGAAGAAATTCTCGTGCCGACAGAAACTGTCATTGAAGTGCGCCGTGGCCGTAAGGTTGAGAGCGAGCGCAAATTCTTTCCGGGCTATGTTCTGGTGAAGATGCAGTTGACGGACGATGTCTATCACTTGGTCAAAAATACACCGAAAGTCTCCGGCTTTCTGGGTAACGCCAACAAACCTATGCCGGTGAGCGAGGCTGAAGTAGCGCGCATTGTCGGCCAGATTCAAGAGGGCGTTGACCGTCCGCGCAGTACAATTATTTATGAAGTGGGCGAGACGGTTTCAGTTATCGACGGTCACTTCCAGAGCTTTAACGGCACCGTTGAAAGTGTCGATGAAGAAAGCGAGCGCCTTAAAGTGCTCATCAACATCTTTGGTCGGGGTACCCCGGTCGAATTGGAATATGCGCAGGTCAAAAAGGCCGAGACGTAAATTTCAAAACTGTGGGAGAGCCGGCTCAGTCCAGCCGTTTCGCACCACACCCCCTCACTGCCGACATGGGGTCGGCGGTATAATTAGGAGATAGGGATCATGGCAAAGAAGATTTCTGGCTATATCAAGCTGACTGTTCCGGCAGCCGCAGCGAACCCATCACCGCCTCTCGGCCCTGCATTGGGCCAGCGCGGTGTAAATATTATGGAATTCTGTAAGGCATTTAATGCCAAGACAGGCGAAATGGAAAAAGGCATGCCGATCCCGACCGTAATTACGGTCTTCGGTGATAAATCTTTCACATTCATCACAAAGACTCCTCCGGCCTCTTACTATCTGAAAAAGATGGCGAAAAAGGACAAAGGGTCTTCCGAGCCGTCCCGAATTGTTGGCGGAACTGTGACAACATCACAGTGCCGCGAAATCGGCGAGCTGAAAATGGTTGATCTGTCTGCAAATGATGCAGCGGCGGCCCAAAAGATCATTGAGGGCTCCGCGCGCTCAATGGGTTACGACGTGGTGGAGGGCTAGATATGGCTAAGCAAGGTAAACGTATGGCGGCTGCTCGCGGCTCCTACGAAAGAGAAACGCTGCATAGCGTTAAAGACGCTGTCGCTGCGGTTAAATCAAATGCCAAGGCCAAATTCGACGAGACTATCGAAATTGCCATCAATTTGGGTGTTGACCCGCGCCACGCTGACCAAATGGTTCGCGGCGTATGTAATCTTCCCCAAGGCACAGGCCGTACGCAACGCGTCGCTGTTTTCGCCAAAGATGCCAAGGCTGATGAAGCCCGCGCAGCCGGTGCAGACATTGTTGGTGCCGACGATCTGGTTGAGATGATTCAAAACGGTGACATGCCGTTTGATAAAGTTATCGCCACGCCGGACATGATGCCGCTCGTTGGCCGCGTCGCCCGCGTTCTTGGCCCCAAAGGTATGATGCCAAACCCTAAGGTTGGCACTGTGACGATGGATGTGACCAAGGCTGTTGAAGATGCCAAAGGCGGCGCTGTTCAGTTCCGCGTTGAAAAAACAGGGATCATCCACGCCGGTGTCGGTAAAGCCAGCTTTTCCGAAGCTGCGCTTGAAGAAAATGTTACCGCGTTTTTAAGAGCCATCCGTCAGGCCCGCCCAAGCGGCGCCAAAGGTGTGTTCATGAAACGCGTCACTCTGACCTCCACAATGGGTCCGGGTGTCAAGCTGGATCCGTCTTTCGAGGCGACCGCTTAAACAAGATTTGGGCCGGATACTTCCGGCCTGATAGCTGGCGATTTCGTCAGCGCCTGTCCGAGACCATTGGCGTCCTGACCCTTTAAGGGAACGGACTTAATTTTCGCCAGTGATAGACAGAGCAACAACCGGATTTGCCGCGCATGCGGCTGGTTTGGTTCGAGCCCTGGGACAGTCTAGCGCGCGCTTGATCTGGAAACGGGGCAAGCAAGCGTACCTTAGAGGATCTTCCATGGTGGAGGGTCTGTTACAAAGGAGACCGCAATGGATCGTAATGAAAAAGAAGTCCTGGTAGAAACGCTGAAAGGCGTATTTGCCGAGGCTGGATCCGTTGTCATGACTGAATATTCAGGCATGACAGTTGCGGAAATGACGGATTTACGTGCCAAGCTCCGTGAGCAAGGCGCGTCGATCCGGGTTATAAATAACCGATTGGCTAAAATCGCATTAAAGGGCACGCCTGCTGAAGGCGCGTCTGACATGCTCACCGGTCCCGTGGCTGTTGCCTGGGCCGAGGACATGATCTCTGCGCCGAAAGTCACCGTGAGTTTTGCCAAAGATAATGATCACTTCAATATCATTGGCGGTTTCATGGGTGAGGAAATCTTTGACGAAAACGGTATTCTGGAACTGTCCAAACTGCCGTCACGCGAAGAACTGATTGGCATGGTGGCATCACGTCTACTGGGTCAAGCTTCACAAATCGGGTCTCGTCTTAATGCTGTTGGTAGCGCACTTGTTGGCGCCATCAAGGTCATTGAAGAAAAGGCTGCGGCTTAATTGCTGTATGAATTTACGACACTCATTCTCGCAAAATCGAACTGAACCTAACTAAAGGAAACTAAAATGGCTGATGTAAAGAAGCTAGCTGATGAGCTGATGGGTTTAACCATTCTCGAAGCAAAAGAACTAAACGATATTCTTGAAGAAAACGGCATCAAAGCCGCAGCTGCTGTCGCAGTTGCCGGTCCTGCTGCCGCTGCTGAAGCTGCTGAAGAAAAAGACGAATTTGACGTCGTTCTGACGAGCTTTGGTGAGAAGAAAATCAACGTCATTAAAGAAGTCCGCGCGATTACAGGTCTTGGCCTGAAAGAAGCTAAAGACCTCGTTGAAGGCGCACCTAAAGCCGTCAAAGAAGGCGCAACGAAAGCTGAAGCTGAGGACATCAAGTCCAAGCTGGAAGCTGCCGGCGCGTCTGTCGAGCTTAAGTAAGCTGACGTTTCGGGCGTTCGGGAGATATTCCGAACGCCCACACTTTCCCGCAAGTTATAGCGAGGCTGGTCGGCCAGCTTAAACACCGACCAAATTTATCAGACCGCGCCAGTGCACAGGCGCTGGTCGCGCAAACCGAAGGTGTCCTTGATGTCTCTGACTTTCACTGGAAAAAAACGTATTCGCAAAAGTTTTGGCCGTATTCCCGAAGTGGTGAAAATGCCAAACCTGATTGAGGTTCAAAAACAATCTTACGAGATGTTTTTGCAAAAAGCTGTACCGCTCGCCGACCGCGGTGAAGACGGACTTAACGGCGTTTTCCGGTCAGTATTCCCGGTTCGCGATTTTTCTGATCGCGCCGTTTTAGAGTATGTCAGCTTTGTCTTTGAACCGCCGGCATTTGATGAAGAAGAGTGCCAGCAGCGCGATATTACATACGCGGCGCCGCTCAAAGTCAAAATGCGTCTGGTTGTGTTTGATGTCGATGACGATACGGGTGCAAAATCAGTCAAAGATATTAAAGAGCAAGACGTCTATATGGGCGACATTCCGCTGATGACGGAAAAAGGGACGTTTATTATTAACGGCACCGAGCGCGTGATTGTGTCTCAAATGCACCGCTCTCCGGGCGTTTTCTTTGATCATGATAACGGCAAGGGCCACAGTTCAGGCAAGTTCCTGTTCAGTGCGCGGATTATTCCGTATCGCGGCTCTTGGCTCGATTTCGAATTTGACGCCAAAGACATTTTATACGCGCGTATTGACCGCCGCCGCAAATTGCCGGCGACGACTGTGCTTTATGCGCTGGGCATGACCCGTGACGATATTCTTGAGCATTACTATGAGAAGATCGATTTCAAACGCGAGAAGAAACAGGGCGGCTGGACTGTTCCGTTTAACGCTGAAGATTACCGCGGCTCCAAGCTTGTTTACGATCTTGTCGACGCTTCAACCGGCGAAGTTGCTGCCCCTGCGGGCCGCAAGCTGACGAAACGCGGCGCGAAGAAACTGGCCGATGGCGGTCTGAAGCGCGTTCTTATCTCTGATGCAGCATTGGCTGAACGCTATGCTGCCGAAGATATGGTAAACACTGAAACTGGCGAGATCTACGCCGAAGCCGGTGATGAACTGAATATCGAAATCATTGAAGCCATTATTGAAGCCGGCATCGACGAGCTTTCAGTTCTTAACATCGACCATATTAATGTCGGGCCTTATATCCGTAACACATTGGTCGCGGATAAGAATGAAGCGCGCGATAACGCGCTTGTCGATATTTACCGCATCATGCGTCCGGGCGAGCCGCCAACGCCGGAGCAGGCCGAAGCCTTGTTTGAGAGCCTGTTCTTTGATCCTGAGCGTTATGACCTGTCAGATGTGGGCCGCGTGAAAATGAATATGCGTCTGAATATTGAATGTCCGGATGACGTCCGTATTTTGCGTAAAGAAGATCTACTGGCCGTGCTGGATACGCTGGTGAAACTTAAAGACGGTATTGGCCAAAAAGACGATATTGATAACCTTGGCAACCGCCGCGTGCGGTCTGTGGGTGAGCTTTTGCAAAATCAATATCGTATCGGTCTTTTGCGTATGGAGCGCGCCATTAAAGAGCGTATGTCCTCCGTCGATATTGAAACAGTCATGCCGCATGATCTGATCAATGCTAAACCGGCCGCCGCTGTTGTCCGTGAATTCTTCGGCTCATCGCAACTGTCACAATTTATGGATCAGACCAATCCTCTGTCCGAAATTACGCATAAGCGCCGCCTGTCTGCGCTTGGCCCCGGCGGCCTGACCCGTGAACGTGCCGGTTTTGAAGTGCGCGACGTGCATCCGACACATTATGGCCGTATCTGTCCGATTGAAACGCCCGAGGGGCCGAATATTGGTTTGATCAACTCACTGGCGACCCATGCGCGGATCAACAAATACGGCTTTATCGAAAGCCCGTACCGCCAGATTAAAAACGGTAAGCTGACAGATAAGGTTCAATACCTGTCCGCTATGGAAGAGGCCCGCTATAAAATTGCGCAGGCCAATGCCGAAATTACGGATAAAAACGAGCTGGCGACTGAATTTGTCACCTGCCGCGTTAATGGTGATGTGACACTTGTCGAGCGCGACGAGGTCGACTTCATCGATGTGTCGCCGAAACAGCTAGTCTCTGTTGCGGCTGCGCTCATCCCGTTCCTTGAAAATGATGACGCCAACCGCGCGCTGATGGGATCAAATATGATGCGTCAGGCTGTGCCTCTACTGAAGGCAGAAGCGCCTCTGGTCGGTACCGGCATGGAGAGCGTTGTTGCTAACGATTCCGGCGCGACGGTTGCCGCGAAACGTGAAGGTATTGTGGAGCAAGTGGACGCCACGCGGATTGTTATCCGCGCGACGAAAGAGTCCGACCTGACCCGATCCGGCGTTGATATTTATAACCTGCTGAAATTCCAGCGCTCTAACCAGTCGACCTGTATTAATCAGCGTCCATTGGTCAGAGTTGGCGATGAAGTTAAAGCCGGTGACGTTATTGCCGACGGCCCGTCTACCGATCTGGGCGAGCTGGCTCTGGGTAAAAATGTACTCGTCGCCTTTATGCCTTGGAACGGTTATAATTTCGAGGATTCCATCCTAATCTCAGAGCGCATTGTGCGCGATGATGTTTACACATCACTGCATTTGGAAGAATTCACCGTCATGTCCCGCGATACAAAGCTGGGGCCTGAAGAGATTACGCGCGACATCCCGAATGTCGGCGAAGAGCAGCTGTCCAATCTGGATGAAGCCGGTATCGTGGCCGTTGGCGCGGAAGTGCACGCGGGCGATATTCTGGTCGGCAAGGTCACGCCAAAAGGCGAGAGCCCGATGACGCCGGAAGAAAAACTGCTGCGCGCGATCTTTGGCGAGAAAGCCTCTGACGTACGCGATACCTCTTTGAAACTGCCGCCCGGAGCGTCCGGAACGGTTGTCGAAGTTCGCGTCTTTAACCGCCACGGCGTGGATAAAGACGAGCGCGCTATGCAGATTGAGCGTGAAGAGATTGAAAGTCTCGGCAAAGACCGTGATGATGAATTGTCTATTCTAGAGCGATCTATCTACAATAATCTCGAAGATGTTTTGATGAACAAAAACGCTGTCTCCGGACCGCGCGGCTTCAAAAAAGGCCCTGTCACGCTGGAAAATCTGACGGATATTCCACGTTCAGATTGGTGGCGCATCGGTGTTGACGATGAAAAGGCCATTGGCGAGATGGAAGCCCTTAAAGAGCAATATGACACGTCAAAAGCGCGTCTGGATGCTCGTTTTGAGGACAAAGTCGATAAATTGCAGCGCGGTGATGAACTTCCGCCGGGCGTGATGAAATCCGTTAAAGTCTTCGTGGCTGTGAAGCGTAAGCTACAGCCCGGTGATAAAATGGCGGGTCGTCACGGCAATAAAGGTGTGATTTCCAAAATTAACCCGATCGAAGATATGCCATATCTTGATGATGGCACGCCGGTCGATCTGGTTTTGAACCCTCTGGGCGTTCCGTCGCGAATGAATGTGGGACAAATTCTGGAAACGCATTTGGGCTGGGCCTGTGCCGGTATCGGTAAGATGATCGATGAGGCGCTGCAAACCTATCACGCCGAAGGATCAATGGAGCCGCTCAAGCTTGCGCTCAATAATGCGTATGAGGGCGGAGAACTGCCGCGTAAAAATTCCGAGCTGATTGAATTGGCCGGTAATCTTAAACGCGGTATGCCGATCGCAACGCCTGTCTTTGACGGCGCGGATGAAACCGACATTGTCCACATGCTTGAAAAAGCAGGCCTGACATCATCCGGTCAAGTGCGTTTGAACGACGGCCGTACAGGCGAGCCGTTCACACGTCCGGTCACAGTAGGCTATAAATACCTTCTGAAACTGCACCATTTGGTCGACGATAAAATCCATGCCCGTTCAATCGGTCCATACTCTCTGGTCACGCAGCAACCTCTGGGCGGTAAAGCCCAGTTCGGTGGTCAGCGCTTCGGTGAGATGGAAGTCTGGGCGCTTGAAGCTTATGGCGCGGCTTACACCTTGCAGGAAATGCTCACCGTCAAGTCGGATGACGTGGCGGGCCGGACGAAAGTCTATGAGTCTATCGTGCGCGGTGATGACGCCTTCGAAGCGGGTATTCCGGAGAGCTTTAACGTGCTGATCAAAGAGATCCGCTCGCTGGGCCTCAATATCGAACTTACTAACGGTTAAGGGCAGGGGGTCTCCCCCTCCCGGCCGCTTGCCCGTATATTCGGGCGATTTGAATTTTTCGGAGCGTTTTGCTCCACACTAAGAGGAAAAAGTTATGAACCAAGAGGTCATGAACATTTTCAATCCTGCGCAAGAAGGCCCGACCTTTGACCGCATTAAAATTTCTCTGGCATCGCCCGAGAAGATCCATAGCTGGTCTTTCGGTGAGATCCGCAAGCCGGAGACCATAAATTACCGTACGTTCAAGCCTGAAAAAGACGGCCTGTTCTGCGCGCGTATCTTTGGCCCGACCAAAGATTATGAATGTTTGTGCGGCAAATATAAGCGGATGAAATATAAGGGCGTCGTCTGCGAAAAATGCGGCGTTGAAGTGACAGTGACGCGCGTTCGCCGTGAACGTATGGGCCATATCGAACTGGCCGCGCCTGTCGCCCATATCTGGTTTCTAAAATCGCTTCCGTCGCGCATTTCGACCATGCTGAACATGACGCTCAAAGAAGTTGAGCGCGTTCTGTATTTCGAGTCCTATATCGTGACGGAGCCCGGCCTGACCTCTATGGCTGAGCGTCAGATCCTGTCCGAAGAAGAATATGTCGACGCCCAGGCTGAATTTGGCGAAGACAGCTTTACTGCCGGTATCGGCGCGGAAGCTGTTCGCGAAATGCTGATGAACCTTGATCTTGAGGCCGAGATTGAGCGCACACGGTTTGACATGACCGAAACAGGCTCAGAGCTGAAGCTAAAAAAGTTCTCCAAGCGTCTGAAATTGCTGGAATCTTTCCTGACATCAGGCAACCGTCCCGAGTGGATGATCCTGACTGTTGTTCCGGTTATACCGCCGGAATTGCGTCCTCTTGTGCCGCTGGATGGCGGCCGTTTCGCGACCTCTGATCTGAACGATCTGTACCGCCGCGTGATTAACCGTAATAACCGTTTGAAACGTCTGATTGAGCTGCGCGCGCCCGATATTATCGTGCGTAACGAAAAACGCATGTTGCAAGAATCTGTTGATGCTTTGTTTGACAATGGCCGTCGTGGCCGCGTGATTACAGGCGCTAATAAGCGTCCGCTGAAATCTATGTCCGATATGCTTAAAGGTAAGCAGGGCCGCTTCCGTCAGAATCTGCTCGGTAAGCGCGTCGACTATTCCGGACGTTCCGTTATCGTGGTTGGCCCTGAGCTTAAACTGCATCAATGCGGTCTGCCTAAGAAAATGGCGCTCGAGCTGTTCAAACCGTTTATTTATGCACGCCTTGACGCCAAAGGTCTCTCAGGCACTGTTAAACAGTCTAAGAAAATGGTTGAAAAACAGCGTCCTGAAGTGTGGGATATCCTCGACGAGGTTATCCGTGAACATCCGGTTTTGCTTAACCGCGCGCCGACGCTTCACAGGCTTGGCATCCAGGCGTTCGAACCCGTGCTAACCGAAGGTAAAGCGATCCAGCTTCACCCGCTCGTCTGCGCGGCGTTTAACGCTGACTTTGACGGTGACCAAATGGCGGTTCACGTTCCTCTGTCTATCGAAGCGCAGCTCGAAGCCCGCGTTTTGATGATGTCGACGAACAACATCCTGTCACCGGCCAATGGCAAGCCGATTATTGTCCCGTCACAGGATATTATTTTGGGTCTGTATTACATGTCCATTATGGGCGAAGGCGAAAAAGGCGAAGGCCGCATGATTGCGGATATGGCCGAGCTGGAAGCCGCTATGGATGGCGGACATATCAATATCCATACTAAGATTATTGCCCGCTTTAACGTTACTGCCGAGGACGGCACCATCACGCGCGAGGCTGCTGAAACGACAGCGGGACGTATGATGATTGCGGAATATTTGCCTGATCATCATGAGGTTCCGTATAGCCTAGTCAATAAAGTGCTGACGAAAAAGGCCATCGGTAATTTGATTGACGTGGTGTATCGCCACGCCGGACAGAAGGCGACAGTGATTTTCGCTGATAAAATTATGGGCCTCGGGTTCAAACAGGCGGCGAAAGCCGGTATTTCTTTCGGTAAGGATGACATGATCATCCCGGCCGAGAAGAAAATCCTGGTCGACGAAACCTCGGCATTGGTGAATGACTTTGAACAGCAATATGCTGACGGTCTGATTACCAAAGGCGAGAAATATAACAAAGTTGTCGACGCTTGGTCAAAATGTACGGATAAAGTGGCTGACGCTATGATGGCCGAAGCCGCGCGTCCGCGTAAATTGATCAATTCTGTCTTTATGATGGCCGATTCCGGCGCGCGGGGTTCCAAAAACCAGATGAAGCAGCTTGCGGGTATGCGCGGTCTTATGGCCAAGCCGTCCGGTGAGATTATCGAAACGCCGATTACCGCTAACTTTAAAGAGGGCCTGTCGGTTCTGGATTACTTTAACTCGACCCATGGGGCCCGTAAGGGTCTGGCTGATACGGCTTTGAAAACCGCGAACTCCGGTTATCTGACACGCCGTCTCGTCGATGTGGCGCAGGATTGTATTGTTAATGAACAGGATTGCGGCACGGTCGAGGGCATCACGCTTAAGCCTGTTGTTGACGGCGGTGAAGTTCAGGTTAGCCTTGGCGAACGTATGCTGGGCCGTTCTTGTGCAGAAGACATTCTTGACCCGCGCACCGGCGATATGATTGCTCCGGCCAACACCTATATCGAAGAAATATTGATGGCTCAGATTGATGAGTCCGGTTTGCAGGATGCGCGCGTGCGCAGTCCTCTGACCTGCGAAACCCGTAACGGCATTTGTGCGACCTGTTATGGCCGCGATCTGGCCCGTGGGACGAAGGTCAATATGGGAGAAGCTGTCGGTGTTATCGCAGCGCAGTCTATTGGTGAGCCGGGTACGCAGCTAACTATGCGGACGTTCCATATTGGCGGTACGGCCTCGGTTTCTGATAAATCTGTTGTCGAGTCCTCCAATGAAGGCACGATCGAATATGTTGACGGCAATGTCGTAAAAGACGAGCGCGGCATTTACGTTGTGCTGGGCCGTAACATGACTATTCGTGTTGTCGACGGTGACGGCAAAGAGCTGGAATCACATAAAGTGTCCTATGGCTATCGCGTCACGCCGAAAGACGGCACTAAGATTAAACGCGGTGACCGGATTGCGGAATGGGATCCCTATGCCACGCCGATTATCACGGAAGTGGCCGGCGAAATTAACCTACTCGATATCGTCGAAGGCGTGTCTGCCAAAGATGAGACCGATGAGGAAACCGGCATTTCATCCAAGCGTATCATTGACTGGCGCGGTAGCTCCAAAGGCGGCGGTTTGCAGCCTCTGGCCGTCGTTCAGGACAAAAATGGCGAGCCTGTGAAACTGGCGACCGGAAATGTGGCTAACTATATGCTGGCCGTTGGCGCGGTTCTGTCTGTCAATGCCGGCGACAAAGTCAAGCCGGGCGACGTCATTGCACGTATCCCGAAAGGCGGCGCAACACAGCGCGACATTACTGGTGGTTTGCCGCGTGTTGCCGAGCTGTTCGAAGCACGCCGTCCGAAAGACGATGCCGTGATTGCCGATATTGACGGTACGGTCGAATTTACGCGTGATTATAAAAATAAGCGCCGCGTTCGCCTTAATCCTGTCGACGAGAATGTCGAAGCGACCGAATATTTGATTGCCAAAGGTAAGCATATGGCGGTTCAAGAAGGTGATATGGTTCGCAAAGGCGACTATCTGATTGATGGTAATCCTGCGCCGCATGATATTTTGGAGATCATGGGTATTGAGGCTCTGGCCCAATATCTGGTCGACGAAGTTCAGGGCGTTTACCGTCTGCAAGGCGTGCCGATTAACGACAAGCACATTGAGACAATTGTTCGCCAGATGCTTCAAAAAGTCGAAGTCATTGATCCGGGCGAAACTTCGCTTCTACGCGGTGAACAGCTTGATAAGATCGAGTTTGAAAATACCAATCAAGCTCTGCTGGAGCGTGACAAGAATAAGCGTCCGGCGACGGCTAAGCCTATTCTGCTTGGTATTACCAAGGCGTCACTGCAAACCCGCAGCTTTATCTCTGCGGCGTCATTCCAGGAAACCACCCGCGTTCTGACCGAAGCGTCAGTACAGGGTAAGGAAGACATGTTGGAAGGCCTGAAAGAGAACGTTATCGTGGGCCGTCTCATCCCGGCGGGTACAGGCGCAAATCTGCGTAAGTACCAGAAACTGGCCAATGAGCGTGACACGAAACTTATCGATGAACGCCGCGCTGAAGCGCAAGCGGGTCTCGAAGAGTTCCCGGCAGAGATCGCGGATGAAGCCCCTGCGGCGTAGTCACAGCGACATTGTAAAAAGTTTAGACCCTCCGGCATCGCCGGGGGGTTTTTTGTTGGGGCGACACCTCTCCAAATCTTCATATTTTATATATTGACTACAAGCGTAATCGCTCTTAACGACTACATATGTAATCAATGAGAATTTTATGACACTGCCTAATATATCAGAAGCCGAAATGCATGTGATGGATGTGCTGTGGCGCGAACATCCGCTGGCTGCGGCCGATATTGCGCAGCGTTTGGATGCCCAGGACTGGAGCCAACGCACGGTCAAAACCTTGCTGTCGAGACTGGTCGAAAAGGGCGCTGTCGGGACAAAGCCGCAAGGTCGCCGTTTTTTATATAGCCCAGCCGTCGAGCGCGGCACTGTGACGGGCCGCGCTACGCGGCATTTAGCTGACCGATTATTTGGCGGCCGCGCCGCGCCGCTCGTCGCGCATTTAGCCGAAGGCAAAGGGCTGAGCGATGACGATATTGCAGAGCTTGAAGCGCTCATAGCGGAGCTGAAATCATGACCGGGCAGGCTTTTTCAAATTTCGCATCTGATCTGTTTTGGAGCGCAGGAACGATTGCGGATTGGGCGGTGCAAACGGGATTGGCGGTAACGGGGTTATGTCTCTTTATCTTGATTATTCGCCGCCCATTTGCCCGCCTCTTTGGCGCGCGCGCCGCCTATATGCTCTGGGCGTTACCTATATTGCGTCTGTTTCTACCATCTATCGCCGTGCCGTGGCTCGGTGGTGAGAGTGCCGCGCCGCAAGTAGCTGTGAGCGGTATTTCGCCGCCAGTCGTGCAATACGAACAAATTATAGCGCCGGCGGTATCCCTAGACTGGACAGCAATAATGTTGGCGCTCTGGCTGTTCGGCGCGGCGCTTTGGGTGACAGGCCAGGCCATTCGCCAAATCCTGTATTTGCGCCATATCAAATCCAGCTCCGTAGATCCAAGCGATGCGGTAGGCGATAAAATGCGGCGAATTGCAAGCCGGATCGGCGTTAAAGGCTCCGTTCGCGTGCGTATGATGACGGGGCAAGGGCCCTGTATAACGGGGCTATTTAGACCTATCATTATCCTGCCGCGCGATTTTGAAACCCGTCTGTCAGTTGATCAACAAAACCTAACCCTTTTGCACGAGCTAATGCATGTGCGCCGTCATGATTTGCCGGCTCAAACCGCCGTTATAACCCTGACTGCGCTGGGGTGGTTTAACCCCGTCATCCATATGGCGGCGCGCGCGTTTCGCGCTGATCAGGAAGCAGCCTGCGATGCTTCGCTTCTACCTTATATTGACGGCGAAACTCCGGCGCGTCGATACGCGCAGACTTTGCTGCATATGGCAACGCATACTGCGCCGGGCTCCCCCGTTCCGAAGTCAGGACATAAGAGACGCTTCACCGCCGAGCCCGCGCTTGGTCTTACGTTAACCCACCCTTTAAAGGACAGACTCATGATGCTTAAATCTTCACCAAAACACCGCCGTACCGGCACAGCTCTCGCGGCACTCTTACTTGCAGGCGGCGCGCTACTCTCCGCCCCCTATGTGGCCTCTGCAGATCCGGAAGACGGCATGGCCGGCGCGGGCAAGCATAAAGACGTCCAGAAAACAAAATCCGTGATTCGGATCATGTCGGATGATAACGGCAAAAAGGTTGATAAGATTCTGACTGTCGAAGTCAATGACGGCGAAGTCGAAGCGTGGGAGACCGACAAAGTCACAGGCCAGAAGCGTAAGATTAATCTGGAAGATCTTGAAAGCTATGACGTCAAAGTCATGCAGGGGCAGGGCTATGCGTTAAAAATGGGTGACGACGAAGAATGGATTATCTCTGACCACATGGATCGCCCTATGCCGCCCCACGCCGGCATGCATCCGCCTATGCCGCCGAATATGAGCGTCCAGGCCCGTATTAAGGCCGCTCAAGCCATAATTAGTGAGATGCAGCTTGACGATGATAACCTATCCCCACAGGCCACACGTAGTCTCGCCGCCGCCCGCAAAGCCTTGGCCAAAGCTCGGGCAGAGCTGGACGAATAATTAGGGTTTGATTTAAAATCTCCCGTCCGTGACCCCAAATCATGGCGGAATATAATGAACGCGCTCGCCCGTAGCGCGTCCATTTTACGTTCAGAATCCATATGCTAGACGCTGCGCAACAATATTGCAGCGTAATGTGTGATGCTTATGCTTCGCAATGAAGGACGGCCAGATTTATGGAGACGATTATGCGGGCAGCACGGATTACAGCACTAATGGCGGCATTTGTGCTACCAATTTTTGGATCTGCTACCGCCACCGCGCAGGATGTCAGTCCGACGCTTCTTATCGAAACATCGCCGTCCGATATCCCGAATTACCGCCGCATGGTGCATGTAAAATATCTTGAAGGTAACCGCGTGGCGCGCAGTTTTGTCGCCTATAACCGCACAGAATTTAAACGTGTCGATCAACAGCTTGGGCAGGATATTATAGAGAGCTGCACGAGCGGCGCAGTCACACCGTTGTCGGAAATTCAAACCTTTGCACGCGACGAAGCTTTGCGCGCCAAATCCGGCCAAGCGCCGCAAACGCGCTATTTCTGTATCAAAAATATTCCGAATTGGTCAAACCAGAACCGCGATCGTTATTTGGATCCGATATTTGAAACCCTGCCTTACAGCGTACAGGCCTTTTAAAAGCGGTTATGCGCCGCGCAATGCGTCGAATTTAGCAAATTCAAAATCAATGCAGCGCGCGATAAGTTCGCGCCAGACCGGCTCTGCAATATTAGGAGACAGCCCCGCTTTTTGGGCTTCGGACACCACTTTGGCCACGACATCCTCGATGCGTTCACCGTCATAGACAGCGTCGCGCGAACCCTTAATCCGGGCGGCGGCGCTCATATAGGCCTGACGGCGCACAAGCAGCGCGACAATCTCGCGATCCAGCGCGTCAACGCCTTCGCGGACCTCGCTCATGGTTTGGCATTGTTCACCCGTAAGCGGGCCGGAATCGGATTTTGTCATAGGCTGCATCTTCATGAAGGTGACATAGGGACTATGGGCGGATTGCGCAACGCCGCGTCGCACGACGCCTATGCGCGCGACCCTAACCACTTTTTCACGAAATATTCTGCCGCTTTGCCTTTTTTAAGTCTCTCCCCGCGCCTAGATATAGACCATGACATATAAAACAGATACCAGGCGCGGGCGCGCAGAGCTGCCTAAATCGAAACTTACAGCTTTGAAAGCCGGCCTTGCCGCGCTTCTGCTTGGCGGGGCAGCCATTAGCGCTCCCATAATTACGGCGCAAATCGGTTTGCCTGAAATTCCGCAGACCGAACTTGAAACGCGCAGCGTGCCGCAAACTGCGCTGGATATGCGTATGAGTTTTGCGCCGCTGGTCAAATTGACGGCGCCCGCTGTGGTCAGCGTGCAAAGCACGCGCCGTGTGCGCGACAGTCCGATGATGAGCTTTGGCGGCGGATGGATCATGCGCGGCGTCCCGCGCGAGCGTATGGAGCGCTCTCTGGGCTCCGGCGTCATTGTACGCAGTCAGGGCGTTATCGTGACCAATGCCCATGTTGTGCAGGGCGCGCAGGAATTGACGATACAGCTCTCTGACCGCCGTGAATACAAGGCCAAACTTATTGCTAAGGATGACAAGCTGGATATTGCCGTTTTGCAAATGGATACCGAAGGCCAGACCTTGCCGTTTCTTAACATAAGCGGTGATCGCAATCTGGAAGTCGGTGATATCGTGCTGGCCATAGGGAACCCTTTTGGCGTTGGACAAACCGTCACCAGCGGCATTATTTCAGCCAAGGGCCGCACCACTGTTTCGGATTTTTCATCCTTTATACAGACTGACGCCGCAATTAATCCCGGAAATTCGGGCGGCGCACTAATCGATATGAGCGGCGAACTTGTCGGCGTAAATACGGCTATTTTATCCAAAGGCGGCGGCTCTAACGGTGTCGGCCTCGCCATTCCGGCGGAACTGGTCAGCCGCGCAGTCAAAAGCGCTCTGGCGGACGGTGTCATTGCACGGCCGTGGCTGGGCGCACGCACGCAGGCTGTCAGCAGTGAAATGGCGCAGGCTATGGGTCTGGATCGTCCCCGCGGCGCAATTATCGGAGAGGTTTACCCCGGCGGTCCGGCGGATCAATCGGGCTTGACCAAAGGCGATGTGGTGCTGTCAATCGGCGGCACAGATGTCAATGACGATAGCGGTATCGCTTTTAAAATGGCCACGCTGGAGCCGGATAGCCGCTCTAACATACGCATCTGGTCAGAGGGCAAGGAGCAAACCAAACGCCTGCGCATTACGCTGCCGACCGAAACACCGAGCCGCGCAGAGGTATTTATCGATGATGACAGCCCGTTTGCCGGAATAACGGCCGTTAATATGTCTCCCAAACTGGCTGAGGAAATCGGCTTTGACCCCTTTATTCGCGGCGTCGTGATTACAGATATTGCATCGCGCAGCCCCGCAGCCCGCCGGTTCAGACCCGGCGATATCATGCTGTCGGTTAATGAGCAGACGATTAAAACCACTGACGATCTGGCTGATATAGTAGAAGGCGCGGAGACGCGGGATATGTGGACTGTCGAAGTTGACCGTGGCGGGCGCATACGGCAAGGCACTATACGCTTTTAAATTCTTTTAGCCGGGGGACATATGCCGAGTTTTGTGGATGCTATGCCCTATCCGGCATTGCTGCTGGCGTCGAATTTACGCATTATTGAGGCTAATTCTGCAGCACAGACACTCTTTGGCCGTAAGCTTACGGATGTCTACCTTATCCGGATTATAAGGCATCCTGAAGTGCTGTCTTTGGTGAATTTATCTATCAAAGAGCGTAAAATGAAAATGCTGGAAACGTCCCTGACGTTTCAGACGCAGCGCGTGTTTCAAATTACCGCCGCGCCTGTCGGCGACAAATTAAAAAGCCGCTGTTTGTTAACATTTGTGGATGTGTCCGCAGAATTAGAAGCTGAGCGCGCCAGAAGTACATTTGTGGCCAATGTCAGTCATGAACTGCGCTCGCCCCTAACATCGGTGATCGGAATGGTCGAAACGCTGCGCGGACCGGCGCGCTATGACGAAGCCGCGCGGGAGCGGTTTTTGGAGTTAATGGACGGGGAAACACAGCGCATGTCGCGCATAGTGCAGGACTTGCTGTCCTTATCGAAGTTCGAAGCTCAGGAACATATCGTTCCTAGCGATTCAGTAGATCTCCTCAGCATAATAAAGCAAGTAGAATCCGCGCTGGCTGCTGCCGATGTGGATTATCCCGGCCGGGTGCGTATCACATGTCACGACACGGTTCCCGAAGTGCGCGGTGACGCGGATTTGCTGACGGAAGTGTTTCAAAATATCATTGAAAACGCACTGCGTTACACGCCGCCGGGAAGTTATGTTGATGTTGATATCCGTCAAACACCGTCCGAAGGCGAGGGCTTGCTGGATGGTGTCCGAATCACAGTTCATGATTATGGCGAAGGCATTGAGTCCAAACATATACCGCGTCTGACGGAGCGGTTTTACCGTGTCGATAAAGGACGCTCGCGTGAAATGGGCGGGACAGGTCTGGGTCTTGCGATCGCCAAACATATCATTAACCGACACCGCGGACGTCTGGTGATTAACAGTAAAATGGGCAAAGGCACGACAATGACAGTCCATCTGATGCCGTTTACGGCTTAATAACCTCATGCATTGAGTTTACGCCTCCAGTGTCATAAAACTTTCATAAAACTGTCACACGGCTTTTCTGAAAAGCTCTGATATGATTCATCTTAATATCGCATAGCGTAAGATGGATATAAGATGACAGATGAAACAGACCCTTTATCGGATCCTCAAAAAGAGGGGGATGTGGAGAAACCGATGACAGCCACACATATCGTATCCTCATTTGATGATGATCTGAACAAGGTTGAATCCTTAGTGATCGAAATGGGCGGATTGGTCGAGTATCAATTATCTAACGCCATTTCTGCCATGATGAAATCAGATGTCGAGCTGGCCTCCAAAGTGATTGGCGGCGATGGTCAGATTAACGCCCTGGAGGCCGAAATTAATGCGCTGGCGATCCGCGTTCTGGCGCTGAGGCAGCCGGTTGCGCAGGATTTGCGCAGCATGGTCATGACGCTTAAAATCGCCAGTCATCTGGAACGCATGGGGGATTATGCCAAAAATATTGCCCGCCGCGCGAATACGATTACGCGCAGTAACAGCTTTTACGGCTCACTCTCGACTCTAACGCGTATGGCTGATTTGGTTGAAAATCATATTAAACTTGCCCTAGATGCCTATATCAACCGTGATGCCGAGGCCGCAGAGCTCGTGCGCACCGAAGATGAAAAAGTGGATTTGCTTCATAATTCGCTGTTTCGCGAGCTTCTCACCTATATGATGGAAGACCCGTCACATATCGGCGCGTCTATGCATCTTTTGTTTATCGCAAAAAATATTGAGCGTATGGGCGATCACGCCGTCAGCATAGCGCAGGAGGTGATCTTTCTTGTGACCGGAAGCTGGCCCGAAGATAAACGTCCCAAAGGGGATAAAACCAGCCGTATGATTTTTACCGCCGAAGAGCTGGAAGAGATGAAATAAGATTATGTCAGGCTCATCTACTGTTCTGATCGTCGAAGACGAGAGCGCGCAGGCGCAGGTCTTGACCTATAATCTCGAGGCCGCGGGGTACAGTGTGCTTTACGCTGAGTGCGGCGAGGACGGGATCCAGCAAGCGCGGCTCCATCGTCCCGATCTGATCGTTCTGGACTGGATGCTGCCGGATATGTCCGGCATCGACGTCTGCCGGACGCTAAAGACCGATGTCGATACACGCGACATTCCCATTATGATGCTCACCGCGCGCGGCAGTGAGGATGACAAAATTCGCGGTCTTACGGTAGGGGCTGATGACTATGTCACCAAGCCTTATTCAAACCGCGAGTTGATTGCCCGTATTAATGCCAATATGCGCCGCTACGGCTTGGGTACGGAGGCGCTGTCGTATGCGGGTATAGAGATGAATACCGAAACTCACCGCGTGAGCCGCGATGGTGATATTATCAAGCTCGGCCCGACGGAATTTAAACTTCTGCGCACACTTCTAAGCCGCCCTAAAAAGGTCTATAGCCGCGCGCAACTTCTTGATCATGTCTGGGGAATGGATATCCATATCGACGAGCGTACGGTTGATGTCCATATGGGCCGGCTGCGCCGCGCGATTAACACGGACGGCAAGCCCGATCTGGTGCGCACTATTCGCGGCGCTGGTTATGCGCTGGATAAAGACGCTTAACCCCCTTTCGCCGCAACGCTGATAGCGTCATAAGCGCATTATGAGTGACCTTTTTGCCGCTTCAAATCTCTCCGATGACGCGCCGCGTCCGCTGGCTGACCGCTTGCGGCCTGCCGTTATGTCTGAGGTTATCGGTCAAGACCATTTGCTCAGCGATACTGCGCCTTTGGGCCGTATGCTGGCCAGCGGTCGGCTCAGTTCTTTCGTATTATGGGGTCCGCCCGGAGTTGGTAAAACGACTATTGCAAGACTGCTTGCCGACCACGCGGATCTTGAATTCGTGCAAATCAGCGCGGTGTTCTCCGGGGTAGCCGATCTGCGCAAAGTGTTCGCGGCTGCGCGCGCGCGCCGCGATGAAGGTCGCGGCACATTACTGTTCGTTGACGAGATTCACCGTTTTAACCGCGCGCAGCAGGACAGCTTTCTGCCATTTGTCGAAGAGGGCGTGGTCACGCTTGTGGGCGCGACAACGGAAAATCCAAGCTTCGAGCTAAACGGCGCGCTGCTCTCGCGGATGCAGGTCTTTGTCTTAAACCGCCTGTCCAGTGACGCCATTGATGATCTGCTCGCGCGGGCGGAAAGCCTGATGGATCGGGCTTTACCGCTCACAGATGATGGCCGCAAAGTTTTGATTGCGATGGCGGACGGCGATGGCCGATTCGCTCTGGGTCTGGCTGAGACCTTATATGAACAGGCGGCGGACGGACAGATGCTGGACGGCAAAGCTCTGCCGGAGTTTTTACAAAAACGCGCGCCCGCTTATGACAAGACCCGCGACGAGCATTATAATCTCATTTCTGCGCTTCATAAATCCATTCGCGGCTCTGACCCCGATGCAGCGCTATATTGGCTGGCCCGCATGCTGACGGGCGGCGAAGACCCGCTCTATGTTGCGCGGCGTCTGGTGCGCCAGGCGAGCGAAGATATTGGCCTTGCCGATCCGGCGGCGCTGATGATCGCGGGTGAGGCTGTGCGCAGCTACCGCCTGCTCGGCTCCCCCGAAGGCGAGCTGGCCATTGCGCACTGCGTTGTTCATCTGGCCAGCGCGCCTAAATCCAACGCTGTTTATACCGCCTTTAAGTCCGCTATGGCGAAAGCCGGACAGACAGGGTCGCTACCGCCGCCAGCCCATATTTTAAACGCGCCGACAACGATGATGAAAGAGCTGGGTTATGGCAAAGGCTATAATTATGATCATGACGCGCCGGACGGGTTTTCCGGCCAGAACTATTTCCCTGACGACATGCCGCGTGAAGTGTTTTACCGCCCTAAAAACGCCGGACGCGAAGCCGCTGTGAAAGAGCGTCTCACCCGCTGGGCACAATTGCGCGACAGCCGGTGAATACGCCGTCTTGCGGGCGGCGTGGCGCCCTGTCATAAGGTGGCTATGGGAACGCTCGACAAAGATATTGAAATTGATCCGGACAGCAATCGCCGGTTTTTTAACCGCGAATTGTCGTGGCTTAAATTTAACGACCGCGTACTTGAAGAAGCGGAGAACCCAAAAAATCCGCTTTTGGAACGGCTGCGGTTTTTATCTATATCCGCCTCTAATCTGGACGAATTTTACATGGTCCGTGTCGCCGGCCTGTCCAGTCAGGTGCGAAACGGTATCACCACGCCCAGCCAGGACGGCTATACGCCGGAGCGTCAGCTGGAAAAAATCCGCAAGCGCGCGATGAAGCTGATGATCGGGCAGCGCAAATGCTGGGAAGACCTCCGCAAGCTGATGAGCGATGAAGGCTTGAAGGTCAAAACCGTCGAGCAATTATCGAAAAGCGAGATGGCGGATTTAACGCGTATTTATGAAGCGCAGGTCAAGCCGCTCCTCACGCCGATCACGCTGGATCCGGCGCATCCTTTTCCATTCATTCCCAATCTTGGTTTTGGTTTATTGGTTTCATTTTCCACGCAAAGGCAGGCTGAAGACCGCCGTGCGCTTATTCCGATACCGTCTAATGTGCCGCGTTTTGTTCAGATATATAAATCCTCTAATGGCCGTAAAGCGACATTTGTCGCGCTTGAGGATGTGCTTGCCGCATTTGCCAATGATTTCTTTCCGAAAAGCACGATGAAAGGTCAGGGCCTGTTTCGCGTGACGCGCGATAGCGATATTGAGGTGGACGAAAAGGCCGAAGATCTTGTCCTTCATTTTGAGAGCTTGATTAAAGAGCGCCGCCGCGGCCGTGTTGTCCGCTTGCGCGTTAATGAGACCATGCCCGCCACGCTTAAATCCTATTTATTTGACAGTCTGCAGGCGAGTGATAACGAGGTTTACGAACTTGATGGCCTAATGGGCATGAGCGGTCTGTCACAGCTTATCGTCAAAACCCGGCCCGACTTGCTCTTTGGCCGCTTTACGGCCCGTTTCCCCGAGCGCATTCGCGAGCATGACGGCGACTGTTTTGCTGCGATTAAGCAAAAAGACATTCTGGTCCATCATCCTTATGAGGAATTTGATGTAGTCGTGCAGTTCCTACGACAAGCCGCTTTAGATCCCGATGTCGTGGCGATTAAACAGACCCTTTACCGCACATCTGATGACAGCCCGATTGTCGCGGCGCTAATTGACGCGGCCGAGCGCGGCAAGGCGGTCACGGCTCTGGTTGAGCTTAAAGCGCGTTTCGACGAGGCAACGAATTTGAAATGGGCGCGCGATCTGGAGCGGGCCGGGGCGCATGTGGTCTACGGATTTATTGATTACAAAACCCACGCGAAAATCTCTCTGGTCATTCGCCGGGAAGGTAAAAAGCTGCAAACTTACGCCCATTTGGGCACAGGAAATTATCA
The DNA here is from genome assembly GCF_000365025.1 of Robiginitomaculum antarcticum DSM 21748. Taxonomy (GTDB): domain Bacteria; phylum Pseudomonadota; class Alphaproteobacteria; order Caulobacterales; family Maricaulaceae; genus Robiginitomaculum; species Robiginitomaculum antarcticum. Next base: position 320,073 of record NZ_KB823014.1, on the reverse strand, counting down.
CGCCCAAAACGCCAAAATCTATACCGATCTCGCGCTCTTTACGGCTGATCCCGCCTATGGCCGCGATGTCGGGAAAGTGTTTAATTTTATTACCAGCTATAATGATCCGCAAAATATGGAGAAGATTGCTGTTGCGCCCGCTACTCTTCGTCCCGAACTTGAAGCGCGAATCCGCACAGAAATAGATAATGCGAAAGACGGAAAGCCCGCTGCCATTTGGGCGAAGCTCAACGCGCTTGTCGATGTCGGGATTATCGATCTGTTATACGAAGCGTCAGGCGCGGGCGTGCAAATTGATCTGGTTGTCCGCGGCATATGCTGTCTGCGCCCGGGGGTGAAAGGGCTGTCGGAGAATATCCGGGTCACGTCTATTGTCGGGCGGTTTTTAGAACATGCCCGCATAATGTGTTTTGGCAATGGAGCAAAATTGCCCAGCGCCAAAGCCGTCGTCTATTTCAGTTCTGCTGACTGGATGCCGCGCAATTTGAACCGCCGCGTCGAGACCTTGGTGCGGGTGGAAAATTCTACTGTGCGGCGACAAATTATGAACCAGATTATGGTCGCCAATCTATCGGACGAAACCAATAGTTGGGAGCTCCAAGCCGATGGGACTTATCAGCGCCGCGATATCGAAGATGTCGATGAGCCGTTCTCAGCCCATGCTTATTTCATGAACAACCCCTCGCTATCGGGCCGCGGCAAAGCGCTCAAATATACTGCGCCGGGTCAGCCTATACGCAAGGGTAAAAAACGCGGGGCCATGTTCAATGATAATAAACCTATAGAAAAAACGGATCCAGATGACACGCGCTCTGCCGGATGACGAGACTCGCCGCGTCGGCGTTATTGATATTGGATCAAACTCTGTGCGCTTTGTTGCTTATGAAATTTATGGCGTCGCGACGACGCCCGTATTCAACGAAAAACTGCTCGCGGGTCTGGGCCGCAATATTGGCCGCACCGGACAGCTTTATCCTGATGGCGTCGCGCGTTCTGTCAAAGCGCTGGCGCGATTTAAGGCCTTGGCCGAAGCGCAGGGCTTAAATAAAATTTTGGTCGTCGCGACCGCTGCTGTACGTGAGGCCAGCGATGGTCCTGCCTTTGTGCGGCGCGTTAAAACAGAAACAGGGATAAAAATCCGTGTATTGAGCGGCGAAGAAGAAGCTTATTTTTCTGCATTGGGTGTCATTAATGGCGACCGGCGCAGCGCGGGCGTTGTCGCTGATCTGGGCGGCGCCAGTTTGGAGCTCATCCGGATTAAGGATCAGGCCGCCAGTGATGGCCGCACATTTGCTCTGGGTCCTTTTGCGGCGCTGGACGATCCCGCCAAACCTATGGCTGCGCGGTCACTTGTGCGTAAACGACTTGCCGATGCCAAAGACCATTATGATGTGCGTGGCGGACAACTTTATCTTGTCGGCGGTGCATGGCGGCGTTTGGCGCAGATTCATAATGAACGTAAAGGCTATCCTTTGCGCATATTGCAAAGCTTCGAAATGCGCTCGCAGGAAGCCACGGCACTGGGCAAATGGGCAAGTGAAGAGGCGGCAAGCGATCTTTTAAACTGGCCGGGAATTTCTGATCGGCGCGCTGAAACCCTGCCCTATGCGGGTCTGGTCATGGTCGAACTCATCCGGGCTTTAAAGCCTGATACTGTGGTCTTTTCATCCTCCGGTCTGCGCGAAGGCCTTCTCTATGACAGCTTGACGGCCAAAGTGAAAAAGCGCGTGCCGCTGCATGACGCCTGCGCGCATTTAGCGGCAGGCAATCAACAGGGACGCGATTTCGGCCCCGGTTTGTTCCAATGGCTCAAAGCTATAGCCCCGCATTTACCGGGGTGTTTTGATGAAGAAAATGAGACGCGCCTGCGCCGCGCCGCCTGTGATTTGGTCGGCATTGGCAAAGGCCTGCACCCTGACCATCGCGCGGATTTGGTGTTTGAGGATGTGCTCTACGCGCCGCTGGCCGGACTGAACCATAAAGAGCGCGCCTATCTGGCACTGATGCTATACGGCTCTTTTACCGGTCGTGACAGCACGCCCAATGATGCCGCAATACATTATCACCTCATGGCGCGTGAACGCCAATATGCCCGCATATGGGGCGCTGCTATGCGGGCGGGTTCTGTCATTGCCGGACGCACGCCCGGCATTTTAAAATATTTCAAATTGTCATTTGATGAGGGTTCAGTCCACCTTAAGGTCAAGCGCGGTCATGAAGAACTGCTGAACCGCAAAGCCATATTACGATTGCAGAAAATGACATCTTTGGCCGGATATAGTCTTAAAACCAATTGGGTGGCTGCAGGACAGGACGAATCGGATTAATCTGAGAAATAATTTCAGATATTAATCCGAAATTTTGTTCATCAGTTCAGCGAGTTTGATGTCTTTCTCCGTCACGCCGCCGGCATCGTGGGTCGTCAGAGTGACATCGACACGGTTATAGACATTAAACCATTCGGGGTGGTGGTTCATTTTTTCGGCATGAATGGCAATTTGCGTCATAAAGCCGAAGGCACTGACGAAGTCTTCAAATTTGAAGATGCGGGTGATAAAATCATCTCCGCCTGTCCATCCATCCAAATCATTTACAACAGTTTTGGGGTCTAACGTTTTCATATTCTCTCCTCAGGCTAATGATTTTGCCATAATTTCACCATCTGTTTACCATAGGCTCAAATCTGTCTAGTCATAGGGTGAATTAATGTGCGTCTCGCACATAAAAATAAAATGAGTTACGTCATCGCACAAAAACGATTTAAAATGCAGGCCGGGCAGGCTATACAATATGTCTTCAGGGTTGCAGCTATTTTAGCGGCGATCTGTGTGACATATGCATCGCTTCGTCCAGCTGTATCCATGCCCAGTGTGACCCATTTTGACAAACTCATGCATCTTATGGCTTATACAGTACTGGGGGGATTATTTATGCTAGGCTGGAGAGCATCAGGCTGGCAAAAGGTTGCCGCAGCAGTGGTCGCGCTGGGTATTATTATTGAGATTACGCAGGGCGTTATGGGGGCAGGCCGGACAGGATCTCTATTGGATGCGCTGGCCAATACGGCCGGCGTGGCCATCGGAGTTACGGCGGCTTTGACGCTGCTTCGGGTCGTAAAACAGGACTGATATAAATTGCAGAGGGGCAGTCATGGGACGCTGTCGTATTTTAACCCGTATGGCTGAAGCGGCTATACAAAATCGAGTAAGGACCTAACCATGTTAACATCCACATCATTTAAACATCTTCCGGCTATCGGTATTTTATTGCTTGGCAGCGCAGCGTTTGCGCCGCTTGCCACAGCCCTCAATCCGACAGGCCTGACCGCCTTGCCCACCAACGCCCAACCCGGAGAGTGTTATGCCCGCGTTCGGCACGGCGCGAAATACGCCACCGAGTCGCAAATCGTTGTGATACAGGACGGCTATCAGGGATATGACGTTCAGCAGCCTGTGATTAAGACGCGTCAAGAGACGGTCATGACAAAAGAGGCCAGCGTGCGCTACGAAGTGCGCCAGCCGCAATATAAAACCATCAATCATGATGTTATGGTACGCCCATCCTATGAGACACTTTCAGTCTCTGAGCCGCGGTTTGAAACTGTGACCGAAACAGTTCAGGTCAGCGCTCCGCGCCGCGTCTGGAAACGTGGAAATCCCGGGCAGCTTATCGCCCAAGGCTATAATGTGCTCTCAACTGCAGGCGGTGGATATGGCGCCTCCGGTGGCAGTTACGGGGCGCAAAATAGCAATACATATGGCAGCGGTTACAACGCGCCAGCCAATGCCCAACATTGTGGATCTAATTGCGAGATTTGGTGCCTTGTCGAAGAACCCGGCGAAGTCCTCACCTATAACCGTAAGGTTTTAGCGAGCCGCGGTGAAGTCTCACGCCTGCGCGTGCCGCCCAAATACACGACTATTCAAAAACAGGTGGTGAGTGATCCCGGCGGCGTTCGCGAAATCCCGATCCAGGCTGAATATGGCTCCGTTACATTCGAAGATATCATCGCGCCCGGTCAGGTTCAGTCTACCGATTATCCTGAAGTCACAGATACAGTCGCGCGTAAGCGTTTGATTGAGAACGAGCGCTATGAGTGGATGCGGGTCATTTGTGACACGGGTCAAATCATGCAGCCGGGCCATTCCTATTCACAGCCGCGTACCGTCGGATCCTTGTCCGGCGGCCCGACGCAATCTTATACGCGCACGACCAATTACAGCAGCAGCGGTGCGTCAACAGGCATCGTTTATGGCGGCGGCGCGGCCAGCGGGCAGGGCGCAGCGACAGGGATAAGCTATGGCAGCGGTAGCGCGTCGGGCTATCAGGCCAGTCAGCCTTCGGCCATGATGTATGGCTCGTCCAATAGCGCGCAGCCTGACTATGGTATGATGGATTATACCAGCCCGTCCACGCCCCGCACATATGGCGGCGAAGGCATGAATTATACGAATAGTCCGCAATAGGCTTTTAAAAGCTCTCTAACCTAAGCGCGAGGCGGCCCATTGGGCCGCCTCTGCCACAACTGGGTCAGCGTCATTACCATGACCCCGCGCAATGCTAGCCAGCTCCGCTAGGCCTGAGTTCCCGATGGCGTAGAGCACATTTCGCAAAAACCGTTTATGGCCGATGCGCTTAATCGGCGAACCTGAAAAATATTTGCGGAATTCCACATCGGTCAGTGCGGCCAGTTCAGTCAGTTTTGGCGCGTTCAGATCTTCGCGCGGCAGCAGCTTTTCATCCTGCGTGACGCGGGCGTATTTATTCCACGGACAGACCGCCAGGCAGTCATCGCAGCCATAAATGCGGTTGCCCATCTTCTCGCGCAGCTCAATATCCACCGCTCCGGCATGCTCTATCGTCAAATAAGAGATGCAGCGCCGGGCATCGAGCTTATAGGCTGACGGAAACGCATTTGTGGGGCAAATATCAAGACAGGCGCGGCATGAGCCGCAATGATCGGTTTCCGGCGCTAGAGCCTCGAGATTGGCGGCGCTGAGGATGACGCCTAGAAATAGCCAACTGCCGTAATCGCGGCTAACCAGATTGGTGTGTTTGCCCTGCCAGCCCAGACCGCCGGCTTGCGCGAGCGGCTTTTCCATGAGCGGCGCGGTATCGATAAAAACTTTAACATCATGCCCTGTATCACGGGCGAGCAGGGCGGCCAGCTCTTTGAGCTTGCCTTTGATCAGGCTGTGATAATCGCGGTGGCGGGCATAGACGGAAACCGTGCCGCGATCTGCATGCTCCAGCGTAGCCATAGGATCCGTGTCGGGGCCATAATTATAGCCCAGCGTGATAGCGGACTTCGCCTCAGGCCACATGGCCAGTGGATGACGGCGGCGATCCGCTGTCTCTTTCATCCACCCCATCGTCCCGTGATAATCTGCGGTAATGAAATCATCCAGACTGTCGCCGGGCTGCGACCCATATGTGGCCAGATCAACAATGCCAAAATCAGCAAAGCCTAACTGCTTCGCGCGCGTCTTTAGCGCTGTAAGGGGGTCGCGCGTCATCTACTGACAGACCCTAGCGGTTTGCGCGGAGACGGTCAGGGCAAAGGTTAATAATAATGCGCGCATGATAATCCTTAATTGTGAACAGAACACCACAGGTGACAGCGACGCGCAAGAATTCTGTCCAGCCCGGCGGGGTTACGTCGTATCTTCATGACGGCGAAAGCGGCTATTGCCATGGTCATGCCCCGCCGGATCAGGATGAATAGTGACATCTGCAGCGGGGAATGCCGCTAAAATACGGGCCTCCGCCGCGCAGATAATGTCATGGGCATCGAGCAGGGACAGGTCGGAGGAGAGCTCGGCATGCATTTGGATATGGACATGAGGTCCCGAGGCGCGCGTGCGAAGGTCTTTAATTTGCGTTATCCGGCTGTCTTGCCCTGCCAGCTCAGATATAAAATGCCGCTCGCTGGGCGGAAGCTCTTGGTCCATAAGCTGGTTAAAGGCCAGCCGTCCGACTTTGAACGCCGTATATACCAGCCATAGGGCGATCAGCAGCGCGATAATGCCGTCCGCACGGGCAAAAGGCGTGAATGCGGCTAGCGCTACGCCGATAACAACGGCGATACTGGCCGCCATGTCGGACAGATAATGCGCGCGGTCTCCGGCTATGGCGACGCTCCCTGTTGCGGCGATAGCGTGACCTTGGGCCATAAGCAGCCAGAAGGTCATGGCGATGGCAAATCCCATAACGACAATCACGGACAGGCCATGTTCTACAATTTGCGGGTCCATAATGCGGTGAACGGCTTCCTCGCCAATATGGCCGGCCGAGAAGAGCACCAAACACGCTTGCAGGACGGCGACGAACCCTTCGGCTTTGCCGCGTCCATAGCTGTGGGTCGCGTCCGGCGCGCGGGCGGCGTAGCGCACACCAAAAAACGTAGCCAAGGCCGCGGCGAGGTCCAGCCCGCTATGCACGAGTGACGATAGCACACCGACAGAGCCTGATTGCTCCCAGATAAAGAATTTCATGACAGAGAGTATGACGCCTACAGCAACGCTATAACTCGTAATGCGGCGGGTGATGCGCGCCGCCTCTTGAGGATCAAGACGTCCCGGTGCGGAAAGCCCTCCCAATACGCCGATTTGCGCGGCGACGGGGGCGCGGCCCGCTGCAGACGGATCATGCAAAGACGGATCGGCGCAGTCATGGCCCGGCATCTCTACCTTCGACACTGTTTCGTCTTTGGAATTAGAAGTCATTAGGGTTCGGACAGGGCCTTTTGATGCCGGGCTAAATTCAATCCGCGTATTGTTATACCATTACGATTGGGGCGTCACGGCTTATATTTACTCACTTCGTATTCAAAAAAATATAATATCAGTAAATCTTACTAATAGAAATAAATTTAAATTTATATAATAAATACAGTATGTTGTAGAGATTTAAAACTGATGATATATAAAATAATGACAGAATGTCGCATATTGCCAAAGGAGCAAAAATACCGTAAAGACTGCGCTCACTCCCATTGTCCGATACTGAAAGACCGTCATGCCTAATAAAATGCTGCAATTTGTAGAGGTCGAGCGTGATATGCCGGCTAAGCGCCCTGCGCAGCAACGCCGTGATGATTTTCTGGAAATCTACGGCGACTATATTGATATCAAAGCCAAAGAGCAGGCGAGCCGGTGCAGCCAGTGCGGCGTGCCATTTTGTCAAAATCATTGCCCGCTACAAAATAATATTCCTGATTGGCTGAAACTAACTGCAGAGGGCCGTACGCAGGAGGCTTACCGCGTTTCTGCGGCGACCAATAATATGCCGGAGATTTGTGGACGTATCTGTCCCCAAGACCGGCTTTGCGAGGGTTCCTGCGTGATTGAGCAATCCGGTCATGGCACAGTGACCATCGGTAGCGTCGAGCGCTATCTCTCCGACACGGCATGGGAAAATGACTGGGTTGAGCCCATCGCGCCGCGCCGCGAGCGCCCGCACTCCGTCGGCATTATCGGGGCAGGCCCGGCAGGGCTGGCCGCAGCGGAGCAGCTACGCTGGCAAGGCTGGCAGGTCACAATTTATGACCGCCATGACCGCGCGGGCGGACTTTTGATCTACGGCATTCCGAATTTTAAGCTGGATAAAGAGATTGTGCAGCGCCGCACGAGACGACTTGAAGAAGGCGGAATTAAGTTTGAGCTGGGCGTGAATATCGGTACCGATATCAGCTTTGATAAATTGCGCGAAAAACACGACGCCGTGCTGATCGCGACAGGCGTCTATAAGGCGCGTGACTTGACCGTACCTGGCGGCGGCGCAAAGGGCGTTTCTGCGGCGCTGGATTTTCTCACCGCCAGCAATAAGCGCAGCCTTGGCGATACAATTACCGGTGAGACGGCTGAGAATAAAAATGTTGTCGTCATTGGCGGCGGCGATACGGCTATGGACTGCGTGCGCACAGCCGTGCGCCAAGGCGCGAAATCCGTGACCTGCCTGTACCGTAGGGACCATGCCAATATGCCCGGATCACGCCGCGAGACAGCCAACGCGATTGAAGAGGGCGTCATATTTGAATGGCTGGCGTCGCCTAAATCCGTTCACGACCGCAAAGGCCTAGCCTCATCGGTGCGCGCAGACCGCATGCGTCTGGGTATTAAAGATAAATCCGGACGCCAAGCGCCTGAAGCGATCGAAGGCGCGGACTTTGATGTTCCTGCCGATATGGTCATCAAAGCGCTGGGCTATACACCTGAAGATATGGCGGTGTTAACTGAACAGTTGACCACAACGCGCTGGGGTACAGTGCGGGTCAATCCGCTGACCTATGAGACGAACCTGCCCGGCGTCTACGCGGCGGGCGATATCGTGCGCGGGGCCTCTCTGGTTGTGTGGGCGATACGCGAAGGCCGCGACGCGGCAGAGCATATGCATGGCTATCTTTCCGAAATCGAACGCAGCGCGCAGCTGCAAGCGGCGGAGTAAAAAGATGTCAGACTTAAAAGGTCGATGTTTGTGCGGCGGCGTGACGGTCACGGCAAAAGGAAAATTTACTGAGGCTGATGCCTGCCATTGCAAAATGTGCCGGCGGCAGAATGGGGGCGGCGCGTTCTACGCGGGACATTTCGAAGGTGGCGTCAATTTCGAAGGGCCGGGTCTCGTCTGGTATAGCTCGTCTGATTATGCAGAACGCGGCTTTTGCGAGATTTGCGGGTCAACGATTAGCTGGCGCATGAATGCCATGCCGGATCAGGCCAGTGTCAGCTTGGGCCTGTTTGATGAAGCGCCCGGTCAAATTAGCAGCCGCATATTTACCGATGAAGCGGGTGAATATGAGCAGCTGCCCCAAGATGTACCGCACAAGACCGGCGCGCAAGTGATCGCCGAATTTATGGCAAAACAGGAAAATAACTAAATGTCCGAATGGCTGAAAAATTACGAAGCATCACGTCAGGTTCTGATGGACGCCAATAGCTATGACCCGGCAATGGAGCATGATGCCTGCGGCGTCGGTCTTGTCGCCAGTCTTGAGGGCAAACCCCGCCGCGACGTTGTTGAAAAAGCGATTGAAGCGCTGAAAAATATTTGGCATCGCGGCGCAGTTGACGCTGACGGTAAGACCGGAGACGGGGCGGGGATACGCCTTGATATTCCGCAGGATTTCTTCCGCGCACAGGTCGAGCGCGCAGGCCATAAACCGCCCAATGCCAAAATCGCCGTCGGGATGATCTTCATGCCGCGCACGGATTTTGCTGCGCAGGAACGCTCGCGCACCATTGTTGAAGCTGAGCTCTTGCGTGAAGGGTTTTATATTTATGGATGGCGTCAGGTGCCGATCAATCTGGATGTGATTGGACAGAAAGCCAAAGACACCCGCCCGTCTATTGAACAGGTGATGTTTCGCGACCCCAAAGGACGCAAGGGCGATACGCTGGAACGCGAGCTTTATATTGTACGCCGCCGTATTGAAAAGCGCGTCATTGAACAGGCGATTCCGGCCTTTTATGTCTGCTCTCTATCTGTGCAGACGATTATTTATAAAGGTATGTTCCTCGCGCAGGATATCGATAATTTCTATCCCGACCTCAAAGATGAGCGGTTTGTCTCCCGCGTAGCACTCTATCACCAGCGCTACAGCACCAATACATTCCCGCAATGGGCGCTGGCGCAGCCCTTTCGCATGATCGCTCATAATGGCGAAATCAATACGCTTAAAGCCAATGTCAATCATATGAAAAGCCACGAGATTCGCATGGCCAGCCGCGCCTTTGGCGAACAGGCGGATGAGGTGAAACCGATTATCCAGGCCGGCGGTAGCGACAGCGCGGCGCTGGATCAGGTGTTTGAACTTCTGGTGCGCGCGGGGCGTAATGCCCCGATGGCGAAAACCATGTTGGTGCCCGAAGCCTATTCCAAACGCGGCGACCTCATGCCCGATAGCTGGCGTAGCCTATATGAGTATTGCAACGCTGTGATGGAGCCGTGGGACGGCCCCGCCGCGCTTGTCGCCTATGATGGACATTGGTGTATGGCCGGTCTGGATCGCAATGGGCTGCGGCCTTTGCGTTATGCACGGACGCGTGACGGCCTGCTGGCCGTGGGCTCTGAGACAGGTATGTGCCCTCTTGACGAGGCCGATATTATCGACAAAGGCGCGCTGAAACCCGGCCGCATGATCGCGCTGGATTTAGACAGCCCTAAATTTTACGATAGCACAGAAATTATGGACGAACTGGCGGGGTCGCGGCCATATAAAAAATGGCTTAAATCCTCCGTCAATTTGGATGAAGAACTGATAGGCGACGAGCCTGCGCCGCATTTCTCCGGCGAAGCGCTTTTGCGGCGACAACTGGCTTGTGGCCAGACGCTGGAGGATATGGAATTAATCCTGTCGCCGATGGCCGAAGACGCCAAAGAGGCCATTGGCTCTATGGGTGATGACACGCCTCTGGCCGTTTTGTCTGATCAATACCGCCCTCTCTCACATTTCTTCCGGCAGAATTTCAGCCAAGTCACGAACCCGCCTATTGATCCGCTTCGCGAAACCCGCGTTATGGGGCTGAAAACGCGGTTTAGAAATCTGGGGAATATTCTGGCTGAGAGCAAAGCCCAGACCGATAAAATGTTTGTTCTGGACAGCCCCGTCTTAACCAATGGCATGTATCAGCGCTTTACGGATATGATGTCCGACTTTGTGGCTAAAATTGATTGCACATTTCCAGTTCCCGAAGTCGGCGCAACGCCGGGCGCGGGCCTGCGCGTCGCGCTGGATCGGATTAAATCTGAATGCGAGGCGGCGGTCAAATCCGGCGCGGATTATGTCATCCTCACCGACGAGGCGCAAAGCGAGGAGCGCATCGCCGCGCCGATGATCTTATGTGTCGGGGCCGCGCAAACCCATTTGCTAGAGACGGGACAGCGTACATTTTGCTCTATCATCGTGCGCAGCGCGGAATGTTTGGACACCCATTATTTTGCCGTTCTGATCGGCGCGGGCGCGACATGCGTTAATGCTTATCTGGCCCAAATCAGCCTGCAGGACCGCGTAGGTCGGGGCCTGCTTGATATGAGCGAGACGGAGGCCGCGCAGCGCTACCGCTACGCTATTGAGCAAGGACTTTTAAAGATTATATCCAAAATGGGTATCTCTGTGATTTCGTCCTATCGCGGTGGCAATAATTTCGAAGCGCTTGGCCTGTCCCGCGCTCTTGTTGCGGAATGCTTCCCGGGCATGAGCTCGCGCATTTCCGGCATCGGTCTGGGCGGGCTGGAGACAAAACTGACGCGCGTGCATGAACGCGCCTTTGATCCGTCTGTTGTCAATTTGCCTGTGGGCGGTCTGTACCGCGTGCGGGCCAAAGGGGAACGCCATGCCTATCAGGCTGAGATGATCCATATGCTGCAACATGCAGTCAATACGGGGGATTACGCACTTTATAAAAAATATGCCGACGTTGTGAATTCGGGTCAGCCGATCCAGATTCGCGACCTTCTGGAAATCCAATCCGATACCGGGGCCATTCCGCTGCGTCAGGTGCAATCGATAAATGAAATCCGTCGCCGGTTCTGTACGCCGGGCATGAGCCTTGGCGCCTTATCGCCCGAAGCCCACGGCACGCTGAATATCGCTATGAACCGCATTGGCGCAAAATCGGTTTCCGGCGAGGGCGGTGAAGACCGCGCGCGCTATAAGCTGCTGCCGAATGGCGATAACCCGAATAGCGCGGTCAAGCAGATCGCCTCAGGCCGTTTCGGGGTTACTGCAGAATATCTCAACCAGTGCCGCGAGATTGAAATCAAAGTCGCCCAAGGCGCAAAGCCGGGTGAGGGCGGGCAGTTGCCGGGCTTTAAAGTCACGGAAATGATCGCAAAGTTCCGTAATGCGACGCCCGGCGTAACGCTCATCTCACCGCCGCCACATCATGATATTTATTCCATCGAAGACCTCGCACAGCTGATCTACGATCTTAAACAAATTAACCCGCGCGCGCGTGTTGCTGTTAAATTGGTCGCGCGGACTGGCGTTGGCACAATAGCGGCGGGCGTGGCGAAAGCCAAAGCGGATATCATACTGATTGCCGGACATAATGGCGGGACGGGCGCGTCGCCGCAAACCAGCCTCAAATATGCGGGCATTCCATGGGAGCTCGGCCTGACCGAAGCCCACCAAATTCTCAGCCTGAATAATCTTCGCGGTAAAGTTACGCTGCGCACGGATGGCGGTCTTAAAACCGGACGCGATATTGTCATGGCCGCGCTACTGGGCGCGGAGGAATACGGAATTGGCACCCTGTCGCTGGTCGCGATGGGCTGCATTATGGTGCGCCAGTGCCACAGCAATACATGCCCCGTTGGCGTCTGCGTTCAGGACCCGCGCCTGCGCGAAAAATTCACAGGCACGCCGGAAAAGGTCATTAACCTGATGACCTTCATCGCCGAAGACGTGCGCGAGATATTGGCGAGCATGGGCTTTAGCTCGCTTGAGGAAATCATTGGCCGCGCCGACCTATTGGCCCAAGTCAGCCGCGGCGCTGCCGAGCTGGACGATCTGGATTTAAATCCCGTTCTGGCCCGTCCGGATAATAATCCGGTGATTAGCTCACGCGCCAGTCGCAATGAGGTTCCGGACAGTCTGGACGCGCAGATTATCCGTGATGCGCGGCAGGTGTTCGAGCGCGGCGATAAAAGCGAGCTGATTTACGCCGTGCAAAATACGCAGCGCGCGATCGGGACACGGACAAGCTCAGAGATTTACAGCCGTTTCGGCGCGGACGGCCTGCCTGATGGGCAGCTCTCCGTGCGCCTGCGGGGCAGTTGCGGGCAATCGCTGGGCGCATTCGGCATTAAGGGATTAAAACTGATTGTCGATGGCGACGCCAACGACTATGTAGGAAAAGGGCTCTCCGGCGCGCATATCGTGCTTAACCCGCAAGGACTGTCGCCGATTGAGCATCATACCAGCGCGATCATCGGCAATACCTGTCTCTACGGCGCAACCTCGGGATATCTGCTGGCGTCGGGACGCGCAGGCGAGCGTTTCGCTGTGCGCAATAGCGGCGCGATTGCCGTTGTCGAAGGGCTGGGCACGAATGGCTGCGAATATATGACAGGCGGAACTGTGGTTATACTCGGCTCCGTAGGTGATAATTTTGGCGCGGGCATGACCGGCGGCATGGCCTATATTTACGACTATCAAGACCGGTTCGAACGCGCCGCTAATCCGGACAATATTGTCTGGCAGCGCCTGGACTCCCCGCATTATGAGGAAGAGCTCAAAGATCTGGTTGCGCTACACGCCCGCGAAACAGGGTCAGAATTTTCCAAAAAATTGCTGGCGGAATGGGCGCTGGAGAAAGACAAGTTCTGGCAGATTATTCCAAAAGAAATGCTGACGCGGCTTTCCGTTCCGCTCTCTGACGCGGCATAGGATAGCGCGTTGAACCGCCCTTAACGGGTAAGCCGCACATTCAGAATTTCTGATCCGATATTACGGAAAATTTGCTGGAGTTCAACTGAATCTCTGGCGTCATTATAATGAGCCGGAGTGGTCGCGCATTCGCGTAAGAGACCCTTGGTGTCGGCGCTCGTCACTTCAAACGCGATCGTGTAAATTTCTGTTCCATCGCCTTTGGCCCGTCGACACGCCAGAAGCGTATCTTTGTTTGTGGCGTCTAATTTATAAGTCTCTGACTGGCTGGCCCAGACATGTTCTTCGCCGGATAAATAAAGCGTATTCTCCCCATCGGTCATGACAATCATAATTTTGCTGACGTTTTTGTCCGGCTTAGCGCCTTGGGCAAAGGGTTGCTCATAGGAAAGAACGCGCTGCCCCCACGCAATACCGGCCGGCATATAAGTGGCGCCATTGGCAGACAGGGAATTAATTTTTGACGTCAAATTGCTATAGTCTGTCGTCAATGGCACAATCGGATTAGCACATGTTTCATTTAACATGGCGGGAATACGCGTTCCGTATCCCCCATCTGTGATATTCAGAGGGCGATCCCGGGAGCCAACACAGCCGTTCCAAAAACGGTTTTCACTCGAGCTTTTCTTGATTAGTTTTTGAGGCAATAACAGCCAATATGGATTTTGTGAGACGAAGTCGGGTGATATATTTACATAATTGGAAAATGGAACCAAAGCCAACTTACTATTAGCCCCGCCTTGAGAAGATATGGTGTCGACCAAGGCGTTGGCGGCCCCCTTCAATCCCTCGATTTTACTTCCGCCCATTGACCCTGTGACGTCCAAAACCATGACGACTTCGGCCTGTCTTTCTTGAAACAAGAGTGATTCAGCCTCAGCATTAATGCGGACAGTCTTCTTACCGAACAGCCCCATAATGACCGGATTATAAATACGTGTTGCCCAAACCCGCACTTCATTATTTGCGGTAATTTCAAATTGGGGTTGGAATTGAGTGACCTCAAACCCGTTTTGCTCCATCGCAGCTGTGACGAGACTCTGGCGATCCAGAAGGGTTGTCGCATCTGATTTAGCGAGCGCTAACACTGCGGCGTCAACTTGTCCTTGAAGCACGGTTTGCATGGACCTGATCTGGCTGTAATCTAACGCCATACCAATTGCACTTAAAGCTGCAAAACAGCTTACTGCAAAAAATACTGCTGTATTGCCGGATTGATCTTTTAAAAAATTACGCATGAGGGCCCCTACTCAAAGCTATTTCGAGGATAATATAGGAAGGGGCATTAATTTGACGCCTAGATTTAAGGTTAAAATTGAGTTGTCAGCCCATGCCCGCCGCGGCGTAAATCGCGTCTATAGCCGCCATTTGCACGATAAAATCGGCGGGCTTAATGACCGAGTCCGGATTGGGATGACGCCAATTCTCAATGAAATAATCCAGTTGCGCACGATAACTCGTTGGCTCCAAAGGCACAGTGCTTTGCGTTATATTGTGCGGCGTCACATGGTAAAAGCTATGACCGTTTTGCGGCGATACAAAATGCTCCAGCGCCAAAGAGCCGCGCTGGCCATGGGCCATAATAAAGACGCTGGGATCATCGCGATACACCTCGTCCATGGAGCATTCAAGACTGACCGCCACATCGCCGCAGCGCATTTGCGTCCATAAATTGCGATCCACGCCGTTGTAAATTTCGGCGCGCGCGGAAATATTTTCAGGCTCTCCGAATAAGGTACGGGCGGCATGAAGGGGATAGCATCCCAGATCCATCAGGCCGCCGCCGCCCAGCGCGCGGTCAAAGCGAAGCTCGCCGGGCTTTTCGGTCACCGCAATATTAAATTTGCCTTCAAAAGCGAAGATATCGCCCAGATCACCATTTTCAATGCGCTGCTGAAATTCCTTAAATGCGCCGTGAAATTGGTAATGAAATGCTTCCAGAATATAGGCCCCGCTCTTGGCGGCCGCCTCGACCATCATGCGCGCTTGACCGGCATTCATTGCAAAAGGCTTTTCACATAAAACGGCTTTTCCCGCAGCCAGAGCCGGAACAACAGTTTTAACATGCACGGCGGGCGGAAGAGCATTATAAACAATGTTGATCGCAGGATCAGCGGCGATCTCGTCATAACTGACCGCGCGGGCGGGCAGATCATGCTGCGCAATATAGGCGCGGCCGCGCTCTATATTACGGCACCCTACGGCAACTATCTCAATATCGCCGCGTGCCTTGGCGGGGGTGATAAAGGCGCGCGGCGCAATGCGCGACGCACCCATTATGGCGGCTTTAATACTCATTTTCGCCCTGCGAGCGCCTGCGCCATCTCTTCGGCTTTGGCCTCTTTAAGCGCGGCGCAAAGCTCTATGCGCTCAACGGTCTGCGCAAGGCTGCGTTCATAGCCCGGAATTATCGCGGCTTTGGAGGTAAAAAACGTCGTCGCCGCAGACGCGGCCTCAACGCTGCATCCGGGGGCAAAGCCCGGCATACCCGGCTTGCGCACATCGGCCACGCGGGTTGATATAAAGGCGTCGAAATTGGCTTGAAACCAAGCCCATGTTTCGTCTTTAATCGCGTCATTACCCATCATGACAGAGAGCAGCGACGTAGCTTGGCGGCCTGTCATCGCCTCTGTGTCATTCAGCGCAAGGTCGCGCAGTTTCGCTGCAATTGCCGGATCAGTCGTGCTGCCCAGCGCGCCAATCGCCGCGCCTTTCTCAAAGGCGCTACCGGAATTGGCCATCTCCAAAAGCGGGGCGTAAGCCTCATCGCCGCGGGCTATCATTACGGCACGCAGCGCACGCGACAAAAGGTTCGGCGCAATGGCGGATTTATTGGGCTCCCCATCAAGGCCAAGATAAGCGGCGCCCTGTCCGGCAAATCCAGCCTGCATAGCGCGGTCATCGCCATAGCTAACAAGGCGTGCAGCCAGATCAGGAGCGAGCAAATTGCCATCTGTGGTATCGGTACCGACTGTGCTGCGATAGCGCTCGGCATACATGTCGCGGGTCAGCTTGGCGACTGCGGGGCGACTGTCTTCGGCCAGATTGTCATACATCCAGCCCAGATAATTACCGGCTTTATTGGCAATGTCATATTCAGGATGCGCGGCCAGCGTTTTCATGCCGGTCACAAAGACAGAAGAGTTGACATCTCCAGCGCGAAAACCCGCTTCCAGACTGTCTAACATCGCCAAAGTTTCGCGCTCATTAAGCTGATCGGAATTGGCGAGCAGAGCTTGCCAGCCGGCATCGTCTAAGGAAAAGCGGTAATAGCCTGCGCCATTTTCATTGAGCATAACCCAATCGGCGCAGCCCGGTTTCTCGGTCGCGAGAACGGCCTCGCTGTCTTTCATCAATGTACAGGTTTTCAGTGTCGTGCCGTCGGCATAGCCAAATTTCGCGCAGACGGGAATGTGCCAGCTCTGACCCTGCCCGGTTTTCGAGCCGAGCGGGGCGTAGCGCGACTGGGTTAATGAGACTGTGTTCGTGACCGCGTCGCCTTCGCCGCTACAGTGTAGCGCGCCTTTGACCAAAGGCAGACCCGGTTGATCGACAAAGCTTTTCATAGCCGGAACAACCTCAGGATTGCCGGAGCCGTCCGCGATCGACTGGAAGAAATTATCGCCTGTGGCGACGCCGTCTTTATAGCGGTCCATATGCAGGCGCACGCCGGCCTTAAATTTGTCTTCGCCTAAATAAGACTCGAACATCGACAAGACGCCGCCGCCTTTGCGGTAGGTGATGCCGTCAAATTGATCCATGACGTTTTCGGTGCGGGCCAGTGGTTCGCGCACTTTGCGGGTGGTGAAGAGCGAATCCGTTGTCATCGCGCCGAGCGAAGCATTGAGCGTCACGCGATCATAGCCGCCTTCGGGCTGCCATAAATCAATGCCCTTATTGCCCATCCATGTGGCAAAGGCCTCGTTCAACCAGATATCTTCCCACCAGACGGGCGTGACCAAATTGCCAAACCATTGATGGGCCAGTTCGTGACTGTGCACGCGGGCATAGGCGCGTTTTTGCGACAGCGGCGCGTCATCATCAAGCAGCAATAGATATTCGCGGTAAACAATCGCGCCGGGATTTTCCATTGCCCCGAAGGCGTATTCTGGAGCCGCAATCAGGTCGAGTTTTTCATAAGGATATTCGGTGCCGAAATAGCCTTCCAGCGCGGTGAGAATGCCTTCAGTATTTTCAAGCGCGTATTGCAGACGCGGGCCTGAGCCCTTGGCAGCAAGGCCGCGCAATCGAAGCGGGCGCGTGCGGATCTCATTGGCGGGAATATCACCAAAATCGACAACATCATATGGGCCTGCCCCAAAGGCGATCAAATATGTCGGTAGCGGGCGGGTTGTTTCAAAATTATATCGCGTCCAGCCATCTTCATTAACGGCCTCAGTCGCTGCGGGCGTGTTAAAATAAACCACATTTTCAGATGGTGAGCTGATTGAGACGTTAAACGGAACTTTAAATTTTGGCTCATCAAACCCGGGAAAGGCTTCGCGCGCGCCGACAGGTTCCATTTGCGTCACAATATACGCCTCTTCGCCGCGCTCGACTTTATAGGCGGAGTTGAGCGACAGATTATAAGGTGTCTCATAGGGGAGGGTGAGCGTCGCCTTGCCCGCAGGGACGACCTTCTCAAAATCAATACGCGCCACGCCGGACGGGGCTTGCGATGCATCAATTTCAGTGAACACACCGACAAAGCGTTTACGCCCGGTTTCAAGCGTGACCTCGCCCACAATCATGTTTTTACCATGGAGCCAGATGCGCTGTGTTGGCTCTTTGATATCGACATTAATTGTCACTGTCCCTGACAAATTATCGGCTTGCGGATCAACACGAAGGTCCAGTGTATATCCGGTTGGGATAACATTATCGCCAAGCTGGGCTTGCGGCGTCTCTGCCTCGAAATAAATACTTTCCGGCTCTTGATTACACGCTGAAAGGGTCACGGCCGCGCCGGCAAAGATGGTAAAAACGAGGGTCGAAAATCGCATGGTCATATCCTGCAAATTGAATTTACAGGAGCGTAACAGCCCCTATTCGCGCGGGCAAGCGAAAGGGCGCCGGGCAGGACGGCGCAGGTGGCGCTTTGCTTTGTGATGTCGGATTTCGCGGTGCTCTAGCTGACCTACGAGGCCGGATAAAAATGTAGGTCAGCTAGAGCGCAGCGAACGGGGCCGCCCGCACGGGCTGACAGGCGTAAGCCCAAGCATAATCCCTTCTGTCATCCAGAGCCGCAAAGCGGCGAAGGATCCATGCCTGGGGGCCGCGTCTCTAAATAATTTTGCACGTAACAGAACCCTCTAGGAATGGATCCTTCGCTGCGCTCTGGATAACGAAGGGGGTGAGTGTGGTATGTCTATCTCAATAATCTATCTCTTCATCTCGGTTATTAAAAAGGGCGTCTGTGCGGGACTTTGAAAAAGCAGGATTACCTGTGGTTCGCGTTAGTGTGTTTTGTTTCTCAAATTCCCTGCCGTCCATTTGGATGTGACCCCAAATTTTCGACATGCGCCCTATTTCACAAAAACGCAGCACAACACTGTTGCTGCGAGCGGCCATCGGCTGTGGTTAGACGCCATAGCTCTCACTCGCGGGACTCCGCGCGGCACGTTAAGCCGCAGATCATCCCAACAGCGCCTTACCGCCAGCCAGCCAACGTCCGCTTGCCTGCCCAATGCGATAAGAACAGTTTGAAGATAGGGCAGGTTTGAGAGGCGGGGATGAATAAATATATATCCATAGTTTCGAAAGACCAACCCCCATACCGTCATCCGGTGCGCCGGTCCGACTCGGGTTTGACCCGAGGATCCATGGCTCAATCAAATACCGTGTTTAGATATCCTAGGTGAAACCGCGGTTTGCTAAGCCGTAGGTACGTCTCTCAGCGGAAAGATAGACCCTCGGGTCAACAGCTGCGCTGGGGACCAGCGAGGATGACGAGAGTGGGGAGTGTAGGTCAATATTGATCCCCGCTCAAACCGGGGATTGCGCAAAATTCAGCGCCGAAACTCTACCCGCATGTCGTCGGTATCCCCCGCCGCGCCAGCTCATCGGCGCGTTCATTGCCGGGGTCACCGGAATGGCCTTTGACCCATTGCCAGTCAATATTGCGGCCTTGCGCGGCGGCGTCCAGCTCCTTCCAGAGGTCGACATTCAGGACAGGTTTTTTATCGGCCTTTTTCCAGCCGCGTTTTTTCCAGCCATGGATCCATTTTGTGATGCCGTCGCGCAGATAAACACTGTCGGTGATAATCGTAACCGGGCCGTCATAACCGGGCTTGATCGCGGCGATAGCTTTGATCGCGGCCATCATTTCCATGCGGTTATTGGTCGTGGCCGCCTCGCCGCCAAAGAGTTCTTTTTCGTGCTGGCCTGCGATCATCCACGCCCCCCAGCCGCCGGGGCCGGGATTGCCGCTACAGGCTCCGTCGGTGTAAATTATAATGCCCTTCGTGCAGGGTCTCGTTCGTGGCATTAAGCGGGTTCTCTCAAAGACTTTGGCAGACGGAAAATAACTTTTTCCTTAGTCACTTCGACCTCTTCAATCGTCACATTAAAGCGCATGCGCATGGCGGCAATAACCTGCTCGACCAGATATTCCGGCGCGCTGGCGCCTGCGGTCAGGCCCAATTTGCTCACGCCGCTTAGGTCGTTCCAATCGATCTCCCTTGCGCTGGCAACCAATCTGGCTTTGTCGGATCCGGCGAGTTCGCCGACTTCGACAAGACGTTTGGAATTTGACGAGTTGGACGCGCCAATCACCAGGAGCAAATCACAACGCTCCGCGATGGCTTTAACGGCGGCCTGGCGGTTTGTTGTGGCGTAGCAAATATCTTCTTTATAGGGCAGGGCGATGGCGGGAAAACGGTCTTGCAGAACGGCGATTATGCCCGCCGTGTCATCAACCGATAATGTGGTCTGCGTCACGAGAGCCAGATTATCCGCGTCGCGCGGCGTGAAATTACGCGCATCGTCTTCGGTCTCAATTAAGATGATCTGACCGTCCGGCAGTTGTCCCATTGTGCCGATGACTTCGGGATGACCTTCATGACCGATCAGCAAGATGTCCCGCCCTTGGCTTGCATGGCGTTCCGCCTCGACATGAACCTTGGAAACCAGCGGGCATGTCGCATCGAGAAAGACCATATTGCGGCGCTTGGCCTCGGCGGGCACGGATTTGGGCACGCCATGTGCGCTGAATACAACCGGACGGTCCTCCGGACATTCATCAAGCTCGTCGACAAAGACCGCGCCCATACGCTCAAGGCGCTCGACCACATGACGGTTATGCACAATTTCGTGGCGCACATAGACCGGCGCCCCGTGGAGCTCCAGACTGCGCTCGACAATCTGTATGGCGCGGTCAACGCCGGCGCAAAATCCGCGCGGCGCCGCAAGATAAAGCGTCATATCCGGCTTTTCACCTTTTTTAACGTGCGGCATTAAATTCTCCTCATGGCGTGGATACAGCCGTTGCGGGCTGAGCGCCTGTCCTGTAACACGCCCTGTAACATGTAATGAGCCAATATCCACTGTCAGGACTGTGACTATGACCCGATTTTTCCGCCCGCGCCTTTTCACCGCATGCGCCCTGGGCGCTTCAATGATTGCGGGGCTGTCAGCGTGCCAGACCTTGCGCGAGCGCGCTGTTAAGGTCGAGCAGGCCTCCGAGACCAATCCCGGGCCGTGCCCGCGCGCCTTTTCGCTATATGATGCAGCGCGTATTGTCGAATTTGCCGGCGAAGAGCGCTATTCCAATGTCGCCTATTCGGGCGAGATGGGCAAAGTCACCAGCGTCTGCCGATATGTCGGAACAGCGCCGATTATCGCTAATCTGGTCTTTAATGCCAATTTCGGTATCGGGCCGGCGGCGACGCAGCGCACACATACTTTCCGCTATTTCGTCGCCGTGACGCGAAAGAATATCGACGTGATCGATAAAGAATATTTCCCCATCACCGTAACCTTCCCGCCCGGCTCTGACCGCGTCAGCGTAACAGAAACTGTCGGCGAAATTACGATTGCGCGCGCGAATGAGACCACATCGGGTGAGAATTTCGAGATCATTATCGGCTTTGACCTGACCGAGGCGCAGGCGGACTTTAACGCTGAAGGTAAGCGCTTCCGCCCTGATGCGGGACAACGTTAGACCTCATTATGAGCGCGTCGTTACAAGACCGGCTGAGCCTGATCTTTGGTGAGGCCTTTGCGGCTGCGGGATTTGCGACTGATTTGGGCGCAGTCTTTGAAAGCTCGCGTGATGATGTCGCCTATCAATGCAATGGCGCGATGGCGGCGGCAGGCGCGCTGAAAAAACAAGGTCAAAAGGCTAATCCCCGCGATATTGCGCATGGTATTGTCATGGCGCTCTCTAAACATGAGCTGATCGACAGCCTTCAGATTGCCGGACCCGGATTTATTAATATTACGCCGACGATTGAGGCGATTAATACACGCGCAGGCGAAATTGCGGATGATCCGCGCACAGGCGCAAGCGCGCCAGACCGCGACACTATCGTCATTGATTATGGCGGCGCAAATGTGGCCAAGCCCATGCATGTCGGCCATTTGCGCAGCGCCGTGATTGGCGAGAGCCTCAAACGGCTTTTGCGCTTTCGCGGCAATACCGTCATTGGCGATGTCCATCTGGGCGATTGGGGCCTGCAAATGGGGCATCTGATTACAGAATTGGAAGACGAACAGCCGGATTTGCCTTATTTCGACGCGGCGAAGACGGACGATTATCCCGAAGACAGCCCCGTCACCATGGACGATCTGTCCCGGCTTTACCCCGCCGCCAGCAACAAAGCCAAAACCGACGCGGCGCGGCTGGAGCGATCGCGCGCGGCTACGGCAGAGCTTCAAACCGGTCGGGCAGGGTATCGCGCTTTGCTGGAGCATTTTATCAGCGTGTCTATTGCCGCGCTGAAACAGGGCTATGGCGCGCTGGGCGTGGAGTTTGATCTGTGGAAAGGCGAGGCGGCGGTCGATCCGCTTATCGCGGGGATGATTGAGGGTTTCAAAGCCAAAGGCATTACCGAGCAGGATGACGGCGCGCTGATCATTCGCGTTGAGACGGAGGCCGATAAAAAGCCGGTCCCGCCTGTCTTTTTGGTCTCGCGCAGCGGCGCTGTGCAATACCATACAACTGATCTGGCGACCTTGCTGGACCGCAAAAATGAGATTGATCCTGACCTGATATTATATGTCGTGGACCAACGTCAGGCCCTACATTTTGAGCAGGTGTTCCGCGCCGCTGTCATGGCTGGTATGTACGGCCCCGAGCAGATGCAGCACCTGGGCTTTGGCACGATGAACGGTAATGACGGCACGCCGTTTAAAACCCGCGACGGAGGCGTTTTGCGGCTGGATGATTTGCTGACTTTGATGAATGACGCGGCAAAAAAACGTCTGGCGGAGGCCGGAATCGGCACGGAATTTGACGCGGCGGAGCGCGACGAGATTGCGCGCAAGGTGGGCCTCGCCGCGCTTAAATTTGCCGATCTGCAAAATCAGCGCCTGACCAATTATATCTTTGATCCGGAGCGGTTTACCGCTTTTGAAGGAAAAACAGGGCCCTATCTATTATACGCTGCCGTGCGGATTAAATCGATCTTGCGCAAAGCGACCGCGCTCGGCGTTAGCGCCGGGGAGGTCAAAGCGGCTGAGCCTGCAGAAACCGCGCTCGTGCTGGCGCTGGACGGATTTGACCGCGCGCTGGCCGGAGCTGCGTCGAAATATTCACCCCATATTCTGTGCGACCATATTTACCGTCTGGCGCAGAGCTTTTCGCGCTTCTATGCTGATTGCCCGATATTGCAGGACGGCGTCGCGCCTGATGTCCAAGCCTCGCGCCTCGCGCTGGCGCAAACAACATTACGTCAATTGGAGCTCGGCCTCGACATACTTGGTATCGCAGTGCCGGAGCGGATGTAATTCACCCTACTGCGAAAGCTTGCGCCATTCGGCGCGGGGGTCTTCGATTTTTGCCATCATGTCGCTGCTGACCATGTCGCGCCAGTTTTGATTGTCTACAACAAAGAGATCAATGGCTTCAGCAGCATCCGTATCACCAAAATCTGTACCGATCAGATAGTATGACAATCCGGCATTGATGTCTTTCTCGACCCCCCGCCCGTCAATATACAGCGCAGCTAATTGCCGGGCGGCCCACCAGTTTTCGGCCTCTACCGCCGCTTTATAATAAGTGACGGCTTTGTTCCAATCCTGCGCCTCTCCGGCACCGCGCTCGGCCATATGTCCCAGATTAGCAATTGAGGTGCTGCCGCCAAGCTCTTCACCGCGCTTATAATAGCTGCGCGCAAGATCGTAATCCTTGTCCATGCCTTGGCCTTTTAGGGCCAGCGTTCCGAGGCCCCCATAGGCCTCCGCATAATCCTGTTTGGCGGCTTTGCGGTAATAATGGGCCGCCAAAACATAATCAATGTCTGCGCCATAGCCATTTCTGTAAATCTCGCCCATATAGTATTGGGCGCGGTCATCACCGGACTTTGCGGCTTTTTCAAACCATTTGGCGGCCGCGTCATTATCTTCATCAACGCCTGCGCCCCAATAATACAGATATCCAAGATTGGCCTGCGCCGGAGTAACCCCGCCTTGCGCTGCGACAGTATAATTCACAATCATTTTGTCGTCATCTTCGGGCGTGCCAATTCCGTGTTCATAAAAATAGCCCAAATAATTATAAGCGCGATAATTACCCAAATCAGCAGCTTTTTGTGCCCATTCAAAAGCCCTGGCTTCATCCTTTTCGACACCGCTTCCTTCATGATAACTATCGGACAATTCTACCATGGATTCGGATTGACCCGCCGCTGCGCCTTTGCGGTACCATGTTACAGCTTCTACTTTCTCGTCATCCTTTTCAGCGTCTGACAATAATACGTCACCGATATCGACATAGGCTGGGATAAATCCTTTCTGTGCCGCCTGTTGGAAAAGAGCCACCGCTTTGGCGCGGTCCTTGTCTACGCCTTCGCCGCGCAGATAGCTCACTGCGCGGATGTAATCGACCCGCCCCGTATCCTCCGGTTCCAAGCTTTCCAACAGGGGTGTAATTTCGTCAAATCGGTCACTGTCACCAAAGAGCGCGCGCGCCAAACCAAGCTTCAAATCGACATTGTGGGGGTCAGTTTTTAGCTCGATTTCGCACGCGGTCATTGCGGCGGAAAAATCAATCTTCGGCGTATATAAAATATTCCCGCTATCATCTGAGATGCGTGTGAGTTCGACGCAACTTTGCGACTCCGCCGATACAGTTTTTGCGGCCTTATCCTCTGTATCCGCGCAGGACGTTAACAACATGGCCATTGCCGTTGCACACATAATAAGCTTCATCTCTCTCTCCGCATCGCTAAAGGTCTTCTAACCCACCATAAACGTGCCCGTGGCGCAATTTCAATTGACTCTTTTTGCGCCGTAGCGCATCTGAATTATTCCAAATGGGAGAGAGTCGGGCGCGTCAGTCGCCGGGCCACCGAGGGCGCAATGGCCCCGTCAATCGCGGACATGGAGTAGTCTATCTCAGCCGCCGATGCCTTCATTGCGCAGATGAACGGGCCCGCATAAATATTTTGATTGGGTGGACGGTCATTATCAACCCTCCGTCCTTTGACTTATTAATTTTCCAAAGAGTATAATGGAAAAATCGGTGAGACAAATAAAACTCACTTGAAAAAAGGTATCAGCATAGAGACCTGCTGGCGGTACACTTTGTATTTGTCACCAAACACGGCAACGAGGTCCCGCTCCTCCAGTTGAATACCGATTAGGATGTACCCTGTCGTCGCGATCGCAAACAAAAGATGTCCTTGGGTCATATTCGGGGTCGCCCAAAAGGCGAGAGTAAAGCCAAGATAAATCGGGTGGCGGACGAGACGGTAGAGCAGAGGCGTTCTAAACTCGGGATGAGACGAATCCGCATTTTTGAAATTAAGCCAAACCTGTTTGAGTCCAAATAATTCGAAATGGCTGAGCAAAAAAGTGGACAGGAAAACTATTCCCCAGCCCAACCAAAACAGGCTATGAAGCATAAGGGCTCCGGGAGTCCAATTGACGGACCAGACGGGTTCGCTGATGGAGCGCCATTGCCAGAATAGAAGAATAAGCGCCAGATTTGAAAATAAAACATATGTCGAGCGTTCAATAGGCTCCGGTACAAAGCGCGTCCAAAACCGTTTAAAAGCCGGTCTGGCCATCACGCTGTGCTGGACCGCGAATATCGTCAATAGCCCCGCATTCCATAACACGGCCGAAACCAAAGATGTTTGCACCCCTGAATCAATAGATTTGGGAACGCCGAAATTTCCCACAAATCCGATTGCGTATAATATTGTTCCAAAAAAGATAAGATAGCATAGAATGCCATATGCAAATGCCAGGATTTTCATGCTATTCCTTTATAAAATATCGCTCTAAGATTACCTGAATAAAGTTGCCCGTCACACAAGTCCTGAAAGAAAGGTGAAATTTGGTTAGCAACAATTCCGAAAGCTCCGTCTATCGCTTTGGTGATTTTATGCTCGATTTGGATAGCGGGCAATTGATCCGGGACGGCGCCGACTTGCAAATTCGGCCTAAGGTTTTCGAATTATTGAGTTTATTGATCAAAGGGCGCGGGCGGCTATTTTCCAAAGATGAATTAATTGAAACCCTGTGGCCAAATATAATCGCTTCCGAAGAATCGCTTGTACAAATTGTCTCCAATTTACGAGCGGCCCTTGGGCCCACAGCAACTGATATTATTATAACGGTGCCAAAGCGGGGCTATCGGTTGGGCGTGCCGGTAAATATCAGTCCTCAGAATTCTAAAAGCCCCCGCGATTACGATGTGCATTATGCTAAGAGCGGGGATATTCGCATCGCCTATCAAGTGATCGGGGAAGGTCCGCTTGATCTGGTTTACGTGCCGGGATGGGTATCGCATTTAGACTATGGCTGGGAGTCACCCGAGCTGGCCAGATTTTATGAAGGCCTTGCATCCTTTGCACGGGTGATCCTCTTCGATAAGAGAGGGACAGGTCTGTCAGACCGGGCCTTTGGCCTGCCATCAACCGAGCAGCGCATGCGCGATATTCAGGCGGTCATGGATGCGGCCAACTCGAAACGCGCGGCCATACTCGCTATGTCCGAAGGCGGCGGCTTGGCGATGGCCTTCGCGGCCATGTATCCGCACCGGGTTAGCGCTCTAACGTTATATGGCGTGTTTGCGAAACGCGAATGGGCGCCGGATTACCCCTGGGCGCCGACGGCCATGGAGCGGGAAGATTTCTACGATGAGATTCAAAATGGATGGGGCGGCCCTATCGGTATTGAAAATATCGCGCCGCAATACGCCAATGATCCCGTTTTTTGTAAGTGGTGGGCCAGCTATCAACGTCGCAGCGCCAGCCCGGCGGCGGCTCTCGCCCTTGCCAAAATGAACACCCAGGTAGATGTCCGCCACATTTTGGCAAACATCAAAGCCCCGACCCTTGTTATGCACCGCACCGACGACCGCGAAGCCCATATTGACGAGGCAAGATATCTGGCGGCCCGTATTCCCGGCGCCGACCTGCTTGAAATGCCGGGAGACGAGCATCTGATTTTCGCCGGGGATCAGGACGCCGTAATTTGTGCCACGCGCGATTTCATATTAGCTCACAAATAAAACCACATATTGAATTAGGTTTTTTCAGATCTTGACATAATCGGTTGGGATTAAATTTTAAATACAGATATTTTAAAAGCCGCTAAGCTCCCAAAGCGAATAGAGTGAGCGTAACTTTCATAGAGATTTAAAATCTTGATTTCGTGCCAACAGGCGGTGCGGCCCCTAATTGTTCAAGACCAAACTTAGCCTTATATGTTGTACAAATTCACCTTACATACTGTACAATTTCAATTGACTCTTTTTGCGCCGTAGCGCATCTGAATTGTTCCAAATGGGAGAGAGTCGGGCGCGTCAGTCGCCCGGCCACCGAAGGCGCAATGGCCCCGTCAATCGCTCAGGTATACCGGACCGTTTGGACATAAAAGCTGGAAAGTGGGTCAAGCCTCACGCAAGTGAGGTGGTTCAAGGCCCCGCCGAAGGAGTAAACGCTCTCAGGCCCAAGTGACAGTCGGCGGCACTTCATGACCGAAAGGTTGAAAAGGTGTTGGCTATGATTGATTTAAAACAGACGAAACTTCATTCTCTGCATGTCGCCGCAGGTGCCAAAATGGTGCCCTTTGCGGGCTATAATATGCCCGTGCAATATCCGCTCGGCGTGCTGGGCGAGCATAACCATACGCGCGCCAAAGCGGGGCTGTTTGACGTCTCGCATATGGGGCAGTGTTTCATTGCGGCTGATGACGGCACGTTTGAGACGGCGGCCAAAGCGCTGGAAAAACTCGTGCCCGCCAGCCTTACCGATCTCGAGCCGGGGCAGCAGCGCTACAGTCAATTTCTCAATGAAGAGGGCGGCACGCTGGATGATTTGATGATCTCGCGTCTGGGGTTTGAGGGCCACACTCATAAATTATATCTGGTGGTTAATGCAGGCTGTAAAGACGCTGATTATGCCCATATTGAAAAGCATTTGCCGGACGGCGTGAGCCTCGACATTAAAGATGACGTTCTGTCTCTGATTGCCTTGCAGGGCCCGAAAGCGGCCGAGGTTCTGGGCGCGATGAATTCCGCCGTCAAAGATCTGGTTTTTATGACCCATACAGATCTGCCGCTGACAAAAACGATTTGGGTGCATGTCTCGCGCTCCGGTTATACCGGCGAAGACGGCTTTGAGATTAGCGTTAAACATGACGACGTCGAAGAGCTGACAAAGCTGCTTCTGGCTCATGATGATGTTCAGCTGATCGGCCTTGGCGCGCGCGACAGTCTGCGCATGGAAGCCGGGCTCTGCCTTTATGGACACGAGCTTGACCCGTCTGTCTCTCCGATTGAGGCCGGGCTGATTTGGTCAATTCAGAAGCACCGCCGCAGCGCCGATGCCGGGTATTTGGGCGCGGCGCGCGTGGCCAATGATCTGGCCGATAAGTCAACAAAACGTCTCGTCGGGATATTACCCGAAGGCCGCGCGCCCGCGCGTGAGCATACCGAAATTCAGGATATGGACGGCAATAGCATTGGCGAAATTACATCCGGCGGCTTTGGCCCGACCGTAGGCGGCCCCGTTGCCATTGGATTTGTTGGCCGTAAATTTACCAAAGCCGGCACTGCTGTGCAGCTTATCGTGCGCGGCAAGCCGCGCCCGGCCAAGATCGTCAAAATGCCGTTTGCGGCGCATAATTATTATAGAGGAGCTTAACTTATGAGCACGAAATATACAGAAGATCATGAATGGATTAATGTCGAGGGCGACATCGGAACGATTGGCATTAGCCCTTATGCGGCCAAGCAACTCGGCGATGTTGTCTTTGTCGAGCTGCCGGAAATCGGCCGCGAGATGGACAAGGGCGACGAAGCCGCCGTTGTCGAATCCGTCAAAGCGGCCTCCGAAGTCTACGCCCCAGTTGGCGGCGAAGTTATTGCGGTCAATGAGGCCCTCGAAGACGCGCCGGAAACCGTCAATGCCTCACCGGACGGTGAGGGCTGGTTTATCAAGATTAAAATTTCCGACGCGGACGAACTTGACGCCCTGATGGATGAAGCGGCGTATAAAACCTATTGCGACGGGCTGTAGGTCATGACGCGCAGACCGCTCTTTTTTAAAATCTGGAGCGTTCTGATCGCGCTGCTCGGCGCTTATTATCTGGCGTCATGGGTCAATACAGCTCCCGCCGAGCGCGAACTCTACACACTCGGCGTCGGCATATTTTGTATCCTCATGGGGCTTGGCGCCTTTGCGTTCAGCCTTGTGAGCTCCAATCGGAAAGACCAATAGATGCAATATATCGTGCCGATATTATTTTATGTTTTGGGGCTGGGCATTCACGGCGTGCCTGCTCTGTCGGCGCTCTTTCCGGCTAAAATATCAAAGTTATACGGGATTTCCGCCAATGATACCGTCTTGATGACACTGCTGCAACACCGCGCCGTGCTCTTCGCGCTTGTCGCCGCCGCCTGTATTTACGCCGCGCACGTCTCAGCCGCGCGCTGGCCCGTATTAATAGGGGCCGTCATTAGTATGGGCAGTTTTATGGTTATAGCCGTTGCGCGCGGTGAGCAGGGTGGAAGTCTTGGAAAAATCGTCATTGTTGACGGAATTGGATTAATGATTGCTGCGCTGCTCGCAGCCCTTTTAATTAGGATGAATTAAATGCGTTATCTCCCCTTAAATGAAAATGACCGAACGGCGATGCTGGATGTTGTCGGCGTCAAATCAATCGATGACTTGTTTTTAGATGTGCCGAAATCGGCGCGCCTAGACAGTTTGGTTGATCTTCCCACACATCAAAGCGAAGCGGCGGTTGAGCGCCATATGGCGCGCCTGTCGGCCAAATCAGTTAGCGCGGGATCCGTGCCTTTTTTCTGTGGGGCAGGGGCTTATCGCCACCATATTCCGGCGACTGTCGATCATCTGATCCAGCGCAGTGAATTTCTGACGGCTTACACACCCTACCAGCCCGAAATCTCCCAAGGCACGCTGCAAGCTTTATTCGAGTTTCAAACACAAGTCGCGCTTTTGACCGGCATGGATGTGGCCAATGCCTCTATGTATGACGGCTCGACCGCCTGCGCGGAGGCTGTGGTGATGGCCAAGCGCGTCACGCGCAAATCCAAAGCCGTGCTGGCGCCCGGCCTGCACCCGCATTACGCCGCCGCGACGCAGACTTTGGCCTCAACGCTGGACATCCAGATTGACGAGCGCGATTGCCGCCCGGGCCGCGATGACCATATTATCGATCATATTACGGACGAGACGGCCTGCGTTGTTGTGCAATCGCCCAATGTCTTTGGCGAAATTATCGATCTCGCTCCGATTGCCGCCAAAGCGCACGAACACAAAGCGCTGCTGATTGCGGTGTTTACAGAACCTGTCGCGCTGGCCGCGATTAAATCCCCGGGTGAACAGGGCGCGGATATTGTCGTCGGCGAAGGCCAGGGCCTTGGCGTTGGGTTAAACTTTGGCGGACCGCATGTGGGCCTGTTTGCCTGCACCAAAAAACTGGTGCGCCAAATGCCCGGCCGCGTCTGCGGCGAGACCGTTGATGCCAATGGCGAGCGCGGATTTGTCCTGACATTGTCGACCCGCGAGCAGCATATTCGCCGCGAAAAAGCGACGAGCAATATCTGCACAAATTCCGGTTTGTGCTGTCTGGCTTTTACCATCCATATGAGCCTGCTCGGTGATGCGGGTCTTAAACGCCTCGCCGCGCTCAATCACGAAGCCGCCTGTCATCTGGCCGATGTGATTAACGGCATTAAAGGCGCTGAAGTGATTAACGACACATTCTTTAACGAGTTTACGGTTCGGCTCTCTAAACCAGCCGCAGACGTCGTTCAGACGCTGGCCGATAGAGGCATTTTGGGCGGTGTCCCGTTCTCGCGTATTTCCGGCGGACAGCATGAAGACCTGCTGCTGGTCTGCGCAACAGAAACAGTCTCAGAAGCAGATATTCACGCCTTTGGTGATGCTCTGGCGGAGGTTTTGACATGAGAGATATTGATAAAAAATACTTAGCTCAAAAACTAATGGAAGATGCTGAACTTGTGCTGACGACATTGTCGGTAAGTTTCGAGAGTAAAACCCGTGCAACAGCATGGGCGCTTCGGAAAGTAAGTTCTTTACAGCAGCAAGCAAAACCATTGGAGTTTTGGGGACGGTTCAATGAACGGGGTGTAAAAATATCTAATACTGATTATCCACATTCTTCTTCTTTGGACTCTACTTTGACCGAGGTAGCCGAGTTCTGTTGCCAAATGATACGCGAAAGTCAGGAGGTGTTGTCATGAGCCGGACCTTAAACGACCTACTCGTCAAGCGCGCGCTCGACCACGCCAAAGCGGGCTTTACCCATTTGCTTGATTTTGAAACCGGCAATACCGATTCCATTACCGAGGCGTTGATTCAAGCGGCGTCTATCCCGACAGCTTTGCTCAAACTCGGCGTCAATGTCGGCTATAGAGAGGGCGGCACGCTAAGCGTTGATAAGGTGCAGAATATGCAGGGCGGCCTGACCAATAATCACCAAAAATCATCATTTGTTTTAAATTTTAAATCCGAGCTGGATCAGTTTTCAAATGAGCTTTGGGCTTATTTCGAAGATACTTGTTTGGCCGTCGAAGGAGGCGCGTAATGTTAAACCAAGGCCGTCCAACATCGCCCGTCGCGACTAATATGAATGATCGCGTCACGGTCTCCGGCTCTAAAGGCTTAGAGCAGGCCACCGCGCTTATATTTGAAACCGGAACGCCGCGCCGCACGGGCGTTGATCTGCCCGAGCCTAAAGGTCGTGCCCGCCGACTGGGCAGCCATGAGCGCGAAGGCGAGATCGGCCTGCCCGGCCTGTCAGAGCCGGAAACCCTGCGCCATTATGTGCGTCTGTCACAGAAAAATTACGCCATCGATATGGGCGTCTATCCGCTTGGCTCTTGCACGATGAAGCACAATCCGCGGCTAAATGAAAAAGTTGCGCGTATGCCCGGTTTGGCAGATGTTCATCCCTTGCAGCCGGTCAGCACGGTTCAAGGCGCACTTGAGCTAATGCACGAGCTGTCACACTGGCTGATGACGCTCTGTAATATGCCAGCGGTTGCGCTCACGCCCAAAGCGGGCGCGCATGGCGAGCTTTGCGGGATGATGGCGATCCGCGCGCGGCTAGATGCTGACGGCCATACCCATAAGCGCCGCGTCCTCGTGCCCGAAAGCGCGCATGGCACGAACCCAGCAACAGCGGTGCAGTGCGGCTTTACGGTTGATGAAATTCCGGCCGATAAGCGCGGACGCGTCGATATGGACGCACTTCGTAAAAAACTGGATGAAAAATCAGACGACATAGCCGGCATTATGCTGACTAATCCCAATACATGCGGATTGTTTGAAACCGACATTATTGAAATTGCCGATCTGATCCACACAGCTGGCGGCTATTTTTATTGCGACGGTGCGAACTTCAATGCGTTGGTCGGCCGCGTCCGTCCGGGTGATCTGGGCGTTGATGCCATGCATATCAACCTACACAAAACTTTCTCTACCCCGCATGGCGGCGGCGGTCCCGGCTCCGGCCCGACCGTATTATCGGACGCGCTAAAAGACTATGCACCTGTGCCTTATGTCGTCAAAACCGATGAAGGCTACGGTCTGGTTGAAGATGTTGAGCACACTGACGGGGCAAAAAGTTTTGGCCGCATGTGCGCTTTTCATGGTCAAATGGGTATGTATAGCCGCGCGCTGACTTATATGATGAGCCACGGCTCTGACGGTCTTAAGCAAGCTACCGAAGACGCCGTGCTGAACGCCAATTATGTTCAGGCGAGCCTGTCTGATGTCATGACGCCGGCCTTTGGCGGGACATGTATGCATGAAGCGCTGTTTGATGACCGCTTCCTCAAAGACACCGGCGTGGACACGCTCGATTTTGCCAAGGCGATGATCGATGAAGGCTATCACCCGATGACCATGTATTTCCCGCTGGTTGTGCACGGGGCCATGTTGATTGAGCCGACCGAGTCTGAGAGCAAGGGCGAGCTTGACCGCTTTATTTTCTCTATGCGTTCGCTCGCCATGCGCGCGCAGGCTGGATTGGTCGAGAGCTTTAAAAACGCGCCCGTCTACGCCCCGCTACGCCGTCTGGACGAGACCCGGGCTGCGCGCAACCCGATCCTGCGCTGGACACCGCCGGAAGATTTGGCCCAAGCAGCGGAGTAAAGCCTGAAGGCGTGAGTAAAACTCATATTTAAAAGCCGGGCCCGTCCCGGCTTTTATTTAGCGATAACGCTTTTTGTCAGGCGTAATAATGGCCGTTCAATCCAGTAATATGTCACTGCGGCAACGGCGATACAGACCGCTGTCATCAGCGGTAGCATGATAAGATTATCGACCCATCCATCACGCGCAAATATAGCCCAGATGCGGCCCATAACGCTTAGCGCTAAAAGATGGGTCAGATAAAGGGCGTAGGAGTGATCGCCAAATATAGCGAGCCAGCGCGGGAAATTTCGCCGCGCGCGCTGCTCTATTCCGACCAAACCATAAAGCAGAAAGACGCCGGGCAGGCCCCAATTTAGAACCCGCGTCCAATTCTCCGAAAAATCGACGGGCAAGGGACGCAGCCCCCAAAACACAACAGCCGAGACAATAAAAAGTCCACATGCAGGCCCCCATCCGCGGCCCTCTATGCGCAAAAATAACCATCCGGCAAAAGCGCCGAGCAGGAACTCTGCTGTTAAAGCGTCAAAGATAATGCGCAGCGCATTAGGAGCAGAGGCCAGTCCCATCATATTTCCGGCGATGAATACCGCGCTCCACGCAAGCAGGAACGGAAGCAAAAAGCGCCGGGAGAACAGCATCGATACGGCAAATATAATGTAAAATGACAATTCGTGAACCAGCGTCCATCCCACTGTGAGAAGCGGCAATCGCGTTCCTGTCCCGTCGGGTGGAATATCCGGCCAGAGCAGGGCTGATTTTAGAATATTAGGCTTTGCCTCTCCGCTTCCAACTATAATCTCCGGACGCCATAAATAGACCGCCAGAACAGCCAGACTTACGGCCCAATAGAGCGGATAGACGCGGGTAAACCGGCTATATAAAAACCGTCCGAATGCACCCGGACCGCGGGTTGTGTCACGGGACACATAAACCATGATGAAACCGGAAATAACGAAGAAAAGATCGACGCCGGAAAACCCGAAATCCAGAGCGCTACTTGTGATCTGGTCCGGGCTGTATTTAGATTCAATAACCCAGAGGTGGGAGAGCAGCACAAGCAACGCCGCAAGCGCGCGCAATATTTGTACGCTGTCGAGGCGCCTGACGGCGGCATTCGGGGTTTCCACGCTCATAATTGCGGTGTGTCATAACGGCTTTGGCGTGGCAAGCAGACATAAAAAAACCGGACATAAAGTCCGGCTTTAACGCAATTTATGACGTAAAATTAATTCAGCGACTTTCCAATTTGCTTAATGCCGCTGGCGACCAAAGTTTTGTGATTGGCCGCGCTCATATTCTCGCGAATAATTTTTTCCGCAGCGGCGATGGCCATATCGGCTGCGCGGGCGCGAACCTCGGCCAGAGCCTGAACTTCGGCATTGGCAATTTTGTCTTCGGCCAATTGCGCGCGGCGGTCCAGCCGTTCGGCCAGATCTTTACGAGCCTGTATAGCCATATTTTCTGCGTCGCGCCGGGCCTGTGAGACAATTTCTTCAGCCAGCGTTTCAGCTTCTTTTTGTTTGCGGTGGTAAGAGGCGAGCAAGGTCTGCGCTTCTTCACGCAGACGGCGGGCCTCATCCAGCTCATCGGTGATTTTTTGCGCGCGCGCATCAAGTGCAGACGCGATTTTCTTGTGGATGCCGAAATACATCATCGCCACGAGAAAGATTATAGTCGCAAGGAAGACCCAGATTGTCGGGCTGCCGGGATCGAAATCAAAATGCATAAGGCTCTCCGGTTAACCGACGGCTGTTTTGACAGTCGCCGTATTCGGGGTGAAGCCGCCAATTTTTTCAACAATTTCAGCGGCCACGTCGGCGGCGACTTTGTCAATATTTTTCAGCGCTTGATTCCGAATGGTGGCGATGCGCGCATCAGCGCCGGCCTGTTGACGGTCGGCTTCAACGTCCGCTGCTTCGACATCTTTAGCAATTTCGGCTTCGACACTGGCGCGCGTTGTTGCGCCAATATTGTGGGCTTTGGC
This sequence comes from Robiginitomaculum antarcticum DSM 21748, assembly GCF_000365025.1. Lineage (GTDB taxonomy): Bacteria > Pseudomonadota > Alphaproteobacteria > Caulobacterales > Maricaulaceae > Robiginitomaculum > Robiginitomaculum antarcticum. The sequence goes on along the minus strand of NZ_KB823014.1, from coordinate 284,879 downwards.
CCGGGCATCTGCGAGCTCCTGCTCATAAGAGGACTGAGCCTGCTCGGCCTGCAATTGGAGGCGCGACGCCATATCCAGATCATCTGCTATCCGGTTTGACCGTTCCTCAATCATGCTTCCAATACGCGGCAAAAAGATGCGCGAAAGCATGAAATACAAAACGAAGAATGTAACCAACAACCAAAATATCTGCGATGGAAAATAGGTCGGATCGAAAGGCGGGAACGCGGCCCCGCCATCTTGATCACCCTTATAATCCGCAACAGTTTCAGCTGCCGAGGCAGCGGCTGCAAAGCCGTACCCAAACATATCAAACAAATAGGTCATAAAACCGGACTTTTAGTAAAGGTCTGTATTAGACCACGAACATCAGGATCAGAGCGACGGCAAATGAGAAGATGCCCAGCGCTTCTGTAACGGCAAAGCCGAAAATCAGGTTTGCGAACTGACCTTGTGCGGCGGACGGGTTACGTAGCGCTGCTGACAGGTAGTTACCAAAAATGTGACCAAGGCCGATACCGGCACCGGCCATACCCAAACAGGCCAGACCTGCGCCAATATATTTTGCTGCTTCTGCTTCCATGATAATCTCCTTAGGTAAGCGTATATTAAAAGTTAGTGGTGACCCGGATGAAGGGCGTCAGATAGATAAACGCACGTCAGCAGGGCAAAAACATAGGCCTGAACAAAGGCCACGAGGAACTCCAGCGGTGTGAGCGCCAGTGTAAGGGAAAACGGGATAAGCGCAGCGAGGCCGCCTTTAAAGACGCCAAAGGCCGACACCATCATGATCATGAAGCCTGCGAACAATTTTAGCAGGATGTGACCGGCAAACATATTCGCCCACAGACGTACGGAAAGCGAAATCGGGCGCGACAGAAAGGAAATGATTTCAAGCGGCGTGACTAATAGAATTTTGAGCACGGCAGGGACGCCGGCGGGCCAGAACAGCTTTAAAAAGCCAAAACCGTTTTTCCAGACGCCGTAAACCACCACCAAACCGATGACCATCATAGCGAAAGTAAAGGTGACGATAATATGGCTGGTTGTGGTGAAGAAGAACGGGATCATGCCCAGAAGGTTGGCAAACAGAATAAAGATAAACAGCGAGAAGACAAAGGGGAAGAAGCGAAGCCCGTCTTTACCGGCTGTCGAGCGAATCATATCGGCGATAAATTCGTAGGACATCTCAGCAATAGATTGCGCGCGTCCGGGAACCAGCGCAGCCTTGCGTGTAGACAGCAAAAGCCACAGACCGATCAGGGCAACCGTGAACACCATCATCAAAGATGAATTGGTAAAGCTAATATCAATTGGACCGAGCTTAAGCTCTTGAATCTTGTGCAGTTCAAACTGCGCAATCGGATCCAAACCTGCAGCGATCATATTTCGTCCTGCTCTTCTTGCTGCGCGTCTTGCGCGGCTTTCATCTGTTCTTGCGAGGCCCGTACAATATTTAACACGCCTGCGCCACACCCAAAAATCAGTCCCAGCAGCATTAGCCAGGGCGCTGTTCCGAAAAGCTTATCACCGCCATAACCCAGCGCGGTTCCGACAAGAACCGCTGCTGAAAACTCTGATGCGTAACGTAGACCAATACCGAGATTATTAGGCTGTTCCTTGTCTTCGGTCGTCACTGCGGGGGTAACCGCATTGATCTTTTCACGCATTTTGCGCAAATCATCCGGAGTTTTGGATTGGCTTTGTGTCTCGGTCGAGTTTCTTTGATCTTGATTTGACATATAGAGTTATGGCTTCCGAAAAAGACCTCCCAAAAGCGCGCGGAACCTATCCATTCGCTTTCGGGAAGTCAACCGAGGGGGCTGTTTGGCTAAGCCTATGTAAATTAACAGCTTTGCTTATATAATTGGCCTTGCGACAATTCTGTCGCATATGCGGTTATTGCGGCGTTACGCCTATTGCGCCGCGACCATAAGTTCGGCGCTGGACAGGTCGACACTGATCATGGTGGAGACGCCTTTTTCCGCCATGGTGACACCGAACAGACGGTCCATGCGCGCCATCGTGACCGGATTATGGGTGATCGTAATAAAGCGCGTATCTGTCACCCGACTCATTTCATCAAGAAGATTGCAATAGCGGTCGACATTGGCATCATCAAGCGGCGCGTCGACTTCGTCGAGCACGCAGATCGGCGCAGGGTTGCTCATAAACACCGCAAAAATCAACGCCGTTGCAGTCAGGGCCTGCTCGCCACCGCTCATCAAGCTCATTGAGCCGAGTTTTTTGCCCGGCGGGCTGACCATGACTTCAAGTCCGGCTTCTAACGGGTCATCTGATTCGGTCAGCGCCAGACTGGCATGGCCGCCGCCAAACAGCGTCGTGAACAGCCGCCCGAAATGCGAATTTACGACATCAAATGCGGCTAGGAGGCGCTGCCGTCCTTCGGTATTGAGCTCGTCTATGCCTTCGCGCAGGCGCGCAATCGCGGCGATTAGATCCGCGCGCTCGTCGGACATGGCGATCATGCGCGTTTCCTGCTCCTGCGCTTCTTCATCGGCGCGCAGGTTAACCGCGCCCATATTTTCACGCTCGCGGGACAGGCGCTCGACCTTACGTTCAATATCAGCTTCCATCAGCTTAATATCCGGGTCGATATCGCCGAGCTGCTCTTTAAGCTCGCCCGGTTCGCAGTTCAGGCTTTCGCCAATGCGCGCCGTAATTTCGGTTTTGCGCTCTTGCGCGGCGGTCAGGCGGGCCTCGGCAGCGGCGCGGTCTTCACGGGCCTTGCCCAAAGCACTCTCGGCAGCGCGGGCTTCGGCCTCGGCGGCGCGAAGGCCGCCTTCAGTTTCGGCCAAGGCGTCATTGGCCTCTTTGCGGCGGGTCTCTGCGGCGTCAAGCTCAGCAAAAAGGGTATCGCGGCGCTGCGCAAATTGATCGGGGCCGGTTGTCGCGGCGGTATAGGTGGCGACGGCGGCGTCTTTACGCAACGCCAGAGTCGCGACGCGTTGCCGGGCCTGTTCATTACGGCGTGTCCAGTCCGCAAGCTCTTTGGTAATCGCGGCAAGCCGTGTTTCGCGGCTGGCGGCCTCGCCGGAGAGCTGTCGGTATGTGCCGGACGCTTCTGACGCGGTTTCGCGGGCTTCAGCCAGACGGGTCGACAGAGCCTCAAGCTCTGCATCGTAATCAATATCTGACGTCACGCTGCTGGCAAAGGTCTGTAGATCATCGCGGCGTTTAGTGGTCTCGCGCACATCAAGATCCAGACGCTCGAGCCGGTCTTGCGCGGCCTGGGCCTGGGCGTTTTCGCGGGCGACATCGGTTTTAAAACTGGCCAGGGCGGCCTGCGCGGCGCGTTCGGCGCGCTCTAGGTCGGGCAGGGCGCGGCGGGCCTCGCGCGCATCGTGCTCAGCGCTGTCACGTTTGGCCCGCGCGGCCTCAGTGGCCTCTTGCGCTCGCGTCAGCAATTTGTCTTTTTCGGCAATATCGCCGGCTAAGACGGCGAGGCGGTTTTGCTGCTCGAGTTTGATGGCGGCGGGCGAGGGGACATCGCCGCTGGCGGCAAAGCCGTCCCAGCGCCATAAATCACCCTCTAAGGTGACGAGGCATTGGCCAGGGGCCAGAAGGGTCGATAAATGCGACTCATCGCTGGCGATCAGTCCAATTTGCGACAGGCGGGGCAGCAAGGCGTCCGGCGCTTTGACATATCCGGCCAGGCTTTCAACGCCGGCAGGCAGAGCGGCATCAGGCGTATTCGCGCCCATCCAGCGCAGCGGCGCGTCACCGCCAAGCGCAGCGCTTAGATCATCACCAAAAGCTGCGACCAGCGCTTTTTCGTAACCGGCACGCACGTCAATGTCGTCCAGAACCGGCGTCCAGACCGCTTCGCCGCGTCCGCGCGACAGCATATCGGACAGCGCTTTTTCCTCAGCGCGCAGCTTTGAGACAACGTCGCGGGCCTGCGCTAATATTTCGCGCGCGGCGCGTTCAGTTTTCTCCGCCTCTTGGCGCGCCTCATTGGAATGCGCCTCAACGTCGCGGGCCTTCGTCAATGCATTGGCATGGTCTTCAACAGCAGCTTCAAACAGATTGGCATTGCCGCCGGAATTGGATTTCAAAGTCGCGAGCTTTTCAGCCCATTCACCGCGCTCGCGGGTCAGCCGGAACAAACGGTTTTCCGCTTCCTGCAGATCGCGGCCCGCTGTTTCCTTGCGCGCTTTAAATGAGGCGGCTCGTCCCGTCAGATCGCTATAATCGCGTTCCACTTGGCTGCGCGCCGCGGCGGCTTTTTCGGCGGTATCTTTGGCGGAGGCAATATCGGCGCTGCGGTCACCTGAGGCTGAGAGAAGATTTTTCTCAACCGCCAGCATAGCCAGCGCCTCTGTGGCGTCGTCAATAATGCCCTGCTCGCGGCCAATATCCGCGGCCAAATCCTTGATCTGCCCGGACAGCTTTTCGATCTCCGCGCGGGCGGCGGTCTCGTCGCTTTGAAGCGCCTCTTTAGCCGCATTGAGCCGCGCGACAACGGCGGCAGCAATAATTTGCGCTTCACGTTTAGGCTCGACTGTTGTGGAGATTTGCGCGGCAATGCGCGTTTTCTCGGCGGCGGCCCGGGTAAGGTCTTGCACTTGTGTTTCAATATCGCCGCGGGTTTGCTGCGCCTCGGTAAGCGATTGCAGGGCCGCGTCCCAGCGTTTCAGCCAGAGCAGGGCTTTGTATTCGCGAATCTCGCCCGCCAGACGCTTAAACCGCGAGGCTTGGCGAGATTGGCGGCGCAGCGAGACCAATTGCGCCTCAATCTGCTGCAAAATATCGTCAAGACGATCCAGATTATTCTCGGCGGCGCGCAAGCGAAGCTCGGCCTCGTGGCGGCGGCTGTGCAGGCCCGAAATACCCGCGGCTTCTTCGAGTATGCGGCGGCGGTTTTCCGGCTTTGCGCTGATGAGTTCGTTAATCTGGCCTTGCCGCACCAAAGCGGGAGAGTTTGCGCCGGTCGACGCATCGGCAAAGAGAAGCTGTACGTCTTTGGCGCGTACGGTCTTGCCGTTGACTTTATAAGTGGAGCCGCCGCCTTTTTTGATCAGGCGTTGAACTTCAAGCTCGTCACTATCATTAAACATGGGCGGCGCAATGCGCGCACTATTATCGATAGTCAGGACAACATCAGCCTGGCCGCGCCCCGGGCGGTTGGACGTGCCGGAAAAGATGACATCATCCATCGCGCCCGCGCGCATGGCTTTGGCGGAATTAGCCCCCATGACCCAGCGAATGGCTTCCAATAAATTGGATTTACCACAGCCATTGGGGCCGACAATCCCCGTTAGGCCATCTCTGATTTTAAAGCTGGTCGGTTCGACAAAGGATTTAAATCCCGTCAGCTTTATTTCTTCAAACCGGAGTTGGCCCATAGCGATCCGCTCTAGCGGTCCCCGTCAGAGGCGCTAGTGTCCTCTGCGGCGTCACGCTGTGGCACATCGATGAACGGTTTAAATGCTTCATCGAAATCTTCGAGCATGTAAACCTTGGCGATGTCGCCATTGATAATGAAAGTCGGTGTTGCGGAAACGCCGCGCTCAAATCCGCCTTTAATAACGGTCTGCATGGCTTCATATTCGTCTTCATTAGCCAGGCATTGTTCAAATTCGTCTTCGGACAGACCTGCCGCGCGGGCGAGTTCTGTATAGGCCTTTTTAGCTTCGCCATTACCGGCCGCTTCGAACAGAGCCGCTTGCCGCTCATATTGCAGGCCGATATTGGCAAAATACTTATCTTCATCCGCGCAGCGCGCTATCATGAAGCCTGTTTCGGCCAGCTTCACCGGAGAGGTCGGAAATTCGCGGTAGATGAACCGGACTTTACCGGTATCGACATAATCTTTGCGAAATTGCGGCCAAACCGTTTTGTGCCACGTCGCGCAGTGGCTACAGGTCACTGAGGCGTATTCGACGACAGTCACTTTGGCGTCAGGATTACCGATGGCGTGGTCGCCGGCCAATTCGTACTGGCTTCGTTCACCATTACCATTACCAGCAGATGCCGTTTTGTCGCCGCCGCATGCGGCAAGGCTCAGTGCGCTGCCCATAAGTGCAGCTATTAGAAATGTCTTAAACGAATCAGTCATGTGATTCCCCTTATATGGTTAGAATGTGAAATTTCGCTCAAAAGGCAAGGCGATCCGCGCCAAGCCTCTGGATAAGCATGGATTAGTTGGGCAATACTGCGTCAAATTGTGTGGATAACGCCGCCGCAGACGTGTCGTCGAGCAAAAAGGTCTTATTGCCCATTAAGACCGCCGGTACGCCGCCAATCTTTGCGGCCTGGGCCAATTGCTGTGATTTTAGGATTGGTGTGATCGACTCTTCTCTGGCCAGACAGGCTTGAACATCGCTTTTTGTAAGGCCCGATTGGGCGGCATAAGCGCTAAATCCATCCAGTTGTTCTTCTGCACTCTTTGCCCCCATCAAGCCGCCGATAATCTCTTGCTGATTGTTCATCTGATACTCAACGCTATCCATGTAGCGCGCGCCAGAGCATTGCGCGATGGCAAAGCCGGCATAGGAAAGCGGGGCCGGCGCGGTCGGGTAAGGACGAAAGACCATGCGCACTTTACCGGTTTCGATATAGTCGCGTTTGATAACAGGGTATTCCTCTTGGAACCACTTGGCACAATGCGGGCAGGTGACGCTGGCGTAGACAATTATCGTGATCGGCGCGGAGACACTGCCAATTGCGTGGTCTTCAGCAAGCTCCGTGCGCACGCCGCCATCATCAACAGGCATAGGCGTCATCAGTGAGCTGCTTTGCGCGGCTGCTGTCACGGCGAGGCCAAGGCTGGCAGCTGATAACAAGCCGGCCAATATAATATGTTTCATAATCATAATCGTTTTCCTGATTTATCGCTGGCAATGACGGCGCGACCAAGACGTTCTAAAGCTTGTTTTAAGCGTTCACTGCGCACATTTTCCAGCCCTTTTTGCAGCGCGCTAGTCTCATCGGGCGTGAGGCCCTGCGGTATAGCTTTGGGTTTATAGACTGGCCGCGCCGCGTTTTGGGTCGCGATGGCGCCTTGAACAATCTTTAGCCGCGCTATCGTGCCTGCGCCCAAATAGGTATTGATCCGCGCGAGAATGTTTTGGCTGTCCGCACTAATCAGCGCCGCGGCGGGGCCTCTGGCGATCACGGTTAAAACCCGCCCGTCGCGGCCGCCCGTAATGCGGCTCGGTTTTGACAGGCGTGATAATTTAGGTCCCGCAATCTGGTCCCATTGACGCTCCAGACCGCCGGAACCGGGGCCGAAAGTTTTAGCTAGTGGTTTGATGATGCGCGTCATGGCGCGGCTGGCTGGGGGGGCATTACGGATCTGCGGGCGGGCGCGCTGGCCTGCGAGATATTGCGCCAGCAGCGCAATGCGTTCGCGCTCAGTCAGCTTTGACGTGCCGGGCAAGCGGCGGCCAAACTCCACTTGCGGCGCAAGGGGCGCCTGCGTGTGCGGCGGATATGAGCTGTCATCAGGCATAGCGTCTTGTCGCTTTTTTTTACGAGCCCGTCTATGGCAGGTTGATGAACAATCGCCCACATGACGCGCCGGCCCTGCGCGTTGCTTTGCTGGACTGGTATGATGCCAGCGGCCGCACATTGCCGTGGCGCATACGTCCTGAAGACCGTGCTAGCGGTGTCGTGGCTAATCCTTATGCGGTCTGGCTGTCCGAAATTATGCTGCAGCAAACTACGGTTCCTCACGCCACGCCCTATTGGGAAAAATTTCTCGCCGAATTTCCGACCGTGGAGACCCTCGCCGATGCGCCGCGTGACCGCGTCCTGACTTTGTGGGCGGGTCTGGGCTATTATGCCCGCGCGCGTAATCTTCATAAATGCGCGCAAATCATCCGTGATGAGCATGACGGCGTTTTCCCTGGTAGCGAGGCGGCGCTTTTAAAATTGCCCGGCATAGGGCCGTATACCGCCGCCGCGATTGCCGCCATTTGCTACGGGGAGGCGACCAATGTGGTCGACGGTAATGTCGAGAGAGTCATCAGCCGCTTGCGCGCTGTGCAGACTCCGCTTCCGCCCGCCAAAGCCGAGATTAATGCGCTGGCCGGTGAGATCGCTTCGCCGGAGCGCCCTGCTGATTATGCCCAAGCGATTATGGATTTGGGCGCAACTATATGCCGCCCGAAAAACCCCGACTGCGAAGCCTGTCCATGGCAGGCGCATTGCGCGGCATATACCGCCGGAAATATGACGGATTATCCCAAAAAACTACCGAAGAAAAAACTACCGACGCGATATGGCGCGGTATTTTATTTAACCGACGGTGAGGCGCTGCTGCTCGCCAGACGCCCGGACAAGGGCTTGCTCGGCGCAATGATGGAGCTGCCCGGCACGCCGTGGCTAGTCGTGGCCCCCGACGCTGCGGACTGGCTCTCACTCGCGCCCGCAAAGCTAAATTGGGAAGAGGCGGGAATAGTCGAGCATGTCTTCACGCATTTCCGGCTATTTCTGACGGTCTACCGCGCGCAGTCCGAATTACCGGAGGGCATTCATGCGCCGCTGCATGACCTTAAAGACTTCGCCCTGCCGAGCGTTATGGTGAAAGCCGCAATGGTGGGGAAGGCTTAGAATGATACGGGATAGAGTAAATTCATACGTCTAATGTATTTGCGACAACGACTCGATTATCGGGCAATCAAGCGTATCATTGGTGAGGCATGCTGATGATATGGTTTCAAGCTGGCGTTCCAGTTTTCGTAGATCCGCTATTTTAGATTTGATGGTTTTTCTGTGATGGCTTGTGATGGCCAAAACCTCATCGCATGATGGCGAATGATCATCGATGCCCAAAAGACTTCGTATATCAGCCTGAGAGAACCCCAGTACCCGACACCGGCTAATAAAGATCAAACGCCGGAGTTGAGCCTCGTCATAAACGCGGTGCCCACTGGATTTGCGCTGCGCCTCAGGCATCAGGCCTATGGTTTCAAAGTAACGAATGGTCTCAATCTTCACGCCGGTTTTCGCGCTTAATTCTCCAATCTTGATCATGATTTTTCTCTTGAATCTATAGTTACTACAGTTGCTATAGATCAGTATATGGAAAATAAAAAACCAAATCGAAGCGGGTTTTTTGCTGCAGGCGGTGCCTTCACCGGCATCTTTGCCTTTATTGGGGCGTCTTGCTGCATCCTGCCGATAATTCTTATCAATTTGGGCGTCAGTAGCGCTCTGGTCAGTCATTTGAGTTTTTTAGCACGGTTGCAACCTTGGTTTACGGCGCTGACCATCAGCCTTGTGCTGGGAGGCATTATTTATGCTTATCGCGGCGGGCGTAAACCTAGCCGCAGAATTTTTTTATTGCTACTCATTGGCGGAGGTTTCGCGGTGGCCGCCAGCATTTTACCTTATTACGAAGGACAAATTCAAAGATGGCTCAGCCTTTAAGAAGAACTATCCCGAACTCTACTTTGACTTGTCCTGAATGCGGCCATGTTTCAAAGGATACGATGCCGACAAATGCCTGCCAGTATTTCTATGACTGCAAGGGATGCAGCGCCGTCCTCAAACCCCAAAAGGGTGATTGCTGCGTCTATTGCTCTTATGGTGATGTCAAATGCCCGCCTATTCAAGCCGGGAGCGCCTGCTGCGATTGAATTGATCCGGGCGGCGAAAATCAAGCTCGCCAAGAGATAGATATTCGCGTAGATATTGGCTATGTCAGAAACGGAAAAAACAATCGAGCAGCTTTCGGCCTTGGCTCAATCGACGCGCTTTGCGGTTTTTAAGACCCTGATGCGCGCCGGGCGTGAGGGGCTATCTGCGGGGGAAATTGCCAAAGCTTTGGAAGTTGCGCCCAATACGCTCTCCAATCATCTCGCGATCATCACGCGGGCCGATCTGGCGAGCGTAACCCGCGACGGGCGCAGCTTAATTTACACAGCCCGCATTGACGGCGTGAATGACCTGCTCGCGGCTCTTGTCGATGATTGTTGTAACGGTCATCCTGAAATCTGCGTCACCGTTTCGGGGCGGTCTAATATTTCATGTTAAAATAATGATACAATAGTTCAACGACTATTGAAATAATGTAAATCTTCCCTTATGACCCTCCATGAATGGAGAGAGTTATTATGGGTATTTTTGAGCGTTACTTATCGATCTGGGTTGCGCTGTCGATTGCTGGCGGCATCGCGTTAGGAAAATTACTCCCGGGCGTGTTTAGCGGTCTAGCCGGACTTGAATATGCCAGCGTCAATATGCCTGTGGCAATCCTGATCTGGGCTATGGTTTGGCCGATGATGATTGGTGTGGATTTCGCCAGCCTCAAACGTGTTGGGGACAAACCCAAAGGACTGATTATTACATTGGCCGTAAACTGGCTGATCAAACCTTTCACGATGGCGACTCTCGGCGTCTTGTTTTTTAAACATATCTTTGCAGGATTTATACCACCTGCTGATGCAGACGGTTATATTGCCGGCCTGATTTTGCTCGGGGCCGCCCCGTGTACGGCTATGGTTTTCGTATGGTCGCAAATGACCAAAGGCGATCCGGCCTATACGCTCGCCCAGGTCAGTATTAATGACGCGATTATGGTCGTCGCCTTCGCGCCGATTGTCGCGTTTCTTTTAGGCGTTACAGATATCGCCGTGCCTTGGGCGACGCTGATTTTGTCTGTCGTTCTCTACGTCGTTCTTCCCTTGGCCGCAGGGATAATCACACGTGCATACTTGCTCGGCAAAGGGGGGCCGCCGGCCATTGACGCGTTCATCGCCAAAGTGAAACCATTTTCAATCATCGGCCTCTTGGCCACAGTGGTGCTGCTCTTTGGCTTTCAAGGGGAAGTCATTTTGGAACGCCCGATGATTATCGCGCTCATTGCCGTTCCTATTGTTATTCAATCTTACGCAATATTTGCTGTGGCTTATGGCGCGGCCTGGGCGTGGAAAGTGCCCCATAATATCGCCGCGCCTTGCGCCATGATCGGCACATCAAACTTTTTCGAGCTTGCGGTTGCGGTGGCGATCAGCCTGTTTGGCCTGTCCTCGGGCGCGGCGCTGGCGACTGTCGTGGGCGTCTTGGTCGAGGTGCCGGTGATGTTGTCGCTCGTCGCTTTTGCCAACCGCACGCGCTCAAAATTCCCGGAGTAGAAAGGTAGACTATGGTCGTTATTCATCACAATCCGAAGTGTGAAACATCGCGTAATGTCCTCGCCATCATTAGGGGAGCGGGATATGACCCTGTTGTTATTGATTATCTTAGCGAGGGCTGGACACGGCCGCAGCTTCTCGCGCTTTTTGCGGTCGCCGGGTTAACGCCAAGCACCGCACTGCGCGTAACTAAATCCCCTGCTAAAGACTTGGGACTGCTAGGTGAGGGGGTGTGTGAGGACGATATTCTGGCGCAAATGCTGGAGCATCCCGTTTTGGTCAACCGCCCTATTGTGTGCTCCCCTAAAGGCGTGAAGCTCTGCCGCCCTAGCGAAGCCGTTTTAGACTTGTTGGAGACTAAACCCAAAGGTCCGTTTTATAAAGAAGGTGGCGAAATGCTGATTGATGAAACAGGGCAGGTCTGCGCCTAACTCGTCGGCGCGCCTGTGGCCCAGATTAGGCCCATAAAGGCGCCTTTGCAGCGTGGGAGCAAGAGCAGCGACAGGCCCGCGACGAGAAGGGGAATAAGCACAAAACTAACCCACAACGGAATAGCGGGATGTAGCACAAAGTAGACGATGAGCGGCCCCACCAAATGCCCGACGATTAAAATGGTCAGCCATGCCGGCCCGTCATCGGCCCGAATGCTGTCCCAATCCTGCCCGCAATAGCTGCAGTCATGGACGGGTTTCAGATAGGCGCGAAACAGCTTGGCTTCTCCGCAGCGCGGGCATTTGCCTCTAAGGCCGCGCAGCATTGAACGGCCTTTAGGTTTCAGAATGTTGTCATGTAAAGTGTCAGTCATAAACTGATATACGCATTCATTCCCGATTGGAGCAATTTTTTTTGCCGCTGCGTTGACTTGCCGCGCGCGCGCCATTATTCCCGCCCCTCAAATTAAAGCGCTGTTTTGTTCCGCTTGCGGGCGCTATAGAAATTCTCGCTAAAGAAAGATACGATATGTCAGTCCCCGTCCTCGTCCTTAATTTCGGCCATAGCGTACTGCGCAGCTTGTCTGATTACACACAGGCCGCGAGCGAGATTTACCGTCATTATGCCAAAGGCTATAATATCGTCGCTGTGACCAGCGCGCAGGGTGACCAGACGGATGTCCTGATGGCCGAAGCCCGCCGCATTGGCCCGGGTGATGAGGCCAAAAACCTCGCAGAGCTGATATGTCTGGGCGAAAAGCGCAGCGCGGCCTTACTGGCTCTGGCGCTGGAGCGTGTCGGCGCGCCCGCCTATGTGCGCCAGGCCCGTGATTTGGGTTTGCGTGCAGACGGGACAGGCGCGAATGCGCGGCTGGTCGATTTGAACGTGGAACAGCTTTTACTGGATTTGAAAAACCACGATATTGTCGTCATGCCCGGATTTGTCGCGATTGGCGATAATGACCGTCCGGCGCTTCTGGGACAAGGCGGGGCTGATCTGACCGCGCTGTATGTGGCGCAAAAACTCGGCACACGCGCGCTGCTGCTCAAAGACATTGATGGTGTGTATCAGCATGACCCTAAACGCGAAGGCGATGCGCCGCTGCGGTTTGGCGCGATTAGCCATGCGGATATGGAATCGCTAAATAAAGGTTTGATCGCGCCGCGTGCGCTCGCCTTTGCCAAAAAGAACGGCCAGAATATCGAATTAGGTAAGCCCGGCAGTCCTTTTGTGACCGAAATCGGCGGCAAAACGGCATCTCCAACCGCGCCGCATCACGCCCGTATTTTACGCGTCGCAATGCTGGGCTGTGGCACTGTAGGCGGGGGCGTTTACCGCCGCATGAACGAGAATAAAGACCGCTTTGACTGCGTCAAAATCATGGTGCGCAATGTCAAAAAATATACCGATCAAGGTATGAAAGCTGATTTGCTGACGACGAAATTTGAAGACCTGCTGGCCGCCAAGCCTGACGTTTTTATCGATGTATCCGGCGGGATAGAGCCAGCGCTATCGCAGACGCGGGCTATGCTTGCCGCGGGCGTGCATGTCGTCAGCGCCAATAAACAGGCCGTCGCGGCGGGCGGGGCGGTGCTTGACCAATTCGCCGTTGACCATAACGCCATGCTCGAAGTTTCCGGCACGGCGGGCGGGGGAATGCCGGTTCTGGAAATGTGCAAGCGCGAGCGCGGCCGCATAACGCGCGTCGATGCGCTGCTTAACGGCACGACCAATTTCATGCTCGATAATATTTCTGCAGGGATGGATTATGACGCGGCGTTAAAACTCGCGCAGGATAAAGGCTTTGCCGAAGCGGATCCCAGCGGCGACGTTGACGGCTCTGACGCGGCGGCGAAAATACGCCTGATTGCGCGTTACGGCTTTAGCAAGGAGATTACTTTGGATGATATCTCCCGCGATACGATTGACGGGTTCAGCGCCGCGAAATTTAACGGCCGCGCGAAACGTGTCGCCAGCTGTTGGGTCGATGAGACCGGAGAGTTCCACACGGCCCTACGTCTTATGGACTTACAGAAAGATGATTTCCTCGCACAGGCCGAAGGTGAAGAGGCTCATGCTGTGTTTACTTTCGATGACGGCAGCCAGTACCGCATTCGCGGCAAAGGCGCGGGGCGATGGCCAACAACTGAGGCCGTTATGGAAGATCTTTATACGATTTCAGCTGAAATTGCTTTTTCCTGAACTTTTTGGCCGCCCGCTACGTTGACTAAGTATGATAACAATAAAAGATACGCGTGATTACTGGCCCATGATGGGCGCGGGAATGATTTTGCTCATTAGCGGCGCCGCCCGCTGGGCGATTGGAAGTGTTTACGGAGACTCCGAAGCGCAACAGCTCATTACATCTTTGGCCAATGCCGGATTATATTTAGGCTCTGCGATCGCAACAGCGTCGGCGACAACATTGGCTCTGATGTTGGCTTTAATCGGTTTGACAAACCGCAGCGATAGTGATTTTGACAATGCCGTCTATGTTCGCATTTCGCGGGTGTCGAGCCTGGCAACAGCGGCGCTCATCGGCTCGGTATTGCTTCTGCTCTTACTCGTTCTGCCGATAGGGGAGTTCGAAAATATCCCTGAGGGATGGTATTTAATATTTTACAATATTTTATTTGCGATGGTGTCGCTGGTCTGCGCTACGCTTGTCGCGACAATATTGCAATTATATTTGACAATCCGCCGCGTCCTTGTCGCCGTAACACCTCTTGATGACAAAATTGAAGACTGACAGCCCTGTAATCCTATGGTTTCGCCGTGATCTTCGCACGGCTGACCATCCCGCATTGACGGCGGCTGTTAAAAGCGGCGCGCCCGTTTTGTGCCTTTATATTAATCATGAATATGCCGGACGGCCGCGCGGCGGGGCCAGCCGGTGGTGGCTGAATTATAGCCTGACCGCGCTGGCTGCGGACCTTAAATCGCGCGGGGCCAAGCTGCATATCCTCTCGGGCAATCCTGAAATCCTCATCCCCTCCGTCGCCAAAGATACGGGCGCGCGAGCTGTGCATTGGACGCGTCGCTATGCGGGCGCGTCGATAGAAACGGATAAGTCGATTAAATCGACGCTCAAAGATGACGGTGTTGATGCGCAAAGCCATCCGGGGAATTTGCTGCATGAACCGTGGGAGGTCACGACCAAAAGTGATGACAGCTATTACAAGGTTTTTACGCCCTATTGGAAAGCCTGTCTGGCGCGCGGCGACATTGACCCCGCCTTGCCTGCACCTGAAAAAATTACCGGGTGGGACGGCGATATAGACGGGCTGTCAGTTGATGATTTAAGCCTCCTACCCACCGCCCCCGATTGGGCGGGCGGCTTTGATGATCCGTGGATACCGGGCAGTAAGGGCGCTCATAAACGGCTTGCCGCTTTTCTGGACGGCCCTGTCGAGGACTATAAAACGCAGCGCAATATGGCCGCCAATGAGAACGGGACATCCGGCCTCTCGCCGCATCTGGCGTTTGGCGAAATATCCCCGCGTGAGATATGGCATGAGACACATAAACGCGCCGAGAAAACCTATACCTTTTTATCTGAAACCGGCTGGCGCGAATTTTCCTACGTTTTGCTTTATCACAATCCAAAATTGGCTGAGGCGAATTACAAAGACGCTTTCGATGCCTTTATATGGGATAATGATGCGCGCAAATTAAAGGCGTGGCAGCGCGGGCAAACCGGCTATCCCTTTGTCGATGCGGGTATGCGGCAGCTCTGGGCGACGGGATGGATGCATAACCGCGTGCGGATGGTCACGGCGAGTTTTCTGATTAAACATTTGCTTGTTGACTGGCGCAAAGGCGAGGACTGGTTCTGGGATACATTGGTCGACGCTGATCCCGCCAGCAATGCCGCCAGCTGGCAATGGGTCGCGGGCAGCGGCGCCGATGCCTCGCCTTATTTTCGGATTTTTAATCCCTTCACCCAAGGCGAAAAATTCGACCCTGACGGGGATTATGTGCGCAGATGGGTGCCGGAGCTCAAACACATGCCCGCCAAATTTATCCACCGCCCGTGGGATGCGCCTGCATTAGTTTTAAAAGAAGCGGACGTAAAACTAGGCGGCAATTACCCTAAGCCTATTGTCGATCACAAAGCGGCCCGGGAAGAGGCGCTGGGGCGTTATAAAGACAGCCGGGAATAACGCTCAATAATGTGCAGCCCCATTAAAGCGGCCCATTTCAGACAAGATAAAGGTCTACGCTTGCGCTTTCGCCATGCGGAAACTGATCATGCGTTTTTGACTCTCGCACCATAGCGCCAGCTTGACGCATTTCAGGCTTTGCAAAAATGTCAGACGGCCGACGGATTTAAGCTCTGGATGCGCCTTCAAAATCCGGGGTAATTGATAAAACGGGATGCGCGCGGAGAGGTGGTGGACATGGTGCACGCCGATATTTCCGGTCAGCCACATCAGCCATGCCGGCAAATCATAATAGGAACTGCCCTCAAGCGCGGCATATTTGCGGTCCCATTCGCCCGTTCTTGACCAGTGGGTTTCGTCAAATTGATGCTGTACATAGAACATCCAAACGCCAATGGACGCGCCAACCAATATTGTCGGGATCTGGATGAGCACAAATATTTTCCATCCGACAGCCCAAATGAGAGCGCCATATAATACAGCAACGCCAAGATTGGTGAGAAGTGTGCTGGCCCAGGGCTTAGCCCCGTCTTTCATCGCGCCGAGCGGCAAGCGGTTTTGCAAAAAGAAAACATAGGCCGGGCCCACGCCAAACATAATAACGGGATGTCGGTAGAGGCGGTATTTCAGCCGGCCCCATTTGGAGGCGCTCTTATATTCCTCAACGGTCATCGTGATGATATCATCGCCAATGCCGCGGCGGTCCAGATTGCCGGAGCCGGCATGATGCAGGGCATGGCCCCGCTTCCAATGATCATAAGGCGTTAGCGTTAGAATGCCTATGAATCGTCCGATCCAATCATTCACGCGGCGATGAGCAAACATAGACTGGTGCCCACAATCATGTTGAATGATAAACAAACGCACGAGAAGGCCGCCGGCGGGTATAAAGCCGATTACGGCCCAGTAGTGCCCCGCAGTCATGAGAGCCCATATACCGGCCCAAAGGGCAAGAAACGGGATGAGCGTAATCAGAAGCTCAAACACGGCGCGGCCATCTTCAGGCTTTCGATAGGGCGCAAGGCGTTGGAACCAAGTCCGGGCTGTAGGGAGCATGAAAGTCCTGTGGAAGTGCCATCAAGACCGTTGCAGTCCGTGTGCTTTAATTAAAGCGTAAACCGTAACATCTATCTCGACAAGGCTGACAAACACATATTCGCATGAATTCATGCATTGCATGTAGGTGCGCCTTAATTTGGGCTTATCATCCTGATGGCATGTGTGGATATATCTTTTCAACCTGAAGAATGGCGGTCATTCCCACCTGCGCGTTAGCGCAGCTATTGACCCGAGTCGAACCGGCGCACCGGATGACGGTTTTGAGAGTTGGACAGGCCAAAAACCGGGGATATATATTTATCCATCCCCGCCTCTTCCATCTGACTTATCTTTAGACTGTTCTTTTGGTCAGGACGGGGAAGACGTTTCTTTTCTGCCACGAGACGGTATTGGATCTGCGCTGCTGTGAGGTTACGGCCCACGTCATCAGGTTTGGGACTGTGACCTCGCGTGGGACGCAGCTCTTAGTGTGGTGCTCATGCCCGGACACGGGAGGGCCGCGAGATACCGCTGCGGGGATGGCATCTTCGTAAACACTAGAAAAACCTTTGGCAGCCTTCGGAGTTGCCGCCCCGCAGGCTTCCTGCTTTTTACTTCCCGGCTCGTCCTACGGACGAGACTCGCCTCTTGTTTTAGCGGCGCGCCGCCGCCGACCAACCCGGCGCGCATGTGGTCACCCGACGGGCCATCGTATGACGGCCTGCGTCTAAATCGCACTGCCGCACGTCAAAGATACGGTCATATGTCCGGCGCGCATCCCGGCTATGCGCTAATGATGGGGAACAACGCTCCGCACCAGTCGTAATACATACATAGTTTAAACCCGGGCCGACCTCCCTTTGTTAGCTTGGACGATATTCACTCATTTTAAGGATAAACCGATGAAGATTTTAATGATTCTGACCTCCCATGATAAATTAGGCGACACAGGCAAAAAAACGGGTTTCTGGCTCGAAGAATTTGCCGCGCCTTATTACGTGTTTAAGGATGCGGGCGCGCAGATCACTTTAGCCTCTCCCAAAGGCGGCAAGCCGCCGCTGGATCCGAAAAGCAATGATGAGGACGCGCAGACCGAAGCGACAAAACGCTATAAAGATGATGACGCAGCTCAAAAGGCTCTCGCTAATACGGCTGTTCTGTCGACGGTTTCGGCTGACGGCTTTGACGCCGTGTTTTACCCGGGCGGCCACGGCCCCTTGTGGGATCTGGCTGAAGACAAGCACAGCATCGCCCTGATTGAAGCGTTTAATGTCAGTGACCGCCCGATCGGGGCCGTCTGTCATGCGCCGGCGGTGTTTAAACGCACGAAAGGCCAGGACGGCAAGCCTTATGTATCAGGCAAAACTGTCACGGGCTTCACCAATAGTGAAGAAGAGGCACAAGGTTTGACGGATGTCGTGCCGTTCCTGCTCGAAGATATGCTTAAATCCAAAGGTGGCGATTATCAAAAAGGCGACGACTGGGCGTCATTTGTCGTCACTGACGGCAAGCTGGTCACGGGACAAAACCCGGCGTCTTCCGAAGAGGCCGCGCGTAAGCTTCTCGAGCTTATCTAAGGTTTTTAGCGGGGCGGTTAGTTTTCGGTCGCCCCGCTATTTTGCTTTATATTTTTTCAGAGACCCCAATATAGTGGCCGTCTGGAATCCGTAGGGCGTGCGCTTAGGATGTGAGAGAAGCCTCTAAAAACTATGCTATACAACATCAATCATGGTAAATTTTTCAAGTCTAAAGTGCCAATACCAATACAGTGAGTTAAAGCCGGAACGGCTTGATATATGAACCGTAATTTTCAGACGTGTAGCAGGAGAAAATCTAACAATGTTTATTGATAAAATTAAATCTGAAGGCCTAGCCCATTTATCCTATTTGATTGGCGACGGCTCCCAAGCTTGTGTGATAGATCCACGGCGTGACTGTGAAATCTACATAGAGGCCGCCCGTAAAAAAGGTGCAACGATCACACATATTATCGAAACGCATCGTAATGAGGATTTGATCTCAGGCGCACCCATACTTGCGCAAATGACCGGAGCAAAGGTTTTCCATGGACCTAATGCTGACGGAATTGTCAAATATGCACAAACGACTAAAGAGGGAGACAAATTCACGTTCGGCGCAATGCGCCTTGAGATTTTGGAAACGCCGGGCCACACTTTTGATAGTATCTCAATCGTCATTTTTGATGAAAATCACAGCAAAGGCGCTGTCGGTGTATTCACAGGTGATGCGCTTTTCGTAGGAGATACAGGGCGTACAGATTTTTATCCTGACAAGGCTGAAAAAGTTGCGGGTCTTCTTTTTGACAGTTTGAAAAAACTTAAAGCTCTCGGTGATCAGGCCATAATTTATCCTGCGCATGGAGCGGGTTCGGTATGCGGGAATAATATGGCCAATAGGGAGTTCTCAACGATCGGCCACGAGGTTGAAAACAATCCCATGCTTGGAATATCCTCTCGCGAGAAATTTATTAAAAAAAAGCTGAGCGAAAAGCACTATATTCCCCAATATTTTTCATTAATGGAAAAGTTAAACCTTGTAGGAGGAGCGGCGATAAAAAGCATTCTGATGCCGCCGCCGGTGAGCCCTCAAGCCTTTAAATCCAAGGATGCTGACCGCGTAATAGATATACGGTCGGTGACATCATTTGCAGGGGCTCATATACCGGAATCATTGGCAATTCCTGTGGATATGCTTTCGGCATTCGCCGGATATTTTCTGCGCGATTCCGAAACAATATATTTCGTATGTGACGGCCCGCAACAGGCCGAACTTGCGGCGCGCCATCTGGCAAGAATGGGTTTTGATAAAATTATCGGACGCTTGGATGGTGTGGTCGGGTTTTCGACTACGGGCGCGGATATCGGCGACCTTCCCTTTGTTGATGCGAAAACCGTTAAGCACAGATTGACCTCGACCAAAGAGGATTGGACGCTTTTGGATGTGAGGTCACAGGACGAATTTGACAATGGGCATATTGATGGCGCTATACATCATTATGTCGGTCACATTGAGAACGGCTTGGGCGATTTGGATCCGGATAAGTCTTATACTGTAATGTGTGGAAGCGGGGCGCGCGCCACAATCGCCGCCTCAATAATGAAAGCTAATAATTTTAAGAACGTAGACGTTTTTCTTGGGTCTATGGGGGCATGGCAGGCAACGATGCAAAAATAATGTCAGTTTAGATAAAACTGCTTTATAACCGCTTCCCCGTCACCGGGGAAGCGCACTGGCGCAATTTCGGCGGTACTAACCCTCTATAAACCACATTCATTTACAAGCGCGGCAAATAGATAAGAGATGTCATCATGGCGCAGCCGAAAATCGCAATACTCCTGCCGGCCTATAATGAAGAAGACGGGATCGCGCCTGTCATAGAAGGCTTTGCCAAAGCGCTGCCTCAGGCGCGCATTGTGGTGTGCGATAATAACAGCTCTGACGCGACCGCCGAGCGGGCGCGCGCCGCAGGGGCTGAGCTATTATTTCAGGCGCTTCCCGGAAAAGGCAATGCCATGCGCCGTCTGTTTCGCGAAATCCGAGCGGACATCTACATTATGTGCGATGCCGATGGCAGCTATGATGCGAGCGCCGCGCCGCGCCTGATTAAGATGATGACTGACAATAAATTAGATATGATTGTCGCTGCGCGTGAGAGTGAAAATAGCGTATACCGTCCCGGTCATGCCGTTGGAAACCGCTTTTTCACCTGGCTTATGGGGGCGGGGTTCGGTCGCCATTTCACCGATATATTCTCCGGATACCGCGTCTTTTCAGAGCGTTATGTGCGCAGCTTTCCGATGATGAGTGACCGTTTTGAGATTGAGGCGGAAATGACCATACACGCACTGGAGCTGCGCCTGCCCTTTGCTGAAGTGCCTGTCGCATTTTTTGACCGGATTGGCGGGGAGAGTAAATTATCAACATTTAGAGATGGCGCGCGCATTGCGTGGCTGATGGGGCGGCTTTACCGCGATCAACAACCCTTGCGGTTTTTCACTTTCGGAGCATTTATTATTGCGCTGACCAGCCTCGCGATTGGCATTCCGGTTATATGGGAATTTTGGCAGACAGGTTTGGTAACAAAAATGCCGTCCGCAATATTAGCAGCGGCCTTAATGATCGGCGCGGCCTTGTCCTTTACCTGCGGCGTGGTTCTCGACACCGTTAAGCGTGCCCGCATTGCGCAAAAACTGCAGGCTTATATGAACTACGCCGACGAGGAGCGGTAGGGGCAAAGGAAGGCATGACACTTCAGTTTAGTGTGAACCGGATTGCGTCCGCCGGGCAATTATTTTTGAAGCGCGGTCCCACCAATAATCTTGTTGCCATTTGAATATTGTCCAGGGCCATATTGGCCACCATGCGGCATTGGCCCACGCGACCAGTAACCGAATGCCCATACTTGGCTTGTCGCCATTTTGAATAAGTTTGAACTTAAATAATCGTTGGCCGGGTGTTTGTTTTCCGTTTTTAAAGTGCCATTTAAAGAAGTAGAAAATTGCATAAAAGCCGATTAAAAAGAAAAATAAGGATAATAAATCGCTATATCGAAAATAGTCTCTCTCAAAACGCCACTGCCATGTGCCTGTCACAAAATATTCAACGACAAGCGAGGGGAGCGTGATGAACGGCATTACGCCGATCATTACCGTAAAGAAATCGATATAAAATGCTGCAATGCGGCGGAATATCCCCACACGGGATTTTGGATCAATATCAACGTCCGGCTTTTTCCAAAGCATGATTAGAATAAAAAGCAGCGGCAAGACGATTAAAGGAATTGGATGCAGTGACGCCTCGATATGGTAAGTTGACGTTTGCATAATGGTGAATTGCATATGTGCGTTTAACGCGCTTGTGATGGAAAACCAAGACCTTGTGATTGGAACCTGTCCGCGAAGGCGCGCATTATAAGATTATGAAACACCTTATATTATCAGCGGCCATGGCCGCTTTGACGCTTAGCGCTTGCTCCAGCGGCGCGGCCTCTAATTCTTCTTCGCAAACCAAAGCGGCGACGGTGGCCCCCGCGCCAATGACGGGTGCACAAGCCCAATTTGTTCGCCCAAGCGGGCTTGGATCCGATATGCAAACCGCCATTGTTGCGGGCGGGTGTTTCTGGTGTGTCGAGAGCGATTTTGAGAAACTGGACGGCGTCTCCGAGGTCATTTCCGGCTATTCGGGCGGCACGCTGGATGACCCGACTTATGAGGCTGTCAGCTATAAAGAGACCGGTCATTACGAGGCCGCGATGATTATTTATGATCCCTCAATTGTGACTTATCGGCAGCTCATTGATCAATATTGGATGACTGTCGACCCGACCGATTCCAGCGGCCAGTTTTGCGATAAGGGGAGCAGCTATCGCACGGCGATATTTACAACCCCGGATCAGCGGGCCGAGGCCGAGGCCTCCAAAGACATGATCGTCAATTCCGGCAAAGTCGCGCGTGTTGTGACGCCAGTGCTCCCGGCGACAACATTTTATCCCGCCGAGGATTATCATCAGGATTATTACAAGAAAAACCCTGTGCGTTATAAGGGCTACCGCTTTGGCTGTCGCCGCGATGCGCGTTTGGCTGAGCTCTGGGGTAATTAATTACCGAGCGGCGGCAGGTGTATAGCCAGCCGCTGCCCACATATAAAGCGTTCGGGTTTTCCCGCCGCCAAGGTCAATCTCTATCGTGCCGAGACGCTCCAGTTGTTTAAAGTCATCAGTGAACTCGTCGGCGTAATCCGGATAGTTATTAACCAGCAAGACGGGCTGCTCGCCCGCGCCCAGAGGCGCTGTCGCTTCGGCGTGGTTGTGCGGCGCGCTGCGATAGAGCCACATTTTCAATGGGGCAGTCTCGCCAAGGCCGTAATAATTCATATCATAAAACGTCAAGCGGTGGTCGAAAGCGATGACATCGAAATTTTGCCCGCGCCACCCGGCTTCATAATATGGAATGATTGCCTCTTTGGTTTCTACCCATCCGCGCGTACGCTTAAACGCATTGGCCTGACCCAAAGCGTCCGCAAAACCGGGAAACAGCCCGCCGGCCGTAGCCATACCGCCCATAAAGATATTAAAAGCGAGGCCAAAAATGGCCGCTTTGCGCCAGTTCGGACGTGCCATGACAAAGCGTGCCACCAGCATACACGCTGCAACATAGCTGGTTACGGCCCAATTAGCATTGGCCCGTGACACCAAGGCCTGAATGCTGATGATCGTGATCGGAACAATAATAAACCAGGCCAGCAATCGTGTTTCCGCGCTGGCGTTTTTACGAAAGGCTGAGATCAGCGCCGCGACATAAATCACAAGTAGGACGGGGCCGAAAATTCCAATTTGTGTGAACCAGAATTCGAGCAATTCCAGTGGATGAAATAACGGCCCGTCCAAATTGGTATTCGCTGCGGTATGCGAGACGGTTTGGAAACCATTCTGGGCGTTCCAGATAATATTCGGGGCAAAAATAATTCCCGCGACCAAAACCGTGATGACACTGCGCGATGATGCAAGCGCATAGCGTAAGGGTTTGTCGAAAATTACGGCCAAAACCAGAGCGGGGAGAAAAAACATCATGGCATATTTAGCCAGCAAACCGATTCCTATGGCGACGCCCAGGCCTACAGCCCATGGCCAAGACGGCGCGGCGCGTAATTTGGCCACGCATAACAGGCCAAAGGCCCACATCGTGAGCAACGGAACATCCGTGCTGATAATGCCTGAGGATAAAAATACGGCCGGCATAAGTAGAAAAATGAGCGCTGCCCAAAATCCTTCACGGGCGCTAAAAAATGCCTTCCCGGAAAAATATAAACATGTCGCTGTTAACGCATGAAAGAGCGGCGAGCCCAGCCGAGCCGCCCATTCAGCATCGCCAAACACAGCGGTTGTCGCGGCGATAATCCACGCAATCAGAGGCGGCTTGGAAAAATATCCGAAATCAAGATCCTGCGCCCAGCTCCAATATTGGGCTTCGTCACCATGAAGCTGAACTTGTGAAAAGGGCAGGCCAAAAACCCGAACCGCCGTCACACCGAGGATCAGCCAGAGCGCGTAGCGGCCATAATGTGTTGACGATATCATGGGCGCGACCGATACAGTAAATTGCGGCCCTTGCCGACAGATATTTCCTCAAGCTCTGACACGGGAACGCCCGATACACTCAGGGCGGCGCGGGCAATGCTATGCTCGTCTTTTTCACCGCGTGGTAATTGTAACGCCAAAGCCTTAATAGGACAATCAGAGGCGCGTGCGCGTAATGCGCCGGAACTGTCGATCAGAGTGACACCCAAACCGTCTAATGACAGGCGGGTATAATATTCGTTAAAGCCTTCACCTTCGGGCGCAGGGCGATAATAGGCGGTAATATCCGCGCCGCGGCAAGCTTGAGTGCTTAGAAGCGCGCGAACATCGCTCATTTGCTCGCGGTCTTTGAAATATTCCGTGACGAATAATAATGGTGTTATGGCAATAACCAACGGCAAAGCGCGAATAACACGTCCACGCCATTTTCCATCCGTGTCTATCATGACGGCCCGGGTCATTAAAAATATCATAGCCGGAATAATGATAATAAAGGAGCGCTCTTTGATGACGGGTTGCCATACTATATGCACAATAAAAAGGGCGGTGACGGTCAGAATGACAGCCCCGCCAATAGCGATATCGACAGGCTTGCGCCGCCGAACCATGATCGCAATAGACATGAAAAATATAATCGCCAAAGCGAGATTTGAGCCAAAAAGCTTTGTCACCATGCCGCGCTGAAATTGATTAAATCCATAAGCAAGATTTCCCATTATGGACAGCTCTTCGCCGGGCGGAATGCCCATCTGGCCATAGGCATTGGCAAGGAATAAAAGCCCGGGAATGATTCCGGCGACAGAGGCTGCGCCGACGATCACAAAGTCTTTCGCGCGACCCTGTTTCAGCATGGCCAGCCCGGTCAACAACCCGAATGCTCCCGTCCAAATAAAACTAAAATAATGGGTCAGGCACGCGGCGGCGGACAAGACAGCCCACGCCATTGCAAAGGGCCAAATGCGCACGCCTTTCGTGCTTTGCAGAATGCGCGCCATGGCCAGAACGGACAAGGTGCCGATGATAAACATCAAAGCGTAGGGCCGTATTTCAGAGGTGAAATAAATCAGCCAATATGATCCCGCGCAAAACAGTAAGAATAAGTAAGTTTGCATCCTATGCGCTTTACCAATGCGCAGCGCTGCAAAAATCCCGATTATAATCAAAGCCAGATTGAGACTTTTACTCAGCAAGATGCCGTCAGCAAATAGACGCCAAATATGCAGCATATAGAAATAAAAGGGGGGATGAACATTTGTCGATGATCGCGCCGTCACGCCACCCAGCCCTATGGACGGATCAGACATAAATAAAGCCCAGGCTTCGTCGCGCCATATGGGCCGCCAATACAGAGCGATTAACATGACCGCGACTGGCACGAATGTGGCCAGCGCTATATGGCGGATATTTATGGATTGCGCGGGCTGAGCTGTCATGGCCGCACTCATGACACCGTCCGAACAAAAAATAAACCATATTGCGGTTAAAGCCTGCACAGTGAAATAACCGAATCACACAGCGTATTCCAAAGGATAAATTTCAGGATCACCATGGGCCATAGAGCACTGATTTTTGACAGCGGTATGGGCGGATTGTCCGTGACCGATCATATCCGCCGCGAAACGCCGGGTCTGTCCTTGACCTATGTGGCTGATGATATGTTCCGTCCTTATGGCAGCAAAAGCGCGGCTGCATTGCGCGCGCGCCTGCCGGGCTTACTGGCTACGCTGGAAATCGCGGTGCGTCCCGACATTATCGTATTGGCGTGCAATACAGCCTCAGTCACCGCGCTGGACGTGATCCGCGACGCCGTACGCGCCCCGGTCGTAGGTGTGGTTCCGGCGGTAAAACCGGCCGCGCAAGAAAGCCGGACGCGCACTTTGGCTGTGCTGGGAACGCCCGGCACGGTGAAGCGCCAATATGTTGATGATCTAATCGCAAATTTTGCCGGAGATTGCCGCGTACTTTTGCAAGGCTCGACGGCTTTAGTTGCGCTGGCTGAGAACAAGATGTCGGGCCGCAAGGTCGATATGGACATATTGCGCCGCGAAGTTTCGCCGCTGTTCGAGGGACGTTTCGGCGCTGATATTGACACAGTGGTTTTAGCCTGTACTCATTTTCCACTGCTCATGGACGAGCTTAAATCCGTCACGCGCCAGACAATAAATTGGGTCGATAGCGGGCAGGCTATTGCCCGCCGTATTAAATCTCTACTTTTGGAACTGCCAAAAGACAGCCGTGAGGAGCCGCCGGATTGTGCTCTGCTGATCGGACCTGAGGCCGCCCCCGCCCGCAGGCGCATATTTGCGCAGTATGGCTTCGGCAAAGTCGTCGGCCTGTATCCTTAAAGGGCGTAATGCAGGATCGCGTACAGGCCGGCGAGAATAGCAAAAATGATAATTGTCGCGAGCGCGAAATTCTTTTTGATAATATCTTCTGCTTTTTGGCCGAATTTTTTCACAATCCCTGCGACGAGGAAAAACCGTAATGAGCGCGACAAAACGCTGGCGGTCACAAAAATACCGAAATTGACCGGAACCGCTCCGCTCATAATTGTGATGACTTTATAAGGGAAGGGCGTAAAGCCCGCGCCAAAAACCCATAATCCGCTATGGGCATTTATCTTCTCGCGGAAAATGGCCATGCTGTCGGTTTTTCCGAGTAAATCCAGGAGCGGCGCGGCGAGCGTTTCAAAAAACAACATGCCGAGGAAATAGCCTGCGATTCCGCCAATGACAGAAAATAGACTGGCCAGAAATGCAATCCGAAGCCAACGTTCGGGGCGCGCCTGTACCATCGGGATGATCATAACGTCGACAGGGATCGGAAAGAAGGAGCTTTCGGCAAAGGACACGGCGCACAAAGCGGTCTCTGCGCGGCGGTGACGGGCAAGGGTTTTGACCTGCTCATACATATTATCGAGAAAGGAGTTCAGGCTCATGGTGAGGCTTTATAAGTAATCCATGAAGGCATATTTAATAAATGTCTAAAGGGTATGGGTGGACGGACTCTATCTTACATTCCAAAAGGCTATATGTAAGACTTAATATGGCGAAGCCTTCAACACATTCTATCTGACCACACTATATGACCACATGAGTATTTTTATAACGTATGCGCGCGCCTCAAAAGTTTTCACACTATGATTGGAGATCTAATATGTTACGGGAATGCTGAGCATGTTAAGGTAAAAATTCTTATTATTTAACACTGAAAGTCCTAGATTATATGTTTTTTGAAAACCTTCCTGACTTTGACCTTCTAGCGCGAAGTATAATACTTGGCCCGGCTGGACTGATATGGGTGGTAATTATAGTGCGCATAATCGGTCTGCGTACATTTTCTAAAATGACCGCTTTCGATTTTATCTCAACTGTTGCGACCGGCTCATTGCTTGCCAATGCAGCAAGTGCAACTGATTGGCCAGCCTTCATCCAAGCGATTTTAGCTATGGCCGCAATATTAGCGTTGCAATGGTTGATAGCCAGATTGAAACGTGACTTTCCTGCGCTCTCAAAGGCTATCGAGAATGAACCGCTCATTTTGGTCGATAAGGGAATGTGGAATGAAAAAGCGCTAAATAGCGCGCGCATTGCTGATAATGATGTGTGGGCAAAACTGCGTGAAGCTAATGTCTTCAAACTCGATAATCTCCAAACCGTTGTTTTAGAAACTACAGGTGATATTTCTGTTCTTCCTGGTGATTCATTAGATCGCGAAGTGCTGACAGGAGCCAAAATCAAACCGTAAAAATAGCCGCCCGCATGACGGGCGACTGTTTACCATACCGTAGGGTAAAGATTATTTTTTGCGTGATTTTTCAAACTCTTTGATTTCACGCTCGGCTTCGTCTTTGGTTTTACCGTATTTTTCTTGTATTTTACCTGCAAGTTTTTTGCGGTTACCTTCAATCCGGTCAAGCTCATCATTGGTAAGCTTGCCCCATTGGATTTGGACGTCACCTTTGAGCTGTTTCCAATTTCCTTCAATTATATCGCTATTCATTAGAGTCTCCTTTTTGATGAATTCGTCTGTAAAATAAACGAATAAGTTTTTTAAAAGTTCCGATGAGGCGGCTTTTGTTAAGGATACAGACTGCTTTGGATTTCTTTGAGAGGGACATGGCCCTACCGAGTGCAACCAACACCCGACAGATCTTTGAATTCATTATGGTACGGGTGGTCGGACTCGAACCGACACTCCAGAGGAACTGGATTTTGAATCCAGCGCGTCTACCAATTCCGCCACACCCGCATAGTGCCCGCATTTCATCTTGGGATGAAATGCAACGAAGCGCCGGGACGGCAAGCCGTCCCGGTTTACTCATTTCCCAATGGGAAATGTAGCAATGCGCTATCTTGCGCAAGCGCGCTGTTAGCGCCGTGCCTACAGCTATGCAAGCAGCTTATCACAATACAGCTGAATTCGGTGTCATAAGGCCAATTTGCCATCGTGACAGTTAGGCTGAGCCTCTCGGCGCTCAAACTATGAACACCATATGAATGCCGCCTTCAGTTTGCTCTCACTGTGCCTAAACTATATAGTGTTTAAGTATTATAGGAGCCGTTATGTCCCGCATGTCAAAATTTACACTTATGTCCGGAACGGTGTTGATTGTTGGCGCTTGCGTAACGCCTATTAATGAACGCGCCCCGGATGAGATTGCGCAGCGCAGTTTTCCGGTTATTGACAGCTATACCGGCCTCGGCCAATTGCGCGCTCCGTCCATTAAACAGGGCGGATGGGCGCGCGGAACAACGGCGACAGCTTATCTTCAAACTGCAGAGCCTTATCAAGACCGTGACGGCGGCGCGTGGCTTGATATTGGACTGATTTACGAAACTCCGACGGCTAACCCGGCTGAAATGCGGGTCTATAACCGTGCCCGCTGGGCTGGCGGTGAGCCCGTCTTGCTGGCTGATTTCTCGGCAACCGTTCTATCCTGCGAAGACCGCGTTCAGGATGTCTCCCCTAATTATGGCAGCGGCTATTACGGCGGTGGAAATTATGGCGGCCGGGACGATGGCAGATATGGTGGCCGTGGCCACAGACGCGGACGCGGCGGGGACCGCCGTGATAGAGACCATGATGACGACGACCACGATGATGATGATGACCGTGATCCGGGTACGGATGACGATACAGGAACGGGCGGCGTAATTGTTGACCGGCCGCGCCGGCCGCGCCGCCGAGACCCCGGCACTTATACTCCGGATGTCCCTGAAAATGGACCCCAGCCTAAACCGACTATTTACCGTCGCCCGGTTGGTGATGTGGGCGGTACTCCGCCGCCGCGCAGACGCCCGGGCCGCCGCGCTGCGCCTGCTCCCAAAGTATCGACTCCTGTGAGCCGTCCGGATCCTGCGCCCGTGAGCCGTCCTGCGCCCGCGCCGAAACCCGCCGCGCGCCCTAGGCCCAAAAAGCCTGTGGTTAGCCGGCGTAAGACCGAAGATCTGAAAGGCATGCATTTCCAAGACCCTAATCTTGCGACGACTGCCAGCGCGCAAAAAGCGGGAGATATATCCAGTCACCGTAGACGCGGAGCTGGCTCTGTCTCTGTGAATTATCGCGGTTATAACCGCGGGAATTATCCGCGCCGCTATTATGGCGGAGGATATTGGAATGATTATGGCCCGACCGATTATGTTGTAACGTCGTCATGCCGTCGCCGCGAGGATATGCGCATTTATGTGCCACGCGATGTGATGCAGCGCGCTCAGGGCGGGCAGGGACTGCTCTTGCTTCTGCGCGGACAAAATGGCGGTGAACGTGAAGTGCGCCTCTCGCCAAATTACATTACCGGATTTTCAATGGCTAGAAACCGTTACGAATACGGCCCGAAACAGGTGAGTGTCCTAGATCAGTAGAGTGACCCGTCTCGAGGCGGTCCAGGCTATTATTTAAGATATGACGGCCCATCACTTATTATGTCACAAAATTGGACATAGGCTGCGATTTGGACTGTTTCTTAATCGCTTGATAATGATGGATTATGAACAACATTACCGTGAGGGCGAGCACAAATTCCGCATATTCTTCTAATAATTCATGTTGCAGAAGTGTTGCCGCGCTCAGCGTGACCACCAGCCCGATATTGCTGCCTCGAAGCCATTTTCCACCACTTTCAAGAAGTCCTTTCAGTCCGTTCTTAAGGTCAGAATCAGTGTTATTTGATTTGCCGAAGAAGAAAAAGGCTACAGTAGACAGGCCGATTATAGTGAACCCCATGATGTAATATAATATATCATAAATACGCGGATTTACCACATTATGAATATTGGTCTCATTTTGGCGGTTAATTTCAGCCATTACTTCTGGAGTGTTCCAGCGGAAAACCCATTGGCCCCAACTTAGCTCTTCTCCGGCAACAATAAAACTTGCAACAGCCAGCCCGAGGAACACATAACGTTGAAGACCTCTTGCCTTTAGAGCAACTATAATAGCAAAATAGGACGCGCCAATAAGACACAAAACGGTGCCCCACTCAAACAAACCGCGATCAATAGCTTCCGAGCTGTATAACCAAGCCAGGGATTCACCTGACTTATTATGTAATGCACTCAGGCCTGCGAAAACGGCGAGTAAAGCACCTGCTATAGCCGGAAATATGACCGCTTTATCTATGCCGTTTTTCATGAAACGGGAATATATTTGATATAGTATCAAAATAGCTGAAATTAGGCCTGCCGTTCCAAATGCGAATAATTGTAATGGATCGCTAATACTCACATTCATAGTCCCTCTCAAAAAATATAAAGCTCACGAATCTTGCCGGATTAATTAAACAGCAGACTTAATATTTAACTTCTGGCGATGTACACATTGCGCCATTTTACTTGCGCGTTATTGCTCTCATTTCAAAAATAGGGCTTTACCTGAAAATAGTGTTTTTCCAGTTAAATTTGGACTTTAACAATTTCAGGGAGCTCGGCTTGCGGAACTGACACGGGTCTAGGGCGTCGGTTTTATAACTTCGGATGAGACTTTGGCGATTCAGGTTTTACCAAAATGCATTTTTCTTAATCGACCAATCTCGGAGAAAAATGCTCCGACAGCAATTCCTTCGGGATTTTCAAATCTGTCCTATCAGGGTAATATTCGAACCCCCACTGACTATATCCGTGAAAATCTATTGAATCCGCGATGACCGATGTGAACGGTGACGGCGCCTTGTCCCAATATTTCGAGAACTCGTCCGCAGGTCGACTCCAACGTATTTGTAAATGCTGTTTTGGCGCATAAATAATACCCTCAAATCGCAGAAACTGCTTAGCAATAATATTGCTGTCTTCGGATTTGGATCCATTAGTGTCCTTGACGTAGAATATGAATGAAGGGGCAGGACCGTCTCGGTACGCTTTCAAATCTATTTCTTGAGCTTCCAGTTGAATGCTGGCATCCGTACCCGTGACGATAAATGTGACGCCATCAGCGTGTGAATGTTTGTCTTTTTTTACCTTTATGGATGAGTCAGACTTAATTTCTAATGGGCCATTGAGTATTCTGTAGACTCCGGGTTTAAACTCGACCTTATCACCTTCAACACTTAATCCACCGCAATATGTACCGGGGTGGACAGTCGCCTTGTTGTCCGTTCCTGAACCAGAAATTTCTGCGCCGGTAAAATTACAGACACCCGTACCCGGCAGCGCGTAGTTGAGGAATGGGTCGCCTAAGGCCTTGCAATCTGCTTCAGGGGCAGGACTGATACCTTCCATGGATGATCCATCGGATCCGACAAAGCAATTTGTGCCCGAGGAATAGGTTCCTGCTTTTAATAATGCCGCACTTGGTGACCTTGAATCGACCTGCGTTAGGCATCTGTTGGCATATAATGAAGTCCCTGTGAAGATGTCGCTCCCGCGGGGTTTGCTGTTAAATATTAATGTAGATTGATCATATGTATTCAAAGCGTGAACGCATCGCATATCATTTCCCGAAACGTAAGATGATGCTATTGACGTTACCGTCGGCGAAATCGTGTGCCGCCCAATGATGCCCAGAAACATCGTGTCATAGGTGGAGCGAACACTGACAATAACATTACCGTCAGCAGAAAAGTCGACAGTGGCAAGCTCAATATTTCTTGCGGTATTTGGCGACAAATTGACATTTAGTGCCGCCAATGCATCAGCTCTGCGTTGATCTTGTGTGCCTGTTTTGACCGCTCCGGTAAGAGCTGCGGTGTCAGAAGCGTTTTGTAGCTTCTGACGCATGCTCGAGACATTGGACATATCTACCGCTCCTCCTGTCGCCATAACGAGGACGAGCAGAGATGTTGCGGCTATCGGAGCGATTGAGCCTGACCGGCATGTTAAAAATTTCGACGACAGTACGTTGAGTACATGCGATTTTTTCGTGATCTTTACCATATTTATGGGCCTTAAAACGAACAGAAGTGGATATGATTATAAAAGTAAGACGTTAAAACAATGGCTCTATTTGTGACGCGCTGGGCTGATGAATGATAAAAATGCTAACGTGGTAAAAATAGAGTAAATTGAATTTATCCTATATCCGCGCAACATAAAAACTATGACATTTGATACCGATTTTTTATTGACCCCTGCCACGCCCCGCCTATCTTGCGTTAAAACGTATAGAGGTGAAAAGCATGGGTCTTCTGTCCACAATCAAACGCGAATACCGCTATATTAGCGATCTGCTGCGTATGCTCAGCTATGTTAAAGACGTGGATCCAAACTCCGAGCGGCTGCTCCCTGATGATATTGAAAACAGCGTTGATGAATTTGGGCCCAATCTGGCTTTTATCGAAGACGCGCGCATCTGGACCTATGACGCTTTTGACGCCTACGCCAATCAGGTGGCCCATTGGGCGGTCGATGCCGGGCTAACGCGCGGCGATTGCGTCGCCATCTTTGTGCGTAACCGGCTCGAATATGTCGCATTGTGGTATGGTCTGACCAAGGTCGGGATCATTCCCGCGCTGCTCAATTACCAACTCGCCAGTAAGGCGCTGCAGCACTGCGTGACGATATCAGAGGCTAAATATCTAATTGTTGATCATGAAATGAGCGAGGCTTATTTCGGGGCCAAAGCCGATATTGCGGACAGTATTATAGCGCTGTCGGCTTTTGGGCCTGTGAAGGGTCTGGACAGTTTTGACGCCATGATCGCGGCGCAATCTGCTGAGCGGCCGGACCGCAAATATCGCGCGGGCATAAAAGCCGGAGAGCAGCTTTTAAAAATGTTTACATCCGGCACGACGGGCCTGCCTAAAGCGGCCAAAGTCTCTCATGTGCGCGGACAGAATTACATGCGTGGATTTGCGGCCGGTGCCAAATGCGGTCCTGAGGATCGCATGATGATGGTACTGCCCATGTATCACGCGACCGGCGGGCTGTGCGGTGTGGGCTGCGCGCTGATGAAGGGAGGCGCAGTTATTGTACGGCCCAAATTTTCAGCCAGCAAATTCTGGGAAGAATGCACGGAATATGGCGCGACGCTTTTTATGTATGTCGGAGAGCTATGCCGATTTTTACTCTCAGCCCCGCCGCATCCTATGGAGCGCTCGCATAATATTCGTTTTATCATCGGAAACGGCCTACGCCCTGAAGTCTGGCCCGGATTTGTCAGCCGCTTTAATATCCCGAATGTGATCGAGTTTTACGGCGCGACCGAAGGCAATGTCAGCCTGATTAATGTGCGCGGACGCGTCGGCGCGATTGGCCGCGTCCCGGGATATCTGAAACATAAATTCAATATTGATGTGATCGAATATGATGTTGATAGCGGACGTAATGTGCGCGGGCGGGACGGGCTGGCCGTGCGGACCAAACCCGGCGTAGTCGGCGAAATGATCGGCGAGATCAAAGAGGACGAAGCGCGGTTTCGCTTCGATGGATATGAAAACCGCGCCGCGACTGAAAAGAAAATCCTGCGCGGTGTATTCAAACCCGGCGATAAATGGTTTCGTACCGGTGATCTGGTGCGCCGGGACAAAGACGGCTATTTCTACTTTGTCGACCGCGTTGGCGATACCTATCGCTGGAAGGCGGAAAATGTCGCAACCAATGAAGTGGCGGGCGTTCTGTCGGGCTTCCCCGGTATTGTGCAGGCTAATGTCTACGGCGTCGCTGTGCCCGGTCATGACGGGCGCGCGGGCATGGCCTCAATCGTGACGGATAAAGACATCGATTTGGCCGCGCTATATGCCCATGTCACCGCAGAGCTGCCGCATTATGCGCGCCCCGTCTTCCTGCGTTTGCAACAAGAGACCGACACGACCAGTACATTTAAGTTCAAAAAAACCGATCTGGTTAAAGCGGGGTTTGATCACGCTAAAATCTCTGATCCGCTGTATTATGCGCCGCCCAGGGGCGATACATATGAGCCGCTATCCGCGCAGACCGTGACGGATATTGAAAATGGAGAGGTGCGTTTGTGAGCGTCACCCCGAATGATATTTTGACGTTATGGTTTGATGAGTCGGGACCGAAAAAATGGTTTGCGCAATCAGATGCCTTTGACGCTGAAATTCGCGACAGGTTTGAAGATACAGCAATAGATGCGGCGCTGCAGGCCACTAAATTTCCCGCGCACCCTTGGGAAGAAAGTGCAGACAGCGCGCTGGCGCTCATCATCATGCTCGACCAGTTTCCGCGCAATATGTATCGTGGGACCAAGGCCATGTTTGCGTGGGACGCGCTGGCTCTGGCCATAGCAAAGCGCGGCGTGGCCCAGAATTTTGACATGAAAACGGACCAATCGCGCCGCGCTTTTTTCTACATGCCCTATATGCATAGCGAAATTATGGCCGATCAGGATGAATGCGTGCGTCTTATCGAGCGCGGGCTGGACAATGAAAATACGCTCCACCATGCCCGCGCTCACCGCAAGCTGATCGCGCAGTTTGGACGGTTTCCGCATCGTAACATTGTTCTGGGGCGGGAAAATACACCGCAAGAACGCAGCTTTTTGAAGAGTGGGGGATATACGCCGTGAGCCTGATAGATGATATGCGCGCGCAACTCTCCCAGTTTCGCGAGACAGATGACAAATTCGGCCTTGTGCATGCGCGCATTTCGCGCCTGACCTATAAATTTGAAACGCCCGGCCCCAATATGCAGACGGTGCGCGAAATTACATTGCCGCATAACGAATATGATATTCCCGCGCGGCTTTACACGCCCCATGGTGCGGATGAAGTCGGGCCGCTGCATGTTTATTTCCACGGCGGGGGATTTGTCACCTGCAACCTCGACAGCCATGACGGTATTTGCCGGCGCATTGCGCTGTCTTCAGGGCACCGCGTATTGTCAGTTGATTACCGCCTTGCGCCGCAATACGCCTTTCCGGCCGCAACCGATGATGCCGAACGTTCTCTTGTTTGGGCTATGTCACAAAGCGGGGACGCTTACGGTATAGACGGGACGCAGCTTACAATTGGCGGGGACAGCGCGGGCGGCAATTTGGCGGCCTATCTGGCGCAGAAATACCGGCAGGATTTATCCGCGCAGGTTCTATTCTACCCGCTTATGCAGCTGTCTGAAAAACGCCCGCATATTGTCGGCTGGCAGGACAGGCTAGAGCTTGGCGCGGTCGCGCTCACCTATATCGAGAAGTCTTATGTTTGCGGGGCTGATGTCCATGATACGCGCCTGTCGCCCATGTTTGAATCCAACCTTCGCGGCCTTCCGCCGACCTATATTTTGACATGCGGACTTGATCCATTACGTGAAGAGGGCCGCGCCTATGCGGATCGCTTAAGATTGTCGGGCGTGTCAGTGCAGTATCACCATGAAAAATCCATGCCGCACGGTTTTCTAAATTTCACCCGCGCCTTTCCACCAGGCCGTAAAATTCCCGTCGATGTTGGAGAGTTTCTTCGCAGACAAATGTTACAGAAAGACAGTCATGCTTAAAGTCTACGCCAATCCGTTTTCGTCTCCGTCCAATAAAGTGCGCTACGCCGTTAGCGCGCTTGAACTGGAACATGAATTTCATAATGTGAACCTTCAAACGGGCGAGCAGCGCAGCGCCGCTTTCGTCGCGGTCAATCCGATGAGCAAAGTCCCGGTCATCCAAGACGGCGAATTTACCCTCACGGAATCCGACGCAATTTTACGTTATCTTGCGACGAAACATAACTCTGATCTGTTTCCCAAAGACCTTGAGGCGCGGGCCAATGTCGATCGCTGGATTACCTTTGCCAGTCAGCATGTCGGTCAAGCTATGGGCCGCGTGTTTTTCAACCGCGTGGTCTGTAAATTCCTCGGTGAAGAGCCGGATAAAAAATCGCTCGCCTTTGGTCTGCGCCTGCTCGGTACGGACTGCGCGCACTTAAATAAAATTTTGGAGACCCGCGACTATATTGCAGCAGATGCGTTCTCGCTCGCCGATATTTCGACCATTGCTGCGCTTGACCCGGCGGAGTTGGCACAGGTCGATTTGTCAGAATTTACTGCGCTAACCGCGTGGCGCAAGCGTATTATGGCGATGGATTTTTACCAAAATGTTCATAGCCATTTCGGCTCTGAAATGGGCATGTAGTGCAATATACACCCAACGTTAAAATCACAGAGCTGGGCGATGCGTTTTATGACGTTGTTAGCCCGGCTGATTTCCCTAAACATATATTGCGATATCGCGATAACCGCGCCGCGAAAACGGTGGGACTGGAGGGGCTGTCGGATAAGCAGTGGAAAGACCATTTCGGCTGGTTCACGCCGCTGGATGATAACATTAAACAGCCGCTGGCGCTGCGTTATCACGGTCATCAATTTCGCCATTATAATCCCGATATTGGTGACGGGCGCGGATTTCTATTTGCGCAATTAAGAGACGATCAAGGGCGGCTTTTAGACCTTGGCACCAAAGGCTCCGGTACGACGCCGCATTCGCGCAGCGGTGATGGCCGCCTGACTTTGCAAGGCGGGGTGCGCGAAGTTCTGGCCACGCGCTATCTTGAAAGCCTTGGCGTGAATACGTCGCGGACATTCTCTCTGATAGAGACAGGCGAAGAGCTAACGCGCGGCGATGAGCCGTCACCGACGCGCTCTTGCGTCATGACGCGGCTGTCGCATGGCCATATAAGATTCGGCACATTCCAGCGCCAATATTTTGAGAATAGCAAAGATAATCTAGCGGTTTTGTCGGACTATTGCCTGCGCCATTATTATCCCGACGCGGAAGATAAAACGCCTGCGGGACTGCTGCGTGAAGCGGCCAAAAGCAGCGCTAATATGGTTGGAAGCTGGATGGCGGCGGGCTTTGTTCATGGCGTGATGAATACTGATAATATGAATATTACGGGCGAGAGTTTCGATTATGGCCCCTATCGGTTTTTGCCCCATATGCAGGCGGATTTCACGGCTGCTTATTTTGACCACGGCAAATTATATGCCTTCGCGCGACAGCCTGAAGCGATGTATTGGAACCTTGCGCAACTGGCGCAATGCCTGTCTTTAACTGACGAAGAAGACCGCTTGATGGAGGCGCTGCAAAGCTTCCAAAGTGAGTATCAAATGGCCGTCACGCGCCACATGTTTCGGCGTCTGGGCATAGAGCCAAGCGGTCATTTAGAACGCGACACTGTGTTCACGCTCAAAACATTTGAAATGTTGGAGAACAGCCGCGCCAGCTGGCCACAATTCTTCCATGATGCGTTTGGGCAGGGCGAGGCTAACTCGCACAGCGTCAATCTCGACCACTATAAAACCGACGCCTACACAACGTGGCGCACTGTGTTTGATAGTTACACTCCAATGGCCAAACCCGAGACGGGCGATTTCCTTAAAGCGCTGATTTATGAGCAGATCGGCGCGCTCTGGAAAGAGATCGCAGAGCATGATGACTGGACAGCCTTCTTTGCAAAGCTAGCCAGTTTTGATGTGAGGTAGTGCCCTGCTACCGTCACCCTCTGGTCAAGCCAGAGGGTGCGGGCGAAAGGTTTGGCTTCACCGCTTCAACCTTGTACTCAAAATCACACTCGATACTGTCCGCTCTACGCCGGTGATTTCGATAATATCATCAATGACGGCGTCGAGTTCGCGTACGGATAATGCCGCCACTTCACAGATTAAATCATAGGGTCCGGAGACGGAGTAGATGGCGCGCACGCCCTGCATCTTGGTCATGACAGTGATGATTTCATTGGTCATGCGCGGCTCAACCGTGATCGAGACATGGGCTTTGATCTCTTGATCCATATAGGCGGAAGAGAGCTGCACGGTGTAGCCTTCGATCACGCCTGTGTCTTCGAGACGCTCCAAGCGTTTTTGCACGGTGGAGCGCGATAAGCCGAGTTTAGAAGCCAGCTCCGTCGTCGTCGCCCGCGCATTTTCGCGAAGTAAATTTAAAACGGCTTTGTCTTTGTCGCCAATACGCATAGTCATACCTTACTGATTTGCCGATTTGACTTTCAATCGGTCATTTCGGAAAAAGATATACACGATATTGCGCATAAAACAGCTTCTATTTGATAAAAAATACTGTTTAATTGCAGCAACAAGGAGATAACTATGAGTACACGCGAAAATCTGTTTCCAACATATGCACCGCCGCCGATCAATTTTGTCAAAGGCGAGGGCGTCTGGCTGACAGATGACCGCGGTGATAAATATCTCGACTTTATCTCGGGCATTAGTGTCAATACGCTGGGCCATGCCCATCCTGACCTCGTTAAAGCGCTAACCGTACAGGCGAATAAATTATGGCATTTGTCCAATATGTTCGACGTTCCGGGGCAGCAGGAGCTGGCTGATAAATATTGTTCAGCATCATTTGCCGACCGCGTGTTTTTTGCCAATAGCGGATCAGAAGCGGTTGAGCTGACGTTGAAAACAGCGCGGCGTTATCATTATGATCGCGGCGACGAAAAACGCATTAAAATTATCGGCTTTGACGGCTCTTTTCATGGCCGCACCTACGCCGCCGTGAACGCTTCGGGCAATCCCAAATATCTTAAAGGCTTCGGCCCGCGCCTCCCCGGTTATGTGCAATTGCCCTTTGGTGATCATGACGCGCTGCAGGTGGAAATGGACGACACTGTTGCCGCCGTAATTATTGAGCCTGTACAGGGCGAGGGCGGCCTTCGCCCGGTTCCCGGACAATGTCTGCAGGGCCTTCGCAAATTATGCGACGAGCACGGTGCGCTGCTGATTTATGATGAAGTGCAATGCGGCGCAGGCCGTACCGGCAAATTATTCGCCCATCAATGGTTTGAAAATGCGCAGCCTGATCTAATAGCCTGCGCCAAAGGCGTTGGCGGCGGCTTCCCGCTGGGCTTTACTATGGCGACGGAGGCCGTTGGCAAAGTCATGGTCCCCGGCACACATGGCAGCACATATGGCGGCAATGCATTGGCTATGGCTGTTGGCCTCGCTGTGTTCGAATATCTCGGCGATCCTGAATTTTACAAGCATTTAAATTCGGTTGCGGCGGAATTTGAAGCGGGCCTTGAGAACATGGCGCAGCAAAAATATCCTGACATGATCGAAGGCGTTCGCGGAAAAGGCCTTCTTATCGGGCTAAAGCTGAAAGTTCCGAATATGGACGTTCGCACAATCGCGCGGGATGACCATCACTTCTTAATCGGTACAGCCGGCGATAATGTTATCCGTATGGCCCCGGCGCTGAACGTCACGCATGACGAATGCAAACAGGCGCTGACCAAGCTTGATGACGTGTTCGCCCAAATGAAAAGCGCGGCTAAAACCGGATAATGGCTAACCTGCCTCTCTATATGCTGCGGCCGGTCTCGGCCGCAGATATTGACGGGCTTTACGATCTTGCCTGCTCGGCGCAGGGCGGGCTGTCCAGTCTGCAGCCGGATCGCGACTATCTGGCAAAATATATACAAATGTCAGTCGATAGTTTTGCCTCTGTCGGCGGGCCGTCAGATATGTCCATAACGCGTAAATATTTCCTTGGCCTGCATCATGTAGAGAGCGGAGAGTTGATTGGATGCGCGGCGGTGAAAACCAATATCGGCGCGTCGGGCGAGCCGCCCTTTATTAATTTTGATATTTCGCCGGACGGACAGTTTTTATCGGCGTCCGACCGTTTTGCCGGCGCAACAGAAGTCGGCTCTTTATATTTAAAACGCGAACATCGCGCGGGCGGACTGGGGCGTTATCTGGCCAAGGCGCGTTACCTGATGATCGCAGCGCAGCCCGACATGTTTTCCCGCACAATCGTTGCGGAGCTTCGCGGTGTTAGTCACAATAATAAAGCGCCGTTTTACGACGCGGTCTTTGCGGCCAAATTCGGGTGCAGTTTTCTTGAAGCCGATGCCCAATTTGCCTCATTAGAAGCACGCGCTCTGGCGCTGGTTAGCCCCGATAAGCCTGTGCGTATAGACAGTCTTTCCGCAGAAGCGCGGCGCGTTATGGGGCAGGCTCATCCGTCCGGTGCCGGCGCGCTGAAACTCCTTCATGATGAAGGCTTTTGTGACAGCCATACGGTTGATTTATTTGACGGCGGACCTGTGGTGGCTGCATGGCGTCACAAGATAACCACGATATTGGAAAGCCGCGAAACCCTCGCTGATATTGGCGACGTTGACGAAACCGCGCCCTTGCGCCTTGTTGCGGCGGGGGATCTGCAAAACTTTCGCGTCGCCATTACGCCTGCCCATCGCAAACGCCGTTATCTTTATTTACCGGAGCGTGCTTATAAAGAGCTTGGATTGAGACCGGGTGATAAAGTGCAAAGCTGGCGTCGTTCGGCTGCTGCTGCGCCCGTCCAAGTATCAGAAAGTCTTGCCCGTGTTTAACCGTGCCGATGCCGTTGATACTGCTTTTTCTGAGCGCCTGAAATCCGGTAAATTACCTGTAATAGGTACATCCGATATGCCTGCATATATGGTGGCCGATCTGTTCGAAACTATGCTGATGAACCGGCATCTCGATTTGCTGGCGCGGCGCAGTAAGGGCGAAACCTTTTATTCTATTGGTAGTAGCGGTCATGAGGTAATGGCTTCGGTTGCTGCTGCGGCACGCCGCGATGATATGGCGTTTTTGCATTACCGTGACGCTAATTTCTGCATTCAGCGCCGCCGCCATATCCCGGGCGCGGGCGCGCTTTACGACATGCTGTTGTCCTTCGTGGCGAGTAGCGAAGACCCGGTGTCAGGCGGACGGCACAAAGTGCTCGGCGGGCTGGACATATTTGTCCCTCCGCAGACCAGCACGATTGCCAGCCACCTTCCTAAAGCCATGGGTATGGCCCACGCCGTCGGGATTACTAAGCCGCTGGGCCATGACGGGGTTGTCCCTCATGACAGCGTCGTGCTGTGCAGTTTTGGCGATGCGAGCGCAAACCACTCAACGGCGCAGGGCGCAATTAACGCTGCTGCATGGGCCGCCTATCAGGGCAGCCCAATGCCGATTGTCTATATCTGTGAAGATAATGGCGTCGGGATTAGCGTTGATACGCCGGATGGGTGGATTGCGACGAGCTATAAAAACCGTCCCGGTCTGGATTATATTTATGCCGATGGCCGTGATCCTGTCAGTGCCTTTAATACGATTAGCGCCGCCATTGCGCAGTGCCGCCGGAGCCGCCGGCCTGTCTTTTTGCATCTGTCAACTGTGCGTCTGATGGGCCACGCCGGCGCAGATATTGAAACGGCATACCGTAATCTTGCGCAGATTGAAGCGTTAGAGGCGACCGACCCGCTCATCACCATGGCCGCGCATCTTATTAAGTCTGGCCACAATGCTGATGGTATTCTTGCCCAGTATGAGGCGATGCGCGACCGTGTAGAGCGCGCCGCAAAGCGGGCGTTTAAGGCTCCCAAACTGTCCGGTTACGACGCTATTGCC
Organism: Robiginitomaculum antarcticum DSM 21748; assembly: GCF_000365025.1. Classification (GTDB taxonomy): domain Bacteria; phylum Pseudomonadota; class Alphaproteobacteria; order Caulobacterales; family Maricaulaceae; genus Robiginitomaculum; species Robiginitomaculum antarcticum. The sequence goes on along the minus strand of NZ_KB823014.1, from coordinate 243,259 downwards.
GCGCCGATTATCCCCCCGAAAGCGTTTCACCGCGAGCCTATGCCGTCCGTGAAATTGCCCAAGGCAAAGTCCGGAAAGCTCACGCTGGCAGCGTCTCTCAATCAGGCGCTTATGGACGTCATGGCGACCTATCCGCAGGCGCTGATTTTTGGTGAAGATGTCGGTAAAAAAGGCGGCGTTTACGGCATCACCAAAGGCGTTCAAAAACAGTTCGGCCCGCGCCGCGTTTTCGATACGCTTCTGGATGAGCAAACAATATTTGGCACTGCCATCGGCGTTGGGCATCAGGATTTTCTGCCCGTTCCTGAAATTCAATTCCTCGCTTATCTTCATAATGCGCTAGACCAAATCCGCGGTGAGGCGAGTACATTATCGTTTTTCTCCAAGGGTCAATTTACCAACCCCATGGTCGTGCGAATTGCCGGACTGGCTTATCAACGCGGCTTTGGCGGGCATTTTCATAATGATAATTCTATTACAGCGTTACGCGATATTCCGGGGGTGATTACGGTGTGCCCGTCCAGCGCCGCTGACGCGCCCGCACTACTGCGCGAAGCGCTGCGTCTGGCTCATGAAGAACGGCGCGTCGTCATTTTTGTTGAGCCGATTGCGCTATATCAGGCCGCTGATATTGAAGAGAGTGACGGCGCGTGGACGTCTGAATTTGACCGTAAAAACAAAATTAAATTCGGCGATATTGGCCAGCACGAAAACGGTAAAGAGCTCGCCATTCTGACCTATGGAAACGGCTATTATCTATCCCATCAAGCCGCTAAAAACATCAAAGCGAAACACCGCATTATTGATTTGCGCTGGTTGTCCCCCTTGCCAATGGAAGCCATTTTGAAAGCCGTTAAGGGCTGCAAGAATATCCTAATTGTCGATGAGTGCCGCGAAACAGGATCGCTGTCCGAAGAGCTGATGAGCAAATTAATCGAAGCAGGTGTAAATGCCAATATTGAGCGCCACTGCGCGGGCGATAGCTTTATCGCGCTAGGCACGGCAGCCTACGATACATTGCCGAGCGCAGAGACGATTGCGGCGGCAGCAAATAAGCTGGCGACGTTATGAGCCAAAAACAAACAGCCGTCGTAATTTGTCCCGGACGCGGCACATATGGCGCAGGCGAGCTTGGATACTTAAAGAAACATCACGGCGATAAACCCGCAATTTTATCGGCTGTTGATACGGGCCGCGCAGACGATCAAATCCGTATTGCTGACCTTGACAGTCAGAGCACGTTTAAGGCTGACCTTCACCTGCCCGGTGATAATGCCAGCGCGCTCATCTATGGCTGCGCGCTTGGGGATTTCCAATCTATTGATCGGGACCGCTTCGATATTGTCGGTGTGACCGGAAACTCGCTGGGCTGGTATATGGCGCTAGCTTGCGCAGGCGCCGTGTCGCTGGATGACGGCGCTCGCATCGTCAATACAACGGGCCGCCTCATGCATGAGCGCGCGACAGGCGGGCAGGTGGTTTTTCCCGTTGTTGATGAGGATTGGAATGCCAGCGCCGAGAATATTGCCCAAGTCAAAGCGGCGCTCGGTAGCGGAAAAGGCGAAATCAGCGCGTCGATAAAACTGGGTGGCATGATGGTGTTTGCCGCTGATGAGGCGGGGCTCAATCACCTGATGACAACCCTACCCAAGATGGGCGTTTTCCCGATGCGGCTGCCGTACCATGGGGCGTTTCATAGCGAAGCTATGAGCCCGATTGCGGAGGCCGCGCGGCAGGTTTTAAAGCCTGATGTGTTCAGCCAGCCTGCTATCCCCATGATCGACGGACGCGGGGCGATATACACTCCCGGCGCAGTCTATATTGACGCGCTATATGATTATACATTCGGTCACCAGATCACCCAGACTTATGATTTTACCCGCGCCATAGAAATCTGCGCCCAAGAATTTGCGCCTGATGTTTATATCGTTCTTGGTCCGGGGACGACGCTGGGCGCGCCCGTCGCGCAGAGCCTGATCGGGCTGGGCTGGGACGGATTATCAGGAAAAGAAAACTTCAAGGCGCGGCAAAATGCCGACCCGATAGTGCTGTCTATGGGCCTGCCCAGCCAACGTAAATTTGCTATAAAAGAATAAGATTTAAAGGAGCCAACTATGGCTAAGACAAACCCTGACGCGCCGAAATATAATTGGGAAGACCCGTTATTTTTGGAAAACGCCCTGTCCGAAGAAGAGCGCATGATCCGTGATGCCGCCCGGGGATATTGCCGCGACAAGCTGCTCCCGCGCGTTGTCTCCGCCTATGACGAAGAGCGTTTTGACCGCGAAATATTTAATGAAATGGGAGAGCTTGGCTTGCTTGGCGCTATGGTCGACGAAGCCTATGGCGGCGGCAATGGCAGCCACGTGGCCTACGGCCTTATTGCGCGAGAAGTTGAAGCTATCGACAGCGGATACCGCTCTATGATGAGCGTACAAAGCAGTCTTGTCATGTATCCGATTGAAGCTTTTGGTAGCGAAGCGCAGAAGCAAAAATACCTTCCTAAACTCGCGACAGGTGAATGGATCGGCTGTTTCGGCCTAACCGAATCTGATGGCGGGTCCGATCCGGGAGCAATGCGCACAACAGCTAAAAAAGTGGACGGCGGATATGTTCTCAACGGCTCGAAAATGTGGATTACAAATTCACCGGTTGCCGATGTGGCCGTTGTTTGGGGCAAGCTGGACGGTGAAATCCGCGGCTTTATTTTAGAGCGCGGAATGGACGGTTTCACCACGCCGGAGATTAAAGGCAAATTATCATTGCGCGCCTCCATTACAGGCGAGCTGGCTTTTGCGGATGTGTTCGTGCCCGAAGAGAATTTGATGCCCAATGTTAAAGGTCTTCGCGGGCCGTTTAGCTGTCTTAACAAGGCGCGTTACGGCATTAGCTGGGGCGCGATTGGCGCGGCGGAGTTTTGTTGGCATGCCTCGCGCGATTACGCGATGGAGCGGATTGTCTTTGGCAAGCCGATCGCGGCAACGCAGCTTGTGCAGAAAAAACTTGCCGATATGCAAACGGAAATTGCCCTGGGCCTGCAAGGCTCGCTCGCTCTGGGCCGCGCCTTGGACGAAGGTGCATGGGCACCGGAGAGTATTAGTCTGATGAAGCGTAATAATTGTGGTAAGGCGTTAGCGATCGCCCGCGAAGCGCGTGATATTCACGGAGGAAACGGGATATCTGGAGAGTATCACGTTATCCGCCACGCGATGAACCTGGAGACTGTCAACACCTATGAAGGCACCCATGATGTTCACGCTCTTATACTGGGCCGGAGTATTACCGGTATCCAGGCATTCTTTTAATTCATATTCTTCGTACATTGGCTATAAAAGTGTAAGCTACTGAATCGCAAAAACGAGTTTTTAACGGCTTACTAACGCTGTGAGTATATAGCGCTTCCCTAAGATGACGTCGTATTATGGGGCAGGGCGATTACCTTTTTGAACCGCTATCGCGCGTTTTTGCGCTTGGACAACGCAGCACCAGCGAGCGAAAAGCTGCGTTTTGGCGCGATCATTTTGGTCGGTTATGCCTCTATCGCAACGCAAGTTGTCAACCAGGGCGTAATGTATCTGACTTATGGCAGGTTTAATTCGATGCACGTCATTTCACTTATGGCGTGTTTAGTTTTGTTCGTTCTTTTAAATTCCGTCCGCTATATCAAATCTCATTATTTTTACGCTGTCGCTTATTCATGTGTTCTTTTTGCATCTGTTTTAGCAACGTCATTTTCCTCCGATAGCCTTGATATGGCCGGGGGCATTAATACGGCACTTGTTCCGATTTTACTTATGGGCGTAACGCTTATTGCGCTTATTAGTAATTGGAAATCAACTTATTTTTACGGGCTGGTCGCGGTTCCTTTAGTGTGGTTTTTGTTCAGTTATTCTATGTCCAATCCGGCGGGTTGGGATACGGCGGGCGTCGATTATGGCTCGTTATTTTTTCAGCGTGCCTTTCAAATGACATTGGCCTTGGTTTTAGCGACAGCCTTGGCCGCCTATCTTAGTAAACGTGTTTTTGAGCAACTGGACGGTCTGGAAGAAAATGCTTGCCAAGCGCGCGAGGCCGAGATTATTACCGCGCGCTATCTGGCCAATATGAGTCATGAGATTCGCACGCCGCTCAACGGAATAATCGGCATGTCAGGGCTTCTGGTTCAGTCAGATCTCAGCCCGACGCAGACGAAATATGCCTGCGTTGTTAGGGATTGTTCGGAAGGGCTGCTGACAATTATAAATGATGTTTTGGATTTATCCAAAATCGATGCGGGAAAGCTTTCACTTTATCCGGAGACTTTTGACATTCGCCATTTGGTAAAAAACCTTGCAGAGCTGAACAGCGTAAATGCGCGAAAAACAGGGTTGCAGCTTAAGGTTAAAATTGATGACAATATTCCGCAATTTTTGGTTGGGGATAAAGGGCGCTTACGTCAAGTCATTCAGAATTTAGTCAACAACGCGATTAAGTTTACCGAAACGGGTGGTATTTATATTTTCTTGCGCGGGGAGGAAATGGGGCCGGGTCGATTCGCGTTGCGGGTTTACATTCGCGATACAGGTATAGGCATTGCGTCTGCTGACATACCGCGTGTGTTCGAACGCTTCGAGCAGGATGGCGGCGCGTCAAATATAGGCGGCACCGGACTTGGACTCTCTATTTGTAAGGAATTAGTTGGGGAAATGGGGGGGCAAATTAAGGCCGATAGCCGTGTCGGCAAAGGTACGGTTTTCGCGTTTAGAGTAACTTTGCCTATTGCTGCGGAGCTCGAAGAAGACCTTACAGCAGTGATCAAATCCCGCAGCGCAGCTTAGCCCTGACCACGTGCAAAGGGCTCTATAACCGCTCATGAAAACAATAACTCTTGGACAATCGGATTTGCGCGTTGGGCGTATCGGCTATGGCTGCTGGCGCATGGCGCAAAGTACGCCAAAGCAAGCACAAGCCAAAATAGAGACGGCACTATCCTGCGGTATGACCCTGATCGATACGGCGGATATTTATGGTTTTAGCGAACCGTCGAAATTTACTAAAGAGCCAGATGGATTTGGCGAAGCCGAGGCGGTATTGGGGCAAGTGCTGAAAAGCGCCCCGCAGCTGCGCGATCAGATGATTCTGGTGACTAAAGGCGGGATTATTCCGCCGCGTCCTTATAATAGCACTTATGATTATTTAACGGGTGCGTTGGAGAGATCATTAGTGCGGTTAAATACTGACTGCGTTGATCTGTTCCTCATCCACCGTCCTGATTTATCGACATCATTTGCCCAGGCCGGACGCGCGCTGGATGCTTTGATTGATAGTGGAAAAACGCGATATGTCGGCATATCCAATTTCACAGCATCACAGGCTCATGCTTTGCAAATGAATATGGAAAGCGGTTTGATTGTGCATCAAAATGAGTTTTCGGCACTATGTCAGGATCCCATGACGAACGGCATATTAGATCAGTGCCAAGAACGCGATATGACCCTGATGGCGTGGTCGCCTTTGGCAGGTGGTGCGCTGGCCACCGGCAGGATTTATGGGCGCTTTAACGAAGCCATGTTTAAGCGCGTTATGTCAACTCTTATGCGTTTAGCCGAAGCGTATGACACGACGCCCGTCAATATCGCGCTGGCGTTCACTCTTCGCCATCCTGCTGGCGTCATGCCGATTATCGGTACGCAAAAAATTGACAGGATCAAAGACAGCGCGAATGCGGATAATATCAATCTGACCGCGCGTGATTTTTACGATCTGATTGAGGCACGACGCGGCGAGGCCATGCCGTAGAAAAGCCCTCTTGCTTAAATCCCCATCAGGAGTCATAAATAAGACAGCGCTGTCATTAAAGAGCAGTGCGTAAAATGACATAGGGGAGCGAGTATGTATCGTCGCGATATGATGAAGGCTTTATTGGCAGTGAGCGCGGGCGGCGCTCTTGCGGCTTGCGGTCAAAAAACCGCGCCGGAGGCAAGCGCAATAACAGGCGCAGAATTTGACGCTGCAGGACGGTTCTTTACCACGCGCGAAATGGCCATTGTCGGCGCGCTGGCCAATACCATTATTCCCGACACAGACACGCCCGGCGCAGTAGCCGCCGGAGTTCCTGCTGTGATACAAGACTTGGCGTCAAATTGGGCAACGCCTGAAATTCGCGCCGGATGGCGCGCAGTCATCAATGGACTTAATGATAGTCTTGGTAATGGCGAGAGAGGCTTTGCCGAACTGGGCGTAGACGCGCAGGCTGAAGCGCTAAGCGCATTTGATAGCGTAGCTTACTCAGGCGAGGCGAGCGAACTTCACAGCGGTTATCGTGACGTTAAATCAACTATCGCAACAGCCTATTATATGAGTGAAATTGGCGCGACGCAGGAACTTCGATATGAGGCTGTACCGGGCGAATGGAAAGGGTGTATTCCTTTCTCCGAAGTCGGCAAGACATGGGCGACATAATGGCTGATTTTGATGTCATTGTTGTCGGTTCGGGCATGTCGGGCGGCTGGGTCGCCAAAGAAATGTGCGAGCGCGGGTTCAAGGTTTGCGTTATTGAGCGCGGACGGCAAATCACGCCGGAAAAAGATTACACGGATTTTGTCGATCCATGGGACACGCCAAATTTAAATCGCACTACAGAGGAGGATAAAACAAAATATCCAATTCAGAGTACTGTTTACGCCTTTAATCAGAATACGAAACAATACTGGGTTGAGGACGAAAAGCACCCTTATGAGACAGCTCCGGGAACAGAGTATGGATGGCTTCGCGGTTATCATACCGGTGGTCGGTCAATGATGTGGGGACGGCAGTCCTACCGCATGAGCGAGATTGATTTTCAGGCAAATAAAAAAGACGGGCACGGGGTCGATTGGCCCGTCCGATATAATGATATCAAGCCATGGTACGATAAGGTTGATTATTTCGCGGGAATTAGCGGATCCATGGAAGGGCTTGATATATTGCCGGACGGCGTTTTTCAGCCTGCTCATGAGCTCAGCTGTGCTGAAACTGAATTTAAACAAAAAGTCGAAACGGCCTTCCCAACCCGCAAAGTCATTCCGGGCCGGGTCGCAAACCTTACACAGCCAACGCCGGAGCAAACCGCGCTCGGGCGGGGTCAATGTCAGGCCCGGGATTTATGTTATCGGGGCTGCTCATTCGGCGCCTATTTTAATTCGAATGTCGCCACCCTCCCTGCAGCGAAAAATACGGGTAATCTGACGATGATGACAGATACCGCCGTTGTTAAAGTCGATTATGATGAGGCTACAGGCCGGGCGACGGGCGTAAAAATAATCGATATAAATACGAAGCAAACAAAAACTGTGACGGCGAGAGTTGTTTTTTTAAATGCCTCAACGATTGCTACGAGTTTGATACTTTTAAATTCTGCCAGCGACGCCGCGCCAAAGGGTTTAGGAAACAGCTCCAGACAGCTTGGCAAAAACCTGATGGATCATGTTGCAGGCGCAACTGCGGATGCCATCATGCCCGGCTTGGAAGACAAATATCATTGGGGACGCCGACCTAACGGTTTTTACATTCCACGCTTTCGCAATCATACGGAGCCCAGTGAGGATAGCGTCCGCGGATATGGCTATCAGGGCCGTATATACCGTGACAATTGGAGGCGGAATGTGTGGTCGCCGGGTATCGGCGCTGAATATAAAAATGCGCAGCGCACCCCGGGGCCTTGGCGCTTGGGGATTGTTGCGTTTTGCGAAATTCTGCCGGATGAGCGCAATCATGTCGCCGCTCACGCAACAAAAACGGACGAATGGGGATTACCTATCCCCGTCATTAATCAACGTCACCGGGAAAACGAAGTGGCTTTAATGCGTCATGCAACACGCGATACGAAATTGATGCTAGAAGCCGCCGGCATGCAAATCAACTGGGTTGGCAATCCGGATGAGGTGAGCGCTGATAATATGTCTGCACCGGGGCGGGGAATTCACGAAATGGGCACGGCGCGTATGGGCCGTGACCCCAAAACCAGCGTTCTGAATCAATGGAACCAAAGCTGGGACGTGCCTAATCTATTTATCACCGATGGCTCATTTATGACCTCCGGTGGATGTCAAAATCCATCAATCAGCTATATGGCATTTTCCGCCCGCGCGGCCCACCACGCGGCAGATCTTATGGAAAGCGGCGTACTTTAAGATGGCGGATTTTGACGCAATTGTCGTCGGCTCTGGAATATCCGGTGGTTGGGTAGCAAAAGAGCTATGCGAGCGCGGCTTGAAAGTTTTAGTGCTGGAACGCGGCCGTCAGGTCACGCCGCAAGACGATTATTCGGATAATCTTGATCCTTGGGAGCGGCCGCAGCTTGACTGGGTTTCACCGGATGAAAAGGCTACGGTCTACCCCGAACAATCCAAAATTTACGCTTTTCATGAGACGACGAAACAGTTTTGGGTCAAAGATAGTGAGCATCCTTACTTGCAAGAAGGCGAAGGCAAATTCAGCTGGCGGCGCGGCTATCATCTGGGCGGGCGATCTATCATGTGGGGTCGGCAGGCTTACCGTTGGTCACCGATAGATTTTGAGGCCAATGCCATGGATGGGGAGGGCGTAGACTGGCCGATCCGCTATGAGGATTTGGCGCCATGGTATGACACAGTTGAAAAATTTGTCGGCATTTCCGGCGGGCGTGATAATGTCCCGACCTTGCCGGACGGACAGCACTTTCTGCCGCCTTTTGATATGACCTGCGCAGAGGAAATGCTCAAAGCCCAAATTGAAACGCATTTCCCTGAACGGCAGCTTATCATTGGGCGGGTCGCGAATTTATCGCGGGCAACTGAAGAGCAAACGGCGCTGGGTCGCGGGCAATGCCAAGCGCGCAATTTATGCTATCGCGGCTGCTCATATGGGGCTTATTTCTCGTCCTTGTCGGCCACGCTCCCTGCGGCGGAACGCACAGGAAATATGACGCTTGTTACAGACGCAATTGTTCAGAAACTGGATTATGACAGCGTCTTGCAAAAGGTAACGGGCGTACAAGTCATCGACGCCAAGAGCAAAGCCTCGCGCACATATACCGCGCCGATTATCTTCCTCAACGCCTCAACAATTGCCAGCGCGTCTATCTTGCTAAATTCAAAATCCGAAACCATGCCAAATGGTCTGGCCAATGGCTCTGACCAAGTCGGACGTAATATTATGGATCATGTCGGCGGAAGCCGCGTGCAGGCCACGGCTCCTGGTAATTTGGATAAATATTATTATGGCCGCCGCCCGACGGGGGCCTATCTGCCGCGCTATCGCAATTATCCCGAGCGTGACCAGGATTATAAGCGCGGTTTTGCCTATCAGGTCTATTCGCACCGCGACGGCGCATGGTCACAACATCAAGGTATTGGCGCGGCGCTTAAGGCGAAGAACCGTATGCCGGGCCGCTGGCGTATTATGCTCGACGTCTTTGGCGAAGTGCTGCCGCATCCGGATAATCGTGTCACACTCCATGAAATGAAAACCGATGCATGGGGCATGCCGCTCCCCGTCATTAATGCGAAAATGCGCGATAATGAAAAAGCGATATTAAAAGCAGGCCATGCTGACGCGATCGAGATTTTTGAAAAAGCCGGATTTACCGACATTACTACGCCATGGCAACCGGACCGTAATGAGACAGAAATCGGCGCACGCATTCATGAAATGGGCACAGCGCGCATGGGCCGCGATCCCAAAACGAGCGTATTAAATGGCTTTAACCGTGCTCACGACGTGAAAAACTTATTTATAACGGATGGGTCAGCCATGGCCAGTTCAGCCTGCCAAAATCCATCCTTGACGTATATGGCGCTCTCGGCGCGGGCGGCTAATTACGCCGCCGACCTTTTTCAAAGTGGAGACTTATGATGATCTATAATAGACGCGCAATGCTGACATTAGGCGCCGGAGCTCTAGCGCTGAGCGCGTGTGGTAAATCGGATGGCGGGGCCACAGAAGACATTCCGCTCAAAGGAGGAAAAACAGCGGGCAATATGATCCGTAAAGTCGGGATACAAACTTACACCTTGCGCGAAGCGATGGATGTCGATTTTTCCGGCACGCTGAAGATGATCAAAGATGCGGGTTACGATTATGTCGAGCTCAATGAGCGTAATTACGCAGACCGGACACCGGCGGAATTGAATACGGCTCTGGACCTTGCGGGTCTGCCCAGTCCCGTGACCCATATGAGCATTGAAACCATTCGAAACGATCTTGCCAGCGGCATATTAGCGGCTAAAACCCTCGGCATTGAAATTGCCTTTGTGCCTTATATTGCCGAAGAAGAGCGGGGGCTTGAGCATTGGAAAGCCCATGCGCGTACCTTAAATTCAGCCGGACGCGTTATGCGCGATGAAGGCGTGAAGCTGGGTTATCATAATCACCAATTTGAATTTGATGATCTGGGCGGCGGAACCACGGCAATGCAGGTTCTGATGGACAACACCGATCCTGATCTTGTCTGTTTCGAGCTTGATATTTACTGGGCGGTTTTGGGCAAAGTCGATCCTGTAGAGCTGATCCGGCGTTATTCGGGACGGTTTAAAGCCTGTCATGTCAAAGATATGAGCGGAGATCCCTGGGCCGCTATTGCTAAAGACGCGAGCTATCCAGAACTGATCCGTGATTATATGGTCAATGTTGGCGAAGGGGACATTGATTTTGAGCGGATATTTGCGCTTAACGATATCTCAGGCATGGAATATTTCATTGCCGAACATGACCAGCCTAAAGCGCCGTATAACAAGGCGATTACAACAAGCCTGAATAATATCCGCGCTATGCGGTTTTAATCTCATTGTCGCGTTGCATCCAGACATTAGCGAGGCTGCCATGGATTAATGCGGAGACGAGTATGGTGAGGGCGCAGATGCGCCAGACTGTGTCGGCTTGGGTAAAGTCGGCATGGCCGAGCGCATAAGCGACATAGAATATAGACCCCATGCCGCGAATGCCAAAAAACATCATTTTGTAACGTGCCATGCGATTGCAGCCCATACCGATAAGTGAAATCCAACCGGCGACAGGGCGGATCACAAACACAATTGCCAAGGCGACAAGCAGATCAGACCATATCCATTGGTGCCATAAATATGTGCCGATAAAGGCTCCCAGCCAAAGCAGAAGTATGGCCATTAAAATAGCTTCTAACTGGTCTGCGCTCTCATGGGCCGCGTTTTCATAGGGTTCCGCGCTGGTATCTTTGGCGAAACTTCGTGCGGCGCGCGCAGCGATGAAGACGGAAATAAAACCATATCCATGGATGAATTCGGCCCCGCCATAGGCGATAAATGTCGCGCCCAGTACAATCAGTGCCGGATTGGCGCGTTCATTTGTGGCATCGCCCAAAGGGCTGAACAGAAATTTGGTGATGAGCCAGCCCATGGCCACACCCACGATAATGCCTGCCGCAATCTTATACAGCACGTAATACGACGCCCATTGCGCCCAGTTAAAATCCCCGACGGCTGCAGTGGCGAGGCCGATAGCCAACCAAATAAACGGAAAAGCCAGACCGTCATTCAGCCCGGCTTCGGAGGTTAAAGCGGTGGTGACGCCGCTTTGCTCGCTATTGGGCGGACCAACCTGAACTGAACGCGCCAATACCGGATCGGTCGGAGCCATGGCTGCGCCCAGCAGAATTGCGGTCGCAAGCGGAAGCGCGCAGGCATAAATGCCGAACACCGCAATCGCGGCGATGGTCAGCGGCATGGCAATGCCGAGGAGCCGCCATGTTGGCTGCCAATTTTTCCAGCTCGCAGTCAGGTCAATCGCCAGGCCTGCCGCAGACAGTGAAATGATTACCACAAGCTCTGCCCCGTGGGTGATGATTTTGTTCTCAACACCGCTGGCCATAGGGTTGATAACAGGCAATCCGATCACGGCGGCAAAAGCGCCAATGACGATATATATAATTGGCACGTTGAAGAAAAATGAGTGCTTTAGCGCGGGCCTAAGGGTTAGACCCAAAAAGGCCAGTCCGATTAACGAGTAATAAAACGCTATGGGATTGGTTAAGATAACATCGGACATAAAATTCGCTTCTGAGGGGCGGAATAGGAACTATTCTTTAAAGACCGCATTGTTCCCATAGAGGAGAAGACTATGCCCGACAATCACCAAGGCCGCACCGACCCTATGCCGGACGGAAAGCGTAAATACCCCGTAATGATTTCTATCGTTTTGCTTGTCATCATTGCTGCGATATTCGCCGTGTTTGTATTCGTTTAATGTAGGCATACGAACGGCGACAATTTGGCGTGACCGCGATTAGTGCTTTTCATAGCGCGGCGGTCTATATAGACAGTTACGACCGCCCATCGCTGCTACTGCGGATAAGGATTTCATATGGTACAACTGACCCTGCCCAAAAACTCCAAGGTTTCAAAAGGTAAAGTCTGGGACGCAAAATCCGGCGGCAGCCGTATGAAGACGTTCAAGATTTACCGCTATGACCCTGAAGCGGGCGGACAGCCCAGCTGGGATAGTTACCAGATTGATCTGGATGAATGCGGTCCTATGGTTCTGGACGCCCTGTTCAAGATCAAGAACGAAATTGACTCGACGCTGGCCTTCCGGCGGTCATGCCGTGAAGGTGTTTGCGGATCTTGCGCAATGAATATTGGCGGGCGTAATACGCTCGCCTGCACGAAAGGCATTGATGAAGTTAAAGGCGGTACAATCACAATCTCGCCATTGCCGCATTTGCCGGTTGTTCGTGATCTTGTCCCTGATTTGTCAAATTTCTACGCCCAATATGCGTCTATTGAGCCATGGCTGCATACAACCACACCGACGCCAACGACAGAGTGGAAGCAAAGCCCTGAAGACCGAAACAAGCTTGATGGCTATTACGAATGCATTTTATGCGCCTGTTGCTCCACCGCCTGTCCATCTTACTGGTGGAATGGCGACCGTTATCTCGGCCCTGCCGTTTTGCTGCAAGCTTACCGCTGGCTCGTAGACAGCCGTGATGAGGCGACAGGCGAGCGGCTCGATAATCTCGAAGACCCCTTCCGGCTCTATCGCTGCCACACGATTTTGAATTGCGCCAATGTCTGTCCTAAAGGGCTGAACCCGGCCAAAGCAATCGCCGAGACAAAGAAGATGCTCGTCGAGCGGGTTACTTAATTTCGTCCCAGTTTCTCAACAATGGCGCGCATTTGCGCCGTAGAGTTGTCATTATTTCCTCTAAGCGAGTGCGGGTCGATAACGGGACCGAAGCGTAGGCGGGGGCGCTGCCGCCCTTTATTGAGCATTTCATGAAAGAGTGTGATATCTTTAAGCTCACGGTGAAGCCAGCTGAACATGTAAAATAACAGACTGTTTTTCGCTTTGATGTGCAGCGGTACAACCGGAATGTTATATTTCTTAGCAAAGCTGACGGCTGTGTTCATCCATTCTTGGTCCTGAAGACCCCGTACCCCCAAAACCGCCAAGCGCCCTGATGGAAAAATAACCATAGTGCGTTTATCCGCGACCGCTGCTTTCATCTCAAGCAGAGTTTGCTTGGTCTTGGCTTTCGTGCGTTTATCCGCGACCCATTCTACAGGAATGATGAGGTCACCGGCCTTGGGCACAACGCGCAACGCATCGGCATTTGCTAGAAACATGTATTCGGGGCGAATAGATTGCAGCACATTATGTACGAATAGCCCGTCAGCGAGTCCCGTCGGGTGGTTGCCGATAATCATAAGCCCGCCGCTGCGCGGAATATTCTCTGTCCCTTCTGCGCGAGTTTGAATACCAACAACGCCGCTAACATAGTCAAAGGCCTGACGTCCCGTCATATCAGCAATAGCGTCGGCCATGGCGACAGCGCGTTTATAGCCCAGCAAGCGATAAAGTGCAGGCCGGAGCGCAGACCACAGGCGCGGCCGTTGCATTAGACGCCGGGAGCGCTCTTCAATCAATGCTTCGACGATATGTGTGTTATGTGAAATTTCGGTTTCCAAGACGTCAGGCTAATGCGGCAAACCGTATGGGTCACCTAAAAAATGACTTTGCGCTGTTAGGGCACTCGCTCTAGGCACAGGGCATGACACCGCCTTATAATATTTTATTTCTCTGCACCGGAAATTCAGCGCGAAGTATTATTTCCGAAGCGCTTTGCAATGATATGGGCGGCGCGCAGTGGCGCGGCTATAGCGCCGGAAGCCACCCTTCAGCGCACCCCCATACCGACGCGCTCGCGCATTTGTCTAAAATGGGCCACGACACACACAAATATCGCTCAAAGAGCTGGGATGAATTTAGCGCTGAGGGGGCGCCGCAGATGGATATTGTAGTTACAGTTTGCGATAATGCGGCAAATGAGGTTTGCCCCGTCTTTCATGGTCAGCATATCAAGCTATACTGGCCCGCGCCGGATCCAGCCTATGTAGAGCCGCTAAGCGCAAGACAGGCGGCGTTTGCAAAAACGTATAAAGTCTTTCGGGCGCGTATTACTGCCCTACAAGCGATGGACATGGACCGTGTAAGCCGCGCCGATATGCAGGAGATAGCGGATAAATTTTCGGCATAAAAAAACCCGCCCAAGTAATAACTTGGACGGGATTCTGTTGTTTATATTTAAAGTTTAAGACTTCTTAGCCGGAGCTTTCCGCACCGCTGTTTTGCGCGGTGCTTTAACACTTGCCGTTTTACGGACAGCGGGCTTTGATCCCGCTTTAGGCGGAAAATACTCGTTGAGCTTGGCTTTAGCCCATTCGCGTCCACCAAGACCAAAGGCGAGTGCTGCCGCTACAGCAGCCGCAATCACAGCAGCAGTAAAGGCCGTTTCGACAATGCCGTCACCCAAATCCATTTCTGACAAGCCCATAAAGGTAATGAGAATAATCAGAATGTAGCGAATTACATTAGCCACAGTGTCGCCAACTGCGCCTCTGACCATGAGCGTAACGATATTGGCGATGAAAATGCCTGCACCGATAATAATCGCGCCAAGGACGATCTTGCCGCCAATCGCCAAGAGAGTTGAGAACACGGCTGTCAGCACGGGGCTTTCCAATACATTCATAGCCGCGGTGAGACCTAAAAGTACAATCGCAATAAACGCGATTTTGCCTAGAATTTTCGACGGGTTAAAGCCGGAAATTTTATCTCCATCAAGTCCTTCAATAGATGACATAGCCCGGTCAAAGCCCATGGCTGGTAGAGTTGACTGGATCAGGTTGGACACAAAGCGGCCAATATATACGGCGATGACAACGATCGCCGCAGCAAATAAGACGCGCGGGATATATGTCAAAATCAGATCAAGCATATCGCCAACGGGCCCGGATACTCCTGGGATGTCCCATATCCCTACCGCAATGATTGCAGAGAAGATGAGAACAACAGCGGCGGCCAATCTGGCAACGCCTTTGGAGACTGCGCCATTTGTAATTTGGGTCTCATCAGCAAGATCAAAACGTCCGGCCAGTCGATCAACTTGCGCAACTTTGAGCGTGCTCTCAATAAGATTTCGCAAAACGTTGGCTAGAACAATACCGACGAAAATGACGGCCGCGCCGGCGAGAAGCTTAGGGATGTAATTGAATATATCGCCCATCATCGTGTTAAGGAAGTCCAGTTGTCTGGCTACCAATGGGAAACGTCCTAGCGCCATTAGGATAAAGATCAGCAATATGAGCCAAAATAAAGCCTGTCCAACAGAGCGGCCAATGTTTCCGCCTGATGCTTTTGCGCGAACGCCAAAGCCCGTACGGTTTATGGCGGCCGTAATAACCCATCGAACGACAAGCGCTATGAGATAGCCGGCGATTAAAATTGCTAAAGCTATTGCCCAATTTGCGGCATTGGCCTCCAGATAATTCATTGTATTCGAAAACGCAGATTCCACGTTGCCCTCCTGATTCGTTTCGCACGGATAATGTACACATTAACTTTAAGCACATCTGCGCGCAATTGACAGGGGCAATGGCAAAATTTAACGCAGTATTCTTATCATAGAGTAGATTTTCATGTCTAAACCCAAAACGGTCACCCACATTCTTGAAGCCCGTATCGCTGCGGGTGATTTGGAGCGTGATCCAGCGCAGAGTGTAGCAGCGTCCGCTCTGGATGATTTGCTTGTGAGGCTGGGAGAGTCCGCGCCGCGCTGGGAATTGTTTTCCCGCGCACCTGAGCCCGTTAAAGGTCTCTATCTGTGGGGCGGGGTGGGGCGCGGAAAATCTATGCTTATGGACATATTTTTCGATCTCGCTCCGGTCAAAGCCAAAAGGCGCGTGCATTTTCACGCCTTTATGCTTGAAATTCACGAGCGTATATCTAAGGAGCGCTCGCTAAGGCAGGGAGAGCCTATCGAGCATATTGCCAAGAACTTGGCAAATGAAGCGTCTCTTATATGTTTCGACGAATTTCATGTCACGGATATTACTGATGCCATGATATTATCACGTCTGTTCGAGCAGCTTTTTGCGCGGGGTATAACTATGCTCGCGACGTCTAACCGGGCGCCGGAGGATCTGTATAAAAATGGACTTAACCGCGGATTATTTGAGCCGTTTATCGACTTGCTACAAAGCCAATGTCATGTCGTTGAATTTCCAGGCGCGACAGATCACCGCTTATCACAGATACAAGCCGCCCCGGTTTATTATAGTCCACTTGACGAACACGCTGCGGCGAAAATTGAGGCCGTATGGAGACGGCTGATTGGAGGCGCAGCGCCGCGCGAAACACGGCTGACTGTGCAGGGGCGAGAGCTAAAGCTAAAACGGACAGCAGCGGGCGTGGCGCGTGCCAGCTTTTCCCGTTTGTGCGAAAATCCACTTGGCGCCGCAGATTATTTACGTTTGTCAAAAGCCTTCCAAACTTTGATCTTGGAAAATGTGCCGCAAATGGGGGCAGAGAGCCGCAACGAGGCTAAGCGTTTCGTGACCTTAATCGACGCGCTTTATGAGACCCGCACCAAGCTTGTGATGAGCGCTGCGGCGGAGCCGGATGCGCTATATATAGACGGGGACGGCGCGTTTGAATTTGCCCGCACGGCCAGCCGTCTCTATGAGATGCGAGGCGAAGCCTATCTATCTCAGCGCAGAAATTTAGACGCTAATGGACAATAAAACCTGGTCAGGATAGAATGATTTTCCCCTCCTTAAAGTGAGTTAGCAAGACTTACCCAATTCATCGATGCCGCCTACTATCTTACTCATTGTTAGATCAGCTTCAGGTGTCTCGCCATTCACATATTGCGCGCTCACTGCGCGGGAATCGCGAACGATTTGGCAGCCATGGGTAGATCCGATGCCTTCAATTTTGGCATAAACCGTGCTGATGGTCTGATAGACCAAAATATCTGCAAGCACGGCGTAGTTTTTTACGTGCGGGGTCATAGGCTCGCCGCTATTAATAATGTCGTCCAACAAGCGTTTGACTTCAAAGCAGTCAGTCTCTGTCCCGGCGGCATAACCGCCCTGTTGAACAGCCTTAGAACACGCAATCGCAGCACTCATATAAATCTCGATTTCCCTATCCGGATTTGCCGCGCTTTGCCCAAAGGCTGGTCCAGACATAAACGGCGCTACACTCAACCCGGTAAATATCAGATATTTAAACATGAGTTTCTCCCTTAACGCAGTGGCGTTGTAAAACAGCGTCCCATTATTCATATGCTCGTTGGCAATTACATGCGCCGCCTCCAATAAACTATATGTTTCTAGAGCGCAAAAACTGTCGTGGATTAGCCTATCAATTCACTGAACAAATATTTTGAACATTGATTAATTATGCATAAGGCAGACATTTATCAATGCGCCCCCTCCAATATCGCAAAATTGACTTAATTATCACAGGGTTTTCATTGCCCCGCAGGGTCGTGCACGTTAACAGCATGCTAAATCAGTAAATTACGGAGACCTATATGGCACGGGCAAAAATAGCACTTATCGGCGCAGGCATGATCGGCGGAACACTGGCGCATATTGCGGCGCGCGAAGAGTTGGGCGATGTTGTCCTATTCGATATTTTCGAAGGAACGGCTAAGGGTAAAGCCCTTGATTTGTGCGAGGCTACATCCGTCTTTGGCAAAGATAGCCATCTTAAAGGGACAAATGATTACGCTGATATTGCAGGCGCCGATGTCTGCATTATTACGGCCGGTTTTCCGCGTAAGCCCGGTATGGACCGTTCTGAACTTGTCGGAAAAAACCTAGGCGTGATTAAACAGGTCGCCGAGGGGATCAAGCAATACGCGCCTAAAGCCTTCGTTATCTGTATAACGAATCCGCTGGACGCCATGGTCTGGGCCCTGCAGAAATTCTCCGGTTTGTCACCGCGCAAAGTTGTGGGTATGGCCGGCGTTCTGGACAGTGCAAGGTTCCGCTGGTTCCTTGCCGAAGCCATGGGCGTCTCTGTTGAAGATGTTCACGCTTCTGTTCTCGGCGGCCACGGCGACACTATGGTGCCGCTGACGCGCTATTCGACCGTAAATGGAGTCCCGCTGCCGGATTTGGTCAAGATGAAATGGATCACACAGGAGCAAGTCGACGCGATTGTCACCCGCACCCGTAAGGGCGGCGGCGAGATTGTCGGCCTGTTGGGTAATGGCTCTGCGTTTTACGCGCCTGCTGAATCAGCCATTGAAATGGCTGTTTCTTATCTGCGCGATAAGAAACGTATTCTGCCATGTGCGGTGCGCTTATCCGGACAGATTGCAGGGGTTCGCGGTCTTTATGTGGGCGCGCCGGCTATGATTGGCGCGCGCGGAGTCGAGAAGATTATGAATATCCGTTTGAAATCCGATGAGCGCGAAATGTTCATGAATTCTGTCGCTGCGGTTGAGAAAATCATCGCCGAATGTCAGGAAATGGAACCCGAACTTCGCGATTAAAGACAGGCTTCAAAAAAATGAAAAGCCGTCCTTTGGGGCGGCTTTTTTATGTGAAGTGGATCATTATTCGGACGCGTGAGGAACAATGCGCGGAGCTGCGGATTATTCTACTATGAAAAACACGATCCAGACTGCTTCTTACCGCGCACTGTTCATGACGGCTGCGCTTATCTCTACTGTTGCTATGACGGCCTGCGTCACTGGTGGACCAGGTTCCGCGCCAAGCTCGACTAAATCAGCAGATGCTGCGCTCTTGCCCGGTCCAACATCGGCTATGCCCGCCGTTTACGATGGCGCCGCGCCGCGCACTACGCCGCTGCCTGAGCCCGGCCCGGCAGAGCCTGCCGAGGGCGCAGATATTGAAGGCGCGGGCGACGCGCCTGATTCTGACGAAAATATTTAGACCGTCAGAACGTCCCAATGAGGTGAGTCAAAGTGTATACTCTCCGAAGATCACACCACGCGGAATAGTATTTCTTTGAAATGAAGTTTGAGTGTTCAGCGCGGTACTCATGCGCTAAAAACTCCATATGAGTCATATTGTTCTGGAAACTGACCGCCTTATATTGCGCCATATTGATCCTGTAGCGGATCTTGATGCATGGACAGATATGATGAGTGATGCGCAGACGGTGCGCTTTATCGGCGGGCAAATCATGGACCGTGCGGGCGCTTGGCGTCAAATGGCGATGCTTATCGGCCACCAGGCTGTGCGGGGCTATAGTTTCTGGTCGGTCATTGAAAAATCCAGCGGTGATTTTATTGGAAGGGTCGGCCCGTGGTGCCCCGAAGGCTGGCCTGAGCCGGAAATCGGCTGGACAATTCACCGCGATTACATCCGCAAAGGTTACGCTAAGGAAGCGGGCCGCGCCTGTATTGATTATGTCCGCGACCATCTTGGGTGGAGCCGTGTTATTCATGTTATCGGTGAGGAGAATATCGGATCGATAAAAACGGCAGAGGCGCTAGGGTCAAAGCGGCTTTACCCTGTGACACACCTTCCGCCTTTCGGTGAAGTAAAATGCTGGGCTTACGGGCAGGAGTTTTAAGTTTCAAAACATGTGATCTTAATGTCTGTTCTTGGTGTGACGAGTTGCGCGGGTATAGATGCGCCGAAATTTCCACATACATCGGCTTCAACAAACCCTGAGATCAATACCGAGATTACGCCAAAGTCCAGTGTAATTGTATCTGTGGCCGGCCTTGAAAGTCTTTCCGGAACGATACGGGCGACGCTTTCTGATAAGCAGACCTACAATGCTGATACTGCAAATTTTACAGCCAATGTAAAAGTTACAGAGCCGACGGCTATGCTCGAATTCTTCGATGTTCCAGAAGGTGATTATGCGCTGCGTATGTTTCGGGATATAAATGAAAATGGCAAGCTTGATACTAATGCGCTGGGCATTCCGTCAGAGCCTTATACCTTTTCCAACAATGCGCGCAGTGCATTCGGTCCGCCTGACTTTAATTCGGCAAAATTTTCTGTCGCGGGCTCCAAAACGGTCATATCAGTTATACTGAAATAATCCCGTGTAATTTACGCGGGGCGAAGAATATGACTTATAACTCCGAATTCGCTATCGATATTATAACGCGGCGTTAGTTATATTGAGCTCTTTCAGCCCATATTTCACAAGCTGCGTCATTACATATATGTGATATGGTCAATCCGCTGTTGCAGCGCGCGGGATGGGCTCTTATAAGCGGGCTTCGCCCGGCTATCGGGGTAGACTTTAGTCACAAAGAGCACATTTTTCCATGAACATTCACGAATATCAGGGCAAAGCCGTCCTAAAAGAAATTGGCGCGCCGGTCAGCAAAGGCATTGCGATCTTTAAAGCCACCGAAGCTAAAGCCGCAGCCGAAAAATTAGGCGGGCCATTATGGGTCGTAAAATCACAAATTCACGCGGGTGGACGCGGCAAAGGTAAATTTGTCGGCGCACCCGCCGACGCTAAAGGCGGCGTGCGTTTGGCCTTTTCCGTTGAAGATGTTGTCAAAAATGCCAAAGAGATGCTCGGTGAGTATCTGGTGACCGCGCAGACCTCTGATGAGGGTAAGCAAGTCAACCGACTATATATCGAGGACGGCTCCGATATTGACCGCGAACTCTATTTGTCGATCATTATAAACCGCGATACATCACGCGTTTCTTTTATTGTCTCCACCGAGGGGGGGATGGATATTGAAGCTGTTGCGCATGATACGCCGGAAAAGGTTATCAATTTTGACATTGATCCGGCGACAGGCTTTATGCCCCATCATGGCCGCACGTTGGCCAAAGCGCTTAAACTCAAAGGTGATCTGGCTAAGCAGGCGGGAAAACTCGGCAAGATTTTATATGAAGGCTTTCTAGCCAAAGATATGAGCATGCTTGAGATTAACCCATTAATCGTTACCGAAGATCAGCGTCTGCATTGTCTGGACGCTAAAATTAGCTTTGATGAAAATGCGCTTTATAGGCATCCTGATATTGAGGCACTTCGTGATGAGACTGAAGAAGACGCAAAAGAGTTGGAAGCGGCGAAATACGGCCTGTCTTACGTAGCGCTGGATGGCAATATTGGCTGTATGGTCAACGGTGCGGGCTTGGCGATGTCGACAATGGATATTATCAAGCTTTACGGCGCAGAGCCGGCCAACTTCCTCGATGTGGGCGGCGGCGCGACCAAAGAAAATATCGTTGCTGCGTTCAAAATCCTGACGTCTGATGAAAAAGTTGAAGGTATTCTGATTAATATCTTTGGCGGCATTATGAAATGTGACGTCATTGCCCAAGGCACTGTCGACGCGGTTAAACAAGTTGGTCTGAAAGTACCGCTCGTTGTGCGCCTCGAAGGCACAAATGTCGAAGCCGGCAAAAAAATCATTAATGAGTCTGGTCTGAACGTCATTGCGGCTGACGACCTTGACGACGCAGCGCAGAAGATTGTCGCGGCGGTTAAAGGATAGGGCTGTGAGAGTATTTAAGTCTATTCGGGCCTGTTCCGCTATGTTGGTTTTAGGCTCGACATCCGCATTTGCCGGAGTGCCCCAATACGGCCCCACCGCTGAGTTTCTTAATGTCTGCGACTCAGGTAGTGGCGAGCAAGACGCTGTAGATGCGCGTTTCATGACTGAAAACTGGGATAGCGCTGATAGTGATGTTGTTGAGGCTCTTATGCCTGATGATTTCATGACGAAGGTTAACTCTGCTAAGGGTTATGTTGTCGAAATTCAAGATGGTGGCATGTGGCTAGCTCTTACGGCTAAGGGACAGCTCTCAACACAAAAATACAATTACTGTTCGGTTACTGTAATCGATGATGATCCCGATGGCTATCAACAGGATTTTGTTCACGCAAAAAACCTAAATCTTACTCAGGTCGTAGATATAGATATCGAAAAGCGCTTCACTGCGTCAGGTGAAGCGGGATCACACTATATTATGCGCGAAATACGCTCGCCTGATATAAATTATTTTACATATATTAAGATCGTGCCAGTCGTGGCAGAGGGAAATTAGAATAATGTCAGTATTAATTAACAAAGATACCAAAGTTATTACGCAGGGTATGACCGGTAAGACCGGTACGTTCCATACCAAGCAAGCCATGGAGTATGGCACGAAGATGGTCGGCGGCGTGACGCCCGGTAAGGGCGGCACAACGCATTTGGGTCTGCCGAACTTTGATACCGTGGACGAGGCCAAACATGCCACCGGCGCAACGGCGTCCGTGATTTACGTGCCACCGCCCTTCGCGGCCGACTCTATTCTTGAGGCAATTGACGCTGAGATGGAGCTGATCATTGCGATTACTGAAGGCATTCCTGTCTCTGATATGATCCCGGTTAAGCGCGCGCTTGTCGGTTCTAAGTCGCGCCTAATTGGCCCGAACTGCCCGGGCGTTTTAACGCCTGAAGAGTGCAAAATCGGCATTATGCCCGGTAAAATCTTCAAAAAAGGCACATGTGGCGTGGTTTCACGCTCCGGCACATTGACCTATGAAGCCGTATTTCAAACCACGCAGGTCGGCCTTGGGCAGACGACGGCGATTGGTATTGGCGGCGATCCCATCAACGGAACGAACTTTATCGACTGTTTGGAGTTATTCCTGCATGACGATGCAACAAAACAAATTATCATGATCGGTGAGATCGGCGGCAGCGCCGAAGAAGAAGCCGCTGAATATGTGGCGCATATGGCCAAAAAGGGTATCAAAAAGCCTATGGTGGGCTTTATTGCCGGACGCACAGCGCCTCCCGGCCGTACAATGGGCCATGCCGGCGCAATTGTGTCGGGCGGCAAGGGCGGCGCAGAAGACAAGATTGCGGCGTTGGAAAAGGCGGGGATTCGCGTCTCCAATTCTCCGGCAAAGCTCGGCGTAACCATGATGGATGTTTTAAACGGATAATATCCGAAAGAGGCTAATATGGCGGATAAATCCCGCTCCGAGCACAATCAAAACCTGATCGACACGCTGTTTCTGGACGGGGCCAATGCGCTCTATCTGGAGCAAATGCAGGCGCGTTATGCCGATAATCCCGGCAGCGTAGACGCCAGCTGGCGGGCCTATTTTGACTCACTGTCCGAAGACGGGGCGCACGCTAAAAAAGTGGCTGCAGGCCCGTCATGGAAGCAGGACGGCTGGCCCGGTGCAGAAAGCGGAGAGCTAACGGCCGCGCTCACCGGTGATTGGGGCGACGTTCCCACGCCGGATATGGCGAAAGCCAAAATTGCCAAAGCCGCGCCGCAGCTATCTGGTGATGAAGTTCGCGCTGCGGCGCGTGACAGCTTGAACGCATTGATGCTAATACGGGCTTATCGCGTGCGCGGGCACCATATTGCCAATCTCGATCCCCTGGGGCTACGGCCCCAAGGCACGCATCCAGAGCTTGATCCCGCCACTTATGAATTTACCGAATCCGATATGGACCGCGATATTTTTATCGACGGCGTATTAGGATTGGAAACGGCGACGGTTCGCGAAATTTTAGAGATTGTGACCCGCACTTATTGCGGCACCTTTGGCATTCAATTTATGCATATCTCCAATCCGGAGGAGAAGCTGTGGCTTCAGGAGCGTATCGAGGGACCGGATAAGTCGGTCAGTTTTACGCCTGAAGGACAGAAAGCAATTTTGCAAAAAATGATTGAGGGCGAAGGCTTCGAGCAGCTTTTGCAAAAACGCTACCCCGGCACCAAACGTTTCGGTATTGACGGCGCGGAAGCTGTTTTGCCAGCGCTGGAACAGATTATTAAACGCGGCGGGCAGCTTGGACTGAAAGATATAAATTTCGGAATGCCCCATCGCGGACGCCTAAACGTTATGGCTGCGATTATGCAGAAGCCATATTCCGCGATTTTCTATGAATTTCTTGGCGGTGTTGCCTCCGGGGCCGAAGATTTTGGCTCCGGTGACGTAAAATACCATTTGGGCGCTTCTGATGACCGTGAATTTGACGGTAATAAAGTTCATCTTAGTCTTGCGCCAAACCCGTCCCATCTGGAAGTTGTTGCGCCTGTTGTCATGGGCAAAACCCGCGCCAAACAACAAATGGCCTCCGGCACATATCAGTCCCATAAACCCGAAGAAGTTATGGCCGTCATCCTGCATGGTGACAGCGCTTTTGCCGGTCAGGGCGTCGTCATGGAATGTTTCCAGATGAGCCAGTTGACGGGTTACCGCACGGGTGGCACAATCCACGTTATTGTTAACAATCAAATCGGATTTACCACGACACCGGACGAATACCGCTCAGGCGAATATTGCTCGGATGTAGCCTTCATGGTTCAGGCTCCGGTTTTCCACGTGAATGGCGACGATCCCGAAGCCGTTGTCTTTGCGGCGCGCATTGCGACGGAATACCGCCAGAAATTTGGCAAGGATGTGGTTCTCGATATTATCTGCTATCGTCGCTATGGCCATAATGAAGGTGATGATCCCTCCTTTACGCAACCAATTATGTATAAGGTCATTAATGATCGCCCCAGTTCGCGGCAGGTTTATGCTGCCCGTCTGATCGAAGACGGCGCGATCACTGAGGTCGAGCATCAAAAGATGGTCGACGAATTTTATACATTCCTCGACGGCGAATTTGATAAAGCCAAAAGTTATGAAACCAAAGCGCCGGACTGGCTGCAAGGTGTCTGGCAGGGCTTGACGCTTCCGGCGGAAACTGACGGTAAACGCCGCGGTGAGACTGCTGTGACTATCGAAACGCTTAAGGACATCGGCAAGCGCATCACGACCATTCCGAATTCCGTAAAAATACACCGCACGCTTAAGCGTATTATCAAGGCGCGCGCGGAAAAGATTAAAAACGGCGCGGATATTGACTGGGGTCTCGCCGAGCATATGGCTTTTGGCACTTTGGTTACAGAGGGCCATCCTGTGCGTTTGTCCGGTCAGGACACGGAACGCGGAACGTTTTCACAGCGCCAGAGCCATTTTGTTGATCAGGATGATGAACATAAATATACGCCGCTCAATCATTTGTCCGAGACGCAAGAATATTATCAGGTTTTGAATTCGCATCTATCCGAAGAAGCGGTGCTTGGATTTGAATATGGGTTCTCCGGCGCCGCGCCAAAGGCGCTAACCATCTGGGAAGCGCAATTTGGCGATTTTGCTAATGGTGCACAGGTTATGGTGGATCAATTTATCAGCTCTGCAGAGCAAAAATGGCTGCGCATGAGCGGTCTTGTTATGCTTCTGCCTCATGGATATGAAGGGCAGGGCCCCGAGCACAGTTCGGCCCGTTTGGAGCGCTATCTTCAAATGTGCGCGGAAGATAATATGCAGGTGACGAATATATCGACGCCGGCTAATTATTTCCATGCCTTGCGACGTCAGGTGAAGCGAAACTTTCGTAAGCCACTCATTAATATGAGTCCAAAAAGCCTGCTGCGGCATAAGTTGTGTGTCTCCACACTAAAAGAAATGGGGCCGGGCAGCCGGTTCCACCGTCTGCTTTGGGACGACGCGCAATACAGGTCCGACGCGAGCGAGATTAAGCTGGTCTCTGACAGTAAAATAAAGCGCGTAATTCTATGTTCCGGTAAACTCTATTTCGATCTTTTTGAAGAGCGTGAAAAAACAGGCCGAAATGATGTTTACCTGCTTCGCGTCGAGCAGTTCTACCCTTATCCGGGTGATTCCATGACCGAGGAGCTGTCACGCTTTAAGAACGCCGAAATGGTGTGGTGTCAGGAGGAACCCAAAAATATGGGGGCTTTTGCATTCATCGAGCCGCGTATAGAACAGACGCTTCTGGGCATTGAAGCCAAGCATAGCCGCGCGCGCTATATCGGCCGCAAAGCCTCCGCATCGACAGCAACAGGTGTTGCGTCAAAGCATAAAAAAGAGCAACAGGCTATTCTTGACGCAGCCTTTGCAAAGTAAAAAACCGGCGCTTCACGGCGCAAAACAATAGGTCATATTATGACAGATATTACTGTTCCAAATGTCGGCGAATCCGTCTCCGAAGTCACCATTGCCCAGTGGTTTAAGAAGCCCGGCGATACGGTGAAGAAAGACGAGCCGCTCGTTGAGCTGGAAACCGACAAGGCTGCGCAAGAACTGGTCTCTCCTGAAGACGGCATATTGGAAGAGATCGTTGCGGAAGAAGGCGAAAATGTTGCCATTGGCGCATTGATTGCGAGACTGTCCAGCGGTAGCGCTAAAGCTAAATCTGACAGTAAAAAAGAAAAGCCTGCTGATAAAGAAAAGTCTGCTGATAAAGGCGATTCCGAAGTGAAAGCCCAGACCGAAGCGCCGAGCAGTACACAAAGCGCATCGTCAAAGAGCCCGGGCGGGGCGTCCGTCGATATTGAGGTGCCCAATGTCGGCGAATCTGTCTCAGAAGTGACTGTCGCTGCCTGGATGGTCAAAGCCGGGGATGCGGTCAAGAAAGATCAGCCCATTGTTGAACTGGAGACTGATAAAGCAGCGCAGGAATTGGTTGCGCCGCGCTCCGGCGTTATCACTGAAATTTTGATTGATGAAGGCGAAGTGGCCAAAATTGGCGATACACTTGCGCGTCTTGGCGAATCCAACAGCGCGTCGCCGGATGGCGATATCTCCGCTTCATCTGCGGGGGATGAAGGCGGCGGCATCGCCGTTACGCCTTCAGTCAACGAGACTGTGCCAAGTAATGCTAAAGCGATGCCAAGTGCAGAGCGCATTATCAAAGAAAATAATCTGGACGGTTCCGCCATTTCCGGAACAGGCCGCGATGGACGCATAACCAAAGGCGATGCGCTTCAAGCGAAAAATAATCCGGCAGGACAAAAGATGCCTGCTCCGCCTGCCAACACTCCGGAAAAATCATCTACGGCTCCTGCGACCCCGGCTACGCCGCGCGCTACAGGCGAGCGCGAAGAACGCGTGCGTATGTCTCGGATTCGCCAGACAATTGCGCGTCGCCTAAAAGAAGCGCAAAACACGGCGGCCATGCTAACGACCTATAATGAGGCTGATATGAGCCATATTATGGCGATGCGCAGTGATTACAAAGAGCTGTTCATTAAGAAGCACGGCGTTAAATTAGGCTTTATGAGCTTTTTTGTGAAAGCTTGCGTTCAGGCGCTTAAAGACGTGCCTTCGGTCAATGCCGAAATTGATGGCACGGATATTATTTTCAAAAATTATTATGATATTTCCATTGCCGTCGGCACAGATAAGGGCCTCGTTGTGCCCGTCCTGCGAGATTGCGACAGCTTAAGCCTTGGCGGTATCGAAAAAGGGATTGGCGCGCTGGGTGCGAAAGCGCGTGATGGACAGCTCTCTATGGACGATATGTCCGGCGGTACATTTACGATTTCAAACGGGGGTGTTTACGGATCCTTGATGAGTTCGCCCATATTGAACCCGCCCCAATCCGGCATTCTAGGTATGCATAAGATTGAAAAGCGCGCTGTTGTCATTGATGACGCGATCGTTATTCGTCCGATGATGTATTTGGCGCTCTCATATGATCACCGTATTGTTGACGGTAAAGAAGCCGTGATGTTTTTAGTGCGGGTCAAAGAATGTCTTGAGGATCCCGAGCGTTTATTATTGGATCTTTAATGCCAAACGCCCCGCCTAGAGCGGGGTTTTCTCTGGCTTATCCCCTCTGGGCGACTGCGGCTTATGCCGTTGTCTTATGGGGCGGGTTGGGCGCTGCAATTATGCTTCTCTTGCGCAATTAATTGGCAGTTCCGGCGTTCCTGATCTCTTTTATCGCGGCTCTGATTTGTTTTCTTCCCACATTTACTATGCCAGCCGTGAAAGGTGCAGGCGGTGAAACGTACTGGCTGATGCCGACTGTCGTAGTCGTCATTGGTACACTTGAGATTTTGTGGGCACGACCGTCAAACGACCAACGATCTTCTGAGCTAGAAGTAAATTTGACCGTAATTTACGCCGCTACGGCGTTGCGTCTGCACGCTTACCGCGCTACTTCACTGCTCAAATGGTCGACAGCTAACGCGCGGAGTTTTTTATGTCTGATGATAAAAATAATAGCTATGATGTCATTATCATTGGCGGAGGGCCGGGCGGATATAATTGCGCCATACGGTGCGGACAACTCGGGTTGAAAGTCTTGTGCGTTGAGAAACGTGACAACAAAAAGCTGGGCGGCACATGTCTTAATGTCGGGTGTATTCCATCCAAAGCCATGCTCCATTCGTCAGAGCTTTACGAGGAAGCGCGGACAAGTTTTGCTGATATCGGTATTGACGCGACTGTTAAGCTAAACTTGAAAAAAATGCTTGAGTCCAAAGAGAAGGCCGTCAACGGCTTGACCGCGGGCATCGAATTTTTGTTTAAGAAAAACAAAGTCGATCATGTTTTCGGTTTTGGAAAAATTACGGGCAAAGGCACCGTTGATATCGACGGCACAGCTTATAGTACCAAGCATATCGTGATAGCAACCGGTTCAGAAGTGGCGAAACTTCCCGGCGTAGAGATTGACGAGAAAACCATTGTGTCCTCGACCGGAGCGCTGGAGCTAACCAAAGTGCCGGGTAAAATGCTGGTTATCGGTGCGGGCGTTATCGGTCTGGAGCTGGGTTCTGTTTGGCGCCGCCTGGGCGCAGAAGTGACATTTGTTGAATATCTGGATCATATTCTACCGGGCTTAGACGTTGAAGTGCAGAAGCAAGCAACCCGCATTTTTAAAAAACAGGGTATGAAGTTCGAACTGGGCCGCAAGGTTACAGGCGTGAATAAAGGGACGTCCGGACTGTCTGTCGACACGGAAGCGAGCGCGGGCGGGAAAGGCAAGGCATTCGATGCCGATGTGGTTCTTGTCTGTATAGGCCGCCGTCCATATACGGACGGGTTGGGTCTCGATATATTGAAAGTGGCCACGGATAAGCGCGGCTTTATCGAAACGGATCATTTTAAAACCAATGTCGAGAATATTTGGGCGATTGGGGACTGCACCCATGGCCCAATGCTGGCTCATAAAGCCGAAGATGAAGGCGTGGCTGTCGCGGAATTAATTGTCGGCAAGGCCGGACATGTAAATTATGACGTCATTCCGGGCATAGTTTATACCAAACCTGAAATATCTAGCGTCGGAAAAACTGAAGAGCAGCTTAAGGAAGACGGCATCCCCTATAAAAAGGGTAAATTTCCCTTCCAAGCCAATAGCCGCGCGCGATGCAATCACGAAACAGATGGCTTTGTCAAAATACTCGCCCATGCCGAAACAGACGAAATTCTGGGGGCCCATATGATTGGCGTCAATGTTGGCGATTTGATTGCCGAGGTGTGCCTCGCCATGGAATTCAAGGCGGCTTCCGAAGATATTGCGCGCACCTGTCATGCTCATCCAACACTCACCGAAGCTGTCCGTCAGGCAGCAATGGATGTTGAAGGATGGGCGATGCAGATGTAGCGTCGCAGCATTTCGTACAAACCTAAACGGCGGCACATTACGTGACGCCGTTTTTTATTTGGGCTATGCTCTATTATGTTGTCTGAATTTTACGACTTTAAAACCGGGCTTTGGAAATGGCAGAGTGAGACGGCAACGCCATGGTATTTCTTGACTCTGCCTGACGACATATCCTCAGAGATAAAATTTTTCTGTCCTCGAAAGGGGCCGGGGTTTGGCTCTCTACGCGTCGAAGTAACAATCGGGAAAAGCGTTTGGCGAACCTCTATCTTTCCAAGTAAAGAGACTAAGAGATATATTTTGCCGGTAAAAGCAGCCATTCGTAAAGCGGAAAACTTTGGCGAAGGCGACACGGTTACCTGCCGCCTAAAAGTCATAGCCTAGCCGTCGCCGAGAAGGGCTCGCATCGCGTCGAGATAGACAATCCACGCTGCGCGTCCGTCTTTAGTCAGATAAACCAGAGTTTGCGGGCGTTTACCATTATAGCCTTTTTCTTGCCGCACATATCCGGCTGTCTCCAGCTTAGTCAAATGGGTCGACAAATTGCCATTAGTTGCGCCGGTCCTATCCAGAAGCTCAGGAAAACTCGCGGGTTCAATTGCAGACAGATAGGCCATAATGCCCAACCGCAATCGTCCGTGGATGATATCATCAAT
The DNA here is from genome assembly GCF_000365025.1 of Robiginitomaculum antarcticum DSM 21748. Taxonomy (GTDB): domain Bacteria; phylum Pseudomonadota; class Alphaproteobacteria; order Caulobacterales; family Maricaulaceae; genus Robiginitomaculum; species Robiginitomaculum antarcticum. Next base: position 212,908 of record NZ_KB823014.1, on the reverse strand, counting down.
CGCGTCGATCTCAGGTGCCTCGTTTTTATCCGGCATGACGACGAACCTCTGACATTGAATATAGAGACGGGATAATAACGGTGAAAGTGGTGGCAATCGCTGCGACAAGGTACAGATGAGGCTCCCCAAGTGCAACAAAAGCAACAGCGCTGGCGATAAATCCCGTTATGGCTGTCCATTTCAGCCATGTACGACCGGTGACTTTCGCAACGATAGCGTAGCACATAGCCTGTCCGGCAAATCCCGCAACGACCATAAAATCGTAAAGAGCATAGGTTCCTCCGCTAAGCAACATTTTGAGAATAATGCCCACGAAAAGTGAGGACATCATCGCCGAATACATTGTCCAAACATAGGATTCGACTTTATTCGCCGTACTAGATGACCCGGCTTTCTGACTAATCTTTCGGCCCAGAACCAAAGTGCCCAAGCCGCCAACTACTGCAAAACCAAACCACGCAAACAATAATGTTGTTGGATCAGCGGGGAAGAGTTGCGCGAGTACCGCCCATTGATAGGTAAAGACTGCTGTCAATAATATTCCCCACATCAAGCCGATCGGCCCTCCGAGAAGGGGCGTATTTTCGCCCGACTGCGCAACAGAGCGCAGATAATCTAAATCATTTAAAGCGTTTTCGTGAGTCATCGTACTCTCCATTTAATAGTAAATATGCATAAATTCATTATTTGCACAAATTAGTTTGCAAATCAAATTAAAATGTGTATAAAACAAATAAGTTTGAACAGCAAACTAATATTACGCGTAAGACGTCTTCTAATTTGCATTCAAATAGTCGCTTGAACAAGGCGCAGTATAAGCTCCGCATCGGGCGGGGCAAAATCAGAAATAGGAGCTTTCGCATGAGCTTATTTTCAACGTCAATACGTCTGACTGGAGTCGCAATCCTCTTAGGATGCGCTTTGCCAGCATTTGCCGATGAGGCAACCATTCCGGTAATCGTAACATTAGACGGCGTACGCTCGGGCTATGCGCCACTCTATATCAGTGTTCAAAAACGTGCTCATTTCATGGGAATAAAAGGCCACAGCGAAATCCTTAAAACGACAACCGACGGCACGATGCATGTTACCGTTAACGTGGATACGCCGGATGATTACGCCGTATCGGTTTGGCATGATCTTAATGATGATGGCGTGTTTTCGATGACGGATGATTATCAAGTCCTAGACGGATGGGGCAATTCCGGCGCGACTGATTTGCGCGGACGCCCAACATTTGACGATGTTAAGTTTACGGTCACGGATAGCGGCGCTGCCACGGTTGTCGCGCTTAAATATCCCTCCGAATAGATGACTTTGCGGCTGCCGGTAGTGTCGGCAGACGTTAGCGCCTGTCCATCACCCGTTTGGACAGGCGCTTTTTTGAACATAGCATGCGGCCCTATCAAATACATTTTCATTACGGAACAACGACGTATGCCAGACGTATTACCTCCAGTTAATCAGGAGGAAACTATGCGTACTTTAATTGCAGCACTTGTGCTTTCGACCGCTATCTCAGGTATTTCGGGATGTGCGACCATGAAAAAAGACCGCTCTATGGATAAACCCATGGATATGGCGATGACCGAAGATTGTAGTGTTGATGTCTTTGCAGTCTATTTTGATACAGGAAGTGCAAAACTTAAAGGCGAAGGTCTGGACAGTGTTAATACTGCCGCCCGGACGTTCTCTACATGTGACCTCAGCTATATGGAAATCGTTGGCCATACAGACTCAGACGGCTCCGCAGAAGCGAATATGGATCTGTCACAGGATCGCGCTCTGGCCGTATCCACACGCTTGAACGACATGGGCATTGATGCTGATGTTGTTCGTATTGTTGCTGCCGGCGAGACCGAAGCAATGGGCGACAATATGGAAAATCCAGCCGATCGCAGAACGATTGTCCGCATTATCCCATAAAATGCTTTGATATTATGTGAAAAAGACGCCTTTCGGGGCGTCTTTTTTTTGGGCCGCATTTACCCTCTGGGATGGGCTTTTGCGTGAACGGCCATAAGGCGGCTGGCGTCGACTTCAGCGTAAATTTGTGTCGTTGAGAGGCTGGCATGGCCCAGCAAATCCTGAATAGCGCGAAGATCCCCCCCGCCGGCGAGCAGATGAGTAGCAAAACTGTGTCGCAAGGCATGGGGCGTTGCCGTATCCGGTAGCCCTAGCACGCTGCGCAAATGTTGCATGCGGCGCTGTATGATAGCGGGTTGCAAGACCCCGCCGCGTACGCCTCGAAAGACAGGGTCGCTCTCATCTATGACATAGGGACAGAGCCGCATATAATCTGCGACGCTATCGCGAATAACCGGCAGAATTGGTATGCGCCGCTGTTTACCGCCTTTTCCGGTCAGAGTTAGCGCCGCGCCCAGCGGTATATCGTGGCCGCATATTGACAGCGCTTCGGAAATACGAAGTCCCGCTCCGTAAAGCAGCGTCAATATAGCTGTATCTCTGGCTGCAACCCATGGCGTCATATCCGGGTCATTTGCAGCTTCTTCCAAAAGCGTCTTCGCACCATCAACACTTAACGGCTTAGGCAAGCTGCGTCCACGGCGCGGCGCGCTAATAAGATTTAAGGTGCTATTGGACACACCGTGGCGCTCGTCTAGGTAGTGATAGAAGGTGCGTAGCGCAGACAATAGACGGGCTATGCTTTTTGATCCCAACGGCATATCCCCGCTACGGCGATAGGCCAAATAGGCCCGAAAATCGCGCGGCGAGAGGGCTGCAAGGCTAGGCAAAGTGGGCGCGCGGCCATTATGCTCTGTCAAAAAGGCAAAAAAACCTGAAATATCTGTCCTATATGCGGCTACGGTTTTCTCTGCCAGTCTGCGCTCATCTGTCAGATGGTTAAGAAATCCGCCTAAAATATGAGTGCTATCCATCATGGGCGTGAATGTGAGGCGGTAATGTTAATTCCGCGTTAGCTTTTTGCGCCCCCTACTTGATTGGATGTGAGAGCGCGGTATTGTAGGGGGAGAATAGGAGAACATATGCGCCGTAATCAAACCGTTTTGTTAATTATTATTGCGTTCGTTCTGACAGCTTGTGGTTCGACGCAAACAAAAATTACGACAAACCAGTTCACAGCCAAAACCGATGCCGTAACACTCATTTACACGCCGGATGTCGAGCTTTCAGTATTGATGGCAACAGGTATGCAGGAGACTCGCGCGGATTGGTCCGAGACGGGGCAGGATAACATAACGGTAGCCTTACAATCTGCGCTGGACGGGCGCGCCTCACGCATTATTGTCCATGATCGAGAGGATGTTCAATCGCCGCGGCAATCACAATTGGTCAAGCTGACCGATGCCGTAATGCAAACTTCGCTGCAATATGATTATCGTGGTCAAAAACTGCCAACTCATAAAAAGCGTTATAGCCGATCAATCGGCCCGGGAGCCACATTGCTTGCAGGCGATAGCGGTGCAAATTATGCTCTTATGGTTTTGGCACGTGGAAATTACCAAAGCGGAGGCAAAGTTGCTATGAATATTGCGATGGCGGCGCTAGGCGGGCCGATGCAATTTGGCGGTCAAAACCTTTATGCCGCGCTAATAGATTTGGAGACCGGTGATATTGTCTGGTCTAATCTGGCAACGGCTGCGCCGGGCGAAGATATGCGCAAGACCGAGGGCGCTGATAAATTGGTGGCCAGCCTACTGAAAGATTTCCCGCTATGATGAAGCGCGCCCTATCATTGCTTGCCGTATTCTGTCTTCTCGCAGCGCCAGGCACTGCGCAGGACCGGCCTGATGACATGTCCACCGATGAGGCGGGCCTGTGGTATAAAATGGACAAATATGAGCAGGCGATCAAAAATTCCGGCGCGGTCATATCCGATCCTGAGCTTAATAATTATGTACGACGCATTACCTGTGGTGTGACGGGTGAAGAGGCCTGTAGCGCGTTGCGCATCTATATCATCGAAGAGCCGATCTTTAACGCCTCCATGGCCCCTAACGGTATGATGATGGTCTATTCAGGTTTGCTATTGCGCGCGGAAAGCGAAGCCCAACTGGCCTGCGTTTTGGGACACGAATATGGCCATTTTGAGCAAAAGCATTCCTTGCAAGGCTGGCGCAAAGCTAAATCCAGCAGTAATTGGATGATCGGCCTGCAATTTGCCGCCGCACTGGCCGGATTACCCCCGGAGATGGGGCAGGCTATAAACCAAGTTGGCACATTACTGTTTTACCGCTTTAACCGTGAGCAGGAGAGCGAGGCCGACCAAATTGGATTTAGTCTGACGGCCAAAGCCGATTACCGCGCCGATGAATGCGCATTTGTTTGGAAAAATCTTATTGCGGAAAATGAAAACAGCACGTTTCGATCCAAACGCCGCCGCGGGAAATGGTTTAATCCCTATTCGACACACCCTCTGCCACGTGACCGTATTGAGGAACTGGAGGCATTAGCATCCTCTTATCCTTCGGGACAGGTCATGGGCCGCGCGACACATATCGCCGCCATACAACCGTTTTTGCAAAGCTGGATGGAAGCCGAGCTGCTCGCGCGCGATTTTGACAGCAATATATATCTGTTTGAGCAGCTCAAACTGCGCGGGTTTCCGCCTGGAATGGCGGATTATTTCATTGGCGAAGCTTACCGCCTGCGTCGCGAAGAGGGTGATACCGCGCGCGCCTTTGAGATGTGGGAACAGGCCGCAGAAGCAAAGGGAGCGCCTGCGGATGTGCACCGCGCGCTTGGGGAGCATTATCGCAAGCAAGGTCGCAATAAAGCCGCACTGGCCGCCTATGAGCGCTATCTCGTCGAGGCTCCCAATGCGGAAGACCGCGCTCTGATTGCTGCATATATTGAGCGCTTAAAGCGCAAAATTAAAACTTAGGAACGTCCCATGATACTGATGAAGACAACGAGACGATTAAACTCAGCGCTAATCGCGATTTGCCTCTCTATTTTAGTTACGGCCTGCGCGACGGGGCCGCGCATTGCCGAGCCGGGACCTTTTGAGACGAAATCTTATACCGTTAATTTGCCCTCACAATGGAACGCATTGCCTCTACGCACGGATAAAAATCAGCGTGCCACGGTTCTGACGAAAGATGGCCCCCGGCTTAATGCCATATATTTATTCTCAGACATGAAGCCGGGCGACGCGCTGTATAATCAAGTGCGCCGCGACAACCCTGTTCCGAAATTCGCTCTCGAAATGAGTGATTTTGAACTTATTGAGATGGTCACGGATAGCCTAGAGCGTGGCGCACAGGTCAAAAGTCTGGAAACGCAAAATGTCCGTCCCGATACATTTTCCGGCAATGATGCTTTGCGCTTTGACATGACCGGGACAACAGTGAGCGGTCTGGACATTGCAGGAGAGGCTTTGCTCGCGGTTATTGACGGGAAGTTTAATCTGATCTTGTTTATGGCGCCGGCGGAGTATTACGCCGATAAATACCGCGCGGAGGTGGACGCCATCTTCAGTTCCGTCGCCTCCGGTGATTTAACCGGATAAATAGCCCGAATAAAGGATATAGAATGAACGAGCCCGGCTTTCCTGATATTTTGCTCTGGGCGATCCCGTTTTTTATTGTCTGTGTTGTGGCTGAATGGCTGATTATCCGCCGCCGCGCCGCCTATAACTGGAAAGACGGGTTTGCCTCCATGGCTATGGGGCTTGGTATGACCGTAAGCGATATTATCGCAAAGCTGACAGGTCTGGCCATCCTGCTATGGCTTTGGCAATTTCGCTTTTTTGATCTCGGCATAGGTCTTCCGGTTATTATAATCGCGTTCATAATTGGAGATTTTAAATATTACTGGAGTCATCGTCTGGCCCATCGCGTCCGCTGGTGGTGGATGGCCCATATTGTCCATCACAGCAGCGAGCATTATAATCTAACGACTGCGCTACGACAGCCTTGGACGAACCATATTAGCGGCGCAATCATTATCAGCGTACCCATGGTTTTACTCGGATTTCACCCCTTTTTAGTTGCCTTTGTAGGCGCGCTAAATCTGCTCTACCAATTTTGGATCCATACTGAAGTGATTAAAAAAATGCCGCGATGGTTCGAGTTTATTTTCAATACGCCGTCCCATCACCGCGTCCATCACGGACGTAATCCTGAATATCTGGATACAAATTATGCGGGTACGCTCATCATCTGGGATAAAATGTTTGGGACATTTGTGCCGGAAGCGCAGAGGCCGGATTATGGCGTTGTGAAAAAAATAGAGACCTATAATCCTGTCACGATTGCCTTTGCAGAATTGGTTCAAATCTTCAAAGATGCCTTCATGCCGGATCTGAAACTCTCAGAACGCCTGAAATATATTTTTGCGCCGCCCGGCTACAGCCATGACGGCAGCCGCCAAACCTCGGCCCAAATTAAGGCGCAAGCCGCCCGCACAAATTTGAGTCCTGCCGAATAGATGGAAGCGGAGCTTAATGCCGTCACATTAGAGCTCGGCAAGGCAGGCGACATCGCAATGCTGGTCGCGCTGGCGCTGATGATGCTGGCCGTCGCATTAGGACTAAAGCGTGAAAATTTTGGCGATATCCGCCGCCGTCCTAAGCCGTTTTTTGCCGGAGCTATAGCGCAGATTATCGGACTTCCTATGCTGACGCTGGGGCTTGTTTATCTCATAAACCCTCTGCCAAGTCTTGCTTTGGGTATGATTATTGTCGCTTGCTGCCCGGGTGGAAGCACGTCCAATCTGATTACATTGTTCGCGCGCGGCAATACCGCTCTTTCGGTATCATTGACCGCAACCTCCAGCCTTTTGGCCGCAGTAATTACGCCTGTGTCGATAATTTTTTGGTCCAGCCTATATCCGCCGACGGCTAATATATTAAACAATATCGACTTCGACGCCGCCGGATTTTTAATCCAGCTTATGACTATTCTCGGCCTGCCGATATTGGTCGGTATGATAATCGCGGCTAAGGCACCCGCAGCGGCGAAAATCTTGCAGCGTATCACGGTGGCCCTCGGCGCGGTCTTGCTGGCGATCATCATTATCGGGGCGGTTGCAGCGTTTTGGGAAACGATTGTCAAATTCGGATATTTGATTATTCCGCTGGTTTTGGTGCATAATGGACTGGCGTTTATTTTGGGTAATCTGGCCGGACGTTTCGCTGGCGGTGATGATGCAGATCGGCGCGCTCTGACGATTGAAACAGGAATTCAAAATTCTGGCATCGCGATCGTCATCTTGCTCACACAGCTTAAAGGGCTGGGCGGGGCGGCGGCCATTGCAGGAATTTGGGGCACATGGCATATTATTGGCGGGCTGTTACTGGTCGCGCTGTGGCGCGCGTTAGACCGTAGAAAGGCAAAGCGAAATGTTTGATATCCTAATTACAGGCGGGTCAATAATTGACGGCAATGGCGGAGAGCCATTCAACGCAGATATTGCAATAAAGGATGGTCGCATCGCGGCGATAGGGGCTGACCTCGGCGAGGCGGCTCAATCCATTGACGCATCAGGCAAGATCGTCACGCCGGGATTTATTGATCTTCATACGCATTATGACGGACAGATTAGCTGGGATGAGGAGCTGCGGCCCAGCGTCAATCACGGCGTAACGACAGTGTTAACCGGAAATTGCGGCGTCGGTTTTGCGCCCTGTCGTGCGACGGATCGCGACAAGCTTATCCGCCTCATGGAGGGGGTTGAGGATATTCCCGGCACAGCGCTGCATGAAGGTTTAAAATGGGACTGGGAGAGTTTCCCTGAATATATGGACGCGATTGATTCCCTGCCGCACACCATTGATTTTGCTGTAATGGTGCCGCACGACCCGTTACGCGTCTTCGCCATGGGCGACCGCGCCGTCTTTAATCAACCAGCAAATGACGATGACATTGCGGCTATGCGCGGCCTTGTCCGCGAAGCGCTTGAGGCTGGCGCAATGGGTCTGTCCATTGGCCGTAGCGATTTTCATAAAACATCAGATGGCGACTGGACACCCGGCAGTGAGGCTGGAAAAGATGAACTTGTCGGTATAGCCAAAGCCTTTGACGGTATTGACCACGGCGTGCTGCAAGCAGTCAACGATTTTGATATGCTGCGTCCCGGCGAGACGTTTGAAACTGAATTTGACCTAATGGAAGCGTTCTTCAAAGCTGGCGCGCACCGCCCTGGATCCATGTCCCTCATGGAGCGCGACTTCGCGCCGGAGGACTGGAAGAATATTATCCGCCGTACGGAGAAGATGAACGCGCAAGGCCTCGATATTTCTCTGCAGGTCGCGCCGCGCGCCATTGGCTCCTTCATCGGACTGAACTGTACTTTCCATCCGCTCATGGCCTATCCCAGCTATCTGGCAATCGCCGATAAACCCTTGGAGAAACGCGTCGAAATTCTGAGCGATCCGGCGTATAAAAAACAACTTCTCTCCGAAACGCCTATTCAGCTCTCCGGCCCGGACAGTCCCGTCCCGCCCATGGTCGATATGATGATCGCCGCCTTCACGCAGATCGCCGAGAAACTGTTCAAGCTCGATTATGGCGGCGTCGTGGATTACGAACAGTCATCGGAAACTTCTGTGGCGGGCCTTGCCCGCAAAGACGCAATGAGCGCGTGGGAAAAGGTCTATGACCTTTTGCTCGAAGACGGCGGTGCGGCGATGATTTATTATCCCGTGTATAATTATTACGAGATGAATTACGACAATGTCCTGACCATGATGCGTCATCCTAAAGCGCTTCCCGGACTGTCTGACGGGGGTGCCCATGTCGGCACAATTTGTGACGCCAGCTTTCCGACTTATCTGCTGGCGCATTGGACGCGTGACCGGTTGCGTGAGGGTAAAGACGGCATAACCCTGCCGCGTGCTGTACAAATGCTGACGGCGGACGGCGCGGATTATCTGGGACTAAGCGATCGCGGACGTATCGCCAAGGGGCTGCGCGCTGATATCAATGTCATCGATTATGACGCACTTACACTTGGCGTCCCGGAAATGATCAAGGACTTGCCGGCAGGCGGACAGCGTTTAATCCAGCCTGTCAAAGGCTATACAGCAACTTTCGTATCTGGAGAGCAGGTTATCGATAATGACGCGGTTACGACCGCCCGGCCCGGACGTCTCGTGCGCGGCGGGGTAGCGGCTTGAGCCATAAAAAAAGCCCGGCTGAGGCCGGGCCAATTGAAGCGGTTATTTATATCTTATGCCGCTTTTTTACGAAGTGTGCGTTTGTGTTCGCCTTCGCGAATTTCCTCTAACAATTTGGCGTTAAAGGCCGGAATATCATCGGGGTTACGGCTTGTAATCATGCCATTACTGACAACGACTTCTTTGTCTGTCCAATTTGCGCCCGCATTGATCAAATCCGTCTTAATGGATTTATAGGATGTGACGTTGCGTCCGCGTAGAATGTCGGCCTCTGCAAGCATCCACGGTCCGTGGCAGATTGCGGCGATGATTTTGTTGTGCTTGGCAAAATCGCGCACGATTTGCACGGCTTTATCGCTTGTGCGCAACTTATCCGGGTTGGCCAAACCGCCCGGTAGGACGACGGCGTCATAATCGTCGACATTCACTTTGTCGAACGCCATATCCGGTGTTATCTCCCGGCTATCACTTTCTCCCGCGCTAATTGCGTCAGTGTCAAATGATGCCAAGTGAACAGTTGCCCCATTCTCTTTCAGCATTTCATAAGGTGAGAACATCTCTTCTTCCTGAAAACCGTTTGTGGCCAGAAATAGAACTTTTGAATTTGTGATATTTGTCATGGATTGCTCCTTGATAAATTGGATCCGCGGTTATGGCCGATGCCAAAACTATTGTGATCGCGATGCCGTGTAATTTTGCGGCGTCTTAACTATAACAACGGAAAGGTAGGCTAATTGTTCCAAATAAGACTGTGTTTACACAGGCTTAGGCAGGTTTCTCTGCCGCCCGTTTTGCCATGCGCTGACACAGAAGAAGGCGACGGCAGTCCAGATAAAGATAAAACATATCAAGCGAGCAGTCGTAAGCGGCTCGCCATAATAAAGCGCGCATCCAAATTGCAGGGTGGGGCCTATAAATTGTAAAAACCCCAATAGGGAAAGCGTCAGTCTTTTGGTCGCCACCGCGAAAGCCAGAAGGGGAAGGACCGTTAGCGGCCCCGCCATAAATATCCAAAAGGCAATAACCGGTTCATCGGGCGTAAGTGACATAGTGCCGTTCGTTGATAGCCAGATTAAGTAGATAGCGGCGATGGGCACGGCGATAGCTGTTTCTATAAACAGGCCTGGCATTGCGCCGACATCAAGCTGCTTTCGGACAATGGCGTAAATCGTCCAGCTTGTCGCCAGGATGATCGCAATCCATGGAAATTGCCCGCCGCGCACCGTCAGGATCGCAACGCCTATGGCCGCCAGAATGACAGCGATAATTTGTAAGACGCGCAGGGTCTCGCCAAAGAAAAACATGCCGACAAAGACGAAAATAAGCGGGTTGATATAATATCCCAGGCTCGCCTGCATGATCTGTCCGCTTTGCACGGCCCAAATATACACGCCCCAATTAATCGCAACAAATGTTGTCGACAGCATCAGGAACAATAATGTGCGCGGCGTTGTAATAGCCTTGTGAACGGCGGGCCATTGCTTGCGGTAAGCAATGATCAGCGCGCCAAATGGAACGGCCCAGACAATGCGCTGCGCCAGCATTTCCATCGCCGGAACGCTTTGCAGGATTTTGAAATAAATCGGGAAAAATCCCCAAATGACATAGGCGCTCATCGCCGTAAAAACGGCGGCTCTGTCATTGGTCGGTAAGGTTTGCGGGGCACGGCTCATGGCGCGGGCTTTGTCACGCCTGTAAGGATTTGCAAAGCGCAAAAACTGCACATTATGTCACGCCGCGTTTCATCGCGTGTTTGTATGAAAATCCGGCGGGCGCTGCATGACACAATTTATGATATTGACGATGTCACTATTGTTTTTGAGAGCGCAAATCTGCGGCTTACTCATCAGTAATGTCAATGGGTGGTGCAGGGCGAAATATTGTCTGATGCGGTGTGGCGCTGCCTTGGTCAGCGCCTTTGGCTTTGACATATTGGGCGTTCCATACTCCGTCTCCGGTGAGGGCCTCGCCGGTATCGGCGGCGCGCGCAGCGTCGCTTTGCTGGCGAGCAATGTTGCTCTGCCGCGCGCGCCCAAACTCGTCCATTTCGCGCTTGAAACCGGGGTCATTATTGAGCAGGTCAATTTCCAGCCGCGTCTCATCAATCATGGCCAGCGGGAACGGCATGATACGTGCGAGCGGCATGCCCGCCTTAAATTCGACATCAGTATTTTTGCGCAATATTCGCCAGTTCAGTGTGAATGGAAAAGGCAGCCAGTCTGTGCGGATAAAGGCATCCAGCGGCGCGGCGTCATTATGATCATGATTGCCCGGGCCGGTCACATAAAGTCCCAAATCCGGCGAGGTGCGAAATACGAAAGGCAAATACCATGTGACAATGCCTGTGCCGAAATGACTGGCGGCCGCGAACCGCCCCGGCATTTCAGTATTGATGGTTATGGCATCGGTCAGGTCTCCGCCATCCCACCGCACTTTTGATGTGGCTGGATTAAGCAGTTCCCATCCCATCGTATTGGCGGCCAGCAGCGGGATGCAGCGATACGCATAGCTTTGCGGCATGGCGTCCATCCATCTGCGTTTAATCCGCGCGGGGCGGATAAAGTCTGCCGGCTCTATATTTACGCCCGGCAAAAGATGGGCGCGAATTGTGTTCGGCGGGAGGGTTTTCGGCGTCATCTAAACACCGACGGAAAAGGCGAGCGTGCGGCTGATCTCGCTATGGCTGCGACCGGATTGTTCGGCCCACATACTAAAGGCGTCTTGTACAGCGCGCTTTGCAGCTTTGGTCGTCGGTTCTTTATCAATCACACCCTCTCGGATTAGCGCGGCGGTTACATCGCCAGACAAAATATAATTGCGTTTGCCGCAAAAGCGCAGGGCATAGCCTGCCGTGCGCGGGCCGAGGCGTGAGCCGTGTTTGTGCAGATGTGAGAGAAGCCCGATATAATCCTCTTCCGGCCAGTTCATGATGACCTGGCCGGCGCGGCGCGACCCGTCACCCATATCCAGCAGCATTTGTGCATTGACCGGAACGGCTTTGATCTTGCCGCCATTACGGACAATACGCGTATCCCCCGTCAGGCGCTCCATATCGTCCATGTCGATTTGCGCGCATTTGTCTAGGTCAAAGCCCCAAAAGGCCTCTTCAAATCCGGCCCACATATGTTCAACGACTTTCCAGTTAAATCCGGCTTGGAAGATGGATTTCGTGAACTGGGCCAGCCAGCGGTCATCGGTATTGGGCGGCGTGATGTGACCATTATGCTCGGCGATGAGCGTTTCTAGGGTCTCGGTCCCGCCTTTACGTTTGGCGGCAATGTCATAGATTTCATCAAATTTGCGCATATGAGTTCTTAACCGCCTTTTAGCGCCTCAATCAAGCTGCGGGCTTCCGGGCTGTCCCAATCGGCTTCGCCCACAACGCGGACCCGCTCTTTACCGGAAGGGGAATATATCACAGTTAGCGGCAAACCCGCGACGCCATATTCACGCGCTAACGCGAAATTTGAATTATGATAAAAGGGTAGGGCTGTCAGCCCTTTCTCCCGCAAGAAATCTTCGCCGTCTTTGGGATCGCGGTCAAAATTAATTGTAATAACCTCAAATTTATCATCGCCATAGCGCTCTTGTAATGCGTTCAGGCTCGGCATTTCGGCGATGCAGGGCGGGCACCATGTCGCCCATAAATTGACGGCGATTGTTTTGCCTTGTGTTTGCCCGGATTGTAGCTCGGCCAATGTGACCGGCTCGCCATCGGGCGTCATAAAGCTTGCCGTGGGGCGCGGCGGAGTGGGGTCGAGCACGCGCAGTTTGGACAGGCTATCTCTGGCGTAGCTCTCTAAACCTGTTTTGTGCTTTGAACATGATTGCAACATGACGTAAGCGAGGCTCAAGATAAGGCCGATAACCATAATCTTGATCAGACGGGTGATAAGTGTCGGCGGTAAATGAGGCGAGGGTTTAGTCATGGGTCAATCAGATTCTAAAAAAGCGGGTCAAACAATGTGGGGCGGACGATTTTCCGATAATCCTTCAGAGATTATGCAGGCTATCAATGTGTCCATTGATTTTGACCGCCGCCTATACGCGCAAGATATCGAAGGCTCGCTGGCCCATAGCGAAATGCTAGCGGCCTGCGGAATTATTACAAGTGACGACAAAGCGGCCATTCATCGCGGCCTGCACGAGATCAAAGACGAGATCGAGGCGGGAGACTTCCCGTGGAGCGCAGAGCTGGAAGATATTCACCTGAATATAGAAGGTCGTTTGAAAGATAAAATTGGCGAAGCTGCAGGTCGCTTGCATACAGGGCGCTCGCGAAATGACCAAGTGGCGACAGATTTTCGTCTATGGACGCGTGAACATCTTAATCATTTTGTCGTCCGTCTGGGTGGATTAATGAGTGCGCTTCTGGCGCAGGCTGAGCAAAATACAGACACGGTCATGCCGGGCTTCACGCATCTACAGAGTGCGCAGCCTGTTACATTCGGCCATCATATGCTGGCCTATCTGGAAATGTTTGCGCGCGACCGCTCCCGATTTGAAGATGCGAGAGCCCGCATGAATGAGAGCCCGTTAGGCGCAGCGGCGCTGGCGGGAACGCCTTACCCGATTGATCGCGATATGACGGCCCGCGCGCTGGGCTTTGACCGTCCGATGGCCAATAGCCTCGACGCGGTCAGCGCGCGCGATTTTGCGCTCGAAGCGCTGTCGGCAGCCACAATTTGCGCGACGCATTTATCGCGTCTGGCCGAAGAGATAGTGATTTGGACGAGCGCTCAATTCGGCTTCATCACGCTGTCTGATAAATTCACAACCGGCAGCTCGATCATGCCGCAAAAACGTAATCCTGATGCAGCGGAACTCATCCGCGCCAAAGTCGGGCGTATTATGGGCGCCCTGACCACACTGACAATTGTCATGAAAGGTCTGCCGCTGGCCTATTCTAAAGATATGCAAGAGGACAAAGAACCTGTCTTTGACGCATTCGAAGCGCTGGATCTTGCGCTGGCGGCAATGACCGGCATGATCGGCGATATGACGCCGCGTAAAGACCGTCTTGCGGATGCAGCAGGCGCAGGATTTTCCACTGCCACTGATCTTGCGGACTGGCTGGTGCGCTCTCTCAATATGCCGTTCCGCGAGGCCCACCATGTTACGGGAGTTATTGTCGCGCTGGCTGAAAAACAGGGCACAACGCTCGATGCATTGCCCCTGAGTGATATGCAGGCAATTCATGCAGAGATTACCCAAGATGTCTATTCTGTGCTTACGCCGCTGGCCTCCGCGCGATCGCGCCTCTCTTATGGAGGAACATCGCCGGTCCGCGTGGCCGAGCAAGTCGCGCGATGGAAAGACAAATTGTCATGATGGTCACGGTTATTAAGACCAATAATATTGTCACGCTGAGCTTTGCCGAAGCGGTTCTGAAAGACAGTGATATTCACTGCTTTGTCGCCGATACGCATAGTTCAATTATCGAAGGATCTATCGGGATTATCCCGCGCCGGATTATGATTTTAGACGAAGATTCCGCCGCCGCGCGCCGCGCGCTGGAACTTGCCGGACTGGCCGAAGAGCTGGAGCCGCAATAGCGCCTTGAAATGGGGCTCAACCCTGCCTATCACCCAGCTATAGCTAACCACCGGAACATACCGTGACACAAGACGACAAAAAAGCGGGGCAGCCGCTCTCTTTTCAGGATCTGATTTTAACGCTGCAGCATTATTGGAGTGATAATGGCTGCGTGATATTGCAGCCGTTTGACGCGCATGTCGGGGCAGGCACGCTCCATCCGGCGACCGTGCTGCGCTCGCTTGGGCCTAAGCCTTGGAATGCGGCTTATGTACAGCCTTCGCGTCGTCCCGCCGATGGGCGCTATGGTGAAAACCCGAATAGATTGCAGCATTATTATCAATTTCAGGTCATTCTGAAACCCAACCCGCCCAATATCCAGGAGCTCTATCTGGGCAGTCTTGCCGCCATCGGTATTGATATGGATCTGCACGATATCCGCTTTGTCGAAGATGACTGGGAAAATCCAACGGTCGGCGCTTGGGGTCTGGGTTGGGAAGTCTGGTGCGACGGCATGGAAGTGTCGCAATTCACATATTTCCAGCAAGTCGGCGGGCTTGATGTGGAGCTGGTCTCCGGCGAACTGACTTACGGTCTGGAGCGTCTGGCTATGTATGTGCAGGGCGTTGAGAGCGTCTATGATCTGCGCTTTGATAATACGGGTCTGACCTATGGGGATGTGTTCCACGACAATGAAGTGCAGCACAGTCATTATAATTTCAGTCATGCCGATGTTGATATTTTGCAGGGGTGGTTCAAAGACGCCGAGGCGCAGTGCCAAGCGTTGATTAAACTGCCTGAGCCGCTGCCGCTGCCTGCTTATGAATATGCGCTAAAGGCCAGCCATTTTTTTAACCTGCTCGATGCGCGCGGCGTGGTCTCTCCGACGCAACGACAGGACTATATCAAACGCGTCCGCGATCTGACCAAAGCTTGCGCCGAAGCGCATGTGGCGCGCGAAGCCGCGATGGCGGAATAAGATAGTGATGGAAGACATTGTAGAGGCGCACATAGAGTTTTTGGAATATGACTATGTTATAAATGGCGCGCCACTTCATCCTGCAATAATGGATGGAATTAAAGCTGGCGGACCTAATGATTTTGGCGGTCAAGGATCTAGGCATTTTGCGAGTTCCGTTATTTGTCAGCCTGAGACTTTGAGCAGACTTTTAGGTGAAAAGAAGAACGATCTAATCCATGGCTTAACGTCGCTCTATGTTTGTGGTCATTGTGGTGGATATGACGGAACGCTGATCGGAGTGCATGTGAATGTTTATGAGCGCAGTGTGGTCTGGAGCAATATAGGATTTACTTCAGATACAATCGAATTAAACGCAAAACATATAGCTCTAAAGTCTATCCCGACATACAGTTTTAAAAAATCGAATTATAATGATTTTATCGAGCAAGCCCGAAAGTTTGAGACTCAATAATGGCTGAATTTCTCCTTGAAATACGATCCGAAGAAATCCCGGCGCGGATGCAAAAACGTGCGGGTAGCGATCTTGAAAAAATGATCACGGATGGCCTGAAAAAAGCGGGCCTGACTGTGGACGGCGCGCGCAGCTTATACGGGCCGCGCCGCCTGACTTATGTTGCCGAAATTCCGGCGCGTAGTCCAGATGTCTCCGAAGAGCGCAAGGGGCCGCGTGTGGGCTCGCCGGAGCAGGCTTTGGCCGGATTTATGCGCGGGGCAGGGCTGTCTGATATTGCGCAGGCCGAGACACGCAGCGACCCGAAAAAGGGTGAGTTTTACGTCGCCATTATTACATCCGAAGGCCGTAATAGCGCCGACATCATTGCCGAGCTTGTGCCGGATGTCATGGGCAAGTTCCCCTGGCCTAAAAGCATGAAAAGTGGAAGCAGCGCCTTTCGTTGGGTGCGCCCGCTTTCCTCGATTACGGCGCTTTTGGACGGAGCCGTTGTGCTGTTCACTGTCGGCGGCGTTGAGGCCGGCAATGTGACCGAAGGCCACCGCCGTATGGGCAAAGGCCCGTTCACTGTGACGGGATACGCCGATTACGCCGCGCAGCTTGAAGGTGAAGGTCATGTTGTTTTAAGCGCAAAGCAGCGTAAAAAAATCATTTTGAATAATGCCAAATCTGTCTGTCAGGCCAAAGGGCTGGAACTTGTCGAAGATGAAGGCCTGCTCGATGAAGTGGCAGGACTGGTTGAATACCCTGTTGTTATTCTCGGTGATATGGATCCGAGCTTTTTAGAGCTTCCGGGCGAAGTCATTCGCCTGTCTATGCGGACGCATCAGAAATATTTTGCGGTGCGTGAACCGAAAAGCGGCGCACTTGCGCCAAATTTCGTCGTGGTGGCCAACCAAGTGGCGCCCGATGGCGGCAAAGCCATTGCGGCGGGCAATAGCCGCGTTTTGTCTGCGCGCCTCGCTGATGCGCAGTTCTTCCAACGAGAAGACGCCAAGAAAGAACTGATCAACTATTACGATAAATTGGACACGGTTGTGTTCCATAAAAAGCTGGGTTCTATCCGTGATAAAGCAGATCGCGTCGCCGCGCTGGCGCGCGAACTTGCGCCGATTGTCGGCGCGGAAGCCGATAAGGCAGAGCAGGCGGCAAAGCTCGCTAAATGCGATCTTGTCACCCATATGGTGATCGAATTTACATCACTGCAGGGCCAAATTGGTCGCTTAATGTATGAGCGGGAAGGCGGAGACGCCTCCATCGCGACCGCCATAGAAGACCATTATAAACCCCAAGGGCCAAGCGACGAGCTCCCCACCGACCCTGTCGCGATTGCCGTCGCGCTGGCCGATAAGCTCGATACATTGGTTGGTTTCTGGGCAATTGATGAAAAGCCAACAGGGTCTAAAGATCCGTTTGCGCTGCGCCGCGCTGCGTTGGGCGTTGTGCGTATTATTTTGAAAAATAAGATTAGGCTAAATCTTACATCTAAAAGAAAAGAAGGGCCGGGCGGATATTACACTCAGTTGGCTTTAGGGAAGTTGGCCAATCAGAGGATTGTTCAGGGCGCGAAAGATAAAGACGCTATAGTAATATCTATGTTCTTAGAAATATTTGCGTGGGATGATGATCCAACCGACTTTGAAGCATGGAAAGCTGGGAGCAGAGATATTTTAGATGCCCCTTATCAGTTCCTGCCATCAGACAACAATTTGGTCGGCGATCTCCTCGCTTTCATTCTCGACCGCCTCAAAGGTGTGCTTCGTGACCAAGGTATGCGTCATGACGTGATTGATGCGGTTTACTCTAATGGCGGTGATGACCTGCTCGATATCACCAACCGCGTTTGCGCACTTCAGTCTTTTATTAATACAGATGACGGCACGAACCTGCTGGCGGGCTATAAACGCGCGGCCAATATATTGCGTGCCGAATCAAAGAAAGACGCGCTTCCGGATATGGCCGCGCCGATAGATGTGGCAAAATTGCCGCAGGACGAGGATAAAAATCTACATCGCGCGCTGATCGCGGCAAAGACTCAGATCGATAGCGCGCTTTCCGAGGAGTCCTATGGCACGGCTATGACAGCGCTATCATCTCTACGTCCTCCGATAGACGCCTTTTTTGATGGCGTGATGGTCAATCATGAGGATGCAGACATCCGCGCAAATCGGCTTAGACTCCTTGGGATGATACGTGATACGGCGCGCGCAATAGCGGATTTTGATGCGATTGATGGCTAGGGTATTAATTCCAATTCTCGTCGTTAAGAGTGATCATAAACGGAGTGTAGAATGACCAAATGGGCGTATAATTTTGGCGGCGGCACAGCCGAAGGCGAAACCGGGCTTAAAAATCTGCTGGGGGGCAAGGGCGCTAATCTGGCTGAAATGGCCAATTTGGGCTTACCTGTCCCGCCTGGTTTTACGTTAACCACCGAAGTTTGCACCGCATTTTACGACAATAACCAATCCTATCCCGAAGAGCTGACCGATCAGGTCGAAGCCTCTCTGGCCAAGCTGGAACGCGAAACCGGCAAAGGTTTTGGCGATAAAGCTAACCCGCTTCTCGTCTCCGTGCGCTCCGGCGCGCGCGCCTCCATGCCCGGCATGATGGATACGGTCCTCAATCTGGGCCTGAATGACGATACCGCCGAAGGTCTGGCGAAACTCTCGGGTGACCGCCGTTTTGCGCTGGACAGTTATCGCCGCTTCATAACGATGTATTCCAATGTCGTGCTGGGTATGCATCACCACACATTCGAAGATATTCTGGATACCTATAAAGATGATCGCGGGTATAGACTCGACACAGAATTGACTGCCGATGATTGGGCCAGCTTAATTTCCGATTATAAATCCGCTGTCAAAAAAGCCTTGGGTGAAGACTTCCCGCAGGACCCCAAGGCGCAGCTTTGGGGGGCGATTGATGCCGTCTTCGGCAGCTGGATGAATGACCGCGCCAAAGTTTACCGCCGCCTGCAGGATATTCCCGCCAGTTGGGGCACGGCAGTCAATGTACAGGCTATGGTGTTTGGCAATATGGGTGATACATCCGCCACCGGTGTGGCCTTTACCCGTGATCCGTCAACGGGCAAGAAAGCCTATTACGGCGAGTTTTTAATTAACGCTCAAGGCGAAGATGTGGTGGCGGGTATCCGCACGCCGCAAACCCTGACCAAAATTGCGCGCGAAGAGATGGGAGATTTAGAGCCGTCTATGGAAGAGGCGCTGCCGGAAGTTTATGCACAGCTCGCCGCCGTTTTTGACGACTTAGAAAAACATTACCGTGATATGCAGGATATCGAATTTACCGTCGAGCGCGGTAAATTATGGATGCTGCAAACCCGCACAGGTAAACGTACGGCGCGCGCCGCACTTAAAATTGCCGTCGATATGGCCAGCGAAGGCATGATTAGCGAAGATGAAGCCGTCATGCGCGTTGAGCCGGGCTCGCTTGATCAGCTTTTGCACCCCACACTTGATCCGGACGCCCCGCGTGACGTGATCGCAACGGGTTTGCCGGCCTCACCGGGGGCAGCCATTGGCGTGGTTGTCTTCTCCTCTGATGAAGCGGAAATGCGCGCCAAAGGCGGCGAAAAGGTTATTTTAGTGCGTGTGGAAACCTCACCCGAAGATATTCACGGTATGCACGCCGCTCAGGCCATTGTGACGGCTCGTGGGGGTATGACGTCTCACGCCGCCGTCGTCGCGCGCGGCATGGGACGCCCCTGCGTGTCCGGCGCGGGTGATATCCGCATTGACTACGCTACGCAGCAATTCACCGCCGCCGGCCGCGTTGTCAGAGCAGGCGATACGGTCACCGTAGACGGGTCTTCAGGACAGGTTCTGGCCGGTGAAGCCAAAATGATACAGCCGGAAATGAGCGGTGAATTTGCCACATTGATGGCATGGGCGGACCGCGCGCGTACCCTTAAAGTCCGCACCAATGCGGAAACGCCGCTGGACGTTCAAACGGCCAAGGATTTCGGCGCTGAAGGCATAGGGCTTTGCCGCACAGAACATATGTTCTTCGAGGCCTCGCGTTTGGGTTATTTTCGCGAAATGATACTGGCCGAAGATGAGCAGGGCCGCCGTGCGGCGCTGGATAAAATCCTGCCGGTTCAGCGCGATGATTTTGCCGCTATTTTCCGGATTATGGGCGATCTGCCCTGCACGATCCGGCTGCTTGACCCGCCGCTTCACGAATTTTTGCCGCATAGCGAATATGATGTCAAAGCCGTCTCTGAAGCCACGGGCCTCTCCGTAGGGGCTTTGATGGCACGGGCGGAAGAGCTGCACGAAACAAACCCTATGCTGGGTCACCGCGGTTGCCGTCTAGGGATCAGCTATCCCGAAATTTATGAAATGCAGGCGCGCGCCATTTTGGAAGCGCAGGTTGTCGTTGGCAAAGAGACCGGCACTATGCCGATTGCCGAGATTATGATCCCATTGATCAGTAGCGCCAAAGAGCTGGAAATTCTGGCGGGCAAAATCGCTGCTGTCGCTGCACAAATCGACGGAGAGCCTCAATATATCATCGGTACGATGATTGAATTGCCCCGCGCCGCACTGCGCGCCGCCGATATCGCCAAAACAGCCGAGTTCTTCAGTTTTGGCACTAATGATCTGACGCAGACTACATTTGGGCTCTCGCGCGATGATTCCGGGCGCTTCCTGCCGGATTATGTCGCGCAGGGCATAATGGAAAAAGACCCCTTCGTAACGCTTGACCAAGAGGGTGTGGGCGATTTGATCCAGATTGCCGCCGAACGCGGTAGATCAACACGTAAAGACCTTAAAATGGGCATTTGCGGCGAACATGGCGGCGATCCCGCCTCTATTGAGTTTTGTCACCGCGCAGGCCTGTCCTATGTCTCTTGCAGCCCCTACCGTGTGCCTATTGCCCGTCTGGCGGCGGGGCAGGCGGCCATAAATAGCATTTAGGACGCCATTTCTAAACGAATCTGCTAGTCACTGTTTATTAACAATAACCCGCTCTGCTGCGATTATTCTCTGATTTACCGAATCAGAGCTCTTAATTTCAGCATGAGCCGGGGGGCTATGCAAAAAGTAACATGTGTTATTAATTCCTGTTTAGGGGTTGATTGGCGCGAAAATAGCATTAAATCCCTCGCAACTGAAATTGGCCGATCATGTGGCCGGGGAGTTACATATGACGAAGCGCTATTTACGCTACGCCGGAACCGGACTTGCTTGTACGGCAGCCTTAGCTGCGGTAATTTCCTTGCCTGTCATTAGTAACGCCGCATCCTCCCATGTGGTTCCCGCCGATGTGCAGGCTTTTATTGATTTCGAACAAACACCAACATTGCCGGAAAGCGCAGGCGCAAAATTTGCGGCGCTCCATTTAGAGACGACCGCTACGCAGCGTGACGAAATTGCCTTATCAGGCATGCCGCAATTGCGTTATAGCAAGATTGTCAAAGCCGACGCCACCGGCGCTCAGCGTAAATGTATGGCTCAAGCCGTCTATTACGAAGCGCGCAGCGAAACGCTGGCGGGCCAGAAGGCCGTCACCGAAGTCGTTATCAACCGCATCAGCTCAAAGCATTATCCGGATACGGTATGCGGCGTCATCTACCAAGGATCTGAGCGCAGCACGGGTTGCCAGTTTTCATTCACCTGCGACGGATCACTCAATAAAAAAACTGCGCCCAAGGCGTGGCGCCGCGCCCAGCGGATTGCTGATTATGCTTTGTCCGGCGTACATCATCCGATGACTGAAGGCGCAACACACTATCATACTTTACAAATCAACCCGGTCTGGTCGGGCTCTTTAATGCCGACGCGGCGCATCGGCTCACACCAATTTTACCGCATGAAAACGCGCCGCGAAATTTCCCGCGATAGGGTCCTTGCGCCTTAGCCTCTGGCGCTGCGTCATCTCCATAATTTAAAAAACCCGTCTTGCGCCAACGCGTTGATAGAGTATCACGCTCTTAACGCTAGCTCAGACGGAGATTTCTTATGGCCATTCAGACTCTCAATCCTGCAACGGGTGAGGTTGTAAAGACCTTTGACGCCCATACAGAGGCGCAAACCGATGCGGCGATCGCAAAAAGCCTTGCCGCGCACCACGTTCTGCGCGACTGGAGCTTTGAGAAGCGGGCAAAGGCCATGCGTAAGGCCGCAAAAATTCTCAAAGACGAGACAGAGCATTACGCTAAAATCCTTACACTGGAGATGGGCAAGACATTTGCCTCGGCTAAAGCCGAAGTCGAAAAATGCGCGTGGGTCTGCGAGCATTATGCCGATAATGCGCAAGATTATCTGGCCGACGAAATTGTTGAGACGGACGCAAAAAAATCTTACCGGACATATTTGCCGCTCGGACCTGTTCTGGCTGTGATGCCGTGGAATTACCCGTATTGGCAGGCCTTTCGTTTTGCTGCGCCGGCGTTGATGGCGGGCAATACGGGGCTTCTCAAACACTCGTCCAATGTGCCGCAATCGGCTCTTGCTATATCCGAGATTTTTGATCGTGCGGGATTTCCAGAAGGAGCGTTTCAGACATTGCTCATTGGCGGTAGCGCAGTAGAGCATGTCTTGCGTGATCCGCGCGTGCGTGCGGCCACACTGACCGGATCAGAGCCAGCAGGAAGCTCTGTGGCAGCTATATGCGGCGAGCTGATTAAGCCTACTGTGTTGGAACTTGGCGGTTCGGATGCGTTTATCATCATGCCCTCAGCCGATATTGATGAGGCCGTGAAAGTTGGCACGAAGGCCCGAACCCAAAATAACGGCCAGAGCTGCATCGCAGCCAAGCGCTTTCTTGTTCACGAAGACATTTATGACGATGTAAAAGCCAAATTTGTTGACAGCTTCAAGGCGTTAAAGGTCGGCGAGCCGATGAAAGAGGACACAGATGTCGGTCCGCTGGTCACCAAACAGGCCCGTAAGGATATAGCTGCGCAGGTCGAGATGGCCATCACTCAAGGGGCACGCCGCGTTTTCGGTGCTGAAATTATCGACGGTAAGGGCTTCTACTTTCGACCCGGCATTCTGGATAATATCGAAAAAGGCAATCTGGCCTATAGCGATGAAATTTTTGGTCCTGTCGCGTTATTTTTCAAAGTCTCCTCCCTAAGCGAGGCGATAAAAATCGCTAATGACACTGAATTCGGGCTTGGGTCTGCCATATTCACTGCTGATGAGGACGAGCAGCAACAAGCCATCCGTCAGATTGAGGCAGGGGCGACATTTGTCAATTCCATGACGTCATCTGATCCGCGCCTTCCTTTTGGTGGCATCAAAGTCAGCGGGTATGGCCGCGAATTGTCCTCGGAAGGCATCCGCGCATTTTGCAATTGCAAAACTGTATCAATCGCGCACTAGATAATATACGCGGCTCCTTTATAAACGCGTCAGGAGACCCTTATGCGATTTATAAAATGGATAGCCGCACTCATTCTTGCCATTTTGGCGGCGCTTGCGGTTTATAGCTATGACGGCTTGTCACATGTCGACGCGGAGCAGCTCAGCGTCGGGGCTGCCAATTACAAAGTCGAGATTCTCCGCGATGATTGGGGCGTGCCTCATATTATTGGCGAGCGCGATGTCGACACGGCCTTTGGCCTTGGCTTTGCTCATGCTGAAGATGATTACGAGACCATACAGGTTTCTGTGGCCGCCGCTCGAGGCGTGATGAGCCGATATCGCGGCAAAGAGGGCGCCCCGATTGATGTGATAGTTGAAATTATGGATGTGTGGGGGCGCATTGACCGGGATTACGAAACTCGCGTTTCGCCCCATACTAAAGATATGTCCCGCGCCTATGCCGCAGGCCTAAATCTGTACGCCGCCCGGCACCCCGAGACGACATGGGCGGGTCTTGCGCCCTTTACCGAGCAGGATGTCGTCGCTGGCTTTGTCATGAAGACGCCGTTCTTTTATGGCTTTGACGGAGAACTGTCAGAGCTGTTTACCGGTGAACGTAAGGTCGAGTTGGCTCTGGATCCTGACGGGGGGCGCGATGCGTTCAATATGGATAAAGCTGCACCATTTGAGCGTGGCTCTAACGCTTTTGCTGTCAGCGCAGAGCGTAGCGGTGATGATATAACGCGGCTGTTTATTAACTCACACCAACCCTTAAACGGGCCTGTGGCGTGGTATGAAGCTCACACCATTTCCGGTGAAGGAATGAATATTCAAGGGGGTCTATTTCCCGGGACGCCCGTTATCCTTAGCGGCTTTAATGAGCATTTAGGATGGGCCAATACGGTCAGCGCGCCGGATTTAACCGACACATATCGCATTATTGTAAACCCCGATAATGCCGATCAATATAGACTGGACGGCGTATGGAAAGATTTCACTTACCGCACGGCCAAGTTAAAGGTAAAATTATTTGGACCTTTTGTGTTTAGAACCTCGCGTAAAATCAAAGTTTCCGACCATGGCGCTGTTATTGATACATCGGATGGCCCTATTGCTGTGCGCTTTGCCGGTCATGACGAAGTGCGCCAATTGGACCAATATGTTGCTCTTGGACGCGCGACTAATGTCGAAGAGTTCATGGCCGCCATGAAAATTCATGCCCTACCAAGCATTAATTACATTTATGGCGACAAGGACGGCAATGTTGGGTTTATTCATAACGCCCAATACCCAAACCGCAAAGCTGGCTGGGATTATAGCGGCGACTTGCCCGGTGACCGCAGTGATCTAATTTGGACGGATTATCGCCCTTATAGCGACACGCCTATGCTGTTTAATCCGCCCAGCGGGTTTCTCTATAACGCGAATAATACACCCGTTTCGGCGACAGATGGCCCGGGCAATTTAAGGTTTGAAGACTTTCCTACAGAAATGGTACTGCAAACCAATATGAGCAACCGTGCTATGCGGATATTAGAGCTAACGGACGGGACGAGCCCGATTGACCGTGAAAAGCTACTGGCCATTAAATATGATACCGGCTTCGCGGTTGGCTCTATTGCTGATGAGGCATTAAAAGTTGTTCTGGCTGAAAAATTCGATGAAGGCAGCGTTTACGCCAAGGCCCTGGAGCATATGCGCGGATGGAATATGCGCCTTGATGTCGATAGTCGCAGGGGCGCTTTAGGCGGTCTTACTGTTCTGGACTTTGTGACGGAGCAATATACCGGCAATGCACCGCCAACGCCGCGTCAGGCTTTTATCAGTGCTGTCGACTATCTGATGACCCATTATGGGCGCTATGACCCGCAATGGGGAGACGTAAACCGTCTCAAGCGAGGAGATGTCAATTTGCCCATTGATGGCGGAGCGACGACATTGCGCGCAGTTTATCCCAATGGGCGCCGCGATGACGGACAGTTGCATATGACAGCGGGAGATAGCTACATTGCGCTGATTGAGTGGGATGAGGCCGGGGCCATTTCGGCTGATGTTATCCATAATTTCGGTTCGGCGACATTGGACGAGACCTCGCCGCATCATGCGGATCAAGCGCCTCTCTTTACAGGGCATAAATTCCGCAGAGCGCTTATTACCGAAGCTGAGGTTCGTGCTGCGGCCGCGGAAGCCTACCGTCCCGGTTCGCGAGGGGCCTCTAAATAATGCCTCCTGTGATTTACGTTGCGCTGGGCGGGGCTATTGGAGCCGCATTGCGTTACGGTCTCGGCAAGGCGGCGTTCCGCGCGGCAGGCCCGGGATTTCCGTGGGGAACGCTGGCGGCCAATATTCTGGGCGGGTTTGTAATGGGGCTTCTCGTGGGCTGGTTAGCCCATAAAGTCTCGGGCGGAGAGACTTTGCGATTGTTTCTTGGCCTTGGCGTGTTGGGCGGGTTCACCACCTTTAGCGCTTTTTCTCTGGAAACATGGCTGATGATCGAGAAAAAGGCCTACGCTGCGGCGATGGGCTATGTAGGCGCATCTGTTATTATCTCGATAATAGCACTGGCTCTGGGGCTAGTGATTGCGAGACGGCTATTTGCGCTATAAGAGGCCGCACATGAGCGCCGTACAAATATTAACTGTCCCCGAGGGTGATGATGGATCGCGGCTTGACCGTTGGTTCAAGCGCCTGTTTCCCCATATTCCGCATGGACGGGTTGAAAAGCTGCTGCGCACAGGTCAACTGCGCGTTGACGGCAAACGTGCCAAAGGTAATTTTCGCCTGACTGCAGGTCAGGCCGTGCGCGTACCGCCCCTGCCGGACCCAACCGAAGAGCCGCGCGAAAAGCCGTCTCTACACAGTGACGAGCAGCGTCTCATCCGCGATATGATTATTTTCGAAAACGAGGATTTGATCGCGCTCAATAAACCCGCTGGACTGGCCGTGCAGGGCGGATCTAAAACCTCGAATCATATTGACCGCCTGCTCCCTGCGCTCGGCGATGGCGTGCGTCTGGTTCACCGTCTGGATCGCGATACGTCCGGCGTACTGGTCGTTGCTAAAAGCGCAGCCAGCGCCAAAATGCTGGGTAGCGCTTTTGCTTCGCGTAAAGCGCGCAAGATTTACTGGGGCATCACCAATGGACTGCCCCGCCCCATGGAGGGCGAGATCAAAGGCTATATCGCCAAGGGCATACGCGATAATTCATTTGGCAATCATATGGCCGGACAAGAGATCATGGTCGCCGTACGGCACGGGGCAGAGGGCGCAAAATATGCCCGCACACAATATCAGGTCGTCGCGAAAGCGGGCACCAAAGCGGCTTGGGTGGTGATGCAGCCGCAAACCGGCCGCACGCATCAACTGCGTCTTCATATGCAGCTGCTCGGCGCGCCGCTGGCAGGCGATCCTAAATATCTGACCGACCGTCCGCTCCCGACCAGCCTAGACGAGCAGCTGCATCTGCATGCGCGCGAACTCACTCTGCCTCTGAGTAATGGAAAATCACTGACCTTTATTGCGCCCCTGCCGGCCCATATTCAGCACGCATTTGATATATTCGGCTTTGATCCAAAAATGCCGATTCCAGAAATGGAACCGGTCTCATGAGCGAGCAGGTTGAACAGACACTCGCGGGCGCTTTTTCGCATTATAAAAACGGTAAATACGATGTCGCCGAACAATGGGTCGGCAATATCCTCGCCCCTAATCCGTTTCACGTTCGGGCTCTTCATCTTGGTGCCATGATTGCTGCTGAACGCAAAGATATCAAAACGGCTCTTGCGCGCCTCCAAACTGCGATGGGTAAGGCGCCAAAGGATCCCGAACTTTATAATACACTCGGCAATGTGCATCTTAAAAACAGTGATGCGACACGCGCTGAAATGGCCTTTAACGGCGCCATTAATATTGCGTCTGACATGATTGCCCCGCGTCAGAATCTGGCCTTTATGTTGCTGCGTGAAAATCAGCCTGCCGAAGCTTTAACGCATTTTGATACGCTGGTTAAAATGCAGCCTGATAACGCCAATTTCGCTATTGGCCGCATTTACGCGCTCAAAGATAGCGGTCAGGCTGCCGCAGCCTCATCGGCTCTGGACGCTCTGGGCGAGGGCCGAATGAATAAAGGGCAGGGCGCTCTGCTGAAGACCCAATTGGCCGCAGATATGGGTCAGGTCGACAAAACCGCTGCTCATGCCCGCAGCGCCTATCTCGAAAATGACGCCTTGGGCGCGCAGGCGCTATCCGTGGCCGTTCAATCTATGGCGATGTCGGGAGACGCAGCAGGCGCGCTGTCCACAGCTTTTGAAGCGCTGGGTGAAGACCGGTCCGGCGTGCGAATCGTGGCCGCAGCGGGCAAGGCGTTGGATGATCTGGGCCACCGCGAAGACAGCGCCAAAGCGCTAATCTCTGGTGCAGCCAAATTCGATAATGCACCCGAAATATTAGCGGCGCAGGCCCAGATCGCGCTGGGCGCCGGTAATGCATCCAAAGCCTATGAAATGTCACGACAGGCGCTCAGCACCTGTCCCGGAGATCTCAGCATAATGCCGATTTTCGCGCGCGCTGCGCTAGCGAGCGGGCATATTGAGGACGCCATGGTCGCCGCTCATAGCGCGCTGGCTGTGACGCCTAATGACCAGTTTTGGATCGCGGTGAAAGCCACAGCTGGACGCCTGAAGGGGCAGGATTACAGCTATTATTATAATTATGATAAATTCGTACGTGTTTATGATCTGTCTGCGCCCGCAGGGTATGATGATATAGCCGCGTTTAATGCGGCGTTATCAAAAGCCTTGGGTAAATTACATAATTATAAGTCCGCACCGCTGGATCAGTCTTTGCGTTTCGGTACACAGACGCATCAGGATTTGCGCTTTTCCAATGACCCTGTCATCACCGCGTTTTTCAGAGCCATAGACGCGCCTATCAGAGATTATATGGACACCGTCGGGCAGGCGCCCGTGCACCCTTTAACACGCCGAAATAGCGGCAATTATCGTTTGGCCGGAGCGTGGTCAGTGCGCCTGACCGCAGGCGGGCATCACGTAAACCATGTTCACCCCCAAGGCTGGGTATCCAGTTCTTACTATGTCGATGTTCCTGACGAAGTTGCAGACGCGAAGACGAAATCCGGCTGGATCGGCTTTGGCGCGCCGCCGCTGGACATCCCCGCAATTGCAATACCGGAAAAGATTATACAGCCCAAGCCGGGCCGTCTGGTGCTGTTCCCGTCCTATATGTGGCACGGCACATTGCCGATTTCCGGCGATCAGCCGCGCCTCACCTTGCCATTTGACGTCGTGCCTGCGCCGTGAACAGGCCGCTTGCAATCTGGGACATTGACGGGACATTGATTGACAGCCGTTTCATGATCAACGCCGCAATGGAGCGCGCTTTTATGTCCTGCGAGCTTACGCCGCCGAGCTATGAGCAGACCCGTAAAATTGTCGGCCTGTCGCTGGAGGTTGCCATTGATCGCCTCGCGCCGCGCGATATTGGTGAGCACGGCCTGACGACTTTGATTGAAGCGTATAAGACTGAATTTGTGGCTCTACGGCAGGGTGGCCAAGAGCTTGAACAGCTCTATGCTGGCATGGCCGAAATCATCAATACGCTTAAATCTGAGGGATGGGCGCTGGGTATTGCAACGGGAAAATCACGGCGCGGGCTGGAAGCTATTATGGCCCGCGAAGGCTGGGGCGACATATTTGACGCAAATTATTGTGCCTCGGACGGGCCGGGAAAGCCGCATCCTTATATGATTGAGGCGAACCTTAACGCCACCGGAACCCCGCCTCAAAACGCGGTTGTTATTGGAGATACGTCGTTCGATATGGCCATGGCCAAAGCGGCGGGATGCGCCGCATTCGGTGTGAGTTGGGGCTTTCATACCGAAGCCGAGATTCGTGGCGGCGGCGCGGACTCGATGTTTAATGATGCTGAAATGCTCAGCGCGTCTCTACTGGATTTTGCAAAATCAAAAGCGGCATAATGGCGAAACGGTTTTACAAGACGGTGACCGTGTCACCGGCCGCAAATGGCTATGGCATATTTCTCGATGCACGAGAGCTTAAGACGCCGGGCCGCAAAGCGATGCATTTGCAAAGCCAAGCGCTGGCACAGCTCATTGCTGATGAATGGGACGCTCAAGAGCGAGAGATAAATCCGGAGACAATGCCCGTCACGCGATTGCTTAACGTTGCGATCGAGCGCACCGCGCACAATCGCGATAGCCTCTATGCGGAAGTGGCCAAATATCTGGGTACGGATTTGACGTGTTATCGCGCGGTCGCTCCTGCAGAACTGCGCAAAAACCAAGCTGCAGCATTTGACGATGTGTTGGCGTGGGCGAAGGCTGTGCATGATATTAAATTAGATATTACGGACGGCTTATTTAGATCACAGGATGCCACCATGACGCAGATCGGCGCGCAATATGCTGCCCGGCAGGATGATTTGCGCCTGACATTATTGGTGCATTTTACCGTTGTGTTCGGGTCTGCTGCGCTGGCCATTGCGGTTATGGATGGGTTTATATCTGCCTCAGACGCGCTGACACGCTCGCGTACGGACGAGCTCTTCCAAATCGCCCGTTGGGGCGAGGATGAAGAGGCGGCCGAGCGCACGGAAAACATCCGCCGCGAAACGCTCGCTCTGGCCAAAGTACTGGATATTACATGAAATATTTATTTGCCGTTATCTTGCTGCTCTACGCGGCCCCGTTATGGGCGCAGGTACAAGGCGAAGATGAGCCTTTATTATTATCTTATCCATTGGAGACAGAAGCTTCAGCAGATGAAATAATTGTAAGAAGTATCGTTGATAATACGGAGTATTCTGGATCCCAAAAAACGATTGCCCCGGGCGCTATTTTGCTTGTGCCCAGCGAGGCGCTTAACACCATACCGGGCGTACAAATCCAGCAGGGCAGCGGCGTCGAGAGTTTGACGTCCATACGCTCGCCCGTACTAACCGGAGGCGCGGGGGCAGGGAGCTTTGCTTATTTGCTGGACGAAATTAGCTTGCGCGCGCCCGGCTTCGCCAATGTGAACGGCTTTTTGGAAATGCCATTTGATCTGGTTGACAACCTTGGAATTTACAGAGGGCCGCATATGGCTCAATTCGGAGGTAATGCCCAGCATGGCGCAATTAATGCGCAGACAAAAATACCAGATAACAACCGCGCGGCAATAACATTGGGCTCTGATGATTATGTTGCCGGTAAAGCTTTGCTTGGAACCGGGCGTGTCAGCCTTGGCCTATCTGCAGTTCATGACGGCGGCTATCGTGCTGATAGCGGATATGACGTACAGAAGATCCTCATACGGGGGCAGCATGATTTTGATCTTTGGACGGTATGGGGCGTGGCCACGGTGACCAACCTTAATCAGGAGACGGCAGGATTTGCGCTGGGGACTGATGCCTATAAAGACGATGAAATTGCGTTTAGAAACGCCAATCCCGAGGCTTTTCGAGATACGCGCAGCGCTCTGGCTTATATAGGGGCGTCGCGTGATTTTGGCGACTATTCTCTGGTTTTAAAAACGTTTGCGCGCCGTGCGGATATGGATTTTCGCCTTCATTTTTTGCCGGGTCAAGCTTTGGAGCGCAATGACCATCAAAGCCTGGGATTTAAAGGTGATGTCACCTATTACTCTGACGCCTTCAGCTATGGGTTTTCAATGAATGCAGAAGCTACCCGTGGTCATTTAGATGAATTTCAAGAGGCCCCCACGCGGTTCAGTTTTATTCAAGGCGAACATTACGATTATGATGTCGATGCGTTTAACGTCGATATAAGTGCAAATTTTTTATACCGCGCGACCGATAAAGTTGATATTTCCGGCGCGGCAAGACTCTCCGAAGTTAAATATGATTATCGTAATAATATCGATAGTGGCGTGTTTGGACGGTTCCTGCGCCTTACCGATCAAAAGAATAATTACACACTGTTCTCACCCCAGATATCTGCCAGCTATCAAATTACCCCAAATTTAGAAGGCTTTACAAAACTCGCTCATAGCGAACGCGCGCCGCAGACCTCCGATTTATACAGAGTGCAGGTTAATCAGGCCGTTAATCCGGCAGATATTGAAACGCTGGATGCTTTCGAGATCGGGCTTCGCGGTAGTGCAGGCAATTTATCTTGGGACGCGACGGCCTATATCCAGCGTAAAGATAATTTCTTTTTCCGTGACGCTGATGGGTTTAATGTGGCTGATGGTGAAACTGACCACGCCGGGATAGAGCTGTCAGGACGCTGGGATATATCGGAAACGTGGCATATCTCCGGCAACGCCGCCTTTGCGCAAAATACTTACGGCTTTTCCAATCAGGTTGCTAATAGCTCGGAAATTATCACAAATGGGAATGACATCGATACTGCGCCGCACGTCACAGCCTACGGCCTGCTCAGCTACGCGCCGCTTGAAAAGCCTTACGCGCTATCTTTGTCGCTTAATTATATGAGCGAGTATTTCACCAATGCCGCCAATACGCAGGATTATCCCGGTCATACAGTCGT
Organism: Robiginitomaculum antarcticum DSM 21748; assembly: GCF_000365025.1. GTDB lineage: Bacteria > Pseudomonadota > Alphaproteobacteria > Caulobacterales > Maricaulaceae > Robiginitomaculum > Robiginitomaculum antarcticum. The sequence continues at coordinate 180,973 of NZ_KB823014.1, read as the reverse complement.
CACGGGCGGCACAAGTTATGACCTGACCCAGAGCGCAAAATTCTTTGTCCGCGCCGAGAACCTCTTCGATACGCGATACGCTGACCGCGCAGATTTTGCCTTTGGTAATGAGCGTTATTTTCCGGGCCGCCCGCGCAGTCTTTTCGTAACGCTTGAGAAGACGTTCTAGCCGCGCTAGGCACAGTCATGGACGCCTCATTACTCTTTAGCGTAGCCGTATTTCTGACCGCAGCTTGCATTATGGTCCCGGTCTCTAAATTTACGGGACTCGGATCTGTTATCGGTTATCTTATTGCCGGCGTGATTATTGGGCCTTTCGTATTGGGCTTTATTGACGATCCTCAGACTATTCTGCACTTCGCTGAGTTCGGTGTCGTCATGATGCTCTTTCTGATCGGGCTCGAGCTACAGCCCAGCGAACTGTGGAAAATGAAGTCCCGACTGGTGGGGTTTGGCGGCGCTCAAGTCGCGGTAACAGCGGCGATTATCTTCGCGGTTGCCATGCTTTTAGGACTACAATGGGGTCAATCGGCGCTTATTGCTTTAGCTTTGGCCCTGTCCTCAACCGCAATAGCCCTGCAAATTTTGCAGGAAAACGGTTCTATGGATAGCGGGGCCGGTAAATCGGCTTTTTCTGTTTTGCTCTTTCAGGACATTGCCGTCATCCCGATTATTGCTTTGATTCCGGTCTTCGCCGCCTATGCAGGCGTAGATATTGTCGACGCGGCGCAGGATATCGCTCATAGCGCTGAGGATAATTACGAGAGTAGCTTTTCTGCGCCCGGGGGATGGCTTTATGCCGTATGCCTTTTTGGCGTTTTTGCCGGTATGATCTTACTGGGCAGACTTCTGCTTAATCCGGTTTTTAAATTCATCGCCCGAAATAATGTGCGCGAAATATTCACGGCTATCGCACTGCTTCTGATCGTTGGCGCAGCGCTCATGATGCAGTGGCTGGGCTTGTCTGCCGCTCTGGGGGCGTTTGTAGCCGGCGTCGTACTGGCCGACAGTCACTACCGACATCAGTTGGAGCGCGATATAGAGCCGTTTAAAGCTTTGTTATTGGGATTGTTTTTTATGTCAGTCGGCATGTCGCTGGATTTTGCGACGCTTGGTAATCACCCGGTTACAGTCGGACTTTTAGTCGTCGGGCTTATCGGCGGAAAATTTGCTATTCTTTATGCGCTGGCCAGAGTCAGCAATATGGGCCGAAGCGAAACATTGATCTTTGCGGGGCTGTTGGCGCAAGGCGGCGAATTTGCCTTGGTGCTGTTTCAATATGGCCGCAGCGCCGGCGCGATCAGTATCCAAAACGCACAGCTTTTATCTGCCGTTGTGGCGCTGTCGATGGCGGCCACGCCGATATTGCTGCTGATGATAGATCGCCTCGTGATCCGCCGGATAAATGATCGGGATAATGCAGACATTGAAGCTGAAACCGTGCCAAAATCGGGTCTCAATAAGAAAATTATTATTCTGGGCTTTGGCCGCGTCGGGCAGATTATCGGTCGGGTCATGAGCGCGCAGGGGTGCGAAATGACCATCATCGACCACGATCCTGACCATATCGAATTTATCAAGCAGTTCGATTACAAAGTTTATTACGGCAGCGCGGTTGATGTTGACCTCCTGCGCACGGCCGGCGCAGCCAGTGCGGATTTAATCGTTATCGCCATTGATAATCGCGACCGCTCGACCGGCGCGGCGGCGCAAATCAAAGAGCATTTTCCTAAGGCCAAACTTCTGGTGCGCGCGCGCAACCGCCAGCATGTATTTGACCTCGCCGGGCTTGGCGGCATTGATGTGATTGAGCGCGAAACCTTTTTGGGATCCGTGGAAATGGGGCGCCAAGCGCTGCACTTACTGGGCGTTGCCCCGGATGAAGCCGCCCGCTTGGCCAAAACATTTACAGAGCACGACCAACAAACACTTGAAATTCAAAAATCTGAGATCGACGATTTTGAAAAGCTTAGACAGATCGGCAGATCAGCCCGCCGGAACCTCGAAAATACGCTTAAAGCTGACCGGGAACGCAGATCCGGCGGCTAGTGCTGCATTAAGGCTATTTTGAATAATACCGTTTATGACTCGGCCCAAATTTCGGGAGCGGGACATGAGTGAAACATTTGGCGACATTTTAACGCGTATTTTTGCTCAGGATACGATTGACGATAACGACGTGCTGACCTTGCGCCGCGCCTTATACGGTGACGGTCATATCTCAGTGCAAGAGGCTAACCGTCTTTTTGATCTGTCCGATACGGTCCCGACCAAAACTGACAGCTTTGGCGAATTTTTTATGGAGGCGATGACCGATTTTATCGTGCGCCAAAGCCTGCCTTATGGCTATGTAGATGATGCCAATGCCAGCTGGCTAATGGCACGCATTTCCAAAGACGGCCACGTCGAAACAATTACAGAATTGCGGCTTCTGGTAAATGTGCTCAACACCGCAACAGACTGTCCTGACCGCCTAATCGGCTTTGCGCTGGCCCAAGTCAAACAGGCTGTCCTATTCGGTGAGGGCGTGATCGGCCGGGGCCGCAGCTTGTCTCCCGGCCATGTCAGCGCAGCGGATGTCGAGATTTTGCGCAATATGATTTATGCGAGTGGCGGCGATAATCATATTGCGGTTACGCGGGTCGAGGCGCAGGCATTATTTGAGCTAAACGCTGCTACGCGCGGCGCGGATAATGACCCCGGGTGGCGGGATCTGTTTGTCAAAGCGATCGCCAATTACCTGATGTTTCTGACCAGTTACAATACGCCTGACCGTAATGAGGCTCTACGCCGTGACCAATGGCTAAAGCAGCGCGGCGATCTCAGCCTAGGCAATATGATTAAAAACCTTCGTTTCAAGGACTTTGCGGCGCAAATCACCGGCGGGCAGGACGAGCCGCAAAACAAAAACGGAGCAGAAAGCGCTTTGGCTGAACGTATTGATGCAGACGAGGCCGGATGGATTATCGAGTCGATCGGGCAAGACGGGGTGTATGATGAAAACGAACAGGCGTTGATGGATTTTCTCGCCGCTGAAAGCCCGTATCTTCACCAAAGTCTTCTACCGCTGTTAAGTGCAGCCTAGAAACGGCTGCGCGCATAGCGCGCCTTTCGCGGGTCGGAAACATTGTCTATAGGCGGGTGTCAATTCTTACCGTAGGCCATTTTTATGATTCCGATCCACAAGGACTTGTTATTTCCCGCAGGACGCAGCCCGCAACTGCGCTTCGTTATAGCCTTTGTCATTTTGGCGGCTTCAGTCGGGCTGCAGGGGTATTTTGTTAAGACGATGGGACAGAGCCTGACTGTATTCTACGTTGGCCTATTTTGGCTCTGCTTAAATTTGTTTATGGCCTATGTCGTTTATACGCGAAGATTGCATGACGCGAACTTCAGTGCAGGCTTGTTTTTCACTACGCTTTTGTTGACACTTTTAGTGGTGGGAATAACAGTATGGATTGGCGGATTGGACGATTATATGGCCGAGCTTATGGCTAACCCGGAAATTGCTAATGACGAGAAGTCGAGCGAAGCGCTTATCAAAGCGTATCAGTTAGAGCTAAGAAGAAATGTCGGCTGGGCGCGTTGGGTTAATTTAATCCCTCTCGCTGTGCTGACACTGTTTTGTGCATTCAAATCCGGCACGCCCGACGAAAACCGCTACGGCCCCGTTCCAACACAAATGATAGAGCCTAAATAGTGGCGCATCCCCGTCTTATTGATTTGCTGCTGGTGCCCGGCGGCACGATTGGCCCCCGTAATATGCAGCGCGGCGGAGTATTCCTGATCGGGCTCGGGACATTTTTGCAAGCTGCGCAATATGTCTCCGGCGTTCCGGCCGGTCTGGCGGGGTTATTTGCGCTGTTCGGCGTCACGCTAGTTGTGCCTTGGGTATTATTATGGACGAAACGTTTTCGCGACGGGGGCTATCCATCGGTCATGGCGCTGATCCCGATTGTCCTGTTTCCTATTTTGAGTATGATTCTGATCATGATCGGGCTCGGCGATATATTTGGCGATGCCATGTCTCAAGGCATGCAATATCCCGATGACCGGGCCGCCATGCAGGCCGCGATGGAAGAAGTGTTAATGTCACAGCAGCGCCGCGTAGAGGTCACAACGGTTATCGCGCCAATTTTTGCTTCGCTCGCTCTTTTATTCGGCACAAACACGCTCATAAAATCAAAACAGATTTAAAAGTTTGAACTTGCCAAAAGCGGCAGGACGACTTCAATATATTAAAAAACATAATAGGGAGCGTAATTATGATGAATTTATTTTTTAGCCCGAATGGCCGAATTTCATCGCCGGACATGATTAAAGGCGGACTCATATTGATATTGATCGGTCTTATCCCATCATTTCTAAATTATCTTTTTGGCCCGGGAATGGTTTTTCAAATTCTAGGTTGGCTGACACTTTTACTGATCGTACCGTGGATATTCCTGTGGATGAAACGGTACCGCGATGGCGGGCAAAGTCCCGCTATGTGTCTGGTGCCCATTCTTGTGTATGTGGTTTTATACCTTATTTTAGCCGCCGTACTAATGGGCGGAGAAGTCATGTCTATGTTCGGTGCTGCTATGGAGGTTGGCGCTGATGACCCTGAGGCTATGGAAGCCGCTATGGAGGGCGCGATGGATGTAAAAGCTATTGCCCTTAAAGGTATGATTGCCGGTTTATTAGCCTCGCTGATTACGTTGTTTGGGCTTAACGCATTAATTAAACATAAGCCAAGCGCAAAAACGGATACATTAGCCTAAGCCCCTATCGGTCCAAACCGGTGGGTGAAAGCCTGTAATAAGGCTGCATCAACATCCTGCAATGTTGCACCACTGCCCAGTGCAGAAAGGCTCGTGACGCCGTGCTCAGCAATGCCGCAGGGCACAATGCCGCTAAAATGCGACAGGTCAGGCAACACATTGATGGAGATGCCGTGATAAGTCACCCATTTACGTATGCGTACGCCCAATGCGGCAATTTTGGCTTCGCCTCCTCCGGGCAGCACAGTCCACACGCCTATGCGGCCCTCGCGCCTCTCAGCCCGCACACCAAATTCGGACAGAGCATCAATAATGACAGCTTCCATCTGGTTGACAAAGCACCGGATGTCGCGCCCGCGCGTCTTTAAATCGACCATGACATAGGCCACGCGCTGTCCGGGCCCGTGATAGGTGTATTGACCTCCGCGTCCGGCCTCAAATACGTCAAAGCGGTGAGGGGTCAACAAATCTTCACGCTTCGCGCTTGTACCGGCAGTGTAGAGCGGCGGATGCTCCAGAAGCCAAATTTGCTCGCGCGCCTCGCCGGCGGCAATGGCCGCGTTTCGCGTTTCCATATCTGACAGTGCGTTTGGGTACGCCACCGGCGCACTGCTTCTACGCAGCTCTATCAGACTGTCATTATAACAGGGCGGAAGCTTAGCGGCTGTAGTCATAATGCTGACGTGGGGCTTTTGAGCTATGAAATCAAGAACTGTTCGCGCCGATAATTTCGCTTTCCAAAGGGTCGATCCTTTGGTAGCAAGCCGCTCCTCAAGTGCGGCTGTGGCGGAATTGGTAGACGCGCAGCGTTGAGGTCGCTGTCCGGTAACACGGGTGGAAGTTCGAGTCTTCTCAGCCGCACCAAAATATACGCCCTCGCGGAAATTTAACCTGATTTGCAATTTTTGTTGAGGGACGGATTTCCGTCCCTCTTTTTTGGCCAGCATAAGCCGCCACCAAGAAGTTCATCTATGAGCATTTTTCGGTCGTCAGATATTCTGATATACGTTCCGTCAGAGCAATAAGAGTAAGTGTCGGATTCACTGCACTTCCATTCGGAAGAACTGCGTTCGAACAAATGTATATATTGTCTACACCATGAACTTTCAGGCCTTGATTTATATCATAAAGACGCATTTAAAAATTCTACTTGTACCAAAGTAACCACTCTATCGGCATATGCATTTAGTGTTTCCTGCTCTCCTGACATACCAGATGAATATGTGATGTTTGCAAGGGCATTTTTAAGCTCTCTTTCTGTATAAACGCATGTATTTTCATCCTTAAAACCAAATGCAGCATATTGATCTTTACCTAACCAAAGCGCGTTTTCATACTGGAAATCCTCTCCTGGTGATGCGTCCCAATTTCTAAAAGTAAATCGGTATCCATTTTTAGCAAATGCCTTAATCTGCTTGGTAGTATAAACTGTAGAGGTGTCATGAATCTTTGCTGAGGGTCTTAATCTATAGAAGATGTCATCTTCTATTTTTATATCCTGTAAACTGAATTTTTGTCCGTGGTCAAAAATGCTACCACGTTCAATCGCTGAGGCCCCATGTTGCCGAATTAGGAATAGTTTATTGCCGTAAATTTTGTTGAATTTTTTATTTCCGAGCATACGCAATTGTGCGAGAATTAAACATAATTGAGACCAAATTGCGCAGTCAATTTTCCATATGTCCTTCTTTTGAAGTATCGCATTAATTGCTAGAGCAGGATCATGCCTTTTATTGGCCTTCAAACTCAAGCCATACCATGTCGCAACATTTTGGTTTCCATTCGAATATTCAATTTGCGGCGTTACCTCCCAATAATCTTTATCGTAAGCATCTTTAGGGTCATCGACTAACTCTTTATCCCTTTCTCCCCAAAAAGACCCAAAATTCATTGCGCAAAGATCCATTACGGATTGAACTAACTCCTTCTCAAATCTTCTTCTTAATTTTGATTTTTTTGATGGTTTAAATTGTTGCTGTTGTTCTGAGACAAAATTTTGCAATTCGGTCTCAGGGTAGATTTCATCTAAAACACCCATTACTCAACCTCTTCACACTCAATGGGATACGTGCATGGCAAACACCGCATATTTTCGCGAAGCCAGGCATGTGGTGTGGCTTGGTCGAAGATCCAATTTATACCCGAAAATACAAACCCCGTTGCCCATGGATAAGGATTGTCATAAGAGTCTACCGGAATACCCTTATCCAGTGTAATCACAACATCCCCATTCGAGTTTTCGTCAATTGCTAAAATACGGTATACTTTCTTGTCTATAAAAATTTCACGGTTGAAATCTGCTTCTGCCAGTGTTGTATCAAATATGGCTGGGGTAACACTATCATCATAATAATCGGCATTGTCTTGTAGAACCACCTGATTGGCATCGAGCGTCGGCATGTAGCTCGTGTCATGAATAACAAACCCGTCGCGATCCGTAGAGTAATTACCTTTAGCTTCCTTCAGCTCCTGAAAGAAATCTGCAAAGGCTTTACCAGGAATCGGGGGTTGATCTTCATCATCCCAAATTAACCCGGTCGCCAAGAAGTAGTTGACCTTAAATTCAGCACCTTCTTTGATTGGAATAATTGCCGTGCCAAACCCAGCGTTTAAAAACTTTTGAAAGTGGGTGTTCTTAGATTGGGTTCGTTGGGCTAGTTCTTTCCATTTGCACTTTTGAGCATGAGACTGGCCATAAAGCATATAAGACATGAACTGCCAGTCAAAGCATCGCTCCAAAAGATCTACTACGCGGGCATACTTCTTGGTTTGCTTGAAATTCATCTGCGGGAGGCCGCACGGCTGCACACGATTTCGCATACCATTGTCTATATCAAAGAAATTACAGGCAATGACGGTTTTGGCGTGATGCGCAATGTTTTCCTTGATCACTTCGGACAAGGCAAAATTACTTTTATTTATGCGTTCATCAACCAATTTCGTCTGTTTGATTTTATGTTGGGCTTTGGCCTCCTCATAAATGTCAACATCACGCACATAAGCATCTTCTTTTTTCTTGATGGCCTCTTTGATTTGTTCACATAGGTCTTCTTTCCACCCTTTTAAATCGACAGGATCTGGGGTTAGAGTTAGACGAACTTCAATCCATGAATTATTATTGTAATTTGTGCCTGTAATAGTCGCCGTTGCTTGACCCCGTACAGATATGGAAGTGGAATTTCTGTCGGATGTGTTCTTACCCTTCCACTCAGCTACATTGTCACCGTCTAATGAAAACGCAACATGCCCTTTACGAAGTCCATTTGGGCGATAAAGATAACTCGCCACACGATCCATTTTCGTAGCAGTGTAACCATCCGGAACTGTTACTTGAATTGAATCGCCCTTTTTTCCACGATAGGTTAGGTATTTTACGGGCCCCATCTCAGGTGGCGAGGTAGCACTCGCACCGTACTCGCCAGCTATCTCTTGATAATTTTCAACCGTGAATTCACTACAGTTAAAGGGTTTGCTTGACGGTATTTCGGGGGCCTCTAAATCAAAATCAATTTGCAATAGCTCGAAGAAGTGCGCACTTGGTTCTGGAAAATTGATTTGCAACATTCCCTTAATCCCGGCGCTGTACATTTGCGCTTCACGCTTTTCAACAACTTCGTGAAAAGTCCTGGACATGTCCTTAAGGGCCCCATCTGGGGCACCGAACTTATGCACATTTGTCTCTTCAATTTCATGCGTTAATCGCCGTGATGTCAGTGACTTCATTTTTTTATTCACTTGTTTCACGGCCCGATCCAATATCCGTGTGCTTGTTTCCTTTGCAATTCGCTGGGCATCTCGCCGCGAGGTATTACTACTGACGTCCACACTGGCCGTCGCTGAGTAAGGAATTTTATCTCCTCCATACGTGAAGCTGGAGCTTGTGTTTAGGCTTAGATCCCTGTCAATCGCCTTGTCCATTTCGTCACGTAGTGTTGTTGCCTTTTCAACCTGATGTGTGGTTTCTTCCTGAGTTGAAATTTCGGTCTGTGTTTCTGAATATAATTCTTCTCGCTTTAATCTGCGATGAGTGACTTCTCGATACTCAGACTCCATTACCGACACAATCTTCGCAATTTCCTTGGCTTCGTAACAATAAACGTCATCGCGAATAATAAAAAGCTCGCCAATATGCGGAACAAGTTTAGTACAACACGGATCTTGCTCGACGCATTTATTGTCACATTCGCATTCACAGCATTCATCAGGACATTCTCCATTGTCCGCGCAGTCACAAGGTTTGTGCTCATTGACAGGTAATGAATGCCCCCCATCTTGCGGTCTTTCTTTACAGGGGTCATGCGACAAAAGACAGGAATCCAGAAGAATTGGTTTTTCAAAGTGCTTACGAATATTGATATCTTTACGCGCACGCCCAGCTTTGTAAGCTTTTTCCAAATATAAAATACCTTTTAGCGCTCTTTGTAGGTTTATCTCTGGTTTTTCAGCAGGAACCAGGGAGCGCATCAAAAGCGTATCTTCTAAACGTGTTCGTGCCTCAAAATAAGGTGAAGTAGGGCAAATATGACCTTGTTCAAAATCGTCACCAAACAAGGCTCCTCTTTTGCGGCCATTAATAAGTTCTGATACATCAGAATAGACGAATTCGTAGTTTTTATGTTCCATCGCCTTTAGGGGCGCTTGTAAAATTTCAGGTAAATCTTCAATTATGCTGACGGCATTATCGTTTTTAAGATAAGCTGCGGCTTCGTTTAGAATTTCATCCGATGCTGAGGTCTCACAAAGTTTGGATAGGTCGTTGTAAAATTTTGAACGCAGATTTTTCGCGTGAGTAGCGTACATCGTATTTGCGTGCTTTTCAGGCGATGTTTTTTGGGGTGCCCGGCTGACAAAGGTTCTCATTAATTCTGGCATCACATTCTCCAATTCTGAATTTGATTGAAGATTGGGCAAAAATACCGGGCCGTCTGTGACGGAGATCACGGCGTTAGATTTTAGCACTATTATGAATTCCCGTTTCTAAAAAGCGTGTACAAAAGTGAGTGCAAAACCCATATGGTTGCTGACACAATGGACAATTATGACATTGATTATTTTAATTATGTCATGGAGAGCGAATCTACTGTCAGCAATTTTGCAGCTATTGCACTTTAATGTGTTTGCCGCTCCACCAGATATTTCAAAGCCAAATTCTGTATCAGCAGGAATTTCGTCATCAGTTCCTTTACAGATTTTTGAAGACGGGTTTGAGTTTCGTATTTCCTAGGCACATAAGATTGCTGTCCTGCAAAATAAGAGTTTATCTGCTTTTCAGACATGTTATAAATTTAGTATGATCGACCTCGGTGAACATGATTGGTACAGCATTCTGGAAGAACGCTCTGTAAGGAAAAGCTATCAAACGGGAGATATCATCCGATTCCAGGGACAGGCACCTCAGAACGTGGGTATCGTCATGTCCGGGAGGGCCAGTGCTGTCTCCTACTCTGCAAACGGAGATGAAACCTGGATAGGAGAATATACTCAAGGCCACTTCATCGGCATGGTATCTTTTTTGGCGGAAGAGTTTTTGGATTTCGAGCTGCATGTTGAAACAGACTTGGAATTGCGCCTAATGCCGGTTGACACAATGAGAGATTGCTTAGCCTCACACGCCGGACTTTCGCATGCTGTTGCGAAAGATCTGGCCCATCGTTTGGGTTTGACCATGTCGGATTTGGTTAGCGCCCATACGTTATCTGTGAAAGGCCGTGTCTGTGCCGAACTCATTAGGCTGGCCTCGCCCATAGGTATTGACCCTGACAAGCAGATTATTCGACCAAACCCCATATTTGTCGAGCTGGCCCGTCGCGTTAACTCCACACGGGAAACGGTATCAAGAACGGTGAATGAACTTCAAAAAATGGGCTTAGTATCGCGTGTACCCGGAGCCCTGATTGTGCAAAATCCCGAACGCTTGCGCGCTGTATTCGCCTAACCCAGTTTGGCCTAGGCCATAACCTGTAATATGTAACTGCGGATGAGCCGGCCTGCCTTGTCTTTCACACGTCCAGCATATTTCACAGCAAATCGGTCATCCTGTGACAGAGCAACACAACTGGCAAAAGCTTCGGGCATCATAATGCTATGATGCAGGTTCCGTGCAATAAGCGCCTGTAGCTCGGCATCTGAATCTTGCATGTCAAAATGCAGTCCAAGTCGCAAATTTTGGGCATCGGACATCATATGTATCGCCGCTTCAACGGCCTGCATGGGCGTCTTGAAGAGCACAATATCTTCCGTGTCGGAGCGTGCGAGTTTCACAGCAATACTGTCTGATCGTAGCAAAGCAGGCGAAGAAATTTTCCCGACTTCGACCATGGGGATAATGACCTGTTTCAGGCCGGTCTCTTGCCAATCTGCAGCATGATGAGAGGTATATGATCCCTTTCGTAGGTTGTCCCAAATCAGAACTTGTGCAGCACTAACATCAAAATGGTGGCCTCTTAATATAGCCTGCCCCATGGCTATTCGGGCCGCCATAATGTTTAGATCCCCGCTCAATTTGTGAGTTGGGCCTGTCAGCGATGTCAGAGACTGCGCCTTGTCCAGGCAGGACTTAAACCGGGAGACCCACGCCTCTCCGAACGGGCGAACCGAATGCTCAATAAAGCTATCTGTATCACAAGGTAGAATGACATTTAGCTCGGCCCCCTCTCTTAACAGGATCTCGGCGATCAAAATATCCGCGCCCGCTGCCAGCGCACCGTAACCAAAACCAATATCATGCCGCTGTATTTTGTCAGATATCGATATCATTAAAGCATCAACGTCTTCATGTGTGAGCTCGGGATTAGGAGCAGAAGACGGGGTCGCCCATATATGGCCCGCAAAATGAACCGGTCGAGGAGGCGAGAAGCCCTCAAGCCAGGATTGGCTCTCCTTTTGTTGGTTCAAAATCAGGCGAAACTGTTTTAGCGTTGAGGCGTGGGCGGGATAGTTTAACGGATCAAAGGCGACGGCCGATCGTAGACATGCCTCGGCCTTTACATTCTCACGCCGCAGCAAAAAACATTCGGCCCGGGTGGCTTCGATAAAATAATGGTCTGTTGGCGACAGATCTTCCGTTGACGGCAAAATATCTAAAACATGTTGAACCCGTGACATTACCATGTCGCAGGGCATGTCAGCCATCAAGGCCATCGTCGCGGCGTTTATACCAGAGTAATATCCTTTGGTGTCTTTAAAAGCCGCCTCATACTTATCCGCGGAATCACGCGCATGTTCTAAAGCGGTTTTACCGGTGCTTTCCAAATAGAGATCTTTAGAGAGGCGCCCGCCCAAAGCCATTATGTCTTCATGATGACGAATCCTGTCCAAGCCGTACCGTTTAAATTCAGTGACGGCAAAATCAAGTGATCCAGCCCGAGCCAGCGCAAGAACGGCTTGATGCCTAAATTCTAGATTATTAGGATCAGATTTAAGTTCAGTGATCGCCCTGTCGTAATCACTGAGATAATCTGATTGCGAATGATTTGTCATTATATCAAGTTATACTTATTCCAAAGGTCTATCAAGTTGAGCTTCTTGTTTCAGGGTTGACGCTTTTTCACCGTGATCGAGATCACAGTCTTGCTTTACAATTTTAGATGTATGCGTTAACAGGAAAAGGAGGAACTCATGTATCGAGGAATTGTTGAAAATTGCCGATGGTGTAGGTTCTTTATCACATTATTAACATGTCTGGTTGTCGCAAGTATAGCCAGTGCCCAAGATATCAACCCTTCCGAAATTACGGTATCTACCAATCTAAAACCCTTAGGTAACTTTGAGGTTTCTCAGATAAGTGATGGGATTGAAATCACGCCCTATCCGGCTGGTTTTGCCGTGTCTAGCTCGCAAGCTGTCAACGGGAATTCTGGCTATGTGGATTTTAGATTCAACAATTCTTTTGACATTCGAGCGGCGAAAATCTGGAACGGTCTAGATGGTCCAATAGCTGGGTTTCGGTCCATTAGATTTGAATTTTTTGATAACCGGGGCGTAAACATATATGATTATCCGAGTGGACCTCTTAATATTGACCCAAACAATCAGAACAGCCAGTCAACTAATTTTGACATCAATAAACCAAAAAATATTGATCGTGTGCGATTGTGGCTCCTTGATCCCCCGGGGGGTGAACTCGGTATCAGAGAAGTTACTTTCATCGGCACGGCTTCACCACCTCCCGTCCTTAGCAATCGACCACCAGTTGGATATAATCAAAACCTGATGATCTTGACTGATCGCACCGACGGGAACTTTCTGAATTATGCTTCCGACCCAGATCGGGATCGCCTCTCGGTAATCAACGTAAAGTCAACCCCGCAAATTCCCTTTGGATATGGGCGCGATGGTAATTTCAATATCACTTTTCCTAAAAACGGTAATTATCTTATCACTTTCACAGTGTCCGATGGGCGCGGAGGGAATAGGCAGGTCAACATAACTTATAATGTAACGGGTGTTCCTTCATCTAAAATCTCTAACGTGGATGATCCAACAGTGGATGACCCATATAAATGGTTATATTTTATTGGAACTCTGTTGTTGGCCGTGCCCTTGCTTTTCATTTTTCTCAGGAAAATTATTCTTGGCAAGCCAGTAAATCCCGAAACAGTCTCATCCGCTGTATTGACACAGAAAAGCTGGTGGATTCCACCCATTGTCCCAGCTGGACAAGCCCTGCCCAAACCCGAGCGCCCGCCCGAGGCCGGTGTTGTTTTCGCAGACAGCCCTCTATTGGCTGGGGCCGTCGCACCTGGCCCGGCGCCGCTCGCACCCATGGGGCAGATGGTGCCTTCGGGACTGCAAACTCTGACGGGGCAATATGCGGTGCTCAAGCCGGCCTACTTGGCCACAGGGCGCATAGGGGGCCGGCAGGAAGGCATTCCCACCAATGATGATGTCTCGTTTGGCACAGGCTTTCTCATTACACCCAGCCACATCATGACCAACCAGCATGTCTACGAGTTTTATAAACAATATCTGACGGGGCCCGATTGCGGCGGCATTGAATTTATCGCCGAACGTGACCGGGACGCGTCCGATTATGTACCGTTTAACGGGGATCCGCCCCTAATCATTTCAAACTTGGACGTGGCCATATTTACCCTCTCGCGAAGTGTGACAGATCGCACGCCCATTGAGCGCGTCTCTATACCCACAGACGAGCTAAACACGCGAGAAGTTGTGTCGATTTCCTACCCCTGTCCGTTTGAGGTAAATGCCCTTATTTTGTCGGTTGTAGAGGATGACCCGGTGTTTGCTGTCAAACGCATAAGCCAAGGTCGCATCTTCCGCCATTCGACAGATACGGACACGCCCTACGGGGTTGAGGTTTCTGTGGAACCCCGGATTAATCCTTCAAAAAAACTTATGGCGATTTGCCACAATGCTTCAACACTGGGAGGCAGCTCCGGCGCGCCCATATTGGATATGGATGGCCAACTGGTCGGCCTGCATTTCGCCGGTGACCGGACGTTTAACGGCGAGGAAGCAGCTAATTTGGCCATGGCCATTGACATGCTGGTAAACGCAAACCCGGCTCGGGACCAGAAACTAAATAATGCGTGACGGCGATCACATCGTTTGTGCGAGCAAGAGGCTAAATATAATCACACAGGCATAAGGAGGGAACCATGCCACGATTTACAAAAGACGATATCAAAGCCAATCAGGAATATCTTAAGGACTGGGATGATTACCAACTAGACTGGTTGAACAGTTCAGACTTCACGCAGGAAACCAAGGGCGCGCCACTCTTGCTGCCCATATCTGTGGATATTGATGAAGGCATTATCAAACGACACCGTATCAAGGTGCCAGACCTTGAAAGCTTATGGCCCAAAGTTGCCGGGCTCGGTGGCCAAGGTGCGCAGGCTGCCTATGGCGGCTACGTTAAGTTCTTTGAGCCTATCGATGGGCAACAAAGCGGCGTGCCTTCTACCCCGCTCGATTTCAACATCAACACACCCGTTATCATGCTCTTTCACCTCTCGCGTGATAATTGGCGGTTTACCGACAACACCCAGTTCTCAGTCGATAATGTGCCGAAAGGTCATCAGGATGAAGCCTTTGAGGTGATCGGTACTTTTGATAGTGGCCACGGATTAATGGTACTGAACAAATGTTGGGAGAAGGAAAAGGGCGAAACGTTTGATCTGAAATATAATCTCCATGTCAGCATTATCCAACCCGGTCGGATCAAAGTTGGCGAAAATTATGAAGACACCATCATGCGCACAGATATCATTGTCGATCCGGGTACAAATAATGACACTAAAGGACCACCATAGAATTAAAATATCTTGTTCGGTGGCTCCAAATGGAGTCACCGATTTTTTTGTCCCTCAAGGAATTTGTTAAAAATGTCATGTGCGGTTTTAAAATCTTGATGAGGGCCAGTTGATTGGACGTATTTTAGGCCTGAAGCAGCAAGATTTTTCTTCCCCTCCGCATTTAATCCATTCTTTGATTCTAAAACGTCAGTAATGAATCTCACATATTCACCCCCCCACTCAAAATTCCTGTAATCTGCGTCAACCAATGTCTGTAGCGAATCGAATATATCCAATATATCGTCGCTTGTTGTTTCCTCAAGGAAATCATCCATAGATGCTATTTTAGCCTGAGCTAATCGAAATAAATACTCATAATTATTTGGTTCCAATTTTATTCGATTTTTATAAATTTTTATTTGTTTGAGTCGTATTTTTTTAGTTTCTTCAATTAGACCTAAATGCCTTGCTGCATTTGCTTGGCCTGCCAAAGCATTCGCCAACTCATGCTCAATCATTTGATTGTCCGGGGTCTGGGCTAGTGCTTGATTGAATAAACCTACTGCACCTGAATAATTTGTTCGAGCTAAAGAGTATTCACTTCTCTTATTATTTAGAAAGGCCAAATTATTGTCACCCCAACCCGCCTCCATAATCCAATCCAGCTTGTTGGGGTCTTTGTCATATAACAGTTTCGCCAGACGGTCATATTCCGTCCAATAGATAAGGGCAGTGTTATAATCCTTGGCTTGTTTTTTTAATTCCCCCATCCAGTATTCGCTTTGGGCATGGGCAAAGATGGCACTTGTGTCATCGGGGCGGCGGCGCAGGATTTCCCAGGTTGCGTCATAGGCCGCCTTAATCTCGATAAGCGCCTTAACCCGATCACGTTCCGAGAGGGCCACCTGTCCCAACAAATGTCGAGCCCGGGCCTGCCGGGCGATGCGATCATCATCCATGTCGGAGAGCGGAATGGCGTCATAATAATCGGTCACCCGTTTACCCACATCGTCAAGAATATTGAGCTTGCCGACGGGCCCTAAATCCTCCTTGAGATCGGTTATCATATACTCGACCATTTTTTCGGCTTCCGTTCGGCTGATTATAGCGTCGTCCCGGGCATCCATAGCCGTCCAGGCCATGCCCCCCATCAGAGCCGAGAACACCCCGGCGCCAAATGTGATAGCCTGCGTGCGCCGTTTTCGCCTTTTGGCATCGCGCCGGATAAGCTCATCCAGACCGACACCCAGCATGGACGCGGCCAATTGGGTCACCCCAAGACGAAAGTTTTCACGTCCACCTGCAACATTTGCCGCCAGGGGCTCTCGGCTATTTTCCGTGAGGGCGGGCGGGAAAGACGTGTCCGGGTCGCCCTCGACCAGAACGCACAGAATTGACGCTTCGCCGTGTAACTTGCGAAATAGCCGGATTTCCTCATTTACCCAATGGGAGTCTTTGGCGGCGAAAGAGCAAAGCACAATAAGAAATCTGGAGTGATTCACTGCATCTCGAATTTTTTCGGACAGGTTGTGATGGGCGGTTAGCTCCGTGACGTCTCTGAAAATCGGTGACAGGGTTTTCCCGGACTTTGCCTGAAGCATTTTTGGAATAGGGAATGTCTCAAGCGCGCGATGCAAATGCGCTGCCATCGACTCATCGCCGTGGGCATAAGACATGAATGCCTGATACTTGAAAGCCTGCACGATAAGCTATCTCCAACTCAACCATCATATGGACTTCCCTTAAGGGATGCAAATCCCTATATTGCCAGAGGCATAACCTCAACATCGTGAAAGTCGTATTCCTCTCTGCGGAGCGTGGCATAAAGTTCCAAAATTAAAGAATTTTTACCAACCTCGAATATCGATTTAGTCGTATCACCTTGTGATTCCGTCAAAACTAAGACGGATTACCGTCCCTGTGATGTGTGTACAAAAGTGAGTACAAACTCTCATGATTTTTAAACTAAGCAACAACTATTTTATTGATTTATTTGAGTATTTTATCTATACGAAGTTCAAGAGGAAACAAACACCCTAGCGTCTCAGCCGCACCACTTTCCTTTGATATCAAAGGGTTAAGTCTCTGAAATTACTACACTTTCCTGCAGGGTCCTGTAATTTCTCACGATTTTTGACCTATATTTTGACCTACAAAGGAGCCTACATTATGGGCGTAATGAGGCACTTGAATCAACATCTTAAGAAGCGCAGCGCGCGCTGGCACTATGTTCGGCGGGTGCCCAGAGAGTATGAATTTTTCGACACACGCGGTACGGTTTATAAGTCGCTCAAGACAGTGAGCCTTGAACTTGCGCGCGCTCGGCGTGATGCGCTCATAGAAGCGGACAATCAATTCTGGGCAAGCGTCATGGCGAGTGACACTCTTCCGACAGATATTGCCCGTCGATCTTATAAGTCAGCGCAGCGCCGTGCGATGGCAAAGGGCTTTGTCTATACACCTGTTCAGGATCTCGCGGACGTAGCGACACTGGCTGACATAATCGATCGATTGAAGGCTATTTCGACTGACCCCGTGCCGGATAAAAAAGAAGCCGACGCCGTGCTAGGTTTAGTTGAGCGGCCAGCCGTGAAAATCAGCAAGGCGATGGAACTTTACTGCGATGAAATCGTGGTCAGCGAGTTGCTGGGCAAGTCGGAGGAACAAAAGAAATCCTGGCGCAAAGTTAAAATGCGCGCGCTCAACAATTTCATCAAAGTTGTAGGTGATCTGCCGATGAACAAAATTAACCGAGACCATGCACGCAAATATTATAATTGGTGGGCGGCGCGCGTTGCTCCGAAAGATGGCTCCAAGCCGCTAACAACGAATAGTGCCAATCGCGACCTAGGCAATATCAGAAAGTTATATCGTGAGTTTTGGGAATACGAAGGCGATGAAAATCGTGACAACCCGTTTCGTAAACTAGGCTTCGCGAAACAGCCTTCTAAAGACGTGCCCTGCTTCTCTGACGAGTTTGTGCGGACGCGCTTTTTGGAGCCTGGCATTTTCGATGGACTTAATGCCGAGGCGACCCTCATAGTCTATGCAATGATTGAAACAGGCTGCCGCCCAAGCGAGCTTTCAAACATCGTGCCTGAAAATATCAAGCTGGACGCAGAAGTTCCTTATATCCAGATACGCTCGCGCTTAGATCGGCAGCTAAAAGCAGTGGCATCGTCTCGCGATATTCCTCTGGTTGGATGTGCGCTAGAAGCATTCAAAAGAGCGCCTAATGGCTTTCCCCGTTACCGTAATAAAGGCAATGTCATGTCAAAGGCTATTATGGATGGGCTGCGAGTTCGGGGATTGCAGGTGACGCCGGATCACAGACTTTATTCACTTCGACACTCCTTTGAGAAACGGATGTTGGAAGCGGGACTGGACTACGGATTGCAATGTTTGTTGGTGGGACACAAGAACTCTCGCCCGAGTTATGGCGATGGTGGATCCATGAAGTACAGACGTGATGAGTTTCTTAAAATTGTTCATCCCATACCCTCCGCTTTCTGCGAAAACCTACTTCAATTTTGATCGGTCACTCTTTCTGCACCAAAAATTCCAACTTTGGATTGAAGAGATTGAGCGGATATTTTTGCAAATTTAATAAAATTTTTCTTTCCTCTATGGCGGCCACAGCGGGTATTAGATAATGACCATGTCTCAAGTAACATAGGTTTGAGTTCACCGTAAATCTTAGTCGGATAGTCGTAAAATACAATATTCAGTTCATTAGAGCTCAAAGTGTGACTCCGCAAGCAGGAGGTTAACCTACATTAAACACACATGAAAACAAATACATGGGTGTTTTCAAGTCGAAAATATGTGACATTTTGTACTGATTCGCTTTGTCTTATGATGCGGCTTTTGTGTGCAAATGCACGCCTTCTTTCTCTTGCAATAGGCTGATAATCCCAAAGAGGTTTTTGGCTGTTGGATTTCCGCTCACGCCTAACATTCGCATAAGGCTTTTGGGAGACTTACCTATAGCTTCAGCTAAAGGCTCAAAGCCAATTGTGGCATTAATGTAGTCGCGTAGCAGCGCTTTGCCTGTTTCCAGATCACCGGACAACATAGAATCCATACTCTCGGTCAAGAGTCCATAACGGTAATCCGGATCTGTGGCCGCGCGGGCCTGAACTGTATCGCGGAAGCTTCTTGTAACGGTCATTTTCTTTCATCCTTCATTCTTTTTTTATAACGCTCCCATGCGGCCATCGCATTTTGAATATCATTGCTTTGACGTTTTTTTAGTACCGCCGCCAAAAAGGGTCACAAGACTGTCGCCTTCGCGCCCTAAGTAAACACGAATACCGGGCCCCAATGTATCCGGCATTCCCTAAGGCCTTTCCCAAGACTTTTAAGGCCGATGTATTACCAGTCTCAAGTCGAGCCATCTACGTGGCAACCTTCAAAGCCGCTTGAGTATCTAGTGCCTCAAACCACTGTCCAAAGGCACTTACGCTGTCATCGTCAAGATATTCCTGTATCTCAATCATAAGGTAACATATATGTTACCTTATGATTGTCAATAATGGCATGCTAATTCAATTAAAATTACATTTGATGTGCAGATAAAATTCGAGTCACCGAATTGGCATTTGTATTGATAATGACCATTGAGCAAAGTAACATTTGCTATTAGCTCATGGCTGGGGCCCTTACATGTCGCAATTTGAACATCATAAATCCTCTAAAATTATGCGGCCTATTTGGCTCTTCGGCGGCCTGATTGCTTTTGTTCTTGGAGCGGTAGGCGTTGTTCTTCCTTTTCTGCCAACCACGCCCTTTATACTTCTTGCGGCGTTTTGTTTTGCGCGGTCATCGCAGCGATGTCATCAATGGTTAGTTGGCCATCGTATCTTTGGCCCACTCATACTAAATTGGCGTCAACACGGTGCTATTGGTCGCCCCACAAAAATTATCGCCGTCATATCCATGGGGGCAATTTTCACATTGTCTATTCTATTGGGTGCGCCGCGTTTTGCACTAATTGCCCAAGCCATAATTTTGTTACTGGCTGGCACCTTTGTGCTGTCACGTCCTCTTCCGCCGCCCCTTATAAAAGATGAGTCCTCATGCACATGATCCTTTTATATATTCACCTGCTGGCCGCCACAATTTGGGTGGGCGGTCATTTAATCTTGGCGATAAGTCTACTCCCTGAAGCGTTGGCAAAGCGTGATCCGAAAATGATTGAGAGCTTTGAACGAATATATGAGCGCATCGGTATGCCCGCCTTAATCATACAAGTCATCACGGGGCTTTGGCTATCTTACAGGCTCCTACCTGACATTATGGCGTGGGCAGATTGGAGTGACGCTATTGCGCTTACAATTTCACTTAAACTTATCTGCCTTGCGGCCACATTCGGACTGGCGCTTCATGCGCGATTTCGTGTGATACCACGCCTGACGCCAGCGAGCTTGGCCGTACTTGGCGGGCATATTATTGCTGTAACGTTTCTCGGCCTTGCCTTTGCATGGTTAGGTCTCAGCTTTAGCTATGGCGGTGTATAAGCAATGATGGTTCTCATCGCCATGGGCGTATTCATACTCAGTCATGTCGCCATTTCTCGAACGGTGATAAAGCCGGCTTTGATTGAGCGTTGGGGCCGTAGCCGCTATTTGCTGGCCTATTCGGTTTTATCAGTTGTGCTCTTGGCATGGGTCATATGGGCCGTGTTAAGTGCGGATCGCATACCTCTATGGACAACTCCCGTATGGAGCTACCACTTTGCGGCCGTCGTGACCTTGGTAAGTTTTATCTTGCTTGGCGTAGGCGCGTTATCACCCAACCCACTTTCTGTTGCGTTTCGCCGGAAGGGGTTTGATCCCGTCCGCCCTGGCTTTATCGGATGGGTGCGTCATCCAATTATTTGGGGGCTGACGCTTTGGGCGGTCGCCCATATTCCCGCCAACGGTGATTGGCCGAGCCTTATATTATTTGCCGGTTCTGCATTATTTGGACTCATCGGTGTCCAGCGCGTCGAGAAAAGATTTAGCGAAAAGTCTGGACCGCAGCAGTGGTCTACCATGACATCTGCCCGCGGCCATTTTGATAGTGCTGCTGTGATTGGCATTTGTCTGGGCTTTGCCCTCTGGAGCCTGTTTCTTCTGCTTCACCCTGTTCTGTTTGGGGTTGATCCAGTCGGTATGTTGCTCGGTCTGCTCTGATAACTCTATGGTATTCTTAGGTTTGAGAGCAATGTGTTGACTAATCTTTGTAACGCAGTCGCGGTCCTTTTAAGTGATCCGCGGATGAAACCGTTCCCGCCCTCATAAGGAAAATCGAAGCCCGTATAGATATTAGCTGCACAGTCATAACACTCACAGTCATAACACTCACAGTCATAACGGCATGGACCATTACTATTACTCTGCATGATCTGTCTCCACAAAAGATATATTTAATATACATCTTTCTTATTGCTGTTGGTTCTTAAAAGCAATAAGAAAGATATATCTTTTAAGAGGCGTTTATGAAGCTCACATCATTCTCAGATTATGCCCTTCGGCTTTTAATGCACCTTGCCGTCAATGAGGGGGGGCTTGTCACGATTGCACAAACGGCAGATCGGTATAAAATTTCTAAAAACCATATGATGAAAGTTGCGCATCATTTGGTGAAAGATGGCTATGTCACCTCGGTTCGCGGGCGCTCAGGAGGCTTGTATTTGGCGCGAAAGCCCGAAAGCATAAATATTGGGCATATTGTCCGCGATATGGAGCAAGACACAGCTCTCGTGGAGTGTTTTCCGGGCGGTAAGGCGACTTGTATGATTACTACTGCATGCCGTTTATCATCAGTTTTGGCACAGGCGCAAACTGCTTTTTACGACTGCCTTAACCAATTTACACTTGCCGACTTGCTTACTGACAATACTGCACTTGAAAAGCTTCTTCTGGAAAAGGCTGAACAATGACAGATTTACGCGTAACGAGCGCTCGTGAAGATACCCGAAAGAATGCTGAGGATATGGGCATAGATGAAGTCTATATTGATCGATTAGTTGAGACGTTTTACGGTCGTATACGTGATCATGAGGTATTAGGCCCGGTTTTCAATACCGCCATCAAAGGAGAAGATTGGCCACACCATTTAGGTCGTATGAAGGCTTTCTGGGCCTCGGTAACCCTAAATGCCGGTCTGTACTCAGGTAAGCCCGTTCCTGCGCATCAAAAACATGCTGACACTATTCAAGATTGGCATTTTGGAATTTGGCTTGGCCTGTTTCGCCAAACACTCGTAGATACAGCCCCGACACAAGATGCGGTTGAATATTTTATGGTGAGAGCCGAACGCATAGCCTCAAGTTTGAAACTGGCCATATTTGGAATGCCCGGCTTAGGACGCCCAAAATATGGTAAATGAGATTTCGCTTGGCAACATTTAAACCCTGGTTATCACTGAGAGACACCCAATGATCCGAATTCCCGTCCACGTTCAGAAATATGCTGAGTCACCTGTTTTCACAGAAGACACCGTGCCTGAAAAATTGACGACACTTCATCAAACGAAATCAACTGTATGGGGTCGTATTTGCATCTTAAGCGGCGAGCTAGATTATATCATTGTTGGACCGCCAGAGAAAAAAGCGCGTTTAAATCTGCAGAGCGAGGGAATTATAAAACCTGAACAGGCCCACCGCGTAGAAATCACAGGTCCTGTTAGTTTTAAAGTAGAATTCTATAAATAGAGGACAATCGGCTCACGCCCTATACAGCAATCGAGTACCGCGTTTCATTGTTTTTTAAATACTCATCAAACGCTGAGGTCAAAGTTCGGGTGAAAGGTTTACCACGTTCAGTGATTTTGAAATCAGCCCCATCTTTCACAAAAAAGCCGTGCATATCTTCTGAAGCTAATCTTTCTGCGCGCGTCAAAATGAGGTCCGCGCGATCTCCGAATGAGCGTCGCAGCCTATCCGAAGTTAGAGTGAAATAACACATCAGCTCATTTATTGCGCTTGCCGTTGTAATATCCATTGCGCCAATTGCAAAACCACGTTGGATGGGCAGGCTCCCGCCTTCAACGGCGCGTTTGTAGGAATGGGTGTCTTTAACGTTCTGGGAGTAGCCTTGTGGATATTGGCTTATAGAGGACACGCCAAACCCGATGAGTGTGTCACAATCATCGGTCGTGTAACCTTGGAAATTTCTGCGAACTGTCTGGTGCCTGTAAGCAACGGCCAAACTATCGGTCGGTTTGGCAAAATGATCAATTCCAATTGCAGTGTAGCCTTTTGTTTCAAAAAACCCTTCGGCAAGACGCGCTTGCTTAAACCGCAAAATATTGTTCGGCAGGCTATCGTCCGGGATGAGTTTCTGATGCGGTTTAACCCAAGGGACGTGAGCATAACCGAAAAGCGCAATCCGGTCGGGTTGTAAGGCGTCAACATATACAAGTGTGCGTTCAAGAGTCTCAAGGCTTTGATAGGGCAAGCCGTAAAGCGCATCTATGTTGAGTGAAGTCACGCCATAATCTCTAAGTGTATCGACAACGAACTTTGTTTGCTCAAATGTTTGAATGCGGTTAATGCTTTGCTGTACGCGGGGATCAAAATCCTGAACGCCTAGGCTTGCGCGCGTGATGCCAAATTTCGCAAAGGCTTTGAGTGAGGCGCTATCCAAATCCGTGGGGTCAAATTCTAGGCTGATTTCTGTTTCAGTACTAAACGTAAAACACTCATTCAAAACGGCTTTAAGCTCCTCCAATTCGGGCGCTTTTAGGAGACTGGGTGAGCCGCCGCCTAAATGCAAATGCCGAATATTCTGACGCCGACCAATAATTTGAGCAGTTAGCCGCATCTCAGCATAAAGTGTCTGGAGATAGTTTTTGACGGGCTCATATTTTAGTGTGTGTTTGGTGTGACATCCACAAAACCAACAGAGTCGGTCGCAAAATGGAATATGTATATAGATTGAAATTCCACCTTGTTCCGGAATGCCCATCATCCAAGAGCGGACTTGGGCATGTTGAATATTTTCAGAAAAATGCGGAGCAGTCGGATAGCTTGTGTAACGCGGCGCGGGCCTCGCATATTCTCTTATTAGTGATTCCGAATAATTGGTCACAACGTTCTCCATAGTTGGGAGTCCGATAGCATCCTTTAAATCATCTGGGATTGTTGGATGTCCGATTGACGCTTGATAGATGTTTGATTGTTGAAAAGAACACTTGCTTATTTGGACTATAATCAACCTATAGCCTCTTTCAGTTATTGTGTTAAAACTGTTGCACGATAGTTGAAAGTTTGAATGCCACTACACTTAATTTGTCTCTTCTTTATTGTAGCCGCGCTTTATGCAGCCGTCGGGTTTGGCGGCGGTTCAACATATAATGCTCTGCTTGTTTTGCATGGTACAGAGTTTCGCATTCTTCCCACTATTGCTTTGGCCTGCAATATTATTGTTGTATCAGGCGGGTTACTTCGCTTCTCCAAAGAGGGGCTTGTTGCGCCGCGCACCTTGATGCCATTTCTCGTCGTATCCATTCCCGCCGCATGGGTTGGGGGAATGCTACCCGTGACTGAAACTGTGTTCATTGGAATTTTAGGCGGCGCTTTATTTTTAAGCGGTTCTCGGCTCCTGCTGCAACGGGACTTTGTATATGAAACGGCGGATAAGCGTCGCACACCACTTACGCTGGCTTTCCTTGCAGGCGGTAGTATCGGGTTGCTTTCTGGAATTGTGGGCATTGGAGGCGGAATCTTCCTCGCCCCTGTGCTCTATTGGCTGCGTTGGGACACGCCCCGTAAAATCGCAGCAGCCTGTAGTCTATTTATCTTGGCTAACTCTATCTCCGGGCTGTCAGGACAAATTATGAAGCTGGCTGATACGCAGCTATTGTCTCTTGCTGTGCCATATTGGCCGTTACTCTGCGCCGTATTTGTCGGGGGTCAGATTGGATCATGGATGGCCTCTAAGCGGCTTAATCCGGCTTTTTTAAAACGGCTTACTGCTGTGCTCATATTATATGTTGCAGCTCGCTTGATATTTAAATGGTTAGGACTTGTTGGATTTCTGGCCTGAACAGGTTGCAAATTGTCTCAGGTCATAAAAGATAAAAGGCACTGTTTTATTACAGATTAAAAGACAGGATCGACATGCAAAATATACAAGTAGAATTTTTTGGTCGCATATCAGATCGCATGGGCTCAAAGCGGTTTTGCGACTTAGACAGTGCTGGTATGACCGTAGGTCAATTACGTGCGCGTCTCGCTAATGACTATGAGTATGACGAACTATTGAAGCCATCTATTCGGCCCGTCATTAATGACGTAATGGTTCCCGAGGACACTGTCATATCTTCTCAAGACCGTGTTGCATTTTTTAGCCCTTTATCCGGCGGTTAAAGCTATGAGCGCCCGGGCTAGGTTAACCCAAGACATTATTGACAATGCTAAAGTTGAAGCAGACTTTAGCAGTATTGCGAATATGGCCGGCGCCGCTGTAACATTTCGTGGCGTGATGCGTCCGCTAACGAAACAAGGTGAGCGTTTGGACACTCTGGTTCTCAAATGGCACCCCCGGATGACTGAAAAATCGCTGGATGACATTGCGCGCAATGGATTGTCTCGCTTTGGTGTTGACGTCGTTCGCGTCATTCACCGCTGCGGGCCGATTGCGCCGGGGGAGACGATTGTTTTTGTCGGAGTGGCAAGCGATCATCGCCGAGAGGCTTTTCAGGCCGCGGATTATGTGATGGATCGATTAAAAACCGATGCCGTTTTTTGGAAACGAGAAGAAGGTCCTTTTGGAACACGTTGGATTGAACCCACCGACCGTGACCACAATGACCGGAAACGATGGAGTAAATAGATATGGCCCATATTGATGAGAGTCTGACGTTCTATCCAATTAACATTGCTGTTCTGACAGTGTCCGACACGCGCAATAAAACAACTGATACTTCGGGAGGGTTGCTTGCTGATCGGACCGTTAAAGCAGGGCATAATTTAGTGGATCATATCATCGTCAAAGATGAGATTGACGCCATACAAGCTGCGATAAAAGCTTGGGTCAATAAGCTTGATATTGATGTGATTTTGGCAACGGGCGGCACAGGTTTTGCGCCGCGAGACGTTACTCCCGAAGCGGTTAAACCGCTCTTTCGCCGCGAGATGGACGGCTTCGCGACAGTTTTCCATCATGTCAGTATGGGCACTGTGGGCATTTCAACATTACAATCACGCGCCTTTGCGGGACAGATTGAGGATACATTTGTCTTTTGTGTGCCGGGCTCAACAGGCGCGTGCCGCGATGCCTGGGATAATGTCTTTGCTTTTGAGTTTAATAGCCAATACCGCCCCTGTTCACTGGTGGGCCAGATTGAACGCTATCGCGGGATTTGTCCGTGAGCGGGCTCACTCATCTGGACGGTGCAGGCCGGGTCAATATGGTGGATGTTGGCGACAAGCCCGTCACGCAGCGCCGCGCGGTCGCAAGCGGCTATATTATGACCCAAGAGGCAACATTACAGTTAGTGTTCGCAGGTAAAGCGCCCAAAGGCTCTGTGACTACAACGGCGGAAATAGCCGGAATTATGGGCGCAAAGAAAACGGCCGAGCTCATCCCGCTTTGTCATCCCTTACCACTTACGAAAGTCGCTGTGCGTATAACGCCCGACAGCAGCCTGCCGGGGTTTCGCGTTGAAGCAGAGGCCCAAACGGCAGGACAAACAGGCATTGAGATGGAAGCGCTGACAGCCGTCAGCGTCGCCTGCCTGACGCTTTACGATATGATGAAAGCCGTTGATAAAACCATGACGATAGGCGGCATAAAACTCACCGCTAAAAGCGGCGGAAAGTCCGGTGATTGGACAGCAGAGAAAGCATAATAGCGATGCAAATGGTTCCCTTTGAAGACGCGCTGGCTCGCGTTATTGATGTTGCTGCGCCAGTCGGTGTTGAAACCGTGGCGTTTGAGGATGCGCCCGGGCGGGTCTTAGCACAAGACCTGCTGGCGCGCTCTAATGCCCCTGCAACGGATGTGTCCGCTATGGACGGCTATGGCGTCCGTGATGCTGATCTTGCGGTGCTCCCGGCTGCGCTGCCCGTCATAGGCGAGAGCTTTGCAGGATCTAAACCGCAAAGCTCATTTGACGGCGTGGGCTGCATACGGATTTTCACGGGAGCGCCCGTGCCTGCGGGCATAGACCGCGTTGTGATCCAAGAATATGTTGAGCGTATCGGTGATGTTGCGCATTTTAATACCGAATCTGGCCCCGGACGTAATATTCGCGAGGCAGGATCTGATTTTAAGGCGGGCGACTGCTTGGTCGCCAAAGGCACGTGTCTGACTTGGCGCGCAATAACAACGGCGGCGTCAGCTGATAGGGCGCAGGTGAAGGTTTATAAACAGCCGAAAGTCGTCATTTTGGCAACGGGGGATGAATTGGCCGCGCCGGGACGCGCCTATAAGACTCCGGGCTATATTCCGGAAAGCGTCTCATTTGGCGTCGCCGCCTATGCCAAAGCCCTTGGCGCGCAGATTGTGCGCTCACAGCGGATCGCTGATAACCCCGCTAAGCTTATGGCCTCCGCTAAAGCCGCCGTAGAAGACGCAGATGTTATCATTGTAACGGGCGGAGCTTCGGTCGGGGAAAAAGACTATGCGCGGTCTATGTTTGGTGAAGACGCACTGGATTACATATTTCCAAAAGTCGCGATAAAGCCCGGCAAGCCGGTTTGGATGGCGCGGATTAAATCTCAAAGCGCGCGTAAAATAATTTTAGGGCTGCCCGGTAATCCAGGTTCAGCTCTTGTGACGGCGCGACTTTTTTTAACGCCGTTATTGATGGGAATTACTGGGCAAAATGCACACCAGGCCTGCCAATTTAGGTCAATCCTATGTCGTCATGATTTACCTTCAATTGGTGGGCGGGAAACCTTCTCACGTGCATTTTTAGATGACGGCGGCCAAGCCGTCTTGTTTTCCAGTCAAGACTCTAGCGCGCAATTCAGTCTTGCGCGCGCAGATGTGTTAGTGCGCAGGCTCGCTCATTCGCCTTCTATGACTGCGGGGGCCACGATTGAGGTGCTTGATTTCTAAGGGCGGGCAAGACTTGATAAATAATAAGTGGGGCCAGCAAATCTATCGGCTAATTATTTTGGGTGACCCCCATTGAGAGGCCCCGCCGAATCGCAAAATTGTCAGCCTCCAGATAGGAGATTTTTATGACGTTCGAAACGACCTTAGCCGAAGAAATTTGGGACAAAAAATACAAATTTAAGTCTGATTCAGCAACAGATGGCTCGCTAGAGAAAACCTTTGACCGTGTTGCCACAGCGATTGCAAAAGCTGAAACTCCCTCACTTCGGAAAGTTTGGGTGAAGAAATTTAAATCAGCTCTAACAGGTTTTCAATTTATTCCGGCAGGACGTATTTTGGCCGGCGCCGGAACAGCCCGTAAGGTCACATTGTTTAATTGCTTTGTCATGGGCACTGTCCCTGACGATTTGCCGGGGATTTTCGAGCACTTGCGAGAAGCCGCGATTACCATGCAGCAAGGCGGCGGTGTCGGTATGGATTTCTCGACTATACGTCCTAACGGTGCGGCCGTGCTCGGCGTTGGCGCGAATGCATCAGGGCCGCTGAGTTTTATGGATACCTGGGATGCGATGTGCCGCACGATTATGTCAGCGGGGCAAAGACGCGGCGCGATGATGGGATGTTTGCGGATTGATCATCCGAATATTGAAAGCTTTATCGAGGCAAAGCGCGACGGCGCGCGCTTTCGCAATTTTAACCTCTCCGTGCTCGTGCCCGATGCATTCATGGCAGCTTTGAAAACCAACTCTGATTGGGATTTGGTTCACAATGACACCGTCTATAAAACGGTCTCAGCTCAATCGCTGTGGGATAAGCTTATGCAGGCGACCTATGACGCGGCGGAGCCTGGCGTCATTTTTGTTGACCGTGTAAATGCACTGAACAATCTAGCTTATTGCGAAACCATTTCTGCGTCTAACCCCTGCGGTGAACAAATGCTGCCGCCTTATGGGGCTTGTCTTTTAGGCTCTCTCAATCTGGCAACCTTGGTCAAAACCCCATTTGAGAAAACGGCGTGCCTTGATGAAGATAAGCTTGAGGATCTTACGGCAACCGCTGTGCGATTTTTGGATAATGTGATTGACGTTTCGCGGTTTCCGCTGGAGGCGCAAGAGAAAGAAGCTAAATCAAAACGCCGCATTGGCCTTGGCGTCACGGGCCTTGCAGATGCCTTGATTTTTTGCGGGATTGCCTATGGCTCAGATGAAGCCGTTAAAACGACGGAGCAATGGATGGGGGCGATAAAGCGCGCCGCATACCGTGCCTCTGCGGGGCTGGCAAAAGAAAAGGGTCGCTTTTCCTTATTTGAAACCGAGATATTAGAGCGGCATAATCTGTTGTCCCTGGATGAGGAAACAAGAAGCCTGATCACGTCTCACGGATTGCGTAACGGGTGCCTGACATCCATTGCTCCAACCGGCACCACGTCATTATTTGCTAATAATGTATCGTCAGGCGTTGAGCCTGTTTTTGCCTTTTCATACAATCGAAAAATCAAACAAGCCGATGGGTCTTTTCACACTGAGGCCGTTGAAGATTACGCCTTATCACTTTGGAAAAGGCTCAAAGGTGATGCCGTTATGCCCGAAGATGTCTTTGTGAGCGCGCAGACCTTAACGCCGGAGCATCATTTGAAGATGCAGGCCGCTGCGCAACGTTTTATTGATAGCTCAATTTCCAAAACGGTGAACTGTCCCGAAGACATTTCATTTGAGGATTTTCAAGGCATATATAGCCGCGGCTTTGATATGGGATGCAAGGGGCTAACCACATATCGGCCAAACAGCATTACCGGCTCTATTCTCAGCACGACTGATGAGAGTACAAAAGATAAAGATCTGAAAAAACTGACGCCTTATCTGCCACCTCGCGCAGAAAAACTAACGGGCTCCACCTATAAACTTAAATGGCCGCCCAGCGAGCATGCCGTCTATGTGACCATCAATGACACTGAAGAAGTCGACGGTATGCGTCCCTTTGAAATTTTTGTGAACTCCAAAAATATGGAGCATTACCCCTGGACGCTTGCGCTCACCCGCATGATTTCTGCCGTCTTCAGGCGCGGGGGCGATGTCAGCTTTGTTGCCGAAGAACTAAAGGCTGTCTTTGATCCGCAGGGCGGGGCCTTTCTGGATGGAAAATATGTACCGTCACTGCCAGCTGCGATTGGCGGTATTGTCTTTAAACATCTGGGGCTTGATGTTGATATTACCGCCGACCCGGTGATCACAGAGGCTGTGAACACGGCTAAAAAGGTCGGCCTTTGTCCAAAGTGCAGCCAATATGCTCTCCTGAGAAAAGAGGGCTGTGATACCTGTTTGGAATGTGGTCATTCAAAATGTGGATGACGGGCCAGGTGCGGTTAAGTGATTAAAATAGGGACGAAAACTATGGTGACACCTTCTGACAAAGGACAGGCCTATCAAGGGCCTGTTATCTTTAGCTATGGATTTCGTCTTTTCTTTTTCTTTGGCGCGCTTTGGGCCGCCCTTGCTGTGCCCATATGGATAGCCGGCTACTTTCTTGGAGATATGGGCCTGCCGATTAAAACGGGCGTTTCATGGCATGCACATGAAATGATCTTTGGTTATAGCAGCGCAATTATAGCGGGTTTCTTATTGACCGCTGTACCGAATTGGACGGGCCGCTTGCCGATTGTAGGTTGGCCCTTATTCTGGTTGTTCGCCCTTTGGCTTGCAGGCCGATTGGCCCTCTTAATCGACATTAATCCCGACTGGATTAGTCGGCTACTGGATAGTGCGTTTTTAATCGTCTTTGCCGCGCTTGTTTTCCGAGAGGTTATTGCGGGCAAGAATAAGCGGAATGTGAAAGTTGCCCTTATTCTATCGCTCTTGGCCTTGGCCAATATTGGATTTCATCTCTCTGAAAATTTTGGATGGTGGAGCTTTGATCAGTTGAGCAAAATGGGACTTGGCATCGTTCTCATGTTGATTGTGATTATTGGCGGCCGCGTCACGCCTGCTTTTACAACGAATTGGCTTCGCAGTCGGAGCGATGCTAAGCCTGTCCCCTTCAATAAATATGACATTATAACGCTGGCTGTATCAGGGCTATCCATTTTCAGCTGGGTCACCTTTCCGGGGCATCTCATCAGCGGCGGGATCTTGCTACTGGCAGGCGGGCTAAATGCTCTGCGTCTTGTGCGCTGGAAGTTTTGGGCGGCGGTCTCTGAGCCTTTAGTGCTTATCTTGCATATCGCTTATGGGTGGGCGGCTCTGGCATTTGCGCTTAATGGCGCGGCTATACTCAAGCCCGATATTTTTCCGGCCATATCAGGCATTCACGCCATCGGGACGGGGGCAATAGGCGTGATGACCTTAGCCATTATGACCCGCGCGACGCTCGGGCATTCGGGACGACAGCTCACCGCAGATATTCCTACGGTGCTCATATTTATTCTGATTAATTTTGCGGCGGCTGCGCGGGTGGCTACGCCTTATGTAAACGTAGATTTACAGCCGAGCTTTACAATAGGTGCTGCGCTTTTGTGGAGTCTCTCCTTTGCCACCTACTGCTTGTTTTATGGGCGTTATCTGTGGCGACCTAAACCGTGATAGATTGGCCTGTACCGCCGCTGGATGAAATTGATGCGCGTCACTGGCTCAATTGACGTTAATCAACCCTGTATCCTTGACGGGTCAATGACAAAGCGCGCTTAGTCTCCTAACACAATCATATATCGCTCCGAGTCTGCTCGCCTAAGGCCATCTGGTTAAGGCGTTTAGGCCGTGGGTCAGCGGAGAAATCTTCTGGCCTCCCGTGCTTGGAAAGGAGTTGCGATGACACAGTTATACCCCTTTGCGGGAGCCTCTGCGCCTGAACCCTTGGCTTTGCGGCCCTCTATATCAGATGGGCTGAAGGTTACGCCCAATACTATGGGCGACGCTATAAAAGCCACGGATAGTTATGGTCGCCGGTTTCATTACTTGCGGCTCTCCGTCACCGAGGTATGTAATTTTCGATGTACCTATTGCCTCCCAAATGGCTGGAAAAAATCGTCTCCAATGAACTATATGGATACGCAAGAAATTCGGCGTCTTGTCTTCGGCTTTGCCTCGATGGGGCTCGCAAAAGTGCGCCTGACAGGCGGCGAACCTGCTGTAAGAAAAGACCTGACATCAATCATTGAAGCGGTCTCTGATATTGACGGCGTGAACAAAGTAGCGATGACAACAAATGGCTATAATTTAAATCGTTATGTCGATGACTGGGTATCAGCCGGGCTGTCGCATTTAAATATTAGTATTGATGCGCTTAACCGCGAGACTTTTTTGAAAATTACAGGACATGATCGTTTTGAAGATGTAATGGCGGGCCTTGGTCGCGCGCTTGAACATGATTTAGGCGCGGTAAAAGTGAACGCTGTTTTGCTGCGCGATTCAGTCGAGGACGGTTTTAAGGGCTGGAGCGATTTTGTGCGTAATAGACCGGTGACCGTTCGGTTCATTGAATTGATGCGCACATTAGACAATGCCGAGTTTTTCGCAGACCAACACGTTAGCGGAGAGGTCTTGCGGGGATGGCTAACGCAAAATGGCTGGGCGCCAAAAATGCGCGGTATTGATGATGGTCCGGCAATTGAATTTGTTCATCCCGATTATGTGGGACGTATTGGATTGATTGCGCCGTATTCCAAAGGGTTTTGTGATAGCTGTAATCGCTTGCGCGTCAGTGCAAAAGGAAACATGAAACTTTGCCTATTTGGCAATGGGGGGTTGGACTTGCGGGATCTACTGCAATCCGATGGTGGCCTGGAAGAATTTCAGGCCCGTGTCTTGGGGTCTCTGCAAAGTAAAAACGCCGGGCATAGATTATCAGCATCTAACCCAGGAGACACTATGAACCTCGCGCAAACAGGCGGCTAGATATTTAGTAAATGGCATCAGTTTCAGTGCCATGACCGCCGCGCTGCCGTTCAGTACTCGCTTTGCCGTCTAATTGCTCAGATTGTTTATAATGATTATCAATGGTTGGGGCAGGACGGGCTAATCTTTTCAAAGCATCCATTTTGTCAAATTTGACTATGTTCCCTGAGACGCTCACACCTTGCTTATTTAACTTCGCAAATGCGCGAGATAAGTTTTCCGGGGTCATACCCAAGAGAGCGGCTAGAACACGTTTTTCATGGGGTAGAGTAATTTGTGCGGCATTATCCTGACGGGCCGTTTGCGTGACTAAATAATTGGCTAATCGTTCAGTCGAGTCCCGTAATTTATGATTCTTTATTGCGCGTACAAGACCGCGATAACAAGCAGCCAGTTCTTCAGATACAGCAAAACTAAATTGTGCATTTTCCCGCATCGCGCGACGAAGAGATTCTCCAGGGATCATCAAAACTTCCGACCGTTCCAAAGTTGTCGCCGACATTAGAGCATCGGATTCCATTACCACCGCAGCCAAGATAAAAGTTGATACGGGGCGCAGGATTGCCAATGTGGTGTCTTTTGATTTCCATCCTGCAGATAGTTCAACAGAGCCTTCTAAAACAAAATAAAGAAAATCGACAGGTTCCCCGTCTATGAGCAGAGTTGTACCTTCCGGAAAGGTCTGGAGGAAAGCACCGGAAACGGCCGTTTTGAAAACAGAGTCATCGCACTTATTAAAAAAAGAAACATGACGAATTCGGTCGATACTGGATTGTTTAATAGACATTTACGGTTCTGTTCGGTTCGCGATTTTAAATCGCAT
Source organism: Robiginitomaculum antarcticum DSM 21748 (assembly GCF_000365025.1). Taxonomy (GTDB): domain Bacteria; phylum Pseudomonadota; class Alphaproteobacteria; order Caulobacterales; family Maricaulaceae; genus Robiginitomaculum; species Robiginitomaculum antarcticum. The sequence goes on along the minus strand of NZ_KB823014.1, from coordinate 147,187 downwards.
TATAAGTATTTGCTGAGTTTCAACCTAACACTCACTTGATAATAGTCAATTACAACGTAGACAATTATTGAGCACGTATTTGTAATTTTTCCCAAGTCTAAATTCATAGATCAAGACACAGTCGATTGATCTCAATTTATAGGTTTAGCTGAACATTTACTAAGTCTCCACTTCACATTTATCAAGTGCGATTATTGCAACTGGCTGCACAACACCCCAAGCGCCAATCTGATACCAATGGGGGTAAGTATGCCGAGTCCAATCCAATATCCTATTAAAGGCGCTAATAGGGCTTTGGGATTAACGACCATTGCTTTCACGGCCTGTTTTGCCGTTTGGGTTATATTCGCAATTTTGGGCATTCAAATTCAAAAGGATCTCGGCTTAACAGAAACGCAATTTGGTCTTTTGGTCGGTACGCCCATATTAACAGGGTCTCTTTCCCGTCTTGTTTTGGGTATTTGGGCGGATCAATATGGCGGACGAATAGTTAATGTCATAGTTATGTTGTTATCTGCGGCAGCGACCTGGCTTCTGACATATGCCACGACTTATCCGCAATTTTTGTTAGCTGCTCTCGGTATTGGTTTAGCTGGCGGCTCATTTTCAGTCTCGGTAACCTATGTCTCAAAATTTTTTCCGCAGGAAAAACAGGGCTCAGCACTAGGTATTGTAGGTGCGGGTAATGTGGGCGCTGCGGTCACCAAATTTGCTGCGCCGATTGTTATGGCTTCGACGGGGTGGATGGGGGTTGCCAAAGTTTGGGCGATTGCTTTGGCCGTTATCGCAATATTGTTTTATGTCTTAACTCAAGATGATCCTGAATTAGCTGCACGGCGCAAATCAGGGGCCAAACCGCGAAGCTTTGCTGCGCAGTTTAAGCCGCTCAGAGATGTGCAAGTTTGGCGCTTTTCGCTCTATTATTTCTTTGTTTTTGGCGGTTTCGTCGCTCTGGCCCTAACGTTGCCGCATTACTTGATCGAAGTATATGGATTTGATTTAAAAACCGCCGGCCTTCTCGCCGTGGCCTATTCTGTGCCAGCCTCTATTTTCAGGATTTATGGCGGTCAGTTATCAGATAAAATTGGGGCCCGAAAAGTCATGTATCTGACCTTCATTGTGTCTTTATTTGTGACATTCATTCTGGCTTACCCCTCCACGACTTATATCGTAGACGGCGTCGGCGGTCCCATTTCGTTCCGTCTCGCAACTGGGCCAGTCGCATTTGTCGTTATGATATTTATATTAGGCTTCTTTATGAGCCTGGGCAAAGCGGCTGTTTATAAACATATCCCTATATATTATCCTAAAGACGTCGGTGCTGTCGGCGGTTTGGTCGGTATGATTGGCGGGCTTGGCGGGTTCGTGCTGCCCATTATGTTCGGCATGCTGAATGACCTTACAGGTGTATACACCAGTTCCTTTATGTTGCTTTTCTTTATCGTGGCAGGGTCCTTGTTATGGATGCACTTAGCTATCCGTCGGATGGAACAAGACGCTTCGGGTCTGCCGTTCCGCAAACTACCTCAACTACCCGAAATGCAATCTATCCATAATCCTGAAACCCATGATGCACTTAGTCCCAAAGTGATAACCGATTGGAGAATTGAAGAGGATAGTTTTTGGAAAAACCGCGGACGTAAAATCGCCCGGAGAAACCTCTGGATATCTATCCCCGCCTTGTTCCTTTCCTTTGCGATCTGGATGGTGTGGTCTGTTGTTGTCGCGAAACTGCCGCAGATAGGCTTTAGCTATTCTACAAGCCAGCTGTTCTGGCTCGCGGCTTTACCCGGCTTATCGGGTGCAACATTGCGAATATTCTATAGCTTTATGGTGCCGATATTTGGGGGGCGTCTTTGGACAACCCTGACAACTTGGTCTCTTATTGCGCCGGCGCTTGGCATCGGCTTTGCTGTTCAAAACCCGGACACACCTTACTGGATCATGCTTGCCCTAGCTCTACTGTGTGGCTTTGGAGGCGGCAATTTCGCGTCCTCTATGTCCAATATCGGATTCTTCTTTCCTAAGGCAGAGAAAGGTAATGCACTGGCTCTGAATGCAGGCCTTGGAAATCTGGGCGTTAGCGGCATGCAGTTCATCGTACCTATCGTCATAACTATGGCTGTGTTCGGGGCAATCGGTGGCGAACCGCAAGTGACAGCAGCGGGCGAAGAAATTTTCTTACAAAATGCCGGCTTTATTTGGGTGCCCTTCATTATCGCGTCAGCCTTTGCAACATGGTTTGGAATGAATGATCTTGCTGACGCTAAAGCATCTTTTGCCGAGCAGTCCGTCATTTTCAAACGGGCCCATAACTGGATTATGTGCTGGCTCTATACCGGGACATTTGGATCATTTATCGGATTTTCAGCCGGGTTTGTGTTGCTGACTAAAACAGAATTCCCAGATGTGAATGTTCTGCAAATTGCCTTTTTAGGACCTTTAGTTGGCGCTTTGTCCCGCTCACTCACAGGGTGGGTAGCAGATCGCTGGGGCGGTGGCCGGGTCACACTCTTGGTCTTTATTGCCATGGCGTTGGGGACAATAGGTGTGATCGCATCTCTACAGGCCGGGAGTTTCGTCGGATTCTTTGCCTGCTTCATGTTCCTTTTTATAGCAACAGGTGTTGGCAATGCTTCGACATTTCAGATGATTCCTGTGATTATGCGTAAGGAAATTGCTCGGATGCAACCTGGTATTCCTGCCGATGAGTTGCTACGTCAATCGGGTCAAGAAAGCGCTGCGATTACAGGGTTTACGTCAGCCATTGCCGCTTATGGGGCTTTCTTCATACCTATGAGTTTTGGCATATCTATCTCTGCTTCCGGCAGTGCAGTTGCCGCACTTATAGGGTTTTTGATTTTTTATATCACCTGTATCGCTCTTACGTGGCGGGTTTATACCCGTCGCGGTGGACTGCTTCACGATATAGAACGCAGTTCCGAGGTTGCTGATATCAAGCTGGCGTAAGGAAAGACCAGAGTCATGAAAACCGTCTTTTTCGTATCCGTCACCGCAATCGCAATGTTGAGATCAATCCCGGCATATGCTGCTGATAATGCAGATACACCTGCCGACGCCATTACAAACGGTAAGGCCACAATTGATACGCGTTACCGTTTGGAGACCGTTGATCAGGATGGCTTTGCGGAAGGTGCAACGGCGCAAACAATTCGTACAAAACTAAAATATACAACGGGTAACTTCAAAGGGTTTTCAGCGGTTCTCGAGGTTGAAAATGTTCTGGTCCTTCAAAACGACTATAATAGCACAATTAACGGAAAAACTAATTTTCCGGTGATTGCAGACCCAAAGTCGACTGAAATCAATCAAGCATATCTAGCCTATAAAGGCGAAAGCGGCGCGACGGTGAAGGCCGGACGCATCGGCATGAATATGACGAACCAGCGGTTTGTCGGTACCGTAGGCTGGCGCCAAGATGATCAGACTTATGATAGTCTCGTTGTAATGATTGAGCCCATTGATAACTTAATGCTAACAGGTTCATATGTGTGGAATGTGAACCGCATCTTCTCCGATGATAATCCGCTCGGCAATCTGGATACGGATACAACATGGGTCAGCGCGGACTATACCGGGGTGAATTTCGGAACACTGACGGCTTACGGCCTGTTCATTGATCTTAATGATGCGCCTGTTTTTGGGCTGTCCTCGCAGACACTTGGACTGCGATTTGCCGGTAAAACGAAAGCCAGTGATACTTTAAGTCTGCTCTATGAGGCTGAATATGCCACGCAAAGTGATTATAAGGATAACCCTGTTGATTACTCAGCAGACTATTATCACCTCTTAGCAGGCGTTGCCTCAGGCGGCTTTACGCTCAAGGCAGGGTATGAAGTCTTGGGCTCACATAGTGGGAATGCGGCATTCAAAACGCCCCTAGCTACGCTCCATAAGTTCAATGGTTGGACCGATAAATTCTTGAACACGCCCAATGGCGGCCTGGAAGATTTATACGCATCCATGTCCTATAAAGTGCAGGCTGACGGCCCTCTAAAGGGCCTAAAATTTGATGTTATCTATCATGATTTTTCAGCAGATGTCGGCGGTGATTACGGCTCCGAAATTAACCTGCAAGTGGCTAAGAATATCAACCAAAATTACTCCGTTGCCCTAAAATATGGTAGTTATAATGCTGATGGATTTGCGACTGACACCGACAAGCTGTGGATATCACTCGGCGCGAAATTTTAAATTAGTTTAGCTGTGGAGCCTGATACTCCTAAGGCTCAACGATTATATATCTTTCGTTTCTCTCTTGATTCTTGAGTCTGGCGGCGCTTTAGCGCCGCTTTTTTTGACACTACTCCCGTGCCAATTGACATTTGTCAGGTCGGCACACGGATTTTTTTTAGCGTCAGAAGATAGATTTCAAATTGAGCGTCGTTCCTAACTTACTTCGCGCCGTCACTTCACATTTATCAAGTGAGTTTTCAGCGCGGCCTGTAAGCTGCCAAGCAGACAGACATACTAGAAGATGAGCTTCACCACATTGGCCTCGCTGCCAAGGCAGCTCTCAACCGTCTAAAGGACTATTCACATGAGCCATACACTCGACCGATTGACATTCTTCCGGCGCAAGACCGAAACCTTTTCAAATAAGCACGGCGTGATGACGGATGAGGATCGCTCATGGGAAGAAGCTTACCGCAACCGCTGGCGTCACGATAAAATTGTGCGCTCAACACATGGCGTAAACTGTACAGGTTCTTGTTCTTGGAAGATCTACGTCAAAGGCGGCATCGTCACATGGGAAACCCAGCAGACAGATTATCCCCGCACGCGCGATGATATGCCCAACCATGAGCCGCGCGGCTGTTCTCGTGGTGCGAGCTATAGCTGGTATTTGTATTCTGCAAACCGGGTGAAATACCCGCTCATTCGTGCCCGTCTATTGAAAATGTGGCGTGCAGCCCGCAAGACAATGGCTCCTGTCGCAGCATGGCGCTCTATCCAAGACGATAAATCTAAGCGTGATAATTACACAGCTTTCCGCGGCCTTGGCGGTTTTGTGCGGGCTGATTGGGACGAGGTCAATGAAATGATCACGGCGGCCAATGCCCATACAATTAAAAAATGGGGCCCTGATCGCATCTTTGGCTTCTCTCCAATTCCTGCCATGTCTATGGTGTCCTACGCTGCCGGCGCGCGTTACTTGCAACTCCTCGGCGGCGTAACCGGATCATTCTATGACTGGTATTGCGATTTGCCGCCTGCCTCTCCTCAGACCTGGGGCGAGCAGACAGATGTTGCTGAGAGTGCTGATTGGTACAATTCAGGCTTCTTGATCCTTTGGGGCTCTAACGTGCCGCAAACCCGCACACCGGACGCGCATTTCTACACCGAGGCGCGCTATAAAGGCGTGAAATCCGTTGTGATTTGCCCTGACTATTCCGAAGCATCAAAGTTTTCAGACGTTTGGCTTGCGGCTAAGCAAGGGACGGATGCGGCTCTTGGTATGGCCTTTGGCCATATAATTTTGAAAGAATATCACCGCGACCGCACTGTTCCGTACTTTCGTGATTACCTTCGTAAATATAGCGATCTGCCGCTTCTTGTGCGTCTTGAAGAACAAGAAGACGGGTATGTGCCGGGCCAAATGCTACGGGCCTCTGATTTTGTTGGAAATATGAAAGAGGCCAATAATCCTGAGTGGAAAACTGTTGGTCTTGATGAGAAAACCGGCAAGGTTGTATGTCCTAATGGGTCTATTGGTTTCCGTTGGGGGGATGAGGGTAAATGGAACCTCGAAGAACGTGACAGCAAAGGCAAAGATATTGAGCTGCGCCTAGGCCTAAAGGGCGTTGAAGACGACATCGCCAAAGTGCGCTTTCCTTACTTTGCTAACTCCGCCTCTAACGGCTTTGCGTCAACCGATCATCCTGATGTCTTAAACCGCAATATCCCTGTCAAAGTTATGAAGATGGCTGATGGCACTATGGCGCGAGTCGCATGTATCTATGACTTGATGATGGCCAATTATGGTATCGACCAAGGCTATGGCGGCGAGCATATTGCCAAAGATTATGACGATCCACAGCCATATTCTCCGGCTTGGGCTGAAGGCATTACCTCTGTGCCGCGCGATCAAATCATTGCAACAGCGCGCGGTTTCGCGACAAATGCTGAAAAGACTGATGGTAAGTCCATGGTCATTATCGGTGCCGGTATGAACCACTGGTACCATATGGACATGAATTACCGTGCCGTAATCAACATGCTCGTTATGTGCGGCTGTATCGGACAATCCGGTGGCGGCTGGTCGCACTATGTTGGCCAAGAAAAGCTACGTCCACAAACAGGCTGGGCGCCGCTGGCCTTCGCAACGGATTGGGTGCGTCCACCGCGTCAGCAAAACTCAACATCCTTCTTCTATGCTCACACTGACCAGTATCGCTATGAAACCGTTGACGTGAAAGAAATCCTATCCCCGACCGCGCCTAAGGATGATTGGTCCGGCAGTTTCATTGACTACAACGCAAAAGCGGAACGTATGGGCTGGTTGCCATCTGCGCCTGCGCTCAAGACCAATCCGCTGGATCTCGCTGCTGACGCTAAAAAAGCCGGCATGGACCCTAAAGATTATGTGGTGCAGGGTCTGTCTGATCGCAGTTTGGAAATGTCCTGCATGGACCCCGATGACGAGGCGAACTGGCCCCGTAATATGTTTGTCTGGCGCTCAAATCTGCTAGGCTCGTCCGGAAAAGGTCACGAATATTTCCTCAAACATTTCCTTGGCACCGATCACGGCATCCAAGGTAAGGAATTGGGCGATACCGGAGGCGACAAACCTAAAGATGTCAAATGGCACGATGAGGCTCCCGAAGGGAAACTCGATCTTCTGGTCTGTATCGACTTCCGTATGTCGACGACCGCCGTTTACTCTGACATCGTTTTGCCAACCGCGACATGGTATGAGAAAAATGATCTGAATACGTCAGATATGCACCCCTTCATTCACCCCTTGGGAAAAGCCGTTGATCCGGCATGGGAATCTCGCTCGGATTGGGACATCTTTAAGGGGTTGGCTAAAACCTTCTCTGAAATCTCCAGCGAAGTTTTGGGTGTTGAAGAAGACGTTGTTCTTACGCCTATCCAGCATGATACCGCAGGGGAACTTGCTCAGGCTTCGGGCGTCAAAGACTGGTATAAAGGCGAATGTGAGCCCATTCCCGGCAAAACCATGCCTCAAATCTCCATTGTCGAGCGCGATTACTCGCAAATCTATGACAAATTTACGTCGCTTGGCCCGCTTCTTGAAAAAGTCGGAAATGGTGGCAAAGGCATTGGCTGGGATACGAAAGAAGATGTCGCAAACTTGCGCTCTCTCAACGGTCCTGTCTTAAAAGAGGGTGTCTCCCAAGGCCAGCCTCAAATCAACAGCGCCATTGATGCGTGCGAAACAATTCTCATGCTCGCGCCTGAAACCAATGGCGAAGTCGCCGTCAAAGCCTGGAAGGCTCTTGAAAAGCAGACAGGCCGGAAGCACGCCCATTTGGCAGAACCCAAAGAGGACGAGAAAATCCGCTTCCGCGATATTGTGGCCCAGCCGCGTAAGATCATTTCCTCACCTATTTGGTCAGGTATTGAAAGCGAACACGTCAGTTACAATGCCGGCTATACCAATGTGCATGAGTTGATCCCATGGCGGACACTGTCAGGGCGTCAGCAACTCTATCAAGATCATGATTGGATGCGCGCTTTTGGTGAAGGGTTTGTGGTTTACAAGCCACCGGTTGATTTGAAGACAACGCATGTCAAAGGTCAAAAGCCTAATGGCAATCCTGAGATTACCCTTAACTTTTTAACGCCTCACCAAAAATGGGGTATTCACTCAACCTATTCAGATAATCTGTTGATGCTGACACTGAACCGCGGCGGCCCTGTTGTCTGGATTAGTGAAACCGATGCCAAGCGCGCCGATTTGATTGATAACGATTGGGTAGAAGTGTTTAACGCTAACGGCGCGTTGACAGCCCGCGCGGTGGTTTCCCAGCGTATTCGTGAAGGCACAGTCTTTATGTATCACGCGCAAGAGAAACAGGTGAACACACCGGGCTCTGAAATGACCGGCAAGCGCGGCGGTATTCATAACTCTGTGACCCGCACAATCCTCAAACCCACACATATGATTGGCGGCTATGCCCAACTTTCATATGGCTTCAATTATTACGGCACTGTGGGCTCTAATCGCGATGAATTCATCGTTATTCGCAAAATGAATAAAGTCGACTGGTTAGATGAACCGGCGTCTAGATCGGAGGCTGCAGAATGAAAATCCGTGCTCAAATAGGAATGGTCTTAAACCTCGATAAATGTATCGGCTGTCACACCTGTTCCGTCACCTGTAAGAATGTTTGGACGAGCCGCGAGGGCGTTGAATATGCCTGGTTCAACAATGTTGAAACCAAGCCCGGCATTGGCTTTCCAAAAGATTGGGAAAACCAGAAACGCTGGAATGGTGGCTGGAAACGTAAGAAGAACGGCAAGATCGAGCCTAATATGGGCGCGAAATGGCGCATATTGTCGAAAATTTTTGCCAACCCTGATTTGCCTGAAATCGATGATTATTACGAGCCATTCGATTTCGATTATGCTCACTTGCAAACCGCCCCTGAAATGAAGGCGTTCCCGACGGCTCGCCCTCGGTCTAAAATCACAGGCGAGCGCATGGAGAAAATCGAATGGGGCGCCAACTGGGAAGAAATCCTTGGCGGTGAATTTGAAAAGCGCAGTGCGGACTATAATTTTGAAGGCATAGAGAAAGAAATCTACGGTGCGTTTGAACAAACCTTCATGATGTATTTGCCTCGCCTGTGCGAGCATTGCTTAAATCCGACCTGTGTTGCGGCCTGTCCATCCGGCGCGATCTATAAGCGCGAAGAAGACGGCATTGTATTGATTGACCAAGATAAGTGCCGGGGCTGGCGCATGTGCGTGTCCGCCTGTCCTTATAAAAAGGTCTATTACAACTGGGAATCCGGTAAATCCGAAAAATGCACATTGTGCTATCCGCGCCTCGAAGTCGGTCAGCCGACAGTATGTTCTGAAACATGCGTTGGCCGTATTCGCTACCTTGGCGTCTTGCTGTATGATGCTGATAAAATCGAAGAAGCGGCTTCCACGCCTGACGAAAAGGATCTGTATCAAGCGCAGCTTGATGTGTTCTTGGACCCCAATGATCCTGAAGTCATTGCACAGGCCCGCAAAGACGGCATTCCCGAAGCTTGGCTCGAGGCAGCGAAAATCAGTCCCGTTTATAAAATGGCGATGGATTGGAAAGTGGCATTCCCGCTGCATCCTGAATACCGCACCCTTCCAATGGTTTGGTATGTGCCGCCGCTTTCTCCGATTCAGTCTGCCGTTGCAGCGTCTGCGCTGGAAGTTGATAATGATATGCCCGACGTCGCGTCCATGCGGATTCCAGTTAAATATCTCGCCAATTTGCTGACCGCCGGCAAAGAGGAACCGGTTGTTCTGGCGCTCGAGCGGATGATGGCTATGCGCAAATATATGCGAGCCAAGTCCATTGACGGCGTGATTGATCACCCGACCGCTGAGAAAGTGGGTCTCACCGCAGCTCAAATTGACGAGATGTATAAATATATGGCGATTGCCAATTATGAGGATCGTTTTGTCATTCCAACGACCCACCGTGAAGACAAAGAAGACATGTTGCAAATGCGTGGAGACTGCGGATTTACTTTTGGTAATGACTGCTCCGGTGGCCGCACTGAAGTGGGCCTCTTTGGCAAAGACAAGCGGTCACGGTCTAAAACGGCTGACATGACACCCCCTAAATTACCTGCGGAGTTTTAATCATGGCTATCACTTATAGAGCCTTATCTCGTCTTCTCTCCTATCCTGAAGCCCCGCTTCAGGAGGAAGCTCTGTCGCTCGTTGACGCAATTGCAGATGAAGGTCTTATCCCTGAGAAAATTGTTCGCTCACTGCGAAAGTTAGCGACGAGCATCGCGTCATCTGATCTTTATGAAGCGCAATCTGCTTATGTGGAACAATTTGATCGCTCCCGCACATTGTCTTTGCATCTTTATGAGCATGTGCATGGGGAAAGCCGCGAACGCGGCCCGGCTATGGTTGGGCTTGTAGAGCTTTATAAAGCGCATGGCTTAGAAATGGAAATCAGCGATCTTCCGGATTACCTGCCTATCTTTTTAGAGTTTCTATCCGTTGTGCCAAATGAGCAAGCCGCGTCACTTATCGGCGAGGCCGCTCATGTTGTGGCCGCCATCGGTGAGCGCCTCAAAAAACGTGAAAGCGGATACCGTGCAATCTTTGGGGCTTTGACGGCGCTGTCCGATCGTCCGGCGGATAAAGATGCTCTCGATGACCTCTTGGCTATGGAAGAGGATGACCCGGATGATTTGGAAGCTTTGGACAAAAGCTGGGCGGAAGAACCCATTACATTTGGTCCCGGAACACCTTCCGATGGATGCCCTAAAGCTGAGGCTATGGTCGCAGGCATGCAAGCCGGCGCTTAAAACAATAGAGTTCGTCACGCTAGAAAAACGGACGCGCATTACGATAAAGGATCCTTATCATGGCTACAGAGCACGCAGTAACACTGGCGACGGCTGGGCCGATAGATCAGCTTCTTTTTGGTGTTTACCCATATATTGCCCTCGCTGTTTTGGCGATTGGTTCAATTATCCGATTTGATCGCGAACAATATACTTGGCGTTCAAGTTCGTCTCAACTTCTGCGTCGAAAGCAGCTTATGTGGGGGTCTGTGCTATTTCATATCGGTGTGCTGATAATTTTCGTTGGGCACATCGTGGGCTTGTTGACACCTCTTAAGGCCTTTGAGCTCTTTCGTATTACCCATGGCACTAAACAAATTATGGCAATGGGCGTTGGTGGATTTGCCGCCGTGTTCGCATTGGCTGGCGGCCTTATGTTGTTACACCGCCGCTTGTTTGATCCCAGAATTCGGAAAACTTCCAATTTCAGCGATATCGCTATTTTGACATTACTTGTTGTACAGTTGATTTTAGGTCTGGCGACAATACCGTTTTCAGGACAACATTTAGACGGTTCCGAAATGGTCAAATTTATGACTTGGGCACAACGTATATTTACACTACGCCCCGGTGCCGCAAATCATATCGCTGATGTGCATTGGCTATTTAAGCTGCATATTACGCTTGGACTGACCATCTTCTTAGTCTTTCCCTTCACCCGTCTGGTCCACATGCTATCAGCACCCATTTGGTACTTACCCCGCCGCGGCTGGCAAATTGTTCGCACACGCCGCGATCTTGCAGCCCGTAAAGCAGGAGGCCGCTCATGAGCTCCACACATTCAGCCGTATTCTTCGGGGTAGAAATCCCTGAAACTTTGCTGGCGTCAGAGATGCAGAACCACAAATCCGCCAGTATGAAAGAGTCGCGCCAAATGGCAGGGCGGGCTTTAGCCGCAAAAACCGTTCTTCTGGCACAGGGTGAAAAAATGGGTCTTATTTTCGAGCAAGAGATCAATGAAAAGGGGCTGCAAGAAACCAAAGAGGAAGCTCTTATTCGTGCCGTCCTGAGTGAAGAGGTTGAGCCCGACGAGATTGATCCTATCGCCGTGAGGAGAATCTACGACTCTCAACCCAAGGGGTTTTCCACGGCGCCTCTTCTAGAGGCCTCTCATATCCTCATTGCGCCGCGCGAAGATGATGAGGCCAGTTGGATTGCCGCAGAAGAACAGGCCACTGAACTTTTGTCCCTTCTTATGAAAAATCCTAAGAAATTCTTTTCACTTGCGCGCACAGTCTCGAATTGTCCAAGCAGTAGCGATGGTGGAAGCTTGGGCCAATTAAGGCCCGGTGATCTTCTGGCCAATATATGGGATGTGCTTTTAAACTTAGATATAGAAGAAATAGCGCCGACGGCCGTCAAATCAAAACATGGCTGGCACATCCTCAAACTGGATCATCGCGTTGATGGACGCCGACTGCCGTTTGAGCATGTGTGCGAACATATTGAAACCACACTAGAATTACGGGCTTGGACGGTTGCGGCTGCGAAGTATGTTGATCGTCTTTTAACGGCGAATGCGGGTCATGCCCCGAGCTTGGCAATCAACACAGAGGGTGAACTGGACCGAAATAGTGACGGGGCCGGAAAAATTCGTTTCGTCTTGGGTGACATTTTCAATCAGCCCCAGAATGCCGTTGAGCTACTCGACGAGGAAAGCCGAACCGTCATTATTAAAAAAGCTAAAAGTCAAAACGTCTTACCGCAAGATATTCTGGGCAACTCCGTCCCGGCGTTTATCAACCGCGCCGATGATGATGCGTGGACGAAGATTATTTCATGTTTGAGAGACAGCGATAATCCGCTGACAGATAGTTTAGCGGTCATTGTGAAGCACCAATTCCCGGAAGATAAAAAACCGGGACGGGCCTTAAACATTGGGGCTCACCATGTTCATAAACCCCCTGAAGGAAAGTGCCATGACAAGTGCTGCTAACAATACTTTAATAGAGACACCTTCAACGGATTTACTCAAGGACCCTCTTTTGTGGTTTTTTGCAGAGCATCATAAGCATCGACAAATATGTCAAAAACTTACTGAGCATGCGGGCTCCGTCGTTCTCGACGCTGGCCTTGTCAAAGAAATCCTCATCTTCTTGCAAGATGAAATGCCACTACACATCATTGACGAAGAGGATGACTTATTTCCGCTCCTGCGACGCCGGTGCGAGCCTGAGGATAGGCTGGAACGCACATTAGGTCAGCTCTCTGGTGAACACGCTGCCGATCTTGATATCGGTAAAAACGTGATTAGAGTTTTAGAAAATGCGCTGGAGTCTGGAAGAGGTCTCGGCACAAGCCGAGAATCGAAAGCCGTAATCGAAGAATTTTGCAGAGCGCAACGTAACCATATTGCCCTTGAGAATGCAGTGGTATTGCCTATCGCGCGCGCACGTCTGACAAAAGAGGATCAAAAATCTTTGGGAAAACGTTTGGCCGCGCGCAGAGGTTTGACAGATCCTTTCAAAAAGACGTCATGATAGACAATCTGATAAGTAACAATCTAGATTGGGCAAGCGGCCGTGTTCGCGCTGACCCGCAATACTTCCAGCATCTTGCCGCGCAACAACATCCTGAATATCTATGGTTAGGGTGTTCTGATAGCCACGTCCCTGCCAACGAAATCGTCGGTCTTGACCCCGGCGAGCTTTTTGTTCACCGCAATGTCTCAAACATTGCCTGTCCGCAGGACGCCAATTTTCTCTCTGTGCTTCAATTCGCCCTTGAGAAGCTAAAAATTAAGCACATCATCGTATGCGGCCATTACGGATGCGGTGGTGTAAAAACCGCTATGGACGGCAACCGTCACGGCCTGATCGATCATTGGCTACGCCCCATCTCAGATATTGCCGCGCGGCGCAGTAAAACACTGCACGACATCAAAGATGTGGACTCGCGCGTGAATATGATTTGCGAGGAAAATGTGAGAGCGCAAGTGCTCTCCGTCGCGCAAAACCCATTTGTGAAAGATGCGTGGAGGCGCAAACAATCCGTGGCTGTTCATGGGTTGATTTATTCGATCCGGGACGGCTTGTTGAGAAGCCTCGATATGAGCATAACAAAACCTTCGCAGGCCGAGAAACTGCGGCAAATCCTGAAAAATCTCGATGAGTAAAATTTGCACATTAATTGTGGCGGGCGGACAAGGCCGCCGCATTGGCGGCCATAAGGCTGATACGGAGCTTTGCGGCAAACGGCTCATAGACCATACAATCCAACGTGCCGAAAATTGGGACCTGCCCATTTATATAGGGCTACGTAGACACGGTCAGGTTTTAACGCCGGGCTACTTCCAAATATTGGACAAAGCTGATATTGAGGGCCCGCTGTCAGGCATTATCGCCGGACTTGCCTTTGCGAAAAAGGAAGGTTTTTCCTACGTTCTCACGGTTGCTTGCGATATGCCATTTCTGCCAAGCGACCTCGTTGACTGGTTGTTACCCGCCGCGCAAAAAAGTCATAAAATCGTGGCCGCTAATTCCGGCGGCCGCTTACATCCCATTTGCGCTATCTGGCCCGTCGAGGCGTTGGAAACATTGGAGCATTGTGCGATGGCAGGCGAGCTAAGCTTAAACCGTTCGTCCAAAACCTATGGCCGTGAGGAATTGGAATGGCCCGACGCGCCTTACGATCCATTTTTTAATATCAACACAGCACGAGAGTTAGAGCGCGCTAATGCTATCGTTGTACTTAGGCAGTCAGTTTAGCTGGTAATCGCTCTTCGGCCATAGCCGTCAGCTTATTAATCGTAAGTTCAAAGTCTTGCTGTGTTGTGCGTGGGTTGATGGCGCAAATGCGCAGAACCTCCATATCTTTAATCCGTGTTGGCGTAATCATCGCAAAACCGTCTAGAATAATGTCTCGAGACAACTGATTGTGAAACCCTGGCGAGAGAGCGTATCCGGGATTAAACCGAAAATTAATTACACCAATATTGGCGTCCGTAATGATCTCCCACCGGGGGTCGCGCTCCAAAAGCGATTGGACATATTCAGCATTGTTTATCCCTTGGTCTACGGCATCACGAAAGTTTTTCAGTCCAAATGTTTTAAGTGACATCCAAAACTTTAGGGCTCGAAATCCGCGTGTAAGCTGTACGCCATGGTCACAAAAATTAGTCTGCTCGCCATTGTCTTCTAAAACGTCAAGGTATTCTGCAGTGACCTTGAAGGCCTCTTTTAAGTGGTGCGTGTCCCGTACTAAAAGGCATCCAATTTCATAGGGTTGAAACATCCATTTGTGAGGGTCAATTGTAATAGAGTCGGCTTTTTCTATACCCTTTAAGAGCGTTTTGCCTGTTTGAGTGATCGCCGTAGCGCCTCCGTATGCGCCATCAACATGTAGCCAAAGTCCTTGTTCTTTACAGAACTCTACCAGATCCTCCAACGGATCAATCGCCCCAGCATTGGTCGTCCCGGCATTTGCGATAACACAAAATGGAACAAGGCCGCGTTTACGGTCCTCATCAATTCTCTGAGCTAAGGATTCCAAAGGGAGACGCATATGGACGTCTGATGCAATAGACCTAATTTGATAGGGTTGAAAACCTAATATTTTTAAGCCTTTGGGAACAGAAGAATGCGTTTGATCAGAAAAATAGACGGCGGCATTGGTTGGATTGTTTTGAAGCTTAATATGACGAGCAACCGCCAATGCCGTCAGGTTCGCCATAGATCCGCCGCTAACGAATAGGCCTCCGGAGTCCTTGGGTAAACCGATTAGCGTTTTGAGCCAATCAATGGATTTCATCTCTATCGCCGCCACACCTGAGGGCCCAAGCCAAGCGCCTGCAAATATATTGAAAGATGATGACATAAACTCGGCTAAAGCGCTGACGAAATTATTTGGACTTGGGACGAATGCAAAACACCGTGGATGATCCAGATGGGTCATCGTGTTCAGGGCTTTCTCCTTGAACTCTTCAATCACTTCGCCCAAATCCATTCCCGTCTCCGGAATGGGTTCTTGTAACCAACGCGCTAGCATGGCGGGATCGGTGGGCTTAGTGACGGAGCGTTCATGATTATGTAAAAAATGGTCAATGACCAAATCTAATACATCCTCTCCGGCGGTTCGCATCTCCTCACGGCTAAGCGTGAGAGATTTATTATCGGCCATGTCGGGCATCCTTTAGTTCAGGGAGATAAAAACTCGTGCGTCCAGCCATGATTTGCGGCGAGATGGTATATTTCGCGCTTGTCTAACCCAAACGCCTCTCGGTGCATGAACTCGATCGAGTGCGGTTTAACATGGTAACCGGACCAAGACGGCGGGCGCGGAATACGCAATGTTCCAAACTCTTTCGTGAGCCGTGTGACATCGCGTTTTAACTGCCGTAAGTTATCCAAAGATTTGGACTGTTCGGAGACCCAAGCACGCACCTGTTGCTCGCGGGGTTGCCTTGCAAAATAGACGTCTGCCTCGGCGCAACCGATGAAAGACACCAAACCTTCGACACGAATTTGGCGATTAAGCGCCTCCCAGAAAAAACATAAGGACACTTTCGGGTTCGCCGTCAGGTCTTGTCCTTTATGACTCGTGGGATTTGTAAAAAAGACAAAACCTTCACCATCATAGGCCTTCATTGTGACCATGCGATTGCTGGGTTGTCCGTCCGCAGAAACTGTCGCGAGATTGACCGTGTTAGCATCTACGATTAGCTTATTAAGAGCGGCCTCCTGATAGCAATCATCGAAAACTGACATGGGGTCTTGAGACTCACTACAGACAAGACTTGGGTGCAGCCAAAGGGGATGTTGATAGTCTTTTGGTGCAAGTGCGAGCATATTTACCTCCTATGATACAAGTACGAAATCTCGAACGTTATTGTCCGAATGGGTTAGGGTGACAGCAATGTATGGTTCCAGTTGTTATGGCCGTCTTTTTTGTATTGGTCGCGGGTATGAACTCGAAATTTCCCGCGCTTCCAAAACTCAATGGTAAGAGGGTTGACCCTAAACCCTGACCAATGAGGCGGGCGAGCGATAGCGCCTATTCCAAAGCCTTTCGCCTGTCTGGCGAGTTCAAATGTAAGGTCAGAAGCCTTCTTCAAGGGTTGCGATTGGGCTGAAGCCCAGGCTCCGATTTGGCTTTGACGCGGCCGGCTCGCGAAATAACGATCAGCTTCCTCATCTTCAACAGCTTCGGCCACACCCTCAATTCGGATTTGTTTCCCAAGAGATTCCCAATAAAAGCATAGGGCAACATGAGGGTTAGCTTTTAAATCGACGCCTTTATGGCTGTTCAAATTGGTGTAAAAAACAAAGCCTTCAACCCCAAAGTCTTTCAGCAAAACAATACGATTACTCGGACGTCCCGAGGCCGATACCGTCGCCAAATTCATCGCATTGGCTTCTTTAATAGACTTATGGCTCATGGCTTCCGCCATCCAGAGTTTAAATAGATGCAGCGGATCTATTGCTGACGCGCCAGCCAATGGTTCGGGACTATTATCCGGAAAATGATTATGTTTCATCAGATCGGGCCTTACGGTTTTGCTCTCATGCTATGATTTCCATAAATTGATCTTGGTCAGATTTTGACCCATTTTATTGGCGGTATTAAAAGGCACGTTGGTACGGCGTTGCCACCATTTTTAAAAAGCCCTTGGCAGAAGGATCTAATTTAAACTTCACGAGGTCCGTGCGTTTATAAGCATTCTGAGCCCCCAGTTTTCGTAGCACACGGCCAATCATGGATTTAAAAACGCGTTCTATTTGAGACGCATGTTCCCAACTTGGCGTGCGGCCATAGCGGCGACGTAGAATTCCATTGGTCATCATCCCGGCATTGATAAAGGCGCTTTCTTGGGTGGAGAACTCCATGACCATAGAGACGCAGAAGCTTACATTTTCAACCCGGTGCGGGGAGCGGTGGGGCCAAGAGATCATCTCTCCGCCCATCAAATCTGCCACAATGGCGCTGTCGTCAAACTCTGGTTTATAGGGTACGTCTTCGGCCATCTCGCCCAAGACAATAGCTTCAAAAGCGCTGTCGGGTAAAAACACTTGCGTCATAGGATAAACATAAGCTCGTTTATGCCCGCGAATATGCCAAAGATGGGTCATGGTTGGATCGCTATGGTAAGGTGTGCGAGCCGTGGGAGAGGAAATGAGAATGCCGCCGCGGCAGTTGCGCCGATCCTTGTTTTTTCCGGCCTTGTCTTCAAGCTCCGCATGGAGTTGATCCAGCACAGTCTTATATGCGGGCTGACGGTTCATGACCTCGCGCACGTTGATCCAGATGTCGCCGGCTTTCGCGGCGGCAATCAAAGTTTTCCCATCTGCCCCGCGAAAATCTACAGTTAACTGTTGATCTCGATATTCTTGATATTCATGATTATTGGGAACCGCCAGTACATCTATTAAGTGGTTTGGATGTAGATCCAACATCGCCGCTAAAGCGTCGTCGGTGAAAAGTCCGGTCGCATTTAACTTATGACCCACAGACATGACTTCTTTGCCATAATCGAGCTGGTTCTGCTCTGTCCAGTCTGTAATCAGCTCCATATTAGCCTCCAAAAAGATTGCGCCCCGATAATGAAACACGCTGTTAAGATGAAGAAGTATATGCAATAGATATGCCTGTTAAGTTACTGTTTCTATAGAAGAAGCATGATAGTTGTTAATTGCTGGCTTGATATATTTTGCGTAAAAAAAGCTGTGTCGCAGGGGTTGCCAATCTGTGACGAGCTTCCCGGCGACACGCCAAAAATGAAATGCAAATTCTTAATCGTT
This sequence comes from Robiginitomaculum antarcticum DSM 21748, assembly GCF_000365025.1. GTDB lineage: Bacteria > Pseudomonadota > Alphaproteobacteria > Caulobacterales > Maricaulaceae > Robiginitomaculum > Robiginitomaculum antarcticum. The sequence continues at coordinate 128,889 of NZ_KB823014.1, read as the reverse complement.
TAAAGAAACTGTCTTTTTTCATACGATAAGCCTGCGCATATCTTTTGGCTAAAGGTCAAGCGGAGGCGAAGACATAGCCCGTCCATTTGCATATCCAGTCCGCTAAATTATCACGAATTAAATTGCGATTTGCCTCGACCATTTCTAGTTTGAGGGTGCACGCCTGCTAAATCAGCGTGTGGAGTTCACCAACTCCCTGTTAAGTGAGACGCCCCTGTCGGGCGCGTCCTGTTTTTGCGTGTCTCCGGTTACGGCCGGAGGGCGTAGGAATGTCCAAGGCTTGCCCAAACACTACGCTCGGGTAAGTTTGCTTCACCGATCTGGTAACTTCCCGACTTTACGGAGATCACCCTATGCCAGACCCTGATGTAAATAGTGAGTCTTTGTCCGTCGTCATATAAAACGGCACAGATATCGGCCAGGGCCAAGAGAGACTTTGCTTACCTTGTTGGTTGATATTAGGCGACGGCTTTGCGGTATTGCAAGCGTCGGTGTTCGATAGTCCTCCTTGATGCACATTACTCATCAAGGACCCGGAACTAAACCGGGACAAGTCTAGAGAGACTTTTCGCTCATCTTCACCCTCATGGAGAAAAAGATGAGAACGAGCAAACAAACGTCCGGCAAGCGCATCGTTAAGGAGAATATTTCAGTTTGGCTGCGGGCGAATGACTACTTTGTCTTAACCAAGGTCACCGTCATGAGACAGTATGTGCAGGGATCGGACGAAACATTTATGGGGGAGCTGACAGATTGTCAGTTGATCACCTATTACGATGAAAAACGGTCTGGTCTTCGTTGGAGTGTACTGACAGAGATGGGACACAGAGACGAAGTCTTAAGGATAGCAAGTGTAATGAGTGCCTGAATACAGAAAATACAGCTTGGTTGAGTTGATTTTGACCTACAATTTCCACACATTTCGTCATACAAATTTAGTTTACAGGCGTTCTAACTTATTGTAAAATATAAACATTAAAGACAAATATGCGACTTCTCATCCGCACATTTTTCAGGCGTTTTACATAGCCTATGAGATGATATTTAATCTAAAACATCGATTTAAATGCATCGTATGAGGGCTAGACTTAATTCTCAAAAAGATTTGGCGTATTTGTACGGACCCGTTCATTAGTGAAAACTTTCATATCTTTATTTACATAAGTATTTGTTGTCAAAACCCTGCCCTTAGCGACCGACTTAATGGCTTTATCCTGTCCCGGCAGAGGGTGACGAACGACACGAATACGGCGTGTTGTCGGCATTGTTTTTCTTACAATAATAGGGTTTGAAACACGTCGTTGTGGCGTCTGATTTGCGGCGCTTGCAATCGGCGCTGACGCGAGAGTTTGTGTGCCTGCCTCAGAGCCCGCTAATGCAGGTTGGCTTGTGAAGAACAAGACGGCTGTCGTGGCGGCGATTATCATTTTAATTTTCATGTCTAATCTCTAACTTGGTTATGTGTAATGCGTCGTGGTGCATCTGATTGAAGTTTCAACTAAGTGGGAAATCTTATCAAAATATGAATCTGGATAGTTGAAATTTCAAAGGTCTCGAAACAGGACATTTCATTTATATTATAGTTTAAATTTAATAAATAAATGCACTTTAAGCGCTTAAATTGAATGCGGGCACTGTAAAGATAGATATTATATTTTTTGATTTCAGACCACTCTATGGTGTGTCTTGATATATTGGATCACTTATTGTCCATAGTTTTTAGCCCGCCCTACATTCATTCACAGTCCCCGGCACTAGATTTTTAGCGCGCTTGCTTCCATAGTCCGGGCATGGATAGTCCCGTTAACAGTTCCGCTAATTTACTGCGTGCGCAACCTACCACCTTATTTGAGGCCGGAAATATATCCCCGCAGGGCTTGGTCGATCCGTTTGGCCGCACAGTCACCTATCTGCGCCTGTCTGTAACGGATCGATGTGACCTGCGCTGCACTTATTGTATGCCCGAGCGAATGACATTTTTGCCTAAGGAGGATCTGCTAAGCTTCGAAGAACTCGACGAGATCGCCACGGCCTTTATTACCCGCGGCGTGACCAAGCTTCGTATTACGGGCGGCGAGCCTTTGGTTCGCAAAGACATTTTTCAGCTTATCAACTCGCTATCACGGCATCTCAAATCCGGCGCGCTGGATGAAATGACCCTGACGACAAATGCGACGCAGCTCGCCCGTCACGCTCAGGCGTTGTGGGATGCCGGCATTCGCCGTATAAATGTCTCCATCGACAGTCTTAACCCGGAAACCTTTGCGCGTGTAACGCGCGGTGGTGATTTATCCAAAGTCCTGTCCGGCATTCGCGCCGCGCAGGCGGTGGGCCTTAAAATCAAGCTTAATTGCGTGGCGCTAAAGCATGAAAACGCAAGCGAGGTTTCTGATATGATGCGCTGGGCCCATCACCGCGGTATAGACATGACCCTGATCGAAGCCATGCCGATGGGCGATAGCGGCGAGGACCGGTTCGACCAATATGTCGCTCTGGCGCAAATTAGAGCTGACCTTGAAAAACAGCTTTCTTTGTCGCCCTCCCCTCACAAGACGGGCGGCCCGGCTCACTATTATGACGTGGCGCAGACGGGCGGACGCCTTGGATTTATTACGCCTATGTCGCATAAGTTCTGCGCCAGTTGTAACCGCGTTCGCCTGACCTGTACGGGCAAATTATTTATGTGCCTTGGCCAAGACGATGAATCGGATTTGCGCGCCGTCATTCGCGGCGAGCGCGACGTGACATTAAATGAGGCCATAGACGCGGCTATCGGACGCAAACCTGAAGCCCATGATTTTAAAATCGACGCACCCGGACAGGCGCCAAGTGTGTCCCGCCATATGTCGGTGACAGGCGGTTAGAATAGTTTTGGCGGATCATGGTTTTTCCTTTTTCATTGAGTCACCCCCTCAGTCACTTCGTGACAGCTCCCCCCGCAAAGCAGGGGAGCAAAAGTCTGAGAGCCCCGCACGGTTCCTCCCCTGCTTGCGGGGGACCGGGGCCGCCGGAGCGGGTGGCGCCCGACCATCGGGAGGGTGACGGAGGAGCATCGCCCAAGCATCATCATGCGGTGACGCATCGGGTCGTCACATTCTCAATTATTTGCGGACTCATCCGCGAAGCCGTCTCCTTGCCGGAGACCGTAGAGTTAAGTGTTTCGCAAAGAGATGACTTCGCGGCGATATCTCACGGCCAATACGCGGCTCTCGCTAAGGTCACACTCCGCAGCGCAGAATGCTCCCAAACCCGTTTGATGTAGGCCGTAACCCTACCTCGCCCGGATCCAATACCGATCTCTCATAAGTTCCGAACGTCGACACCCGGCCCGCCACAAGAGACAGCTTTAACATAGGACAGGATAGGCAGGCGGGGATGGATCTTTTTAAAACTGCGGTTTTATGGGGGTTTAACGGAATTGGAGTAGGGATGCGGGTTAACCGCTCTGTAACACCTGCCCTTCAATCCGAAGGGCCTCATCCTGAGACGTACTATAAGTGGGGTGAAAACTATAAAGGCAAGCTTGTTCTTAAACCGGCATTATAAACTCAAATACAGTTTCATCTTCATCAGATGTGACGCTAAGGTCACCGCCATGGGCGAGCGCGATTTGCCGAGAAATATACAGACCCAGACCAAGACCATTTTTAGAGGCGCTTATCTCTTCACGAAAAAACGGCTTGAATAACATTGTCTGTGTTTCGGGCGGTATAGCCTCTCCGGCATTGCAAATGGCGATTTTAAAGTGGCCGTCTTCAATATGGGCGCGGAGTCTGACGGGACGGGAAATATCGCCATGAGTGACAGCGTTCGCGAGCAGATTCGAAACGAGTTGTTGTATTCGGCTAATATCACATTTCACATTTTGATGAATGTCTATGGACGATCGGATATCGGCAGAGGGATTAACGACTTGGATTTCGGCAACCGCCGCATCCAGCGCCGGAACCAGAGCGCGATCCGGCTCAATATGAAGAATTAAACCGCCGCCCAGACGCGTCCGTGTAAAATCATTAACGTCATCAACCAATCGGGTAATGCGCCCGACCGATTTTTCAATTGCATCCAGCAAATCCAGATTCTTATCGCTTTGTTCAGCGCGCCTCATGATTCGCGATGCGGCAATGATCGAGGCTAGCGGATTGCGGATATCATGACCGAGAACCGCCACAAATTCCTCCCGCAATTTGGCCTCTTCTTCGCGTGTTTGTAGCAGGGAGGCCTTTTCGACATCAATCGTAATATCGCGGGCGCTGCAATAATACAAATCGTCAACGGGTACGGCATTCCAGGATAACCACCGATAGCTACCATCTGTGTGGCGATACCGGTTTTTAAAATTCAGAACAGGCTCGCCCGACTGTACAGCGACAAATGCGGCTTGCGTGGTTTCGATATCATCGGGATGTAAGAAGTCGAAAAATTGCCGATTTTCAATCTCAAGTGCTGAATAACCCAATGTTGCCAGCCATGCCGGATTGGTATCTGCGAATAGCCCGCTTGAATCCAATACGCCTAATAAATCAGACGTAACCTTCCATGTTGCCCGGGCGGCTATATCAGAATTTCGGCTGTCCATGACGTGTCGTTCTCTCACCCAATCAGAATATAGTAGGTGAATGTCAGGAAAAATGCGAATAGTTTATGAAGGCCCAGAGTGGCACAATTTTTCGCATCGCGGCCTGGTCTTGAACTTACCGCGCCGTTACAGGACGTATCAATTCACCTTTAGACCAATTTCGATCTTATCGCACTGCCATACTACTCGGAAAATGGATATGGTGAAAAAGGATGCCTGACAAAAGAATCTTACTATGTTTTCCAAATCTTGATCAGACTTCCTGTGTAGCCGGGTATATTATTCTTCGCGCGCGATATGAATTCGGAATTACACATATGCGTGAACTCATATTGAGGCACAAAGGTAACATTGGTAAAAATGCCGTGTGGATCATATCCTGTACAGACCTGCCAATCCATCCAATAATTTCCGTAATCCATCAAAATAATACACGGACGTCCGTTTGCGATTTCAGACTTTACCTGACTCATAAGATAATCTTCGGCGACGCTTGTGTACCATCCTGCGTTAAAGCCGTTTAATTTGTTTTTAAACGTATCGCGCATATGGTCTCCGGATGTCCCCAGAACCCCGCCCAACACATCCGGCGTCCCTGACCACCGGGCCGTAGCGTAGACAAAATCATCATTTAAGGGTCTCCCGCCGGGCTTCGAAAGATCAGGAAAGTCTATCCCGTAATAATCCATAACCGACGCAAGAGAGGCCGGGCCGCAATAGTTATTCTTCCCGGCCGGTTGCTTATAAGCCCGCATAAAGAGGCGGTGAGCAGGCGGAATTTGCGCTTGCGATATCATCTCATCAAGAGTTTCCGGGCCAGATTTGGACTCGGGCATTTCGAAAGGCTCTGCGGCGCCTTTCGATTTAAATTCATAGTCTTTGGAAAACTCTACGTCATCCTCAGTCGTTTTTGAACCGTCGAGAAATACTGGTCTTTGCATATTAGCCCCCTTAATTTAGCAAAAGCCTGATGACATTTTCATCTAAACTTACAACTTCGGGTATATTTATGCCTTAGTTTCTCGCAGTCGTCAAATAGATGAGAAAGACATTTTAATCCCAAATCACATCGGCTTCGGTTTTAGTCTTCACCTCATCGAGCGTCACGCCGGGGGCGAGCTCCTTAAGGCGGAAGCGCCGCTGCTCGCCCTCACGGGTAAAAACGCCCAGATCGGTAATCACCATACCGATGCAATTGCGCCCCGTGAGGGGCAGTGTGCAGGCTTTAAGAAATTTGCTCTCGCCGCGTTTATTGGTGTGATCAAATAGGGCAATGCAGCGTTTCACGCCGGCGACCAGATCCATGGCCCCGCCCATGCCTTTGACCATTTTGCCCGGGATCATCCAATTGGCGATATCGCCGTTTTCCGCCACTTCCATTGCGCCAAGAATGGACAAGTCGATATGCCCGCCGCGGATCATGGCAAAGCTGGTCGCGCTATCAAAAAAGCTTGATTTGGGCAGGGTCGTAATCGTCTGCTTTCCCGCATTGATCAGGTCGGGATTTTCTTCGCCCTCATAAGGAAACGGCCCCATGCCAAGCATACCGTTCTCGCTCTGCAACGTCACATCTACGCCGTCGGGAATATGGTTGGCCACCAGCGTTGGAATGCCAATGCCCAGATTGACGTAAAATCCGTCTTCCAGCTCCTGCGCGGCCCGCGCCGCCATTTCGTCTCTCGTCCATCCTGATACATTTTCGGTCATGCGTTTTTCTCCCGAACCGTGCGGTTCTCAATGCGCTTCTCGCATTTGGCTTCAATGATGCGCTGCACGAAAATGCCCGGTGTGTGAATGAAGTTCGGATCAAGGCTGCCGACGGGGACAAGTTCGTCGACCTCGACGACCGTGACCTTGCCTGCTGTCGCCATGGGCGCGTTGAAATTGCGGGCCGTAGAATTATATATGAGATTGCCTTCCGCGTCGCCCTTCCACGCTTTGATGATGGAAAGGTCGGCTTTGAGGCCTGTTTCCATAATATAGTCTTCGCCGTCAAATTCGCGCACGGGTTTGCCTTCGGCAATAACTGTGCCGACGCCGGTTTTGACGTAAAAGCCCGGAATGCCGGCGCCGCCCGCGCGGATGCGTTCCGCCAGCGTGCCTTGGGGGTTGAACTCCAGCTCTAATTCGCCGCCGAGAAACTGACGCTCAAACTCTTTGTTTTCGCCGACATAGGAGCTGATCATTTTGCTAATCTGCCGCGTCTCGAGAAGCTGCCCCAGACCGAAGCCGTCGACCCCGGCATTATTGGAAATACAGGTAATGTCTTTGACCTTCGTATTACGCAGGGCGGCGATCAGGTTCTCTGCAATCCCGCACAGGCCGAAACCGCCGCTCATCACGCTCATGCCGTCAAAAGTCAGGCCGTCCAGCGCCGCCGAAGCGGTCTTGTAAACTTTGCTCACAATGTCATCCTTCTGATTTGGGGCGACGGTAACAGAGCCTTCGCGCAAAACAAATCCGCATTCGCGAAAAATTTAAAACGAATGTGGACGCTTTGGCGCACGGGGCTTATGGATAGGTAAATTCATGCCGGAGGCGTCCATGTCCGAAATCGAGCGTAAAATTTATCCCGTACCCGACGCATTTGCGAAAACATCGAATTTAAACCCTGTTTCCTATGCCAGCATGTATGCCGCATCAATTGAAGATCCAGACGCTTTCTGGGGCGAGCAGGGCCGGCGCATTGCGTGGCAAAAACCATTTACCAAAGTCAAAAATGTAAGCTGGGACAAAGACGATCTTTATGTGCGCTGGTTTGAGGACGGCGTTTTAAATGTGACCGAGTCCTGTCTGGACCGCCATTTAGACACGCGCGGAGATAAGCCCGCTATCATCTGGGAAGGTGATGACCCGGCCGATGATAAAACACTGACTTACCGCGAGCTTCATCGCGATGTATGCCGCTTTGCGAATGTCCTGAAAGCCCGGGGCGTTAAAAAGGGTGACCGCGTCACGCTTTATATGCCGATGATTGTTGAGGCGGGCGTGGCTATGCTGGCCTGCGCCCGCATAGGCGCCGTGCATAGCGTCGTCTTTGGCGGCTTTTCACCCGAAGCGCTGGCCGGACGCATTGTCGATTGCGACAGTACATGCGTTATTACCGCTGATGAAGGCGTGCGCGGCGGGCGAAAAATCCCGCTTAAGGCCAATTGCGATGCGGCTTGCGAAATTGCCGACAAAGCCGGCTGCGCCGTGAAAACCGTGCTGACTGTGCGGCGCACAGGCGGCTATGAAACGATGGCAGAGGAGCGTGATATCTGGCTGCACGAGGCGCTGGAGACGGTAAGTGACGATTGTCCGGCCGAGCCGATGAGCGCCGAAGACCCGCTGTTCATTCTTTATACTTCAGGCTCCACCGGAATGCCCAAAGGCGTGCTCCATACATGCGGAGGCTATCTGGTGTGGGCGTCTGTGACACATGACTATGTTTTCGATTTGAAAGAAGATGACATTTATTGGTGCAGCGCAGATGTCGGCTGGGTCACGGGGCACACTTATATAATTTACGGTCCGCTCGCCAATGGCGCGACGACGGTGATGTTCGAAGGCGTGCCAACCTATCCCGATGCATCGCGCTTCTGGCAAGTGTGTGACAAGCATAATGTGTCGCTGTTTTATACTGCGCCAACCGCGATCCGCGCGCTGATGCGCGAAGGCGAGGGGCCGGTCAACGCGACGTCGCGTAAAAGCCTGCGCATACTCGGTACGGTAGGCGAGCCGATCAATCCAGAGGCCTGGGAGTGGTACTTCCATGTCGTGGGTGAGGGGCGATGCCCGATCGTCGATACGTGGTGGCAGACGGAAACCGGCGGGGCGATGATCGTGCCGCTTCCCGGAACGACAGTCATGAAACCCGGCGCAGGTAGCCATCCGTTCTTTGGCATAGTTCCCGCTCTGGTCGACGCGCAGGGTAAGGAACTGCACGGAGAAGCCGAAGGCAATCTGATCATCAAAGAGAGCTGGCCGGGGCAGATGCGCACGGTTTACGGCGATCATCAGCGTTTTATTGACACTTATTTTAGCGCCTATCCCGGAAATTATTTTACCGGTGATGGGTGCAAACGCGACGCAGACGGGTTTTACTGGATTACAGGCCGTGTTGATGACGTTATTAATGTCTCCGGCCATCGCATGGGCACGGCTGAAGTCGAGAGCGCGTTGGTTTCTCATGACGCCGTTAGCGAAGCCGCCGTGGTCGGCTATCCGCATGATATAAAAGGGCAGGGCATTTATGCTTATGTCACGACGCTGGCCGGTATTGACGGCGACGACGCGCTTCGCAAATCGCTCGTGGCACATGTGCGCAAGGAAATTGGCCCCATTGCTTCGCCGGATATGATTCAGTTTGCGCCCGGTCTGCCAAAGACGCGCAGCGGCAAAATCATGCGGCGTATATTGCGCAAAATTGCCGAAAACCAATTTGACGCGCTGGGCGATACGTCGACCCTCGCCGATCCGGGCGTTGTCGATGATTTGATCACGGGCCGCATGAACAAGGATGGATAAATCTGTGAGGGCGGGGGAGTCCATCAGATCTGACGGTTATGTCGCCAGCCGCCAGATTCGTATCATCGGACTGGCGGGGTGGGGCGTTATGGCCGCCGCCTATACGACCATATTTTATATCTTTAATGATGCGGGAATGCTCTCGGCAATGCAGCGCGCGTTGATTAATACGGTTCCAGCAGCATTGTTATCATTCCCAATTGTCAAAATTCTCGAAGACTATGTGATTGAACGGGGTTTGGTTAAACAGGCTTTGGCTCATTTTATTCTGGCTGTGGCCTTTAGCGTTTTGTGGTATGTTGGTTTGCAAGTCGGATATGGCCTGCGCGACGGCTGGATGAGCGCGGGAATTTCAGGACGTCCATTACTGGGAATTGCACTCACATGGCAGGCGTTTCAAAGCGTAACAATCTATGCCGTCATTGCGCTATTTGCTTATGCCGCCTTTTACCGCAAACACATGCTGGTTCTTCAGCGCAAACTTACAGAGCTAAAAAATGCGTCTGTTGCGCCGATCGATAGCCCGGCCCAGCTTCTAGTGAAGACCCGCGATGGAATTATCCCCGTTAAGTTTTCCGATGTGATCGCTTTGTCCGGGGCGGGTGATTATGTGCAGGTGCAGACACGCCGCAAAGCGCTACTGACGACAAAGACATTGAATCAGTTTGTACAGGATTTACCGACCCGCCAGTTTCTACGCATCCACAGATCCCATATCGTGCAAATCGACGCCATATTATCAGCGGAAAGCTCCGGCGATGGACGCCTTATTTTGCATTTGCCGCGCGGACTGTCCCTGACAACCAGTCGGGCCGGCGCCAAAAGAGTGCGGGAATTATCGGCATAGCGTGTCTGTTCACCGTCAATTTCTGTCCACTCACCGAATAATGTCAGCTATAAGTGAATTCGGGCTAGGCCTCGCTCATGGAAAATATAGTTAAATACATTAGCCTCTCCGCCGTTATATTAGTCCTTGCGGCTTGCTCACCTAATGTCACAGAGCCGTCCATCACCGTCGCTGACCGGCTGACATGGGCGCAGCCGCCGACAATTGAAGTCTCCGGCCTGCTACCGGATACAGCTTATACACTGGAAGTGGAGCGCGTTTCTAATTGGAACGCTGAGGCGACAGAGCGCTCATCGCTTATCTATATATCCGATGAAAAAGGCGCGATAAATACGGCGACGCAATCCGCTCAGGATGGCGAACTCGCGGATCCTTACAGGCCGATACGCACCATGTCCTATATAGAAGACCCGCTGACCGATCTGGACCAGGGTCAATTGCGCATTATCGTCAAATCGGGTGACGCCATAACCGTGCAGAGATCGGTTGCAATCGGGCCGGATACGGACACCCTTTCCGAAGAGCCGCTTGGCGATCAATTCCCGGGCGCCTTTATATTAAAACAAAAAAATATCACGTCGCCGCGTCCGACCATTGTCGTACTGGGCGGATCGGAAGGGGGGGACGGCGCCGCCCGTGCGTCGGCTCCCCTGTTCGCGCAGGAGGGTTATATTGTGCTGGGACTGCCTTATTACTCGCCGGCATGGTTTGGGAATGAGGCGCAATTCAAAGACCTGCCGCAAGGCTTTGCAGAACTTCGCGTTGACTATTTAGAATCCGCAGTTGCAGCCTTACGCCAGCGCAAGGATGTCGACGCCAAAAGCATTCAGCTTATTGGCGGCTCTAAAGGCGCTGAATATGTTCTGCTCGCCGGAAGCCTTATTGCTGATGACAGCGCGGGCGGAGGTTTTTGTGGCATTGTCGCCGACGTGCCCTCCGATGTTGTGTGGGAAGGATGGGGCGCTGGCTCGGATAGCGGCGTGACCTCGGGATTTTCATGGCGCGGCGAGGCGCTGCCCTTTGTGCCCTATGTCGATATGGGCAAAGCGCTAAGCGCGCGCCGCACAGGCGGGAAATATACCATGATAGAGGCGCATGAAAACGGACGCGCCGCTTTCCCTGACCGCGCGGTTGCGGCGCGCATAAAAGTCGAAAATATAGATGAGCCGGTCTTTCTGATCGGCGGCGGCAAAGATACGGTCTGGGCGTCTGGCCAAATGGTGGCCGCGATTACGCAGACGCGGCAGACGAAGGGCCTGCCGACGCAAAGCTATATCTATCCCGAAGGAGGTCACGGCGTATCCGGCACGCCGCTGGCCCGCACACAACCGGCGGATAATCTGGCCCGGCGGGAGAATTTCCCCGCTTTAATGAAATTCTTGAAGGCGAATTCAAGCTCAAAAAATTGTCGTAAGGCTACTCTGAAATAGGCACATATAAGGCATTTACAGTTATTTTCGATTATCTGTGAGGCGACACTACCCTTGAGTTCAAGGCGGTGCTAGAGGCGGCGTAACTGTTCACGCTTACCGCTGAGCCCCCGCCATGACTGACACTTTAATCGATGATGATCATCCCGAAGCCAGCGCCATTGCGCAGCTGACCATTGCTCTGGACGCGCGTGACCGCGTCGAGCTTTTGCGCCTCATGGACGGCGCGCATGAGGCTGATGTTGCCGACCAGTTAGAGCAGATGAGCAGTGAGCAGCGCCGCGCGATTGTTGATCTTGTCCCCGAAGCGGTCACGCCGGAAATCCTGTCCGAGCTCGAGGATGAAGTCCTTGAAGACGTTCTGCCCCGTCTGGGTGATCGCCAGATTGCGGACGCACTGTCAGAAATGGACAGTGATGACGCAACCGCTGTGGTGGAAGAGCTGGACGATAACCGTCTAGAAGACGTGCTCTCCGCGATGCCGGACGCGGATCGCCGCGCGGTCGAAGACAGTTTTACCTATGATGAGGAAACCGCCGGACGGGTGATGCAGCGTGACTTTGTCGCTACTCCGGATTTCTGGACAGTCGGGCAGGTCATTGACCATATGCGTGCCCAGGGTGATAATTTGCCCGAGCTGTTTTTCAACGTCTATGTCGTTGACGCCCATATGCATCCAGTCGGATATGTTCCAATCAGCCAGATTATGCGAAAGCCGCGAAACACGCCTATAGCGAATATGCTAATGCCGTTACTGGTCAAAATACCCCGTGATATGGACCAGGAAGACATCGCCTATCAATTTTCTAAATACCACCTCATCTCAGCCCCCGTCGTCGACGCTGACGATCGCATGATCGGTATGATTACTGTTGATGATATTGTTAATGTCATTCACGAAGAAAATACCGAAGACATGCTGGCGCTGGCGGGGGTGAGTGATGCGGGCCTGACCGATACAGCGCTCAGCACGGTCAAATCGCGCGCGCCTTGGCTGTTTATCAATCTGCTGACCGCGATCATGGCCAGTTTCGTTATTTCCGCCTTTGACTACGCAATTGCGGAGATCGTGGCGCTGGCCATACTCATGCCAATTGTCGCGTCTATGGGCGGGAATGCCGGGACGCAGGCTTTAGCCGTTGCGGTGCGCGGTATTGCCGAGCGCGATTTGACCCGCGCCAACGCCGTGCGCGCTGTACGGCGTGAAGTCTTTGCCGCCGCGATGATCGGGCTTTTATTTGCGGTTCTGCTGGCCATTATCACTTATATTTGGTTTTCTAACGCGACGCTCGCGCTTGTTATCTTTATCGCAATGATCGTAAATCATATATGCGCAGGCCTTGCCGGTATTCTGGTGCCGCTGGGTCTGAAACGCGCAGGCGCGGATCCTGCCGTGTCCAGTTCGGTCTTTGTGACGACGGTCACCGATGTGATCGGGTTTTTCGCGTTTTTGGGCACAGCCGCGCTTCTCTTGTTTTAGGAGAAAGTTGAAGCGCATTTACAAACGCGGCGCAGTTTTTGCAGATGAACTCCCGAAGGTTCCGTCTGTGCGGAGCACTGTGTTATATTGGAACGTCGGTAAACGCTTATGAGCCATAATTTCGAGATATCTAATTTGGGCTTTCGTTTAATCAAAGCCTATGAAGGATACCGCCCTGCACCGGCCGAACTTGTTACGGGACAGACCGTTGTCGGACACGGCCATATTGTCGGCGACGAGAAGATTGCCTATGTCAGCAAGGAACAGGCTGAACGACTTTTACGTTATGACCTTCGCCCCATAGAAACACTGATTAATGATTCGATCCATGCACCGCTCACGCAGGGACAGTTCGACGCCCTGTGCTCGCTGGCGTTTAATATTGGCGAGACAGCCTTTCGCGACAGCCATGTCCGTCACGCGATAAATAATGGACGCATATTGGACGCGGCCAATGGCTTTGACGCCTGGCGCAAAGCCGATATTGACGGTAAAGTCTATGTCGTTGACGCGTTAATGCGCCGCCGCACAGCAGAAAAAGCGCTGTTTTTGAAGGCTGAAAGCGCCGCAGTGTCTGCGGGCCGCGAAGAGATCACGCCGCAGCGCGATGATTCTGTCAGTCCTGTTTCTGACGATGCAAGTAAATTTGATCCTGAAGACGGCATTGTGGCCCATGCGCCCCATATCCGGAAAACCGTTGAGACACGGCGCGTGGAGGCTGCTCCTTTAGATCTGTCTGGCGGCACAACCGATGACGCTGATGGCGAAGACGAAGACGAAGACGAAGACGAAGACGAAGACGAAGACGAAGACGCTATCACGGAGGCTGCCAGCCGCCGTTCGCCGGACGCATCACCGGAGCCTGAGACCGGTATTACGCCTGAGGAGCCGCCTTTGCCGCCTTACCAAGCCGCGCCCGCGCAGGCGCCGGGCCTTAACACATCGCCAGAGCCGGAGTTAGAGACACAAACGGAATCACAGCCTGCGCCTGCGCGGGCTGCTACCGAGCGGTTTAAACCGGCTATCGTCTCGCGCGGTGTATCCTCTCCTTCCAATTCATCTGATGAGACTGACGAAGACAGACTAACTGAACCTCTGGATTTGTCTCCCTTCATTGATGATAGCGAGATTCTGGGCGTGCCGGATGAAGAGCTGGAACAGCCTGATTATCGGTCGTTCACACTTGATAAAAAACAGTCTAAATCGCCTATTGCTTTAGCCGCCGAAGAGGTCGGAGACCGGCTGGATCGTTTAATTGACGATACGCGTAATCCCGAGCCGGATGAACCGCAGCTGATTGATGATACATTGACACTAGAAGAGGCGCGGGCCCAACAAAAAACGGCGGTTGAAAATGCGGCTGACCGCTATGTCAGCCTGCCGGATAAAGATATTAATGGATCCGTGCGGGAACGCAGCTATGTGGAAATTTACGGGGCATTTATGGTTCTGGGGGGCGCAATGTTTGGCGGCGGACTTATGGCCCATATGCTGGGCGGACTGGGAAATACGGGGTGGATATCTTTTGTCATACCGACCGCCATCGTCTTAGGCGCGACGCTAATGCTCGGCTCGGCTTACTATCTAGCCCGGAGTTTTATGCGCCGCCCAGATTAATCCGGAATTAACCCTAGTCCAAAAGCCTATGGTAACGATGTACGGGTATAAACAGGCAAATTATTATTGCATGTGAGAAAACCAAATGAAGCCCGATCTCAAATCAGAAATATTTTCAAATTGGGGCGAAGACCAATCGTCTAAATTTCGCAAAGACATTATTACTGTGCGGCATAAAATTGCTCAAACGGGCCTGTTTACGGACGACGCCCTGGCCGAGTTGTTGGACAAACATCCCAATCATAAGATCGATGTTTGCACGATGAGTGACCACGATCCCCAATTTCCGAATAAATTTCTGACTGGGGATTTTCGCGACTGCGACGGCAAAACGCTGATCAAAGCGGCCAAAGCGGGCGCGGTGTGGATAAATGTCCGTGAGGCCATGAATATCCACCGGGAATATAAAGCGGTACTGGATAAAATGTATGGCGCGATTGCACAGATTATCGGCGAACCGATGTTCAATGCCCGCGGCGGTATATTGATTAGTTCACCTGTCGCCAAAGTGCCTTATCACTGTGACCAGACGGAAACAATTTTGTGGCATATACGCGGCAAAAAACGCATCTATATCTACCCGACCAGTGAAGAGTTTATGTCGGACGAAGCCTATCAGAACATCATCACGCAGGACCGCGAAGACGATATCCCTTACGCTGCCGATATGGATGATGCAGCGCGCGCATTCGATTTGGGTGAAGGCGAGATGATCAGCTGGCGTCTTAACGCGCCGCACCGCGTAGACAACCAATCGTTTTGTGTCTCAATAACAACAGAATATTCGACGCGCGAAAGCGCGTTCAAAAACTCTGTCATGTTTACCAATGCCGTGTTGCGCCAAAAATTCGGCGTTAAATCGCGCTGGATCAGCGCCTCTGGGCCCGAGAAATATGTCAAATCTATCGCGGGGCGCATCTTGCGCAAAGTCGGGGCATATGAGGTTCCTGATGGCGAAGATGTCGTAACCTTTAAGGTTGATCCGCAGGCGAATAGTTATGTCGCCAAAGTGGACCCCTTTGTAAGAAATTTTTAGCGGACCGCCAGTTTCGCAGAAGATATTTTAGACTGTGATATCTCAGCGCCTGGCCTATCCGAAATGCGTCCGTAGCCGTATAAACGGTTATCATGATGCATTTACAAAAACTCTCTGTCGGCTCCCGCAGTATAGACAGTCTCCAGACATGGCAGAATAAAGTTGTCGAGCGCCGCGCAGGGAAGGGCCTTTTGCCCTGTCACGAACATGTGACGCGGATGTTTCCCAAACAAAAAGAAGAGCTTTTGGACGGTGGTTCGATTTATTGGGTCATTAAAGGCATCATTCAGTGCCGCAACCGTATTATCGGTCTTGAAGAGACGGTGAATTCCAAAGGGCTGAAAGCGTGCTCCATTCTTATGGATCCTGAACTTGTGCCTGTGCAGCCCGCGCCGCGCAGGGCCTTTCAAGGCTGGCGTTATCTTAAGGCCGAAGACGCGCCGCCGGATCTGAGCGAGATTGCGGGCGCGGAGACTTTGCCGCCAAAATTGCGTAATAAATTAGTCGAAATTGGCGCATGGTAAGGCGCTTTTCGATATTAAAACTTTCCTATGCCTTGTTGCCTACGAAAAACTTTCCTATAGCCGCGGTATGACACGCAAACTTTTGATCCAAATTCACCTTATTCTGGCGGCCTTTATGGCTCCCGCTTTTATCCTCGCCGCTATTTCCGGCGGGCTATACCTGCTTGATATTAAAGGCAATACGAGCCAAGAGCCGATCACGGTTCCTGCAGGTTTCACGCTGGATTTCCAAAGTCCGACAATCAAAGACGACGTTAAGGCGTTTCTTGAAAGTCAGGGCCATATGGATAAATTCCAGTATATAAAAGATCGCGGCGATGTGATTCAGACCCGCCCGACATCGCGCGCCTATTATCAGCTTGAGCTGGATGACGGGGTTATGACCGCCTCTTACCGCGACCCGAATTTCCAGGCCAGCATGATGGAATTGCATAAAGGCCACGGCCCTGTAGCGTTTAAATGGTATCAGAAATTTGTCGCGCTGGCACTTCTGTTTGTAGTGCTGTCCGGATTATGGATGGGGCTCTGGTCAAAGCCGCTACGCAAACGCACGCTCTGGGTAACCAGCCTCGGAACGCTGGTTATTTTGGGCTTGGTCTTTATTATTTAGGCTAAAAATATTTAACAACAACACCGGTAAAATTAGACCACTCCCGTGCTTGCAATGGCAATTTGTGTCCACTCACCCTCTATAAATTCAAACAAATGTATGAACATTACGCCGCAAAGCCATCCGCAGATTATTCCGGTTTCTACGATTGCATAATTTCCATCGGTTGAAAAAACAATTTGTGATGTATTTAAGTAATCCACGTCTAACGCGTCTCCGGGAATACTTTTACTGAGCTCCCACATTGTTTTCTCACCATCAACAACTTGAATGTATTCTCCAAAATTACAGCTTTCTAGCGAAAAATTGTTATCAATATTTGTTGTCCAATTGATATTTTCTGTTGAGAAAACAGGTGGCCCACCATGCTCATAAAAGACTTTTTGACGTATATCCGGATTGCCCCTGCTGGGAGAAGTCAAAATTCTTTCATCAGCAAGATCAGCATAAATAACGCATCTATCTTCATCATTAGGGCTGTAATTAGAAATGTGGGTGCATGATGATAATATGCCCAAGGCGACAACCGAAATAAACTTTTTCATCCTAGATCTCGCAATTATCAATGAGGCGCACGCCCCTGCAATGCAGCGCCACCAATAGCCGCGATGTGCGGTCCAGAACGCCGCCCGAGAGCGGCGTGAGTGAATGGGCGGAGGCGACGGCGACGTAATCGACGCTCTCAAATCCGGCATCGAGAAAGTCCTGTTTGGCCTGAGCGGCGGCGGCGTCGACATTCATGCCTGCGCCCATTTTGGCGGCGCAGTCAAACATAATGACGTTCAGTTTGCGCGCCAGCGTCAGCGCGCCCTCGTCAAAATATCGATTGCGCGACGACAAAGCGAGGCCATGTGCGTCGCGCGCAATCGGCGCGCCGATAATCTTCACCGGCATATCCAGATCAATCACCAGCCGCCTTATCGTGGCGAGCTGTTGATAATCTTTCTCGCCGAATATCGTGAAATCTGGGGCGACGCGGTTGAGCAGCTTGGCCACGACAAGGGCCACGCCGTCAAAAAATGTCGGACGGTGATCAGTCTCGAGCGATTGCGCCACACCTGTAATTTTAATCGATGTGCTATGACCCTCATCATACATACTGTGCGTATCGGGAATGTAGACAAGATCGCACCGCGCGGAGGCCAGCGCCGCAACGTCAGCGGCTTCGGTGCGCGGATAGGCTTCAAAATCTTCGCCCGGTGCAAATTGCGCCGGATTGACGAAAATGCTGGCCACGGTTTTGCTCGCATATTTATGCGACAGCCGGATGAGTGATAAATGCCCGTCATGCAATGCGCCCATGGTGGGGACAAGGCCGATAGACTCGCCGCCTCCGCGCCACTGCCATATCTGTCCACGCAACTCCGTCAGCGTTCTTACAATAATCGGGTTATGGGTCATGAGCCGCGTTTAAGACGCGCGGCGCGGGATGAAAAGCCTTTATCCAAGGCGCGTCAAAATACACGTAGACATACGTTGCAGCCGCGCGCGCATTTGCCTAAACTGCGCGTACATAAACAAAGGATCCATCATGCGTATTTTACTCGCCAGCATTGCCGCCGCCGCTCTAATTGCGGGCTGTAGCCCGAAACCGGATGAGACCGCCGCGCCGGCACCGCAAGAGCCTGTAGCCGCAGCGCAGACCGGCTATGATCTACAGCGCGAACATGATAAAATTGCGCCTGTCAAAATGGATACGGACACCTCATTCCTGACAAGCGAAGAGCGCCGCGTCGTTAATTTGTTAATTGAAGCCGGCGACTATATTGACCAGATTTACATGCGGCAATTAAATCCGAATAACCCGGCTACGCGCGAAACAATTGCGGCGTCAGGTGATGATTTAATGCTGTCTATGTTCGACCTGCATTACGGCGTCTGCGATACGCTCAATGAGGGCCGTGTGTTTTATGGCGATACGCCGTGCACCGCCGGTGCCGGCTTCTATCCCGCCGATATGACCAAGGCTGAGTTTGAAGCACATATTGACGCCAATCCCGATGACAAAGCCGCATTTACCTCCGGCTATACGGTCATTAAACGCAATGCAGACGGCACGCTTTATGCCGTGCCATATTCGGTAGAATATAAAGAGTTTCTTGTCCCTGCAGCCGCGAAATTGCGCGAGGCGGCAAAGATCACCAAAAATGCCAATTTGAAAAAATTCTTAGGCCTGCGCGCCGATGCTTTACTGGATGATGACTATTTCGACTCAGAAATGGCGTGGATGGATTTGGACGGCCCGATCGAAGTCGTTTACGGCCCTTATGAAGTGTATGACGATGGCCTTTATGGGTACAAAACCGCGTTTGAGACTTTCATCACGGTGAAGAACCCCGAAGAGTCCAAGGCGATTGGCAAATATAAAGACTTCCTCAAAGATATGGAGAAAAACCTGCCTGTTGAGGAGCATTATAAAAATTTCCAGCGCGGATTTGAAAGCCCGATCGTGGCCGCGTATCAAATTCACGGCGGCGGCGATAATGTGCCGGGCGTGCAAACCATTGCGTTTAATCTGCCCAATGATGAGAAAGTGCGCGAAGCCAAAGGCGCGAAAAAAGTCATCCTGAACAATGTGCTTGGCGCGAAATATGAAATGATTTTGCAGCCCATTGGCGAGCGCGTCCTCGTGCCTGACCAAGCCCGGTTAACGGTCAAAAAATACATGGCCATGGATACCTTATTTCACGAACTCTCTCACAGTCTCGGCCCCGGCAGTATCGAAATCAACGGCGAGAAAACCACCGTAAATGCTCAGCTTAAGGACCTATATTCCGGTATGGAAGAAGGCAAAGCGGACGTCATGGGCGTCTATAATATTATTTATATGATGGAGCGCGGCGAAATCCCGGCCTCTGAAAAAGAGGCGATGCTGGCGACATATTTCACCGGTCTTTTCCGCTCTATGCGCTTTGGAATTGATGCCGCACACGGCAAAGGCGCAGCTTTTCAATATAGCTATTTTCGCGAAGTCGGCGCGGTTGAGTGGCTCCCTGAAGAGAGCCGATTCCGTATCGATTTCGCCAAATTTGAGCAGGCCATTTCCGATCTGACAGGCATGGTCGTGGTGCTTCAAGGCAATGGCGATTATGATGCGGTTAAAACGTTTTTGGATAAATATGCACGCCTCGACGATGCCGCGGATACCGTACTCGGTAAGCTCGACGATATTCCTTACGATATCCGCCCGAGCTATCCTGATAAGATTTAAGGCTTCAGTTTCAGTTTCTATTAAAGCGGCGCTCAATGTGCCGCTTTAATTTTATGACAGTGTAAAAACGTTTCGGCACATAAGTCTGTCGCGTATCTTGTCGCAGGGTTGGCACCTCTTTGACGGCTGCTTGTCATAGGGCTGACGTTGTCAACGCTTAGATTTTTGTTACTTTCATCGGGTCATATTAGGCATGATTAAGGAGCGTAAAATGCAAATGAATCCTGATGGAGCAAAGATCAAACGCTGGCGCGAAGAGCGCTGTTGGTCGCAGGAGCACCTTGCCGATGCAGCGGGCGTTAGTCTTCGAACAGTGCAACGGATTGAGAATGGCGATGGCGCATCGCGCGACTCTGTCATGGCTCTGGCGGCGGCTTATAATGTTGATGTCATAGCTCTGATGGTCGATCCGCGTGAGCAGGCCGCGATAAATTTGCGACAGGAAAATTCTAAAACCAAAGATGCGCTGCGCCTCGGGTTTCTTATTAATCTGGCGAGCTATGTCTTCGGTATGATCGTATTTGCAGCGATTAGCCTCGGTGACGGGGTCGAAGGCTACGTCATGCTGGTGCCTGCAATGTGGTGGACTGTCGGGTTGGCGGGGTTTGGCCTTGCGGCTATCATCGTGGAGCTCACGACATATTATAAAAATAAATCAGAATTGTCAGGGTGATCCAAGATTAACGTGACGATGGTCGACTTTTAAAAAATAGCCTGTTTTCGTTTACCCACCCTGCATCTTACGGATTTTGGGCATGACGGCGGATTTTGGCATGAGCGGGGCAAGGCGCATGGTCATTTTGGTTTTAAAATCCAGTCCGGCAAAGGTTTCCAGCTCGCCTTTCATCATGGCGTCATAACCGGTCTGCGCGACGTCTCGGGCGCTGGCTGTGCTGGAGAATAATTTCGTATCTTCCATATCGGCGGTTTTGGCGAAATCGGATTGCGTCGCGCCGGGCATGAGGGCTGTCACCGTGACATTAGTGTCGTGAAGCTCTTCGGCAATCGCGTTGGAGAGAAAGCGGACATAGGATTTCGTTGCGAAATAAACCGCCTGCATCGGGCCGGGGACAACGGAAGCTGTGGAGGACACGTTCAATATGCGTCCACTATTGCGCGCTACCATATCCGGTAGGAATAGCCGCGTCAGCGCAGATAGGGCGACGACATTGACCTGTATCATATCGCGGTCTTTGTCCCAATCGCGCTCGTGGAATTTACCAACGCCGCCAAATCCCGCATTATTGATCAGATAGTCAATCTCAATACCGGCCTTATTCACGGCGTCGAAAATCTGCTGCGGGGCCAGTTCTTTGGACAGATCTTTGACCAGCACAGTGACAGTGACGCCATACGTCGTCTCAAGCTCTGTTTTGAGCGCGTTGAGCTCATCTTTGCTGCGCGCCAATATGACAAGATCGCCGCCTTTTTCTGCGTGGATACGGGCCATCTCTTTGCCAATGCCCGAGGATGCGCCCGTAATCAGTGCCGTTTGTGTCATGTGAAAATCCTTTATGTTGTCTAACCAACGGTGCGGTGCGTGGCATCGTTCCATTTATAAGGCGGTGCATCACCTTCGGTATTTGTCTTGTTTTAAAGAATTTAAATCGATCTTAAGGGCGCCTTAGATTGATCAAATCAAGCTTTGCGCGCTCTTGATTGACGGCGGCCCAGGCGTGGGGGTCGCGGGCGAGGGTGCGGATGAGCTTTCCCGTTGAGAGGCCCAGCGCCTCCGCCGCAAGACCGACGGCCCAGTCGTGATACGATAGGACATCCAGCACATGCCCTAAAAAGGCGGCATAGCGGCGGTCTTTTTTGCCGAGCGCCCATGAGCCGTGCCAATGCTGCGTCTCGCTTTGCGCGTCTATGGGCATGCGCAGGTCTATTGCGAGGCTGGACCGGAGACGCGCGAGCGCGTCCTTCCGATTACGGTGCTGGGAGCGATGATCCGCGCACTGGGCCACAACCAAGCCGCCTAGAATTGACAGCCGAACCGCCGAGTCCGTTTTATTACGATGCTGTCCTCCCGGGCCGGATGCACGGTAAGTCTCTTGGCGGCAATGGCACAGCAGAGCGTCGTCATCCATATCAAGCAGGTCGTTACGGTTGGGCATGGGGGTGCTGCTGGGCATATGCGCGCAGTAACATCTATGCGTCTTTACCTCCAATGTTAATCGTGGTGATTAATGGGCATCGTTTCGGTATAAAAAAACCGGCGCATTTGCGCCGGTTTTTCTTTGAGAGTTAACCTAGCCTTTCGGCTGGGCAGAATGATTACGCGTCCTCTTTCGGCTTCGGCGCTGGCAAACCTTTGCCGCCGCCTTTGCCTTCGATTTTCAGCTGCTCCGGCGGGATAATTTTAAAGGTGAGTTTATCCGCTTTTTTATCCACGCCGACTTTAACCAATCCGCCTTGGCGGAGCTTGCCGAACAGAATTTCTTCCGCAATCGGTTTTTTGATATGCTCCTGGATCGCACGGCCCAGCGGACGCGCGCCAAATTGACGGTCATAGCCTTTACCGGCCAGCCATGCATTGGCGGCTTTGGACAGCTCGAACATGATTTTGCGGTCAGCTAGCTGCGCCTCTAGCTGGATGATGAACTTGTCCACGACGTGAGCAATGGTGTCCTCGTCCAGCGGCGCGAACGGAATGATCGCGTCCAGACGGTTGCGGAATTCCGGCGTAAACAGGCGCTTGATGGCTTTGTCATCCTCGCCCTCGCGTTTATCCCGGCCAAACCCAATGGCGTTTTTCGCGGCATCGGCTGCGCCCGCATTGGTCGTCATGATCAAGATCACATTGCGAAAATCAACCGCGCGGCCATTACTGTCGGTCAGCGAGCCATTATCCATGACCTGCAAAAGGATGTTAAACACATCCGGATGCGCCTTTTCGATCTCGTCGAGCAGAAGCACGCTATGCGGATTTTGGTTAACCTGATCGGTCAGAAGACCGCCCTGATCATATCCGACATATCCCGGAGGCGCGCCCAGCAGGCGTGACACAGTATGGCGCTCCATATATTCGCTCATATCAAAGCGCAGAAGCTGCAAGCCCATGGTCATAGCGAGCTGTTTAGCGACTTCGGTTTTGCCCACGCCGGTCGGGCCGGAGAATAGGTAAGAGCCGATCGGCTTATTCGGCTCGCGCAGACCCGCGCGGGACAGACGCACAGACGAAGCCACTTGCTCAATCGCGTCATCCTGTCCGAACACCATGCGTTTCAAATCTGCGGGCAGAGTTTTGAGCGCTTTGGCATCGTCGCGGCTGACGGATTTGGGCGGAATGCGCGCAATCCGGCTGATGACATCTTCGATCTCTTTAATGCCGACCTTTTTCTTGCGCTTGGACTTTGTTTCTTTTTCATCATCGCGCAGTTTTATTTTGGCCCCGGCCTCATCAATCACGTCAATCGCCTTGTCTGGCAATTTACGGTCGGTGATATGACGCACAGCGAGATCAACAGCGCCCTGAATGGCTTCATCGGTATATTTGACATTGTGGAAGTCCTCAAAATGAGACTTCAGGCCGACAAGGATTTTCACCGTATCTTCGGGCGTTGGTTCGATCACATCGATCTTGAGGAAGCGGCGGGCGAGCGCGCGGTCTTTTTCAAATATCTGACGATATTCTTTAAAGGTTGTGCTGCCCATACAGCGCAACTTTCCGGATTGAAGTGCGGGCTTAAGCAGATTGGAGGCGTCCATCGCCCCGCCTGATGTCGCGCCTGCGCCGACAATAGTATGAATTTCGTCAATAAACAAAATCGCGCCTTCGGTCTCTTCAAGCTCGGTCATCACGGCTTTGAGGCGTTCTTCGAAATCCCCGCGATAACGCGTTCCGGCCAAAAGGGCGCCCATATCCAGCGAGTAAATCGTGCTCTCTGCAATCGCTTTAGGTGTCTCGCCGTTGACAATACGGCGCGCAATACCTTCAGCAATGGCGGTTTTACCAACGCCGGGATCACCCACCAGAAGCGGGTTATTTTTACGGCGGCGGGCCAGCACCTGGATACAGCGATCGACCTCGTGGTCACGCCCGATCAGCGGGTCAATATCGCCCGCTTTGGCTTTTTCATTAAGGTTGACCGTATAGCTGTCCAGCGCGCTGTCTTTCTTGCTATTAGGGCCGTCCTCGTCCTCGCCCTCAGCGCCGCGCGGCGCGCTTGGGGCGCTTTTGCCGTTCTTGGCCAGACCGTGGGAGATATAATTAACCGCGTCATAGCGCGTCATATCCCGCTCGGAGAGGAAATAGACGGCGTGGCTTTCGCGCTCGGCGAACAGGGCCACAAGCGCATTCGCGCCCGTCACTTCTTCACGGCCGGAGCTTTGAACATGAATGACGGCGCGCTGAATCACGCGGTGGAAACCGGCGGTCGGGCGGGCCTCTTCAAAGTCGTCGACTTCGAGGCTCATAAGATCTTCGTCAATATAGCGCAGCACATCGGCGCGCAGGCTTTGCAGATCGACATCACAGGCCGTCATAACGGCGGCGGCGTCTTTGTCATCGATCAGCGCGAGCAATAAATGCTCGAGCGTGGCCAATTCGTGCTTGCGGTCAGACGCAAATACGAGAGCCTTGTGAATGGTTTCTTCCAGTAAAGGTGAAAATGAAGCCATTATACTATCCTTTCAGGGCGCATAATTTACGCCTTTTCCATTGTGCATTGTAGCGGGTGTTGAGCCCGCTTCGCGGCGTCCATCGTTTGCGACACTTTCGTCTCTGCGACTTCGTAAGTGTATATGCCGCAAACACCGACACCGCTTTGGTGAACGGCGAGCATAACCCGTGTTGCCTCTTCGGCCGTCTTGTTAAAGACGCCCACTAAAATCTGAACGACGAATTCCATAGGGGTGTAATCGTCATTCATCATTAAAACGCGGTACATTGACGGTTTTTTCGTCTTGGGCCGCGTCTTTGTGGCTACGCCGCGTTCCGGCGTCCCGTCCGGGGCATCTGGCGTATTGTCGTCGGGCATTAACTCTCCGTGTCTGTCTTACACTGATAGATAGGAAGTAATCTTTTGGCGAAAACCCCCCATAATGGATATTTGCAAGCCTAGCGCAGTTCGAATGGCTCTCAAGGCTAAAATGGTAAATTTCTGTTAACGAAGATTAAACTCCGGCGACCTAATTTACGTTCATGAATCACCGGATTATGTATGTTTTGCGCTATATTGCGGCCATGTCCTTGCTATGGGCAGGCTCGCTGTATTCAAACGTCTATGCGGGGCCCGGCGCTAACCGCTACGCTTCCATTGCGGTAGATGCCGATAGCCGCGAAGTCTTGCACGCCCGGCAAATTGACGCGCCGCGCTATCCCGCCAGCCTCACCAAGATGATGACACTATATCTGGTTTTTGATGCCATAGACCGCGGCGATCTGGCCCTATCGGATAAAATGACGGTATCGCGCAATGCAGCGGCTGCGCAGCCCGTCAAGCTGGGTCTGCGCGCAGGGCAGACCCTTACAGTGCATAAGGCGATACAGGCGCTTGCCGTTAAAAGCTCAAATGATGTGGCTATTGTCATCGCCGAACATATTGGCGGAACCGAAGACAATTTCGCCATGATGATGACGGCGCGGGCCAAATCTTTAGGCATGAACCACACGACTTATATGACCGCGTCCGGCCTTCCACATCCGGCGCAGCTGACCACTGCGCGCGATCAGGCCAAGCTCGCTGATCAAATTCTGGTCAATCATCGCAAATATTATCATTATTTCGGACAGCAAAGCTTTGTCTATAAAGGGCGGACATTGCGCAATCACAACAGGCTTTTAGGCCGCGTTGACGGTGTTGACGGGTTTAAGACCGGGTATACCAATGCCAGCGGCTATAACCTGACGATCAGCGCGCAACGCGACGGGCGGCGCATCATCGCTGTCGTGCTCGGCGGGGCAAGCACCACGGCGCGTAACCAGCATATGGAACGTCTTATTGACCGCGCCTTTGAAGTGCAGGCTCAAAAACCGGCCCTGATCGCGATGACGCAGCCGCAAACTCAATTGGCCGCTTATACCGGCGCGCCCAGAGTGTTCAACCTGCGTGGACGCGGCGCCGTCACGCGCCAGGTTGTGCTGGGCGTTAACACCGCGCCCATGCGCGCTGCGCAGTCCACATGGCAAATTCAGATCGGTCTGTTTTCTGATCCCGTCACGGCCGAGGCCGCGATTGATCCGGCTATGACAATTATCGGCGGGCCCGCTACGCCGGACATTACGCCTATGGGCGCGCAATACCGCGTGCGCCTTACGGGGCTGGAGGGCGGGGCAGCCCAAGCCGCCTGCGCGGCCCTGCGCAGCTCGGCCATGAACTGCATGCTGATCGCCCCTGCACAATAAGCCGCAGCTATTTTTTTCGCGCGGGGTCGTATATAGAGCCTAACTGAAAGGCCTGTTATGTTTTTAAACCTTATTATTATCGCCTCTGTTTTGGTGGTTCTGTTCACCTTGGTGATGGGCCTGATCCAATTGGCGTCCAATAGCGAAGAAGCGCGCATCAAATCCAACCAATGGATGTGGCGGCGTATTTACGCCCAGGGCGGCGCGGTCGTGATTATGCTCATCGCTGTCTGGCTCAAAACCCAAAGTGGTTAAGCTCAATAAAATATATACCCGCACGGGTGATGACGGCACAACGGGTCTGGTTGACGGTTCGCGCCTATCTAAAGCCAGCGCGCGCGTCGCCGCTTACGGGGATATAGACGAGACCAATAGCGTCATAGGCTTGGCACGGCTTCATGTCAGCGGACCAGCTGTCCACGATATACTCTCGCGTATCCAGAATGATCTGTTTGATCTGGGCGCGGACCTTGCCACGCCACTGCCAGAGGGTGAAGATCCTGACAGTGAATATGCGCTGCGCATCGTCCAGAGCCAGATTGATAAGGTCGAGGCAGACCTCGACGCGCTAAATGAAGATCTCGCCCCGCTCAATAGTTTCGTCCTGCCGGGCGGGAGCGCAGCCTCAGCTTTTCTACACCAGGCGCGCACGGTCGCGCGGCGCGCGGAACGCAATATTGTGGCGATGCAAGACGTCGATGCTGTTAATCCCATGGCGGTGAAATATATCAACCGTCTGTCCGATTTTCTGTTTGTCGCCGCGCGCTGGTGCAATGATAAAGGCGAGGCCGATGTCAAATGGGTGCCGGGCGCAAGCCGGTAAGCCATAAAGGCCGTGACGCTAACATTGTTCGATTTGAAATTAGGTGACGCATTCAAAATCATTTATGGCAAATCAGAATATGCACTCTTTTGCATATAAATACGCAGCCGTCTTGCGCTGGCCGCGTAAACAAAGCATATGAAGCGAAAGCTAAAATCTACCCCGATACGGAGTAAAATATGAAAGTCCTTGTCCCGGTCAAGCGCGTGCTTGACTATAACGTTAAAGCCCGCGTCAAAGCTGACCAATCCGGCGTTGACCTGTCCAATGTTAAAATGAGCATGAATCCGTTTGACGAAATTTCTGTCGAAGAGGCTGTGCGCATGAAAGAAGCCGGCACCGCTACCGAGGCGATTGTTGTCTCCATCGGCCCCGCCAAAGCGCAGGAAACCATCCGCACGGCACTGGCCATCGGTATGGACCGCGGCATTCATGTTCTCACCGACGAAGATCTTGAACCTTTGGCCATTGCTAAAATCCTTAAGGCCATTGTTGAGGCCGAAGATGCGCAGCTGGTTATTGCCGGCAAGCAGGCGATTGATAATGATTACGGCGCAACCGGCTCTATGCTCGCGGCCATGCTGGACTGGCCGCAAGGCACATTTGCCAACACGGTCGAGACCAGCGGAGGTTCAATGACCGTCAAGCGCGAAGTCGATGGCGGACTGCAAACCGTCAAACTGACATTGCCGGCTGTTGTTACGACCGATCTGCGTCTCAATGAGCCGCGCTATGCCCGCCTTCCCGATATTATGAAGGCCAAGAAAAAGACGATAGATGCCAAAACACCTGAAGATTTCGGTGTCGATACGACCCCGCGCTTAAAGACGGTCAAAGTCACAGAGCCGGCCGGACGCAGCGCCGGCGTCATCGTTGAAAATGTCGAAGAATTGGTCGCCAGTCTTAAAAAAGAAGGAGTGATCTAATGGCCATTCTTGTTGTTGCTGAACACGATAATACAGACCTTAAAGACGCGACGCATAAAACCGTCACCGCCGCCAAACAAATGGGCGGCGATGTCGATATTCTGGTCGCCGGTAAAAACATCAAAGACGTCATGGCCCAGGCGGCGAAAATCGACGGTGTGCGCCACATTCTCGGCGTTGACCATGACAGCCTGACGCGCCAGCTTGCCGAAGCGATGCAGGCCGTAATAGTTCCGTTGATGAGCGAATATGACGCCGTCATCGCGCCCGATACAACCGCGCATAAAAACTATATGCCGCGCGTGGCCGCCAAGCTTGACGTAATGCAGATCAGTTCAATCACGGGTGTGGAGAGCGCAGATACATTCATCCGTCCCATCTATGCCGGCAATGCCATGGCAACCGTGAAATCATCTGACGCCAAGAAAGTCATCACAGTCCGCACCACCGCATTTGACGCGGCGGGCGAGGGCGGAAGCGCTGACGACAAAATGCTCGATGCGCCGGCCGCGCCGACAACATCGCAATTTGTCAGCGAAGAGCTGACCAAATCCGACCGCCCTGAACTGGCGGCGGCTAAAATCGTTGTTTCCGGCGGACGCGGCGTAGGCTCTGCGGAAAACTTTGCGATCATTGAAAGCTTGGCTGATAAACTCGGCGCTGCTGTTGGCGCATCACGCGCCGCTGTTGACGCAGGATATGTGCCCAATGATTATCAAGTCGGGCAGACAGGGAAATCCGTCGCGCCGGAGCTTTATATCGCCATTGGTATTAGCGGAGCGATCCAGCATTTAGCCGGTATGAAAGACAGTAAAATCATCGTCGCCATCAACAAAGATGAAGACGCCCCGATTTTCCAAGTCGCGGATTATGGCCTTGTCGCCGATCTGTTCAAAGCCGTACCCGAGCTCGACGCCGCACTTTAAATTAAATGATATTTATTCAATTGAAGCCCGCTCATCCGAGCGGGCTTTTTTGTGTGTTTTACATACCTTAACTTTGACACAATTATAGGGAAAGAGGTTTTTAAGTTTCGCAACGGTGATTATAATATGTCGTATCTTCCGATAAATATTTTTATGCTGCTTATTTTCATTTTGGGTATGATGAGCTTGCCCGAAATAGCATCGGCTGAAAAACTTTGTAGTCTTGATGTATCCGATGACTATTTGGAAACTGAAGTTTTAGGGAACACACAAAGTGAAATTGAAAAACTCTATTCCACGAAATTATTTCCGGTTAGACGTTATGGAGATGAGTGGATTGAAACACGGTTGAATATTTGTGGTGATTATGAATTATCTGTTCAGTTTTTGGATGGGCGCGTAAAAACTATATCTTCTGAGCACAGTATTTTTTACTATAATCACATAAATCTATTCGACACTTCACTTGCTGAGATTGAAAAAGTGTTCCCCGAAGGCGATATATTTTGGGCTTGGCATGAAGGGGCCGAAATATTCTTTAGGTTTAAAAACTCTAGTTTAACCCTATCTTATGGGCACGTAGAGGGTGCTGATTTGTGTCTTAAAGATTTAAAGACCTGTCCAAAATCAGATCAATTAAAACCCAAGACCATATTTACTTATATTCCCAGTAAATGAGAGGTCACGGGCCAGAAGGTACTATATAGTCCCTCTAATATCTCTGCCAGATAGAAAACACTAATCCAGTCTCTTTGACAATGGTTTCTCCGGCGAGGGTTTGGTAGAGGCCGAGTTGATAACTCCGGTTAGCGGCTCTGTCCCAGACAATTGAGGCTTGCCCTTTAACGCTGAAATATTCACGTTGCGGGAAGATAGCGGGCTGACTTTGGATAGCAAATATCTGTCCCATAATCTGTACGGACTCGACGAGTCGAAAGCCAAGGGTCGCGTCAAGACGCCACTCATCGGGGAGGCCTTCGCTTCGCACGCGGTACCCAAATTGGGCTTCGGCAAATCCGCGCCGCGACCCCATCATGAGGCTGCGCCCCAGTAGCAGTCGGGCCTCGTAATCCGTGCCGCCTATGCCCAGCGCTCTATCAGGAATATTCTCGCCGCCGCCCGCAAATATCACGCCGCCTTGCGCCGACACTATCGTCTTCTCGTTCCGCCAGAGTGTGCGGCGCAACGCTAGTTCAGTCGGCCCGAAACCGGAATAGTCTTCGGGTCCTGCTGTCGTCTCGAAGGCCACATTTTGGTATGTCGGTTGCAGGATGATTGTCCATCTATCAGATAATCCGTGCTCCCAATAAATAGACGTATCAAACTTGCGAAATTCGGCGTCGATAGACGGCTCACCTGTCTCATCAAATTGCGTATCGGCCTGCGCGTAAACCGTCGTCGTGATAATCTGTCCTGTGCCTTTATCATAAGGCCACGCGCCGGCGCGGGCGAGCGGCGCCCAAAGACATAAAATAACTAGAACAAGCCCCCGCTTCATTTGTAGAGTAAAGCGTGTAAAGCACTTTAAAACAATCAAACGCAAATTGCATTGTGACTAAACTAAAGATTGTATATGGATATCTAGCCAGCTCGTTTAAAGGGCGTCAAAGTTTTAGCAATTTCTGCAACCCGTTGTTCAGTGAGATATAAATCATATTTGGTCTGTAAGGCGAGCATCAAACGGGCTGTGCCGCCAAAGGTGAGCTCCAGACGTTTGGCCATTTCGGGGGTGAGGGATCGCCGCTGGTTCAAAAGCGCATCAAGACTTTGCCGCGAAACGCCCAATCGCTTGGCCGCTTCGGTAACAGTCATACCCTCAGGCAATATCCAATCCTTTAGGAATCCTGCGGGGTGCTCCGGTGGTATATTAAACTCGATAGTCATAAGCTTCAGATCAGTGATAGTCCTCAAAGTCTAAAATATGGAGAGACTGATCATCCTCCATATAAATAAACGTCAGGCGCCAATTGGCGTATACAGAAATTGCATAACTATCTGAACGATCTCCTTTCAATTTGTGAGGCCGTCCGTGGGGAAGAGCCAAAAAGTCATTAATGTCTGTGGCCATACTCAAGGCCAGTAATAAACGCCTAATTTTGCTTACATATTGAGCGGGCAACAGGCTCGGGTCGTTCTTTTGTATTAAGCGCTTTAAACCTTTATGGCGTACACTTCTAATAATCATCTTAATCTCCATTTGAAAAAGTATTCAAAGGACAATCTAGGCTCACTTCGCTGTGTCAGCCTTTCGCTGACTATGCCTAGACTTGTAAGGGGGGATTACAATGATTCTGTAGTCATGATTTACATAACGTGACACGTGACGCATGTCAAGTGTCAAAATCTATATCGCGTCCAGTCCGACATCGAAATTGGGTGCGCTGTGGGTCAGCGCGCCAACGCTAATCACGTCGACGCCGGAGGCGGCAATGGCGGCTACAGTGTCAAGATTAACGCCCCCGGAGGCTTCGAGTGTGGGGCGGCGATATTGTGTCGATCCTGCGATTTTTACAGCTTCAGATAATTGCGCCGGGCTCATATTATCCAGCAAGATCACGTCCGGTTCATAAGATAAAACGGTTTCAAATTGCTCTAATGTGTCGACCTCGACGCTGATCTTGGCCATGTGATCGGCGCGCGCTTTTATGCGCGACAAAGCGGCGTCCACGCCGCCCGCCAGCGCAATATGATTATCTTTAATCATGATGGCTGCGGCGAGGCTCTCGCGGTGGGCATAACCGCCGCCCGCCAGCACGGCATATTTTTCAATCGCGCGCAGCCCTGGCGTGGTTTTACGCGTCGCGGCAATACGCGCTGATGTGCCTCTAACGGCCTCGACATAGCGCGATGTCAGAGTCGCAATCCCGCTCATACGGCCCATGAAATTTAAGGCCACACGTTCGGCAGACAAAAGACTGCGCGCCGGGCCATCTACGCGGGCGGTGACGTCATGACGTTTTACTGCCGTTCCGTCAGTCGATAAAAGTTCATAATTAACGCGGCTATCGACGAGTTCATAGGTCAGCGCCGCCAGCTGCTGCCCGCAAATAATACCCGTTTCGCGCGGCCGGAAAGACAGGGCACTATGCGCGTTATCCGGCACTAATATATTCGCCGTCAGGTCGCCGCTATTACCGAAATCCTCGATAAGCGCGCGCCGCACCATGGGCTCGATTATGACGCGGGGAAGGGGGGGGAGATCGGTCATTGTCAACTTTCATAAAGTATGTCTAAGTGCGATGATACAAAGGTAATTTGATATTTTCTGTACTGGGGTGAGCGATTTAAGTTTGATGTATTAATCTCATAGTTATGAATTAATCTCATTGTTAGTGTATCTATTGCATTATACTACGCAGTTTAGAGCCGGGGGAATAATATGTTGGGCGTCCCGATGCATCTTTTGTTAGCCATCCATGTTCTGCTAGATTTTCAAGGTCTGATCGCGCTGTAAGGTAGGAGACTTTCTCTTTATTTTTGTGCTGCTTAATGGTGATTTTCATGACTACACGTCGTGAAAACTCAATAAGAAGAGCCCGTTGTCGTCTGTTGATCTGTTCATCTAATATAAGAGTACTGGCTTGTGCATGGCGTCTTTTTTGCCGGTCTAGATATTGATCCAGTTCGTCGAGAGCCGTTAAAATTATGTCGAGTTGGTGTAAAATAAAATAAGTTAGGTCGCCTTCATCGGTTTCAGTGTGTAAAAATGCTAAACCATACTTTTTAGGCGCGCGCTTTATTATTGTCGATATAGAAACATATTCCATTAACCAGTATTTTGACCGTAACAT
Organism: Robiginitomaculum antarcticum DSM 21748; assembly: GCF_000365025.1. Taxonomy (GTDB): domain Bacteria; phylum Pseudomonadota; class Alphaproteobacteria; order Caulobacterales; family Maricaulaceae; genus Robiginitomaculum; species Robiginitomaculum antarcticum. The sequence goes on along the minus strand of NZ_KB823014.1, from coordinate 96,234 downwards.
TGACCAGTAAAATAGAGCGCGCGCAGTTCTGCCATTTCCATCCACAAATGGATGATCAAAGGACAGCATAAAGTGCAAAACTATTGCCCGAATCACGGGGTGAATAAATCGTATTTCTTCGCCCTCCCCAGCATTAGCAAAATCGCAGAGAAAACTCATCCGCCAATCAAGCTCAGTGAAATTGGGCGGAATGTGGAAAACATCACCGGTTATGCTATCTGCGACATCTACGTCATTATTGTCACGGAAGCGGCCCCCCATTTCAGGGTGCTTCAGGGTTCCTTCAGTAATAATCTTGTGGCATTGACAAATTAACTCAGGCGTGAGCATTTCGTCCTTATGATTTTTTATAAACATCATTGCCCGATAATTATTCAAAACCATACGGTCACTCTCATTTAGTGGAGTGGCTCCCTGATCGATTATTTCTCTTGCTCTTTCGCGCGTCGTCGCAGCACCTTCAAGAACTGAACTACTGAAGGGTTCTTCAAGAATTGAACGCGTTAAGTATCTGCGACTGTCGATGTCTACGCCTGTGTCTCCAGTAGCTGTAACCAAGCCGCCTGCTTTAAGATCTATTTGTCGAAGTTTGGCGAGCAGGCTGTCGGGGCGAGTATAATGAAAATTACGTTGAGGATCTGTTCTCTCAACGAGAGGAACGAAAACTCTTGTCATCATTCGAACTAACTTTACAACTGCCCAATAAAATTCAGCAGATACATTTTCAGGCGTCTTTTTCCGCCTTAACAAATCCCAGTGTAAATATTCTTTTGCACTTGAAATTTTATATTGTAACTCAGGAAGCTTTTCTGCGCTTTGCGGGTCGCTTAAATATTCACCAATGTTATTATGAGGTGGTGTTGCAGGTATTCTCATTAGTATATTATAGTCTATAAACTAATCTGCAGCAAGTTATAAATAGTATAGATTTTTATAATTTATAAACTAATCGTGGCATGCTTATAAACTAACGGCACTATCCCAAATCATCTAGGGTCAGGTAGGAGCTGCGCGCGGGGGTGGCCTCCTCGGGGAAATCTTCGCGAAAATGCCCGCCACGTGATTCTTCGCGGGCCAGCGCGCCGGCGGCGATCATTTTGGATGCAATAAGCGGATTGGCCTCGCCGACTTTAGCGATAAGGCTGTCAATTATTTCCAGCAAAATATTCAAATCACGCCCATTGCGGCGCACGCCGCAATATTGCGTCATGCCTTGGCGAAGTGTCCAGCTGACCTGCCGTCCCATAGACAGCCAAGGCTGGCTCTCGATTGTGTCCGCGCTGCGCTGCGGCATGTCATGGGAGAGGATGTGCTGCGCGGCGCGGCCGCCAAAGACGATCGCCTCCAGCAGGCTATTACTGGCGAGGCGGTTGGCCCCGTGCACGCCCGTGGCAGCGCATTCCCCGATGGCAAACAGGCCGTCCTTGTTGGTCTGCCCCACGCTGTCCGTCGCCAGCCCGCCCATATGGTAATGCACGGCGGGTGCGACGGGGATAAGCTGTGTGCGCGGGTCAATGCCCGCGCTCTGACAGATTGCAAATACGGTTGGAAATTCTTCAGGGAAGTGATCGCCAATCGCGGTGCGGCAATCCAGAAAGGGTTGCCGCCCTGCCTGAATTTCAGCAAATATAGCGCGGGCGACATCATCGCGCGGAGCAAGCTCGCCCTTGGGATGATAGCTATCCATAAACCGCAGGCCGTCAGATCCGACAAGGATTGCCCCGTCGCCGCGCAGCGCTTCGGTGGCCAGAGGCGCGGGGTCGCGGCCAATATCTATGGCGGTGGGATGGAACTGCACAAATTCAGAATCGCGTAGAGTTGCGCCAATGCGCGCCGCCATGCCCAGACTGTCGCCGCGCGCCGTCCGCGGATTGGTCGTCACCGCGAACAGTCCGCCAACCCCGCCTGTGGCGAGCACAGTCATATCGGCTTCAATACCCAGCAGCGCGCCGCTATCATTACGCGCGAGCGCGCCCGCCACGCCGCCATTGCCGTCAGGCAGTAAGCTTTCGGCGCGCCAGCCGATCAGGCCCGTCACATGGTCTGCGGCTTGGACGTGCTCCAACATGACATCTATGATCGCGCGGCCTGCGCCGTCACCTTTGACTTTGGCCACGCGCGGGCGGCTATGCGCGGCCTCCAAGCCTAAAATAAAGTCACCATTATCGGTTAAATCAAATGGTACGCCCAGCGAAAGAAGCTCTCTTACGCGGTCAGGCCCTTCAGTCGCGAGCAGAAGCGCAATATCCGGATCAACCAGCCCGTCTCCAGCCGCGATCGTATCTGCCGCATGCTCGGCGGCGCTGTCATCGGCGGAGAGCGCCGCAGCAATACCGCCCTGCGCCCATGCACTCGCCGCGCCTTTGCGAGAGCGCCTTGAGGTCAGGATAAAGACGGGGCGCGGCGCAAGCTTAAGCGCCATATAGAGACCCGCCAGCCCCGCCCCGACGATCAATACCGCGCCTGCAGGGAGGCGTTTGTGATCGAGTGTCCAATCAGATTTCATATGCAATCCATAATATGAAGGCCGTGATGCCATGGAACGATAGTCCGTGCAATGCGCGATAGGGCAGCGCCGATAGCCGCTTAAAAAGAATTTAAACGGTAAAGTTATAAAATTTAAATGGCGGATTATTCGGGTGGATCATGTCCGTTTACTAGCGCGGCGGCGCAATGCACCGGCGGTAATATTATGTCGCCGCGCGCCGTGCGGGCATAGGTCAAAAATGAGCAAAAAATTACGCGCCAGCGCTGCGCGAGGCACCGGCGCGAACACCGTTTTGCGCCGGACAACCGAATAGCGGGTATCCCGCCAAGGCTTAAATGCGGCGCGTGCTTGGGTGTGGTATAGATATTTTGAGCGCTTTTGCGGCGGCCACACCATGCCGTTATACGGATAAGCCGCATTTCATCAGAGTGAATTATGTCGTCCGGCTGGGGGATTATTATCGGGGCGTAGATATTTTTCAAGCCCAGCAAATAGGCCGTAACACGCGCGATAAAATCGGCGGCCAAAGAGAGGATATCATCCGCAGCGGTCATGGTTTCACAATATATGCGAATGACACTGCGGGGATGAACTAAGTTGAAATTCAAAAGCTTTGATGGCCGTATGGCCGTCAAAAATCCAACTTTTCAATAGGCTGCAGCATAAATTATTTTTATCTCCATATCTCAAATAGGCTGAGAAAAGCGGGATAAAAGTTTATGCAGTCGCCCTTCTGAACGGCTTAAATGCTAAATCACCTTCACATCAACTTCGGGGAGTTCGGGATTGAAGTGGCCTTTGACAGGGTCAAATTTAACGTTGATCATATCCATGACTGATTTGTGGGCGCGTTCGCGCACATCATCCGGGACGAGGACTTCGAACTGCTCATAGCGCAGACAATCATAAATATTTTCCAGTGTAATGCGTTTCATATACGGGCACAGATTACAGGGGCGGACGAAATCGACGCCCGGATTGGCCATGGCGACATTGTCCGACATAGAGCATTCGGTCAGCAGGATGACATTATTGGGACGGTTATCACTGACATAATCGCTCATCGCTTTGGTCGAGCCGGTAAAATCAGACGCGGCGACCACATCGGGCGGGCATTCGGGATGGGCCAGCACGGTGACGCCCGGATGGGCAGCGCGCATCTCGCGCACATCTTTTGCGCTAAACCGGGCATGGACTTCGCAGCGGCCATGCCAGGCAATGACTTCAACATCGGTCTGTTTAGCTACATTTTTTGCCAGATATTCATCCGGGATCATGATGACCTTATCGACGCCCCATGCCTTGGTAATGTGCTCGACAACGGCAACGGCGTTGGACGACGTGCAGCAAATGTCGCTCTCGGCTTTCACATCGGCATAGGTGTTGACATAGGTGACAATCGGAATGCCGGGATAGCGCTGTTTGATTAATTTCACGTCCTCGCCCGTGATGGAGCTGGCCAGACTACAGCCCGCTCGCAATGAGGGGATGAGCACTTTTTTATCCGGGCACAGGATTTTTGATGTATCGGCCATGAAATGCACGCCGGCCTGCACAATAATATCAGCGTCGGTTTTGGTCGCTTCAATCGCAAGGCCCAGACTGTCGCCGCGAAAATCTCCGACAAGGGCAAAAATATCCGGCGTCATATAATTATGGGCGAGAATAACCGCGTTTTTCTGTTTTTTCAGTGTGTTGATCGCGTGGACGAGCGGCGCATAGGCGGGCCATTCAAACTCTGGGATAAAGTCGGCGACTTCCGCATGAAGGTGATCGGTGGCGGCCTTGACCTCGTCGGTATAAGACAGACCTTCGGGGTAGCCGTCCGCATCATGGCCCGGCACCGCGCAGACGCCGTTTTCGACCTCGAGCGTTTGACCGATCCAGCGGCCATTTTCCCAATTGATCAATTCCTTACCCATGCGCGTCATCCTTTGTCGTGTCTGTGATTAATATATAGGGGGTGCTGGGAGGTTTCGCCAATGAAAAGCGCGATTTTAAAGTGTATGTTTGGCAGGTATTTATAGTGTGGACGCTAAAACACTGAGCATTATATATCATCAGACTGAACCATAAACCGCTAGGCGATAAACCGCAAAGAACACAATGAAGAAAAATATACCCACTCCTATCGAGAGCACAGATGCCCGCATATTTCTTTCATGATAAGTTTTCCTGTTGAGATAGATGCCCCATATTCCACCAGTAATTGCCAGACTCGGGAATATAAACAGTAAGTAAGACAGCGCCAAATAATCGAAGCGAAAAATAAGCGAATTCTTATCGATCGAAAATGTTTCGCCAATAAGAACAAATACGATTCCTAAAATGGCGATTAAAAACGCCGTGATACCAAAACTTAAAGATAGTATAGTAATGGAACGGTATTTTTCAGATTTTTTGTACTCTCATAATTTCGGCAGATCACTTACCAGCGCCTCAAAGCAGTTCAAAAATACCGCTTCAGCTTTGACCACGGGCAGGGGGTCTATTGTCATGGCGAGCTTTTTCGGCGGGTGGATGAAGAACTGATCGGCTTCCTCTTCTGTGAAGCCAGCAATCTGCGTGGCTTCGAACCAAGCGCAATAAATATCGCATTTTTTAATCTGCTTTTTAAGCGCGGCCGGCATTTTGGGCGGCAAGCCGTAGCGCAAATGAATGGCCTGCTCTAGCCGCGCTTCAAAGCTTTTATAATCCAGACCGAGCGCGTGTTTAAACGGGCTAATCATATCCCCGATCACATATTCCGCGGCGTCATGGAGCAGGGCCATTAAGCGGTCTTGCTGGCTGGCTTCGGGGTGAAGCGTGGCAAAAAGGTCATGCACGACAACGCTATGCTCGGCGACGCTAAAGGCGTGATCGCCGCGCGTCTGTCCATTCCAGCGCGCGACCCGGGCGAGGCCGCGGGCAATGTCTTCGATCTCAATATCAAAGGGCGAGGGATCAAGCAGGTCGAGACGGCGGCCGGACAACATGCGCTGCCATGCACGTTTGGGGGGAGTTTTTGTTCGTGGCATTAGCCGCGACTAGCACGGCAAATTTGCCTAGCCTAGCGCATAAGCAAATTCTTCGCGGTAGATAATTTAGTAGAATACAAAACACTCAATCAAAAATACTATGTGCTGCAGGTGCAAATGATCTTAACACCTTCAGATGTTGAGTTTTCCATCCACACAAAAGTATCAGAGTAGCCTGAATCTAAATTATATTCCGAAATGAAATCACTAGCCTTACAAAAAGGGTTGGCCTCTCCAGTTCCACGAATAGATCGTTGACCGGACTTCACCAGCTCAAAAAGACGATCTGCAATAATCGCAGCTTCCGGTTCTCCCTTCGCAGTTCTTGTGCAAGTCTTGATTAGGCTCTCGACTCTTCTTTTATCATAAAGAGCGTTCGATCTTTCACTATCGATCTTTTGATTGCTGCTAAGATGTTGAGCAGCAATGTCATTGCTCTTGTCTGCTAGAATAATCTGCCATGCTCCAAAAACTATAGCGGCAATGGCGCTGCTAATAGCTAAAATCGCTGTGAGATTAAACTTACTCTTTTTCGTATTTCGCTTAGATACCATGTAAAAACTCCTCTAAAGGAATATTACTTATACGCCATGCTGGTAAATCGCAAATTAGTCTACCCTGCGCACAAAAATCGCGCCCGCGCTATAGCCCGCGCCGAAAGAGCAGATCAGGCCGGTTTCGCCGTTTTTGAAATCATCACTATATTTATCAAAGGCGATGATCGATCCCGCTGATGACGTATTGGCATATTCGTCAAGCACGACGGGCGCTTTGGAAATATCGACATCTTTGCCGAGGACCTTTTTCGCGATCAGCACATTCATGTTCAGATTGGCCTGATGCAGCCACATGCGCTTTAGCTCATGCGGGTCAAGGCCATTGGCCACGCATTGCTCGGTGATCATTTTAGCGACCATCGGCACGACTTCTTTGAACACGCTGCGCCCGTTTTGCACGAACAATTTATCCGTCAGGCCCTTGCGGCCCCGCTCACCATATAGCCCGTCATCTTCGGGGGCGGCTGAGTTGAGGAAGCCGAAATTATTACGGATATTATTAGAAAACTGCGTGACGAGTTTAGAGCCTATCACGTCCCAATGCTCGGCGGGCGCAATATCGACATGCTCGAGCAAAACTGCGGTCGCCACATCCCCAAAGATAAAATGCGCGTCGCGGTCTTTGAAATTTAAATGCGCGGTGCAGATTTCGGGGCTGCACACCAGTATCGATTTGGCCTGTCCTCCCGCGATCAGGCCGCGCGCTGTCTCGATTCCGAAGGTTGCGCTACTGCAGGCCACATTCATGTCAAAGGCAAATCCGGACGTGCCGAGCAGATGCTGCACTTCGACCGCAATTGCCGGATAACCCCGCTGGAGGTTAGAACAGGCGACAATCACCGCATCAACGTCTTCGGGTTTGCGTCCTGCTTTTTGCAGCGCTATTTTGGCGGCGTTGACCGCAATTTCCGCCAGAATTGATGGCTCATCATTACTGCGCGCGGGGATGTGTGGCGCCATTCTTTCAGGGTCGAGGATGGCGTCTTTGGAGATGACGAAGCGCGATTTTATACCTGACGCTTTTTCAATAAATTCAGCCGAGCTGTGCGCCAGCGCGTCTTTATCACCCGCCTCGATCTCTGCAGCATTTTCGTTGTTCCATTTGTCGACATAGGCGTTGAAACTCTCGACCAGCTCCGCATTTGAAATTGATTGTTCAGGGGTCCAGAGTCCGGTCGCGCTGATTACTGAAGTCATAGATGTGCCCTTTTCATATCGGTACACAATAGCGGCTCCGGCGCGCAGGGCCAGCAGAAATTATCCGTGATATGCCCCGCCGCGCGCGGTGCAGCTGACCTCATGGTCATTAATCATACCGACGGCCTGCATGAAGGCGTAGACGATAACAGGGCCGACGAATTTAAAACCGCGTTTTTTTAAATCTTTGGACAGAGCCTCCGATTCGAGCGATTTGACGGGCGCGTCACCAAATGCGTCCCAGCTGTTGACGATAGGCTCGCCGCCGACAAAACTCCATAAATACGCGCTGAAATCCAGACCTTCTTCGTCGCGCATTTTGCGGTAAATTTGTGCATTGGTGATGGCGGCTTTGATCTTAAGCTTGGAGCGGATAATACCCGCATCCTGCATCAATGCGTCAAATTTTGCCTCGTCATAATGCGCGATAATATCGGGATCGAGACCGTCAAATGCGGCCAGGATATTCTCGCGCTTACGTAATATCGTAATCCACGCCAGTCCTGCCTGCATGCCGTCTTGAATCAACTTGGAGAATAGCGCTTTGGAGTCGCGCACAGGCACGCCCCATTCCAGATCGTGATACTGGCAATATAGCGCATCGGCGGACGGCACCCATGCGCAGCGCGGGGTATCAGGCCGGTGTGTCCAAAGCTTATTCCGCTCCATCTGGCGATCCCATAATCTGAACCGGTGCGCCGTTGAGTGTCGGATCTTGCGTTGCGGACTTGAACCGGTCAAGGCGGATCATGGCCATGCCCATTGTGTTTTGCGCGCTCATCACTGTTCCGATCACGCGCTCGCCGCACATAATGTCGTCGCCAACTGCGAATACATTGTCGCAGATAATACCGCGCGCGCGTTTCTTGGCTATGGTCATGCGCTTCATGCGGCTGGCTACTTCTTGGCCGACAAAGCAGCCTTTTTTGTAATCTACGCCGCCCAGTAAATCCATATTGACATCTGCCGGAAAGACTTTCGCCGTGTCAAAGTCAAAATGGCTGTCGACAACGCCCAGCGAGAGTCGGTGGGCATTGTAATCGTCAAGTGACGCTGTCGCCGGAAGTGCAGCGGCGATGACGCGGCGCCCCAGCGATGGATGACGCGGATCAACCTGCCCCATATCTGCCTCATCCGCCTCATCGCCGAATATGGCGTAAGATTTCAGGTCTGCGCGCTCTATCGTGATAGGCGCGCGAAGCCGGAACATTTTCAGGCGCTTTTCCAGATCATCAGAAAATTTGCTCGGCGTCGCTAGATAGAGCGCCGTTTCACCGTCGCGGAACAAAAAGAAATCGGCGATGATTTTGCCCTGCGGCGTGAGCAAAGCGCCGAACTTTGCAGGCGGCGGCATAGTGCATGTGACGATCCCGTCCAGCCATGCATAGACGCCCTCGCCTGAAAGGCGCAATATCGTATCGGGAAGGAGCGTAATTGACATAGTTATCTATAATCGCGCAGAGTGGTGACGGGAAGGCTTAAAAATTGTAAACTGCTTTATAAGGCGATATTAGATGAAACATATTTTCAGCCTATTTTTTTCAAGCTTTGCGGCTTTAGCGCTTGCATTTGTCCCAATGGCTTATGCACAGGAGGATGAAGAGACATCCTCGTATTCTGAGTGGCATACGCAGGACGGAAAACTGACTATTAACGTAGAGTCATCAGTACGTGTGCGCGGCGGAGTTCAAATTACATCAGTCGAGTACATGTCAGCTGATCGATTAGACGGGCCCGGCGGCGTTGGCTTTATGTGCGCGAATGGAGATTTCATTGCCTTAGTCAGTCTTGAGGGGAGAGCAAACACGCACAAACTTATTACGCAGTCGATAGGTGATGATGTGGGAAAGACAAGACGGACCAAGCCCAAAGTGACAATCGGCGGTCAAAAACGCAGTCATTCAGTCTGGATGGCCAACCTTCGCCACAATGTTATGTTGCCGCTGGATCCCAGCTTATCCAAGAAAATATATAACGCTGCAATTTTAGGGGAAACGGTCACGATAGAGGACGTACGCGGTGTCGATGATTTTACCTTACACCTCCCAAAACCAAACCAGGACTTCGCCTATTATGGAGGTGGCTGCGGTATGGGCCGAAATGCCGGAAAATAGCAAAAAAGAAGTCTCCTCCAAACAGGGTTAACAGCACCTTAATTGTCACTAAAATTTCATAAAATTTCGGGATTGCAATTTTTCGCAAATGGGGTTTTATTAAGCTATCATTAGCTGCCGGATTGTCTGGCCGCATTACGAAAGGAGGTGTATCTTGGTTATCTTTTTTGGGGGGTCTGCCCGAAGCTGTTAAATCAGCACTTTCGTAAAAATCGAAATGGGTAAACGTGCTTTCTAACGTCAAAGCCGGCATGATGTCCGGTCGACCCAAACTTCAAAGCGTGCCCCTCTGATACTGTCAGGGGGGCATTGTTGTATCTGGAGGTGAGCTTATCTCCGCTGGTTTGCGCCTAAAACGGGCAGGGGGCCTTAAATGTCACCCGCGCGCCGCCGGCCGGATGAAAAATTGACAGAGTATGAGCATGAAGATACAGCCGCGGGGCCGCGGCATATATCGCATCAGGCGCGTAAAGCCGGTCGCCAAGAATAGGATGTCTTATATAAAGCATGTGAAGGCGCAATTGGTGTGACCGCCCCGTAACCGGGGTCAGCTTTATCCGGCTTGTGTTTTTGTGATCACACGAAATAACTTCCCAGCGCGTCACCGCTTTGCGGCCCTGCGCGAAATCAATCATCTGCAACGGCCGGCGCGGCCAATCACAAATAATCGCCGCGTCTATTTCGCCATTATCCGAATCGGGATGGCCTGATATCTGCGCGATGTAGCTTTTTTCGACATGGCGGCGCTCAAATTGCAGCCCAATATGACGCATCGCCTCTGGCGTACGGGCGAAGATGATGACGCCCGATGTCGCCATATCGAGGCGGTGCACTATCCTCGCCCCGGGATAGGCGGCGGCCATGCGCGAGCTGAGACTGTCTTTATGGCCGTCTGATTTACCGTCGACGGATAACAGACCCGGGGGCTTGCTCGCGACAATAATGTGGTCATCACAATAGATAATATCACGGCCTTGGGGCGTAAAATCTGTCGCAGGAGGCGCATAATCAAAGATGCGCCCGTAATGCGGCGGGCGGAAGATACCGTCATGTGTCTGCATTTTGCCTGAAATTGCGCTCATCGGGTTATCTAACACTGTGTTTTGCATTCCGGGTCAACCCTTTAGCCCGGAGCGTTGACTCGCTGTTTTGCCAAGTAAAGCTTAAGTCATTAACCGATCATTAACCACCTTATACATGATTTAATCCAATATGACACAATTTGAGTGCAATTGAGCGGAACACTCTACTTGTAGCAGGCGTATGTCCTGCACATATCAAAGGGGAGCATTAGCGCCCTAAACTGTAGAGGTTGTCATGACTATGATTACACTGCCCTTATCCGAACTCCCCCGCCTCAGCGCGGCGGCTATGCTGCGGACACACCGCAATAGCGTTCTTAAAATGGCACGGCGTATTCGCAGAGACGGTCTTTTAAACCCTATTTCTGTCGTCATATCTGGTAAGCATTTCAGCGTCATTGACGGTAAAATCCGTCTTGCCGCGTTGCAATTGCTGCGCATCACACATCGCCTTCCGCGTGGATTGTCCCGCATCCCTGTCGAGATTACGCAGGGCGGCGTGACGGCGCGTGAGCATCCCGTACTTGTCACTGAAGCCGAGCTTGTGCGCCGCATATTGCGTGCTGAAGAGGCGGGCGAGTCTCCGCTAGCCATTGCTAAGCGTTTTGCGTGCAGCCCGGAATATATGCTCAAAATACGCAGCCTTGATAAATTGCACCCGCACATTATGGATTATTTTTGCGAGGGTCATGTGTCGCTTGATCAAGCGGCGGCTTTTGCGACCTTACCGAATAAGGACGCACAATGGCGCCTATTGCAGGAATTGGGACCATTTGCTCATGCCTCTGAGGTTATCAAAGCTATTTTTGACGGTGAAACTGTAATCGAGACAGCGGACGGTAACGTTCATATTCTTCCCAGTCGTAAGACCCCGCCGCGCGGACCAAAACCGCGCATCGCTGCCTAGACAACGGGGCAATCTCTTGCGATGACGGGTCTCCTATCAGGAGGCCGTTATGGCAATTGCGCGAAGTGTTGACCGGCGTTTGTTTTTCCTCATTGACCGCAGCCATGCGCGACTGGGTAAAAAAGCCGATAAAATTTTGCGCGCGCAGGCCGGTCTGGGCCGGGCTCAAGCCGCGGTTCTCACCTATCTGGGATATAATGACGGATGCCGCCTGAGCGAGCTTGCCGGCGGCGTTGGACATAATAATTCCGCCATCACCGCGCTCAGCGACCGGATGGAAAGCGCGGATCTTTTGCAACGCCGCAAAATGCTGTTTGACGGGCGCGGCCGCACGGTACATTTGACAGAAAGAGGCTGGGAAAAACGCGTTATCGTCATGGACGTCATGCGCGATTTTAATGCCGCCCTGCGCAAAGGGTTTAGCGAGGCTGAGCTTGATATGATCTTCCGATTTTTAAATACCGCCGAAGATAATCTGGACTCCGTTTTGCCAGACTTCGAACCGGGTTCAGACACTTAGGTGCTGGATAGCAAAGATGACGCGGGCTCCGAAACGCGATATATCAAAGATATGAGATTGTTTCGCTTTATACTACCCGCGCTTTGCGTGGCCGGTCTGACAGGCCCGGCATATGCGCAAACAGAGACGCCCCGTCAGCCGATTGACGCCCGTATAGAGGCAGACATGGTCGCTATGCCCAATATGGTGCAGGCATTGGTGAAAAATTTGGGGCAGCTTCATTATCTGCGCACCTTATGCTTTGGCGATACTGATCAGACCTGGCGTAATTATGCCCAGCGGATGATGGATATCGAAGCGAAAGGGGACTCCACAAAACGCAGTGCTCTGGTTGATGCGTTTAATACGGGATATTACGATCAGAAAGATCGGTTTTCACAATGCTCCAACGCGGTCTCTACTGACGCAGCGGCGCTGGCCGAAAACGGGCGGCATCTGGCCAATATGCTGGCTGACCCTTATCGGGAATAGGCGACAATTGAGTAATTACGCCTCGTAACTACATAGATTCGCTAAAGCGGTAGGGCTTGCCTTGGCCTTCAAGCACTACTTCGTCTTCAGCCATGATAATCTGGCCGTCAATGATTGTATGCGTCGGCCAGCCGGTCACGGTCTTACCGTGATAAGGCGTCCAGCCTGAAATATTGGCTTGGTCTTCGTCGCGCAGCTCGCGCGTTTTTTTCAGATCGACAATGGTAATATCCGCGTCATAGCCGACGCAGAGGCGGCCTTTGCCGGCTATGCCCCAGACGCGGTTTGGCCCGTGGCAGACCAAATCAACAAAGCGCTCCAGCGTCAGCGCGCCTTTATTGACCCAGTCCAGCATAATCGGGACGAGCGTTTGCACGCCCGGCATGCCGGACGGGCTCGCCGGATAAGGCATGGCTTTTTCTTCCAGCGTATGCGGGGCGTGGTCTGTGGCCAAAATATCGAAAATGCCTTGGCGCACACCCTCCCATAACATGGCGGCGTTCTTGGCGTCGCGAATGGGTGGGTTTTGCTGCACGCGGCCTTTCTGGATCTCGTAAGCTTCCGGCCCTATGATCGACAGATGATTGGGCAGAACTTCGCAGGTCACGAGGTCTTTATTAGCCGCCAGAATAGGCAGCTCTTCAGCGGTAGAAATATGCAAAATGTGGATGCGTTTATTGGCCTGTCGCGCCAATCCGATCAGCCGCTGGGTGGACAGCAGGGCGGTTTTCTTGTCGCGCACATCGGTATGGGACGTCCAATCGCCTTTGCGGGCCAGCTTGCGGCGTTCCTCTAAGCGAAATTCGTCTTCAGAATGAAAGCTTGCGCGCCGCCGGATAGAGGCGAGCACGCGGCTGACGCCTTCATCATCGGCGATCAATAAATCGCCTGTCGAGGCGCCCATAAAGACTTTCACGCCGCAACATCCGGGCAGGCGCTCTAAATCGCCCAGATGGTCAGCATTGGCATGCGTGCCGCCGACATAGAAGGCATGATTGCAATGCATGCGGCCATTCGCGCGGCGCAGCTTATCTTCGAGCATTTGCGCCGTGCTGGTCGTCGGATTGGTATTGGGCATTTCAAAAACGCCTGTGACGCCGCCTAAAACGGCGCCGCGTGACCCCGCTTCCAGGTTCTCTTTATGCGTCGGGCCGGGTTCGCGAAAATGAACCTGTGTGTCAATCACGCCGGGCAGGACATGCAGTCCTTTGGCGTTAAGGGTTTGGCCTGCGTCGAATGTTGAGAGATCGCCAATCGCGGCAATCTTACCGCCGCGGATACCAATGTCGGCAATGCCGCGCCCGTCATGATTGACGACCGTGCCGCCGCGAATGATCGTATCAAATGTTTCGGGGTAAAAAATAGGGCGCATAAGGCTCAGAACTCCTTAATTTTGTTTATTCTGCGCGAGACGAAATGGAATTGGGTTAGGCGCGCCGATTTTTAGCTATATGAGTATAGTGAAATTGGCGCAACGCAACCAAAACCGTTTCGTCTCTTGCCCGAAGGGTTTCGAAATATGCCGCATACACAAGATTTTGCGGATATAAAGAGGTTGCACATCTTCACCTCAGCAAAATCAGTCTCTGCGCCTTATTTCGAAACAGAATGAACAAAATTAAGGAGTTCTGAGCCCGATCTCCATGCGCCCTGTTTAGCGTTATTCTGGTCTGTCGGCTAGGCCTATGCGGCTTTGGAATGCTTATGCAGGCTTAAAGTCAAGGGCGACGCCATTATTGCAATAGCGCAGTCCGGTCGGCGCGGGGCCGTCTTTAAAGATGTGGCCCTGATGACCGCCGCAGCGCGCGCAGTGATATTCCGTGCGCGGCAAAATGAGTTTGAAGTCGCGTTTAGTCTCAACCGCGCCCTCAATTGTGTCAAAGAAACTTGGCCAGCCTGTTCCGGAGTCAAATTTCGTGTCCGAATTAAACAAGGGCAGATCACAGCCGGCACAGACAAATGTGCCGCTGGCCTTCTCATCATTTAGCGGGCTTGAAAACGCGCGTTCTGTGCCTTCTTTGCGCAGGACATAAAACTCCTGTTCGGTCAGGCGTTCCTGCCATTCATTTTCAGACATATTTGTCCAATCCGTATTACTCATATTGGCCTCCTTAACGGTTTCGGCGTCTGTGCTGCTACAGGCCGCAAGAGCCAATGTGCTTACGCCAATAATACTAAAATCTCGCCGTGTGAACATGGTCGTCTCCTGTGTGTGGCCTTTATATACTCTGTATACGTGCGCGTGGGCGCTCACGTTGCATCACGATGGGGTGAGAGCGGGGCTAATTCAGCTCCCACAGGAAACGCACCACAATAAGAGCTGCGCCCAGCAAAACCATAATCACGCCGTTGATCTTGAATAAGCGAAGCGCATTGCGGCTATCCGGCCTTAATAAGACAGGCTGCGCCAGCAAAGAAAGACCGAATGCGACGCATATGATGATCGTAGTGTTTAGAAGCTGTGTCCGCGAGAAGCGCTCGTAAAACCCCAAATCAAGTCCCGGATTAGCCAGCGAAATAATCTGTAACCCAACGGCCACAAATATGAGCGACGCTGTCAAAAGATAAAATATAGACACAATTTTGCGCACATGCCTGCCAAACCGACGCGCCGTGCTTTTGACCCCGATCAGCGCGTCATCTTCGACGTCTTGCATGGCGTAGATGGTGTCGTATCCCACCGTCCAAAAGATCAGCCCGGCATAAAAGATAAGCGCGGGGATATTCACAGCCCCGGTCTTGATCGCGACCGCGACCAAAAACGCCCAGTTAAAGGTCAAACCCAGCCAGAGCTGCGGCCACCACGTAATGCGTTTCATAAAAGGATAGGCCGCGACAAGCGGGATGGAGCCTAGCGCGACGAGCTTTGCGACCATGGGCAAGGTCAACCAGACGCAAAATCCAATTCCGACTTGAATAAATAGCCATATCCACGCCTGCTTTGTCGTGACATGTCCGGCGGGCAGGGGTCGCAGCGCGGTGCGCGCAACCTTTACGTCCAGGTCTTGATCAACAATATCATTATAAGTGCAGCCCGCCCCGCGCATGGCGATCGCCCCTATGAAGATAAATAACGCCCAAACTGCATCCGATGTGGCATAGCCAGTCTTTAGGCCCGCAAAAGCCAGTCCCATCCATCCGGGCAAAGCGAGCAGCCAGTAGCCAACGGGACGGTCCAATCGTGACAACTGGCCGTAAGGCTGCCAGTCTTTGGGCAGTCGGTAGATCCAGTGGCGCGCGCTGGCATCCTGTGTTGGGGTAAGGCTCATATCCTCGCGTTAGCATGAGCGGCGCGGCAGGTCATGCATTTGCGGGAGGTGAGACATAATCCAATGCCAATTTTTCAACTGTGCGGTATGGAATGATCGCATGAAGGAGGCATAACGCATTTGGTAATGACTATGACTACAGCCCGCGCGCGTGTATGGCTCTGCGTTATGAGCAAATTATTCGAAGAAATAGATTATCGTGAAACGCCTATCGGGCCAATCAGCTTACGCCGCAGGCGGCTGATATCATTAGACATAGATATCTTTGAAATCATTCTGGGCGACGAGCATTTAATGTCGAGCCTGTTCACGGCGTCCGAAATCGCCTTGGCCAAGCTGGGTTTGGCCGATCTTGAGGAAAAAGAGCTCGACATTGTTGTTGGCGGTCTTGGGCTTGGCTATACGGCCGCTGCCGCGCTCGAAGATGATCGTGTAAGCTCCCTGATCGTGGTCGAGTTATTAGACGCCATTGTAGACTGGCATGCCGCCGGCCACCTGCCGCTTGATCCGCCGCTAAGTGATGACCCGCGCTGCCGCATCATTACCGATGATTTTTTCGCGCTGGCGAAGTCGGTGGGCGGCTTTGATCCTGATCTGCCTGGGAGGACATTTGATGCTATTTTTATCGATATTGATCATACCCCGGACTGGCTGTTGGATGAGCGCAGCGGCAATTTTTACAGCGAGGACGGGCTGTTGCGTCTGGCTTCGCATCTCCGCTCCGGCGGGATTATGGGTCTATGGTCTGATGCGCGCGAAGACGCGTCATTTACCGCCCGGCTGAAACAGGTTTTCGGTACGGCGCGGGCCGAGCCCGTTACGTTTAATAATCCATTGCAAAATAAACCTTTTACACAAACCGTGTATCTCGCGCGCAAAACATTGAATTAATTAAAAAATGGCGACCCCGGGTGGATTTGAACCACCGGCCTCCAGATTAGGAAGCTTATTTTGCGGGTTTTACGGGCTTAGACTGAAATGCTTATAGTATGATTAAATCAATAAAAACAATTAGTTGAGTTGCATTGCATGTCCTCGTGCGGGTTGCCGTTTTCGCTTGCTGTGCTTACTATGTGCTTACTGGAAATTGCTAGTAAGTACCCTGTGAGGCAAATATGCGTATATCAAAACGGATTGTCGATAGCACCGAAAAAGCGCTAAAAGACACCTATGTTTGGGACTCAGAACTTAGAGATTTTGGCCTGAAAGTCACGCCTAAAGGACGCAAGGTCTACCTAGTCCAATATCGGCTTGGCGGTCGTAATGGCCGTACCCGCCGGATAACCCTCGGCACGCACGGCCAATTAACGACTGAGGAGGCGCGCCAGAGAGCCAAAACTTTATTAGGACGAGTTTCTTAGGCATAGACCCTGCGGCTGAACGTGACGTGGCTAAAGCGGGTTATTCAATGCTCGTGCTTTATGAGAGGTTTGATGAGAGCCATATATCTGTGCGCCTGAAATCAAATTCTGCGGCGGATTATCGCTTAATTTTCAAAAAACACATTCTACCGCGCTTCAAACACATAACCGTGGGGAAGATCAAAAAGCAAGACTTGCTACGGATGCATCACGATATGCGCGATTGATCCAACAGGCATGTATGGAGAGGAGAAAGAGGGTTGGGTTCCTGATATCTTTAAGAAAATATTTGGCAAAGAAGCTCGAAATGAAGCGCTGAATAACTTTGTTCAGGACTCAAATCCAGCAGCAGAAGGTCAACCGACAGTGGACACTAACGATGCCTATCAGGCGCAAACTGCAGTTGCATCTGGGACTCCTGAAGCCGCGGACGGGGCTGCTGAAGGCTTGGTTCAAGGCCCTATACTTGCAGGAGGGGGCGGAAGCTTTGTTGGAAGAGCGGCCCCTATCGTAAATACTATGGCAAAATCGGCGCGCGGCGCTAAGGCGGCGACAGAATTGCCATCAGACGGAAGCAAATTATTTGGACGTGTTTAGCCAGACGGTTCAGGAACAAGAGGCCTCTTTAACAGCAACAAATATATCCGTTTTGGCGCTAGTTATGATAAGAAGTCTGGAAAAGAGAAATTTAGTATGCGTATAGGTAAGGGAGCTAAAACTAAACATTATGATTTGTTCGATCTTTAAATATTTTAATAGTGACTTCACAGACCCGCTTAGAAACAATGCGAAACTTGCCGATTTCATAGATGATGCATTGTCTGGAGCAAAAAATCAGGGCCCGTATGAATGGGAAGACTTTACTATATTTGAATCCAAGTATACTAATGTTGAAAATGTGCGGCAAGAAGTTATTGCAATTGCGAAAAAATATCCTGCGAAAAACCCGAAAAAGAGATGGTGTTCCAAGGAGGGTGAGCAAGCACTTAGAGATTTAGCGGAAAAATTAAGGAACGGGAATTTTAAAGAAAAAGGGTTAGAATAGGTGTAGAACAAGATAAAGCGAAGCGGGTCATGTGACTCACTTCGACACTATCAGATCGTTATGGAATCTTTTCCCCAAAAGATAAATCTTTTGCCCCAAGCGCAGTCCAAATTTGATTCACTGAATAAAATTCGACACTCCATCTCAATGGTCGATCCGCTCATGGGCAATGACCAATTTACTTATGTTCGCCACGGCGGCAATGTCAGCGCGAAAATACACCGCCAACCGTCTAATCTCACCGCGCCGGTGATCGAATATACCCATACCGATCATCTGGGCAGCCCCGTCGCGGGCACAGACAGCGCAGGCAATGTGGCTTGGCGCGAGCGCTATACGCCTTATGGCGAGAAACTGCTCAACCCCACCGCGCTGGACAACCAAGCCGCCTTTACGGGACATATCTACGATAGCGCCACAGGGCTGACCTATATGCAGGCGCGCTATTATGATCCAAACATCGGACGGTTCCTCAGCATTGATCCGGTAAATGTGACGCCAAGCACGCCGGGCATGTTCAATAGATATGCTTACGTAACGAATGATCCTATTAACAAGATTGACCCGGATGGCGAATTCGCAATGCTTATCACTGGAGCAGTAGGGGCTGTTGTTGGAGGCGCGGTAGGCGGCGGAATTGAAGCCTACAAACAACACAAAGCGAACCCTGGTCGAAAATTAGATTGGGGTAAGATAGGCTCAAGGGCTGGTAAGGGCGCTTTTGTTGGAGGTGCTGTCGGTTTAACTGGAGGGGCTGCTGCTGGAGTCGTTGGTCTAACAGGAGCTACAGGTGCAGGTGCTGCCGCAACAATTGCTTTACCATCAGCGGCTGTTGCAGCGACTGGCAATGCTATAGTTGGTATAACCAACGATATTGCGGATGGAGCAGCCGCAGAAACAATTGGCAGAAATGGTAGTATCAATATGGCAACTGGTGCTCTTGGCGCAGGCATTGGAGGGGGCGCATCACCAATTATCGGAAAGGCTTTGACTAAGGCTTCTGCATTTGGAGGTGCAGGCAATTTGAATGGTGCAGGCGTAATTGCGGGTGAAGCATTAGGCGCGGCTGTTGGCTCTGGTGTTACAGAAGGGGGCAATGCAATTCCTCCACCTAAAGCAGATATAGAGGAAAATCGGTAATGAGTGAAAATGTTAAAGCCGCTTTGAAATTAGGTGGAATATTTTCCACCATATTCTTTGCCGTTGTTTTTTTGGGAGGACTAATTAGTCTTCCTATATATGGTATCACTTTGATGGAATTTCCATCTTACTTCTTAAAAATACTCATCTATCCGCCATCATTATTGTTTTATTTTCTTCTTATAATAACGCCATTACTGTGGGCGTTACTTTATGATTTTCGTAACAGGAAAAATGAATAGTGAAATAGTAAAAAAAGGACAGAATAGGTGTAGGGCAATATAAAGTGAAGCGACCATTCTGTCCCACTTCGACGCTATCCCGGATCAAGTCCGGGATGAGCGGAGTCTCTGATTTGGAGCCTGTGCCCGTGAAAGCGGGTAACTTATTTACCGGGACAAAGTCGTCCCCTCTTTGCCATCACCCGGGACTCTTTGGGTGCAATCTGTTATCTCTGTATCATGGCTTTTATAAAACCCATTATCCTCACCATTCTGACCTTATTCATCTCGACCGGGCCGTGGGGCGGCGCGGCATTTTTGGGAGGAGCAGATGGTGCAATTAAATCTACTGTTAGTGGTGGTTCAGCAGGAGATATCGTGACAAGAGGTATAGCTGGGGCTACAGTCGCAGCAACTTCTACATTAGTTGGAGGTCAAGCTGGCGCTAATTGGCGGCTCCATATTGAAGAGTGAAGCTGCAGGGAATGTGGTTACCGCCGGGACTGCCGCTTTAGGTAATGCAGTAGTGAATCAAATTCCTGGTGCGGTCGATGCAGTATCAAACACCCTACAAGATGCAGGAGCGGCAATAAATGATGCTGCTGGCCAATTATCAGACATGGTGCAACCCGAACCAATGATTGATCCAGAAAGAAACTATTAAGATGGTCGAGACCGTGACTTCAATAAAATCGATTATGTGGGCATCTACAAAAATAGCTATGGTGCTATTTGTGATGAGATTTTTATTGGTCTTATTTTCAAATGGCTTCGCACAGACAATGGAAAGATGGTATGTTGAGGCAGGATGGCTTGCTTTCATATTTGTGCTGACGTTCTTGATGTTAGCCCTCATTAGTCGTTTTGATAAAAGGCAGGTTGAGAAGGAAAAAGGGTCAGAATAGGTGCGGAGCAAGATAAAGCGAAGCGTGCCTTGTGGCCCACTTCGACGCTATCCCGGCTCAAGTCCGGGATGAGCGGAGTTTCTGATTTGGAGTCTGTGCCCGCGAAAGCGGGTAGCTTATTGAGTGGGCCAAAGTAGTCCCGCTTTGCCATCCCCCGGGACTCTTTGGGTGCAATCTGTTATCTCTGTATCATGGCTTTTATAAAACCCATTATCCTCACCATTCTGACCTTATTCATCTCGACCGGGCCGTGGGGCAGCGCGGCTTATGGGTATGACGGGCGTCTGCCAACGCCTTTTCCGGTTCAAATCGATTCACAGGATCGATTTGTCAGCACAGCTAACCTCCTCCAAAGTCTAAAGCGCGTGAAATCCGTGATGAATGGGGAGACGATCTATAATATTTATGACAGCTCCGGCCTCGTCTCTATGGTTGATCCGCTCACGGGCAATGACCAATTTACCTATCTGCGCCTCGGCGGGCAGGTCAGCGCAAAACAAGACCAATACAGATTATGCTAAAATAACGTCTCCCTAAATTTCAGTCACGGGAGATAATCATGACACAATGGGTAGACTTCAAAACGGTGCGTTAGCACTTAAATTTCCATGATGTGCTTGCGTATTATGGAATAGACGAACATGGGGCGGCGATCAGTTCAAAATCAGTTTCACTCGGTCTTCACAATCACAGTTCGAGTATATTCTACGCCTTCACGTATAACGGTAAGTTCTAATCTTCCACTGCGTTTAGCGTCATTGAATAATGGCCCGAATTCAGGCCGGCCCTGCGTAATATCTGCGCCGTTAACAGCCGTGATCACATCGCCGCTGCGTAGACTATAACGCGAAAGGTCAGCCGTCGAAATGCGCTCGGTAATCCGGTAGCCTTGCACGGCACCATCATCACCGCGCACGGGCGTGATATTTGTCTCGGTCAGAAACTCTGCGGGATTAAAATCGATATCTGTGCCAACACTATTGGGAATATCCGCTGGCATATCCGGGAGCGCCGCAGACATGACGCCGCCCTTATCAGTAATGGTCAAACGCTCCGGCGCGCCATTTTGCAAAATAACAATATAGCCCGGATTAATCGCCTGTAGCGTTACGCCATTTATGATCTCTTCGCCGACAGCATAGCCGCGCTGCACGCCGTCTGGAGTTTGCAAAATAGCGCGTCCGCCGTCACCCGTAATACGGCCGACAAGGGTCAGGTTCAGCGTCGTTTCCGGCGCGTCTTCGAAACTTTGCCCCGATTGCGACTGCTGCTCATCACGATAAAACGGATCAAATGCCGGATCTACAGTCACGATTGCGCGCGCGACCGGAACGCTGTCACCACCGCGAATGTGGGGCGCGGCCCAATAAGATGTCGGCGCAAGAAACAGCATCACCGCCCGCACAATGTAAAACACACCGAGCGCAGCAATCAGCAGAGCGGCAAGGCGCGCGGCCCATGTCATGGCGGGCGATGCTGTCGAGCGTGAGGTCATATATCCGTGTATCGCGCGGGCGGCGGTTTATCAATGCGCTTGCGTGAAGCGTGAGCGCTATTTAAGCCGCCCTATGGAGAGCTTTTCACTGGATAATATAAACTGGATTAATATGGGCGGCGGCGCGGTCTTGCTCGCGGGACTTCTGGCATTGTCCGTGATTGACTGGCGGACATTCCGCCTTCCGAATAGGCTCACTTTCCCGCTGATTATAGCGGGTTTGGTTTATAGCTTTTTCATCGACGCGCTTATGTCCGCCCTGCTCGGCGCGGCCATAGGGTACGGCGTTTTCGTCATTTTGGAACTGGGCTACAAACGTCTGCGCGGGCGCGACGGTCTGGGGCGCGGCGACGCGAAAATGCTCGCTGTCGGCGGCGCGTGGTGCGGAGCATTCGCACTTCCCTTTATCGTCCTGATTGCCAGCGCAGGCGCTTTATCTCTGCTCATTCTGCCGTCTATGCGGGCAAAGAGCGAAAACGGGCAGTTGCCGTTCGGGCCGTTTTTAAGCGCCGGCATATTTTTAACGTGGATAGGCCTGACATTATCGGGCTATTAAGGCCCGAAATATTAGGGCTCTATATTACAGCTCGACAATCCAACAACGGGGATAAAACGCTCCCATTCCTGGGCGCTGGTAACCCGCAAACGTCCACCGCTATAACGCGTGCCGCCCGTAATGGACTGCGCGTCGACAAGGCGGATATCCAGCGCGGCATCTGCGCCGGACAGGCTTTGCTGAGGGCTTTGGCCCTGCTCAACCTCCCCGGACGCCGCGTCAATAGTGACGGATACAGATTTAGACCCGTCATACCAGACGCCCGCGCCCGTACGCGATTGGGTAAATAAAATGAAGCGATTGGGCGCCGCGCGCTCCCACACGAACATCGCGCAATCTCCACGGGCTAGAGTCTGCGGCGAAAGCTGCTCCGGCCTTTGCGTCGCAGGCTGTGTTTGCGTCGTCTCCAGCGGAGCCGCCGTCTGACACGAGCCGAGACTCAGCGTCGATATCAGTAGGATTATGGCGTATCTCATAGCTCAGCCTAGCGCCAATTGCCTGTCTCCGCCAGCGATAGGCGCGAGGCGTCGCCGGAAAAGCCGAAGCTTTGTAGATAAGGCGCTATACCGGGATCGGGCGAGGTCGCGACAATATCGGCGCTATATGTGCCATTCCCGTAAAATTGCAGGGTCAGGTCAATGCGGCTTTGGCCTTGTGCGCCGCTGAGCCGCGCGGTGAGCACGCCGTTTTCACAGGCAAGCGGCCCCGATAAAACCGGTCCCGTTCAATTGAGATAACTCTGGTTTCGGGCCAATATGTCAGTGCTGGATGTCCCCCTGCCGCTTCGGAAAAATGGCTCGAAAATGAAGTCCTTCATATCCAGTTTGATGTCCCCGAGCAGACCGCCCAGACGCGGATCAGTAGGGCCAAAGGCGATAAGAGGGGCCGGAAATATGAAGTGAATTTACGCGTTTATGCGACCCGCTGCCGCGCAATATTAGTGCCCCATTTGACCTAAACTCAAAATAATCCCCGCCGCTTATGAGAGCCTTTGGCGATAAAGTGTAAACGATCGGCGCAAGCCCGAGCTTGACGTTAGGCTTGACCTCGCCGCGCCAGACCGTACCGGTAAATTGCGCTTGCCTGCGCGCGTCCTGCGGTAGCGCCAGAGCGGCTGCCCATTGGGCCGGAAAAAACGCGAGAACTGCATAGGCGCTGACCATTGCGGCCAAAATGACGATCAGAGCGCGCATTTACTCTCCGGCGCGATAGGTAATTTGCGCCGTAATCAGTCCACCGGCGCGCCTCGACAGGATGACTTGATCAATATCGGTCTCATAGCTGCTTTCAATCTTCCTCATGAAGCCGAGCACGCCTGCCGCGCTTTGGTCATCAAACCAGACTGTGACCATGCCGTTGGCCGCAGGCTGTACGCGGCTAATAGACAGATCGTCGGCGCGGGCCTGCTCAATCAAGACTTCGCGGGTAAAAGGCCGGCGCGCGGCGGTCTGCGGCCCGCCGGCCTGCGGCGCCATACGCGTGACATAAGCGAAATCCTGTTTAGCTTTTTGTAGCGCCGAGGCCGTCTCGCTGCGATAGGTAAGGTAAGGCATCAATATGAATTGAAAGAGCAAAAACACAATGCCGAGGCTCAATGCGCCCAACACCAGGGCCCGTTCACGCGGCGCGCGGTTTCTCAGAAAGCCGATATCAGAAAGCCTCATGATGCATCCCCGCTGAGTACAGCTTCACCGACCAATACGCCGTTCTGCTCCCTGACGCCGCCGACAGACAGGTTTCCGCCGCGAGCGGCTACGGCCTGCTGAAATGCGGAGGCGGTTTCAAAGGCGGAATAATTCAGCGTCAAAACGAGGCGGTTATTGCCGGCGTCATAACGCAAATTTTCAAGCTGCACGCCATTTGTGGCTTGTACAGCAGACAGGGCAATAGCGGAGAGCCGGGCGTAGGTCACAGATATATCCGCGCCGCTATCCACGCTTCTGCGCAGGGCGCGGGCAGGATCAGGCGGCGCGGTCTCACCGGTAGCCGCAGTGTAAAGACGGGCCGTATCCGCGCGCAGGGACGATATCTGCATTTGCTCAGCGCGCAGGCGGGATATGTCAAACAGTAGCGCAGCAATTCCGGTAAATAACAGCGCTGCCGCGACAGGTCTTAAGATATCCATCTGCCCAGCACGCTCGCCGAATAAGGCGCGGCGCGGCGCGTAGTCATCCTGCAATAAATTGGTCGCTTGAGACGGATTGAACAGCGCCGCAATTTGCGTGGCGTCGACGGTATTCGCGCGCGCCGTCATATTGGTATCCCATCCGGCATCTTCGGTATAAGCGCTCGGGGCGGATAAAATCACCTGCTCTAAAAAGCGCACCGGCGCAGTGCCCGCCGCGACGAGGTCAAAATCCGCGTAAATGTCCGTTGGCGAAATAGACGCCGCATTGAGCGCCGAAAGCTGCGCGGCCAGCATATCGCGATCACAGGCTAGCGTTAAGGATTGGTCGCCTTTGGGAAGCGCGATATGCATTTGGCCCGCCGCGCTACCAAGCTTATCTTCCGCGCCGAAACGGGCGGCTTCGCGCATCTGCGCAGGCCGCAATTTGGGCAGGTCAAGCTGTAACGCTTTGACCAATTGCCCCGGCAAGACGATAATAGGGGGTTCGGTTAACGTGCCTCCAAAAACCTGCTTTTGCGCGCCCTCAATCTGCTCACCATGCGCTGCGCCGCTGTCCAGCCAGAGCCAGCTTTCATCGGGATTCTCAGAGACAAACAGATAGCCGCGGCTCATGGCGTCGCCCTGCGGGAGAGGGCCGCTATCGGACGCAAACCTTCGGCCCCGCGCCGGCGCAGGATTATCTGCGGCGCGCCGCCGCTAATATCAAACTCGAAACTGCGCAGGCGCATAATATCTCCGTCACGGATCTGTGCCTCAACCCATATGTAATTCGGCGTGAAAATCAAAGCGTCGATATCAACATCGCGCAAGTCGAGCCCCTCTAGCGCAGGCGTGGCCCGAAGCGCCGTAGCGTCGGTATAGCCCGAAGCGGGACGATTGGTAATGAGCTTCTTAGCCGCAATAATCCAGTCCGTCCCGCCCAAATAAGCGGCCAGAAGAGGCACATAATCGGCGGTCAAGGTATTGAGATTAATGCGGCTCTGCGCGGGATCGGGACGCGCGCAAATGTAAGGTCGGAGACGGGAGACGAGGGCGGCGTCAAAGCCGCGCACAGCGCGCAGCTCCTGAGGTGAACTCATGGGCGTATTGGCCGTGCGATAGGGCGGATCAAGCGCAAGGTAATATCCGTCCTCGGCCCCGCCGGGCAGCGGCGCGCTATCGGGGTCTTGCCAATCGGCCACGGCACTGGTCATTTGCGCGGCTTGGCTTGTCGGCACGCCCATGACCTCAAGAAGCTGTCTGAAATTGCGGCGGCCATTCCCGCGGTTCATTTGCGTCAAAGATAGGCATTGCGAGCCGTCGCGGACTGACAATGTCATGACGCCGTTATCCAGCGGAAAGATAATCGGCTCGGGTGCATTAAGGCCGGCGTTCATTTGCGCGGGCGAGGCTGTGCCCATGACTTGCGCCAGATATTGCGCAGCAAAATCCTCCGCTCCGTCAGCATATAAATCCAGCTGTGCGGCGGTCTGGATATTGTTGGCGCGGCGCACAGCATAGCGCAGATCGTCGAATATGGCGACGGCGACACTCGCCATAATCACCATGACAAGGATGGTTGTCAGCAAAACTGCGCCGCGTTCAGTGTCGGGTTTATGACCGCGCATCACATCTCTATCCCAAATGTTTGGGTCAGTGTTTCGCCCGTCTCAAATGTCAAAACCAGGGTCATGAGCGGCGGTAGCTCTTTTGCGCTGCCCGCCGGAATAAGCACCTGCGTGACGGGGCCAAGCGAAGTATCGAAACGCAGCTCGGCGTGGGTCAGGCCCTCCAGCAATATGCGTTCGCTATAGGGTGTATCCGGCGCGGGATTGGCTTGCAGGCGGGCGCGCCGGATAAGGCGGCCCGAGTCGAAAATATACTCTACGCGCTGTATATCCCCTCGCGCAGACAAGGCGGCAGGATTATCTCGTCCGCTGCGGGTAAAGCGTAGCAAAACATCCGACCCGCCTTCGAAAATATAAGGCTGAAATCCGCCTTGTATATCGCGTGCGACGCGGCGCTGCAGCGCGCCCATATCGGATGTTAGTATCGCGCGGGCCAGATCGATCTCGCGCATCGCTTCGGTTTGCGTCTTAATGCTGGCTTTAGCCTGCAAGCTGCTCGACATGGCCGACAAAGACCCGACACTGATCAAGGAGAAAATAAACAGCGCAACCAGTACTTCGGTCAGCGTGAAGCCCGAATCTTGGCGCCTCTGCACGATCATTGCGCGGCCTTAAACGCGGTGCGTTTGATCAGTGCTTGCTCTGAGTCCAGTTCTCTCACGGTCACGTCAATACGCAGGAAACCCGGCGCGTCTGTGGCGCTTGCCTCGACCACATAATCAAATGTACGTCCCATTTGCATCGCGGAACCGGAGCGGCTGCCCGGACTAACAGGCGTTAAGTCCAGCCGCGCAATTTCATTATCAGCAACAATTGCGGCAAGGGATTTGGATTTAAGCCGCGCGGCGCTGGCGGCGGATTGTCCTGCCGCTTGCGTCAGCCCTAATATGGCAAAGGAAAAAATTACCAAAGCCGCCAGCACTTCGGTCAGGGTAAAGCCCCGGTCTGATAGGCTGGCTCTCATGGTCTATCGTCTCCCAAAACAGTGCGCCCATTGCCGGAATTGCGTAGCACATAAGTGCCGCTAAGGCTCTGCAATCGCAATTCAAAGCTCTCTGACTGGCCGACAGGTTCAAAAATAATCAGCGGCGTCGGCGTATCCGGCAGGGTCATTACCTCTCCATCGCGGCGAAGCTGCGCGCTAACCCCGTCAGCCCATGGCGCGTCTTTGAGCGACTGCCACTCAAGCGCGTCATAGCTGTAAATCTGGTAGCCCGTTTGCGTCACAGAGAGCGCGGTGGGTTGTCCGCGCAGCAGGGCGTCATCGGCGGCAACGTTCAAATCGGTGCGCAAATCGCGCGCCTGCTCCAGCGCCTCTGGCGTCTTAGGGGGCAGCGTCAAAACCACAGCCCCCGTGACCAGCGCAATGATGGTCAAAACCGTGAGCACTTCGACCAGCGTAAAGCCGGCCTGCCTGTCTATAATTTTATTCTTCCCAGCTGGTGACATCGGCATTATCGCCCTCGCCGCCCTCGACGCCGTCTGCGCCAAAACTATAAATATCATAAGCACCATAATCGCCCGGATAGCGGTATATATAAGCGCTACCCCACGGATCGGTCGGCAGTTTTTTGATATACCCGCCCTGACGGTAAAGTTCGGCATTCCGCGCGCCTGCGGGTAATTCTCTCAAGGCGTTTAGCCCGTCACGTTCATCGGGATAAGTCCCGATGTCGAGATTATATTGCTCAATCGCGCTGGACAATGTCGAGATATCGACCTGTGCGCGTTTGACCTTGGCCGTGCCGGTAATGGAGAACACATTGACGACCACAGCCGTCGTGATGATGGCGATGATGGCCAGTACGGTCAGGACTTCGACAAGGGTAAATCCGGACTCACCATCGGTCTTTCGGATGTCTGCGTTGTCACGTTCAGGGGTGTTTTGAATGTCGCTCATAATGTCTCCTTATAAAACAGCGGAGTTAAGTTGCAAAATCGGCATGAAAATCGCGCCGATAATCAGCAGTACAACCATCGCCAGAAAGATAATAATCAAGGGCTCGAGTAGCGCCAGGAACACGCCAATAACGCTGTCCAGTTCACCTTCCAGATAATCCGCGGATTTGGCAAACATGCCCGCTACATCGCCGCCGGTTTCCCCGCCCGCCACCATTTGGACGACAAGCGGCGGAAACACGCCGGAGCCGCGCAGGGCGCGCGAAATGCTCTGGCCTTCACGTATACGTTCAATCGCGCCTTGCGTGCGCAGCCGCATCAGAGAGTTGCGCAATGTATGGCTGGCCGATTGTAGCGAGGCCACGCTGGGCGTGCCCGATTGCATCAGGCTGGACGCCGTGCGGGCAAAGCGCGAGGCATTGAGGCTGCGCGCCATATTGCCGATCAGCGGCAGGCGCAAAAGCGCGCTATCGACGTGCAGGCGAAAAGCTGGCCGGCGCAGCGCAAAGACAAATCCGGCAATCGCCGCGACGATAGCGAGGCCGAGCAGAAGTCCATAAGCGGCCAGGAAGTCCGATAGCGCAATCACGGCTTTGGTCAGCCAGGGCAGCTCCTGGCCTAATGTATCGAACTGCTCGACGACTTTGGGCACGACCACCATCATCAATATGCCGGTCACCAGCAGCGCCACAAATGACAGAATGATCGGGTAAATGATCGCGCCCAGCACCTTGCGGCGAATAGCCTGCGCGGCTTCGTAATCTGCGGCCAGACGGTTAAGCACGGTAGGAAGCTGGCCCGACACTTCGCCGGAAGCCACCATAGAGCAGTATAGTTTCGGGAAAGCCTTGGGGTAGGCGGCGAGCGCTTCGGACAAGCGCGCGCCCTCCATCACCCGGCCGCGCACGCCCATTAAAATGCCCCGCATATTCTGCTTTTCAAATTGCTGCGCGATGACTTTTAATGCTTCTTCAATCGGCGTGTCGGCATCAATTAGTATGGCAATTTGGCGTGTGGCCTGGGTGAGATGTTTGAACCGCACCGTCTGTCCGCCTTTGGCGGTTTTCAGTGTACTTTTGCTTTTGGCGGGGGTGATCGCAATCGGCGTCAGATGCTGTCCGCGCAAAACATCACGTGCGGCCCGCGCGCTGACCGCAGAAATTGAGCCCGAGGTCTTACGGCCCTGCGCCGTTACGGCGGCATAATCAAATGTCTCCACTGACGGCCTCCGCTTCATTGGCGCGGCAGACGCGCAACACTTCGGCAGCGCTTGTGCGGCCGGAGATCACATGGTCGGCCCCGCTTTGCAGAAGGGTCGGGCGGTCTTTAAACGCCATTTTAGCGATTTCGCCCTCGCGGGCCTGATCATGGATCAGACGTTTTATGTCCTCGTCGACGCTGATGATCTCGAAAATGCCGAGCCGTCCATTATATCCGGTCTGGCGACAGGTCATGCAGCCCTTGGGCGCAAAGAATGTCAGCTTGGTTTTAGGCGATAGGCCCAGATCGGATAATTCGCGCGCGCTGGGTGTGTAGCCCTCTTTGCACTGTTCGCATAATTTTCGCACGAGGCGCTGGGCGGCAATGGCTGTGGCGGTAGAGGCGAGCAGAAAGCTTTCAATGCCCATATCGCGCAGACGGGCAATGGCGGCCGCGGCGCTATTGGTATGGACGGTGGACAGTACCAAATGCCCTGTGAGCGCGGCTTGCACAGCGATCTGCGCCGTTTCAGGGTCGCGAATTTCCCCGACCATGACGACGTCCGGATCTTGCCGCAATATAGCGCGTAGTCCTGCCGCAAATGTCATGCCGATCTTGGAATTGACCTGGGTCTGTCCTATCCCGTCCAGCGCATATTCGACCGGATCTTCGATCGTCAGAATATTGCGCGAGCCATCATTGAGCTCGCTGACCGCGCCGTAAAGCGTGGTGGTTTTACCCGAGCCTGTCGGCCCTGTGACCAGAACAATGCCGTTTGGGCGGGCAATGGCGCGTCGCATCAGGGCCAGATCCTCTGTGCCCAAGCCGATTTGTGATAAATCGAGGAGCTGCGCCGTTTTTTCGAGCAAACGCATCACCACTCGCTCGCCATATTGGCTGGGTAGAGTGGAGACACGGATATCCACGGCCCGCTCTCCAAGATTAAGCGAAAACCGCCCATCCTGCGGCACACGTTTTTTGGCAATATCTAAACGCGCCATGACTTTGACCCGGCTCACCAGTGAACCGGAGAGCTGAGGGGCAAGCGAGAGAACTTCGCGCAATGCGCCGTCGACACGCAGGCGTGTTGAAACACGGTTTTGATAGGGCTCGATATGTATATCGGAGGCTTTCTGGCGGATAGCTTCCTGCAAGATGCCGTTGATCAGTTTGATCACCGGTGCATCGTCTTCACTATCGAGAAGGTCAGAAGTCTGCGGAATACTGTCCGCCAGAGCGGATAAATCCTGCGGCGCCTCCATTACCGTGGCGGCCGTTTCGCTCAGATCACCTTGGGCATAAATAGATGAGAGCAGACGGTCAAATTCCGCCGGATCAACTTCGCGGCGGATCAGCGGCTGACGCCCTACGCGGCGGGCTTCACGTAGTGCAAAAACGTCTGCGCCTGTCCGGTATAGTGCCGTTAGTCCTTCTTCACCGCTCATCAGCAGTACGCCGTGCTGCCGCGCAAAACTATAGGATAGCCGCGCCGGCGCAGCGATTGGAGAGACGACTATGGGCGCCGTGGCTTCCATTATTGCGGCATTACGCGGTCAAGTTTACTCGTCCCGTCCTCTGAGTTTTCAATCTCATAACGGCGCATATATTCCATACGCTCGCGCGTAATCGGGCGGGCATCCTCGGCGCTACGGATAATTGTCGGGCGCAGGAACACCATTAAATTCGTGCGCGTGCGGGCTTTACCGCGTGACTGAAACAAACGCCCGATAATAGGCGCATCGCCCAGCCCCGGAACCTTGTCGATATTGATCTCTTCGTCGTCCTGTATCAAGCCGCCGAGCACAATGACCTCACCGTCATTGGCCAGAACAGTGGTGGTAATTTCACGCTTATTGAGAATGAAATCCGCCGAGCTTCCTGTCACCGCGCCATTAATCGAAGATACTTCCTGGGCAATGGTCAACCGAATGACATCACCCTCGCTAATCTGTGGCAGGACTTCAAGTTTGATACCTACCTCTTGGCGCTCAAATGTGCGAAACGGATTAACATTGTTGGCCCCGAGACTTTCGCCTGTTGTAATCGGAATTTCTTGACCGACCAAAAATGTTGCCGGAACATTATCGACCGTGGTGACAAAAGGCGTGGACAGGACGTTAGAATTATCATCAGTTTCCACCGCGTTCAAAATGACTGAGAACAATGTGTTACCGGAAATTCCGGCTCCGCCCAGAATGCCCCCTTCAAGGCCAAATAGAGAGCTCAGTGCCGCCGCCGGAATATTTGGATTGGCCGCGTCCGGCGCGCCTGCCGTTGCAATCGCTCCGGTAAGAGAGAGGATATTGGGGGCTTGGCGTGAATAATTCGTGCCGATAAAGGGCACGGAATTCCCGCGCGCGCCGGCAATGGCAAATTGCAGTCCCAGATCGCGCGTCGCCGTGTCAGACACTTCGACAATTATCGCTTCGACCAGAACCTGCGGGCGGCGCACGTCGAGGCGCCGGATCACAGTGGACAGAGCCTGCTGCGTCTCACCCGACGCGCTAATGATGATGGTGTTGCTTCCGGCTTCGTAAGCTACAGTCGGAACAGGCTGTCCCTCGCGCGCATAACTCGGCAGCAGTGCGGCAAGAATACCAGCGATTTGCTCTCCATCGGCAAACCGCAGCGGAATAACCGTGACCTGTCCGCGCGGCACGGCGCCGATTTGATCCATTTGCAAAATAATCGGTCGGATACGGGCTATGTCGGCGAAATTGCCTTCGAGAATAATGCTGTTTGTGCCGGGCACGGCGATGGCGCGATAGGCGGCGCGCGGACCGGCAAGTTTATTAATAGCCGCTTCGGCATCCATGGGGCTAATCTGGGTCAGCTGCACGGTTTCGACAACCATGCCGCTTGTGTCCATGGCGTTAACAATTTCGCGCGCTTTGCGCAGGTTTTCAGGAAAATCCGTGACGACAATAATATTGCCATTGGGCAAAGCGGTCAGAACGCCCTGACTGTGCATAACGGGTTTGATTAATTTTGCGGCTTCGGCGGCATCGACATAATTCAGTCGAATAATCGTTGTCGCAAGCTGTCCGTTATAGCCGCTATTGACGACATAGGGGGCGTCCTGCGCCGCGCCCTGCAAAAGCGTGATGCGGTATTCGCCGCCAGGCGTTCGGATTACGGCGTAGCCGTGCAGGCGCATGACGTCTTTGAACACCTCGAACACTTCAGCTTTGGACAGGTTTTGCTCGGAGCTGATCGTGACTTTGCCCTGCACGCGCGGGTCGACCAGAAAGGTCTTGCCGGTGACGATGGATACATCATCGATAAAGGCGCGAATATCGGCCTCTTGCATGGTAATGAGATGGCCGTCTTGGGCACGGGCAAACGGTGATAATACAAGGGCCGCGGCCAAAACAATCAAAATCGCGTACAAAAATTGTCTCAGACCGTATTTCATTAACCTAAACCCTTGCAAAGCTGCGCCTTTATAAATCCAATGTTACGGAAATGCGACAATCGCTAGGCTATCACAGTCAGACCTGCGCGCAAGTTAAGCCATATAAGGATTTATATACAAAATCCCGTCGCAATATCGACCGTGAAGATTTGCGGCGGCCCTTAAAGCCTAGATTGTAACGTCGCATCAGTTTGCAAATCTATTAGAAATTTTCCTCAAACACACCGAGTATGCTAAAATTACGTCTCCCTAATCAACAGTCATATGGGCGCTTTCAACATTACACAATGGTTAGACTTCAAACGATGCGCGAGCATCTGAGTTTTTGAAGATGTGCTCGAGCATTATGGAATAGACGAGCACGGCAACGGGGATTAGATTAAGATCATCTGTCCTTTTCATAACGATCACAAACCATCCTGCGGTGTAAATGTGGCAAAACAGATTTATAACTGTTTCGCCTGCGATGCAGGCGGCAATGCACTTGACTTTGTGGCGCATATGGAAGGGCTTGATCCAAGCAATACCAGCGAGCTTCGCAAAGCTGCATTCGCGGCTGCGGAGATGTTCGGGATCACTCAAGCTTTAGAGCGGACTTCAAATGGTCGCGGTAAAGCGAAGAGTAAAACGGCTCGTTCCGCTAAGCCTGTTAAGGCGAAAGCGAAAAAGGCGGAGAAGTCCAAGCCGTCTGAATCGAGCGCAAAAGACAAACCCGCCGGGCCGTCTAACAAGCCTCTGACGTTTGAGCTTAAGCTGGATCATAAGCATGGGTTCATTGCCGCGAGAGGGTTTAAGAAAAAACTTGTTAAAGCGTTTGGGATTGGCTTTGCCAATAAGGGTATGATGAAGGATCGCATTTGCTTTTCGATTAATAACGCCGAAGGGCAGCTAATTGCCTATTCAGGACGATGGGCCAATGATTTTCCGCCAAAAGATGTGCCGCGCTATCTCTTGCCTAAAGGGTTTGAGAAAAGCAAAGTGCTCTATAATCTCAATCGCGTTCTTGAAAAGGGAAGCGATTGCCTTGTGATCGTAGAAGGCTTCTGGTCTGTCCTGCGTCTACACAGCGCAGGCATTCCTTGCGTTTCTACATTCGGGGATAGCGTTACGGAGGCCCAAGCTGAATTGCTCGTTAAGCACGGCATTAAAAGCGTCATTCTCATCTTTGATGGGGATGAAGGAGGCCGTGTGGGTACGGCCTCGTCTTTGCCAATTTTGGCAAAGCATCTGTTCGTTAAAACCGTCGCTCTGGAGGATGGCGTTAAGCCGGACACAATGAGCGAAGACATTTTAGCCACACTCCCGCGTTTCTAGCGGGGGAGTGGAAGCAAAGCCCTGCATTCTATGCGGGGCTTTTTTGTTGAACCGTGCGCGGGCAATAGGCCGCGAGCTTTTTCCCCACGGTTGTCGTTTACGCGCGGTTAGCAAGGCGACTTTTTAGGTTTATCCGGTGGCGATTGTCAGACCATGTTAAATGGACAGGAAAAAGCTAAAAAGTCGCGTTGTAAAACGCAGACAACCGTGGGGAATAGCGTGAGCGTGGTAAAGGCGATTAGCCAAACCGTTAGCCCCACTCGTTAAGGAGTGAGGGTGTGTTGGTAAGAATCAATAAGCGCGTATTCGCGTAGTGATGATTAGCGTGCGTGCTTACTATGTGCTTACTGAAGCCAGAATTCAACAAGGCTAAAATTCTTCATGTTTCATAAGTTATTGATTTAAAATATATAAATGGCGACCCCGGGTGGATTCGAACCACCGGCCTCCAGATTAGGAATCTGATGCTCTATCCGGCTGAGCTACGGGATCATGAGGCGCGTCAAACCATATTTGAGGATTACGCGCAATGGCGCTTCGTGCGTCAAACCGTGGTCAATTTAGCTACGCCGTGGCTAACGATTCGACTTACGGGCCGCCCTGCGCAATAAAGTCCTATGAGATTTCGATCAGCACTCAAGCGGCTCTCGCTGGTGACAATTGCGACCGCCGCGTCGCTATCGACTACGGGTCTTGCAGCGCCGGATCTGACAGAGGGGGAGCGCGGCAAAGTCAGCCGCATATCCGACGGCGACACGCTTTATCTGGACAGTGGATTAAAGGTACGGCTTGCGGGCATTCAGGCACCCAAATTATCATTGGGCCGCGAAGACTTTACAGACTGGCCTTTAGGACAGGAGTCCAAAGCCGCGCTGGCCCGGCTTACACTGGGGAGAGACGTGCAGCTGCGCTATGGCGGCACGCAGCGTGATCGCTATGACCGCGCATTGGCGCAAGTCTTTGTCGGCTCGCCTGATGCGTCCGGTGCAATATGGGTGCAGGAAGATATGGTTCGCTCCGGCATGGCGCGGGTTTATTCATGGCCGGATACGCAACAGGACACGGCGCGTCTCTACGCGGCCGAACGCGAAGCGCGCGCCGCGAAGCGCGGTATGTGGGCGCTGGACTATTACGCTGTGCGAAAGCCCGACCCTGACCCTCTGGCCCAGGATGTGGACAGCTTCCAGATTATTGAGGGCGTCATCACCTCGACGGCGAATGTGCGCGGGCAGATTTATCTTAATTTCGGCAGTGATTACCGCACGGATTTCACGGTGTCTTTGACAAAAGACGGTAAGAAGCGGTTCAAGAAAGCGGGTATTGATCCTGTTGCGCTCGAAGGCGCGCGGGTGCGGGTGCGCGGATGGATCGAGCTCTATAACGGTCCCGCAATCTATCTCTCTGATCCTGACCGTTTAGAAGTTTTGGACTAGAGGCAGATAATAAAAAGCCCCGCTCATAATTCTTTATGAGCGGGGCTGAGAGCGTTAGAGAAAGCGGCGGATTATGCTGCGGCTTCGTCCTCATTATCTTCGTCATTATCGGCAGCCGCTTCCGCTTTCGCGGCGGCTTTCGCGGCGGCTCTCTTGCGCGCTGCAGTCAACGTTTCGATAATGTCTTCCATCGCCGCAGAGCGCGTTGCTTTTTTAATAGCGGCAACTTCACGCACCATACGGTCGAGCGCCGATTCATAGAGTTGGCGTTCGGAATAAGATTGGTCAGGTTGATCATCCGTGCGGTGAAGATCACGAACGACTTCGGAAACAAGCACAAGATCGCCGGAATTAATCTTCGCTTCATATTCCTGCGCGCGGCGGCTCCACATGGTGCGTTTAATGCGCGCCCGGCCCCGCAGGGTTGTAAACGAGTCTTTGAGGATCAGGTCATTGGACAAAGCCCGCATGCCCGATGTCGACGCTTTAGCGGTCGGCACGCGCAGGATCATTTTATCCTGCTCAAACATGACAACATAAACTTCAATGTCAAAACCGGCGATAACTTCTTGGTCAATCGCAGTGACTTGACCGACGCCGTGGGCCGGATAGACGATATGTTCGCCAACCTTGAAACTTACATTCTTTTTCTTAGATCTTTTTGCAGCCATGAGAGGTCCTTTTGACTGACAGGCAGCACTTTGCTGCACAATCAGGGGGGTTAACACAAACAAAGCGCGGGCTTTTGAGGGCCCGCGCTGCGGTATATGAAAATATCATAACACAAAAATGGCTAAAAATCCACTCTTTCAACCCTTTATGCTGCGTATTGAGGTGTGAAAGGCCTAAAACAAGACCGGTTTAGTCACCTGTTCCGGGTTTAGGGCTGAAATATTTCTCGAATTTGTTCTTTTCGTCCACGTATTTTTCTGCGTCGGCAGGAACATTTCCGATTGTGGTCACATTGGGCCATACCAGCGCATATTTGGAATTGATCTCAAGCCATTTTCCGTCCGGCTCATCGTCAGTATCGGGGCGGATAGCATCCACCGGACATTCCGGTTCACAGACGCCGCAATCAATGCATTCGTCCGGATGAATGACGAGCATATTTTCGCCTTCATAAAAGCAGTCCACAGGACAGACTTCCACGCAATCCATATACTTACATTTGATACATTCGTCTTTGACGATATAGGTCATATTTACGCCTTGAATTTACAGGCCCGATGTGGCGGGGCCGGGGCAATTTGTCAATAAGTCACAACGTCCGCGGCGCAGTCTGCTCCGTCTCGCCGAGCAACTCATACAGCGCTCTGGCCTCTGATGGCGGGCCGCGCCGCTCTCCGGCGCTGATCATTTGCGCCACGATCAGTCCGTGCGGGCGGGTTAAAGTCACAATGTCGCCGCTGCGCACGACAGTATTCGCTTTTTTGACCCGCTTGGTCTGACCATTACGGCTTATGCGGACTTTACCTTTTTCAATGAGGTGTCGGGCGAGGGCGCGCGTTTTTACAAAGCGGGCGCGCCAGAGCCATATGTCCAAACGCACTGTTTCCGTTTGGGCGTAGTCTACCAAAGACGCAGTCTAATCCTTTTTCTTTTCGGGATTTTTTAGGGCCATAAGCGCCGCAAAAGGACTGTCTTCGTAATTTGCTTTAGAGGGTTTGGACGCGCCGCGATTATTGTTCTTATTGCCACGCGGGGCCTCTTTACCGCGTTTGGCGTCTGTTTTATTATCGCGCGGTTTGCCTTTAAATCCATTTTTATTGCGCGGCGGTCTGTCTTGCGCGGGACGGGCGGAGCCGCCGCCGCTATTACGGCGTTGCGGGTACCACACTTCGTCTTGGTGGCCGCGAATATCATTGCCGTCTTCATCCTGTCCGGTGACCGGCTGAAAATAGCTTAGCGCCGCTGGGGTTTTGCTGCGCGATTTTTTAGGCCTGGCTTTAGCGGCCGGAGCGCTTGGCATATTGTGTTTGGGTTTTCCGTCTTTACCCAGTGTGTTCAATTTAACGGCTTGGGCAGGTTTGTCGCCGGCCTGCGCCGCATCATAGCTTTGCGCGGCGGGCTTCGTCGGATCATCCAACGTATCTTCGTGAGACTCTGCGGCAGGCGATGTCGGGTCTTTATCTGCGCCGTCACTCTTGTCCGCTGTTTTCGCCGCCACATCCGCAGCAGGTTTTTTATCCGCCATGATATCTTCGGATTTAGCCTTGGTCGATTTATAGCCAAGCGCGCGCAGAACGTCTTGGCACTCCTCGTAACTGCTGCCCAGTAAGGCCAGCATTTCCAGCGCGATCTGGAACCGCGCCGATCCGCTCTCAGTCTGGGCCTGACGAATCGTCTGCCCGACGCGGTTGAGAATATCAACGCGCACAATGCGCGACCCTTGTCCGCTATATCCCGCGCGGTTGAGCGAGGCTTCGCTATAGCCCGCCTCCATCGGGGTGGAGGTCACGCCCGCAAAGGGCACAAAAGGTTTGCCGTCGCCTTTTTCGCTATAGGCGTAAAGGGTTGTGAGAAGTGTGCCGGCGGCGGGTTTGATTAGATCATAGAGATAGACGAAGTATTCTCCGAAGCGCACGCCTGCGCTGCGTAGATCCGCGCGGGCCGCGCCTTTAACGTCGTTGATGACAGCCTCATTGCCTCGGCGCGGCATGACGCCGTCATTTTCGAGCAGGCGAAAAGCAAAGCCGCGGGCTTCACCCGCAATATCTTGATTCGTACTGACGGCGTCCAGATTTTTTAGCGCGGCAAGTTTATTGCGGATGTCAGCTTGTATAAAATCGTTCAGGCGGCCTTCTAAATGCTCAGTGAGAACGGGCTGTGCCAGCTCTCCGCCGATGACTTTGATTGTCGGTTTTAATACAGTAGCGCCAGCTGAAAGTCGCGCAATTTTATGCTCGCCCCAATAGATAATACCGTCGGCGCCAAGGCGGAACACGTCATGCTGCGCGCCGACCATCGAGGTAATCCTGCGGTCAATTTCGGGCGCGATGGATGTCTCCGCCGTTTCGCGCAAGGCTTTGGCTTCCAGACCTGAGGCTTGCGTGTCGATGCTAAACTCAAGCCCGTCAAGGCGCCCGACGAAATGGCCGCCGGCTGTCACTTCACCGGATGACGATATTTTTATGTCCATGACTGTCTTACTTCCTAATCCTTTGAGCAGCGCCTGCGTGCGGCGATCCACGAATTTTTGCAATAGCCGTTCGTGTAGCGCGTCCGAGAGCCGGTCTTCTATCATGCGGGTGCGGCTAATCCAATGCTTGGCATCAGACAACCACGCCGCTTTATTTGTGACATATGTCCATGTGCGGATATTCGCCAGACGTGAAGATAAGGTGTCGATTGACCCATCAATATGGTCAAGACGTTTAACGTGTTTTTCCAGCCAGTCTTCGGGAAGCCGCCCGCCATTATCGCGCAAATGAAGATATATGTCCGATAATAGACGAAAATGGCTATCCATTGACAAATTCCGGAAATCCGGAATCTGGCAGACCTCCCATAATCTCGCAACATCCCACGCGGAATTGACCCCTGATATCAGCGCCTGGTTTTCGACAAACCTGTCCAGCGCAATCTCGTCGCTGATATTTTTAACGCGGCGCAGCCGTCTTCTTTCCGGCGGTTTATTGAGCGTAAACATCAGTCGCTCAACGCTGCTCATATCCAGATTGTTGTTGCGCCATTCCACATAGCGCAGCGGATCAAAGAGATGGTTTTCGATTCGCCCGACCATATCATCATCCATCGGCAGGCAATTCGCTGTGGTGCCGAATGTGCCGGCATTACGAAACCGTCCGGCGCGCCCCGCAATTTGCGCGGCTTCATCGCTGGAGAGGTAACGGCGGCGATTTCCGTCAAATTTGCGCATAGAGGCAAAGGCAACATGATCGGCGTCCAGATTAAGACCCATGCCGACAGCGTCTGTCGCAATCAGGAAATCGACTTCGCCGGACTGATAGAGCGCCGCTTGGGCATTGCGCGTGCGCGGAGACAATGCGCCCATAACAACGGCCGCCCCGCCGCGGTGGCGACGCATCAACTCCGCCAGCGAATAGACCTCTGCTGCGGTAAAGGCGACAATGACGCTGCGCTTAGGCAGACGGGACATTTTGGTCGCTCCCGCATAGCTGAGGGTCGAGAAGCGCTCGCGCGTTTCGTGCCGGGCTTTGGGCACAAGATCGCGGATGATGGGGCGCAGGGTCTCCGCGCCTAAAAACAGCGTTTCTTCAGTGCCGCGCATATGCAGCAGGCGGTCTGTGAAAATATGTCCGCGCTCTTTGTGGGCACAAAGCTGCACTTCATCAATAGCCACAAAGGCAAATTCGCGGTCTTGCGGCATGGCCTCGACGGTGCAGACAAAA
This sequence comes from Robiginitomaculum antarcticum DSM 21748, assembly GCF_000365025.1. GTDB lineage: Bacteria > Pseudomonadota > Alphaproteobacteria > Caulobacterales > Maricaulaceae > Robiginitomaculum > Robiginitomaculum antarcticum. The sequence continues at coordinate 56,520 of NZ_KB823014.1, read as the reverse complement.
TATTGCGCGCCGGGCGGGATGATTTTTTCCTCGCCCGTAATCAGCGCGCAAAGCCGCGCGTCTTTGAGCTTGATGATCCGGTCATAAACCTCACGCGCGAGCAAGCGCAGCGGCAGCCCGATCACGCCCGAGCGGCGGGCCAGCATGCGCTCTATAGCGTAATGGGTTTTGCCCGTATTGGTCGGGCCTAATATAGCCGTGACAACAGGGTCTGGACGATAGCCGGACATAGCCTTTAATTGCGGCTTTGTCCGGCCCGTTCAAGTGTTGATGCTGCGCTGGGCTGCCTTATTACGGTGCGGGCGCAGGGGCGGTATTGATATTGATGTCCGTCGCCGTGATGTTTACTTTGATACCGGAGACGCGGTAGTCAAAGCGCACAGGTACCCACATACCGGCGTTCTCATAATTGGCCAGATAGATCACCAGCGGCGTATTGGCTTCTTCTGCGGTTAACAGATCTTCGGGATCATAGCCGGAGACATTTTCCATGAATAAATTACACCGCACAGTCTCGCCGCGATAGCTGCTTTGGCTGATCGTCTTATTGCCGGCCGGCTTAAGGTTCAGATTATAGCGCTGCTTACCGTCAAAGACCGGAATGCTGCCCGTGCAGGGTTGAGTGCCGTATTTATGCCCGATGGTCATGAATTGCATAATGGCGGACAGGGCGTCGACAGCTTCGCGGCGTTCTTGATCCGTGGCCGGCGGCACGCCCATAGAGCCGAAGCGCGGCTCAATCGCTGTGACCGGGTTTCCGGCCGCGTCATATTTAATTTCGACGCGGCGGCCTTTTTCGTTGAGCTTTTGTATAACATGATGGGTCGAGCGCACACCGTTCGGGCTGTAATAGCCCTCTGCCGTAGACCATAGATCACCGTCTTTGGCGATTTTGCCCAGTCCGGCGGCTTTCATATCGGCGCGCATGGCGTAAGCCGCATCGGTTTTATATCCGGTCACGCGCAAATCCCCGAGCGGGAAGATGAAGAGTGAGCCGCGATAATCCACAGTAAATGTCGTGATCATGGGTGCGTTTGCGGTCTGAATCACAGGAGTTGCGCCGTTTTGCGCCTGCGCAATGGCCGGAAGAATCGCGCCAAGAGCGATTCCCGCAGATAACATAGCGGTTGTAATAAACAGATTTTTTATACGTTTGGTCATGATAAACCTTTCAGAATTCTCTTTTCTATGGCGTTAGCCTAAGAAAGCACTATAGACTGCACATATTAGACAGATTATGAACAGCAAGCGGGTTGACGCTGGGCTCACGAATAGTTTATGTCCCGCCATCTTTCCGGCGAGCCTATATATGTGTAGGCGCGCCATACCAAATTACCATTCTGTGAGGAAAAACATGTCCCGCACTTGCGATCTACTCGGCACGGGCCCTATGTCCGGCAACAATGTCTCCCATTCCAAGCGGAGAACCCGTCGCCGTTTTGAGCCCAATCTTTGTAATGTCACTCTCGCTTCTGAAGCGCTGGGACAACGTTACCGCTTACGCGTTACCGCTGCGACATTGCGCACGGTCGAGTTTAAAGGCGGTCTTGACGGCTTTCTCATCGGCACAAAGAACGTAAAGCTGACTGAAAAAGCGAAAAAAATTAAGCGCGTTCTGATTAAGAACCAAGCTGAAGCTGCCGCCTAATACGTCTTTTTCAGGTCTTTAAGACAGCCCGGACGCCCGAAAATATCGTGGCCGGGCTTTTTTGTTGGAATTCAGGCTCATTGAGTGTAACTATTGAGCCAGATATCTCTACATTGGGTGGAGATGAATTTGGGGATAAATAATGGCTGATAATAGCGGATCAGGTAAAGGCCTGTATTTCATCGTTGGCGCGCTCGTGATCGCAGTCTTGGTAATCGGATATTTCATGATGGCCGGGCAGGCAGACAAGCCGGATCTGGCGATTGATGTCGATGAAGGCGGAATTCAGATCGAAACTGACAACTAGCCACATCACTATATTTTTAAAACCCGCCCTAGTGAGCGGGTTTTTTTTGCTTTAATATCGTCGACTAATCTTGGGGCGGCGTCGGCAATATCACTAATTCATGCAGGTCAACTGTCTCAGGCTGGCTGAGCGCAAAATGTACGCTGCGCGCGACATCGTCGGGGCGCAGGGCGTCGGGCTTAGGATCGTCGAAAAACGGTGTATCGACCATGCCCGGCTCGATGACGGTGACCCGCGCGCCCGTGCCTTTCAGCTCGCCGCGCAGGTTATAGCCAATAGCATTGGCGGCATGTTTGGACGCGCTATACATCGAGCCGTCAAGGCTGCGCCGTCCGGCGATAGAGCCGGTGATCACGACATGGCCTTTTTGCGCTTTAATCTGCGGCAAAGTCGCCTGCAGCGTATAAGCCAGACCTAAAATATTGACATTGACGATGGCTTCCCAGCTCTCGCGCGGCGCTTCGGAGAAGCCGCCACTTTGTCCGCCCGTGCCGGCATTGGCAAACACCGCGTCAATGCGGCCGAATTTCGCGGCCCCCGCTTTGACTGCGGCCTCCAGACTATCATAATCCGTGACGTCGCATTTGACTGCGAGAACTTTGTCGCCGCCAATTTGCTTGGCGATCTCATTGAGCTTCGCCTTGCCGCGCGCTGTAATGACAACGTTCCAGCCATGGGTGGCGAGGAGCTTGGCTGTGGCTTCGCCAATGCCGCTGGACGCGCCGGTAATGAATATTGTCTTGCTCATAATTAACCCCGGTTCACATCGATTTTGATGTCCATGTCCAAAGCATTAGAGACAGGGCAGCCCTCAATCGCCGCCTGCAAGGCTTCGTCATATTTTGTATCACCGCCGCTGGTTTTGACATTAACCGTCAAATGCGAGCGCGTGATTTTAAATCCACCGTCGACCTTATCCAGCGTGATGTCAGCTGAGGTCGAAATGTCTTCGACGGTAATATCCCGGCTCGATAGCTCGTTAGCGAAGGCCATAGAGAAACATCCCGCATGGGCCGCGCCGATCAGCTCTTCGGGATTAGTCCCCGCGCCGTCTTCAAACCGTGTATTAAATCCGAAAGGCTGCTTAGATAGCGCTCCGCTCTCCGTGGACATATGGCCTTTGCCGTCTTTGAGGTTTCCTTGCCAATTGGCTGATGCGCTGCGTTTCATGCGAGACTCCTTTTATTTAATTGTTACGTATTCAACGCAGGCGAATTGAATTTGTTCAAAATAACCCCTGCGACACATGTGAGGACTGGATATGAGGCATTTTGTAATCGGAGCTTTAGGCTCAGTATTTTTGGCGGCAATGACGCTTCCAGCTGTGCACGCGCAAAGCGGGCCAATTAAGTCCGTTGATGCGTTCTACACCGCCAATATGCAAAAGCCCGTCTGGCGCGATGATGCGCGCTATGACGCTCTCATCACGGCCATCGAAGGACTGCATGCCCACGGCCTCACCCCCGAAGACTATAGCTTGTCCAAACTCAAAACCGCGCGCGCCGACCGTCAGGGCCGCGAAAAGCTGGCGACACAAAGCTGGATGCTCGCGGCCTCCCACATGGTGCACGGCAAGCTAAGCCCCATGAGCTATGAGCCGAACTGGACGCTCAAGAAGCGCGACATTGATCCGGCCTCGGCTTTGGGCGCGGCCTTGGCCTCCGGTGATATTGCCGGATCTTTTGACCGCTTGGCGCCTCAATCGCCCGTCTATGCCGCTATGCGCAAAGAGCTGGCAGCGCTGCGCGCTCTGGACGGCGGTGATCAGGTCAAAGTTGCAGCAGGCCCGGCGCTCAAATCCGGGATGAGTGGTACGCGTGTGGATGCCGTGCAATTGCGCCTGATACAGCTCGGCTTATTATCACCGGATTATAAAAGCGGTTTATATGACGCGCAGACTATTGCGTCTGTCACCGATTTTCAAAACATCAACGAGCTTGATGCTGACGGAATTGCCGGCGCTGCAACCATTGGCGCGCTCAACCGGGATAATAGCGAGCGCCGCGCAGCTCTGCGCGTCAATATGGAACGCGCGCGCTGGATGCCCGATGATCTGGGCATTCGTCATGTCCGTGTTAATATTGCCGAATTTAAAGTCACCGCATGGCAGGACGGCAAGATCGAGCAAACCCATTTGGGCATTGTCGGCAAGCCCTATCGGGCGACCCCTGTCTTCTCTGATGAATTTGAATATATTGTATTTAATCCGTGGTGGGAGGTGCCGCATAAATTAGCGCGGCTGGACAAGCTACCCGTTTTCAAACGCGACCCCGGCGCCGTAAAGCGCCTTGGCTTTCAAGTGCTGGACGGTTCGGGCAAAGTGGTTGACCCCAACACAATTGACTGGACTTCGATCAGCGCAGACCGCTTTCCTTACCGGCTGCGGCAAGGTCCGGGCGAGCAAAATGCGCTCGGTCAGGTGAAGATGATCTTCCCGAACCAACACGCTGTCTATCTGCATGACACGCCGACTCGCGGCCTGTTTGCCAGTCGGCAGCGCGCGTTCTCTTCGGGATGCATTCGCGTGCAAGAGCCGATCAGCCTGTCCAAATGGCTGCTCGCGGAAAACCCAATCTGGACAGGAGAGAAAATTGACGCCGCGCTCGCCTCCGGCAAGGAAACACGCGCTGAACTGACCGTGCGCGTCCCTGTCCATATTCAGTATAATACGGTTGTCTCCGACGGCGCAGGCGCGCTGCGCTATCTCGATGATATTTACGGCCGCGACGGCAAAGTCCTTGCGGGTTTAGGCGCTGAAAAAGCGGGGTAGGACGGCTCTATTTACAAGTGCCGTTCACCGCTTTTTTTAAATAGGGCACGGGGTCCACACTCTCATATCCGGGCGTTGCGGCGATAATGGTATCCAGAAAATACTTATGCCCCGCGCCGTAAACGATGATGATGCGGTCGCCGGGCTGCGCCGCATCGCGTAATTTTGACACGATTTTGGCATTTCGCATATAATAATAGGCGTTCAGTTCTGCAGCGGGCTGCGTCTCTCCAATGTCAAAATCCATAATGTGAAAATAGAAGTCGGGGCTGGATAAAAATCCGTCATTCACGTCCAGCATGAGCCCGGGGATAGTTTGGGTGGATTGGCTGTCTGAAAATTTCTGGATTTCAGCGCCAAACCCCGCGTTAAATTTCGCAAAAGCCTCATCCTGCCCTGTCGCTGTGATATGGTCTGTGACGGTCTGATAAGGAAAATAATCCGGATCATCACCTTCGGGCTGCTCGTCAATCGCGTAAACCGTATCATGGCCGGACATATAGGCGAGGCGGTAGCCAATCTGCGTAATTTCATTGGCATTAGTCGACAGCATATCGGGCGTGAATTTTAAGTAGCCCGCGTCGATAACTGAGTCGCCCTCACCATCGCGCTCAATGGCGATTTTCGTTGGGTTAAAGGTCAAAAGACACGCGCTCATGCCCTCAATCTCGGCCTGCCGCTCGGGCGTTAGCACGCTACCCACTTCGACATTAAACACGTCCCGGCCCGGATTGTCGAAATGATACGCGCCTAAAACCATAACCTGTATGGCGTCTTTATCAGGATTGGATTTAGGGATTTCCGACTCAATTGTCGCGCAGCCCGCCGCTAAAAAGACCGCGCTAAAGGCGGCCGTCAATAATAATCGTGTCATGCTAAACTCTCCCTCTCATACGACTAAGACGCGGTGACAGGAAGATTTGGATGCAAATTTTTAAAATGTATCAGAATATTTGCTGAGCGCAGAACATAGAAGCGGCATCTAAATTAGCCGGTGTTGGACTTCCGGTAATTTAGATGCCATATTTGAGATGTCTGTTGGGGACGGGCGGCCCTTGTGGAAGGGGCCGCCGTTTCTCAAATTCAATTTATTGCTAGCGCTCTGACAATATCTGCAACGCGTTCTGCTTCATCAGACGAAAAATCCACAGGAATGTTTGAGATTTGAACTATCAAACCTTTTCTTAACGGGATCGGGAAAGTTATTGTATCCATTGCATTGTTTAAAACATCGCGCTTTTTAATATCTTGATCAGCATCTAATTCTTGTTGATTATTCGCATCTGTATTGGGTCCAGTTTTTGAACTTTTAGACCTTTTCGTTCGCTGATTAATTGATGGAGAAAACCCCATAGGGTTTTCTCTATAGGATAGAAAATCTTTATATGCGCTGTTAAAGCGTGATTTGTAGGTTACCAAACTCTGCGGAGTAAATTTATCTCCTTGGATATTTGCAAACCGCATGGCTAAACTGTTTATGTCAAGATTCCGAATATCAGTTTTTTCTTCATCTTCCAGAATATCCATAAAAGCCACTGCCGCAGCTTTGCGAGCTCTAGCTGTTGCTTTCTTTAGCAGCCCCTTATTTGAAAGGTAGTCAATGAAATCAATAAAAGCCCGACTTGAGTAGGCATCTGACATGTGATTTCTCCATTAGATGTGAATCAATAAGTCAGATATAAACACATTTCTAAATGTGTCAATCATGTCTAATGAAATAAACACATTTAGAATGTCATAAACGCTAAGCCGCTCTGCGGCGCCGCCCTGTCTTGGGCTTATCATCAAACAGTTCAGCGAGTTTCTCCGTCATGGCGCCGCCAAGCTGCTCGACATCCATGATGGTGACGGCGCGGCTATACCAGCGCGTGACGTCGTGACCGATACCGATGGCGACGAGTTCGACGGATGTTTTATTCTCGATCTTGTCGATGACCTCGCGTAAATGCGCTTCCAGCAAGCCGGAGGAGTTATGGCTCTGTGTGGCGTCGTCAACGGGCGCGCCGTCGGAGATCACCATCATGATGCGGCGCTGCTCGGGACGCGCTTGCAGACGCGCCAGCGCCCATTCCAGCGCCTCGCCGTCGATATTTTCCTTTAGCAGGCCTTCGCGCATCATCAGGCCGAGATTATTTTTCGCGCGCCGCCACGGCATATCCGCGCTTTTATAAATGATATGGCGCAGATCGTTGAGCCGCCCCGGGTTTTTCGACTTTCCGGTTGCCAGCCAGTCTTGGAAACTTGACCCGCCTTTCCACGCTTTGGTGGTAAAGCCTAGAATCTCGGCTTTGACGCCGCAGCGCTCGAGCGTGCGCGCGAGGATGTCGGCGCAGACGGCGGCGACCATGATGGGACGCCCGCGCATAGAGCCTGAATTATCAATCACGATAGAGACAACGGTATCGCGAAAATCGGTTTCTTTTTCTTCTTTAAACGAGAGCGGCTGCATCGGGTCTGTGACCACGCGCGTCAGCCGCGCCGTGTCGAGCATGCCTTCTTCCAGATCAAAGGTCCAGCTGCGCCGCTGCTGCGCGAGCAGGCGGCGTTGCAGGCGGTTAGCCAGACGCGATATAACCCGCGACAGACCCGACATGTGCCCGTCCAGATAGCCGCGCAGCCGCGTCAGTTCTTCGGCGTCACACAAATCTTCGGCCTTGATCGTCTCGTCAAATTTTTGCGTATACACGCTGTAGGACGGGCCTGAATTATGCCGCGATCCGCGTTGCGGCGGAGAGGACGCGGCGTCCTGCGCGCTATCATCGCTGTCGCCCTCGACCATATCAGCGTCGATCTCGTCGGTTTGGTCATCACCCGCCTCGTCCTGACTGTCGGCCTGGGCGACCTCCATCTGGCCGGGCGTATCCTGATCCTGCTCGTCATCCTGCGCGTTGGGATTTTGATCCTCCTGCTCGCGGGAGTCCTCATCGGCGTCGTCCTGCTCATCAGGCTTTGCCAGATCATCGCCAAAGGACAGATCCGTGATCAGCGCACGCGCCAGCTGCGCAAAGCCGGCCGTGTCCTGCATATCGCCGGCCAGCTTGGTTAGCGTTTCGCCGCCCGCAGATTCAATATGGTCGCGCCAGACCTCCATAATACCGACTGTACCGCCCGGGAGTTTACGGCCTGAAAACACTTCGCGGGCGAGCAGGCCGACGGCATCGTGAATGGGAAAGTCATCGCGGGTCATGCCCGGCTTTTGATAGCCTCTGCGGCGCGCCCGGGCGTCTGTCGCTGCCTGAAGGTTATCTGACACCCCCGCCAGCGAACGCGCGCCAAGGCTCTCGACGCGGGCTTGCTCCAGCGCCTCAAATATAGCGCGCGCTGTGCCGTGTTGCGGCTGCGCGGCGGTAAATGTATCCGCGTCATGAAAGGCCAGCCGCAGGGCCAGCGCATCGGCTTCGCCGCGCGCCTTGGCCAGCGCGCCGTCTGTCGGCTTTGACGGCGGATTAGGCAGGCTCATTTGACCGCGCGTTATGCCCGCAATCTCGCCGCCGAAACTGACCTCTAAGTCACGCTCACCCGACAGCGCCCGCGCCGTATAGCTCAGCGCGCGTTTCAGGGTCTCTTTGGGCGTTTCGGTGGTCATGGCTTAATTTTTACCTTCGCGAATCCACGATTTTACATGAGCCACCGGAACTAATGTTTCGGGCTCTATGAAAACATTCGACAATATATCGCCCGTGGAAACTGTGTCGCCCTCTATTTTTAGAAAGCGGTGGCGCGGATAAGTGACATCTGAAAGCCATCCTTCATATTCATTACGCTGTGATGGATTTGACGGATAATCCAGGACGAGATATTCGTCGCCAACGCTGCACAGCGTGTCTTTGTGAAAATAAGCTCGATAAGCCATGAAATCGATGAGATGCAGATCTGTTGCATCCGAGTTAAACGTATCAAGCGTAGTAAAATAAACGTCTCCGTCTATGTCCGTATCAATTGCATATCCGTAAGAATATTCATTCACAACAGGACAGCTTTTCATTCGGATTGAAACATATCCATTCATCTCCCTAAAGTAACTGCGCGGCGATCTTACGCCTTTAGACTGTGTTGATCGGCTGTTTTTAATATCTTCAATGAAGGGGTCGGTTAGGGTCAAGACGGGTTCATAAGCTATGTCCCGCCCGTCTTTTTGAAAAACCAAATAATACATGTCGGGCGCAATCGTCTGCGTCGTATTTGGGCCGCACATGGAACCGCCGTCATATCCTGTTACAAGTGCAGATTTGACGTCGCCCAAATCCCAAAAGCTGAAAGGACGGGGTGAATTCGCCGCGTCTTGTTCGCGTGCAAGCATTTCCTCGGTGAAGCTTGGCCACCATGTCTTTTCGGGTTTCGTATAATCGCCCTGAAGGATTTCAATAAGCTCGAAGCGAATTTTTGTAAAAGGTCTGGTATAAGGAGCCTCAACCCAATCGCTTTCAGGAACAGGGCGAAGTTTCTCTGCCGCGCCCTTTGTATAAATAAGGGAGACTGAAATTTCTTCATCTGTCCACTCTATGCCGGGATAGCCTTTCAGCGCCGAATAATATTGTTCACCTGTAAGAGATTGGGGCGGGACTGAACACGCCAATGCCGTGATGGCTCCGCTCGTCAGAGAAACGCAAATGCCCGCAAGAACGGCGCAAATACGGTATTTCCGATTGAGGCTACTGGAGCAGGTCGGCTTTTCTTTGAGGTTTTCGTGGGTCATAAAAACTCTCTTCTATCCCGCTTATCCCTGCCTACGCAGTGATGAGCGGGTGTGTTAGTCTAAGCCACCAACACGCTCTTCACGCTCTCCGGTAAATCCACACCAAAGGCGCGTTGATAAAATTCGGCAATGACGGGGCGTTCAAGCTCGTCGCATTTATTGAGAAATGTGAGGCGGAAAGATTGCGCGATATCGCCGTCAAAAATGCGGGCATTTTCGGCCCAGTTCATTACTGTGCGCGGGCTCATCACCGTGGATATATCGCCGGCCATAAAGGCGTTGCGGGTCATATCGGCGACGCGCACCATGGAGGAGAGGGTCTTCTTGCCTTCATCCGTAGCGTAATGCGGAGATTGAGCGAGCACGATCGCGGCCTCTTTGTCGTGGTCGAGATAATTTAGCGTGGTGACGATTGACCAGCGGTCCATCTGGCCTTGGTTGATCTGCTGCGTGCCGTGATACAGCCCCGTCGTATCGCCCAGGCCGACCGTATTGGTCGTTGCAAACAGGCGGAAAGCGGGGTGGGGGGTGATGACGCGGTTTTGATCAAGCAGGGTCAGGCGGCCTTGCGCCTCCAGCACGCGCTGGATCACAAACATGACGTCAGGCCGTCCGGCGTCATATTCATCAAAGACAAGCGCGACCGGGTTTTGCAATGCCCAAGGCAGCAGGCCTTCGCGGAATTCCGTGATTTGCTTGCCTTCTTTTAAGACAATGGCGTCTTTACCGACCAGATCGATACGGCTGATATGACTGTCGAGATTAATGCGCACCATGGGCCAGTTGAGCCGCGCGGCGACCTGTTCAATATGAGTGGATTTTCCGGTGCCGTGATAGCCTTGCACCATGACCCGGCGGTTAAAGGCAAAGCCCGCGCAAATGGCCTGCGTCGTCTCATCATCAAAGAGGTAATTGGGATCCAGCGGCGGGACGTTCTCGCTGGTTTTGGAAAAGGCCGGAACCTGCATGTCGAAATCGACGCCGAAAACCTCGCGCGCCGATACGGTGGTATCAGGCTGGAATATAGGGAATTGCTCGTTCATGAAATATCCGTCGAAATGAGGGGAGGGCGCTTACGCCAAATTCGTTGTTTTCAAAACCTTATAGGCCTTAACAACGCGCGCGAAGCTTTCTTCGGTGCTGCGGTCGCCGCCATTGGCATCAGGATGAAGCTGTTTGACCAGCTGCGTATAGCGCACGCGAACGATCTTGGGCGTTGCTTGATCGTCCAGACCCATATCGGTCAGCGCTTTAATCTGTAATTTGGACAAGCGGCGTCGCGGCTGCTCTGTCACAATGTCATTACTGCCATCACCAAAAATAGTGTAGCCTTCAGTGGCGGGATTGACGCCGCCGGCTTTGCGTTTTTTATTGGCCTTGGCGCGCTCGCCCGTATTTTTGCGCACGTCCCATGTCGGGCGGTGACCGTGGCGCGCACCCAATTGCCACTCACTAATGTCTTCGTCCGTCATATTGGAGAAGAAATTCCAGTTTTTGTTATATTCGCGCGCATGGGGGGCACAGAAATTGTAATAATCGCGCAGGCGGTCCGGGCTTTTCGGCGCTTTGCAACCGCCTTTAGCCACACAGCCCGCCCATTCGCATTCTTTTTGCTCCGGCTTGGGCTTGCCTTTAGTGGGCGTAATGCGGATATCAATGCCTTTGGGGCGATAAGAAAAGTTGTCGGCCATTACACAAACTCTTTGGGCTAAACATAATTAGGACTGCGCAAAATGGGCATTATCGCGACGACAATCAAGGCTAAACTGACATCTCGCTTCAATCCAACGCAGCTTGAGGTGATTGATGAGAGCCACCAACACGCTCACCATGCGGGGGCTAAGGCTCATATTGACGCCGGGGGGGCAGCAGAATCGCATTTTCATGTGGTGATCAGCGCAGAGGAATTTACGGGTCTGTCCCGCCTTAGCGCCCACCGCGCGGTGATGGATACGCTGTCCGAAGAACTCGCCGGCCCGGTTCATGCACTAAGGCTGACGGTTAAGCGGTAAGGGGCGCTTAGCTTATGTAATTTGAAATTGTCAGGATTTACCTTATTGGCTAGTGCACTTTAGACATTAAATCCGACAAACATTAAATCCGACGCAGGTATTCCCATGCCATTACCCGTTACGCCCCAGATTGGTGAGATCGAAGTTTTTGACTTTATAACCTCTGCGGTTCGGTCTGAAGGCTTTTCGCCAACCTCTGTAACTCAATTGTCTAATGGCAATATTATCGTGGTCTATACGTTAAACGTAAACCGGGATTATGATGTCCGGTTTAGTATTTTTGACCCCGTAGGAAACCGCGTGATTGCGGAGCAGACTATGCCGGATTTAGGGATTGAATTCCTCTCCGGTCAAGTCCACGCTTATGATGGCGGTTTTTTAATTACTTACACGCCTACAGGAAGCAACGCCTCAAACTTTCTTGAATATGCCCGCTTTGATAATCTCGGCAATAATATATCAACCGGGGCAATTGAGCCGCTGGGCGATGAGTCCATCAATTCAAACTCACAACGGCATTTTGTTACAGCAGACGGAACGCTTTACAGTCTGTATACTAAACTTGGAAGTTCGGGCGGGTTTGCTAGCGAAACCTTGATCCTAACCACAATCACAAATGACGGCCAAGCCACGTCACATACTGAAATTATAACGGCCAAAAACACATATCTCACGGGCGCGGTTTTATTGCCTGACGGTAATATTATGGCGATCAGTCGATCATACCAAGACGGTCAATCTCTTGCTGTCGTTCGCTATGACATCATCGACCCCGATAATAACGGAGCGGTTATATCTTCTGGTGAATATCAAGGCGTTTCACTATTTGATTTTGATGCAACGCTTACAGATAACGGTGTAATATTCTTAGGCACCGTAGAAGATACGGGATTCTTTCCTACTCAATTGGGATTTGTCGAAATTGGCTATGATGGATCGATTTTAACGCCGCAAACTATAATTCCCGGCAACCCTCAAAGTATTAATTACGCAGTTTTGTCCTTAGATGACGGAAGTTTCCTTTTGGTCAATTCTGAAAGCGGTCAAGGCATTACATTAACAAATTTTGACCTCAGCGGAGCTGTTCTAAGCGAAATTGTAACAATTCCAAATACAGGTAACTATGTTGCGGTTCTAGGTGCTGAGCGATTGAGCGACGGACGCGTGATCATTTCCTATGCTGACAATCAAGGCGATATCGTCACGACCACCTATGACACACGCGCGAACGGGATTGTGCCCGGAAATTCAAGCGACAATGACATTGTGGGAACGTTAGACGGTGACGTCTTGTCCGGCGGTTTGGGCGCAGACCGTCTTTACGGAATCGATGGCAATGATGTTCTGGATGGCGGCCAAGGCAATGACACGCTAACAGGCGGCTCGGGCGCGGATAAATTTGTGTTCGCTGTCGGTGACGGGCAAGATATTATCACCGATTTTGACGCCAGCCTTGATGTGCTGGAACTCGCTATATCGCCTTATATTTCGATGTCTCAATTGCGCGGGATGATGAGCCAGTATGATGGCTATGTGATGATGGATATAGGCGCCGGTCAAACCATCCGCCTTGACGGTATGATGGTGTATGAATTGACACATCAGAACTTTCGTCTGACAGGTATTTCAGAAGATGGTGTCGGTCCTTTTCTGCGTCCAAGTGGTGTGCCGAAAGAAACGGTAGACACATCTTCGAGCGATCCTCAAAAAGATGCTCTGGTTATGGAAGTTTTCGATCTGGACCACGATGAAACAGCTCTTGAGGTGGCGCTGAGTGAAACGCCCCTTCCTATCGAATCTTATGATAATTATGGGCACAATTTGGATGTGATAGATATGTTTTATGACCAGCCGCTGGATGGCCTATATGAAATGGTCTAATCCCGGCTATCGGGCGCGAACGTCTTGCTGACTTTAAGTTTGGTAATCTGATTGCCTTTGCGGGTCAAAATTTCAAAGCGGTAGCCGTGGAAGGAAAACACCCGGCCTTCATCGGGAATGGTCTGGGCTTCGTGAATGACGAGGCCCGCGACCGTAATAGCTTCTTCGTCCGGCAATGACCAATCGCGGGCGCGGTTAAGATCGCGGATAGGCAATTGGCCTGTCACGATGACGGAGCCGTCTTTGAGCGGCACAACATTGCTGTCCATAACGTCATGCTCATCTTGGATATCCCCGACGATTTCTTCGATAATATCTTCAAGTGTGATGACACCCATCAACGCGCCATATTCATCTACCGTCAGGGCAAAATGGCTATGCTTTTGCCGAAACATACGCAGCTGCGACACGGCTGAGGTCGTCTCGGGCACAAACCACGGTGCGCGCGCGATTTTAGCAAAATCGATCTGGCTGTAATCGCCGCCGCTTTTAACCATGGCTTTCAGCATGTCTTTGGCGTGCAGGACGCCAATGATATTCTCGCGGCGGTCGCGCCAGATCGGGACGCGGGTATGGCCGCTTGCCAGCACCTGATTGACCACATCATCGGGCTTAGCATCGGCGTCCAGAGTGATCAGGTTTTTGCGGTGGATCATGACGTCTTCGACGGTCAAATCACCCAGTTCAATTGCGCCGACCAGCCTGTCGCGCGCGCTTTTGGCCACATCACCTTCGCGGTGGCCCAAATCGACCGCGCCGCGGATTTCGTCCATGGCTGACCAAGGCGAGGCATCACTCTGTACGCCAAAAAGGCGCAGAATTACGCTGACAATCGCCTGCACAGCCAAAACGATGGGCGCAAATATAGCGACGATATAGCTGACGGGGCGGGCCACTTTGACGGCGGCGGCGTCGGGCTGCGAGATCGCATATGTCTTGGGCATGACTTCGGCAAAGATCAGCACCATGAGGGTCATAACCAGCGTTGCGCCCGCTAGCGCCAATCCACCGGTGCCAAATAAGCGGGTAAATAAGGCCGTGGTTAAAACGGAGGCGAGGATATTGACCAGATTATTACCGAGCAGCAGCGCGCCAAGCAAACGCTCGCGATCACCGAGCAATTTACTTACCAGTGTGGCGCGTTTATCGCCGTCCTTTTCCAAGCTGTGCATACGCACGCGTGAGGCCGCCGTCAGCGCGGTTTCAGAGCCGGAGAAAAAGGCCGAGAGCATTAAAAGCCCGATGACGCCCAGGGCCGTGAACACCGTGGCCGCGTCAATCGCGCTGAAAATATTAGAAAAAATGTCCATATCAGACGCCGTCCTTAGCATAGGCCAGCAAAAAATCATTCAGCTTTTTGGCGTCTTCGCCCTTGCTGACAAAGGCGCGGCCAATCCCGCGTGTCAGGATAAGAGTCAGGGCGCCGCCCTCGTTCTTTTTGTCCTGCATCATAGCGGAAAGCATAGCGCCGCGCTGCTCTCTTACGCGCGCGGGCAGGGCTGCCCAATCCATTAGACCAAGGGATGAAAAATGGGCTTTGACCCGCGCGGCGTCCTGACCGCTGCACAGTCCTAAGGCGCGCGAGTAATCAAAGGCCATAGACATGCCTGCGGCGACCGCTTCGCCGTGCAGCAGATCGGCTTGATAGCCTGCCAGAGCCTCAAAAGCATGGCCAAAACTATGCCCGAGATTAAGCAGGGCGCGCTGTCCGTGTTCGCGCTCGTCCGTGGCGACAATGTCCGCCTTCATACGGCAGGATATGGCAATGGCGCGTCCGAGCGCTGCGGGCTGCTGTTTCAGAACTTTCTCTCCATTGGCCTCCAGCCATCCAAAGAAGTCCTCACTGCCGAGCAGGCCGTATTTGACGACCTCGGCATATCCGGCCTTGAGCTGGCGCTTCGGCAGAGTGGACAGGACAGCCATATCGGCCAGCACCAATTTAGGCTGATAAAACGCGCCGATCAGATTTTTGCCATGGGGCGAATTTATGGCCGTCTTCCCGCCGACTGAACTGTCGACCTGCGCCAGCAATGTTGTCGGGATTTGAATGAATTTACAGCCGCGTTTGAGCACGCTTGCGGCAAAGCCTGTAATGTCGCCAATGACGCCGCCGCCCAGCGCAATCAAAGTATCGCTACGCTCAAACTCCGCGCCCAGCAGTTTTTCGAGCATGTCCTGCAATTGCGCAAAGTTCTTGGTGGCCTCGCCGGCGGGCAGTGTGAGGGTAACGCACTCAATACCGGCCTGCGCCAAAGATTGCGCCAGCGCCTGCCCGTATATAGGGCCGACATTGGCATCCGTAATGATTGCGGCTTTGCCTGCCCCGATAAGAGGCGCGCAATATTTCCCGGCCTCGGCCAGAATGCCGTCACCGATAATAATATCATAACTGCGCGCGCCAAGATTGACCCGCACGGTTTCAAGAGCGCTCATATCTGTTCTCCGGTAAGAATATTGCCCTCACGCAAAGCCGCCAGGACCCGCTCGACCGTTGCGCGGTGGGGGCCGACATTGCTGTCCACGGTAATATGAGCCTGGGCGTAAATGGGATAACGCTCCTCAATAAGCTCGGCTAATCGTTGTGACGGATTAGGCACATCGAGCAGCGGCCGGGTATTTTTGCGCCGCACGCGTTTGAAAATAACCTTATGATCGGCCTTGAGCCAGATCACAGTCGCGCCGGACAGCAGGATGTTGCGCGTTAGTTCGGGAATGAAGGCGCCGCCGCCCGTTGCGAGAATTATAGGGGTTCCTTCGATAAGACGGCTGATGACCTTGCGCTCGCCTTCGCGAAAGGCGTCTTGCCCGTGATCGCGAAAATAGCCTTTGATCGTGCGGCCTGAGGCGCGCTCAATTTCTGAGTCGCTATCATAAAATGGCATATTCAAGCGCTTCGCCAAACGGCGACCAATGGTCGTTTTTCCAACGCCCATCATGCCCACAAGGGCTATGGATTGCGCGAGCTGCGCTGCCTTAATGTCTGTCATATCCGCGCGATCTTCAGGCTTGCCCGCCCGCCTTTCGCAGCGTTAACATGACACTAACGGCAAAATCATACAGTTTCATGACTGTTATATGTCGAGAAATCGCCATAGTCACAATATACAATACCACTCACCGGCATAAAAAAGCCGCTATGCCAAGGATAGACCCATGAATAAACGCCTGATCACCGCCTTGTTTTTCATCATCGTTATTGTCGGACTGGTCTTTTTTGCGCTGTCCAAGACAGGGATTGATGATGCCAATCCACAGCCGGTGACCATTGAACTGGATGATAATTTTGAAACATAATATCTTTTATGGCCTGTTTACCGTCTTGGCGGCCTTTACTCTCGCTCCGGCGGTCATAGCCCAGACCTATGATGGCGGCGTGGTTGTTGAGGATATGAGCAGCGCGCAGGCCTATGATGTCGGCGCGATCGGGGCAGAGGACGGGGCTTTGCCGCCGACGTTATGGAACGGCACCGGCGCCGAGATTGCGGTGCAGCTGATTAAGGCCGCGCCCGGCAATAGCCGCTCCGCCGTTGTGACTGATATGGTCGCCCGGGTATTACTGTCTCCGGGGGTTCCCCCGCGCGGCGGCGCGGATAATGACGCCTATGTGGGCGCGCGTCTGGGTAAATTAGTTGATCTTGATCGCAGCGATGCGCTGGAAGCCATTTTCGCGCGCGAGCCTAATCTTTCGCGCGGGCCTGCAGCGCAGGAACTTCGCGCAGACGCGGCGCTAAGAGCTAAAGACGCCGCCGGAGCCTGCCTGATTGCGGACAGCGTGGAAGAGCAGCGCGCGGCCCCCTATTGGGCCAAGCTGCGCGCCTTTTGCCATATTGAGCGCGGGGAGCTGCGTGCAGCGGAGCTGACGGCGGATCTTTTGCAGCAATCCGGCCACGACGATCCCGCCTTTTATGCCGCGATACTGACGCTGACAGGCGTAAAGACCAAAGTCACTTTACCGGACATGCCGTCACCGCTGCTTCTGCTCATGGTCGAGCGTATGGACGGGCCGGCGGGCCGCGATCCGCTTACAGCCTTTATCGAAGAAGCACCGTCCTTGCCGCCTGCGGAGCTGGAAAAACGCCTGACTCTGCTTTCCATCGCCACGGATAATGACGATATTGCCGGAGGGCTGATGGATACGGGAGAATTTGATCTCGACACCATGGCCGCCGATACAGGGCCGCGCGCATGGGGGCGTCTCTACGGCGCGGTGAAGTCGTCATCCGACGAGGCGGTTCGGGCGAAGGCTGCCACGCTGCTGTTAAGCCGCGCCGAACACGCCGGAATTTTTACCCCGATCGCCAAACTCATTACCCCGCATCTGTCGGGTATTCCCGTGCATTTGCGCGCGCAATTTGATGCCCATATCTGGGCGCAGCTTGCTGTCCGCGAAGGCAATCTGAATGCATTGCGTCCGCTTTATGACTTTGTCGCAGATGATGACCCGTTTAAAACCCGCATCGCGCTGGCCTCGGACGCGCTGGGTAATGGATTTATGCAGGGCGAGACGGGCGCGGATATGACGGCCCGGTTTATTGGCGGCGGAGATGGCAAAACGCGCGCCGTGCGCGACGTATTTATCGCCTCTGCGCTGGGCGCGCGGCTGTCTGATCCGATTATTGTAGATATGTCGAAAAGCGATATTAAAATGAGCGGGAGTCCCGCTGCGGCCGGGCAAATGCTCGCGCTTGAAAACGCTGCGGCCAAAGGCGCGCAGGCGGAAACGGCGTTACGGGCCGCGACTATTCTCGGCAAAGACGGCCCGCAGGCTTTGCATCCGGATAGCCTGTCGCGGGTCATTCGCGCGCTTTACGCTGCGGGGCTGACCGAATTTGCCACCCGTTTGGCTGCTGAAGACTTTCTGGGCGCGCCTAAAGGCGCATTATGAGCGCGGCGCTGATAGAGAATTTTCTGGAAATGATGAGCGCCGAGCGCGGCGCATCGCAACATACGCTGGACGCTTACCGCCGCGATCTGACCGACCTGAATGCGGCTTTGTCGAATATGCAGGGCGCAGAAACACCGGCATTGTCTAAAGTGCTTGCGGGGTATGGAGCGTCGGGACTTGCGCCCAGCACAGCGGCGCGCAAGCTCTCCGCCATCAAGCAATTTTACAAATTTTTGCAAATTGAAGGCCTGCGCGCCGAAGATCCCACCCATCATTTGCGCGGGCCTAAAGCGCGTCAGAGCCTGCCGAAAATCCTCTCTCAAGACGATGTAAACGCCCTGTTCGAGGTCGCCGAGACGGATGAGAGCGCGTCGGGCGTGCGCCTGCTTTGCCAATTGGAAATTCTCTATGCGGCGGGGCTTCGGGTCAGCGAACTTGTGTCGTTAAAGGTTAAAACAATCCTGCGGCGTGACGGCACTTTGGCTGTGCGGGGCAAGGGCAGCAAAGACCGCGTTGTGCCGCTGACGGGCGCAGCGCAGCGGGCGATAGAGCTTTGGCTCCCTTTGCGCGATACGACCCTGCCCAAATCGCTCGAGGCGCGCAGCCGCGCGGCAAATTATCTGTTCCCATCGCGAGGCAAATCGGGCCATATGACCCGCGAGCGCTTTGCCCAGACGTTAAAGACCCTGGCCATGGCCGCAGGCTTGCCGTCTTCCAAAGTCTCGCCCCATATCATCCGCCATGCCTTTGCCACGCATTTACTCGAAGGCGGCGCGGATTTGCGCAGCGTTCAGAAACTGCTGGGTCATGCGGATATTGCGACCACGCAGATTTATACACATGTCCAAGAGGAGCGCCTGAGAGAGATCGTCAATTCGGCCCACCCTTTGGCGAAATTATCATAACATCCCCATTAAGCCACTTGTGGCGCGCATCTCTATCCCTATGTTAAGGCGACAAAGGTCCGAATATCTTATAAGAGCGCTATATGACTTTCTCTGCCCGCACATATCTGGATTTCGAGCGACCTCTTGCGGAACTGGACAGCAAGATCGATGATTTGATCACTTTGCAGGACAAAGATGACAGCGTCGATGTGGGAAAAGAGATCACGCAACTCCGTGATAAATCCGACGCTCAACTCGCCACGATCTACAAAGCGCTCGGCCCGTGGGAGAAGACCAAAGTTGCCCGCCACCCGCAGCGTCCGCATTTTTCTCAATATGCACAGCGCCTGTTGACCGATTATGTGCCGCTCTCCGGTGACCGTAAATTCGGCGACGATGATGCGCTGCTTGGCGGTACAGCGAACTTTCGCGGGCGCGGGGTCGTGGTTATGGGCCATGAAAAAGGCAAAGATACGGATAGCCGCCTGAAACATAATTTTGGTATGGCCAATCCCGAGGGCTACCGCAAAGCCGTGCGCTTGATGGAACTTGCTGAGCGCTTCTCCTTACCGATCATTTCATTTGTCGACACAGCCGGGGCTTATCCGGGACGCGGCGCGGAAGAACGCGGCCAGGCTGAAGCCATTGCCCGCTCTATCGACGCCGGGCTGGCTGCGCGCGT
Organism: Robiginitomaculum antarcticum DSM 21748; assembly: GCF_000365025.1. GTDB lineage: Bacteria > Pseudomonadota > Alphaproteobacteria > Caulobacterales > Maricaulaceae > Robiginitomaculum > Robiginitomaculum antarcticum. The sequence continues at coordinate 36,752 of NZ_KB823014.1, read as the reverse complement.
GCCGTTTATCTCCGTAATTTCCGGTGAGGGCGGCTCCGGCGGCGCAGTCGCGATTGCCACTGCCGATCACGTCATGATGCTCGAGCACAGCATTTATTCCGTCATCAGCCCTGAAGGCTGCGCGTCTATTTTATGGCGTGATTCCGCGCGGGCCGAAGATGCGGCCAAAGCCATGAAAATTACCGCGCAGGATTTGAAGGCGCTAGGCGTCATTGACCAGATTATCCGTGAACCGCTGGGCGGCGCGCACCGTGATGTGGCCGCCGCTGTGCGCACAGTCGGCGATCATATCGAATCAACCCTCGTGCGGCTCTCCGATATGACAGCGAAAGAGCTTATCGTGGCGCGGCGGGCCAAATTTTTAAATATCGGGCGTAGCTTGCTGACATAAAAAACGCGCCGGATGACGCGCTTTTTCCTAGTAAAATTAAGGCGCGGCTAAAAGCTGCTTGAAACGCCAAAGCCGTACCAGACCGTATTGCTGTCAAATTGCGCGGTCAGCGGATTGGCCAAAAAGTCTTCATAATCAAGAAAATTATCTTCCGAGGCAACGCTGCCGTTCAGGCTGGCATAGAGCGAAGCATTATCTGTGACGGCATAGGATAACGCCGCGCCAATTGTGCCATATTGATAGCCGTCGCCCTGATCCGGCTCAACCGCGCCAAGCGCGCCCGACAAATCAATGCTGGTACTTGGGCCGGTCGGAAAACTGTAAGATACAGCGCCTTCTGCCGTCAGGGTTTCAAGCGATGTATCATAATAAACATAAACGCTGGGATCGAGCGGGACAGCAAAGCCAAGCCCTGCATAAAGCTCGAATGTTGAGGCGTCGTTTCTACCGATGTCAAATACATCACCGGCTTGCGGATAGTGGTAAAGCGTGGCGCCTATATCCAGGCTGGTTGTTGGCGACAGATCAAAGGCATATCCGCCGTAAAGATCGATCTCATCTGCATTGATGATACTTTCTTCGCCAATGCCGGTACTGGCCCATGCCCCGAAGGTAAAACCGCCAATAGAGGCTTCAATGCCCGGCTGGATGGACTCTGCGCCAAGGCCGAAGCCGCGAAACACATATTCGCTGTTAAAATCGATCGACGCTGTCCAAGACACGTCCTGGGCGCTGGCGGGGGCGGCCAGTGCAAATGCAGCGGCGATGAGGCTTACGGATGTAAGGGCTTTGAGTTTCATGTGTCTCTCCTGTCCATGACAATTTCGAGATACATTTATTCTAAAAGCGCACTATTCACGCATGAATTTGCCCTAAATGAAGGTTGTGCCCGCGAGAGGCTAAATTATGTGCGCTGTTCAGGCCGCGCTGCATAGTCATGCATCGCGGCAGGCGGAACAGCTTCCTAAACCCGCCTTACATTCCCGTGGCAATGCTTGACCTTGCGGCCACTACCACATGGACATGGCGCGTTGCGGGACAGACCTTCGAGCAGTTTCGGGTCAAGGTCATCAATGCTGCCTGAGGGCTCGTCAGAGCGGTCAAGGCTCATGCCCGAGAGCATGTCCTGCGGGCCGCGCGGGGCGCGGGCAGGCGCGGCCTTGGCGGCCTGTTCTTCCATTTGCTGGCGCTGCTGGTTTTGCATCATCACTTGCACAAGAAGCCGCGACATGTTCTGCGTGACGCCCTCGCGCAGATTGTTCAGCAGCTTGTCAAACAGGGTAAAGGCTTCGGATTTAAACTCGTTAAGCGGATCGCGCTGGGCGTAGCCGCGCATACCGACAACCTGTTTGAGCGAGTCGAGCTGTTTCAAATGCTCGCGCCAGTTCTCATCGATAACTTGCAATAGAACCTGTTTTTCAATGCTCTGAACCTGCTCTTTGCCTAATGGCTCGGATAAATTGGAGAACATGGTATCGGCAGAGTTTTTCATCCGCTCGAGCATTTCCTCATCGGCAATGCCTTCTTCGGCGGCCCAGTCCGATACCGGAAGGTCAAGCGCCAAAATTTCGCGTGTTTTTGTGGTCAGGCCTTCAATATCCCATTGCTCGGCATAAGCTTTACGCGGCACATATTTGCCGATCAATGACTCGCAGACGCCGTGGCGCATATCCTCGATCACGTCGGAGACATGGTCATCGGTCATAAATTCAAGGCGCTGCTCGAAAATGGCTTTGCGCTGGTCATTCATGACATCATCATATTTGAGCAGGTTTTTACGGATGTCGAAATTACGGGCCTCGACGCGTGATTGCGCGCGCTCAACGGCTTTGGACATGAAGCGGCTGGTGAGGCTTTCGCCTTCTTCCCAGCCGATTTTGCCCATCATATTTTTCAGGCGTTCGCCGCCGAAAATACGCATCAGGTCATCTTCGGTTGAAATATAGAATTTGGAGCGGCCCGGATCGCCCTGACGGCCTGTCCGTCCGCGCAATTGGTTATCGATCCGGCGGCTCTCATGACGCTCTGTCGCCAGAACATATAGTCCGCCCGCGTCCAGCGCCTGCTTTTTAAGCACGCTGATTTCGTCCTTGGTTTTCTCTTCGCGTTTGGCTTTTTGATGCGGGGTCTCGCCTGCGGGCGCTTCCTGTTCCAGACGCATGTCCAGATTGCCGCCCAGCTGGATGTCAGTCCCGCGTCCGGCCATATTGGTCGCAATGGTGACAGAGCCGGGCACGCCGGCCTGCGCCACAATCGCAGCTTCCTGCTCATGATAACGCGCGTTGAGAACCCGGTGTTCAATGCCTTTTTCTGTCAGATATTGTGACAGCTTTTCGGATTTCTCAATCGATACCGTCCCCACCAGCATAGGCTGGCCTTTAGTCTGGCACTCCCGAATTTCGTCAACAATCGCGTTAAATTTTTCAATCTCTGTGCGGTAGATGACATCGTCATCATCAATCCGCATGATAGGGCGGTTTGTCGGGATTTCCAAAACGTCCAGCTTGTAGGTCTCGTGGAACTCGGAGGCTTCTGTCAGCGCCGTACCGGTCATGCCGGCAAGCTTGTCATAAAGACGGAAATAATTCTGGAAAGTCACAGAGGCCAGCGTTACATTTTCCGGCTGAATTTCCACATTTTCCTTGGCTTCGATGGCCTGATGCAGACCTTCGGATAGGCGGCGGCCATCCATCATGCGGCCGGTAAATTCGTCGATCAGAACGACTTTGTCGTCTTTGACGATATAGTCTTTGTTCACGTGGAAGATTTTGTGCGCTTTAAGCGCTTGATTAATATGGTGAACAACGGTGACGTTTTCGACATCGTAAAGGCTCTCGCCTTCCAGCATGTCGCGTTCTGTCAGCAAGGCTTCAATCTGCTCCGTACCGGCTTCGTTGAAGGTCGCGGATCGCGACTTTTCGTCAACGTCATAGCCGTCCTCATCGATCAGCGGGATGAGCGCGTCCATCAGGCGGTAAAATTCGGAGCGGTCATCAGTGGGGCCGGAAATAATGAGCGGCGTGCGGGCTTCGTCGATCAGAATGGAATCGATCTCGTCAATGATGCAAAAAATATGGCCGCGCTGCGCCATGGCGTCGAGGCTGTATTTCATATTATCGCGCAGATAATCAAAACCAAATTCGTTATTCGTGCCGTAAGTAATATCGCAATTATAAGCGGCTTTGCGCTCTGCATCTGACAAGCCGTGAACAATACAGCCGGTTGTCATACCCAGAAAACTATAGATTTCACTCATCCATTCCGCGTCACGGCTGGCCAGATAGTCATTGACGGTAATGACGTGAACGCCAAGGCCGTTGAGCGCATTCAGGTAAACGGCAAGTGTAGCCACGAGTGTTTTACCTTCACCGGTCCGCATTTCCGCAATATCGCCGCGATGCAGGGAAATGCCGCCGATCAGCTGAACGTCATAATGACGCTGCTCCAGCGTGCGTTTGGCCGCCTCGCGCACAACCGCGAAAGCTTCGGGCAATAAGTCGTCGAGTGTCTCGCCATCTTTAAATCGCTGGCGAAAAATATCCGTTTGCGCTTTGAGCGCTTCGTCGGTCAATTTTTCAAATTTGGGTTCTAAATCGTTTATTTGCGCGACAAGGGGGCGCATTTTTTTGAGCTTGCGTTCATTTTCAGAGCCGAACATCTTTTTCGCGATAGATAGCATAGTAAATCTTTGATTTTTCGCCGCCGCTTCGGGCGCGATATCCCTGTTAGCTGACGGAAGTCGCCGTCTTGATAAATCTTGCTCGTGACTTAGGAATGGCAGTGGTCTAAGTCAATGCGCTCCCACTGTTATAATTCTATCAAAACCGTAAAATTAGGGCCTTAAAATGACTGCAAACCTCTCCTTTAAAACGTTTTTAATTGCTGCTGCTTTGGGCCTAACGGCCTGTGGCGGATCCGGCGGCGATGACGGCTCTGTCGACATGACGGTGACCCGCACAGGTGATAAAGCCGTGGCGAGCGTAGACGGAACCTTTATTTATGAAAGCGATTTGAACCGCGAAGCTGAGACCAAAGGTTTTATTGAACCGGGCGAGACATTTGCGCCGGCGCATCCCCAATACCAGACTCTACTCGGGCAGCTTATTGATCAGCGTCTGTTGTCGCGTATGGCGTCAGCGGACGGTTTAGACCGCGATGCGGTGGTGCGTCGCCGCATTGCAACGGCGCGCGAACGTCTGCTGGGCAATGTCGCACTCGAAGACTTTATTGAGCGCACTGTGACAGAAGGTGCAGCGCAAAAATTCTACCAAGAACAGATTACATTGCGCCAGCGCGGCGACGAAGTGCGCGCGGCCCATATTCTTGTTCCCACTTTGGACGAAGCCAATGCGGTTAAGCAGAAACTGGCAAGCGGGGCGGACTTTGCCGCGCTGGCCGAAGAACTGTCAACGGATCGCGGGAGCGCCGCCCAAGGCGGCGATTTGGGATACTTCCAAGCCGAAGCCATGGTCGCCCCTTTTTCAAAGCGCGCCTTTGCCACCGAGGTCGGCACAACATCTGAGCCTGTGCAAACCCAATTTGGCTGGCATGTCATCAAGGTGCAGGATCGCCGCAAAACGCCCGTCCCGAGCTATGATAAAATGCGCGATGAAGTTCGCCAATTCCTGACATATCGCGAAGTTGAAAAGCTGATTACAGAATTGCGCGATGGCTCCACGATTGAATATCTGGCCGATAATAACCCTAAAGCCGCGGCGGATGATGCTGACCAGGACATGGATGATGAGGCCACGCCCGAAGATGAAGGCCAAGAAGATCAAGCTGAGCCGGATCAAAGCGAGAGCGCGGACAATTGAGCGCCAAAATTTCGCCATTTGCTCCGGCAAGCTTTCCTGACCTCCCCCCGATTGCCGGCTTCGATATGGCGACGGCGCAAGCGGGATTTCGTTATAAAGGCCGGACCGATTTATGGATCATGCGCGGCATTGCCGGAACGCAGGTTGCAGGCGTGTTTACGCAAAATAAATGCCCCGGCGCGCCCGTCGATCACTCCAAAGCCGCGCTGCATTGCGATTGTCGTAATGCGCCGCGGCTGATTGTTGTCAATTCCGGCACAGCCAATGTCTTTGCTGGGCAAAAGGGCAAAGACGCGGTCGCGCTAACCGCCCGTGATGTGGGTCACGCTTTTAAGACGCCGCCCGAAGGGGTGCTGATGTCTTCGACCGGTGTTATCGGCCAGCCGCTTGACGCCTCGAAACTCACCGCCAAATTGCCCGAGGTCATTGCAGCGATGAGAAATGACGGATGGGCAGCGGCGGCCCGCGCCATCATGACCACGGATACCTATGCCAAGGGCGCGACGCGGACCGCCAATGTGGACGGCGTGACGGTAACACTTAACGGTATCGCTAAGGGCTCGGGCATGATCGCGCCGGATATGGCCACCATGCTGGGGTATATTGCGACAGATGCCGCCCTGTCCCAAAGCGCGCTGCAGGACATGCTGGCGGCCTTCACACGCAACAGCTTTAACGCCATTACGGTCGATAGCGACACCTCGACATCGGACACGGTCTTGCTGGCCGCCAGCGGCGCTGCGGGTCATGAGAGAATAGATAATGCCAGCGACCCCAGACTGGATGATTTCAAAGCCGCATTATCGGATTTAATGCTCGATCTCGCGCTACAAATTGTCAAAGACGGTGAGGGCGCAAGCAAATTTGTCACCGTAAATGTGATCGGCGCAGTCAGTCATGACAGCGCAAATATTATCGGAAAATCAGTTGCTAATTCGCCGCTGGTGAAAACCGCGGTTGCGGGCGAAGATGCCAATTGGGGCCGGATTGTCATGGCGGTCGGAAAAGCGGGAGAGCCCGCGGATCGTGACCGCCTGACTGTGGCGCTTGGCCCGCATATTCTGGCCGAAAAAGGGCAGCTATCAGATAGTTACTCCGAAGAGGCCGGGAGCGCCTATATGAAAAAGGCTGAGCTGGAGCTAAATATTGATCTGGGTTTGGGTGAGGGTCGGGCGACCATCTATACCTGCGACCTGACCCATGGATATATTGATATCAATGCCGATTACCGAAGCTAAACCCCTCATGCTCGTCGTCGCCGGCGCTGTGCTCGACCGGGATGGCCGCGTGCTCATTGCGCAGCGCCCTGAAGGCAAATCCCATGCCGGGCTATGGGAATTTCCCGGCGGCAAGGTCGAGGACGGCGAGACGCCGGAGCAGGCGCTGACCCGCGAGCTGCGCGAGGAACTTTTAATCGAGCCGTGCGATCATTGCCTGCAACCCTTTAGTTTTGCCTCATTTGACTATCCGGACATGCATCTCTTAATGCCGCTTTTTCTCTGCCGGGAATGGGACGGCATTGCGCGGCCCCAAGATGGACAGGCGATCAAATGGGTCTGGCCGAGCAAGCTTAATGATGTGAACTGGGTTCCCGCCGATGTCGATCTGGCGGCGGAATTATCCCACCGTCTCAAGGACGGGACGCGTTACGTTGACTGATGTAGCGATAGCCAAAGGCGCTCGTTAACATCGCGCCGAGGAAAATCAAGCTGTTGATTTCAAATGCGCCGACGCTCGCAATGGCCGGACCGGGACATAGACCGGATAGTCCCCATCCCATACCGAATAGCGTCGCGCCGATAATAAGCTTGCGATCAACCTGCGTTGCTTCAGGCCAGAAAAACTGCTCTTCTAAAAGCGGCTTTTCTTTTTTGCGCAAAACAAAATAACCCGGAATTGTCACGAGCAAAGCGCCGCCCATGACGAAAGCGAGGCTGGGATCCCAATTGCCGAAAATATCCAGAAAGGCGATGACTTTTGCGGGATTAACCATAGCCGATATCGTCAGGCCTGCGCCGAATAAAAGGCCTGCAATCAAGGCGCTGAAACTGCGGTTCATGATAAGACTCCAGCGCTGCGCAATATCGCAACCATGACCACGCCCGCGGCCATAAAGGTGATGGTCGCCACAAGCGAGCGCGCGGAAAAACGGGCTATGCCGCACACGCCATGTCCGCTGGTGCAGCCGCTCCCCATTTGCGTGCCAATGCCGACCAATATGCCGCCCAGTATCAGCAGCGTCCCGGTTACTGGAAACTGAATCTCTAAATAATCACGTCGTATAAATGTAAGTAAAAGCGGCGCTAAAATCAGTCCGGTCAGGAACCAGAGACGCCAGCGCCGTTCGCCTTTGGGCGCTGTGACGAGGCCGCCTAGAATTCCGCTAACGCCCGCAATTCGCCCGTTAGCCGCCATCAGCCATAGCGCGGACAGTCCTATCAACATACCGCCAAGTGTGGCGGAAATCGGCGTAAAATTTTCCATTATTTATGCTCCCGTTTCAATCGTTCTAGAACTGTATGAAGGCTTTGTAAAAAAGCGCTGCGCTCACGGTGGGTAAAAGGCGGCGGCCCGCCAAATGTCGGCATTTCCGCGCCTGCGCGAAGATCGTTCATTATCGCCCGCGTGGCCAGAGCGCTACCGATATTATTCTCGTCAAAAGCTTTGCCTGTCGGCGACAGCACCTGCGCGCCGGCCTTAATACAGCGATCCGCCAGCGGAATGTCGGCGGTGATCACGACGCTGCGTGCATTTGCCCGTTCGGCAATATAATCATCGGCAGCGTCAAAACTGTCGGAGACAATTTGACGGCTGATCAGCGGGCTTTGCGGGATACGGATAAAGCTATTGGCGACAACAACCGTGGGAACGCCGTGACGCTCCGCCACCTTGTAGCATTCATCGCGCACAGGGCAGGCATCCGCGTCAATATAAAGAGTCAGGTCGGTCACAATTTTATCTCTTCTACGCCCAGCGCGTCGGCGAGGCGGGTTTTGGCGCTACCGGGTTTGAGCGGTTTTTGCTGTGACTCATGCGGCGCCCATCCGGTTAGCCAGAGCATCTCAAATGTTGCGGGATGGTTACCGCTTTTATCGGCAAGCAGGGCGTAGTGCGACATCAGCGCCGCTATAAAGGCGCGCGAGACAGGCTTTCGGCTACGCTGGGTAAGGGCGTTGGTTTCGCCTAAATCCCGCAAATCGGACAGCAGCCGCATTGGACTCCTATAATTGACCCTCACGCGGTCACTGTCGATGACGGGAAGGGCATAGCCCGCCCTCTGCAGCAAATTAGCGGCCTGTGAATAATCAGCAAAAGGCGCAATGCGCGGCGTAATCCCGCCGTAAATCTGCGTCTCCGCCCCGTAGAGTGCGCCGCGCAATTCGGTCAGGGTCTGCCCGCCAAATATGGCGGCGATCATGACGCCGTCCGGTTTAAGCGCGCGGCGAAACTGCACCAATGCGCCCGGCAGATCGTTGCAGTGATGTAGGGTTAGCAGGCTGACGATCAGATCAAATTCGGGCGCTTCATAAGGTAAATGCTCTTCATCAATCGCGCGCACATTCTTTTGATCATTGGGCAGATGATCGGCAAAGGTGACGTCTCTGACTTTATCATCCGGAAGGGCGCCCAGCACGGCGCGACTGGCCCGCACATCGCCGATAAATAAAGCACGGTCAAAATTGCGGTTTATATCGAGCAGCCGTTCGGCGGCGTCTTGCGCGCAGCGGGTCAAAAGGAAGGACAGCCCGCCCTGCTTCTGTGCGCGCTTACGGCGCAGCGCGACCAGATTGCGGTCAAAAATGATATGTTGGGGCGTGGCCATAAATTTGATATGGCCTGTCCATGACGCCAAGGGAAGAGATGAACCGCGTAAAACGGATAAGCGCTGCAGGTTTTAGTTTCTTTCTCGATACGGTCTTTCCGCCGCGTTCGCTCATTACCGGAGATGTGGCGAGCGCGCACGGTATTGAGGCCGAGCTCTGGGCGCATCTAAGTTTTCTAGATGCGCCGTGCTGCGTAGCTTGTGGCTTCCCCTTTGATTACGATATGGGGCTGGATGTATTGTGCGGCCGCTGTGAGATAAAGCGCCCGGCCTATGACCGCGCCCGCGCGGCTTTTAAATACGATAATGACAGCCGCAAACTTGTGCTCGCGTTTAAACATGGCGGGCGGCAGGAGGGGCTTGCCGTGTTTACAAAGCATGTGTCGCGCGCCGGACGCGCATTATTTGCGGGCTGCGAAGGTCTGATCCCAATTCCGCTACACCCGTCACGACTGCGCGCCCGGCGCTATAATCAATCTCTGATCTTGGCGCGGGCCATTGCAAAAGCCAATGATTTAGAGGTCTTGCCGGATATAGTGCAGCGGGTGAAAGCCACGGCCAGTCAGGGCGGCAAAAGCTATAGCGGGCGTAAGCGCAATGTGGCGGGCGCATTTGCCGTGCGCGCCAGCGCGAGCCAGGCCGTCAAAGGCCGCAATTTCATACTGATTGACGACGTCTATACGACGGGCGCGACGCTGAACGCTTGTGCCAAAACGCTTAAACGTGCAGGGGCTGCGCGGGTTGACGCGCTGACGCTGTCGCGGGTTGTTAATCCGCAAAGCGTGCCCACATAATAATGGAAATTTAAGGAGTGAAAAAATTGGCTAAAGTAGAAATGTATTCTATGTATATGTGTCCGTTCTGTATCCGCGCTAAGGCGCTTCTGGAAGGCAAGGGCGTGGATGTCGTCGATATTCCGGCCACGGGCTCAGAAAAGCGCGCCGAAATGAATAAACGCTCGGGCCGCAACACCTTCCCGCAGGTTTTTATCAATGGCAAACATGTCGGCGGTTCTGACGAATTGGCGGCGCTGGAGCGCTCCGGCAAGCTTGATCAATTGTTGGCCGCTTAGCTGTGCTAAAACTCGCCGCCATACAAATGCGCTCCGGAGTGGATCCGGCTGCCAACCTGGCGGCGGCGGAGACGCTTATTCGAGAGGCGGCGGCGGGCGGCGCAACATTTATTGCCACCCCTGAAATGACGGGACTGTTGCAGCGCAAACCCAAATTATTTTGGGACAGGGTGAAAACTGAAAATGACGACCCGCTCATTCCGGCTTTTGCAGGGCTGGCCAAAGCGCTGGGTATCACACTGCTCATTGGCTCGCTGGCCGTCAAAGTCGGCGAGGGCCGCGCGGCTAACCGCTCATTTTTGTTCGGGCCGGACGGCAAAATTCTCGTGCGCTATGATAAAATACATATGTTTGATGTCACGGTTAGCCGCACAGAAACATGGCGCGAGAGCGCGATATATGAAGCCGGGTCGCAGCCGCAAATCATTGATACACCCGTAGCCAAGCTGGGCCTTTCCATTTGCTATGATGTGCGTTTTGCAGAGCTTTACCGCCATTACGGCCGCGAAGGCGTTCAAATCATCACCGTTCCTGCCGCCTTTACCGTGCCGACGGGACAGGCGCATTGGGAAACATTGCTGCGCGCCCGCGCCATAGAGACCGGGGCCTTTATTATTGCGCCGGCCCAAGGCGGGGCCCATGAAGACGGGCGCACGACGTACGGCCATTCCATGATTATCGACCCGTGGGGCAAAATTATTGCCGCGCTGGATCACGACGAGCCGGGAATTTTGACGGCTGAGGTCGACTTGGACGAGGTAGACGCGGCGCGGGCTAAAATCCCCGCATGGTCGCTTGACCCAAAACCTGCTCTGAGATGATTAAATATAGCCTGATATGCGAGCGGGAACATGTCTTTGAAGCCTGGTTCTCACGCGGCAGTGATTTTGACGACCAAAAAAAATCAGGCCTTTTAATCTGTCCGATCTGCGCAGATAAGACTATTGATAAAGCAATCATGGCACCCGCGATCTCGACGGCGCGCAAACAAGAGGCCATGATGCAGTCCCAGAAAAAAGCCATGTCGATGATGAATGCGGCCGCCGATAAAATCCGCAAAGAAATCGCTAATAAATGCGAAAATGTCGGCGACAAATTTGCCGAAGAGGCGCGCGCCATTCATTATGGCGAAAAGCAGGAACGCGGAATTTACGGACAGGCTTCGCCCGACGAATCTTCGGCGCTAAAAGACGAAGGCATTGACGTCTCGCCCCTGCCGAACATATTTGTGCCGGATGCCGATAAAAAATTAAATTAACGCGCCCATGCGCGCCCTTAAATAGGATATATTATGACCATAGGTGTTGGCGGGAAAACCGCGGAGCAGGCTTTAGCGATATTATCCGATATGACGGCAGGCGTGAAGCCCATCGGTCTGGATGAATTTGAGGCGCGCATCGCCAAGGCGCAGAGCCTAATGGCGGACCGCGGGCTGGACGCGCTTTATTTGCACGCCGGAACATCGCTATATTACTTTACCGGCATGCGCTGGAAATCCTCCGAGCGCATGGTCGGCGCGCTACTCTACCGCGATGGCCCGCCTGTCTTTATCGCGCCGGCCTTCGAAGAAGGCACATTGCTACAATTTATGACCGTCAAAGGCGAAGTCGCCGGATGGCAGGAGCACGAGTCTCCCTACGCCCTGACGGCGAAATTGCTAAGCGCGCGCGGTATTGCTGGCGGAAAAATCAGCATAGATGAAGCCACGCCGTTTTTCGTCTCTGATGGGATCGCCAAAGCTGCGCCGGACTTAACCTTGTCCAATGGGGCAAGCATCACAGCGGCCTGCCGCATGATTAAATCCCGCGCCGAGCTGGATTTGATGCAGCGCGCCAAGGACATGACCATTGCTGTGCATAAAGCCACGGCCTCTATGCTGCGCGAGGGCATAACAACGACGGAAGTCGGGCAATTTATCGACGCCGCGCACCGCAAAGTCGGCGCGCCGGGTGGGTCGTTTTTCAAGATTATTCTGTTTGGCCCCGACAGCTCTTTTCCGCATGGCGTCAAATCGCCAAAGCCGCTCGAAGAGGGCGATATGGTGCTGATTGATACGGGCTGTAATCTTCATGATTATCTATCTGATATTACCCGCTCCTATGTTTTCGGTGCGCCAAGCGACAAACAGCGCAGTGTCTGGGAGGCTGAAAAGGCCGCTCAAATCAGAGCGTTTAACGCGGCGCAGATCGGCGCGCCTTGCGCCGCCGTGGACCTCGCTGCCCGCGCTGAACTGGACGCGCGCGGGTTTGGGCCGGGATATAAAACACCCGGCCTGCCGCACCGCACAGGCCACGGCATCGGTCTGGATATTCATGAATGGCCGTATTTAAATTGGGGAGATCAGACCCCGCTCGCGCCGGGCATGTGTTTTTCAAACGAGCCGATGATTTGCCTATACGGCGAATTCGGCGTGCGGTTAGAGGATCATTTTTACATGGATAATAACGGCCCCGTTTGGTTCACGCAGCCAAGCAAAAGCATCGATGATCCGTTTGGGGTTTAGGCAAGAAGACTGTGGGAAAATTCTTTATCTAAAACTAACGAAAGAAATTGATTGATATATGTTTGACAGACTACTTATCTCCTGGATTGCAAAACACGCGCGCAATTCAAACCCCGTAGAACTGTCGGGCGACAGAGGACGTATTACTCCCGGCAAAACATTGGCAATTATAACTATTGTCTTTGGACTCAGTGTTGCGATTTCTGGTATTTTCTTGGCGTCGTTAGGTGGCGAGCATTCATTAGGTTTTGGTATTTTTATTTTAGGAATTTGTATTGGTGGGTTTATGGCTCCATCGTTCTTTTCCTTTCATGATGTAACTTGGGATGAAAACAGTATAACGGGAATATGTCGCCTATTCGGGCCAACTTTGGGATTGCGAAGAACGACCATAGAATGGAGTGACGTTGCATCGCGTGGGCAAACCGCCACTCAATATAATTATCTTCAATCTATTGACGGAAGGCGAGTATATTGGAGCTATCTTTACCATGGAAATGGAGAACTCGAACGCATCATTGCAGAGCGATGTAAAAGCGGTGCTATCTAAAGCGTTCCGGCCGTGTGTAGATATGATTTCGATTTCAGATTAGAAGCGTGTTTGAGCACCAAAACTTATTCGCTACCCTTAATTCCCACCGTCACATAATTAATCCCCAGATCATTGGAAAATGACCATTTATCCGTGAGCGGGTTGAGGGTCATGCCGACGCTGGGCTGGGGGGTGAGGCCCGCGCCGCGCAAATAGCTTTGGATCTCGGCGGGTTTGACTAATTTGTCATATTGATGCGTGCCGCGCGGGAGCCAGCGCATGACATATTCTGCGCCGACAATCGCGAGCAGAAAGGCTTTGGCCGTGCGGTTAATGGTCGAACAGATTATGACGCCGCCCTCTCTGACCATAGCGCCGCAATCTTTCATAAATTCGGCCGGATCGACAACATGTTCGATCACTTCCATATTCAGTACGGCGTCAAAGGGCGCGTCCGCGCCGCTCTGGCTGAGTCTGCCTACCATTTGCTCAATCGTGCCGTGGCGGTAGTCGACATCCGCTCCGGTTTCTATGGCGTGAGTTTTAGCGGTTTTGACATTTTTCTCCAGCGCGTCGACGCCGACCACAGTCGCGCCAAGGCGAGAGACCGGCTCGGCTAGCAATCCGCCGCCGCAGCCAATATCTAATATCCGCAACCCCTTGAGGGGCAGGACCGCATTGGGGTCACGGTGAAAATGCGCGCAGAGTGTATCGCGGATAAAACCCAGCCGCGCGCCGTTCATGACATGGAGCGGCTTGAACGGCCCGGTCGGATCCCACCAATTTTCCGCCATGCGCGAAAAACTCTCCATCTCGCGCGGATCGACAGACACCGTTGATAATTTTTCGGGGGCAGTGGTTGCGTGGGTCATAGCCAAACTCCTAATACGCCCAATAGGTAGGCGCACTGAGAAGGCAAATCAATGAGGCGCTTGGCCGCGACAGGGTGTTAATCCGGCAATTGAAAAATATCTTCAACATTGACGTTAAGCGCGCGCGCCAGCCGCAGGGCGAGAATGGTGGACGGAATAAAAACGCCGTTTTCCACCGTGTTAATTGTCTTGCGGCTGACGCGGGCTTTGACCGCCAGCTGCGCTTGCGTCAGCTCTGCATGGGCGCGCAATGATTTTAACTGATTGGAGAGCTTGTCATGATCAGGCATTGCGGCGTTCCAGCCACGCAAAGCTGTACATGGGAACCACAACGCCCGCGACAATAACCATATGGGCGGCGTCAAATCCTGTAGCCTTCCAAGCCAGTCCTGCGACAAACATGATGACCGCCACAACCAGCATCGCCCAATAGCCAAATATGAGCGATTTGACGCGGTTGGCTTTGACCAGCTCATCTTCGAGCATAGCGTTTTCATCCGCGCTGAGTTTTGAATATTTGCGCTGTGTCAGCAAAAGCCAGAGGAGGGCTATTATCCAGAGAAAGGCACCACTAAGGGCGATTAAATCTATGGCCTGCATCGGACCGTCCGCAATACGGCTAAAGAAATCCATGCCCGGAACCTGCCAGATTAAAAAGGCTGAGGCAGTAAACATCAACAGAAAGCTGCGGCGCGCCGAGAGGCGTTCAATATCGGTAGTCATCTCTTACTCCATGTGTAACCTGTGAGTTACTTATAAGCCGAATTTAAGTGTAACGTCAAGGTTACATTACGCGAAAAAAGAAATTTGCGGAATTGACTTTAAATCTCGCCAGCTTTGGCGGTCTTCTCGCGTTTAAATAAAAGACGAAAATTAAAGGCAAGCAGCCCGAGCGCGACGGCAAGCCAGAGCAGCATCCAGACCGTAGCGGGAATAAACCGCATTTCACGCTCAAATGCGCGCAGATCAGAACTTGGTCCTGATCCCGTGTCCTGCAGAATATAAATTATGCTGGCGAGGCCAAGCAGCATCAGCGCATCGCGGCCAAATTTGGTTTTAAAACCGAGATAGAAAAGCAGCGCGGAGAACGCGCATAAGATCAGCGTCGTGAAGAGCGAATTATACCAGATAAACCCTGTTAGGAGCATCAGCGTGATAACAATGGCCAGAGTGGGCTTCACCCATTTTGGCTTCGCGGCGCCAATATAGAAAAGGATGTTTCCAAACAGCGCGCTACCGATATAGCCCCCCATAATGATGATCGCCGCGTTTCCGCCCCGCGTCATTGTCAGCCCGCCTGCATTCGGGTCTATGCGGATATGCTCCACCGCGCCGCCGGATATAATTGCGCCAAAGGCATGACCGAATTCATGAAGGAACGTCACGAAAAGACGTATCGGATAGAGTATGCGCCATCCCCACATACCGCCCAGCTCGCTTATAGTGAAATAAAGCACGGCGATAATGATTGTCCGCAGGATCAAATTTTGACGGGGTGAAATCGTAATAGCCATATCTGTCTGTGGCGCGCGGCTTGATTGAGGTCAATCTTCGTCGCCAGCCTATCTTGCGGTTGATAAATGGCTCTATCGCGCTAAAAGGCCAGCTGTTTGGTATAGAGGCATCACGTGGCCCGTATTGTTATGAAATTTGGCGGCACGTCCGTGGCCGACCTTGACCGCATCCGGAATGTGGCGGGTTTAGTCGAGGATGAAATCCGCGCCGGTCACGAGGTGGCCGTTGTGGTCTCCGCGATGAGCGGAGAAACCAACCGTTTGGTCGCCTTTGTCGACGCACTGGCGGGAGATAGTCTTGATGGCGATGATATTGAAGATGAGCATGACGTCGTTGTCGCCTCCGGCGAGCAGGTGACGTCCGGATTGCTGACCATTGCGCTACGTCGCCGCGGGCTCAAAGCGCGCAGCTGGCTGGGCTGGCAAATCCCGCTACGCACGGATTTTGCCTATTCTAAAGCCCGCATATCCGGCATTCAATCTCCGAATATGGACGCGTCATTAAAAGATGGCGTGGTCGGCGTATGCGCAGGCTTTCAGGGCCTGACAGCGGATGACCGCATCTCGACGCTGGGGCGCGGCGGATCCGACACATCGGCGGTTGCGCTGGCTGTGGCGCTCAAAGCTGACCGCTGCGATATCTACACTGATGTCGACGGCATATATACGACCGACCCGCGCATTGTGCCCGACGCCGTTCGCCTCAATAAAATATCATTTGAAGAAATGCTGGAACTGGCCAGTCTAGGCGCCAAAGTGCTGCAGACGCGTAGCGTCGAACTGGCCATGAATAATAATCTGCCGATCCGCGTGCTGACCAGCATGGCCGGCGCCGGCGCGCATAACCCGGGCACGATTGTGTGCAATGAGGAGGAAAATATGGAAGAACGTGTCGTCAGCGGCGTCGCCTATAGCCGCGATGAAGCCCAGATCACCTTGCTGCGTCTGGCTGACAGACCCGGCATTGTCGCCCGGATTACCCGCGCCATGAGCGAGGCCAATATTATCGTTGATATGATCGTGCAGGGCATCTCGTCTAAAGACGATGTGGCCAATATGACCTTCACCGTCGGTAAGCGAGATGTCGAAAAGGCTCTGGCGACGCTCGAAGCTTCCAGAGCCGATATTGGCTTCGAGGCCATTAAATATGATGACAAGGTCAGCAAGGTCTCAATCGTCGGCATCGGAATGCGCAGCCATACCGGCGTTGCACAAACCATGTTCGAAGCCCTGGCCGAGCGCAATATAAATGTCAAAGTTATTGCCACATCCGAGATTAAGATTAGCGTTTTAATTGATGCTGAGTATACTGAACTTGCAGTGCGCGCGCTTCATGGCGCGTTCGGGCTGAACAAGGCTTAACCCAACATTTAAAGACGGAGTTTATGACCGAAAACACGCTTGTAGGACCGACTTTAGCATTGCTGCGCCGTATTCGCGCGCTGATGCAAAGCGAGGTCGCGGTTCAGGCGCGTCTGGATCAATTCGTCGAAGTTATCGCCGCGCATATGCAGGCGGACGTGGCCTCCATTTATCTGCAGCGCGGCGGCGGCTCGCTTGAGCTGTGCGCAACCGAAGGTCTGGACAAAGTGGCGGTGCATAAAACCCGTTTGGAATCCGGACAGGGCCTTGTCGGTCAGGTCGCCTATACGGCGCGCCCGCTCAATCTGGCCGAAGCCAAAGATCACCCCATGTTTGCCTATAAGCCGGAGACGGGCGAGGATAAGTTCCGCAGCTTTCTCGGCGTACCGATATTGCGCGGCGGCCGGACCCTTGGCGTTTTAGTCATCCAGTCGATTAATGCGCGCAGTTTTAACGAGGTCGAAGTCGAAACGCTGCAAACCGTGGCGATGATTCTGGCTGAGATCGCGGTCGAAGACGAGCGTGCGGGCGGGGCTAAACGTCGACTTAAAGGTATTGCGCTGATCCCCAGCAAGCCGGAATATTTCAAGGGGAAAACATTTTCAGGCGGCCTGACACGCGGGCAGGCTTATCTCCATGTTGCGCCGACTCTCGCCGGAAAGCTGATCGCCGATAACCCCCAAGAGGAAGAAGCGCGCCTCAATCAGGCCATATCACGCCTTCGTGCCTCGGTTGATATTATGGTGTCCGGCGAGGCGGCCAGCCTGTCGCGGGCGAGCAAAGAAATCTTCGAAGCTTACCGCCTTTTTGCTTATGACCGCAAATGGGTCGAGCGTCTTCGCGAAGCCGTGCAGAGCGGGCTTACCGCAGAAGCCGCCGTAGAACGCGTCCGTAATGAGCACCGCGCGCGGTTAATGAAGGCCCGCGATCCCTATTTGCGCGCGCGTCTCCACGATCTGGAGGATCTTGCCAATCGCCTCTTACGTATGCTCTCGGGTGAGATGCCGGACGGCGGCAAGCGCGAAACCGGCGATAATGCCATCCTCTTTGCACGCGATCTCGGGCCGGCCGAGCTGCTGGACTATGATCTGCACTCACTGGTTGGCGTTGTTCTCGAAGAGGGCTCACCCAGCAGCCATATGGCGATTATTTGCCGCGCCATGGGACTGCCGCTTCTGGGCCGCGCCGAAGGCGTGTTAGACCAGATTGAGACCGGCGATAATGTCCTGCTGGATTGCGAGCAGGCGACAGTCTTTATCCGCCCGCTGGAAAATCAGATCGATAGTTTTGACATGCGTCTTGGCGTGTTGGGTGAAATGGCGAAAGTCTATGAAGCCCAGCGCGGCATCCCCGCCGTCACGAAAGACGGACGCGCTATTTCGCTACAGCTTAATGCCGGCCTGCTCGTCGACATGCCGCATTTGCTGCGCTTCGGCGCGGACGGGATCGGCCTGTTCCGCACAGAGTTTCAATTTATGGTCTCCGAGGTTATGCCCCGTATGCAGGCCCAGACCGATTTTTACCGCAAGGCCATAGAGTCGGCCAAAGGCAAGCCCGTTACCTTCCGTACGCTGGATCTGGGAGGTGATAAGATATTGCCCTATAGCGAGCCCGTGCCCGAGGAAAATCCGGCGCTGGGCTGGCGCTCCATCCGTATCGCGCTCGATCGCCCCGGCCTGATGCGCTATCAACTCCGCGCGCTGATTAGCGCAGGCGAGGGCGAGCTTTTGCGCATCATGTTCCCCATGGTGGCGACGGTTGACGAATTTATCTCAGCCAAAGCGCTGGTCATGCGAGAGCTACAACGCGCCAGCCAATTGGGCCATTCCTTACCGCGCAAGGTCGAAATCGGCGTTATGCTGGAAACTCCCGCTTTGGCCTGGGCCACGCAGGCGATTTGCCGTTATGCCGATTTTGTCTCCGTCGGGGCGAATGATCTGATGCAGTTTTTCTTTGCCGCCGACCGTGATAATGCCCGCGTTTCCGACCGCTACGACCCGCTTCATCCGGCGTCGCTGTCTATGCTTAAATTTATCGCCGATAGCTGCCACCGCAATGACACGCCGATCTCATTATGCGGGGAAATGGCCGGACGACCGCTCGAGGCCTGCGCGCTCATCGCGCTGGGCTTTGATACATTATCAATGTCCGTGACAGGCATCGGGCCGGTCAAAGCGGCGACTTTGGCGCTGGATGCCGCCAAATTAAAATCCGTCATTGAGCCATTGCTGCGTTTTGAAAGCCCGGTCAGCAGCCTGCGCAACGCCATTGCTGAGTTTTGCGAAGGCGAAGGTATCCCGGTTTAACCTTCATTTATCTTGCCAGTGCTCCGGCTGTAGCCCCATGCCGATGGCCCGGGCCAGCAGGCCTTGAATCTGCGGAAACCTATTTATAACCTTTAGAATTTTGGGTGGATCAAGATGTTTGCCCGCATTTAGCGCGGGAACCAATACACGTTTATGGGCCGTGATTTGTATAGCCTGGGTGATGCGCGCGGCGCGTTCCCGGCGGTCCTGCACGGCTTTCAAATTGCGGATTTCAGGACGCCCCCTGCTAAACACCGGGCCAAGAATACGCGCTGCCGCCGCCGCGTCCTGCACGGCAAGATTAATGCCGACGCCGCCAATAGGAGACATAGCGTGGGCGGCGTCCCCAATGCATAAAAGTCCGTCTTTATACCACCGCGTCAGGCGGTTGACTTGAACGGTAAGCAATTTGACATCATCCCAGGATTTCAGCGCGGCGACATCTGCCGTTAATTGCGGTTTAATTGCAGCGATACGGGTTTTGAAAGCAGCTAATCCGTCAAGGCGAATGTGATCGGCGCTCCCCTTTAAAAAAGGCAGCGCGCATTGCCAGTACTCACCCCGGTTGATCTGAACCAAAAAACCGGATGCATTTGCAGTGCCCATGGATTCAGAATTGTTACCATCCTGACGCGGGAGCCGGAACCAGAACACATCGATGGGCGCGCCAATGTCTTTAAGAGGTAATTTGGACGCGGCGCGCAAGCAAGAGTTACGGCCGTCTGCCGCGACGCAAAGATCTGCGCGGATATTGACAGGCCCGCCGGCGCCTATGGCCGTTATACCGCCTACGCGTCCGCCGTTTTCAATCAAGCCCGTCGCTTCGGTCGATTGTAGCAATTTGAAATTTGACAATTTACGGGCTTTACGTGCGATAAAGTCCAGTAAATCCCATTGCGGCATCATCGCAATATAAGGCGCGGGCACATTAAGCTGTGTGAAGTCGGCTAAACTGAACTCCTGTCCCGAAACGGTAACTTTGATGCGCTCAGTCTTTTGATGGGGCAAGGTTAAGAGCTCGTCTAAATACCCAAGCTCATTAAAAAGTTGAAGCGTCGACGGATGAACCGTATCGCCGCGAAAATCGCGCAAAAAATCGGCATGTTTTTCTAAAACAACGACGTCAACGCCCTGCCGTGCCAAAAGATAGCCCAGCATAAGGCCCGCCGGTCCGCCGCCGGCTATGCAGCATTGTGTTTCAAGGTCGGTCATAAACAGCTCTCAAACCCGTTTTGACAAAATCTGTAGCCGTTGTATGCCGACAGTAACGTTAAGGCAATGTCACGCCTATTGCAGTGCAATTCGGGGAGCGCTCTATGAACAAGCAGTGGAATTTTGGATTTGGCATAGCCGTGTTGCTGCTGTTTATTATCTTCACCGCCCGCTCACTGTTGACCGCGCCGCCGGCGGTTGATCCTGATCATGCCTTTCAAACCGAGCGCGCATTTTCGCGCCTGTCACGGATATTGGGGGATGAACGTTCCCATCCTGTCGACAGTGAGGCCAATGATGCGGTGCGCGGCCGTCTGCTTGGCGAGATCACGGCGCTGGGGTTTACCCCCATTATCAGAGACGATTTTCATTGCGTAACCTCTTGGGGCGCGATGAGTTGCGCGCGCGTCCAAAATGTCATGTTCTGGGTCACTGCGCCCGGCGACGACGCTATTGTGCTGGCCTCTCATTATGACAGCGTCGCCGCCGGACCTGGCGCGGCTGATGACGGCTCCGGCGTTGCGGTCAGCTTAGAGGTCGCCTCACTTATAAAACCCCGTAATATGCAGCGTCCCGTTCTGGTTCTCATCACAGACGGCGAAGAAACGGGCCTGATCGGCGCGGCATCCTTTGTGAAAAATGATCCTCTGGCCAAAAATGTCGGCGCGGTCATTAGCATGGAAGCGCGCGGCAATACTGGCCGCGTGTCCATGTTTGAAACCGGTACGCCCAATGGTCGCGACATTTCCGTATTGTCGATGAAAGGCACGAAGCCAGCCAGCAGCTCCTTGATTGCTAATATTTACGACATTATGCCCAATGGTACGGACGTTACAGAATATAAAGCGCTCGATATTGACGTGGCCAATTACGCTATGGCGAGCGACCCTGAATTTTATCATACGCCCGGTGATAATCTGGCTAATCTAAGCCGGGGCGCACTATTTCATATGGGCGCTAATGCGCTGGCCGCTGTCGAGGCTTATGACGCGCAATCTCACGGCCAAGGCGATGGCCAGTGGATGTATACGGATGTCTTCGGGATATTTATTATTAAATTGCCGCAAATCCTGGCGCTGCCTTTTGTTATATTCGGCGCAATTCTGGTGCTCGCGGCTTATGCCCGCCGGCGGGAAGGCCGTCTGATAACGCCGCTTCTCGTGCCGCCTGCCGCGCTGTTTAGCGGCGTCGGTCTGGCGATTGGCCTGACCGCTCTTGTCGCCCTTATGCGGCCCGAACTTTATTACGCTGCGGCCAATGCCTGGGCTATTCGCGGCGTTCAAAACGGCGCGGCTCTGCTCGGCGCAGTATTAGTGCTGGCCGTGATAGCCAAAAATATAGACCCGCTGCGCCTGACTTTATCGGGATGGCTGTGGCTGGCGCTTCTTGGAGGCGTGTCGACGGTTTTCATTCCCGGCACGGCGATACTCTTTTCGCTTCCCCTGCTGATTGCGGGGATTGGCGCAGTGCTGGCGCTTACGGGCCGCCTCGCGATTGCTAAAGCCTGTCTCTTTATCGGCGCGCTTATCTTTGCGGCCTTTAGCGTCATGACGACTGCAGTGGGCGAGGTCATGCTCTTCCCCGAACATGCTGCGCCGTTCACGGCTCTGCTCGTCCTGAGTTTCACACTTATCGCGCCGTTATTTTGGACCCCTGTGAAGGCTAATCGCCGCGCCATCTGGGCATGGCCGGTTGCTGGCTCTGCGCTTAGCGCAGTCTTTGTCATCGCCGCGATGATTGTCCCGGCCTATAGCGCAGAGTCTCCGCGCGGGCTGTCCGTTATGCATATCGGATCGGATCAGTCAGGCGGCGCGCAATATGCCGTTCGCACGGCGGATCCTCTGCCTCTATCAATGTTAGAAAAACAAGACTTTATACCGGCAAAGCTCGACGGATTTAACGGCGACTATATGACGGCTGCCGCGCCTGATCTGGACATGTCCGCGCCGGTTATTGAGATCATATCTGATGAAACGCTGGGGGATAACCGCCGGATGGAGATGCGCATTACGGGCGCGCAAAGTGACGTTATTGATGCGCGCATTAAAGGCGATTCCCTAACTGTAAACAGCCTGACGATTAATGGATTTAGTCGCGAGGGAAATTGGGCCGGATTTCGCTGCACGGGCCGGAGCTGCCGCGAGCTTGCCGTCACTCTCGACTTTAACCGCGCGGCAAGCGTGCCATCGCTAACGCTGACCGCCTATCGGTATGGTCTGGGAGAAGAGAGCCGGGACCTGCTTGCCGCGCTCCCTGACTGGGCGCTGCCGCAGCATGGGGGTGATATGCGGGTGACGCGCAATATTGTGGCACTTGATTAGGGGGCTTGCCGCTTGACTCTACCCGTCATCCCCCCAACATCCCAATTATGAGCCCCGTTCCCGCCATAATCCCGTCTCTCGCCCGCGCCTTTGAGGCCGAGCGCGAGGGGCTGCGTGCTGAATTGTCTGAAAGTGATCTGGGCGCAGCGCAGACCGTGCGGCTGGCCCGCCGCGCTTTGGACCGGACAGGCGCGCAATTCGCTGAATCGACGGCTGATCCCGCCGTGCAAAAAGCCGGGTTATGGCTTCTGGAAATGGTCAAAACCGGTGCAGGCGTGCTTGATACCGGCGCGCGCGCTGATGTGGTCTGGCGTGAAGCCCCGCCGCGACAACCGATTAAAATTGCGGGCGGGACGTTATTTTACGGCGCGGCTTTGTTTTTCGCAGGCGTAGGTCTGGTACAGGATATACCGCTTTTGATGTGGGCGTCGGGCATATTGGCGGCGCTTCGGGCCTTTGATCCGTCGCATTTTAAAGGGCTGGGCCGTTTCCTAACATTCTGGCGGGCCAAACCGATGGCGCTGGACGGCCCTGACGGGCGCCGCCATTTGGCCGAAGCGCGCGTCAGTGTCGATAGCGCCGGATTTGTCGACAGTCTGGCTGACGCTCTGCGCACGGCTGACCATATTTTAATGCGCCTGTCTGAACCCATGCCCGACACACAATGGTATGATAATTCACGCGTGACAGGCTTGATGCAGAGCCTTCTTGAAGCCCACGGGGCAGGCGACGGGGATTTTGCGCTGCGCGTGATTGAAACGGAATTAAACTCTGTTCTTGCCAGTGAAGGTATTCGTGCTGTGAATTATAATAGCAAAGACAAGCGTCTGTTTGACGTTCTGCCCGCGCTGGACACGGATATGGACAGCCCGCAAGGCGCGCCCGCTCTTGTCGTTGATGAGCGCGTCTTGAAACGCGGCACTGTTTGGAAATCACAGTCATGAAAGACCGCCAGATTGAATTTATCGGCTATGATTTAGGCCATGGCGAAACCGCTATTGGCCGCGCGCATAGCGGATCGCACCGCGAACCGGAAATCTTAGAATATCACGGCGAACGCACCTTTGTCTCCGCCGTGGCCAAGACGGGACGCGAAGTGCGTATCGGCGCGGACGCGGTCAATATTGCCGCGCTTAGCCCGCGTAAAATCGGCGCGAAGCAACAGATTTGGGTCAAGTTTAAGAGCCGTGACCTGACGCAATCAGACGTTAAAATTCCGACGCAACTCTTTACCAAAACGCTGTTTAAAGGGCTGACTGAAGAGGCCCAGATTCAGGGGCCGTCCAAGAGCCGCTTTATTGTCGGCTGTCCGTCCGGTTGGAGCGGAGATGACCGCGAAATTTACGCGGATGTGTTCCGCGAAGCCGGGCTGAAAACCTGCCGCGTTGTGCCTGAGAGCCGCGCGGCGCTGATGACGGCGTTAGAGCAGGGCTATCTGTCGCTGCAGGCCGCTCGCGATAGCGTGCTGATCGTTGACATTGGAAGTTCGACCACAGATTTTACCTATTGCCGCGATATGAACGCCGAAGATGTCGGCCATAATTTCCTAGGCTCCGGCCTGCTGGACCGCTTGATTTTCGACCGGAATTTAGCGCGGCAAAAATCACGCAAACAGATTGAGAAACTGATCGCGGCTTATCCGCAATATCAGCCGATCATGGAATATTGGTGCCGGTTGGCGAAAGAAGAATATTTCAACGGCACGGATGTTCCTGTCGAAATGATCCGGCGACTGCCGGTTGCGGGCGGCGTTTATTTTGAAATCCGCATTGATAAAACCGATGCCGATGCCATCCTGTCCATGCCGATAAAAGCGCTGAACGGCTATAACTGGCCGGATGCCTTTGATTTTGCGCTGCGCGAAACATTAGAGGCGCTGGGCGAGCGGGCGCCGGAGACTGTACTATTGACCGGCGGAGCGTCTCGCCTGCCTTTAATAGCGCCGGCCACGAAGCGCGCTTTCGCCGACAGCACGGTCGTGCGCGGCGCAGAGCCGGAATTTGCCATTGCGCGCGGTCTCGCCTGGCTCGGCCGGTTCGAATATCTTCACGCGGCCTTTAAAGCCGCCGTGACGGAGCTCACCGATCCGGGCGGCGAAGTGCGCCTGATTGCGCGCGACGCGGGCGATGATTTGGGCGATCTGCTGGCCCCTGCGCTTGTCGACGCGCTGATCGAATATTGCGTTATTCCGGTGTTTCAGGACTGGCGGCGCGGCGATATTGCCCGCTTAAATGATGTTGAATTGGTGTTGCAGGAGCGGGTGCGCAGCTGGCTTGTCAGCGAGCAGGCCCGCGATGCCCTGCGCCCCGTCATTGATGAATGGTTTGCGCGGTTGCAGCGCAATATCGAAAAAGTCACCGATCCGCTATGCCGGGATCACGGCCTGCCGGCCATGGTGCTGTCGCTGGATGATAGCGCGCATATCTCGCGCCACCTTGAAGGACTGTCCGTCGGCTCTCCGCAGCTGGCAAATCTGGAGCAGGACACGGCGATTGCGGGAACCACAATATCCGCCATTTTGATCGGAGTTATTCTGGCCAAAGCGCAGCTTCTTGTTCCGCTTATGGCCCATCCGCTGACGTTTATTATTGCGGCGGGCGCGGGCGTGGGCAGCATTGTGTTTGGGCGCAAAGCGCTGGAAGGCAAAATGCGCTCGGCCAGAATACCCGTGTTAGCGCGGCGTATGATGACGGATAAACGCCTCAAACGCGCCGCCGCAGAGCATCGCACAGAGCTGATCGGGGCCGTGCAGACTGCGTGGTCAGGCAATGCATCGGAAAAGGTTCATGCGGATTTGACCGAAACCCTGCAGCGGGCCCTGATTGAGCGCACGGATGAACGCGCCGTTTTGTTTTTAATCTAAACTCTTTTTAAGCCGCGCCCGGCGCGTAGCGCTTGATTTGTCCAGGTTCGCGGCTAAGAGGAAGTCATTATGCCGGATAAATTATTCTACCCATTTGCTGTTGTGCTTATCGCCGCGATGGTGGTCGGCGCACTGTTTGCAGGCGGGCAAGCCCAATTACGCAAGCAGCCCGACATAGACCCTGTCGCCGACGGTTATACCGTTGACGGCGAGGGCTTGCGCGCGCTTATCGCCTCTCCGGGCACAACGGTGCGCTATGCCGGTGAACTGGATCTTGCGGGCGAATATGCGATCGCGGTGGCCCATATGACCCGCGCGGCAGCGCCGCCAAGTGCGGGCGTATTTGCCGAACTTCGCCCTGTATATGAAGCGGCATTTGCGGAAAAACCGATTATCGTCACCGTGCGCGCCCGCGCCGGACGTGATAACCCGGCCGAGCAATTTGCCGCCGCCTATTATACCGCCGGTGTCGGGGATAGCGGTTTAAAGACATTCACATTGACGGATACATTTGAAGATTACAGTTTCACGTTTACGCCAAATAAACCGAAAGGCGATCCGGGTACGGATTTCGTCGGGATTTGGCCGGATATGTCAGGGCAAAGCAAAACAATTGAGATCGAACGCTTTAGCGTTAATATTGCCCCGTAAAACCGGAGTATGGCGCTAAAGAAATTCAGATTTTTGGCGGCGCTTTAAATCATCGACCACCTTTTTCACATCCTGAACTCTGTCCATATGCGAGACTAATACGGCGCCGTCTTGAACAACGACCACCATATTTTCCAGACCTAATGTGGCGACATAGGCGCCGTCCGTGTGGATCAATGTATTGACCGTATCAATGGCGTTAACAGGGCCTTTTATGGCATTGCCGCGGCTGTCTTTGCCGCGCTCCCACAGCGCGCGCCAAGAGCCGATATCGCTCCATCCAATATCGGCCGGAACGACGGCCGCGCGGGCGGTTCGCTCCATAATCGCGTAATCAATGGAGTCAGACGGGCAGGCCGAGAAGGCGTCTTCGTCCAGCACCCATCCTGAATTATCCAGCGCGGCCTCGCTATAAGCGGTTTCGCAGGCGCTGAGAATATCCGGACAAAATGCGCGCATCTCACGCAGCAGATTTTCCGGTTTGAACAGGAATATACCCGCATTCCAGAAATAATCCGCGCCGGCTATATATTGCTCGGCGGTCGCAAGGTCGGGCTTTTCTTTAAAGGCTTTGACGGTGAAGCCGCTATTGCCCAACGCCAGACCCTGCTGGATATAGCCGTAACCGGTCTCAGCCCGGCTGGGCGTAATCCCGAATGTCACCAGATAATCGTTCTGCGCTATCTCTGCGGCGGCGCTGACTGCGCGGTGCAGGGCCTCTGTGTCTTGAATATGGTGGTCAGCGGGGGCGAGCAAAATCAGCGCATCGGGATCAATCTGCGCGGCGGCTAAGGCGGCGACAGCAGCGCAGGGCGCGGTATTGCGTCCGACCGGCTCGACAATGACTTTGGACGGCGGCAGTCCAACATCGATCAATTGCTGGCTGATCTCCTTACCATGGGCAGCGTTGCAAATAATCATCGGCGCGAGGAACGTCCCGTCCGGGAAATCTCCGGCCAAGCGCAGCGCGGTATCCTGAATCATCGTATGTTCGCTCACCAGCGACAAAAGCTGTTTTGGTGCTTTTTTGCGCGACGCCGGCCAAAGGCGCGTGCCGCTGCCGCCGGACATGATGACGGGAATAATTTTAATCATGACGTCTCCTGAAGGCCGGATATCCGGCAAGCTTCGGTGATAGCGCTAAAGATATGGTAAAATGTGCTGACGGGAACGGACTGCGCGATCATCTCGCCGTCCGGGCCGAATTGATCATTCCACAATCCGTCACTGCGCAAATATTCGCGCGTTAATCCGGTGAGTATGGCCGCGGCCATATCGGCGCTGTGCGCAATGCCCGCTTCGGTCTGCGCCAGATGCGCTTTGAGCAGCTCGCACTGTACCCAGAGCCGCCGCGTCGAGCGCATGGGCGAGCCGTCTGTATGGCATTCGTCAATCAGCCAAATGCGCGAGCCGGAATGCGCCATGACATTATCATAAAGCGCGTTAGCATAGGCGCTCACATCAACCGATGTGCGTTTTTCATATTCGCGCAGCAGCCATATCCATTCGGCGGCATGACCCGGCTCAACGCCGGTTTCGCCGCGGCGCTTTAACAGCAGCCAGTCGGGACCGAAATATTCGCATACCCGCGAGCGCTCCGCGTCAAAGAAATAGCGTTTAAACAGCTGATAAATCTTGGTCGCGCGGTAAAGATAGCGCTCGTCTCCGGTCGCATCATATAGCGCCAGAAAGGCTTCAAATAGATGCATGTGCGGATTTTGCCGCCGGGGAAATGTCGGGGGGATGCCCTCGGTAAATCCTTCTTCTGCGCTCATCGTCTCGTCGATGAAATCGACCACTTCCGCCGCCCGTTGCAGGGACGCCGCATTAAACACCCGTCCGTGCCAGGCCAGCGCCAAGAGATAAAAGGCATGATCATAAAAATCCCGGCGATCATCTTTCACAGTGAAATCGGGATTGACCAGATGGATATAGCCGCCGTCTTTATGACGAAAGCTGTTCATAAAATGCATCGCGTCTTCGACCACATCCTGACCTTTGAACCACCCCAAATGATGAGCGTAGGAATAAACGTAAATCTGCCGCGCCTGAACGCGCAATCGGCGCACGGTTTGCGGCTTGGCCGCGCCGCGTAAGGTCATGTCTTCATAGAACGCGCCTTTGCCGCCGCGTCCCTCATGCGCCCAAAACGGCAGGGCGCGACGCACGGCCCATTGCCGCGCATGACGCGCCGCTATCTTCAAAGCTGTGTGTGTATTGCCCACCATAAAAGCGGCATATCAGCAAAAGGCGAAAAAACTGTTACGCCCGCGCGCACATCTGCTTATAGATGCACAATGACTATTCTCGTGACAGGCGCTGCCGGTTTTATCGGCAGCCATCTTTGCCGCCGCCTGTTAAATGACGGTCGGCAGGTCGTAGGCGTGGACAGTTTGAATGATTATTACGATCCGGATTTGAAACGTGCACGGCTGCAAACACTGGCGGGATTTGACCGGTTTCGCTTTGCCCAGGTCGATTTGGCGCAGAGCGGCGCGCTCGAAGCCCAGGTCGATAAACAGACGATCACGCATATTGTGCATCTGGCCGCGCAAGCGGGGGTCCGCTACAGCCTCGAAAATCCTCATGCCTATGCGCAGTCCAACCTGATCGGGCATCTCAATATGCTCGAATTTGCGCGCGGCGCCAAAGCGCTCAAACATATGGCTTATGCGTCATCCTCCTCCGTCTATGGTGACCGCGCGGGCGGCCCGTTTGTTGAGACGGACGAGACGCGCAGCCCGGTCTCGCTTTATGCGGCGACAAAACTTGGCGGCGAAATGCTGTCGGAGAGTTATGCCCGGCTTTACGGTATTGCCTTGTCGGGCTTGCGGTTTTTCACGGTTTACGGCCCGTGGGGACGTCCCGATATGGCCTATTGGATTTTCACCGAAAAAATTCTGCGCGGGGAGCCGATTACGCTGTTTTCAGCCGGAGAGATGAGCCGCGATTTCACCTATATTGACGATATTACGGACGGCATTTCGCGGCTTTTAGAGACCGATGTGCCACGCCGTGACGGCCGCGCGCACGAAATTTATAATCTGGGTAATAATACGCCCAATGCTCTGATGGATTTGGTGGCGGCGGTGGAAGCGGCCTGTGGTCAGGAGGCGCAAAAAATATACGCGCCGCGTCAGGCCGGTGATGTCTCGCGGACTTTCGCGAGTATTGATGCCGCTAAAGCCGGGTTTGGATATAATCCGCAGACAAAAATTGCCGAAGGCATTCCGCGCTTCGTCAAATGGTATCGGGATTTTTATCAAGTTTAAGGCGCAGCGGACTGCAGAAACGCCAATCCAACGCCTTAATCGTCCAGATACCCCGTAAAACCGCACTTTTCAAAAGAACAATCCCCGCCTCTTCTATTTGCCCTATGTTTAAACTGTTCTTTTGGACCGGACAGGTAAGACGTCTCTTGCCCGCCAGAAGACGGTATTGGATCTGGGCGAGGTGAGGTTACGGCTCACATCAAACGGGTTTGGGAGCAGACTGCGCTGTGGACTGTGACCTTAGCGAGAGCCGCGTATCGGCCGTGAGATATCGCTGCGGGGATGGCATCTTCGTAAACACTAGAAAACTCTTTGGCAGCCTTCGGAGCTGCCGCCCCGCAGGCTTCCTGCTTACTTTGCGGCGCGCCGCCGCCGACCAACCCGGCGCGCATGTGGTCACCCGATGGGCCATCGCAGAATGGCGCTTGGACATGATTCTCGACAAATAATATAGCTATTTCGGCTTTCAATTCAGGTAAAACATTAAACTTTAATTCAGTTTTAGCCGAGATATATTCCGTAATTAAAGCGGCTTTAGCTTTCATTAAAGGGTAAAATTAATGAGGTGTAAACGGATTGCGAAAATGGCTTTCAATCTATGTGAATGTTTAATCTTGATTAACCCTAATCAGGTACAGTTTAATTATGACACAGAAAATCATTGAAATGGCGATAGAGCCGGGGGCGGAAGCGCTGCTGATAAAAATGGGCAAATCCATGGGAACGAAAGCACGGTCTAAAATTATGGACCGCGCGGTCAGTCATATCCGCGATGAATATCATATCACGCAAGTGACGGCGTGGTTCTCCGAGCCGCGTTTCGCGCCGTCGCGGCGCACAACATTACGTCTCTCGCCCGATAATGCAGACTGGCTCGCGGCACTGGCCGCAACCGTCGGCAAAAGCCGTCCGCTCGTTCTGCTCGATCTGGCCTATTTCGCTGCAGCAAATCTGGATAAAAGCGATTTAGAAGCGGCTTAATGATGATGAAATGGATTGTTCTATTAAGGGGCATAAATGTCGGCGGACATAACAAATTACCTATGGCAGAATTGCGGTCTTTGCTTGAGGGCATGGGATGTCATGACATCAAAACCTATATCCAATCGGGCAATTGTATATTTACCGCCCCCGAAACATCGGCAGGGGCGATAGAGCAAAAAATTCAGAGCGCTATTGATAAGGTATATGACTTCAAACCGCGAATTTTAGCGGTAACACGTGAAGATTTAAGGGCTACTCTGGCGGCCAACCCTTATCCGGTCGATGATGATAAAGGCGCGACCGTCCATTTTTTCTTTCTCGCGCAAGAGGCCATACAGGCAGACATGGACGCTCTGGATTCGCTTCGCGCAAGCGATGAGGCTTGGACCCTTACGCCCAAGGTCTTTTACCTTCACGCGCCGAGCGGCATCGGGCGATCTAAACTCGCCGCGCGCGCAGAAGCTAAATTAGGAGTGGCCGCGACAGCGCGAAATATAAAAACAGTGAAGAAGCTAGCGCAGCTTGCGGGCTAGCAGACTTATTGCGTACCGCTCGCTTCCGCCATGGCGTCCTCTGCGGGCATGCCGATAGCGTGGAAACCGCCGTCAACATGATGGGTTTCGCCCGTGCAGGACAGGCCCAGATCGGAGAGCAGATACAGTGCAGCGCCTGCAACGCCCACGGGGTCGGTATTGTCACGCAGCGCGGCGGCGGCTTTGTTGAACCGGAACATGTGACGGCCCGAGCCGATACCTGCGGCGGCGAGCGTTTTGATCGGACCGGCGGAGATGGCGTTGACGCGGATGCCGCGCGGACCCAGATCGGCGGCGATATAGCGCGTGCAGGCTTCCAGCGCAGCTTTGGCGACGCCCATAACATTGTAATTGGGGATGACGCGTTCGCTGCCCAGATAGGTGAGCGTGACCATGGCGCCGCCATCATTCATAATTTCGGATGCGCGGCGGGCGGCATCGACAAAGCTGAACGCGCTGATATCGAGCGCGGCTTTAAAGCCTTCGCGGGTTGTATTGTCGACAAAGCTTCCGGCGAGCTGATCTTTACCGGCAAAGGCAATGGCGTGGACAAGAAAGTCAATCTTGCCCCATTTGTCTTTGAGGGTGCCAAATGTATTATCCATGGTCGCGTCATCGGTAACGTCGCATTCGATCAGGATGTCAGAGCCGATGGACTCGGCCAAGGGGCGGACCCGGCGTTCAAGCGCTTCGCCCTGGAAAGTAAATGCGATTTCGGCGCCTTGCGCCGCGAGCTGTTGGGCAATGGCCCAGGCAATGGAGTTCTTATTCGCCACGCCCATAATAAGGCCGCGTTTGCCGGCCATTAATGTGCCTGTGGGGAAATCTTGATCAGCCATAGCCATAGTCCTTGTTCGTCAGAATGAATGAGCCGTCTTTTAACGCGGCGCGGCGGGCTTGGCTATGGCCATATTGGTTATGAGCAAATTGCTGTTATCTGGGAAGAAAATAAGCGGGCGCCAGTTCACGCAGGCCGCTCTCAACCCGGTTGATAGGAAGGTTGATAGCGTGACCTTTCATTTGCGGCTGCGCCAGTACGATTTTTAGAGTGTCGTAAATGTCCCAGGCTTCTTCGAACCGGTCCGCGGCGGCGTAGACCTGCGCCAGACCCATAAGATATGACGGGTTATGCGGGTCGGCGTTTACCGCTTTGGTCAGAGCAGCTTCCGCATCGAATTTTGCGGCGTCGCGCGGGACGTCAGACGTCTTCATCCGGGCCCGCGTAATACCGGCCAGATACAGCACGGCAGGGTCCGCGTCTTTGTCTTGCGCGGCTTTGACGAGAACCGGAAGCGCCTTGGCGCGTGTCTCGGAGTTTCGCGCCTGAGCGGCGGCCTTAATGAGCGGGCGCAGGTCAGCTTCAATGCTGTCATCCTGCGCCATTTGGGCGATATCGCGGCAGATTTCGCCAGACGGGTTCTTCTCGCACTGGCCTGAATATGTCAGGTATTTCTGCGCGGCGAGCCACGCCGCACGCGCCGTTTTCGGCCCGGCAAAGGGACGGGATAATTCATCAAGCTCTATCGGCGAGTCTGTCAGGGTTTTGCGCAGGCTCATCGCCAGCTTGGGCGCAGTGTCGGTCTGCACAATATTAACAGCGTCGCGCGGTAGCGGGAAGGGTTTCGTCACGTTATCGCGGGCCGCCAGCGTCCATGTATATTCTGTGCCCTTGGGATCATCCGGCCCGCGCGAGACATAGGAAATTTTATCAATCGGTGCGACTGCGCCGTAAAGACGCTGTAATATGGTGGGGTGAACAGGCCAATAATGATGGGCAAAGACGAGCTGCACATTACTCATATCACGGTCGGGGAAGGGTTTGGTTGACAGCGTGATTTGCGCGGCGTCCTGATCTTTATAGACCGCGGTTATGACGCCGTTTCGGTCTGTGATCTGGATATCTCCTTTGCGGCTTTTGGCTGAAAATCCGATTGCCGATTCCATCCAAAATGCGGGCAGGGACAAGCCTTTGCCAAGTTCGATTGTGTCGCGCGCGCCCTTATTGGTCATCATGGCGACAAGCCGCGTATTGCGGTGTGCGCCGGCATATAGGCTGTGATTTGAAAGCTGCGGCGCGCCGGTGGCTTGCGCCTCGACGGACAGATGCCGATCCATCTTAAAATCATATATGCGCAGCCGTTCGGGCTCGCCGGGGCGGGCATGGCTGATGGCGGCAAAGTCTGTGCCCATAATGAGGACAGCTTGACTAGTGATCTGGATATCAGAGCCATCAAGGCGTTTGCTCGTGACATCATATTTGAGCATTAATTGCGGCGTGTCACCGTCGCCGCGCAGCGTAAGATATTCTTCGGCGGTCAGGTAGAATGGCGCGGCGGGGAAGTCTGCCAATACGGGCGCTTCAGATATTTTTACACTTGGCTTGGCCTGAGGTTTAACGCTCTTATCAATGGCCAGATTTTCGCCGCGATCAATGGGGAGGTCTTTTTCGTCGACAATAGTTACGGGCACATCTATTTGGTCTTCAGGCACTTTTTGGCCGCCCGTGATAATGTCTTCGCCATCCGGCGGCGTGATTATTTCATCACCGGTCAGAATTTCGCTCCCGGCGCTGCCGGGCTCTATATCAGGCTCTGTTTGAGTCTCAAGGGGTTCAGTCTCCGGCGCGATAGGGTCAGGCGCTATAAGAATTGGCGCGTCACTTTTTTCGTTAGGCAGGGGCGTCGGGGCTACTTCGACGGGCTGAGGTATTGGCGTTTCATATAAAGGCGTGTCAGGCGCGGTTTTGTCCTGCGTGGTTTCGGGTGGCTCAGGCTGCGCCGGATCGGCTGGTTCAGGCGGCTGGATGTCGCCTTGACTATAAGCTTTATACGGGTCGAACGGCTCTGCGTCCTGTGCCAGAGCGGCAGGAGTAAAGCACAGACTGATAACGGCGCAATAGAGGAGAATTTTCATAGCTTTGCTTTGCCGCGCCGCGCAAATCCGGTCAAGCACGATATATCAGTTGACGTTAACGTAAACGTAAGGCATATACGGCTCATGACGCCCAGCGCCGCACATCCCAATACAGCATGGAGTATTTCCGATATGGCGGATATGCTGAATGTAACCCCGCGCGCGCTTCGCTTTTATGAAGATAAAGGCTTGATCCATCCACAGCGTATTAACGGCCAGCGCAGTTATGGTCTGCGCGAGCGTGCGCGCATGGACAATATATTGCGCGGCAAGCGTCTGGGCTTTTCGCTCGATGATATTCGCACTGTGCTTGATATTTATGACGGCAAAGTGCTCAGCCGCGAAGAATTACTGCGCCGTAAAAACGGCTTTGAGCAATTGATCGAGGATTTAAAAACCCAACGCGATGATATTGATATTGTGACAGAAAACCTGTCTTCGCTATGCGCGCGCATTGACGCCTTTGCCAACGACCCCGCGCGCGACGCGGCTACCTTTA
Source organism: Robiginitomaculum antarcticum DSM 21748 (assembly GCF_000365025.1). GTDB lineage: Bacteria > Pseudomonadota > Alphaproteobacteria > Caulobacterales > Maricaulaceae > Robiginitomaculum > Robiginitomaculum antarcticum. The sequence goes on along the minus strand of NZ_KB823014.1, from coordinate 2,312 downwards.
TGAATGCCCAGGCCTATGATGCGGTTCTGCGCCGCTATTTAGATGATGAACTTTTTGACGAACCTGCCGTTAGTGCAGCCCGAATTTAATGCTTACAGGAGCCTTTAATGCCGATTTATAATGCCCCCACACGAGATCAGAAATTTGTCATGCATGAAATGCTGAACGCCGTTCAGCTTTCAGAATATGAGAGGTTTGCCGATGTGGATACCGATTTGATTGACGCCGTTCTCGAAGAGAGCGCGAAATTTTCAACAGAGGTTCTGACGCCGCTTAATGTTGTTGGCGACCATGAAGGGTGCGTGCGTCACCCGGATGGAAGCGTGACAACGCCCACCGGATTTAAAGACGCTTTCAAGACGATGGCCGAAAATGGCTGGACGGCATTGGGCCATGATCCTGAATATGGCGGCCAAGGCCTGCCGGGTATTCTCAGCATCGCCGCCGGCGAAATGCAGAGCGCGGCCAATATGGCCTTTGCCATGTATCCTGGCCTGACCAATGGGGCGATCAAAGCGATTTCTATCGGCGGTAGCGCAGAGCAAAAAGCGGCCTATCTTCCCAAAATGGTATCGTGCGAATGGACAGGCACGATGAATTTGACCGAGCCGCATTGCGGCACGGATCTGGGCCTTTTAAAAACCAAAGCCGTTCCAAATTCCGACGGCAGTTATAAAATTTCCGGCCAGAAGATTTTTATCTCTGCCGGAGAACACGACATGTCTGACAATATCATCCATTTGGTATTGGCCCGCATTGAGGGCGCACCTGAAGGCGTGAAGGGAATATCCCTCTTTATCGTCCCTAAATTCAAGCTTGATGCCGATGGTAATGCCGGTGAGCGCAATGCGGTATCTTGCGGCTCTATTGAAGAGAAAATGGGCATTCACGGCAATTCGACATGCGTTATGAATTATGACGAAGCCGAAGGCTATATGATCGGCGAAGAAAACAAAGGCCTGCGCGTCATGTTCGTTATGATGAACCGCGCCCGCGTTGATGTCGGTATGCAGGGTTTGGCGCAATCCGAAGTCGCTTATCAGAACGCGGCCGCTTATGCCAAAGACCGCTTGCAGGGCCGCAGTCTGACGGGCCCCAAAAATGAAGACGGCCCCGCTGATCCGATTATCGTCCATCCTGATGTGCGCCGTATGCTCATGGAAACCAAAGCGTTTAACGAAGGCGCGCGGGCTCTGATTTATTGGGCGACACTTCTCGAAGACCTCGAAAATGTACATCCGGACGAAAAATTCCGTGAAAAATGCGATGATTATCTCGGCCTGTTGACGCCTGTGATTAAAGGCTATCTGACCGATAAAGCCATGCAAACCACAATTGATTGCCAGCAAATCTTTGGCGGTCACGGCTATATTGAAGAATGGGGCATGAGCCAATTTGTCCGCGATACCCGTATCGCCCTGATTTATGAAGGCGCAAATGGTATCCAGGCGCTTGACCTTGTCGGCCGCAAACTCGCCCGCAAAGGCGGCCGCGCCCTGATGACACTGAACGCGGAAATCGATGCGTTTTTGGCGGAAAATGGCGATAATGATAAATTGCCGGACTTCATGACGGGTCTGAAAACGGCCAAAGGCAAACTGACCGAAGCGACCATGTGGCTCATGCAAAACGGCATGACAAACCCCAATAATGCGGGCGCAGGCTCCGTTGATTATATGCATATGATGGGTCTGTCGACGCTGGCCTATATGTGGGCGATGATGGGCGTAACTGCGCAAAAAGCCATTGATAACGGCAGCAATGAAGATTTTTATGCCAACAAAATCATCACGGGCCGCTATTTCATGCTGCGCATGCTGCCCATGATGGACGCGCATTTGGCCAAGATCAAAACCGGCGCAGAGCCCGTTATGGCGCTTGATGCCGCAGCGTTTTAATTAATATGCCCACCCCCTCCGCTTCGACCTTGGGTCTCAGCACCTCCCCCGCCTTGGCGGTGGAGCCAGATGAAAGCTAACCCTAAAACAAGAGGTCAGGCGAAGGCGTTACGGAAAAAATTGACTGAAGCAGAATGGACATTATGGCATAAGCTAAAAGCCAAACAATTTTTCGGACTGCATTTTCGAAAGCAACATCCAATTGGACCATATATTACTGATTTCGCTTGCGTAAAAATAAAAGTGATAATCGAAGTGGATGGTGACAGTCATTATTTTGAAGTTGGCGTGAAAAAAGACGAAATTAGAACTGAATATTTAAATAATTTGGGATGGACGGTTTACCGTTATTCCAATGATGAAATTTACCATGAGGTCGATTCCGTGTTGGACGACCTTTATATAAAACTTGAG
>NZ_KB823013.1 GCF_000365025.1 Robiginitomaculum antarcticum DSM 21748 | reverse complement strand
AGGATCAATTCCTAGAGGGTTCTGTTACGTGCAAAATTATTTAGAGACGCGGCCCCCAGGCATGGATCCTTCGCCGCCTTGCGGCTCTGGATGACGAAAAGGATGTGCGTTTGGCTTACGCCTGTCAGCCCGTGCGGGCGGCCCCGTTGGCTGCGCTCTAGCTGACCTACATTTCTGTTCAGCCTCGTAGGTCGGATAGAGCACCGCGAAATCCGACATCACGAAACGAGGCATTCCTTGGCCGCTAGGACGCGGCGGCTATCCTTCGGCCCGTTTTATGAGCGCGGCTTTATTTGTAATAAAAAATCTGCGGCCCGCTTTTTTAATGCAGCCGGCTTCAGTTAAAGACGACATAGTTCGCGATACCGTCTCCCGGCTGGTATTTAATTGCTGCGCTAGGGTTGTCACGGTGAGGTCGGAGTTAACCGCAAGCAGTCCATTGCCGAACTGATGGGGACTGGCCTGACGTAACAGCTCCGCACAAATCCGGCCGGGGATTTCAAGGGCTACGCGTTCATTGGAATATAGCGTCGCCTTTTGGAGACGCGAAACCATGTCTTTTAGGAAAAATAGAGCCACGCCGGAATCAGATTCGAGGGCATTTAAAAAGTGAGATTTTGACAATATCCCAATTTTTGACTCTTCAAGCGTGACGATTGTAGCGCTGCGCGGCAAACCGCTTATGGCGGCCATTTCTCCAAATGTATGGCCTTGGTTCAGAGCCGCATGCCAGACCTCTTTGCCGTTGGGATGAAATGACGTCACTTTAACTTTGCCGTGCAGAATAAAATAAACTTGCGCCGTGGATTCACTTTCAATGAGAATTGTTTGGCCGGCCGAAAATTCACTGAGCACAATATTATCGCGGATAATGGCGCAGTTTTTAATGGCGCGGTCAAAGGTCTTAAACTCATCTGTCATATACGTTTTGCCCGAAGAGATCATAGAAGTTTCATGAACGATTAAAAAATCAAACCCTGCGTGACGTGGGTCACAGACAATACTCAATTAGAACGGCTAAGCGGTATTTGCAACAGGATGCGAGCGTGTGGAATGGGGCTTCATATTTGTTCCCATCTTGTTGCACTCATAAGACATTATGAGATGCGCGGCCTGCAATGCGAGCATGACACCCTCCAAACGCTCAAAGCCAATATCCTGACGGATGACCGCCATACTAACATACTAATATTGTCTCTGAAGTGTGGGAGCTGGAAGAGACGCGTGCTTATCCGAAATGGTCTATTTTCGCTCTTCAAAGCTCGGCGTGTAATGTGTCAAAATAATTGGGGTTCATTACGATGTGTGACTTTAATCAAATCACAGCCCTTCCCACGGCACCCCCTTTCCTTTAACAGGTTGCAAACACAACTAAATAAGGTTGATCTATGTCTGCTATTGTACATCTCGCTATTCCCGCCGGCGATCTCGCCGTCACCGTCAAATTCTACACCGATATTTTCGGCTGCACGCTTGGCAATCGCGAAGAGGGCCGCTGGGTCGATGTCAATTTTTGGGGCAATGAGCTGACATTGCATCAAAGTGAAGAGCAGCTTCCCAATGTTCGTCATGATGTCGAGATGGGCGCTGTGCTCGTCCCGCATTTCGGCGTTCATCTCTGCCAGGACGATTTTGACGCTGTTAAAGCCCGCATCGCCGCTGCAGGTCTCGACTATATCGATAAACCTTACCGCCGGTTTGAGGACGATAAATATGAGCAGGAAACCTTCTTTATCGCCGATCCGAATAATAATGTCCTCGAGATCAAGGCTATGAAAAATCCAGAGGTTTTGTTCCCCGTGATCTAAGGAACGGTCACTCTTTAACTTTCCGTCGCGAGCCGCGCCTTGGCTTTGTCCAAAATAGCGGGATCGACATTGTCTTCGAGGCGTTTTTTAAGCTCGCGATAATCCCGGTCATAGACATCAATGCCGGACGGCTTAACTTTGAGCAGCCAGTAATAGGCATCTTCAAAATCTTGTGTGACGCCTTCGCCTTTGGCGAGGGTGAAAGCGTATAGGAATTTACCTTGATCGTCACCGGAATTGGCCGAGCGGGCAAACCATTGTGCGGCCTCGGCCTGACTGCCTCCGGCGAGGCCCTGATAGACATAGAGTCCGTAATCCGCCATCGCTGCGCCGTGACCCGACCGTGCCGCCTGATGCATCAGCTCTACCGAGCGCGGCTCATTGGGGCGGATATCCATATTTTCGACATACATAATCGCGGCTATATAGGCCGCGTCAGCGTCGCCCGCTATTGCGGCCTGTTCATAAGCCTCCAGCGCGGCTTTGGGATCCGTTTCGATCAGCAGGTCACCGCGTTTTTTTGCTGCGCCCGCATCGCCCTGCGCAGCGGCTTTGGCGAGCCAAACGGCGGCTTCATTATTATCTTTGGTTACGCCGCGCCCGGTTTGATACATCACGCCTAAGGCTTGCATCGCCTCCTCGCGGCCTTGCGCCGCGGCATCTTTGAAATAGCCCTGCGCGTCCAATGGTGTTAGCCCGCCTTCACCTTTGAGCGCCATATCGCCCAGCGCCAGCATAGCGTCGCTATTTCGGCTTTGCGCCGCGCGGCTATACCACTGCGCCGCATCTACGTAATTTACGTCTCCGGCGCGGCCGCTGCGCAGGATTTGCCCCGCCATTAGCTGGGCCAGAACATGACCCTGTGATCCGGCCGTTTTGGCATAGACCAGAGCCTGGGCATAATTACCGTCATTATAGTGAGTTGCGGCGCTCTCATAGCTGACATTGTCAGTTTGGGGCGCAGTCAAAAGCCAGCCATTCGTCTGTGTATCATCGCTCATTTGCGCCTGCGCAGGTATTGATGCGCTAATCAGGAGTCCGAGAGCTGACAGAGCGCCGAGAGCTTTGACACCGCTGCGGCGGCGCCATCCGGATGCGCCCAAACGCCCGACGAGACCGCGATAAAGTCCGCGCCCGCTGCGATCACTTGCGCGGCGTTGCCGGGCGTAATTCCGCCGATTGCCACGCAGGGCACTTCTACCATTTCTTGCCACCATGACAAAATCTCCAATTGCGCCCGAGTTTTGGGCGTTTTTGTCGGCGTATCGAAGAAAGCTCCGAACGCCACATAATCTGCCCCGTCCATCGCGGCTTCGAACCCCAGATCCCGGCTGTCGTGACAGGTCACTCCGATGATCGCGTCGGGGCCCAAATAATCGCGCGCTTCGGCATAAGGCATGTCCTCTTGCCCGATATGGACGCCGTCCGCGCCTAAATCTTTGGCCATCTTCACATCGTCATTGATCAGAACCGCTGTACCGTATCCTTGGGCAAGCTCGACTATAGCGCGGGCCGCCTGAATGCGGGCTGAACTGTTCCAGTCCTTATGGCTGTCATCCTCTTTGAACCGGATTTGAAGGCATGCCACAGACGCGGCCGACAAGGCCGCGTCAAGCGTGCTCAAATAGGCATCTAAATCTTCAATGCGCGGCGGCGTCAGAAGATAAATTTGGCACGGTTGGGGCGGCGAAGGTATATGTGCTTGCGATTTTGATTTTCTTTTACTCATATCATCCCCCTAACGTAACCCCGCCAAGGCGGTAACGCAGGAGCACGCGGCAATCTGACAGGCCGCCATTTTTCGGCGGCTCGAAGCGCCAGTCGCGTACGGCGTTAACCGCGGATTTGCTAAAGCGACCTTCCGGGACGGAGCGCTCGACGGCAATATTTTGCGTGACGCCGGCAGCATCGACATCAAGTCGTACAATCACCCAGCCCTGACGGCCCGCGCGGTAAGAGGCGCGGGGGTAATCCGGCATATCGAGACTCATCGCCGCGAGGTCTTCGCCGCCTATACAATCATCATCATTGGCATAGCCTTTGACCCAAGGATCAGGTGGATAATCGCTTCGCGGTGTGAAAGGAGCATTGGTGGCACAAGCGGCCAGCGCGAATGCGGATAATATTAAAGCGGCAGTCTTCATGCCGCCCTCATAGCCTTTAACGCTAAAATGTCAGCCCCCAAAGGCATGACATATTAGACAGGCCGTTAGCCTATTTTCCCAAAAGCGGCTTCAAGCCGGCTAATCTGGTCAGCGACCGTATTACCGGTCTGGGCATTGATCGCGCCGTACAGGCTGCGGTCAAGGCGCACTATACGTTCGTAAAGGGCTTCGGACCGCGCCAACAAATCCAGCAGAAGGGCGGGCAAGATGTCTCCATATTCTGCCAGAGGCTTTACGCTGTCATCCGGCATTTCTGAAGAGAGGCGGTATTTTTCCTGCCGCGCTTCGACAGTGGTCATGTCACTTTCTTTAAGTGCGCGCTGCACCAGCAGCCACGACGCGACTTGCATAAGGCGTGTTGTCAGTTTCATGGACTGGCTGGCATAGACCAGTGCATTATCACGCGCCAGGGCTTTACTCTGCGCACGGCCCGGACCGTCCAGATAGGCAGCGGTTTCTTCAACCATATCCATGCCTTCCCGGAAAGTGCGTGCAAAAAGCTCGCTGCGCGTGAATTCAAGCAGGCGCGCTTCAGCCTGCGGGCCAAGCGTATCGGCAGCGGAGCTGTGGGCACCCTTTTCGGTCATAACATTATCTTTCTGTGTCTGCACGCCGCGCCAATGCGGGAACGCACCGTATTATTTGCCTTTGATGTGCAAGGCGCGTTCCAACATGGATGCCTCTCATGCCAAAGGCGTAATTTCCGCTCAGTCTGTCTTGCGGGGGGCGAAAAGTGTTTCAGCCTCGGACATATCACCGCGTTTTTTAGTTAACGCCAAATATGTACGCTCGACTTCTGCGTTTAACGCATCAATGCGGGCCTGTAATTCTTTGATCGACAGGCCGTATAAATCGTCCCCGATTGATACAGACCCCATGAGTTTAAGCAGGGCTTCATTTTCATCATTTGTCATAGTCATCCCTCTTGCTCCAAAATCTATCATTGGCGCAATCTGTCTCTTCTAGCGGTCAACCCCACAAGACGAAAGACCGGAATAAGACAAAGTCGCAATGCATACATTAAAGCTCCCAATACAGTTAGGCGCGCGTAAACACTGCGAAAGCCGCGTTACTGCACGGCCTCTTGATATTTATCTCAATCAGCGGTACATAGAGGCTAATGGATTACGGAATTCCCCGAATTCCACGCAAAACGACCCCGCCGAGCGGGGTTTTTTTAATGGCCCGACACGGCCACCAAGGAGACGATGATGAGCACGATTTTAATGCCAAAGGCTACAGCCGTCTGGTTGATCGATAATACCGCCCTGACATTTGAGCAGATTTCTAAATTTTGCGATCTGCATCTTCTCGAAGTTAAAGGCATTGCAGATGGCGACGTCGCCACAGGTATTCGCGGTGCGGATCCGATTGCTAACGGGCAATTGGCGCGCTCTGAAATTGAAAAGGCCGAAGGCAATGCCGATTATGACATGAAGGGTGAGACCTTTGATCATGCGCCTGTTACGACAGGGAAGAAAAAGCGTAAAGCGCCGCGTTATACGCCGCTGTCACGCCGTCAGGATCGCCCGGATGCCATTGCTTGGATCGTACGGAATCATCCCGAAGTGTCAGACCCGCAAATCTCCAAGCTTATCGGCACAACCAAGCCGACTATTAATGCTATTCGGGACCGCACCCACTGGAAAACATCGACAATCAATCCAACCGATCCGGTCAGCCTCGGCCTGTGCAGCCAGATTGAACTTGATGAAATGGTGAAAACCGCTGCTGAAAAGCTCGCTAAGAAACGCGCGAAAGACGGCATTATCGATGACGAAGTGACAACGGACAGTCTTGCCCCTGTGGCCGATACGCCCGCCGAAGCGCCGAAGACAGAGCATACGCTGGAATCTCTGTTCAAACCCAGCACGCACGATCAATAGTTAAGCGTACATCGCGTATTTAATTAACCCCGCTACGCTTTTGCGCGGCGGGGTTTTTTACGACCCCGCGCCTGTGCGCGGCGGCATCACATAATTGAGCGCGAGGCGGCCACCATCGACATAAATAATTTCGCCGGTCACATAGCTGGCGTCATCCCCGGCTAAAAAGGCGGCGACGCTGGCGATCTCGCTGGGCTGAGCGATGCGGCCCAGCGGCGTGCGGGAATAAATTTTGCCCATAGCATCTTCATCATCGACCACGCTGGCCAGCATATCGGTGCGAACGCTGCCCGGCCCAATCGCATTCACCCGGATGGCTTTGGGCGCCAGCTCTAACGCCATAGAGCGCGTCAGCTGGTTCATGCCGCCTTTGGACACATTATAGGCCAGATTATCAGCAATGGCGACTTTGGCGTTAATTGAGCTAATATTGATAATGTTATAATTGGGCAGACGCAGTCCCGAGCGGTCGTCAGCCTTATCGAGCGTTTCAACCATATGGCGCGCGACGGCGCGGCTGACGAGAAATGCGCCGCGCAAATTCACAGCTAAAACACGGTCAAAATCAGCTTCGGAGACATCCAACGCGCCGCCGCGCGCCACGATGCCCGCATTATTGATTAGCACGTCGATCTGATTAAAGGCGCTCAACGTCTCTGCGACCAGATTGTGCACGGAGAGGCGGTCCGCCACATCGCAATGCAAAAAGGCCAGACGCGATTCCGGCATATCCAAAGTGTTAATGGCCTCTTGCCCCGCATATTCATCACGATCAGCCAGCATGACGCGGTAGCCGTCATCTAAAAACCGCTGCACGCAGGCAAAGCCGATGCCGCGGGCTCCGCCAGTAATAATTGCTACGCGTCCTGCCATGATCTGCCTCTTAATGTTTGCGCAGACCTAACAAATTGAGCGGCGCAGCGGTAGAGCAAATACGCTCAAACTCTCTCAATTTATAAGACCAGGCTTGGACTGACGCGGCGATTATGCTGCCGCGAAGAAATGTGCGACATTTACTTAATGCCATGCTAGCCAGAGTCTAATTTGAACATATTATAGCATTGCTGGTTGTGAAGACTATATGATGCTGCCGGATTGGTATTCGAAAGACGTCTATGCTTATCGCGCAAATTACAGATCTGCATATCGGATTTGACGGGCCGGGTCCCGGTGATGAAAACACGAAGCGATTCAAAGATGTTTTAGCGTGGATTGGAAGTCTGATAAAACAGCCCGACATGATCTTTCTAACGGGAGATTTGGTCGAATCGGGTGAAGTCCGCGATTATAAAACCCTCAAAGCCATCGCTTCGACCCTGAATGTCCCCGTCTATATGGGCATGGGCAATCACGATCGCCGCGCGGCATATTTATCTGTTTTCAGAGACTCGCCCCAGGAAAACGGTTTTATTCAATATGCGGTAGAACATGACGGTCTGCGTTTTATAATGCTTGATACACTTAAAGAAGGACGCCATGGCGGCGGATTTTGCGAGGGCCGGGCAAACTGGATGGACAAGACCCTGTCTGAAAAGCCGGATATGCCCACGCTGATTGCTATGCATCATCCCCCTATCGAGACGCAAATTCCCTGGATGACATCAGACAATGATGCCCCGTGGGTCAAACGGTTTAGGGCCGTTGTCGACAAGCACAAAAATATTATTCACATTATGTCGGGTCATATTCACCGCCCAATATCGCAGCGATTTTCCCATACCTCGGTCAGCGTCTCGCCGGCAACCGCGCCGCAAGTGAAGTTCGAAATCGCCGATATGGATTTAAATACGCCCGACAACCGGCCGCTTTTAGTTGAAAGCCGGCCAGGATTGTGCCTGCATCACTGGGATGGGGGGCACGTGACCACACACACCGTTTACGCACCGGAAGGTAAACCGATTATCCGATTTGATAAAGATCACGCCTATATTCCGAAAATGACCCGGGATATATCGGAGCCGCGTTGAAATATTTTACAACGTCTATAATTTTGTGAAATTAAAAGAATTAATATACGCAGCCATTGGGGGGACGCGACATGATTATTGAAAAGAATATTTCTTTTATAAGGCTGTTTAAAGTCATTTGGAAGCAATTGCTGGCCATGGTTTTACTGGCCTCTGTAATTATCGTTCCCATTCAGGTATTTAACCTTCAATATCTGACCATTGATATGGCAACGCCGCTCATTTTGGGTACGGCCCTCTCTATCTTTTTAGGGTTTCAAACCAATAGCGCTTATGAGCGCTGGATGACGGGCCGGAGTACATTTGGGCAGGTTCGCTGTAATATCCGTAATATGGCGATACTTTTAACGCGGCGCCGCGGAGAGGCCTATATTAATCATAAGACCGGCAAACCGTCTAAGATTGCGGCCCAAGTGATGCCGCGCATGCTGCGCCGGATGATGGCCTATATTTGGGTCTTGAACCGTCAACTCAAGGGCCTGTCTCCGCTTGGAGATATTGAGGCCTTTCTGGATCATGATGAATATGAGGCTTTGAAAAGCTCGCCCAATCCTGCCTATGACCTTTTATTAAACAATAGCCGTGATTTTCGAATCGCGCAGTCCGAAGGCCAGTTTTATGATGGTGAGCACTTCGAAATGGTCGGTATTCACCGCGGTTTGATCACGGCGCAAAATACCTGCGAGAGCCTTAAAAATACGCCTTTTCCCGCACATTATATCTTTTTTACCAAGACATTTATCTGGCTGTTGATAATTTTAACGTCGCTATCTCTGCCGTCTCTTGAAGAATTTTCCTATTTTGCGATTTTATTAGTCGTTCTGATCGGTTGGATGTTTTCCATGATTATGGGAATTGGGAGCTATATGGACGAGCCTTTCGTAAATAACCGCAATGTCATTCCGATGGACTCAATAGCCCGTGATGTTGAAATTGCGATAAAATCCCATGCTCTGGGCGAGACAGACCTGCCGCCGGCTGTGGAGCCGATAGAGGGCGCGCTGTATTAACCGATATAGAGGCTTCACCAATCCGGTCAACAAGAGCAGACCTAGGCGCCGAGACCCCAAGACCCCGATAGATTGCGTGGATAATCAATGGGGCCGCTTTCGCAGAAGTTCGACACTTAGCCCTCAATCAGACCCTTATGCGTCGCGGCATTCATCATCGCCTCTTGCAGTTTTTCAAATGCGCGCGCTTCAATCTGGCGGATACGTTCGCGTGATACCTTATAGACTTGCGCCAGTTCTTCCAGCGTTTGCGGGCTATCCGACAGGCGGCGTTTTTCAATAATATCCTGCTCACGCGCATTCAGATCGCTCATGGCGTCACGCAGAAGCGACATGCGGGCATCATATTCCTGGCTATCGCCAATAACCTTATCCTGCGGCGCATAATTTTCATCTTCGAGCCAATCCTGCCACTGGCCGCCGCCATCCTCGCCGCCTATGGTGACGTTAAGCGACGCATCACCGCCTGACATACGGCGGTTCATCGACACGACTTCGGCTTCTTTGACGTTAAGCTTGGTCGCGATCTTGGCGACATCATCGGGATGCAAATCGCCGTCATCAATCGCTTTCATCTCGCCTTTAAGGCGGCGTAGATTGAAAAATAATTTCTTTTGCGCGGCGGTCGTGCCCATTTTCACAAGCGACCAACTGCGCAGAACATATTCCTGTATCGCGGCGCGGATCCACCACATGGCATAGGTTGACAGGCGAAACCCCTTATCAGGATCAAATTTCTTGACCGCCTGCATCAACCCGACATTGCCTTCACTGATGACTTCACCAATGGGCAGGCCATAGCCGCGATAGCCCATGGCGATCTTCGCCACGAGACGCAAATGTGATGTCACCATTTGCTCAGCCGCGCCCATATCATCGTGATCGGCAAAACGCTTGGCGAGCATAAACTCCTGGTCCGGCTCAAGCATAGGGAATTTACGAATTTCGGAGAGGTAACGCGACAATCCCTGCTCGGGTGAGAGCGCCACAGACATCGTCATATTGCCCGTATAGGTCGACGGGGTCGACGCAGCGGTTTTCTTCGCGACCGCTTTGCTCTTAGGTTTCGTTTTTGATTTCGTCTTGGGTGTCTTGGCCATAAGTCCCTCCAGCAGAGTTATATAGATATGATTTCACATTTGTGAAGGTTTCGCGCGCGGAATTATGATTTTGTAATGGGAAATAAGATATTGGCCGAGCAGATAAAAACGAATTTCGGTTTGCCATGTAGGCTTATTTCCCTATGATTTCCAATCATGGCGCTTAAGAATCTAAAATATATATTTTTTCTTGTTATATGTTTACCTGCCTTTAACTCGAACTTAGTGACGGCGGCAAGCGGTGCAACCGCTTTAAGTCGTTATGATTTTGATATTCAAAGCGGGCATTATGATTATATTGATATCGAAGCTAAATCAAAACTTACACTATCGGGCCAAATTAGCGGAAAAATGAACATAACAGCTTGTAACCGCCACGAAAAATGGGGTTCAGGGTTAAGGTTTCAAATTAAAAGTGTTCAGGAAGGCCTATCTATAAATATTGGGATTATATGCCCACAGGTTGGCAACCATGTTGAAGCGGAATGGATGAAGTCGAAAAAAACAGGTAAGAGCTGGGACACCATTGATGGTGACTACGCAGTTTTGCACCAAGTTATTGGACAAGAAGTTCAATTTAGTATCACATTACGCAGTAATATTGTCATTCTAGTTGTCGAAGGTATAAGATATGATGTTTCGGTTGATTTTAATCCTGAGACAATCGAATTGGCGGCATTTGGAAGCACAGGCTATATTTTAATCACGCCTCCTGTAGGCTAACCCCAGCCCTCAGGCAGGCGTTTGATCAGGTCTTCCAGCTCTTCATCATTGCGGTAATGAATTTCAAGGCGTCCATTCGGGCCTTTATGTTTTAAATCCACCCGTAGGCCGAGCGTATCGCCGAGCTGTTTTTCCAGCGCGCGGATGTCCGCCGACTTTGTCTCTAAGCGCGGCTGTAGCGGCTGTCCTTTTTTCAGACGGCGAACCATCTTCTCGGTTTCGCGTACGGACAGATCTTTGGCGACAATCATTTCAGCCAGAGCCAGTGGGTCCGGGGCAGATATAACGGCGCGCGCATGTCCGGCTGATAGTTTTCCCATAGCGAGAAAGTGCTGTGCACGGTCAGGCAGGGTTAAAAGCCGCACCATATTCGCCACATGTGAACGGCTTTTGCCGACGGCAGTGGCGACGTCTTCCTGTGTGCGTCCAAATTCATCCATCAAATTGCGATAGGCGCTGGCCTCTTCGATCGGGTTCAAATTGGCGCGCTGGACATTTTCGACCACGCCAATCTCAAGAACCTCGCGGTCCGACAACTCGCGTATCATAGCGGGGAGCTGATCCAGTCCCGCCTTCAATGCAGCTTGATAGCGGCGTTCGCCGGCCACGATCTGGTAACGGGTCTTCCCCTTGCTCTCAAACGGGCGCACGAGCAATGGCTGCAACACGCCCTTCTCCTTAACGCTGCGCTCCAGCTCCACCATCTTGACCGGGTCGAAATATTGGCGTGGTTGATTAGGGTTACGTTCAATCAGAGATATCGAAATAAATTCGGCTGCGCTGCGTGTAGATGGGGTAGTCTTTACATTTTCATGCGTTTTATCAGGTGATACCTTCGATATCTTCGGAGATTCTTCAGAGGCAGGATTGTCTAAAACAGCGTCTGAAACATCATTCATCAATGCAGATAAACCCCGTCCAAGACCACGATCGCGTGCCCGTTTGGGCGTCGATGCTTCAGATTTGGGAGATTTTACCATTATGTGCCTCGTTTCTGTTCAGGTTTTCTTCGCGCCAATATCTCTTTTGCTAAATCCATATAGGCGATGGATCCGGCGCAATTACGATCATACATAAGCACCGGCCGGCCATAGCTGGGCGCCTCGGCAATGCGGACATTGCGCGGCACCATGGTTTTAAACACGGCGCGGCCCAAATGCTTGCGGACATCCGCGGCGACCTGCGCTGACAAGCGATTACGTTGATCATACATGGTCAGCATAACGCCCTCGATGATCAAAGCGGGATTAATATTGGCCTTCGCCATCTCTACAGTTTTGAGCAGCTGGCTTAATCCCTCAAGCGCATAAAACTCACATTGTAGCGGCACAAGAACGCTATCGGATGCCGCTAAGGCATTGACAGTCAATAGACTTAAGGACGGCGGACAGTCGATCAAGATATAGTCCGGTTTGGGCGACAAGCTGTTCAGGGCAGATTTTAACCGCGTTGTGCGCCCGGCCTGCTCACCAATTTCGAGCTCCGCGCCGGATAAATCCATATCGGACGGGATGATCTGTAAATTCGGCACAGAGGTTTCGTGAATAGTGTCATCAATATCCACGCCATCGACTAGTAAATCATAACTGGTTTGATTGCGGTCTGCGCGCAAAAGGCCAAGACCTGTACTGGCATTGCCTTGTGGGTCCAGATCAATGATTAGAACCGTTTTCCCGAGAAGGGTCAACGCTGCGGCCAGATTGATCGTTGTCGTCGTTTTCCCGACGCCGCCCTTCTGATTGACGATAGCAATAGTCTTCATGGCGGTTATGGCGTCCCTATTTGGCGGTGTCTCAGATCAGAAAGCACGAGCACATGTCCCTCAGGGTCAGAGATACTGGGGAATATATCGCAATTAAAGTCAAAATCGGTGCGCGCTTGCTTGATTTCTGTGGGTGCTTGCCGCCCTTTAAGCAAAATCAGCCGTGTATCAGGCCCCGTAAACCGTTCGGCATAGGTCAAAAGCTTCGGCAGCGGCGCAAAAGCCCGCGCCGTTATCACATTATAGGGGTCGTTAGGGAGCGATTCAGCCCGTTTCGCCGCGACATTCACCGGTAAGTCCATTTCGCGCGCCGCCGTGCGTAAAAATGAGGCCTTTTTACCGGCTGCCTCGACAAGCTTCACCCCGCCTTTACCTTGTGTCTTAAGCCATATCCCGACCGCCAGGCCCGGAAATCCCCCGCCGGAGCCCAGATCAATGGCCCGCAGTGTTCCGTCTGGAATATAATCGGTGATTTGCCAGCTATCGGCGGCATGACGGGTCCAAAATTGCTCAAGTGACGTTTTTTGAACCAAATTTATCGATGCATTCCAGCGGGTGAGAAGATTAAACCAAATATCGAAAGCCGCCAATGTTTCACGTGAAACATTGTCCTGAGCAGCGAAAACGGCGCGTCCCGGCATAATCGGCTCAGCTTGCTTTGCGGACATAGGCGAGCAAAGCGGACAAAGCGCCGGGCGTAACGCCTTCAATGCGCGCGGCTTGGCCAAATGTAGCAGGCCGCGTAGTTATCAGCTTTTCGCGCACTTCATTGGAAATTCCGCCAATCGACGTATAATCCAGAGCATCAGGCAGTTTTAGACCCTCTTCACGACGAAATGTGGCGATATCAGCGGCTTGACGGTCAATATACCCGGCATAAAGCGCGTCAATTTCCATCTGCTCAGCAATCTCAGGGCCAATTCCGGAAAGCTCCGGCCAAACGCGGCACATATCCGTCCACTGAACATCCGGATAGGCTAACAGATCCGCAACCGTGCGCGACCGGCCGTCCTGATTGACTTTAAGGCCGTGCTTTTGCAGTTCTGTCGGTGTCCCCGCCAGCGTTTTGACTAAATGCGTCGCGGCTGTGATTTCGCCCATCTTGCTCTCAAACGCGCCGCGTCGGTCGCCATCGACTAGACCACGCTCTATAGCCAGAGGGGTAAGGCGGCGATCAGCATTATCGGCCCGTAATGTCAGGCGATATTCGGCCCTTGATGTAAACATACGGTAAGGCTCGGAGACGCCTTTTGTAATCAAATCATCAATCATAACGCCGATATAGGCATCTGAGCGCGTCAATATTAGCGGGTCTTTGCCCTTCACCGCAAACGCCGCATTAACGCCGGCAATAAGACCTTGCGCCGCCGCTTCTTCATATCCGGTCGTGCCGTTAATCTGTCCCGCCAAATAGAGGCCGGAGAGTTTACGCACCTCCAAAGTCGCGCGAAGTTCTCTCGGGTCGACATAATCATATTCTATCGCGTAGCCATATCGCTCCACCACGCACACTTCGAGTCCCGGAATAGTGCGCAGCCACATATCCTGAACCTCTTCGGGCAAGGAGCTGCTAATCCCATTGGGATAAACCGTATCTCCGTCAGGGCCGCCCGGAAGACCTTCGGGTTCGAGAAAGACCTGATGGGCATTTCGATCCGCAAACCGCACGACTTTATCCTCGATAGACGGACAATAGCGCGGCCCGCGTCCGGATATGGAGCCGCTAAAAACCGCAGATTTTTCGATATTATCCGAAATAATCTTATGTGTATGCGACGTTGTGCCTGTTATAGCGCAAGATATTTGAGGAATCGTGATTTTGGGTGTCATAAATGAGAACGGTACTGGCGTCTCATCAGCCTCCTGTTTCGGCAAGCTATCCCAGTCCAAGCTGGATTTTTGAAGCCGGGCCGGCGTCCCTGTCTTAAGCCGCCCGAGATCAAGTCCGGCCTTATACAGACGCTCAGATAAACCCAAAGCCGGTGCTTCGCCATGACGTCCGGCCGGAATACGTTGATCGCCGATATGAATAACGCCTTTGAGGAATGTCCCAGTCGTCAAAACGACTTTAGACGCGCCGTACTCACATCCATCCTCACACCGCACCCCAATAATGCGGCCGGCGTCAAGAATAAGGTCGTCAACAGCCCCCGCAATGATGGACAGGTTTTCAACTTGTGACAAAGCCAGCTGCATAGCGCTGCGGTATAAGCCGCGGTCACTTTGCGTGCGAGGCCCGCGCACGGCCGGGCCTTTACTGCGGTTTAACACCCGAAACTGTATGCCTGAAGCATCAGCGGTTTTGCCCATCAAACCGCCAAGCGCATCCACTTCGCGGACAAGATGACCCTTACCCAGACCGCCGATCGCCGGATTGCACGACATTTCGCCGATCGTCTCCATATTATGGGTCAAAAGCAATGTCGCTACGCCGGCTCGCGCAGACGCGCTGGCCGCTTCACAGCCCGCATGGCCACCGCCAATTACAATAACGTCATATGTGGAATTTTTACTCATAACGGCGCTATAGCAGATTTGCGCGGCGAGTCATCTGGCAGAATCACCCACGCAAACTACTTGCCGATACAAAAGCGCGAGAAGATGCGATCCAAAACGGCTTCAATATCCGTTTCTCCGGCCAATTCCTTTATCGCATGCAAGGCACGGCGCAGATCATCTCCGGCCAATTCAGGCGCTATGGATAAAGCCGTAATCGCGCGGCTGACGGCTTCATTGGCTTTTACAACACAATCACGATGGCGCGCGCGAGTCAGACCCGCATCCTCCGTCATAGAAAATCTGTCCTGCAAAACTTTAGTGAGAAGTCTCCGCGCCGCAGTAACGCCGTCAATGTCCGTCGCCGCAATACGGGCGATTTCGAATGTTTCACGTGAAACATCTCGGCGGTCTGTTATCATTGCAAGCACAGCCTCCGCCGCTTTATCAGCAGGATTGAGATCCGTCTTATTGAGTAGAATAATGTCTCCGGGCTGTAAAAGATCTAATAAAACCCGAACATGTTGAGACCGTTTTGTCATATCTATCAAAGCGATACGCAAATCTGCTTGACTAGCGCGGGCGCGGGCGCGCCGAACGCCCTCCGCTTCAATAACATTCTTCGTGAGCCGCAATCCCGCCGTATCCGATAGTCGAACGGGCAAGCCGTCAATATCAATATAAGCGTCCAGAACATCACGTGTCGTTCCCGCTATATGAGACACGATAGCAGTATCTTTATTTGTTAAGCCATTGATTAAAGATGATTTTCCAGCATTAGGCGCTCCGATAATCGCTATATCCACGCCATGCCTAATAGCTTCGCCGCGCCGGCTTTGCTGTAAAGCAGTTTTAAGCTGGTCTGACAGTGTTTGCAGGCCCGGCAAAGCTCTGTGTGAGAGCCCGTCCGGAACATCACCCTCATCGGGAAAGTCGATCTCCCCTTCAATCTGCGCCAATGCGTCTAGAATCGCCTCGCGCCATAGTTCATATTCGTCTTTCAGCCCGCCGTCCATTTGGCGCAAGGCTTGCACGCGTTGACGCTCGGTTTGGGCATCAATCAGATCAGCCAGGCCTTCAGCCTCTGTCAGATCCATTTTTCCATTTTCAAAGCCGCGGCGTGTAAACTCCCCCGCCCGCGCTAAACGCAAGCCGAGAGACAGCATGGCCGTAGCGACAGCTTCAAGGACTGCCGGACTGCCATGCAAATGAAGCTCGGCCATATCCTCGCCTGTAAAACTGGCCGGGGCGGAAAAGCGTAGAACCAGCGCTTCATCCAGAACATGTCCGCTCTCCGGGTGGCGAATTTTACGAAGGCTGGCTTTTCGTACATTCGGAAGGCTGCCACGCAGGATTTGCCGCAATATAGTGTTGGTGTCGGGCCCGGATATGCGGACAACGCTAATGCCCGCACGGCCTTGTCCGCTCGCGGGGGCAAAAATAGTGTCATTGGGAAAGTTTTGGTTTAAAGCATCCATAACGCCTTTTGAACAAAGAGTCAGACAATGAAAAGAACGCTTTTCGGTTTCATCTCCTCTCTTGCACTCGCAGCATGTGATCCGGCCCCCCAATCCAGCGTAGAAAACATTAATACCACAAAAACCGAAATCGCTCAGACCGAAACAGTCGCAGCCCTACCGTCTATCGCATCAACATTATCCTGCCTGTCGGACAGCGGCCCGATACTGGCCCTCCACCGCGGCCGTGATAAAGGTCTCGATCAAGCTGAAAACGCCTTGGAAACGTTAAAACTGGCTTATGAGGCTGGCTTTATAATGGGTGAGGTCGATATTGCGCAGATCAAAGACCGCACAATCATTCTATTTCATGATGGAGTGTGGGAAGAAAAAACCACGGGCAGAGGCGTCGTCGCAGCATCTACCGCAGGTGATTTGGATAAAATTCTGCTTAAAACGCCCCGAGGCGAATTTACATCTTACCGGCCCGCAACCCTCTCTCAAGTTCTCGATTGGGCGAAAGGCAAATTATATCTGGAGATAGATTTTAAAAGTTCAGCCAATGAGGCTGATGTTGTGGCCCTCATCTCAAACAAAAATATGGGACCCCAAGTCATCCTGATTGCTTATTATCCTGAGCAAGCCGCACGCCTACGGGCCCTGGCACCGGATATGATGATCTCCGTATCCCCGAATGCAATAGATGAAACCGGAGACCAATTGGTTTGGCTTGGTACAGATGATATTTCGGAGGACGAAGAGATATTTGTCCGTAATCCAAAGACATACACCGCATTTGGGCAGTTCTCCGCACGGCGGGCTCTGCCGGATAATTGGCGCAATGTTGATATATTAGTCACAGATTATGCGTCGGAACTTATGGGCAAAATAGGCCAAAACCAAACCGATCAAGAACGGCTTGCAGACTGCCGCTAACTTGACGGCAATGCGGCTAACTTGACGGCAATGCGGCTAGCCTAATTTATGTCCCAAAACAAAAAGCCATCCCGAAATATATTCGGGATGACTAAATAATGTTAATCTTTAAGTGTTCATGCTATCGAAGAATTCTTCGTTTGATTTGGTGTCTTTGAGTTTCGAAATCAGGAAATCAATCGCGTCCATTGTGCCCATAGGGTTTAAAATACGGCGCAAAACATAGGTTTTCTGCAAATCAACAGGCGTAATCAAAAGCTCTTCTTTCCGCGTTCCGGATTTCGTCACATCAATCGCCGGGAAAATACGTTTATCCGCAACTTTGCGGTCAAGCACAATTTCGCAATTGCCCGTACCTTTAAATTCTTCAAAGATAACTTCGTCCATGCGCGAGCCGGTATCAATCAGCGCCGTCGCAATAATCGTCAGGCTTCCGCCTTCTTCGATATTGCGCGCTGCGCCGAAGAACCGCTTAGGGCGTTGCAAAGCATTCGCGTCGACACCACCGGTCAAAACTTTACCGGAGCTGGGCACAACCGTATTATAGGCGCGGCCAAGACGGGTGATGGAATCAAGCAAAATAACCACATCTTTGCCGTGTTCGGTCAGGCGCTTCGCTTTCTGAATTACCATTTCAGCCACCTGCACATGGCGGGTTGCGGGCTCGTCAAAAGTCGAGCTGACAACTTCGCCCTTCACGCTACGCTGCATATCCGTAACTTCTTCTGGGCGCTCATCGATCAGCAGCACTAGGACGTAACATTCAGGATGATTACGTTCGATACTGTGCGCTATATTTTGCAGAAGCACGGTTTTACCCGTGCGCGGGGGCGCAACAATCAAAGCCCGCTGGCCTTTCCCGATCGGCGAGACGATATCAATAATCCGGCCGGACTGATCTTTGAGCGTCGGGTCTTCTATTTCCATTTTCATCCGCTCATCGGGATACAGCGGAGTCAAATTATCAAAATGAACTTTATTTTTGGCTTGCTCCGGCGTTGAGAAATTAATCATCAAGGTTTTCGTCAGGGCAAAATAGCGCTCTGTATCTTGCGGACTGCGGATTTGACCGGAAATTGTGTCGCCCGTGCGCAAACCAAATTTACGGATTTGTTGCGGCGTGACATAAATATCGTCAGGGCCGGGAAGATAATTTGCTTCAGGCGCGCGCAAGAAACCAAAGCCGTCCAGCAGCACTTCCAAAACGCCGCTACCGTGAATCTCAACATCGTTTTCGGCCAGGTCTTTAAGGACCGCAACGAATATGTCTTGTTTGCGCATTGAGCCGGCATTTTCAATGCCGACGGCTTCAGCAAAGGCGATCAATTCGCCGGGTTTTTTTTGTTTTAAATCATCGAGGCTAAGCTCGGTCAGCGCGTCTATTTCGGCTGGATCCACCTTGGGCGCAGCGGCCAATTTGGCGTTCATATACATCTCTATCGTTTTGCCCGAACATAAAAACCGGGACTTAAGGGGGAAAATGCGCAGCGGACGCCGCGTCTTTATAAATCGCTCTTAGCAGAGCCGTTGGTTTCGTCAAGTCCGGTCTGCGGCGCTAGAACGGTTCAACGATTGCCATAATCACAATCACTATCGCAGCTATAGACGGAATCTCGTTCAACTTGCGATATGTTTTCTCACTCCGTGGCCGTTCCCCGCGGGCAAATTTTTTGCGGTCAGCACTGAGCATGCCGTGAAACCCAATCAAGCCAAAGACAAAAACTAGCTTCACCCAAAGCCAAGCAGAGCTAAATAGATCCGCATGGCGATAAGCAATCAAAGCCAATCCCAGTACAAAGGCGACAACCATAGCCGGGTTCATGATAATCTTCATCAGCCGCGCTTCAGCAATAAGCATTTGCGCTTCAAGCTCGCCGCCCGGCTTAGCCGTGCTGTGATACACGTAGAATCTCGGCAGGAGCAAAAGCCCCGCCATCCAAAAAATCACGGCTATGACATGAAAGGCTTTCACCCATATAAAGATATCCCATATCAAATTTTCGGTGGCCATTTATCTCTCCCGAATGCGATTAATTACGCCATGGACGCTCTCAATCTTTACGTCCGGCGTCACGCCATGTCCCAGATTGAAAATATGCGGCCCTTGAGCGGCATCGTCAAGCACGCGGTCAACGCCGTCCAGCATAGCCTGCCCGCCCATCCGTAGCAGAAGCGGGTCCAGATTACCCTGAAGGCACAAGCCGTCCCTGACATGGGGCCGCAATGCACCCATAGACGTATCGGTGCCTACGGCCAATCCTTGAAGGTCCAGCGCATTTGAAAATGTGATCATATTCAGCCCCGCCGCGCGCGGAAACCCGATAATTGGCACGGTAATGCCCGCTTCGCGGACCAAATGAATAATTTTGCGCGTTGGCGATATGACCAGAGTCTCAAATTGCGCAGGACTTAGGCCTTGCGCCCAACTCTCAAAAATTTTGAGAACCTGTGTGCCCGCTCTCGCCTGACCTACCAAATATTCTGCAGTGCTCACAGCCAGAGCGTCCAGTAAATCATCCATGGCGTCCGGATTTTCATAGGCAAAGCGTTTGGCCTTTTCCTTATCCGGAGTGCCGCGTCCTTCAATCATATAGGTCGCCACCGTCCAGCATCCGCCCGCAAAGCCGATGAGCGTTTTATCTTCCGGCAAAGCGGCTCTAACTTTGGATACTGTTTCATAAATACTGGAGATGCGGTCCGCTGCGCCGTCAATCGTCAGCTTGGATATACCCTCTACCGTGATCGGCTCCAGCACAGGACCAACACCCTTTTCAAAATGCACAGACCGCCCAAGTCCGATTGGAATGAGCAAGATATCGGCAAAGAGAATAGCGCCGTCGACATCGTAACGCCGTACGGGCTGCAAGGTCGCTTCACTGGCCAGATCAGGCGAAAAACAAAAATCGATAAAGTCTTTGGATTTAGCCCGAGTCGCCAGATATTCCGGCAAGTGCCGACCGGCCTGACGCATAAACCAAATAGGAGGCGTAGGCAGAGTTTCACCCTGCAAAGCTCTAAGTATTAACGGTGTCATATTGAAAAAAGCTCTCGTTTATCGCTCTCCCCTTATCTTATAAATATAAGTAGGGGTAGATGTAGGGCCTGTGACTATGTGCGCAAAGATTAACGCATCTTTACTTGTCTTAAGAAAGGGTGAATTCATATGCCTCTATGCACAGAGGATAAAATAATCCACAGCTTAATAAATCAATGAATAAGTCAAAAAAATGTTGTATTTCAAAGATTATGGTCGGGATAACTCAACAAGATAAAATGTGGATTAGATATTATCCTCTTAATTCCCGACTCTCGACTACATTTCGCTCACAAGTGCAAAAGTTAATGAAAGATTAACGAAGTTATTCGCATAGACAGGTGAGGGCACCCTTCGATAAGTGTTGAGTGCACAGTCCCGACCCTGCTATGCACAGGCAGACACTCTTTATGCCCCGTCTATGAACAGGATATCCCGAGAATTTGAAATCTCAAACCGACATATCGATCTATTTCCATGTTCATCTTGTTTCCGACTCGACCGGTGAAACGTTGGTTGCTGTGATGAAAGCGTCGACCGCGCAATTTGTCCATGCCACAGCGCTGGAGCATCTACACGCGCTGGTGCGAACGCCGGCGCAAATGGAGCGTACATTGGAACAGATCGAAGCCCGTCCTGGGATCGTGCTCTATACACTCGTTAATGATGAAAATCGCCACCGGCTTGAGCAGCGCTGTGCGGAGCTCAATATGCAGGCCGTGTCTATTTTAGACCCAACTTTAGCTACTTTGGGCAGGTATCTTGGTGAAGCTATGTCTTCAGAGGTTGGGGCGCAGCGTCATCTGGACGAGCAATATTATGACCGCATCAAGGCCCTGGATTTTGCCATGGCTCATGATGACGGACAAAATGTTGCCGGTCTTAAAGACGCAGACGTTATCTTGCTCGGCGTTTCGCGGACGTCAAAAACGCCGACCTGTATTTATCTAGCCAACCGAGGAATTAAAGCCGGAAATATTCCGCTCGTGCCCGGCGCGACATTACCCAAAGATGTGATAAGCTTTAAAAAGCCGCTAATAGTTGGACTTGTTGCCCGGCCCGAACGCATAGCAGAGATACGCGAGCAGCGCCTGGCTAGCCTGAATGAAACCAAAGCGAGTGCTTATGCGAATGAGATTAGTGTGCGCGACGAAATGTTAAAATCCAAGCGGCTCTTTGCGAAACACCGCTGGCCGACAGTGGATGTGTCGCGCCGCTCTATCGAGGAAACCGCCGCGCGGATTATCAATATTTATCAGGAACACAAACGATGAATGTGCCGTCTATTACTCTGGCCTCGGGCAGCGTAATACGCCGCCGGATTCTAAATGATGCGGGCGTGACATTTGAGGTCATTACAAAACCTGTTGACGAAGCCGCAATTAAGACTGCGATGCTGGCTGAGGGTGCAAGATTGCGCGATATCGCCGACGCTTTAGCCGAAGCCAAATCTGTACGGGTGTCGCGCAATCAAGACGGCTTGGTTATTGGGGCAGACCAGATTATGGTGTTTGAAGACAGGCTTTATGACAAACCTCAAACATTGGACGAGGCGCGGGCGCGCTTGCTGGCTCTGCGCGGCAAAACGCATTACCTTATCGGTGCCGCCGTTATAAGTGAGAACGGATCTGCTGTATGGCGTCATATATCAAAAACAAAACTCACCATGCGTGATTTTAGCGACAGTTTTTTAGACGGCTATCTCGAGGCCGGCGGAGAGGATCTGCTGACCTCAGTCGGCGCTTATAAATTCGAAGGTCTTGGCGCGCAGCTTTTCTCAGCTGTTGACGGAGATTTCTTCTCCATTCTCGGCCTCTCGCTCCTGCCCGTTTTGGATTATCTACGCATACGCGGCGCAATTGCATCATGACCCGTCCTATAGCCCAAATCGCCGGCGTTGCGGGATGGCCAATCCATCAATCGCTCTCGCCTATGCTACATAGTTTTTGGCTCCGGAAAACGCGGCTAAACGGGGCCTATATCCCCTTTGCCGTTCACCCCGATGAGGCCTTGCGGGCTTTTAAAACATTAAAACGTACGACGCTGACCGGGCTCAATGTTACGGCGCCGCTTAAACAACTCGCCTATGAGGCTGCCGACGTCATGACAGCCGATGCACGGCGACTGGGCGTCGCTAATGTGCTGTACAAACGCGGCGGCAAATTAGTGGCCCATAATACGGACATGCAAGGCTTTGCCGCGCCGCTTCTCTCTCGGGGTCTTCATGGGCATTTGTCCAGCGCGCCCGCAGCGGTCATCGGCGCCGGCGGCGCCTCGCGCGCCGTCATAGCGGCGCTGATGTCTTTATCCGTGCCGGAAATACGGCTGACTAACCGTACAGATAGCCGCGCGGTACAGCTCGCCGACCAGCTTTCTGTGCCCAGTCTTTATGCGGTGCCGTGGGCGGATCGTAATGAGGCTCTGCGCGGGGCGGGGCTTATTATCAATGCGTCCAGCGCCGGAATGGTGGGCAAATCGCGATTGGATATTAATGTGGCTTACGCGCCGGAGACAGCCTGGGTTT
This sequence comes from Robiginitomaculum antarcticum DSM 21748, assembly GCF_000365025.1. Taxonomy (GTDB): domain Bacteria; phylum Pseudomonadota; class Alphaproteobacteria; order Caulobacterales; family Maricaulaceae; genus Robiginitomaculum; species Robiginitomaculum antarcticum. Next base: position 478,955 of record NZ_KB823013.1, on the reverse strand, counting down.
ATGATCTGGTTTATAACCCGACTGAGACGCGGCTGCTCAAAGCCGCGGCGCGTAGAGGGCTGCAGACATTGGGGGGACTCGATATGTTGATTGCGCAGGCCCGTCCCAGCTTTAAAGCTTTTTTCGGTATAGATGCGCCGCCGGATGATCCAACCCCGCTCTTGCTTAACCTGCTTAAAAACCCATGATTACCGTAGGGCTGACAGGCTCAATCGGAATGGGCAAGACAGTAACAGCGAAAATGTTTCAGGCCTGCGGCGCGGCGGTTTTTAATGCCGATGTAGCCGTCCATGCTTTATATGCGCGCGGCGGCGCGGCTGTGCCGATATTGCGCGCCGGACTGCCGGACACTATAGTTAACGGCGCCGTAGACCGCGCAAAACTATCCGAAGCTTTGGCGCAAAACCCGCTTTTATTCGGCGTACTTGAATCCTTTATTCATCCCCTTGTGGCGCAAATGCGCGCCGCGGCGATGGCGGATGCCAAATCGCGCGGGGTTAAAATATTTATCGATGACGTGCCGCTCTTATTTGAAACGGGCGGCGATAAACGCGTGGACAAAACGGTTGTTGTGACAGCGCCCTATGCTGTGCAGCGTGACCGTGTTCTGGCCCGTCCGAATATGAGCGAGGATAAATTTAAGTCTATTTTAGCGCGCCAAATGCCGGATGCAGAGAAACGCCGACGCGCGAATTTTGTGGTTAACTCCGGCGCGGGTCTGGATGCGGCGCGCGAACAGGTTGAAAAAATTGTCGCGCAGCTACTGGCCGCGGGAGAGACACATGACACGACGCGCTAAAAACCCCGGACGCGAAATCGTCTTTGATACAGAGACAACCGGATTTGACGCCAAGGGTGAGGACCGCATTACAGAGATCGGGTGCATCGAGCTTATCGACTATCTGCCAACCGGAAAAAGCTTTCACCGCTATTGTGACCCCTTGCGGGAAGTTCCTGAACGCGTCGTTGAAATTACCGGGCTGACGACAGAATTTCTGAGTGGAAAACCGCTATTTAAGGACGTGGCGCAGGACTTTCTTGATTTTATTGGCGAAGCACCGCTGATCGCCCATAATTCTGATTTTGACCGTGGCTTCGTCAATGCAGAACTTGGCCGCGCCGGATTTAGCCAAATCCCGACGCCGCGTTTCGTCGATACGCTAAAAATGGCGCGGGCAAAGTTCCCGGGCTCGCCCGCTACGCTTGATGCATTGTGCAAGCGTTTTGATATTTCACTGGCCAGCCGCGATAAACATGGCGCAATTACCGACTCCATCCTTCTGGCCGAAGTTTATTTGGAGTTGTCAGGCGGCCGCGCGCGGCGTCTTGGTCTGGATGATTTTGGGAGTAAACCTCTTCAAGACACAGGCCGCCGCGCTGCGCCGCAACGTCCCGCGCCCTTGCCTCTATGCGTGACGCATGCTGAAAAAACCGCTCATGAGGCCTTTATTGAGTCGCTCGGTGATAGCTCAATTTGGCGTAAATTCCGCCGGATTTAGAATAGCTTCTCATCCCGCATCTGATAAGCCTCGATATCAATATTTAGGATTTAGCCTGATGCACAACGCGCTGCGGGAACGGTATTTCGATATTGGCCTGATCCAGCGCCTGTTTGACTTTTATCCGGATGTCGGAGGTGTTTTTAAGCCAGTCCGCCGGGCCCATCATACAGCGCGCGGAGAGATTGATGGCGCTGTCGCCAAAACTCATCACATGGCATTCCGGCAACGTTGGAAAATCCAGGACCCGCGTATCCGCGGCCATCGTCGCGATGATTAAATCCCGCGCGGCTTCCAAGTCGGTGTCATAAGCGACGCCGATATCCATGATAAGCTTGCGCTCCGTATGGCGGGCAAAATTCTGGATCCGGTTTTTCCAGACTTCGGAGTTAGGGACAAAAACAAAGACGCCTTCAATATTTTTGAACGTCGTCTGGAACAGGCCGATCTCGTCAACAGTGCCGACCACAGTCGTGGTATCGACATATTCACCGACGCGTAGCGGCTGTAAAAACAGCATCATAACGCCCGAGGCAATATTGGATAATGTGCCTTGCAGAGCCAGACCGATAGCGAGCGCCGCGCCGCCGAAGGCCGCGAGCAAAGGCGCGCTGTCAATATTGAGACTGCGCAGCGCCGCATAAATAGCTGCCAGGAAAACGACATAGCCGACAACGCTGGCCAGAACCGGACGCATCGTGCTGGCTGTCGATGGGTTTAAACGGGAGAATTTACGCGTTCTGACCCAGCGGCGGGAAAACTTTGCGATCAGCCATCCAGCCGTGAGAATTATGACGGCGCTGACAATCGGTGTTACGAACAGGAAAAATTGATCCAATTCCAGACCATGTGCGTTCAGCCACTCACGTAAATTCTCAATCATAAAATTTCTCAAAATATGGTTTTGCGTTTGATAACGATAAGGCCGGATTATTCAAGACGTTGTGGCTGGCCAATAACAGGGTCTACCGGGCGCGCCGCGCCGCCTGCATGGATAGCGCGAGAATAAAGCGTCCGGTCAGGCTTGCAGCAGGAGAGCCGGCTGTTTTCACCGCGCGGTCAGTCTCGAGAGATTGGGCGAGCACTTTTGACAATGCGCCGGCGGGCCAGAGCCGCATTTGCCGTTCAAAATCGCGTTGCCGCATAGCAAAGACCGGCGGACGAAGGCTGCGCATGGCCTCGCTTGCGCTGCGGCCCGTATCCATCGCCAAGACAGCAGCATGAAGCCGGGTCAAATGCCGCTGCAAACTGCGTAAAATCATGGCGGGGTTCATATTGGCGTCAATGGCGCGGGCATAGGCATTGTCAGCGAGACCAACCTGCCCGCTACAAGCGGGGTAAATGATATCGTCCAGTGACGCGCCCTGCGCGCCTGCGGCCAGAACCTCAATGTCGTCAACCGTAACGCTCTCGCCTTCACTGGCCCCATAACCCTTATAAAGCGCCATTTTGTCGATTTCACCTTTAGCCAGCGCGCTATTGCCTTCGAGCAAAGGCAGCCATGCCGCCAGTGCGTCGCGGCCAATGCCGACGCCATGCTCTCCGGCTGCGCCCAATCCGTCACGCACCATATTCTCCAAATCACGCGCGCTGGGCTCATAGCAAGGAATTGCCGCGAAATGCCCTGCGGCTTCAAAGGCCTTACGCGTCGCGCTGCGCGACTGCATATCCCCGGCCTCTATGATCAGCCGCGCGGCAATAATTTCCGGGTTGGTATCCAGATGTTTAATCAGCTTTGACAGCGCCCCGCCTTGACGTTCATGGTCCAGTCGCACGCGGATAAGCCGCGTATCGCCAAACATACTGAGCGCGCTCATCTCATCGGAAAGCTTGCCGAAGTCAGAGGACAGATCATCAGCGGTCAGAACGGTCTGGCCAAAGGCTTCGTCCGCATCCGGGACAAAGGCTTTAGCCAGTGCGGCACTGCGTTCATGGACAAGGCCGCGGTCAGGACCGTAAAGCAGCGCGCCAAACACATCTGAATTTGGTGAAGCGCAGAATTTATCCGCCCGTGATCCGGTCAGCTTCACAGTATTTATTGCCGTTTAAAATAAGTCGCGACATCAAACAAAAGACGGTCAGCCGCTTCGCGCGCCACGCGCTTTTCTGCATTATTTTGCGCTGCAATTGAGCCGTAAGGGTCGCCGGGAGCGCCAAATGTTGAAATGGCGCTGACACTGCCTGTATCCAAAACATCGCCGGTTTTCGTCTCCAACAAACGGTAATTGACAGTCAGACGAAGATCGAAACGCCCCGCCACATCATCTTGGCGCACGCCAATAGATGAACGCTGTATTTTCGATGTCAGGCTGAGTGTATAGGGGCTGCTGCCTGATGGCGTGCCCATGCTGTCGATCAGGGATTGGCGAAGCAGGAATTCAATCTTGTCACCCGTCGCGCCGCGCGCGTCTGTCTCGACAAAATCCAAATACATATTTTGTGTTGGCATGACGCCAAGCGGACTTGGTGCATGCAATGGCGTAAACCCGCAAGCGGAAACAATCAGAGCCGCAGCAATAAGAATAATGTGTTTCATTAGTTGGCCACTATATTGATAATCCGCCCGGGAACAACAATGACTTTGCGTATGGTCAGGCCTTCAAGCGATTTTTGTGTCCGCTCATCCGCCATAGCCGCCGCCTCAACGCCGCCTTTGTCCAAATTGGCCGCAACCTCGATTTCGCTGCGGCGCTTGCCGTTGACTTGCACGGGCAATGTAACGGTATCTTCGGTCAGAAGGTCAAGATCGGCGACGGGCCATGGCGCGTGATAACACAGACCCTCTCCGCCAATATTGGCCCAGCATTCTTCGGCCAGATGCGGCATAAAAGGTGCAATCGCGCGGATCAAAATCCCCAGCGCTTCCAGCCGCGCGGCGTCATCGCCTTTATATTTTGTCAGCGCATTAGTCAGTTCATAAATTTGCGCCACGGAAGTATTGAACCGAAAGGATTCAATGCCTGAGGTGATATTGTCGATGGCTTTATGCGCCACTTTGCGAAGCTCCAGCGCCTCGCCTGTGGCGTCATGAGCGGGCGTCACCGGATTGCCGTCAAACGCCGTGCCTGTGACCAAAGTCCAGACTTTGCCGGAGAACCGCCACGCGCCGACAACACCGGATTCTGTCCATTCGAAATCACGCGCAGGCGGACTGTCAGACAGCACGAACCAGCGGGCGACATCCGCGCCGTAATCGGCAATTATATCTTCGGGGTCGATGGTGTTTTTTTTCGACTTGGACATTTTAATGACGTCACCTTTGGTAACTGTCTTGCCCGTATCGATGGTCAAAAGCGTCCCGTCTTTATCGTCGACATTGGCGGGTTCGATATAGGCGCCGTCCTCGTCTTGATAGACCGCGTGGGTGACCATGCCCTGGGTGAACAGTCCGGCAAAGGGCTCCCCGCTGGGCAGATCCAACAGCCCGCAATCGCGCAGCCCGCGCGTGAAAAAACGCGCATATAAAAGATGCAGCACGGCATGTTCAACGCCGCCAATATATTGATCGACGGGCAGCCAATTTGACGCCTCAACCTTATCAAAGGGACGGTCATCCGTATTGCCGCCCGCAAAGCGCGCGAAATACCAAGATGAGTCTGCAAAGGTATCCAGCGTATCGGTTTCGCGGCGGGCGGGCTTGCCACATGTTGGACATGGCACGTTTTTCCATGTCGGGTGATGATCCAACGGATTACCGGGCTTATCAAAGCTCACATCATCAGGCAGCTCGACAGGAAGGTCGCCTTCGGGGACGGGAACCGCGCCGCAATCTTTGCAGTAGATAATTGGAATCGGGCATCCCCAATAGCGTTGCCGCGAGACGCCCCAATCGCGCAGACGGTATTGCACTGTGCCGTGGCCGAGGCCCATCTCTTCAATTTTTGCTGTGGCAGCTTTTATACCTTCATCTTTGGACAGGCCGTCCAGGAAACCGGAATTATATATTGTGCCCTCGCCTGTATAGGCTTCCGTTCCGACATCATAGCTGGCCGCGTCTTCGCCTTCGGGCAAAACGACGGCGAGCACAGGCAAACCGTATTTACGCGAAAAATCAAGGTCGCGTTGGTCATGGGCAGGACAGCCAAAAATTGCGCCTGTGCCATACCCCATTAGGACAAAATTCGCGATCCAGACTGGAAGCTCTTTGCCCGTGAAAGGGTGTTTAACTTTCAGGCCAGTATCAAAACCCAATTTTGGCGCGGTCGCTATCGCTTCTTCTGTCGTCCCGATCTGGCCGCATTTAATGCGGAAATTTTTTATTTCAGAATTGCTTTTGGCCATATTTTTGATGATTGGGTGATCGGCAGATAAGGCAATAAAGCTTGCGCCGAACAAAGTGTCTGGTCGCGTCGTGTAAATTTCGATGCCGTCGTAGGATGCATCTTCGTCTTTAAAAACTCTATCAAAAGCCATTTTATCAAGTGTTTTACGCGCGTCTACTGATTGCGTCTCTGCCCACTCAAACCGCATATTCAAACCTTCAGACCGTCCAATCCAATTGGCTTGCATGGTGCGGACTTTTTCGGGCCAGCGGTCGAGCGTGTCGAGGCCTTCCAAAAGCTCCTGCGCGTAATGGGTGATTTTAAACACCCATTGGTTCATCTCGCGCTGCTCAATAGTCGCCCCGCTGCGCCAGCCTTTGCCGTCAACGACCTGCTCATTGGCGAGGACAGAGTTCTCAACCGGGTCCCAATTCACTTTGGATTTTTTACGGTAAACCAAACCCTGTTTCATAAAGGCGAGGAAAATGGCTTGCTGCTGATTGTAATACCCAACGTCGCAGGTCGCAAATTCGCGTGTCCAATCCAGCGCAAAGCCAAGCCGTTTCATCGGCGCGCGCATCGCCGCGATATTATCATAGGTCCATCCCTTGGGATGAACGCCTTTATCGCGCGCGGCGTTCTCTGCGGGCATCCCAAAAGCGTCCCAGCCCATGGGATGCAAAACGCGGTAACCGCTGGCCGCTTTATAGCGCGCAATCACGTCGCCCATGGCGTAATTGCGCACATGGCCCATATGGATGCGCCCGCTGGGGTAAGGAAACATTTCCAGCGCGTAATAGCCCGGCTTTCTGGCGTCCATCGCGTCGGCGTCAAACGCTTTGGCGGCTTCCCAGGCGGCCTGCCATTTCGGCTCTGCATCGGCGGGGTTATAACGGCTCATAATTTTTCGCTCACGGCATAATTTCAAGCCTGCTGTATAACAGAGCGTCGCACACTGGCTAGGGCCATTGGCGGCATAAATTAGAGCGATGCTATCAGTAGACTAAAGCTAACAAAAAACCCGCCACGGGGACGGGTCTTTCAATCAAAGGTTTCGGCAGCGCTAATTGCTGGCGATATAAAGCTCGCGCGCGCGAGTCAGGATCGCATTTTCAATCGTGCGGCCTGTGTCAGCATCAACGGGAGCGTCCTGCCAGCCATTCGCGCCTTGAACCTGTTTGAACACGCCCACTTTAAGCGCGTCGGCGCGAAGCTGTGTGTCCAAAATATAGACATTGACCTTGAGGCGCTCTTGCGGCGCTTCAGGGTTGGAATACCACTCGGTTAGGATAACACCGCCAAACGGGTCGATATCGCTCATCGGCATAAAGTTAAGCGTTTCCAGAGAGGCGCGCCACAAATAGGAGTTTACGCCAATTTTCGGAGCCGGCATATTGCGCTGCGTCGCTTCGACCTTATTGCGTTTAAACGGGTTTTTGCTGAGCAGACCGTTATTGGCGCAGCCAGCCAGCAAAACGGTTGTTAGGCCTAGTACGGCAAATTTAGTCAGATGCGATCTCATGAGAGGTCCTGTATGTCATGTGGCGGGCGCGGCCCGCAAAGTGATTTGAACGCTTATAGCACTCTGTTACGCCCCCGCCAGTCCCCATGCGTGTAAATATGGACAGGTTACAGGTGAGGCGCGCGGCGTGATATTAGTTTAAAACGGGCTCAGCAGCTGCGCCGTTTTGGCCTCCGCGCTGTTGTTGATAAAGCTGCGCAAAGTCGATCGGATCAAGCATGAGCGGCGGGAAGCCGCCTTGCTGTGTGAGCGATGATAGAAGCTGGCGTATGAATGGGAACAGGATGCGGGGGCATTCTACCAGCATAACGCCTTCTATCTGCTCAACAGGGATGTTGGCAAAGGCAAATAGGCCCGCATATTCGATTTCGCAGATGAAGGCGATGTCATTGCCGCGTTTCGCGGTGGCAGTGACAAAGATAGCGACTTCGGCGGTGTTGTCGTCCTTTGGGGCGCCTTTGACTTCAACATTGAGATCAATGCCCGGCGCGGGAAGGTCAGCGCGAAGGCTTTCCGGTGCGCCCGGATTTTCAAAACTGGCATCTTTAACATATTGCGCCAAAACACGCAGCATAGGCGCGTCGATTCCAGCCTGCAGTTCGAGCTCAGGGGCTGCGTCAGGGGTCGCTTTCGGAGCTTTTTTTGAAGGCTTTGCGGCCTTTGGCGCATCAGTTTTGGATTTTGCGGGTTTCTTAGCCATTAAATCTCTCTTTTGTCAGGATCCGGTTTATCGGAAAGGTGCGTGTCAGGGTCGGCGGCCCGCCGGGCAGCCTGTAAATTTCGTGATGCGCCTAACATGGGTATGGGGGCCGCGCAATGCCAGTGCCGCATGCGCAAATGAGTTCAGAGACTACTGCCCGCGATAACTTGAAGTTAAGTTTAAATACGTTACCTAAGAGGGGAGAGCGCCGGACTTAACCGGCCCGCTTATAAATACGCCGCGCACGGAGCCTGCATGACCGAATTGATGATTTACGCCGCTATCGCCTTCGCTGTCTGCGCGATGCTGTATGCTGTTTTGGGCAAACAAGTCGGCGAGTCCCCGGACAAGAAATTTCTTGATGACGCCTTTGGCGAAGGTTCCGGCCAGGATCAAAACGCTGCTGCGGACGAGCAGGCTCAAACCGCCGCTATATATGGCGGCCCTGCAGGCGCAGGCCTGACTGAAATAGCCAAGGGCGATGGCGGGTTTAACGAAGCTCAATTTATGGATGGCGCGAAAGCGGCCTATTCTATGATCTTGGAGTATTACGCGGACGGCAATACGGATGAGCTTCGCCCGCTTTTGACGCTGGAGGTTTATGACGCCTATGCCGCCGGGATCAGTGATCGCGAGGCGCAGGGCTTCACCCAGACGACGGATATGGCCCGCCTCATCAGCGCTGATATCGTCGCCGCGAGCAGAGACGGCAATATCGGACGGATCGATATCCGCTATGTTGCCGAACTGGCCAGCGCACTGATGGACGCGGACGGCACAATTGTCGAAGGTGATCTGGATATTCTCAGCCAGGTTGACGAGGTCTGGAGCTTTGAACGCGAATTGGGCCAAGATGATCCGTCATGGAAACTGGCCGGAGTCGAGGAACAGGGTGAGGATACCCTGGGCAGCGCGCCGGACATTCCCGCCAATAAACGCCCGTCATAGGCTAAGTATTATGACTGCCTTTCGCTTGCTCATGATCGTTCTGCTTGCCGGGTTGCTTCCCGCCTGCGCACATAATGCCGGTAAAAAACCCGCCGATGTTGTTTTGGTAAGCAAAGGCGGCGAAGTCGTTTATGATCCGGTATTGCGCGATGAGACACTGCCGGACAAAGAGGGCTCCACCCCTGTTCCGGGCAAGGAAGCCATATTGGATATTCCTGTTCCGACCGGATATGCGGGGCTCATTAGCTGGCGCGCCTCTGACGCGCTACCGGCTTTGAAGTCATTTCGTCAGAGCTGCATCAAATTCTCAAGCCGTGATCCTGAAGCTTATTTAAAGACATCCTTGCCGCAATATGGCCAGTACCGGGATTGGGAAGCGGCGTGTTTTTCGGCTGATTATATTCAGGATGACAATGCCAGCGCGCAAAAGTTTTTTGAAAGCTATTTTCTCCCTGTCGCTGTAGTCACAGGGCCGGATACGAAAACAGGCCTTTTGACGGGATATTACGAACCGGAGATTGAGGTGCGCCGCCGTCCGGACAGCGTATATTCAGAGCCTATTCTGGGCCCGCCTTATAAGAAAAAAGACCGTAAATTGGGGCGAAAAAACATTTCGCCTTCTATTGCGCCGGTCATTGCCTATGGCCGCCCGATCGATGTGTTTTTTATGCAAATTCAAGGCTCGGGCCAAATTGCGTTCAGAGATGGCTCGCGCAAGCGCGCCGCCTTTGCCGCGCATAATAGTCAAAAATATAAATCCATTGGCACGGCGCTAATACGGCGCGGGGCTATGACCAAAGACCAGGCGTCTAAGCAATCTATCGAATCGTGGATGGCTAAAAACGGTCCGCAAGCGACGCGCGATTTAATGAATGAAAATCCGCGCTATGTGTTTTTTAATATCGAGGATGTGCCCAAAGGCGAAGGACCAAAAGGCGCGATGGGCGTGCCGCTCACGCCCGTAGGCTCAGTGGCAATTGACCCGCGCTACCATCCTTATGGCGCGCTAATTTGGCTGGATACAACTTTGCCTCAAAGCGGCGGGGATTACACGGGCCAAGACGCGGGCCTGCTGGTCAGCGCGCAGGATACGGGCGGCGCAATCAAGGGCCCGATGCGCGGCGATCTGTTTTTCGGTTCAGGTTTTGACGCTGGAGATCGCGCCGGCGTAATGAAACATGATACGCGCTTTACGATCTTCCTGCCTATTGCTCTGGCCTTGCAGCTACAGCCCCTGTCTTAACGCTACTCCTGTGGCGAAACGCAAAACTCCGCTGACTTCCGAGGACGCGCAAATCTGGCGACGGGTCGCGAAAACCGTTCGGCTCGCCCCGGATAAAATCCTGCCTGATGTGGCCGACTTACCGGGCGGTGATGTAAATCCGTCGGGACAAACCAAATTACCCTCAAAACGCAAACCGAAAATTAGAGCGCCCTATACCGCGCCGCAGGCTTACGTTGCGCCATCTTTAAAGCCGCTTGATCAGGCTCTGGACCGCAAGACGCGGCGCGGTAAAATCTCGGTCGATATGAAAATCGATCTTCATGATCTTACGCAGGATGAGGCGCTTGCCGCATTGGTTCAAGGCCTAGGCCGCGCCCGCGCGCGGCGCGCCAAATGCGTTTTGGTCGTGACCGGAAAAGGCAGCGTCACATCGGGCGGTGTACTGCGCCGCCGCTTGCCGGAATGGCTGGCGCGCGCCGATATCCGGCCTATGATCGCGCGCTATGCGCCCGCTCATATCCGCCATGGCGGCAGCGGTGCGTGGTATGTCTATTTAAAATCCAACGCTGCGCAGCGCTAGTCGCGCTAGAGAATGAATTTGGACAGATCAGTATCGCCGGCCAAAGCTTCGACTTTGTCACGGACATAATCCGCGTCGATAATGACGGTCTCGCCGTCCCGGTCAGAAGCCGAGTAGCTGACTTCGTCAAGCAGACGCTCCATTACCGTATGTAGGCGCCGCGCGCCGATATTTTCAACCGTCGCATTGATCTGCGCGGACAGACGGGCAATTTCGGCAATGCCGTCATCCGTGAAATCCAGCGTCAGACCTTCGGTTAACATCAGAGCGACATATTGTTTGATCAAGCTGGCTTGCGGCTCTTTGAGTATCCGCACGAAATCTTCTTCGGTCAACGCGCGCAGCTCTACCCGGATCGGCAGGCGGCCTTGCAGTTCAGGCAAAAGGTCTGAGGGTTTGGCGATATGAAAAGCGCCGCTCGCAATAAAGAGTATATGGTCGGTTTTGACGGGGCCGTGTTTCGTGGCAACCGTCGTGCCTTCAATCAGCGGAAGCAAATCGCGCTGCACGCCTTCGCGCGATACGCCCGCGCCGCGCGCATCGGACCGCGTGGTAATTTTATCAATCTCGTCCAGAAAGACGATGCCGTCATTTTCCGCGCGCTCCAGCGCTTCGCGCTTAATGCCGTCATCATCCAGTAGCTTATCGGATTCTTCGGCCAGAAGCGGTGCATAGGCATCGCCGATTTTCATCTTCACAGTTTTTGTTGGCCGCGCGCCTTTCCCGAACAAGCTGCCCAGATCGATCATTCCCATGGATGCCCCGGGCTGTCCGGGGATGTCGAATTGCGGCATGGAGGGCGCGTCTTCGAGTTTTAGCTCCACCTCTGTGTCGTCCATTTCACCATTTCGCAGGCGCGAGCGGAATTTGGCGCGGGTGGCCTCGCCGGCGGTGTCGCCAACCAGCGCGTCAATGATGCGGTCTTCGGCATTTTGCTCGGCCTGCGCCCGTACATCTTCGCGGCGCAGCTCGCGCGTCATGGCGATAGAGGCCTCGACCAAATCACGCACGATCTGCTCGACATCGCGGCCGACATAACCCACTTCGGTAAATTTTGTCGCTTCAATCTTGATAAAGGGCGCATTGGCCAGCTTTGCGAGGCGGCGGGATATTTCGGTTTTGCCGACACCCGTTGGCCCGATCAGGAGGATATTTTTCGGCGTAATTTCATCGCGTAGCTCTACAGGCACGCGGCGGCGGCGCCATCGTCCGCGCAGGGCAATCGCGACAGCGCGCTTGGCGTCGCTCTGGGCGATAATATGCTTGTCCAGTTCAGAAACAATTTCGCGGGGGGAAAAATCAGTCATGCAAATCCTCTAAGGGTCTTAGCCCTATTATCATTTAAAACTTAAATGGGGATTAGGCGCGTGAGGTCAAGGCAGCGTTGATGCGCTATATGAACGCCTTATTTTTTTTTAGGCTTGCCATAAAGCTCGAGGCGGTGGTCGACCAGATCATAGCCCAGCTTCTCGGCGATTTTAATTTGCAGCGCTTCAATCTCGTCGTCGACGAATTCGATGACGTCGCCCGTCGACACGTCAATCAAATGGTCGTGATGTTCGTCATGTGCCGGCTCATAGCGCGAGCGGCCATCGCGAAAATCATGTGTTTCAATAATGCCGGCATCGGCAAACAAACGCACCGTGCGGTAAACTGTAGCGAGCGAAATATTCGGATCCAATTTTTCCGCGCGGGCATAAAGCTCTTCGGCGTCAGGGTGATCTTCGGCGTCCGACAAGACACGCGCGATGATACGGCGCTGGTCTGTCATGCGCATATTATGCTCAACGCATTTCTTTTCGATCCATGATGTCATGTCTAAGCTCTACGCGTTTCGCGCTGCGCGGTAAAGTCCATGATTTTCTTATATACATGGGCGTCGGTATAGACGGGCCGCCCTGCGACCATGTCTTTGTAATAATTCTTGCGTTTGCCGACGCGTTTAAATCCGGCACGGCGATAGAGCGAAATGGCGGGCCTGTTATCCTGCCGGACATCAAGCAGAATGTCTTCCACGCCGGTTTTAAGCGTCGTTTCTAGCGCGGCAATCAACAGCGCCGCCCCAAAGCCCATATCCTGACAGACGGGAGCTACGCCGAATGTTAGGATCTCGGCGCTATCGTCTGACTGGCGGATATGACAAAATCCGGCGACATAGTCATCATCATAGATCACGGTCAAACTATCCGTTGGTGCACTCAAGGCCGCTTCAAAATCTTCTGCCGGCCAGGCTTTGGCTCCAAAACAGGCGGCATGAATGCGGGTGATGGCGGCAATGTCCTGCAATTTGGCCGACGCGCATTTCATGGTAAATAGCTCATGAGAGTGAAATCCCGCCGGGCAGTTTTGCGTCAGGTGGACGGTGATAGAGCGGCGTCGCGGGATAATCCTCCGGGCGCGCCAACGCACCCAGACGGGCCAGGATAACCGGATCCACATAATCCTCTTCGTCAGGTCCGCCAAAGAGCTTCGCCGCGCTGCCTGTCAGGATCATATTCTGGTCAAGCGCGGTTTTTGCTTGCGCCGCGCCTGACAGGATAGGCTTACCGATAGGGCGCCCCTGCTTGAAAATCTGCCAAAAAATTTCGCCGCGCCGCACGCCTTGCGCGGTCAAAACCGTGCTTTTGCCCTCAGGGTCAGCCATAGCGGCGCGCACCCAAAGGCCGGATATACCTAAAACAGGAATGCTATGTGGCAGCGCCAGACCTTTGGCAAAGGCCAAGGCGACACGTAGACCCGTAAAACTGCCCGGGCCGGTACAGACCGCGATACGGTCTATATCAGAGACGGACATTCCAGCCTCGGCCAGCAGGTCTTTGACCTGCGGGCCGAGACGCTCGGCATGGCCGCGCCCTATCGTCTCACGGCGGGCCCCCAGAACGTCGCCGCCGTCAGTTAAGGCGGCGCTGCAGTCGCGACCTGTTGTGTCCAGCGCCAGAACACGCATGTTTAAGCGGCTTGTTCCACGCGGGTTACTTCAGGAACATAATGTTTGAGCAGGTTTTCAATACCGGATTTCAGCGTTAGGGTTGAACTTGGGCATCCCGCGCAGGCTCCGCGCATTTCAAGGTACACTGCGCCATCGTCTTCATTGAAATGATGAAAAACGATATCGCCGCCGTCTTGTGCAACGGCCGGCCGCACGCGCAGCTCTATAATCTCTTTAATCTGCTCCACGATTTCCGCTGTTTCGCCCTCATATTCATGCGTGTCTATGTCCGCCGTAGCGGCGGCAGGCGCCATATCACTGGATAGGACATCGCCGCCCGCAACATAGAAATCCATAATCGCGCCTAAAACGGCGGGCTTGATATGCGGCCATTTGGCCTCATCTGTTTTCGTCACAGAAATAAAGTCCGAGCCGTAAAAAACCCGTCCGACGCCGGGTATCATGAACAGCATTTCGGCTAGAGGCGCGCCCTTGGCGCCTTCGCTGCGTTCAAATTCGCGCGGGCTGGCCCCTGCGCCAAGCACGTCTTTGCCGGGCAAAAACTTGAGTGTGGCGGGGTTCGGCGTATCTTCGGTTTGTATAAACATGGTGCGGCCTTTCATTACTATTGCAGATAAGCCTCTTTCGCGCGCGCTGCAAGACTGCGGCGCTGTATTGACCGCGGCCCCGGGGCTTCTAATCTGGTGATATGAGACGACTTATCATCATATCTGCACTGTGCTTATCCGGCTGCTTGTCCGTTGGCACGATTTTGCCGCCCAGCACGGCGGAGATGCAACAGGCCGAGCAAGATACTCAGACGGCGGCGGCTTATGACCGCTACATTGCGCTGAATGACCGATTGCAACGCGTCGCCGGCAAAATCCTGACCCGTAATGATGAGCTGTGTTCCCGCCAGATGAATGATATCGGCGTGCAGACGGTCACGGTGAAAAGCTTCCCTAAACCTTTGCGCGATTATGCAGAAACCCAAGGGTTTGATAAAGACCCGCGCGTTCTGTTTTCTATGGCGCAGAGCATAGAGCGCGGCGACGTGCTTCTTGACGCCAAGGGCGAGCCGCTCTCGGTTTATGACAAGGACTTTGACGGAGAAATCTTTATCGGCGGGCAGCGTATAATGCCTCAAACCGTGTCCGCCTGCCGCTATCCGGTGACATTGGAATATAGCCCCGCCGTCAATGCCTATGCCACAGGGCGCGCCATCCGTATCACGACGGGGATGATGGATTTTACCGACGACGATGAACTGGCCATAATTATCGGCCATGAACTGGCCCATAATACTGAAGGCCATGTGGTTAAAATTGTCACTGCCCGTATTGCCGGTTTAGGCACGGGCGTATTTTCGCGGCAATATGAAAGCGAAGCGGATTATGTCGGGCTTTACTATGCCGCCCGCGCAGGGTTTGATATTTCCAAAGCGCCGGACATTTGGCGGCGCATGGGGCTGCGTTCTATCCGCGCGCTGGACCGCGCGCGCAGCCATCCGACAACACCGGAGCGCTATGTGCGCCTGTCCGGCGCAATTGCCGAAATTGAGGATAAGATCAAAGCAGGCGCGCCGCTCTTACCGGAGCGAAAGCCGTGAAATTGAGCCGCTTATATGGGTTTGCGGTGCTGATGTTATCGGCCTGCGCAACCTCCACTGCCCCCGTTCAGACAGGCATATTTGACAGCGCAGAGACAATGTTCGCCGAGGCGCGCGCTAAAGCGATCTCTATCGCCGCGCCGGTCTTTCGCGCCAATGCGCCTTATTGCTCCAGGACTCAAACCATTGATTTTACCGATGAGCCGGCCTTTGATATTTGCGCGCAGCAAATCAGGCTGCTTCACGGGGCGGCGGCCAACGCCCATACGGAAGGGCAATTTATCTATGTCTATGACGGGGCCGTTCTGGCGCTCTCCAAAGATGAGACCGCGTTTTTAATTGCTCACGAACTGGCCCATGATATTCTGGGTCACAATATGGCTGCGGGATCATATCCGCAGGCCGAGATCGAGGCCGACCGGGTCGCGGTGGCAGTCATGCACCGCAGCGGATTTTCGCCGCGCGCCGTACCGCCTTTTTTACGCCGTATGGGATTTGAAACTTCGCCCGAATCGGACAGTCATCCTGCGGGCATTATGCGCATTGAAACTGTCGAGAATGCGATTTTAGACTTAGGCCTTTAATCCAGATCAGGCATATCGCCTTCATGGCGCACCTTCGCCTGAACTGTAATATCTCCGGCGACTTCAAATTGAAGCGTTAACGGAACGGTGTCGGTATCTGCGGCAATCGTGGTTTCAAAAACCATAATATGATCTGCGCCGCGCTTTAATGTAAGGCTCTGTCCGGGCTTGATTTCCAGCCCGCCTTCGACGCGGCGCATTTTCATCACGCCGCCATCTTCGATATGGGTATGGGTTTCGATGCGCTCACTGACCGGACTGCTTATGAATAACAGCCTGTCAGCTGTGTCACCGATATTGGTGATTTTAAATCCGGCCAGCGCTGTGTCGCGACCCGGAAAGGGCGGAATAATATAGGGCTGGCTGATGGAGAGCTGGGTCAATTGCCCGGCGTCATTTTGCGCCGGGGTCAGAGCGGGTTTGGTGCAACCCGCCAATATAGCGCTTGCGGCGATGGCGATTATAAAGACGCGTTTATTGATCATAGCTACGCTCCCAAAAATCCGATAATTTTACGGACATCACGCATAATCGGTTCAGATATTTCGGCCGCTTTTTCCGCGCCAGCCAAAAGAATACGGTCAATCTCATCAGGGTCAGATAAGTAACGACTCATCAACAGCGTAATCGGCGCCAGTTTTTCCACCGCCAGATCCGCCAGTGCAGGTTTAAACACGCCAAAGCCCTGACCCTCAAATTGCGCAACAACCTGTTTGCGGTTCATTTCCGACAAAGCCGAATAAATACTGATCAGATTATCAACCTCGGGACGCTCTGATAGATCCTCACCGGGCGCAGGCATGACGCCCATATCGGTTTTAGCTTTTTTGAATTTCTTGACGATTATATCCGCATTATCGGTCAAGTTGATGCGCGAATTATCCGACGGATCGGATTTGCTCATTTTGGCCGTGCCGTCCCGCAATGACATAACGCGCGCGCCAGGTCCTTGGGTTAATGCTTCGGGAAGCGGAAAAAAATCCGGGACATTAAAATCATTATTGAACTTTTGCGCAATATCGCGCGATAATTCCAGATGCTGTTTTTGGTCTTCTCCGACCGGAACATGTGTGGCTTTGAAGGCCAGAATATCGGCGGCCTGCAAGACGGGATAGGTATAAAGTCCGACAGAGGCGCGTTCCGTATTTTTTCCGGCTTTGTCTTTGAACTGGGTCATGCGGTTCACCCATCCGGTGCGCGCCACGCAATTGAAATACCAGGCCAGCTCAGTATGGGCGCGAACGTTCGATTGGGGGTAGATAATCGCTTTTTTCGGATCGACGCCGGAAGCCAAATAAGCTGCCGCGATCTCTCGGGTCTGCTGTTTGAGCACCGTTGGATCCTGCCAAACCGTGATGGCGTGCAGATCGACAATGCAATACAGGCATTCATGTTCATGCTGCAAAATTGCAAATTTCTTTAACGCGCCCAGATAATTGCCCAAATGCATCGCGCCAGAGGGCTGGACACCGGAAAAGACGCGCGGTGTGTGGGAAGTTTTGCTCATAAGTTTGTCTCAATTTAGGCCGCGCTTATACCGCGCTGCGCATCAGAGGCAACAGCGTGCTATTGGCGCAGCCCTATTTCCTGCGCTCTATTTTCGGCCCAGCGCCGCAAGCATTTCAGTCCCGTTGACCGCGCGCAGCGCCAGCGCCGCAATGGCGTAAATGATAATACCCGCCGTCGACACAGCCAGAAGAATAAAAATATCTATGCTGAACCGCTCGGTTAGTATCGGCTCGGCCCGCTGCGCCAACACCCAAATGGCTGCGCCCATGACCGCGCTGGCCAGTATCAGCCGCGGCAGCCGTTTTAAAAGCTGCGCGTCCGGTACATAATGTTTAGACTTATGCAAAGAGCGGTAAAGCAGCGCAACATTGACCCAGGCCGCAATCGTGGTGGCCAGCGCCAGACCGTAAAAGCCGATAGTAAAAAACAGCGCCGCGCCGAACACCATATTTACCACCGCGCTGACGCCGGCATAGATCATCGGGGATTTGGTGTTTTCGCGAGAGAAAAAGGCAGGTGTCAGAATTTTAATCAGGACAAATGCGGGCAGGCCGAGCGCAAACATTTGTAGCGCCTTGGCCGTTTGCACCGTATCTGCGGCGTCAAACGCCCCGCTTTGAAACAGTCCCGCGACAAGTAATGTCGGCATGACAGCCAGCGCGAAGGCTGCGGGCAGGGTGAGCGCCATGGACATTTCTATGGCGCGGTTCATGGCGCGCATGGCCCCATTTGGATTACCGCTGCGCAGGCTGCGCGTCATGGCGGGAAGCAGCGCTACGCCCATCGCAATGCCGATCATGCCTAAAGGCAGCTGATACAGACGATCCGCATAATTGAGCCAGCTGGGCGCGCTTGCCTGCGTGGTGGCGATATTATGGCTGACCATTAAATTAATCTGCGTAATTCCGGCGGCCAGCGCGCCGGGTACGCCCAATGTCAACAGGCGCTTCACGCCCGGCGTCATACGCGGACGGCGAAGGCCCACCACAACTCCCGCGCGGCGGCACCCCCAAACAACCATGGCGACCTGCACTATACCGGACAGGCTCATAGCGACGCAGAGGTAAAGCCCGATCTGGCGCGCGCTCCATTGCGCGCTGGGCGCGGATAGCAAGACGCCGAGCAGAGCGATATTGAGCGCTATGGGCGCCGCGGCGGCCATCGCGAAATAGTGTTTGGTATTGAGTATGCCAGAAAATAACGCCGCGACTGACATGAATAATAAATAGGGCATTGTAATCTGTGCGTAGAGCACAGCCAGATCATAAGGCGAGAGCGCGCCAAGGCTGTCACCGGCAGTAGGCGCGCGGTCCAATCCCGCGCCGAGCAGGTTCATGGCGACGGGCATGGTCAGCTCGAATATAACAACAATGACCGCCACCGCGACGAGCAGAACAGACAGCGCCTCGCGCGCCAGATCATTGGCGGCGTCCTGACCGCGCTCTTCCAGCCGGCGCGCATAAAGCGGAACAAAGGCGGCGTTAAATGCGCCTTCGGCAAAGACGCGTCGAAACAGATTAGGCAGGCGAAAGGCTGTAAACAGCGCATCGGTGACCGGGCCTGCGCCAAGAAATCGCGCAATTAAAATATCGCGCGCCATGCCTAATATACGGCTGACCAGCGTAAAAAATCCGATAATTGCGGTCGAGCGCAGCAGGGTCATGAGATAGCGACCGCTTTAATGTTCAGGGATTTGCGCAAGTCTTTGGTCAGAGCGGTCATGCGGGCCTTGTCAAAAGCGAGGGCAAAATTCTCGGATCTGATATAAAATGTGTCCACGGCCATTACCCCTACCACCTCGATGTGAGCGGATAAAATGGCGGCATTATGGTCGGCAAATATTTTTGCCAGCACATGCAGAAGGCCCGGGCGGTCACGGCCTTCAACCTCGATCAATATGCGTTCAGCTTCGCCTTTCTTACGTTCGCGCAGGACGCGCACGGCGGGCTTAATTGGTATGGCACTGGCGCGTCGTGAGGGGCGGTAGGCGGGAACAGTCAGATTTTCAGCCTCGCCCAGAGCGGCAGAGCGCGCGCGCCGGATCAGCGTATCCAAGACATGAGCAGAACTGCGTCCGAAGGCAAGATTATCATTATTTTGCAGATAGAAAATATCGAAAACTTGACCGGCGCGGCCTGTAAAGAGATGCGCCCCGACGACGGAGGCGCCGACAGAGCAAATTGCTTCGGTCAGATCGGAAAATAGTCCGGGCCTGTCCGCGCCCGCGACCCACAGCTCCGTAATATCGCGGCGCTTATCAAGGCGGGTGCGTACGGCTGTGGTCATGCCGTCCTCGATCATAGCGGCGAAAAAACGCGCATGACGGGTTTGCTCCGTCAGATTATTGGACAGCCAGTAACTATCCGGCAGGGCCATCATGGGCTCGCGCGCATGCTCTGCCAGTCCGTCCGGCAGACGTTCAAACAGATTTTGCCGCCCCGCCTCGGCGCGGCTTTGCGGCGCAAGATTGGGCTTATCGTCCAGATAAGCCGCAGTATTGGCGTAAAGCTCGCGTAAAAGCGTTCCTTTCCAGTCATTCCATATGCCCGGCCCGACGGCGCGGATATCGACAATGGTCAGCGCCATTAACAGCTGCAACCGCTCCAGCGATCCTATCATTTTTGCAAATTCGGCTATGGTTGCCGGGTCAGAAATGTCGCGGCGCTGCGCGGTTTCGCTAAATTCCAAATGACGGCGTATCAGCCAGCTAATGGTTTCAATCTCGGACGGATCCAGACCCAGCCGCGCGCAGGCGCGCCGCGACAGGCGCGCGCCCTCGACGCATTGATCGCCCACGCCCTTGCCGGTGTCATGGAGCAGGCAGGTCAGATATAAAATTCGGCGCTGCGACGTCGTAAACCGGGCCACAAATTCCGTCGCGACCGGATTATCACGCGAGAGCTGCCCGGTCTCCAGATCATGGAAATAGCGGACAAGTCCGATCGTATGCTCATCCACCGTATAGGCATGATGCATGTTAAATTGTGTGCGCGCGACGATGCCGCCAAATTCAATCAGATACCGGCCCAGAATGCCCGCATCATTCATCACCCTCATGACCGCTCCCGGCGCTTTGGACTCCAGAAGTGTATCTAAAAATATCTGCGCGTTATCAGGGTCTTTGCGAAAAGCATTGTCGATTAAATTACGGCGAAAATTAATCGCCGATACCGCGTCGGGATGAATGTCTAGATTATTTTTTCCGGCGAGGCGGAATAGATGCAAGATAAGATCAGGCCGCTCTTTAATCTGCATGGGGTCTTCAAAATTCAGGCGCCCATGATCAATAGTAAAACCGTTTTCACGGTTAATGCGGCGGCCACGCGGCAGGAACCGGTCCAACCCAACCGGAAGATTGATGCGGTGATCATGCTCCAGCTTGGCGCAGGCAATCCGGGTCAGCGCCCCGACCTCGCGGGTATTGGTAAAATATTCACGCATAAAGCGCTCGACCGCAACTTCGATAGGGCCGGACGCATGCCCCATTTTCGGCGCCAGCTGCGTTTGATAATCAAAGGTCAGCTTTTCTGTAGGACGGCCTGATAAATAATGCATGTATATGCGTGTGCGCCATAAAAAATCGGCCGCGCTGGCAAACCGCGTCGCAGATTTATGGTCAAACAACCCAAGCGCGACATAATCTTTGCTGCGCTGGGGATCGGTTATCTTGTCTGCTTTGTTCAAAAACCGCGCTATCCAATACAGTACATGAAGATCGCGCAGACCGCCTTTTCCTTCTTTGACATTGGGCTCAATTACATAGCGCGAATTGCCTTCGCGCTCATGGCGCTCATCGCGCTCGGCCAGTTTCGCTTTGATATAAGGCCGGCCCTTGCCGCGCGTAATATCACGGGTAAATTTCTTCTTCAGGCGTCCGGCCAGCGCCTCGTCCCCCGCCAGATAGCGCATATCCAAGAGTGAGGTCAAAACGGTCTGATCGTCTTTGGCCATCTTAATACATTGGTCAATGGTGCGGATGCTTTGTCCGACTTTTAGCCCCAAATCCCACAACATGTACAAAATATATTCTGTGACGCTTTCGCTCCACGCGGAAAGTTTCTGGTCGGCTTGAATAAAGAGTAAATCCAAATCCGAGTGCGGCGCCATTTCTCCGCGTCCAAATCCACCCACAGCGCAGAGACTTATGCGTTCTGCTTTAGTCGGATTTGCAACGGGCAGGATTTGCGAAGTTGTAAATTCGAATATGGCCTGCACAAGCTGGCTATGGGTGACCGATATTCTCTGCGCGGTTTCCAGACCGCCCAGACGTCCCATTTCGAACATGTTACGCGTCAGGGCATTTTCGTCATCCAGCCATGATTTTGCCAGCGCCATTGCTGAGGCGCGCTTGTCATTGTCGGTATCTTCGGCGTCGATCTGCGCGCTTAAAATCTCGGATAGACTCTGGGTCATTATGATTTTCGGGCCTTGGATTTAAGGTCGTAAAGAACGTCCAGTGCTTCACGTGGACTCAAATTGTCAATATCCATAGCGCTAATCGCGGCCTCGACGGGAGAAGCCTTGGCGCGCGCGGGCGGCGGCGGCGCGGTAAAGAGCGGCAGCGCGTTCAGATCGGATGCCGATCCGCTATGCTCAGCCTCAAGACGTTCTAAAACATTGCGCGCGCGCGCGACGGCGGCGGGCGGAAGACCGGCCAGCTTGGCGACTTGGATGCCATAGCTTTTATCCGCCGCGCCGGGCTTAACGTCGTGCAAAAACACCAGATCGCCATCCCATTCTTTGGCCCGCAGACTGGCATTGCTGCCATGCTCCAGCCGCTCAACCAGATCGGTCAGCTCGTGATAATGCGTCGCAAATAATGTCCGGCATGTATTGACCGCGTGCAAATGCTCCGCCGCCGCCCAGGCAATTGACAGGCCGTCAAAGGTCGCTGTGCCGCGCCCGATCTCGTCCAGAATGACAAAATTACGCGGCCCGGCTTGATTTAATATCGCGGCGGTTTCGATCATTTCCACCATAAAGGTCGAACGCCCGCGCGCTAGATCATCCGACGCGCCAACGCGCGAGAACAGCGCGTCTGCAAATCCAATATGGGCGCGCCGCGCGGGCACGAAACTGCCGGCCTGTGCGAGGATAAAGATTAGTGCATTCTGGCGTAAAAATGTCGACTTACCCGCCATATTCGGGCCGGTGATGAGGGTCAGGCGCGGCGCGCTTTGCCCTGAGGCGTCAAGGCGGCAATCATTAGGGGTAAAGTCAGGCTCCCCGCGGCTTTTCAAATTTGCCGCCACGACAGGATGCCGCCCGCCCTCGATCTCAAGACGCAGGCTGTCATCGACGATGGGGCGCACGGCCCCGCTCTCCATCGCCCATTGCGCCAGCGCGCTATCGACATCCAGTTGCGCGAGGGCGCTCGCCGCTCGCCGCACGGCAGGCGATATCAGGTTTAACCGGTCGCAAAAGCCGTTGAAAATGTCCTGCTCTATGGCGAGCACTTTTTCTCCTGCTGCCGCGATTTTGGTATCCAGATCCGCCAGCTCTGCCGTCGTGAAGCGCACGCCGGAGACCAGAGTCTGGCGGTGAATAAAGGGACTGTCCGGTCCTTTACTGAGCAGCGTATCGGCATGGCGTGGCGTGACTTCGATAAAATAGCCCAGCACATTATTATGCTTGATTTTTAGCGTCGATATTTCAGTCTGCCGCGCATAATCGCCCTGAAGGCCTGCGATAATTTTGCGGCTATCATCGCGCAGGCTTCGCAATTGATCCAGCTCCGGCGCCCATCCCGCATTAATAAAGCCCCCGTCGCGGGCGAGCATTGGCGCGCTGTCGCTAATGGCTTTTATACAGTCGCGGACAAATCCAGACAGTTCAGGGTGTTTTGCCAGCGACAAAGCGTCAAAGGCTGCCGCGATATTATCGGGCGGCGCGAGCCAGTTTTTGGCAACGGCATCGGCGCAAAGCTGCTCTCCGCATTGCAGAGCGGCCGCTATGGCGCGCAGGTCGCGCGGCCCGCCCCGTCCCAATAATAACCGTGACAAGCTGCGCGCGGGGTCGCCCGTACCGTCCAGCGCGCCGCGCATTTGCGTTCTAATCGCGGGATTGTCATGGAAATAAGCAACGCCGTCATGGCGGGCTTTGATCTCTTTTAAATCAGTGAGCGGACGGGTCAGACGATAGGATAAAAGCCGCGCGCCCGGCCCGGTCACAGTGCGGTCCATCACCGATAAGAGCGATCCGGCTTTGCCGCCGCGGCTGCTTTGCGTGATCTCAAGACTGGCGCGTGTGGCCGGGTCAATCGCCATATATTGCGCGCGTGAAACCCGCACAGGCGGAGCAAGGCGGGCTTTGTCTCCGGCCTGGGTCAGCTGCAGATAATCCAGCAAAACGCCGCCCGCACTGATTTCCGCTTTGGAAAAATCGCCATAAGCGTCCAGCGCCGTAACATTATAATGGTCGCGCAATACGCGCTCTGCGGCTTTGGCCGAAAAGCGTGATGTGGGCAGCGGGGTCAGCGCGGCGGAGATATTATCAATGATCAGGCGCAGGCGGGGATCTTCATAGGCGCCGTCATGCACGATTAATTCGCGCGGATTGATCGCGGCCAGTGAAGCCGGAAGATCGTCCAGGCTTGTCGCCAATATGGAAAACTGACCGTCGGAAATATCGGCCCAGCTGAGCGCAACGTCCCCCGCCGCTGTGACGGCCAGCGCAGCAATAAAATTGCTCCCGCGCGCATCCAGCAGGCTATCTTCGGTTAGGGTGCCGGGGGTGACCAGACGCACAATCTCGCGGCGCACAACGGATTTACTGCCGCGCTTTTTCGCCTCGGCCGGATCTTCGGTCTGCTCGCATACTGCGACGCGAAAGCCTGACCGAATAAGCTTTTGAAGATAGGTTTCGGCGGCGTGAACCGGCACCCCGCACATGGCGATGTCCTGACCTTCATGCTTGCCGCGTTTGGTCAGCGCAA
Organism: Robiginitomaculum antarcticum DSM 21748; assembly: GCF_000365025.1. Classification (GTDB taxonomy): domain Bacteria; phylum Pseudomonadota; class Alphaproteobacteria; order Caulobacterales; family Maricaulaceae; genus Robiginitomaculum; species Robiginitomaculum antarcticum. The sequence goes on along the minus strand of NZ_KB823013.1, from coordinate 454,654 downwards.
TGTCCAGCGCGGCGGCGGCGCGCACGGCGTCTTCAAAGAACAGCTCGTAAAAATCGCCCATACGGTAGAACAGCAACACCTCCGGTCCGGCTTCGGCCTTAATCGCCAAAAACTGCTTCATCATCGGCGTCGGCCCGACTGATTTTGCCTTTTTGGACGATCTTTTGGATGATGTAGCGGGCGCGGTCATATCGCGCAAATTGGCCAGTTCGCTGTCAAAGCGCAAGGGGCTGTTGCGCGAATAATCTTGATAAATTTGCGGGGTCAATTTAGGCGTGAGGCCGATAAGGGAGATTGACATGGCCAAAGTTTCAACGCGCATGGCCTTAAGTGCGGCGCTAAAAGACCGGCAGGTCTTGGCCATGCTGATTTTAGGATTGGCGTCGGGGCTTCCTTACGCCGCTGTCGGCGGCACGCTTAATGCCTGGCTGACCACCGTTGGCGTTAAGCCCGTTGCCATTGGCCTACTCTCCTGGGCGCTACTGGCCTATGCGTTTAAGTTCATGTGGGCCGCTGCTCTGCAAAGTCACCGGACACCGTTTAATCTAGGGGTCGGGCCACGCCGCTTCTGGATGAGCGTTTTTATGCTTCTGGTTTCTGCCGGACTCCTGGTTCTCGCGCTCTCCAATCCTGCCGCCAATTTAGCCTTTATCGGGATTGTCAGCATTTTAATTGCGGTAGCCTCTGCCAGTCTTGATATCGTTGTTGCGGCGTGGCGAATCGAGATTGCCCGCGACGACCAGCATTTGGATATTTTGTCCAGCGTGGAGCAATTCGGTTACAGAATCGCCTCATGGGTCGCCGGGTTTGTGGCGCTTATTCTGGCCGACCATATTGGCTGGCGGCTGACATTTTTTGGATTGGCGCTGGTTATGGCGCTCTGCCTCGGGGGTGTGGCCTTGGCCTCGCGCACGCCGCTCACGGCGTCCGGTGAAAAAACGGCGACATTTATCCGTCAGGGCGGCCGCCTGTCAGCACGCCAGCGGCGCATAGGCACATGGCTGACTCTCGCAGGTTGGGTTATCGGATTCTACCTCATCGGAGATTTTATGTTCGGTGCGCTGACGGATCCTGAAAACCATAAGGCCAGTACCTTTATCCGTATGCAAGGGCCGTTTGTTATCCTGTCGACTGTTATCTGGCTAGGCATTGTCAGCGCAGTCTTGGTCTGGATGAATGGACGCAATTCTACAGATATCTCCGGCCCTGTTGTCGCAAAGAGTAGCGTCACGGATATTTTATACCGCGCTATATTAGAGCCGATGATGGAGCTCATCTCGCGTCTGCGCTGGGTCGCGGTATTAGTGCTTATGGTCGTGTTGTCCTACCGCTTTACCGACCTGATTTGGGGCGGCTTTGCCTATCCCTTTTATCTTGGCGAAAATTATGGCGCGCTGGGTCACACTCTGACCGAGGTCGGTTTTGCGTCCAAATTTATGGGCGTTATCGCCACGATTGTCGGGATCGCCTTGGGCGGGTTGGCCATGCTTAGATTTGGCCGCATGCCGGTTTTCTTTTTCGGCGCGGTTCTCGCCGCCATTACCAATCTCCTCTTTGCCGATCTGGCGCTGGACGCGCGGTTTACAGACTCTGTGCTGGGGTTTTTACACATTGATGATGTGTTTGCGCTCTTTAGCCTCGATCTGCGCATGGCGCGGCTCACCTCGGTTATCTTCGCTGAAAACCTCGCAGTGGGACTCGCCAGCGCAGCATCTGTGGCTTATCTTTCGTCTATCGTGAATAAGGAATACGCTGCGGTTCAATATGCGCTGCTTGTTTCTTTAATTATGCTGCTCGGCGTATTGGGTCGTCCGACCATCGGAGAGATTATTGAAACTCAGGGGTTTGCCACAGCGTTCATCGTCTGCGCGGGTCTGGGCGCGGTCGCCGCCGTGCTGGCTTTGATAGAATGGATCAGACTGTCACGTCACCCGAAAGAGACGGCCGGATAGCGTCGGCTATGCCGCGCTGGATTGTTGCTCGTCACGTTTTTTAGTCCATGTTTGCACCATATTGGCCAGTTCGTCAGCGCTAACCGGCTTGGTCATAAAATCGTTCATGCCACTGTCAAAACAGGCATTGCGGTCATCATCAAATGCATTGGCAGTCAGTGCAATAATCGGTAATTTCGAGGCTTGCGTCCCCATGGCACGGATTTTACGAGTCGCCTCAAGTCCGTCCATATTGGGCATGCGCATATCCATAAATATGAGATCATAACGCCCGCTTTCCATGGCCGCGACCGCTTCAAGACCGTCTTCGACCGTTTCAACGCTGCAGCCCTCGGCTTCCAGCAATGTCCGGGTGAGCAGAGCGTTGATGGCATTGTCTTCGGCCAGCAGGATTTTCAAACCTTCGCCGGTGGTCGTGACGGGCTGGTCATAGTTTTGCGGGGCCGGCGCGCTGGCCGGCGTAACTTCGACAGGCGCGTCTGATGCGCCAATGGCTTTGGCAATCACGGCATCGCGCCAATTTGAACCTAAAACAGCGTCGCCGTCTTCGACAGGTAATGTGCGGCGCTCAAATTCACGTTTCGGTTCAGGTTCCGGCGCGGCAGGTGGCGGCGCTGTAAATGCCGCTTGTGGCGGCGTAGCAGGTTCTGGCGCGGGTTGCGGTGGGTCGACAGGGTCAGGCTGCGGCGCGGGAATCTCCACCGGAGGCGCTGCAGGTTCAGGTGCCGGCTCAGAAGGTGGATTATGTTGAGGCTGCGCAGGTGCGGGCTCCGTCTGCGGCGGTGAATTGAAATGCGTCTGCTCAGGCGCGGCAGGGGCCTGCACAGCTGCCGGCGGCTGAAATTGAGCCTCAGGCTGAACTTGTGCGCTGGCTTGCGGCGGAGGCGCAACAGGCTCGGCTGCGGGCGGTGCAGTATTGACCAGCACAGATGCGGCCTGTTGATGAAACACGGTTACATCACGGGCCAAAGCAATCGCATTACCATCGGATAATGTGGTTTCAACCCAATCATAGATAATTTCATTTTCGCCCTGTCCGGCGCGGGTTTCAAACCGGTATGGCATGCCTTGGGCGTTAGGCACAGGCCATCCCTGTACAGGATGACCGGTCCAATTTTCTATACGTCCGCCGTAAAGCTGTAAAAATGCGGCATTGACGAATATAACGCGGCCCATGGGATCACGCTTGAGCATGGGATCCGGCCAGGGCCACATATGGGCCGCGAAAATATCATCCGGTGACATGGACTACCCTTATTGTAGCGATTCAATAATCAATTAATCGAAGCCTACAGGGCTATGCTAAACAAGATGTTACTAGATGGGGGATAATTCTTAAAAAGGTTAACCCCCGTAATTGCCGCGATTAGGTCGCGCAGGCACGTGCATCTGAGCGCTTCGCGGGGATGACGCAAAGTGCTGCGGTGTTTGGCGTGACCGTCTGTGTGACAGGGCCTCGGCAATATGCAGGCGGTGGACTTTATCGGCGCCGGATAGATCGGCCAGAGTCCGCGCGACCCGCAAGACGCGGTGATAGCCGCGCGCTGTGAGACCCAATGTCTCGGCGGCCTGAACAATTAAAGTTTGCCCGTCGCGGTCAAGTTCGGCCACATGATCCAGCCGGTCAGGGCTGAGATGGGCATTGAGCGCCCCGCCATTACGCGTGATCATGATCTCACGGGCGCGGGCAATACGCGGCGCGATATCGGCGGTGCCTTCAACTGAAGGCGGTAAGGCCAGATCGGCGGGCGTGACCGCCGGGACGTCAATTTGAATATCCATGCGGTCCATAAACGGGCCGGATATACGGGCTTGATAATCGGCGGCGCAGCGCGGCCCGCGGCGGCACGCCACCCCGTCGGCTCCGCCGCTGCCGCAGCGGCAGGGGTTCATCGCAGCGATCAGCTGAAACCGCGCCGGATATTTGATATGGGCATTCGCGCGCGCGACAATGATCTCGCCGGTCTCCAAAGGCTGGCGCAGGCTGTCTATAACCTGCGGCGTGAATTCGGGAAGCTCGTCAAGAAACAAAACGCCGTGATGTGCCAACGACGCTTCTCCGGGTTTAGCCTTGGTGCCGCCGCCCACCATGGCCGCCATAGAGGCGCTGTGATGCGGGCTGCGATAGGGGCGTACGCGCGATAATTGCCCGCGCTCCAGAAGTCCGGCAACGCTATGGATCATCGAGACATCCAAAAGCTCATGCGGGGCCAGCGGCGGCAACAGCCCCGGAAGCCGCGCCGCCAACATGGATTTCCCGCTGCCCGGCGGGCCGACCATAAGAAGATTATGTCCGCCCGTCGCCGCGATTTCCAGCGCCCGTTTGGCAGTTTCCTGCCCGCGTACATCACGCATATCCGGGCCGTCCTCCGCCGCGATTAAATCCCCTGCGACGGGGGGTGAGAGCAATTGGGCGCCCTTAAAATGATTGATGATCTGCACCAGATTTTGTGGCGCAAGGATATCCAGATCCCCGGCCCAGGCTGCTTCAGGCCCGTTGCCTTGCGGGCAAATCAGTCCCAGACCGTAACTATTGGCCATAACAGCAGCGGATAATGTCCCCGGCACATCAGAGATAGACCCATCCAGACCCAGCTCTCCAATAGCGGCATAGCGCTCCAGCATATCGGCGGGCACGACGCCAATGGCGGCCATAATGGCCAGCGCAATCGGCAGGTCGTAATGCGAGCCTTCTTTGGGCAGGTCGGCGGGGGCGAGATTAATAATAATGCGCTGCCCGGGAAGGCGCAGGCCGAGAGAGGCAAAGGCCGCGCGCACACGCTCGCGCGATTCTGCAACAGCTTTGTCGCCCAGACCGACAACATTAAACATCGGCTTACCCGGGGTAAGCTGAACCTGCACATTGACGCGGCGCGCCTCTGTACCCTCAAAAGCAACAGTTGATATGGCAACAGACATAGGGTCTCTAATCACAAATAATAGAACAAATCAAGAACTAACATTAAGCTTTTTGGCCGCTATTGCCCGCCTTTATGTTCTCGCTTAAGACGGGTTATGCATATTATATCAAACATAGCCTGTCTGCTTCCTCCCGTCATTTTACTCTGCGCCTGCCAGACACTGCGCGGCGCCGCCCCCGTTCACGGCGCGTCAGATTTAGCCGCGCGCATGGGCAGTAATGTAGCCGAGCTTGGGGCTGTCGTGACCCGTCCCATTGGCGCATTGGCGTCCAAGGGTGACATGGCTTATATGGATAAAAACGGGGATATGCGGCTCAGCATTGAAGAGTTTTCAAATGCAATGACGCCGCCTGCCGCCTACCGTTTGGAGGCGGCGATGCTGAACCTGACTGTTGATCGCTATGTCCGCGCGGATTTCTATCTCACAGATATCAATCAAGACGGATTTATTGACCGGGCGGAGCTAACGGCTATGCGCCGCCGTGACGCGCAAGACCGCCGCGCTGCGTTTTTAAACGCGCCCTTATGAGGGTTTAAATTAGACCCTGATACCAATACAGCGCACGGATTGTATCCCGGACGTGCGGGACGATAGCGGTATAGGCGATTTCATATTGACCATAGGGTCGCGCACGTAAAACCCCCGCGGGCTGTCGGCGACAACCATAACCCAGTGGCTGCGGCGGCTGGCGAGACTGAATTTGACCAGTGGATAATAGCCATCGGCCAGACAGCTGCGGACATCTTTATCCGTCCCGTTTTTGAAAAACCGCGCTTTGGCCTTGCCGTCAGTGACGCGCTCCAGCCCGCTCCAGATCAGCCAGCCCTTGGGCGTAAAGCCGTTCTTAGCCGTCAGGCGCGCGTTTAGATCCCCCGGATTAGTCGCAAACCCCAGATTGGACAGCGCCATGGCCGCCGCGGTCACCAAACAGCCTTCGCTGCTCAGAGTGGTCGTCGTCGGGCCCAGAATATGAGCGCCCCAGCGGGGGTCTTGCTGGTGATAATAATTATGATCGGGCAGCGCCAAGCTGGCATCTTTAACGACAATGCTGGCAGGCAGCGGCCCTTTGGCTGACGTCTGCTGAGCGCCTTTAATGGGCGATGGCGTAGAAGCGCAGGCTGTCATCAGCGCGGTGGCCAAAAGCGTAAAATATAACTTATAAAATCTCATCCGCCCCCTATAGAGGCTAAACTTTAAAACAGAGTTTAGACGGGAGAGTTAATTTGCGGCCTCTTCATCATCCGCTTCATAAATCAGCAGGTCGGCGGGTTGGCAGTCCAGCTCGCGGCACAGCGCTTCTAATGTCGTAAACCGCATGGCGCGGGCCTTGCCGGTTTTCAGGATCGACAGATTGGCCAGTGTGATCCCCACACGGTCGGCCAGTTCGGTCAGCGACATACGCTTTTCCAGCAAGATCAGGTCGAGATTGACACGTATAGCCATGTTAAACCGTCAACTTTTCTTGCTCGCGCATATCCGCGCCCTGCCGGAACACCTGCGCCAATACGATCAGGATTAAGACAAGTGACCAGACTTCCCAGCGTAGCGGAATTTTTTTCTCGCCCTCATTCAGCCCGGTCATTTCACCAAACCAGTGATTAGCAAAATTGAGGTCCGGATTATTCCAGACATATACCGTCACCATAAACATCAATATGGTAAATATAATTTCTCCAATCGCGACGGTGATCCATATACGCCGCAGGCGCGCGGCATTGCGCGGCACAAAGGGATCGCCGCGCAGCAGTGTGGCCGATATTTTACGCAGCTCATAAAGAACTAAAATCGCGACAACCGCGCCGGTGACGCGCACGCCGAGTATAATAATCAACACGCGCTCGGGCACATCGGCCAAGGTCTCGAAACCGGGAATCATCTGACCGGTCGCGAGAAAGAGCGCAATCCCGAAACCGATCAACATTAAGGCCAGCCACACCCAAGCGAGGACATTCATAAAGGCGAGGAAAATATCCAGCGCCATGGCCGAGCGCAGGGGCTGCCCGTCCAGCGCGACATCATCAAAATCGATAGCGAGGTCGTCCCCGTCCGAGAGGGATGAATCTGTGTTTTTTCTGCTCATGAAACATTTGCCCGTTATTTAATGTCACAGGGTTAAACAATTGGCGTAAGCGTGGCAAGATGGCACGGTGATAACAATAAATGTACTGACTGGTGACTGGAGACACAATGGGCCTTGATTTTGACCGCATTATTGTGGCCTCGCATAATGAAGGCAAGGTGCGCGAAATCCGCGACCTGCTTCGCCCTTATGGCCTAAACGTACAAAGCGCGGCGGAGCTGGGCCTGCCCGATGTCGAGGAAACAGGCGCAACCTTTATCGCAAATGCAGAGCTTAAATCCATCGCTGCGGCCAAGGCTGCCGGCCTGCCGGCCCTGTCCGACGATAGCGGCCTTGCGGTCGACGCACTGGGCGGCGCGCCGGGCATTTATTCCGCGCGCTGGACCGAAGAGGACGGCGGCGCGCGCAATTGGGCGCTGGGCATGACGCGCGTGCAAGAGGCGATGGAAAAATCCGGCCGGACTGAGACGGACGCGCATTTTGTCTGTGCGTTGTCCCTGGCCTTTCCGGACGGCAGCGCGCGGACATATGTTGGCAAAGTGCACGGCCATATCATATGGCCTGCGCGCGGCAATAGCGGCTTTGGCTATGATCCGATATTTTTGCCGCAGGGTTTTGATCAGACCTTTGGAGAGATGGACCCGGATAAAAAACATGCCATCAGCCACCGCGCCGATGCGTTCACCCAGCTGATTTGCGCGGAGTTCGACAGCCGGCTATGACCCCGCTGGCGGTTTATATTCACTGGCCCTATTGCGCGCGCATCTGTCCCTATTGCGATTTTAATGTGTATAAGTCGAAAGGCGCGGGCGGTGATGATCTCGTTACCGCAATTCTTGCCGACCTGAGGCAGTGGCGCGAGATGTCGGGGCCGCGCGCGCTGACCTCTATTCATTTTGGCGGCGGGACGCCCAGCTTGATGAGCGACTGGCAAATCGGAACACTTATCACCGCTTGCGGCGATTTATGGACAGCGGCAGATACACTAGAAATCGGGCTGGAAGCCAATCCTGATGACGCGGACGCCGCGCTCTGGCAGGGCTATCGCGCGGCGGGTGTGAACCGCCTGTCGCTGGGCATTCAAAGTTTTGATGATCAGGTTTTATCTTTCCTCGGCCGCAATCATGATGGCGCGGCGGCGACCGAGGCGCTGGATATGGCGTGCCGCATTTTCGATAATGTCTCGGCAGATTTGATTTTTGGTCATGACGGGCAAAGCGCGCCGGACTGGGCGGCTGATCTGGACGCGGCGCTGGCCTTTCCGATCACCCATTTATCGGCTTATCAACTCACTATAGAGCCGGGCACGGCTTTCGGACGCGCGGCGCAGCGCGGCAAAACGCTGGATGTTAATGAGGATATGTCGGCGCAGCTCTACGAGCTGACAGAAGCAAGACTCGGCGCAGCAGGCTTCACCCATTACGAAATTTCCAACTATGCGCGCCCCATGGCGTCACAAGCGCAAAACCGCTCGGCCCACAATATGGCCTATTGGACGGGCGTGGATTATGTCGGGGCCGGGCCGGGCGCGCATGGACGGCTCACCACGGATGCGGGCCGTATAGCCACTACGGCACATATGACTCCCGGCGCCTATATTAACGCCGTCGCCGCTACAGGCTCGGGAATCTTAGATACAGAGGCGCTGAGTTCTGATGAGGTGGCCGAGGAATATGTCATGATGGGACTGCGTATCGCCGAAGGGTTTGACGCCGCGCACCCGTATCTGAACGGACGTCATTTTGACATGGCTGAGCTATCTGCCGCAGATTTGATTGAGACCAAAAACGGACGCATTATGGCGACGGATAAAGGGCGGCTTGTGCTCAATGAAGTCACCCGCCAGCTCTTGGCTTAGCTGCGGCTTAGTTCAGCGTAATACCCAAATCCTCGGCGGTTTTCGGGGCAGGATCAATCAGAACGAATTGTCCCTGACGCACTTCATAGACGGCGAGGCCGCGCTCGGGCGTGCCATTTACCCGAAAGCGGACAAATCCGTCCACGCCGTAAAATCCTTGCGGATCCGTCAATCTGGCCTTGCGGTCTTTGGGATCATCTTCGGCTATAAGGGCGGCAATACTGATCCCGTCATAGGCCTGTGAGGCCAAAGTGGACGGCTTGGCGTCATATGTCGCCTCAAAAGCTGATTTGAAATTCGCGCTGGCATCTTTATCAGGCGCGGCAAATATGCCGCCGCGCAGGGCGGGCTCGCGGGTGGTTTCCAAACGATCCCACAGGCTGGTGCCAATAAATTTCACCGAGGCCGGGTTCACATTATAATAAGGCAGGAGCGGACCGAGAGAGCGAAGCGCCGTTCCGGACTCCGGTAAGAGCACCGCATCAAAGCGCTGGCCGCCCTGAAGATAGGCGCGCGCCAGTTCTGATGCAGGCCCCTGCATGTCGTTGATCGAGCTGCCTGAATAGGTTTGGGTAATGACATATTGCGCGCCAACGCCGGAGACGGCGCGGCGATAGGCCGGCTCGACGCGGCGCGTATAGCCATTATTTGGCCCCAGCAGCGCAAAACGGCGTGCGCCCTGCGCAGCGGCGTAGCGGGTAATACGCTCGACCTCGGCTTCAGGCGGGAATGACAGCAGATAAACGCCGTCACCGGCAACAGCCTGATTAGTCGAAAAAGCGATAATCGGAATATCGACGCGGCGTGATTGGTCACGGGCCGCCGTGACATTCGGGGCGAGCACAGGGCCGAGAATGATATCCGCGCCGGCGTCCATGGCCTTTTGTGTGGCCATGCGGGTGCCGTCTTCTGTCCCCGCCGTGTCCAGCGCGATCAAAAGAACATCAGCGCGGTCGCGATCAAATACGGCCATTTCCGCAGCTTGAAGCATGGATCCGGCTTCAGTGCGCAGACGGCTATTGGAGGCTGAAAAGGGAAGGAGCAGCGCAACGCGGCGGATCGGCCGGCCTTGCATATGCGGCGGGGTTAGGCCTTCGCGCTTAGCAATCTCGGCGTCCTTTTCATCGGCCTCTTCTTCAGGCGTTTTTTCCGGCTCTTCTTCGCGCGGCTTAGGTAGCTGCGGATCAACACCGTCGGGATTTTGTATCACGGGTCTGTCGTAAACAGGCGGGCGCGTTGTGGGGTTTTGGGGCGGGGTGGCGCAGGCGGTCATCATCACGCCAAGCATGAGCGAGGCCAGCCATGGCGTTAATCGGGGGGCAAAGGCGCTTGCGCGGCGTTTGGAAAACGTCATGATAACCTCTTTCACATCCCGATACATATAGGAGCCTGCGTGGCCAAATCGGAAAAAAATTCAATTGTGTCTGATACTGGGTCTAAAGCCAGCGCGGCGCTTTCGCAATCCCCGCTTGCTGCTGCGCCGCAGGATAATCCGGCCCGTCAGGTTGCGCTCGATCCTGCCCTTTATCTGGTCGCGACGCCGATCGGCAATTTACGCGATATATCGCTGCGCGCGCTGGATGTGCTGCGCAGCGCCGATCACCTTTATGCCGAAGATACTCGAAACTCCCTTAAACTGCTGCGCGCTTTCGGTCTGACCCGATCCTTAGCCGCCTATCATGACCATAATGCGGCAAAAATGGTGCCAAAACTGGTGGCGCAGATCGAGGCGGGGCGCTCTGTTGCTTTAGTCAGCGATGCGGGGACGCCGCTGGTTTCTGATCCGGGCTTTCGTCTGGCCCGCGCCTGCGCCGCCGCCGGGCTGACGATCCGCGCCGTGCCCGGGGCGAGCGCGCCTTTGGCGGCTCTGTCGACAGCGGCTTTGCCAAGTGACCGCTTCTTTTTTAACGGTTTTCTACCGCCCAAAAGCGAGGCGCGCCGGACCGCGCTGGCAGATCTGTCCGCTGTGCCCGGAACGCTAATCTTTTTTGAAACCGCTCCGCGCCTGCAGAGCAGTTTGTCGGATATGAGAGATATTTTCGGGGACCGCGAGGCGGCGATTGCGCGCGAGCTGACGAAAACTTATGAGCAAACGCGGCGCGGAACACTGTCGGAGTTGATGGAGGGCGTGATCGCCGATCCGCCGCGCGGCGAAATTGTTGTTCTGGTCGGCCCGCCTGATGCGGGTGAATCTATCTGGGACGCCGCGCGGCTTGACGCCGCTCTGCTGGCGGCCATTCCCGAGCGCGGGGTCAAGCGCGCGGCAAATGAGGTGGCGGCGCTGTCAGGGCATAATCGCCGCGAAGTCTATGCGCGCGCTTTGCAGCTTAAAGATAGCCTATGAGCGAGCGGCGCAGGCAGGCCGAACGCGCCGGACGCAAAGGCGAAACGCTCGCGGCGCTTTATTTGCGGCTCAAGGGCTATAAGATATTAGAGAGCCGTTACCGCAGCTATTACGGCGAGATTGACCTGATCGCGCAAAAAGGCCGCGCTATTATTTTTATCGAGGTCAAACACCGCCGGAATTTGACGGACGGCTTAGAGTCGGTCACGGATTTTCAAACGGACCGGATTATGGATGCGGCAGAGGTCTATATGAATACGCTTTTTGACCGCAGGCCGGACGCGCTGAATTTCGAAACCCGCTTTGATATTATCATCACCGGCGCAAAACTCCGGCCCGTCCATTTTAAAGATGCTTGGCGCGGATAGGGCACGTCCTTATATAAAGACTATGACCCCGCCCGATCTCATCCTCCCCGGTTCGCCGCTCGCCGCAATTGACGCGCGCGCGCGGGCCGTTTTCGCTGATCTGGTGCAGACCTATCTGGCGACGGGGCAGGCGGTGGGATCAAAATCGCTGGCGGAACAATTATCCGGCCGCGAAGGGCTGTCATTCTCGGCGGCGACCATCCGCAATATTATGGGCGAGTTGTCTCAGCTGGGCCTGCTCGGTAAAGACCATATCAGCGCCGGACGCCGCCCGACACAGCACGGGCTGCGCCTCTTCGTCGACGGCCTGCTTGAAATTGGCGACCTCTCCAAGGCCGAACGCCGCCAAATGGAAGCACAGATTACAGCGTCGAACCAGTCTCCTGATGATGTGCTGGCGCGCGCCTCGTCATTACTCTCGGGTCTTGCCGGCGGAGCGGGACTTGTTTTGACGCCGTCTATGCAAAATGCGCTGCGTCATGTCGAATTTGTCGGGCTGGACGTGGACCGCGCCCTCGCCGTTCTGGTTTATGCCGATGGACAGGTCGAGAACCGGATTATGAATCTGCCGCGCGGCGTTTTGCCGGCGCAGCTTGAGCAGGCGGGTAATTATCTCTCCGCGCGCCTTAAGGGCCGAACGCTGGATCAATCGCGCACACAGATTTTAGCCGAGATCAGCGATGGCCGCGCGGCACTGGACAGCGCGGCGGCGAGCCTGATCAAACAGGGGCTGGCGGATTGGTCAGGTGATAAAAAACGCAGTTTGATTGTACGCGGGCGCTCGCGACTCCTTGACAATGTGCAGGCGCAAACCGATTTAGAACGGGTACAGCGTCTGTTCGAAGAGCTCGAACGCAAAGAAGCGCTGATTGACCTGCTCGACAGGACAGAAACCGCAGATGGTGTGAAAATTTTTATCGGGTCGGAAAACCCGCTTTTTGCATTATCGGGTAGCTCTATGGTGGTGGCCCCTTATCTGGGTGCTGACGCCCAAATTATCGGAGCTGTGGCGGTCATCGGGCCGACGCGGCTAAATTATGCGCGGGTTATTCCGATGGTGGATTATACGGCCCAAATTGTAGGGCGGCTTCTGGGCCGTCCAAAGGATGAATAATGAGTACGAACAAAACCGAACCGACAATGGATGAACTGGACGCTGTGCTGGAGCAGATCGCGCAGGGTCAAAAAGACAGCCCGCCTGCCGCTGCCGCGCCTGACATGGCCGATGCCGCGTTTTCAGATAAAGCTTCTGATCCCGATCCTGAACCGCGCGACGCGCCCGATGCCGATGAAAAAATCGCCGCGCTGGAAGCTGAACTGGCGGATATGAAAGACCGCGCCTTACGGGCCATGGCCGACGCGCAAAATGTTAAAAAACGCGCCGAACGCGAAGCGGTCTCCGCACGCGCTTATGCGATTGAACGCTTTGCTGTTGATATGCTCTCCGTTCATGACAATCTCTCCCGCGCTCTACATAATCTGGACGGTAAAGCCCGCGAAGATATGGGTGAAAATGCCATTAGTCTGCTGGAAGGCATTGAGCTGACGGAAAAGAACCTCATGGCGGTGCTGGCGCGTCACGGCGTCACAGCCGTGCCGGGCAAAGGCTCCAAATTTGATCCGAATGTGCATCAGGCTGTCGCCAATATCCCCTCGACCGAGACCAAAGGTGACGTCGCCGAGGTGATGCAAAACGGATTTAAATTGGGCGAACGCACATTGCGCGCCGCTATGGTGGCTGTGTCTACCGGTCCCGCCCATCTCGGTTAAGGATTAGCGGGATATTAACCTCGTATTACTTTGATGTGAGACTTCAGTGACAGAGGGAACTAACAGGCTCACAGGGCATTGTCCCTATAGCTGATTTGCCCCACATTGAATCAGCGGAGCCGTCCCAGCGCCTTGCGCAGGGACGGTTTTTTGGTTTTACGCGTCCCCATTTATCTTTATACGACCCACGCATAGGTAAAAAAGGATATTTCCATGAAACTTGACAGCTCGACAACCGCTATTGTGACAGGCGGCGCCTCCGGACTCGGAGAAGGGACCGCCCGGCTTTTCGCGTCGCGCGGCGTGAAAGTCGGTATTTTCGATATGAATGAAGAGCGCGGCGAGGCTGTTGCAAAAGAGATTGGCGCAAGCTTCCATAAGGTCAATGTCGCCGATGAGGCCAGTGTTCAGGCCGGATTTGACGCGGCCCGCGCGGCGAATGGACAGGAACGCGTCATGGTCAATTGTGCCGGTATTGGCGGCGGCATGAAAACGGCCTCGCGCAAGCGCGATACCGGAGAGATTAGCGCTCATGACATCGCTTTTTATACCCGCATTATCAATATTAATTTGATCGGCACATTTATCTGCGCCTCGAAATCCGCCGCCGGCATGATGAGCCTTGATCCTACCGCGCCTGATGGTGAGCGCGGCGTGATTATCAATACCGCTTCCGTGGCTGCGCAGGACGGACAAATCGGACAGGTCGCTTACGCCTCATCCAAAGGCGGCATATTAGCTATGGCTTTGCCGATGGCGCGCGATCTGGCGCGCGAAGGCATTCGCTGTAACACCATCCTGCCGGGCTTTTTCGAAACGCCGATATACGAGCAGATGAAACCCGAAGTGAAAGAAAACCTGCGCGCCCATGTACAGTTCCCCGCGCGCTTCGGCACGACGCAGGAATACGCCAAAGTGGTCGAATTTATGGCCGAGAATATTTATATTAACGGCGAATATCTTCGCGCCGACGCAGCGGCCCGCATGCCCCCGCGCTAAATATATCTCTTTTCAAAATAAAAACGCCGGGTCACAGCCCGGCGTTTTTTGATTTTAATTTAAAATTAAATCTAGAAGGTTTTGGCGACAGTGAAGCGCGCATTGAGCGGCTTGCCGGTCGAGATATTATCATTGCTGTGCGCGTCAGGAAAATAGCTGACATCAAACAGGTTTTCGACATTGAGCTGCACGCGCAGATCCTCGCTAAGATTATAATAGGCGGCGGCGTCGACGCGCGTATAGCCCGGAACTTCTACGGCGTTATCTTCGCGCACAAATGAAGCGCTCTGATAGGTCACGCCCAGCCCCAGACCGAAATCCTGGGTGACGTCATAGCGGTTCCAAACTGACAGCATATTTTCCGGTGTCTGGCGGGTTTCATTCCCGTCCAGCGCGCCGCCTTCGACCTGCCCGTCCATATAGCTATAGCCCGTACTGATGAACCAATCGTCCGTGATATTACCGGCCAGCTGGACTTCAAAGCCGCGCGTTGTTGATCCGTCAATAATCAGCGTTTGCGCCGGATCGGCCGGATCAACCGTTGTGAACGCTTCGCGGCCTAATTCGAACACGGCGGCCGTCAGGCTGAGATTTGAGCGAATATCCCATTTCGCGCCGATCTCTTTATTTTCATAAAATTGCGGGCGCGTGCCTTCACTGTCCAGACTAAGCGTCAAAAACTGATCGCCGGAGCGCGGCAGGAAGGTTTCGCTATAGCTGGCATAAAATGAGATATTATCCGCAGGCTTATAAATTGCGCCGACACGCGGCGTAATCTCAGCATCGCGGCGGCTAAATTGCGCGCCGCCCGCAGCAATGTCAGTGACGTCAATATCGAAGACATCATAACGCGCGCCCAGAACGATTTTAAACGCTTCGGTCAAGCTGACCTGGTTTTGGATATAAAACGAGCTGAACTGCACATCCGAGGCGCGGTTACGGGCGGGATTGGAAAATGAGAAGGCCGGAATGTTGAGCGGATCCGTGAATCCGATTGTGATCTGGTCATCATTATTGGCGGTAAAGACATTATCATTGCGCGCATTGCTCGTGTCTTGGCTTCCCACTTCCGCACCGACCAGTAGGGTATGCCCGATTGCACCGGTTGCAAACTCGCCAACCAGATTGCCTTGCAGGATCAGATTCTCGCGGCCTGTTGTATCCTGATAGCCGTCCAGCACCAGAGTATTCGCCGCTGCGTCATAACCATTGACGTAAATGTTTTGGTACAGCTTGTCATAATCAGCATAGCGCAGAGTGACATTGGCGCGCAATGTTTCGGTCAATTCATGCTCAACACGCCCCGTAAAAATATTGGCTTCCAGCGTGGTTTGGTTCTCATCAGCTGAGCCGAAAAATGTAGTATCAAATCCTTCGAGCGGACGATCCGGCGCGCCTGCAACGCTAACAGACGGCACGCCGCGATCGACAACGCGGTCATCGCTAAGATATTCATAAGACAGGTTGACCCGCGTCTTTGGCGAAATATCAAAGCCCACGGTTGGGTTGAGGCCGTACCGCTTACCGTCATAAAAATCACGGTGATTGTCGAGCTGTTCGTAAAATCCGTTTAGCCGAAACGCGCCCGTCTCACCGACCGGCATATTGGTATCCGCGGAGAGCTGGAAGGCGCCGAATGTGTCGACGCTGCCCGAGAGCGTGGTGAAATTATCGCTGTTATCCGCGCGCTTTTGCACGCGGTTAATCACGCCGCCCGCGCCGCCGCGCCCAAACAGCAATGCGTTGGATCCGCGCAAAATTTCAACTTTTTCAAGATTATATAAAGGCCGGAAATATTGCACGTCATCACGTAGACCATCGAGAAAGAAGTCGGCTGTGCTCTGGTTTCCGCGAATATTAATCGCGTCGCGGTGACCTTCGCCTTGGCTGATTGAGAGGCCGGGCGTGTAACGTAAGATGTCGCCTATAGTGGTGAAGGCCTGCTCTTTCATCTGAATTTCCGAGATAATCGACAGGCTTTGCGGCACATTGATAATCAGTGTCGGCGTTTTCACCGCGTTTAATTGATCAAGGGACAAATATTGGCCCGTAACGATGATTTCATCGTCATCGCTTTGCGCCGCGCCATATGCAGGGGAGGAAAATATACCGGCCAGAACGGTGCCGATGAGCAGGTGGGTACGCAACATGAGAAGTCTCCGATAGATGTTGCGTAGCCTTTAATAAGAATGAATTGCAATTACAACAGCAAATGCGAATGATTCTCAACAAACTGCAGAGTCCTAAGAAATTAACCTCTCATTTACTTATGATTTACCCCCTAACGGCAATTTGCTGTCCGGCTCTATTGACCAGATGCACATCCAACCGCGCGCTCAGTCCACCGGCCAGAAGCGCTTTGCGGCGCGCGGTTATTTCCGCCATGGGCATAAGCGAAAAGGCCGAAGACAGCGCATCCGCCAGAACGGCGCGGTCAGCGGTCACGATAACATTGCGGTAAAGGGCGGGCTGTTGTCCCTGGCGCGGATCCACCATAAATCCGTCTTGCGCAAAGCTCTCAGAGGACAGCCCTGCGCCGTCTAGCGGTAGTGACATCGCATCAGGGGCTGAAATATCAATTGACCACGGGCGGCCATCAGACCGCGTGCCAATGGCGGCAAAGCTGCCCGTATTGATCAGCGCGCTTCTTATGTCAGCGCCGGTCAATTGCGCTTTGATAATATCGGCAGTAAAGCCGGTCAGGCAGGTTTTAAAATCCAACTGCATATCGTCGCGGCTGAGCTTTAGTCCGAAGCGGCCCGGCAGCGCATAGCCCTGCGCGGCGATCAGAGCGGCGGCGAGCGATTCGGGATCAGGCTGGCCACCCTGCACGTAAAGCGCGGTAATAGGCGCCGCCGCAATATTAAATGCGCCGCCCGTGCCGATCGTAATCTCCCGGGCAAATTGATTGAGCGCCAAAAGATAATCTGACGGCGTATCCAGATGCCCCTCGCGGTTCAGGCGTGAGAGCTCGCTATCCGGATTATCCAGTGAAAATACAGCGTCCAGCGCGGTCATACGCGCCATTATGGCGTCGCACAGGCGTTCCGCACGATCCTGATCGGTCAGATCGAAAATGACGGACATATTCCGCCCCAAGGCGCTGGCGTCCATACGCAATAGCGTTTCATCTTCGCGGCTAATTTTATAAGCGCCCCGCTTACTGCAGGCTGGAAGTCCCAATGCAAAGGCCGCCCCGAACGGAGCGGCCATGAGGCGTGATGTAAAGGCCCGTCTTGAGAGCATAAGGCGTCGTCCTGATAGTGCAGATATAATCAGGGTTTAGGACGGCTCTTCGGGGAAGACAACTTTAGGGCCAAGATTTTGCAAGACTTCGCGGGCGTTAAAGCTGCGGATATCGCCGTCGGGTTTTGTCCCGTGGCCCATCACGACCTGCGCGCCGGCTTTGAAGCGCGTGACTTCGCGGTAGTCAAAATCGTCATAGAACGGGTCGTAAAACGGGCTGCCAAAGCCGTTGTAAAACCCGCCGCGCCGCGCGCGAAAAGCGCTGCTAAATTGATAGCGGGACCGCCAGCCATAACGCGGATGGTAAAAATCATAGCGCGGAGAAAATCCGCGGTAATATGGATCATTAAAGCCGCTATAAGGCGAGGGCGTCGCGACTACGCGGCGGTTAGCGTCAGTTTCCGCCTCGGCCACGGTGAAATAATCAAAGCCATTGGCGACGGCCAGCTCTGCTGCGCGGTATAAGAGATAGGTTTCAACGGTTTCGCGCTCGGTCAGGCTATTACCGGAAAAGCTCACTGAAAACCGATTGCTCTCGATCTGTTGTTGGTCAAAACCATAAGCGCCGACTTTGGCCGCCGGTTGATAGGGTGTCGCCGTGGCGCAGGCCGCAAGCAAAGCTGCGGCGGAGGCTACCATGAGCGATTTAATATGTGATGCCATCATCAACTCCTTTAAATCTGCCTCTCTCAATCAAAATATAGAGAGGCAGCAGCCGCCCTGCAAGTCACATCACTGTGCTCGCCGCCTCATCCGCCCTGCCGCACGCCAGATTACGGTGGCGATAAGCGCCAGCGCGATAACACAGATTAAAGTCAGAGCGGCCCAAAGCCGTCCGTTATAGTGATTTAAAAACCCGGCCAGGCCGATAAGGGGCAGCGTAAAGGTCAGGAGGTACAGCGCCAAAGCGCGGCTTGCGCCGCGGCGCAGCAGGGTGTTTCCCCAAACATATAAAAGCGCGCCGGGCACCATGCCGAAGCTGCCCGCAAAAAGATAGAGCGGCGTGCCCGACAAACGTTCGGGAATATTTTGCCCGTCCATCAGACCGAGAAGCGTAAAAATTAGGGTCGCCGCCAAAAACACACTGAACACTATTGCGCCCAAACAGATGAACCACAGCGCGATGCCCAAATTGGCCGGCCGTACAGGCACAGGCGGGAGAGGCTCTGCGGGCCGGATAATATCGGCCGGATTATGGGGCGTATCGATCACTCAAAGGTCTCCGGCGATGCAGGCATTGAGATGAGCATGCATCTCGAAGCTCTATCGGGCCTAAGCGGATCAGGCAATTTAATTTAGTCAGCGGCGGGCGGCCAAGGCAGCAATCGATTGGTATTCGCCAAATAAGCTTGGTACTCTGCGTCGTCGCCCCATTTCTGTTTCCCGCGGCGTTCCAGCATGGGAATGCCCGAGACGCGGGTGAGCAGCAGATAAATAAAGACGGGCGAGATCAACACGGCATATTGCCAGCCTGACAGGATGGGGAACGCCAGGATTGCCATGCCTGTCCACAGGGTAATTTCGCCGAAATAATTGGGGTGGCGCGACCAGGCCCACAGGCCCTCATTGATAAAGTCGCCTTCATTTTTTAGGTCATTTTTAAATCGCGTCTTTTGGTGATCGGCGATAGCTTCTATGGCGCACCCGATAATCCAGACCGCTATTCCGATATAGCCGACGAGGCCTATGGGTTTATCGATACCCGACGTGATAATCGCCAGCGCGCAGGCTACGGTCAGCACGCACCACAGGCCTTGAAGTGTCCAGACTTGAAAAAAGATAACGGGATGGGTTTTAAGATCGTCAAAGCGCCCGTCTTTGCCCGCCTTTTTCACGCGCCGGAATAAAAAAGCGCCCAGACGAATGGCCCATATCGCGACCATCGTGCTGGCGATGACCCCGCGCGCGCTGAAATTTCCGCTCATAAATAAAGCCGCTGCGATCATCGATAAATAGGTCAGCGCGCCCGTCAGATCGAAATAATGTTCGGTCTGCGCCAGGGCTGACGGCACATATATAATCCAGTTGATGAGATAAGCGAGCAGGGTGCAGAGCATGAAAATGCCGATACCGCCAAGTTGCAGCCCGCCTTGGCTCCCGGCCCAGCCCATCCCTAATCCGATGAGCGTTCCAAAGATAATGGCGATGACGGCGCGGCGCGTATGTTTTGGCATGATGTTCTCCCTGCCCCTATCAGGCTTAGACTGGTTACGCGTCAAATGTCCATCAGGATGCATTCGGGCAAGATACGGCAGCCGCCATTGCCCGTTTTAAATATTTTACGCCCGTGTTAAGGGCGCGCTCTATGGCAACAGAGCTTTTAAATAAAACACCGGAGGTTCCGGATCTTCTCCCGCGCGCATTGCGTGATGGCGAAGGCCGCATCATGCTGGCCGGTCTGGGGCGAGACGAGCTGGCGCAGGCGCTGGCCAGTATCGGTATTGAGCCCAAGAAAATCCGCATGCGGGTGAAACAGGTGTTTCACTGGATTTATAATTACGGCGTCACGGACTGGGACGCGATGACCAATATCGCCAAGCCCCTGCGCGAAACATTTGCCGGAGCCTTCTCGCTGGCCCGCCCCGAAATTGTCGAGCGCCTGATCTCCAAAGACGGGACGCGTAAATATCTGATCCGCATGGCGCCGGGCATAGAGGTCGAAAGCGTCTTTATTCCTGACGTGTCCAAAACCGGCGCGCTGTGCGTGTCATCACAAGTGGGCTGCACGCTGACCTGCACCTTCTGCCATACGGGAACGCAGCGTCTTGTCCGTAATCTGACTGCACAGGAAATCGTGTTGCAGGTCATTGCGGCGCGTGATGATCTGGATGAATGGCCGACGACGCAGGATGTGCGCAAATTGACCAATATTGTGTTTATGGGCATGGGCGAGCCGCTATATAATACCGATGAGGTCGGCGACTCTCTGGATATCATTTGCGACCCCGAAGGTCTCGGTATTGGCCGCCGCCGTATTACTGTCTCGACCTCTGGCGTGGTGCCGCAAATTGTGCCGATGGGCGCGCGCACCAATGCGATGCTGGCGATATCCCTTCATGCCGCCAATGACGAATTGCGTACGCAGATTATGCCGATCAATAATAAATATCCGCTGGCGGAGTTGATGCAGGCCTGCCGCGATTATCCCGGCCTGTCCAATTCAAAACGGATCACCTTTGAATATGTTATGCTCAAAGGCATTAATGACAGTCCGAAACATGCGCGCGAGCTGATTAATTTGCTGCGCGGCATACCGGCCAAAGTGAACCTCATTCCGTTTAATCCGTGGCCGGGAACAGATTATGTCTGCTCCGATTGGTCAACGATTGAGCGGTTTTCCGATATGGTCAATGCGGCGGGCTATGCCAGCCCGATCCGCACGCCGCGCGGCCGCGATATCTTCGCCGCGTGCGGACAACTTAAATCTGACTCAGAGAAAAAACGCGCCAGTACGATCAGAAAAGAGAAATTGGCGGCTAGCCAAATTGCATTGCAATAAGCCCGGCTGATAAAATAACGGCGAGAATAATTCGCCGCTGTCCAAACGGTTCTTTTAAAATTACGGCCGCGAACACCGCGCCAAAAACAACGGACGTTTCGCGCATGGCGCTCATCGGGCCAATCGGCGCGAGCGAAAACGCGATCAGGGCCAGTCCATAAGAAAACAGAGACGCTATGCCCGCAATTGCGCCGGAACGCATCGCGCCTTTTACGGCGGTGCTTAACTGGTTTCGCCGCATATATATCGCGACCGGAACCAGAAAGACCCAATCGAGCAGGAAAAACCAGACGAGGTAACTCCAAATCTGTCCCTGCCCCTCACGCGCAATTCGCATTCCTGCGCCGTCTATTACGGAATAAAATGCAATCATAATGCCGCAGATGATAGCAAATATCATCGCGCTACCCCACCGCTCAGGCCGCCCGCGCGAGGGCCAACCAAAGGCGATTAGGGCAAAGGCTGCGATCAATAAGCCTGACAGCTCAATCGGGGAGAGCGTTTCTTTTAAAATTAAAAAGGCAAACCCCGCCGCCAAGGCCGGGGCCATGCCGCGCATGACGGGATAGACCAGCCCCATATCGCCGCGCTCAAAAGCGCTGATCTGGCTCAGCTGATAGACGAAATGAATAACCGCCCCGCCGATTAAGAACGGCCAGGCCTGCGCGGCCGGAAGCGGAATAATAAAGGCGAAAGGCAGAACCAGCAAAGCCGTAGAGAGTGCGAGAACAGCGCGAAAGGCGAGCTTGTCGTCTGATTTTTTTAACCATAACCCTATCGCGGCATGAATGACCGCTGATGCCAACATCATTGCGGCGGGAAGAAAGGATACAGTGTTAAGGATCAAATTAATTCTGAACGCCGATATGGTAATTATATTTGTTAGTCACAATTATCCCGCCACCATCTCATCCGCGACGCCGGAGATTGCCGCCGCAAAGACAGGCGCGGAGAAATATTCCAAATCTTCAATGCGCTCGCCAATACCGATGGCGTGGATGGGCAGTTTAAATTTATCTGATAGCGCGACAAGCACGCCGCCTTTGGCCGTACCGTCCAGCTTGGTCATGATCAGCCCCGTGACGCCGGCTGTATTTTTAAACGCCTCGGTCTGCATCAGCGCGTTTTGGCCGACCGTGGCATCGAGCACTAATATAGTGTGATGCGGCGCGGTGGGGTCCTGCTTGTTAATCACGCGCACGACTTTGGACAGCTCGTCCATCAGCTCGGCGCGGTTTTGAAGACGCCCTGCCGTATCGATCATTAAAATATCAACGTCTTCGTCGCGCGCGCGCTCAATCGCGTCATAGACCAAAGCTGCTGCGTCCGCGCCGGGTTTGCCGGAGACCACAGGCGCGCCGGCCCGCTCACCCCAGATTGTGAGCTGCTCGACGGCGGCAGCGCGAAATGTGTCGCCCGCGCAAAGCATGACCTTTTTGCCCTCATCGGTATAGCGCTTGGCGATTTTGCCCAGCGTCGTGGTCTTGCCGGATCCGTTGACGCCGACAAATAACATGATCTCCGGCTTGGCCCCGGTCAGCCGCAGCGGCTTTTCCAGCGGGGTCAGGATCTCAGAGATGACATCGGCCAGCGCGATTTTAATCTCCATATCCGTGACTTGTTTATCGAATTTATCGCGGGCCAGCGCTGCGGTGACACGCATGGCCGGACCGACGCCCAGATCGGAGGCAATCAGCAGGTCTTCAAGCTCTTCAAGCGCAGAATCGTCTAATTTGCGTTTGGTAAAGGCGGCGGAAACGCCGTCGCTCATCTTGCCCGTTGATTTGGACAGACCTTTGGTGATGCGGTTGAAAAACCCACCATCCGCCATGGGGTCAATGTCGGGAACGGGCGGCGCTTTGGCCGCGCGTTCGGCCAGCCGGGCCTCTTCTTTGGCGCGCTCTTCGGCATTAATACGCGCGCGCCGGGCGGCGTCTTCGGCGCGACGGTCTGCCTCCTCGGCTTCGCGGCGAAGGCGATCGGTTTTGGCGGTCTCGACGGCAAGGCGTTCGGCTTCGATGCGCTCAAGCTCGGCCTTCTGCGCGGCGGCTTTCTCCTTCGCCGCAATGCGTTGCTCGTCGGCAATGCGCGCGGCTTCGGCGGCCTCACGGGCTTTGGCCTCAATCTCTTGGCGGGCTTTATAGGCGGCGGCTTTAGCGGCGTCTTCTCTGGCGAGACGGTCAAGCTGCGCTTGCTCTTCGACCCTACGTTTAGCCTCTGCCTCACGGCGGGCTTTGGCCTCTAATTCTTTTCGGCCAGCATCCTCGGCGGCTTTCTGCCGCGCTACCAAGACGCGGGCCTCGGCCTCGGCCTGGCGGGCGGCGGTGGCGTCTTGCGCTTTAGCTTTTTCCTCAGCGTCGCGGGCGCGTTCTTCGGCGAGTTGTTTGGCACGGGCGACATCGCGGGCGGCTTGAATTTCAGCTTCACGCTGCTCGTTAGCTTCAATGCGCGCGCGGTCTTCATCAGAAAGCCCCGCTGCGCTCTCGTCCTGCTCCCGCGCGGATTTTAGGGCAGCGGCATTAATCGCGGCCATGCGCGCGGCCATTTGGGAGTCAACGCGCTGCTGCGCTGCGGCCCGCTCTGCAGCCTCTTCGGCCCGCTTTTCATCCTTGGATTTAAAGCCCAGCTTGGATAAAAAACTGCGCTTTTTCTTAGTACCATCAGCCATTATGTGACGAGCTCTCCTGTCATATTATTCTTACCGTAACCCGTCATGTGCACCTTGCAAAGCTGTCCTGCAAGGGCGTCCGAGCCCGGTAAATCCACCAGCGTAAAATCGGGCAAACGCCCCACGCCGCCGCCTTCGATCAGGGCCATATCTGTACCACCCACGCGCGTTTTAAAATGCGCTGTGCGGATATGCGCGGCCTTTTCGCGCAGGGCTTTGGCGCGCGCTTTGATAATACGGCCATCGATTTGCGGCATGCGCGCAGCGGGCGTGCCGTCTTTTGGCGAGAACGGAAAAATATGCGCCCAAGCAATATTGATCTGCTCTAATATAGAGAGGCTTTGGGTAAATTGTTCATTCGTTTCCGTCGGGAAACCCGCAATAATATCCGCGCCAAATGTAATGTCAGGCCGCGCCGCGCGCAATTTTGCGGTCAAAGCCAGCGCATCATCGCGGCTATGGCGGCGCTTCATGCGCTTTAAAATCAGGCTGTCACCATGTTGCAGAGAGAGGTGCAAATAAGGGCAAAAGCGCGGCTCATGGGCAATCACGTCCATCAGCACCGGATCAATTTCGGCCAGGTCAATGGAGGACAAACGAATGCGCGGCAGATCAGGAACCAGCTTTAAAATGCGCCGCACCAAATCCCCCAGCGGCGGCTGTCCGGGCAGGTCACTGCCCCAGCTTGAAATGTCCACCCCTGTCAGGACGACTTCTTTATAGCCTTGCGCAGATAATTGCCGGACATGGGCAACAACTTCGCCCGCCGGAACGCTGCGTGAATTACCACGCCCATAAGGAATGATGCAAAAGGTGCAGCGGTGATCGCATCCGTTTTGCACTTGGACAAAGGCGCGGCTGCGCGACTGGGTTTGCCGGGGCGCGTTCGCGCCTGGCCCAAAAGAATTAGACAGTATTTGCGGCGCGTGTTCGGTCACCGCCATAATATCATTGACGCGGATCGGCTCGCCGCCATCAAATAAGGTCTCGGGATTAAAAACCTGCGCGCCCATTTTATCGTCATTTCCGATGACGCGGGTGACGCCGTCTATCGCCGCAAAGCTTTGTGGATCGACCTGCGCCGCGCATCCGGTGACAATAATTTTGGCGTCGGGATTGTCTTTGACGGCGCGGCGCACGGCTTGGCGGGAGGCGCGCACAGCTTCATTGGTCACGGCGCAGCTATTGATAATGACAGCATCGGTCAGGCCCGAAAGATTGGCGTTTTGCGCCATCACATCGGACTCATAGGCATTTAGCCGGCACCCCAATGTGACAGTCTTGACGCGGTTATGTTCAGGCCGTGTGTACATTGCCGCGAAATGGGCGCTTTAGCGGCCAAGGTCAAGCTTTGGCGGCAGGGCAATCCCTTTGAAGTTGCATTGTGAGTTAATATAGGTTAATAGAAACCATCATATGCGGGGGTGATGATGAGAAATACGGTATCTATAATTTGTGTCTTGGGTTTGGCTGCGGGGCTGGCGGGATGTGCCACATCACAACGTGAATCCAATAATGTTCTACAAGGCGATGGTCTGCAAACATCTATGATGGCGGATGTGGATGTGCCTGGAGCTGTACGGCTGGGAAATGTATTTTTACTCAGCTATGGCGAAAAAATGCAGGACTCGGCACATTGGCGCCGTAGATTTAACATCGCCTCACTTTTATTCGGAGCCTATACGGGGATCGGCGCGGGTCTAGACGTTCACACAGATAATCTTGTGGTCAGCACAGCGTTAGGCGCGTTAATGCCCCAGCTCGAGCCGCAATTTCAAACCAGCGGCTCGCCGGAAACAATCGGCACGGCGGTTACAAAAACAGCCTGCGTTGTCCGGGCGGCGCAGCCGGCCATTAGCGCCGAAATCTTATCAAAACGGGGCAGTCTAGCGCTTTATCAAGATAGCAATCCGGATAATCCGGATGTGAACGCTGCACTGAGCGCCTATGAAAACCTAGCCGAGGCCATACGGTCAGGGTATATTTCCGTTTATATTAATTACTCCGTCGCTAGCGTTCCGCCACAGATTAATGCGGGGGATGTTGCGGCCGCAATGACGCCGCAGCAAGGCGATAATAAAGGAAATTTTGTCCCCGGAGGGATGGGCATCCCTCTTGCTGTATTGAGCGACGATGAAGCCCAAAATGAGGCCAGTTACCTCAAAGGATTTGTAGACGGAGTGTCTAATTCCGTATCCACATGCGTTAGCGCGGCCTAAATTAAAGAAGCGCGTCTTGCGTATCCGTGCCCCATCCGACGAAAATCTCATTGCCCCATTGCACGACGGGGCGTTTGATCAGGGCGCGGTGTGCGGCCATTAGTTTGACGGCTTTTTCCTCGTCAATATCCGTCTTGTCGGCTTCCGACAGTTTGCGCCAAGTAGTGCTGCGTTTATTGAGCAGGGTGTCCCAGCCCGCCTCATCAGCCCAATCCTCAATCTTGCGGGCATCAACGCCCTCACCGCGAATATCGACGAATGTGACTTTTTTGCCGACACCCTCAAGCGCTTTAACCGCCTTGCGGCACATATCACAATTTTTCAGTCCGTAGAGTGTGTAGGTCATTTTAGCCTTGTAGTTTATAATATGAATTTGGCGGATTGTAAGGCATATTCATTTCTGACTAAAGAGAGCGGACGATAATAATGCTGCATTTACCGAAAAAAATGTTGAGCCAAAAAATGAGACTGCCTACCTTCGAGCCCATTCCAATGCCGCTTTATTATCGCTTCATGTTTCTGAACACAGTTATTGGTGTTGCAGTCATTATGATACTGCTGACTGTAAACGCGATGATATTTAACCCTCACTCGCCTAAAACTTATGCTGTAATCAATTGCGTCATCTTGTTGGTTGCAGTTTGGGAATATGTCATCGGAAACTTATGGTGGATTTCCAGATATAAGATTGATTATCCGTTCCAGGATCCGACTTATCGCCTAACCAGCATAATCCAATACATATATTTAGGCGTGGCGACAATTTTTCTGGGTTTGCTAATTTATGCTGAAATAATAAAATAACTAAACCAACAGTCCCGGCACGTCGCCTGTTTCGCCTGCCGCTTCGCGCATGAAAAAACTGCGCAATGTATCGCTGCGATCGACCGCGCCGAGGCCGAGGCGGCGCAGATGCCTAAGCGGCGCAATGCGGTTTGAAAACAGTTTCTCCAGCCCGTCCGTCATGGCGGCGAGCTGTAGCGCGTCGGATTTACGCCAGCGGCTATAGCGCCCCAGCATATTCGGCCCGCCCAAAATCTCTCCGACGGCCAGACCATCGGCTACGCTTTGCGCCAGAGCAGCCGCGTCGCGCAGGCCAAGGTTCAGACCCTGCCCCGCCAGCGGATGAATGATATGCGCCGCGTCCCCGACCAGGGCCAGCTTGTCACTATGATAGGATTTGGCCAATTGCATCTTTAAGGGCCAGCTTTGCAAGGGCGCGATGGTTTCAATCTTGCCATAGAGATCGCCCATGCGGCGGGCCAGCTCTGCCGTGAACAGATCGACGGGCAAGGCCAGCGCGGCCTTAGCGGCGGCAGCGTCTTCGCTCCAGACGATAGAGCATTGATGGGGATGCTCTGCGTCCCCAATCAGCGGCAAAAGCGCGAGTGGTCCGGAGGGCAAAAACAGCTGTTGAGCGCAGCCCTCATGCGGAAGCTCGTGCGCAATTGTGGTAACGATGCCGGATTGTAGGTAATCCCACCCTGTCGTTTCTATGCCCGCGCGGCGGCGCAGCACACTGCGACCGCCATCGGCGGCGGCGATAAAACCGGCTGTGATGGTCTGCCCATTATCCAGTGTTAGCGTGCCGGGCGCGCTATCGGTGACGCGCGCCGTGATTTGGGTGATACCGGAGGCGTCTACCGCGCTGCGCAGCGCGTCGGTGAGATCGGCGTTTTGAACCATATGGCCCAGAGGCTGCGCCACGCCGCCGCGCATATGATCGCTATCGCTGAAATGCAGCGATAAGGGCGAAGCCGCCTCTCCGGCGACGCCGTCACTGATCAGCATATCGCTCACGTCCAGCATTTTACCGGACAGCGCCTTTGCCAAGCCGAGATTTTCTACCAGCCGCCAACTGCTCGGCGCGAGCATAGACGCGCGTCCGTCAACCGGCGCGTGGCCTGCGTCAATGACAGCCAACGACAATTCGGGCCGCAGCCTGTGTAGCGACAGGGCTGCCGCCAGCCCCGCAGGGCCGCCGCCGACAATCGCAATATCAAAATCTTGGGTCATGCCCGCCTATAGCCCGCAAATGCGGGCGGCGCAAAGCGCGCAAATTGCCGCCCGTCCTAACGCCTTCATGGCTCCTCCATACCACGGCCTGACCATACTTTGTCCCAAAGCGCCAAATCCATGCTCAACGCTTGTGCAGGATATGAGTATGACAGAGAATTAGGATGCCTGCCATGTCCCTGTAAGGCGCGCTGTGACACACAGAATACGAATACGGCAACGTGTTCTCCCTATGTGATAACTTGCCCTGCTTCCCTCATGGGTCGCAGGGCTTTTTTTGCTCTCCTTTAGCGCGGCCACCCTCCATCTCTTAACACCGCGTTTACGGCTTTTGTTTAAGTCTTGTTAAAGACTTGACCCTTTTAAATTTGAGCGCGCGGAGCCTGCCTTGACCTATTCCGATCCAGCTGCTGATTTTGGCGCCGATTATACGAGCGGCCGCGCGCGCGATTTAATGCATGATGTGAACGCGGCCGGGCCGCAGATGTTCTGGCGGGCCGCCCGCGCGCTGATATCGCTCGGCCTGGGCGGCGCTTTATTTTTATCCGCCGTCTCTTATTCCGCGCTGGACAGCACATTTGACACCGCCGGATCCGCCGGCACGCTCAACTGGCTGGGCCGACCGGGTGCGGCGCTGGCTAATTTTTCCCTGCAGAGCCTGGGCTGCGCGGTGATCATCCTGTCGCTCATCCTGATCTATGCGGGCGCGCGCGCCATTTTAAAGCCCCGCCCCGTCTTTACTAAAGCCGAGCGCGCAGGGCGGATTGTCTCCTGCACCGGCGCGGTAATCTTTAGCGCCATTGTATTTGCCGCCGCCCCTCACCCGCAAAGCTGGCCCTTAGCGGTCGGTCTTGGCGGTTTTGTCGGCGACGGCCTGTTTGCGATGGGGCTGGGCGCCTTAACCGCCATGCATTTTCCGGTACCCGGCCTGATCATCGGCGTGCTCGCCTTTTTGTTCGCTGCGTTCTGTCTGGGCCGCTATATGGGATTTGTCTCGCGCGACGCCGCCTTGTTCGCGGATGCCGCCCTGACCGTCTGGGCGCATATCCGCGTCTATATTGACCGCCTGACTGCCTATATCCGCCGCCGCGTGGATAAAGCCTATGGCCAGGACATCGCTGACGGCCCCGCGCCGCTGCGCGCCTGGCTGGATGAAAGCCCGGCGCAGCAACTCGCCAACGCCCCAATTGCGCCCGCTGCGCCGCTCACCGCAGGCCTGTCCCCGATTGCGCCGCCGGTGGCCAAGACCAAACGCAAAAGCCGCAACCGCGCCGCCGCGCCTAAGCCCGGCGCCTATAATAAATATAACTTTCCTGATGACGGCACATTTGTCCTGCCCGGTTTGGAGCTGTTAAAAATGCCGCCCGCGCGCCGCGCCATTACCGATGAGCGCAGCCTGCAACGCAATGCCCAGCGCCTCGCCGAAGTTCTGACTGATTTCGGCGTCAAAGGCGTGATCGGCGAAGTGCGCCCCGGCCCTGTCGTCACACTTTATGAATTTGAGCCGGCCCCGGGGGTGAAATCCTCGCGCGTGATAAATCTGGCCGATGATATTGCCCGCTCCATGGAGGCCGTCTCGGCCCGCGTCGCCGTTGTGCCGGGCCGCAACGCCATCGGCATAGAGCTGCCCAATTCACGCCGCGAAACCGTTTACCTGCGCGATATGCTGGCCAGCCGCGCGTTCAAAGACTCCAAAGCCGGACTGCCTATGGCGATGGGCGAAGATATTGGCGGACAGCCTTTCATTGCCGATCTATCCAAAATGCCGCATTTGCTCGTCGCGGGGACGACCGGCTCGGGTAAATCCGTCGGCGTAAACGCCATGATCCTGTCGATCATGTATACGCTGACGCCCGATCAGTGTAAATTCATCATGATCGACCCCAAAATGCTGGAGCTATCGGTCTATGACGGCGCGCCGCATTTGCTTGCTCCCGTCGTGACAGAGCCGAAAAAAGCCGTAGTGGCGCTGAAATGGACCGTGCGGGAGATGGAAGACCGCTACCGCAAAATGGCCAAAATGGGCGTGCGCAATATGGCCGGCTATAATGAAAAAGTTGTTGCCGCCAACGCGTCGGGGGAAGTCATGACCCATACCGTCATGACCGGATATGATAAAGAGAGCGGCAATCCGATCTATGAGACCGAAGAGCTGCATTTCGAGCCTATGCCGTTTATCGTCGTCGTCATCGACGAAATGGCTGACCTGATGATGGTTGCGGGCAAAGATATTGAAGGCGCGGTGCAGCGCCTCGCGCAAATGGCGCGGGCGGCGGGCATCCATATGATTATGGCGACGCAGCGCCCGTCTGTGGACGTCATCACCGGCACGATCAAAGCCAATTTTCCTACCCGGGTGTCCTTCCGCGTCGGCTCTAAAATCGACAGCCGCACGATCTTAGGTGAACAGGGCGGAGAGAAGCTGCTCGGCAATGGCGATATGCTGTTTATGGGAACAGGCAAGCCGCGCCGCCTTCACGGGCCGTTCGTCTCCGATGGCGAAGTCGAAAAAATCGCAGGCTTTGTCAAAGCCCAGGGCTCGCCGCAATATCTCGCCGATATCCTGATCGACAAGGACGAAGAGGCAGAGCTCGCCGCGCTCGCCGAGGGCACGGACGAAGAAGCCTCGCTGTTTGACAAAGCCGTCGCCATCGTCGCCTCTGACCGCAAAGCCTCGACCAGTTATATTCAGCGCCGCCTGGGCATCGGCTATAACCGCGCCGCCAATGTGATTGAGGATATGGAACGCCAAGGCATGATCGGCCCGTCCGGCCCGGGCGGCAAACGCGAGATATTCCTGCCTGAGCATGGCGGGTATTAATCGTCAAAATTCCGCGTGAGCGGGCCCGTTAATCGCGAAGGCGATTAATCGGGGATTTTGACGCCTTAGTTCAATAAAGTATTGTTACAAGAATGACTACTAATCCCCGATAGCAGACCTCGGCGAGCGACTTACATTGCGCGATTTTAAAACGCTAGGGCACGTTTTATGCCGCCTTGGAAAAAAAAGCGAGCTTGAGGTAGGCACGTTTACCCGCATATTTTTAATCTATTTCAGCTAATTCACGACCTCAAACGTCTCATAAAACGTAGGCGAGATCTTGGATGAAACCCGGAATTGAGAACGCTTTTCTATGTTCGTGATTGGCAGAGAGGCGTTTTCCAGTTTGATACCTGGGTCATAATAGACTTTAGAGAACTCCCCCTTAGCATTGTGATTGCGAAAATGACAAATATATGTATCACTAACTCAGGATAGAAAACCCTGTGTTTTATTCAATAATTTTAGGCTCGCTAGCCGAGTAAAACTGATTGTTGCGCTCTAAGCGTACATTCGTTCACTCGTAGTCTGAGGTAAATTTATGAGTACGGTAAAAGTATCTGGAAGCGCCATCTTTCAACATACCGAGACAGGCGAAACATTAGAAATTTCAGCTGACGATTTACAAATTACTTCCGATGGCTCTAGTTCAGGGGGAATGGGTCCAGATATTTTGTGGAGAATATACGCCGAACTGGAGGAAATAGAGTATTTGGATTGGACGGTTTCTGAATATCCAGTCGGTATACTTAACTTGCCCGCCACTCTTACTCTTTACGGCGATTACGCAATGGTCAAAGATAATATAGCAATCGAATTAAATCACGTTGAAACGGATGATGATCTTGATGACGAAGACTGGGATTCCGCTATTAAACAGATGGTTGATTGGTTCTTAGCTCATTATGAAGATCCTGCAGAAAGTGTTTCATACGAAAGCGCAGAAGGAGGGTACCAATGGGGTGGTCGCGGCCCATATAGAGCCATTGAAGTGCTTTCAGATGAATTCCCTGAATATTCAGAGAGTCTGCACGAAATTAGCGCTTCTCAATTAGAAGAAGATGGAACGGTAGACTGGGCGATCCAGTTCCACGCCATGGACGATCAAGAGCCTGATGATGAGGAGGAGCAACTTTTTGAACCCTCAGGACGGTCTGACACACCCATGTTGATGCCAAAATATGAAATCCCCCCTCAAGAACCTGGAGGGATTATTTTCGCTATCAACGGCGAAGGTAAAATTGATCTCGCCAAGTCTGCGGATATTCCTAACATCACTGGGTCTGGCTTGGTCTTTACAAACCTAGAGAATAATTTGTGGGATAAAATTCAAGAAATTTCAGTTAAATTGTCTGCCGCCCTATTTGGATCAAACGCTCTCCCAAATCTTGCACAAAAAGTAAGCGAATATAACCAAGTTGCGGTCGCGGAAGAGCGTTCGATAAGTGCTTTATATGTGGAAGGAGCACTAGTTAGAAGTCAAACATATCGAGATATGGTGCGATTGGATTCTGGAGAAGGTCCGGACGGAGTTGCGGAGGATTTAGAGGACTTATTAGAGCTTCATTCAAATTTAATTGGTGTGTCTACTATTGGCAAAAGCCTACTTGAAGGTGCTCATAACCATGCAAAAATGGATGCTGAAATTAAGGTCTATAAGAAAGAAACTCTCGCTTTTATTGAAGGCACGTTAGTTAATAGCGAATTGGTCACACCCGAAGCGGCTCAAGCCTTGAGAAGTGTAATAGAGTTTGCGGGAGAAGCTCCTGATCCGAATGTTTCGGCCCAGATTGCTCAGACATCCGGAAGTAATTTTGTAAAGGCATTGGCTTTACTCCTTAAGGGTGGTTTTTTAGGTGCGGGGGCAATGATTATAGGCCCAATAATACAACAATCCTTAGTAGGAGCTGAGGCGATTCAATCAGGTATTATTGCGCTTAACTTTGCGACAGCATGGCTTGCCCTTAATTTACCTGCTTTGCAGAGTTTGGTTGGTGTAATCGGTCCAGATGCGCATTGGTTACAAGCATTTCAGAATTGGCTAAATTGGTATGAAGATACCCACTAATGGGAAAACCTATCCCAAGAGTTTTCTAGCGAAATTAACGAAAGTAAGCGAGCGTCCTTCTTTGGGAGCTTTTGGTCTCCGAGCTAAGGTCTAGTTTATGCTACAAAGCTGACATGAGTGTACGAAAGTCTCTACCCGCTTTTAAAAATACGTCCTCACCAGTTTTAACATCTAATTTCTACAGCGTGCTCAACCCCGCTATCCACAAATCGGGCGTGGATGTATTTCGAACTGCTCTCCCCCTGCCGTCATCCGGTGCGCCGGTCCGACTCTGGCTTGACCCGAGAATCTATTTTACAATTGAGAGCCGTGCATGCGAATTTGTAAGCCTCTGTTTCACCAAGGGTTTCTAAAAACGACATGGGGTTGAGCCATGGATCCTTGTGTCGAGCCCGAGGATGAAGATGCGGGGCGTTGAGCGCTTCAAAGCCGTGGTAAACAAAACAACCCCCGCCCCTCGCATTGCCCCTATCTTCAAACTGTTCTTATCTCATAGTGCGGAAAACTCGAAATTTTCTGCCCGAGCACGGCAGGATTTTGGCGCGTTGGTTCAATAAAGTATTGCTTCAGGAATGACTGCATAGCCCCGCTAAGCGGGCATCATGAAGCTATATGGACGCTAGTATGAATCATATGGAAATTTCATAATATACCGCGTTCCATCAGTGCCGGTCTGTCGCTCCATCTTTCCATTAAGCTGCTGAACAAAAGCTTTTACCAGCCGTCCTCCAACGCCTGAATCAACCCGCGCATTTTCGTCAACGCCCTTGCCGTTGTCTGAAACAGAAAATAGGATTTCTCCTTTCGTTTCGATAAGGGCCACAATTATTTCGCCGGCCTCATCTTCATCAAAGGCGTATTTAATCGCATTGGTCACCAATTCATTTAGAACAAGTCCCAAAGGCACAGCAATGCGCGTCGTGATGATCGTCGGACTCAGGCTCTTTTGAAATGTAACGCGGGCCTTACGATCCGAAAGAAGCGAAGTTGATAACTGGTCGGCAATCGCCGATAAATACTCATTAGCGCTGACGGTATGCGTAGAGTTCATACGGGTAAGGTTTTTGTAAAGCTCTCCGATTGCAACAATGCGGGTTCGCATGCGGTCAAAAGCCGCCTTACAGTCTGCGTCGCTAAGGGTGCGCCCCTCCATGGATATGATCGAGGCCACAACCGTTAAACTATTCATAACACGGTGGTTTAATTCCTCTAAGAGATCGTTGGCGCGTTTAAGTAGGTCATCGCGCTCAGCTTCCAGGCGCCTGCGCTCTGTTATGTCTTCCATAGCCAGCAAGAGCGTTTTTGAATTGTTGCCCTCTCTATAAATTTTCCTGGCATTCAAGAGGAGAATTTTTTGGCCAATATTTGGAAAATCAAGTTTGACTTCATAGTCGTCTATACGCTGGGACTCAGGAATGACCCCATCAAGCAGATGCGTAAGCTCAGGGATATTCCATTGACCGTTGCCAAGCGTTAACAATTCACGCCCTATTGTCTCGGCAGGGTCAACTTCAAATTTGGTATAAAAAGAACGGCTTGCCGCGATAACAATTTGATCCCCGTCGACAACAAGAAGCGGCTCTCGCAAAGTATCAACAATACCTTCTGCAAGACGCTTTTGTCGGTCAAGCTGCGCGAGGGCATCATATCGGGTTGTTACGTCTTCTATCGCCAACAAAATTAGTAATGACCCGTTTCCGGTGCGGGTCGTTTTTCTTGCGTTAAGCTCCATCACTTTTCGGCCAATGTCTTCAAATTCATGCTCTACGATATATGATTCAATGGTTTGCTGTTTAGGTAGAATCTCTTCGAGTAGAGTGCGTAATTTAGGGATGTCCCATTGACCGTTTCCCAAATCATAAAGCTTGCGCTCAGCAGTGTGCGCCGCATCGACATTAAACATTTTCAAAAAAGCGGAATTGGCAAATAATACTTTCAGGTCCTGATCTAGGACCAGAAGGCCTTCCCGTATTGTTTCAAAGATCTCTCGTGTGCGTAGCTTATTAATCGCCATATTATCAAAGTCCAAGAAGCCTGCTTTCACCGTTTAAAAATAAAAACTGCATACAAGGTGTCTCTGAATGAGACTTGCGATTAAGCTTATGCTTAAATGAAAACAGTTATTTTCTAAAATGCTTCTATCAAGGCTGTATGGACAGTGCAACTTAGCTCACCGAAGAATATAGGGCTTGGAAAATAGTATCGTTGCGGCCGTCATAGTGATGACGGCTCCTGCCTAAAAAACGGGCGTAAGGAAGTCAAGACAGCCGCCTTCCCCGTTCGGGACATGGATGAATTGTCGCTGAAATCTCAATATCCGTCATCCGGTACGGGATGAGAGGTGCCTCAAAAAAAACGGATAAACAAATAACAATCCCCGCCTCTCCGATCTGACCTATGTTTAAATTGTTCTTTTGGTCAGGACGGGGAAGACGTTTCTTTTCTGCCACGAGACGGTATTGGATTCGGGCGAGGTGAGGTTATGGCTCACATCAAACGGGTTTGGGAGCAGACTGCGCTGTGGACTGTGACCTTAGCGAGAGCCGCGTATCGGCCGTGAGATATCGCTGCGGGGATGGCATCTTCGTAAACACTAGAAAAACCTTTGGCAGCCTTCGGAGCTGCCGCCCCGCAGGCCTCCTGCTTTTTTTGCGGCGCGCCGCCGCCGACCAACCCGGCGCGCATGTGGTCACTCGATGGGCCATCGCATAACGGCGCTTGGCTATAATTACGGGCTTGCGCCTGTCAGCCCGCGCGGGCGGCCCGTTCACCGCGCTCTAGCTGTCCTATAAGTCTGCTCTGCCTCGTAGATGGATAGAGCGCAGTGAAAGGCCAAGCGGAAACGCCCGTCCCGCAGCTCTGCGGCGGAGGATCAAAAACAACATGCGCCGAAATCCCCAATTGATCGTAGTGCGATCAACGGGCCCGCAGTATACTTATTGTGGGATGCGCTGACCTATCCAATGCCGCCTTTGGCGGCACGGGCCCGCTATCGCGAAAGGCCAGCAACGCTCAATCGTAATAAGCGGTTTTGTGATTGCCTTGTTTACGTTTGTGCTTGCCGCGGGGTTTTGCGCCGCGCGGAGCCTCATACATATTATCGGCAAAAGCGAGTTCGTCTTCGAAATCGAAGTCCATTTTCGTTTTTTTGAGACGCTTGGACATAAAATTCTCCATCAAACGTCGTGGGGGCCGTAGCCTATAAAGCGCCGGATAAGCTCCGGCATAAGTTTATTTTATCCGCAAAACGACAGTCTGCAAAGCGTTTTTTGTACACGGCGTTTCAACTGCTATTTCAACAGTTAAAACGGCAGCATCTGACGTTTGCGGCTATAGGACGAATAGCCGACATTGGCGCCGAGGCGCAGGCCGATGCCGGAGCGGATCGGGGCGAGCGTAATGCCGTTGGCGCGTTGATAGTTTACGCCCATGCCGGCAATGAGAAAGGCGCTGCCTTCGGCTTTGGGAAAGCGCTGGAAGATATAATTCGGATCATCCAGATTATAGACCAGCGTGAAAACTTTGGAGGCGTCCCCGCCGGCGTCCCATCCAATTGTCGGGCCTTGCCAGAAGACGGGTATAGAGCTTCCGTCTTTCATCCATAACGTGCCTTTGCCCCAAAACAGGCCTGCGACAAGCGCGCCGCCGCCTTCTTCGCCGGTGATATAGCCGTCGGGGCGGCCTTGTTCACGGAACAGGCGCTCGACGACGGATGCCGCGCTCTCAGACGTGACGCCCAAATGGGTGGAGACGGCTTGAACTACGTCGCTTTGTTCAAAGTCGGTTTTGGCATTTTGCGCCTGTTGCCTTGGCGTTTGTGGGTCATTCGTCGCACAGCCGGAGAGCATGGCGGAGGCCAGAAGAATGGCGGTCAATGAAGATGTCGCAAATTTAAGCATGGTCGGCTCCTGTTTCTGGCAACGATGTGCGCCCGTTCGGGTTAATGAAAGACAAATATACGCGTTTCGCCAAGTTACGATTTGGCAAGCTGTTGACAGGAAAGTGAGAGCACAATGGATAATATAGAGATTGAACGCGAAGAGACCGGACGGTTTGTGACCCGCATTGACGGGCATGAGGCCGAGCTGACCTATAAGCGTGTCAGCGATGATGTTGTCGACGCCTATCATACCGGCGTACCCAAAGTGCTCGGCGGTAAAGGCGTCGGCAAGGCCCTCGTCGCGGCGCTGTTTTTGGACGCTCAGACGCGCGGTTATAAAGTTATCCCGTCCTGCCCTTTTATAGCCTCTATGGCCAAGCGCCGGGCGGAATGGGGCGAGATGGTGGTTGCGGCGGATTAATCCACAGCTTGGGGCCGCGCGGTAATATCGACTTGCCAATTTCGCCGCGAACAATACAAGCCGCCTATGACTGACCAGAGCAAGATACGTAATTTTTCCATCGTGGCCCATATTGACCACGGCAAGTCCACACTGGCTGACCGTCTCATCAGCTTTTGCGGCGGGCTGACGGATCGCGAGATGAGCGAGCAAGTGCTCGACAGCATGGATATTGAGCGCGAGCGCGGCATCACGATTAAAGCGCAGACCGTGCGTCTGGAATATACCGCCAATGACGGGCAGACATATATTCTCAACCTGATGGATACGCCGGGCCATGTCGATTTTGCCTATGAAGTCTCGCGCTCGCTCTCGGCCTGTGAAGGCTCCATATTAGTCGTCGATGCCTCTCAGGGTGTTGAGGCGCAAACGCTGGCCAATGTCTATCAGGCGATAGATCACGACCACGAAATTGTGCCGGTTCTCAACAAGATCGATCTGCCGGCCGCCGAGCCGGAGCGCATCCGCCAGCAAATCGAAGAGGTCATCGGCATTGACGCTTCCAACGCAGTTCTGTGCTCGGCCAAATCCGGTCTGGGTATTCAGGACGTTCTGGAGGCCATAGTCACGCGCCTGCCTGCGCCGACCATTGGCGATACATCCGACCCGCTTAAAGCGCTGCTCGTCGATGCCTGGTATGACCAATATATGGGCGTTGTCGTTCTGTTTCGCGTCTATGAAGGCGAGATCAAAAAGGGCATGAAAATCCGCACGATGGCCACCGGCGCGACCTATACGGTGGACAAAGTCGGGACATTTAATCCTAAACCGACCGACCGCAAATCCATCGGCCCGGGCGAGATCGGCTTTTTTACCGCCTCGATCAAAGAAGTCGCTGACGCCGCTGTTGGCGATACAGTGACGGAGGATAAACGCCCGACCGCCGCGGCGCTGCCCGGCTTTAAGCCCGCGCAGCCCGTTGTCTTTTGCGGTATCTTCCCGGTTGACGCCGCCGATTTTGACGATCTGCGTGCGGCCATGGGGCGCCTTCGCTTAAACGATGCCAGTTTTAGTTATGAGATGGAAACCTCTGCCGCGCTGGGCTTTGGCTTTCGCTGCGGGTTCCTCGGCCTGCTGCATTTGGAGATTATCCAAGAGCGGCTGGAGCGCGAATTTGATCTTGATCTGATTACCACCGCGCCGTCCGTGGTCTATACGATCATGATGCGCGACGGCACGGAGCAGCAGCTCCATAACCCCGCCGATATGCCTGACGTCATGGCGATTGAGGAAATACACGAGCCGTGGATCAAAGCGACGATCATGACGCCGGATGACTATCTGGGCGGGATATTAAAACTGTGCCAGGACCGCCGCGGCATCCAGACCACATTATCCTATGTCGGCTCGCGGGCGATGGTGGAATATGAACTGCCACTCAATGAAGTCGTCTTTGATTTTTACGACCGCCTGAAATCTGTGTCCAAAGGTTATGCCAGCTTTGACTACGCCGCCATTGGCGTGCGGCAGGGCAATCTTGTGAAGATGAGCATCCTCGTTAATGGCGATCCGGTCGACGCGCTGTCCATGCTCGTCCATCGGGACCGCGCCGAAGGCCGGGGCCGGCAAATGTGCGAACGCCTCAAAGAACTGATCCCGCGCCATTTGTTCAAAATCCCCGTCCAGGCCGCCATTGGCGGCAAAGTCGTGGCGCGCGAAACGATTGCCGCCATGCGCAAGGACGTGACCGCCAAATGTTATGGCGGCGACGCCTCGCGCAAACGTAAATTGCTGGATAAGCAAAAAGCGGGTAAAAAACGTATGCGCCAATTCGGCCGCGTCGAGATTCCGCAAGAAGCGTTTATTGCGGCTTTGAAGATGGACGATTGACCGTTCAAACCGCCCGTAAGGGCGCATGCGCGCGGCCTTGCCGAGCATGTAGGTTTGGACACAACCCGAGCTTAAACCAAAGACTTAATTCTTAGAAAGCCCATCATGACCCAATTCGAAATCGGCCAAATCGTTCGTCTGAAATCCGGCGGCCCAAAAATGACCATTAAAGGGGCTGACGAGGATGCATGGGCCTGTCAGTGGTTTGACCGCAATGGCAAGATCCATAATGACAGCTTCCCCGCCAGCATGCTGGATCTTTTTGTCATGCGGCCGCGCGAAGACTAGTATCGGTCTCCGAAGCACATGCCCGGAGTATGTGCTGAAAATCAATCCACACCTATCCCGCGTGCGCTATATTACATCTGTTGTTTAACAGTGCGGGAAATATTGCGGGACTAAATGCTTGGCCGCGTCACACTGAAATCCTCAAACGGATTTTGCCCCGATTGAGTTTTAGTATGGTGAAAGGCGAGGCCCATCTGAAAGCTTTGAGCAATACGGTTGGCCATTGTGTGAATGGCGTCAGCATCCTTTGGCGATAATGTATCATCAGCGGTGGATTTAAACAGCGCAAGCCAGCGGGTGAAATGCGCAGGCGTCAGGCCGGACAGCGCTAAATGCTTCATCATGGGATTGCCTTTAAACCGCCCGGTTTTCAGCATCACAGAAGACCAGAAGTCGGCAATATGCGCTTCATGCGCCGGCCAAGCGGGGCCTTGGATGCGGCTCGCAAAGACAGGCGCCAGAAGAGGATCGCGCCTCACCGCTGCATAGAACTGCGTCATAAGGTTTTGAATGTCGGACTCGCGAAGTGCCATAACGGCCTATTTTAATAAAATAGGAAGAACAATCATCGCGCTAAGGATGCCCCAAAAAATCATATTGATCAGAGACCGAAAAATACCGCCATCATCATCGACGGATACGCCGACCATTTTAAGCACAATCGTGCCGGGCAGGAGAAACATAGTCGCCAAAAAATTGAGAAATACCATTTTCGATCCTTTTATACGTATTTCATTTGCGTATTTAATATAGACACGCTAGCCTCGGGTCAAGTTAAAAGAGTGCCCCTTATGAATATTACAACATTTTCTGATTATGCCCTGCGCGTTTTGATCTATCTGACCACGAGCGGTGAGGGGAAAGTCTCGGCCGCGCAGATTGCCACGCGCTACGATATTTCATTTCACCACGTCGCCAAGGCTGCGCAATGGCTCTCCCGCGAAGGATATATCGTGGCTGAACGCGGGCGCGGCGGCGGCATGCGGCTCGCGCGTGATCCCGAAGACATCAATATCGGGGCCGTATTGCGGCAAAGCGAAGCCGGCTCGGCCTTAGTCGAATGTCTGCGCGAAGATGGCGGCGCGTGCTGCATCGCCCCGGCCTGCGGATTACAACATGCGCTGGCCGAAGCTCAGGCCGCGTTTTACGGCGCGCTGGACGCGTTCACTTTAGTCGATGTGACAGCGCAGAAATCCGCGCTTCAAACATTGTTGATGGTCAATAGTGCCGACTAATCACTCAAACCGGAAATAAAGTCCCGCATTATCGACCATGCGTTTAATGCCTGCACGGCCCAGCGCGGCGGCGGGGGTGTAGATACCGCCAGGGGTGGCGGTGCGGTCAACGTCGCGGGTCAGGGCCAGCGCGCATTCGGAAATCATCCGCGACGTGCTGCCATAACCCGGGTCAAGATTACCGCCGACCACGGACGTAATGCGCGTGCCGTCCGGGGCGTCGCCTGTGAAAATGACCTCATAAAAGCCGTTTTCACGCTCGTCTTTGGACGGGCCTTCGCCGGGCTTAGGCGGGTTTTTACCCATAGAATTGCCGCTTTGCGCGACGGCATTGGCCGCCTGCTCACCTTTATCGCCCGGGCCGGTCAGCACCATTTCGTCATAGACAAAATCTTTGCCATAGATGTGACCGAGAAGCGCGTTAGAGCGGTGGACATTTTTAGTATTGATTGAGGCCATGATGAAGGGCGCAGACCAGCTGCCGATATCCTCGTCATAAACCGGCTTCATACCGTGGGGCTGTTGCGGCCCTTCAAAATCAGGCGTCAAGCTGAACGGATCTTTCAACCAGACGAGGATTTCGGGCTGTTTTTGCGCGCGCTTCATGGTTTCCATAAAGCTTGCCGCCGTGCCGCCCGAGAATGTGCCCTGCATTTTACGCACGCGGCCTTTCATGCGCTGCACAGGCCCGCCATGCTCGCTACGCGCTTTGTCCTGCGCCGCATAGACGCCAAAATCGAACGGCACGGAGTCAAAGCCGCACGAGTGCACAATCCGCGCGCCGGATTTTTTCGCGGCCGCGTCATAGCGGCGGATAGTATCGTGCATCCAGGCCGGCTCGCCGCAC
Organism: Robiginitomaculum antarcticum DSM 21748; assembly: GCF_000365025.1. Lineage (GTDB taxonomy): Bacteria > Pseudomonadota > Alphaproteobacteria > Caulobacterales > Maricaulaceae > Robiginitomaculum > Robiginitomaculum antarcticum. Next base: position 413,284 of record NZ_KB823013.1, on the reverse strand, counting down.
AGATCGACATAATCCGTGCCCGCCTCGACGCAGGCTCTAACCAGCGGATCGCCGTAGAGTTGGTACGGGCCGACTGTCGTGATGATAGCTTCGGCGCGCGCCGCCATATCGGCGAGGCTTTGCGGATCATCGCTATTGGCGACGATATGTGCGGCCTTTGTCGCGCCGATCTCTTTGGCAACGGATTTAAGCTTGTCCGCGCTACGCCCCGCCATGGCCCATTTGAGATCGGGATAATGCGCCGCCAGATATTCGGCGACGAGGCGTCCCGTAAATCCTGTTGCGCCATAGACGATGATTTCAAATTCGCGGGCCATATGCATATCCTTTGCTGCGGTCGTTTCTTATGCACTTTGTTGCATATGAATGCTCACCGGGCAATGGATGCCGGTTTACTCTTTAACGCGCGCCAGATCAGGCGCGGTCAGGCTGGTCAGGTAGAGATAGCCGTCACCGCCGACAAACGCGCCTGTGATTTGCGGATAGGCCCCATCAGGGTCCTGGCGCGTTTCCAGAACCTCGCCTACTGCGGTGATGCGCACGATGTGGCCGTAATTCTCCGCCTTGGGACGCATAGAGGCGGGCAGGCGCATCGCCATGGCACGGGCTTTGGGCTTGGCCGAATTATCATCCAGCCATTTGGAACGCGGACTGATCAGGCCCAGCCAATATGTGCCATTATCAGCGCGGTTAATATTATCCGGAAAGCCGGGCAGGTTGTCGATGATCACGTCATGCTGTCCGGCGCGGGGGCCGGAGACCCAGACGCGCAGAACGCGGTATCGCCCCGTCTCGGTCATCAGCACGCTCTCGCGGCCATCAGAATGAGGCGGCTCCATTGCCACGCCGTTGGAGAAGCTAAACCCTTCCGCGACAACGCGCGTGGATTGATCGGCGGGATTATAGGCGAGCAGGCGGCCCGTGCGTCCCTGCTCCATAATCTCGAGCAGGCTGGCATCCATTGTGCTGCCAACGGCCTGCGCCCCGAATTTAGTCGAGGCATCAGAAAAATAGATCGTCCCGTCCGCGCCTATATCCAGATCATCGGCATAGGCAATGGGCGTGCCATCCACGCTATCGGTTAATGTGGTAACCTTGCCGTCCATAGCCACATGAATGAGGCCTTTATAAGCATCAGCGACATAAACCCCGCCATCTCGCGCAGGCTCCATCCCCAGCGGTTTGCCGCCCGTATCGGCGATTTTGGCCACAGCCTTTGCGTCAAAATCAATTTTTGTAATCGCGCCTGTATGCGACGCGGCATAGACTGCACCATCAATAATGACGACGTCTTCAGGGCCGGGATAATCGCCCAGAGATATTGTCTCAAACGTAGCGAGTTTCGTATTGGACAAAAAATCACCGGTATAGCCGGCATCTTCTGGCGCGTCCCAAGCTTGCGGGCTTATCGGCACGGGCCAAAAGGCCAGATAGGCAAAGCCGAGTATGGCGAGAATGAATATCACGCCCAGAGCGCGCAGGATAAAACGAAGCATGACTGTGCCCTATAATTTAAGGCATTATCGGCGCGCTAACCGCTAGGGTCAAATGGGATTAATAATTCAAAACAAATTTGATAAGCGCGGCGCAGACGACAGCCAGCCACACTGATTGCAAAACCAAAACTGTCGTCGTGACCAGACCGGACTTTTTAATATCCCCCAGCGAGGTCTGCGTGCCAATCGCCGCGACAGATATCAGCAGCGCCCCGTGCGAAATATCGACCAAGCCTTCGGTCAATGCAGCACTAAAAATCCCCGCACTATTGATCACCATGACAATGAGAAAGCCGATTAGAAAAAGCGGCAGTATCGGGGGGCGCTGTGAGGCTTCCATGTGCGGATTTTGCCGGCGAAAGATAATTGATATAATGATAACGACAGGAGCCAGAGTGGCCACGCGCATTAACTTTAACAGCGTTGCCGTTTCTGCTGCGCTTTCTGAAACAATAAACCCTGCGCCGACAGCCTGCGCCACATTATGAATGCTCATGCCCATAAAGGCTCCGGCTTCCAGATCATTAAATCCTAATATTTTGGTCAGTAAGGGATAGGCGATCATGGCAATTGTACTCAGCACAGTAATGCCGAATAATGTCATGGCCAAATGGCACTGACTATTTTTATCTTTTGGGATAACCGAAAAGACGGCCATGGCAGCTGAGGCTCCGCAAATGGATACGGCGCCGGCTGTCAATATAGCGTGGGCCGACGAGAGTTTGAAGGCGCGCGCTATGACGGCGCCTACGCCAATGGAGAGCATTACGGCGGCCAATACGCTCACCACGGTCAGCCAGCCCAGGCTTGTGATTTCTCCGAAGGTTATCCGCGCGCCGAGCAAAATAATGCCGAGTTTCAGAATTGTGGACGCCGAGAATTTAATGCCCGGCGCAAATGCGCGATGGTTATTGAGTGTGCTCGCGCACATGCCGATAACCAAAGCGTAGAGCATGGCCGCGCCGCCAAATTCGCGCTCAATAAGCACGGCCATCCCCGCGATGAGTATGGACAGAGCAATGCCCGGCGCAAGCTGACGACCCTTTATGAGAAAAGGATTATCACGCTTAAAACCCGCCGGTATCGCAGAGAGGTCGGCCACGGTTTAGCCGCCCGCGAGATCTGTTATTGTCGCCTCAAGGCAGGGGTCGCGTCTGTCGCGATGGGTGACCATTTTATGATGGAGTGTCGTGACCGTTTTGCTGCCTGTCTTGACACACAGAAACGGGAAAATGCCGTGCAATAAACAGCCCGCGCCCGCCAGAAACATCCGTCCGGCAAAACTAAATGATGAGGCCATGTGTTGAAAATAATTTTCGCCAACGGATTGCGGGTGCTCTGTAAAGGCTTTCATATGTCGTCTCCGAATAAATAATCTTGTGCATTATGCGTGAGACACGATCAAAAAGCATCGCAGGCTGATGCAGAAAATACGCTGTTATTCGAAGAAAATTATGATAGATACCATTATGAGCGAAAAAATTGATGATATTGACATTCAAATTCTAAAGCACTTGCAATCGGATAGTTCGCAATCTCTGGACTCACTGGCGCAAATCTGCGGCGTGTCGATCAATACTTGCTGGCGGCGGGTTCAGCGTTTGGAGCGCGACGGCATTATTGAACGCCGCGTGGCGCTCATTGATAATGACAAGGTGGGGTTGCCGCTGACCGTTTTCGTGGCGGTAAAAACAGATGATCACAGCGCGGCATGGGCGGAGAAATTTCGCAGCGCCGTTGATAAAATGCCGGAAATCGTCGAATTTTACCGTCTGGCGGGCGAGGTCGATTATATTTTGAAAATCATGGTCGCCAGCGTTGCCGATTATGACCGCGTCTATCAGCGCTTGATCACCAAGGTCAGCCTAGCCGATGTCTCGGCCAGTTTTGCGATGGAAAAGCTGAAATTTACGACAGAATTACCGCTTCCCCCGACCTAGCTAAAATCCGGTTTTCGTTTCTCCATAAAGGCGGTGTAGCCTTCTTTGAAATCGCTGGAGGAGAAAGCTTTTAAATATATGTCTTGCGTCTCGGCGCTATCCACGCGCTGCCCCGCCTCATAGGCTAAAAACATTTTCTTGGTCATAATGTTGGATTGCCCTGATGTGGCGCAGATGGAAAGGGCATAGTCGCGCACGACCTGATCCAGCTCATATTGGTCAACCAGACGGTTAATCAGCCCCATATGTTTGGCCTCCTTGGCGTCAACTTTGCGGGCGGTATACAGCATATCTTTTGCCGCGCTGACGCCGACGGCCTGTATCAACCGCGCTATGTCGGCAAAGGGATAAACCAGACCGAGCTGTCCGGGCGTAATTGCAAACACCGCTGTGCCGTCCGAAATGCGTATGTCACAGGCCAGCGCAATGCCGCAGCCGCCGCCCACGCAGGCGCCGCGGATTTTGGCAATTGTCGGTTTGGGAAATTTCGCCAAAGCGTCCATAGCTCCGGCGATCATTTTTGAAATTCCGGCGGATGATGCCGGCGTCTCGTAAAGCGTACTGAACTCTGTAATATCGGCGCCGGCGGCGAAATGCTCGCCTTCACCGACAATCATCAACACGCATAAATTAGGGTTTTTGGCCGCTTCGGATATGGCTATGCGCAAATCCGCCCACATTTGCGCGGACAGGGCATTGCGCTTTGACGGCTGGTTTAATCGAATACGCCCGATTTGCTGGGTCGGATAATCAAGCTTAATATCATCGCTCATGAGTCTTTAACCCCGTAAATATCTTCGATTTTATCATTATAAGCCGTAATGACTTTCGCCCGTTTAACTTTCATCGTCGGGGTTAGAAAACCGTCTTCAATAGAGAGCGGCTTGGGGAGGATACGAAATTCGCGTACGGATTCGACGCGGGCAAATTTGTCATTCATCTGCTCAATCGCGCCGCGGATGGAATCGCGCAGCCGCGCGCTTTTGGCCAGTTCGGCGTAATCGGCTTTCACGTCCAGACTGCGGGCGCAGGCCTCTACGTCCAGTGTAATCAGCGCGGAGATGAAGTTAAATCCGTCTCCCACAGCGATTGCATGCTCAATATAAGGAATGCTCATCATCGCGGTTTCCAGATTGGACGGGGCAATGTTTTTACCACCCGATGTGATGATGAGATCTTTCTTACGGCCGGAGATGAACAGATAGCCGTCATCGTCAATATAGCCCAGATCGCCCGTCGCGAACCAGCCGTCTTTGAGGACGGCTGCGGTAGCTTCGGGGTCTTTGAGGTATTGCGTGAAAATCGTATTTCCGCGCAGCCAGATTTCTTCGTCATCGGCGATTTTAATATCAAAATTCGGCACAGCCGGCCCGACAGAGCCGATTTTCACGCGGTGCATAGGCAGGTCGCAACTGGCGCCGCCGCCGGTTTCCGATAAGCCGTAAACATTCCCGATCTGAAGGCCGATGCCGTTGAAAAATAAAGGCGTGTCTTTGGCAATCGCCGCCGCGCCGGAAATGCAAACCCGAACGCGGTCCAGCCCCAGCGCCGCCTGTATTTTGCTGTAAGCCAATTTATCATAGAGCGCATATTTGACTTTAAGACCAATGCCGGGCTTGGTTCCGGCGCGCTGATGGACAAACCACGCCTTGCCCGTATCCATGGCTTTTTTCAGACTAGCCTGCTTTTTAGGTTCGGCGGAGGCAAATTTTAGGCTGAGCGCGGCCTGTATTTTTTCCCAAACGCGCGGCACGCCGAATAGGATATGCGGGCGGGACTGCGCGATATCTTCGGCGAGTTTATCCATGCCGCGCGAGAAATAGATGACGTGCGGGCCGCCGGCAGGGCCGTAAATCGACAGGGCTTTTTCCGCGATATGAGACAGCGGCAAATAGGACAGCAGGACTTCGCCGTCCTGAATATCAAGAAACGCATTGGCATTACCGGATATGCCGTGAATGCATTTATGGGACAAAGCGACGGCTTTGGGCGGGCCGGTCGTGCCGGATGTATAGATCAGTCCGCCAATGTCGTCAGGGTGGATGGCGGCAATGCGGGCGCGTAATGCGTCGTCGGGCACCTCTGCTGCGCGGGCGAGGAAGGCGTCCCATGTCTCTGCACTCGGATGATCGGCGGGCGCGCCGTCCATCATCACAATTTGCGTGAGGTGCGGGCATTGGTCAAAAATCTCGGCCAATTGCGCAAGATAATGGGCGTTTTGCGCGACAATGACGGGCGCTTCGGAGTGGTTTAAAATATAGGCGATCTCTTCCGGAGATGAGGTCTGGTAAATCCCCGCGCTCATCCCGCCTGCCATCATCGCGGCCAGATCCATCGTCACCCATTCAGGAGTATTATCGCCGATAATGCACACGACCTGCCCGCTTTGAAACCCGCCTGCCATGAGCGCGCGCGCCGCGCGGGTAATGTCGTCATAATGTTGCGCCCAGCTCACCGCTTGCCAGTCGCTTCCATTATGGGCGTAATAGGCGTCGCGGTCGCCGCGATTCTCGGCTTGGAGCGCGATAAGATCTAAAACAGTTGTCCCCGGAAGCGGCGGCGTTTTCGGGCCGCTGGTCATTGTCAGTGTCATAATTTTCCCTATATTTTTGCTTCTTTTAGGGGGAGCGGGGCCGCTTGAAAAGCGCGCATTGGCTCTGCATAGTTTTCATACCGCGTTGGAGGCATAGTGTGGTCGCACCGCACTTTTTGGTACGGCCCTTTTCGGATATGGGCCTAGCGGCTCATTGAAATGCGCGTACAGGCCGCGGTGACGAGCGCGTCTATAGTCTGATCGATATCTAAAATTTCAGCGTCACTCGGCTCCTCCAGCGCTGCAAACTGGCTGGAGAGCAATGCCGGATTGAAGAAGTGGCCTTTGCGGGAGGTCAGCCGCTTTGCGATTAAGTCTTCGCTGCCGCGCAAATATATAAACCTGCAATGGCCGTTCAAACCGCTTTGCAATCGATCTCTAACATACTGCGTCAGCGCCGAGCAGGACATAACGACATCACCGTCATGGCGGCGGGCCTGCCACACAAGCGCTTCAATCCACGGGACGCGGTCGGTCTCCTTCAGGGACGTGCCGCCCGCCATTTTGGCTTTATTGGCGGCGCTGTGAAAATCATCGGCCTCAATAAAAGGCAGGCCCAGACGCCGCGCCGCGGCTTTGCCAATTGTACTTTTCCCGCAGCCTGAAACGCCCATCATCACATAGCACGTCACGCCACCCTATGGATTGCGCGGTATGCGGGACATGTCCGCGTCGAGGCCTAGGTTCATAATAAATAGAGGCCCCAGACGCAGGGTCTGCGTCGCGCCGGAGAGGTGCAGGCTATATCCCGCCTCGCCCGCTTTGTAATCGCGCGGCGCGGTGCCGGCGATATAATATTGCTGCCACTCATCACTTAAGCTGACCGGTTCGGCCATGATCGCAGTATATGGCTCGCTATTGAGCTGCAATCCGGCCTGCGCAATCCTGCCGTCGCCTTGGATATTTTTGCCATAGAATGACAGCACGATAACGTCGCCCGCTTTGATTGGCATGGCAATTGCCGTGCTCGCCCCGCTATCCCAAGCGTTTTTACTTTTGACAGTTTTGACTTCCATGGCTGTGCTGCCCGGCACGCCCGTATCGGTGACCATTTCGGTTTTGGCCTGACCGTAAAAGGCGATTTCTTTGGCGTAGGGACGGTTCATTAATTGTCCGTCTTTGGGTAAATTGCGGCGCAGCGCATTAAAGCCGTCATCCAGCGATTGCCCTTCAAACCGCGACCCGCCTGTGGTCATGGGCTTGGCCCCCGGCATAATGGCAAAACCTGCTTTATTAGGCGCAAGGCCCAGCGCGGCCAGTTTGGGACCATCCCACTGCCCGCTCTCGCTGTCATAAAGCGGGAAGGTCTGCGTAAAGCTCCACGCACACCACGATAGGCCGTGTTTTTCAAAGGCTTTTCGGGTGGCCTCATAATATTCAACCGTGTCTTTATAAGGGGCTTTATCATAGGCCCCGAACTCGCCGACAAAGATTGGCTTTCCGGTTTCGCGCATAATTTTGGCGGCATAATCCATATTTTTGTCAAGCGCTTTATAATCCGCGCGGCTTCCAAAATTAACGGTTCCGCTATCTTTTAAATCGGTCCAGCCGGCTTTTTGATGGGTAAATTCAAATGGCGTGTAATAATGGAATGTATAGACCTGATTAGGGTCATCTATCACGGGAATGCTGGGCAAGGACTCAAGCCCGTTCCATTTCTCACCGCCCAGAATCACAATGCGCGTTGGATTAGTCTTGCGGATTTCTTTGACCGCCGCGGTCATAAGCGTGCGCATTTTCTGGCCGCCAAAATTCTCATTTGGCTCATTTATAACTTCGAAATAGACATTAGACGGATAATCGGCATAACGCGCCGCAATCTGTGACCAGAGCGAGAGGAGCTTGGCGGCATGGGCGTCCGGGTCTGTGTTGAGCTCTTCGAAATGGTGAATGTTGACAATGACATTTAGTCCTGCCGCCTTAGCCGCATTTATCACCCCGTCCACACGCCGGCCAAATTGCGGATTAATCGTGAAGTGCGGTGCGGGGCCTGTATGGGCGCTCCAGCGCACAGGGATGCGCACCGTATCAAAGCCGGCGGCTTTGATCTTGGCAAAGCTGGCTAAATCAATGACATGGCCCCATTCGCCTTCACTGGGCGCGTCCAAGGCATTGCCCATATTCACACACCGTTTGGTCTCGAATGTGTCGGCCGTTGCGGGCCCGGCCAAAAAGGCTGCTGCCGCGGCGGATAGACAGAGTGTTGTTAAGCGGATCATGCTGATCTCCCCGGTGATTTTGCGCCCATTTAATTATGTATTGACAGCGCTGTCAAATTTTGCGCATTTTCTAGATCTAAAAACGCATCCAACTTTACAAAAATAATGTTAAAGTGGACAGTATATAAAACAGGGAATGCGCGGGCTCACGCCGGACGCATCGGAACGGGATTAATCATGAAGACTTCATATTTGATGACGGGCTGCGCGATAGCAGCGATTTTACTGGCCGGGTGTAGCAATGGCGCACCTGACGCGACGGTCAAAGTGACAGCGGAAGCGCCCGGCACCGCCCATCCTGAATTGTGGCCTGAAGCGAAATCCCCGCTTGCGGTAGAGCCCGCGCTGGAAAAACGCATTGACGGCCTCATGGCCAAAATGACGCTCCGTCAAAAAGTCGGCCAGATTATTCAGGCGGATATCGGCTCCATTACGCCGGAGGATTTAAAAACCTATCCGCTCGGCTCTATCCTGAACGGCGGCAATAGCGCGCCTGATGGAGATAACCGCAGTCCGGCTTCGGCCTGGCTCGCTCTGGCTGACGAATATTACGCCGCGACTCTGGAAGCCGATCTTGAAGGCGGGCCGTTTATTCCTATGCTTTGGGGTACAGACGCCGTTCACGGTCACAATAATATCCCCGGCGCGACCGTGTTCCCGCATAATATCGGACTTGGCGCAACGCGAAACCCGGCCTTGATGCGCCAAATTGGGGATGTGACAGCCAAGGAAATCCGCACGGGAGGCCAGGAGTGGACATTTGCGCCGACCATTGCCGTTGTCCGCGATGACCGGTGGGGGCGCACTTATGAAGGCTATAGCGAAAATCCGGAAGTGACGGCGAGCTATGCCGACCAGCTTATCCTCGGCATTCAGGGCGAGCCCGGCGCGGATGATTTTCTGTCCGGCGAAAATGTGATTGCCACGGCCAAACATTTTATTGGTGATGGCGGGACAAAGGGCGGCAATGACCAAGGCGATAATATTGATAGCGAAGAAGAGCTACGCGATATTCACGGCGCAGGATACCCCATAGCGGTTGAGGCTGGCGCGCAGGTTGTGATGGCCAGTTTTAACAGCTGGCAAGGCAAACGCATGCATGGTCACAAAGGCCTGCTGACCGATGTGCTAAAAACCCGTATGGGGTTTGACGGATTTATCGTCGGCGACTGGAACGGACATGGACAAGTGGATGGCTGCACCAATACGGATTGTCCGGCCTCGCTGCACGCCGGGCTTGATATGTTTATGGCGCCCGATAGCTGGCGCGGTCTGTTTGATACGACTTACGCGCAAGCCCAATCAGGCATCATTAATATGGACCGCCTAGATGATGCGGTGCGCCGTATTTTGCGGGTTAAACTCCGCTCGGGTCTGTTTGAAGCCGGTAAGCCGTCCAGCCGCGCTTTGGCGGGTGATTTCAGCCTGCTGCAAAACCCTGAGCATAAAGCTGTTGCGCGTCAGGCCGTGCGCGAGTCGCTTGTGCTTTTGAAAAATAACACCCTCGCAAATGGGCGGCGCGCCTTGCCGCTTTCACCGGGCGATACAGTTCTGGTTGCAGGCGATGGCGCGGATGATATCGGCAAACAATCCGGCGGTTGGACCTTAAATTGGCAAGGCACGGGCAATACGAAAAAGGATTTTCCGGCCGGCAGCTCGATTTATGATGGCGTGAAGCGTCACACGGATGCGGCGGGCGGCAGAACCGTCCTGTCCGTTGACGGCAGCTATAGCCGTAAACCCGATGTCGCTATCGTGGTGTTTGGCGAAGACCCTTACGCGGAGTTCTTCGGCGATATTGAGCATTTGGGATATAAGCCCGGCGATGACAGCGATCTGGAGCTCATTAAAAAGCTCCGCGCTGACGGCATTCCGGTGGTTGCTGTCTTCCTCTCGGGACGTCCGCTCTGGATGAACCGCGAAATTAACAGCTCCGATGCCTTTGTCGCAGCCTGGCTGCCCGGAAGCGAAGGCGGCTATGCTGCTGACGTTTTGTTTGCGGGCCAAGATGGCCGCGTCGCCTATGACTTTAAAGGCACATTGCCCTATAGCTGGCCGCGCACAGCCATTCAGACGCCGCTTAATGTCGGCGATGAAAACTACGACCCGCTCTTCGCCTATGGCTACGGACTGACATATGCGGCGTCCCAAGATATGGAGACATTGCCCGAGGAAGCAGGCGTAGATCTGTCCGGGTCAAATACGGATAATTATATGATAGCCGGCGGGGCAGTCTTCCCGTGGATGACGCAGATTGAAGACAGCTCCGGCGGAGCAACGGCTCTCAACAGCCGCGCTGTGTCCTTAGGAGGTCACGTTATTTTGCGCAGTGAAGATGACGGCGCGCAGGAAAATATCCGCACGGCCGAATTTTCCGGTAAGGATACCGGACGGTTTATCATTGGCGGCGACGCGGTGGATTTATCGCGTCAAAATACGGCTGATATGGCGCTCTATATGCGCTACCGCGTCAATGCAATTGGCAGCGGAACAACCACTCTGGGCGTGAATTGCGGTGAGACAGCCTGCGCGGTTGAGAACATGCACGACTATCTGGCCGGCCAGCCCGTCGGGCAGTGGCAAGAGGTGTCGGTCAAGCTCTCCTGCTTTGCCGAAGGCCCGTCTATGACCACGGTCAACCAGCCGGTACGGATTGAAAGCGACGCCACATTAAGCCTGTCATTTTCCGATATTCATCTTGTGGCCAATGAAGGCCAAGCGGTCTGTCTTGACTAAATGGCGATATAAAATGTGATGAAAAGGCGGGCCTTGGCTCGCCTTTTTTTATGAAGATGCACGCCCATAAACGCCCCCTTTGTCATCCAGAGGGACGAAGTCCCGAAGGATCCAAGTCTAGACTTTTCGACATTTCACACTGCTGCATTTTCGAGGAATGGATCCTTCGCTACGCTCTGGATGACGAAAATTGAGGGTGTTGATTTAGTCCTTCACCAAATTCAAAAACCGTTCCTGCAAAGCGGGATTGGTTTTAAATTCGCCGGTAAAGCGCGTCGTAATGGTTGAGACATTGGCGTGGTGGACGCCGCGCGTACTCATGCATTGATGCACGGCCTCGATCATCACGGCCGTGCCGCGCGGCTTTAGGCCGGACTCAATAGCGTTGATGATCTGCGTTGTCAGGTTTTCCTGATTTTGCAGGCGTTTCGCGTAAATCTCGACGACGCGGGCGAGTTTGGAAATGCCGACCACATTTTCGGCGGGCAGGTAAGCGACGCTGGCTGTGCCTAGAAACGGGGCCATGTGATGCTCGCAATGGCTCTCCACATCGATTTTGCGCAAAATCACCATGTCGTCATAGCCGTTAATATCCTCAAATGTCTTGGACAGGATTTTGGCCGGATCGGCGTCATATCCGGCAAACCATTCGGCGTAAGCATCAATTACGCGGCGCGGCGTATCGCGTAGGCCGACCCGCGACGGGTCTTCACCGATAAAGGAGAGCAGCGTCTGCACGGCCTCCATGGCCTGCGCGTGGCTCGGGCGGGCGGCATCGTTGACGGCTTTAAGCAGCGGCTTTGCGGCGGGATCTTGGCTCATAGGGGTCTCATTATCTTTCACGCGCCTTATATGGGAGGCGATAGGTAAAAAGCCAGTCCCAAAAACGCCTCGTCATTATGCACATCTTCGCGCGAACAGCTCGGATGCCGTAATACGGGCTTTTAAAACCGCGCAGTTCTGATTAATGCAGGACGCATGACCGATACGCCCACTTTAAAATTATATGATTCAATGACACGCGAGAAACGGGAGTTCGTCCCGATCGACCCTAATCGTGTGACGATGTATAATTGCGGGCCGACGGTTTATAGCTACGCCCATATCGGGAACGCCCGTGCCGCCGTGGTCGCCGATGTTCTGTTCCGCGTGCTGCGCCATGTTTATGGCGAAGATCACGTTTTTTATGCGCGCAATATTACCGATGTGGATGACAAGATTATCGCGGCCGCCAAAGAGCAAGGCGTCCCGATCTCCAAGATTACTGAAAAATACACGCGGATTTATCAGGACAATTTGCGGGCCTTAAATTGCCTCCCGCCTACCTATCAGCCCAAAGCGACGGATGCTATTGATGAAATGCAAGATATTATCGTTGAGCTATTAGAGCTGGATTTTGCATACATATCTGGAAATAACGTTTTGTTTGATGTTACGAAGATGGAAGATTATGGGAAGCTTTCGGGAAGAAAATTAGAAGATAACTTATCAGGGGCTAGAGTCGAAGTTGCTAGCTACAAACGCAATGCCGCTGACTTCTTACTTTGGAAATATGTCGAAGGGGAAAACGAAGAATACTCTTACGCCGTCCCAAAAATTCAAGCTTATGCAGACCTTAATTGGCGCAAATACTTCAATGCCCCTAAACAGCTTTCCCCTGGCAGACCAGGCTGGCATATCGAGTGTTCCGCCATGATCCGCCAGAAGCTTGGGGAGACAATTGATATTCATTGCGGCGGAATTGATCTGAAATTCCCGCATCATGAAAATGAAATTGCGCAAAGCGAATGTGCGAATAAGAAGCCATTGGCCAATTATTGGGTGCATAATGAGTTTTTAAACATGGGCAGTACGAAGATGTCCAAATCGCTCGGCAATGTCACACTGATCGACGACCTGCTCAAAGACTGGGACGGCGAGGTTATTCGCTTGGCACTGTTGAAGGCCCATTATCGCAGTGAACTGTCATGGTCTGAAGATTTGCTCAAGGAGAGTAAGGCGCAGTTGGATGGTTGGTATCGCGATAAAGAAATTATTTGGAAGGCGGCTCAAAAAGATGGCTTCAATCTATCTGAAATGAGCAAATCATTTGAAATCACAGTAAAAACTAAAATCCTTACTGATGACGATGGGAATGTTTTGAACCCTGACAATGTAGACGAAGTATATAAGCTGAATACTAGTACCTACATGTCTGACGATTTAAATACTATTCGAGCATTCGTTTTTATAGGAGAAAAAATTAATAGTTATAAGTTGTTTCATTCTAAAGTTCACAATTGGGTTTCAGCTAAGGAGGCTGATAATTTCTACACAACAGCTCAAGCTCAATTTAATTATATAAATGATCTCCTCGGCCTGCTCCAAAAAGACCCTGAAGAGTGGTTCAAAGGCGGGGCGAGTGAGGATGAGAGCGCTGGTTTTGACGCTATCACGAACAAACGCGCTGCGGCCCGTAAAGCCAAAGACTGGGCCGCTGCGGATGCCGCGCGCGACGAGGCCACGGCGCGCGGTATTGTTCTGGAAGATCAGCCCGACGGCACGACAACATGGCGTAAGACTTAAGTCTTCAAGCCCGTCATCCTCTGGCTTGACCAGAGGATCCACCTATCACAATAAATCTATGTCGCCTGTGTCGAGATGGATAGTCGGGTCAAGCCCGACTATGACGGTGTTTTCACGGAACTGCCCCTTCTCTCGCGCATTTAACTTCTAACCACAGGAGAACCACATGGCCGACCCGAAAAAAGAGATGGAAAAAGAAGCGAAGAAAACCCGCGATCACGCCAATAAGGCGGATATGTCCAGCAGCAAAGCGCTGCAGGATGACGCGCTGACCGGAAAGACTTCCGTAAAAGAAAAAAACGAAGAGGAATAGCGCCCGCTAGGCCGCGTCCTGTTTCAATCTCGCCATGCTTAGAATAAACAGGCCGATAAGCCAGCTGCCCCATTTTTCGATGAGGCTGAGCGCGGGCCGCATTTCGGTCGGCGCGATTTGCGCGGCATTATAAGCTATAACGGCGGTGAAAAACCCGGCGAGTATGGCCGCGAAAATTGCGCCGCCGCTAATCCGCCAGCCCAGACATTTGGTCAGGATGGACGGCCCGAAGGCGGCGCCCAGCGCGACCCAGCTAAATAAAACCCGCTTAAAAATATCCTGCGGCGCATAAAGCGTCAGCAAGACGGCTGTCACCGCGACGCCGATCATGGCGATACGGCCATACAGCACCGCTTTATCTGCGGGCACGGCATCGCCGCCCATATCATGGCTGACCGACGCGGCGGCGGAGAGCAGCAGGCTATCCACCGTCGACATTACCGCAGACAGCACGGCGGCAATGACAATGCCGGCAAAAACCGTCGGCAGGAACATTTGCGCGAGGGTGAAGAACAGCTCTTCTTTGGGCGTCTCGATGGACATAGACCGCGCCGCCATAGCCATCAGGATAAGTCCGGTATAGACGACAATGCCCCACCCGATTGTAATCGCCGCGCCCTGTTTGCGCATTTTCGGATCGCGCACAGCCATGATCCAGTTGAGCAGCTGCGGCTGCCCCAGTGCGCCCAGCCCTGTTCCAAGCAGGCCGAGTGCCAGCCCCGCGCCCGCAAACCCTGCGGCGCTCCCCGTAATGCTGAAATAGCGCGCGGCCTGCGTCTCACGTAACGCTTCTATCATCGGGCCGATACCACCCGCCGCCTGCACGGTAAGATATGGCACGATGATACAGGCCGCCATCATGACCAGCGCCTGCACGGCATTAGTGATACTGGCCGCGATGAACCCGCCGAGCAGGCAGTAGAGCAATATCGCTCCCGCCCCAATCAGGATTGCCCCTGCGCGCGACATGCCGAAAGTATTGATCAGAGCCTTGCCCGCAGCGTCGATCTGGCTGCTCATATAAAAGACAAAGCAAAACAGGATCATCAGCGCGCCGGCAATGGCGATGCGCCGTGCCCAGAGCGGGGCGATGTCTTGGCCTAAAAAATCCAAAATGGTGATATGGCTGTGTTTCGCGGCGTCCAGATTAAGACGCGGCCCGATGACCAGCCATGTCAGGACATATCCGGAAAAGACGCCCGGCACGAGCCATAGCGCCACCATGCCTTGGCTGTAGACCATGCCGGTAAAGCCCAGCAGCACCCAGGCTGAGCTGGTTGAGGCGGCATAGGACAGGCCCGCGCTGACCGCGCCCAGACCGCGTCCGGCCAAAAAGAAATCGCTCTCGCCTTTAATACGGCGTGAGCTCCATATCCCGATGCCGGCCAGGGCCGCCATATAGGCCAGCAATGTCATCAAAATGGCTGTGCTTTGCGTCATGACGTCCCCCGGATGAATTGCGCGGGTATAACCTGACTTTACGCGGCGGGGCAAAATTATAAAATTATCTTAGCGGCAAGACGGGCCGCAGCATGGCGCGCCGACCGCCCGTCGGGCCTCTTGACTTTCATCACGTCCCGACCTTAATTGGACTTGCACTGAAATAACGGAATAAGATTTGCCCTGAAAGGGATACTTATGACTGTTTTATCTGTGCCTCAACATCACCGTATTGCCCGTATTACCGGATTGACCCTCCTGCTGACGATAGTCATCGGGATCGTCTCATCAATGACCTTATCGCAAGGCATTGATGTCAATATGACCGCCGATATTTTCGGAACAGCAGAGTCGATGCAGACCGCAGAGATGCGTCTGCGCGGCCGGGCTTATCTGTCCCTTTTTATCTTCATGCTAGAGTTACTGTCCGCAGCGGGGTTGTCTCTTCTTCTGCGGCGTCACGGATCCTTATGCGCGGTATGGAGCCTGACGCTCAGTGTCGGAGCGTCAGTGCTTGGCGTTTTAGGCGCAATGTTTGCGTTAAATGTTGCCGGGATGATCTCCGACCCTCAATTTGCACGAACCGCCGGACAAGAGCCCTACATGGCGCTTATCGGGTTACAGGTTTTATCTGACTATACATCATTTCATTTGGCTTTGATCGGCGGATCGGCGGCGAATGCCGGATTCTTCTATCTGTTCTGGGCATCCGGACTTATTCCGAGACTGATTTCGGGATGGGGAATATTCGCATCCGGCTTTGTCGTCATTGCCATTGTGGCGCGCGACTTCATTCCGGCTCTCGGGTCAAATGGGATAACGATGGCGTTCATAATCTGCAATTTGATCGCCATAGTGTCGCTGGGAGTCTATTTGCTGATTAAAGGTGTGCGCGTCAGGGCCTCATAGCTCAAATCCGCATTGGATTTAAATTATGACCTGCCAATAGGGGCGGAGCATGGCCACAGGCCAAGCCCGCAATACTGTGCTTAGGCGCGCTTGAGCGCTTGTTCCGCTTTGTCCGCCATTTGCCGGGCGCGGACGCGTTCGAAACTGTCCAGCGCATCCAGCGCCATACGCAGCTCGTCGCCCAGACCGGAGGCTTGCGCCTCGATATCTGTGAGCGTCGCGCGCAGATTTTCTTTACGGGCGATGACGGACTGAGCGTAGGAGCCATAGGCGACATAACCTTCGCGCTCTGCAGTGGGATCAATCTCGTTTTCGGGAACGCTGGCGACAAGCTTGCTCATCTGGCGCGACAGGTCATCGCGCGTATCTTGCAGGACAGCGATACGTTTTTGAAGATCGGCAATCGCAAAGCGCGTATTGCGCACACTTCTATCCATGGAGTTTGTCATAATATTCACCTATTCACCGTGTCGTCGCCTATATTGGCGTTTGGCTTTTGCCATTGGAGATAAGGTTTAGCTCATCAAGCTTACAGTCTGGTAAACGTGATGAAGTTTTTTAAACGCCGGAATCAGCGGCACTGCGCCGGAATGGGGCAAATTAGCTTGAAAAAGAGTTAACAGCGTTAACATTTGATTTACGGGATTCACGTAGGCCTAAATTTCCATTAACCATGACTTGTGAATAACAAGAACTGATTCGCCTGGGAGGGCTGATATGCGGGTACTACTTATCGAAGATGATATGGCCACCGCGCAGAGTATCGAATTGATGCTCAAAAGCGAGGGTTTCAATATCTATACGACTGACTTAGGCGAAGAGGGTGTCGATCTGGGCAAGCTCTATGACTATGACATCATCCTTCTGGACTTAAACCTTCCGGACATGCCGGGCTTTGATGTGCTCAAAACCCTGCGTATGGCTAAGGTCAATACGCCGATCTTCATTCTCTCCGGGACATCCGACATCGACACGAAAGTGCGCGGTCTGGGCACGGGCGCTGATGATTACATGACCAAGCCGTTCCACAAGGATGAGCTGATTGCCCGCATTCATGCCGTTGTCCGCCGCTCTAAAGGTCACGCGCAAAGCATTATCACGACCGGCGACATTGCCGTAAATCTTGACGCTAAGACTGTTGAAGTCGCAGAGCACCGCGTTCATTTGACCGGCAAAGAATACCAAATGCTCGAGCTTTTGTCTTTGCGTAAGGGCACAACCCTGACCAAAGAAATGTTCCTCAACCATCTTTACGGCGGAATGGACGAGCCTGAGCTAAAAATCATCGATGTCTTTATCTGTAAGCTGCGCAAGAAACTCGCTGCGGCGACAGGCGGCGAACATCATATCGAAACCGTTTGGGGTCGCGGCTATGTCCTGCGCGATCCGGCGAAAGACCGCATGAGCGCGTAATCGCGATCATGCCACTGCGCCTTTGGCGTAAACTGCTCCCACAGTTAAACGCCCCGCTCCCGCAGCGGGGTTTTTTTTATGAGCTTCGCGTCTCTAAACTATTGTGAGGCGATGATGCGCGAATAAAACGCCAGGCTATCGCGCTGAAAGGCGGCTTTGGTGAAGGTCGCCTCATAGGTTTCCGTCCCCCCGGCGACGAGCTGTTCAGATAATCCCGGTTCTTCGATGACGCGGCGCAGAGCATCACGCAGCGCGCTGACATCATCTTTGGGAATCAACAGTCCGTTTACGCCGTCTTTGACATAGGCGGCGGGGCCAACGGCATCGGCGGCGACAATCGGGCGGGCGGCGGCCCAGCTATCCACGGTGACAGTGCCAAACGGCTCATAACGCGAGGGGAAAGCCACAACATCACAGGCGGCCAGAAGCGCGCCGCGATCATTACGCCAGCCAAGAAACCGCACCCGGTTATCTAGGCCCAGCGCGGTGCACTGCGCTTTTAGCTCAGACTCAATCGGCCCGTCACCGGCGATCCAGACATAAAGCCCGTCAATCTGCGCGGTGGCGTCCAGCAAGGTGTCGAGGCCTTTTTTCCAGTGCAGCCGCGCCAATGAGAGCGCCACGGGCGCATCTTCGGGCGTATCCAGAGAGGCCCGCGATACGGGCGCTGCGCCGTTAAAGTCCGCCATAGTGTGGACAAGGCCGACATGATCGTCAGCTACGCCTTGCGCGCGGATATGGCGGCATAAATCAATCGACAGGCCGATATGCCATTTGCAATTTTTGAACCGCTCTAATTTATAATATCCGCCATACCATCCGATAGAGATATCGCGGTGGGAGGCCGGCGCGAATTGTCCGGCGCGTCCCATCCAATATTCAATCACGTCCGGCTTAAACTCGGCGATCATTGCCTTGATGGTGTGGCGGGTCCGAAACGGCCAGTTTTTATTAAAGCTGGCCGTCGCGGTTTTAATACCGGCCTCTTCGAACTGCTCCAGACGAAAAGCATTATGAGGACGCGTGACAACGGCCTGCTCCACGTCGCGCCGTTCCTGCAGGGCCAGAACGGATTCCAGCATAATATTTTCGGCTCCGCCTTCTGCGGCTCCGGCCATGACGTGTAAAATGCGCAATGTCTGCTCCTGTTGATTTTAGCTGGCATAAGCGAGCCCGCCGCTTTTCGCAAGACAGCGGCGCGGCCCCGTCTTATAACGGGCTATGGACAAGACGGTACATAAGGGCAGCTGCCATTGCGGCGCGGTGGCATTTACTTTTAAGGCGCCCGCCAATGCCCCGGTCACGCACTGTAATTGCTCGGTCTGTCAGATGACGGGGTTTTTGCATGTCTTTGTGGATGAGGCCGATTTAACATTTATCTCGGGCGAAACCCATCTGGCGCAATACCGCTTCGGCACGGGCCGCGCCGTGCATATGTTTTGCAAAACATGCGGTATAAAGCCGCTTTACCGCCCTCGCAGTCACCCCGAAAGCTGGAGCGTCAATCTGCGCTGCGTTATATCCGGCACGCTTATTCCTGCTGAGACTATTGATTTTAACGGCCAGAATTGGGAGGCCTCAATTGCGGGGTTGAGAGAGAAAACTTAGCTCTTTTTTTTGAGGCAGCGCAGCGGCCGTCTTGCGCATAACACGCCCAGCGCTTAATGGCCGTTTATGGCTATCACCGAAGATCAGGCGCTGCGCGAGCTATCCACTATCCGCGTTCCCAACGGATCGCGCGATATTGTCGCTGCGGGGCGGCTGTCCGATCTGCAATTTGGTGACGGCTCAGTGACAGCCGTTCTGTCAATTGATCCATCCGAAGCGCAGATCTTCGCGGCGGTGCAAAAAGCGGCGCAGGCCGCGCTTGCTGCGCTGGATCCGGCGATAACGGCGCGCGTAGTCTTGACCGCGCACAAAGCGGCGCCATCACCGAAATCTGCGGCCCCCAAAAATGGACGAAACCCCCATCAAGCCCGCCGCCCCGAAGGCTATCAGGGGGACAGCCAAATTGATAAAATCATTGCTATATCCAGCGCCAAGGGCGGGGTGGGCAAAAGCACGGTTGCGGTTAATCTGGCCGCGGCTCTGGCCAAATCCGGCAAACGCGTCGGGATATTGGACGCCGATATTCACGGGCCCAGCATTGCGCGGCTTTTGGGGCTGTTTGGCGCGCGCGCGGGCACGGCTGAGGTGCAGGGTCGCCGCTTGATTGCGCCGCAAACCGCGCATGGTCTTAAAGCCATGTCGATTGCCTTTCTGACCGAAGATGACGGACCGATCGTTTGGCGCGGCCCGATGGTACAGGGGGCAATCTCGCGCATGTTATGGGACACAGATTGGGGCGAGCTGGATTATCTATTCATTGATATGCCGCCCGGCACAGGCGATGCGCAGCTCGGTCTGGCGCAGGATATTAAACCCGCCGCGGCCGTGATTGTGACGACGCCGCAGGATCTGGCCCTGGCCGATGCGCGCAAAGGCGCGGCTATGTTCGGCAAGGTCGATATAAGATTGGCCGGATTGATTGAAAATATGAATCAATTTGTCTGCAGCAATTGCGGAGCCGTTCATGACATTTTTGGCCAAAGCGCGGGCCAAGCCGAGGCGGCCGCGCTTGGCATTCCCTATCTGGGCAGCGCGCCGCTGTCTATTGATGTGCGCAAAAGCTGTGATTTTGGTGTACCGATTGCACTGGGCGAAAGCGCGGAAGCGAAGCTTTTCGCTGCGCTGGCCGAGGATCTAATCGCCCGTATCTAGCGCGCGTGCCAGAACAGCGGCGCACTGGCCCGTATCTTTGGCGTTACCGGATTCGATAAAGGGCAGAGCTGCCAGTGGTCCGGACACCGTACCCAGCAGGGCGGCAATCGTAATTTGTGCCACGGTTGAGCCATCCAGAACGCTTAGGCTGGGGTCGCGCAGTGAGCCGTTTATATCAATATCGCCGATAACGGACGGGAAGGAAAAATCCTTGGCGTCCGCACGAATGGTAATGTCCATGACCTCATCGGCGAGGTTTACCGTTCCGTCAGCAATTAATATACTATCGGTCGTATTGATGATGGCGGGGTTCATACGCAGCTGCCCTGTTTGTGCGGTCAGAACTGTGGCTGTGCAATCGGCGCTGACAAAAGCGCGTTCGCGCTCATCGGACAGATAGACCGCTAAGCCCTCGGTCAAATCCAGACCTGCAGCTTCGACCAGCAGCGTGGCAACTTGCGTGTCGCGGCTATAGAGCGCGATCCGCCCGTCAAGATTGGCCGCGGCCTCGCGAAAGCCGTTACCTTTGGTACGGATATCAAAATTACCCTGCACATTCCCGCGCATAAATTTGCCTAGGGCCAGACGGTCATAAGAAATATTTTCCGCCGTACCTTCGGCGGTGGTGACAGCAGGATTTTGCGTTCCGTCGAGCGTGATATATCCGTTTAGACGACCCTCACCAAATTGAAGCGCGGCCTCTGTCGCGCGGACAATGCGTCCGTCAATCTCGACATCAAGAAGAAGTCCGGTCATGTCAAACCGCCCATTTTGAATATCGGCCGCAGCGTATCTGACGCGGCCATCAATCATATCCAGACGAGAAAAATCGATCTCGGCATTGGGAATGAGGCGGTCAGAGGCTTTGAAGGCGGCGGCAGCGCGTTTCTGTTCTTCATTGACCGCCTCGCCCTCTTTCGTGCTGAGCGGTATGCCGAATATAATAGCGAGATCATCAAAATCAAGCGTGTCTGTTTTCAGATTGGCATCAATTACGGGTGTATCCGGCCCGACATCCAAAGTGATTTCGCCGCCAATATCGCTATCGCCGACCGTGCCGGACAGATTTGAAACCGAAAACAAATATCCGATTTGCCTAACGCTCATAGACAAATTATAAGGCGGGCTATCGGGCGCACCCACGCCCAGCAGGTCGCCAATATCTTTAACGTTATCGCCTGAGACCGCCAGCTGTCCGCCCAGCGCTGAACCCTTGGCGAGCTCTTTACGTCCATCAAATGTGATGCGCGTATTTGCGCCGCTGGCTTTTAAAATAAATGTACCGTCATATACGGAGCCTTCGGCGCTTTCGATAAGGACAACACGGCTGGCATCAGTGTCATCGAGATTGAGTGATATATTTTCAACATCAACCTCATTGACGATCTCTTTAAGGTTTTGGGAAAAGTCTGAAGATGTACCCTCATTACCTGCCAGCGCGTAGAGATTTATATCGCCGTCGCGGGCTTCAAGACGGGCTACCCAGGGCCGGCCGGGTAAAAATCCCAACAAAGCCGGACGCAATTTGGCTTGGTCAATCCGGCCGGTATCACCCAGATCGATCGCCTGGGCAGACAAGGTAAAGGGTGTGGACAGTCGCGTATGGGCCGACGCAACGGATGACCCATCCGGACCGAACCACGACAACATTTTATTCGTCACGGGCGTGCCAAAAAACCTGAAGGTCATCATGATAATAAACAGGAAGATGAGTCCGAATATTATAGCAAAAGCTACGCCGCCACAGCGCCATTTATAGAGACGTCCATCATTGCGGCGCAGTTTTATGAATTTGCTCATAAACAATAGAACGGACAAAACCGCAAAAAGTTCATTTTACGCTCTGCGAAACTTTATCTATGCGAGATTATTCGGGTAATATCTCGACAGGTAACGCCTCAGGGCTGTCGTCTGGTTTTTTCATCAGGCTTGACAATTTCGACCTGCGGACCGGATGACGGGACGATCTCAATATCAATTGGATTGGTCAGTTCGGGCCGCAAAATCCCCCATTGCGGGTCAGCAGCGGGTTTGGGTTTCATGCCCTTAGGGTCAAGTTTGCGGACTTCATCCGCGTAATTGAGGCTGTCCTCTTCACAGGTCGAAAAGCTTAAAGGGCCTCCGCCGCGGCTCTTGTCGAGTTCTTCGCCCAACGAGCCTGAACGGTCACGCTTCTGTGTATTGGAGAGGTCGTCTTTAAACTGGTCACATGCGCTTTGCGCAAAAACAGGCGGGGTAAATGAAAAAAGTAATGCGCCTGCGCTCGCCATTAAAATTTTCATCGCCTTATCCTCTTAATGGCGTTGGAGTGCGCTCTTTATAATCCATTTAAAGTAAATTATAAAGACGCTTGGCCCGTCGACTAAATAACGCCGCCACATACGCGTCGGTTCCTTATACAGGCGATAGAGCCATTCCAGCCGCGCGTTTTGCATGCCTTTTGGCGCGCGGCTTTGCACTCCGGCCAAGAAATCCAGTGAGGCCCCGACGCATAGCCCAAGCCCGGTGCAATCGCCGCGCTCCAATGCCGCTTTGGCAATCATTTCCTGTTGCGGGCTGCCCACGCAGATAAAGTGATAGCGCGCTGCGTGAGAGGCGATAAAATCTGCGCAGGCCGCTACAGCGTCCGGTTTATGGCGTAGTCCCATAGGCGGGACATGGACGGACATATTTGTCAGACCGTATTTTCCCGCCACGGTTTTGGCCACGGCCTCATTGCCGGCAATCACAGTGACGGGCGTATCAGTGTCCGCAATATCTTCGATAATGCCGCGGGTTAAATCAGAGCCCGGCACGGCATGAAGCGGAATTCCCGCAAAGCGGGCCAGCAATTCCAAAATACGGCTGTCACAGACCGACAGCCACGCCGCGCGGTAAAGCGGTTTGAACACGTCAGGTTCACGCGATAAGCGTACGATATGATCGACATTGGGCGTCACAATATAGCGAAAGCTATGCGCGGCCGTGATCCATGATGCACGCTGCAATGTTTGGTCAGCTGTAAGCGGCTGGAACTGCGTGCCCAAAAAGGCGTAGGTCTGCGTGTTTTTAGACAGCTCTCCGCGTTCCGGTTTGCGCAGCTTACGGCGGGTAGGATCATCGGGTGTAATAATTTCGCTATGTGTGTTCATAGCGCGTTGGTAACGCAAAGTGCTAAATATTGAGTTTATGCTTAAGCCTAAATCATCACTTAGATCATGATCCTGGGATTCATAATCCTGTCCGGATCCAGCGAGGCTTTCAGGGTTTTCATCAGTGCAATTTTGACCGGGTCGGCACGGGCCGCCAAATCGTCTTTTTTCATGATGCCAATGCCGTGCTCGGCGCTGATGGAGCCGCCCATATCGGTGACCAGATCATGGACGGCCGTTTGCACCCAGTCCCATTGCGCAAGAAAATCCTGCGGAGCCATGTCCTCGGGCCGCGCCACATTATAGTGGATATTGCCGTCGCCCATATGGCCGAAGCCGACAGGGCGGCATCCGGGTATCATCTGCGCCATCAGCGCGTCGGCGCGGGAGAAAAACGCCGGCACATCCGAGACGGCGACGCTGATATCATGTTTGATTGACCCGCCATCATGCTTTTGCGCCGCGCTCATATGCTCACGTAGGGCTAAAAGCTGGTCCGCTTGTGTCTCATTTTGTGAAATCACCACATCGCGGATAATACCCGCCTCAAGCGCGCGCGACAACATATCTGTAAATGGCTCGCGCGCGGCGGCGTCATGGTTTCGCAATTCCCAGTCAATCAGGACGTAATATGGATGCGCTTCCGAAAACGGGTCACGTTGATCCGGAATATATTTCAAAACCAGCTCTATTGCGCTGCGCGGCATGACTTCAAACAGTGTGAGCGCGCGGTCCTGAACGCGGCCGAGCAGGTCAAGCGCGGCGTCCGGCCCGTCCAGCGCAACCAGTGCGCGCATCAGCCCCGCAGGCGCGGGCACCATACGCAAGCTGGCCGCTGTAATAATCCCCAGTGTCCCTTCCGCGCCTAAAAACAGCCGCGATAAATCATATCCGGTATTATCTTTGCGCAGACGTGACAGGTCTGAATAAACCGACCCGTCGGCCATCACCGCTTCCACGCCAAGGCACAAAGATTTTGCGCTGCCATATTTTATCACATGCACGCCGCCCGCATTCGTCGACAGATTGCCACCAATCGTGCAGCTGCCTTCGGCGGCGAGGCTGAGCGGGAACATCATACCGGCTTTCGTGGCAACCTCCTGCACAGCTTGAAGGGTCATTCCGGCCTCCACGATCAAGAGCTGATCGGCGGCGCTGACGCTGCGAAGAGCGTTTAATTTGCGTAGCGACAGCAGCACTTCGCCCTGCGGCGTTGATCCGCCGACCAGGCCCGTATTGCCGCCCTGCGGCAGGAGAGGAAGTTTATATTCTGCGCAGATTTTAACGGCCTGAGCGACATCTTCCGTGCTGCGCGGCATAAGCATAAGGGGGGAAGTGCCGTGAAATTTATCGCGCCATTCGGACAGCCAGGGCGCAATTTGCGTCGCATCATCCGTCCAGATTTGCGCGGGCAGGCGGGTTTTTAATGCGTCAAGTCCAGCGGTGTTCATGCGTTTGCGTCAGTATAAGCGGCTTGGCGTAACGCCGCCTCGCAAATATCGCCCTCACGCAATATCGTCAGCTGACCGCCGTCTACTTTAACAATCGTCGAAGGCCGCGCGGGGGCCAGCATGCCGCCATCAATGATGAGCGGAACGCGGTCGCCCAGTGCGCGGTTCACCTCAATAGCGCTGTGGGTTTCCGGTTCGCCGGACATATTGGCGCTTGTGAGCGCTAATGGCAGATGAAAGGAGAGCGATGACAGCATGTCGATAAAGGGGGCTTTGGGGCGGCGCAAAGCCACCGTGCCATCGGGGCCATAGACCTGCGGCGCAAGGCGGAAAACGCTGAGCGCCGGAAGCACTATCGTCAGCGGGCCGGGCCAGAATGCGGCCATCAGACGGCGCACGGCCGGGCTGATCTCGGCATAACTGTCTGCGGCGTGCTCATGCGCCAGACACAGGGGCAAAGGCTTGTCTTCAGGGCGGTTTTTAAGCGCGTAGAGCCGGCTTAATGCGTCGGGATCGTCGGCGCGTGCAGCCAGTCCGTAAACTGTCTCAGTCGGAAAGGCGACAATATCGCCATGATGAAAGCTTTTAGCAGCCAAAGCCGCGCCTTGCGCATCCAGCGGAATGAATTTACTCACTCTCCCCTCCTTAATTTATGGGGCAAAGATTAGCGGGACGTCTTGCCCGCGTCTTCATTGAACTCTGTTTCAATTCTTACTTCAACCTCATTTCCTATACCAAATGCGATAAGATGAGTCAGCCCAAATTCACGCCTTTGAAGCGTGGCTGTCGCCGCAAACCCCAATGTCTTGCCCGGATGGCCAAAAGATGTCCCCGATCCGTAAAAAATGGCGTCCAAAATGACGGGCTTGGTCACGCCACGAAATGTCAAATCACCCGTGATTTTACCCGCGGTCTCTCCAGTCTGCGATATATGTGTCGTAACAAAAGTGATGTCAGGATAACGCCCGGCGTCGAAATATTTGGCGTCCATAGCGATCGTATCATCAAAATCCGGCAGTCCTGTGCTGACGCTGGCCGCGTCAATGCGGATATGAACATGGCTGCTCTCCGGCGCATCGGGATCAAAGTTAAGCGTTCCGGAGACCGTATCGAATCGCGCCGTATAGCGCGACAGTCCCGCATGACTGACCGTCCAGATGACAGACGTATGGGCGGGATCCAGTATATAATTGCCCGCAGGCGCGGCTGTGGGCGCAAGGTTCGGGGCGGCGGCACAGGCGGTTAGCAGAGTTCCAAGAAATGCAACCTGTATGGCGCGGCAGCAATATTGCGAGATTGACATGTGAAAACCCTTTTCATCTTCGCTGACCACAGTATAGGTCACAGCGGCGTGGTCGCCTATGAGGCAATGCGCGCGATAGACTAAGGACAGGTTTGTTATGGCCAAGACAAAGCCCGAAGACGGCACCCGTGCAAAGACGCCGAAGAAAAAGGCCACTCTTGCCTCTGAGCTGCGCTTTTACGGCCTGTTCCTACTGGCCTATCTACTGTTTGTGACTTTCGCTTACGGCCAATACCGTATCCCCTCTGAGTCCATGCAGCCGACTCTTGAAGTCGGCGACCGCCTTTATGTCTCGAAATTTGCCTATGGCTATAGCCGCCACGACATCCCCTTTGGCGGTAAAATGGATTTTCTCGGCGACGGCGTTATTAATGCTTCTCTACCTGAACGCGGCGATGTTGTAGTCTTTCGCAACCCGAAAACCAGTGTGGTTACAATTAAGCGCGTGGTTGGCCTTCCGGGCGACGAGATACAATACAAACGCGGGCGCCTTTATATTAACGGCGCACTGATCGAGCGTGAGGAAGTGGGCCAGCTTCTCTACCGCGAATATGATTCCCGCGATAAAAAATTTACTGATGTTGTGAATGTCACAAAATACCGTGAAAAATGGCCCGATGAAGACGGCGAGCATTTTATCTATGAGCGCGGCGACAAATACACAAATGACACGACGGATCCGTTTTTTGTGCCCGAAGACACATTGTTTTTCATCGGGGATAACCGCGATAATTCGACAGACAGCCGTGACAGCCGCGGCCCCGGATTTGTGCCGATATCCTACATTATCGGGCGGGCCGAAATGATGGTGCTGTCTTTCCGCCGCTGCAAATCCGAAGAGGGACTGTACTGCCCCAAAGGCCGCTGGTTCATCAAATTATAGCCGGACTCGATTTTTAGCGGGTTTTGTGCTATAATAAGTCATGGCTTGTTTTAAAAGACTCTCCTCCCTGTGCCTCATGACGGCCGGTCTTTCGTTGACCGCATTTCTCTTTGTTGTTCCGGCCTCGGCCAGTTCAGTTACGGTTTACGGTACGAATAATGACGCGCATAGCTGTTATAAGGCTGCACAATACGAGCGCGCCACGCGAAAAAATATACTGGCCTGTGACGATGCGCTGGAAAGCGCGGATTTATTTAAACGCGACCGCGCTGCCGTCTTGGTCAATCGCGGCATATTGCATAAAGTCAATGACGATATTGAGGCCGCATGGGATGACTATAAAGCGGCGCTTAAGATTAATCCAAAACTGCCGGAAGCCCGGGCCAATCGCGGCAATCTTTATTTCCTCGCTGGATATTTTGACAAAGCGATTGCTGATTATGACTCCGCTCTAGACTTCGGCATTAAAAATCAGGCTCCGGCCCGCCTTAATAAGGCGATGGCTCTGGGCTGGCTCGGCCGTCATAGTGAAGCGCGCGCAGGCTTTGAAGATGTAATCGTCCGCTATCCCGAATGGCCGCTCGCCAGAGATAATTACCAACGTTATCAAGAGCGGGTCGCGAAAAAGGCGCGGGAAATTTCCGGATAATGTTGTAGGTTTTAGCCGCAGGGACTTGCCCCGTCTGCCGCGCCTGAATAAGACCTGCATATGGGGATTAAATCCACACATAAGCCCGGCTTTGATGTTTTGATCATTGCGCGCCACGGCCGTCCGGCCCTGTCACGAAAGGTGCGCCTGACATGGCGTGAATATCGTGACTGGTGGCAAGCCTATGACGCGGGCGGTTTAGCCGATGATCAGATCGCTCCAAACGGTATCAGTACGCTTGCTCAGGAAGCTGACCTTGTTGTCTCCAGCACCTTACCGCGCGCCATGCAGACCGCGCATATCGCACGCAGCGCCGCGGCTGATTTGGTTGACGTCGTCTTTGTCGAAGCGCCTCTGCCTCCGCCCCATCTTCCGCTGTTAAAGCTACGTCCGAAAACATGGGGGACACTCGCCCGTATATGTTGGTTTTGGGGATTTCCGGATGGAATGGAAACCGTTGACGAGGCGCGCATTCGCGCCGGCGAGGCCGCAGAGATGCTTGAGCGTGAAGCGAGCGGCGGAAAATTGGTGCTGCTGACCGCCCATGGCTGGTTTAACCGCATGATCAGAACGCAGCTTGTGCGGCGCGGGTGGGTATGTACTGAGAATCAAGGGGATTTGCACTGGAAATACAGGCGATTTGAGCGCAAAACAGCGCAAATACATAACACGTAATTTTAGGCAGTCATTATGGCCGATACCCCGATTAAAGACCTGAGTTTCGAAGATGCCCTTCGCGAGCTCGAAGGGCTGGTACAGCGTCTTGAACGCGGCGACGCTCCGCTCGAAGACAGTATCAAAATTTATGAACGCGGCGCGGCGCTCAAAGCGCATTGCGAAGCCAAGCTGAAATCCGCTCAGCTCAAGGTCGATAAAATCGTGCTCGGGCCGGACGGCACGCCCGGCACAGAGCCGTTGGATAGCTAGTCCACGCCCGGCGGCGCTTTCATTATGAGCGATTTTAAATTTGAAATTACTGAATTTGCCCGCCGCTTTGAAGGCCGTTTTGACGGTTACTTACCCCGTTCTGAAGGATTGAATGCGCGCATCGCCGCCGCGATGCGCTATACCGCTTTGGGCGGCGGTAAACGTTTGCGACCCTATTTCGTCATCACTGTGGCTAAAATGCTGGGCTATGACGATGAACCGGCTTGGCGCGTCGCGGCCGCGCTGGAGTGCGTACATGTCTATTCGCTGGTTCATGACGACCTGCCCTGTATGGATAATGACGATGTGCGGCGTGGTAAACCCACCGTGCATAGACAATGGGATGAAGCGACAGCGGTTCTGACCGGTGATGCACTGCTGACCCATGCGTTTGAGCTGATGTGCACGCCGATGGACGGCGTTGATCCTGTCCTGCAACTGGCCCTGAGCGCAGAGCTGGCCATGCGCAGCGGTGAGGCCGGCATGATCGGCGGACAAATGATCGATCTGTCCATGGATGAATTGGATCAGACCGAGAAGACAATCACGACACTTCAAGATCTTAAAACCGGCGCGCTCATCCACTATGCCATCAGCGCGGGCGCGCGTCTGGGCGGGGCAAGCAAAGCGCAATATAACGCCCTGTCACGCTATGCGCGCCGTGTTGGCCTGCTGTTTCAAATCACGGATGACTTGCTGGATGTGGAAGGCAACGCCCATGTGATGGGCAAGGCCGCCGGTAAGGATAATGACCATGGGAAAGCCACATTCGTGACCATATTGGGATTGGACGGCGCAAAGGCGCGGGCGCGCGAAATCTCGAAGGCCGCGATAGCGGATATGGACATTTTTGGCGCTAACGCCGACCCGCTCAGGCATGCAGTGCAGTTCGTGCTGGAGCGGCGCGCATAGATATGCTTCTAAGGTTTATCGATTAGGAATTATGTATGACAACAGATTGCTCCCTGACCCGCAGCCGTGAGCTTCTTGACCGCGTTAACAGTCCCGCTGATATTCGGGATTTTAGCAGAGAGGAGCTTTTGCAACTTTGTGATGAGCTGCGCAGCGAGGTTGTGGATACGGTTTCTATCACGGGCGGCCATCTCGGCGCGGGACTAGGCGTGGTCGAGCTGACCGTCGCGCTGCATCATGTCTTCAATACACCCGATGACAAATTGATTTGGGACGTCTCCCATCAAACTTATCCGCACAAAGTCCTGACCGGCCGCCGCGACCGCATGGGGACAATCCGGCAGGGCGGCGGACTGTCCGGATTTACCAAGCGCGCGGAATCTGAATATGATCCGTTCGGCGCGGCCCATAGCTCGACATCTATCTCAGCCGGCTTGGGGTTTGCGGTCTCTCGCGATCTACAAGGTGAAAATAATAATGTTGTTGCTGTCATCGGTGACGGCGCGATTACGGGAGGCATGGCTTACGAGGCTATGAATAATGCCGGCGCTATGGATAGCCGCCTGATCGTTATCCTCAACGACAATGACATGTCGATCGCGCCGCCGACCGGGGCGATGAGCGCGACCCTGGCCCGCATGGTCTCGTCTTCCAGTTACCGCAAAGTGCGCAATATCGGCAAAGCCGCCGTCAGCGGCATGCCCAGCAGTATCCGCAATACAGCCCGCAAGACCGAAGAATATGCGCGCGGCATGGTCACGGGCGGGACATTATTTGAAGAGCTGGGCTTTTATTATGTAGGGCCGATTGACGGGCATGATCTGGACCATCTTTTGCCGATCCTGAAAAACTGCCGCGATATGAAAAACGGCCCGGTGCTGATTCATGTGGTGACCCAAAAAGGCAAAGGCTACGCACCGGCGGAAAACTCCGCTGATAAATATCACGGCGTCTCAAAATTTAATGTCGTGACCGGCGTGCAAAGTAAATCTACGCCGAATGCGAAAAGCTATACCCAGGTGTTTGGCGAGCAGCTGTCCAAACAGGCTGATATAGACGATAAAATTGTCGCTGTTACGGCCGCTATGCCGGGCGGTACGGGCCTGAATATTTTTTCAAAATCCCATCCTGAACGCACATTCGATGTTGGCATTGCCGAGCAGCATGGCGTGACTTTCGCAGCCGGATTGGCAGCGGACGGGATGAAGCCTTTCGCGGCGATCTACTCGACATTCTTGCAACGCGGTTATGATCAGGTCGTCCATGATGTCGCCATCCAGAAATTGCCGGTTCGCTTCGCGCTGGACCGTGCGGGACTTGTCGGCGCAGACGGGCCGACCCATGCTGGCAGTTTCGATATTGGCTATCTGGGCGCGCTGCCGGGCTTTATTTGCATGGCGGCGGCCGACGAGCTCGAACTGGCGCGTATGATCAAAACTTCCGTTGATCATAATGACGGTCCGATTTCCTTTCGCTATCCGCGCGGTGAAGCGACCGGCATTGAAATTCCTGACATTGTCGCCCCGCTTGAGATCGGCAAAGGCCGCATCATCAAAGAAGGCACAAAAATCGCGATCCTGTCATATGGAACGCGCCTGGGCGAAGCGGTTATGGCCGCAACGCAGCTTGACCATCTTGGTCTGTCGACCACCGTGGCCGATGCGCGCTTTGCCAAGCCTCTTGATAAGGACTTGATCGCGCGCCTGGCTGACGAGCACGAAGTTCTGCTGACCCTCGAAGAGGGCGCTATGGGCGGCTTTGGAGCATTTGTCGCGCGCGAATTGTCAGAGACGGGCCGGTTTGACCGCGGGCTTAAATTCCGCATCATGACGCTCCCCGATATATTTATCGATCAGGACACACCCGCGAAAATGTATCAGGCTGCTGGCCTGACCGCTGATCATATTGTCGAGAAAGTATTCTCAATCATTGGCCGCGACCTGCAAGGCGCGCAGATACTTGCCTAGGCTTGATCAAGCGCTGGTTCAGCGCGGGCTTTTAGAGACGCGTAGTGCGGCGCAGGCTGCGATTAAGTCCGGTGGCGTCACTGTTAACGGTAAACCCGTTCGCAAATCCGCACATAAGGTTAGCGATACAGATGTCATTAGCGCAAAGCCCGCTCACCCTTATGTCTCGCGCGCGGCGCTTAAACTTGAAAAAGCGCTGGACGTTTTCGGTGTCGACCCATCGGGACAAACCTGTCTGGATATTGGCAGCTCGACGGGCGGCTTTTCGCAGCTTCTCATTTTGCGCGGAGCGGCCAAGATATTCGCGATCGATGTCGGCACGGATCAACTTCACTACGCTTTGCGCGCTGAGCCTAAAATCGCTCTGTTAGAGCAACAGGACGCCCGAACCCTGACGGCGGCGCATATTCCGGCGCGCATTGATCTTGTGGTGTGTGATGCCAGTTTTATTTCCCTAACCAAAATCCTGCCTGTGCCGCTCACATTTTTAAAGCCGCGCGGCGAGGCGATTCTTTTGGTAAAGCCGCAATTTGAATTAGGCCCGGATGCGCTAAATAAAAACGGCGTCGTCAAAGATACTGAGCGGGCCGAAGACGCACCGCGCCTGATTGCGGCATGGATGACCGATCAGGGCTTTGTGGTAAAAGGCCAAACAAAAAGCCCGATCCGCGGGGGATCGGGCAATTCTGAGTTTTTAGTTTACGCCGTTAAGCTCTAATGGCCGCGGCGATGTGGCCGATCGCGGCGATAATTGCGTTGGCCATGGCCGTAATTACTGTGGCGATATACCGGGCGCCGGTAATTATTTGAATAACCCAGATTTATACTGATCGCCGGACGCTGCTGATAATATACAGGCTGCGGGCGCTGGTAATATTGCGGCTGCGGGGCGTAGTAAACGCCGTTATTATAATATCCGCCATTTTGATAGGTGTTGTTTTGGTACCCGCCTGAATAGCCATTATTATACCGGGTTTGTCCATAGACGGGCTGCTGGGTGTACCCGCCCTGCTGGTAATAGCCGCCATTATTATAATTGGAATTATAATTGGACCGGCCTGACTGCGCTGCGATTTGTGATCCGACCACGCCGCCAATCACTGCGCCAATCGCCGTGCCCTCATCCTGCACGCCTGTTCCGGCAACATTTGAGCCGATAGCGCCGCCAACAACAGCGCCGATTAAGCCGCCGACCAACTGGTTGCCCCCGCTACTTTGCTGATGCTGATGCGCATAGCCATTGTCATGCGCGCTCACGGGAGCCGCTATGGCCAAAGCCGCCGCGACTGAAAAAGATAAGGTGATGAAAGTTTTCATGAGATATTCCTAATTTGTATCTTTGCCCGCCTGACTCCCGATATCAGGGCGCAATTCCAATTTTATACTAATTAACCTTAGATGAACGTAGGCTGAAGCCCTGCGCTAGCGGCGCATAAAAAACGGGGCTCTACAGCCCCATTTTTAAAATTATATTATGTGAACAAAGCGCGGATATTTGCCGTGAGGCCAAATATCGATATATTAGTGGCGGCTATGGCCACCGTGATGGACCGGCGGGCAGGATGTATGGCTGGTGGTTACAGGCGTCGAACATACCGTCGGAGCTTGCAAACATGTGCCGTCTGATTGCGGCGTGGTGCCGGCCGGACATGGCGCAGTTTCCATGGGCGGCGCGCTATGGGTATATGTATGAGACGAGATGACCCTTTGAACCGGAGCGCGGTAGACGGGAGTCACCACGGGCACGCGCTGAACAACGGCCGGAGTCTGCGTCACCGTGCTATAGCTTTGGGTATAGACAGGGCCGGCGACATAGCCGCCCGGCGTGGTGTAAACGCCGCCGCATCCGAAATTTACGCCGCAGGGCGCGCCGGAATAGGCCGGGACGCTTGGCATAACAGTGTTGTATCCACCCGCCGCGTAACCGCCGTTCATATATCCGCCATTTGAATAGCTGACCGGCGCATAGCCGCCGGAGCTATACCCGGACTGGCTATAGCCATAGCGGCCTGCAGTTTCATATCCGCCAGCGGGCACGCCGACATTATAATTGCCATAGCGCGAGCTGCCGCCATAGCTATTGCCATATGACGCGCCGTAATTTGCGCCGTATCCGCCTTGGCTGCCATAACCATTTTCATATTGCGGGCCATAATAAGCGCGCGCGTCCTGGCGGGCTTGAATTTGGTTTCCAATATAGTTTCCGGCCAGTCCGCCAATAACGGCGCCAATGGCTGTGCCTTCATCCTGTACGCCGCCGCCGGCAACATTAGAGCCGATCACCCCGCCAATTACAGCGCCGCCGCCTGTATAGGCATAGTCGCTACCGCGATCAAAATTAATCTGAGCATTGGCGGCCGAGGCTGCGCCAAAACAAAGCGTCGCTGCAGCTACGCCGCGAAAAAGATAAGATATCATATCAGGCTCCTAAGATCACCGTTTAAACATCGAAACAGTCTTCGTAACCAGCCGGGAATGCGGCCAATACCGAGGCTCTTCGAAATAATCTCAAGCCGTTTAGCCCAAGAGTGTTTATTTAACTTAAATTACCATGCAATTTGTATGCCTGCAACAAAAACGGCGCATTGCTTAGCAATGCGCCGCGTCTTGAGACGGAAACTGGCTCGGGAAAATCAGAGCCCGTCAGAAGATTAGTGATGATCGTAGCAAATATATTTGCCGTGATAATGGGTTTGCGCCTGCCCTGTGTGGTAGCCTTTGCGGTACGCTTTGCGCTGTTGACGCTCGGCGCGTTGCGCGGCTTTAAGGCGCTCTTGACGCTGGGCCTCAAGCGCGTCCTGACGGCGCTGTTGACCGTATGTGTCATGACGATAAACAGGCTGCTGACGATAGACGGGCTGCGGGGTGCGATATGTGCCGGTCTGGTAAACCGGATATGTGCCTTGGTTATAAGTGCCTTGGTTATAGCCATCATTCTGGTAGCCACTATTTTGATAGCCGCCCTGACCGTAAACAACGCGCTGGCTGTTATACTGAGTGTTATAAGAGTCGTTATACCCATTGCCATAAGCGGGGTCGCAATCCACGCGTTTATCGGCAATTCCGGCTCCGGCCAGACCGCCAACTACGGCGCCAATGGCTGTGCCCTCATCCTGTACGCCGTCTCCGGCAACATTAGAGCCAACCACGCCGCCAATTACGGCGCCGATCAGGCCGCCGACTAATTTGTCGCGTTTCTCATCCTTTTTGCACTGCTCATGCGCGGCGTTATATTGATCACCGGCATAATAGCCGTAGTTCTGCGCGGAGGCGAGACCAGGCAGGGCAAATGAAGTTGCGGCCAAAGCTGCAGCGGCAAAACCGGCGCGGGAGAGGCCTTTTGTTAAATCTGTATAGGTCATAAATACCTCCATAATCGCGGTGCCGGGCTATCGGAATAACAGTCCTGTCCGCCGCATTAATATCTTTCTAACAGAACCTGTCTGAACGCTTGCCGAGCGCTATCGTCATAAAGCGTTCATCTGCGGCGGTGCGCGTTCACGATGACTTGATTTGAAGAAACGTCGGGGGGCTTCACTATCAATGAAGACAATTTATATTTCGGGATTTTCTATGCGTTATATATTCCGCTACGGCGTCCACGTCGCCGGGGTTAGCTTTGCTGCGGCCACAATATTAACCGCTTGCGGCGGGGATGGCGTGAAAACGGCTGGCGATACGGTCTCAATTTCCGGTTCGACAACCGTCCTTCCGGCCATCAGCCGCGCTGCCGATGACTATACGATGCAAACCGGCGCAAAAATTATTGTCAATGCAGGCGGCTCCGGCGGCGGCTTTAAACAGCTGGCCGAAGGGCAAACCGATATTGGCATGATGAGCCGCGATATAACCGCTGAGGAACGCGCCCGGTTCGCCCGTCACAGCTTTACCGTCACAGCCATTGGGCGCGACGCGGTTGCGCCTGCCGTTTCATCAGAAATTTATGACGCCGGAGTCACGCAGCTTTCCTTTGAACAAGTTACCGATATTTATATGGGGCGTGTCGATAATTGGAGCGCCTTTGGCGGTCCGGATAGAGCCATATTCGCGGTCGACAAAGAGGCCGGGCGCGGGACGAGGCAAGTCTTCGCCCGGATTGTGTTTGGCGATAAAAATATGCAAGCGCCGGGCGCGGATCTGGTTGTGGGCTCTAATAATGAAGAGCAAACCGCGCTGGCGCAAAGCGATAGCGCCATTGGTATGATTTCATTTGCATGGGCCAATGCTGATGTGCGGCCCTTATCAATTACGACGGCGAACGGCGCGGTGGCCCCGACGCTGGACAATGTGAATTCCGGCGCTTTTCCCATTACCCGCGACCTTTTAATTGTTACGCGCGAGGATGTTTCAGGGCAGGCCAAAGCCTTCATCGATTTTGTGCTCTCGCCCGAAGGCCAGACCCATGTGGTCGACGCCGGATATTTGCCGGTTAACAAGTGAGCGCTGCGGCCATGGATTTTACCCGCCCCGCCCCGCCATCAGGCCGGGCTTTACGCAGCTATTTTCTCATCAGCGCCCTCATCTGCGCCGCCATTTGCGCGGTTATCCTAATCACTTTGCTGGGCCAGACGGGCCCTGTGCTGTCCCATAATCCGGCATCGCTTTTCGGCACAGTCTGGAACCCGAACTTGGGTCAATACGGCATCATCCCTATGCTTTACGGCTCAATTGTTGTGATGGTGATTGCGATGGCGATTGCTTTGCCGCTGGGCGTGCTGACGGCCATTTATATTGCAGAGACGCGCTCGGCGCGGCTGCGCGGCATTATAAAATCGGCGCTCGAAGTGCTCGCCGGAATTCCCTCTATTGTCTACGGCCTGATCGGCGTCGCTTATATTAGCGTCTGGGTCGCCAAGGGTTTGGATTTGCAGACGGGCCGCCTGATTTTGACGGCGGGGCTAATATTGGCCGTTATGATATTGCCGACGATTTTGACGCTGACCGAAGACGCCATTTCCAATGTGCCGGTAATTCAGCGTGAAAATGCCCGCGCTTTGGGACTGTATCGACACGAAGTTATTCTGGATGTCGTCCTGCCCCATGCTCGCCGCGATATTCTAGCCGCAGGTCTACTCGCCTTAGGTCGCGCGCTGGGCGAGACCATGGCCGTTATGCTGGTCATTGGCTCTCTTGACCGCCTCCCCAGCCCAATTTTCAATGTGCTGTCATCCGGACAAACCATAACCTCTAAGCTTGGGCGCGAACTGGGCGAGAGCGCCTTTGGCTCCGCCCATTTTAGCGCGCTCGTTCTGATGGGGCTTATTCTGGTGCTTATTACTCTAACGCTGACAGGGGCCGCGCAATGGTTGATCAATCGCCGTCCCAACGGGGTGGAGGCAATTTATGATTAGCCGCGCCGCCAAAGAACATATCTTCGCAGCGGCGACGCGCGCGGCGCTGGGGCTTAGCGTCTGTATTTTGGCGTTTCTGCTGGGCGCCATCATTGTGCGCGGCGCGCAGGCTATATCGCTGGATTTCCTATTTATGCCGTCACGCGATTTCGGCAGTCGCGGCGGAATTTCCTATCAGATATTCGGCTCGCTGCTGATTGTGTTAACCGCCGGACTTATTGCTGCGCCGCTGGCGCTGGGCGCATCGGTCTATCGCAGTGAATATATCAAAAATACGGCCGCTCAACGCCTGTTCGATCTGGCGCTCTATGGTCTGAACGGCGTGCCCTCAATAATTTTTGGCCTGTTCGGGCTGATACTTTTTGTCAATATATTCGGCACAGGCCTGTCATGGTTTGTCGGCGCGGTTATCCTGGCCATTATGATGCTCCCGACGGCCTGTATGGCGACGATCTCCGCCATGCGGGGCATCGATACACCCTACCGTGAAAATGCCTATGCGCTGGGCCTAACCCGCGAGCAGACCGCCCTGCGCATTATCATTCCGCAAAGCCTGCACGGCCTGGTCACAGGGCTTTTGATCGGTCTGGCGCGGGCCATTGGTGAGACCGCCCCGATCATGTTTATTGCGACGGCCTTTTCCGGCGCCGGCGTCCCGAGCAGTCTGGCCGAGCCGGTGGCAACTCTGCCAACCCATATTCTGGCTTTAGCGCAGCAGGCCGCCGACCCCGCCGCGCTTCAAAATGCGTGGGGGGCAAGTTTCACCCTCATCGCTCTGGTGGCAATGTTCAGCCTGGCCGCCTTTTTCGCCCGCGCCCGCCTGTTACCCCTCTCGCAGCGTTAAATTAGGAGATATCATGCCGCAGTCCCAACATCTGAAACTCGTCAGTAGCGCGCCGCACCATGTCGCTATTTCGCTGGAGAATTTCGGCGTCTGGTTCGGCGATAGCTGCATTCTCTCCGGCGTCAACGCCCATCTGCCTAAGCGCGGCGTTACCGTGCTTGTCGGCCCGTCGGGGGCAGGGAAATCAACCCTGCTGCGCGCGCTAAACCGCATTAGCGACGATATGGCCGGCTTGTCGATACAGGGCCGCGCCTATTTTGAAGGCTGCGAAATTTACGCCAAGGATTGCGATGTCACAAAATTGCGCGCGCGGATCGGCATGGTCTTTCAAAAGCCCTGCGTCTTCCCGCGCTCGATTGCGCAAAATGTGCTGTTCGGGCTGCGCGGCGTGAAGCTCAGCCAAGCCCAAAAGCACGATATTGTCGAGCAGGCTCTGCGCGGCGCAGCGCTCTGGAACGATGTCCATGCCCGTCTGGGCGAACGCGCCGACACATTGTCTATGGGGCAGCAACAGCGCTTGTGCATTGCCCGCGCATTGGCGCTTAAACCCGATGTTCTTTTAATGGATGAACCGACAGCCTCCGTTGATCCGGTCAGTGCCCGCACGATAGAGGCGTTGATGCGCGATCTGGGCCGCACCATCCCCGTTCTGACGGTGACGCATAATCTGGCGCAGGCCAAACGCATTGCCGATCACGTCCTCTTTTTATGCGAAGGCCAATTGGTTGAGGCTGGAGACGCCGCGCATATGTTCTCAAACGCGGCGCTACCGAAAACGCAGACCTATCTCTGTGACGAATTTTGCGAGTGTTGAATCAAACCGCTTAACACGCGTTCTGTCATCCAGAGGCCTTGAAAAGGCCGAAGGATCCATGCCTAGATATTGCCACCGCGCATAAATTTCTCATATAATTCTATCCAATGCGGATTTTTCATTTCCAGCAGTTCAATTTTAAACTGCCGAGATTTTCCTTTTAGATATTTCTCTCGCCTGATTGCAGTATCTGGAGAGTCAAAAGTTTCAAAGTAAACTAAGCGGTGGATATGATATCGCGCAGTATAACTTTTAGGATTTTCGTTATTTTTATGTTCCCAAACTCTACGCTCTAGGTCGTTAGTCATGCCTAGATAAAGCGTACCGTTCTTCATACTCGCCATCATGTATACATAATAAGCCAATGAATCGGCGAAGTGCATGGATAGTCCTAGACTTGGATCCCTCGGCGCTTCGCGCCTCTGGATGACGAATTAAGGGTATATTTCCATGAATTTTATCACATCAAGTCGAAGCAATCGAGAGTTAAGAGGCGCACCGCGTAGGAACTAAGCTTGAGCAATCACCAATTGCCCATGCTGCACACATGACGGTGATAACATGCCCACAATCTGATCTGAAATGTCGCGCGGGTGTTTCAGGATTTGCGGATCTTCGCCCGGCATGGCTTTGGCGCGCATAGCGGTGCGGGTGCGCAGCGGATCAAACAGATTAACTTTGAGCGTGCTGTCTTCGACCTCTCCGGCATAGGATAAAACCAGCGCTTCCAAGGCGGCCTTACTGGCAGCGTAACTGCCCCAATAGGGCTTGAAACTGCGCGCAACACTGCTGGTCATAAACAGGGCGCGGCCCGACTTCGAGCTGCGCAGCAGCGGATCAAGCGAACGGATAAGACGCGCATTGGCGGTGACATTGACGGCGAGCACTTCGTCCCATTTTTTCGGATCAATATGCGGCGCGGGCGTAATGTCGCCCAAAATGGCGGCGTTACCGAGCAGCCCGTCAAGCCGTCCCCACCGCTGATGTATAATACCGCCCAGTTGGTCCAGCCCGTCCGGGCTTTTCAAATCCATCGGTACGAGCGTGGCTTCGCCGCCCGCTGCTTTTATCTCGTCATCAAGTTCTTCCAGAGCGCCGGATGTGCGCGCCAGTGCAATCACATGGCTCCCCGCTTTGGCGAGCGCAAGCGCCGCAAAATATCCAATACCGCGCGAGGCCCCCGTCACCAATGTGACGCGGCCGGCTAGAGCTTTATCTGTCATACTATGCGACTTCGACGAGGAAGGAGAGCTGCTTGGCTGATTTGCCGGCTTTCTCGCGCTCAACATCGGTCAGCGGCGTTGGATAATGCCCGGTAAAACAGTGATCAGTATATTGCGGCGCGGTATCAGAGCGGTACTGCTCGCCCATCGCCCAATATAGACCCTCAATAGACAGAAAGCCGAGGCTGTCCACTTCGAGCATCTGGCGCATGGCCTCGAGCCCGTAATTCGCCGCAATGAGTTTTTCCGTCGTCGGCATATCAATGCCGTAATGATCAGGGAATTTGATCGGCGGAGAGGCGCTGCGGAAATGCACTTCCTTGGCGCCGGCCGCTTTGATCATGCGCACGATTTTGGTCGATGTTGTGCCGCGCACAATAGAATCGTCCACTAAGAGAACGCGTTTGCCCTCAATCATAGCGCGGTTGGCGCTGTGCTTAAGACGCACGCCCATATCGCGGATCTGCTGCGTCGGCGCAATAAAGGTGCGTCCGACATAATGGTTACGGATAATGCCCAGCTCGAACGGAATGCCGGTTTCCTGGGCGTAGCCCAAAGCGGCCGGAACGCCGCTATCGGGAACAGGAATAATGACATCGACATCGGCGGGAGTTTCCTGCGCCAGTCTCTGCCCCATGCGTTTGCGCACTTCGTAAACCGACTTGCCGCCGACAACACTGTCAGGGCGGGCAAAATAGACAAATTCAAACACGCAGGGCCGCGCGGCAACCTCGGGATAGGCGCGGAAGGAGCGAATGCCGTCTGCGTTAATCACAACGACTTCGCCCGGATCAACTTCGCGGATAAATTCGGCGCTGATCATATCCAGCGCGCAGGTCTCCGATGCGAGAAGGTAATTCTCCCCCAGACGCCCGATCAGAAGCGGACGAATGCCGAGACGGTCCCGCGCGCCGATCAAGCTCTTTTTAGTCAGTCCGACAAAGGCGAACCCGCCGTCAATCTGGCGCAGGGCATCGATAAAGCGGTCAATAAATTTGCCGCCTTTAGCGCGCGCCGTCAGGTGGATGACCACTTCGGTATCGGATGTGGACTGGAAAATCGCGCCGTCTTCGACAAGCTGCTCGCGTATGGTGAAGGCGTTTGTGATATGGCCGTTATGGGCCAGCGCAAAGCCGCCCGTATTCAGCTCTGAATATAGCGGCTGGACATTACGCAGCACGGTTTCGCCCGCCGTTGAATAGCGCACATGACCGATGGCGGCATGGCCTTTTAAACGCTCGGACGGATCGTCGCCCGTAAAATTATCACCGACCAGACCCATATGGCGCTCGGCGTGAAAGCGAATGCCGTCAACCGAAGCAATGCCGCAGGCTTCCTGTCCGCGATGTTGCAAAGCATGAAGGCCCAGCGCCGTCAGTGACGCTGCATTATCCATGCCGAATATACCGAAAACGCCGCATTCCTCACGCAGCTTATCGTCGGCAGGATCAAAGAAATCTACCGTTTTGTCCGGGCTCCCGGCCTGATCTGTGATCCGTGATCGGTCTTGGCTCATGGCACATTGTCCTCATCCTGCTGTTCGGGGTCGGCCTCGCGGCCCCGCTCGACAGTGTCCTCGGCTGAATCTTTGATACGCGCAAAGGGCACGTTCATCATCACCTGCGTTATCGGTTTCAATATGGGGTAGAAGGTTGTCTGTTCAATCCATCCGGGTGTGGTATTATCGCGGCTGGCCATTGTCCATAAGATGACAAAGAGCGCCGAGATCAGCAGACCGCGAAATATGCCGAAGCCCAGCCCGAACAAGCGGTCAATAAAGCCCGGTTCTCGCCCGCGCAATTTCTTGACGCCGCCCCGTAAGATGAAGGTGACCAGCATATAGGCCAGCGCGAAACTCCCCAGACCCAGGGTGCCATTAGCCAGCCATAGCGGCTGGATCATATCCTGCACGGCATTCTGAAAGCGTCCGAAGAGAAAAAGTGCGGCCAGCAATCCGGCGACCAAAGCTGCGATAGAGACGATTTCGCGCAGGAATCCACGGCTCAGCGACATAAGGCCGGAAATGACCAAGAGCAGCAAGACAACAATGTCAAAGCCGCCAAAATCCCAGGGTCCAATACTCATAAATGAGCCGTAATTAGAGTTTCACCGCGCCGAAGCCGCTTCTCACATACGCGGATTTCGCCAAGGGCTAATCCTGCGGCGCTGTGAAATCGCGACCCCGTTCTGCGAGGCTCTCTACACGGTCTACAAGCTGGGGCAAAGTCTTGATTGCAATTAAGGGCAGGGCAATACTGCTTTTGGAATTGCCCGATTTGAGCGGCGCGGGCGCTATAGCGCGGCCAAAGCCCAGTTTAGCGGCCTCCTTCATGCGCGCATCGGCCCGCCCGACGGGGCGGACATCCCCTGACAGGCTGATCTCGCCAAAGACCACAGCATCAGACGGGAGCGCGACATCATAATGGGAGGATAATATCGCCGCCGCCACGGCCAGATCGGCGGCCGGTTCGTTGATTTTAAGTCCGCCGGCCACGTTGAGATAAATATCCTTGCCTGCAAAGCTGATCCCGCCGCGCGCCTCGATCACGGCCAGCACCATAGCCAACCGCCCGGTGTCCCAGCCGACAACGGCGCGGCGCGGCGTGCCGAAAGCCGATGGCGCGACGAGCGCCTGTATCTCGGTCAAAACGGGGCGGGAGCCTTCGATGCCCGCGAAAACAGCCGCTCCTGAGGCCGCATCTCCGCGCCCGTCCAGAAACAGAGCTGACGGGTTTAGCACTTCGGCCAGACCCTTTTCGCCCATTTCAAAGACGCCGATTTCATCCGTCGGACCGAAGCGGTTTTTATGGGCGCGCAAAATACGGAATTGATGGCTGCGCTCACCTTCGAAATACAGCACGGCATCGACCATATGCTCGACCACGCGCGGGCCTGCAATTTGTCCGTCCTTGGTCACATGACCCACCAAAATCACGCAGCAGCCGCGCTTCTTGGCAAAACGGGTCAGTTCCTGCGCGCAGGCGCGCACCTGCGCGACCGTGCCGGGCGCGGCCGACAATGCGTCGCTCCATAATGTCTGTATCGAATCGATAACGACAATGTCGGGCGTTTCCGCCATTAAGCCGTCAAGGATCGGGCCAAGTCCGGTTTCCGCTGCCAGCGCAACAGGGGCTTTGGACAGGCCTAAACGTTTGGCGCGGCGGCGCACTTGGTCGGTGGCCTCCTCGCCGGAGATA
This sequence comes from Robiginitomaculum antarcticum DSM 21748, assembly GCF_000365025.1. Taxonomy (GTDB): domain Bacteria; phylum Pseudomonadota; class Alphaproteobacteria; order Caulobacterales; family Maricaulaceae; genus Robiginitomaculum; species Robiginitomaculum antarcticum. The sequence continues at coordinate 370,248 of NZ_KB823013.1, read as the reverse complement.
TAGGCGACTTTGTGGCCTTTGCCCGCCAGCTTGGCGACGGCTTGGAGCAATAATGTGGATTTGCCAATGCCAGGATCGCCGCCGACGAGAATAGCGCTTCCGGGCACGAGCCCGCCGCCTGTCACGCGGTCAAATTCACCAATGCCAGAGACGCGGCGCGGCAGGGATTTGGCCTCGCCTTCAAGCGCCGTAAACTGCAGGGCCCGTCCGGATTTGCGCCGCTTGGTTGCGCTGGACGGATTTTGCGCTGTCACTTCTTCGACGAGCGTATTCCACTCACCGCAGGCGTCACAGCGCCCGCTCCATTTGGCATGGACGCCGCCGCACGATTGACAGACAAAGATATTGGAAATTTTGGCCATAGATTACATCCGAGTGTTCCCGTAATGTTCTATTCCATTTATGGGTGGTATGTCAAATAGGATATGCGCGGCGTAGACAATAAAAGGCCGCGATATCGGGAGTAATATCGCGGCCTGAATTGTCCGCCCGGCCTGTGGGAAAGTTGGCCGGACTAAAACCCCTATGGGGCTCACAAAAATGTCACGTGAATGGGAAGATTTACGCTAACAATTTTTATATAGGGGAAAGAGTTTAATGAAATGTAAAAACTGAGAAAAAAGTGAATAAAAACAAGAGCTTGAAAACACAAAAACTCATTGAACTTTCAAAGAGTTCATTTCAACTTCAATAAGTTTATGAGGTCTTAACGTAAAATTCAGCTTATCATGTGGCATTTCGGTACTCATGCAGGCAGATCACGGGTTTGCACCTCTCATCTGGACGCCAACATTTTCTCGGGTCATATATGGGCTATGCGAATTACGTCCACAATATCCATAGCCGAGAGTGAGATCGGCATCACGCCGATCCGCGCGTCCGGCCCGGGCGGACAGAACGTCAATAAAGTCTCCAGCGCTGTGCATTTACGCTTTGATATCGGCGCGTCGAGCCTGCCGGAGCGGGTGAAGCGCAAGCTGTCGGCGCTGTCTGATCAACGCGTGACCAATGACGGCGTCATCGTCATCAAAGCCAATGAGCACCGCACGCTGAGCGCTAATACGCGCGCGGCCAAAGCCCGGCTTAAAATCATGATTACCGAAGCGGCGGCGCGGCCCAAACGCCGTATCCCGACCCGTCCCAGCCGGGGGGCCATACGCCGGAGCGTTGAAGCTAAAAAGCAACGTTCTGTGATTAAGTCTGCGCGCCGCAAACCTACTCTTGATTAGGGTGGCGGGATTGACCCGGAAAGACTAACCCAGCCCTGCAAACAAAGCGCGTTGTTTTATGGACAGGCCGCGCGGACCGGAGAATTTAAGGCTGTCTTTGCGCTTACGAATGGAGAACTGCGCCGTGGTCTGCGCGCTATAATCCTGCGCTGTCACCGTATCGACAATAATCATCTCACAGACCGCTTTTTTCGGCGTCAGGGTCAGGGTCATATAGCCGTTATTAAGGGCATTATAATACCGCACGTCTTCATTGGCCTGCGTGACCAGTAAATTATAATCCGCCGTCGCGTCGCCGAAATAGGATTTTAGCGTCGGCGAGGTAACAGATGTTGTGACAAGCTCGACGCCCATTTTCACGCCGTTATCGCGGGTGAGATCATTGGCCCAAAATTCGTGAGCGTCACCCGTCAGCGTGACAATGTCGGTAATGCCCGCGTCTTGCAGCGCGCCGTAAAACTGTTCGCGCGCCCAAGGATAGCCGTCCCAGCTATCGGGATAGACGGGCAGGTTAAACCCGCTATTGCGGACAAAATCGCGTACGGCAGGCCAATCGGCTTCCAGCGCGCTAATCGCCTCTTCATTGACATAGGGACCCAGATCGGCGGTCAGGACGCGGCCCATCACGACTTGGTTGAGCAAAATCCGCCAAGGCTGCCCCGCCGCTTTAGACTGCGTCAAGGTCTGCACGACCTGCGCGGTCTGTTCATCGCCCATCATCGGGCGGTCAGGCGCGTTTAAGACATCGCGCTTAAACGCGGCTGCGTCTTCAGCGCCGTTCATATCCTTGGTATAATCGTCAATATTAATCGGCTCGGCGCGGGCGGTAAGGCGGGTCTCCACCGCGCAAAGTGTCGCTAAATCGCCATAGCTATAGGAGCGCACGCGTTTGTGACGGTCGGCAATATCAGCCGGTTCGCGAATAGGCATCCATTCATAATAGGCCTGCATGGCGGCGTTGCGGCGGGTGATCCACTCGCCTTCATCCTCCTGATGATTTTGCGCGCCGCCGGACCAGCTATCATTGCTGGTCTCATGATCATCCCAGACCGGAATCATGATGTGGCGGGCGGTCATCGCTTGCAGATTGGCATCGCCGCGATATTGCGCGTGACGTCCGCGGTAATCACTTAATGTGATCAACTCATGACGCGGTTCGTGAACGCGCTCATTGCTCTCGCCCCAACCGCCGCCCCATCCGTCAGGCCCGTATTCATAATAATAATCGCCCAGATGAAGGACAGCGTCGATGTCGTCGCGACGCGCAATATGGTCATAGACGTTAAAATATCCGGACTGGAAATTAGCGCAGGACACAACGGCGAATTGGGCTGAGGATATGTCGCCCGATGGCAGGGTTTTAGCCTGACCGGAAATTGTCTGTCCTGATGCAGCAAATCCAAATGTATAATTTTCGCCTGGCGATAGATCTGTGACCACCACTTTGAATGTGTAATCAGTTTCGGCGGTGGCGACGCCCTGTCCGGACTGAACGGAGACAGTCCCATTGACGGCGTTTTTGAGGTCAATAGTCCAAGCGACTTGTATCTGCTCGCCCGGCTGTTGGGGCGTGACGCGCGTCCAAATGACAAAGCCGTCTTGAGACGAGTCGCCGCTGGCCACGCCATGCTGAAACGGGCCGTCGGGCGCGCTTTCGTTTTTGCCGTTAAAGGCTTCGGGCTTAGGAGTTCCGCATGCGGCGGCGGCAGAGACGGCGGCGGAGAGCGCCAGAACATTTCGTCGTGAGACAGGTTTAGTCATCGGCGTTTTCCTTAGTCTTATCTTTAGCCTCGTCACCCTCGATGGTGTCCATTGGATCAATCACGATAAAGCGCTCCTCCATAGACACGCGCGGGACTTCGGCCAGCGTGAACGGCACGAAATAAGTTTGGCCGCGCGCGGGTTTCACTTCAATCAAATCATCACTGCCAAAGTTATGCACGGCGGCAATCACGCCGACGGCTTCGCCTAACACATCGCGCACAGACAGACCGACAAGATCATCAACGTAATATTCATCTTCATCCGTTTGCGGCAAGGCTGTGCGCGGCACATATAATTTGGTCGATTTCATCGCTTCGGCCTGCTCACGAACGGTGACTTCTTTGGCTTTCACGACCAATCCCTCTTTGACGACGCGCGAGCTCAAGACAGTCAAAACGGTCTTGCCGAACTCGTCTAAAAGCGGGCCGTAACTGACCGCGCCTTTGGGCGCGGCGGTAAAGCATTTAAGTTTCAGCTCGCCGCGTACGCCAAAGGCGCCGGCGATTGCGGCAACGAATATATAATGATTATGTGATGATCCCATGCGCGCCTGTTAGACGCGCAAAGGGATTTTGCCAAGGCGCTTGCAATGTCTTGTTCGGCTCCCGTTCAGCAACGCTCTGATAAGGAAAACTGAAAAATGGGAGAGTATTATGTTTCGCGCAACTTTATTAGCTACAGCTTTGATCGGATTTTCCTCAGCGGCAATGGCTCAGCCCGAGCCCAAAACGCCGTCTGAAGCGATGCGCGAGTTTAAAATGCCAAGCCCAGAAGATTTCGCAGAAATGCGAAAGCAGCTTCCGGATTTCAACGCCATATTTGATGATATGGGCGATATAATGGAAGATGTAGCGTTGCGCGAAGACATGGCGCGCTCTGTGGATATTATGCGTAGCCGCTTGGGCAGCATGGACGACATGCGCCGCCCTAATGGGAAGCCCGATCTTAACCGCATGTTCGATACGATGTTTAGCGTGATGGGAGATGAAGAATTTACGGGCGGATTATTCAGTGTCATGGCCTCGATGCAGGAGGTTTTAGAAAAACATGTCCCACCGAAGTCTGAGCAAGAGCGAATTACGCAAGAAGAGCGCAGATTGGTCGAGTAAGACCGGACTAAATCTTCTGATCAAATTCGCCAATTTCAGGATGGGTAGAGAGCCGCCTTTCAATCTCGCGGAACATAGCGATTTTATTGGCCTCGCTGACGGGGCTTTCAACAACAACCACAAGGTTGGGCGTATTGGAACTGGCGCGCACTAAACCCCACGTCCCGTCCTCCAGTGTGACCCGCACGCCATTGACGGTATTGAGATCGGTGATGGCCTGACCGTCAATGGTCTCGCCTGCGTTTTTCGACGCCTTAAAGCCCGCAATAATTTTATCGACGACCCCATATTTCGTCTCATCGCTGCAATAGGGACTCATAGTGGGGCTGCCGTAAGTGAGCGGCAAAGCGCGGCGCAGATCACTCATGGATTTATCCGGATTACGGTCGAGCATTTTGAGGATTTCAATGGCCGACAAAAGTCCGTCATCATAGCCGCGGCCCAGCGGCGCGCCGAAGAAATAATGTCCGGATTTCTCAAACCCGGCGAGCGCGCCAATCTCTTGCGTGCGCGCTTTGATATAGCTGTGACCGGTTTTCCAGTAATCCGTTGTCGCGCCCAGTGATTTTAGAACGGGGTCGGTGGCGTACAGTCCGGTTGATTTGACATCGGCAACAAAGACGGCGTTTTTAAAGTTTTTGGCTAGATCACGCGCCAGCATAACGCCGACTTTATCGGCAAAAATCTCTTCGCCTTCATTATCGACAATGCCGCAGCGATCGCCGTCACCGTCAAAGCCGACGGCAAGGTCTGCGCCGTGCGCGGCGACGGCCTTACTCATCGCGTGGAGCATTTTCATATCTTCGGGATTGGGATTATATTTCGGGAAGCGCCAATCGAGCTTACAATCCATTTCAATAACGTCCACCCCAATGGCTTTGAGGACATCCGGCGCAAAGGCCCCCGCCGTGCCATTTCCGCAAGCGGCAATGACTTTAATCTTGCGCGTGATGTGAACATCTTTGGCGAGATCAGCAATATAGGCCTCGCGCACGCCGTCGACATATTCATAGCCGCCGCCTGTGCGCGGCTTGGACAGTCCGCCCAGAACGATGTCTTTTAATCGGCTCATCTCGTCAGGGCCAAAGGTCAACGGACGATTCACGCCCATCTTTACGCCTGTCCAGCCATTACTATTATGACTGGCTGTGACCATGGCGACGCTCGCGCAGTCCAGATGAAATTGCGCGAAATAGGCCATAGGCGAGAGCGCCATGCCGATGTCTTTGACGTGGATGCCCGCGCTCATCAGCCCCGTCATAAGCGCTTGTTTTATAGAGAGGGAATAGTGGCGAAAATCATGGGCGGTCACAATTTCCGGCTGGCGGCCCAGCTCATGGATTAACTCACCCAGCCCTGCGCCCAGCGCCTGTACGCCGTAAAGGTTTAGCTCCGGCGCTTTTTCATGCTCCGGCCCGCCAAACCACCAGCGCGCATCATATTCGCGAAAGCCCGTCGGCTTGACCAGAGCGCGCGTTTCAAACGCAATGGAATTAGCGTCGATATGGGGGAGGGGGTGTTGCGTCATGGGTCAGGCCTTGTAAATTTGATCTGACCTAACGCGCGCGGGCTAAAATTTTATAAATACCTAATTAAATAACTGAGTATTTATTGCGGCATTTCAACACGATCCACCATCTGCGCGCCATGTAGCGAGACAGTGGCAATGCTCATCTTGGCGCTGCCGTCGACAATTTTCCGGCTGTAGACCAGATAGACGAGGGCGTTATTCTCTTCATCATAGACGCGGCGCACGGCCAGCTTTTTGAAAATGATGCTCTGGCGCTGACGGAACACTTCTTCGCCGCCTTTGCCGCGCTTGATATCGCCCATTGTAACGGGGCCGATAATGCCGCAATCAATGGAGCCATTGGACGGATTTTCAAACCATGATCCTTTGGACAGGCGGTCAATCACGCTCCGGTCGAAATGTGCCATATGACAAACGACGCCTTTGACTTTGTCGTCTTCGAAGCTTTCGATCTTGATCTCATTGCCCGTCCAGTCATTATTGATCTCGGCGACTTCGCGGTCACCGGGCCCCCCGCATGCGGTCAGAGCGATAGCTGTCAGGGCGGTGAGTGCGGCGGATAATTTGCTCATTATAGACTCCATGTTTTTCCAACTATATGACGTGTGAGGCCAATTGTTCCACAGCTTCCTGCGACATTCTGAAAATAGGCCACATTTAGTGTTGATTTTGGATGCCCCTACTAGATATAGATGATGGAGTCGCGAGATGGCGGATTTGTGCAGGGGCGCAACGCCGCGCATTGACGACAATCAGATGATGACGCGCAGCACGGCGCAATAAAAGGGTATGATCATGGGCAAAATTGATAAGATTATAGCGGCGGGAACGCCCGGGCTTTTAACACCGTCTGTGGGCTATAAGCCCTTTCGTTATCCTTGGGCGCATGACTTTTGGCGCAAGCAGCAACAGGTTCACTGGATGCCCGAAGAAGTGCCGCTGGGAGAAGATTGCAAAGATTGGGCGACCAATTTGACCGATAATGAGCGTAATTTGCTGACACAAATCTTCCGCTTCTTCACGCAGGGCGATATCGAAGTCCAAGACAATTATATGGAGCATTACGGGCAAATCTTTAAGCCGGTTGAGCTGAAGATGATGATGGCGGCGTTTTCCAATATGGAAACGGTTCACATTGCAGCTTATGCGCTTTTACTGGAAACTATCGGCATGCCAGAGAGCGAGTTTCAAGCCTTCCTCGAATATGAAGCTATGTCGGCCAAACATGATTATATGAAGCAATTTGGCACAGACACCCACGAAGACATAGCGCGCTCTATTGCGATGTTTGGCGGATTTACAGAAGGTCTGCAGCTCTTTGCCAGCTTTGCTATGCTGATGAACTTCCCGCGCAATAATAAAATGAAAGGCATGGGCCAGATTATAACATGGTCCATTCGTGATGAGAGTCTGCATTGCGAAGGCATGATCAAACTCTATCACGCCTTTGCCAAAGAAACGGGCTGCGTGACGAAATCCGTTCAGGACGATATTATTGATTGCTGCAAGACCGTTGTCGGTCTCGAAGACCGCTTTATCGATCTGGCCTTTGATATGGGCCCGGTCGAAGGCATGACGGCCGCCGATATTAAATCCTATATCCGCTACATCGCCGATTGGCGCTTGAAGCAGTTAGGCCTTCCGGTGGTTTATGGCGTGGACAAGCATCCTCTGCCGTGGCTGGTCGAAATCTTAAATGGCGTCGAGCACGCCAATTTCTTTGAGGCGCGCTCAACAGAATATTCCAAAGGCGCGACCCAAGGCGACTGGCATGGCGAGCAGGGCGTCTGGGAGATGTTTGATAATTTGCAGACGAAAAAACCGCAAATCCTTATCCCCTAAGTCGCTTTTTCGCTTTGCATCGTATATAGGCTGATAGAGAATGATAAGCTGCCAGGCGTCTCCGGCGGCTTATACAGGATTTTGTATGCCTTTAATGACCCAAAACCGTCTGTTAAAATTCGAGCAGGTTTTAAACATGCGCGATTTTGGCGGCTATGACGGCCGTTTTGGTCACGTCAATTCGGGCCTGCTGTTCCGGTCTGCCCACTTAAACAATGCGACGCCTGCGGATCTCGGCCGTCTGCGCGAGATTGATATTCGGCTGATTGTTGATCTGCGTTATTTGTCCGAACGTGAGCGGCAGCCGAATAAATGGCCCGCGGGCCACACCGCGCGCACGCTGGCATTTGATGCGTCTCGCACAGGTCAGGCCCCGCACGAAGCCTTTATCCAAAACGATCTGCGCGTGGCTGAGGATGCCCGGCAATATATGCTGAGTAATTATGCTGCCCGTCCCGGTAATGCTTCATTTCAGGATATTTTCCGTGACACGCTCACCCATATGTCGGGCAGCGGCGACGCGGTTCTTGTGCATTGCGCGGCGGGTAAAGACCGCACAGGCACGTTGGTGGCGCTCATCCAGTCACTGCTCGGCATGTCTGACGCAGATATCATGGATGATTATATGCTGACGATGACAGCCGTGGATGTAGACAGCTTTTTATCCCCTGCCGCGCTGATGATGGAGGAGCGGTTTGGCCGGTCTTACGCGCCGGAGGCCCTGCGCCCTATGTTCGGAGTGGAGCCGGGATATTTAAAAGCCGCGCTAGACAATATGGGGAATGCTGAGGATTATGCGCGGCAGACATTAGGCATTAACGAGGCGCAAATTGCTGCTATTCGCAACCGCTATACGGTACAGGCTTGATTACTCACCGCTTTATTAAATATCACAATAGTTTGTCTGGGCGGCTAAAGCGGCTGGCAATCCACTGTATTGGGATTGGTAGATGTCAGGGTGCAGCTAATTTCCCGGCGTGATTTATCTGTCCCGCCTAAATTGCCGTTTTCAAAGGTAACAGTGGCAGAACGGCGCGGTTTTAACAAAAATACTTCTCGCAGACGCGGCTCGCGCACGAAATAGCGATAGGGCGATTGATACTCGTATACGACCCGCGCGACAACAACCCCCCCGCCCGCAACAAGCAGACGCTCTTCAACATTATTACCGTCATAGCGGCCGTCTTCCGCACCGGCCGCGCCCGGTTCATAAGCCGGCCCGAAGGTGAGAAACCCAATCTCTTGAACGTCCCGTTCCTCGTCGCCATCGCCGTCCGTGTCGGCCATTACGGCTTCAAAGCTGTAAAGCTCGACCCCAATGCGGCTGCTTTGCTCGGGGTTTGTGCCCAGAACGGCGAGAACCGCGCCCATCAGGTCCTGCCCTGTGGCCAGGTCCAGCGTTGTATCTTGCGCGGCCAGATCGCCGATAAGTGACGCCGCATGTGAGGTTTTGCGGTCGGCGCTGATCAGAAGTGAAACTTCGGCCAGTCCAAAATAAAACAGGAGCATGACCGGCGCAATCAGAGCAAATTCAATCGCGGCAATACCGTCCGTATTGGCGACAAAGCGCCTGACTTTACGCCGGATTGTGACGACGATATGCGACGCTAAGGACATGACGACGCCTCTCCGAACGGTTCATTTCGAAAGGCCGTAACGGCGTAGATATCACGGGCATTACTGTCATCGACATTAGATAAACGGGTTAATTCACTCGGAATCGTCAAAGGGTGACGGTAGCGCACAGCGGCGAGAACGGTTTCCCCGCCATTTGTCGCGCTGTAATTGGGCGGGGGGGCCTCATAATCCGCCGGCAAAGGGTTAGGCACAGGTTCAGGAGTCCAATTCATATCGACTGAGGAACCAAAACCGGAGCCCATTTGGCGGATACGCACCTCTGTGCGCTGCTTGCAAACCGTTAAATCTGACTCCGGAACGCCAGGGTTCATGCCTTGGCAGACTGCAGTTTTAAAATCGTCCTCATCCCCGCAGAACTGGCCCGTCCGAATATCGCGGGCCGCTTCAAATGTTGAGGCTTCAAGGGATGAATTCAAAAAGAAGATAATGGCCAGTTCAATAATGCCGAACAGAAGCGCGAAAAAAGGCAATGCTATAATAGCAAATTCGACCGCAACCGCGCCATCGTCATTATGAACGCCGCGGCGCAATTTGCGCTCAAGATTTGTGAATGCACGCAGAGATATGCCCATTGCCCAGCCTACTTTCCTAATTCGAGACCGAAGAATATGCAAAGTCCGTTAAAAATCTCGTAAAATAAGGCCCTAACGGGCTATTAATCGGCCATTGCCATACGCTAGTTCATGGTTTCGGAAGAGGCGGAAGGCGGGGTTTGCGCCAGCGCGCCTTGCATTTGCATCGGGGGTGCGGCGGGCGTGCTCTGTGTTGCGACCGGGGACTGCGCCTGCGCGCCTTTCGGGCCGAACGCCGAGGCATAGCCCGGCTCATCACCCGCAATCGGGGACGGACGGCAATAAGGTTGACAGAAATAAGTGTTCCGTTTGCCATTGCCTGTAATCATCGTGACGCTTTGTGATGACGGGCGGCTCACAACGGTAATATCGGTGCGCAATATGACCTGTCCCTGCGCGTCCAGCACAAGCAAATCTGTGCTGCCAAACCCGCGGCCCATCAGGAAAAGCGTATCATCACTATAAACAGAGACATCTGCAATATCCGGATTGCCAAGCAATATAGCGCTAGCCGGGCGCGGCAATTTCAAAATATGTGTTTGATCCATGGTCACAACTTCGCCGGCGAGTGCGGCCGGGGCGATAAATGCGGCGGCGCTCAGCGCAATCAAGGCCGGGGCTAAAATACAGCCAGTGAGTCTGCTCAGCACGTTTTTCATGGTCAATCCTAACAGGAAAACGAATATCCAACCTCCGTGATAAGGCAATACGGTGAACGAATTGTTTACAAATTCGGCTCACGCCCCAGCAGGTCCGCCGAGTTTACGCGCGATGCACTCTTGATTGGATCATCTCAAAATATATTTTGATATTACCGATAACGCGGTCCAACCCGACTATATATATACAGCCAAAAACTCCGCCCCCAATCTTTACCAAATTTTGACCATGCTTGTTAGCGTCAGTGTAACCCGGCCCTCTTATGTTGAGCAGGACTGAGGGATGACCCTTCACTCTTTAAATCGCATACGTGGGAGTACTGTTATGCAAAACTTTATGAAATCTTTCGTCGCCGACGAGTCCGGTGCAACAGCAATTGAATACGGCCTGATCGCAGCGCTTATCGCTGTTGGTATCATCGCAGCCGGTGGCCTTCTTGGTAATACGCTGGCTGACCAGTTTAACAGTATTGCTGGTGAAGTTGAATCTGCGGGTTCAGGTAACTTTAGCGGCTAATCATTTTTGCGGCGCAGTTTTGCGCCCACTTGATTTAGTGAAAGCCATCTCCCCGCGGAGATGGCTTTTTCTGTGCTTAAAGCGCTTTTTAACTCTTGTCGTTTAAAGATGGCCCGAGGCGCAGGACTGCGCTGTGCAGATGACTTCGCAAAGAGCCGCTTATGACGATTATAATCCTTGCTGTATTCGGCGCCGCAATGTTGATGGCGGCTTATAAAGATTTGACCAGCTACACGATACCGAATTGGATCAGCCTGTATTTGATCGGCGGATTTGCCTTAATCGCGCCGTTTGTTGGATATGGTCTGCCGGATATTGGCTGGCATTTGGTCAGCGGGATCGGGGCGCTTGCGCTCATGATGGGGATGTTCGCTATGGGCTGGCTTGGCGGCGGTGACGCAAAATTATTCGCGGCGACCGCGCTATGGTGCCAGCCGGCCGACCTTCTTCTTATCTATACACCCAATGTTGCGATCTGGGGCGGTGCACTGACTTTACTGATTGTATTCACGCGCCACAGCCTGCCCCGGCGCGTGCGCACAACGGGCTGGGTACAACGCCTGCTGCGCGACGAGGATAAAATACCATATGGCATCGCGCTGGCTGCAGCCGGTCTGATGGCCCTGCCTAAATTCACAATTTTTCAGTCTGCGGCTTTGGGCTAGCCTATCGCTTCTCAGCAAAATTCAGATATTTTGGCGTGGATTGGTGCGCAAAACCGAAAAAAGCGGCGCATTAAGGCCTGCGTTAACCATGCCTTATCCAATAGGACGTTAACTATATCCGATAAACCGATTTTCCTTGGGGGATTCTAACATGGACGTAAAACGCGTAGCACTGCTTGGCGGGCTGGTTGTTATCGGCGGCTTTATGTTCTTCCAGATCAAAAAGATGGGCACGCCCGCGCCGCAGCCCGTGATACAAAATGTTGAGCCGCAGACTGTTATTCAAGAGGTCGAGATGGCGCATATTCTTGTGCCCGTGCAGCTTTTACCGCGCGGTACGCGCCTCAAACCTGAAATGCTCGAATGGCGCAAATGGCCTGCCGACGCCGTCGATCCGTCTTTCATCGATCAGGACGCTTCACCCACCGCGATTGAAGACTGGACCAATAGCGTCGTTTATATTGAAATCGCCGCCGGAGAGCCGATCACAGCGCGTAAATTGGTCAAACCCGGCGATAAATCCGTCATGTCGGCGTTTCTTGAACCGGGTTACCGCGCCGTATCTATCCGCATTACCACGGACGCGGCAGCCAGCGGGTTTATCAATCCCGGTGACAATGTCGATATTATGATTACCCGCCGCCTGACCGGTGAGAGTGGAAGTGGTTTTGTTACAGAGACAATTTTTGAAAATGTCACCGTTCTATCCATTGACCAGACATATGCCAAAGGCCCGGACGGCGCTCCTTTCGTTCTCGGCGGACAGGCGCTTTTAATGCTGAGCCGCGAAGATGCTGAAATGGTCACGATGAGCCAGCAAATGGGCGATCTCTCACTTGTGCTGCGTCCTCTGAACGGCGCGAACCGCCGCGGCGTGCGTAGCGCGGCTCTGGTGGACGCCAATAAAGAAAATGAAGTGCGCTCGCTGCAGGTTTACCGCGGCGGAGACGTCGAAGTCGTAACGCTGAAAGGTCAGTAAGATGATCAAACCCCTTTCCCATACCAGCGTATTCGGGCTTCTTGCCGCAGCGCTCCTCGCTGCGTCCGCGCCCCAAACTGCCACCGCGCAAACGGCCGGCGGACAAGGCTATGCCAATATCCAATCCCCGGGGCAAAGCGTGCGGTCGCGCCAGATTGTGCTGCCCTACGGAAAGTCGACCGTTGTCGAACTGCCCCGCGAAATGATGGATATCATCATTTCTGATCCGACGATTGTAGAAGGCATCGTGCATACATCTCACCGCGTTATGCTGGTGGGCCGCAAACCCGGTCAGGCCAATGCCTATATATATGGTCATGACGGCTCAGAAATCGTCAGTCTTGAAATCCGCGTAGAGCGTGATGTTGACGGTCTTGTCGATCTCATTTCCCGTCACTCCCCGGACAGTCAAATCGCCGTACAGGCCGTTAATAATAATATCATTTTATCCGGACCTGTGCCGAGCGCCGCTGAAGCCGATAAAATCAACCAGCTGGCTGAATTATGGCTCGATGAGACAACGGATGGCGGCACAAAGGGCAAAATTGTCAACCTTATGGCTATTCAGGGCCGCGATCAGGTCATGCTTAAAGTGCGCATTGTCGAGATGCAGCGCAGCGTCACCAAACAAATGGGCATTGATTTATCGACCGCCGCGCAAATCGGTGACGGCATGGTCGCCTTATCTTCCAATGCCGGTTTGGCGACCGGCGCGGGCTTGGCGAGCAGCTTTAGCTGGATTAATTCCGGCGGCGGCGCGATCACAAGTTTAACGGGCGCGTTTCAGGCCTTAGAGCGTGTCGGACTTGTCCGCACCAAAGCCGAGCCGACACTCGTCGCGATTTCCGGCGAGACGGCCAATTTCCAGTCAGGCGGAGAATTCCCACTTCTGTCTAATGTCTATACCGACCAGTTTGGACAGGTGCAGCGCAGTTTTACATTCAAGCCTTACGGTGTGTCGTTGGGCTTTACCCCTGTCGTGCTCTCTGAAGGTCGGATTTCACTCAATATTTCAACTGAAGTATCTGAACCGACGACAGAGAACAGTTTTGAAACCGGGGGCCAGTCTTCCGATATTTTAGGCGTGCGTACGCGCAAAGCCAATACGGTTGTTGAGCTGCCGGCGGGGAAATCACTGGTCATCGCCGGCCTTATCCGGGAAGAAGCGCGCCAATCTGTTGACGGAACGCCGGGTCTGAAAGATGTGCCGGGTGTCGGCGCGCTGTTTAGAAACCGTGACGAGTTGACCAGCCAGACAGAGCTGGTTGTGATTGTCACCCCCTATCTGGTCGACAGCACGCATCCTGACAATCTCTCGACCCCGCTGGACGGCTTTACGCCCCCCGGGGATCGCGAAACCGTGCTGTTAAACAGATTTAACAAAGTTTACGCCCGTCCCGGGGCCAATACCTCCGGACGGACATTGCGCGGGCCGTATGGCCACGTGGTTGAATAGGCAAAGGACGAGCCCATGAAAACAACATTGATCAGCCTATCGCTCACCGCCGCAATTCTGCTTCCGGCCTGCTCTACCTATCAAGCTTCGCTGCCGCCATATGATGAGCTGCACAAAGTACGTGTGGCGGAAACCATTGAGCGCATGGAGATCTATGTGCGCCCCGGCGGGATGATGCTATCCGCCCGTGACCGCGCGGCTTTGAGCAAATTTATTGACGGCTTTGCACAATCGGGCGGGGCCGGCGGTCTCTACATTAACATTCCAAACACAGCTCTTGGCACGCCTGCCGCAGGGCAGGCGCAGGCCGAAGTTCAAAATATGATGCTGGGCGCAGGCCTTGGCGGCGCGCCGGTTCAAACCGGACAATATCAGGCCCGCTCAGGCGGAGATGCACCGATCGTTCTATCTTACCGCCGTTTGACGACTATGCCGATGGATTGCACAGTCAGTACGGATCTGATGAAAACCTATAATAACCAAGCGCCGTATAATTTTGGCTGCTCGGCCCAATCCAATTTTGCTGTAATGGTCAATGATCCGACCCAAATACTTGATGGTTACGGTGAGGATCCGGCAATCGCTGCCCGCCGGACAGCCGGCGTGGAAGCTTATGTGACGGGCCAAAGCCCCGCATCGACTCAGCCTGCCCGTCAAGAAATTTCGTCCTCACAATAAACGTCGCTCAGGATAATCACGATATGAAAAGCTGGTTAAAAAAGAAGCCGGGTGGCACTGAAGAAGCTCCTCAGGGCGGCGAAATGTCTCCGCGGGTCATGCCTCAGGCTGTGACCGGACAGGGCTATGGACAGCAGCCCCAGCCGCATATGACGGCCCCGCCGCCCGCCGCGCCGTATCCCGGATCAGCACCAGCCATGTCAGCGCCGCAAGGCCGGCCCGCTATGGGTCGCCCCTCTCCCATGGGCGCGCCGGCGCAAATGCCGCGGCCGTCACCAATGGCGCCTCCTCCACACAGTGGCGGCCCCGCCCCGCAATCCGGATACGCGCCACAGCCGCCGCAAGGCTTGCCGCCCCGGCCTGATCAACAGTCCCCGCAAGGCTTGCCGCCCCGCCCGGCGCAACAGGCATTTTCTCCACAGCACAATAGCCCTGCATCAGGGCAGGCAAGCGATCATCCCGCGCCGGTTATGTCACAAGCGGGCGCGCCTGAACTGCGCCGCGAAGGCGGAGAACGCGCTCTGCCCGCCATTTCCATTCACGCCTTTTGCGAGCGCCCGGAAACCGCAGGAACGGTTCAGGCGACGACGCGCGACTGGCGCATGAACCGCACAAATTTAAAAGTCTATATGGGCGGCCTTCCGGCGGCTGTGGATTTTTATCATAATGAAAACACGCCAAGCCTGATCATGATTGAATCCGGTATGCGCGGCGAGGAGCTGTTCACCCAGCTCGAAAGCCTCGCCAGCGTTTGTGATGCAGGAACCAAAGTCGTCGTTATCGGCGCGGCTAATGATATCCGGCTTTACCGGGAACTCATGGATAAGGGCGTTTCCGAATATCTTGTCCCGCCTTTTCATCCCCTGACCCTTATCCGCTCTATGGCGGATCTCTATATTGACCCCGATAAGCCGTTTGCCGGGCGTGTTTGCGCCTTTTTCGGCGCAAAAGGCGGTGTTGGCAGCTCGACTTTGGCGCATAATATTGCCTGGATCATGTCCTCGGGCCATAATCAGGAAACTGCGCTGGTTGACCTGGATGCGAGCTGGGGCACAACGGGCCTGGATTTTAATTATGACAGCGTTCAGGGCCTCGAAGAAGCGCTGGCCTCTCCCGATCGTCTTGATGAGACTTTGCTGGACCGCATCATGCTGCGCCATTCTCCGACGCTGTCACTTTTGCCGGCCGCCGCTTCGCTGAATAATGCAGGTATGGACAGCTCCGAAGCCTATGAAGCCATTGTCGACGGCGTGCGTAAAATATCGCCTATGACTATTTTGGATATGCCGCATAACTGGACAACGTGGAGCTCTAATATACTTAAAGGCTCCGATGATGTGATTATCACGGCCGCGCCTGATTTGGCCAATTTACGCAATACGAAAAACCTGATCGAATATTTGCGTGCTGAACGGCCCAATGACCCGGATCCGATTATTATTCTGAACAAGACGGGCGTGCCGAAAACACCGGAAATTCCGGTTAAAGATTTCGCGTCCGCTTTGGGTATCGAGCCGGCGCTGGTTCTGCCTTATGAGCCTGTTTTGTATGCAACCGCATCCAATGACGGCAAAATGCTGTCCGAAATGAAATCCGACAGCAAAGCCGTTGAAGGTCTGTCTATTCTCGCCCACCGTCTGCGCACCGGACATGCCGGCGGCGCCGCCATGAAGAGCGGTGCAAAAATGAAATCCAGCGGCGGTTCGCTGCTCTCTAGACTCTTCAAGCGGGGTTGAGGGTAAATGTTCGGAAAACGCTCAGAAGACAGCGCCGCAATCCAGCAGCCCGCCGCCGCGCCCGCCGCGCCCAAAACATCTCCTGTGAGTGCAGTTGAGTTGCCGCAGGCCACGATGTCACCGCGCGGACCGGAGAATACAAGCGAAACCTATTACGAAACCAAGGCCACAATATTTAACGCCTTATTCGAGACGATTGATGTCTCGGCATTGGCGAGTATGGAGCCCGCCCGCGCGCGCGAGGAAATCCGCACAATCGTGGATGAGATTATTGCCATTCGCAATGTGCGGCTCTCGGTCGCCGAACAAAATCAGCTGATTACGGAAATCTGTGATGACATTTTAGGCTATGGCCCGCTCGAGCCGTTGCTGGCGCGCGATGACATTGCCGACATTATGGTCAATGGCGCGAAACATGTCTTCATCGAAGTCGACGGGAAAATGGAGAAAACGAGCATTCGTTTTCGCGACAACCAACAGCTTATGAATATCTGTCAGCGTATTGTCTCCCAAGTGGGCCGCCGCGTTGACGAAGCCAGCCCGATTTGTGACGCGCGCCTGCTTGACGGCTCGCGGGTCAACGTCATTGCGCCGCCTCTGGCCATTGACGGGCCAACGCTGACTATTCGGAAGTTTAAACGTGACAAGCTGACCCTGAACAATCTGGTCGAATTTAATTCCATCAGTCCTGCAGGCGCAAAAGTCCTATCCATTATTGGGGCCTGCCGCTGTAATGTTCTGATCTCCGGCGGTACGGGTTCCGGTAAAACGACATTGCTCAACTGTTTGACCGCCTTCATCCATCCTGACGAGCGGATCATTACCTGTGAAGACTCCGCCGAACTTCAATTGCAGCAACCCCACGTCGTCCGCCTTGAAACCCGCCCGCCCAATCTTGAGGGCAAGGGTAAAGTCACGATGACGGATTTGGTCAAAAACTGTCTGCGGATGCGTCCTGAACGTATTATCGTAGGTGAGGTGCGGGGGCCCGAGGCCTTTGACCTGTTGCAGGCGATGAATACGGGCCATGACGGCTCGATGGGAACACTCCATGCCAATTCGCCGCGTGAAGCGCTCTCCCGTATGGAATCCATGATTACAATGGGCGGCTTTAACCTGCCGATGAAAACGATCCGCGAGATGATTACCGGCTCTGTTGACGTTATTGTACAGGCCGCGCGTCTGCGGGACGGTTCGCGCCGTATTACAAAAATTACCGAAGTTATCGGTATGGAGGGCGATGTTGTCGTCACCCAGGATCTGATTTCCTATGAGATTGAGGGTGAAGACGCGGATGGAAAAATTATCGGATCTCATAAATCGACCGGTATTGCGCGTCCGAATTTCTGGGATCGCGCCCGCTACTTTAACCTTGAAAAGGATCTGGCCGAAGCGCTTGATGCGGCGGGAAGCTAGGCCGCGCAATGGATCAACAAATGCTCATGATAATAGCTGGCTTAGGGATGATGGCCCTGATCGCTATGTTGATCATGGGCGGCAAAAGCGGTGTGTCCAAAAAGCGTCAGGCCATGGTCGCGGCTAAGCCGGGTGAAAAAAGCTCCGGCGGAATTTTTAGTTTTATGAAGAGTGGCGACGAAAACTCGCTGCGCCGCAAACAGGTCGAAGCCAGTCTGGGCGATATTGAGGCGAAAACGAAAAATCGCGAAAAAGCCCGCAAATCCCTGAAATCCAAACTTATTCAAGCCAATTGGTCGACTAAGCCGCGTACATTCACCCTGATTTCTGCCGCTATAGGTCTTGTGTGCGGTGCCATTGCGTTCTTCTTCGGTCTGGCCTTCTGGCAGGTTGTGGGCGTGGCTGTGATTGTCGGCTTTGGATTGCCGCGCTGGTTTTTGAATATGGTGATTAAGCGCCGTCAGGCTAAATTTACGTCTCATTTTGCCGACGCGATGGAAATTATTGTGCGCGGCGTGCGCACAGGACTACCGCTGGGCGACTGCCTTAAAATTATTGCGCATGAGTCCCCTGAGCCGGTGCGCGAAGAATTTGCCCGCGTCGTCGAAGCCGAAGCTGTCGGCGTCCCGATCGAAACCTGCCTGGACCGCATGTATGACCGCATGCCGCTTTCGGAGGTGAAATTCTTCTCAACTGTGCTCAACATTCAGCGCTCCACCGGGGGTAATTTAGGCGAGGCACTGGCCAATCTGGCCCATGTTTTGCGCGGGCGTAAATTGCTGCGCGAAAAGATTAAAGCGCTGGCCGCTGAGGCAAAAGCCTCTGCCGTCATTATTGGGGCTCTACCGCCGGGCGTCATGATTCTCGTTACCGTTGTGTCTCCGGATTATATGGTTGAGCTATATACGACCAGTACCGGTCACAGAAATCTCATGATTGGCGCGGGTATGATGCTCGCCGGTATTGCCGTCATGCGCAAAATGATCAATTTCAAATTCTAGAAAGGCTGCGATTATGAATCCCGAAAGTGCAGCCATGTTTGCCAATATCCTTGCCGGAGGCATTGCGCTTCTGATTGTTGCGACGCTCTATACTGTCATCTCGCCCATGCTCGCCGGGGATAAACAGAAAAAGCGTATGAAGGCGGTAACCTCCGAGCGCGATACCTTAAAACGCGCGCGCCTTGAGGATCTAAAAACAAATACCAAATTGCGCGCGGATAATAAGGGTTTGGTCAACAAAATCGTGGCCGGATTGTCGCTGGAACGCCTGCTCGCCGCGCCGGATTTGCGGGATAAATTAATGCAGGGCGGCTTTCGCGGACAGCGTCCTGTCCAGATGTTTTATTTCTTCCGCATGTCCTTGCCGATCATCTTTTTCCTGCTTGCCTTTACCTATGCCATTTTGATCAACCCCAAAGACTGGCCGATGACAAAGGGTGCATTTATAACAATGGGCATGACCCTGTTTGGCTATTACCTGCCGGGTATTTATTTGAAAAACGCCGCAAAAAAGCGCCAAGACAAAATCATGCCGGCCTTTCCTGATGCACTGGATTTGCTCCTCATCTGCGTGGAATCCGGTATGTCGGTCGAGCTTGCCTTTAACCGCGTTGCGTCAGAAATGGCGGGCACGTCCATTGAGCTTGCCGAAGAGTTCTCGCTGACCACCGCCGAGCTGTCCTATTTACAGCAGCGCCGGCAGGCTTACGAGAATTTAGCCCGCCGTAACAATCATCCGGGCATTCGCGCCGTGGCCACCGCGCTTGTGCAATCGGAACGTTACGGCACGCCGCTGGGCTCAACGCTTCGCACTATGGCCAATGAGAACCGGGAATTGCGTGTTTTGCTGGCTGAGAAAAAAGCCGCCGCGCTCCCCGCAAAATTGACTGTGCCGATGATTATCTTCTTCCTGCCGGTTCTGTTCATTGTGATCCTGACCCCTGCGGCTATGCGTCTGGGATCCGCGTTCGGGTAAACCCTGTAAAGTTTCACGCTTACATCCCCCTTTGACTCATCATCCATCTCACGCTTAAAGCCCGCCATGAGTGACACTTCGCCAAAACCATGGGCCGCGACGGCGCTGACCCTGTTTCCGGAGGCCTTTCCGGGGGTTTTGAGCGCGTCGGTTATTGGCGGCGCGGAGAAATCGCAGATTTGGTCGCTAGAGACTGTAGACATCAGAAATTTTTCGTCTAATAAGCACCGCACTGTTGACGGCACTCCCGCAGGCGGCGGCGCAGGCATGGTCCTGCGACCCGATATTGCGGCAGCAGCGATTGACAGCGTCCCTAAAAACGGACGCGCATTAATATATTTGACCCCGCGCGGGACGCCTCTGACGCAACACCGCGTTAAAGAGCTGGCGGCCGGCCCGGGGGTTATTGTGTTTTGCGCCCGCTTTGAAGGTCTGGACGAGCGGGTCATTGAGGCCCGGCAGATGGAGGAAATCTCTATCGGCGACTATGTTCTGGCGGGGGGCGAAGTGGCGGCGCAAGTGCTGATTGAGGCCTGCGTGCGGCTGATACCCGGCGTTCTCGGCAAGGCCGAGAGCACTGTGGAGGAGAGTTTTGAAGAGGGTTTGTTAGAGTATCCACTCTACACCAAGCCCAGAGAATTTGAAGGCCGGGCTATCCCGGATGTGTTATTGTCCGGCAATCACCAAAAGGTGGAGGACTGGCGTAAGGCAAAAATGATCGAAGCAACGCAGGCCCGGCGGCCTGATTTGTTTGACGCTTACACTGCTCGTCAAGAGCGGACAAAAGGAGACGCGACATGAACGTGATCGAAAAACTAAATAAGGCCGAACAAGAGCGCCTATTGTCATCCGGCAAAGAGATTCCGGCCTTTGACCCGGGCGATACTGTGGTGGTGCAAGTTCGCATTACCGAAGGGACTCGCACCCGTCTGCAGGCTTTTGAAGGCGTCTGTATCGCCCGTAGCGGCGCAGGCCTCAATGAGAGCTTCACAGTTCGCAAAATCTCTTATGGCGAAGGCGTCGAGCGCGTTTTCCCGCTGTTCAGCCCCCTGGTTGAAGAGATTGAAGTTAAGCGCCGTGGCCGCGTCCGTCGCGCCAAGCTTTACTATCTTCGCGAACGCCGTGGTAAATCTGCGCGGATCAAAGAGCGCACAACCGGCCATGGCATGACCGATGGCCGCGCCGACAAGAAATAGGCTTTTAAGCTTTTAAGATTGAAAACCCTGCCTTGCGGCGGGGTTTTTTGTTATGAATACGGCCTATTCGCGACGCCCGCTTGCGCGTCTTTCATCTACCCTGCATATTTTCAAAAAATAAGGGACATATGATGCGCGATCACACAGACATATTGATTATCGGTGCGGGCCTCGCGGGTATTGGCACAGCCTGCCACATGGTGACCAAGCTGCCCGGATTGTCTTTGCAAATCGTCGAGATGCGCGAGCATATGGGCGGGACATGGGATCTGTTTCGCTATCCCGGCATTCGCAGCGACAGTAATATGCATGTCTACGGCTATGAATTTCGGCCTTGGGTGGATGATAAATCCATCTCACCGGGAGAGCATATTCTGGACTATATCAAGGCGACCGCGCGCGATTATAATCTGACCGATAAAACCAGCTTCGGTCAACGCGTTATGAGCGCCGATTTTTCGACGCAGACGGCCCTCTGGACGGTTACGCTAAGAGGCGCGGGAGGCGAAGACAGGCGGGTCACCTGCCGCTGGCTACAAAGCTGCACGGGCTATTACAATTACGGCGCGGGATACCGCCCCGACTTTGCGCATGAAGAAGACTTTGGCGGACAGATTATTCATCCTCAGGACTGGCCGCAGGATCTGGATTATCAAGGCAAGCGGGTGGTCGTCATTGGCTCCGGCGCAACGGCGGTGACGCTTGTCCCGTCCCTAGCCGAGCAGGGCGCAGGGCATGTAACCATGTTGCAGCGTAGCCAGAGCTATATCTTCCCGGATAAGGATTATGACCCGCTCGCGCAAAAGCTAATGAAGATTTTGCCAGAGAAATGGGCTTATGCATTGATCCGCAAAAAGAACATTTTCCTCGAACGGTACAAGATTGGCCGCGCGCTGAAATATCCCGTCCAAACCCGTGCATTATTCGAGGCAAAAGCGGCTGAACGGCTGCCCGACGACTTCGACATCGTAAAGCATTTACGCCCGTCATATCCACCCGCGACGCAGCGTATATGTTTTTCGCCAAACGGAGATTTGTTCACGCAGATCACAGCGGGCAGGGCGAGCATAGAAACCGGCCATATTAAGCGGTTTACCCAAACGGGTATTGTGCTGACAGACGGCACCGTGCTTAAAGCCGATATCATTGTCACGGCCACGGGGCTCAACATTGTCATGCTGGGCGAGGCGACGCTTAGCGTAGACGGCAAAACTGTAAATTTACCGGATCATTATATTTATAAAGGCTGTATGCTCTCCAATGTGCCCAATATGGCGTTGTCATCAGGCACGCTGACCGCCAGCTATACGCTGCGGGTTGAATTGCAGGCCCGGTATGTCTGTAATGTTTTAAAGACGATGTTGAAATCCGGCGCGGATTACGCCGTTCCGGCTCTGTCCGCCGCGGCGCAGGCGGGCATGCCGCGACTCCCTTTTATGGGGGAGTTTAATTCCGGCTATATTTTACGCGCTATTGATACATCCCCGCGGCAAGGCGATAAAGACCCCTGGATTAACCACCAGACTTATATCGAAAACAAAGTCCAATTGCTTGGCCCGGTCAGCGATGATGTTCTGTCATTTAAAAGCGTAGTACCGCGCAGCGAACATAATGCAGTATAAAGCTTGAACCTTCCTCCCCTGCTATGCGTAATTATCATATGAGCACACATATGAAATCCATGGCCCGCCGCCTGTCTCCCGAGCAAATTCCTGTATTTCCGCTGGGCGGAACGGTGCTTTTGCCGGGCTGTGAACTGCCTCTGAATATTTTCGAGCCGCGTTATCTCAACATGATTGACGATATGCTCAAAGGTGACCGCGTTATTGGATTGATACAGCCGCAATATGCGCTGGACGGCGCGGGCGCGAAAACGGCGCGCCCTGATCTGGCCCGGATCGGGACATTAGGACGGCTGCGCCAGTTTAGCGAAACCGATGACGGGCGCTATCTCATCTCTCTGGCCGGCTTAAAGCGCTTTACCTTTATCGACGAGGCGGATGTCACAACACCGTACCGACAAGCGCAGGTGTCTTATGACGCCTTTAGCGCCGATATCGATGTCCATGATAAACGGATTATGCCCACATCACTCGAAGATAATGCCGCCGAACGGGCGCGGTTAACGGCGGGTATGAAAAGCTTTGCGCGTTCACTCGGCGTGGATGTGGATTGGGGCGGGCTGAACGCAATATCTATGGACCGGCTGGTCGACCAGACCGCTATGATCAGTCCATTTAGCGCGCAGGATAAGCAAAGCCTGCTAGAGGCCAGCAGTCATGCAGAACGGCGCTCGCTTTTAATTGGTCTAATGAAGATTTATAGCCAACAGGCCACCCCGCCGGATAAAAGCGATATGCAATAAGCGGGTCGGTTTTATTGAACCGTGACGTCAAGTTTCATCTTAGGATGAATATCGCATTTGATCAGATAGTTTCCGGCTTCATCAAAAGTGATATTGCGTATCTCGCCTTGCTCCATACCGCCTGAATCATAGCTCATACCGCCGCTGTCAATATAGGTGTGGTGCAGGAAAATATCGTCATTGACGATCTTCAATGTATCGCCTTTGTTGATTGTAATTTGGCCGGGCGCGTAGCTGCGGTTTTTTTGTGAAATTATATGCGACGTGCCGGCCTGAGCCCACACTCCGATCGGATAGGCAATAGCCCCCGCCAGTAAGAGCTTTGGCCAAATTGAGGCGTTCATACGAAAATATCGGGCTGTATCAATCATGATTCAATTATATGCGCGTTAGATTGAGAGGCGGTTAAAGCTGTAAGGTAAAGGCTGACAGCTGTACCTTTGCCCAGCTTTGATTGGATGCGCAATTTGCCGCCGTGCAGATCTATGATTTTCCTGGCCAGAGACAGACCTAATCCGGTCCCGTCATATGTACGGGTATAGCCGGATTCGACCTGCGAAAAGGGCTCAAAAATAGTGTTGAGGTTTTCCGGAGAAATTCCGATACCATTATCAATGACATCAACGCGAACTTCCCCTTTATCTGTCATCTGAGCGGTGACTTTTATCACGCCGCCCTCGCGGCCAAATTTGATGGCATTGGATAAAAGGTGGAAGAGAGCCTGTTGCAGACGCGGTGTATCACCCCTGACCTGAAGCGGGGTGTCCGGGATATGCTGTATCAGTTTAATATGCTTCTGACCGATATCCATCAGTGTCGCGGCGCAGGTAAATTCAATTATATCCACCATATCAACAGGCGAAAATTCGACTGTCATTTCTGTGGCGTCGCGGCCGTCGGCCATACTGAGAACGTCTTTGACAATACCCAGCAGATGCGCTCCGCTCTGGGAAATAAGATCCGCGAGCTTGGCGTGATTTTCATTTCCGCCCTGACGCAGCTGCTCAGACTTAATAATATCCGAAAAGCCGATCACGGCGTTGAGCGGCGTTCGCAATTCATGGCTCATCGCCGCCAGGAACATAGATTTGGCTTTATCCGCGTCTTCAGCGGCGTCTTTGGCCTCGCGCAGACGTTGGGCGCGGATCTTGGAGTCCGTTATATCCGTCCAGATGAACAGCCGGCCGGCCTCTTGCGTTTTCGAGGCGCTAACCCGCACCCAGCGCCCGTCAGACAGAGCTATTTCCTGACGCGCCCCGTCAAAGGTTTCGCCGCCCACCAACGGGACGCCATCGCGGCTAAAATGATCTAAATAGCGTGTGTTGATCAGGTTTAGCCCGCACAAAGCGGAAAACAAGGTTTGCGTTTGCGGGTTGCACACAATGATACGGTCATTCTCGTCCGTCAGTAAAATGGCATCCTGTGAATTTTTCAGCGAATCCGCGAGCCTGTCCTGTGCCAAGGCGCGCAGACTTTTTTCCCGCCCCATGCGCTGTGAAATATTGGCCTGCATCACAGCCATGGTTTTCAAAAGCGCTCCGGTCTCATCATCGCCGCCTTTTGGAATTTTGGCTGTAAAGTCGCCGGCAGAGATTTTGCGCGCCGCCACGGCCGCCGTTTTTAGCGGATTGATAATCGTGAGCGCAACCCACGCGGACAAAAGCAGGGTCAGCGCGACAGCTATGCCGATGGACCACAACAGATATGTACTAAACTTTGAGATTTGACTCAGCGTTGCTTCACGTTCGCGGTAGCTTTGATTTGTTTGTAGCTCGACGATTATATCGAGATTGCTTGCTATATCCTGCGCGATGAGGCGCTTATCTTCCTGCGTGCCCGGCGACAGGGGCAAGGCGGCCAGCGCCTCCCAGCGGGCCAGATCAATGTCGACCTGTTTGAAAAAAGACTCTGCCTGCGGCGCAATAGAGCGCTCTTTGGCGACGGCGAGATCCCCGCGAAACTTTGAAACGCCTACAGCGAGAAGGTCAGGGTCGTAGACTGTCCACGCCTCGGTTTGACGGAATTCTTCGATTTGAAGTTCGGAAAAAACCTGACTGGAAGAGCGGGCGAAATTCACGGCCATAAGCGGTCGGTCAAATGTCTTTTTAACAGATTGGCCTGCGCTTGATAATGAGAAGAAGGCTTCGGCGCCCAATAGGGTGATAATCAGAGTCATGGCCAGAAAGCCAAAGAATAATTTGGCTTTGACCGATATCAGAATTCTCAATAAATTCCTGATCATATTGCGCCCAGACCCCAATTATTTCTGCGACGGCATAACGATGTCGCGGTGCATTGGCGCGAGAATAGCAAGAAGTTGGTTCTGCGCGCGGTAAGGCACGCCGCTATCGTCCATGGCCAGTTGCATATTTTCGACCAAAGCGTTGAAATGCATAGAATTGAGATCCAGTCCGCGATGGGTATTGACCATAGTCTGCCCGCTATAGGTGCAGGGTCCGCCGGTCAGCTCGCAGATCTGTTGGATCAACAGCCGCTCAACGCGGTCAACATTGGAGTTTTCAAAGGTCTGGGCAATGCGCGGATCAGCCAGCGTATAGACCAATGTGCCTTTAACAATTTGCGAGACGCCCGCTTCACCGCCCAGACGGTCATATAGAGTGGTCTCGCCGCGGTTTGCCGTCGCGCATGCGCTCAGAAATAAAAAGAGTGCGGCTAAGGCCGGAAGAGAAAAAGATAGACGTGTCATTAGAAGCCTAGTTGCAGTGAAAGATAGGCGCCGTCTTGTTTCCCGCGCAGCGCAATATCGCCCAGATCGACATAGGCGCCTGTGATGGAGATATGTTTGTTCGGGAAATAAGCGGCGTAAATCGCGGCGGCGTCCTGTTCTTCGGCAAAGCCAAGATTATCAGGTTTTGTACGGTAATCCGCGCCGATAACGAGCTTGCGCGATACGAGATAGGCAATGGAGCCTTCAAACTCGACCTTATAATCATCATTTTTATCGCCGCCAAATCCTAAAAGCCCGAATTGATTGGCTTTGGTGGCACGCAATGTTCCGCCGATGAGCAGGCTTTTATCGAGAAAGATTTTTGTCGTTGAAATGTAATAATCCATGCCTTCATCATCAGCCGCGCCCAAAGCGGTCAATAGCGGCGCATCATTGGCCTTTTTATAATTCACGCCAAGCGAGACCTGGGGTTTCCAGCTGTCTTGGTCATAGACGGCGTCGCCCATAATGCGGACTTTCGCGCCGAATATATCCTGCTCAAATGTATAGCCTTGGGGCAGGCCCAGCGCAGGGCCGGTATCGCCTGTGTCAAATTGCTGATTAGCATAAGACAGCTCGACGCGGTCGGCAATGCCCAGGGAGCCGCCTATCGCGCGAAACTCGAAATCCGGCAGGTTGGACTGGGTATAAAACGCATTTGCGCCAAATGAATTATCACTGCCATAGCCGCTAATGAGCGCCCAAGTGGTCAACCCAGCGCCGCCGGCGCCTTCAATCTGACTGACGCCGCCTGTCGCGAGTAATTTCCCGCGGTCAGGAGCATGCGCGCCGATAGCGCTGCAGCCGCTGACCATGACGGACAGTCCCGCAATCATAATGTTCTGAAATCTCAATGTATTTCCCTGGGTAATATAATAATTACTATTAAAGGCTGTGCTTTAAGATTTGGTTTAGCGTAAATCGCTTGACGCACTTCCGCGCGTTCATTATTCGTTCCGGCTCTATGACAGGTCAAACCGCTATCCCGCCCGCCGTGATTAAAGCCCCCGAAATCAAAGCAGGCGTGGGCGCCCGGCGCGTGCGCTCCGCGCGGGCCGTGCCCGACCTGCCGGTCTATTATTACCTGACCCATTTCGAAGACATGCTGGCGCAGATAGAAGCGCGTTGCGCGCCGTGTCTGGACGGCCCGGAAACGGACTTTATTGCCCGCTTTGCGGCGCTTTCTTCTCATGCGCGCTGCCTCTATGTGCGCATTGCGGGGCGTAAGGGCCGTATTTTTGATATGCGCCGCCTGCAATATCCTGAAATATCCAATCTGGAAGCACAGGCACAGTCTCTGCGCGGGGCTGGTTTTATCCGCGCGCTCGAGCCGCAGGATTTTCAAGGTTATCTGCAAGGCCTGATCAAGCCGGATCTGATTGCGCTGATGACGGAAAACATGCCGGAGACGGCGTTTAAAAAAAGCTGGAAGAAGGCTTTGCTGGTCGATACCGCGCGCGATTATCTGTGTTTTGAGGATGTTTATATTGCGCCGGACTGGATCGCGCAGGCGCGCCTTGCGCCGCTCGATTATATGCTGTTTTTATTTTTCGGGACAATCACGCCGAATTTACAGCCCTTTACTTTGCGCGATCTCGGCCTGATGCGTGCGCCCGATTGGGGGCAGGATTACGGCGCGCGCTTCGAGGATTGCGAGAGTGCGCGCAGCGCCTATTTTTACGCCCGCGCGCTGTATGATTTTAAACATGGCGACGCCGCGCAGACGGCGGCGCTGATCGATAGCGTCGGGGACTGGCCTGCCCCGCTTGAGGCCGGCGCGGAGGCGGGACGTGATAAAATTTTGCAAAAGCTGGGCGGCTTATCAGAGCAGTTAAAAGACATTCCAATGGCGCTGTCGCTATATGTGCGCTCCGGCGCGCCGCTTTGTAATGAACGGGTTATTCGCCTGCGTTACGGGCGCAATGACGAGGCAGAGGCAGACCGTGACTGGGTCAAAGCGCGGCTGGAATCGCTCATCGATAATCCGGGCAGTGATGACGAGCTGATGTTTGCTAGCGACTTCTACGCCCGTAAATATGACGGTAAACGCACCTCAATGATGACCGATATTCTGCGCGGCGCGCAAATGCTGTCGCTGGATGAAGCGTTTCGCAATACGCCGGAACGCGCCGCTGCCCATCATTACCGTCAAGTCGGATATGATGTTGTGCGGGCGGAAAACACGCCGTGGCGCGCCCTGTTTGGCCTGACCTTCTGGCCACTGCTCTTTGGCGACGCCGCGACCGGATTGCATAGCGCATTTGACCGTATTCCGGCGGATTTGCGTCTGGGGACTTTTTACGAGACGCATAGCGCCGCGATAGAAGCGCGGCTGGAGCGATTGTCCGATCCGGCGCGCGCCATGTCCATGCTACTGCGCGAGCTGACTGCCCATTACGGGCGCGGCAATACGATATTTCGCTGGAGCCCGAAGCTGCTTGAGGGTCTGCGCCCGATGATAGAACTGGCGGGGCCGGCTTGCGCAGAGATGCTTCGCGCTATGGCCAAAGACTGGAGCGGCGCGCGCGACGGCTTCCCGGATCTGATGCTGCATCGCGGCGATGATTTGCGGTTTATCGAGATTAAGGCCGAAGGGGACGTGCTGCGCCGCAATCAACTCACGCGCCTGCAGCAAATGCGCCGCGCGGGACTGACCGTCGATGTCGCGCGCGTTGCTTGGATCGTTGATCCGGATCAGGATTATGTCGTGATCGATATTGAAACCACAGGCGGGCGTCCCGGCGCGCACAGAATTACCGAAATTGGCGCGGTCAAATTACGCGGCGGCGAAGTGGTCGATGAATGGTCGAGCCTGATTAATCCCGAACGCCCCATCCCGCCCTTCATCACAAAACTGACTGGCATTCACGAGAATATGGTGGCAGGCGCGCCGCTCTTTTCTCAGATCGCGGAGGACTTTGCCGCCTTTATGGACGGGGCGATATTCGCCGCGCATAATGTCAATTTTGATTATGGCTTCATCACCATGGAATATGAACGCCTCGGCCAATATTTCCAGTTTCCCAAGATTTGCACCGTCGCCTCCATGCGCCGCTTCTATCCCGGTCACCGCAGCTATAGCCTTAAAAACCTCTGCATTGCTTATGAAATCGACCTGACGTCGCACCACCGCGCCCTCTGCGACGCCAAAGCGGCAGCGGAATTATTGCTGTTGGTGAACGCGAAACGGATGGCGGGATTCCCCAATAAAAAACCCGCCTCGAAGGGCGGGTTTTCGTAAAGTAATGCGTCGGGCGCTTAAACGCCGAAGCCTGCAAATTTGTCTTTAAAGCGGGACACGCGGCCGCCGCGGTCAAGAAGCTTGGCGTCGCCGCCGATCCAGGCCGGATGCGTCTTGCTGTCAATGTCCAGTTTGAGCGTATCGCCCTCTTTGCCATATGTGCTGCGGGTTTTATATTCTGTGCCGTCAACCATGACGACGGTAATTTCGTGGTATTCGGGGTGTGTATCGGCTTTCATGCCTGTCTCCATATTGTCCACGGGTTTGCGTTAGAGGGTCGCCCGCGTTTGAGCGCGCCCTATAGCGGGGCGGGCGCGGGGATGCAAGCGCGTCATATGTAAAGCTTTGCGCTACTCCGCGGCGCTGGGTACGGCGTGCAGGGAATTGACGTGGGAATAGCCGTGTTCGGGAAAGACGGACGGACTGCCCGTCGCAAAATGCGCCTCGTCACGGCGCAGCGCCTCGACCAGATAATCAAAACAGGCGCGCATGCGTTTGCTCTTGCGCAGATCCTCATGGGCGACGACCCAGAGATCGGCGCTGTGACTGTAATCGGGCAGGACGGGGACAAGGCCGGGAACTTCGCTAATGGCGCCATGGGCCAACACGCCGATGCCATAGCCGCTGGCAATGGCGGTGATATGCGCGCCAATACTGTCGCTTTGAATGACGGGGCGCATGGGCGAGGTGTCCCCGTCAAATGTGCTGTATTTCCACATGATCTCTTCGCCGTCAGTCATCACGCGGCATCCATCATGAGAGGATAAATCGGCAAAACTTTTCGGCATGCCGCGCCGCGCAATATATTCTTTCGCCGCGTAAAAGCCGAAGCCGAACGAGACCACTTTGCGGCCAATCACGCTGTTCTGCGTGCCCGGCGAGAGCCAGCGCAGTGCAATATCGGCCTCACGCTGCGCCAGATTTACGGCGCGGAAGTCGACATTAATATCGATCAAAATGTCCGGATATTTAAGGGAAAATTCGCGCATAGCGATCGGCAGCCAGAAATCACCCAGTCCTTGGGACGCGCTGATGCGCACCGGCCCCGACAGATTGTCTTCATGGGTTACGCTGCGCCGCGAAATTGCCGCCGCTTCGTCATTCATGCGGTTGACATGCTTTAAAACATCGGCGCCAAACTCTGTCGGGACGAGCGCGCCGCCGGATTTACGCACCAAAGCGCCGCCTAGCGATTCTTCGAGCGCGCGCAGACGGCGGCCGGCCGTGGGCTGGCTAATGC
The DNA here is from genome assembly GCF_000365025.1 of Robiginitomaculum antarcticum DSM 21748. GTDB lineage: Bacteria > Pseudomonadota > Alphaproteobacteria > Caulobacterales > Maricaulaceae > Robiginitomaculum > Robiginitomaculum antarcticum. The sequence goes on along the minus strand of NZ_KB823013.1, from coordinate 339,710 downwards.
CCAGCTTTGCGCCTGCCGCAGTGAGACTGCCGCTCTCGGCAATAGCGAGGAAAATCGGATAATCGGACCATACGCTCATGCGTATTTGTATAGTTTATTTCTCCGCTATGCGAAAGCGTATTCTTCGGCGCGCCCTTGCGGTCGATCAGCGCTGATTATTTCTGCGTGGCAATATGAACGCCGTCCCAATCATTTGGCGGCGGAGACACTTTATAATGGGCGGCGCGGCCCGCCATGATGGCGTAATATTTAGACAGGCCAAAAGCGCTTGCGCTTTGCTCTAATGATAGCGCCAGCCCTGTGGCCTCATCCCAGCTTTGCGCGCGGTAAGCGGCGAGAAAGGCGTCGTGGCTGTCTTTTAGACGTATAAAAGCCTCGTCCTGCGCCGTGTCCGATAGGCCGGCCAGCGTAAAAATACGCTCCGGCGCGCTGCGGCCGACAACTTTGATCTTGTCCATTTCCAGGATTGCCAGATCAGGCAAGGCCTTTGCAGTCTCATAGCCGAGCAGAATTTCAAGGCCGTATTGTTTAGTCAGGCCTTCAATACGGCTGGATAGATTGGCTGCATCGCCGATCATGGAATAGTTAAACCGTTGCGCCGACCCCAGATTGCCAACCGTGCAGGTTCCGGTATTCAGCCCGATGCCCATAGCCACATTGTCAGGCCATTTAATATCTTCGCTCTCACGGTACTTATCATTCAGCGTAATGAGCGCAGCGTGCATATCAAGAACGGCGCGTGCGGCGTTCATTTCATGCTGCGGATCATCCAGCGGTGCATTCCAGAACGCGACAATAGCGTCGCCGATATATTTATCGATGGTGGCGTGATTTTTCTGTAAAATCTCCGTCATCGGCGTTAGGAATAAATTGAGAAATGTCGTGATTTCTGACGGCTCAAGCATTTCAGATATTTTTGAAAAGCTCCGAACGTCGAGAAATAATATTGTGATGCGGCGGTCTTCCCCGCCCAGCTTTAACAGCTCCGGTTCTTCGCTGACACGCTTAACCATAGCGGGGGAAAGATACATGGAAAATGCCCCGCGAATGCGCGAGCGTTCCGTTTCTGTCATGTAAAGCGAGGCCAGCGTCATCAAAATATACGCGGTCAGTAAAGTCATCATCGGATAGACAGGACTGAGCAAATACAGGTTTTGTGAAAAAGCGAACCAACTGGTGAAGGCTGCGCCCGCGCCCAATCCTAATGTGAGAAACGCGCCCTTGGCCGCGCCAAGATGCGGAAGTATGAAAGACAAAAGCAGACCAAAGCCGAGTATAGCCAGGCTTTCTGTGATAATGACCGTATAGGGCCTGCGCAGAAACACGCCCGCAATGGCCTGCTCTGCGACCTGGGCATGGACGACAACGCCGGCCTCTGCGGCGTTCACAGGCGTGGCGCGGATATCTTTCAGGCCTTCCGCGCTTGTTCCGACAAAGATCAAACGCCCGGCGGCCTGCTCGCGCCAGTCTTGATCCTCAGCCGCGTCGGAGAGGATTTTCCACGCCGGAATAAACCTCCGCGGTTCGGGCGAGCTGGTGTAATACACATTAAATGCTCCATCTTGGGTCAGGTCTAATTCAAATTCACCGACGCGGACTTTGGCAATATCGACAAATTCGCTATTATTAGCCATGCCGTCTTCGAACGAAGAGCCGGAGCTGGTGATGATGTAATATTTGGCGTCCTGCGCCACGCGCAACGCCTCTAAGGACAGGCTTGGCAATATCGTCTCGCCTATACGGTAGAGCATGGTCGGCTTGCGCACGATGAAGTCGGAATCCGGCGCGATCGTAATAAAGCCTTCGCCCAGCATCTGGCTTTGCAGTACGGCACGCGATGTCGTGGCAGAGCTAAAATTGAGGATGGCAGAGCGTGCTTCTGTGCCCGACCAGTTCATAGTGGGGGTGGTCACAGGCCGGCCTTCGCCTTCTGCCGCATTTAAAAAATACCCGCCGACAACATAACTTTGGGCAAAGCTTTGCGCAAAAATTTCATCATGCGGGGTGAGCGCTGACAGATCGAACGCGGCGCCGCTTGCTCCGGGATTAGCGTCCAGAACCCGGGCTATATTTTCGGGCGAAGTCCGGTCGGGCTCTGAAAACACAACGTCATATGCGATGACGATGGCGCCCGCTTCGGCGAGACGGTCATTCATGAGCGCTAATGTCGTGCGCGGCCACGGCCACTGCCCGATTTTTTCCAAACTTGTCTGATCAATATCAACAACGCGCACAGGCGTTTCGGGGTCATATTCGCGCGGCTTGGCTTTCTGGTATTCGTCAAACAGCAGGTTTGAGACCTGCTCAATCGGCGCGGGTTGCCGTCCATGGGCGAAGAAATAGACGCCCGTGATGAACAGCCCTAATAATGTCAAAAAGACCCAGCGCCCCCGCCCCGCGCGCATACGCAGTTTCGGTAATGCCGGTAATTTCCGTGCTATTTCTGCTGGCCCCATGACGCGTTCTAGAAAGTTTAGCGAGTAGAGGGAAGGGTAAAGAGGCCCGTTAAACGCGCGAGAGAAGAAAAGGGCGGCTCTATAGGAATAAGGCCACGCTTTGCATGGCGTCTATGACGGGCCGTCCGCCAGCGTCCCACAGCGTCATGGTTTGGCTACTATAGCCTTGGCCCGCATCATTTAGCCGGGTGTCAATCAGCCACCAGCCGTCATCCGTCGAAATATCCTCAGTAAGAATATTGATCATCCAATTAACGGAGCTGACCGGCCCCATCGTTTTGGACATCGGCAGAGCGGCGGGGGGCAGGACATCGGCTATGGCCAGTAGCGCAGCCATCCCCGCGCGCGAGCGCACGTCCTTATGACGTGAGGCGGTGAAGATATGGCCGTCATCCGCGCCGCTCATCGGGCGGTGACCCTCAATCAGCCGGGTATCGAAATGCAGAAAGAAATTCGGCACAAAAGGCTCCATCGCTTTAGGCGTAAATAACTCATATTCGCTCAGCGGCGTGGCCGGCGCGCCGCGGTTTTGCGTTTTAGAAATTGTGCTGTCACGGCCGTGGCCAAATGAAAAGGTGATGCGCGCGCCAAGCTGTCCTTCGCTCATGACGTCAACGCCGACAGTGCTCATATTGCGCCCGCGGCGCAGTAAGGTCGGCGCAAAGTCAGGGGCTTCCCCGACAGGGCCGGTAAAATTGACAACCACGCTGCGTAGCGGCGGGAGATCGGGGAATTCTGATGTCGCAGCGGCGTAGGCCAGACCTGTCGTCAGCCCGCCAAAGCAGGTGCGGCCCTGCCGCCAGCTTTGCGGCACGCGTGCGCGCCAAGCCTCATCATGACGGGACAGCCCTTCACACATATCTGCAAAACTCACTGAATAATCCATAAGGCCTCGCCGCTCATTTTATGGTCACGTAACGCAGCTTTGCGGGCGGCGGCAGAGTAAATACGGCTTAACGCCTATTCAGAAATGAAACTGCCCATGACGGCGGCTGTGTCCAGCATACGGTTGGAGAATCCCCATTCATTATCATACCAGCCCATCACGCGGACCAGCCGGCTTTGATTGACATAGGTCTGATTGAGCATAGCGGTGGAGCTGTGCGGGTCATGGTTGAGATCAATACTGACCATATCCTCATCGCTCACAGCCAGAACGCCCGATAGCGGGCCGTTGGCTGCTTTTGAAAGCGCGGAATTGACGCTCTCGACCGTAACGTCTTGGGATAAATTGACGACCAAATCCACACAGGAGACATTAGGCGTTGGCACGCGCATGGCGACGCCGTCAATCTTGCCCTTGAGGCGGGGCAGGACGAGCGATAGAGCTTTGGCTGCGCCTGTCGTTGTCGGAACCATTGATAGCGCGGCGGCGCGGCCGCGATAGGGGTCTTTGTGGACGGCGTCCAGCGTCGGTTGATCGCCGGTATAGGAATGAATGGTCGTCATAAACCCGCTCTCAATACCAAAGGCCTCGTCGAGAACCATGGCCAGAGGAGCCAGACAATTGGTTGTGCAACTGGCGTTGGACAACACATTATCATCGCTGTTTATCGTGTTATGATTGACGCCGTAGACAATGGTTTTCACGCCGCTTTTGCCGGGCGCAGAAATCAGGACTTTTTTGGCACCGGCGGTAATATGCTTACCGGCCGAGTCCGCATCGGTAAAAAATCCGGTGCATTCTAAAACGATATCAATCTTCTCTTCCGCCCAGGGCAGATTGGCCGGATCGCGCTCTGCCGTGACGCGGATCGGGCCTTGGCCATAATCAATCGTATCGTCGGTAGCGGTAATTTTACCGGGGAAGCGGCCATGCACACTATCAAATTTTAGCAAATGGGCGAGTGATTGTGCGGGAGCCAGATCGTTAATGGCCACAATCTGCATGTCGCCGCGCGGGTTTTCATTCAGGGCGCGCAAAATATTACGTCCGATACGGCCAAATCCGTTAATGGCAAGTCTTAGGGTCATACATACTCACTTAAATTAGATCAGGGTCAAAAATAGCCGCGCCGATCAGCGGTGCGCGGTTATCAATTAGAAGCGATAGCGGGACGCTTTTCATGCGGCGTGTCATCGCGCCTTTCGTATAAAACTGTGACAGGGCTTCGGGTGTTCCCAAATAATCGCGTAAATGCTGCGAGACGCCGCCGGCCAGAACCGCTCCGCTCCATGCGCCTGCCGCTAATACAGCATCACCAATAAAGCCCATTAAGGCATGGGCTGCAATGTGGCAGCACTGTTGCGCGCGCGCGTCTCCGGCCTGCGCACTGTCCGTAATCGTTTTGGCGTCCATCGCGTCCATATATTGCCCGTCTTCGATCTCGGCCAGCGCGCCGTATATACGGGGCAGGCCCCGACCGGAACAGATCAGCTCCGCCGAGACGTGTCCATAACGCTTTTGTAGCGCCAGCGCGATTTCGCATTGCAGCGGCGTTTGCGGAGCGTAGCTCTGATGCCCGCCTTCGCCCGGAAACACGTCCCAGCGTCCGTTTTTATTATAGGTCAACATGGCCTGTCCCAAACCCGTGCCGGCTCCGGCGACGGCAATCGGATGGCCGGCGTCCGGATCCCCGGCTTGCAATATATGAAATGCGCTGCCGGGAAGGGCGGGAACACTGCGCGCCATGGCGGCAAAATCATTCATCAAATGCAGATGCTCAAAGCCGAAATGCTCGCGCAGGGCCTGACGTCTTATAACCCAGTGATTATTGGTGAGCGCGATCGTGTCGCCGCTGACCGGACCTGCGAGCGCGAAGACGGCTGAGCTTGGGCCGTGATTTGTGCGTGACAAATCCTCAGATAGAAACGTGTCCAGCGCGTCGGAGAATTCCGGGAAATCTGCTGCGGGCGCGCGCCATATATCAGAGAGCGCGGGAAGCGCGCCCTTTCCGGGGCTGGCCATGGCCAAACGGACATTGGTTCCGCCAATGTCGCCGACAAGAATGCTCATGCCCCCTCCGCCGTATCAGGTGCCCGGCGCAAACGCGCGATATTCATATCACCGTGCTGCATGTTCTCGTCTCCCCCGTTGGCCGCTTCGGTTTATTTTATCCTCCGGCTTTAATCCTGTTATGTAGACATGACAGCGCTGTCAATCATAGCTATTGAAGCGGAGGCGATATTTTTTAGCTATTGTCCATTTATTGTCCGCCCGCGCCGCGCTACTAGTCGATAGTATTGGGGGCGCGCAGAACCGCGAAATAGAACTATGACAGCAACAATTACAGACGTCGCACGGCTGGCGGGCGTTTCGATGAAGACCGTCTCGCGGGTTTTAAACGAAGAGCCCAATGTTACGGATAAAACCCGAAAGCGCGTCCAGGCTGCTGCGGCGGAACTGCGTTACCGTCCAAACCTGTCGGCTCGCGGTTTGGCGAGTTCGCGGCGATATTTGCTGGCGCTGTTATATGACAATCCGTCTGCGGAATATATTGCAAAGATACAGGCCGGCGCGACGGAGGCCTGCCGCAAGCGCGGCTTCCATCTGGTGGTCGAGCCTGTCCGCGTGCCCAATGGCGAAATCAGCACAGAACTTGAAGTTCTGCTGCAGCGCCTTCCGGTTGACGGCGTCATATTGACGCCGCCTCTAACGGAGATGCCCGCGCTGATGGATGTCTTTGACGTGGTTAATATTCCTTACGTTCCGATCGCGCCGTCAGAGCAAACGATGAAGCGCGGCCCCTCTGTGGCGATGGATGATACAGCGGCGGCGCAAGAGATGACGCAATATCTGATCTCTATCGGACATAAAGATATCGGATTTATCATTGGCGCGACAAATCATGCGGCGAGCGCCCTGCGAAAGCAGGGATTTGTCTCTGCTATGGCGGCGGCTGGGCTGCCGGTTGCGCAGGGCCGGATGTTACAGGGGGACTTTTCTTTTGCGTCCGGCAAGGCCTGCGCGCAGAAAATGCTGGACGGCCCGTCGCGCCCCAGCGCGATCTTCGCCTCTAATGATGATATGGCGGCGGGGGTCATTGCTGTTGCGGGTAAGATGAAGATTTCCGTGCCGGGCGATCTGTCTGTCGCCGGTTTTGACGATACGGCGCTGGCCGCTGTGCTCTGGCCGCCGCTGACGACGATCCGGCAACCCATTCACGAAATGGGGGCCCGCGCCGCGCGCCTTTTGATCAATGGCGTGACCAAGCTGGACGAAGATATCCCGACGCTGATGCTGGATCACAATATTATCGTTCGCGCTTCGACTGCGCCGCCGCATGCCGCATGACCACACTGTGTTTGACAGCGCTGTCAATTTACGGTTAGGTCAGCGCTTATTGTTCTACATAATCGGGGCCATATTATGAGCAAAAGCCGCTCGACACCACACACACAGACCGGGGCGCCCGCACGCGGGCCCGCAGATATGTCTGTCAAATCTGAGCAGGATCAGTCAGAATTTGTCCCCGTAGCGCCATTTGAGATGGTGATTTTCGGCGGCACGGGTGATCTGGCCCGCCGCAAACTCATTCCCAGCCTGTATCACCGTTTTCTGGACCGCCAATTTGACAGCAAAAGCCGCATTATCGCTGTCAGCCGTTCTGACTATAGCCGCGATGACTATATTAAAAAAATCACCGAGGCCTTTCAGAGCTTCCACCCCAATGAGCCGTTTGATCAAAAGACATGGGCTGATTTTTGCAAATTGGTCGATTATGTCGCTATTGATGTCATGAATGATGACAGTGACTGGACGGCGCTGGGCGACAAGCTGGACTGCAGCGCCTGTATTCGTATTTTTTACCTGGCCATGCCGCCGCGCATGTATGCCCCCATTGCGGACGGGTTAAACGCTGCCGGTCTCGCGACGCCGCAATCGCGCGTCGTGTTAGAAAAACCAATCGGCAAAGATTACGAGTCCGCCGAGATTATCAATAACGGTGTCGGCCGGGTTTTTGATGAAAACCGGATTTACCGGATTGATCATTATTTAGGGAAAGAAACCGTTCAGAATTTGATGGTTCTGCGCTTTGCCAATATCCTGTTCGAGCCGCTTTGGACGCGCGAGTCTATCGACCACATCCAGATTACGGCAGCGGAGAGCATTGGCGTAGCAGGGCGCGAAGCTTATTATGATAAATCCGGCGCGCTGCGTGATATGGTGCAAAACCATTTGCTGCAGCTTTTATGCCTGACCTGTATGGAGCCGCCGGACAGTCTGGACGGTGACGCCATCCGTACTGAAAAGATCAAAGTGCTAAAGGCGCTGCGTCCGATCACACCGGATAATGTTGCGAGCTTTACGGTGCGCGGTCAATATGCACCCGGGCAGGTCGATGGCGAGACAGTTGAGGGCTATATCGATGAGCTGATCGGAGACGACAACTCCGACATTAAAGACGGCGAGCAATCACTGACGGAAACTTTTGTCGCGATCAAGACCGAGGTTGAAAACTGGCGCTGGGCGGGCGTGCCGATCTATCTGCGCACAGGCAAGCGCATGTCGGGTCGGTTTTCCGAAATCGTGGTGCAGTTCAAACCGGTGCCGCACAGCGTCTTCGGCGCGGGCACGAAGCTAAACCCTAACCGCCTCGTCATCCGGCTACAGCCTGATGAGAGCGTGAATTTATGGGTTGAGATCAAAGAGCCGGGCGCGGGGGGGCTGCGGGTGAAAAGCTGGCCGCTGGATTTGACCTATGACGAGGCATTTACCACGCGCTATCCGGACGCTTATGAACGCTTGTTGATGGATGTTGTGCGCGGACGGCTTGCGCTGTTTATGCGCCGCGACGAAGTCGAAGCGGCCTGGACATGGGTGGATCAAATTCAGGACGCCTGGTCGCAAACACAGCAAAATGTACAGCCTTATCCGGCAGGCGCAGACGGGCCGGGAGACGCTCAGCATCTGCTCGAGTTGGACAAGCGCACATGGTGGAGCCGCCCTGATGTCTGACATCAATGCCAATGGCGCGCGCCTGCTCAATCTGTCGTCCAAAGACGAGGCGGTGAGCGTCGCCAGCGAGATCATTACCGCAGAGCTGGATTTGGCTGTGGCCAAACGCGCTAAGGCCAGCTTTATGGTCTCCGGCGGATCAAGTCCCAAACCGCTCTATCAGGCTTTGTCTAAACAGGATCTGCTCTGGGAGGCAATCTTTGTCGGACTTGTGGATGAACGCTGGGTCAAAGAGGGCGAGCCGGGATCAAACGCGACATTTATCCGTGAGACCCTTTTGCAAAATGAGGCGGCAGGCGCGCATCTTTTGCCTATGGTGACGGATCACGAGTCCGCGCAAATAGGCGCGCCCATTATCTCGCGGTTTTATATGGAGCTGGGGCAGCCCTTTGACGTCGCCGTAATGGGCATGGGGACAGACGGCCATACGGCCAGCTGGTTTCCCGCAAGCGGCGATCTGGCGGCGGCATTGGATAAAAATGCGGCGGATCTGGCCATGGCGGTCGATGCTACAGGATGCTCCGGCGCCGGCGATTTCCCCTCACGCATGACCCTGACACGTCCGGCCGTGGTCAGTACGCGCAATGTCATTTTATTTATTCCCGGCGCCGCCAAACGCGACGTCTTTATGGCTGCGCTGGACAAAGACGAGATGGACGCTCCCGTTCGCGCCTTGCTTGATAGCGGCGCGCGCCTTACCGTTCTGATGTGTGATTAGGAGTCCTATGACTATCAATGCCACCCTCAAAGATGTCACCGCGCGCATCATTAAGCGCTCAACTCAGACGCGCGCCGCTTATCTGGCCGCTGTCGAGTCGCAAATGCGCGAGGGGCCGCGCCGTATGCGCCTGACCGAAGGCAATCTGGCCCATGCCAGCGCGGCCTGCCCTCTTCATGACAAGACGCAGCTTTTCGGCGCGAAATGGCCCAATATCGGCATTATCACGGCTTATAATGATATGCTCTCCGCGCATCAGCCGTTCGAGAAATACCCTGAAATTATCCGCAAAGCAGCGCGCAAATCCGGCGCGGTAGCGCAGGTTGCGGGCGGCGTTCCCGCCATGTGTGACGGCGTCACCCAAGGCCAGGACGGTATGGAGCTATCGCTGTTTTCGCGCGACGTGATCGCAATGAGCGCCGCTGTCGGTCTATCCCATGATATGTTCGATGCCGCATTATATCTGGGCGTTTGTGATAAAATTGTGCCCGGCTTGATTATGGCGGCTTTGCGTTTCGGATGGGTTCCCGCCGTCTTTATTCCGGCCGGTCCCATGCCGTCGGGACTTCCCAATAGTGAAAAAGCGCGCATCCGTCAGGAGTTCGCGCAAGGCAAGGTCGGGCGCGCGGCGCTGCTCAAGGCCGAGGCCGAGAGCTATCACAGCCCGGGTACTTGCACATTTTACGGCACAGCCAATTCCAATCAAATGCTGATGGAAATTATGGGTCTGCAACTGCCGGGCAGCTCATTCATCAATCCCAACACGCCACTGCGTGATGCTATGACCGAAGCGGGCGTGGCCCGCGCCGCGCAGATCACGTCTATGGGCAATGAGTATACACCGCCCGCTTATGTGGTAGACGAAAAAGCGATTGTGAACGGCATGGCCGGCCTTATGGCGACGGGCGGGTCAACCAATTTGGCGATCCATATTATCGCCATTGCGCGCGCGGCGGGCATCATCATCAACTGGGATGACCTGTCTGATATTTCAAAAGCCGTACCGCTTATTTGCAAGATTTATCCTAACGGTCTGGCCGATGTTAATCACTTCCATGCGGCCGGCGGTATGGGCTATTTGATTGCGGAAATGCTGTCATCAGGGCTGTTACATGACGATGTTAAAACCATTGCCGGAGAGGGCGGCATAGCGCGTTATACGCAGGAGCCGGTTCTGGATGGCGATTCAATGGTCTACCGCGCCGCGCCTTCGCAAAGTCTGGATCCCGAAATTCTCTCCCACGTCGATAAGCCGTTTCGCCATGATGGCGGCCTGTCGCTGATCAAGGGTAATCTGGGCCGCGCCGTCTCGAAAGTTTCTGCGGTCAGCGCGGAGCATCAAAAAGTCAGCGCGCCCGCTATGGTGTTTGATAATCAAAACGCGCTGATGGAGGCGTTTAAGGCCGGGCAGTGCGAGCGTGATTTTATTGCCGTCATCCGCTTTCAGGGCCCGGCGGCCAATGGCATGCCGGAGCTGCACAAGCTCACCCCTGTGTTGGGCGCCCTGCAGGATAAAGGGTTTCAGATTGCGCTGGTCACGGATGGACGCATGTCCGGCGCGTCGGGCAAGGTGCCTTCTGCTATTCACATGTGCCCCGAAGCCTTGCATGGCGGACCGATTGGCCGCGTGCGCGATGGTGATATGATGCATCTGGACTGCGAGGCCGGAACCCTGCACGTTGATGTTGCGCCGGCAGAATTTGAGGCCCGCCCTCTGGCGGAGGCTCCAAAATATCGAAGCCGCGCCGCGCTGGGCATGAATATGTTTGGCGCAATGCGCCGCGTAGTCTCGTCCGCCGAAGAAGGCGCGACTATACTCGGCACACTCGAAGACGCGCCGCTACACACCCGGGACTTGACGAAAGCGCCGGTCTGATGGCGGTGAAAGACCCCGTACTTGTCGGGGATATTGGCGGTACAAATGTACGTTTCGCTTTGGCCGAGCGCACAGATGCGGGCGCGATTGCGCTGCATAAATCAGAACGGCATCCCGTCCGTAATTTCCCGAATTTCGATGCGGCTGTGTCGGCCTATCTGGACAGTATTTCTGAGACGCCGACGCGCGCCAGCTTTGCTTTTGCCGGACCGAAATTTGATGATGAGATCCGCATGACCAATACGGAATGGATCGTGAGCGAGCGTAAGCTCCGTGATAATTTCGGCTTTAATGAGGCCATTGTCATGAATGACTTTGTCGCCTTGGCGCGCGGCGCCATGGTTATCCCTGATGAAGGATTCCAGTCTGTTATTCCTGGCGAATTTGACCGTAGCAAAAACATTGCCGTGCTTGGCCCCGGCACGGGTTTGGGCCTGTCCTGCGTCTTGCCGCCTCTGCCCGGACAGTCGCTCAGAGACCGCCAGATCGTCGCGACGGAAGGCGGACATATCGGTTTTGCGCCGCAAACTCCGATCCAGCGCCAAGTGCTCGACCGCCTGTCGCGCGACATAATTTATGTCAGTTTCGAAACCATTCTATCCGGCCCGGGCTTTCTGCGGCTTTATCTGGCGCTTTGCGATATTTGGGATGAAAGTCCGGTCTGTCAGAAAGAGACGGAAATTATTGATGCCGGGCTCGCTGACGAAACGGGCGTCGCGCGCAAATGCATTGACGTGTTTTGCAATATTCTGGGCGGCTATGGCGGTAATGTCGCGCTCGGCCTCGGCGCGGCGGGCGGCGTATGTATTGGCGGCGGGGTGTCACGCCATATCGCGCCCTTTATCAATGATAGCGATTTTAAATCCCATTTCCGCAGCCGCGGCTCCGGCAGCTGGTTTGTCCAGGACATCCCCGTCAAAATCATCATGGCGCATTTCACCGCGCTTTACGGCGCAGCCAGCGCCGCGATTTAAAACCGCAGTGACGTGTCCTGACGGCCAATAACTCCCACGATTAAAATGCCATAATCACTGATGCGATAATAAACCATTTCATTCTCACATAGTGACCTTCGATAGCCTAAACGCACATGGTCAACCGTCGGATAAAGCAAAGGGTCATTAGCCAAAATTCTAAAATGTTGATAAAGTTCACTATAGTATTTATCTGCCGCATCTACGCCCCAATTTTGAACGCCATACCGATATATTCGTGTGATATCGTCTTCCGCATCCGGAGTGAGCTTAAAGCGAGCCATCTTGTATAACTTTGGCTTTAATCTTTTTTAATAAGTCCACTTCTGAAATTTCGATAGCCCCATGCTTTTCTAAAGACTGCTCTGATGCGATGAGTTTGGCTCTGATAAATGCGAGGTCATCATTGTCTTTGCGGGCTTTGCGAAGAATATCATTTATCAGATCACTCCGGCTCGAATATTCTTTGCTGTCAATCTGCGTCTGAATCCATTCATCATTTGGCTCTGTGAGAGATATGCTGGCGCGGGTCATACTATATCCTATAGCGATGCAGTTATGCTGCATTATAGCATCAATACTGTTAAATTAGAAGATATTTCACCGCGCTTTAAAGATCAGCCTCAGTCGCCCAGCGAAACCAGATCGGCGCGCCGGGACGGATTTGCCCAGTGAGCGGCAGGTCGCGCGTGATCACCCGCGCGGCGCGGACATATCCGCCGGTGCAGTGACTATCGACAAGTGACAGCACGATTTGCCCGCCTGCAGGGAGCTGTAAAGTGCCGGGCAGAAGCGCGCTGCTGATCATATGCTGGCGTAATCTCAAGCCCAGTTTCGGCCCGATCAGACGCGCGCCCATGCGGTCGGTTTGCGGGCTGGCGCTAAAGCGCGCCATGGTAAGAAGCGTTTTGGCTTTATCCGTCAGGCGGTCATATTCCGGCCCGGGTAAAATCCGCAGTACGTGCGGCGTAGTGATGCGCAAAGGCTCGGCGCTGCTTATGGCCGCGCCGCTGCGCGGGCCGAGCGCAATCCCGTCACCTTTGATCAGAGCGCGGCCTTCATGTCCGCCCAGCGCCGAATAAATATGGGTGGATTTAGATCCGCCAAAAGCGCGGCACATGATCTCCCGGTCAAAGCTGATATAGCCGCGTGCGCCATGCATGACCGCGCCGACCTCCAATACGCTACCCGCTTTCGCGACATGGCCCTGATAGGGCGCGACCCTGCGGCCATCCAGCATGATATCACAAACCGCTCCGGTGACGGCAAAGGCTGTATCGCCGCTAAACCGGATATGCGGCCCGGTCAGGGTGAATTCCAGCGCCGCAGCTCCGGCCTGATTACCCATGCAGTCATTGGCGCGCATCAAGGCGCGAGGGTCAGCGGCGCCGCCGGCCGGAACGCCCATATGGCGCAGGCCCGCGCGGCCCGGGTCCTGCACGGTGGTTTGCACACCGCCCGATATAATTTTAAGAGCGGCGCTCATTCATCATGCTCCGACAACGCGCCATATTCGGACTTGGTAATCGGCGTGAAGGCCAAACGGTCTCCCGCGCGAAAGCGGAACGGTTCAGACGCCTCAGGGCGGAACAAACGCCAGGGCGTGCGGCCTAAAATCTGCCATCCGCCCGGACTGGGCAGGGCGTAAATCCCGGTCTGATCCCCCGCAATACCGACACTGCCCGCGCCGACGCGGATGCGCGGCGTATCATGACGGGGCAGCGATAGCGCGCGCGGCAGGCCTGATAGAAATGTAAAGCCGGGCAGAAAGCCTAAAAAGGCCACGTCATAAACGGGCGCGCTATGGGCTTTGATCAAGGCCTGGCGCGACAGACCGAGCATTTTAGCGGCGGCCGTTAAATCCGGCCCGCTATAATAGACCGGCACTTTAATGATCGGGCCTGCTGTGACATTTACGGGATGGGCCAGCGCTGCCGTAATGGCCGCGCGTACATCAGTCTCGCGCGATATTTTAGGGTCAAATTGAACCGTGATCGAGCGGTAGGCGGGGATGACGTCGGAGAACAATCCGCAGGCGCGCAGGCTTTGCACATACCCTGTCAGCGACCCGCTCTGATCGTCTTGAAATTCGATTAAGAGGGCGTCATCGCCATAGCTTTGCAAACTATAGGCGCTCACGCGGCAGGCGCTATAGTGACGCCGCGCGCGATCAGCCTGACATGCGCCGCTTTGGCGGTGTGAAGCGCGCCCGCGCTGTCGCCATGCAGGCAGAGCGAAGCGGCGTCTATAGCGATGATTTGCCCGTCTTTGGCGCGCACGGCGCGGTCAAAGACGAGACTTTCCATCTGAGCCATACGCGCGTCTTGCGCGCTGAGCACCGCGCCGTCCTGGCTGCGCGGCACGAGCGTTCCATCGGGCATATAGGCGCGGTCAATAAAGGCCTCGCCGATAAAGCGCAGGCCTGATTTAGCCGCCGCCTCTTCCATATGGCCGCCGGGAAATCCCATCACGGCGAGCTTAGGATCAATTGACGCGACGGTCTCGCAAATCAGCCGGGCGAGCGCAGGCTGGCTGGCCGTATCATTATAGAGCGCGCCATGCGGTTTGACATGCCGGACGGGATGACCGGCGGTAAAGGCAATCTCGCACAATGTTACAATCTGCGTTGTTAGGGCGCGGCGCAGCTCATCAGGACTAATATCGCGGCCCAGAACCATTGAGCGCCGCCCAAAATTCTCGCGGTCAGGATAGGCCGGATGCGCGCCGATGGTGACGCCGCGCGCCTTGGCGAATGCGCACATCTGCGCCATGATCTCGGGAGTTCCGGCATGGCCGCCGCAGGCCAGATTGGCGCTGCTGACATAAGACAGAATTTCGCGCTCAAAGGCGCGTCCCTGCGCGTCCTCGGCCTCGCCCAGATCGGCGTTAAGGTCTATTTGCCTGCTCATAATTTACGCTACTCTTTGCCACCGATTGCGGCAAGGGGGGCTTTATTTACAGACTTTGCGCACACGCATAGGCGCTGGCCCAGGCCCATTGGAAATTATGCCCGCCCAAATGCCCCGTCACGTCAACGACTTCGCCGATGAAATAGAGGCCTGTGACGTCATTGGCCATCATGGTTTTTGAATTAAGCGCGTGCGTATCGACGCCGCCTAATGTGACCTCAGCCTTGCGGTAACCCTCGCTACCTGCGGGGCGCAGCGCCCAGTCTCCGACCGTGGAAGCGATATCGCGAAGCGCCTCATCCGTCATATCGGCCAGCCGCGTCTCGGTGACATGTGCCGTAAAATACTCGGCCAGACGTTTGGGGATATGCTCGGCGAGCACGGTTGCGGCCGCCGATTTAGGACGCCGCGTCTTTGCATCCAGCAGCACAGCTTCAATCTGCGCGCCGTCCATGAGCGCGATTTGCATCGCCTCGCCCGGTTCCAGATAACTGCTGATTTGCAAGATGGCCGGGCCGCTCATCCCGCGATGGGTCAGCAGGATCGCCTCGTCAAAACTCGCGCCCTCACAGGAGACCCGCGCCGGGGCCGCCGTTCCGGCCAGCGCTTTGAGGCCTTCGTCCTGCGCGCCGGTAAAGGTCAGCGGCACAAGTCCGGCCCGTCTTGGCGTCACGGTCACGCCGAATTGCGCCGCGATTTTATAACCAAAATTTGTCGCGCCCATTTTTGGAATAGACAGCCCGCCCGTGGCAATGACCAGTGCAGCGGCGGTGAACGTCCCCGCCGACGTCTCGACGCTATATCGGCCATCATGTGATACACAATTGACCGTCGTGGAGAGCTTCACTTCAACTCCGCCGATTTTACATTCCGTCAGCAGCAGATCGATGATCTGCTGGCTGCTCTCATCGCAAAAGAGCTGGCCGAGCTGCATCCCGGTTTGATGTTTTTCATGCCAGCTTATGCCGTATTGCTCGACCAGCGCGATAAAATCATGGGGGCTATATCGCGACAGCGCGCTTTTAGCAAAATGCGGATTGGCCGAGATGAAATTATCCGGCCCGCAATACAGATTGGTGAAATTACACCGCCCGCCGCCGCTAATGCGCACTTTCTCGGCCGGTTTCGCGCTGTGATCGAGCAGCAGAACGCGCCGGCCCCGTTTGCCAGCTTGCCCCGCGCAAAACAATCCCGCTGCGCCCGCGCCGATAATAATAACGTCGTAATTCATAGACGCCGCTTAGACCGTTGCGGCCCATAAAAAAAGAGCCCCTGACGGTGGTCAGGGGCTCTTCTGTATTGAGGCGTTACGACAGACTAGCTGCGGAACTGGCCATTTTCCCAATATGTCTTGCCGGTGCGCTGATCTACGGTGAAGTAGCGGCCTGCGGCTTGATCATAATAAGTCGGTGTACCGTTAGTTTGTGTACGGGTTTGGTCTTGCTTGTAGCCGGCATATGCACCGCCTGCGCCGCCAACAACTGCGCCGATAGCTGCGCCTGTTTTGGCATCGCCGTCGCCGACATTATTGCCGATAACCGCGCCTGTGACAGCGCCTACGCCTGCGCCGATAGCGGCGTTGCGTTCCATATTACCTGTAGTACTACACGCTGTGCCGAGCAATGTTGCCGCAGCGACAGCCGAGATAAGAATTAATTTAGTCATAGTAATCTCCTTGTTACGCTCAATAAACGTTGCGCTGACGAAGCTGTTCCATAGATCCGGTCACAAATGTGTGAAATTTTGCTCATATAGCAGATGGCCCTTGGCCAAAATTCCTCCTCCACTATGAGGCTAAAAGCCCGTAATAGCGTGGTTTTCTTATTAAATCGACCAAATCTCGATTGAATATTGCCCAAAAATCCTTATGTGTAAAATAACACAAAAAGGGGAATATATGTCCAGTTTCGAGACCCAAATCGAAGAATCCAGAAAACAGGTTGCGCAGTCACAGTCCAAAGTCGCCGAGCTGTCGACGCGTATTAATACGGCGCGGGCCAAAATGGCGCAGGGCACGGATATTTCGGTCGATATAGAGAACGCCTCGCTGGACGATGTCCATAAACATGCGGAGGCCATGAATGCCAATATCGCAGAGCTGATTTTAGGCCTAGATGATGTCACGACGGGCTTTTCCAAAGATTTCGACGCCATGCGGTCCAAAACCGGATGGGAGTCCTTTGTCGGCGTGTTCTCGAAAAAACGCTCCGAGATGATGCGCCAGGAACGCATTCGCGTCGCCTCGATCGAAGACAAACTCCAAGATTTGATCGGCAAATCCAATATTATCAGCCAGATGCTGACTGATCAGCTAAACTCGCTGCAAGGCCATAAAGAGCAAGTGCAGGCCAATTTGGCGACGACGCTGACCGACCGTGAAGCGGCGGTGAATATGCTGGAAACCATCAAGGCTGACCTGCTCGCGCTCGACCCGCGTATTATTGAACTGGAAGGCAAGCTGGCCGCAGAGACCAATCCGAAACTGCGCGCGCAGCTTGAGTCAGAACTCGCTGCTGTGAACTCGCAGTATAATGAGCTGGCGCAAGCCGAGCAGGTTCAACTGGCGAAGAGTCAAACATTAGAGCGCTATATTGAAAAAGGCAAAACATGGCTGGACAGTCTGCAAAACCAGGCCGCCACGCAAATGGTGCTGATTAACAAGCTGCAGACTGACACCAAACAGCGCGTCGTGCTCTATGACGCTCTGTCAAAATCGCTGAAAACCGCGCAGCAACAGGAAGTCGCCCACCAGATTAACGAGATCGGCGTGGCCACAGATAAAGAAGCGCAGGTCGCTATGGCGGCGATTGGCGCGGCCACCAATACGCGTATGGCGGAAATGATGGAATCCCACGAAGATCACATCGTCTTTGCCCGCAAGGTGTTAGAGGAGAAGGTCAAAGCCGATGAGCGCTTTGCCCGCCGATTTGAGAAGATCGTCGAAATGCATGATAAAAATGCATATGGGCAGACGCCGGATCAAGGTTAGGCCGCATAGGTGGACCTGACATTTGATCACGAGGTTTTAAGCACCGCGGCAGCAACGCGGCGCTATTTCGCAAAATTTGAACGTATTATCGCCCATTTGGGCGAGGTTGCGGACTTGTCCCAGACCGAGCGCCAGATTACCTCGCCTGAAGTCAAAATGCTCAAAGGCTATCTGGGGCATTTGTCCAATACCTTTACCGCCCTGTCTTATAAATATCTAATGGCGGACCGCGCGGGCATAGCCTCGGCGGCGCAGTTTACAATCGATAAAACCGAAAGCGGATTTCCGGTTCACCGCGAGCTGATGCAAATGGCGGCGGACGCGACGCAGGCGAAAAAACACCTTAAATCCCTGCCGTCCCAAGAGCGTCTGAAAAAAGATATGGTGCAGCATATATTGTCTGACCGAAGCGCCCCGACGCAGCTGCAATATGCGCTCAGCCAGCGGATTTATTATGAATATCTCTCGCAAAAAGAGCTGTTCTTAACGCAGAACCATCCACAAATTATCTGGGTCGGAAAAGACCTCAAGGCCGGACGGCGCACCTACCTGATCCATTGGGCGGCCTATGACAGCCAGAGCAATCTGCCGGTGCTGTATTTGATGGAAGTGGACGACACATCATACCGTCCGCTCCCCCATGACGAGCGCCGCTGGCCGCGCGTACAAAGTCACCTTATGGCGCAGGCCGTATCAGGGCTAAAGCTGCTGACGATTGCGCGCGGCTTTGATCAGGATTTCGATACGCTGCATCCGAAAATGCTGCGCCGTTTTCACCTTGGCCCGATGTATAGCCATAATTTCACGCAGCAGCATGGCCCGCTGCGTGACGTGCTGGCCAATGCGCGCAGCGAACCGGGCAAAGACTGGGCGCTGGCCTGGACGGTGGAGAGCCTTGTGTCCAAATCCACAACTCAGGAAAAAGTCGGGCTGTTTAAACAGGCCGAGCGGCAGGTCTACGCGCTTGATAAAACGGATTTTGAAAGCACAGAGGCCGGCGTCACCGATATTCGCCGCGCGCTCATTTTGCCCCACGGCGCCTACCAAGTGCTGGAAGAACAGGCCAAAGCCGACTTTGCCGATGTGCGCAAATATGTGGTGGGCCAAAAGTCCAAGATTTTAAGTTATAATTAAGTCCAGATATTAGAGAGATTTATGTCCGCAACGTCCGACCTGATGCAAATAAAAGAAGAGCTGATCCGCGCCAAATACACCGCCGCGCAAAGCCTGCTGGACGGCTTTGACCATACGCCGCGTCTGGCCAAACAAAAAGAGGCCGCGCCGGCCAATGGACGCTCATCGGGTATAGCGGCGCGCCGCCGGTTTCGCTCCACTACGCCCGGCCTTGTCACCCAAAATACGGCCCGCCCCGAGGGCGTGCATCTGATCGACCGCATCGAGGGCGCAGATGATGGCGATACGCTAACCAGCCCGACTCAGGCCCACGTTTTGCGCAGCCTGCGCCGCGCGCTCGCTACATCCATGGTCGTGGCTGACCAATATGCCGAGCAGACGGGACTGGCCGGGCTACTCAAATCCAATCTTCAAGGCGCGCTCCCCGATAGCCGCAAAACAGAGTTCTCCGAGCTGCTCGCGGGCAGCGCGCTGATCTCTCTGCATGTTTTTGCCAATATGACGGCCTTCCTACTCTCAGCGCTGCAAAGCGACGGCGGGGAGATTAATGTCGAAATCGGACAGGTCCAGGAAGTGCTGACCGATAACGCTCATACAGCGCTGTCCGGCGCGTTGTGGGAACTGGATCAGGATCTGGCGGTCTTCGCTGATGATGAGTCCAAACTCGTCCCGACGGTCAAAGCCTTCCTTGAGCAATTAATGGACAAAGTTGCCCTACGCGCCAGCAATATGCCACGATTGGAGCCGTTTACCTCGGTCAATTACCGCGTCGAAGACGATGACTTCCAAATTAGCGGCTTTACGCCCTATGCGCGCTCGGTCGGCACAAAGCTGACCATGACATTTAAAAAGCCCAATGAGGTCGTCGGCAATCATATCGCAAAATACCAAGCCATGAAGCTGTCTAAAATGCTGATGGCCTATGATTTTGACCGCAAGCTCAATCCCTTTGCCGATTTAGGCGGATTTATTTTCACCTTTATGGGCGACGGCGCGCCGGGCACGGGCAAAACCACATTGATCCAAATGATGGCGGGGCTCATCTCCGGCTATTGCGAAAATGCCGGCTATCCGTTTCGCTATCAAAACCTGTCCACGGACAGCATTGACAGCTATCAAGGCAAATCAGCGCAAAACGCCAAGGCCTTTTTCAATACTATTATCGATCCGGCGGTCATCGGCTTTGGCACGATTGACGATATTGACCAACTCGCCGGCAAACGCGGCGACCGCCAATCAAGCGCCGGTCAATTAGAGATTACCGCCGTTTTAATGGAGAGCTTTGCAGGGGCGAATACCGTCGTGCGCGGCAATTGCACATTCGGTATGTTCTCCAACTATCCGGAAAATGTCGATGACGCCCTGCGCCAACGCGCGGGCGCGCGCTTCCTCGTCGACGGGCCGCAAAGCCGCGACGACTACATTGATATCCTGCATTTATTAATGGGAAAAAACCACAACATCCCGACTGGAAAGCATGATCTGTTCGCTGCGCAGCACATTAAAAAAGCCGTCGCCGAGAGCTATCAGAGCTATTCCCGGCCCAAAGAAGAGGGGCTGATCGAAGTCTTTGACGCTGTGTCCAAAAAGATCGGTAAACTCGACACCATCGCCAAACTCGGCACCTATCTCAAAGGCATTCAAGACGCCGACGAGCGCTTCACCGGACGGGCCATTAAAAACATCACCGACGCCGTCAAAGTCCGCGCGATGGATTTTGAACTCCCCGACGAATGGATGGAAAATCCCGAACTGTTCCTGTTCAAAGACTATGACACCAAACGCAAAATGATCGCCGATATGTCGCGGCCCATAACCGTCGACATGCTTATTCAGGAAATTAACCGCTACGCCGATAGCGAATTTCGCTACGCCGACAAAAGCGACGAAATCGCGATTGATAATATGGTGCGCGACTTCGGCCGCCAAGCCGAAGCGAAGTCGCGTTATTTGGGGGGTGAGGGGTGATCTTTATGTTTTTTACATTAACAGACTTGGGTTAGATTCGTGATCTCCAAAGCTATTAAGTATAATAAGGCTGTTGGGCCTTTAGCGCATGTCTATTTAGAAGATTCCTATGTGCTTGATATTATAACAACCTCTGCTGATGTCTCTTTTATAATGGAGTTTGTTCTGTGTGAGGGGCATGAATTTTATCAGTCACCTAAACGCGATGAACAACATTGTTACTTAAAAGGTGTATTGAAGTTTTCATCGTGCTCCTCAATTCAAGATGATCGCTCAAATTCGCATAGATCAATTGATGCAAATTACGAAGAAGATATGGGAAATATTGACTCTTTTATTGTATCCGAAGGCGCTTGCTATTTGGCAGGTGATTGGGGTCGAATTTCAGTAAAATGCGAAGACGTTTCAGTAAATTTTCATGATGTTGAGAGCGACCTATGATGCGTCTCGTCAAAAACGGCCTGATGTTCGGCAATCTTTATGAGGTCAATTCCGCTGCTCTCGTCGAGCGGTATAACCGCGCGCTGGAGCATTTGATTGGGCGCAGAATGGCGCTGACTGAATTTCATATTGATATTAGCGGATATTCGCCTGAGATCGGGCATGAATTTGGCGATGATCTCTATTTGAATCCGCAAGGGTGTAACCGCATGTTCATCCTGCTGTCGACGGACCAGAAAACCGCGCCGCTGCTGGGTTCGCAATTCTCTACCTCGCGCTCTATTTTGCGCCAGTATATTGATGAAAATGAAGATCAGCTATTCGCGTTGACCGCGCGCGAAGCGGTGGCGGGCGAGCTGCTCAACTCCGTGTTTTCGATTGAAAATCCGGCAGACCTTCTCAATATAAACCGCATCGATGTCGAGGCCGATACGGTGCAATCCCATCTCGCAGAGGCGGGCCAATTGCGCGGCCAGATCGAGACATTTTTGAATACCGGCGATGCGTGGTGGGATGATGTTTTAATCGCGAACATGATCGAGCTGGCCAAACGCACGGGCGATATACAGCGCAATCCTGTCGAGCTGAAAACCAAGAGCTTCACGCAGGGTAATTATTTCACCGGCCATTTTGGCGGCGTCTACGTCTTTCGCGATGCGGCCAAGCCGACAATCATTGCGCGCGATAATATTGACGGTCTGCATGATCTGCCGATTAAAAATATCCTGACCTTTGAAGACCGTGACGGCATTGCCAATTTCCTGCGTGATGAAGGGCTGTCCGAGCTTATCGTGCAGCGCAAAAATGACAAAAGCGCGGCGATCATAAAACAGAAGATTGATTTTATTGCCATTTCCCGCGCGGCGGAATTAGGCGATGATCTGTCGGGGATTACGCGGCGCAATATCCGCAGGCTGGAGCGTAAATACGGCCAAGACATGCCCAAGGAATTTTACGGCCTGATGGACTATTGGCGCTGGGCCAGCATGGGCGGGGCCGTGCCGAGAATGGGGCCGGATCATCCGGCGTTTTTCTACGCGCTTCGGGGCAGCGCGCATGCGGACCGCGATCTGGTCAATATGCTGCTCTCGGATCTGTCGCGTATGGATTTCCGGCAGCTGTTCATCTGTCACAAGCCGCTCTTTTATGAGGCCTATCGCGGCTGGCCGGACGCGAAAAAAGACTATGTCTCCAAATTCCTCGCCGCTGAATATGCCGTCGATAAAGCGGGCGCGCGCGAAGCTCTGTTCGGGCCGGAGCCGTCTATGGCTGAGCCTATGCCGGAGCCTATGGCGCCGGTCAAAAACCGCGCCAAGCTGGGCAAAGATGGCCTGCCGCGCATGAGTAATCCATGGGGCACGCCCACTGTTCAGGACGGCGTTGTCGTGGTTAAACCGTTTGGCAAAAAGCGGGGCGGCATGCGCGAAGAGCTGGGCTGGGACAAAGGGCATTATCGCGGCCCAAATAAGGGAAAAAATAGAGGGAAATAATTATGATCATCTGGGTGCGCAATATCGTTATTATTCTGCTGATCCTGACGGCGATCTATATCGCGTTGTCGACCCTGTCGCGCTATCGCAAGCGCCAGAAACTGCGAAATGATGTCAAAGCCGGACAGACCGATTTGCCCGAAGACGATTATATCGCCCGGGGCATGCGCGATTATGAGCGCGGATTAAAACCGAAACTGTTTATCTTTGTCTATCTGTTCCCGCTCGCCGTGATGGCGCTGCTCGGCTATCTGGCGCAGTATTCCTAGGGGTTTATTATGAAATTCATCAAACGATTTATCCTGTTTACCGTCCTGCTCATCACCGCCATCGGGCTGCATTATTACATGCCGCAGCGCGACATCGTCAAAATCGTTGATACTGATGTGAAGCGAATGGATATTCGCAAAGGCTCGCCGTTTTGGGACAGCCCGGATGTCGGCACAAATGCCGAAGCGACGCGCGATGTACGCTTTATATCGACCGTACGCGCCAATGGCAAATCGCGCGTATACCGTAATGAGGATACGGGCTGGGCCTTCCCGTTTTACTTGAAATTTGACAGTAGTGAATTATCCGCCAAAGCCGCCGATATGAGCGCGAAAGACGGGCAATGGGTGGCCGTGACCCATTATGGCTGGCGCATCCGGCTGTTCTCGATCTGGCCCAATGCGACCAAGATCAAGCCGGTGGACGGGCCCAATGTGTTTCTGATCCCGTGGTTTAATATCGCCTTTCTGACCATCCTCGCCGTGATTATCTTTATCATCTGGCGGGCCGTCCGCAAATGGACGAAGACCAATGTCGACCCGGTGACGGACCGCATTGACGCAGAAATCGACGACATGTCTGACACGGTCAGCCGCCATGCGGGCAAGGTTAAGCGCGAAGCACAAGAGCGCCACTCCGCCTATCGCCGCTTCATGCGCCGCTGGTTTGGATCGTCTTGATTTAGACGTATGCAAAACACACGGCGTAAGGCTTGACCTTGCGCGGCTTTGAAATATAAGCCGCGCTTGCTCTTGGATATCTGGTGAGGTGGCCGAGCGGTTTAAGGCGCACAGTTTCAATCGCTTGACGATTGAAACATTAAAAGATTAAGCGTGCGCTTATATAAAACCTCTCGGGTTAACCACCGAGATGGATCTGGTAGGGTGAGGTGGCCGAGCGGTTTAAGGCGCACGCTTGGAAAGCGTGTTTAGGTTTGTAGCCTAACGTGGGTTCGAATCCCATCCTCACCTCCAGAGCCTGTCCTTACAGCATAATCTCCTTCAATCCGCCGCAAATCCATGGCAGACAGCTCTTATGGGACAAGACATCAATTCAATCCGTCCGTGGCGCACTGTTGTTCGCCGCAAATGCCGCCAAATCCGCGTCGGCTCCGTGCGGGTCGGGGGCGACGCGCCGATAGCGGTGCAGTCCATGACCAATACGCTCACCCATGACGTCGATGCGACGGTGGCGCAGATCACCGCGCTGGAGCAGGCCGGGGCCGATATTGTTCGCGTCTCCTGCCCCGATCCCGAGAGCAGCCTCGCCCTGCGCGCGATTACCGACCGGGTCAATGTCCCGCTCGTGGCGGATATCCATTTTCATTATAAACGCGGGATTGAAGCCGCCGAAAACGGCGCGGCCTGCCTGCGCATTAATCCGGGCAATATTGGCGGCAAAGCGCGGGTCAAAGAAGTCGTCGCCGCCGCGCGCGCCAATGGCTGCTCCATCCGTATCGGGGTCAATGGCGGCTCTCTGGAACGCGAGCTACTCGAGAAATACGGAGAGCCCTGCCCCGACGCCATGGTCGAGAGCGCGCTCATGCATGCCCGCATGTTAGAAGATGAGGGCTTTGATGAGTATAAAATATCCGTCAAAGCGTCGGATATGTTCCTGACCGCCGCGGCCTATCAAATGCTCGCCGATCAAACCGACGCGCCCTTGCATTTGGGCGTGACAGAGGCAGGCGGCGCGCGCATCGGCACGGTTAAATCCTCTATCGGCATGGGCAATCTGCTCTGGGCCGGGATCGGCGACACCATCCGCGTGTCATTATCCGCTGACCCGGTCGAAGAAATCAAAGTCGGCTTTGATATGCTCAAATCTTTGGGGCTGCGCACGCGCGGCGTCAATATTATTTCCTGCCCGTCCTGCGCCCGCCAAGGCTTTGACGTGATTAAAACCGTGCAGACATTAGAAGAACGCCTCGCCCATATCTCAGAGCCGATCACGCTGTCCATTATCGGCTGCGTCGTCAACGGCCCCGGCGAGGCCATGTTCACCGATGTCGGCTTCACCGGCGGCAGCGCGGGTTATGGCATGATGTACCATGCGGGGAAGAAAACGGGGAAGACGGATAATGACGATATGGTGGACGATATTGTCGCGGCGGTTGAGGCGAAAGCGGAATTGGTTCGGGTGGGGTGAGAAGTGTTACGGCAAATTAATTCCCGGGATTCGACATTCGTATAAAGGATATTTTTACGTCCTTGAAACCTCTAGCAATTATTTCGCGCCTAACTTCTTCAAAAGTTACTCTTGAGAAAAAGGGTATTGTGTAATCCCCATTTTTTTTGGGCCTGTCACCAAACTTAAACTCTACAGTCCAACCATCAGGGAACTCATTTTCAATTGCCTTAAAAGTAGTTGGGTCAACTTTTTTTTCTAAATCTTCAAGAAAATCTTGCTTTATTTTAGGAAAAGATTTTAAAAGTTTAGCCGAGTTCAGGCCTTGGTTCAAAAAATGACTTATCACACTTGATTTCCGGCCACTTTTTTTAACGTGAATTAATGTCCTACTAGTTATATCAAAAAGGTCGCAAACCTCTATGCCCGGGCCTGGGTTGTTTGGTATACTAAAAAGGTTTCTATCATAAAATAGGTATTGTGCAGGGGCACTCGATGCAACTCTTTGATTATATTCTACTTCTGGCTCATAAATCATAACTTTCTGACCACCATTTTTGGTTTTCTCAACGAGTGGCCAAGGTGTAAAATTGATATCAAGTCCTGAAGATGAATTCTGAAAAGCATTGTCAGAAGCAGTCTTTAATGCATTTTCTATTGAATACCATTTCCCTTCATTCAAAGCCCAGCATCGACCATTATACATTAAGGATCCGACAAGCCCTTTATATATGCTCCAGCGACCGCGTTTTGCTACTTCATCTAAATCATGCGTTACTACCATGTGATTGTGTAGATCATCTATAGATGATGGTGCTCCTGAAACTTTTAAATAAGTTTCTAAAGAGATGTCAGCGAACTTCTTATTTGTTCTTAATCCCGAAATGGTTAAATAACTAAATGGTTCAGTGTCTATTTCGGGCATCCCCAATTCGAAATTTGGCGATAACGACTGCAGGTCTTTTAGGAGTTCATCGTTCAATTTCTTCTCTATATCGACATCAAGTACAGGTTTTATTTTTTCGATAATAGAAAAACTGGACTTTTGATAATCCTTTGAATTATATAGTTGCAACAGGCTGTCGGCAACTTCATCTATTCTCGCAAGGTCTTTTTCTGAAGTGAGACTAATTGATGTTCCCCCTTGGAGTGTTCCATTTCCATTTTTATGTGAACCGCTTAGTTTCTTTATTAGACTTAATGCACCGTCCACATCAAAATCTCGTAGATTTGTTATTCCTGCGGCTTGAGTGTAATCCCTCAAAACTGTGCCGAGATTTGCTTTTTCTACGACTCTGATGCCTTTGTCAGATAGTGAGTTAGCTGCAACAATTAGCCCAAAGTCATTTTCTCTAAGGTCATTATTTAGAAAAGTGTGACCAAATCCAAATGTACAGGCAAATATTCGTCCGCTAGCTTCGAAAAGCATCGCTGCAGCCGCTGAGCGTGAACTAATTTTTTTATCTACTTCAAATATCAAATCTAAATTTTTTGCCCAACCGGGCACATTTGTGTGGGTTTGTTTATAATACAGAGTGCACTTAAATTTCAGAGGCCCTCTAAGCTTTATTTTTGTACATTGCGTTTTTGCTTTCGCTGTCAAAAATTCTTCAAAATTCTTTAAATTTGAAGATCCTAAATGGAGAGAGTATTTAAATTTTGTAAGCGTGCTTGCCATACCTCACATTTTATTCGTTAGTTATAGGTGTCAAGTACTATATTATATTATAAGTTGTTATTCTTTGCGCGCGGCCATCCATTATTTCCTTATTTGCGTCATCCTCGGGCTTGACCCGAGGATCCATCGCGCAATAATGAGCCATGCAGCCCTGTGTTTACATGATGGCCTCCAAGCGCCGCGGCACAATTTAAAACCACTTTCACGATTATCGGCCTTCTCACGCGGGGAGAACCGGGCCGCCGGAGCGGGTGGCCGACAGGCCGGATGAGGGGAGATAATGCGCCTAAGCAATCGGTGTCGGGTGACCTTAATGGGGTGAAGAACGGCTCTTCTATTTTTATAAATTTCGTAACGCACGATTTGGGTTATCTTCCCCTCACCCGCCCTCCGGGCACCCTCTCCCGGTGGGGAGAGGGCAGATGGTCGCGAGGTTGTGAATTGTACGTACCATTGAGATAACCACCGCCTCGTCCTTCGACCGGGCCGCCGGAGCGGTCCCGCCTTCGCTACCGCGAAGCCGCCTCAGGATGAGGCTTCCTTTTGGATTTTACCACTAAAATGCCCAAACTCACAGAACACCTCATCCTGAGGACGCGCCGTAGGCGCGTGGACTCGAAGGGCGAGGTGTAGGAGTGCGAACCTGCCGCTATCCCTACCTCCCCTCCCCCGAAACCTCCATAAAACCGCACTTTCAGATAAATCCATCCCCGCCTCCCAAATCTGCCCTATCTTTAAACTGTCTCTTGTGGCGGGCCGGGTGTCGACGTTCGGTAACTTTCAGGAGATCGGTATTGGATCCGGGCGATGTGGGGTTACGGCCTACATCAAACGGGTTTGGGTCTGTGACCTCGCGTGGGACGCAGCTCTTAGTGTGATGCTCATGCCCCGACAGGGGAGGGCCGCGAGATATCGCCGCGAAGCTAACTCTTTGCGAAACACTTACCCTTACGGTCTCCGGCAAGGAGACGGCTTCGCGGATGCGTCCGCACATTTTTAGCGGCGCGCCGCCGCCGACCAACCCGGCGCGCATGTGGTCACCCGATGGGCCATCGCAGGATGGCGCGTGTAGGCTTGGGCACACACTATTATTTCCCGGCTCGCCCTACGGGCGAGACTCGCCTCTTGTTTTCGTGACGACCCGATGCGTCATCGCACGGTGGCGCTTGAGTAACACCCCCTCCGCCTCACTGCGTTCGGCACCTCCCCCGCAAGCAGGGGAGGAAAGCTAAGCGGCTCTCAATCTTTTGCTCCCCTGCTGTGCGGGGGACGGGGCCGCCCGGCGGCTGTCCGGCGACCAACGGTCGATGGGCTGAGGGGGTGACCCAAACATAAAGCAAAATCCATAAAGGAAAAATATGAGCCGAGGACAGTATAAAAACCCGCCGACAGAGCCGCCCGTACATTGCCCTGATTGCGGGCGGGCTTCCCTATCTCCGTCCGATGAGCTGGCGCAGGTTAAAGCTTTGGTGGAAGAGGCGCGCGCCGCGAAACTGGCGGCGGACGGACAGGATTGGCCGCCAAAGGGAATCGCCTATGAAGACCTGCCGCCGCTCCATCCCGACGACGCGGACATGCTGCGTGAAAAATTGCTGGCAATATTGGATAGAGCCGCGGGGCATCATGCGGGCGAGATATCCGGGGGTGATGATGAGCCGGCGTAAAATGTCCGCTCCGAGCGCGCTATGCCCGACATGCAGGCGCGGGGCGCTGTCGCCGGCGCAGAAATTAATACGGGTCAAAGTGGCCGCACAGCGGGCGCTGCTGGCCAAAATTATATCCGAGACGCGGGTCTGGCCGCCCCGATATATGCGCTATGAAGAGGTTCCGCCGCCAACGGCCCAGGAACGCGAGCGGTTCAGACTGCGTCTATTAGATTTGGTGGACAGGATTGAGGCGGGGGAGGACGTGCCTGATCATTGTGACGTGGCGGCTGCGCGCGAGCGGATGCGCGGGGAGGGGACAGCGTAAAACCCGCCGCGTTAGCGACGGGCTTAAAAATCGTAGTCGTTACGGTGAGCGACTAACCGAGAGAGCGCTGAAATCCCCGATTGATCGCCTGCGCGATCAACGGGCCCACTATCGCGGAATTTCAGCGGTTAAGGCTTAGGCACCCAAGCGCCGAATCCGTCGCGGATCATATGACCGGACGGGGCTTTGGCGACGAGCTTTTCCGCCGTCAATTTGGCGACATCGCTAACCGAGACGCCCTGTTCGCGCGCCAGACGGGTATAGACCGTTTTGCGCTTGGCGTTGATCTCGTCCATAGCGGCCTGCTCGCTCGAGGTGAGCGTAGTAACCGCGGCCAGATAGCCTTCGGCGGTTTCGCCGATTTTGCCTTGGTCTTTCAAATCGTCAGCGGTTTGCGCTTGGGCGCTCGCCACCAACATATCCGGCAGCAGTGTCGTGCCGGCCACAACGCCGCCGATCAGGGCTGCGCCGCCCAGAACGGACATAATAAGTGTTTTCATCTGTGCCATATCGGCCTCCTAGAAAATATCAGGGTTGTCTGAAATCAGGTCTTCGACATCTTTGTCGAGGCGAACCCGAATCTCCTGATCAATTTTGATGTTTAAGTTAATCTCGATCGGTTTGTCAGGGGCCTGTATGCGGATGGGCAATTCGCACGCGCTTGCGCCCATAAGTACAGTTAAACCCGCCAGACCTGTCAAAGCAGACCTCATTGAGCACGTAAACATAGTCTCTCCTAACTGATCGTAGCTGAACTTGGCATTAACGGTCTCCGGTGACAATAAGATCGATAACATTGTTGGAATTGAAATATTTTATAAGGTTGCGGGTGATGTTGACCAGTTCGCCTTCAATGCGGGTGCGTATCTTAAACTGCGTCCCGCCAAGAACCTCGGGATTGCCCCCGGTAAAGTCGATGCCGAATTTCATATCTCCGTCCAGCGGCCCGTTGACCTCGATAAACATGCGCTCATATTCAAAGCGGCGGATAATGTCCTGGACAATTTTTTTGCTGCCTTCGGCGTCTTTAAATGCGTCCAAATCCTCGGTTATGATCTCAATCACGCCGCCATCAGCGATTTCGAGGCGGCCATTTTCGACCCGCACATCGACGCCGTCTACAGCGATAGGAAGCGTGCCCGTGACAATGCCCGTGGCCTTGATACGGCCGTCACTGGCCTGTCCCAATATGGTGCCCAGCGAGACGTCCTGCACGCGCACGGTGACATTGTTCTTGCGCTCATCCGTGCGCCACAAAGTCGGATCAAGGCTGATAAAGCCGTCCTGCAGCGGGAAGCGCCCGTCGCGCAAATCAAAGCCGTTCTCGACCACGGCAAAGCGCACCACGCCTTCGCCCAGCGGGATGCCCGGGTCAAATGAGCCGATATACAGGGTCTGCTCGCCATCCGTGCGTAGCGGCATAAGTGAGGAGAACGTCAGCTCGGATTTCACGCCTGTAAACGGGCCGACCAATGTGCCGAAATCCAGCCCTTGCAGATTGGCGGTGGCAGAGGATTTGAGCGGCTCGCCCGCGATATATTCGATACGCGCTTTGGCGCTCGCCAAACCCTGCACGCCGGTGATTTTACCCTTCAAAGCCGGGACCAGATCGGCGGGCTGCAAACCGCGCTCGGTAAAGACGAAACGCGGCACGTCAATATTCACTTCACCGCGGCCGTCATGATAGCGGTAGGCGGCATTGATCGGATAGGCTGTGGCGCGCGGCAGAACGGTGCTCGCCTCGCCCGTAATGACGCCGTCTTTAATGCGGGCCTGACCCGTCAGCGGGACGGCGGGCAGGTTTGAGTCGTCCAGCGCGACTTTGCCACCGTCATAATCGAGGGTCATATCGCCGCCGGTGCCCTTTATGGAGAGCGGCAATTGCGTGACGGTGACGGGTTTAAGCCGAACCGACAGGGCGGGGCTATCGACAGCGTATTGCCATGGCGCGGCTGCGGATTTCGACAGTGTTGCCGTCAATGTGGCGGCTTTGGCGCGGGTGTCCGCAGCGGGAAGAGTGTCAGAGCTGACCGCCAATTGCTCCAGCGCGGCGCTCCAGTTTTGGTTTGCGCCCGCCATTTTGCCGTCCAGTTGCAAAGCGGCGGCTGTGACCTCGGCTTGCTGATCGGTCTTGGTATTAACGACCTGCGCAGAGAGATCGGTAGCCGCAATCGAAACCGTCCTCACGTTGCCCCGCTGTGATGTGATGCGCTGCGCTCCGGGCAGGGTCAGACGGATATCGCGCAGCTGCCAATCCAGCGATGTGGTCAGGCGCTCCGCCGTAACCGGCGTGCTGGGCGACAAGATAATGGCGCCGTCATTTATCGACAGCCCGCCCTTATAGTGCAGGCCGCGCACGTCGACGCCGTCCACAAGCGGGCCGTCATATTCGAGCTGACCGCCAACGCGCAATTGCCCGCCATTTTCGGCGCTGTATTCAATTGTTGTGCTCAGCGGCGACAGCCGTCCAAGCGCGCCCTGCCATTCACTGCCCGTCCGCAAAGCCGCGCTGACGCTGCGCACATTATCCCACAGCCAGCCGTCCGTTGCAGGGCCTTTAATGATAAGCTTGTCCAAGTTAAGCGGCCGCGCTCCGCGCAGGGTCAGAGCAACCGCCAGAGTCAATTCACTGTCTTGGCGCAAATAGGCCGGATGATCGTTAAGCGCGCTAACCGTGAGCGATTTAGCGCCGCGTTTCAGGGTCAGCGGCTGCACAATGTCCAAGCGCCGCATCTCTCCGGTCAGGGCGATGTCGACGCGCATTTTTGCCGCGCTGCCTTGCAACAGCGTGGCCACATCGTCGGTCAAAGCACCGCTGAACTGCTGCGTCACAGGGACGGCGGACAAAGTCGCGGAGAGCGTCATAGTTTCGGCCAGAGCGCGGGCTCGCGCCGGATCGGTGAGGCCGCTCTCTACGCTGTCAAAATCAAGCTGTCCGTGCAGGATCAGGCCGGCGACCTCGTCAAATTGCGCGATGCCGTCATAACTCAATGCCCCCCCTTTTACGGTGAATTCCGGATGGGTCAGGCTGGCCAGCGCGGCACTGCCGCGGCCCTCGAAATCAAGGCCGCCGCTTTCGTCCATATCTATCCGCCCGTTAACTGTGGCGCTGACATTTTCGATATCCGCTCCGCCCAATTGCAAGCGGGCTGCATCAAATCCCGCTTCTCCTGTAAATTGCGGCGTCGCGGCACCGGTTTCATTGGGCAGCCGCAGCGCGCCTGTGGCTGTGACATTGACGTCGCGGCCTTCGCTCTCGTGATACTTTATCGTGTCAAAACGCAGGCGGGCAGCGTTGATCTTAACATTACCCTTATCGATGACGAGATCTACGCCGCCTGCGACCGTGGCCTGAAAACCCGGCAAAAGCTGCGCGCCTGTAATATCGGTTTTGGCCAAGTCAAGATCGGCTGCGATTGTGCCGTTTTTGAGCAGCTCTGCGTTACCGGACAGGGGCAGACGGCCATAAGGCGAGGCGATGTTGATTTTAGATTTTGTGAGGACGGCGCTTCCAACAGGAAGGCCGGTCGAATTTGGATTAGGCGGGGGCAGCCAGCGACTGATAATTTTGCCGGCTTCGTCAATTTCAAGTTCTATTACGGCTCCTTTCAGCTCTATACGCTCGACGCGCCCGGCCTGAAGCTCTGTGAAATCAAATTCGGCGCGCAGATGATCTGCCGTAAAAAAGACTTCGCCGTCTTGTGACAACCGGATATTTTTAATCACCGCATGCTTGCCGGAATAGGATTCCAATTGCAGCGAACTGTCATAACCCCGCCCCGACAATGTTCGGGTAATCAAGCTTTCGACCACGGCCCTGCGGTTCAGGATCAGCACAACAATACCGATAAACAGGATGACAATCAGGATGAGCAGCGCCGCGCCAATACGACGCGCCCATCGGCGCCGGGTCTGTTTCCGCCGCAAATCGCGTTGTGTCTGGGACAAATCGGCAGATGCGGCTGTCATAAAAATTGCTTAACACGGCGCGCTAAGGTAAGTCAGCTATTAGGTGACGCCCAATACTAAATAATAATACACTATGGGGCGGCGTTAACCATTGGTAAGCTATATTTTTGTCATGTTGCGCGAAATGATATGGCCTAATATATGCATTGCGTAGACAAGGCGTGACTATAATCCGGGGAGACACAGTGAATTCCACACCTGATATGAATATTGAGACGCAGCCTTTATCAGAAAAACTGAAAAACAAACGTCCTGTTATCATCGGTGCAATCTGCGCCGCGGCCCTATTCGCAGGCCTGCTGATCTTTAAGCCTGACGCGGTGACGTCCCTGGCGGAGATTGTGCCGCTTGAACTGCCCGCGCTGAGCGAAGACGTGGTCTTCGCCTCTCTCAGTGATAATGAGTCCCTAGCCGGAGATATTAAATCCATAAAATTAAAGCCCGGCGACAGTTTGGGTCCGGTTCTCATGCGTAATGGTGTGGCGCCAAATGAAGCCTATAATGCGATGGAGGCTTTTGCGACGGCTTATAATCCGCGCGATCTTCGCGCCGGACAATTGGTTACGCTGTATTTTGATAAAAGCGCAGAGCCGCAACTGACAGAGGTGACGTTAAAACCCAGTTTTGACCGCACCGTATTTGTCAGCCGTGATAATCAAGGCGAGTACCGCACACGCGATTTGACTGTGAATTTCCCCAAAGAGATTGTTCAGGTTTCGGGGACGGTTGAAAACTCACTTTACCTAGATGCAGGACGTATGGGCGTTCCTGACAAAGTCACCGGCCAATTTTCTCATATTTATGAGCACAGCGTTGATTTCCAGCGTGACATTCGCAAAGGCGACGCCTTTATTATGGCGTTTGAACTATACCGCGACGCACAGGGCAACCCGCTTAAAGCCGGTGATCTGCTCTATGCCAGCTTTAGCCCGCGCGGTAAAACCAGCAGTTATTACCTTTATACCACCCAAGACGGCTCCGAGAACTTCTTCGATGCGGACGGCAAAAGCGCGAAACGCAAACTCATGCGTACCCCCGTTAATGGCGCGCGCCTCTCATCGGGTTATGGCCGCCGGAAACATCCTGTTCTGGGCTATGTTAAAACCCATAAAGGTGTTGACTTTGCCGCGCCGCGCGGCACGCCTATCATGGCGGCGGGTATCGGAACCGTCGAGCGCGCCAACCGCTATGGCAGCTTTGGAAATTATGTCCGCATTCGTCATTCTGACGGCTATAAAACGGCCTATGCCCATATGAAAAGCTTTGCCCGTGGCATCCGATCCGGCTCGCGCGTGCGTCAGGGACAGACCATTGGCTATGTTGGAACAACAGGCCGATCAACGGGCCCTCATTTGCATTATGAAGTCCATAAAGGCGGCAAAGCGATTAATCCGCGCAGCCTGTCAACATTGTCCGGCAAACCTCTACCTTCTGCTGAAAAAGCCGCATTTGACGCCCGCCGCAAAGAGATTGACGATATTCGTTTGAAGGCCGGCCCGGTTTTTGCGGGTCAGGAGCCCGCCTTGCGCGGACGGGTCGCCAGCATTACGCCTGCGGATTCACTCCCTTAAGTCAAGGCTCCGGGCTTAGCGCTTGCGCCGCGTCAGACGCGCGCCTATCATCACGTAAGTGTAAGATCTGGAGGCGCATATGAAATCGATTATTGATAACGTTTTAACGTTTAAAGAGATGATATCCGAACGGATTATCAAGCTCTTATATTATATCGGCCTAGCCGCGATCATCGTCTCATTTGTGATAAATTTTCTACGCGATATTGCGCGCTTTCATATTGGCGATATTCTGATTGCGATCGTCGCATTCCTCGTTTCCCTATTGCTGTGGCGCGTCTTCTGCGAATTGATTATTATTATTTTCCGCATTTACGGGCGGCTTGGTGATATCAATACAGCGCTGGGCGGACTTAACAGCGAAGCGCCTATTCCGGGAGATGAGGCAATCAAAGAAATGCGCGAAGCGGCGCTGCGGGCGCGCCAAAGCATGGCGGAACGTACAAGTTCGAGCTTCTCCTCAGCGAAATCAGCGGCCAATAAAGCCAAAGACAGTGTGTCTGAAAAAGCGACAGATATTCGCGAGGATATGAACGATTTTGGCGACCGGGCATCCAACCAGCTGGCCGAAGCGCGTGCCAAAATGAAAAAAAATCCTGCGCCTCAGCCTGAAGTTAATGTTGCGGATATTGAGGTAAAGCCGGTGCCAGTGCCCAGAGCGGCCGCGCCGAAAAAAGCCCCGGCGCGGAAGAGCGCTCCCAAAAAAGCGTCAACCACAGCGGCGAAAAAGCCTGCCGCCAAGACTACGGCAGCTAAAAAGAAACCGGCGGCGAAAAAGAAACCTGCCACAAAGAAAAACCCCCCTACGGCTTAACGGTTAAACACAATAAGAAAAAAGGCGCCGTTTTCACGGCGCCTTTTTATATGCATATTTTTAGTGATTTAAGAGGCTGATTCAGTCTCGCCGTCGGCAGTGGTTTTGCGACGCGGCGCGCGGCGGCGGCGCGGATTAGGGGTCTCTTCACCCGGGGTGACAATTTCCAGACCGTCAGCAACAGGCTCATCTTTGGATTTTTTAGCTTTGGGCTTTACGGCCTTCTTCTTTTTAGGGCTTTCTTCAGACGGGTCAGAGGAGGTGTCCTTAGACTTTTTCATATCCTCTTGATCATTATTGCGGGTGTTATCATTTCGATTATCGTCGCGGGCGCTTTGGCGGCGGGACGTATTTCTGCGGCGAGACGTATTATCGTCGTCGTCACTGTCATTATCATCATTGGAAGTGTCCCCGCCATTGCGGGATTCGCGCTCTGCACGCTGCGCCTCTTTGGCGGCTTCACGCTCAAGACGCTGCGTTTCAAGCTTGGCATTCATCTCGTTCATGGTGCGCAGATAATGCTCAGCATGTTGCAGATAGTTTTCTGCTTTGAGGCGGTTTCCGCTGGTTTTGGCATCGCGGGCCATCGTCGTATATTTCTCAAAGATCGTACTGGCCGAGCCGCGGACTTTAACATCCGGTCCGTTACTATCCATTGAGCGGTTCGGATTGACGTTACCACTATTATTATGTCTACGATTATTATTGTTATTATTGCGTCCGCGTTGGCGTTTCATGCCTGATCCTTTTGGCGAATATCTTTAAAAACGGCGCTGTGCGCCCAAATCGGAACCTTGTCCGATTATCCTTATTCTTTTCCGAATAGTGCTCAGGCTCTTCGCGCCTGTTAAGCAATACAAACCTAGCGTCACTTTGACATATGTCTAGCGTTTTTTTATCGCTTTGCAGTGACAATACGGTCATGTCCCGCCAGATCAGCGTGGATCGCGATATTATCAAATCCCTCGTGGTGTAAGATATCGCGAATATGTGCCGCTTGACGATTGCCAATTTCGAGTATCACGCTTCCGCTTTGGGTTAGATACGCTCCCGCCTGAGCAGCGATAATACGGTAAGGACCCAATCCATCTTCGCCGCCATACAGGGCACGGCGCGGATCGTGCAGCGCCACTTCGGAAGGCAACGCCGCCATGTCCGCACCGGAAATATATGGCGGGTTGGACACAATTAGATCAAACTGACCCTCAACATTCTCAAACCAATCGCTTTTGATGAAGTCGCAATTCAGATTTAAAATCCGCCCATTTTCGCGGGCCACTGATAGGGCGGCCGCTGAAATATCCACGGCGAGCGCTTTGGCTTGCGCATACTCACGCAAAAGCGACAGGATGAGCGCGCCGCTGCCGACGCCCAGTTCTAAGATTGAGAGGGCCGGATTATCGACGGGAGGATGCAGGCGCAAGGCCGCCTCTATTACGCCCTCGGTTTCGGGGCGCGGCGAGAGTACATCTGCGGTAATGATAAAGCGGTCTAGCCAAAAATCGCGATAACCCAGTATCAGATCAATGGGTTTGCCGGAGAGGCGCGCATGCACAGCTAACCGGAGGTCCTCAATTTGCGTTTCGGTTAAATGATCGCCGCTTTGAGCGATCATGTCTGCATCGCTTAAGCCGGTGACATGTCCGACCAAACGGCGCGCATCGAGAGCGCTGTCATTATTATCTGCAGTCTTAAACCGCGCGGCTAATATAGTCCGCGCGGTGCGGATCGTGACGCCGTCGCGCAGACCCTCCATTAGCCCGCTTCGAGATCAGCCAGTTTATTGGCCTGATCTTCGGCCAGAAGGCTGTTAATGACATCGCCTAATTCGTCACCGGCTACGATTTTATCCAGCTTATATAGAGTCAGGCCGATCCGGTGATCTGTAACGCGGCCTTGCGGGTAATTATAAGTGCGAATGCGCTCGGAGCGGTCACCGCTGCCGACTTTGGACTTACGCTCGTCGGCGCGCTCGGCATCCATACGTTCGCGCTCCATATCATAGAGCCGTAATTTTAAAATCTTTTCAGCATTGGCGCGGTTCTGATGTTGCGATTTTGCGTCACAGACGACGACAATGCCCGAAGGTTCATGCGTCATCCGCACGGCGGAATCGGTTTTATTTACGTGCTGTCCGCCCGCGCCGGAGGCCCGCATAGTGTCGACGCGCACATCATTCATTGAAAAATTGATATCGATATCTTCAGCTTCGGGCAGCACTGCGACTGTGGCGGCGCTGGTATGGATGCGGCCTTGTGTTTCGGTCACCGGTACGCGCTGGACGCGGTGAACGCCGCTCTCAAATTTCATATTGCCGAAAACGCCATTACCGGAGACAGACGCGATAATTTCTTTATAACCGCCCATATCGGCTTCGCTTTCGGATTCGACTTCGACTTTCCAGCCCTGAAGCTGCGCGTAGCGGCTATACATGCGAAACAAATCGCCGGCAAAAATTGCGGCCTCGTCACCGCCCGTTCCCGCGCGGATTTCCAACACAACCGAGGCATTATCGTCCTTATCCTTGGGCAGAAGCAGCACGGCCACGGCTTTTTGTAAATCGGGCAGAGCGTCTTTGAGCGTTTGTAATTCATCCTTGGCCATCGCGCCCATTTCAGGATCAGAGGCCAGCTCTTCCAGATCGGCCATTTCCGCCATATGGGCTTGCAACTTGGCTACGCCCTCGGCCACAGGGCGCAATTCAGCGTGTTCTTTGGACAGGGAGACGATTTCGTCAGGTTCTCTGACCACGGCCATACGCGCTTCGATTTGTTCGAAACGGTCAAGAACCTGGGCGAGTGTATCTTCTGGGATTTGCATGAGGCGTATTTAGCGGGTTTTAGGGCTGTGTCGAGTGGGCATGACGGCGTGATCTATATGGCTATCGCTTAGAGAGGCAAATGATGCGAATAATACTGATAATCCTAACCTCACGCTCATACATTTGCCCCTATTAAATGGGATGGACTGGACAATATATATTCTGCGCTGCGCGGACGGGACACTCTATTGCGGCGTGACCAATAATCTTGCGCGCCGCCTGACGCAGCATAATGCGGGCCGGGGGGCGAAATATACAATGCGGCGCGGCCCTGTGACTGTGGTTTATACGGAAGATGCTCCTGATCGCAGCGCGGCGCAAAAGCGCGAAGCGGCGATAAAAAAACTGACGCGGCCGGAAAAACTCAGCCTGATAAAATGGGCCGCTTAAGCTAAATACCATCCCATAGATCATCAAGCTGCGCGTTTATAAATTCACCGGCATCGGCATATTCGACGCTCACCTCTTCAGTCTGCGCTGTCAGAATTTCAATCTCCGCATCGGTAAAGCCTTTACTGCTAGGTTGCTGCATAAACAGCAGTCCGGCAATGCCGGCAAACAGGATGACGGCGGCAATGCGATAAAAAGCGGGACGGGATTTCACAGATTTCGCTGTTAGCTGAGCGGCATTGGTCCGTTTGAGTATCCGCGTTTTCAACAAATCTGTCGGCGCGGGCGCGCGGCGGCGATGCAGAAGAGCGTCGATCTGCCCGGCGCGGTTTAAAACCTGCGCGGCGCTGTCATGACGGGCTGCAAAATCCTGAGCAACGGCGCGCTCGTCTTCGGGCCAGCGTATCGGGTCAGCGCCATAAGCCTCAACAATCTGCACAAAGCGCAGAGCATTCATTTTGATATTTTTAGCTGTATCCATCATTGTCCCAATCCCTCCATCAGGCTGTCTTTTTGCGGAAGTAAAATATCCCGCAAAGCCCGCCTCGCACGGGCCAGAAGCGACTCATAAGCCACCTCGGTAATCTCTAATATTTTCGCGCCTTCGGACTGGCTGACATAGTCGTAATGACTGAGCGTCAGGGCTGCACGCTGCCGGTCCGGCAGGCTGGCTAGGGCCGCGCCAATAGTCGCGCTGGTCTGCTCCGTGGCCATTTGCGTTTCTGCAGATGCGGCGTTGTCGACCGGTTCCGGCAGTGTGTCACTGAGAATTTCTCGGTGCTTACGCAGACGGTCCAGACAGGTATTGGTCGCCACGCGGCGCATCCATGTCAGAAACATCGCATTGCCAAATTCCCACTCTGAAGACTTCAGCCACGCCTTCAGAAAGACATCCTGGGCTACATCTTCGGCGGCCATCTGATCGCCGAGCATATGATAGGCCAGCGCGGTCACGCGCTTAAGATTTGCGTCCATAAGGCCGGACAAGCCGCGGGCATCGCCCGCGGCCATAGCCAGAATAAACCCCTTATCGGGATCCGTCTTTATGCCGTCAGTGTTACGCAAAGGGCTTAGCGCTGACCGCGGCGGCCTTTGTGCATGCCCTTGTGGCCTTTTTGATGGCCGCGAAGGTTCATCTCGTCTGCGGCCAAAACGCCATCACCGTTTTTATCAGAGCGATCGAAACGGGCAGTGACACGCGCCATATATTCATCACGGCTGATAAAACCGTCATCATTGGCGTCCGGGTTGACGCGGGCAGGGCGATCGGCGCGGGCAGGGTGATCGGCGCGGGCCTCTTGACGCATGGCTTTACGCTCTGCGCGCTTGGCTTTCATAGCGGCGCGGGCGGTTTCACGCTCAGCATCGCTGATCGTGCCATCACCATTGGTGTCGACTTTGGCCATCATGCGGGCTTTGCGATCAAACATCTTCTCGCGGCGCTTGTCGTGGGGGGCTTTGCGGGCGGCCGTACGCTCAGCTTCGTCAAGCATCCCGTCACCATTAATATCATTTTCGTCGAAGCGGATCATGGCAGGGGCGGCAAATTCAGCCGCGCTGATAAAGCCGTCAGCATTGGTGTCGACCTTGGCCATCATCGCCGCTGGGCGCTCCATGCGGTCCGGCCGCTGATCAGGTGTTTGTGCGTTCGCAGCGCCTGCAACAAGCAGGGTGCTTCCCATAAGGGCAGATGTGATAAGTAAACGTTTCATGTTTTTAGCTCCATTAGTGGCTCTCTCATAACCATAAACGGGCCGGACATGAAAATCCGTCGTGAAAACTGCAAAAATTATGGCATTAGGCGGAACGGCGTGCGGGCTCTGCTATATCCAAATGGTCCAACAGGCCGTCTGCAGCGTCGCTCGTCATGCCGTCGCGCGTAATAATTGCGGCGAGCGGCGGCGGCGCGCCTAAAAATTCGCGTATGGTATCGGTCAGCATCTTATGGGCTTCGCGGGCCTCATCTTCAGGGCCGCAGGCTATGAGCAGTGGATCAAGGCGCGGGCATCGCGTCCGCAGCGCGTCGAGCATCCAATAGCCGCGCATAAACCGGTCACTTTGGCTGTGATAATGCAGCAGACTGACATCCGCGGCGGTAGCCAATCGCACAATAGCCGGCGTACATCCGAAAGGCGTGGTAACAATAACATTGTCATAGGTCAGCGATAAAGCGGCCAATATACCTAAAATATCATATAATGGTGCGTCGCCGGCCTGGACCTCAATAAGTCCGCTGTGCGGGCATATCTGTTTGGCGTCGCATAGCTGAGCCTCACCGCGCAGGACATCTGAAAGCGTGGCCGGTTCTGAATTTATGCTATCGGCGCAGTCAACCAGCAGGACGCTGTCACCCCTGCGGCGCGCGGCATGCGCTAGAGCGCGGGCCGAGTTTGCAGATGGCAGTCCATCCTCTGCAGCCATAATACAAAACAGCCGCGCGCGGGTTTCGCGCTTTACATTGTGAGGCATTGACACCCTTCCATTTCACCAATTTGCGCAGAATATCTACGCGCGCCTGATT
This sequence comes from Robiginitomaculum antarcticum DSM 21748, assembly GCF_000365025.1. Taxonomy (GTDB): domain Bacteria; phylum Pseudomonadota; class Alphaproteobacteria; order Caulobacterales; family Maricaulaceae; genus Robiginitomaculum; species Robiginitomaculum antarcticum. The sequence continues at coordinate 298,724 of NZ_KB823013.1, read as the reverse complement.
GTTCAGGTCTGTGACAGCGAATAGCAATTCAGGGTTAAAAAGACCTAAAAATTATAAATTAAATCAGATGTTTAGGCAAAAAAATACCGCCCGAAATGAACCGGACGGTATATTATTTTTTAATATGAATACCGCTTAGCGATATTGCTGCGTGCGTGTTGTGCGAAGTCCGGCAATGCCGTGAGCTTCAATACTGCGCTGCCATGTGAGAAATTCTTCAGACGACAAGCCGTAGCGCTCACACGCGCCTTCCAAGGTCAATAGGCCGCCACGTACAGCCGCGACAACTTCGGCTTTGCGCCGGATAACCCAGCGTACTGTACTGGGCTTAGGTAAATCTGCCATCGTAAGCGGCGTGCCTTCCGGCCCAATGACAACATGTTCTCTTTTGAGTTTGCGATCCATTCTTCGCGTCCCTTATTGTTTCTCTCTTTAGTCAGACTGTTATTAAACGCTTGATATTAAAAAGGTCTGAATCAATGCAAAAATGCTCCAAAAAAAGTGAATAAAAACAAATGTTTACGATGGTTAACGCGGTAACCTTGGTAAACAAATTATGACTCGCCGGGCTAACGAATTGATTCTATTACGAATCTTTCATGTCATATGAGTCCCGTTTTGGTACTGGCGACTGGCGAGCAGGCTCGACATTAACGACTCTCCTCACTATTTAACGGTCATGAGCGTAAAACAGGATATAAATTCGTTAGGATTTGCGAAACCTCCATCGCAAACCCGCGTCGTCGTCGCCATGAGCGGCGGCGTAGACAGTTCTGTCTGCGCGGCTTTGCTAAAACGTGAGGGCTATGAGGTCATTGGCGTAACCCTGCAGCTATATGATCATGGCGCGGCGATTAAGAGCGCTAAAGCCTGCTGCGCGGGTCAGGATATATATGACGCGCGCCGCGTCGCGGAAATGATGGATTTTCCGCATTATGTTTTGGATTACGAAAGCAATTTCAAAGAGCAGGTCATTGAGAACTTCGCGGATAGCTATCTGATGGGCGCGACGCCTATTCCTTGCGTGCGCTGTAACCAGACGGTTAAATTCAAAGATCTGCTGCAAACCGCGCGCGATTTGGGCGCGGACTGTATGGCGACGGGGCACTATATCAAGCGCGTACAGGGTCAAGACGGGCCGGAGCTTCACCGCGCCTATGATCACGGCAAAGACCAAAGCTATTTCCTGTTCGCCACAACGCGCGAGCAGCTGGACTTTTTGCGCTTCCCGCTGGGCGCAATGGACAAATCGGAGACCCGCAAGCTGGCCACCGAGATGGGGTTAAATGTCGCCGCCAAGCCGGACAGCCAGGATATTTGTTTTGTGCCGACCGGAAAATATACGGACGTCATTGAGAAGCTGCGTCCCAATGCGGCTGTGGCGGGCGACATCGTGCATCAGGACGGCCGCATATTGGGACAGCATCGCGGCATTATGTATTACACAATCGGGCAGCGGCGCGGTCTTGGCCTGCCGGATGGCTCTGGCGCGGATCCGCTCTATGTTGTCAGCATTGACGCGGAGACAAACCGCGTTGTGGTCGGGGCGCATGAGGCGCTTCTGCGCAGCCATATCTATGTCGAAGAGGTCAATTGGCTGGGCGACGGCGATATCGGCGCGGCGCTGGACGGGCTTGCCGTGCGGGTCAAAAACCGCTCGACCCGTCCGCCTGTACCGGCGACTTTGCGCTATGAGGGCGGTAAGCTTGCCGTTGAACTGGCTGAGCCTGAGGCAGGCATATCCCCCGGACAAGCCTGTGTGTTTTACGAGGATCGCGGCGACGCGCAGCGTACGCTCGGCGGGGGCTGGATCACCGCAACGGCCTAATAAAGAATCGCCCATTTTGGAACTTTTAGGTTCGCCCTGCGCTCCTTAAGTAAGCTGCACCACCGCAGCATCACAACAAGGAGTATCCCATGGCTATTATGAAGTCCGTCGAAATTATGAGCGAAAGCGAAAAATCTTTCGAAGATGCTATCCAAAAAGCGATTACCCGCACTTCTAAAACTGTCGACAATATCCGGTCGGCCTATGTGCGCGATCAGACTACGACAATTAAGAACAATAAAATCGACATGTTTCGCGTGACGTTGAAAATCACATTTGAGGTCGGCGCTTAAGCTAAGCATGCCTGCCTGCACAGTATTGTGCATTGAAAACAAGACCCCGCGCATTATCTAATGTGCGGGGTTTTTATTTTAGGAGTGTCTCTTATGGAAAGTATTCTTACAACACCGGTATTCTGGATTTCCGCCATTTTCGCCGCAGGTGTTCTGGCTTGGCTTTATTACGACACGCGTAAACATAAAAGCTGGAAAGAGTCCCGCCAAGAGCGTATGGCTCGCCTGAAAAAGGACGCCATTGAAAAACTTCGTGCCGAAAAAGAGGCCGAATAAAAGAATAAAGAGTTATTATATGACTACATCTTCTCACGACCCTATTGTTATTGTCGGCATGGCCCGCACGCCTCTAGGTGCGTTTCAGGGCGCATTTTCCAGCGTTACGGCCGCCCAGCTTGGCGCGGCTGCAATTAAAGCGGCGCTGGCTGAGTCCGGCGTAAAAGAAGACGATGTTGATCAGGCCGTAATGGGCTGCGTGCTGCCTGCCGGGCAGGGCCAAGCGCCTGCGCGCCAGGCTGCGCTCGGCGCCGGACTTCCAATGAGCACAGAGGCGGTCACTGTCAACAAGATGTGCGGCAGCGGCATGCAGGCCGCGATGCAGGCCCATGACGCGATCAAAGCGGGAAGCGCGAATATCGTTGTTGCCGGCGGTATGGAGAGCATGACCAATGCGCCATACCTGCTGCCTAAAGCGCGCGGCGGCATGCGCATGGGTGATCAGCAAGTCATTGACAGCATGATGCATGACGGCCTGACCGATGCTTATGCCGGCGGTGCAATGGGCGTTTTTGCCGATATGATTGCGGGCGAGTATCAATTCACGCGTGAACAGCAGGATGCTTATTCCATAGAATCTGTCCGCCGGGCCAAAGCCGCGCAGGATAATGGCGGATTTGACCGCGAGATTACGCCCGTCACCGTTAAAGGCCGCAAAGGCGACACGGTGGTCAGCGTCGATGAAGGTCCAGTTAACGCGCGGCCTGAGAAAATACCGACCTTGCGCCCTGTCTTTACCAAAGACGGCACAGTTACGGCGGCCAATGCCAGCTCGATTAATGACGGCGCGGCGGCGCTGGTCATGATGAAAAAATCAGATGCCGAAAAGGGCGGTCATAAAATCCTGGCCGAGATTGTCAGTCACGCGGCCTATGCCCATGAACCGGCTTATTTCACCACTGCCCCCGTCCATGCCATTAAAAAGGCGTTGGATAAAGCGGGCTGGACTGCATCCGAGGTTGATCTGTGGGAGATTAACGAGGCTTTTGCCGTGGTTCCCATGATTGCGATGCAAGAATTGGGACTGGATCATGACAAGGTCAACGTCAATGGAGGCGGCGTTGTGCTCGGCCACCCGATCGGCGCGTCCGGCGCGCGCATTATTGCCACGCTCATCGCGGCCATGGAGCAGCGCGGCGTTACCAAAGGCGTGGCCAGTCTGTGTATTGGCGGCGGCGAAGCGACAGCAATTGCCCTGCAGCGCGCGGCATAGATAATGAAATTTCTTTACTCCGGGGACCGCGGCCAAACGGGCCACAAAGAACGCGTCGATATTATTGGCACGCCCGCGCAGCTTCGCGCGATCGGGACATTTCTCACGACTGTGACGAAGAACACCGCGTTTAAAGGTCATACCGGCGTTACGGGCAGCTACCCCATTAATCTTGCCGCTTTGAAAATTATGCTGGCGAACTCGCCTGACGCGAAGCTTGAAATGACGGTGCCGAAAGACGCGTTAACGCTCACAGCGGGCAAAGATGTTTTCCGTCTTCTGGGCGAAAGCATTCTGGCCAGTTTTAAAACGGGTGATGTGTCGGATTATGAGATTGTCGTGACAGGGATCAAAAACTCGCCCATCATGGATAACCCGCGCCGCGATCTATATTTTCGCAGCGAAATGGCTCAATCGACAACGATAAGCGAGGATTTCTCCGGCAATAATTCTGGGCGCGCATACCGCTAGGGTAATTCGCCGAACGCGCCGATTGACGTAAGCGCAGCTTTGACAACTGTCTTTCGCTTTTCACGGCCTTCGCCGTCCGGCATGTCCATGTTGAAAGCGAAGACATATGTGTCGGACGTCCCGGAATGGACAGTTTCAATCCAGCCGACATACCAGCCAATATCCATGTTTTCACCATCAGAGCGCCAACCCGTTTTGGCATATAGAGTATAGTCTGCCGCGCTCTGCTCAATCATGAGCGGAAAGCTGATATCATATGTCGATGTCGAAAATGGCAATTTACGTCCGGACAAACGCGTCAAAAAATCGATCTGCTCATCAACAGAAATTTCCAGCGGCCCGAGCAACCAATAGGTCGTCAGATCATCCTCATCGCCTATATTGGCATTGCCGTAGTTCAGGCGTGCCATCCACGCCGACATGGCGTCATGACCTTGCTGCGCGGCTAAGAATTGATAAACCCAAACGGCAGAATATTGAAAAGCCGAAGCCAATGTGTGATCGCGGTTCCATATATCGAAAGTCCGCTGTGTCCCGTCCCATTCAAAGATCGTTTCAGGAGATGCAAAACCGTCCTCTATCATAATTAAGGTGTGCGGGATTTTGGATGTTGAAGCAGGCGGGTAGCGCTGCGCCAGCCGCGCGCCTCCGCTTTGCCAAATTTGACCGTCAGACAGGCGAATGACTTTCAGCGCAGAGTGATCCGGCGCTACGCCGTTTTCCATGACTATCGCAGAGACATTGATGGGGTTTTGCTGTTTAACGGCTTCGCCGCAGGCCATCAAAATAATGCAGGCGTACACACATAAGATGTATCTTAGCATTGTGCGGTCTAACCCAATGCCCCCTCAAACAAGGCCAGCATACGCGCCCACGCTTTGTCGGCGGCGGCTTCATTATAGACAGCAGAGTCGGGCGGGCACCAGCCATGCTGCGTTCCGGCGTAAACTTCGATCTCGGCGGAGTTATCCGTGGCGGCGAAGGCTTCGCGCAATGTCTCTTTGGACTGCGGATCACGCTCGTCGTCATTTTCCGCAATCGCAATCAGGTAATCCGCGTTCATTTGCGGGATGAGCAGATGCGGGCTATCCGGCTGATCAGTGGTCAGGCCACCGCCGTGAAAGCTTGCGCCTGCGCCAATACGCGATGCCATAGTTGCCGCTGTAATCATCGTCATCGGCCCGCCCATGCAATAGCCTGTCGTGCCGATTTTGCGGCCCTTATCAACCGCCTCTTGGGCGTCCAACCAGTTAACGAAGGCCGCCGCGTCAGTTCTGGTCGTGTCCTGCGTCAGTGCGCGGGCATAAGGGACGATCTTTTCGCGCACAGCAGGGTCTTTGAACGTTTGGCCGACCTCGACCAGCGGCGCTTTGACCTGTCGGTAATAGGGATTGATGACCAGCGCGGCATAACCGTCACCGGCGAGGCGCTTGGCCATCATTTTAAAGGCCGGACGCAGACCGACAATATCCGGCCAGATGAGAACGGCGGCATGCGCGCCATCGCTCGGATGCGCGAAATAAGCATCGGCCTGTCCGTCCGGCGTATTAATGACGACATCATTTTCGGTAATGCCTGCGGCAGCTTCTCCCGGGGCGCAGCCGGCAAAAGCCATGGATATGCCGGCTCCGCCCGCAAGCAGCGAGAACGTCCTGCGGGTTATGTGCTTTTCGTAAAAGCCCTGATTTTCGGCTTCGGTAATATTATCGCACATAGCCGGCTCCTATAATGGTGAGCGTGAAAACTAGTGCGAAAACGGCTGCGGGTAAAGCCGCCTTTAGTGACCGCTGCCTAACCGTCCCAGACGGACATTATAATCCACGGCCAGTTCGTAATCCGGATCATCATCACTATCGACGATAAGCTGTCCAGCTTTGTTGAGGAGTTGATGGCAATCATGAGTTAGGTGGCGCAGTTGCAGCGTTTTTCCTGCCGCCTCATATTTGGCGGCCAAAGCTTCAATCGCCTGTAAGGCAGATTGGTCAACAACGCGCGAATTATCGAAATCGACAATCACATTTTGCGGGTCATCGTTGACCGTAAACAGTTCCGAGAACCCTTCGGCAGAGCCGAAGAAAAGCGGGCCTTCTAATTTATAAACTTTGGTATCGCCCTCGGTTTTCGTATGCGCGTCAATGCGGCGCGACGCGTTCCAGGCATAGGCCAGCGCGCTCACAATGACGCCCACAACCACGGCGACTGCCAGGTCGTGCCACACTGTAACGACTGTGACTAAAATAATGACAAATGCATCCGTCAGCGGAATTCGGCGCATGATCGAGAACGACTGCCACGCAAAGGTACCGATCACGACCATAAACATAACGCCGATCAGCGCGGCCAGCGGGATCATCTCAATATATTGGCTCGCGAATAAAATGAAGGCCAGCAGGAACAGCGCTGCGGAGAGGCCTGACAGGCGGGTGCGTCCGCCGGATTTCACATTAATCATAGACTGCCCAATCATGGCGCAGCCGCCCATGCCGCCAAAAAATCCCGTGACCGTATTAGCAACGCCTTGGGCCACGCATTCCTGTGACGCTCCGCCGCGTTCTTCTTTGATCTCACCGACCAGATTAAGCGTCAGCAGGCTTTCGATCAGGCCAATGGCGGCGAGGATGACGGAATAGGGCAAAATAATTTGCAGCGTTTCAAGATCAAAGGGAACGTTTGGTATATGGATTTGCGGCAGACCGCCTTTGACGCTGGCCAGATCGCCAACGGTCGAGACGTCGAGGCCAAAGCCGATAACAATCCCGGCGACAATTCCGATCCCGGCGAGCGGCGCAGGAATGATTTTCGTCAGCTTGGGAAAGCCCCAGATAATGACCATAGTCAAAACGGTCAGCCCGATCATCAACGCCATATCCATGCCGGCCAGCCACTGCCCGTTCGGTAAAAAGCTGTGACTGTCGACTGTGGCGGTGCCCGGAATTTGAAATTGTCCTAATTGCGCCAGACCGATGACAATGGCGAGGCCGTTAACAAAGCCCAGCATGACGGGATGGGGGACAAGACGGATAAATTTACCCAGACGGAATAGTCCGGCTAGAATTTGTAATATCCCCATCAAGACGACTGTCGCGAATAAATACTCAACACCGTGATCGGCGACTAACGCGACCATGACAACAGCCAGCGCGCCAGTTGCGCCGGAGATCATGCCCGGGCGCCCGCCAATCAAGGCTGTAATCAGGCCCACGATAAAGGCGGCGTAAAGCCCGACCAGCGGCTCAACCCCTGCGACAAAGGCAAAGGCAACGGCTTCGGGCACGAGCGCTAAGGCCACGGTTAAACCGGCAAGAAGCTCTATTTTTGTGCGCGAAATTGTAAATTTCACTGGGCCTTCGCGGCGGCGCGCGGGAATGGAAATGCGGTCGGCAAAGGCGGATAGGCTGGAACGGATCATAGCATACTCGAATGATGTGGGATTGCGCCGCTCCGTAAGGGGCTTTCACCGCTGCGGCAAGGGTCAATGGCGGCAAACTCCCTTACAGTTGGGAACCATCGGCGGTGTTACCCATTATTTTAGCAACTGGAGACGAAGATGACTAACTTTACAAAACTGCCTTATAAGACTTTCGCCGCGACGCTTCTTGCCGCAAGCTATATGGCCGCGCCAGCCGCATTTGCCGGTAGCGAACTCAGCATGCATATGCAGGCGGCGCCGATTAATGCAGAGCTTTTTGTCGGTGAAGCCGACGGCAAGCTGGCCAAGGTTATCGAAGCCCGCGTGATTGACGGCCAATATGATAGACTGATCAAAAACGAATTTGGTGATCCGACGCTGCAGCTTGTCCGCCGGGCCTATGCGAGACGTAATTATAAGCCTGTATGGACGTTAAAAGGCGCAGACAGCCTGCGCGAATATTCTGCCTCTATGTTTGACCAAGGCATTATCTCTGAGACAATTTTCAAAAATGACTTGGACCGTTTGATAAAAGCGCGTTTTTCATCCCGTACTGATAAAGCACGTGCAAATGCTGATATAAAACTAACATTGGCTTGGTTCCGTGCTGCGAAAGCCGTTAGCGGCGGTCTTTATGATGAAGGCGGCGCCGAAAAATCCCGTATGGATGGTCCTGTGCGTATTTCACTCGTCGACGATCTGATCAGTTCGGGTGAAGGCAGCACGTTCAAACAAATGAAAGAGCTTGAGCCGACACATCCGCAATATCTTATGCTCAAAGACTCGCTCAAAACATATCGTGACTATAAAGAAAATGGCGGTTGGTTAGCTATCCGTGATGGTGACGCCATAGAGATGGGCGACCGCGATCCCCGTATTCCTGCCTTACGCGCTCGTCTTGAGACGGAAGGATATAAAACGACCGCAGAAGCACTCTACATCCCACTTGTCAGCAGCAACTCTGACAAAGAGGACATTGATCTCTATGATGAGAATCTGGAGCGTGCTGTAAAGCTGTACCAAGAGCGTCATGGCCTGGAACAGGACGGCGTTATTGGCGGGAATACGCTTAAAGCGCTTAACGAATCCGTTGAGTCCAAAATTGACCGTATTGCCGATTCAATGCATCGCTGGCGTTATCAAGGCGATATGGGCTCACGGTATATATGGGCCAATATTCCCTCTTACACCGCTGAAGGCTGGGATAAGGGCGAGCGCAAAATTGAAATGAAGACAATCGTAGGCAAGCCCCGTCACGCCACACCTGAATTCTCCGACAATATTGAATATATGGTCGCGAACCCAAAATGGTATTTGCCGATTAGCATTGTGAAACGCTCAAAGCTTCCGAAGCTGAAAAAAGACCCCGGCTATGCCGCACGTAATAACTACAATATTTATGACCGCGCAACAGGCGCTAAAATCAGCGCTTATAATGTCGATTGGAGCGAGCCGGGTGTGGCCCGTAAATACCGCTTCGTGCAAAGCGCCGGCGATAATAATGCTCTGGGCGAGATGAAAATCATCTTTCCTAATCAATATTCTGTTTACTTACACGGCACGCCGGGCGAGCATTTATTTGAAAAAGCCCAGCGGGCCTTTTCGTCCGGTTGTGTCCGCCTCGAAGATCCGGCTAAAATGGCCAAATGGATTGCAAAAGGTGACGAGACAGTTGACCGTACAGCTATTACGGAGGCTTTGGATGAGGACTCGCGCGTTCGGTTTGAACTGGATGAGCAAATTCCTGTTCATATCACTTATTTCCTCGTAACTGCTGACGAAGACGGACAGCCCACATTCTGGCGCGATATTTATAAACGCGATGACGGCATTAAATATGTCAAACGCTATGCCAAGCCTTATGTCCAGACGTCACAAAGCGTTGATCTGAATGTGAATGCTGACAAGAATTTAATGCAAACACCGGGCTAGTCTGTATTAAACGCCCTTATGATCAAACCTAAGTCGCCTGTTTTCGCAATCACAGCCCTCGTGGCTGTGATTTCATGTTCACTCTCCGCTCCGGCTCTAGCTGAAAGCCCGCAAAATAGAGAGTTCAAGCTTGCCGGAAAGGTGGTTGAGTATTCGGTGTGGCACAAAATGGTTATGCCTGGCCAAGTGCTGCCTATCTCTCTTCGTAAGGGTCAATCTGCGAACGTGGATGGCGATACAGTAACGGACGGCTGGACCGCGCCAAAAGCAGCCGGAACACATTATTTGACAGTCACAGGCCGTGGCGGAAAAGTTGTATCCAAAGTGACCTTATTTGTGCTCGAGCCCAGTTCTAATATTGATGACCGCGGCTATCTGGGTACTTACCGGATTGGTCAGTATCCCAAAGATACGCCGCGCGGATTTATCAAGCTGAATAAAGAAGATGGCAACATCGCGGTTTCGCCGTCATTTAAGGTCGGCCAATTTTTATGCAAGCAACAGCCTAAGGTCTGGCCGAAATATGTGCTTGTGTCCGAGCCTAATCTGGACCGGTTGGAAACGCTGCTGAATGATTTAAATGCTAAAGGCCTGACTGACGCCAAGACATTGTTCGTGATGAGCGGGTACCGAACGCCATTCTACAACTACGCTATCGGGTCAGCGAAAATGTCCCGGCATATGTATGGTGACGCCGCCGATGTCTATATCGACACCAAGCCGCGAGACGGCGTGATGGATGATATTAACGGTGATGGCGCGGTCACGAAGGCCGACGCCAATTTCCTCTATGACCATGCTCAAACGCTCTTTGGTATAGCCAACGTCAATAAAGGCGGCCTTGGCAGTTACAAAGCCAATGCCGTTCACGGACCATTTGTTCACGTCGACGGGCGAGGGCGTCCCGCACGGTGGGGCCGATAGTTAATATTTACACTAGTTTTAAACCATGAGTAGTATATAGCTGTGCCCCCCTTAACGCTTAGGGTCTTGACCGTGAACTCTTGATGCACCTTAGACCCCGAACATAAAAAGCTCAGGCCTATGCGGGAATGGCCTGATGTAATCGAGTATATGTACACATTAGAAGATATTGATGTCCCTGATGAACTGATGGCGCGATCGGATATCGGCGCGCAAATCCTGTGTAGCCAAATCGATAGTGATCATCAGAATTTTATTCGTCGGAGCGTGATTTCACAACTGGATAAGCCCGGCAAATTGAACTGGCGTGATATTCGTGTCATGGGGCACATCAATTGGTTGAGCGATCCGGCAACGCCGGCGCGCCTCTCCGAGCTTACACGGTTTAATTCAGCGACCATTCTGCGCGTCAATCAGAAGCTTAAAGCCGCCGGAATGATACATCTTGAAGAGCACCAACACGATGCGCGCTCTAATGTGGTTGTGATTGAGCCTGCGGGCCGTAACTTTATGACGGCGTTCTTCACCGCCTATGAACGCGAAAGCCGTGAAATTATTCCTGCCCATATGCCGGAGCTTACAGAAGTTGACATCCAGACTTTGACTAAAGCCTTGTTAGTCCTGCACGAGCGGGCTGAACGGCTGGCAGGACTGAACCTGTCAGGACGGCATAAGGGATATAATACGACGCCCTTTGCGCAGGAAGCCGCGAAACTTAAATACGGAATGGAAACTTATTTACCGGGACTGGTCTTTCAATTGCTATGTCGCCGGATATCTCGGGATTATTTAGTTTTTTTTAAACGCCACGCCGTCAGCAAACTCACAGCTGACCCTAAAATTAAACTTCGTGAACTCAGGATCTTGATGTGCATTGAATATCTTAACAGGCCCTCAGCCCCCCACGAAATTGTATCGGTTATGCGTTATGATCCGGCTACGGTCACGCGCGCCATAACTATATTATGCCGCGACGGGTATACTGATCATGTGGTCAGTGATCGGGACGAGCGCGAAAAGCCTGTCTGGTTGACGGATAATGGCCGCCTCATTGCTGATGAATATAAGGCTGCGTCATCGGGCTCACTATGGGAGGCGGATATTATTACGGGACAGGCGCTGTCAAAAGAGCAAATGCGTAATTGTCTGGCCGCCCTCATGATTTTGCGTAAACGCTCGCGCGTATTTTCGACCTATCGCAAGGGCGTGCATCCCCGCTCGAAGCGGCTATAGACTTTTGGAAAAATATTTATTTGAAATTTAAATTAAAATCGGAATTTATTTATCTCTTATTAATTATAGTCTGGATTAAAGCACATTTTTCAGCATTAAATTTTGCCATGCTCAAGTTAAGTTATAGATGAAAAATCAATTAACTCCTTGAATGTGATATAAACATAATTGAACTTTCAATAAAACTCGTTTAATTTTCAATAATAGTGTTTGAATTTTCAACTATTTTATTGAAAACGCAATAAACACAGTAATTTAGCTGAAATTTCAACGTTAACCTCTCGGTATCATTTGCTGTTTTATCACAGATTTGCAGGCGAAACTCTTTCCCATTGTTCCGGCTGTGCAGACGTCGGCAAACTAAAAATTTGCCAAAATTATTAGAGACGCGCCCACTCCCAAACTATTGGCGCGTCTCATAATTCCCTTTTCGAGCCCAATATCAAAGGCTCATTAAATAGCTAATTTCAGCATGCGTACCCGCATGCCCAACATAAAACCAAGGACGAAACAATAACTCTCATGCCTAAAACCGCCGCCATATATGTTACAACAGCTTTACTGAGCATAGTTGGTATTTTGGCTGGCGCACCGGTTCATGCCGGGGTTATCGATACGGTTCGTTTAGAAATTCCCCAACGCGTAGTGGCCACGGAAGTCTCCGCTATTGCCGGTCAAACTGTTTTAGTACTGGCAACTAACACACCTTATGTCATCAAGACCGAAGGCGTTGTCGGCGAAATGAGTATCGATTTTAAGACATCGGGCGTTATTCAAGGTTATGAATTTGGCTCAAAATCACGCGCCCCGTCCGTATACAAAAAATGCGTATATTTAGATCATCCGGGCCAAACATCATTATTCATATCTGAAACCCGCACGGCGAACGCTCCGGGACGCCCGATTGATCAGGCCATTGTTATGACTGTAACGCATGACGCCATGGTCAAGCCTAAATTAAGCGTGCACGCCGCAGACGCCAATTCGGATCCGATAACGTCGTTGCCTTGCGCATAAGCGTTTGATTTAAATTCTGGGTACTGACGAGCTGATCAATCCGAGCGGTAGCGCATTTGTATCTTTGGCCTGCCGCAAGACGATCCGGGACTGCACGTCACTGACCAGTCCGGTCGACAATAAAACCTCACGCAAAAAATCATCAAAAGCATGCATATCGCGGGTCACGACCCGCAGCATGTAGTCAACAGCGCCGGTGACGATGGCGCATTGGACAACTTCCGGCATGCGCCCGACAGCGCGTTCGAACTTATCCATATTATCACGGTTAGGCATAGCAAGCTTAACCGCGACAAACACTTCAAAGTCCAAGCCCACGAGTTTGCGGTCTAGAAGTGTTACGCGGGATTTGATAATTCCGGATTCTTCCATACGTTTAATCCGCCGCCAGCAGGGCGAACTGGACAATCCAACTTTATCAGCGATATCGGCCACAGATAGGGCCGCATTGGCCTGTATCAGGTGGAGAATTTTTGCGTCTATGGCATCAAGGGGTTCAGCCATGTGCGGCCTCCGGCTATTTAAAAGCAATTTGTACCAGACAAGTAGCAATATTTGCAATAAATTGCTAGAATTATTCTGTATTGGGCGAGACTCCTATGGTCAGATTGGATAAATAAGATCAAAATAGATGCGAAGACACATTCCAAATAAGCCTGTCGGGGATAAATTATGGCAAAAGCGCCACATAGCACAGACACACCGAAGCGGGGACAGAGCGGCTCAAACCGTTCGCGTTTGCACGTGCCCGAACCGCCGTTTCGCCCCGGAGATACGCCGGATTACAGTCATGTCAGTGTTCCGGTCAAGCATACGCCTGTCCGTCCTGATCCTTTATGTGAACCGCATGAAACTGCTGATCATGCGCTTAAACTGATCCGGGTCCTGCGCTTTAACGGTGAGGCAGTCGGTGATTGGAATCCGAATCTTTCAAACGATATGTTGATGAAGGCTTTGACCGACATGATGATGACCCGCGCGATGGATGAGCGCATGTTCAACATGCAGCGCCAGGGTAAAATGAGCTTTTACATGAAAAGCACGGGCGAAGAGGCCGTTTCGGTCGGTCACGCTATGGCGCTTAAAAACACCGATATGACCTTTCCGACATATCGACAGCAGGGCATATTGATCAGCCGCGGCGCATCGATCAAAGAAATGATGTGCCAGTGTCTGTCCAATAGCGGTGACCCGCTGGACGGCAAATCCATTCCGGTGCTTTATTCTTTCAAAAAACACGGTTTTTTCTCGATATCCGGCAATCTGGGGACGCAGCTTATCCAAGGCGTCGGTTGGGCCATGGCCTGCGCTTATAAAAACGAAGACGGCATTGCTTCTGTCTTTACCGGCGAAGGTGCGACTGCTGAGGGCGATTTTCATTACGCGCTAAATTTTGCGTCCACTTACCGTGCGCCCTGCATTATTAATGTGGTCAATAACCAATGGGCGATTTCCAGCTATCAAGGCATAGCCATGGGCGAGGGCGAAAGCTTTGCCGCGCGCGGCACGGGATACGGGCTTGCCACATTGCGCGTTGACGGCAACGATATACTCGCCGTCTACGCGGCAACAAAATGGGCGGCTGAACGCGCCCGCAAAGGCGGCGGCGCCACTCTGATCGAGCATTTCACCTACCGTCAGGAAGGTCATTCCACATCAGATGACCCGTCTAAATACCGCCCCAAAGACGACTCAGAGGCTTGGCCGTTCGGAGATCCGATTGCGCGGCTTAAAAAACATCTCATCTCTTTAGGCGTGTGGGATGATGATAAGCATGACGCGCTGGCCAAGTCCTGCAAAGAAGAAATTCGCGATATTTATAAATCGGCCGAAGCCATGGGCAATCTGTCCGGGGCGACCCATGTCAATGACTACACCATGTTTGAACAGGTCTATGAGCATCCTCCGGAGCATTTAGAACGGCAGCGCCGCATGTTTAGCGAGGAGCTGGACTAATGGCTGAACCTGAAACAAAAAATATGACCATGATTGAAGCCATTCGCGACGCGATGGATGTAACCATGAGCCAAAACTCCGACGTGCTCGTTTTCGGCGAAGATGTCGGTTATTTCGGCGGTGTGTTTCGCTGCACGGCCGGGTTGCAGGAAAAGCACGGGCTTCACCGCTGCTTCGACACACCGATCTCAGAAGGCGGCATTGTCGGTATCGCCATTGGCATGGCGGCCAACGGCCTGCGTCCTGTCGCAGAAATCCAATTCGCCGATTATATTTACCCCGCTTATGACCAGATTGCGTCCGAGGCGGCGCGTCTGCGCTACCGCTCTAATGGCGACTTTACATGCCCGCTGACCATCCGGACGCCTGTCGGCGGCGGCATTTATGGCGGCACGACGCATAGTCAGAGCCCTGAAGCGCTATTCACACATATTGCCGGTCTGAAGACTGTCATTCCGTCTAATCCGTATGATGCTAAAGGCATGTTGATCGAAGCCATTGAGGATAATGATCCGGTTTTATTCTTAGAGCCAAAGCGGCTTTATAACGGCCCGTTTAACGGCGACCCCCATGCCCCGGCGAAATCCTGGAAAGGGCATCCGCTGGGCGAGGTGCCCACGGGGCATTACGGCATAGAGCTGGGCAAAGCGCGCAAAATCACCGAAGGCGACGACGTCACCATATTGACTTATGGCACGATGGTCTGGGTCGCTGAGGCGACGGCGGCTAAAGTGGGCATATCTGCTGATATTTTGGATCTGCGTTCCCTCCTGCCGCTTGATCTCGACGCTATTGTGGAAAGCGTTAAAAAGACGGGCCGCTGCTTGATTATGCACGAGGCCACACGCACCTCCGGATTTGGCGCAGAATTATCGGCGCTGGTGACCGAGCATTGCTTTTACCACCTCGAAGCGCCGATAGAGCGCGTGACGGGGTGGGATACGCCCTATCCCCACGCGCAGGAATGGGCTTATTTCCCCGGACAAAAACGGGTGGCCAACGCTCTTAAACGTATTATGAAAGACGTCTGATGGGACAATATCTCTATAAACTTCCCGATATTGGTGAGGGCGTCGTCGAAGCCGAGATCACGGCGTGGCACGTTGCTGTCGGCGACACAGTGGAAGAAGAGGCGCCTATTGCCGACGCGATGACGGATAAGGCCACGATTGAGCTGACCTCACCTGTAGACGGCGTGATCGAGTCCATTGCCTGTGAAGAAGGTGATTTGCTGCCTGTTGGCTCTGTATTGGTCACAATCCGCACTGAAGGCGACGTCGCTGAAGAGGTTGAGACTGCGGATATTGAGCCCGAAGCGCCGCCCCCGCCGGAGCCGCAAGAGAGTGCGGATGATAATGAGCCGGATTCAGTTGCTGAAGACGTCACGCCGCTATCCACCATAGTGAGCGCAATAGGATCCGCTTCTGCCGTTCCTAAACCCGATACGCCGCCGGTTCCCCGCCGCAGCTCTGACGGGCCCGCTCTGGCCTCTCCCGCCGTGCGCAAACGCGCAAGAGCGCTCTCTATCGATTTGGCCGCACTTGGCGGCTCCGGCCCTAACGGACGGATTACCCACGCCGATCTGGACGCCATGTTGCAATCCGGGCACACGCGCCCCGCTGCCCCTGCCGCAATCTCGACGCCTGCGAAACCGGCGCCGTCCGCGCCGCCGACAAGCCAAACCGAAGACGCACAGCCCGGCGAAACACGCATCAAGATTATCGGGCTACGCCGCGTTATCGCCCAGCGTATGCAAGAGGCGAAACGCAATATTCCGCATTTCACCTATGTCGAAGAAATCGATGTGACTGAGTTGGAAGCGTTTCGCGCCCGTGCCAATTTAAAATCCGGCGATGATGCGCCCAAGCTGACGGTCTTGCCGCTACTGATCAAAGCCTTGTCACAAACCCTGCTCGACTGGCCGCAATTTAACGCGCGCTATTATGACGATGCCGGTTATGTCAGCCGCTATGATGCGCTTAATCTGGGCATTGCGACGCAAACCGATCTGGGCCTGATTGTGCCCGTCGTCAAAGACGCCGGAAATCTGTCCATGTGGGATATCGCGCATGACATTGCGCGTCTCGCCGAAGCCGCGCGGACAAATACATTGTCTAAATCAGACCTCGAAGGCGCAACGACGACGCTCACCTCGCTCGGCCCGCTGGGCGGCATCGTGACGACGCCCGTAATAAACCGTCCCGAAGTCGCAATTTTCGGCCCCAACAAAATCCGTCAGGTCTTTGTTCCGGATGAAACCGGCGCGCCTGTGCTGCGCAAAAAGATGAACTTTTCCGTCTCTTGTGATCACCGCGTGATTGACGGTTATGACGCGGCTAAGATGGTCGCAGAATTGCGCGCGCGTCTTGAAGACCCCGTTACGATATTTTTGGAATAGCGTCCGGAACTTTTAACCGGACGCACGCGTATATTAAGCAACACCGCGAAGCACTCAAACAGGGTTACCACAGGATCCCGCTGACCTTGAACAGAGCTTCGCGGTTTTTCTCTCTTATTTATATTTATACGCCAGAGCGATAGCGGCCGTGACGCCGTCATCTTTGACCGCAAACGGGCTATCCTTCAGATCACCGGCCAGCTTGGCATAGCTGAGCACGCCGACAAGCTCGACCTTTTCCGTTAGGGTGAAAAACCCGGCGACATTAGCGCCATAGCTGGATATGCCACTATCAAAGGTAATGCCTGTAAGTCCGGATTGCGCGCTTTGCTGCTGTGAAATACCATAAAAATTATTATTTCTGTCTTGGCTTGACCAATACATATTTACGGATGGAAAAATGCGTAGGCGGTCATTACCGGTGGGGATCATGGTCGCGAGAATAGCGTTGACTGCCGGCCCTTCGACATCGCCGCCCAGCGGCTGAGTCACCGAAAGGTCCGCGCGGGCATATTTAAATGTTGCGCTGGCGCTGACCCGCGCTCCCACAGAGCCATCCAGATCAAAGGCGCCTTGCTGCATTGGTGTCAGAGTGAAGGGCGTATCCTCGCCGTCGCGTCCGAACAGATAGGTCAGTCCGCCCGAGAGCTCAAACTTATCCTGATTGATAAAGTTGATCCCGACGCCTTGATAAGGGTTAAGGTAATAACGCCCTTCATATTCCGCGTTAAAATAAGGAACAACCAGAACGCCATTCTCGTCACTACCCAAATATTCGGGGCGGCTGATCGCGGCAATGCCCAGATCAAGAAATGTGTCAGCGTTATCCTCGCTAATTTCGAACAACCCGCCTGCGTGTGTCGGGGCAGAGAAAACGAGCGCGGCGCAGGAGAGGGCAAGTAATTTTTTCATGGGACGTCCTGATAAATTTTTTGGTTCCTACCATATACGCATAGACGGGGTAAGAGTTTGCACCGCCGATGATAATAACGCCAGCTTTTACAGCGAGAACAGCAATTCGTTCAGCTCATACAATCTTCTTTGGAACATCTTATCGCTTAAAACATTATTGATGTGAATGCATGAGCATTAGACGATCACTAAGATAAAAGGATAATAAGATGGATATCACAAACACCCCAACCCCCGGCGTTCAAACTAAAGAAGACGTCATTGAAGAAGTAAATGACGTAACGCGTCTGATGATTGACAGCTATAAAGGTTATCAAGCAGCCTGCGAAGAATGTGATGACAGCTTCCGTCTGGCCAATGAATTTAAACAGCGTGCTGAACGCCGCAAAGGCTATATCAGTGAGCTGCAAGGCTATGTGCGCACATTGGGCGGCGAGCCCTCCACACATGGTACAATGCGCGGCGCAGTTCATCGCGGATGGTTGAACTTTGCCAATATTTTCCAGGATGATGAAAAAGGCGCAATTAACGCTGTTGAAAATGGCGAAAGCTTTTTAGCTAACCGCATCGAAGATTGCCTGCATGACGGACAGCTTGACGCCAACGCAACAGCTCTCATGAAGAAAGCTCACGCCGATGTTAAAAAAGGCGCACGCTTCTTTGATATGCTGGACGACGCAACTTAGTCGTTCTTGCGTAAGCTCTAAGGGCTTACATTAAAACAGAAAGCCTGCCTCATCATGTGAGGCAGGCTTTTTGTTTGGACTGTGGAAATTTGGCAGCCTAAATTTTCTTCATAATCACTGAGCCATTTGTCCCGCCAAAGCCGAAGGAATTGGACATAAAGGCTTTGATGTCCACCTCGCGGGTCTCCTGCGCGATATTCAAATCAGGCAGTTCAGGGTCGAGCGTTTCAATATTTATCGACGGCGCAACAAACCCCTCTTGCATCATGAGCAGGCTATAAATAGCTTCCTGCGCGCCGGCCGCGCCGAGGCTGTGACCCGTCATGGATTTGGTCGCGCTGATATGCGGACGCTCATCGCCAAAGACGCGGGCAATGGCCTGACTCTCGGTGACGTCGCCAACAGGCGTGCTGGTCATATGCGGGTTAATATAAGTGACGCTGTGTCCGGCATCTTTAAGCGCCATATTCATGGCGCGCTCTGCGCCTTCGCCGGACGGCGCCACCATGTCGTATCCGTCTGATGTAGCCGAATATCCGGTGATCTCGGCATAGATTTTCGCGCCGCGTTTTTTGGCGTGCTCATAGTCTTCGAGCACCAACATGCCTGCGCCGCCGGCAATGACGAAGCCGTCACGATTGGCGTCAAAGCCGCGGCTGGCTTTGGTCGGCGTGTCATTATATTTGCTGCTCATTGCGCCCATAGCGTCAAAGAGTGACGTTAGCGGCCATTCAATCTCTTCACCGCCGCCGGCAAACATGACGTCCTGCTTGCCCCATTGAATTTGCTCGGCGGCTGCGCCGATACAATGTAGCGAGGTGGTGCAAGCCGACGTGATCGAATAATTGACGCCTTTAATTTTGAAATGTGTGGCCAATGTCGCGGAGACTGTAGAGCTCATGGCTTTGGGCACAGAGAACGGCCCAATGCGGCGCACGCCTTTTTCGCGGGCGACATCTGCGGCGCGGACGAGCTCCATCGCGCTGGGTCCGCCTGATCCGGCAATAATACCGGTGCGCGGGTCAGAAATTTGTGCTTCCTCAAGTCCGGCGTCGGCAATGGCCTCGGTCAGCGCTACGGCAGCCCATCCGGCGGTGTCGCCCATAAAGCGCATAGAGCGCTTATCAATATGATCCTTAGCGACGACGCTTGGCACGCCGGCAATTTGACTCTTAAAACCCATATCATACTGGATTTGCGAGAAGGTGATTCCGCTTCGGCCTTTTTTCAGGCTTTCAGCGACCTCTTTGGCATTGTCTCCAATACAGGATACGATTCCCAGTCCGGTAACGACAACTCGGCGCATGGCGCTCTCCTTAAATTAAATTATGTCTCTTCGGACATGAACAGCCCGACCCGTAGATCTTTGGCGCGGTAAATGACTTCACCGTCTGCTTCCATGACGCCGTCGCCAATGCCCATGACGAGGCGGCGGCGTATGACCCGTTTTAAATCGATGCGGTAGGTCACTTTTTTAATGTCCGGTGTGACCTGTCCGGTAAATTTGACCTCGCCGACGCCCAAGGCGCGCCCCCGGCCGGGTGATCCGCCCCAACCGAGAAAAAAGCCGACAAGCTGCCACATAGCATCAAGGCCGAGACAGCCCGGCATGACGGGATCGCCGCGAAAATGGCACGCGAAAAACCACAGATCAGGATTAACGTCCAGCTCGGCTATTACGGAGCCTTTGCCATGCTCGCCATCGGTCTCGCTAATATGGGTGATGCGGTCAAACATCAGCATGGGCGGCAAGGGAAGCTTGGCGTTACCCGAGCCAAACAAGCTGCCTTCACCCGACTGAATGAGCTGGTCGTAATTATAACTTGAGGCTTGTTCCATCAGATATTCCTTAGCAATTTCGCCGCACAAGCGATGTTGCCCCTAACGTAAAGGCATTAGCTCTAAGTTCAACCCGATAATGGGTCATAATCAAAGTGAAATACAAATGGGAACGAACGGTCCGTCCGGTAGTTTCTATACTATAAACATATAGGGGACTACCATGTCATCATTTGCAATTTATCTCTTTGGCACTATCATCGTTGTTGGCGCACTGGCCTATGGCGCAGTTCTTTTAGGTGTGCCACCCATTTTTGTCGCCGTTGGCGCACTTGTGCTACTGGGTCTGGGCCTTATGGGTGCCGTGCGCAAAACCCGTGAAAAAGATGAGACGCCTACCTCTGAATAGCCCTTAGCGGCTCATCACTATGGCGGTATCAGCGTCCCTATTGACGTAGGGGCGTTGCACCCCTATACGCCGCTCACTTTCCGCGCAAACTCAGCTTTGCGCTCTGACCTGTGCGACAGCCGCCTGAAATATCGGGATATACGGAACGATGCAGGCGGGGTCCCCCGGTTGACATTATATGTCCACCGGGGCTGCTGTGCTTTGTAAATTTGATGATTGGATCTGCTACGTGTTTGACGCGCTTGGTGATAAATTAGGCCTTGTATTTGACGGGTTGACCGGCAAAGGTGCGCTGTCTGAAAAGGACGTGGCTGCGGCCATGCGCGAAATTCGCGTGGCCTTGCTCGAAGCGGACGTCGCCCTTCCTGTCGTCAAACAATTCGTAAACCGCGTCAGAGCCGAAGCTGTCGGCGAAAAAGTCATCAAATCCATCAAGCCCGGGCAACAGGTTGTTAAAATCGTCCATGACGCGCTGGTCGATATGCTGGGCGGTGATCTGTCCAAAGACGAAGATGATGACGGCCCGTCTAAAACCGAAATTCTAAGCTCGCAGCTTAATTTGGCGACCCGCCCGCCCGCTGTCATCGTTATGGCCGGCCTTCAAGGTTCGGGTAAGACGACGACAACCGGCAAGCTGGCCAAGTTTCTTAAAGACAAGCAAAAGAAAAAAGTCCTTCTGGCCTCGCTTGATACCCGCCGCCCCGCCGCGATGGAGCAGCTGGGCATGCTGGCCGAGCAGGCCGGTGTGTCTTTTCTTCCTATCGTTAAGGGTCAGGACGCCGTTGCTATTGCAAAACGCGCGGTCGAGGCCGCCAAGCTGCAAGGCATGGACGTTGTCTTCCTCGATACGGCGGGCCGCACCACGCTTGATGATGAGCTAATGGATGAGGCGGCCGCGATTGTGGCCGCGACAAATCCTGTTGAAACGCTACTCGTTGCCGATGCGCTCACCGGGCAAGACGCGGTTGAAACCGCCGAGCGTTTCCACGCGCGCCTTCCGCTAACAGGCCTGGTCTTGACGCGGGTTGATGGCGACGGGCGCGGCGGCGCGGCCCTTTCTATGCGCGCAGTGACCGGTCTGCCGATCAAATTTCTGGGCACGGGCGAAAAACTAAGCGGGCTGGAGGCGTTTGACGCCCAGCGCCTTGCGGGCCGCATTTTAGGTCAGGGCGACGTCGTCAGTCTTGTTGAGCGCGCGGCTGAGGTCATCGATCAGGCTGAGTCTGAACGCATGGCCAAAAAAATGCGCAAGGGTCAGTTCGACCTTGGCGATATGGAAAAGCAGCTCGGCCAGATGCAAAAAATGGGCGGCATGGGCGGCCTGATGAAGATGATGCCCGGCATAGGCAAAATGAAAAAGCAAATGGACGCGGCCGGGGGTCTGGATGACAAATTGCTGTCACGGCAACGCGCTATCATCCGCTCTATGACGCCAAAAGAGCGTGAAACTCCGGCCCTGCTCAAGGCTAGCCGCAAGAAACGTATCGCCGCCGGTTCCGGTATGAGTGTTCAAGAGGTCAATAAGCTTTTGAAGATGCACCGCCAGATGTCGGACATGATGAAAAAGATGGGCAAAGGCGGCATGAAGGGCATGATGAATGCGCTGGGCGGCGGCATGGGCAATATGGGCGGCGGTATGCCGGATCCGTCCAAAATTGATCCGAAAATGCTTGCCGATATGGAAAAACAGATGGGCGGCGCGAAGCTTCCGGGTTTGGGCTCGCCTAAACTTCCGGGATTAGGCGGCGGCGGGTTACCGGGCCTCGGCTCACCATTTGGCAAAAAGAAATAACCTCGAAACTGAACACTAAATTTAAACACCATTTAAAAGGAAAACTCCAATGGCACTTAAAATGAGACTGGCCCGTCACGGCGCTAAAAAACGTCCTTACTACCGCATCGTTATTGCTGATGCGCGCGCGCCGCGGGATGGCCGCTATATTGACCGTGTTGGCTCGTACAACCCGCTTCTGGGTAAAGACGACGAAAACCGCGTCATCATTGACGCTGAAAAAGCCAAAGAGTGGATCGCCAAAGGCGCCCGCCCGACAGAGCGTGTTGCACGTTTCCTCGGCGCAGCAGGCCTGTGGGAATGGAAAGCCGGCAATAATCCTGAAAAAGGTAAGCCGGGCGCCAAAGCGCTTGAGCTGATCAAAGAGCGCGAAGACAAAGAAGCGGCGCGCAAAGACGCCGAAGCTGAAGCTAAAGAAGCGGCCAAAGAAGCCAAAGCCGCAGCAGATGCTGCCGCCAAAGAAGCGGCTGCCGCCCCTGCCAAAGAAGACGTGCCTGCTGAAGAGGCTCCCGTTGAGGACGCCTCTGCTGCTGAAGACGAAAAGCCTGCTGACGCATAAGCTTCACGACACATCGAAATCGTTGATTTCGGCTATATGACTTAAATAAAACCCGCTCTCTTCACGGAGGGCGGGCTTTATGTGTGGATCATGTTCAAGAAAAGTAAATTGGCGTCTTGTTCACGGTCAACATGGATGGGGTCGTAGTCTTTCAAAAAGGATTGCGCCCATTTAAATTGCGCCGCGCAATAATTATCGATTGAGGCAATTGGCCACCCCATTCCGGTTTCTTTTGCGGCGCGCTTTAAAGCGAGCAGGTGATCCAAATCTGACTTCATATCAGAAGGCACCGTAATTTTATCCATGATGTCAAAAATATTCATGGGCGGCGCCTTGTCTGGGAAATCTCGCAGCCAATGTATAGCGAGCGCGGGGCGTATTGCATAAAAATATTTCTTGAGCTTAACTTTATCCCGCCCAGAAATATTATCCTTAAAGCAGCTTTGCCCGAGTCTTACATAGTGATGAAGGCAAGCTTTTCGGTGGGCTAAGGTTTTGGCGAAGGTGACGAGTTTGGCGCAATCTTCCGATTGCCAGATATAGCGTATCGGACTTGAAAGCCATTCCAGCATGACGGGGTTGGATTTCAACAATAGACCAAGGGCTTTCTTTAAATCCCAACCATTAATGTCATAATCAGCATCAATCGGAAGTTCGATGACGTCCCTCCCGGGATTGAGCGATAAATACCAATCCTTGCGGTGCACATATATAAACCGCGTATCATAATCGCTGTTGGGCGAAGGAAAGCCCCACGCGCGGCTTCCGCTTTCAATTGCACATATGATTTTGACATCATGACCCTGCTCAATACAAACTAAGCGCTTCAAGATTTCAGCATGGATCGCCGGATCTATGTCGGGGTGTATCAGATTGTTCATTCGCTCACTTAAACTGTACGCGCTATAAAAATCTAGGGCGCGCTTTCTAAATACGGCCCCTATGTTGAGACCATAAAGACTCACCCCAAATCCCACGGAGGATTACATTATGGCTACGACTACACTGAAATCCCGCACAGCGGACACATTTTCAACCACGCGCGGCGTTGCCCGCAAAACCGCGCTGGCCTATGTCGGCCTGAATGTTGCCGCTTATCAAGGCGTTAAATCAGGCATTTCCAGGGTCCGCGCCTCCCGCAAAGCTTTTTTCGAAAGCCTTGTCACAAAAGGCGAAGACGTCGAAACGGCTGGACTTGAGCTGTTCGGCAAAGCCAAAGCGGAAGTTTCTGAAACGGCTGCCGATGCTGGCAAAGCGATTAAAGATGCTGGCAAGACCGTGAAAAACGCATTGCCGAAAACCTATACGCCGAAGAGCAAGCTTGAGACCCTCGAAACTGAGAAGGCCGCGCTTGAGAAAAAGCTGAAAACCATGCCGAAAAAAGCTAAGGTTAAAGCGAAAACAACGGTCAAGAAAGCGAAAGCGGCTGTTAAAGCGGCTCCGGCTAAAGCTAAGAAAACGACCAAAGCGGCGGCCCCGAAGACGGCGGCTCCTAAAGCGGCCTCGCCTGCTGTAGATGCCGAGACCAAAACCAAAGCGCCTGCCGCGCACATCGCCTATTGGGAAGATGCTCAGCGTTATGACGCAAATGTCACCGAAGCGAACATCAAAGCCATCGTTGCGCATTTGGGTATTGCTCTGCAAAGCCAAGACGGCACTTATGTGGCCTGTTCTGACGATAAAGAACGTGACACGGTTCGCGATAGCTGGCTCATCAAAAAGCTTGGCGTAACAGGCACACCCGAGGCGCTGGACGCCAAAGTCGTTTCAATCTGCGAGATGATGAAAGACGACCACATGAAGAAACGTCCAACATTTTACTACCTGCTGGCCAAGCAGGAAGGCAAGCTAAGCGTATTGTAATCCTCCCCCGGTTACATACGGCTTGAACCCCCGCGCAGGCATCAGCCCGCGCGGGGTTTTTTACGTCTGAATCCTATTGCGGAGTATCAAGGGATGTATCGGGGGTGATTTCAGTGATCGCCCCGTCGCTCACATGAAAGATTCGGGTGCAGGCTTTTATGGCGGCGTCGCGATGGGCAACGATAACTTGCGTGATAGGCAAAGTTATAAGGTAGTCCGTCAATAGCGTTTCAGTTTCGCCATCAAGATTTGCCGTGCCTTCATCCAAGAACAATATTTTGGGTTGACTGTAAAAGGCCCGTGCAATCAAGACGCGCTGTTTCTGTCCGCCGGATAAAATCGATCCCATATCGCCTATCAGGCTTTGATATCCCATCGGCATATTCATAATGTCGGTGTGCACTTGAGCGAGCTTGGCGCAGTCCTCAACGCGCTCCATATCTATATCAGGATCAAAAAAACTAATATTGTCATAAAGTGACCCCGATAGCAGGCGGTCATCCTGCATAACGACGCCAATTTGATTTCTAATGGCACGAACGCCTGTCGATGACAGCGAACGCCCGTCATAAAGGATTTCGCCATTGACCGGATTATGCAGCCCGATCATGAGTTTGAGCATGGTTGTTTTGCCGCCGCCGGACGGCCCGATCAGGGCAATGCGGTCACCGGGATTGATTTTGAAAGATACATTTTCAAAGACCCAGGGTTCACTGTCACCATATCTAAAACTCACATCATCAATAGAAATTTCTCCGGTGAGGTCGCGGCCTGCCAGCAGAGGAGCATTAATGCCCTTTTCCGGCTCCGAATAAATAATATCAGCGAGACGCTCTAAATGCAGGCCAACGGTTTTAAAAGAAAAGAACAGACCGATGAGCGAGTTTACCCGCCCCGTAAATTGACCGCGATAAGCTTGGAACGCAAAAAACATACCCAGGGTCAACTCTTGGTTAATCACCAACATCGCGCCTAAATAATAAATTGCAAGTTCTAACAAACCGAATAGAATACCGCTGCTTGACCCGGCCCAAATACCAAATCTCTGTAGGCGAAGTCCGACATTAATGCTGTCGGCATAGCTATTTTGCCAAAAGGCATGGCGTTCCTGCTCCCGCCCAAAGATTTTAATGGCCCGCGCGCCGCGTATGGTTTCGAGTAAGATGGTTTGGAGATCGGCGTCTTTTTGGATCTTTTCCTCGGTGAGCCGGATGACATAAGGGAAACTGGCTAACCGTGTCAGAAATGATAATACAATCACGCCGCAGACCACGCCCGCCAGCATAGGGGAATATAAAAACATTACGAAAAATGTGACGACCGACATTATCCCGTCGAGTAAGATTTTAATAAATGCCCCTGTAAACAGATCCTGTACGGGTTTAAGCGAGCCCATACGCGAGAGAATATCCCCGATATGGCGTTTTTCAAAAAACTCGGCCTCCAGCCGCATAACATGACGCAGCATGTTAGAGCGCATTTGAAAATTGAGAAGCGTGCCGAAATACATTGTAATATAGGATCGCAAAACCCCGATGGCGGTTTGGATAAGCAGCAATAGCGCGAAGCCTAAAATAATAACTTTCAGAAAATTGGCGTCTCCTTTGGCTATGGCTTCGTCGACAACCAATTGGTTGATGAGAGGGGAGAGTATGGCGAAGATTTGTAGAACCACCGTAATCACAATGATCTGAATAATGACGGGGATGAACCCCTTCATCTTTGACCATAAGTCCCAAATCCGGACGCGCTCTTTGTCTTCTTTTTTAGCAAAGTCCGGCGTTGGGGTAAGCTCGAGAGCGACGCCGGTGAAATGCTTGGAGACTTCGGGAAGGCTGACTTTGCGTTTTCCGCGCGCCGGATCATGAATGAGGATTGACCGCCGGCCCACTTTTTTCAAAACGACGAAGTGGTTTAATCCCCAATGCAAAATACAGGGGAGTTTGAGCTGGTTTAAGTCTTCGAGCTCAAGACGCAGTCCGCGGCTGGACAAACCCAGCCGATCGGCCGCGGCGGCAATGCTGCGCAGGTCTGTTCCTTTTTGTGAGACGGTGAATTTGCGGCGCAGCTCATGCAGGCTAGTTTGATAGCCGTGATAATTGGCGATCATCGCCAGACAGGCCAAACCGCATTCCGCCGCTTCGGCTTGGAGAATAACGGGAAGCTTATTCCAGCGGAACAAGTTGATTTTATTAACACCTGCGGGCAGATTTGCCGAGGTGCGAGGTGAGGTGTTCACTAAGCCCCCTAGATATAATCTCGGAGGCTATCCATAGCCCCCTGATATAATGAATGAGATAATCATTCATAGGTTGCAATAGTATAATTACACTTTTATTCTGGACTCTGAATTTAATTTATGTCTTTTATGGGCTGTAGGGCATGTTGATGTCTTCATCTTACCTTTAAGATAAGGTCAGATCGACACGGCAAACCCTCCAATCCGGTGGAGCGGGTTTGGCCGTGTTTTGACACGCCACGCGTTTTCCATCACAATATGAAAAGGAGAGAATGTGTTAAGACAACTCAACAATATGGAAATGGAAATGGTGAGTGGAGGGCATTGCCCTGCTGAAGATCATGAGCCATGTGATCATAGTCCGTTTGCTACCCACGGAGATCCGCCCCCCTCTGCTACTACCGATTATGTTCCCCCGACAGAGGGTACATATGAAGAAGCGCCTGAGGATCCGGATAGTCGATAAGATAAGGCAAGAACCGTAATTAAATAAAAATGATAAAATGGACAGCGGAGCACTCCGCTGTCCTAAAAACAAAACGTCATGAAAGCGTATTCCAATTGGATATCGTTGTAATTGATAATAATTGTATGGTCTCAAAAGTCATTACATGACCCTTTTCCGCCAAGAATCCCTCGATTATAAACGCCGCAAGCTTCACGGCGAGGTGATCCTCGTGCAGCCGGTCTCATTTTATATTATGACGGCTGTTCTGCTCGTGCTGGCTCTCATCATGGTCGGGTTTTTAAGTTCCGCGGAATATAAGCGCAAAGAAACTGTTGCGGGTTATATTGCGCCGGAGGGCGGGATCGTCTCTATCCGCGCGCCGCAAGGCGGGCGTATTGAAGCGGTATATGTCGCGGCCGGTGAACGCGTGATTGCAGGACAGACCTTATTTTTGAGTCAGACAGATTTAGAAGGCGCGGGGGGCATGGTGACCCAGCGCAGATTGGACAGTGCGGATCGGCGTATTTCCGATTTACAGGCGCAGAAAATGAGCGTGAACAGACGCTATGATGATGAGCGGTTTCGGCTGCGCTCACAAATCCAAACAGCACGCCAAGAGCTACTCGACTTTGAAGATAGAAAAACTTTGCAAAATGATGCCTTGGATCAGGCCGAAGCCGAAGTTGAAAAGCTCCGCCCTGCGGCGGAAAAAGGCGTTATATCCTCCATTCAGTTTGAACGTACAAAACGCGCTGCGACGGATCAAAAAATTCAGGTCAAAACGATTGAGCAGCAAATTAATTTACGCGCCGGTGCGAAGAGAGACCTCGAAAATGCTGTGCAAGGCTTAGATGAACGTCAAAATCAAGAACGGTCACAAATCGATTTACAAATTGCGCAAACAGAAGAGGGCCGCACCGCACTTGAGGCCAGTCAAAGCTATGTTGTCAGCAGTCCGATAAATGGAACCATATCGTCCGTCCAAGGTACGGCGGGCCAAAATTTGAATCCGTCAATTCCGGTTATGGTTATTATTCCCGATGATACGCTGCTCGTGGCGACCCTATTGGCCCCGTCGCGCGCGGCTGGATTTCTGGAGCCGGGGCAAAATGTCAATCTTTTGATTGATGCCTTCCCTTATCAAAAGTTTGGTGTGCAGCGCGGATATGTTATCGCGATTTCAGCCTCGCCCTTTCGCCCGGGAGAACTTGATGCGCCTATTGCATTTGAGCAAGCCGTATACCGCGTAACCGTAGGTTTGGATAAAGATACTGTCACAGCATACGGGGAAGAAATCGCTTTAAAAACGGGTATGACATTGCAGGGCGACCTCATTATTGACGAGCGAAGCCTGCTTGAATGGATGCTTGATCCTTTATTTGCCTTACGGCGAAGTTGATGCAGGCATAGCGCCCTCAAAACAGCCGTTAATCTTGACCCGTGGCCCTATCGCGCTTACATGCCATTTATGGCTATTTTACCTATATTAATCGCGCCCGACCCGCGTTTGAAGCAGATCTCCGATCCCGTCAAAACCGTTACGGACGAGACGCGCAAACTCATGGATAATATGCTTGAGACGATGTATGACGCGCCCGGCATTGGACTTGCCGCTATACAGGTCGGCGTGCCGCAGCAGTTGATCGTGATGGATATTGCCGAGGCCGGCGCGCCGCGCAATCCGCAATATTTTATAAACCCTGAAATTCTGGAAACCGTTAAAGATTTAAAGCCCTATGAAGAGGGCTGCCTGTCCGTGCCGGAATATTTTAATACCATTGACCGTCCTGAGCGGGTCAAGCTGACTTATCTGGATTACAAAGGTGACCGCGTCACGGAATGGGCCGAAGGGCTTTATGCCGTCTGTATCCAGCATGAAATGGATCACCTAAACGGGGTCTTGTTCATTGATTATCTGTCGCGCTTGAAACGCGAGCAGGCCCTGCGCAAAGTGCGCAAAGTCGCGAAATTGAAAGAGGCGGGTTAGACCCATCCTATGAGCCTTAAGGTCGTATTTATGGGCACGCCGGCTTTTGCTGTGCCGTCACTTTCAGAGATTCTATCTGCCGGTCATGAGGTCGTCTGTGTCTATACCCAGCCGCCGAGAAAATCAGGCCGCGGACAGAGCCTGACTAAATCCCCTGTACACCAATTTGCAGAGCTAATGGGCTTGCCCGTCCGCACGCCGGAGAGCTTCCGCAAATCATCTGTCATTGACGGACTTGAAACGCTGGGCGCGGATGTGGCCTGCGTGGTGGCTTACGGCCAAATCCTGCCCAAGCGGGCCTTGGCCGCGCCGCGCGAAGGCTGTTTAAACCTGCATGGTAGCGCCTTGCCGCGCTGGCGCGGCGCCGCGCCGGTGCAGCGCGCGATTATGGCGGGGGACTGCGTAACGGCCGCGCAAATCATGCAAATGTCGGCGGGTCTGGATACGGGCGATATCGTGATGAGCGCGAGCGAGACAATCCGCAGCGATGATACGGCAGCCAGTCTAAGCCAGCGCCTGTCCCAGACCGGCGCGCAGCTTTGGCCACCTGTATTAGCCGCGCTGGAACGCGGCGGACTTACCGCAACTGCGCAAACCGGCGAGCCCATTTACGCGCATAAAATTGATAAAGCCGAGGCGCGAATTGACTGGACACAGGACGCGCAATATCTGGACTGTCATATTCGCGGCTTGTCGCCATTTCCCGGCGCGTGGTGCGAAATGGCAGGCAAGCGCGTTAAGATCCACCGCGCCGCAGCGATCACCGGAAATGGAAAAGCCGGAGAAATCATAGATGATGATTTGACAATTGCCTGCGGGTCTGGCGCATTGAGATTGATATCCGTGCAACCTGCCGGAAAAAGCGCTATGAGCGCAGAGGATTTCCTGCGAGGCCACGACCTGCCCGTTGGAACACAACTGAATTAGGAGGCATAATGGCCAAAGACCGTGAAGACATCGAATATCGTGGACATCGCATCATCGCCAATAATACGGGGTTTATGATCTATCCTGACAAATATCGCGGCGAGGTGGAATCGATAGAAGAGGGACTGACGGCGGCCAAAGCCTGGGTGGATGATAAAAACAAAGCCCGCAATGAAGCGCGCCGCGCGCCGCATATCGGCACGGTTGATGATTACGCCGAAGCGCTGGAGGCGCTGTCACTGGGCGCGCATGAGCGCTTAATGCTGGTGGCTCACCGCGCAGCGCCCGATCGCAAATTATCGGCAACCGAGCTGTCTGAAGCCGCCGGCTGGGAAGAGGCCGGACCGGCCAATATGCATTACGGCAATCTGGGCCGCAAAATCGCTCAGCAGCTCTACCTGCCGATTGAAAATGATGATGATTTGTCGTGGACACAAGCGCTGGCCGAGTATCATGATGAAGAGAGCAAATGGGAAATGCACGCGGAGCTTGGCGAGGCGCTAGACCGTCTTAATATCACCTGAACGCCCTAATGCCGCGCTATGCCCTCACGATTGAATATGATGGCGGGCCTTATTTTGGCTGGCAACGCCAAGAGGGTCTGGCCACTGTTCAGGGCGCAATCGAAACGGCCGCTACGAAAATTGCTGGCAAAGCGGTGGATCTTTATGGCTCCGGCCGCACGGATGCCGGCGTTCACGCATTGGCGCAAATTGCCCATATTGATTGGCCCAAAGAGATGCGCGCGGATAAGCTGCGTGATGCGCTGAATTATCACCTAGGTGATCACCCCATCGCAGTACTGAATGCCCGCGCGGTAGATGATGACTTTCATGCGCGCTTTGACGCCACAGCGCGTGAGTATCTCTACCGCATTTGCCCGCGTCGCCCGCATCTGGCACTTGAGGCGGGGCGGGTCTGGCGGGTGCCGTATAAGGTCGACGCTGACATTATGCACGAAGCAGCGCAAGCGCTGGTCGGGCCGCATGACTTTACGACATTTCGCGACGGGCAATGTCAGGCCAAAAGCCCTGAAAAGACTTTGGATAAGATCACCGTTTTGCGGGTTGTGGACGAGGTTCACATCACCGTCAAAGCGCGCAGTTTTTTGCATAAGCAGGTGCGCTCTATCGTCGGGACATTGAACGAGGTGGGGCGCGGAAAATGGCCTGCGCGCCAAGTGGGCAAAGCGCTCGCGGCCAAAGACCGTACGGCCTGCGGCCCTGTTGCGCCGCCGGACGGCTTGTATTTAGTCAAAGTCGCTTATGGCGATTAATAGGCCACGCTGGCCAGCGCGCCGAGCAGCAGGATGAGGGCGGTTACATGCACGCCAATACCGATGAAGATGGACGGTATCCAATCCTGATCCAACACGGTTTGTGCCAGACGGATATCGACCAAGAGCTGCGCAATAAATAGGCATAGCGCAGCCCAATAGCTGATTTGGAACGGCAAAATACCAATCAAGAACAGTCCGAATACGATAGCCATTATGGCGGTTAATGATGCTGCGATAAAACTACGCACAATGAGCCATGGCCGGAAATCATCTATACGGTTGAGGAAAAACACGGCCCCATAGGCGTAAAGCGCGAAAGAAAAGACGTAGACGCTAAGAAATATCGCCGCCAGTGCAGGACCAGTTTGCGAGGCCGCGCCGCTATTGACCTGAAACGCATAGGCCATGACGCCATAAAAAACTGCGCCGGCTATCATGGCGGCATAAGCGGCCCAAATGCCGTTGCGGCGAAGATTAAAATGCGTGCGCCAATCGGTGTTTCCGGATAAAGCATAGACCATACCGCGCCACAGGGTTTGTATGAGGTTCATCTGCCCGCCTTATTGCGCGAAATAGCGGGTTAGGACATCGCTATAAATGCATTGCAAAGTCATAATATCGGAGACGGCGACATGCTCATCCACTTTATGCATGGTTGCGCCGATCAGGCCAAATTCGGCCACAGGGGCGTAGTTAGTGATATAACGCGCATCGGACGTGCCGCCTGCAGTGGATAGCTCCGGCCGAACGCCCAAAATATGCTCGGCACTGTCCAGCAAAATTTCGGTAAAGCCGCACGGCTTGGTAAGAAAAGCTTCGCCAGTCACGCGTAGATTAGGGTCGATTTTGCAATCATAATCATCTTCAACGTGAGCGACTTCATCGATAATCCAGGCTTTGAGATCATCGCCGTGATGCTCTGTGTTAAAGCGGATATTAAACTGCGCCCGCGCAATTTTCGGAATGACATTATGGGCCGGGTTGCCAATGTCGATTGTGGTGACTTCCAGATTTGATGGCTGAAAAAACTTGTTGCCGCGATCCAGTTTGCGCTTGGTCAGGCGGGTCAAAAGTTCCATTAGCGCCGGAACAGGATTATTGGCCAGATTCGGATAGGCGACATGGCCCTCTGTTCCTGTGACGGTAATTTTAGCGTTTAGGGATCCGCGCCGTCCATTTTTAATGTGTTGGCCCAATTGGGTCGGATTAGTGGGCTCACCGACAAGACAATGATCAATCACTTCGCCCGCGTCGGTAATGGCTTTGAGCAGCTTTTCCGTGCCGTTAATGGCCGGGCCTTCTTCGTCGCCGGTGATCAAAAAACTAATGGAGCCTTCGGGGATCCAGCCTCCTGCGCGCAGATCGGCAATCGCGCCGACCATGGCCGCTATACCGCCTTTCATATCCGCCGCACCGCGTCCCCATAGCGCGCCGTCTTTGACCTGTCCGGCAAAGGCGGGCGCACTCCAATCGGAAGCCTCGCCTTGCGGCACAACATCGGTATGGCCTGCAAAACAGAAATTGGGCGCAGTGGTGCCAAGGCGGGCATACAGATTATCGACGCGGTCCTTGCCTGCGCCGAAGGGATAGCGCGTGCAGACAAAGCCCAGCGTTTCAAGCTCGGTTTGAAGTATATCGAGCGCGCCGGCGTCCAAAGGCGTCACGGAAGCGCAGCGGATCAGTCGGGCGGCAAAGTCTATGGTCTCAAATGTCATGAGGTGCTTTTGACGGCTTGGCCTGCCGCGCGCAAGGGCTATCGTAGCGGCGCTACACCCCATAGTGAGCGGGATTTCACATAGCCCTTATGGCCTGTTTTCGACTCTACTTTACACCACCCGATTTGGTCACAGTTTTCGATAAACAGGATCGTATTTTTAGCCGTGATAACGCGGATTTTGGCGGTTTCGCGGGGGCGCACATAAAACGTTGTATCCTGGAGAGCCACGGCGGACCGACGGCCGACAAGTTGACTTTTATGCATCCATGTCTCATCGCCGTCCAAATCGCGTACTTTACGGAAAACTTCGGTTTCGGCCACCACTATCATAGGTAGGCCTTTGCGCTCATAAACCCAGGCAATAGCGTGTTCGCGGCTTGGCCCGCTGCGCCCATAGCTGCGATTGTGACGAAGCGAGACATAGCGCGGAAGAGGATAGCCGGAAAAGTTTGGCATATTGAGTTTTGCAGGAGTCTTCACATTCATAACGCGCTGGGTGGGCGCTGAGATGGCTTGTTGCGGCGTAGCGGCAGGCGTTGTCTGCGCGGCGCCCGTCTCGCCGCCGAAAACTCCGAACGCCAAAAAGGTGATAAATATGAATGTATTGCGAGAAAAAATCATAAATCTGTCATGCCCAGATTAGGCTTAACCTTCCCTTAATATACACTGACATCCGGTAAAAATTTCCGCGACAATGTGCGGCTTTACACTTGTTCTTGCTCTGCCACTTGGCCACAATACGGATATGACCGCCCCGCTCGTAATTGTGACCCGAAAGCTCCCGCCCGACGTGCAAGCGCGCCTGTCCGCACTGTTTGCCTGCGAGTTTAACGATGATGATGTGCCCATGAGCGCGGCGCAGCTGAGCAGCGCCATATCGCGCGCCGATGTGCTTGTGCCGACGGTCACGGACAAGATTGACGGCAGTATTATTTCCAAGGCCTCGGCGCGCTTAAAACTTATTGCCAATTTCGGTGCGGGGACTGACCATATTGACGTGTTGGCCGCGCACCGCAAAGGGATTTTAGTGACGAATACGCCCGGCGTTCTAACCGAAGATACAGCTGACCTGACGATGGCGATAATTCTCGCTTTGCCCCGCCGTCTTGTCGAGGCGGACCGCCGCCTGCGTGATGGCGGATTTAGCGGATGGTCTCCGACATGGATGACCGGACGCCGCGTGCGCGGGATGAAGCTCGGTATTGTCGGTATGGGCCGTATTGGTCAGGCTGTGGCCCGCCGCGCCGGCGCGTTCGGACTGTCCGTACATTATCATAATCGCACCGAAGTGCCGCGCTCAATATCTGAGGGCTTGCAGGCGCGTTATTGGGACGATCTGGACGCTATGCTCAGCGCTGTAGACATCGTTTCGATCAACTGCCCGTCAACGCCGCAAACCCGTCACATGATTAATGCGCAGCGTCTGCGGCGCCTTGGCCCGCAAAGCTATATTGTCAACACATCACGCGGCGATGTAATTGACGAGGCCGCGCTGGCCGCTGCTTTGCGCTCAGGCGAAATTGCGGGCGCCGGGCTTGATGTATATGAGCGCGAGCCGGATATAACTCCGGACCTTATAGATCTGCCAAATGTTATATTAGCGCCCCATATCGGAAGCGCTACGGAAGAATCCCGTCAAGAAATGGGCGAAAAAGTTATGATAAATATTCGCGCGGTCATGGACGCCCATATGCCGCCGGACCGCGTCCTGCCGCCGCGCGCATCGTATAATCCGGCCAGCGGCGCCGCTTAATTTTAGTCTAGGAGGCATCATGTCATATATAAAAACCACTGCCAGCGCTTTGGCGCTTCTCTCGCTCGCCGGTTTTCCGGCTATGGCGCACGGCCCTGAATCGGACTCGGAAAAAACGGTTGAAGAGGCCGCGCCGGAATACAGCATTGAGACAACAGATCTGGGCGGCGGTATTTATATGCTGGTTGGCCGCGGCGGTAATATCGGCGTGTCATTCGGCGAAGATGGCCTGATCATGATTGATGACCAATATGATTATATGTCCCCCGCGATTAAAACGGCCCTGTCCGCCATTTCAGATGAGCCTGTTCGCTTACTGATTAATACCCATTTTCACGGCGATCACACGGGCGGTAATGCTGTCTTTATGGAAACCGGCGCGACCATCGTCGCCCATCACAATGTTCATAAACGTCTGACCGAGACGACAAAAAGCGATTTGTTTGATCGTGAATCCGGGGCCCGCCCTGACGCGGCCCCGCATTTGACCTATGGCAGCGATATGACCTTCCATTTAAACGGTCAAAGCGCCCGTCTGATCTATGCGCCCGGTCATACAGACGGTGATACGATCGTCTATTTTCAAGATGCCAATGTCATGCATCTGGGGGATAATTATTTCAACGGTATGTTTCCTTATGTCGATACCGGCGCGGGCGGAAATATTGACGGTATGATTGAAGCGCAGCACAAGGCGCTGGATATGGCGGACGATGAGACTCAAATTATCCCGGGTCACGGTCCTCTTGCGACGAAAGCTGATTTGCAAGCCTCTTACGCCATGCTCGTTGATATTCGCAGCAAAGTCATTATCGCAATGGACGGGGGCAAGACTGTCGATGAGGTCGTCGCAATGGATCCGCTGGTCGGTATGGAAGCCTATAACAGCTTCATTGACAAAGATAATATGGTTCGCGCGACATATTTTTCTCTGGATTAAAGACAGGCGAGCATTATTAGCGCGCCTCGCCTGAGGCGCGCTAATACTTGATAAGGGCCCCGCCGCCGCGCAATTTGGTAAAATATTGTGAGGTGATTATGCGGGGTCTTTTTTTGGTTATACTGTCTTGCGCGACGCTTATGGGCAGTGCGGGCGCGTCAGCGGATTGCAAGTGCGATTCTCATAATTCGGGAGCGCTACCGCAGACCAATGGCGGGCAGAGCACGATCATATCATCACAGCGCGGCGTAAAAATTATTCGTCCGCAAAGCCGCCAAACCCGCATCATCTATGTCGCCAGTGCGCCTTCGGCGCAGGATGTAGCCAGTCGAAATGCAGGCTATGAAGACGCGGAGCAAAGCCTCCGTCTGGACGCGCTTGAAGACAGACAGAGCGTGCTGGAAGATGATGTCGATGATCTGTACCACCGCCCGCAATATGCCTATCCGACTATGAATGGCCGCCGCGTCTATATTGCCGGTGATCCGCGCTTTGCAGGGCCTTATGGATACACAACTGCGCCTCAGCAACGTTCTATCCGTCTTGACGGGGTTGGTGTGGTTCCGCCGCCGCGCAGCCGCGCATCCCGCCGCCTCATACGCGGCCGCAGCCGCTAGCTATTGCGCCGGCTCATCTGCTGGCAGCACGGGCACGTTATCTTCCCGCGGGGATTTTAAAAACGGTACCATAAAGCCAGGATATGACAAAGCTGGCGTAATATACATCTTATTGCCCCGTTATTGACCCGACCAATATGATACCACATCCCATAAAAGAGTAGCGCTTGCATAAAAGCGGCACCAAGCCATAAATACTGCATGGTAAAAAACATGATGATTAAAACAGGGCCGACCAATTCTATCCTCGATGCAGGCGGACTGACGGTGGGCCAAGCTCATGACAGTCTGGTGAAAAGCGGCGTCACGGTCATTTTACCTGAGGCGGCGGCCATATGCAGCGTGGATGTGCGCGGCGGCGGGCCGGGCACGCGCGAGATAATGGCGCTTTGCGATGGCGGATTGATAGAACATGTGCACGCAATCGTTCTCGCGGGAGGCAGCGTTTACGGTCTTGCCGCAGCTGATGGCGTAACGGCATGGCTGGGCGCGCAGGGCCTTGGATATGTCGCGGGCAAAGCGCCTGTCCCTGTCAGTCCTGTCGTGCCGTCCGCAGTTCTATTTGATAATGCCAATGGCGGAGACAAGGCGTGGGGCATGACCCCGCCTTTTCGCCGTCTTGGGATCGAGGCCTGTGACGGCGCGGCTGTGCGGCTGTTAGAGGGGCGCATCGGCGCGGGATATGGCGCGATGGCGGGGCTGTATCCGGGCGGACTGGGCAGTGCTTCGGAAAAGCTCGGCAATATTACCGTGGGCGCAATTATTGCAGCCAATCCAGTCGGTTCGCCTTTTATGCCCGGCACTGACTGTCCTTATGCGTGGACCTATGAGGTGGACGGCGAATTTGGCGGCAAGCGCCCGCCGGAGAATTACGCGCTGAGCGTGGCACAGGATACGAAACTGTCCTCTCTGAAATTAGCGGGGCAAAGCACGGTCATCGGCGCGGTCGCGGTGAATGCCGCGCTGACCCAGAAACAGCTGAAACGCCTCGCGATAATGGCTCAGGACGGCGTCGCCATGGCGGTGCGACCCGCCCATACGCCGCTGGACGGGGACACTATATTTGCCTTGTCTACCGGCAACGCGCCGTGCGCCGGCCCCGTCCATCTGGCGGAACTGGGCGCCGCGGCCGCGCGCTGCGTGGCGCGCGCGCTGACCCGCGGCGTGATTAAAGCGGTAGTTTAGCCTAACCTAATTTGCGCCGGGAAGCGTGAAGGACACAGGCGCGCCCGGACCAAGGTCAAAGCCCATTCCAATCCAGACCATCATCAGGACAACACCTGTGATCAACATCCACACCGAATAGGGAATCATCATGGCCGTTAGCGAGCCCAGACCATAATCTTTCTGCCAGCGGCGGGCAAAAACAAGGATAAGCGGGAAATAGACCATAAGCGGCGTGATAATATTAGTCGCGCCGTCACCAACGCGGTAAGCTGCAGTCGCTGATTCCGGTGACATACCCAGCAACATCAGCATCGGGACAAGCACAGGCGCAAGCAGGGCCCATTTCGCGCTGGCTGAGCCGACAAACAGGTTCAGCAAAGCTGCGAAAAGAACGATTAGGCCAATGACGATCGGCAAGGGCAGACCGCTGCCTTGGATAACATCCGCGCCGTGAATGGCGGAGATAATACCTAAATTGGACCAGTTAAACATGGCAACAAAATGCGCTGCAGCAAAAGCAAGAACTAAATAATAGCCCATGTCTTTCATCGCTTCCGCCATCATACCGACCAAATCACGGTGATCTTTGATCGTTCCGGCTGCGCGGCCATAGGCCCAGCCCGCGGCGAGGAACAAGATCATAAAGGCCGCCACAAGAGAGCGGAAAAACGGCGTCGCGGTTTGATACCACTGCTGATCTTCAATGCCTTCAACCGGAATGCCCGGGCTTTGGCTCCAGATCAGGCTCGTGGCAAAAACTGCGAGACAGAGAGCCAGGATCCAGATTGCTAATTTAATAATGATATCAAGCCAGAATGAGTCTACTTTAAACTTTGTGACAGCCTTGGCGATTACAAATGCGACGGCAAAGGCCGCGCAGGATAAAAGGAAAAGTCCGATCGGAAGCCACTGCGCGCCGAGGCCCGCCCCTGCGATGACATTCCCATCATCAAGCAGCGGCGTATTGGGCGCAAATGTCATGATGCCCCACAATATAATCACGGCTAATATAGCGAGGCCCGCATGACGCAGACCTTTGCGCTGGGCCTCTGTGAGCGGTTTGTCTTCGCCAGTATAGCTCTGCGCATAATCGCCCAACGGGATCCATTTGCCCAGACGCGGCTCGATAACTTTATCCGTCACAAACCAGATGACAGGCAGGTAGATGAAGAGAAGCGCCATAATAAAATACGCATTACCTGCAATATTCATCGTCCAGTCTACGTTCAAGCCTGAGCCGTCGACAGCGGCTTCGGTAATACCGAATAGCAGAGCGTCAAGCTGCCCCGGCGCAATATTGGCGGAAAACCCGCCGGATACGCCGGCAAAAGCTGCGGCAATACCGGCCAGAGGATGGCGGCCGACACTGGCAAATAATATTGCGGCCAACGGGATCATGACAACATATCCGGCGTCTGCGGCGTGATTGGACAGCATGGCGACAAGCGCGACGACCGGCGTCAAAAGTGCAAGCGGCGCGCCTTTAACCGCTTGGCGAATGCCGGAGGCAAACAATCCACAGCGCTCAGCCACGCCTGCGCCAAGCATGACGACCAGCACGTAACCCAAGGGATGGAAGTGCGTGAAGGTCTTGGGCATTTCGACCCACAGGCGCTGTATATTTTGCGCTGAGAACAAGCTTTCCGACACAATGATAGCGGGCGTACCATCCGCTTGTAGGGCCGTAGGATGCGTCGCGGATACGGCCAGCAACGCGCAGACAACAGAGATAATGATCAGCAAGATTATGAGGTAGAAGAAAATAAAGACCGGGTCAGGCAGCCTGTTTCCCGTCCGTTCAACCCACGCCAAAAAGCCTTTGCGCTTTGGTTCCGTCATGTCTGTCTGTGTCATATGTCCTCCACATCTAATGTTTCTAAATTCATAGGGAAGGATACAGACTTTCACAAGCAGAGTTGGGGCATAGGCTTTACCGCGCTTTACTGCATTGCTTTTGAAAAGCCTCTTGCAAAACGTGGCCCGTTGGGCTTTAACGCCGCTTCTATTTGCGGGCTCGCCCGCACCGCGCACTGGTAGCTCAGTTGGATAGAGCACTAGACTACGAATCTAGGGGTCGGGGGTTCGAATCCTCCCCAGTGCGCCATTTCTCTCATTCTTAAAGTCGTTAAGTCGTTGGAAAGACTACTGTTTTTCCCGCGTTTTCTCGCAACCCCCCAGTTTCCCCCCAATTTGGGGGACAAATTGGGGTCCAGAATGGGGTACAATGGATTATGACCATTCGCCGAAATCACTATCTCGAACAACGCGGCCACACTTGGTATTATGTAAGGCGCGTTCCATCCCGCTTCCGCACTATTGATAAGCGCCGCAGAGTGAAGAAAGCCTTGCACACAGACTCCCTGACAATCGCCCGCGAAATGCGGGACAGGTATATGGATTCAGATGAGCATTTTTGGGAAACGGCTTTAGC
Source organism: Robiginitomaculum antarcticum DSM 21748 (assembly GCF_000365025.1). Lineage (GTDB taxonomy): Bacteria > Pseudomonadota > Alphaproteobacteria > Caulobacterales > Maricaulaceae > Robiginitomaculum > Robiginitomaculum antarcticum. The sequence continues at coordinate 258,269 of NZ_KB823013.1, read as the reverse complement.
CAAAAAGAACGGAGAAGCCGTTCAGGAGTCGCCTGAAATGTGCCGCTACAGGACGGCTAGACGCCGCGCTGTGGCAGTTGGCTTTGACTTTAAACCGTTCCCGTCTCTCTTAAACGATGAGCCGATTGAGAGCATGCTAGAGCGTATGCAAACGCTTAAGAACGACGAGATAACCGAGATAGATACGCAAGCTGTGCTTGGTACAATAGAGCCGCCAAAAGACACAATTCGCAATGCCTTTAATCTCTATTGCGACAAGCTAAGCATTGGCGAGACAAGCCGTAAATCACCCGAACAAATCGTTAGATGGAAAGCCACCAAGACCCGAGCTGTGGAACATTTTGTGGCACTTTGCGGTAACTTAACGATGGATGAGATAGCTCGAAAGCATGGGCGGCAGTTCTATGATTGGTGGGGGAACGCCTACGGAGTGATAGTTCCAGCACCAGATCATACCGCCCTAATAGCGCCAATAGAGAGCTAGGAAACCTACGCCAACTCTTCCGAGAGTATTGGACTTATCAGGGCGAGGAAGACCGTGAAAACCCATTCAGAAAGCTACGGTTTAAGGACACGCCGACCGAAGCAACGCCCTCGTTCTCTAACGACTGGGTGCAGTCAAAAATACTAAAGCCGAAAGTCTTAGACGGCATAAATGCCGAAGCGCAGATCATCGCTTACGCCCTTATCGAGACAGGATGCAGACCCAGCGAGATAGCTAATCTGCTACCGGAAAACATCTGTTTGGACGCTGAAGTGCCGTATATTCGTATCCGCCCGACGGCAAAAAGAGAGCTCAAATCCATGGCGTCTGCTCGTGACATTCCGCTTATCGGCGTGTCATTAGAAGCTATGAAATGCGCCCCTGATGGCTTTCCGCGCTATCGAGATAAAGGCAACTCATTATCCGCAGCGCTACTTAAAACCTTTCACACACGCGGCCTGATGCCGAGCAAAAAGCACCGTATCTATAGTTTTCGACACGCCTTTGAGAAACGCATGCAGGAGGCTGGATTGGACTATGGATTGCGTTGCACATTGATGGGCCATAAGAACACACGGCCTCAATATGGTGACGGTGGTTCGCTTGAATATCGGCGAAAAGAGATGCTTAAAATAGCGCATCCCGTAAGCGATGGGTTCACCCAAGGTCTGGCAAATCTGGCCCCTTAGAAGCACTTTCTGGCGCTTCGCCTAGCAGGTCTACAAGAAGCGCTTCGCGGTCTTCGATAGCTTTCAATTCGCGTTGGAAACGCTCCATCAACGGCCAAGGGGTATCCCCAAATTTGCGAATGACCCTCGCCAGAATGACCATGGCTTCGCGAATGTCGGCAGCAAGTTTTTGATTATCTGTAAGGGCTTGAGAATTGTTCGGCATAGCCAATCATAGCATATTCAATCAAAATTTCTCGAATGAATAATTACAGGTATCTGGGGCGACTGGGTAGTATTCTGGGAAAAGAGTCAAAATGAAATTTTGGAGGGCCAGATAAAGGCGGGGGTGTTACCCCTCGGCTAAAGCCTTGTCTGCACATCCTTTTTAGTGACACCAAGCCTAAAGGCGTGGTGTTACTGTTTTGCCGTTATTCCCAGTCCTGCTTAGGAATATCGGGGGTGTTACCTTGTGTTGAACACCCGCAAAGTCTCGGAAAATTTCATTGGTTTTAGTCTATTTTCCAACCAACTTCCGCGCCTAGCCTTTAATAGGAAAACTCACTGTTAATGGATAAGGCCGTTTCCTTTCTTAAGTCGCATAAAATGAAGGAATGACAATTGGGTATTATTGGGTATAATTGGATATGGACTACGCTCGATTGGATATCCGATTAGACCAAAACATGGTCAAACTTGTCGCTGAAATCGACGAGTTCAAAGGCCGTTGGGAAGCCCTCAAAACGCTCGCGCCTGAACGCCTCAATAAACTCCGCAAAGTCGCGACGATTGAGAGCATTGGATCATCGACCCGGATTGAAGGCGCTAAACTCACAGACGCCCAAGTCGAGACGCTCCTATCAGGCCTCAAAACAAAGAGCTTTCAAGGTCGCGATGAGCAAGAAGTTGCTGGCTATGCCGAGGCCATGGATTTGGTTTTTCAGGCGTGGGAAGACATGCCGATAACTGAGAACCATATTCGGCAATTGCACCAAACACTTTTACGTCACAGCACGAAGGATGAGCGGCATAGAGGCGGCTACAAAACACTAGACAACCACGTTGTTGCATTCGGGCCAAATGGCGAAGAGCTTGGTATTGTCTTTGCGACCACATCACCCTTCGACACGCCGCGTGAAATGGAAGCCCTTGTCGGCTGGGTTCAGAAAGCTGTTCGTGAGGAAGCGTTTCACCCGCTTTTGATCGTCGCAATCTTTATCGTAAAATTTCTTGCAATCCATCCGTTCCAAGACGGCAATGGACGGCTATCACGAGTACTCACAACACTCATGCTTTTAAGAGCTGGTTACGCCTACGTTCCTTACGCTTCACTGGAGAGCGTCGTGGAAGAGAACAAGGGCCAGTATTACAACGCCCTGCGTCGCACGCAAAAGTCGCTGGACCCCACACCAGACTGGGAGCCGTGGATTGGGTTTTTCTTGCGCGCTTTGAAGAAACAAAAGAGTATTTTGGAAGAACGTGTAGAGGGTGAAAAAGTTGACCAGATTACTAGCGAAGAATTGCATCCGCTTTCAGAGGAAATTTTAGAGTTGTTTCAAAGCGCGAAACGACTGACACTATCGGAAGTTGTCGATCAAACTGGTGCAAATAGGAACACTGTAAAAGTACGTATACGTGAGTTAGTAGCAGGTCGACAAATTAAGCAGCACGGTAAGGCCCGTTCTACTTGGTATTCATTGCTCATTGAAAGAACATAAATGAGAGCTAAAGAAGCTACAGCACGTATAAAAATTAACCACTTGCTCGATGACGCGGGGTGGCGTTTCTTTGATGATAATGACGGCCCTGCAAACATAGTGCTTGAGCCTAACGTCAAGATTACAGAGCAATCTATCGAAGTCCTTGGTGAGGATTACGAAAATACCAAGAATGGGTTTATCGACTTCCTGTTATTAGACAGAGATGGCAAACCGCTAATCGTTCTGGAAGCAAAGTCTGAAGATAAAAATCCACTTTCAGCAAAAGAGCAGGCCCGACGATACGCCCGCTCACAGAACGCGCGCTTCATAATACTGAGTAATGGCAATATTCATTACTTATGGGACTTGAAGCAAGGCAACCCTGCGGTGATCACTAAGTTTCCCGGGCCGGACGATATTGTAAATCACTATGCCTTTAAGCCTGATGCCAAGCGCCTCGCTAACGAACCCGTAGGGGATGACTATATCGCGCTTACTCAATTGTTGGGCTATGCGAGTGAGGCTGCTTGGAAGAATGAGGCGGAGAAGCCAGCCTTCATTGAAAAGCATGGCCTTCGGTTTTTGCGAGATTATCAAAAACGAGCCGTCGAGCGCGTTCAAGAAGAGGCCGAAAAAGGAGCAACGCGCTTCTTATTTGAAATGGCTACCGGAACAGGTAAAACACTAACATCCGCTGCCGTTATTAAACTGTTCCTCAAAACTCAAAATGCAAAGCGTGTTCTTTTCTTAGTTGATAGACTAGAATTAGAAGATCAGGCCAATAAAGCCTTCAAGGCACTACTGAAGAACGATTTCACATCGGTCATATACAAAGAACGTCGAGACGATTGGCGCAAGGCGGATATAGTTGTCACGACTGTCCAGTCGCTTCTTTTTAACGACAAATATAAGCGACTATTCTCTCCAACTGATTTCGATTTGGTTATTTCTGACGAAGCACATCGATCGATCGGTGGGAACTCTCGCGCAGTTTTCGAGTATTTCGTTGGGTACAAGCTTGGGCTTACGGCAACGCCTAAGGATTACTTGAAGAAATCCAAGTCACTAACCACTCAACGTGACCCGCGCGAAACAGAGCGGCGCATGATGCTCGACACATATCGCACCTTTGGATGTGAAACCGGAGACCCAACTTTTCGGTATTCGTTACTCGATGGCGTAAAACAGGGATACCTGATCAATCCTTACGTGATTGACGCCAGAACTGGCGTAACCACTCAATTGCTTTCAGATGAAGGGTACATTGTTGAGACGATAGACGAGAACGGCAATGAAGTTGAAGAGACTTACGGCGGGCGAGACTTTGAGAAAAAATTCTTTGCGGAAGGTACGAATGAGGTTTTTTGCAAAGCTTTACTAAAGCATGGACTGCGCGACCCTATCACAAATGAATTTGGAAAAACGCTCGTATTCACAGTAAGCCAGAATCACGCCGCCAAAATCGCGCAAATATTAAATGTTATGGCAGACCAACTATGGCCGGGGCGGTATAATTCCGACTTCGCTATGCAAGTTACCAGTCATGTTGACACAGCGCAGAAAATGACAATCAATTTCGCGAATAATAATCTTCGTGGTCACAGCCCATTCATGCCTGACTATCGAACAAGCAAAGCGAGAATATGTATTACAGTTGGCATGATGACGACGGGGTATGATTGTCCTGATCTTTTAAACTTGGCAATGATGCGACCAATATTTTCTCCTTCTGATTTTGTGCAAATGAAGGGGCGCGGAACACGGAAGCATAACTTTATATCTGAGATGTTCGACCCGGAGCAGAAAGCTTCAATTGGGGAAAAACAAAAGACTGTTTTTCGCCTATTTGACTTCTTCGCAAATTGTGAATTTTTTGAGGAGAAGTTCAAATATGATGAAGAATTACCTGTTCCAAAACCTAAGCCTGTTCCGCTGGCGAATCCCGGCGGGTTTTCTACACCCACAGCCAAAGCGTATGAGTCATTCGAACCTGACCAGATCGTTTACCAATCTGAAAAACAAATTGGCGAAGAAGGCATGCGCATTGATCGCGAGTTGTTCCAGAAGTTTGAAAGTCTTGCACGTGATGACAAACAACTTGCTGCCTATGTGGAGGCGCAAAATTGGGAAGCTGCAACACGCCGCGTGATTGAAGGCCTGTTCGACAAACCGGATGACTATTTCAACCTTGAAAAACTTCGCCGTGCATCAGGCGTAGATCGCCGGATTTCAATTCGAGAACTTATTGAGAAGGCTTTTGGGTTTATTCCTAAATTCCGAAGCAAAGCTGAGTTGATTGATGACGAGTTTCAAAAATTTCTGCTCGACCAAAAACCTGAAGAAGGAGACCGTATCTCCCAAATTCGATATTTCTTCGAAGCTTATTTGAGTGACGCCCGAGTTAGAACAATAATCGATGCTGGCCACTTAGGTGACCTCAATGTAAACCCAACCTTTACGACTCGTGATCTGCGAGATGTGCCCGAAAAATGGCGAACACTGATCCCAGAATACATTAAGGACTACGTGCCCTTAAATTCCTTCCTATAACGAAAGTCCTTCATGCTTGATTCAGAGACAAAACGCCGAATAGATACATGCCGTGATATCCTCGTAGGGAAAGTTCCCGACCCAAAAAGTCAGGTCGAACAAATTACTGTCGCGCTAATTTACAAATTTATGCACGATATGGATTTAGAGTCCGAAGAACTTGGCGGGGAGCGTAAATTCTTCACGGATGAATATGAGCGTTTTCGCTGGTCTAATCTGGTGACTTCCGGAATCTCAGGTCAGGAGATGCTCAACACCTATTCAGAAGCTTTAACCAAAATGGTGGAGAACGAAAAGTTACCGCCTTTATTTCGGACAATTTTTCGCAATGCTTATCTGCCTTATCGTGACCCTGAAACGCTTCGCAGTTTCCTGCGGGAGATTGATAGTTTTGAATATGACCATAGTGAACGTTTGGGTGATGCATTCGAATACTTGCTTTCTGTATTGGGCAGTCAAGGCGATGCAGGGCAATTTCGGACACCGCGACATATTATTGATTTCATGGTTGAGATTATCGACCCTAAAAAGAATGAAACCATATTAGACCCAGCCTGCGGTACGGCTGGTTTTCTGATTTCTGCTTACAAGCATATCCTAAAAGCGAATTCGTCCAATGTCACGGGCTCTGTACCAGAGAGTGAGACGAAAGATGTGGCAGAACAAGCGCTGGAAAGTCCGTTACGCTATGCTGGCGATAAACTGACCACCAAAGATCGTGCATTGCTGGCAGAAAATATTATCGGGTATGATATCTCTCCCGATATGGTGCGTTTAAGTCTGGTGAACCTTTATTTGCACGGCTTCGCCGACCCTAAAGTCGAAGAATATGACACTCTCACAAGTGAAGCTAAGTGGGGTGAAATGGCTGATGTCATCCTTGCCAACCCGCCATTTATGTCTCCCAAAGGCGGGATCAAGCCGCATACGCGGTTTCAGGTGCAATCCAAACGCAGTGAAGTTCTGTTTGTCGATTACATAGCTGAGCACCTCACCAAGGCAGGTAGGTCTGCTATTGTAGTGCCGGAAGGAATAATTTTTCAAAGCCAGAATGCTTATAAAGACTTACGTAAAATGCTGGTAGACAATCACCTCGCAGCGGTGATCTCTCTTCCCGGTGGAGTGTTTAACCCATACTCAGGCGTAAAAACTTCGATCCTTATATTGGATAGAGCGCTTGCTAAGGTAAGTGATTACATTGCTTTTTTCAAGATTGAGAATGATGGCTTCGAGCTTGGGGCACAACGGCGTTCACAAAAGGGAAGCGAACTATCAAAAGTGAAATCAGAATTAGCGGCATGACCGTCACCACAATTGTTGGGTTTAAGGCGATTAATATATTGGCTACTTTGTTGGTGCCTATCCTTGCCGTAGTGACTTTTCTCTTCGCCAAATCAGCGCTTAGCACACAGGGTTTCACAGAAATATTGGCCATAGAACGCGAGGCGACAATCACGACGGGCCAAGGCATATCGGCCATTGTAGGCGCTATCATTATTGGGGCGATTATCTTGCCGGACATTACGCGGTTTGTGCGTCATTGGACCGGGGCTATTTATACGTCGATCATCGCTTACATCATTGTTCAACTGGCGGTCATGGGCTCGGCGGCTCTAGCGGGGGCAGTCTCAGGCAGCACAGATATTCTGGGTATTATGCTCGACTTAAATCTCGGTATTGGTGCGTTCTTGATCGTAATTGGGAGTAGCTGGGTCTTGAACTCGCTTAATCTTTACAGCGCTATTTTGGGAACAAAAGCCACATTCCCAAAACTCAATAGCACATGGCTCGCGATTGGATTAGGTGCGGCCGGCGTTATTGCCGCCTTGATGAATCTGCTAGACAACTTCATTCCGTTTCTTATTTTTCTCTCCGATATTTTTATCCCGGTCGCGGGCGTAATTATTATCGACGCCTTGCTGATGCGGCGGTCAGATTATCACATTGAAACACTTACGGGCAACCGGAGCTTTAACTGGCCGGGACTTATGGCTTGGGCCATAGGAGCTGGATTTGCTCTGATGATTTCAAACGGAGTCATCCCAAGCCCAACGGGCATTACCTCCATAGACGCAATCATTTTAGCCGGTCTTGTATATATGGCTTTGTCATGGGGCGTCCAAAAAAGGCAATCGATATGAGAATTGGCATTGATGTGGGCGGAACCCATACGGACGCCGTTATTTTGGATGGCGATGAGGTTATTTCCGCTACTAAGGCGCTGACTTCGGCCAACGTTGTCAGCGGCATCACAGACGCGCTTGATACGCTTTTGAAAGACGGCGCCATTAGCCAAAATAAGATCAAAACTGTCATGATAGGCACGACACAATTCACCAATGCAATTGTGCAGCGCCGGGAACTTTCGCCCGTAGCAGCTGTGCGGATAGGTCTGCCATCGGGGCGCGGTATACCGCCTATGGTCGACTGGCCGGACGATATTCGCGGCGCAATGGGGGAACATATTTATCTGCTACATGGCGGATACCTTTACGACGGTTTTCCCGTGGCAGATATTAGGGACGATGAAGTCGACGCGTTGATCAAAGACCTAGTCAAAAAGCGCATTAAGAACGTCGCGATTGCCTCAGCCTTTTCTCCCATGAATGCGCAGCCAGAAAAAATTGTCGGCGAGAAAATCAAGGCCGCTATTCCAAACGCCCGTGTCACTTTGTCTTATAATTTCGGACGGCTTGGCCTGATGGAGCGCGAGAACGCGGCTATTATGAATGCGACGCTTTTACCCTTTGCAGACAAAGTCGTCAGTTCGTTTTTGGACGCGCTTAAGAACCGAGGCCTAAATTGCCCGGCCTTTATTAGCCAGAATGACGGCACATTGATGAGCGCTGATTTTGTCCGCGCCTATCCCGCGCTTACATTCGCGTCTGGGCCGACCAATTCTCTGCGAGGCGCTTATAAACTCACTGGTCTCAAAGATGCGATTGTTGTCGACATTGGCGGCACTACGTCTGACATTGGTGTCCTACAAGGCGGTTTCCCGCGCGAGTCCAATGTCGTCATCGAAATTGGCGGCGTGCGCACAAATTTCCGTATGCCAGACATTACGGCGGTTGGCCTCGGCGGAGGCAGCCTAGTTTTGGACGGCGGCAAAACTATTGGTCCGCTTTCTGTCGGACATAAACTCGTCTCAGAAGGGTTGGTCTTTGGCGGTAAGACGCTAACGACGACGGATATATTAGTTGCGAGCGGTGGCGCGAAAATTGGCGATGTTTCAAAGATAAACGATGTCCCAAAAGCGACTGTCGATGCTGCGACCGCAACGATGCACGCTATGCTCGACCAGAATATTGAGATGATGAAGCCAGGCGGAAAAGACATGCCGGTCATTCTTGTTGGAGGGGGAGCTGTCTTGGTGACCCAGGGGCTCAAGGCCGCTTCCCAACTCCAACGCCCTGAAAATGCGGGCGTTGCCAATGCGATTGGCGCGGCGATTGCGCAGATCGGGGCCGAGGCTGAACGCATAATATCCTACCGCGAGACACCGCGGGAGGAGGCTTTGAAACTCATCACGCAAGTGGCGACGGAGCGAGCCTTCAGAGCGGGCGCGGATATTGCGACGATTAAAGCTGTTGATATCGAAGAAACCTCCATTCCTTATATGGACGAGGGCGCGACCCGCGTGCGCGTGAAAGTCATAGGCGACCTTTCAGTGGGAGATATGTCATGAAGACCATTGGTTTAGAGCATCTTGACGACATCGCGCTGGGCTCCGTTTTCCTTGCGACCGGCGGCGGCGGCGATCCGCATGTCCCCAAACTTATCGCGCGCGAAGCTATAAAAAAATACGGCCCCGTTGCCCTTATCCAGCCTGAAGATTTAGCCGATGATGCCTATGTGGTGCCAATTGGCAGCGTCGGCGCGCCGACCGTAAGCCTCGAGCTTCTGCCGTCAATTGACGACGCTGCGTTGACGATTGACGCCTTCGAAAAATATGTGGGTCGTAAAATCGACGCCGTGGCATCTTTCGAAATCGGCGGTGGAAATTCGCTTATTCCATTGGTCGCTGCAGCGGGAAAAGGCATCCCCGTTGTTGATGGCGACGGCATGGGCCGCGCGCTACCCGAAGCGCAAATGATGTCATACGCCATTGCGGGCGTGAAACCAACGCCAGCTGTTGCCTATGATTACGCGGGAAACACGGCGACCTTTGAAGTCTCGACGACGGATATTTATGAACGCCACATTCGCAGCTATTCTATGGCGGCGGGCGGTATGATTACGGCGGCAGAACATCCGATGACGGGCGCAGAACTTAAGCGCTCAGTTATTCCTGGAACTTTGAGCTTCTCTGTCGAACTCGGCCGTACTTTGCGCGAAAATCGCGGTCAGGCCGACTCGCTCTTGAAGCCGCTTCAAGACGTTTTCGCGAAGTCGATATATGGCGAATGCCGCATAATCTGCACAGGCAAGGTCATTGATAAAGCCACCCGCATTATCGGTGGGTACGATATAGGCGAGGCGACAATCGAAGCATTTGACGGGATAGGTGAAAACCTTAGTGTCAATATTAAGAACGAATATTTACTGGCCAGAATTGGCGATAAAGTTGTCGCCAGCGTGCCTGACCTCATCACCATAGTCGATTTTGAGACAGGCGCTCCGATTAATGCCGAGCGCTTGCGTTACGGTCAAAGAGTCTGCGTATTTGCAACGGGATGCCCAGAATTTTACAGATCAAAAGCCGCCTTAAAAGTTGTCGCACCGCGCTGCTTTGGGTTCAATATTGATTACGTGCCGTTGGAAGACCTTTAATCCGCAAGGTTTCCCAGAGCGGCTTTGAGCCCATCAAGTTTATCGCCGTATTTCTTCCAACGTCCGATAGACCCCGAATAAAGCGGCTGACGGACTTGCACGGAGCTGGCCGTAGAGACCGGGGCTGTGTTTTCATGGAAACGCATGCAGGCATCGTCCCAATCCAATCCGCAAAAATCGAGTAAACGGCGCGTTTGGTTTTCTTGACCAAAGATGATGTCTTCGTATCGGACTTCAATGAAGCGGTCTTGGGGAATAGTTGCTCGCCAATGTGACATCAAATCATCAAATTGTCGGTAAAACCAAGCTGTGTCCTCAAGATCAAACGTATAATTGTAATACGAATATTGCGTCGAAAAGAGTTGCCGGAAGTTTGATAGGCAGCTATCCATCGCGCCTCGCCGAAGGGCGATAATACGCGCATTAGGGAGAGCGCGATGAATAAGTCCCGCATAAAAGAAATTAAGTGGCATCTTATCAATCATGTATTTTGAATCGCCAGCGCGATCTTTGGTGTTATCGATATAGGATTTGCCGACACGGGCTAAATCCAGATGCGCCGCTTCCTGAAATGTCTTAGTGTCCATGACTAGATTTGAATCTGTTCCGGTTTCTTCTTTGATAAGTTCTGCAAACATGTTGAGCTCGCCCGCAGACACGACATCAGGGTGCGAAGACAAAATGCGGTCAACCAATGTCGTTCCTGTTCGCGGTAAACCCACGATGAGAATGGGGGTATCCTGAGCATAATTTGTTTCAGGTTTTGACGGCGTTGCGGACGTTTGCTTTGCCGCTTCGAGCAATGCCTGCCCAACAATCCTATCATACCGCAGCTGACTACGTTTGGCCTTTTTGCCTGCTAAAAGCCAGTCCAGGCTCTCTTCATGACGCGATAAATCTTCGAGTGTTTTTGCGATCGCGTGACCAAGCTGAAGTTGCCCTTCAGCATCGCCGACAGCGGCTTCGAACAAAGACTTCAAAGTTTCATAGTGATTCGTATCAGGCGTTTGTTTGCTTAGCGAGATTAGCGATGACCAGGCGCGATAAAAACTTTTATCGAGATTTAGTGCTTTTTCGTAAGCTGTTTTCGCGGTCTTAAAATCTCCGATGAACTGCGCTGATGCCCCAAGATTATAATAGAAATTCGCTTGGCGGGGATTGAAACCAACCGCTTTTTCAAACAGGGGGATAGCGTCTTTATGATATCCTGCTCGGCTGTAAACGACGCCGATGGTATCCGCGATATAAGCGTCGTCGACCTGTAATTTTGCGGCTTTATCCGCCACAGTCTTTGCCGCGTTTTGACGTCCCATAGCCGAGAGTTGTTTGGCATGATGAGCGATGTAACAGATGTTGCGCGGCTCATAGGTAGCGGCTTGCTCAAATAGCTCTAACGCCTTTCCATGATTACGATGTTCGGATGCGATAACGCCAAGAAGAAAGTATGGCAACGGGTCGTCTAAGCGTTTTTTGATTAGATCAATCGCACCTGCATGGACCTTTTCAAAGGCTTTATCGCCCAAAAGCTTCAGACCTGTTTTTAGGGTCAATTCGGTCATGTATTAGTAATATTCGCCTTAATGTGTAGCCCAAATGTACCACTGAAAATCTAATTTTGCATCAGAGCGGGTTTAAACAATGATCTTGGCTGCATAGCCATGCTTTCGAAAGCAAATTTTGTCGATAGTTCTCTAAACTATTTACTTACCAGAGACGCACATCATTGCAATGAGTCGCCAACACGTACTACAAAGGGGAAACCATGAAACGCCAAATCACGTATAAAACCCAACTGAAATTGACAGTCAGCTTTCTGGCATTACCGCTAGGAGCTACGGCTATTTCGGTTCCTGCCCATGCGCAAATCGATGATGAGATTATCGTAACAGCCACGCGGCGTTCAGAATCCATCCAAGATATCCCGATAAACATCGCCGCAATTGGCGGGGCACAAATTGAGCAACAGGGCTTTGGAGACATTTCCGAATTAGCCGCCTTTGTCCCGGGTCTCAACATCGCTGACCAAGGCGGTCGTGATGGGAACCGAATCGTGGTGAGGGGGCTTAATGTCGAGGACATTCAAAATGGGTTTGGCCAAGAAGATGGCGGCGGTACGGTTGCGACCTATGTCGGGGAAATCCCGCTTTTTGTTGATCTACGACTGAATGATCTGCAGCGGGTTGAAGTCCTGCTCGGGCCGCAAGGCACTTTGTACGGGGCGGGCACAATGGGCGGCGCGATCCGATATATTCCCAATAAACCTGACTTTACGGACGATTTATTTGAAGTCCGGGCTGGCGCGTACACGTACAGCTCTGGCAGCGGTATCAGTTCTGACATCGGCTTCACATTTAACGCCCCTATTTCAGACAGTTTCGCGCTTCGCGGTTCGTTGGATTACCAAAATGACAAAGGGTTTATTGATTATCCTTATGTGGTGCGCGCGCCTGGGATTTCAGAACCGGATGGTTTTGGAGACGCAAGTAATTTCCGGCCTGTTAAAGATGCGAATACTGAAGAAATTTTCTCGGGCCGCGTGGCTGCTCGCTGGCAACCAACAGATGCGTTAGACGCGACGCTGACTTATTATTTCCAGGAAGGCGAATATGGCGGACGGAACACCTCGTCATTCCGCACGGCCAATATCCCCGCTACATTCGGTAGCCCGCTTAATCTTGCCTCAGATGAATATGAATTTGCAGGACGTGTTGAGGAGCCCAATGAGCGCAATAGTGACCTCATCGCGCTTGAAGTCATTGCTGACCTTGGATTTGCGGAACTAACGTCTGCAACGGGCTATGCGACGGTGGAAGAAAACGGGCAGCGGGATCAGACGGATTTGCTGATTTCATTGGATTATTATTATGAAACGTTTCCAACATTTACGGGCTTTACCGCTGAGGATGAAGAGACCGAAATTTTCAATCAGGAAGTCCGGCTCGTATCTAAAGGTGAGAGCCGTTTCAACTGGATTCTGGGCGCATTCTATAACCAGAATGCATATAATGCACTGTCTTCAGAATTCACTCCGGGTATCGGGGCTTTCAATGCCGGTTTTGGCTTTCGTCAAGATTTGAACGATCTGGAATATTTTGAGGCAGACCGAACAAAACTCAAAGAAAAAGCAGTGTTCGGCGAGGTTGGACTTGATGTCACCGAGGCGTGGGATGTGACCTTTGGCATGCGTTATTATGATTATGCTTACGAAACGGCTGGTGACACGCAGTTCCCATATTTCACGACGGCGGCCGACTTTAATCCTTACCCACTTTCAGATATCAAGAACCAGATCGCCCTTGCGCCGAACCAGTCGGATGATGGCACATTATTCAAATTCAACACATCCTATCAATTTGGCGGCGGTAATACGGTGTATGCAACCTTCAGCCAAGGCTTCCGAGTTGGGGCGGCAAACGGCACAAATTTCTGTGAAGGTGACTATCTTAATGATCAAAACCAAGGGCTATGTCTCCACTCTCCCGGGCAAGAACTTAGGGACGGCGGAACGGCTATCTTGGATGAGCGAAATTATTCATCTGATACGGTTGATAATTATGAACTTGGTGCCAAGACAACGTGGCTTGATGGAGCGGTGCGATTAAACGGTGCGGTGTATTTCATTAATTGGAATAACCCGCAGGTAAACACAGTGTCAATCAACGCGGGTACAAGCATTACTGTGAACGCAGAATCTGCCGAAACTAAAGGCTTCGAACTGGATGGCAGCTGGCGAGTTTCAGATCATTTTTTAATGCGAGGGAATTTCAGCTATACAGACGCGAAGTTGACAACCGACGTCCCTGGTTTGGTGCGAGCCATTAACGGCCAAGGAACTTTCACTCCAGATTTCGGTTACGGTTTTGGTACGGATGCCATCAACGCTCAGGATGGGGATCGCTTACCGGGCTCACCGAACACACAATTTTCTGTCTTCGGAGACTATAAGCACCCGCTGTCGAACGGCGCTAGTGTGCTGGTGAATGTGGGTTATGCTTGGCAAAGCGAGGTCTTATCGGTCGTTGGTGCCCGCGGCGGGAGCTATACCCTGCCGAGCTACGGCCGGGCCAACGCGGCGATTGGGTATGAGGCCGGGAATTGGTCACTCATTAGTTTTGTAGACAATCTGTTTAACGACTTTTCAGAATCCAGTGCAGCCAACACGCCGCTCAATAATCAGTTAGTGCCAGCTTTTGCCGGAGATCCCAATCCAGCCAATGTAAGACGGTTCAGAACCAATGTCCTGCCGCCGCGGTCCATTGGCGCGAGGTTCAAGTACCGATTCCAGTAGAATACTTTAAGGTGTTTACCATAAAGCGGGGTTCGGCCCCGCTTTTTTTAAACAATTTTCTGCTGTTAGCTTACGTCCGAAATGGGGAGTGGCTGTGTGAAAACGGCGTTTTATGGTATGGTTCTGGTGACTGAATCGGAGATGTATCGTGAAGCGCTTTATCCAAGGGCAAGACCGCAGCCAGTCCACTTTATTTCCTGAAAGTCTGGAAGAGTATATTGACGAGGATAATACCGTTCGCGTCGTCGATGCCTATGTTGATGAGCTGGATTTATTTACAATGGGCTTCGAGCGTGTTCGGCCCAAGGCTACGTGACGTCCAGGTTATTATCCTTCTATTTTGCTCAAACTCTATATTTACGGTTATCTGAATTGCATTTAATCGAGCCGCCGGCTTGAACGCGAAGCGGGCCGTAATATTGAGCTTATGTGGCTAATGGGCACGTTGGCTCCAGACTTCAAAACGATTTCTGACTTTAGAAAAGACAATGGCGTTGCGATACAGATGGCCTGTTCTCAGTTTGTTACCCTGTGCCGAGAACTTGGCATGTTCGCACGTACGATGGTTGCCATTGATGGGGCTAAGTTCAAGGCTGTGAATGCGAGAGAGAAGAACTTCACCAGAGGCAAGCTCACGCGCCGCATCGGTCAGATTGAGCATTCCATTGAGAAGTATCTTCATGCCCTGGACGCTACAGATTTACAGGAGGGAGATGCGGCAGACGCCAAGACGGAACGCCTTAAGGAAAAGATCACATCCATGCGTGAAAAAAATGGCTGAACTGAAAGATATGAAAGCCCACCTGATTACGTCTTCCAAGAAGCAAATATCTTTGACGGACCCGGACTCAGTTGCCATGGCGACGAGCACAAAGGCCGGTATGGTGGGCTACAACGTACAAACCGTCGTCGATACAGAACATCATCTGTTTGTTGTGCATGAAGTCACCAACATCGTCTCGGATAAAGTCCAATTGACCAAGATGACAGGACAAGGCCAAGCCGCCATAGGCCGAAAGGATATCAAAGTCTTTGCAGATCGCGGTTACTTTAGCGGTGCAGAAATAATGGCGACTGAAAAACTGGGCGCGACAACTAATGTACCTAAGCCCTACACATCCGGTTCTAAAGCTGCGGGCCGCTTTGGCAAACACGACTTCCTCTATCAGCCTTAGGACAACAGCTATCAATGTCCAGGCGGACAGAAGATGACTTATCGCTTCATGTCCGTTGAGCAAGGCAAGGACATGCAGGTCTACTGGCCCGATGGCTGTGATGTCTGTCCCGTCAAAGCCAAATGCACAACGGGGAAACAGAGGCGGATTAAACGCTGGGTCAATGAAGATATTATCGACGCAATGTTAAACCGAATGAACTTCCTGAAGCTATGGCCATCCGAAGGGCGACAGTTGAACATCCGTTAGGGACGCTCAAATCTTGGATGGGCGTAACGCACTTTCTGACAAAACGCCTGCCGAACGTTAAAATAGAGATGAGTTTATCAGTTCTAGCCTATAATATCCGCCGGATGATCAGCATGATGGCGTGAAGAAACTTATCGGAGTGATCCAAGCCTAAGGGAAAACTCGTCCGAAATTAAATCGGATAAAATCGAGACATCCCCCAGAGCGTTTTCACACAGCCACGGGATATATCCATGCTCCAAATCTCGTGCAGATTTAAGTCCTAGGAGATGGGAGCGCAAACGAGACGGGCGGCCTCGATGACGAGTGGATATAGTCTCATCATTGAAGCCCTATACCCGAAGCGGCCTGGATAACTACTTCGCCAGGATATCGCTGATGCGGCGCTGCGCGATGGGGTGGTAACCCGCTTGAGCTTTGGCAAAGACGCGATTGGCTATATCGGCCTGGCCGTTATCATTGAGCGCGCCGTAGAGGCGGTAGATGAACTTACCCCGTCCGACGGTCATCAAAAATTCTTCCAGCGCGGGCATGGCGGGGGCGTAGCCGCCTTTGATGGCTTGCATGTACCAGGCGAAGGCGGTCTCGGCATTTTGCGTGCCTGTTAAGCTAAATGTATCGTCGAGGGCCTTATATTGGGCCTGCGTTAAATCCGGCAGACCGTTGAGGAAATGTAGCCATTCATGCGTTGACCAATCCGCTGTCGGCAGCTGCGCTGCCGTAATGTCCCCGCTCGACCAGCGTGCAGACGCCGCTGCGACTTTATTAAACGCATCTGATTGCGGATTGCGGATAGTGGCGGGAAGGCCTTGGCCATAAACCCAGTCTTGGATTTCGGCATCTGTGACGGCATCAGGGTTTTGATTGCGCAGATTGGCATTCATAAATCCGAGAAAATCCTCTGTTGTGATACTGTCAAACGCATAGGCATTGAAATAGGATTTCAGGAACGGATCAAATGCGGCCCGTCCAAAACGGTCTTCGAGGAAGTTTAGAAAGAATTGTCCTTTAACATAGGTAACTTGTGAAAACGCCTCGTCAGGGTGGGTTAAATCATCCGTGAATTTGAGCTGCGTCAAGCTTGGCCGCTCGGCCCCCGCAATATCGCGCTTTAGATCCTCAAGCCCGAGAGCTTGTTCCATGATGGCGCGGTTTTCGCCGTATAAGTCTTCCATGACGCGGTTTTCCACATAACTGGTAAATCCCTCATTTAGCCATGCATCGCGCCAACTGGCGTTCGTCACAAGATTGCCGGACCAGCTATGGGCCAGCTCATGCGCGACAACATTGGTGAGGGATTTGTCACCTGCGATTAATGTTGGTGTCATAAAGGACAGGCGCGGGTTTTCCATCCCGCCAAAAGGGAAACTTGGCGGCAGGACGATCAAATCATAGCGGCCCCAACGATAGGGCCCGTAAAGCTCTGTGTTGGCAACTTCCATCATGGGCGTTTCCGCAAACTCTTCGGCAGCGGCATCAAGGATATAATCCTCGGCATAGACACCGATTGTGTCATTAATGGCTTTGAATTTAATATCGCCAACCGCAATCGCGATAAGATAACTCGGGATGGGCTGCGGCATAGAGAATGTCCAATTGCCATCGCCGTCTTTCCCGTCTTGTGAAGCACTCATCAGCGGGAGCAGGCCATCAGGCACGCGCAGAGAAGCTTCATATGTCATGCGCACAGCGGGCGTATCTTGGATAGGCAGCATCGTACGGGCATTGATCGCTTGGGCTTGGGAGAAGAGATAGGGCTTTTCCTTGCCCGCAGTCTGCGCAGGGGTCAGCCACTGCAGACCTTCTGCATTAGGGCTGGTCTCGTAAGTAATGCGAAGCTGCGTCGCGTCAGGGCCAATGTCGATGCTCATGGCTGACCCTAAGACGGGGTCTGCATCCGCCAATGTGTAATCTGCGAGCGTCCAGCCCTCTCCCGTCTCAAGCGCTACGTCTTTAATCACAAGATCTTTGGTATCGAGTGTTAACGTCCGGGCTCCCGCTTCGATACGCTCAAAACGCAATGTGACAGCGCCGTCGAGAACCTTACGGTCAAAATCAACGTCCAAATCCAGCGCGGCGTGCTTGACGATTACCTCTTGGTAATTGGCATAGGTAAACTGGTCAGCCGTAAAGAACCGCTCGGAGGGGACCACAGTCTGAACGGCGCTCACATCTGCTGGCGCCGTCGTTGACGTATTTGGTGAGCACGCAGAAAGCGTAACGCCGACTGCCGCAAAAAAGGTGAGGGGGATTAAGCGCGTATACGTCATGCTGTGACTCCGTTATTTTGGAGTAGCCTAAAGCTTTTAATTATACCCTGCTAGTCTTATGGCCGTTTTAGCTAACACTTTCATGCTTGGTATCGCTTAGTGTGTTTTCCGGTATGATTAAAATTAGTCATGCCTGCCATGGAGCTTGCATCGCCTTTACCGTTCCGATTGATTGCTCGTGTGGAATGGTTGAACGTCATAGCGACCCGCTAATACGGTCAATTTGTCAAGAACTGAATTGCTTCTCTCGACCTGTCTAAATCACGTTCTGCAACGTATTCTCTAATGTCCGTTGTTCATATAATACGGTTTTTGTTTCATTTTATATCAGCTGTAAAAAAGGCGTATTTTATGCCTTGTATATGAAGATGGGTAGAGATTAAATAATGGCATGCGGATCACACGACGAGAGACCCTTTCTTTGACCCTAGCTGCATGTGGGGCAACGGGTTTGTCGGCCTGCATACATGACAGACAAATGACGCCCGCAGTAGGTGAAACTATAAAGGGGTTTGAGCCGCTTGCAGGAGCCGGGATTCTTGTTCATCAGAACGGGGGCAAAGTTGTGGAACGCTGGGAAGGAGTCGCGGCCGGACTGGACCGTGATGAAAACATCGCCAAACGCGCATTCACAGCGCGTTCTCCCTTTCGGGTGGCGTCCATGTCCAAGGTTGTCACATTGCTGACCGCAAAATCCATGGCGGGTGCGGGCGTGCTACAACTGGACGCCGGCATTAGTGATGTCATGGGCGTCGCGCTTCGGCATCCCAATTTTCCAAATCAGCCCATCACCTTGCAAAATCTGCTGTCACATCGTTCGGGCATTTCCGATCCGGCTGTTTATTGGACCCAGCCCTCAGGCGACATTCGGGATCTGTTATCGCCGGATATGTTTAAAGGCGGCCGCCCCGGGGAATGGTTTGAATACGCCAATATTAATTACGGCATTGCCGCCACGGTCATGGAAGCTAGATCAGGCGAGCGATTTGATCAGTTGACGCAGCGCTATGTCCTTACACCCCTTGGGCTCGACGCCGGATTTAACTGGGCCGATGTCAGCGACGCCAAACGCCAGAGAGGCGCTACGCTATATCGCAAAGTGGACGGAGAGATGCGCGTACAAACAGACGGCCCTGATATATTAGCAAAGAGCGGGCCTGTCTTATACGGAGATGATCCGGATTTTGTTTTTGAAAATTACGAGCCGGCCGCAATGGTACCCTGCTGTCTCCTCAGGGCGGACTGCGCGCCAGTCTTTATGATTTGCTCAAGATTGCGAAGGATTTAGGCGATTACCCCGACCTTCACCGCGTTGACTGGATATATGACGGCCATAATGGAGCCGCAGATCATGGCCATTTCGTCAGTTTTGGCCCCGGACTCTATGTCTACCCGCCGGATCTCTCGCCAATTCCTGGACAGATGATGGTAGGACATCACGGCGAAGCTTACGGCATGTATGGCGGGCTGTGGCATCTACCGCAAATAAATGCGCAAATCGTCTACGCTGTGACCGGAACGCCGCAGCCCCCCAAAGCGGCTCATCCCGGACCGCCCGCCATTGCGGCGGAAATCCGGCTGTTTCTGAATGAAGCTATGCAGGCGCTCGGGCTTTAAGGTTTGGCCAATTCCCCCAGCGCCGCTTTCAGGCCGTCCAGATGATCCCCGTATTTTTTCCACCGATTAATTGAGCCGGAATAGAGCGGCCGTCTGACCTGCACGGAACTGGCCGTATCAACAGGCGCGGCGTTCTCATGAAACCTCAGGCAGGCGGCGTCCCAGTCAAGGCCGCAAAATGAAAGCAAGCGCCGGGTTTCGGACTCTTGCTCATGAACCATGTCCTCATAGCGCATTTCTAAAAAGCGCGACGCTGGAAGGGCACCGCGCCAATGAGTCGTCAAGGCGTCAAATTCCCGGTAAAATTCGGCTGTATCGTCAAGGCTCAAAGTATAGGTGTACCGGTTATCGTCCAATGCGAAGAGCTGGCGGTAATTTGACAGGCATGTATCCATCGCGCCGCGGCGAAGCCCAATAATCTTGGCATCAGGAAGCGCTTGATGGATCAAACCCGCATAAAGAAAGTTTAACGGCGTACTGTCAATGACCATCTGCGCGCCGTTAGACATTTCGGCGATCCGATGCGAATAGTCTTGGCCGATTTCTTTCAAATTCAATTTTGAGGCACTCAAAAATGTTTGGGCGTCGAGCTGCTTAGACAGCCCTCCATCTATTTTTTCTTTCACCAAATGACTGAATACATCCAGTTCGCCTGCAGATGTGACTTCGGGGTGGGAGGACAATATCCGGTCGAGCAATGTTGTGCCAGTGCGCGGCATTCCGATGATAAAGATAGGCTTTACGCCGTTTTTATGGGGCATATGCTGTAGATTAGATGAGGATGTAGATCTGGCAGATTTAAATATATTTTTCACGTCAGAGGGATCATGCCGAATGCGGGCCCTGCTCATCTCTTTGGCTTTGTGCAGCCACTCCAGGCTTTCCGGGTACCGCCCTAAGTCTTCGAGCGTCTTCGCAATTGCGTGCCCCACCATCAACCGCCCCCCCGCATCTTGACCCGCCGCTTCAAATAATGGCTTTAAAGTTTCAAGCTGGGTATCGGCAGTTTGTGTTTCCAAAGATATTAAGGCAAACCACGCGCGGTAGAATTGAGGATTAAGGGCAACAGCTTTTTGATACGCCGTTTTCGCCGTCTTGATATGGCCTGAAAACTGTGCGGATGCGGCAAGATTAAATTGGAATATGGGCCAGTTAGGATTGAGCCTTGCCGCTGTCTTGAACATTGGCAAGGCAAGGTCATGATACCCTGACCGGCTGTAAACCGTGCCAATCATATCCGCGAGAAATGCATCCTTTTGGGTCAAGGCTGCGGCGTGGTCAGCACGGCGTTTGGCCTCGATATGACGTCCCAAATTTATCAGCGTTTTGGCGCAATATGCCTGATACCGGGCGTTTTTGGGGTCGTGCTCGCTTGCTTTTGCAAAAAACTCCAACGCCTTGCTTAGATGCCCATTATCAGAGGCGACGAGTCCCAAGACAAAGAAGGCTAAGGCGTTTTTCTCATTCTGCCGCAACGCCGCGATGGCAAGGTCATAGACGGCTTGATACTTCTTCTGCGCCAGAAGTTTCATCGCTGTGTCAAAGGTCAATAAAGCCATTGAAGAACAAACCTTTAAGGGAATTAAATTTTATTTTAAATGCCGCCACGTTTAAATCATTATCAAGCTCGCAATAATATAAAATACAATTGTGAGGCCTCCGGCTGTTAAAGCGTATGGCAATTGCGTACGCACATGCTCAAGAAGATCGCTTCCACTCGCGATTGCCGAAACCGCTGTTGTGTCTGAAATCGGGGAGCAGTGATCGCCGAAGACGCCGCCGCCCAAAATAGCCGAAAGCACAAGAGCCGGGGGCAGACCGAGCGTCTGGATTAGCGGGATGCCAATGGGGATAAGAATAGCAAATGTTCCCCATGATGTTCCTGTCGTAAACGACATAAAGCCGCCGGCGACGAATAATAAGGGAACAACCAAAAACAGCGGCAAGAACTCCCCGACCATGCCCGCAATAAATACGCCCGTACCCAGCCCCTTCAAACTCGCCCCCAAAGCAAGCGAAAACAGCACAATCGTGACAAGCGGTAAGAGCTCGCCCATGCCGTCAAACCCAATTTTAACAAGTTTAACGTGGCTGAATTTGCGGCTGGCGAGCATCATCAGATAAGCGGCAAGACAGGCCAGCGCAGTTGCGTATAGGACAGATTTAGATCCACTGCCCGCTGCGATATCACCGCCGCCCGTCCAAAACATAAATGCGACCATCCCAAAGACCATAATGAGAAGCGGAATAAGCATATATCGTGATTTGGTAGGCGGATATTCATGCTCATAATCTTCAAAAGCATCTTCGGCCCCGAGTTCAGACTTTTTCATCGGCCCATATACTTTGGTGCTCATCACGGTGTAAAAGACGATTGCAAGCGTAATGATCGCATAGAAATTAAACGGCACGGTCTGCCAGAGGAGCTGCGCCGCAGATTGCTCTAAGTCATAACCCGACAGTAAGGCCAATATATACGCCCCCCATCCGTTAAGAAGGATCAGAATGCACACCGGCGCACTTGTGCTGTCGATTATATAGGCCAAACGCGCCCGGCTCATCCCGAACTTATCAAATAAGCCCCGCGATAGAATCCCTGCGGTCAAAACGCTGAGATTTGATTCTATAAAGACAACAAGCCCTGTCAGCATTGTCAGCAAACCAACAGAGCGTTTGCCACGGGCAAGGCCGCTGTGGACGAGTTTATCCACCATGGCCGTCACGCCGCCGGACACGCGCATAAATGCAAGCAACGCCCCGATCATCAAACTAAACATCAGGATGCGCGTATTGCCCGCATCGGAGAAGACGTCTGCAATCCGTTCAAGGGAATTTAAAAATCCCGTCAAAGGCAGGTCAATTCCCGGATTTGCGATCATCAATATTTCGGATGTCAAAATGGCAAGAAACAACGCCAAAATGACTTCTTTGCGCCACAACACAAATGCGATCGCAACAAGCGGCGGCAAAATCTTTACCCAGTCCATATGATTTCCCCTTCAGAGTCAAATATGGGTATCATAGGCTCATCGCGAACTATAGACCCATTTATCCAATCTAATAAATTTGTTCGAAAATGATTCACTTCCGTTTTTAAGTGCAGTAGTTAGAATGCTTATAGGAGGCCAAATGGCACAAAGTTTTGTATTTTTGGATTGGTTTGTGACTGCAGCCTATATTGCGCTTTTATTCATAATGGCGTGGGTGTTTTCGAAACGTAAATCTGAAAACTCACGGGAGTATTTTCTCGGTGGCAATACTATGCCCTATTGGGTGGTTGCGATCTCAGTGTTGGCGACTTCGCAATCGGCGGCAACATTTTTGGGCGGCCCTGATCAAGGCTATCGCAGCGATTTTACCTATTTATCGACAAATATAGGCACAATTATAGCGGCTATATTTGTCGCCCGGGTCCTCATCCCAAAATTCTACCAGCACAAAGTCACGACGGTTTATGAGCTGCTCGCGATCCGCTTTAGCGCCAATACAATGAGAGCCGCAGGCGGGATGTATTTAATTGGCCGGGTGTTCGCGAGTGGCTCGCGGCTGTTCCTGGCTGCCATTGCTGTATCCATGATTTTATTTTCCAATATTGATGCTAGCAGCATTGTAATTGCGGCCTTTTTGATGATGGCGCTTGGCTTTCTAATCACATTTCTCGGCGGGATAAATTCAGTTATATGGAGTGACCTGATTCAATTTTTAATTTACACAATCGCCGCGTTAAGCGTTTTATTTATTCTGTGGAATTCTATTCCGGCTGACACTGATGAAATTATGACCGGCCTTAGAAACACACCCGAGGGGATAAACAAACTTCAATTCTTTAATTGGGATATGGATTTCTCAGCGCCGTTCGCAATGATTTCAGTGGTCACAGGACTAACGCTTTTAGGTATTGGCAGTTTTGGCCTTGATCAGGATATGACCCAGCGGGTTTTAACCTGCAAAAATGCAAATGAGGGCGGACGCGCTCTCTTAATTTCCGCCATCGTTGCAATCCCGGTAATTTGGATATTTGTGTCTATCGGAGAGCTTCTATATGTTTTCTACGAGCGGCCTGATCTTATGGGCGCAGATGTCGCCAGTGCCGCCAATAGCGAATTTAACGGTGAGAAAATTACGGTCTTTATGCATTATATATTGCGCGAACTGCCCGCGGGCATACGCGGATTGGTAACAGTGGGGGTTGTCGCGGCGGCGGTCTCAACAATAAATTCCGGCCTGAATTCCATGTCGTCTGTCATTGTCGAGGATTTCTACCGGCCGTGGCGTGAATCACAAGGCCAGCCGACTGACAAACATTTTGTTCGCGCGGGCCAGATCTTCATGGGCGTTGTCGGTATCGCGCTCTTTCTTATGTCGGTCTTGTGTTTTTATTGGCAGCAATATTCTGACACGCCGCTTTTGGATTTTGCCCTGTCCGTTATGGTATTTTCCTATTCGGGACTGCTCGGTGTTTATTTTACCGTCATCTTTACCCGGCGCGGATCTCCGCGCTCTGTCATGCTGGCGCTGGCTGTCGGTTTTCTCGTCACCCTCGTCCAGCAGCCCTATATTGTGGACACGCTTGGACTGCCGGAGAGCTGGAAAGGTCTGGCCTTTTCATGGAAGCTTTGCATCGGCACGGCCATCGCCTTTTTGGTCTGCCTTGCCGGGAATAACAATCAATTGACGAAAAGGAGTGCGGCATGAGACTAAAGATAGCTGTGTTGGCCAGCGGATTATTGATTACGGCGTTTAGCCCGCCAAATTCAGCGCATGCCCAATCGCATTCGAACCCCGCTCCGGCCTTAACTGCCGCTTCGCCTGCCCTCAGTCCCGCGCTCATTGAGAGCACGGCGCAAAATGCCATTGCGGCCTTTGACACCCCCGGCATGGTGGCCGGAATTGTTCACAACGGCCAAGTCATTTATTCCGGCGGTGTTGGGCAACGCGACATTGTCAGCGGCGCGCCGGTCAATGCGCAGACATTGTTTCGAATCGCTTCGACGACGAAAGCCTTCACCTCCGCAGCGCTCGCAATTCTCGTAGATGACGGCGTTCTGGACTGGGACGATAAAGTAATAGATTACCTTCCCGGTTTTCAAATGTCGGACCCGTGGGTCACACAGGAATTTACCATTCGAGATCTTCTCACCCATCGTAGCGGGTTAGGGCTCGGGGCGGGAGATTTGATGCTTTGGCCTGAGCCGTCCGGTTTTTCGAGGGCGGAATTAATCCATAATCTTCGCTACCTTAAGCCCGTCAGCAGTTTTCGCAGCGCATATGCTTATGACAATCTTCTGTATATTGTGGCCGGAGAAGTCGCCGCCGCTGCGGCGGATACGTCTTGGGAAAACCTTGTCCAAACCCGGATCCTCGACCCCCTTGAAATGCAGTGTTATGCGGGAGATGTCCCCCGATCCAAGCGCAACCAAACCGCCATACCTTACGGCTTAATTGATAAAAAAATGACCGAGGTCACACGCAACAGGATCGAGAACGCGTCCAATATTTCGGCGGCGGCAGGCGGACTTGTTTGTAATGTTGACGGGATGAATCGGTGGATGCTGACTCAGCTTGCCGGCGGCGTTGGCCCGAATGGATACCGCATTTTCAGCGAAAAGCAGCGCGATGAAATGTGGACCTCACAAACAATTTTAAGCGTTAGTGATTTAGAGCACAAATTGGACCGAACACATTTTAAAACCTATGCCTTGGGATGGCGCAAAGAAGACATGCACGGATATGAGGTCATTTCCCACACCGGCACTTTGTCAGGGTTCCAAGCCTATGTGACACTTGTGCCCGAGCTTGATCTTGGCGTGATTATTTTAAATAATGGATCGAATTCGGGCGCCCGAAACGCTTTGATGCAAACCGTTGTAAAAATATACATGAATCAGCCCTCAGTGGACTGGGTAAAGTTTAATGTGGATGAGCAGGCGAAGCGGAAAGCGGAGCAAAAAACTCAACACGAAGCCTCTAATGATAATCATCAGGGAACGGGCACGGTTAGCCAGCCGATTGAAAATTATGTGGGCGTCTATGAAGATCCTTGGTTTGGAAAAGTTGACATTATCCAATCGGGCGCGGCGCTGCGCTTTAGCTCACGCGAAATGATAAAAATGGTCGGTACAATGACGCCCTTTGATCTCAACACGTTCAAGGTAATGTGGGATGACCGCGAATTTCGGGCCGATGCTTATATGCAATTTGAAACAGATGGTGACGGCAGGGTCAGCGGCGCCACGATCCGCCATATTGATCCGGATGGCGACTGGAGTTTCGATTTTCAGGATTTAAATTTTACCCGGGTTTCGAATTAATCTCCGCGGGTTTTGCGTAAAACCTTCCCATAGACAGGGCCGCCTGATTTTTGCGCAATATCCGTGACATGGCCGTTGACGATGACCGCGTCAAACCCTGTCGGCTGCGCGCTAATATCTGACCATCCCGTATTGGCTTTTATCGCCACCGGGTCAAAGATCAGAATGTCTGCGGCCAGACCTGCTTTCAATGTTCCCCGCGATTGAATACCGAATGTCTGCGCTGTGAGTCCGGACATTTTATATATGGCCTGTTCAATCGTTATTTGTTTATCGCGGACGACATAGTCTTCAATAATTTTTGGAAAAGATCCAAAGGAGCGCGGATGTCGCATGGTGGGACTCCCATCGGAGGAAATGGACACATCCGGCGCGGTCACAAACACATCCTGCGTCGCCTTGGTCATTATAAAATGCGCCGTTGAGGGGCCACTATGGCCGAACGCAATAATTTGCTGCTCGGGGGAGACACCATTGATCGCGGCAATTTCGCCCAAGGTTTTCCCAGCATAATCTCCGGCGGATATCAGGATGGCGTCCGCTCCGTTGCGGCGTTTGATTTTAGCGCGTAGATACGCCTCAAGCTCCCCGCGTCGATTAAGAACAGCATCATCAAATTCACTCTTGCGTTTGGCCCATTCCGGATAAAGATAAATCAGGCTGCCATAGCTCGCCAGATAAGGATAAACGTCAGCCGTGACAGTCATATCGCGGTTTCGGGCCTCACGGATTTGCTGCATCACCGCCTCGCCTTGTTCTTTGGTTTTTCCATATACCACTTTGATATGCGTGATGTTCACGCGGGCAAAGCGGGCTTGCTGAATAACTTCGGCGACCGATTGCGCAACTTTGTCATCATCTTCATTGCGTATATGGCTGGAGATCAACCCGTCATAACGGCCCACGACTTTAGCCAAACCGTTTAATTCCGCTGCATCCGCATACCGGCCCGGGAGATATTCAAGCCCGGTCGAAAGACCGTAAGCACCCGACATCATAGCCTCCGCCAGCATCTGTTCCATCCGCGCTTGGTCTGCCGGCGTAACCGAATCTTTCTCGCCGCCGCCCCACTGATTACGCAAACTGCCATGTCCCACTAAAGCGGCTACATTCGGACCTGCGCCGTGAGACTCGACTGCGGCGAGCCAATCGGAAAGCGCAATATCGCGCCCGGGACTTGACCCGTCCTGGCCCAAAATAACCGTAGTCACGCCCTGCCTCAGAAAGCTTTTCATGAAGTCGTTATTATTTTGTAATGGCGCGCCGTGAGCATGGGCGTCGATAAAGCCCGGCGTTACGGTTTTACCGGTTGCGTCTATCGTCGACGCGGCGTTTACCACCTGCGCGCTGACGGGCCCGACATACATAATTGTGTCGCCGCGCACCAAAATATCACCCTTGAAAGGCTGCCTACCTGTGCCGTCGACCACTGTACCGCCGTGAATATAGATGTCATAATTTTTGGCGTAATCAGGCCCCTCAGAGGGTGACGCGCAGGCAGTCAACAGACAGATGACAAAACTCATCCAAAACGCGCGCAACAGGGTCATCGTATCGTTTTAACCGCGAGTATCCGGTCGATATAAGACTCATCTGAATTGAACTGCAGGGGGGTTATCGGCGTGACAGAGACGCCGTTCAGCGTCCCTTCATACAGCGATCCGTCAGGGTTTTTATACCGCATTCCGTGCACGTCATGGATCGCAAAGGGCTCGCCGCCGGACTGCCCCAGAACCATGAGGACATGACCGGGAATATAGACTAGATCCCCTACCTTGGCTGTGTTTAAGCGCGTGACTTTACTGGCATGGTCCCCGCCGCGTTCAAACCGGTCATTCACACCAATATTACTGTCCCTTTGATCGCTGGAATTGCGAGGCAATTTAATCCCAAAAGTTTGGTAAATTTCCGAGACAAAGCCCGTACAATCCCTGCCGTTAAACCGGTGTCCCCAGCCATAGCGCTCGCCAAGAAATTTAAACGCCTGACGGATAATATTGGCTTCGGTGTAAGGCAAATATCCCACATGAACATCTTGGTTTCGTTGAATAAGAGCGTGTTTGAATTCGAGCGTGCCATCAGTTTTGCGTATCGGTAACAACACCATGTGACTCAGATACGGATTTTGCCCATATAAATTGGCCTTCAAACTGTCCGGCCGCGATAGAGGCACCTTTACCCCCATATCGAGCTGCAATTCTGAAACCGCAGGAAGCTCGGGATTAAAAACGGTCAGCACCTTGTCGCCCGTTATAATCAGAAAATTATCCGTGTCCCCATAGCTAAAGACTTGGTCGCGCCTGCCCATTGCAATATCTGCCAAGGGAACCCACGCGATATAATTATAGGACTGAATTAATGCCCATTGTCCGTCCGTGCTCTCATGCAGGACCCGCAGGGCATCACCTGGAAATAAAGCGGATTCTTGAAAGCGTTCAATGTCGCGGTCAGTCGCATCATGGCTGAACAACAGGTCAAATGTCGGATAGGTGCGTATCGAAGTGCGCCGCACCGCCAGAGCGTAGCGTACAGGGTTTGTATCGCCAATGGCGTCGAGATTGAGCTGGCTTTCATACCGTGCGAAATCAGCATCGGTCAGCTCTATACCATCTGTATAAATCCGGGGATAGCCGGGCTTCTTACTGATCGAACGCAAATGCTCGGTCAGCTCGGTTTTGGACAGAGTCTGAGGTTCAGACTTAATATCGTAGAGATATTTTTCCGTCTTTGTATTCGCCGCGTTGAAAGCCTTGATTTCGGCCTCGCTCATCAGCGTTTTATCCATACCCGGTGTGATCCAATAGTCCGGCGCTAAATGCTTTTCCGTAACTCCAATCACATCCGATACAAAGGGGTCATCAAATTCAAGCGCGGATGGGGGAGTAACAGTCGAGGCGCAGCCATAGCTTATAGCGGCTGTTATAAATGCGGCGCAAAGTATTCGTAGGGTCATCTTTACCTCATAACATTGAAGATAGGATTTTGCCAACCAGCAGCCCGCCGCCCGTGCCGATGATGTAGCCCAGCATAGCCATCAGAACCCCAATCGGGATGAGCGCGCGTGAATAAGCGGCCGCCAATATGGGCGCAGATGCGACCCCGCCTATATTGGCCAGTGAGGCCACACCGCAGGAGAATAAATCCAGCCGGAAGAGTTTAGCGGCTAAGATCATGATGAAGCCATGAATGCCGAGAATGATAAACCCAGCTGTGATGAAAAGCGGCGCTTGGGTTAGCTCGGCGAAATTAGCCCGCGAGGCGATCAGAGCGACAATTCCGTAAAGCAGGACATTGCCCAGCTCTGCCGACCCCGGCACGCCGCCGAGGCGCGTCATGGCTCCGGCAATGCCCATGGCCGTTACAATCAGAACAGTCCATGTGGTTTTTGAAAAGAAGTCCGATACAGGCAAAAATCCGGCCAAATATTGTGCGAGCGCGGCAGCCGCCAGTCCCGCGCCGATCAGAAAGGCCAGCGATCCCATATCAATTTTACCGTTCGGGTTTTTGGCATTGGCCTCTATTTTGGCACTGATATCATCAATGAGTTGGGTGTTGCTTTTGGTCCAAGCGTTAAACTTCGGGGCGAGCGGCACGAAGGCCAACAGCAACATGACCCAGATGGCGTAATCAATTGAATCCATCAGGAGGGTGTAGCCCATGCTGGAGTCGGGAATGCCGAGCGCGCCCTGAACCGCGACCATATTCCCCGTTCCGCCCATCCAGCTTCCGCTGAGCGCGGAAAAGGTCATCCAGGCCGTATCCGGAAGCCAGGACTTTAAAATCAAAAATGTGATAACGAAGCCTATGCCAATACTGATGCTGGCGGTGACAAAGGCGAGGATCATTTTCGGACCTAAAGCGGCAATCTGCCGAATGTCTCCTTTAAGCAGCAGGAGGAAAATCATGGCAGGCAACAGATTACCCTTGACCGCACTATAGGCTGTGTTGACGCTTTCTGTTTTACTCCACAGCCCGAATGTCGAGAGCAGCATGACGGCGAAATAGAGAATGACAATGCCGGGAAGAATTTTGAAAAGCCGGTATTTTCCTGTGCCTTCAAGGGCTGCAATTATGCCGCTTATAAAAAACAATATGGCGAGATAACTAAAACCGGATGTTATCATGGATTTGCGTAAGCCTGGACGTTCTCAAGAACACGAAGTAAGTTTCCACTCCAGATCTTCTTAATGTCGTCTTCAGAATAGCCGCGCGCGATCAGTGCTTTGGTGACATTGAGTGTTTCCGAAGCGTCCATCCAGCCTTCAATCCGGCCGCCGCCATCAAAATCGGACGCGATCCCGACATGGTCGATACCGATTGTCGCCACGACATAATCAATATGATTTATGAGATCGTTGACATTGGCCGGTGTTGAGAGGGCCTTTGCCGGAGCCATTTTTTTATCAAATGCGTCTTCGGTTTCTGCGTTCATGGCCATGAATGCAAAATCATCTTCGAGACCCATTTCTTTGCGAATTTTAGTCTCAAAGGCCATTTGCTCCGGGGTTTTATCTTTCAGATATGGGCCGTAAGCGACAATATGTATGACGCCGCCATTATTCTTTAGCGCCAATAATTGTTCATCATCCAAATTGCGCAGATTGTTCGATACGCCTGTCACACCGGAATGCGACGCGATGACGGGCACCTTTGAGCGCTCCATTGCTTGGAGGGATGCCGCCTTAGAAGCATGGGATACATCCACAATGATGCCAGCCTCATTTAATGTGGTAACAAGCTCTTCGCCAAGCGGGGATAGACCGCCATGCAGGGCGTCTTTTTCGCCCCGGCTATAGCTCGGATTGGAGCTATCCGCGAACTGGTTATGACCGACATGAGTGATGCCGACATAGCGCACGCCGCGCGCGGCCCATGTCTCCACATCCGCCGTGGAATGACCAAATGGAAAGGCATTTTCGACGCCGATTAAGGCTATACGTTTTCCGGAAGTGTGAATGCGCCGGGCGTCTGCGGCGGTTAAGGCTAGTTCGATCTCGCCGGCATGTTTTTCTGTCAGCCGCGATATGGCGTCAAACCGCGTTTCGGCGACTTGCGATGCCGTGGCAATTCCCGCAGGTGTATCCTCACCTTGAGGTGAAAATACAATCAGAAAGGCGCCATCCATGCCGCCGGCTTGCATTTTCTGTATATTCGCGCGGCTTTCTCCGCTTGACCACGGATCCATATCATCAGCTATGAGATCAAGTTCGAGATCGATATGGCTATCCAGAACAAGGGCTTTATCGTGAATGACAGGCGCGTCATTCACGCTGGGCCGTTCTGTCTCTGTCTTTGTCTCTGTGTCTATCCCGCAGGCCGCGCAGGCCAATCCGGTTAAGGCCACAGCGAGTATTTGCTTAAAAGCCAACATAATGCCGTCCTTAATTATTCTGTGGCGGAAGTCCCAACATCGCCACCGCCTGCGGAATGCCTTGTGGATAGAGCAGAAGCTCTTCAAGCCTCTCCGGTCGGTATTTTTCGATAAGGGCATATAGAATTGCGGTGCTTTCGATTGACGGATCCCCGGTGATTTCTGATGGCCGGAAGTGCAATTGAAAGGCTTGCAAAGCATTTCGGGTTTGCGTGTCATGAAGTCCGGTTACCTCGACCTTATACCCATAGGCGTTTAGCGCCGCTTGAACATTGGATATGGGGACCGGGCTTTCGATAAATCTATTCCAATATTTGACAGCAGTCTCATCATCAAACCATGCCCCATAGCCGAGTTTGTAAAGCCGCTGCCAAGGGAAGCGCGGACCGGGATCGATTTTCCGGTCCGGCGCAATGTCTGAATGCCCAACGATATTGACGGGCGTAATTTGCGGGTTCCGTTTTATAATATTGTCAATAAGGCCCGTTAGAACGAGAAGCTGTGATTCCGGAAAGTCCGGATAGAAACAGAACCGCTTGACGGACCGCACACTCAAAGCTGTATCGCCTTTATCCATGGCCGGAGCATCAGGTTTGACACAATAGGTCTGGTTCACGACTTCAATGCCTATAGAGCTATCATTAAGGGAACTCTTTCCGGCCCAGTAACTGCGACCCGCATGCCAAGCGCGTTTTGATTCATCCACCAATTTATAAACGCGTATTGTATCGTCTGCATAGGTGCTATCGCTAGGATCCGGAACCAGATAGTGCGAGCTCACAGAGTTGGATGAGGGTTTTGTGAGAATGTTGAGAGAGTCCTCAAAATTTGACGACGTGTGGTGAATGACAAGAATACTGATTGAGTCTTTCCGCTCATTGAAGTTTTCGGAAGGTACACTTCGTGTTGTGCTGCAGGCCGCTAAAAAGGGTAGCAAGAGTACTGCAATCCCTATGCGAACCCTACTTACTATAGTGAAAGACCGTAAATACTGCATTTGGCTTGGCATTTTTTCATCTCATAATACGGGCGATCGCCATGCTAATGTGGCAGATATGACTATTCCAACCCTGAATAAGCTCTCGTTACTACGAATTGAGTGCAAATGGAAAGCAGAAATTGGTAGTAGAATGGTATTATATAAATTGGAATAATTAAGGCATATTTACCGTTAAACGATAAGTAATGACGAATTGGTATTTGACTTTCAATTAATTTTGACCTTATCATTCTATTAATTCCGCTTATGGCTGCGGCGTTTGTATTGATAGGGGAGGACAGCAATGTCTAAGAGTTCACGGAAATCACTTCAGTTTTTTTTCAAATATAACCGGCTTCTTACAGGCATGGTTTTTGCCACGACGGTGGGGAGCATGGCCACGACAGCCTATGCGCAGCAGGCCGGTTCAGTTGTCGGCACGGTGACGCAGGCTGACGGCTCTATCGCCTCGGGCGTTACCATTGAAGCCAGTAGCCCGGTCTTGCCGCAGGCCCGGACGACCGTCACAGACGCGAATGGCCGGTATCAATTACCGCTCCTCCCGCCGGGCGAGTACGAAATAACCTTCCGCGATGGCGACGGTAATGTAACGCGCCGCTCCACCATGGTTTTGCTGCAACAGCGCCGGGATATTGATATCACTCTGGGTGGCGGCGACGAAATTATTGTCATTGGCCAGAAAATTGAAATCGATACGGCAAGCGCGTCTCTTAAAAACTCCATTTCCAATCAAATTATTGAAGGTGTGCCTGTCGGTCAGGAATATCGCGATTTGCAAAAGCTGATCCCCGGTGTTCAGTATTCTGAGGATCAGGTCCGCGGGCCAAGCGCAGGCGGTAGCGGGCAGGACAACACTTATCAGTTCGACGGGGTGGATGTGTCCCTGCCTTTATTCGGTAATTTGTCGGCTGAGCCTTCCACCCATGATATTGATCAAGTCTCGGTCGTCAGAGGCGGCGCGACTGCGATTGGCTTTAACCGTTCCGGCGGCTTTACAATCAATACAATCTCTAAGCGCGGTACAAACGAATTCACTGGCGAGATCCAATATAAAATTCAGACCTCTGGAATGACCGCCGATCGTGACAACCAGACACTTACTAGCTTTGACGAGGATCGTAGCTGGCTTACAGCAAATATTGGCGGTCCAGTCATCAGAGATCGCCTCTACTTCTACGGGTCTTATTATCGTCCGGAAGTGACACGTGAAAACGGTACGAACGCGCTCGGAAATGTTCCGGATTACGAAAGTACGCGCGATGAGTATTTTGGTAAGCTGACATTCTCTCCAGCATCAAACCTCACATTTGATGCGAGCTACCGGACATCTGATCGTGAGGTTACGAACGCCAGTATTGGGGCATTGGATCGCGTATCTACATCTGAGGGAAGTGATGCCCAGCAGGATATTGCCATTATCGAAGGATCCTGGATTATTGATGATGTCAGCAATGCGAGCTTTAAATTCACGGATTTTGATCTACAGACATCAAGCCGCCCTGACACTATAATTGGCTTTACGCCGACAACAGGGCAAAGTCTTGACGTTTTAGGTCTTGATACTCAGGGCTTTTTCCGTGTGCCGACATTGCGGACGGGGACGACCCCTGATGATTTAGCCTTTAACGCTGCTGCCGCTCCGGTAATTGCACTCTACGGTCAAGAAGGCATCGGTATTGGTGCCGGTACAACAATCAATGAGCAAGATTTCTACCGGACAAGTTTTGAAGCCAATTATAACCGGGTGTTTACACTTGGGGCGGCAAGCCACGAAATCCACTTGGGGTATCAGTTCATGGAAATCGAAGAAGTCCTATCACGGTCTTCTAATGGTTTCGGATCGATCGACTTCATCGGTGGGGTTGCAACGGATCCGACTTCAGGCACGCCAATCCATTACCGTGCAACCTTCACTCAACCGGTTGCAGCTGGGGTCGGGCAAGTGCTGCGCTCGTCTTCTGAGCTCCAAAGTTTTGAGATCAACGACACTATAGAGACGGGTCCTTGGACATTCAATGTTGGTATTTTGTTTAGCAATGATACCCTGTTCGGCCAGGGCTTAAGAGAAGACTCATCTACCCTTTCCGGTTATGCCCTTTCACCGGGCACGAAATATAAAATGTATGAAACCGAATGGAGTAAGATGATCCAACCGCGTTTGGGCGTGAATTATGAGTATAATGACACGACTGAACTTTACGCCAATTATGCGCGTTATAATCCGTCCGCATCCTCTCTAGCTCGCGCGGCATCTTGGGATCGGAATATTCTGGGTCGTCGTACAGAATGGGATTTTGACATTAATGGTAATTTCATCGCGGATAACCCAATCGGAAGTTCATCAGGTAAGCTATTCGTACCAGATATGGATCCGCGCTTTGTGGATGAGTATCTCTTGGGTGCGAACAAACAGGTTTCTGATGAGCTGGGCGTCCGTGTCCACTATCGCTATCGCGAAGCTGGTAACTTCTGGGAAGATACACCAAACAATGCCCGTCTATATCAAGACAATGCGCTGGGCAATGGTGGCGCGCCGGCCGATATTCAGGCCTTGGGTCTCTACATTCCAGACCTGGATGCGCAACGCGCGCAAATAGGTAGCGGCTCGTCTTATGTCGTTGCGACGTTGGATAACGCTTACACGGAGTATAACGAGCTGGGCTTTGAGGCCGATTACCGTACAGATAACTTCCTTATCACCGGGTCTTATGTGTGGTCACAATATCGCGGTAACTTTGACCAAGACAACACAACGGGCAATAATGACCAAAACATCTTTATTGGGTCATCCAATATTGCCGATGGTGCCGGACGTCAGGTTTGGGATATGAAAGACGGCACGCTGTCTGGAGACCGACCGCATCAGTTCAAAGTATACGGCGTTTATGAGCTCCCTTGGGATGCTCAAATCGGTGGATTTGCGATTTATCAGTCCGGTAAGCCTTGGGAAACATGGGACTTTAACCCCTACCTCGGCGTAATACGGCCTGGATCTTCAAACAATTCAAGCAGAAGCACAACGATCCGGTTTGCCGAGCCTGCTGGTTCCAACCGCAGTGATGCCCATTATCAACTGGATATGAACTATACGCAGAACTTCGAAGTGTTGAATGGATATAATGTTCAATTCCGTGCTGACTTGTTCAACGTCTTTAACAAGCAGACCGGATATAACATTCAGCCGCGGTTCAATTCCTCGCTATACGGGCAGCCGCTTAGCGCCTTTAATCCGCGTCGTTTGCGGCTTGCAGTCAAGGCTTCTTTCTAGTTTAAAAATGAAATTTTTCAAAACCGGCCCTCGGGGCCGGTTTTTTTTTACCTAATCTATATTAGATTGCCGGGCCAGCCACAGCGCCCCGTCTAAGGCATCGCCCTGAGGCTGGGTAAGTTTCAAACGAATATCGGGTGACATCCACGGCTCAATTCGTGAGGCTAGCCCGCCGAGAAGGGCAACTCTTGGGACGCCCAAACCAAATAAGCCGCGCACAATTATTTCGATATGCCACGCCGCATGGCTTGTAATCAAACGGCCGTGATAATCGCCGGACTCTGCGGCATCCACAACATCCGGTGCCATTGTGGCATATTCTGTAGCTGTGGCTTGATCCATCCAGCTGACAATTGCATGTGTATCACGATCGAATTTATCGAAAATCTTTTGGGTCAGATCGGAATGTTCAAGACGGCCATCTGAGGCGCGCAGCGTTATGCGAACCGCTTGGAGTCCGATATATGCTCCGCTGCCTTCATCTGATATGGGAAAGCCATATCCTCCGGCGCGTATGTCTTTGCCGTCCAAACGTGCAATACCAATGCTACCGGTTCCGATAATAACGATCCCGCCGTCTTCGCCGGAATGAGCTCCAATATTTGCAATTTTGGCATCATTGACGATGGTTGTTTTATGAAAGGGAAAGGGCTGCGCATGCAATTGTTCTAAAGCGCCAATCCGCCCGATACCCGCCACGCCAAATCCGGCCCGAATTGAAGCAATATCTTTTGTTGAGAGCCCCGCGGCCTTAATAGCCTGCGTGTAAGCCGCTGATATCGACGCAAAAACCAACGGAACACCAAGCCGGGCATTTCCGGGACCTGACAGACCTTCACCAATTATCTCGCCGGATTCATTAATCAGGCGCGCCCTGGTTTTTGTACCGCCCGCATCAATTCCTAAATAATACATCACCCGACCCCGCCGCTAAATATGCCCGATTCGTATCCCGCAGTCGTAGTATTAAGCCTGCACTGGTATTAAGATACACAGCCAATCGCTGAACGTAAATAATTGAATTACAAAGACTTGCCAATAGTGGTATTATATTGGTATTACTATTACTATTACTATTACTATTAGTAGTCGTGATGAGAAGGCGAGGTCATGTCGAATAAGCCCGAGCATAAAAGCAAAATGTTCAAAGAGGCCGGTGAAGCTCACATGAGGGTTCGAGATCAACTGATGCTCAATAAACCCGATATGTCCCGCCTTGCCTCGCAGTTACAGCGCAGCCCTCCGCAATTTGTGATGACCTGCGGACGGGGGAGTTCATCCCATGCCGGGGTATATGCGCGCTATCTGATTGAAACCCAATTAGGAATCCCCGTTCTTCCTGCGGCGCCGTCATTAAATTCTGTTTATGCCGTCAAACAGAAGCTGGACGGCGTTTTATTTTTAGCTATTTCACAATCAGGCGAAAGCCCGGATATTTTAGCCTCCGCACAAGCCGCAAAGTCCGGCGGCGCATATGTTGTCGCTATCGTGAATAACGAAGCATCACCATTGGCCGCCCTGTCCCATATGGTCATCCCTATCCATGCTGGAGAAGAGAAGAGCGTGGCCGCCACGAAGACCTTTATTTGCACGCTCTCTGCCATAGCGGACCTAGTTGCCCGGTGGGGGAAAATTTCGAAATTGAGCGAAGGACTTAATTCTTTGCCGGTTAAACTGAAGAAAGCGTTTCAAATAAATTGGGACACAACCGTGAATGATCTGGAAAATACCCAGTCCTTATTTGTTATAAGTCGTGGATTTGGACTGGGCATCGCCAAAGAGGCTGCGCTCAAATTTAAAGAAACATGCGGCATACATGCCGAAGCCTTTAGCGCGGCCGAGATAAAACACGGGCCTATGGCGCTTGTTAATAAGGGGTTTCCGGTCATGATCTTCTCTACGTCCGATAATTCACAGTCCAGCATAGATGATGTTGCCCAGCTATTCATCTCCCGCGAGTCGCATATATTTGCGACGGGCCGGAGTTATAACGGTAGCGTAAGGCTCCCGACCGTTGAAAGCGCTCTGCCCGAACTCTTACCGATTATTTCGATTCAGACTTTTTATCGCTTCATAAATGCATTGTCTTTCCGCCGGGGATTAGACCCGGATATGCCTGAATATCTCAGCAAAATTACTAAGACAGTCTGATGAATAAGGCGCTCATAAATGCAAATGTCTTAACGCCGGAGGGGTTTAAAGACCAACAGAGTGTCTTGTTTGATCAGGGCCGTATAACGCGCATATGTGATGATGCCCAATGTCCAAAAACCGCGACTATCGAACGCAACCTTGAAGGCTTAATGTTGCTCCCCGGATTTATTGACGTGCAGGTCAATGGAGGCGGGGGCATTCTATTTAATGATAATCCCGGCATTGACAGCATTAAAACTATTGGCAACGCCCACCGCGCTTTCGGAACCACCGGCTTTTTGCCGACACTTATCAGCGACAACCCGAATGTCATGTCGGCCGCAATTGCTGCCGTCGACGACGCTATCGCGCAAGGCGTCCCCGGGGTTCTCGGAATTCATCTTGAAGGCCCGTTTTTAAATGAGAAACGCCGGGGCGTTCATGATGCGTCAAAATTCAGGAAAATTGGCGAGGAGCAAGTCCGGCTTCTGTCCAGCTTGAAGCGCGGCAAAACCTTAGTCACATTGGCACCCGAAATGACAACTCCTGAAATCATTAAAGCGCTTCGGGATAAGGGCGTGATCGTTTCGGCAGGCCACACAGAGGCCAGTTACGCGGAGACACTGACCGCGCTTGACGCAGGACTGACCGGGTTCACGCATTTATTTAATGCTATGACGCCGCTGGAAAGTCGGCACCCGGGCGTTATTGCGGCTGCGCTTGAGGACCCGCGTGCCTGGTGCAGCATCATCGCGGACGGGCACCATGTCCATCCCGCCGTGTTACGGCTGGCTTTGCGCGCAAAGATTGGAGATCAGGTTTTCCTTGTGACGGATGCCATGCCAAGCGTCGGCGCTGAAGACAAACAATTTTCACTTGGAAACATTAAAATCACGGTTGCGGATGGCAAATGCTTAACGCAGGCGGGTACCCTCGCGGGTTCGGATTTGGATATGATCCGCGCGGTTCGATATGCGCGGGACATGTTGGGTGTTTCGTTTCAGCAGGCTGTGCGCATGGCCAGTACACTTCCAGCCCAATTTCTAGGTCTTGGCCACCAAGTTGGTGAAATTAAAGTTGGTCAACAGGCCGACTTTATTGTCGTAAATGAAAAGTTGGAGATTAAGGAGAGCTGGATAAATGGGCGATCCCATACAGTCTAATTCTCTAGCTCAGTTGATTGGTTTCAAGGTTCATTAAAATATCATAGCGATCCCCTCTATAAGCCGACCGGGTGAGCTCAACCGGGGTATCGTCCTGCAAAAAAGACCTGCGTTCGATCCGAAGAACTTCGCTAAATTCTTCCACAGACAGGAGCGCCGCTTCGGTTGGTGAGGCCAATGAAGCCCTGACCTTTTGCGTGCCTTTAACCGGGCGGTTTCCTTTGATCTCCAACGCTTGATAAAGCGATTCTTTTATATCTTCGATATCCGGCAAAAGACGGGCCGCAATCACCGCGTGTTCAATCGCGACCGGTTGATTTTCAAACTGACGCACGCGGCCAAGGCGGACAACTTTATCTTTTACTGATATTTGTAATATCGCAGCTTCTTCTGTTGTCGGGGTACCATAAGCCTTAACAATCCATATTGCTTGAGGATTGTGGCCTTTAATATGGGCATTTCCGGTAAACCCTTTAAGGCTTGATCCAAGGTGCTCAATTCGCGGCAGCACAAAAGTCCCCGCTCCATGTTTGCGTTCAACAACCCTATCGGCAACTAAAACGTCTAACGCTTTTCGAATTGTAACACGCGACACCCCTGTTTTCTGGCATAATTCTCTCTCTGAGGGCAGGGCCTCGCCCGCGTCAATATCACTATTATTTATGAAAGCGCGTATGTTTTTGGCGATTTGTATATAGTGTGGAGTCGCCATGGATTTGTCAGGGCTGATATTGATCATATTCATCAAGACATACCCTTTCAAGTTTTCTTCGACCTGCTTCAAATTTTTCTAGAACTCTAACCCATACATCCCCACTTAAGGTGGGCTATGCAAAGACAGGCCTAGTCCGCGACGATATTAGCAAAAATATTTCGCAGCCTTAAAGGTCTGAAAAATCAGGAATCGCGGTTTTGAAGATGCGCCAAACCTTGACGTAAGTTTCCACCGACCTTCTGCAATATTGCCTCGCTATCATAAACATTGGCACCCGTACAAACAAGGACAGCTTTCTTGATGTTATTATGTGTATCCCTTAACGCTGAGCGTGCCAAGTCGGGCGAGCATTGCGCAATTTGGCTAACAATATTTGCCGCCCGTATCTCAAGTTTTGCATTGGATACAATCATGTCCACCATAAGCCCGTCATGAACACGGCCAAGCCGGGTCATAATTGCTGTGGACAGCATATTCAGAATGACTTTCTGAGCCGTCCCCGCCTTCATCCGCGTTGACCCGGCAATAATTTCACTGCCGGTCTCGGCGAGGATTGAATAATTTGCTTCGGCCAAAATAGGCGTTCCTGAATTATTGGCCACACCGATAGTCATCGCTCCGCGCGCCTTAGCCTCTTTCAACGCGCCTAATGTGAAAGGCGTCCGGCCACTTGCGGACACGCAAATGACAACATCCTCGGATCCTGCGTTAATGTTTTGCAGCGCGGACTGACCGTCTTCGGCTATATCTTCCGCGCCTTCTTGGCTCCGCATTAAGGCTTCTTTGCCGCCCGCCATGCAAAATTCGGTGCGATCATGAGGCCACCCAAATGTCGGCCCTAATTCAGACCCATCCAGCACCGCTAAGCGACCCGAAGTCCCGGCGCCAACATAGATCAGTCTGCCGCTTTCTCCAAGTTTTCGGGCTGCGGCTTCAGCCGCTTCAGCAATTTTATCGAGCGCGGGAGATACAGCTTTAATCGCCTCTATTTGGCCATCATACATAGCATCAACAATATCCCGAACCGGCCATATATCGAGGTTCGTATATTTACGGCTAATCTCTTCCGTCATCCCGGTTTCCAACGTTCTTTATAGACGGATAGACTAAACTTGCCTGTGTATGAGTCAATGCTTGGAAGGTCACTTGTAAAGGAGATATTTCTCTCTAACTGTCCGAAACTCTTCAAGATCAGCCTGCCAAGTTTCCTTAATTTCAGCGCTTGTCATACCGTTTTTTATCTGCGCCATTAATGTATCATTGCCCGCCAATTTGTTAAAAAAATTATTGGCTAAAAAGAAGCTGTCTTTGTCGGGAAGGGCCTTATAAAATTCTATAATCCAGTCCAGTGTGAGTTGGGCCGTAGCGCGCGCTTCTCCTGTGTCCCGCAGATCAATGCCGCGGCAAATTTGGCCGTCCAGTTTTGGCCTCATCGCCCCTTGAACCGGACGCGGCGTAAAAGCAAAATGTCCCTGCTCATTCTGAGGGTGGCCAATAACCTGGAAGGGAAACTCCGTTCCCCGGCCTATGCTCACGACTGTGCCCTCAAAGAGCGCTAATGATGGATAGAGGTAAATTGATGTCAT
Source organism: Robiginitomaculum antarcticum DSM 21748 (assembly GCF_000365025.1). Taxonomy (GTDB): domain Bacteria; phylum Pseudomonadota; class Alphaproteobacteria; order Caulobacterales; family Maricaulaceae; genus Robiginitomaculum; species Robiginitomaculum antarcticum. Next base: position 216,948 of record NZ_KB823013.1, on the reverse strand, counting down.
ATTAGGGAGATTGGGCGACGGCTTCACAGGCAAAGCATATTTCACATCATGCGAATATCCCTCTAATGTCACGACCGTCAGATCGCAGTGCACTGCGTCTTTCATCCATCCCTCGCCATTTATCATTTTGGCGTATTCCCCTATTGTCATGCCGTAGACCAAGGGTACAGGGTGAAGCCCGATAAAGGATGAATATTCAGGCTTCAACACTGGGCCGTCGATATAAAATCCGTTGGGATTGGGCCGGTCGAGCAAGACTAGAGGAACATCATTTTCCGCGCATGATTCCATAACATAATGCAGCGTACTCAAATAGGTGTAAAACCGGACGCCGACATCCTGAATGTCAAAAACCATAACGTCCACGTCGCTCAGTAATGCTGATGATGGCTTTTTCTGGCTCCCATAAAGCGACAATATCGGTAATCCTGTAGTGGCATCCTGTTCGGTCTCCACCCGTTGCCCCGCATCCGCTTGACCGCGAAACCCATGTTCAGGGGCAAATATCTTCTGAACCCGGATATTGTGCTTCAAAAGCACATCAACTAAATGCGTGTCGCCTATGACAGATGTCGAATTGGCAATAACAGCAACAGATTTATCTTCAAGCAAGGGAAGATAGGCCTCAAAGCGTTCGGCCCCGACTTTAACATTCGGCATATGCATTTGGGTCTCGCGCATAGCGCTTATATCTTTTTGAACCGGGCTATAGCTGGAGCAAGCCGTGTAAAAAAGACATAACATCAAGAGGAGAATAAGCTTTACAAAATTCATCATTTTCTCATCACAGAGACGCCTCAACTCTACAAGTTAGAATCTACGCATGTACCAATTGAGGGGTCACATTTCAATTATAAAACGAATAATACGCCCGTACGCGGCGACGATAGAGCCGTGCAAGGTTACCGGATTACCGAGCGTATTTCGAGGGCTGATCTATCGCGGTATATCTTGCGCAGCGGTGATGTGATCACTGCTGTTATAAGTGAAGATATTACGCAAGGCCGACTTGAATTCAGGCTATTATTCAATGACGCTAAACGCGCAGGACGGGTGAGATTTACCGTGATACGTGAAGGCTTAGAGTATACTCAAACTGTGATTGTGAATAACGAGTGAGGCCAATTTTGAACAACATAGCGGTCTCCCTAGAAACGCAGCGTCGAATGTTATCAGGCAAATCAAATAAGCGGCGCGCATTGGAGCAAAAGCTCTATAATGTGCGGAAAGGGCTTTGTGAGGTCCTGATAACGTTGAAGTCGGTCACCTGACCCACTTCGCTTTATCTTGCTACAATGCTATTCTATCCTTTTTTCGTTAATTCCATTTCACATAGTCTAGATTTTCATATGGATTTGTCATCCAATATAAAACATACGTAATTTCTGCGGTCGAGACGCAGACTAAAGTCTTTTTTTGGGAAGTAGTGTAATTAAACCAGCAACAAAAACTAACGCCAAAAACCAACGAACTCGCTGTTCGTCAATAGTTGAAAAATAATTCAGCCCTCTAGCAGCCAGCGTAATAAATATAAATATTAGCAGGCAAACTAAAAATGAAAACAACCTCTTCTTCATTCAGAAACCCTTTTCAATAAAGTTGTTTTGCTACCGTACTCAGAAATCATCATTCGGTTCCTGATTTGGTAGATATGGAATTAAATTAACAATGTTACCTCCAATTTTATTACCGAAAGCCCCAAGTCTGATACCATTTGAAGCGGATATACGGGCGGTTTGCTGCCAAGCCGCCCGTCATCTTTAGATCAGCGCTTTGACAATCATCCAGAGACCCATGCCCATCATGGCAAGGTTTTCAGTTAGCGAAATAAAGCCGAGGGGGACATTCGCTCCGCCGCCAACGCAGGCACATTTCAGATCGCGCTTGTCAATATAAACGGCTTTGACAACGGATACCGCGCCAATGGTTCCTATAAATAGCGCCACAGGCGCAGCTATAAGGCCAAATATACCGCCGGCCACCATCAAAATCGCCGCAAAGGCTTCTCCGAACGGATAGATATAAGCATATCTGACAACGCGGCGCGCCAGAACATCGTAGCCCAGAAACATATTCGCAAAGGCTTCCAGATCGCGTAATTTCAGCATGGCAAGCATGCCCATCGAAAAGGCGATAAACCACTCCAGTGACCGCAGGTTAAAGATATTGCCCAGCGTCGCCCAGCTCGCGGCCAGAGCGAGCAGCGCTGAAACCGCAAAAACAACTAAAACAGGGGTATAAGTTTTGGCTTCAGGGTCTTTAATTTCATATCCAAAATATTTGCGCAGACTTTCAAAGCCGCCAATGCGCTCCCCCTTAATGAAGGTTTGCGGTGTGGTTTCAACGTCATGCTTTTGTTTAAACGCGTCTGTCTCTTCGCGGCTTGTCAGCCAGTTATCTTCGACTTCGAAGCCCTTACGCTTCAAGAGATCGACCGTTTTAAGGCCAAAGGGACAGATATGCTTATCCATCACCATGCGGTAAACGACGGCCTTTTTATTTTGACCAGTGCCTTTTACAACCAATTCTTCTGTGATGCTCATATCTGTCTCTTTTTCTTAATTCGCTTTAAAGTTTGCCTTCGAAATTAGGCACGGACCGTGTTTCCGCTTCGACTTTACTTGTGGCTTTTCCATTGGCACTGATGTCGTTAATTAACCATTCCATTTCCTTGATTTCCCGGCGTTGGGCTTTGATGATCTCATTGGCTAATTCGCGAACGCGGACGTCTGATATTTCAGCCCGTTCACTTGTCAAAATTGCAATGGAATGATGCGGGATCATCGCTTTCATCCATGCACTGTCCTGAACCGTCTCCTGACTGCGCACCAGAAAAAGCGCGGCAATAAAGATGAGTACACTGCCCGCAAAAATAGCTAAATTTGCGGTCTTGTTTTTATACATTCCCAGCATGAAGGCGAGCATAATGATCGCCATGGCCGCGCCCATATAGATGGCCATATAGGTGCGGGTTTCGCTAAAGCGGACATGACTTAATTCATAACTGTTCAGATACATCAGGCCCAGCATGACCACGGTGGATGTTGCGATCATAGCAAAGAACGTGCCATAATTGCCGCTCATTTTTGCGTGTTTCATTTCGTTTTCCATTGATATTTCCTTCACATTTAAATTTTCGCGCCTTTTTTAAACACCTTCGTATTGGGCGGCGCCGCAAGAACCAATACGAATAAATACAGCACTAGTTGCCGTTATTCTGAGGCGACTGCTTTTTCATCAGCATGAAAAGGAAAGCCGCAGAGCAGGAGATAAGTAAAAAGCCGTTCAGCGATTCTGCGCCTGCAATAAATCTTAAGTGCCCGGTCGGGTAAATATCGCCGAGACCGAGAGATGTGTAGTTCACTAATGAGAAGTAGAACGTGTCCATAAATGTCATAGGCGCATCGACCTCCTTAAAGCTTCCCAGACCGAAAGCCTGTCCGACCTCAAATCCGGCGGCATAAAGCCCCGCTTCAAAAACATGCGCGCAGGCCACCCCGATAAGGCCAAGCTGTACGCGTAACCCCCGTGCCATAGGCAATCTTGTCAGATGGGTCATGAGTGCTGACATAACGCCGTAATGCACCGCGCCGCACAACCCGTATAAAATGAGCGTTATAAAGACGGCGCCTATCATGAGTGCGAGTCCATGTGAGTGGTTTCTAAGCCAATTCCAACTTCTCTCATTTTTTTGAGATAATAGGATTCCAATACGTAAATGCCGACAAGGCCAACCGCCGCGATGCCAAGGATAAGGGGATCGTTCATCGCCTTCATGATGATAAAAGCTGTCAGCGCAATGGCATCAAATATGATCGCCAAAATTAATATAGTGGGTCTCGCCCCGACATCGTCGCGAAGATATTTGAAAACGCCCCAATGAATGACAATGTCCATCAGCAAGTAAAAAATAGCGCCTAAAGAAGCAATGCGGGTTAAATCAAAGAAAGCGGCCAGTAGCCCTGCCATAACGACCGTATAAATCAGCAAATGCGTTTGCAGACCTCCGGGCAAACCAAAGTGCCTGTGCGGTATCAGCTTCATCTTTGTGAGCATTGTTAGCATTCGAGATACCGCAAATACACTGGCGAGCAGGCCGGAAGACGTCGCAATAATTGCAATGATGACGGTAAAGATTACGCCGGTCTGGCCGAGTGTCGGACGCGCGGCTTCTGCCAGCGAGAAGTCTTTCGCGGCAATAATAGCGTCTATGTCGAGTGCGCTCCCGACTGCGAGGGCCACAGCCAAATACACAATGAGGCATATTGCCAGTGATATAATGATTGCCCGGCCCACATTTTTTTTGGGATTGGTGATTTCACCACCCGAATTCGTAATTGTCGTAAAGCCTTTGAAAGCCAGAATTGCCAGAGCCATGCCCGCGATAAAACTCATCGGTGTTACAGTTGTGTCACCGCCTGCTTGCACGCCGGATGCCGAAGACAACCCGCTCCCCCATAAGATAATAAATGCAAAAACAAGGATGCCGCCGATCTTCAAAATTGCGGTTAATTTGGATATGCCGCCAATAAATTTATTGCCCGCAATATTTACCAGAAAGGCTAAAAATATCAGGCCTAAAGCCAGGGCTGGAACGAGAAGGGCCGTATTTTTTACATCGAAAAGCTGCAAACTGTAGGACGCAAATGTTCGGGCGACTAAGCTCTCATTGATAATCATGGAAAAAACCATCAGGAGCGACGCTGCACCGGTGATCACGGAAGGGCCGTAGGCTTTTTTCAGGATCATAGCGATGCCGCCGGACGACGGATATTTATTTGAAACTTTTACATAAGAGTAAGCGCTAAACCCGCTAATGAAGGCTGCAACAAGAAATGCTATCGGAAAAGAGGGACCGGCAAGTTCGGCGATCTGCCCGGTCAGAGCGAATATCCCGGCGCCAATCATGACGCCGGTTCCCATAGCAACGGCCCCTGACAAACTCAGAGACCCCGCCTTATAGCTGTCCTTGTTCATTTCCATTATCTACAGCCCTAAAGCTGAACGCTTCGCAAGCGCAGCGCATTTGCAATGACAGAGACCGAAGACAGACTCATCGCAGCGGCCGCTATCATCGGGCTTAAAAGTATGCCGAAAAATGGGAACAGAACGCCCGCTGCGATGGGAACGCCCAGTGAATTATAGATAAAGGCAAAGAACAGATTCTGGCGGATATTGCCCATGGTCGCACGCGAAAGATGGCGAGCCTTGGCGATTCCTAGAATATCACCTTTAACAAGCGTAACGCCTGCGCTCTCCATCGCAACATCGGTTCCCGTGCCCATGGCGATCCCCACATCGGCTTGCGCAAGGGCGGGGGCGTCATTGATCCCGTCGCCTGCCATAGCGACGATTTCGCCTGCGCTTTGAAGTTCACGAATGATACGGTTCTTATCCTCGGGGGAAACATCGGCGTGAACAACGTCAATGCCAATTTGGCGCGCGACGGCATGGGCCGTACCTGCGCTATCGCCTGTTAGCATCACGACTTTTAAACCTTCAGCGTGCAGACGTTTAATCGCTTCGGGCGTTGTCACCTTAATGGGGTCGGCGACGCCTATGAGACCGGCTGCAATGCCGTCCAGCGCAACAAACATTATGGTCTGCCCCTCTGATCGATAAGTCTCGGCGGCCTCTGCCAATTGCGCGTCATAGGCTCCAACACGTTTCATCATTTTTGTATTGCCAATGGCCACAAGTTTGCCGCCGAAGCGGCCTTGCGCGCCTTCGCCTGTGACGGATTCAAATTCCGTTGCATTGTCAAAACTAATGCCGCGGTCTCGCGTTCCTTCAACGATGGCTTGTGCAAGAGGATGCTCGCTCGCCGTTTCAATGGCCGCAACATGAGATAGAAGCGTTTCCTCAGTGATATCGCCTTGGGGTTTGACGGTGACAAGCTTCGGCTTTCCTTGGGTCAGCGTTCCGGTTTTGTCGACCACGATGGTTGTGACTTTTTCAAAAGTCTCAAGCGCTTCAGCGTTTTTAATCAGGATGCCGTTTTGAGCGCCCTTACCCGTACCGACCATAATGGACATGGGCGTGGCCAGACCAAGGGCGCAGGGGCAGGCAATAATCAGCACCGCGACTGCATTTACGATAGCAAAAGCCATGGACGGATCAGGGCCAAAAATCGCCCAAATAATAAAGGTAACAATTGCGATAATAACAACTGCCGGAACAAAGTAGCCGGAGACTGTATCGACCAATTTTTGAATAGGCGCGCGAGACCGCTGAGCTTCGGCGACCATGCGGACAATTTGCGCAAGCAATGTGGCGTCGCCGACGCGGGTCGCCGTCATAATAAGACCGCCCGTCCCATTGACAGTGCCGCCCGTAACGGAATCACCGCTGTGTTTCTCGACGGGAATAGGCTCGCCCGAGATCATGGATTCATCAACGCTGCTGTGACCATCTAAAACCTCGCCATCAACAGGCACTTTTTCGCCGGGCCGAACCCGCAAATGATCGCCTGTTTCAACATGGCCAAGATCAATTTCCTCTTCCGTGCCGTCCGCATTAATACGCGTCGCTGTCGGGGGCGCGAGTTCAAGCAAAGCGCGAATGGCGCCGGAGGTTAGCGACCGGGCGCGCAATTCCAAGACTTGCCCCAACAGAACAAGCGTCACAATCACGGCAGCCGCTTCAAAGTAGACGGCGACATGGCCCGCCTCATTACGGAAATTGTCCGGGAATATAGACGGGAAGAAAACGGCAATTAGCGAATAGATAAACGCAACGCCGACGCCCAGTGCGATGAGCGTGAACATATTGAGGTGGCGTGTCTTAAGCGACTGCCATCCGCGTTTGAAAAATGGCCAGCCCCCCCACAGCACTACAGGCGCTGCGAGCAGCATTTGGAGCCATTGTGCCCAAGCTCCCGGCACAAGATCTTCCAAGGGACGTCCGGGAATTAAGTCACCCATGGCATAAATAAATAAGGGGAGGGTGAGCAGAGCCGACACCCAAAAGCGCCGGGTCATATCATCAAGCTCGGATGTATCTTCTTCGTCGGTCAGTGAAATGTTTTCCGGCTCCAATGCCATGCCGCAAATCGGGCATCCGGTATTAGAGATCTCGCGCACTTGCGGGTGCATCGGGCACGTATATACAGTGCCCGAATGACCCGCTGGGACGTGATCATATTTCGCCTCATCCCCGGCGGGGACGGCGGTGTCTGTATGACAGCAATCATGATTTTTGTGGGGATGATGCGATTTTGTCATGCGGAGGTCCTTCGATTGAAGAAGTTATAGAGCGGCACATAAATAAGGGCAGAAAACCAGCCATAGAAAGCAGCCCAGGCCACGCCAATGAAATAGCCTGCGATTGACCAATGAAAACCGGGCATGAGCGGAGCCCAGGCCTCATGCATATGCATAGGCATTGGCGTGAGCAGACCCCAAAGCATACAGGCTGTGAAGCTGATTATGAGGAGCAGCGAAAGCGCTGCTCCCATAGGAAGAATTTTCACCGTTATGATCCGTCACTACCGTCCGCGGACAGCATCATGGCGCAATGTTGATCCATCATGTCATGGTTCATTTTACCGTCACCCATCATGCTATGGTCCATAGTGCCGGCTTTGTGCGCAGCGCATTTTTCCTGCATTTTAGCCTTCATGTCCGGCATTAATTCCATACAGGTTTGATGTTTTTTCATCATCTCGGGTGTCATCATTTTATGGCCCGGCATATCGCCCATAGTTTTACCGGACATCATCTTGTCATGCATGGCTTGGCAATCCGCGCGCATGGCCGTTTTTGCAGCCATCGACATGTTAGATTTTGTAGCCGCTGTATCGCTCTGTGTCGCAACGCTGGCACAACCGGCGAGTAGGGTGAACAGCCCGGCACTCGTAATTATGAGTGCATGCTTTCGGTTTTTATATAAGTTAGTCATTATAGTCTCCTTCTCTCTTTTGAACACGGCCCATGATCTCATTGGGTGAGCCTCAATGTTCTGAATTTGCCAAGCGTTTCGTCGTGCTTTGCAAACCCTTTCCCCAATTATTCAGCTGAAGCGGATTTTTTCGTGCAGCAGCATGACTGCCTCGCCGCAGTTTGGTGTTGCGGATTGGGTTTCTTTTTCGGTGCGCAGCAGCTTTTTGAAGCTGGCGCATCTTTATCGACAGTCTGATTTTTATCTATCATTTGGGCGCCCTTTCTATACGAATATCATCTTTCATACAATACCCCTAGGGGGTATAACAAGTCGCAAGTTTTTAAGTTCCTTCCATAGTGTTCTCCGGTACGAACTGTTGACGTTTCTTAGACTTCAGTTTCAGAGCGGGTTTCTCAATGAGGTGCCATGAGATGGCAGACAACAAGAGAAATACTGGAATGGAATAAAGCGCGAGTTTTGCGGGGCCCACCTGCGGATTAAAAAACAAAACGGCCTGCATGACCGGATAATGCCAGATGTAAATGCCGTAGGAATAGTCGGGAAGTTTGCGCAGCGGCGCGAATGTTTTATCTGTTAAACCAAGGCGCAGAATCAAACCTGTAAGGGCAAGGTTGCCCAGAAGTTCTCCCCCGAAACCACGGCCAAACAGCAGGAAGGCTGCAACCGCTATGGCAACCAAAATCCAATGCGGCCGCCGCGCTTCGGGAAACTGCCACAAACACATGCCCATTAGAAATGCGCTGGATAAGCGTAGTAAAGGCAGCAGTCCGGTCGGCAAGGTCGAGAAATCAATAAACAGCGGTAGTCCGAGATAAGCACTTTGAACGCCCAAAAACGTAACGAGCGTGAGAACGCGGCTTTTCAAAAGCCCGACTGCAAACCCGATGGCGGCTAAAATATAAGCCACAATTTCAAATCGGATAGTCCAAAGGGGTCCGTTAAAATCCTCTTCAATATTACCGGAAAATATTCCGCCGGGGGCATTTTGAGGATCCCCAAGCGCCAAAACGCGAAGAACATATAGCCAGTTTTCTGTCGACCCTATGGCCGCTGCGCCACCCGGTTTTGAAAATATCGTCGCAAACACAAATATAAAGGCCAACATTAAAACGATAAGGGCAGGGTATATTCTCAAAGCGCGCGATACCGCATAAAGTTTTAGATCGCGGCGCAGATCAAGACTCTTGGCGATCAGAAGCCCGCTTAAGACAAAAAATCCGTTCACCGCCATATAACCGCCCGTCCATTGGTGAATGCGGATTGGTTCATAAGCCGTGGTCAAAAGAAAGATATGACCCAAGGCGACTAACCCTGCTAAAACCCACCTGACAGCCGTCAGGTGGTTGCCGCTCATGAGCGGATCGCGGGGTGTATCATAGCTTGTAGTGGCAACCATATTACGCTTCCCTTAAGGCTTAAGTTCAATCACCGCGCAGCACGGGACGATGAATGCGTATGCACAACTTTCCATTCGCCATCAATTTTTCGAAAGAGCCATGTTTGCTTGCCTGTATTGTCGATAACGCGGTCTGATTTTACAACCGTTCCCCGCACCGTCGTACTGGCTACAGCCCAGGCAAAATTGCCTTCATAATAAATTTCCAAATCAGAAAGGCCGAGTTTTAAATCTGGAATGGAATCCTTCTCCGGCTCGACATGATTTTCGACAAGATCATTCAGGCCCGTATTCTGACCACCCGATTCAAAGTAACGGGCGCCCTCGAAATCAAGGAAATGCCTTCGGAACGGGGTTCCATTGCCATCTTCCCATCCTTTTTGGATAGCCGTGATAATAGACTTAATCGCCTCATTATCAGCGCTTTGCGCATCATTATTGTGATGACCGTCACTGTTGTCATGATCAGTCGGAACAACAGTTTCGGGGGCGTCATGGTGGCCGTCAGAGTTGTCATGTTCTTGGGCCGCGTCTGCCGGCATAGCGTCATGCTGACCATCACTATTGTCATGACCGGATGCAGCCCCGGCTTGGGGCATAGCATCGCCATGATGACCATCTGAATTATCGTGGTCACCCGTATTGACACCGTTAGGCATGGTCATAGTTTCACCGACGCTACCACTTCCGTGCTCATGGTCATGACCGTCACCTGTAACTGCGGGCATGCTTTGAACGCCAAGTCCATATTTAAAGACGATGTTGCCGCCCCACCATGCAGTGACAGATAAAGACAAAGCCGCGGCCGCCAGCAATCCAAGGAATATCCCGCTCGGCGCGCTTGCACGTTTAGAGTATCGCCATATCGCTAGAATGATAATCGCAGTGCCGGACGGAACAGCCCAGTTTCTGTGCGTGGTCATCGCCTCATGGGACGGACTGTCGTGAGCCACGGTGTAATAGGCATAAAACCCGGCCGCAATTGTTGCGACTATGGCAATGGCGCCAAGCGCAAGCATCCAATCTCCGGCAGCTTGCGTATTATCGCGTCTGGAGCCGCGCGGAAAGAAGCGGCCTAAAATATAAATGAAAATTGCACTTAAACTCAGCGCAAAAGCAAAATGAACAAGCATGGGATGAATGTTCGGTTCGATAAGTCCCCCCATAATAACCTCCTAAAACCAGGTCCGAAGACCAATTACGGCGACAATCTTATCAGGATCCCCACCACTCCTGCGTACAAAATCAGCCGTGTCGCCAAAGCTTTTTTGCCACTCCACGCCGATATAAGGCGCAAATTCACGGCGGATCTCGTAACGAAGCCGCAGTCCTGCATCGAGATTTGTAATGCCTGATCCGATGTCCAGTTCAGGAATGTCTGTCGCAGAAAAGCCGATCTCGGCGCGCGGCTGCAAGGTGATACGCTGCGTAAAGCGAAGATCATATTCAGCCTCGACTGAGGCAGACAAATCTCCGTCTGTTGATAAAAATGCCGCAGCGTCAATTTCGAACCAATACGGCGCTAAGCCTTGTACGCCGAGGACGGCATGAGTGCGGCCTTTGGGCTCTAAATCATAGCGAACGCCCGCTTGCAAATCCCAAAACGGAGCAATCGCCCGCGAATATAGAGCCTGCACTTCGGCGTCTTCTATCTCTTCATCTTCCAAAGCATATTCACCTTCGGTTTTAATGTAGAGCTTATTGATATCGCCGCCAAACCAGCCTTGCGCGTCCCACAAAAAGGAGCCGTCTCCGTCAGTGTCCTGCCATTCCAAACGATCGCCCATAATCATAAAATTGGGTATGTTTCCGTTAGATTTTTGAACAGCTTCGCGTGATCTCGCCATAACGTCCGCGCCCCAATATTTATCGGCCATAGACCATGGCGCGGGATCGTCTGAATCCTGCGCAAAGGCGGCTGGAGATAAAATTGTAACAGTCAGAGCTGCGACAGAAGCGAATTTAATCAGGTGAGATAAAGTCATTATTTCGCCTCCTTCATATTATCATGACCCATTTTTGAGTGATCCATTTTAGAATGATCGGCTGGCATAGACTTCATCATCATCGGCGTCATTTTCTGCGGGTTGGGCAGGACAGAGACGACCTGCATCATGCCGGCATGCATGTGGTAAATGAGATGGCAGTGAAATGCCCAATCCCCGACATGTTCTGCCGTGACATCCACAGAGAGCTTTTCGCCCGGTTTAACAACGATCGTATGTTTGCGCGGCATGTGAGTGCCGTTCTCATATCCCGGGATTACCACGTCAAAGAACATACCGTGTAAATGGATGGGATGCGGCATCATCGTATTATTGACCATAGTCAACCGGACACGCTCGCCTTCCATAAATTTAATCGACTCTTTGACTTCAGAAAATTTCACGCCGTCAAAGGACCACATATACCGCTCCATATTGGAGGTCAGATGCACCACGACTTCGCGTCCCGGTTTACGCGTGTCCTGATTGGGCTCTAGGCTGCGAAGCTGGCTGTATGTTAAAGTTCGATGGGGCACGTCCGACAGACCGATGCCTGGCTCGTCAAGGCGGTTAGTCGGCATGGCCGCGACATTCACCACGCCGGGACCCACCTCAATATCGGCTTCCATTTTGGCAAGCTGAACAGGAGGGCCGTTCGGGTTGGGGCCATGCCCCATTGCCGCGTGATCGGGGGCTGCGTGATCCATGCCTCCCATTTTACCGTCACTCATGGCGCCCATATCATGGCCCATTTTTGAATGATCCATCTGGGCAGAAGGCTTCGCGTTCATGTCCGTCGTTGCGTCGTGATCCATGCCGTCCATGCCGCCCATGGACGAGTGGTCCATGCCCATATCTTTCATGGTCAAAGTGGGCACAGCGCGCAGGGCTGACGCCTTTGCGCGCATACCGGGCTTTGGCGCCAGAGTTGCGACCACCTGACCAGAGCGGTCAATAGACTCGGCGACAAAGGCAAAGGGCTTTGCTTCGGTTGGCTCTACAATCACGTCATAAACTTCGGCCACGCCCATTTGGAACTCATCAGTTTCAACCGGACGGACATTCAGACCGTCAGCCTGTACGACTGTCATAGGCAGGCCGGGCATACGGACATTAAACAGCGTCATGGCCGCCGCGTTGATAATACGAAGTCGCACCCGCTCGCCCGGATTAAACACCATATCAAAATTATCAGCCGTGCTATGTCCGTTAATCACGTAAGTATAAGTCTCGCCCGTCACATCGGCGAGGTCATTGGGTGACATGCGCATAGCGCCCCACATGCCCAGAAGACCTTTGGGATTGCTGACCGTCGCTTGATTAAAATTCAGGCTCTCGGCATTCTTTTTCAGTTTAGCAAAAATGCGGTGCGGATCGGTGAACGTCCAATCCCCCAACATCAATACATATTCACGATCATAGGACACGGGATCGGCGTCTTTAGGATCGATGATGATCGGGCCGTAATGGCCGCTCTGTTCCTGCAAACCACTATGGGAATGATACCAATAGGTTCCGTTTTGCGGGACAGCATATTTGTAGGTAAATGTTTCGCCGGGCTTAATACCCGGGAATGTGACGCCGGGAACCCCGTCCATTTGGAATGGCACGAGCAGGCCGTGCCAATGAATAGATGTGTCCACGTCTAATGTGTTCTTCACATTCAGCGTGATATCGTCTCCTTCGCGGAAACGGATCAGCGGAGCGGGAATGCTGCCATTCACCCCCACCGCTGATGCCACGCGACCATTAATACGGGTCTTGAATTTCGACACTTCCAAATCAAAATTTGTGCCCGTAAGGGCAGGGATGCCCATATTGCCCTCAGAGGCCGATACAGCCCATGCGGGCACGAGGCCGGACACGCCTAAAGCTGCCCCGGCTCCGAGGGATGATGTCAAAAATCTACGGCGATTGTACATAGTGCAATCCTTATAATATTGCGTGAAAGATGCGGCGGTGTAGCTTTAATGCTTCATGCCGTCGTGGCTCATGCCTTCGTGTTTTTGTTCCCCGGACTTCATGTCGTCATGTTTCATGCCGTCATGGTCCATTTTATGCTTGTCGGAGCCGTGCTTCATGTCGGCGGCGCATAATCCTGCAATGACATTGGTGTTTGTGGTTGGGCAGATTTCAACAAGCGGCAGGCTACCGTCTTGGGCGCGGTGCAAAGTAAACTGTACGGTTTGACCTTTTTTCAAATTTTTCAAATCAACGTCTTTGCCGACGGAGAAATTCATCGTCATGGCAGGCCAACTAACCGCAGGGATGGCGCTATGCGCGAGGTTGACAATACGTTTTTTTCTATCCACTTTTTTTATAGTTCCCAAAACTTCGATCATGTGCTTGGCGCGGGCTTCCATCATGGCGTCATGGGTCATTGAACCCTGCTCCATTTTACCGTGCTGCATGTCGGCGTGGTTCAATTCGGGTTTATCCGCCTGGCTCATATCATGGTCTGAGTGGCCGCTCATTTGTGCGAGAGCGGTGGCGCTGATTAGCGTAGCAGTTATAGCGGAAGCTATTAAACGGGTTGTTAAAGTCATGTTATTTTCCTGAAATAGGGTTATTTTTCGGGATTATTGGCGGGTCAATCGACCACTGTGAAAAGTGCGGCAATGCCAAGGGATCAAAATTTGGGGAGTGATAAACACGCGCCATGCCACCTTGGCATTGCCGATGCTGGGCGCGAATATGCCAATGTGGGGCGGCAAAACACGCACAGCTGAAATTGCGAAAAGCTTAGAGCCTTACGCAATCGCATAGGTGCACGTCTAAATCAGGGAGCGTGTTTGTAGCTTAACCGGGCCGGGGCTGGAGAGCGGTCGGGGCGGGTTATGCCATCGGAGTCCGGAGCGATTTATGTCTGCCACGAATGCGTAAACCCTGGGAGCCGGAAGAGAATATCGCGCCACATATATTGTCGGCACGTTATAAACATATGGCGTCGTATCCAGAATCACCGATAAGGCAACTGTATCGTCACAATGTGAGCATTTCGCTTTATGTTCGTGCTGGCCGTGGTTGGGCGGGGAGGCATCATTGTTCGCCATCTGATTCATATCATGGCTGCTCATGTGGTCAGTTGCAAAAGACGGATGAGCGGCCATGATGCCGCCCGAAGCCACAGGCATACAGGCGCAAATAAGCTGCACAATACCGAACATAATAGCGAAAGCTGCGATCAGTCCTGCTCTGATATATCCCATTGGCATAGAGTATAAATCCCGAATTCGTACCGATTTATACCCCCCCCTTGGTATTTGTCAATGTACAGACTTTAAGGGGTACAGGCACCGCGTAACGTGAACCTGCCAGCCTGTGGTGAATATTAATTTAATACGCACTCAAATTATATAAAAAAACCGCCTGAAACAGACGGCTTTTAAATGGTAATGATATTTAGACTATTGATCGCTTTCCGTCTCCGGTTTCGGCTCTACGGGTTTGTCAGGGTCAACGGCGTAAAGATCTTCGATGACCACCCAGCCTTTAGGCTGCTGGCCAATAACGCCGCGGCCGCGAAGAATGTCCTGCTTCTTACGCACCTCCGTTAAAAGCCTTTGTGTATCAGCTGACATACTCAGTTGCCCGCTAATCGGAGCGCCAGAACTCCCCAGACGTTGCCCCCCGGATAGGTCGGCAACCATTGTGTCATAACGGTCAATACGGATGGGCTCGCCATTATTCAGATCAGCCAGCAATTTGTCATCGTCAATATGGGTCGACAAATGGGCGGTCAGATCATGATCCCAATCCGGGAAATAGTAAGGCGCGGCTTCCTGATAGACAGCTGAAACATTGCGGTGGCCGAGCGTGCGGTTAAAACCCCGCAGAGAATTTGCAAATTCATACCCGTTATCATTGAGCGTATAGTTCAAGTTCGACGCTTCGTAAGCGTAGCGCGGCAACATTGGACTGCCGATGTCGCCCCGGTAAAAGCCGTAAATCACGTTTGAATTAGACCAGTTCGGATAAACAATCTGGGTACGGATGTCGCGCGGGGACATTTTTATGCCGCTGACCTCAATAAATTTTGCCTCATCAAGCTTCACTTTGCGGTCATCCATCTTGATTTTGATGTCCGCAGGTCTTTTAGTGGGATAAGCAATGGCGATCTGCTCAATCACCGAGACATTATGCAGGTTAAACCAATAAGCCAATTGCTCATCGCGGGATAGGGAGGTCAAATCAACCCGGTCCGGAAGGCTCTGCAAGTCCTTGCGGTATTCTGTTAGGCCGGCGCGATATTCGTCCGTAATATAAGCAAAGGTGAATCGTGAGCCTTCAAGACGATAAGCGCTCTTGTGCCCCTTTACCATTCTTGAGCCAACTTGGGCTTGTGGACGTGGTGCGCGGACGCGTATTGATGGTCCGAGATCTAAAACTACATTCTTAAGGGCTTCATCCCAAATCTCATAGTCGATGCGTGTTGATTTCGTATTTGTTTGCGGCGCGAACTTTTCGAAACCAGCCTGTGTTGTCATTATAGCTTTTTGCGGTGCGGCTGCTAATTGGACATAATCATGAGATTGAGCCGTATCCGCACGATTAGCCGAAGCTGCGCTTTCGGGTTGAGCGGCAAGTCCAGAAGGGGCAAAAGTAAGTGCGGTGCTTATGGCGAGGCACGAGGCGCAACTGCGCCATGATATGGTATTTGAATATTTGGACATCATCGGAACAGCCTTTTGCATATATAATGTATAATGGGTATTAAACCGCTTGAACGCAGTCATTTATTTATCGTTTATCAGTATATACTATCTGTTTATCAATATCAAACTTAAAAAGTGAATTTCTGCTGAATTTTGGAATCACGCTCACTTATCTGAATATATAAGCGGTAGGTGTATGCAACATTTGTTAAGCTGAAGGCATAAAATTGCAGAAATCTTGGTATTTTGAGTTACGTATTGCCATATCTAGTGTGATTTTTGTGACCAAAATGACACGGTTCAAGATTATATGCAGATTAATGATGTGAAAGCTTGCCATATATTAATGTGATAATTAAACGTTCGTAATCTGTGATGGTTCCGCTCGGGGACATCCGGCTCCACTTTGGCGTTAAAAGAGAGATTTATGACACACCTAGACCTTAAGAAGCTTTTGCTCGGCACTAGCGTTTTAGCAGGTTTCGCGGCCGTGAGCTTTGCCGCTCCTGTATATGCGCAGACTGTTGACCAAGTCGAAGACCCTATAAGAGTTGAGACTATTAATGAGAATGACGATGTTCGCGAAGATGACGAAGTTGTCGTCACAGGTTCGCGCCTGAAAAAATCGACGTTCAACAGTATCACACCGCTACAGGTTATTGATACAGATTTGGCCGCTGATTCAGGATTGTTTAGTCCTGTAGAAATTCTGCAGACCTCTTCTACGGCTTCCGGTCAGCAAATTGACTCAACTTTCTCCGGTTTTGTGCTGGATAACGGCCCCGGCTCTGAAACAGTTGATCTTCGCGGCCTCGGTGCTAACCGGACGCTCGTCTTGATGAATAGCCGCCGCTTAGCCCCTGCGGGTGTTGAAGGTGCGCCGACTCAAGTGTCGATCAACCTAATCCCGGAAACAATGATTGACCGGTACGAAATTCTGACTGACGGTGCATCCTCAGTTTATGGTTCGGACGCTGTTTCCGGTGTGATTAACGTAATCACAAAAACAGACTTTGATGGTCTGGAGCTCGATATCCGTGCTGATTCGCCAGAATATGGCGACGGTCAGGATTACACGATTGGCGCCAGCTACGGTAAGTCTATTGACCGCGGCTTCATCGGCGGCGCTGTAGAATACAGTTATACTGATCCATGGACGCTTGCTGACCGTAAATTCCTGCAAGGCTGTGATGAATATCAAGAAGTCACAACTAACGGTGAAATCCGCAGCATCAACCTTGAAGATACTGAGCGCTACACAGAACAAGGCCTAAGCTATCCAGCCACGTCATGTCGTGACGGCGGAAGTATCTCCCGTCAAGCCGGCTATCTGGCCCCACTCGTTGCAAGTCCGCTCTCCTTCCTCTTTGCCAATCCGGCTGGTGGTAATTCAGGTGTTCCCGGATTTGATACATTTGCGCGTCCATTCGGCGCGGCTTTGGATCAGGATGGTGATGGCGTCTATGATACTCCGCTTTCCAATTTAACAACTAATGGTCGCCAAAACGAATTGCAGCAGCTTCAGAGTGAGCAAGCGCGCACGAGCGTGTTCTTTAACGGCCAATATACATTTGAAGGCGAGATGAATATCACGCCATATTTTGAGTTTTTATATTCTCAAAACAATATTAAAAGCCGCGGTTTCCAAGGCCAGCTCTTCCCCGAAGTTCCAGGCAATAACCCGTTTAACCCGTGTAATCCGGCTGCAGCCGGCGGTCAGGATTGCGGCCTCGTTTATGATCAACTGGTGCAAACCCCTGAATACGTTACTCAATTCCAAGCTGTATTGAACAATATCAATCTTAATGCCTTTGGTACGGACAACTGTTTTGGCCGCGGCTTTACCGCCGCATGTTCCCCTGCTGCATTTGGCGCTCTTAACGGCCCGGCCGGCCCAATCGGCTTCCAACCGGTTGTCGGCGTTCTTAATGACCGTAATGTCAATGATATCCAGCTTGCTCAATCCCGTCTTGTGACAGGACTTAATGGTGACCTTCCGGGCATTAACTTTGGAACATTCTCTGATTGGTCCTTCGATGTTAGCGGCTCTTACTCATGGTCTGACAGTACATCCGAACGTCTTGGTGTTCGCGGTGACCGTCTGGCGCTTGCTTTGGGACTGGGTATTGACCCGGTGACTGCATTATCCACTAACCAACCCTGTGATACGACAGGGTTTAATATTACCCCTGACGTGTCTGATGGATGTGTGCCCGTAAATATGTTTGCACCGTCACTTTATCAAAGTCCGGCCGGCAACTCTTTCGCAAGTCAAGCTGAGACAGATTATCTGTTTGATAAGCGCAGCTTCGCAACACAAACCAGCCAGCTGATCTTTGATGCGATCGTCCAAGGTGATGTGTATCAATTGCCGGGCGGCGACGTTTCCATGCTTTTAGGCGCGCAATTCCGTCGTGATGATGTGAATTCAACGCCTAATCTCGTGGCATCGCAAGGCTTGTTCTTTGGCTTTGCCGGGGATCAGGGCGCGCAAGGCAAGAGAGACATTTCCGAAGTTTATGGTGAGCTCTCAATTCCTTTCGGAACGGGTACCGTTGGTTTCCGCGAATTTAATGTTGATCTTGCGGGCCGTGTTACGGATGACGAGTTCTACGGTACGAACAGCACTTATAATGTGAAGGCAGGCTATCGCCCGATCGATTCTCTTTTGCTTCGTGGTACTATTGGCACATCATTCCGCGCGCCGAATTTGCGTGAACTGTTCTTGAAACGCCAAACAGGCTTTACTAATATTGTTGACCCATGTGTTGCAGGCGGTGCAGCCTTCAGAAACATAACGACCACAATCGGCGATCCACCCAACTTTGTTTA
This sequence comes from Robiginitomaculum antarcticum DSM 21748, assembly GCF_000365025.1. GTDB lineage: Bacteria > Pseudomonadota > Alphaproteobacteria > Caulobacterales > Maricaulaceae > Robiginitomaculum > Robiginitomaculum antarcticum. The sequence goes on along the minus strand of NZ_KB823013.1, from coordinate 198,178 downwards.
TGATCCAACACTTGACCAACGTGATGATGCAGTTATCGCAAATTGCGCGGCGGCAGGCTTAACACCGGATTTATTTGGGTCCACGCAGGGAGCCGTGTACAACTCTGAGGTTCTAAGCGCAGGTAATCTTGATCTTGATCCGGAAGAGTCAGACAGCTACACACTTGGCTTCTCGTTCGAACAGCCATTCACTGATAAATTTGATCTCGAATTTGGGGCGACTTATTACAAAATTGAGATTGAAAACACAGTGATTGAGCCTACCGCATCCTCTGTTTTGGGGGATTGCTATAGACGCGGTCCAACGCAGTCAGCATTTTGTAACTCATTTACACGGAACCCGGTAACTGCGGCAAACAATCCCGGCAGAGTTACGCTTGTTGATACAATCTTCTCAAACCGCGACCTTGAAACCGCGGAAGGTGTAGATATCAACGCTGTATTGAGCAAAAACAACATCAATGCCTTGGGTAAATCCTTCGATTTCCGGTCACGCCTCCAAGCCAATCATCTGCTTGAGCGTAATCTTGAAGATCTGAATGATGAAGGTTTGCGTGATGTGACTGAGTTTAAAGGAAGCTTCGGTTACTCTGAATGGCGCGGGTCATGGACGAATTATGTTGATTTTGACCGCTGGCGTCTAACGCTGTCTACATTCTTCCAAAGCGAAGTTGAGACACGTGAGTTTGAATCAGATGGTGTCACACCGCTTCGTACAGTTGCAGCATTTACAAACTACAATGACAGCAACAATGACGCAGTAACATGTGCCGGTCCTGCTGCGGGTGATGTGAATTGTCGCCCGGTCTTCTTCGCAGACTCTTACTTCACACACAGCCTGTCTGTGCGTTACCGTGGAGATGATTGGAACGCAGTTGTCGGAGTTAGCAATATTTTGAACGAAGAGCCGCCTCGGATTGATACGCGTGAACAGTTCGGTATTTCAAATACACCTCTTGGTTATGGTTACGACCTTGAAGGTCGTGAATACTTTATTCGCTTGAATAAAACATTCCGCTAGTCTTTTAGCGCTCTAAGACTTGAACCCGTAGGCTTTGCCTGCGGGTTTTTTTATGCCTGTGTCTTGGCTGAAAAGTAGATTTAACCCGTCCTGCAAAGTTGGCCATCATGCTTTTGGATGAAGGGTAGCTGCAAATAATTATCGTTTAACAATAAATACTGCTTGATTTCATCGGAATATATGTGTTATCGATAAACAATAAGGAGAACACATCTCCGATAATAAAACGGGTAAATCTATGAAAAAGTTTCTTATCGCAACATGCGCCGCTACGGCCATGCTTTCTGTGCCAGGCGCGGCATTCGCTTCAACTGCAGCTAATGGTTATACAGCCGCTGAACCTGTACCGCTGGAATACTGGGCTGTACGGGATGCATTATCCAATGTGTCAGTATCGCCTGACGGCAAATATATGGCACTAATGAAAATCGAAAGCCGCGATGGAGATCCCTTCATAGAAGTTTACGACACATCTGATCTATCAGAGCCCGTGTCACGGTCAAACGCAAAGCCTATGGAATTTGAATCCATTTCTTGGATCACCAATGACCGTTTGTTCGGTGTGTCTCGCAAAATTGTAAAAACCACCGTCAAGCAACCAGAAGATCATATTTTTGGTTATAAAGGCTTCTTTTATGACGTAAATAAGAAGAAGTTTAAGCAGATTGACGGTAGTTTTGAGCTTGTGTCTTCACTCCCTAACGAGCCTGACCATGTTTTGCTGGCTGAGAGTAATGGTCCTGCTGCAGTTTCTTCAGGCGACCCATATGCGGGTAACCGTCCACGGTCCTATTTTCGCGTAAATACAAAGACAGGGGCTAAACAACTCGTGTATCGTGGCGGTGGCAAACAGCGTCAGGCCGATTTCGATATTAACGGCAATGTCAGGTTTTCTGAAGGGTGGGATGTTACATCAGATGAGCATATGTATTATTACCGCTCACCAAGCGATACATCCTGGCGGGAATTCCTGCGCGTCCCGGCTGAAGAGTATACAAAATTAGATTTCAACTGGGTTGGTGATGTACCGGGCGGCGACGGCACTGTAGGTCATGTCTTGGCCCGCAATAACGAGGATACGGTTGCGCTATGGGAATACGACTTTGTAAATTCTAAATTTCTCAACAAAGTTTATGGCAATGATAAATACGACATTATGGGTGTTAGCCGCGGTAATATACGTGCTGGCGATGATGAAATTAAAAGTGTTTACTGGTTTGCCGACGGCGTTGAGCGTCATTTCTTCGACCAAGATGAAAAGTCTATGCTCGAAAAGATCATGGCTGCAGTTCCAGGGTCCGACCTCACAACGCTCTCAATTGTTAGCCGATCAGAAGATGACCGTACTATGATCGCTAGGAATACGAGTGATATGGATAGCGGGACCTATTATCTGATTAAAGATGGCAAGCTTCTTAAATTGGGAAGCCGCAACCCTTTACTTGGATCAGAAGACTACTCCAAAGTAGAGTATGTCGAATTTCCGGCACGCGATGGTTTGACTATTCCCGCTTATGTGACCCACCCCAAAGGTGACGGTCCGCATCCGCTCATCGTACTCCCGCATGGTGGCCCTTATGTTCCCGAAGTCATTGTATATGATGAATGGAGTCAAATGCTGGCTAATAACGGCTACATGGTCGTGCAACCACAATATCGCGGGTCATTGGCTCATGGGTACAATCACTACATCAAAATGTGGAATGAGCATGGTTTGGCCATGCAGGATGATAAAGATGATGCGGCAAAATTCCTGATCAAACGCGGTGATGTAGACGCAGATCGCGTCGGCATGTTTGGTTGGTCCTATGGCGGTTATGCAGCGCTGGTCGCAGCCTCCCGCGAAGATCAAATTTATCAGTGCACTATTCCTGCAGCGTTCGTTGCGAATGTGTCCAAGCAACATAAGAACCGTTCTGATGATACAATTAAGTATTTTGATGAGCTGTCAGCACAGCGAGGCACGGTTTCCGGCATTGATCCTATGAAAGAAGTTACGAATGTGAATGTGCCTATGCTTCTTATTCATCCGCGCCAGGATCGCCGCGTCATGTTCTACCATTTTGAGGACTATACTTCGGCATTAAAAAAAGCGGGTAAAATGGATAATGTGAAAACACTGGTTTTAGATAAAGCCGATCACTTCCTGTTCTCGCATCGTTACGATCATAATATTACATATTACACTGAAATTCTGGACTTCTTACAAAAAGATTGCGGTCCCGGCGGCCTGTAGCCCCACCCATATTGTAATAAAAACCCCGCCTTGTGCGGGGTTTTTTATGGCCTCGTTTAAAGCGCGTGCCTTAAGGCTGCAGAAACCAAATATGTGTAAGATGAGGACTTGATTAGATAATGCCGGGCGGTAGGGCTGCATGACGACGACCAATCATAGCAAAGTGAAACGCGCAGTGCAGTTTTCCGTCTTAAGCGCTAAGGAGATCACTGAACCGCTTAAAGCAAAGTGGAGTCACATGCAGGCCGCTAATCCGGCCCTCTACAGCCCCTATTTCAACCTTGATTACACGCTTGAAGTTGCCAAGCTTCGCGGCGACGTCCGGATTATCGTGGCCTATCAATGCGGCGAGGTGGCTGCATTTTTACCCGTACAGGGCAAGCAATTTGCCCGTCCGGTTGGCGCTCCCATGACGGATTACCACGGCATGATATGCCATCCCGATAGCAATGTTGATATCAAAGATATGCTGGGGACGGCCGATATTGGCGCTTACCACTTTTCCGGTTTAATTCATTCAAACGCGGTGCCTCACACTCGCAGCGAAAAAATCGCGGCCACAGACATTTCGATAGGTGCAGAAGCTTGGCGCGCTGCCCGCGGGAAGTCTTATCGTAACATGATAAAAGGCAATAACCGCCGTATGCGTAAAGCAGAAGCTGAAATCGGCCCCGTGCGCACCGAATTTGACGTGCGGGATGAAGAGGCATTCTTAACTGCATTGCGGTGGAAGAAGGAAAAATTTGCGGCGACCGGGAAATATAATGTGCTAGGCACGGAGTGGACAGAGACACTTTTGCGAAACCTATATGCCCGCCGCGCCCCGGATCTACGCTGTGAATTACACGTGCTTTATATTGGCGACACTATGGCGGCGGCGGATTTGGGACTTACCGATGGTAAAACCTTCCACAGCTGGATCGTCGGATATGACGAACAATTTCACGCATACTCTCCCGGCTCTCAACTGCTCGAGCAGCTAATCGATTCATCAAAAACTCTCGGTTATGATAGGCTTGATCTCGGCTCCGGAATTGAGGGTTATAAGAAACATTATGCCGGGATAGATATAAGCGCGCAATCCGGAATGATCGCCGCGTCGGGGCCTGCGGCGACCTTGTCAAAGGTTTATGACGCCGCTGAACGCTTCGGGGAAAGCGTGCCTCTTGGCGGTCTGGGCAAACTTCCCGGCAAGTTTCGGCGCCGTTACTCGCAGATAGCAGCCTGTGACCCAACAGCCAGTGGACGCGCCCTGGCTATGCTATCAGCCATAAAAAATGCCGGGAAATCCTGAGATATCCCGGCACATAATCTAAACCCGTAACGGATTATTCCCAGATGCGCACCCGTTCTTCAGGCGGCAAATAAAGCTCGTCTTCCGTCGTGATATTGAAGGCTTCGTACCACGGGTCAAAGTTACGCACGATTCCATTTGCGCGGTATTGGCCCGGGCTATGTACATCCGTTTTCAGGCGCGACAGAGCGGCTTTTTCAAGGTATTTTGCCTGCCAGATTTGCGCATAAGCAAGGAAGAACCGCTGATCGCCGGTCAATCCGTCAATCATAGGGGCCTCTTGTCCGCCTAAAGAGCGTTTATAGGCTTTATAAGCCATGGTGATACCGGTCAGATCACCGATATTTTCGCCCATTGTCATCGTGCCGTTAACAAATTCACCCGGCAGCGGTTCAAAGGCGTCATATTGCGTGCCTAAACGCGAGGCCCGGGCTTTAAAGTTCTCAGCGTCCTGCTCAGTCCACCAATCTTCAAGCATGCCATCGCCTGTAGTTTTTCGGCCCTGATCGTCAAAGCCGTGACCCATTTCATGGCCAATGACTGCGCCGATACCGCCGTAATTTACAGCCGGATCTGCATTGGGGTCAAAGAAAGGCGCGTCCAATATAGCGGCGGGAAAAACAATCTCGTTGAGCGAGCTGTTATAATAGGCATTTACCGTTTGCGGCGTCATGCCCCAGACATCGCGGTCAATTGGCTGCCCAAGCTTGCCAACGCGGTCATTCCAACGCCAAAGTCGCGCAGATTTTACAGTCCCGATAAGGTCGTCCTTATCAACATTCAGGCCGTCATAATCTTCCCACTTATCAGGATATCCGATCTTGGGATTGAACTTGGCCAGCTTATATTGGGCCTGCGTTTTGGTATCCTCGCTCATCCATTCCAGGTCATCAATACCTTCTTTGAATACAGCGCGAAGGTTCTCGACAAGATCTTGCATTTGCGCTTTGGAACTTTCGGGGAAATGGTCCTGGACGTAAATCTTACCGACCAGTTCGCCGACTGTGCCGTTGACAAAGGAAACGCCGCGTTTCCAGCGCGGACGCTGTTCTTTCGTGCCGCGAAGCGCTGTACCGAAGAAATCAAAACTGGCATTATCGACTTTTGACGGCAAATATTGCGAATAATCATTGATCAAATGAAACGCCATATAGTCCTGCAATACAGGAACCGGAGTAGCCACAACAACTTTTGCGCTGTCTTTAACCGCAGTATTTTGGGTCAAAACGATATCGTCAATGTCGCCGATATTCATCAGTTTCATCATCTCGGCCCAAGGCAGACCGGGGGCGTAACTATCCAGCTCCTCCATCGTCATTTTATTGTAGGTCAGATCCCGTTCACGGCGCTTCTCGCGCGTCCAGTGCGCGCGGGCAATATCGGTCTCAAACGCCAAAACATTTTCGGCGCGCTCCCGCGGATTATCTTTTCCGGCGGCTTCAAACACCGTCGTCATATAGTCCAGATAAGCCGCGCGGATTTCGATATTGCTGGGCTTGTCGTCGAGATAATAGCTGCGGTCCGGCAGCGCCAGTCCGCCCTGTCCCATATAAGTGATATATTGAGTGGTGTCCTTACTGTCGATATAGACATAGGGACCGAACGGCAGAGTCAAATCATTAGAGCGATCCGCAAAAGCCAGAGCAATATCTTCGTGACTGCCGAGTGCGTAGATTGCATCCAGGTCAGCCTGCAATGGCGCCATGCCTTTTGTCTCGATATTGTCCGCGTCCATAAAGGATGAGAACAGATCACCAATACGCTGCTCTGCGCTACCCGCATTGCCGCCTGTTTCGGCCGCAGATTCGATAATATCACGAACGCGCAGCTCAGCCTGATCGGCTAGAATATGGAACGATCCATAGCTGGAACGGTCAGCAGGGATTTCGGTATTATCTAGCCATTTGCCGTTTACATAACGGAAGAAATCATCGCCGGGCTTTACGGTCTCGTCGATATTTTCTAAAGCGATACCGAAGCTGCCGAGCTTGGCGTTAACCGGGGCCGGGGCTTCGGTAATGGCGGGCTCTTTATTACACGCGCTCATAAGGCTGGCTGAGCCCAGCGCAAGCGCTGAACCAAGAAGTAGGGATTTAAAAGTCATAGAATGCTTTCTGTTTTATTCTGCAGGAACAGGATCTCCGTGTGGATCACTTTCAATATCAGTTATGTCCAGATCATCCAGAGCGAGTGTGATCTCAGGATTATAAAATGACCCGAGACCCGGTTGACGCTCACCGTGCCACCATCCACGGAACATGCGGGTGATGTCAACGCCAATACCATACATGGCCGGAACCAACATCAAGGTCAGGAAGAAGTCGAATAAAACGCCGTAAGCCAGAGCGACAACCATCGGCTTGAGAAATTCGGCCTGCGCCGATGTTTCAAACAGGATCGGCGTTACGCCGATAAAGGTTGTAACGGACGTCAGCAGGATTGGGCGGAACCGCGCAACACAGGAATCAAGCATAGCTTGATATGCCCCAACTCCTCTGGACCGCAATCTGTTGACATAATCGATGAGGACAAGGTTGTCGTTAACCGCAACCCCGGCCGCCGCAAAGAGGCCAAACAGACTCATCATTCCAAACGGAACGCCGGTAATAATATTACCGAAAATCATACCCACCAATGCGAACGGGATGGCCACCATAATCAAGAATGGCTGCGCATATGATTTAAAGGCGATCGCCAGCAGCATATACATCAACACTAAGATCATAATACCGTAGAGCCGGAGCTCTGCGCCCATAGTACGGGTCATCTCGTCATCACCGACAAGGACGCGGTTGACCCGCGGATGACGCAGCTCCCATTGCGGGAAGAAGTTCTCTTCCATGTCATTTTTGATCTCTGTGACCACTTGCGGTCCGCCGCGTACGCGCGCGCCGGTGTATTCGACCTGTTGACGATCCCGGCGACGAATGCGCGAGACGCCGTCAACGATGGTAACGTCAGCCACAGAATAAAGCGGAACCTCGACCCCTGCAGCCGTGCGAATGCGCAGATTACGCAGGCTGTCTATGTTTTCGCGCGCGTCAGTGGGATAGCGAACCATCACGCGAACGTCTTGACCGTTGCGCGGCAGGCGCTGCACTTCGACGCCGTAAAATGCGCCGCGTACCTGACGCGTCAGATCCTGAAGCGTAATACCGAGCGTTTCCGCGCCGGGTTGCAGAGTAAATTGCAGCTCTTTGGCTGAACTTTCCAGGCCGTCCCATGCGCGCGTCACCGCGCCATAGGTTTCCATTTCACCTTTGATATCCAGCACAGCAGCGTTTAAATCATCGCCATTGGGAGCTGAAACAGCAAACCATAATCCACCGCCATTCCCGTTGCCGCCTTCGGTAAAGCCGTATTGAACGCGGTAAGCATCCGGAATCGGCCCGACATATTCTTCGAGTTTGTCAGCAATATCTTTGGTTGGAATTTCTTTGCGGATATTGGCGTCAATTAAGCCCAGATAGCCTTCAACCTGACGGCTGCTGGACATAGTTCCCGGATGGGAGATGAGCGGTTCGTCAATGCCGAAATCCTTCTTAACATTGGCGTTAAACTTCATGATCCCGGCATCAAGCTGCTCTCGCACCTGTTCAATACGCTCGTAATTCGTGCCTTCGGGGAAGCGCGCATTAAACTGGACCATATCGCCATCAACTTCGGGGAACATAGAGACCGGCGCAATCCCGGCGGTTAGCAGTCCGATAGCCAGCACCATTAAGCCGATAAAGGTGGCAACCGTGAAATAACGGAACTTGATCAGCAGGGCGACAAGCGGGCGGAAAATCCGCGCTGCAAATGTATTCAAGCTATTGGCTAGACCCTGTTGGAATTTCATTACCGGGCCAAGTTTGTCATGTTTAATCGGTTTAAGATGACGCAAATGCGCGGGCAATATGAAGAAAGCCTCGATCAAGGAGAATACTAAGACTGCAATCACCACAAGGCTGATTTGCGAGGTAATTGAGTTCATCGGCCCTGTGATCAGCATCCACGGGACGAACATCATAATGGTTGTAATAACTGCGAAAAATACGGGTTTAACGACCATGTTCGCTCCGCCAATAGCCCCTGCAGCGCCGCCTATGCCGTTTTCGTTATGAAAATGCGCGGACTCGCCAACAACAATGGCGTCATCAACAACGATCCCGATCACCAACAGGAAGGCAAAGAGCGAAATCATATTCAGTGAAATGCCCAAATAAGGGGCCACAGCAATCGCGCCGGCAAATGTCGTCGCGATACCGATTGTCACCCAGAAGGCGACAGCAGGACGCAAGAATAAAAGAAGGGTAATCAGAACAAGCAGGAGGCCAAATAAAGCATTACTGCCAATTAAGTTCATCCGGCTATCGACCATTTTAGAGCCGTCAAACCAAATTGAAAAGCTCACGCCCGGGGGCAGGCTGTCTTGAATATTACGTTCAAATTCGCGAATTTCTTTACCGGCTTGGGTAATATTAGATGTGTCAGGCGATAAAACTTGGAAAATTGCCGTGGGTTCACCCCGGAATTCTGCATTAAATTTTTCATCATCAAAGCCGTCAATAACGGTCGCGATATCGCGTACATAGACTTTGCCGCCATCAGGAGTCTGGCGCACAACAATATTTTCAAAGTCGGCTTTGGAATCCGCCAGTGACCGTGCGCGCAATTGCAGATTGCCGGAGCTGGTTTCAACCGAGCCCGCAGAGAGATTAACTGAAGCACCGGAAATGGCTTGTGAGACCTGGCTAAAGGTGAGGTCGTAGCGGCGAAGATCTTCTTCGGATACTTCAATCGTGACCTGCTCGGGCAGTTTCGAAACCTGATTGGTCAGCTGCAGTCCCGGAAGATTGGTCAGCTTCAAACGAATATCATTGCCCAAACGCTGTAGCGTCAGGCGGTCTACATCGCCGTGTAGCGCCAAATACATAATATCAACGCGGGCATCCCAGCGAAAAACCTGCGGGCGGTAAATATCCGGCGGCAGGTTGTTAATCCCGTCGACGCGCGATTTCACCTGATCATACATTTTCTCATAATCAATGCGCAGTTTCGTGCGGACATTAATAGAGCCGCCGCCTTCATAAGCCGAGCTCTCAATGTAATCGATCCCGTCAAGACCATCGATGGCTTCTTCCACGCGGGCGATGATTTGCTCATTCACATCCCGCGGTGATGCACCGGGCCAGGACACACTAATGGTCATGCCGTTAAATGTTGTTTGCGGGATGAATTCACGTTCGAGCTTAAAATAACCGACAATCCCGCCGACGAACAATAAGACCATGATAAGGTTTGCGGCGACCGGGTTACGAACAAACCATCTGATGAGGTTTTTCATGTTATTCTCCCTGAGTTTCGGTTGCGCTGGTCTGACTATCGGTATCCGGTTTCGTGCCGTTTTCGCGGCGTTCGGCATTGTCTTTCATTTTTTCAGCCAATTTACGCTTCATGAAAGCACTGCGTTGCTGCGGGCTCATTTTACGGAATTTATCGTTATCCGCATCGGTCATCTCGGATTTGACTTCGGCATATTCCTTGGCAAACATCACGTTTAGCAGTTCTTTGTCTTTGCCGCTCAGCCCGTCATCTTTGGGTTTGTCTTTATCGTTTTCAGCTTTTTCTTTCTCGGCTTCCTGAGCGATCAGCCACTCCGGTTTTTCCGGCTCAACCAGTACGATTGTCGGATCGTTAAAATCGAGGACTTTAAGAGGCGTGGAGACGCGCGAGCGCTCCATCGGGGAGAGCACAACAAGCTCGCCTTCGCTGACGCCGCTGCGCAATATCGCGCGGTCCGGATAGGTATCAATGACGTCAGCCGTACGGATTTCAGCATTACCTTTATCATCAACAACGTAAATTTCATCATTTGGACGCAGGCCATCACGCGGAATGACATAGGCGCTGAGCGCTTCGCGGCCTTGAATCTTGGCATTGACGAACAGGCCGGGCGCCAGCGGCACGCCGTTTTGTGATGCGCCTTTACCGTAAGGGTCTGCAACTTCGACAATGGCGAACAAGGCGCGGCTCTGTGTGTCATAGGTAGAGTCAGTGCGCATGATATTGCCCAGCCACTCCTGATATTGACCGCCTACTGTGGCGGACAATGTCACTTTGGGGGCCACACTGCGCGAATCGGCAACAAAGGCGATGGGCAGAACCAGACGCGACAGATCCGTATCGGATAGCGGCAGGCGAACCTGTACAATGTCGGTCGAGAAAATACGGCCCAAGCTTGATCCCGGCGTAACATATTGACCGATATCAGATGATTTTGTGCGGACACGCCCTGTAAAAGGCGCGCGCACATAGGTGCGCTGCAATTGCAGATTTGCGGCTTGAAGATCACCTTTAGAGGCCTGTAGTGCGGCTTCGGCCTGTTGGCGTTGCGGGACGCGCAAGGTCAGCGGGCTGGCGTCGCCGGTACCCAATTCCTCCCAATCCTGACGGGCAATTTCGCCTTCAGCGGCTTCGCGGGTCAAGACCTGCTCGGCCTGCGCGACTTGGGCCTGCGCGCGCATTACGGCAACGCGGTAGTCACTGTCTTCGACGCGAAGCAAGGTTTCGCCCTTGCTGATAATACCACCTTCGACAAAGTTCGGAGAGACATATACGATTTTACCGGCCACTTCCGGGACGAGGTTGATCTCGGTGCGCGGCGTCGACTCGCCTTGCACTTCAACAGTCAGTTGGACGTCTTCGATTCGTGCCGGCGCGGCCATAACCGCCAGAGCGTTAAAGCTGCGCTCTTTATCTTCGGGTTTATCATAGACTTTTTTGATAAAGCTCAAAACACCAAAAAATACCAGCAATATGATAATGCAGATTACGCCTATCAGGATGCGTTTGGACAGGGGCGTGCGGACTATATCGTCATCAACTGCCGGATTTGCGCTATCAAATAGTGATGCGTTTTTGGTTTGAAGTCGATTTTTTCTCTTAAATCTCTTAAACATGCGCCTAAGCCTCATTACGCCGCGCCAATACACGTATGAATAAATACGGTGCATCCGGTCAAACGGATTATATTTAATAATTCAAAGCCGTCCTTATGACCGCGCGTGAATTTCTCTATGTCTATCGCGGGGTCGAACCCGCAATATTGCCCGTTAGTGTCTGCGCGACCAGTATATCTGTTGGTGCGCCGTAAGTCCCGCCGCCCAAAGCCAGATGCAATCTGACGCGGTTGGCAAGACGTTCTTTGCGCGCGCTGATGAGCGCGCTTTCTGCGTTAATTGCGCGGGATTGTGCATCCAGCAGCGGCAGGAAATTAATCAGGCCTTGCGAGTATTGACGTTCAAGTCTCAACTCGGCTTGGCGGGCTTCTTCTAACGCCACGCGCAAAGCGGCTTCGCGCTCATCGAGGCGGCGTTCTGCATCCAGAGCGTTTTCAACATCAAGATAGGCTGTTAGCACGGTGTTAACATAGCTCTCAACCTGCTGGCGAAGCACGGCTTCATTACGTTTGACTTCCGCCTTTAACGCACCGGCTTGAAATATCGGAGCGGTCAGCCCCCCGACAATGCTGGCGATAATGCCGTCAATATCGAGCAGATCGCTAATATCGCCGACTTGCAGGCCGACATCACCGGATAATGTCAACTTTGGCAGTAGATTTTTGCGGGCAATATCAACGCGCAGGCCTTGCGCGGCCATACGTGTCTCCGCCGCGATCAAATCGGGCCGGCGGGTCAGCATCGTTTGCGGATCAATAATGGCATGGACCGGCGGGAGCGCCGGAAGGTCCGTGCTGGCCTCAAGCTGAGCGCTCGGATAGTCCCGCAGCAAAACTTCAACACGCCGTGACCCTGAGGATTGCGCCTGTTTGCGGGAGGCTAACGACGCTTCCGCGCTGGCGACAGATGACCGCGCAATGCGGACATCCGCGGATGTAGTCAGGCCGCTAAAAAAGCGGCGCTCTGTTAGATTCAGCGCGCGGTTCTGTGTTTGCAAATTACGCTCGGATAGCTCTGTCTGTAACCGTGCTTCGATCAGATCAAACCATGCTGTGGCGGCTTGCCCGGTAATAGATAGACGTGCGGCGAAATAATCGGCTTCGCTGGCGCCGGCTTCAAGCTCTCCGGCATTGGCTGTATCGCGGACGCGGCCCCACAGATCGGCCTCCCAACTGGCATTGATGCCTACGTCAAAACGGTTGGAGTCGCCAATGCGGCTATCGCCAAATTCGCTATGCGTGACGCCTCCGGATGCACTGACACCGGGTAACAGGCCTTGCGAGGCAATAATGGCGCTTTGCTCAGCAGCGTCCAAACGGGCGCGGGCAGCGCGAATGTCGGGATTGGCAATCAGGGCCGTATTTATAATACGCAATAATGTGGGATCCCCAAATTCCGCAACCCAGTTCGTGCTGGGCAAGGCGTCGGGCTTATAGCTCTCTGCGACCCAGTCTTGCGCCGGGGCCTGGGGCAATTGCGTATCGACCACAGCCGCTTTAGGGCTGAATCTGTCCAGCGGGTTACCGAAATCGGCACTAAAACCCGCGCAGCCGGTCAGTAGCGTCGCGCCGAGCGTCGTCATCATAGCCGTTCTTGATATTAATGTGTCTCTCATCACATCCTCCAAGTCTCGGACATACTCGAATATTACCGTTAGTCAACAATTATTTATCGAAAAACGATAATACTCAGCTTTTTATGCCCGTTATAGATCAAGATGAAGTGAGACCCTGATATGGATGCAATAAAGCCTGAATAGACTTTAAAAACACATTACAAATTGGTTGGAATTACACGGATAAGAGCGTGATTTGGTCTTTAAGTGCGAGTTTCTCTTTTTTGAGCTTGGATATTCGCAATTGATCCGGTGATGGCGTTTTCAGCGTCGTTCTGATCTCTTCGTCCAGATCATGATGTTTCGTTTTCAGGGTTTCCAAATGCGCTGATAATGCCATTCATTCCTCCATAATATGATTTAGATCTTATACTTATCATAGATTAAATGCTGTGTCACATTAAGCTCGGTTTAGACACTAAAATTTTATAAGTCCTGACTTAAAGGATAGGGGTACCGATTATATATTTCTGACGCTATAGGGTAGTCATGGACGAGACCGAGATATCAGAGGATCAGGATTTAGCCGAGCGCTTGCAGGCGCTCGATGCACTACGCATGGAGCATAGGCATCTGGACAGTGAGATCACCGCGCAGCAAATGACAGGCGTGACAGATATGCTGAAAATTCAACGGATGAAGAAGCTAAAGCTTGTCTTGAAAGATAAAATCCGCGTCTTGGAAGACGATCTCACCCCGGATATTATTGCTTAGGACGCCTGATCATCTATGGGAAAATCCGGTATATTTTTATTGTCATACATAGCCTGATCGGCGCGCGATAAAACGTGTTCTGCGGCTTCGTCTGTCTTGCATGCCGCTGCGCCCCACGCCGCACTTACAGAAATGCGGGCTGTCGGTATATTAATCTCACAATCGGAAAGCCGCATAGCCAGCACGGCCGCTTTGGCGCTGGCGATTTGTAGGTCTGTCTTAAATAGCAAGACGCCAAATTCATCGCCGCCCAGGCGGGCGACAACATCACAATCGCGCACGCCTGATAACAAAGCTGCGCTAACAGACAAAAGCATCTCGTCGCCAATGGCATGGCCGTAGCGGTCATTGATCTGTTTGAAATCGTTTAAATCAAAATAGATGATGCAAGAGGGTATATCATATCGGGCTTTGACAGACTGGGCGCGTTCAATTTCGCGGATAAAGGCCCGGCGGTTTTGAACCGGCAAAAGAGGGTCTGCATCTGCGGTTTGTTCTAATTCGCGTAGCCTGCGGCGCAATGTTCGGTTTTCCTCGCGCAGCACAGCAATCGTTTTCGCCAAAGCGACGCCGGAAGGCGCGGCTGCCTGATCATTATAGGGGACAAGCCCTTCATTTGATAGCATCTCTGAGACGCGTGCATAGCTCATAAGTCCATCACCTTGCCGCGGTTTTCCCGCGCATGCTTGTTTTGAAAAGGGATAACAGGAGTTGTTTAAAATTCTCTAAGCGAAGAAGTCACAAAATAGTCACTATATTTTACGGACTTTGCTTCATTTCAATAAAGATTTGAAATTTGCAGGTAAAACGGTATTGTCCCTCGCTTTCCAGCGGTAAACCCTCCGCCATATATGAGAGCGCTTATGTCCAGCCCGTCACCTAACATTGCCATCATTATGGGAAGCCGGTCCGACTGGCCGACCATGCAGCATGCCGCCGCGATTTTGGACGCGCTGGATATCAGCTACCAGTCCAAAGTTGTCTCTGCCCATCGCACCCCGCAACGCCTATATGACTTTGCGACAGGCGCGAAAGCTGCCGGTTTTAAGGTGATAATTGCTGGTGCGGGCGGCGCGGCGCATTTGCCGGGCATGGCAGCGGCGATGACTCCGCTGCCCGTATTGGGCGTGCCTATTCAGAGTAAGGCGCTGTCCGGTCTCGACAGTCTTTTATCGATTGCGCAAATGCCCGGCGGCGTGCCCGTCGGCACGCTGGCGATTGGCGATAGCGGCGCGAAAAATGCCGCGCTTCTGGCAGCGTCGATTTTGGCCCTGTCCGATCCCGCGCTGGCGCGGCGTCTTGATGGCTGGCGCGCAGCGCAGAGCGATGCCGTTGGTGAGGACCCTGCCGCGTGACACAGGCCGCCGCTTTTACGTCTCTGCCTCCAGGGTCGATTATCGGCATTATGGGCGGCGGGCAGCTTGGCCGTATGCTGAGCCTTGCCGCGTCGCATTTGGGGCTGGACTGCCATATTTATTGTCCACATGCCGGCGGCCCCGCCGCGCGGGTCTCGCGCTATGAAACTGTCGCAGAATATGAGGATCTGGACGCGATTGCCGCATTTGCGCAACGCTGTGATGTCGTGACATATGAGTTTGAAAATGTCCCTGCGCAAACCGCGGCCAAAGCGGCCGAATATGCGCCGCTGGCACCCGGCGCGCGGGCGCTGCACGTTGCGCAGGACCGGCTGGTCGAAAAATCATTTATTCAAGATGAGGCGGGTGTGGACGTTGTCGGCTTTGCTGATATCACAACGCCGAAGCAGGCGGCCTTGGCAGGGGAGCGGTTCGGCTACCCCAATATTATCAAGACGCGCCGCTTTGGATATGACGGCAAAGGCCAGATTAAAGTCGAGCGGGCGAAGGACATGCGCGCTGCCTTTAATTCAATGAACGGTGCCCCGCTTATCCTCGAAGCTTTTGCGCCCTTTACGCGCGAAGTGTCTATTGTCGCCGCGCGCGGACGTGATGGGACATTCGCCGCCTATCCGCTGATCGAAAACGTCCACCGCAATCATATATTGCATACCAGCACTGTGCCGGCCTCGGACGATGACGGCCGTGCCGCTCAAATTGCGCAGCGCATTATGGACGGGCTGGACTATGTCGGCGTCATGGCGACTGAGTTTTTCCAGATGCAGGACGGCTCTCTTTTGGTCAATGAAATTGCCCCGCGCGTTCACAATTCCGGCCACCTTACACAGGATGCAGGCTGCATCGATCAATTCGAGCAGCACATCCGCGCCGTCGCCGGCTGGCCGCTGGGAAGCACTGCGCCCAAACACGGCGTGGTGATGACCAATCTGATTGGTGATGATGCGGCGTCATGGGAAATGCTCGCCGCGCAGCCGGATATGCGTCTTCATTTATACGGCAAAATAGAGATGCGGGAGGGCCGCAAAATGGGGCACGTCAATATGATCGGAAAAGCGCTTTAATACGATTTATGCCGGCGCGCCCCTTTTTATATCCACGTATCCATGTGTGTTAAGCATCTGATATATTGATCTAAAAAACAAATTCATCCCCACCCCTGAATCCTGCCCTATCTTCAAACTGTTCTTATCTCATTGGGCAGGCAAGCGTACGTTGGCTGGCTGGGGATAGGGCGGTGTTGGGATGACGTGCGCCTTACGTAACGCATAGAGGCCCGCGAGTGAGCGCTATGGCGACTAACCCTCAGCCGATGGCCGCTCGCAGCATCACTGCTGTGCTGCGTCTTTGTGAAAAAAGGCGCATGTCGAAACTGCGAAGTCACACGCGCAGGGACGGCAGGGAAATTGATAGACGAAACATACTAACGCGAACCAAAGGTCACCCTGTTTACCAACGTCCCGCACAGACAGCCCTCCTAATTAAAACGAAGAAAGATATGAGATGATGAGATAAGTGATTAAGACTAAACCTTACGTCACTTCCGCTTGTGGGAACGGAGAATTACGATTCGGATTGGAGGGTGGGGAGCATAGCATCGTAAATGTCTTGTGCATAAACGCCTTTCACACAGGTCGCGATATCTCCCTGTACATCATACCACGGCGGGCTGTAATGGGATTTGACCCATTTATCGGCATTTTCACCGTTATATCTGTAGGCGCTTATGCGCTCCTTCAGATTTACCTTTACAGGAGGAGAAAAATTTATTGTTTGATAATTGAGCTCAACATCTTCCAATGCATGGTAGACGTTATTTACGTTTCCACACATGGCATAACGTCCGTCAGAGGTCGGATGAACTTCGAAAACGGTGTCATTTGGAGTTTCCCAACCCCTTTTTGGGTCTTGCTGTAAAATGACAAGCGCAAATTTATAGTCCTTAAATTCGGGTTCGCCAGAATGTCTGTGCGTTGCAAAATCTATGTGCTCTTTTGTAAGATTATTTGAGACTGGATTTATTATTCTAAATCGAGAAATATATCTGGGCTTCCAAAGTGTAAAAATGATTTCATCATGGTCATTTTTTGCTGCTTCATTTTTAGTCTTTTTAGCAGCTATTCTTTCATCAGAAGGAAAGCTGGGATCGTAACGAACAAATTCTGGCTGTCCGACAAAAGCAATTATATTTTCGGCATTATCAGCCGGATGTTGCCAACTAAGATCGGCAGGCCATGATGTTAAGCAGGATGAAATGAAAAACCCTGTAAACAATAAAGATGAGATAATTCTACAATCGACAGCCCTAAAAATCGACATCTGCGTCCAGAGCATGGCTGACGATAAAGTCGCGGCGGGGCTCGACCACATCGCCCATCAGCTTGGTAAACAGTCCGTCCGCTGCATCGGCGGCTTCAACGCGCACTTGCAGTAATGACCGGGCATTAACGTCCAATGTAGTCTCCCAGAGCTGATCCGGATTCATCTCGCCAAGGCCTTTATAGCGCTGGATTTTAAAGCCCTTGCGCCCGCCTTCATATAAGATGTCGAGCAATTGCGAGGGGCCGTAAACATCGATGGGATCCGCCTCGCCGCGTCTGAACTGCGCTGTGCCGTCATAGGTCTCTGAGAGGTGCGGGGCCAGAGTATGGAGGCGGCGCGCATCGGCGCTGTCGCGAAAGGCCGGCGCCATGATTGCGCGTTCGGTGACGCCGCGCACGTCGCGCTGCATAACCAGCGCGCCGTCGGGATCAAAGCGTCCGGCCCAGCCGTCTTCGCCTTCATCGGCAACGCGGTCCAGTCGCACGGCCGCGTCGTCAAGCTCGCCTTGCCCCGCTTCGGGGCCAAGCGCGCCGGCAATGGCGACCTGCGAAATCACGCTATCGGGGGCTTTGGATTTGAGGCGGTTAATCAGGGTCACAGCCTGCAAAGCTTCCTGTCCGAGGCGTTTTAGATCCTCGCCGGCAATAACCGCGCCGCTCTCCAGCGTCAGGGTGGAGTCTTTTGCCCCGGCTTCGATCAGATATTGCTCAAGCTCGCTCTGATCCTTGAGATAGGTAATGGCCTTGCCGCGCTCAACTTTATAGAGCGGCGGCTGGGCAATATAGAGATAGCCGCGCGCAATCAGCTCGGGCATTTGGCGGTAGAAAAAGGTCAGCAGCAATGTGCGGATATGCGCGCCGTCAACATCGGCGTCGGTCATGATGACAATTTTATGATAGCGCAATTTGTCGATATTAAACTCTTCACGGCCAATACCGGTGCCCAGCGCCGTAATCATCGTGCCAATTTCCTGGCTCGACAGCATACGGTCAAACCGCGCGCGTTCGACATTGAGGATTTTACCTTTGAGCGGCAATATGGCCTGATTGCGGCGTGACCGGGCCTGCTTGGCGGATCCGCCGGCAGAGTCCCCCTCCACAATGAACAGTTCGGATAGAGCCGGATCTTTTTCTTGGCAATCGGCGAGTTTGCCGGGCAGGGAGGCGATATCCAGCGCGCCTTTGCGGCGGGTTAGATCGCGCGCTTTACGCGCGGCTTCGCGCGCTGCGGCGGCTTCAGCGACTTTCTGAATGACGAGTTTGGCTTCCTGTGGATTTTCCTCGAACCAGTTATTGAGCGCTTCGCCCATAACGCTCTCGACCACGGGGCGCACTTCAGAGGAGACCAGCTTGTCTTTGGTCTGGCTGGAGAATTTCGGGTCCGGAACTTTGACCGACAGAATGCAGGTCAGGCCTTCGCGCGCATCGTCGCCGCTAATGGTAACTTTTTCGCGTTTGGCCGCGCCGGAATTTGCTGCATATTTATTGACTGCGCGGGTCAGCGCGCCGCGAAAGCCCGCCAGATGCGTGCCGCCATCGCGCTGCGGAATATTATTGGTGAAGCAGCGGACATTTTCGTGATAGCCGTCATTCCACCACAAAGCGGCTTCGACGCCGATATCTTCGCTTTCCTTATTGATATAAATCGGCTCGGAAAGAACAGCGGTTTTAGCGCTATCGAGATGTTCGACAAAGGCTTTGACGCCGCCTTCATAATACAGCTCGACTTCAATCGGCTCTGCCGGACGGTTATCAATCAGGATAATGCGCGCGCCGCTATTGAGAAAGGCCAGCTCGCGCAGGCGTCGCTCCAGCGTATCGCGGTCAAAGTCGACCATGGTGAAGGTGTCGGATGACGGCCAGAACCGGACCTGCGTGCCGGACAGGACTTTTTCATAGGTCTCGCCATTTTTGTCTTTGCGAATCTCAGTCGGCGCGGGGCCGATTTCTTTAAGTGATTCAACCGTATCGCCATGAGAGAATTCGACGAAATATTCTTTGCCATTGCGCCAGATATTGAGCGTCAGTTTCACAGACAGGGCATTGACCACAGAGACGCCCACGCCGTGCAATCCGCCGGAGACTTTATAGCTGTTGGAGTCAAATTTACCGCCCGCATGGAGCTGCGTCATGATCACTTCGGCGGCAGAAACGCCTTCGCCCTCGTGAATATCCACGGGAATGCCGCGGCCATTGTCGCGCACGCTGCACGAGCCGTCAGAATGCAGGGTAACGAGCACGCGGTCGGCATGTCCGGCCAGCGCTTCGTCAATAGAATTATCGACGACTTCATACACCATATGGTGCAGGCCCGACCCGTCATCTGTGTCCCCGATATACATGCCGGGGCGCTTGCGGACTGCGTCCAGCCCTTTAAGGACTTTAATGCTCTCGGCGCCGTATTCCGCGCTATTTTCTACAGGTTCGGCCATCTTTGCCGCCTTTCCCGAATCGTTTCATTTTTAAAAGAAAAACATAGACTACGCTGTCTAAAAATGCACGTCATTGCTGTGATTTAGAGCCAGAGACACCGGACCCGATATGAACACGAAAACACCGCCGAAATATATCATGACCACCCAGAGCGCTGACCGCACCGGCATCGTCGCGGCGCTGACCGGATGTCTGTCACGCCATGACGGTTTTATCCATGAACTGGCGCAGTTCGGCACGCCTTCGTCCGAGCGGTTTTTCTCGCGTATCTGCTTTTCAATTGCGGCAGAGACGCGCGCGGCGCTGGATGCGGATCTGGCCAGGGTCTGCGCAGAGTTTGACCTGAA
Organism: Robiginitomaculum antarcticum DSM 21748; assembly: GCF_000365025.1. GTDB lineage: Bacteria > Pseudomonadota > Alphaproteobacteria > Caulobacterales > Maricaulaceae > Robiginitomaculum > Robiginitomaculum antarcticum. Next base: position 177,880 of record NZ_KB823013.1, on the reverse strand, counting down.
CACGCAGATCATACCGCAGGCGCGTCCGACCAAAGCTTTAATTATGGTGTCGAAATTTGATCACTGTCTGAACGATCTGATTTATCGGCACCGCGCGGGCCTGCTGAATATCGACATTGTCGGCATCGTGTCCAACCACGGGACGCACAAGGCCGAGATTGAGGCCCGGGGACACACATTTCACCATATTCCTGTAACTGCGAAAGGTAAGCCGCAGGCCGAAGCGGCTTTGCGCGCGCTGGCTGAAGAGACGCAAACGGAGCTCATCGTATTGGCGCGGTATATGCAAATCCTGTCAGCGGATATGTGCCGCGATTTTTCGGGCCGGATTATCAATATCCATCACAGCTTCCTGCCCGGCTTTAAGGGCGCAAAGCCCTATGACCGCGCTTATGAGCGCGGCGTCAAGCTGATCGGCGCGACGGCGCATTATGTGACGGCGGATCTGGATGAAGGCCCGATTATCGAGCAATCCGTAGAGCGCGTGGATCACTCGCATACGCCGCGCCGGCTTGTTGCCCTTGGACGCGACGTTGAAGCGCGCACTTTGGCCCGCGCGGTTAAGCTCCACAGCGAACACCGAGTCTTTCTCAACGGCATCAAAACGGTGATTTTGCCATAATTATTACTGTGCAGATATTTACAGCCTTGCCTGAAGATGCTTGTTGTGGCGCAGTTAACTGAATTCGAATTAAGGGACATCTGAATGTTTTTCCGTACTGTGTCTTTCGCCGCAATTCTGCTCCTATCCATGATCGTACTTGCTCCCGCAACATCTGCGCGCGCGAATATTAATGATATGCAGGGCTGTCAGGCGATGATCATGTTTGTTGACGGTAAGCTGGACACGGTCAAAGGCAAAAAAGCGCAGGTCAAAGCTGTCCGCAAAGGCCTGAACGCTTATGACCGGTTCATTCAAAATACTGTCATATCGCCCGGCCTATTAGAGTTTAATAGCGGTGATAAAGGTAAGGCCAGCGTTATGCAGGGGCAGGTCGACGCTTATAAAAGCGGCCTTGTGGCCCAGCTCAACAAACGGTATCCGCAGGGCGGTATGTTTACCGATTACGCCGCCTCTCTTAACAATTGCGCAAAGAAAGCCGTCCCCTCGGGCGGTGCTCTTGAAGATTTGCAAGCGGCGCTTGAGACCATTACTGCGCTGGCGCAAAGCCGTTAGAGTAGCGCGGAATTATTATTTCGCGCCGCAAGCGGGGCAGGCGGGGTCTTTGGGCAGGGTCACGGTTCGCGCTGTGGCTGCAAGGCCGTCAAACAGGTATAATTTACCGATCAAAGGCGCGCCTGCGCCTGTTATCATTTTTACGGCTTCCAGAGCCATTTGCGCGCCGATTATGCCCGCCAGCGCGCCGACCACACCCACTTGCGCGCAGGTCTGCGCGTCCGGAGGTATGGACGGAACGAGGCATCGGTAACACGGCCCGTCCGCGCCATTGCCGCTAAAGACGCTAATCTGTCCATCGAAACGCCCCAGCGCTCCGGAAATGAGCGGAATGCCGAGATATAGGCTGGCGTCATTGACAATAAAGCGCGTTTGGAAACTGTCCGTCCCGTCCAGAATAAGGTCATGCCCGCGCAGCAGGTCAGCCGCGTTATCATCGGTTAGGCGCATCTGTTCGCGGCGCACGGTAATGTCAGGATTGAGATCGACCAGCGCCCCGCCCATCGCTTCTGTCTTAAGCGCGCCGATATCAGTCTGCACAAATTGAATTTGCCGTTGCAGATTGGTGATGTCCACAGCGTCATCGTCAATGATCGTAATCTTTCCAACGCCTGCCGCCGCCAAATACAAACCCGCAGGACCGCCAAGCCCGCCCGCACCGATAATGGCGATATTGGCCGCCAGCAATTTGGCCTGCCCCGGTCCGCCTATTTCCTTAAGGACAAGGTGGCGGGCATAGCGAGATATCTGCTCAGGGGTCATAGAATACGGTTAATCAAATAGCGGCGTAGACAAATAGCGCTCTGCAAAGCTTGGAATGATGGTGACGATGCGTTTGCCTTTCATCTCGGGGCGCGCGGCGACGATAAAGCTGGCGGCGATGGCGGCGCCGGAGCTGATGCCAACGGGCACGCCATCTTCGGCGGCGACATGTTTGGCTGTGCCGAAAGCTGCGTCATTGCTGATTTTGACCACATCATCAATCAGGCTGACGTCCAAAACTTCGGGCAGGAAGCCCGCGCCAATGCCTTGGATTTTATGCGGGCCTTTTGTGCCTTCGCTAATCATCGGGCTGCCTTCAGGCTCGACCGCAATGATTTGTATGTCAGGATTTTTCTCTTTCAGATATTTACCGGCGCCCGATAATGTCCCGCCCGTCCCCACGCCTGAAATAAACGCGTCGACCTTGCCGCCGCAATCATTCCAAATCTCCGGTCCGGTAGTTTTGTAATGAATAGCGGGATTGGCCGGATTGACAAATTGCCCCGCCTGCACCGCGCCGGGCATAGAGGCGCATATCTCGTCGGCCTTTTTCATGGCGCCGGGAATGCCGCCTGCCGCTTCGGTCAGGACAAGCTCCGCGCCGAGCAGTTTCATCATTTTGCGGCGCTCAATGCTCATCTGTTCCGGCATGACAAGTATGGCTTTATAGCCCTTGGCAGCCGCGGCAAAAGCGATACCGATACCCGTATTGCCGGATGTCGGCTCGACGATCACGCCGCCGGGTTTCAGCTTGCCCTCGGCTTCCAAGGCTTCAATCATGGCAATGCCGATACGGTCTTTGACTGAGGCAATGGGGTTGAAGAACTCAAGTTTATAGCACAGGTCTGCATTCATTCCTGCCGTGATGCGGGGAAAGCGCACGAGCGGCGTATTGCCCATAGTCTGCATAATATTATCGTAAATGCGTCCGCGCCCGGCTGTCTGGCTCATTGTCAATCTCCAAAATAGTTCTTGATGACCAATGTAAGCGCGCTGCCGCGTTATGGCGACAGTAAAATAAGAATTTTTTTACATCAGGCGGGAACCAATAGCGCGCCAGCGAATTATTGAATTAGATTAACCATTGCGGCTTGTGAAAGGCCGCGCACCGAAAGGATTTAAGATGTCTAAATATGTTAAAGCCGCTGCCCTTATGACCCTCGTCTCAGGCGCATTCCTTGTCTCAGCCTGCGCAACTGTTGAAGGCATGGGTAAAGATGTCGAGAAAACAGGCGAAGTTATCTCTGATACTGCCAAAGACACTAAAAACAAAATGTAAGATTACAGGCTGCTCTCTCCCTTGTTGATCGAAAACCTCCCCTTTTTCGATCACTTTGCAGCCTTTTTCCAAGCCCGTCTGCATCCCCTGCAGGCGGGCTTAATTTATGGGGAATGTCTCATAGCTGACGCGCAGCCGCGCTAATGAGCTTCGGGCGCATTGGGGTCGAGGATGAAGCGGCGATCACAATATTTGCAGTCTACAAACATGTCCTCGCCCATATCCATCCAGACGCGCGGGTGACCCGTGGCCGTCCCGCCGCCGTCACAACATACGCGTTTCGTTGACACGGTCACCGTTTCGGGTGGCGGCAGAGCGCCGGCGTTTTTATCAAGGCTCATATCGGTCCTAATATAGGGTTTTCCGGCATAATCTGTCCGGCTTTCATCTGCACTGTTGCAGCATGTCGTATTTGCGCCTAGTTAAAAGCCAAATTTCGCGGCGTCAATCGCTGCTAGCGTCATTCCCTTACCGCCGGATCCAAAATGCCTCACTCTGCTTCTGACTTATCTCCTGCTATTGAAGTGCGCGGCTTGAAAAAGACCTATGCCAAATCGCGCAAGGCCGAGGCCAAAATAGCGCTTCACGGGATTGATCTGACTGTGCCGCGCGGCTCTATATTCGGCCTGCTTGGTCCTAACGGAGCCGGTAAATCGACACTCATCAATATTCTAGCAGGCTTGGTGATTAAGACCGAAGGCAGCGCGGCAATTTGTGGTTATGATATCGAAACCCAGACGCGGCAAGCCCGCGCCTCTATTGGTATCGTCCCGCAGGAAATTGCCATGGATGTGTTTTTCACGCCCCTGCAGGCGCTTGATATTCAGGCCGGATTTTACGGCGTGCCCAAGGCTGAGCGCCGCAGCGAAGAGATTTTGCAAGCGCTGGGATTATGGGACAAACGCGACGCCTATGTGCGCCAGCTCTCGGGCGGGATGAAGCGGCGCCTTCTGATCGGCAAAGCGCTCGTGCATAATCCGCCTGTCCTCATTTTAGATGAACCCACAGCAGGCGTGGATATAGAGCTGCGCCGCCAGCTGTGGAAATATGTGCGTGAATTGCACGCCCAGGGCACAACCATAATCCTGACCACCCATTATCTCGAAGAAGCCGAGTCACTGTGTGACCAAATCGCGATAATCCATAACGGGCGTATTACAGCGAATGAGCCCAAAGACAGTCTTCTGGCGCGGCTCGATCAGAAGACTTTGGTGGTCAGCGCAGAGACGCCTTTGACCGCAGCGCCTGACGCGCTGGCCGATCTCAACCCGGTTTTGCGCAATAATGGCGCGCTGGCGATCACCTATCACACCAATCAAATGACTATCCCGCATCTGCTTGACCGCGTTAAAGCGGCAGGCATAATCGTGGCGGATCTGCGCACCGAAGAACCCGATCTGGAAGACGTCTTTATGGCGCTGACTTATGACCAAGATAAATAGAGACCCAATATGAATACAACTGAACTTGAAACCGCCATTGAAGTTGCATGGGAGGCCCGCGCGCAGCTGTCACCGCAAACCAAAGGGGCGTCGCGCGACGCTATCGAAGCCGCGATTGACGGTTTGGATAGCGGTAAAATTCGCGTCGCCAGTCGCGATAACGACGCAAACTGGACTGTGCATCAATGGGCGAAAAAGGCCGTGCTTTTAGGGTTTCGTATCCATCCTAACGGCGTGATGAGCGGCGGCCCTGACAATGGGAATTGGTTTGATAAAGTGCCCAGTAAATTTTCCGGATGGGGCGAGGATGAATTCAAGGCTGCCGGTTTTCGCGCAGTGCCGCCCGCGGCTGTGCGCCGCGGCGCCTATATAGCGCCGGGCGCCGTGTTGATGCCGTCCTATGTCAATCTGGGCGCTTATGTCGGCGAAGGCACAATGATCGATACATGGGCCAGCGTTGGCTCCTGCGCGCAGGTCGGCAAAGACTGTCATATCAGCGCGGGAACAGGCATTGGCGGCGTATTGGAACCGCTTCAGGCTAATCCGACTATTATCGAAGATAACTGCTTCATTGGCGCGCGCTCCGAAGTCGTCGAAGGCGTCATTGTTCGCGAAGGGGCCGTGCTGGCTATGGGAGTCTTCATCAGCCAATCGACCAAGATTTATAACCGCGCTACAGGCAAAATAAGCTATGGCGAAGTGCCCGCTTACTCCGTTGTTGTGCCCGGCATGCTCCCGTCCAAAGACGGCAGCCACAGCCTTGCCTGCGCTGTCATTGTTAAAACGGTCGACGCCAGAACGCGCTCAAAAACCGGCGTGAATGAGCTGCTAAGGGATTAGGCATCTCTAAATGAAGAATACAAACCTTATAACGTATGCTGTCGTTGGGGCATTTCTTCTGGGTCTCGGAGCAATTGCTTTCATGGTTTACAGGCCGAGCAAAGTTACTTTGCATAATGAATTAGATGTTTCGGTATGCGTGAATTGGCCGTTAGATTATAATCTTAAGGTCGCACCGAAATCGAGAGCAAGCAAAACTTTCATGCCACGCGGTGATGGTTCTTTCGCTGTATACGAGTGCGATACTCGGGAGTATCTGGGTTCATTTGGGTATTTTACACAAAACCTTCGGGACACACATGTGATCAATGTTCCAAATGACCTTATTAAGCAAAACACTCAAACAGAATAATAATCATACTCTAAACTTTGGTAATCCTCAGTTATATAGAAACAAATCAGGCCCCCGCTGCGTTGATCTCTTATAACAAGGAGATACACATGACTGATCTGAATATTCCCGAAGAGACATTGCTCGTTATAGCGACTGGCGAAGAGGCTAAATTATTTCGCATTAAAGGCGGCAAGCTGAAAAATGACGGACATTGGACACCTCAAAATTTGGCCGATGAAGGCCCGTCCGGTAAATCTCCGCCCGATCAATCCGATCGGGAATCCATGGAAGCGACATTTTCCAAGCAGGTTGCAGAGCGGCTTTACGCGCTGGCGCATAAAGGTAAATTTCATCGTCTGATCCTGTGCGCTGACCCCGACAGCCTCGGCGAAATCCGTCCGCTGCTTCACAAAGAAGTCGAAGACAAAATTATCTTAGAGCTGGATAAGACGCTGATTAATTCGCCTATGGATGATATTGAGCGGACGCTCAGCAAACATTTTTAAGATTTAAATCTGACGTCCGTCTTTACGTTTATATATACGATCCGGCGTACCATTGGCATCAAGACGCAAATCAATATCCGGGTAATGTGCGCTGTCAATTTCAGGTGTGCGTGACCCGATAATCAGAAAAACGACATCCTTTTGGGTGTCGTTTTTCATATGATGGCCGTTCTCGTCGCCAGCAGGATGCGCCGTGCAATCGCCGGGCGAGAGGCGTTGAGGCCCGTCATTATCAATGAGCGTGGGATGACCCGAAACGATATAGACGAATTCGTCTTCGGCGCTGTGCCAATGGCGCTGTGACGACCAAGCGCCGGGCGGGAGAGTGATCAAATGAGCGCCAAATTGCGTTAGTCCTCCCGCATCGCCAAGTTTGCGCCCATAGCGGGTCAAGCTCGGCGCATCATAAGGAGTCGGATAGCTTGAGCCTCTGCGCAGCGGCGCATCTTCTATGTTAATTTTGGGCATTTAATTCCTCTTATACATCCTGTTTACAGCGGCATCTCTCCCTCATGCTCCAGCTCGATTGGTCCGGTCATAATGACGTGATCATCGCTTCCGCGCCAGTGGATATCCAGCCGCCCGCCATCAACATCGACGCGGCATAAGCGCGATAATCTATGCTGCCGCACGCCCGCGACAACGGCGGCGCAGGCTCCCGTGCCGCAGGCCAGCGTCAGTCCCGCGCCGCGTTCCCACACCCGCAAGCGGATATGATCATCGGCAATAATCTGCGCAAATCCAATATTGGCCTGCTGGGGAAATAGCGGGTAAAACTCCAGCATCGGGCCGAGCCGCTCAATATCTGTTGCCATCACGTCATCAACGAAAAACACGCAATGCGGATTGCCCATATTGACCGCGCCGGGATTGGACAGAACCGGATTGTCAATCGGGCCGACTTTCACATCAATATGATGGGTATGCATGGCTTCGGACAGGGGTATATCTTCCCAGCCCAGGCGCGGCTTGCCCATGTCGACGGCTATGGATAGCTCACCCTTACGGGTGGCGTGCAGCACACCGATCGCTGTTTGGATGAGCGCATTGTCTCCACCGCTCTCGCGCATAAGCAGCCACGCCGCGCAGCGAGACGCGTTACCGCAAGCGTCAACATGACCGCCATCATTATTCCAAATATCCATGAAAATTTGCGCGTCACTGCCGGGCAAAGGATCGTGCAATACGATAATTTGATCTGCGCCTTTATCGCCCAGCGGCCCGCCGCGCGCCCCCGTTTTAACGGCCATGTCCGGGCTCATACGGAAGCGACTGCCGCGCGCATCGAATATCGCAAAGCGGTTTCCCGCGCCGTTCATAACGTAAAGCTTCATAGGCTCTGCTATATGCACCATGACGTGAAAAAGCAAAGCTTGCCGCACGCCCCTGCGCCGCGTAACAAAAGAAAAATAATTCATTTCGGGGACGATCATGAACCTTAAAATACTTACGCTTTTGACTACGGCTTCTATTTTGGCTTTAGGCCTTGGTGCTTGCACGCAAGGCGACACAAAGACGGATACCACACCAATGAGCCAAGACGTTGCGACCGTAGATTATGACAGCCACCTCTATCTTGAAGAGGTCGAAGGCGAAGCCGCCATTGCCAAGGTCAAAGACTGGAATGCAGCCTCGGCAAAGCGCATGGAAAATGGGCTTTATAAGACGCTCTATGCGGAGCTGCTTGAAATCTATAATTCACCGGAGAAAATCCCATATGTCTCCTATCGCAACGGACAAATGCATAATTTCTGGCGCGATGAGACCAATGTGCGCGGCTTGTGGCGGCGCACGACGAAGGATAGCTATTTATCCGACGCTCCATCATGGACGACTGTTTTAGATATCGACACACTCTCTAATGATGAAGGCAAAAACTGGGTTTATAAAGGCAATGATTGCAAAAGCCCGGATTATAATTTGTGTCTGGTGACACTGTCCGATGGCGGTAAGGATGCTGCCGAGGTCCGCGAATTCAATATCGCCACGGGCGAATTTGTCGATGGCGGGTTTTATATGCCGGAGTCCAAAGGCGGCGGATCATGGCTGAGCGATGATACGCTCGTCATAGGCCGCAATTTCGGCGACGGCACGCTGACCGAATCCGGTTATCCTATGGTGTCAAAGCTGTGGACGCGCGGCATGCCAATGAGCGAGGCGCGCGAGTTGATGCGCGGCGAGACCACAGATGTCGGCGTCTGGCCCGGCACATTTGAAAATGCATCGGGAGATAACGAAATTCTCGTGACCCGCGCCACCACATTTTATGACACACAATATTACTGGATCCCGCAAACCGGCGATAACGCGTTTGCGCCTATGCGCTTGCCCGTGCCGACCAAAGTGGAGCTCTCCGGACAATTTGGCGATCAAATACTGCTTCGCCTTCAAGAGGACTGGCGTGGATTTTCATCGGGCGCTCTCGTCACCTTCTCTGTCACAGACTTTATGGCAGACGGCAAAATTGACGCCGTGCATGAGTTGATCACGCCGACGGCGAGCCAGTCTATCGGCAATTTCGGTATTACCAAAGACGGTGTTTTGCTAAGCCTATATGACAATGTCGCGGGCTCTGCCCATATGTTCACATTCGACAATAATGCTTGGGCAAGTACAAAGCTGAATTTCCCTGAAAACGGCAATGTGTCTATCGGATCGACCAATGACAAAGAAAGTATCGCCTTTATTTCATCGGAGAGTTTCTTGCAGCCCGATACACTATGGATGATTGATACGGCGTCCATGCAAGTGACTGAAGCCAAGACTTTGCCCAGTTGGTTTGACTCCAATAGTATGGTCGCTGAGCAGTATTTCGCGACGTCGACCGATGGCACAAAAGTCCCTTACTTCGTTGTCCACGATAAAGATGTTGTACTGGACGGCACAAACCCGACCTTGCTTTACGGCTATGGCGGTTTTGAAATCTCAATTAATCCGTCTTACAGCGCGACCATTGGCAAGGCGTGGCTACAGCGCGGCGGCGTTTATGTTGTGGGCAATATCCGCGGCGGCGGCGAATATGGTCCGGCTTGGCATCAGGCCGGCCTGAAAACCAACCGTCAGGTCGTCTATGACGATTTCATCGCCGTCGCCGAAGATCTGATCGCGCGCGACGTGACAACGCCGGAGCATTTAGGCATTCATGGCCGATCAAATGGTGGTCTGCTCATGGGCGTTATGTTCACCCAGCGCCCCGATCTGTTCAACGCCGTGACCATTGGCGTGCCGCTCTTAGATATGCAGCGCTATGACAAACTTCTCGCGGGTGCGTCATGGGTCGGCGAATATGGCGATCCGGATGACACGGGCGCGGAAGGTGAATTTATTCGGGCGCTCTCGCCTTATCACAATTTGAAAAGCGGGGTGGAATATCCTGAGCCTTATATCTACACCTCGACAAAGGATGACCGCGTTCATCCCGGCCATGCGCGTAAATTTGCCGCCCGTCTCGAAGATATGGGCCTGCCGTTTTACTATTATGAAAACATTGACGGCGGCCATGCCGGCGCAGCGAATCTCAAAGAAACGGCGCATAGTCAGGCTCTGATTTATAGCTATTTATGGACCAAGCTGGGTGGTGACGAATAATGCTAAACCGTTATTACAACATTCCGCTTCTCATTTTGGTGCTCATCGCGGCCGTTCTCGCAGTGGGATTGTGGGCCTTGGGAGCAGACGGACTGGTCCGGCCCATTATGGCCGGAGAGACCTATTTAGCAAAATCAGTGGCCGATCTGGCCAAAGATGCGCTTTTCGTTCCGCTCAAACCGGTTATGTATGCGTTGATCATTTTGTCCATTGGTGCTTCCATTGCCGTGTCGACAGGCGGCTTGGGCGCAAAATTTGTGCGGGTGCTGGCTTTCTTCGTTGGATTTTCTATCATTGGCGCGCTTGTAGCCATTGCCGCATATTCTCTTTTTCCGATGGACATTTTTGACAGCCCGGAAACTTTAGGCTTGGCGGCAGGTCAAGATGTTGCCGCTATTCCATTCATGCAAAAAATCTACGGGGTCATCACAAGCCCGCTTATGGTTTCGATCTATGGCGGTATATTATTAGGATACGGCATTAAAAAACTCGAAGCGACTAATCCCGGCATTGGTATCCAGGCTGACGCTGTATCGGATATGTTTATTCGCGGTTTTATCAAATTTCTTTGGATTACCATTCCACTGGCCGTATTTGGGTCTTTGACGTTAGCGCTTAATCGCCCGGACGGCGTTGAATCGCTCATGCAGCTTTCCAAATTACTCCCTGTTTATCTGGGATCTATGACCATTGTCTGGCTGCTTATGATTGTGATCAGCGCACGTGTTCTTGGCCACGGCATTGGATTTATGGGCCGGGCTTTGCTCCCTCAAGCTGTTGTCGCTATTGCGACCAGCTCGTCCATGGCGACCTTGCCGGCGACGCGCATTGCCTGTGATCAGCTAGGGGCAAATGCCGACGAGGCGACACCGTTTTACACGATTGGCGCGACGATCAATATGGTCGGCACGTTAATGGGTCTGACGCTTATTTCGCTCTACGGCATGCAGGCCTTTGAAGGAGCTATGCCAAGCGTCGCTGACCGTTTTGTCGTGGCCTTCCAGTCATTGGTTTATTCAACCAGCGCGGCGGGCGTGCCAAGCTCATCTATTGTGCTGTTGCAGGAAATCCTGACAAGTCATGGTGTTTCAGGCGCATTTGCAACCTATGTAACGGCTATTATTATAACGCTGGATACGTTAATTCTCGACCGCATGCGCACAATGCTCAATACACAGTCCGATAGTATGAGCACGGCGAACGGCCTGAAACTCTATTACCGCAAACCGAAAATTCTGCAGGACTAGAGCGATAAAATGAATGTTATCCGCCGCTATTTCGCGCTAATGCCCGCTCTGGGCGTCGGCGCGGCGGGCGACATAGCCAGATGGTGAAAAAGTGCCCCGCATAAACATCGTAGGGTTCGCCTTTATTATTATTATTTTTGTGCTGGCGCTCAGCTCCGGCGTTTTTGCTCAAGACGACATCCCGCCCGCAAACGCGAATGATGCGGCTGTCGCCACATTTTTACTGACGCCCGAAGGCGAGAGTCTGCATTTGACAATAGAGCCGGCCTCGAACGTTGCTGCGATTATATTCGAGCCCGGCGCACAGGCGCAGCGCCGTAATGGCTGGACAATTATCGGGACGCTTCACGATTTTGATGGCGTCACCGTAACCCGCAAAGATGGCGCGCCCTTACAAAAAGTAGAATTTAGCCTCTCATCCGAGACAGAATTTTATAACCGCCGCTATTTCGCAATAGACCGCATCGGATCGTCGGGTTGGCTCTTTTACAAGCCTGTATTCGCCCTGAAAGACGGGAGCGTCACTGTGCGAATAACAGGCTTTGAGGCGGCGCTTATTCGTGACGGGGCCCGCGACGTTACAGGGCAAAGTGAATTTAGCATTACGGCGGATGATAATACGCTGCTCTATATCGGACCGCGTGATTATCTGCGCTCGGAAAATCCGGATTTTATGTCGGGTCCGGAAGTGCCCGACTGGCTACGCGTGCAGATGACAGCCGATATGTCCCGCGCCACGACTGTGCTAACCGCGCGTCTGGGGGGTACGGGTAAATATACGCCGACGCTTTATGTCAGCCAGTCTATGGATACGCGCTTTGAAAGCCCCGGCTGGAAAGGCGGGGCGCTGGATGGCGGCGTAATTGCGCTGCGTCTGCGCCGGATGGAATTGAACCCGAATGATACGGGCTTGGTTGACGGCTTTACCGGTCTCGTCACTCATGAAACCGTGCATATGTGGATCGGTCACCGTATTAAAAACGCCCAAAATGCTGAGCAAAGCTGGGCGCATGAAGGCACGAGTGAATATATTTCCAGCCGCTTGCGGCTGAATGCAGAGGCCTTTCGCAAGGTCGCCGAAGACACGCTGAACCGCTGTATGACTGAACTGGGCCCATTCGCGCTTGATGGGAGCCTCGGCCCTGTTCAAGGCCGCGCGGCTTATGATTGCGGCTTTGTTATCAGCCTGTTTGCAGAATTGGGCGCAGCCAGAGAGGGCCGTGATATTCTTGATATTTGGAGCGCTGTAATGTCTTCCGGCAATGAAGAGTATCAACCGCAGGATTTTCTCGACGCGTCCACGGCCTATAACCCGCAAGGGTTTCCTGTGCTCGCCGCGCGGCTGCTCACTGCCGCTGAAGACGCGCGGTGGGATAATATCGCTCCCGCTCTTGATGGCCTCCCGATTAAGATCGAAATTCAGGCGACGCCTGCTGATGATGATCTGTCGCTTAATAATTGGTGGCTGGGCCGCCTGATGCAGGCCAATTGCGACGGGGCAATTTCAATTTACAATAATGACGACCATAAAGACGTTGCGGGGCAAGGGCTGTGCACCGGGCGATGGGATGCTAATTTTGATCTTGTTGGCGTCAATGGCCGTAATATGTTTGAGACGCCGCGCGCGGTTTATGATGATGTACGCAATCGCTGCGGAGCGGGGCTTCCCCTAACATTTGATTTGCGTGATGGAACGCAGCTTACGGATATGCCCTGCGGGGCGGACATCCCTGCCGTGCCGCCCTTTATCCGAATCATCGATTTACCGCTTGGCCCGTTGCGCATGACGCAGCCGTGACGCGCGTGCTTGCCGCATCGCCCGCATAACGCTATGGGGCGGCTCATGTTTAGCGCGCCACCCCATAGCCGTTTGCGGCACATTCTGATTTTGACGGGCCTCGTTCTGCTGACGGCTTTGCCGGGACTGTTTCGTATTCCTGCCATTGATCGCGACGAGGCGCGCTACGCCCAAGCCACAGTTCAGATGCTGGAGACGGGAGACCCCGTGGACATCCGGTTTCAAGATGCGCCGCGATGGAAGAAACCCGCCGGAGCCTATTGGGCGCAAGCGGTCAGCGTGACAATTTTCGGCGGGCCGGAGAGCCGCCAAATATGGAAACACCGCGTGCCCAGCGTATTGGCCGCGCTTCTGGCTGTGCTCGCCACATATTGGGCGGGACGGCGTTTAGTCGGACGCGACGCGGCGGTCATAGGCGCGGCGCTGCTCGCTGTTACCTTATCGCTGACCTATGAAGCGCATGCCGCCAAGACGGACGCTCTGATGGTCGCGATGACGACAGTGTGTTTCGGCGCGCTTGCCCATATCCGGCATAATCCGCTGGCGACGCAGAAAACCGCTGCGCTGCTGTTTTGGATCGCGCTGGGTATCGGCGTCATGATGAAAGGGCCCATTGCGCCGTTGTTAGTCGGACTGACGATTGCCACATTGATGATCTGGGAGCGCAAAGCCAAATGGGCAAAACCCTTATTGTTTTGGCCGGGCCCTATTCTCTTCCTTCTTGTCATCCTGCCATGGACGGTGCTGATCTGGCATAAAACAGGCGGTGCGTTTTTCGCAACCGCGATCGGCGAAGACCTTGCCCCGAAATTAACCGGCGGGCAAGAAAATCACGGCGGGCTTCCGGGCTATCACCTTGTCGCGCTTTTAGTCATGTTTATGCCGGCTATCGCGTTGTTACCGGCCGGAGTTGAATATGCCGTGCGGGCGCTGCGCGGGGATAGCGCGCCGGACAGTCCGGTTAAACGCGCCATGCGTCTGATTATCTGCTGGGTGGTTCCGTTTTGGATTGTGATTGAAATCACGCCGACCAAATTGCCCCATTACGCCCTGCCGACTTATCCAGCGCTGGCCCTGCTGTGCGGCACAGCGGGAGCGCTGCTGTTACAAATCCGTGAATTTGATATTTCGCGCTATGTCGGCGCAGCCTTATTTGGCGTTATTGGCACGGCGCTGACCGGCGGGGTCGTTTATGCGCATTATATATATGGCGACGATGTCGGGCTGAATATTTGGGCCGTTAGTCTGGGCGTCATTGTGGCCTGCATTATCATAATGGCTGCGGCGATGATGATCACGCGGCACCGTTATTTCATAGCCGCTATCATTGGATCAGGCGCAGTCATGATGGTCTTTACCTTCGGATATATCATGCCGGCGCTAAGCAATCTGTTTGTCTCCAAAAATGTGGCGGCGATAATGGCATCGCGCAATATTGACCTTCCACTCGACAAAAGCGCAGCTTTCCGCTCTCCGCATTTCACCGAAGCGTCACTGGTTTATAAGCTCGGCACACATATCAAATTGGGCGGAGACTTTAATCAGTCCTCACTTGGTGACATTCAAATGGGTGAATATTTACTCATTGATGAGATACGCCGACCCGCGCTGGATATTGATGGACCCGGCCGGTGTTTTAAAACGCTGGGCTATGTTCGCGGACACAATTACGCCAAAAGTGATGATGTTATTTTGCGTCTGCTGCAACGTGTGGGCTGCCCTGCCAATTAAGCCAATAAGCCTCTGACCATTGTCACAAACAAGATCAGAGGCGCAAAAATAACCGTAAATATTTTGCCGACGTCGCCGCTATGCTTCCAGAAATAACGCAGAAATCCATGCGTTTTATGCGCGCTGACAAAGAGCGAACTGGTCTTCGACGTTGCGCCAATATGGACGACTTTGGCGTCAGGCACGCAGGTCACTTGACCTCCCATTTTTATTGCGCGCCGGCATAAGTCTATATCTTCGACGTGAAGAAAATATCCTTCGTCGAAACCGCCCAATGCGTCAAAACTTTTACGGCTCAGCATCATACCGGCCCCGCTAACGGCGCCAACTGAAAACGGCGCGTCCGGCAGGCGTGATTTATGTAAATTAAATCTGTCCCATCCAATCATAGCGCCGATAAATTTGGGGAGGGTTAGAGTGCTGCGACGCGATCCGCGCTGCTCTGTTCCGTCTTCTCCAAATAATACGGCCCCCGCAATATGCGGGAATGGAGATTGCGAGGCCACTTCGCAAAGCGCGGCAAGCGCGCCGGCCATGGGGCGGGCATCCGGATTAATGAAGGCGATAAACTCACCGCCCGACATCGCCGCGCCGTAATTACAGCCCGCGCTAAACCCTATATTGCCATGCCCTTGCAAAATACGGATTCTGTCACTTTTAACGGCTGAGATCATATCACGGGTTAGATTTGAATTGCCGTTATCGACCAAGATGATCTCATCTGCGTCCGGGTCAGCCAGTAATGTATCCAGCGTTTCAAAGAGAACCGGACCTGTATAATAGGTCACAACGATAACAGATATACGGGCCATTGCGGTGGGGCGGATCTAATCGCGAAGATCAGGCGCAAGCGCCTCAATTGACAAATCACGCGCGGCGTCTTCAAGCGTCATGATGACTTGGTCACGGCCGCCCAAACGACGAAGCGCGAGCTTGCCTTCATCGGCTTCCTTGCGGCCGACCACAGCGATGACCGGGATTTTACGGTCAGCGGACAACTCACGGATTTTATAATTGATCTTCTCATTACGCAGATCGGTTTCCACGCGCAGCCCTGCCTTACGAAGGGTCGCGGCAGCCTGTTCGGCATACTCATCGGCGTCCGATGTAATGGTCGCGATCACGACTTGCGTTGGTGCCAGCCAGAGCGGGAAACGTCCGGCATAGTTTTCGATTAAAATACCGAGGAAACGTTCAATAGATCCCAAAATAGCGCGGTGTAACATGACCGGACGGTGACGCTGATCGTCTTCGCCAATATAGCTTGCGCCGAGGCGCTCGGGCAGCACAAAATCGACTTGTAGCGTGCCGCATTGCCAATCACGGCCAATCGCATCGCGCAAAACAAATTCTAATTTGGGGCCATAAAAAGCCCCTTCACCCGGGTTCATAATAACGTCCAGCCCGGCCGCATCAACGGCGTCCATTAAAGCTTTTTCAGACTTATCCCATGTTTCATCAGAGCCAGCCCGCACCTCGGGGCGATCAGAGAATTTGACCGTAATGTCTTCATAGCCAAAATCACGGTACACGGATTTCAGCAGTTCTATATATGTCTTGCTCTCGTCTGTTACCTGATCTTCAGTGCAGAAAATATGAGCGTCATCCTGCACAAATCCGCGCACGCGCATGATGCCATGGAGCGCTCCGGTCGGTTCATTACGGTGGCAGCAGCCAAATTCGCCCATGCGGATCGGCAGGTCACGATAGCTCTTCATGCCTTGATTAAAAATCTGAACATGGGCCGGACAATTCATCGGCTTAAGCGCGTGGATTTCTTCATGGGCCCCGTGTTTGACTTCAGAGACGAACATATTTTCTCGAAATTTGTCCCAGTGTCCCGAGGCTTGCCACAGCGCATTATTGAGCAGCATTGGCGTCTTAACTTCGACATAGCCTGCGCTTTGAAGACGGCGGCGAATATAATTTTCGACTTCGCGCCATAATGTTGCGCCCTTGTCATGCCAAAACACCATGCCTTGAGCTTCGGGCTGCATATGAAACAAATCCAGCTCGCGGCCCAGCTTGCGGTGATCGCGCGCCTCGGCTTCGGCCAGCATATGCAGATGCGCGTCTAGCTGCTCCTGCGTCGCCCACGCCGTGCCATAAATGCGCTGCAGCTGTTGGTTATTGCTGTCGCCGCGCCAATAAGCCCCGGCAATTTTCATCAGCTTGAACGCCTTGCCGACTTTGCCCGTAGAAGGCAAATGCGGGCCGCGGCACAAATCAAACCATTTGCCTTGTTTATAAACCGTGATGGTCTCGCCTTCTGGCAGATCAGAAATCAGCTCGGCCTTAAACTCTTCGCCCATATCTTTGAAGAGGGAGATCGCTTCATCGCGCTCCATAACCTGCCGCTCAAATTTGTCATTGCGGTTGATGATATGGGTCATCTTTTTCTCGATGGCTGCAAAGTCATCGGCGCTAAAGGGCGTCTCGCGGTAAAAATCGTAGTAAAATCCGTTTTCAATTGTCGGGCCGATTGTGACCTGCGTGCCGGGAAACAACTCCTGCACGGCTTCGGCCAAAACATGGGCGGCATCATGACGGATAAGCTCTAAGCCTTCGGGATCAACCGCTGTGACGAGCTCGATTTTCGCATTGTCGTTAATCGCGCGGCCGGCGTCACGCAGCTCGCCGTCAATCTTGGCGGCCAGAACTTTTTTTGCCAGTCCGGAGCTAATGGATTTTGCGACCTCTAATGCGGTGACGCCGGCATCATAGTCGCGTGTGGCTCCGTCAGGAAATGTCAGCGTAATCATGATTGCGTATCCGTATGTTCGCTTGCGTAATCGCAATTGGGGGAATGTCGCCAGACGCCATATCGCCACGGCGCCCAGAACGGCGCCTTTTGCACAGTTTCGGGCACTTTATCAATGCCCGACGACCCGCCCAGCGCATCTATCGGATGACAGCGTTGCAGCCGCGCCAGCGTCATCCATCCGCCGCGCCAAAATCCGTATTTTGATATGGCTTGAATGGAATAGGTACTGCATCCCGGTTCATACCGGCACCGCAGGCCCAGCGCGCTAAACGCCGGGCTAAGCGTGTATTTATAAAGCCATAACAGCCATATGGCCGGATATTTCATCAGCCGGGCACAGGCTCTGTCATGGGCTGCTCTGCGCTAGGCGTGCCGCAGGACAAACAGAATTTGTGAAACGAAATATTGCGCGTCCCGCAATTGACGCATTGGCATTGCAGGCGGATGCCGCAATGTACGCAAAAATCCGTTGGCACATCATCCTTGCTGATAATGGCGCGGTCACAGCCCGAGCAGGTTTTGGCAGCGATTTTTTTGAGTGCGGTTTCATAGCCAATAGAGCGGCGGCGTTCGACCTCACTGCGTTCTTCCTCAATCTGTTTGCGCGCAATATATTTCCGCATGCCGCGAATGATAAAATGCCCCGCCGCGACAACTAAAATAATTCCGACGCCATACCGCACATAACCGCCATAGCTGGGCAGATAGGGGACAAGCTCGACAAAGAAAGCAAAGAGCGCGAAGATAATGAAACCGCGATAGAGCGGCCAATAGGCGGACTCGCGTTTTTTCATGAGCATCCATCCACCTAAAAGCAGAAGAGGCAATGTCAGGGCAAGGCGGAAGACAAAAACCCGCAATTCTTGCGCCCGCATTGCGGCGCGGTATTGCGGCGTCGCGGCGGCGTAAAGATCTTCGCGGCTTTTCACGACATCCAGATAAGCGCGCTCGGCGGTGACTTGCACGGCGCGAATTCGCTCGACCTCGCGCAGCGAGGTGCGTTCATGCGCTTTTAAGGTTTCCAGGGCGCGGGTGCGGGCGATCACTTCGGGGTTTTGTGCATTGCTTTGCGTCGCGTTGCGCGTTGCAATCCAATTATCAAATGACGCTTTGGCGCTGCGGTAATCATTGGCGGCGGCGGCAAAGGCGGCCTCGGCGTCCTCAAGGTCGCGCTGCAGAGCGCTGACTTTGACGCGCTCTCGGTCCTCAATAATTTGCGCGGAATTATAGGCGTCCTGATCGATAAAGTGCTCGACTGTTATCGTCTGATCAACTTTAGGCAAATCGCGAATAATCAGACTGCCCAGCCCAATCAGGAACCCGGCAAAGACGATGGACAGCGCCCACATGACGATAGAGAAAACGCGCTGCGGCCGCCTTGCGGATTTGGACATAAGGCTCTCCTGTATGGCGCGCAGGTTAGGCTGCCTTTACGCAGACCGTCAATACATGCGTCATTGGCGGCGCTCCTTCAGGTGTACACGGCTGTGCTTTATGGCCGGCGCAAAAGTCTATCTCTGTCGGAGATACTTTGCTGACAAGCGATAATCCCAGTGAGACCGATGACGCCAAATTATTCGCGCGGCTGGGGATTAGCGGGGAATAGCGTCAGCTCTGACATTCCCGCGCGGCCTCTTGCGCAGCTTTAAACGCCAGCAGGGTGCTGGTATGGCGGGCCGGATAATCGGTCACGCCTTTTAAAAGGGATAGCTTGGCAAACCGCCCCTGCGGCGCGGGCCCGCCGGATTTTAGCATGGCTTCCAGAGCTTGATGCGCGGCGCTAATGTCATCCACACTGGCGCCAATAATAGCGTTTTGCAAAATGCCGGCGCTGGCTTGACCCAGCGCGCAGGCTCTGACCCGCAGGGCTACGGCGCTGACTTTGCCGCCATCCATATCAAGATCAATTTCAAGTTCTGAGCCGCATAGCTTGGACACAGCGCGGGCGGTTGCGCACGGCGCGTCCAAACGGGTATCTGTGACAGATGCCGCCAGCGTTAAAATATCAGTATTATAAAGATCGCCGAACATGCCCGCTCTCTATCACACTTCGGCTTTACTGGCTCTCGGGCGTCTCGACGGTAATGCCGTCCAGATCATCGCTCATCAGAATCTGGCATGAGAGACGCGAATTAGGCTGAACATTTTCAGCAAAGTCGAGCATGGATTCTTCCATGTCAGCCATAGGCTTTAACTTCGCTGTCCACGCCTCACCGACATAGACATGGCATGTTGCGCAGGCGCAGGCCCCGCCGCAATCCGCGTCAATTTCAGGGACCATGTTTTGGACGGCGGCTTCCATGATGGACTGGCCGGCTTTCGCCTCGACTTCGCGCGATGTTCCGCTCGTGTCAGTGAAGATAATTTTAGGCAATACGGCCTCCTGTGCTTATGCGGGTTTTATTTAAGGGGGCGCGGCGTGAATGCAAGGTAAATGGCTTGCATATACTGTATTATCGCGGCAAAGATTTGCCGGATGACACTGTCTTTTGCCCAATATGAAATTACCGACGCGCCTCATATGCTGGCGCTTGGCGCGCGGCTGGCCGGCCGTCTCCGCGCCTGTGACGTGGTGCTGCTCTCCGGCGCTCTGGGCGCGGGGAAGACCACTCTTTCGCGCGGGCTCATCAAAGCCTTATGCGACGTTGATGACGTGCCCAGCCCGACTTATACATTGCTGCAAACCTATGAGGGGCCGGAATTTCCGGTCTATCATTTTGATTTGTACCGTCTGGAAAATCCTGAAGACGTTTGGGAGCTGGGCATTGAGGAGGCCTTGGATGAGGGTGTGTCTTTGATCGAATGGCCGCAGCGTCTGGGGGACTTGTCGCCTGACGGCGCGCTACATGTTGAGATTGAATTTATGGAGACGGGCCGCATGGTAAAATTGAGCGGCGACGCGCTGTGGGAAAAGAGATTTGATAATGTCTGACCGTGAAGTGCAGATTACGGATTTCCTCACCGTGCAAGGCTGGGCCGCCGCCGCGCAGACCCTTGTGCCGGGTGATGCTTCAGCGCGCCGTTACCGCCGCCTGACCCATAAGGATGGCCGGAAAGCCGTCTTAATGGACGCCCCCGTTAACGACGCCGCGCCGTCGGATTATGTTCAAACCGCCAAAATATCAGACGGTAAAATGGTGGCCTTCACGGCCGTTTCCCAGCAACTCTCCATGCGCGGATTTTCTGCGCCTAAAATCTACGGCGCGGATATCGGCTCCGGCCTCCTCCTGCTGGAAGATATGGGTGATGATCTCTATGCGTCAGTGCTCGCCGCCACTCCCGGGGTGGAAAAACCCCTTTATGAGGCGGCGGTGGACTGCCTCGCCGCACTCTATCGCAGCACATTTCCGGCAGATATAAACAGCTTCGGGCAAAGCTGGACGGTGCGCGATTATGATCCTGCGGCGTTACTTGCTGAGACAGACTTACTGCTGGAATGGTACGCGCCGCATAAAGGACTAACGCTGGATAAAGCCGCAATGCAGGCAGCGTGGCGCCAGGCCTTTGCCGTGTTAAACAGTCAGCCGCATGGCCTCGTTCTGCGCGATTTTCACGCCGAAAATATCTTCTGGCTACCCGAGCGCCAAAGCGTATTTCGTGTTGGCCTGATTGATTTCCAAGATGCGGTCATGGGCCATCCGGCCTATGATCTGGTCTCTTTGCTCGAGGATGCACGGCGTAAGGTCAGTGTTGATATCACTGACGCGCTGATAACGCGGTTTTGCGATAAAGCCGTGATTAATGATGAGGCGGGGTTTCGAACCGCTTATGCCGTTTTGGGCGCGCAGCGTAATGCCAAAATTCTGGGCATATTTGTGCGGCTGGCCAAACGTGACGGCAAAGACAGATATCTCGACCTTCTGCCTCATGTCGAAGCTTTATTCGCGGCCAATCTCGCCCATCCGGCCCTGTCCAAGGTTAAAGATATATTTGATGGAGCGGGCCAATGAGCAAAACCGCCCCGATAAAAACGGCCATGATCATGGCGGCGGGGCAGGGCACGCGCATGGCACCTCTAACGGATGAGCGCTCCAAAGCCATGGTCACGCTTGGCGGAAAGCCGCTCATCGATCACATGCTTGACCGGTTGGGCGAGGCCGGAATTAAGCGCGCTGTTATCAATGTTCACGCGCATGCGGATCAGCTTGAAGAGCATGTCTTGTCGCATGCATACGGGCCGGATATTATTATTTCTGACGAGCGTGACGCTCTGCTCGAGACAGGCGGCGGCGTCGTCAACGCTTTATCACTGCTCGGCGATGATCCGTTTTTAATATGTAATATTGACGCCATTTGGGTGCAGCGCGAAAACCTTATCAAAAAGCTTATCTCTTATTGGACGGATGAGATGGACGAGCTTTTAATGCTGACCCGCCGTCAATATGCCTTTGGCTATAACGGTCCCGGTGATTTTCATACCGACTTTGATTTACGCCTGACGCGCCGGTGGCAAGCTGTCGCGCCTGAAATGTATGCGGGCGTCCAAATTTGCCGCCCGCATGTCTTTGACGGGTTTAAAGCGGAAAAATTCTCCCGCAATAAAGTTTGGGATAAAAGTTTAGACCGCGGCAAACTCTACGGTGTGAATGTATTTTCTAAAGATGGTTTTGAGGGCGAAAAGCTGGATGGATACTGGCTCCATGTCGGTGACCCGCAAGCCCGCGATATAGCTGAGGCCATTTTAGCGGACCCGGACAATCCATGGACAGCGATAGGGCATGGCAATGGCTGAGCGCTTGTTCAGAGACGGCGCGGACGGCGCGCCTAATGTCGTCAATATGCCCGCCGGGGAATCATTCCTGCCTTTGCTGGCCAGCGGCCTGCGTGAGGCTTTAGGGCAGCGCCTCAATAAAGCGCTGATCTTGCTGCCGACCCGCCGCGCCGTACGCGAGCTTGGCGAGGCTTTTGTTGCCACTGCGCCTGATGGCGGCAGCGCGGCGCGATTGCCGCTGATGCGGCCGCTCGCCGATGTTGACCCCGAAGAGCCGCCCTTTGAGCCCGGCGATCTGGCCCATATGATTACGCTTGCCATTGATCCTGTGCATCGCCGTTTTGAACTGGCGCGTCTGGTGCTGGCCAAGGAAGCGAAGCTGCGCGACATTGCGCCTGATGCGGCGGCCGCCTTGGCGCTGACCGATCCGCTACTGTCCTTGCTGGACGATGCGGCAATGGAAGAGCTGGACGTTACCAAGCTTGATGCGCTGGACGATTATTTTGGCACGACCTCGGCGCATTTTGAACAGGCCGCGATATTTTATAAAATTGTGCAGCGGTTCTGGCCTGAATATTTAGCCGATAATCATCTGATGGATCCGATGGCGCGGCGGGTGACATTGCTGCGTGAACTGGCCGCACAATGGGAGGCCGAGCCGCCGGGATATCCGGTGATTATTGCGGGCTCGACGGGTACGCTGGACGCTACAGCGAATTTAATGCGGGTGGTATCGCGCCTGCCCGAAGGTCTGATCGTTTTGCCGGGGCTGGACCTACATATGCCCGAGGTCTGGGACAAGATTGACGAGACCCATCCGCTGGGCAGTCTCAAACGCGCTATTGGCGTGATCGGGGTGGAGCGCGATGATGTGCGCCAATTTCCGGGCCGCCGCAGCGGCGCGGCGCCGATTGCGCGCCGCCGACTGATCGGCGAAGCGCTCATTCCCGCAGACAGTACATCGGATTGGCTTGACCGTATTGCGCTTCTCTCCGCGCAGCCCGACAATCCTTTTGACGCAGGGCTTGAAGGGCTTTCCCTGATCGAAACGCGTACCCCTTATGAAGAAGCCAGCGTGGTCGCCCTGATCATGCGCGAAGTGCTCGACACGCCGGGTAAAACGGCGGCGCTTGTAACGCCTGACCCGTCACTGGGCCGCCGCGTCAAAGCGCGGCTGACGCGATGGGGCGTGCGGGTCGATGTCTCGGCGGGTGAGCCGCTCGAAGAGACGTCTGCAGGGTCATTCCTGTCGCTCATATTGGCGCTGTGTCATGACCCATGGGACGCAGTTTCGCTGGCGGCTCTGTTCAAACATCCGAAATTTGCTTTTGGCAAACGCCCCAATGCAGCGGCGCGCCTCTGGCGCGAAATGGAGCCGCATGTCTTTCGCGGGGCCTGCCCGACATCGCTTGAGGGTATAAAGCGAAAGATCGACAAAACCAATGCACGGCGCAAAGGCAAGCTTGATCTGGGCGCGCATATCGATCTGCTCACCCGCGTTCAGGCTACCCTACACCCGCTCTCCGCCAGTGCTGATGAGCCGCGCGGCCATAGCGAACGCGCCCGCGCGCTCTGCGAAATTGCCGCAGAGCTGGCGGCGACCGATGCCGATACCGGCGCGCAGATGTTATGGCGCGGTGAGGATGGCGACGCGGCGGCGAAATTATGCACGGATATGCTCTCCCATGGGCAGCGCTTGCCCGGCGGAGATTTGGAAACCTTCACGCGCCTGCTGACCAATCTCATGCGGGGCCGCGTGGTGCGGCCGCGCTTTGGAACCCATCCGCGCCTGCAAATTCTCGGCCCGCTGGAAGCGCGGATGATCCGCGCGGATAAATTAATATTAGGTGGTTTGAATGAGGGCGTCTGGCCCGCCGCGCCGCAAATCGATCCGCTATTGCCGCGCCATATGCGTCAGGAGTTGGGCCTGTCCTCGCCGGAGCGGCGCTTTGGTTTATCCGCTCATGACTTTGCCCAGCTTGCCGCCCATCCCGACGTCACGCTGACCCGCGCGGCGCGCGACAATGACGCGCCGGTTGTTGCCTCGCGCTGGTTATGGCGGCTTAAAACCCTGATACGCGGCGCGCTTTATGCCAGTGAGCCGGACGGTAATATTGCTGAAGACAAAGTGCTGGAGCGCCTTGCGCCCGATACCGATTATCTGGCGATTGCGCGCGCTGTGGATCATGTCGATGCATCGGACGTGATGCCCGCACAGCCGCCCGCCCCGCGCCCCAAGGTCAAAGACCGTCCGCGCCGCTTATCGGTGACGCGGATCGAGACATGGCTGCGCGATCCCTATGCAATATATGCCGCAAATATTTTGAAACTGGACGCTCTTGATGCGCTGGGCGAGGGGCCGGGGCCGCGCGAATATGGCAATGCTATTCACGCCGCAGTGGAAATCTTCTCTCATCACTTCGCTAAGGCCGTGCCCGACAAAGCTGTCTCTTGGCTGACGGAGCGTTTTGAGGAAGAGCTCCTTGCTGGCGGCTTTGCGCCCGAAGAGATGGCGTTTGAGCGCGCCAATCTCAAGCAACTTGCGATCTGGTTTGTCGACTGGGAACGCGGGCGCCGCGACGACGGTTATCGCACGGTCGGGATCGAGCAAAAAGGCGCGCTTAAAATCCCAACGTCGGAGGGGGATTTCACCCTATCCGGCATTGCTGACCGCATTGATACAGGGCCGGACGGCTTATCGATACTGGATTATAAAACCGGCATGCCGTCGGGTGCTGGCGAGGTCAATATCGGCATCGCGCCGCAGCTCGCTCTGCTCGGCTATATGGCGCAGTCCGGCGCATTCGGGGAGACGATGGAGAGGGAGGTTTCCGAATTGGGTTATGTGCGGCTGTCAGGGCGAAACGCCTTTGCCCGCACCGCGCAGGGTGAGCCGGGAGGGCGCAATAAAGCCTATCGTGAGACGCCGGACTTAATCGCGCAGGCCGCTGAGGGGCTTCGCAAACGCATTGCCGATTTTGACGATCCGAATATGCCCTATATGTCTAACCCCCTGCCAAAATTTGAAAATAAATATGCCGATTATGACCATCTCGCGCGCCGCGCTGAATGGGCCAGCACGGGTGAGGGAGGCGATGATGAGTGACGCATTTAAGGCCGCCATCGCCGCGCAGCGTATGGCCGCTGATCCGGACAAAAACGTTTTCGTGGCGGCCAATGCAGGCTCCGGCAAAACCCGCGTTCTGGTCGACCGGGTTATCCGTATTTTATTAGCGCAGGCGACGCCGCGTCCCGATAAAATTGTCTGCCTAACCTATACCAAAGCGGCGGCGAGCGAGATGCAGACCCGCCTGTTTGAGCGGCTCGGCGCGTGGTCGGTCATGGATAATGAGCATTTGATCGCGGCTTTGGACAGTCTGGACGGTGTGCCGACGCAGCGTAGTCCGGAATTTCTGGCCCGCGCGCGGCGTTTATTTGCGCAAGCGCTGGAAACCCCCGACGGGTTGAAGGTTCAGACTATTCATGCCTTTTGCGAGCGTCTATTGCGCCGCTTTCCTGTCGAAGCACAAATTGCGCCCGGCTATGACATGATTGATGATCAGACCCGCGCGCAAATGGTGGCACAGATCAAATCAGAGCTGTTTAATCGCGCATTAGATAAGCCGGATGGCGCGCTGGCCCGTGCGATAAAGACTATTGCTCTGCGAAATGCGCAAAGCGCGGTAGACGATCTGATCAATTGGGCGTGCACTAATGCTCACCGCGTACTGGCAGACGGGCCTATGGCGGGCATCAAATTACGCGAACGCTTTGGACTTAAAGATGATGAGAGCGCGGAGACGATCATGCGCGCAGCGCATAATCAAACTGACTGGTCATTATTAAAAAGTGCAGTGCCTTTTCTTGATGAAACAGCGACAAATATAAAACTGGCAGCCAAACTTCTCCCGCTTCTGGAAAACCCTGACGATTTTGATGTGTTTACTGAATATTACGAAGCAATGTTGACGACCAAAGGCGTAGTGGATTCCTTATTGTCGGGCGGTAAAGATTTGAAATCAATTTACGGCAGCACCAGACGCGGCAATGAATACGGCCATGAAGGCGCGCGGCTTTTTGCGCTCAATCAAGAGCTTTTACAAATTGATCTTGTCGAGTTGACCGAAACGATTTTCACCCTCGCGGTTCCTGCGGCGAGGGTTTACGGGCGGCTCAAGACGCAGCGGCGATTGCTCGATTTTTCTGACCTGATTGAAAAAGCCCGCGCTTTGCTGGTCGATAGTGAGTCGCGCGACTGGGTGCGCTATAAATTAGATCAAGGCGCAGACCATGTTCTGGTTGACGAGGCGCAGGACACGGCGGGCGATCAATGGGCGATCATCAATGCGCTGTCCGAAGAGTTCGGCGCAACGCTGGGCGACGGACGCACGCGCTTTGCCGTGGGCGACGAGAAGCAGTCCATTTATGGGTTTCAGGGCGCGGAACCGAAACTGTTTTTAGATCAGGGCCAGAGCAGCAGCGCCGACGATCCGCGACGTTTCGAAGCCGTCGCGCTGAAGCACAGCTTTCGCTCCGCAGAGCAAATACTGTCTTTCGTCGATGCTATTTTTAATGAAAGCGGCGCGATTAAGCAGGTGTATGACTACCCGCCCGGCGGCGATATTGCCGAGCATAAAGCCATTCGAGATGATGCTGGCCGTGTCGAGCTGTGGCCGCTGACCCGCGTGCCGGAGACGGAGGCGATTGAGAGCGCTTGGGACGCGCCGCTGGACCGGATGGCTGAGAATAGCAGCCGCGAGCAGCTGGCGCAGATTATTGCCACATCCGTCAGCGGCTGGATTAAAGACGGCCACAGCATTTGGGACGTCAAAGCAAAATCCGCGCGCGCCATGCGGCCCGGCGATATTATGATTTTGCTTCGCTCCAGGTCGCCGTTTTTTCACGCCCTTATCCGCAATCTGAAAAAAGAAGGCGTTGCGGTGGCGGGTGCTGACCGGTTGAAACTGCCCGATAATATCGGGGTGCAGGATCTGGTCTCGCTGGGCAAGTTCTTGGCGCTGCCCTCCGATGATTTATCATTGGCTGAGGTGCTGCGATCGCCTATTTTCGGCCTGCCCGAAGAAGGGCTTATGGCGCTGGCTATTGGCCGAGACGGTACATTATTTGAGGCCGTAACCGCTGCGCCGTTTCCGGAAATTTTGGAAATTCGCGCGACATTAAACGGCTGGATCAGACAGGCGCGCGCTTTGCCGCCTTATGAGTTTTACGCGCAGGTTTTAGCCCATGTGTTTGATGACGGGGCGAGCGTTATGGCGCGGTTCGAGGCGCGTCTCGGCGCGGAGGCGCGCGATCCGATCGAGGCGTTTCTATCGCGCGCATTAGAACATCAACGCCGCGGCGCGCCCAGCCTTGACGGATTTCTGCATGAGTTTGATACTTATCAGAGCGAGCTGAAACGCGAGGCGGATAGCGGCGGCGATGAAGTGCGGGTGATGACGGTTCACGGCGCGAAGGGACTTGAAAGCCCGGTGGTGATCTTGCCGGACACCTATGATCTACCCGCCGATCGCGGCGCGGCGCTTGTGCCGCAGGATTTGCCGGAGATCGGCTATGTCGGCAAAGCGGGTAAAGATGCGCGGCCTGCCGCTTTGGAGCCGCTCTATAGCCAGCGCGACGCCGATATGACCGGCGAGTATTTGCGGCTGTTATATGTGGCGATGACGCGCGCGGAAACGCGGCTGATCTGCTGCGGCTATGAGTCAGGTGCGCGCAGTAAGGAGCTCAGCGCGAAAGATGGCAGCTGGTATGACTGGATGTCACGCGGTTTCGACGCGCTTGGCGATGAGACATATGAGGACAAACACGAGTCATTTGGTACTGTTCAGGTATATGGTGCACAGATTGAAACACTGCGCGCGGCCTCGGAAGACGACGTTCAATCTATCGTGCCGGATTGGGCCAGGCGCGCGCCTACTTCTGACGCGCCGCCGCCGCGCCATGTCAGCCCGTCGCATTTGCTCGCGGGCGCGGACGCCGCCCCGCCCGCTGCCCGCTCGCCGCTGGACACGCTGCGCGGTGGTCATGACCGGTTTGAACGCGGACGGCGCATTCACAAATTGCTGGAAATTCTGCCCGATATCGACTCCGCCCGACGCCGTGATGTCGCGCGGCAATTCCTCACCGCGCGGGCCGATATGAGCGCGCAGGAAATTGAGGATATGATGGAGGAGATTTTCGCTGTTCTGGAGCATTCTGATTTCGCCCCTATCTTCGCCTCCGGAAGTCAGGCTGAAGTCAGTCTTGCCGGACAGGCTGAAGGCTTGCCCCCGGATATCTATATTAATGGCCAAGTTGACCGCATCACGGTCACAGATGCCGAGGTGTGGATCGTCGATTATAAATCCAACCGCCCCGCTCCGACGCAGCCGGCTGATGTTTCGCCCGTCTATCTGGCACAAATGGCGGCGTATCGCGCGCTGGCGCGGGCTATATACCCCGGCAAGACTGTGCGCTGCGCTTTGTTGTGGACGGAGCAGGCGCGGCTCATGGAACTCCCCGGTGATGTGCTGGACGGCGTGAATCTCTCGGCCTCTGCCTTGACGCCGCGCATGGGCGTTCTTACCTAAATTGTGATGTATTAAAGGAGAGCCCTATGGCCACAGTTAAAGTTACCGATGACAGCTTCAAAACCGATGTTATTGACGCGACAAAACCCGTCTTGCTGGATTTCTGGGCTGAATGGTGCGGGCCGTGTAAGCAAATGGGCCCCGGCCTCGAAGAACTATCCGAAGATATGGGTGATGAGATCACGGTCGCCAAGCTTAATATTGACGACAACCCCGACACCCCCGGTAAATTCCACGTGCGCGGTATTCCAACCCTGATGATTTTTAAAGAGGGCCAAGTTGTGGCGACCAAAGTCGGCGCTATGACCAAAACAAAATTATCCGAATGGGTTAAAGAACACGCATAGATACTGCCTCACAAGGAATTGAAGCCTGTGCGCCTGCCGTGCAGGCTTTTTACAGCTGATTTGTTTCGGAACTAACACCCCTAGGCCCGCATTATTTAAGCTAGAAACGCGAGGATATATGACAGATGACAATTTGAATATTATGGCCGTCGATACAGCGCTGGGCGGGGATGCCGCTGCGCCCGGAATTGCCCAACCCGTTAGCTTGACCGAGATCCAGGATATGATTTATAGTGATCGCCCGCTGGCTAGCCGCCGCGAAGAATTATTGAATATAAAACATGACCTTACCGCGCGCCACAGCGCCGATACAGAAGCCGGTTTCGGCCCGCTTTTGGACGAAGTTGAGCGCGGATTGTCTCTGCTTGATAAAAACCCGGAAGGCGTGGCCGCGCCCGCCGTTCTTGACCCTATTGATGAAGCCGCCAGTCGAAAGAACGTCTAATGTCAAATTTGTTAAACCCTAAATCCCAAGTTCCCGAAATTTCCCTGCCTCTTGTTGGCGGCGGTGAATTTACCCTGTCAGAGGCTCAGGCTGATAATTTCCACATATTGGTCTTTTACCGCGGCGTGCATTGCCCGAAATGCCAAGAACAGCTTAAGGAAATTGACGCGGAATATAATGATATGGCCGTTGACGGCTTCAATGTTGTCGCGATTTCAATGGATAGTGAAGAGCGCGCCGAAAAAGCTAAAAAAGAATGGGGGGTTAAAAATCTGCCTATTGCTTACGATCTGGACATAACCTCAGCCAAAGAATTTGGCCTGTTTATTTCTGATGCTATTTCAGATAGCGAGCCGGATCATTTTAGCGAGCCCGGCATATTTGTCGTGCGCCCCGACGGTACGCTTTACGCCCAATATATCCAGACCTCGCCCTTTGGCCGTATCCCGACAAAGCAATTACATAATGGTTTGAAATTTGTTGTCGAGAATGATTATCCGGAACGCGGGACTTCTACAGTTTAAGCTGGTCTAGCCCTTCATCGCGAGGACTTGCCCCGCGAGATATAAAGAGCCGCAAATTAATATACGCGGCGCAATGACAGGCGCGTCCGGGGTCTCCCGTGACAGCGCCTGTCCTATATTTATCGCCCGCTTTACGGCGTCGGTCAGATTGTCCGCCACTTTATCTAACAGCCCGCGTCCGCGCGCCAGCTCTGCCAGCACGTCCGGTGACAGTCCTGCATGGCCCTGTATGTCCACAGCGATCAGTGCGCTGGCCAACCCTTCAAATTCGTCGAGAAAACCGCCTGCATTTTTATTGGAAAGTATCCCCATAATCATAACGAGCGGACGCGGGTCGCGCGCCTCTAAATCTGCCATGGCCGCAGCCAGTACGCGCGCGGCGTGGGGGTTATGTCCGCCGTCCAGCCACAATTCTGTGCCGCCTTTGCGCGCCAGTTCAGCCAGCGGGCCGGAGGTTAGCGGCTGCAACCGCGCAGGCCACTTCACGTTCTGAAGACCTTGGGCAATGGACTCTGGGGTTAATTTCAAATGCCGAGCTGCTGCGATAGCCAGAGCCGCATTTTGAATTTGATGAGCGCCGATGAGCGCGGGCATCGGCAAATCCAATAGACTGTCATCATCTTCAAAGACTAACCGACCATGTTCGGGATAGGCGCGGAACTGCTCATCAAAGGCGGTTATCGGCGCACGGTTTTTCTGTGCTTCATTATGCAAAACAGCCGAGACCAGCGCGCTTTGCGGGCCGATCATCACCGGAACATGGCGTTTGATAATACCCGCTTTTTCGCGTGCAATCTTGGACAGATCGCGGCCTAGAAATTCGGCGTGATCATAATCAATCGGCGTGATGAGTGACAAAACGGGCGTGATCACATTCGTCGCGTCATAGCGCCCGCCCAGACCAACTTCGATAATAGCGAGATCCGCCGGCGCTTCGTGAAAGGCCAGATAGGCGGCAGCTGTCGTTGCCTCGAAGAAGGTCAGCGGATCATCCTCAGATGCCGCCGTAACGCGCTCCAGATATTCGGCCAAACGGCCATCATCAATTTGCGCGCCCGCCAGCACGATACGCTCGTTAAATTTCACCAAATGCGGAGAGGTATAGACGTGAACGGACAGGCCTTGCGCCTCGGCCATGGCGCGCAGCAGCGCGGCCGTGCTACCTTTGCCGTTTGTTCCGGCAATATGGATACAAGGCGGCAGGCTGTGCTGTGGATTGCCGAGCTTTTTTAAAACGTTTTCAATGCGCTCCAGACCCAGATCAATCTTGCGCGGATGACGGCGGGTTAGCGCGTCCAAAGCGCGCTGCGCGCGTTCGGTATCATTCATATCAGGCGATTTTTAGAACCGCGTCATGATCGCGCGGGCGGCGCATCAGCACGGAGAGAAGCTTGCCCAATGTCTCGCGCAGCTCACCGCGCGCTACGACCTGATCAATCATGCCTTTGGCTTTTAAATATTCACTGCGCTGGAACCCTTCGGGCAGTTTTTCGCGGATGGTCTGTTCGATCACGCGCGGCCCGGCAAAACAAATCAGCGCTTCAGGTTCGGCGAGATGCACGTCGCCAAGCATAGCATAGCTGGCCGTGACGCCGCCTGTGGTCGGATCGGTTAGAACAACAATATAAGGGAGCCCCGCTTCGCGCAGCTGCTGCACAGCGATCGTGGTGCGCGGCATTTGCATCAACGATAGCGCGCCTTCCTGCATGCGCGCGCCGCCCGCGGCGGTAAATATGATCAGCGGCATTTTACGCGCAATGGCAGTTTGCGCGGCAGTGATAAAGCCTTCGCCGGCGGCCATGCCCAGAGATCCACCCATAAAGCCGAAATTTTGAACCAGCACGACACAGTCCAGCCCTTCAACCTTGCCAACGCCAATGGACATGGCGTCACGGTCGCCGGTCTTGGTGCGGGCTGCTTTTAACCGGTCTGTATATTTCTTGTCATCTTTGAATTTGAGCGGATCCTGCGCGACGGTGGGGATGGCGACCTGTTCAAAATCGCCGCTGTCAAAGGTATAGCTAAACCGCAAATCCGGCCCGATACGCATATGGTGTCCCGCAGGCGTCACATGCAGCGCCTCAATGAGATCGGAATGGAACACCATTTCTCCGGATTTGGGACATTTCACCCAGAGATTATCCGGTGTGTCACGCTTGGAGAAGATATTTTTGACCCCGGGCGGGGTGAGTTTGGATAGCCAGTTCATAGCCTGAGACTGTAGCGCATAAACGCCAGAGCGGTCAATTAATACTGCTTAATCTTGAGACGTTGATGCAGACCCTAATCTTCGATCTTAAATCGGTATGTGCGGGTATAACCGATTGTGGGCACAGGCTCGCCGTCAATTTGTTTGGGCTGGAACCGCATGCGCCGCGCGGCGCTTGTAGCGGCGCGCGAAAACTCACGGGAATAACGGCCCGATGCAGGCTTTATCACCCGCGCCTCCTGTACGCGGCCTTCGCTGTCTATATCCATTGAGATGGTGACGACCGCTTCGACGCCGCGGCTTTGGGCATTACGTGGATAGCGCGGCGTGGCGTCGCGGCGTACTTTGGCTTCAATAATTGATACATTATGTACGCGCAGGGGCTGGTTATGAACGATCAGGCCCGGCCGCTGACCTCCCGCCAAATTGCCGGAGCTGCGATACGCACTCTCCGCTGCGGGGCTGGCGGCTGTCATATCCGCGCTGTCATCGGTTTGGCCGCTTAGCAAAGGCGTAATGGGTGGCTGAACGGTCTCATCGTTTTGGGTCTCAATCTGAATCAATCCTAGCTTTTCGTGCATAGCCGCGAGTTTTTGCGCGTAGCGGCCATCGTAACCCCACTGCGCGGTATACAGGCTTAGCGTTTGCTCTTTTTGCAAGGGCGTCAGGCGCAAATCATAATATTGCTCTGTCAGCGCGGCAAAGTCCTGCTCTTCATTTTGCTCCAGCGCGTCAATATCGCTCTGGGCGCGCCCTGCTTCGGACGAGCCGGGATAGGCACGGATAAAATTACGCAGCGCGCGCAGACGCAGAGCAGGGACCGGCACGATATCGGAGTCAGCATAGACCTGCGCGGCCGTGCGCTGCGGAATATCCAAACGCGTTGCGGTCTCTCCCGTGCGTTGCTCAAGCAGATACATGAAGGCGATGATAGCCAGAGCAATGGCCGTGGTGATGGCCAGCGTAAAGGCGTAACGCATAACGGAGCCGTCACTGCGAAATCCAGCCATGCCGCGCGGCGGCTTAATCTCATCGGTCTTGCTCATAACTTCATCTCTAAGACCCAATCATGGCAAAATAAAGAAAAAGAATGACACGGCGGCGCATGTCGGGTCTTGCTATTCGCGCCGCAAAACGCTCATAAATGCCGGAGATTTTTTGCACAAGGATTGCTCATGGCCGCCCCGCACAGCGCCCCCGTCGATGAAAATGCCCATGTCGTTTTGGTAGACGGGAGCAGCTATATTTTCCGCGCCTATCATGCCTTGCCGCCGCTGACGCGCAAATCCGACGGCGCGCCTATTGGAGCAGTCTCGGGTTTTTGTAACATGCTGTTCAAGCTGCTACGCGATCAATCAGGCGATATGCGTCCCACCCACTTTGCGGTGATCTTTGATGCCAGCAGTCATACATTTCGCAATGAAATTTACGACCAGTATAAGGCCAACCGGTCGGAAACGCCCGAAGACCTCCTCCCGCAATTTCCCATGACCCGCGACGCCACCCGCGCCTTTGGCGTGCAGTCCATCGAAATGGAAGGATTTGAGGCCGACGACCTCATCGCGACCTATGCGGATCAAGCCGATAAGCTAGGCGCGCGCACCACGATTGTGTCCTCTGACAAGGACTTGATGCAACTCGTGACCGACCGCACCATCATGTATGACACGATGAAGGACAAGAAAATCGGCCCCGAAGGCGTTGTCGAAAAATTCGGCATGGGACCGGAGATGGTGATTGATATTCAGGCGCTCGCCGGAGACAGCGTTGATAATGTTCCGGGCGTTCCCGGCATTGGCGTAAAAACGGCGGCGCTGCTTTTAACTGAATATGGCGATCTTGAAACGCTTCTTGCCCGCGCGGGTGAAATAAAGCAAAAAGGCCGCCGTGAGAAACTTCTGGAGCATGCCGACGGCGCGCGCCTGTCCAAAATACTCGTCACGTTAAAGCGTGACGTCCCGCTCGACGTGCCGCTCAACCAGTTAGCTGTAATTGATCCGGAGCCGAGCCTGCTGTTTGGCTTTCTCGAAGATATGCAGTTCAGAACCCTGACCAACCGCGTGCGCGCGGCCTTTGATTATGGCGAAACGGACAGTCTACGCGGCGATGATATGCCGGGCTTGACTGCCGGAGATGCGCCTGAACCTAATGCCCCGATTGACCGCAGCGTTTATGACTGCGTGCAGGATATGGACGCGCTTGAGGCTTGGATTAAGCGAGCGCGCGAGGCGGGGATTGTCGCCGTAGATTGCGAGACCGATAGCCTGGACAGTGCGGCGGCCAATCTTGTCGGTGTCAGCCTCGCGATCGCGCCCGGTGAGGCGTGTTATATTCCGCTGGCCCATATTGGGGGCGGGGATCTACTCGGTGACGGCGCGCCAAAACAGGTGGCGTTCAACGCGGCG
Source organism: Robiginitomaculum antarcticum DSM 21748 (assembly GCF_000365025.1). GTDB lineage: Bacteria > Pseudomonadota > Alphaproteobacteria > Caulobacterales > Maricaulaceae > Robiginitomaculum > Robiginitomaculum antarcticum. Next base: position 143,184 of record NZ_KB823013.1, on the reverse strand, counting down.
CTTAAAGCGCTGGCAGAGCTGTTTGAAGATCCATCTGTCTTAAAAGTCGGGCAAAATTTCAAATATGACCTCGGCGTATTTTCGCGGTATGGACTTTATCCCGCCCCCTATGATGACACCATGTTGATGTCCTATGCGGTGGATGGCGGACGGGGCCGTCACGGTATGGACGCGATGGCATTTGAATATTTAGGTCATCAGTGCATTGCGTTTAAAGAGGTGGCCGGCAGCGGAAAATCGCAAGTGACATTTGATAAAGTCGCGCTGGATAAAGCGGCGCCCTACGCCGCCGAAGACGCCGATATTACGCTCCGTCTGTGGCATATATTAAAGCCGCGTCTGGCTGAAGAGCAGGTCGCCACAGTCTATGAGACGCTGGAGCGCCCCTTGCCGCCTGTGATCGCCGCGATGGAAAATCACGGCATCAAGGTCGACCGCGCCGAGCTGTCGCGTTTGTCGTCCGATTTTGCGCAGAAAATGGCGCAGCTTGAAGACGCCGCGCATGAGCTTGCGGGCCATCCATTTAATCTGGGCAGTCCCAAACAGCTCGGCGAAATTCTGTTCGATAATCTCGGTTTGACCGGCGGCAAGAAGACGAAAACCGGGGCGTGGCAGACGGGCGCGGGGATTTTAGAAGACTTGGCCGGAGAGCATGAATTACCTAAAACCGTGCTCGATTGGCGGCATTATTCGAAATTAAAATCGACCTATACCGACGCACTGGCGCAGCAAATTAATCCTGAGACGGGCCGCGTCCATACCAGTTTTTCCTTGGCCGCAACAACCACGGGACGTCTGTCCTCTTCTGACCCAAACCTGCAAAATATTCCGATCCGCACAGAAGATGGGCGTAAAATCCGCGATGCATTTGTGGCGGAGACCGGCCATGTCCTAGTCGCGGCAGACTATTCTCAGATCGAGCTGCGCCTGCTTGCCCATGTTGCCGATTTAACCACGATGAAACAGGCCTTTGCGGACGGGATCGATATTCATGCCTTAACCGCCAGTGAGATGTTCGGCGTCAAAATCACAGAGATGGACAGCGAAACACGCCGCAAAGCCAAGGCGATTAATTTCGGCATTATTTACGGCATCAGCGCTTTTGGGCTTGCGAATAATTTGGGTATCGGACGCGGTGAAGCCGCCGATTATATCAAAAGTTATTTTGAAAAATTCCCCGGTATCAAAGCCTATATGGAAGAAACCAAAGAAGAGGCGCGAAACCTCGGTTATGTCTCAACCATATTTGGCCGTAAATGCCATATTCCCGGGATCAAAGACCGCAATGGCGCGACCCGCGCTTTCTCTGAACGGCAGGCCATTAATGCGCCTATTCAAGGCGCCGCAGCTGACGTTATGCGCCGCGCCATGATCCGTATTCCGGACGCGATTAAAAAGATCGACGGCGCGCGCATGCTCCTCCAGGTCCATGATGAACTGGTGTTCGAAGTGCCTGAAAATAATGCCGACGAACTCATGAAAGTCGTTAAAACGACAATGGAAAATGCGGCTATGCCTGCCGTCAATATCTCCGTGCCGCTCGTCGTTGAAGCCAAGGCAGCGAAGAACTGGAATGACGCGCATTGATGGCAATCCGGATTCTCCAATCGACCCGCTCCCGATGGTCGCGGCCTGATGGGGGGAATTCCTGAATTTGCGCTACTCCCCCATGGCCGCCAGCGACCACAGGCAGCTATATTCCAACCCCGTTTCGCGCCACTCAAATTTTGGCGCGCCTTTAAAGGTTGAGCGGGTCATTTTGTCGAGCACTTGAAAGCCAAATCCGATATGGCCGTCGGGCGGCACGATTGTATTTGCGGCGTGCTCTGTCCAGATAATCTCGAAATGATCGCTATCGGCGTCGGCTTTGACCTGCAGATCAATATGACCATCGTCATCTTTCAACGCACCATATTTCACCGCATTGGTCGCGAGTTCATTAAGCGCCAGTATGAAAGTCTGCGCCGCCATACGGTTGAGCGTAAAATCCGGCAGTGTTATATTGACCTTGCCCGACGCAATCGGCGCGTGAAGCGTGGCCATTGTCAAATGTTTGACCGTTGGCGTACGGCCATCTCTTGACAGAATGATATCGTTTAGCGCGGAAAGCGCCTCAAAGCGGCTGATCAAATTTTTGGTCAATTGCTCTTTGGTCGGGGAGGTTCGCGCTGTCATGCGCAATATACCGCCAACAAGAGACATCATATTTTTCATGCGGTGGGCCATTTCCGAGGCCACATATTCGAGCTGCTTTTGCATGTTTTTCTTAGGCGTAATATCGGAATTTACCCCCGCAAGGCACAGGCCGTAATCCGTCGTGGCGGCGATAATGTCGCCGCGTGATTCAATCCAGCGCGTTTCGTCGCCGATCATGACCCTAAACTCGGCTAGAAACGGCGCTTCTGTGCGAACCGCAGTATCGACGGCGGCTTGCAGGGCAAAGCGATCATCGGGATGGACATGGGCAAAGGCATTTTCTGCGTTTACCGCTATGACTTCACCTTCAATAGCAAATAAGTCACGCCATTTTTCATCGGCAAAAATGGTGTTGTCATCGAGATTCCAAACCCAAACGCCGACTCCTGCGGCCTGTAGGGCAGAGGTGAGCCAGGCCACCTCCGACAGGACGGGTGGATGCGATGACACGATTTTAGTCATATGCTAACTTTTTTTTGATAGAGGAACATTGAAAGCAGTTATGCATTCATATAAGTGGAGTATATAGTCAAAAGATAATTTTACTGAAAAGGCATATGGCATATAGTTTTTTGATAGTTGAAGACGACCCTTTTATCGCTATGGATTTAGAATTAGCGATTGAGGAAGCCGGTTATAAAGTGCTTGCTGTGGCTGGCTCTGTGGATGAGGCATATGCTGCATTGAGTAGTTCCTCGCCTGATTACGCTATCTTGGATTTTAATCTTGGCCATGAAGACAGCCTGCCGATCGCCAAAGATTTGGACACAAAGCGTGTTCCTTTCATATTTGTGACGGGCCGCGGGCCACAGCTTCGCAAGGAAGCGCCGCAATATGCTGACCGCATTTTGTCAAAACCTGTTGATGTTAGCCGGATTCTGAGCGCGTTTAACTAGATTTCTGCCTTTCGGCGCGTGATATTATTCTCAAATTGACCCTTAACATGACAGAATTTTTGGGCATACTCCCTTTGTAACACTATCAATGGAGACTGCTATGCCCGGTGAAAACGATAAATGGGAAATGTACGAAGATAAGGCGGGCGAACACCGTTGGCGCCGCAGGGCGAGCAATGGCAATATTGTCGGCGCAGCCTGTGAAGGCTATTCGCAAAAAGCCAGTTGCAAAGCCAATGCGCAGCGCCACGGCATGGACGGAAATCCTAATGGCCTGGGGTCTAATGATAAATGGGAAATGTACGAAGATAAATCCGGTCATCACCGCTGGCGCCGCACAGCCAGCAATGGTGAAAAAGTAGGCGCAAGCTCGGAAGGCTATGCTAATAAATCCGATTGTAAAGATAATGCCAAACGCAATGGCATGATGTAACCCGGCATATGAATTTAATTTAAACGACCTGCGCCGGAGCGATTCGCCGCAGGTTTTTTTATGCTATAACGGGCATATCTACCCGAAGGAAAGTTCAGGATGGGCGCTGGTTAGAGTGGCATTTTCCGGCAGATAGACTGTTACTTTGGTCCCCCGGCCTTCTTCGCTTTCCATATCCACCCAGCCATTATGACGCTCGACAAAACGCTGTACAAGAGCCAGGCCAAGGCCCGCGCCGCCGCGTTTAGACTGGAAGCTCTCAAACACTTTGATCTGGTCATCATGAGCTATGCCGACCCCGTCATCTGAGACGGAGATGCGTACGCCTGCGGGCGTGCGCTCCGCCGTTAAATCGACGCGTCCGCCCTCAGTTGTAAAGGCCAGCGCGTTAGATAACAGATTATGCAAGACCTGTTTTAAGCGCTTTTCATCTGCGCGGATGACGCCGATATCATCGGGGCAGGTGACGGTTAATTTGCGCTGCGTATCGGCGGCTTTGGTTGCGACAAATTCCGCGGCGCTATGGACCAGTGCTGCAATATCGACATCACCCAGTTCCAGATCCAGAACATCGGCGTCAATCGCGGCAATATCCAAAATATCGTCAATCGTTTTAGCCAGATCGTCCGCCGCAGTCTTTACCGCAAACAAATATTCTTCCTGAACATCATTAAGCTCGCCTGTACTGTCCAGAGCCAAGAGCTCAGAATAACCGCTTATCGTGGTGAGCGGCGTGCGCAGCTGATAGCTGACATGGCCGACAAATTCGCTCTTAATGCGATCCGCGGCTTCCATGGCCTCGGCGCGGGCGATGAGCGCAGCTTCGGCTTTACGCGCTGTGGTGACGTCATCCCATGCAATCAGCGTTGCGCCGTCGGGCAGAGGGCGGGAGAGATATTTGATAATGGAATCATCGCTGCGTTTGATTTCGGAGAAGACATGTCTTCGTACTTGGGGTGAGGGATCCGTAACGCGCGCCTTCATCTCGGCCCAAAATTCGCGGTCATGGTAAAGCTTGAGGCTTCGCTCAATCAGGGCGTCGAAATGCGGCGCGTCTTGCAGCAGCTCTTCCGGCAACTGCCAGATATTGGCGAAGGCGGCATTGGAAATTTGCAGGCGGGCATCCGCGCCAAATACGGCAATACCTTCGGAGAGCTTGTCCAGCGTCGCGCTCTGGACATTAATCTGCTGGTTAAAGCGGCTCTGCATGGTCATCTCATCGGTCATGTCTTCAAACAACAGCGTCAGGCCGCCCATAGGATCACGCATGCGCACAAGCCGTAATGTCCGCCCGTCCGGAGAATTCCATAACTCGTCCGGGCTCTCATCTGGAAAATCAGTATAATAGGACAGCTCTTGAGCTTTGAAGTTTTTGAAATCCAGCTGCTCAGGGAGCCGGCGTTTTTCCCGCAGCAGACCGAGAAGCTCGCCATGGCGAATATCTTTGAGCGCTGCGCTATCCAGGCCGAACATTTTTTCAAACGCCGTATTATGGAAGCGGATTTTTTGATCGGCAGTAAATTTAATTATCCCTTCGGCCATGCGGTTGAGCACTTCATCATGGGCTTCTACGTGACGGGTCAATGTCTCGCGCAGGGTCTCGGCTTCGGTGACGTCCATGGCGATACCGCCTGCGCCGCCTGAAATCGGGAAGAGGGTCATCGCCATGGACCGGCGCCGGCCTTCGACAATAACATGGCGCACTTCAGTGCGGCGCTCATGATTCATCAGCACATTTTGCATATGTGTGTCGGCTTTTTCATCCAGGACAATCTGCTGGGATAAAACGATTTGTGCAGTCTTTGCGCCGACGGCATCCGCATAAGCTTTATTAACCCAATCGAGACGCCCCGTTCCGGTCACTTTCCAAACCGGAAATGGCGCACGCTGCATTAAATGCATAAATGCGACGGGATCCTTACCGGCTTCGAGTTGGTCACTTTGAAAGCGCGAAATGGCAGTGCGCGCATCTTCGCTACGCACACTGGCATCTTGAAGCCATAACACCACCTGCGCTCCGGCGGGCATGCCGTCGGCCTCAATGATTTGTCCGCCTGGAAGATTAATCGTTGCCGAAAAAGCTTCGCCCTTCGTACGCAAGGTCTCGACATAACTGCGCAGGTTCGAGCCGCTGACCGTTTCATGGTCGGCAATGCCGTTGAGAACATTGCGGGCAAATGAGCGCGGATCGCCGGGCTCGGCAAAGCGCACAAGTGAGGCCAGCGCGGCTGTGCTGCCATAGACATTAGGTTTTCCCCAGTCATTACGCGGATTTGGGATGTCATTATGCCAAACCAGAACCAGACCCGGAAACGCGCTAAAGGCGCTGTCGATTCGCGACAGAGTCTGGTCCAGCTCAGCGCAGCGCTCTTTCCACCGCTGCGCCGCCCTGCGCGGCCCCACTGTCATACGCAGCGCCCACAGCGCCGTTAATATCGCCAAAGCAACAGCGCCGGTAGTTATAATAAGAGGCAAAAGTGGAGTTACATCAGGCATAGTCGGCCATAGGCGTTAAAGTCATTCTGACTCCCTAATCGGATTTAACTATAAAGGGAAGCGGTGCATTTTGAGTGTTAAGCCTATTATCGGTGCGAAAAGGTTAATTTTTTTGGTAAATTTTAATCAGGTATTAACCACAAATCACCTTACTGCACTGTGTAGTGATTTGCACAATTATGCGCGAAAACCGTCGAGTAGGGGCTATATACATGGCAAAGACGCCAGATCATCCGGATCAGGGCCGCGACAGTTTAAAGAAACTGCGCGCGGATGTCGTGCTGCTGGATGAACGGTTGAGCCGCGCTGATAGCGCGACAAAGAAGTCTGTTAAAGCCTTACAGAATGCCTATAGCAATCTGGGCGCAAAGTCTGGCGCGCAGACTCAGGACGATTTGCGCGATTATGTCGATAGCCTCGCGGGCCAGCTCGAACGCCGTATACTCAATGTCCGCGCCGATATTTCCGCCATACTCGCGGCGGGTATGTCGGATCCGCGTCTGGATAAGGTGGCTCAGGCCGTACAAGCCGCGCAATCCCAACTGGCCGGAGCCGAGCTGCATCAAGCCGAAGCGATTGCCAAGATCAACGGCCATATCGCCCGGTTGGCCGGCGCTTTGGATGCGCGGCTGCAAATGCAGGCGCGCGAGCAGGCCGCAATAAAAGCTGAACTGTCCGGCCGCATAGACACAGCCAGCGCAAAAAATGCGCAGAAGATCAGTGAGACTGCGCAAGGCATAGAGGCGATAAATCACCGCATTATCGAGGTCGAATCCCAAAGCGCCGATGCCATTTTGAGCATAGGCGAGCGCATCGCGACCCTGACGACAGCCATGCAAGACCGCCTGGACCAATCTGATGCCGGCGCGCAAGAAAAACTCGCCGAACTGGCCCTGGATCACCAGCAAAGATTTGAAAAGCACAAAGCCGAGACAACGCGCATGTTCGACGTCGTCGAAGAAGAACACCGCAACTCAATTGAGCCGGTGCAGCATTCTATTGCGACAGTCTTCTCCCGTCTTGAAGCGCTTGAAACCGGCATGGTCAATGTCATTACGCCCGCCCCGCGCAATGCCGTGCCGCCATTCCCGCCTGCCCCGCTAGATGATGCGCCGGAAGAGACGCAGCCTTGGCGCGTCGCTGCACTCACGGCCGTACCTTATATGGCTGATGCGTTTACTGCGCCCCCGCCGGCTGCAAGGCTTGAACCCGTAGAAACACCGGTTAATCCTTATGGTGCAGCACAGATGGATCAGGGCGGCGCGCAAATCCATCATATGGGCGGGGGAGGCGGATCACAATATTTCGAGGACGCGACTGCACAAATGAACGGCGAATACGGTAATCCTTATGGCTCGCCGGGCGCAATGCAGGATTATGCGGCGCAATCCTTTGGCGCGCCGGATATGACGCAACCCTATGCCCAAAATCAATACGCGGATACAAATGGTGCTAGTGATCCGTCTATGTCTATACTGGCCAATGACTTAGGCGCAGCCACTATGGACATGGCGCGTCCGGCCACAGAGAACGCCAAGAGCGGCGGCAAGATGCGCCGCTTGTTGCGCACAGCCGCGACGGCTGCGGCATTGGTCGCCGTCGTAAGCACCGGCGCATTGATGTTGCGCGGAAAGCTTGCCCAAAGCGGAAATGACAGAGCCATAGCCTCGGCAACCTTGCCGGCAGGAACGCCTGACCCCGGTAGCGCTGATGTGGATAATTCAGACTTGAGCGAGATTAATTTTGACCCGCTAACGCTGGGTAGTCCCCCAGCGGACGGATCTTTGCAATATGACGTCACATTGACCGAGCCAACCGGAAATATGAGCCAACCGGACATGTCGCCCACTGCGGCTATGACAACAGACGTCCAATATGATACGCTGATGGAGGCGGTTGAAGCGGGTAATCCGATTGCGCAAATGCAGCACGGCGTAACATTACTGCGCTCCGGCAAAGCTGAACAAGGCGCCTCTTATGTTCGCAAGGCGGCCTCACAGGGCTTGACCCCCGCGCAATATGTTTTGGGCCATCTTTATGATACGGGCGAAGGCGTTAAAGTCGACAAGGCTCTGGCCAGAGAGCTGACGCAGAAAGCCGCTATGGGCGGTCATCGCGTCGCCATGTATGATTTGGCGGTTTATTATGTGGATGAAGCCGAGGCAGCATCCGCTGCGGGCGAAGGCCCAAAGGCACAAGCCGCTATGGGCCGCGCCGTGCAATGGTTCCGCAAAGCCGGCGAGTTCGGGATGACTGACGCACAATTTAATGTCGCGGTTTTGTATGACCAAGGCAATGGCATCGCCTCCGACCCGGCTGAGGCTTATTTCTGGTACGCGATTGCCGGACAGGCCGGAGATCAGGAAAGCGCCTCGCGTGCGCAGCAGCTCTCCGCGAAATTAACACCGGACATGCGGGCCCGCATGGATAGCCGCATTGCAGACTTCCGCCCCTCTGATTTCAGTCTGAGCGCGAACGGTATTTTCCCGAATGTCCCGTGGGAGAAAAAAGTCGCGGTAAATAACCGCGAAAAAGTGGCGCGCGTACAAACTCTGCTGGCCAATATTGGTTACGATATTGGCGGCGTTGACGGCGCGGCGGGGCCGAGAACACGTGACGCCATCCGCGAATTTGAGCGTTTAAACAGCCTTCCTATCACGGGCAAAGTCAGTGACCCGCTCTTGCAACGGTTAGAAAACGCCGCGAAAGCTTAGGCTGCGAAACCACACTGCCATATGCAGTAATCCCCCATAAGACCGCGCATTTCAAAAGACTCATCCCCGCCTTTCAAACCTGATCTATATTCAAACTGTTCTTATCTCACGGGGCAGGCAAGTGATCGTTGGCTGGCTGGAGATAAGGCGGCATGGGAGGATTCGCGGCAAAACGTGTCGCGAGAAGCCCCGCCAGTGAGAGCTATGGCGACGAACCCTCGCCGATGGCCGCTGGCAGAAATGTCGCCGTGCTGCGTCTTTGTGAAATAGGCGCATGTGAAACTTATGGGGTCACAGCCATAAGGGACGCAGGGAATTTGATAAACGAAACTACATTTTTAGCTCAGGTACACCTGTTTACCAAAAGCCCGCACGGACGCCCTTCTTTAACACCGAAAATAAGAGATAAATTATTGAGATATAAAATTTAACCCACCACTCCGTCATTCAGAGGGGCGCAGCCCCGAAGAATCCATACCTAGATTTTGAATTATATGCTGAGCTGATAATCCTAGACTTGGATCCTTCGCCGCTTTGCGGCTCTTGATGACAGGGTAGAGTGTAAAAAAAATGTGTGTGTTCAGGTTTGAGGCTGTGCTGTGTAGATACTGTAGTGCCTTGTAAGCTTCAATTTCGCGTAAGACTATAAAAACCCGCGAGGCCGTTAAGCCGCGCGGGTTTCCGGATTAAATTTGACGATGAAATCGAGCTTAAAGCTACAAACTTTTCTGCGGGCAGATCAGGAATTTTTGACCTGTCGTTTTCGCATTATATTGCGCCATGGTTTTCGGATCGAGCGCCTCAGCGAGTGAGATCTCGTCCGTATAATGACTGGCAAATGTCGTTTTTAGCTCTTTGGCGACGCGCGTGCGCAGGCGCATGCCAACCTCCATACCGGCTTTGGCGAGGAAGTTGGGTAGCAACCACCCCCCGACGCCCCACGCCATGCCATAGCCGCGTGTTAGCGTGGTAGGAGATGTATCCAGCGCGCCGTAAAGATAGACTTGTTTGTGCTTAATAGAGCCGTAAATCGAGTAAGCGCCGGGAGTGCGCGCCGCGGCGGCTTCCATCGCCGTGAGGATGTTGGAGGCAAGCTCTCCCCCGCCTGTCGCGTCAAAGGCGAGCGTTGCGCCGGTCTCGTGAATGGCGTCTGTCAGGTCTGACATGAAGCTGTCATCACTGCTGTTCACCACATATTTCGCGCCCATATCTTTGAGCAGTTTCGCCTGCTCTTTGCGGCGTACAATGTTGATAAGATCAACGCCGTCTGCCTGACAAATGCGGTTGAGCATCTGTCCAAGGTTGGACGCGGCGGCGGTATGCACGATCGCCTCATGCCCTTCAAGGCGCATGGTTTCGAGAAAGGACAAAGCTGTCAACGGATTAACGAAGCTTGACGCGCCGTCTTTAGCCGTGTGCCCGTCTTGCAATGGCATCGCCATCATCGCGGGCACGGCGCGATATTCGCCATACATGCCGCCGCCCATTACGGCGACAGTTTTACCCATTAAGGACTGCGCGTAATCGCTTTTTCCGGCCGCGACGACTGTGCCTGCGCCTTCATTGCCGACAGGAAGGGCCTGTCCAATCCGGGCTTTCATGACGTGCATTCCGGCCTTTCCGACAGGGGCGGTGAGCACCGCATCCTTGCCGCTGCCTTTTCCCTTGGCCTGATCCATACTGGCCCAACCGAACATGACGCCATGATCGGAGGGGTTGATCGGTGTGGCTTCGATCTTGACGATGATCTGATCATCTTCGGGCGTCAGCATAGGCTTTTCGGCCAGCTCCAGACGCAGCTCTCCGTCTTTGGTTAGGGTCGAGAGCATTTGCAAATAGGTGGATGGCAGGGACATAGGAAACTCCAATTTATGAATGTTAATCTTAACGCGCCGATCGGCTCAAGTCGCCCTCTAAACGCGGCGCGTGGCCATGCATTAATTTTCGCCGTTTGGATTTACGCTAATGTATCCAGTCCTCGCACCATGATTTCGCCTCGGCGTCGGCGCGCACAATATCATCAAGGCCCGCTTTGAATTTCGTCCCGCCTTTGTTCAGCGCGGTTTCAATATGACGGGCAATGTCTAAAAATCCGATGCGCCCGTCCAGAAAGGCCTGTCCGGCAATCTCGTTAGCGGCATTGAACATCAGCGTCCCGGATTGGCCCAGATGAATGGCGCGGCGGGCAAGGTCAACTGCGGGAAACCGCACCGAGTCATAGGGATAAAAATCCAGTCCCCCGAGCGCTGTCAGGTCCAGCGGGTTTAATCCGGTCTCGATGCGGTCCGGATAAGACAGGCCATAGCCGATTGCGCCAGCCATATCCGTCTCGCCAAGCTGGGCTATGACAGAGCCGTCGCAATACTGCACCGCCGAATGAAAGATCGAGGTGGGATGGATAACGACTGTGACGTCTTCGGGCGCCATATCAAAAAAATAACAGGTCTCGATCAGCTCCAACCCCTTATTGGCCAGCGTTGCGCTATCCAGCGAATTTTTGGGCCCCATAGACCAATTGGGATGGTTTAGCGCTGCCTTGGCCGTTGCAGATTTAAGCTGCTCAAGACTGTGCTCGCGAAACGGACCGCCCGACGCGGTCAGGATTATGGAGTGCACTTCTTCGCGTTTTCCGGCGAGCAGGCACTGAAACATGGCGCTATGTTCACTGTCGACCGGAATGATCGGCACGCCCTTGGCGCGCGCGCGTTCCAGCAAGGCCGTTCCGCCGCAGACAAGGCTTTCTTTATTGGCCAGAGCGACGCGGTTTCCGGCATTGATCGCCGCGAGTATGGCCGGCAGACCTTGGGAGCCCGAGACGGCGCCCAGCACGACATCGACGGGTTGCGCCGCTTGCTCGCACAAGGCCTGCGCCCCGCGATAAAGCTTCACCCCATCGGGCAGATCAATGTCGCAAGCCTCGTCAGCTACGCCTAGGCTTTGGCAATTAAATTCACGGGCAATAGCAACGGCCTGCTCGGCATTGCAACCGACAGATATATGATCCAGCGAAAATTTATCGCGGTGCAGACGCAAAAAACGCAATGCGCTTTGACCGATAGAGCCGGTGACACCGAGTATGGTTACAGATTTCATGAAAGCGTATTAAGGTTTCGGAGTTTCTTCGTCCTGCGGCATTTCCGTGTCCATATCCATCCAGCTCCAGTCGAGCTTGGCCAGTTCTTTGGCTAAAATCATACCGAGCTTAGGCTTGAAAAGAAGCCGTTTGAGGGTGTTTTCCATGCTGTCTTCGAACGCTTCGACCTCTTGCCTGCGCGCGTCCATGGCGGCTTTGAACCGCTCATTGTCCAGTTCGGTTTGCGCCATATTGGCCTCGGCCTGTATACGCTGCCCGGCGGCATTGATTATGGCGGCGGCATCGCGGGCGCTGTCCTCGTCTGTCACGCCGTCCAGTGCATTAATAATGGTTTCCATTTCCGTGATGACGCGGTCGGCGACGCGCTCTTCTTCGGTTTCGATCGCAACTATGCGCGGGGCGGGGTCTTCAATGGTCACTTCGGCGGAGGTGCCGGATTTCGGAGCTTCGGACTTGCCGCAGGCCGATAGGGCCAAGGCCGCCGTGAAACACGATAAGAGTAATAGTCGCGTCATGATAATCTCCATAAAAATACCCGCCCTCATAACAGAAGGCGGGCATGGATGGCGAGACCAAATTGCTGCGGCGACGATCAGGTCTCCTTGAAGATGTCCTCAATTGTGCAGTCAAAGAGACGCGCAATTTTAAAGGCTAGCGGCAGAGACGGATCATATCTACCCGTCTCAATAGCGTTGACCGATTGCCGGGAGACCTCGAGCAGGTCGCCGAGCGCCTGCTGTGACCAACCTTTATCCCCGCGTAGAGTTTTGAGTGTATTGTCCATTTCTGACCCCTAAAGCAGCACGCAGGAGGCTTTATATTTACGCCCCAAATAGGCCGCAGCCACACCATATGAGGCATAGAAAATCGGAATGGCATAAAAGAACGGAAGCTCGGGGAAATCTGTGAACATGCTCATCATGCCCCAAGTCATGGCGACGGCCATCAGTGCGGCTATACCAATCATCATGGCTTCGGTCTGTACTTTGCGATGAAATTCGTCGGTCTCGCGGATGAACCGGAAATGCGCCCACATAAATGTCATGGCCGCCAATCCGGGAATTAACGCCACAATGTAAGACTGTGGCGAGGCCAGAATTTCGTTTTTAATGAGATAGACAGCTGTAAAAACGCTTATGGCATAAATGGTCATGGCCGGAACGAAGACGCGCATATAGCGGCTGTAAGCTTGTTTGGGTGACATATAAATTCTCCAAATTACGGGGTTAAAAAGCCAAAATATATTCCGGTCGCAATCCCTACAAGACACCCAATGGTGCCGAGAAAAAATCCGAGTTTTGCGCCCATAGGTCTATAGCGCGCTTGGGTTGGTTTTATCGTCATAAAGGTTTCTCCATAAAGTAAAGTAAGCTTTACATAGACAAGCTAGCTTTACATGTCAAGCTTACTTTCCATTCTTATGTTCTGTCATCTCACGCAATTGTTAATGACGCGAGAGGTCTCTTGGCGTTAGGTAGGTCGCTATGAATGAAATTATGACTGCCCCCTCCCGGCTTGATCCGGCAAAATTTATTGATGCCGACGTCACGGCGAAAGGCGAGCGGCGCGCCCGCGTGCATTGGACGGGCTTGCAGACGCTGTGGCTGAACAGTGGCAGCCAGTGCAATATCGAATGCGCCAATTGTTATATCAAAAGCAGCCCGACGGCGGATCATTTTGTCTATTTACGCGCGGATGAAGTCACGCCTTATTTGGACGAGATTGATATGCTGGGTGGCGGCCCGGTCGAAATCGGAATTACCGGCGGCGAGCCGTTTCTTAATCCCAATATGAATAGAATTATCGCAATGGCCTTGGAGCGCGGTCACACCGTATTAATGCTGACCAATGCGATGAAACCGATGATGCGTCCGCGCGTCCAAAAAGGTTTGCTGGCGATTAAAGAGGCATATGGCGATAAACTTACCATGCGCGTCTCGCTGGATCATTTTACAGCCGAAGGTCATGACCGCGAACGCGGCGCGGGCAGCTTTGATATCGCGCTGAAAGGTATGGCCTGGCTGACAGCACATGGATTTAACGTCAATATCGCCGGACGTTCTATGTTTTCCGAAGACGAGGCGACGGCCCGCGCGGGTTATGGCGATCTCATTATACAGCAGGGCTGGTCCATTGACGCCATGAACCGCGCCGGTGTTTTGCTGTTCCCGGAAATGGACGAAAAAGTCGACGTGCCGGAGATCACCAAAGATTGCTGGGATATCCTGTCCGTCTCCCCCGATAGCATGATGTGCGCCAATTCACGTATGGTGGTCAAACGCAAAGGCGAAGCCGTCCCGTCCGTTCTCGCTTGCACATTATTATGGGATGACCCTCAATTTGAGACCGGAAAGACTCTGACAGAGAGCCGCCAACCGATCAAACTCAACCATCCGCATTGCGCAAAATTCTGCGTCCTCGGCGGAGCCAGCTGCTCGGCTTAACGGGCATATCTAGTCATTTGCCCATTCGCTGGTCCCAAGATTGTCTTCCATAAATTCGACAAGGCTTTCCATCATAGCAATCCGCTCTTTGCCGACGGTGAGCAGACTGTGGTCGCCCCCTTTAATCCCTATAGCTGTGGTCATTACGCCTTCTTTTTTTAGCTCTTTTTCCATTCTGGTAAAGTGGTCATAATGTACGGTAACATCGTCCTTACCATGAGCTAGAAAAACTGGAATTTTTATACTACCAGCCAGACGAACAGGGGAATTTTCCTTGATATCATCTTTGTCTTCGAAACCTCTAAGAATGAACTCTTTTGCCAACCCGCGCCCCCCTTTATATTTTCGCATGTCAGTCATGAGATTCGCTAGGTCGGTAACTCCAGCGATCGAGGCTGCACATTGATATAACTCACCGGTTTTCGCAGCGCCCATGAGGGCCGCAAAGCCGCCATATGACCAGCCCATAATACAAATCCTGTTTTTATCAGCATAGCCCTTTTCAACTAACCACCGTGTTCCGTCTTCGACATCTTCTTGCATTAAAACCCAGTTGTCTCTACCGGCGTCTCGAAACTCTGCACCATAGCCGGTAGAGCCACGAAAATTAATCTGCAGGACACCATAACCGCGGGAAGCCATAAGCTGTGCCATATAATCAAATGTCCCCGTATCGCGCGCCTGCGGTCCCCCATGAGGAAAAATTATATAAGGGAGACTTTTAATATTTCCAGAGTCCATCGCTTTAGCGGGTATTGTTACAAATGCTGGAATTGTTTGACCGTCTCTGGCCGTGTAATTGACCTCTTGAACATAAGCATTCTGCACATTATCAAGACCGGGATATCGTGACCCGATTAAGTCAATAGAGTTTTCTGATTTATCATATAATAGGAGAAGTGTAGGAGAATCCGGGGAACTCGCCCAGATTAAAGTGCGGTCACCATCGGACGTTTGTTCCAGAAAACGGATAGTGTACCCTTCAGCTTCCTGCCGGATTACATTCATCAAAGCTTTTGCGTCGTTGTCTACGAATTCAACTTCTGTATCGGCTGCGATGTAAGTGACACCCAAAACGCGGCGACTGTCAGAAGACCGCATCACTCCTGAGGCGTCATATTCCGGATGTTGAAATAATTTTTTGGAATATGCTTTTTTGCGTAAATCATACAGCCATACACCGAGCGTATCACCCTCGCCATATCGGGCAACGATGAGCTCGTTAGGATCGTCCGTAAACCCCCAAATTTTCGATGAAGCCGGAAGGTCTGGAAATGTCTCGTTGGCGTCAAATCTGTCTGTACCCGCAGGACTAATTTGTAGACGATACTCGCCGTCAAACCCACGCCGTCCCTGCGCCAAACGGACCAAACCTGTCGAGTCTGTCATCCAGGTCTGAGTGTTGGCACTCCCTGGCCGCACAGTTTTGTATCTTCCCGAGACAACATCTACTTTTTGAACGTCAGTTTCATTGGGTCTGTCATCTGAAAATCCCATTAAAATATGTTGAGGGTCGTTGGGCAACCAACTGATTACGTAATCATTAAATTGCCGACTTTGCGGCAATAATATATCGGGATCGGAAAGATCAGAGTTAACGGTTATAATATTTGTAGAATATATAGGCGTTGTATTACCCGCACGCTCAGAGGCTTTAACGCTCATCAAAATGCGGTTATTATTGGCCCATTTTATCCAATTCGGAAAAATATCTTTATTTAGGGCAATTGCTTTTACAGGCGCGCCCATGTCTTGAACATCAATTACACGTAAAATATATTCGCCATCATTCTCCTGCAATATTGCGATTTTTGAGCCATCAGGCGAAATCGCGCCGTCCCAAATCGCCGGTAATTGCGCATAGGCTTCGACAGGCGGCGGAGCGGCATTCGCATTTGAAAACAAAATCGAAATTGAGACGAAAATGAGAACGAGATAGCGCATAGAGCATCCTGTAACTAATTGAATTCTAAACAATGTTATTACATCGTCTATTTTTCATAAGTTTAGATTTTGCGAGAGTCAAATGACAGCGCGAAAATAGAATAGGTCTGCCCTATACGAAGTGTTTGGACAGGCGCAGGCCTTGGGCTTGATAGTGCGATCCGCCTTCGCCGTATAATATATCAGGCGCGTCGGTCATGCGTTCAAATAATAATTTGGCTACGGGCTGTCCGTCTTCGAGAATGAACGGCACGTCGCGGCCGCGTACTTCTAATACGGCCCGGCTGCCCGCCCCGCCTGCGCTGTCGAGACCAAAACCGGGATCAAAAAAACCTGCATAATGCGCGCGAAATTCGCCCATTTCCAAAGCCACGGGCGCCATTTCCGCCGCTTCGTTAAGGCCGATCGCAACAGCTTCTTTGCTGGCGAGAATGTAAAACTCATCAGGGTCTAAAATCAACATGCCGTGACGCGCGCGCAGCGGCTCCCAAAAATCATCAGCAGCGTGATCCCGTCCTGCCAGATCAACAAGTCCGGCGTGGCGGCGTGCGCGATACCCGACAATGCCGTCATTTCCAAATCCGGTCAAATCAATGGATACGGTCAGCGCGCGCAGAAATTCCGGCGCGCCGGCGCGAAAGCGGATTTGAACCAAACGTTCGCCCTGCTTGGCCAGCACCGGATAGGTGCGAGGGGCTATTTCGACATATAACAGGCCGTCATAACCGTCTTTAATCTGGTCAAACTGTTCTCCATGATCGGTAATCACGCGGGTAAAGACGTCCAGCCGTCCGGTGCTGCTTTTCGGATTAGCGCTGGCGGACAGGCCGCCGGGCAAGTTCAAAGCTTCTTGAAGAGGAACAAGATACACGCAGCCTGTTTCCAGTACCGCGCCCGCAGTCAGATCGATTTGCGTCAGCACCAATCCGCGCTGCGTATTATCCAGACAGGATTTAACCGTGCGGGTCTTGCCCGGCAGGAAGCTGGCGCGGAGGCGGTATGCGGTCGCGCCGAGGCGCAGATCCAAGCTGGCAGGCTGTAATTGTCCGTCCTCGAAAGGCGCATCAGCGCGCACATGCCCTGCCGCGATCAGATCGGCAATGGCTTGGCGCGGATAGATACCGAGGATATCAGATACAGATGTCATTACCGCATTAATAACGATTCGCGACGGCGCGGCCATGTCCAAAATCATACAAAGGCGCTTTTCAGAGCATAACTGTGATTCCCCGGCCCTGAAGAGTGTAAAGCGCTTGCCAGTTTGAAAACCGCCCGTCATGTTGAGGGTGAGAGATAACAGTCCGGTACTCACCGGGCTCGGGGGGAAATCTTTGGACCATCATCAACAGACGACAGAGACGTCAGCATTCGGAATGCTGTTCGAGCAAAAAACCGGCGACGTCATCGTCCGCGTCCAGCCTGATTACCTCCATGATGAAAGCTCGCCCAAGGATGATCGATATATCTGGGCCTATACGGTCGAGATTGAAAACCTAGGCACATCCCCTCTTAAAGTCGTCGAACGGGTGTGGAATATTGCGGATAGCCGCGGACAGGTGCAATGCGTTCGCGGCAATGGCGTGGTTGGTGAGCAGCCTGTTTTGCAGCCCGGCGAAGTGTTTCGCTATACCTCCGGAGCGCCTCTATCGGCGCCTGCGGGCATGATGCACGGCACATATAAAATGACTGATGAAGACGGCGAGAGCTTTGATGTCTTCATCCCCGTCTTCGCGCTGGACAGCCCGGCGCAGGCTGAGTTTCCAAACTAACTACCGGATTAAACGCGGCGATTCTTCAGATCTCGGCTGCACTGGCGGCAGGCCTTCTATTTGATGATCAACGCCAATATTGGCCCGCGTATTTTCTTTGAAATGCACTTCATAAGCAATAAATGATGTCGATCTCGAGCGGGCGCCAAAGACGCTGGTGCCGGAGACTTCCAATGATTGTCCGGGAAGGTACACTGGGCCGATCACATCCAAACGTCCGCCGCTTTTTAACTGACTTTTCGGAACTTTGAATCCACCCTTTTTTTTATATATACGAACCGGTTCCAATACACGCACAAGCGCCGCGTCTTTGCTGTCTTCGGGTCTCATCAAAAACTCATCTTGAACGATGGCGAGGCCTGCCATAGCCCCTGTTGATGACGCTTTCATATAGACTTCTGACCCGGACTCGACTTTGATTTTGCCTTTATAACCATAAACAACAAATGTTACATTGCTTGCAAAGGCCTGTGCGCCATTTTTGAATTTTATTTCTTTGCCAAAATGATACACGCCCGGTGAAAAGACAACATTCACGCCATCAATTGTTAAACCGTCGCAATAATTTCCGGGCTCGATATTGCGGCTACTTCCGCTCCAAAGCTCCCAGCTTTCTACTGACGCAAGGGGATCAACAATTGTTAAAGTTGGCAAGCTGCTGGTTATTGTAGGTATAATGCCATCATATGGTTCGTCGTCAGGGTTTGGCTCTGCGCCTGGCAAAACGTGAACAAGCTGAAAATCGTCCATTTTGATGCATGGACCCGGGTCCGGCATGTTCAGGCTAGCGTAAGGGTCGGGGACAGGTGCGCATTCCGAATTTAATTTCGGCTGGAAGTTCCCCTTGCCGCCGCCGGTGACACAAAATTCTTTCGCTATCGGTACCATTGTCGAGGTGTTGACGATCGCATTTGCGTCGTTGGAATTGACCTGTACGCTGCAATTATCCGCCGTAAAATAGACTGAATCTTCGAAAGTGACACGTTCCGCCCCATCCGGCGCTAGCGCGAGTGTGCAGACTGTGCGCCCGCGATTAACCGTCCCGGCGGCTGTCGCGCTGATGGTAAATGTGTCCCGACCGACAAGGCCGCCTAATGTGGTCGGCATTTGTGCTGTTGCGGTCATACTGACGATACTGTTGCTGTCAGAAAATTTGAGCTGCGCAGGAATATCAGGAAAGTTGCTGTGAAAGCGCGCTTCGGCATAGCCCTGTCGGTCGCCGGGCTTTAGGGATCCATTGGAGACTGTGGAGAGCACCGCATTATCAGTTGCGGCCTGCAAGTCGGCGCGAAATGTATTAGAGTTATGTTTGTCAATCGCCAGCGTTGAGCCCACAATAATAGGCAAAGCGGCGAGCGCGAATATAACGCCGACATTGCCTGACGTATTATTTAAAAACCGTTTTAACATTGAACGACCCCAATTTGAATTGCCTTCCCCGAGCCGCAGTTATACATATATATTATGTGTGACTTACTTAGGAATATGAAAAACAATCCGTTAATATACACATTTGACGCCACATAAAATGATTGTTAAATCAAACCCTTATGGCGGCGCTCATTGGCATAATTTCGGTTATTGGTATGCTCATTATTTGGGCGGGCCGCGCGGCGCGTAGCGCTCGTCACATCAGCGACGCGGCGGGAACGCTGGCCAATTTGCCGCGAAAGCTGCGCTATCAAAAACGTGTCGGGCGGTCAGGACTCGATCTGGTTGAGAGCCCGCGCGAAGCCGCTACGGTTCTCATGGTGGCCATTGCCCGTCTGTCCGGGGATGGCCGGGTCAGCCCCGGTGAGAGTGACGCAATCGAAACGGGATTGATTGAGCACATGGACTGGCCTGCTGAAGACGCCGAGGAATTTGTTCTAAATATCCGCTGGCTGACCCGTGAGTATAAGCAGGCTGATAGCGTGCTGCGCCCGATGACGAATTTCCTGCAAAAACAGATCTCTTCCAAAGAGGCCGCAGAGCTACGTGATATGATGGAGAGTATCGCTGCCGTGAACGGCCCGACAGATTCGCAACAGGATTTGATCCGCCGCTATAGTGATTTGATGAATTTATCCTAAGCGGTTTCAGGTGCGCCGATGACCCATTTATAGGGGTGCACAGCTATAGATTTTGAGAGTCCGGCTTGACCATAGGGATCGGATTTAAGCCAGTTATGCACGGCCATCTCATTAGCCGCCTGCACAATGAGAAGACTGCCGATCATCCGGTCGTCATCCAGTAATGGCCCGGCCACACAGACTTTGACATCTGATTTCGCCCGCAAAAATGCTAGATGCGCGTCACGATTGGCTGCGCGAATAGGCGCGCCGCCCTCTTTGTCCAGAGCATATATAATAAAATGGTTCACTTATTCACTCTCAAGACGACGTTCGCGAGAGAGCAGGCGCAGGATTGCCGCGTCTACGCCAATCTCGCCTGATAAAATATCGGCCATGGCCTCACATATAGGCATTTCAACGCCCTGTTCGCTGGCCAGTTGTTTGAGCGCGGGCGCGGTGGCGACGCCTTCGGTGACGGCGCTGCGGGCGTTCATAATCTCTTCCAATGATTGTCCGCGTCCCAGCGCAAGCCCGCAGCTCATATTGCGCGAGGTTTCCGACGAACATGTCAGCACCAGATCGCCCAGACCGGACATTCCGGTCAGCGTTTCAGGCTGCGCGCCCATCGCGACGCCAAGACGGGTCATTTCGCGAAAGCCGCGCGCGATAATCGCGGCGTGGGCGCTCCGGCCTAACCCTTTACCCAGCACAAGGCCGCAGGCAATGGCCAGCACATTTTTGACTGCGCCGCCAATTTCCGAGCCGATAATGTCATCTGTCATATAGGGGCGAAAGCCGGGTGAAGCGATGGCATCGCCCAGCGCTTCGCCCAACTCATCGTCTTCGCAAGCCAGCGTCACGGCCGCAGGCAGTCCGTTGACCACATCAATGGCAAAACTCGGGCCGGACAAAACCGCCGCGCGCGCTTGGGGTAAAACGCCGTTCAAAACACCGGCCATAAATGACAGGCTCTTATGCTCTATGCCTTTAGAGCATAAAATAACGGGAAGTCCCGCTTTGGCGTAGGGCGCGAAGGCTTTTAGCGTGCCGCGCATATGTTGCGCCGGCGGGACGGCGAGTACAGCGTCCATGCCCGCAAGATCAGCGAGGTCAGATGTGGCTTTAATGGCGGGGTCAAGCTTGACGCCCGGCAGATATAATGTGTTTTCGTGCCGGGTATTAATCGCCTCAGAACATTCTTTTTCAAATGTCCATAAAGTTACGTCACGGCCCGCGCGAACTAAAGCACTGGCCAGCGCCGTACCCCATGCGCCGCCGCCAATGACTCCAAACTTCTGGAAAGTTTCACTCATATCCGTACCCTTAAATTATTTTGCCAAATAGCAAATTGGCGACGGCGCTTTTAAGTTTACGCTTCCACGCAGGGGGCCGCCAATGACTCCGAATTTCTGAAAAGTTTCGCTCATAGTTTTCCGCTCATGATTTGGGGCCTTTTCGTCCGCTTCCGCTGGCAGGATTACGCCTTGCAGCCGTCTCGTCAAGCGGCCATCGCGGGCGCGCGGGCGCGTCCAGATTATCAATCTCTCCGGCCAGTAATTTTTCCGCGCCCGCCAGCGCAATCATCGCCGCATTATCTGTGCAGAATTTTAGCGGCGGACACATTAAGACAAAATCATTTTCCGTGCAGACTGTGTCCAGAGCAGCTCTGATCTGAACATTCGCCGCGACTCCCCCTGCCACGACAAGGCGCTGCGGGCCGTCGCCGTGACGTTTGCGAAACATCATCATGGCCCGCTGCGTGCGGTCAGTCAGGGCGCCGCATACGGCGGTCTGAAAACTCGCGGCCAGATCAGCTTTGTCTTGGTCGTCCGGATTATCCATAGAGGCAAAGGTCCGCGCCGCCGCTGTCTTTAGTCCGGCAAAGGAAAAGTCAGCATGATCGGTTCCGGCAAAGGGTCTCGGCAGTTTAAAGCGCTTGGCATTCCCGGCCTTCGCGGCGCGCTCGACATTCGGCCCGCCGGGAAATCCCAGACCCATAATCTTGGCGGTTTTGTCAAAAGCTTCACCCGCCGCGTCGTCCACTGTACTGCCCAAGCGGCTATAATCACCCAGATCATTAACTGACAAAAGCTGCGTATGTCCGCCGGAAACCAGCAGTAGGAGGTAAGGAAACGGGCAGGGCGCAGACAGGCGCGCGGACAGGGCGTGACCCTCGAGGTGATTGACCGCGATGAGCGGTTTATCCAGCGACAGGGCCAAACCTTTGGCGGCCATAAGTCCCGTAATCACACCGCCAATAAGACCGGGGCCGGATGTGGCGGCAATGCCGTCCAGATCAGTATAATTTATGCCCGCATCCTCAACCGCGCCAGCGATGATGCTCTGGATTTTATCCATATGGGCGCGGGCTGCCATTTCGGGCACGACGCCCCCATATGGGCGGTGCAGCTCGTCCTGGCTGGATATGCGTGAGGACAGAATTTCGGGCGCGCCGCCGCGCGGTAATCTGATAACAGAGGCCGCGGTCTCATCGCAGCTGCTCTCAATGCCCAAAACGAGCACAGTATGTGCTGTTATGTCGGGATTGGCGTCTTGCCGCGCGCTATGTTCAAAGGCTATGTCCATGCCCGATACGTAGTGAAGAGCCTCTCCTTATGCAACCAAGCCTAATCATCGGAAGCCGCAGTTCACCTCTGGCGTTGGCACAGTCCAAAACTGTGCAGGCTCTGCTCTGCCGGGAGACGGGCAAAGATGTGACCGCCTTTCCGATCAAAACCTTTACGACGACGGGCGACCGTCTGACCGGACGTCTGGCTGAGTCAGGTGGTAAGGGGCTGTTTGTCAAAGAACTGGATGAATCACTGGCCATTGGCGCGATTGATATTGCGGTGCATTCGATGAAAGATGTACCCACGACGCTCAATAGAATATTTGAAATCACCGCCATATTGCCCCGTGAAGACCCGCGCGATGCCTTTATTTCCCATGACGTGCCGGATTTCATGTCGCTGCCTATGGGCGCAACAGTTGGTACGGCCTCACTGCGCCGCCAAGCCCAGACGGCGCGGCTGCGTCCTGATCTTAAATATGCGCTGCTGCGCGGCAATGTCGGCACGCGGCTGGCCAAGCTCCAGACGGGTGAATGCGCGGCGACATTTTTGGCAATGGCAGGATTAAACCGTTTGGGACAATCCCATATCGCCACCCACGCCATTTCCACCGACGACATGCTCCCCGCTCCGGCACAGGGCGCGGTCGGCATTCAGATCCGCGCTGATGACGGCAAAGCCCGCGCGCTCTGTGCCCCGCTCCATGATAGCAGCAGCGATATGACGATTACCGCTGAGCGCGCCTTTCTCAAAGCGCTGGACGGCTCCTGCCGCACGCCTGTTGCCGCGCTGGCCGAGCTTTCCGGTGATACATTGCGCATGCGCGGCGAGGCCCTCTCGCCGGACGGAAAATTGCGCTTTGCCCGCGATGTCACTATTACGCTCAGCGAAGCGGCTCTGGGGGATGCCTATGCGCTGGGTTATAGTCTGGGCATGGAAATCCGTTTCGAAGCGGGGCAGCATATTTTCTGGGACATACACGCCAAATGACAGATAGCTCCGGCGCCGTCATTTGGATAACCCGCACGCGACCGGGCGCGCAGAGCAGTGCAGACGCGGTTTTAGCGGCGGGCATGTCGCCCATCATTGCCCCGCTCCTGCGCGTCACAGCGACGGCGCATAGTCCTGCAGCGCCCAAGACCGATGAAGCGCTTGCATTCACCAGCGCCA
Source organism: Robiginitomaculum antarcticum DSM 21748 (assembly GCF_000365025.1). Lineage (GTDB taxonomy): Bacteria > Pseudomonadota > Alphaproteobacteria > Caulobacterales > Maricaulaceae > Robiginitomaculum > Robiginitomaculum antarcticum. Next base: position 119,404 of record NZ_KB823013.1, on the reverse strand, counting down.
ATGGGGTGCGCGCTTTCGCGGCTCTGTCGGATAAGCGCGACCATGACGTCTATTGTGTTGGTGTGGCGACAGGTGAGCAGGCGCGCGCAATAGGATTTACCAAGGTTCAAAGCGCAGGCGGTAATGTTGATGATCTGGCCAAGCTTATAAGTGTGCGCGGAACACAAAGTATCGTCCATTATAGTGGTGTCCATGTCGCGGGAGATTTGGCCGGGGCTTTACGCGCCGCGGGCTTGACGGCGCGGCGCGAGATTATTTACGGGACGCAGGCGGTGACTGAAATTCCTGACGCGGCGATGCAGGTTATTAAATCCGGCGGTTATGTGCTGCTGCACTCGCCCAAGGCGGCGCAAATTTTGATGCGCCTTCTGTCTGACGAGCAGTCTGCAAATTTGATTACTGTTAGCCTGTCGGCTAATATTGATGCCTGCCTGTCCGATGTGTTTGCCGCCCGCTATATTGCCTCGGCACCAAATGATCGCGCGCTCATGGAAGCGCTTGAGAAAGCTTGGCGCTCGGCATAAGCTACGCGCAACGCAGGAGCTTTCATGGCCAAACCCCCTAAAGACAGCGCAGATAATCTGCCCCCGATTAATGATGACGAATTGGCGGCAGCGCAAGCCCGGTTGCAGGCGCGCATAGATCAAAGTGAAGCGCGCGATAAAGATGATACATCTAAGACGGAGCCCAAAGCGGGCGGGAAGCCGGATGCTAAATCTGCGTCACGGCCGATCAAAGCAGGCAAATCGCCAAACCCGCCCCGTAGATCACCCAAGCCCGTCAAACGCGGTGCAGGCTTTGGCGCTATTTTGCTGTTCAGTATTATAGCCGCGGGCATAGGCGGCGCAATTGGCTGGCTTGGCCCGCAATACATGGTCCAAAACAGCCCTGATGCTGGCGTTGAGCAAGCCGCGCAAATGGGTCAGCGCTTGGCCGCGATGGAAACCCAAATGGCCGCGCAGGGCGAAACTGTATCGCAAGCACAAACTGACCTTGCCCGCCTATCGGAGATGGACGGATTGCAAGAGCAGATCAGAGCTATTGCGTCCTCTGTTGACGAACGCGCAGCGGGTCTGGAACAGGCCGCGTTGGAGCGCGCCGGGATCATAGAACGCCTCGATATTGCCGAAACAGTTCTGGCGGAGAAAGGCGATATTGCCCCGCGCCGGATATTAGAGCGCATTAGCGCACTTGAGGCGGAGGTCACAGAGCTGAGCGAGACGCCTGCTCCTGAAACTGTCTATCCTGAAGGCGCGGAGCCTGCAGCATTGCTTGAGCGCATTAATGCCGCTGAATTCCGTATCGCCGAGCTGGAAGCCCGACCCGAACCGGTGACTGTCATCGCCGAGCCCGCGCCGGCGCCGTCACTTGCGCAAAACTATGATTTTATCGGCAATTTCCCCCGCGCGGCTATGCTCGCGGCGGTGAATGAGACTGCGCAGCGCGCGGCGCCGAGTAACTGGCTACAGCGGCAACTCGACCGCCATATGCAATCCGGAGAAAACCGGGCCGAACAGGCCCGCCGGGATATTGCGCGCGCCTATGACCTTGTCGACCGCGGCAATATCAAAGGCGCAGCCCGAATTCTCAAATCCCAAAGTCCTGATGTTCAGGACGCCGCGCAGGCTTGGCTGGCTGCTGCAGACACGCTCGATTAAAGGAAAATACCATGAAATCTACGCTTGTTCGCTGGTTAATTATCACGCTCATCCTCGCCGTTATCGTAGCGGGGCTGCTCCTTTATATAGGCGGGGATAATTACCTGCTTATGACCTTTGGCGACAGAGATGCGATTGCGCCTGCGGGTGGTTATAAAATGTCCATGCAGCTTTTAGCTCTCGTCGCGATTGGTATGGTACTGGCCACAATTATTGTCTGGTCGTTTCTACATTTAATTTATGACCTTCCATCGCGGCTACGTTCCGGCGTATCCAAGCGCAAACGCGGACAAGCTTTGGAGGCTATGGAAGATGCGCTGATCGCCGCTTCTGCGGGAGATGCTGATATGGCGCGCAAGAAAGCGGCGCGGGCCCGTACATTGATCGACCGTCCGGCGCTGGGCAATATTGTCGCCGCGCAGGCTGCCGAGATCTCCGGTGATCCGGCCGAAGCGCAGCAGCGCTATGCCTTGATGCTCGACGATGAGCGCACCCGTAAAGTGGCGCAGCGCGGCTTGGCCGGTTTGGCTTATGCGCGTGGAGATCTGCACACAGCGCGCAGCCATGCTGAGCAAGCCTATTCAGAAAATAAGGGCGCAAAATGGGCGCTGGATATTTTATTCTCGGCTCAGGTAGCGGAGTCTGATTGGGGTAATGCTCTTAAAACGCTGGAGGATGCCGTCTCGCGTAAACATATTTCCAAAGATATCGCCGCGCGCCGCGCCACTGTTTTGCACAGCGCGATTGCTGATCAAATGGCCGGTGACGGCCAATTTGAACCGGCCCGCGAAAAAGCCGAACGCGTGGCCGTCGAAGACCCGGGTTTTGCGCCCGGCGTTGCGCTCGCTGCGCAATTATTAGTGCGGGCCGGCGATAATGACCGCGCCGCCAAATTGATCGAAAGCAGCTGGTCGCGCGCGCCGCATCCTGCGCTCTCACTGGCTTATCGCGATCTGTTCACCACCGAGCCGCAAAAAGTCCGGGCCAAGCGGATGAAGGCTCTGGCCAAACAAAATCCATCCCATCGCGAGAGCCAGATTGTGACCGCAGAAGAAGCGCTGCGCAGCGGTGACGGCGTCGCGGCGTTGTCGGCGCTGGATGGATTGCTTAAGTCCGGTGCGCCCAGCGCGCGTCTGTGTGAGCTTGCCGCAAAAGCCGAAACTCTGCTGAATAATCCCAACGATGCGCGTTTGTGGATCAGCCGCGCCGCAACGGCTCCGACAGATCCCGACTGGTCCGACCTCGATCCCTCAGGCGCTGCATTTGAATATAATGATGCCGATTGGCGCCGTCTGGTCTTCTCATATGGTGATGAAGGCAAGCTCATTCATCCCCGCTTTGAACGGCTGGAAGCGGCCCGCCCGGCGATGGAAGGCGAAGCGGTTATTGCCAAGCCCGTCGTGTCGCGGGAGCCGGCGCCTACACCCAAAGTCAAGGCTGTGAAGTCTAAAGGCATAAAGCTGGAGGATGTTCTAAAACCGCCAAGTCCTGATGACCCGGGCGTGGAATAACTTAAACAGGTTTAGCAAATGTGGACTGAGCCTGCATTGCAAGCAAGTTCCGGTTTGCGCGTAAAAATGGCTTTAGCTCGGGAACAAAGCGGGCAAAACTTAAGGCGCTACGTCAGATGCGCTGGATAGCCTATAAATATTGGCCTATCAGAAAGTTTTGTATCAGGCTTTGCAGAAATATTATCACGACAAAAACAACGATGGGCGAAAGATCGAGCATGCCGGTGCGCGGTAAGATGTTGCGGATAGGGCGAAGAACAGGTTCCGTCAGGGCATATAACACTTGATCAATTTGGGCGACAATCGGATTGCGCGCATTAACCAGACCGAATGCTTTAAGCCAGCTCATAACAATCATCGCTATCATCACGAAAAGATACAGCGTCAAAATATAATGAAGTGTCGTCAAGATTGCGCTCAGCATGCCGTTATCCTTTGTAAATTAGGAGGATTACATAAGGGCGCGCGCGGCGTGTTGCAATGGTCAGGATACGCTAATTAACGCGTTAAATACGCCATCGATAATGAACTGTGCCGCTAGCGTGGCAAGCAATACGCCAAGCACGCGTGTCAGCACATTGGTAAAGCTTTTGCCCATTAACCGCATGAGCGGCCCGGCTACCCAGAAGGTCGCGAAAGTCATCAACAATACGATTAGCAAGGCGCTGAGAATAGAGACAACGCCGTAGATACTGCTCTGTTCACTGGTTAGCAGAAGAAGGGATGCCATGGTGCCGGGGCCGGCAATCATCGGAATGCCCATAGGAAAGACGGAAATGTCTTCGGGGTCTTCGATTTCCTCAAGTAGGTCTTCGGCGCGTTCCTCGCGCGATTCCGTGCGTTTTTCGAACACCATATTCAGGCCGATAATAAACAGCATAATACCGCCGGCAATGCGCAGCGCATCCAGGCTGATGCCCAGCTTGTCGAAGATAAATTCACCGCTAAATACAAACCCGATCAGGATCAGTCCGGCCACGATGACAGATTTTATCGCCATCTCTTTTTGATGGGCGCGGCTCGTGCCTTTGGTCAGAGTCGCAAATATCGGCGCGCATCCCGGCGGATCGATAATTACGAACAGTATCGCAAATGCGGACAAAAATAGCTCTAGATCAAACATAGCGCCCTTTATGGCGAAGTTGCCAAAGCTTCAACCCTCTGTCTTCAGGTCTCTTTTGCAGAGCGGCCTTGCAAAAATGCGGTCATCTCCGGGTCAAGGGCGGTCACGTGGATTGCGGTAAGGCTTATGCAGCGGAGGAATAGGCTTGCCGATGATAAACCGTTTAGTTCGCCGATAAGCCATTTTTACCACATGATAAGGGCTGGAGGCAATCATGATAAACCGCCTGATCCGCCTGAAATTTCGCCGCGCGACCGGATTATATTGTGGTGTCAGGTGGGAGACGAAAATTTCGCTGACAGCTTTCCAGCTATATTTTTGCGCGTGCGCTACGGCATCATCGCGTGAGAGATTTAACGCTTCAAGACAGGCTTTTTGCAGATTATCATCACATATGCCGGCCTTTGAGCCGGGAATAATATCAATGGGGCCGGACACAGGATAGGCCGCAACGGGCGTGCCTGTGGCCATGGCTTCGATATTGACCAGTCCGAATGTGTCCGTCAGCGACGGAAAGACAAAGACGTCGGCATCGGCAAAATGGCGCGCCAAATCCGACCCGAATTTCGGGCCGGTAAATGTGACATCCGGATAGGCAATTTTTAAATCATCGAGCTGCGGCCCGTCGCCGACAATCACTTTGCTGCCCGGCAAATCGAGATCAAGAAAGGCTTGGATATTTTTCTCGACGGCAACACGGCCGACATTGACCCAGACCGGGCGGGACAGACCGGCATAGACATCGTCCGGAGCGAACCGCTTGTCAGGACTGAACAGATCTAGATCAACGCCGCGGGCCCATGGCGCCAGATTTTTAAATCCGCGTTTATCCAAAAACTCGACCATAGACGGCGTGGTGACCATAATCCGTCCGCCGCTATTATGAAAATCACGGACAAATTTGTAGGGCCAACTTATAGGAATAAAGGGAAAGCGGGCCTTAATATATTCCGGAAATTTAGTGTGGTAGCTGGTCGTAAACGGCAGCTGCCACTTAATGCACAGGGCGCGGGCCATCTGCCCCAACGGCCCTTCGGTCGCGATGTGAATGGCTTCAGGTGCAAAGCGGATGAGGCGCCGCTCCACATCGCGTCCCGCAAAAGGCGCAAGCCGGATATCGGGATAAGTCGGAAGCGGCAGTGTGAAATAGCCATCAGATGGCGCGATGACCTCTACAATATGTCCGGCCTCCCGGCACATTTCGGCAGTTTTGGACAAGGTGCGAACGACCCCGTTCATTTGCGGCTCCCAGGCATCTGTCACAATCAGGATTTTCATCTGGGCTTTCTATCCGAAATGCGGCGCGGGCTCCACCTTTAAGCTTTATGTTGATTTGTGTGAAAGTTTTATGTCTCGCCGCGTTAAGGTATCGCGCTACTCTGCGTCGAAATTATAATCGGGCAGCGACAAAAATGCGGTTTTTATTGCGTCGCCCCAACCGTCAGAGATTTGGCGGTAATGGGGGTTGTCCGTTGTAATACGGCCGTGACGGCTGGCGTCATAGCTGTCCGTTTCGTATATCTCATAATCCAGCGGCAACCCGACCGATAAATTCGCTTTCATCGTCGAGTCAAATGAGACGAGCAATAATTTCATCGCGTCTTCATAACTCATTTCAGGATCATAAGCGCGCACTAAAATAGGCTTGCCGTATTTCGTCTCTCCGATTTGGAAAAATGGATTATCTGTGCTGGCCTCAATGAAATTACCTTCAGGATAGACCATGAACAAGCGCGGCGGCATGCCTTTGATCTGTCCGCCTAAAATGACGGTAGCGTTAAATACGCTATCCGTGCGCTGACCTTTTTTGCCCTCATTGGCCTGAATCACCTCGCGCAATGTGTCGCCTACGAGGCGCGCAACCTGAAACATAGTCGGCGCTTTCATTATTGAGGGGTCACGTTTTTTCGGCTTCATGGAGCGTTCTGATAACAGACTGACAAGAGCCTGAGTTGTCGCGAGGTTGCCCGCCGTCATCAAAGTGATAACGCGGTCGCCCTCGACCGTCCACGTGTGCATTTTCTTGACTGAGGCGATATCGTCCACGCCCGCATTGGTGCGGGTATCGGACATGAAAACAAGCCCGTTTTTAAGGGTCATGCCGACGCAATATGTCATTTATAGTCTTTCTATATGCCTGAAAGTTCAGATTTATTGTTGTACCTGAACATTAACATTTATAGTTTCGCCTGAGCCACCCAGTGTGATTCCGCTAATCGGCGAGGCCTGATTATAATCTAATCCTGTCGCAACGCGAACATATCTTGCATCCGGAGAGATGCCATTTGACACATCAAAGCCCGTCCAGCCGAGGTCTTTAATCCAGACCTCAGCCCAGGCATGGGTTGCATCCTGATCCACACGGTCATTCATCATCAAATAACCGCTGACATAGCGGGCGGGATGTCCGGCAAGACGCGAACTTGATATGAAAATATGGGCGTGATCTTGACAGACGCCTGCGCCCTGATCGAGCGCCTCCTCAGCTGTGGTCGTCGCGCCGGTCTGACCTGTTTCATAATTGACGCGGCGGGCAATCTCTTTGGATAAAGCGTGAAACGCCGTCGCGTCCGGTGCATCCGGTAATGTTGCGGCCAGCGCGGTAACGCCGTCGCCAACCGTAGTCAAATCGGTTTGACGTAAAAAAAGCCACAACGGCGTAAAACCGCCATGTGTACCGACAATCCCGTGTTGATCGGTCATATCCAGCGTGCCGCGCGATGTAATCAGAACCTCTTTGGCACCGTCATTGATGGAAATCAAATGGGTGCGGTTGCGATGCTCATCATCAAAAATAGCCTGTGTCTGCGCGCCTTCAATATCGAGCGTCCAATCCAGAACCTCTTGACCCGCATTGGTTTTGGGCGTCAGGCGAAGCTGCTGCAAGCCATAAGCCGGAGCCGTTTCGAAATTATAACGTGTGGTGTGTGATACGGATAATTGCATAATTTTTCCAACTAAGCCCAGAACCGGTAATCGGTCTCGATCTGTGCGGCTAAGGCATTATTGCGGGCCAGAAAATCGATAATAAATTCATGAAGGCCGCCCTCAAAAATCTCGCTTATGGACTTACCGTCCAGACAGGCGAGAAGCTCTTTATTGAGCTGTGATGACGGTAAATCCGCACCGTAATGGTCGTTAATGCGCCACAGAATGCCGTCGATTTCCTTAACGCAAAAAATCAGCGATTGCGGCAAGCAGCTATCAAGAATGAGGAAATGCGCGATGCCGGAGGACGTAATTTCGTCCTGATGCAGCCAGCGATAAGCTTGCTCGGCTGAAACAGACCGCAAAACATTTTCCCACTGCATATTATCCAGTGGGGACCCGACCGACGCTGCGGAGGGGAGTAGAACATAATATTTTACGTCGAGTATACGCGCCGTATTATCCGCGCGCTCAACAAATGTGCCCAGACGGGCAAAGTCATAAATATCATTGCGCAGCATGGTGGCATGAAACGCGCCCTGAACCTGCATGGTCTGGCGCTTAATCAAGCCTAATACGGCCGGAAGATCAGTCTCCGCTATCGGCTTGTCCAGACGCTTTCTGATCAGCAGCCAGGCCTCGTTGACGGCTTCCCATACATCGCGGGTGAGCGCTGTGCGTGACAGGCGCGCATTTTGCCGCGCGTTTTTCATCACGGAAATTACGCTGAACGGATTGGCCGTATCGCGCAGCATAAAGTCGATCACTTTGCCGCTGTCCAGATTGTCATAGCGTTCGTGATAGGCCTCCGCCGTGCCGGTCGTGGCTAAAATAGACTCCCAGTCTTTTTCCGACGATTGCGCGCGGGTCAACGCAATGCGAAAACCTGCATCGACAAGGCGCGCAATATTTTTACTGCGTTCGAGATAGCGCGACATCCAGAAGAGGCCGCCTGCGGTTTTTCCTAACATCTAAGCCTCCAGAACCCAGGTATCTTTGGTTCCGCCGCCTTGACTTGAATTGACTACCAGAGAGCCTTTCTCCATAGCCACGCGGGTCAGGCCGCCGGGCGTAATTTCAATATGGTCGGGCGCGACCAGCACGAAAGGACGCAGATCAACATGACGCGGTGACAGACCGGATTTGGTAAAGACGGGCGTCGTGGACAGCGCCAAAGTCGGCTGCGCGATATAATTGGACGGGTCGGCTTTTAGTTTAGCCTCGAAATCAGACAGCTCTTTTTTATTGGCTGCCGGGCCGATTAACATGCCATAGCCGCCGGAGCCGTGGACTTCTTTGACAACAAGATATTTAAGATTATCCAGCACATATTTAAGCGATTGCGGCTCTGAACAGCGCCATGTTTCTACGTTTTTAAGCAGCGCAGGTTCGCCGGTATAAAATTCAATAATATCAGGCATATAAGAGTAAATTGCTTTGTCATCGGCAATTCCTGCGCCCGGCGCATTGGCAATTGTAATGCCGCCCGCGCGGTAAATATCAAAAATACCCGGCACGCCCAGCATCGAGTTGGGATCAAAATTCAGCGGATCAAGATAATCATCATCAATGCGGCGGTAGATCACGTCGATTTTTTTATAACCCTGCGTCGTGCGCATACAGACGCGGCCATCTTTGATCTTCAGATCATGGCCTTCGACCAGCTCCGCGCCCATTTGTTCGGCCAAGAAGGCATGCTCGAAATAGGCGGAGTTATGGATGCCGGGCGTCAGAACAGCCAGTACGGGCTTGTCCTCACATAAATTCGGCGCGCATTTCGATAATGAACGGCGAAGCGAATGAGGGTAATTGCTGACCCGCTGCACTTTATTGGCCGCGAACAGCTCCGGAAACATTTGCAGCATCGTCTCGCGGTTCTCCAGCATATAGGAGACCCCGGACGGCGTGCGGGCATTGTCTTCAAGAACGTAAAATTCGTCCTTATCCGTTCGTACAAGGTCCGTACCGACAATGTGGGTATAAACGCCGCCGGGCGGGGTGACGCCGATCATTTGCTGAAGGAAGGCTTCGTTATTTTCGATCAGCGCAGCCGGGAGGCGGCCGGCGCGTACGATTTCCTGCCGGTGGTAAATATCGTGTAAAAACGCGTTAAGCGCTTTGACACGCTGCTCAATCCCGCGTGAAACTTTGGCCCATTCATCGGCAGCAATAATGCGCGGCACGATATCAAATGGGATCAGCCGTTCTTCGGCGTCTTTCTGTCCGTAAACATTAAAGGTAATACCAGTGCGCCGGAACACCGCTTCGGCTTCGCGCATTTTCTGCTTTAAAGCTTTGGGTTTCTGACTGCTAAACCAGTCGTGATAGCTTGAATATGCCGCGCGCGGATCGCCCTCGCCAGCATACATTTCGTCAAAAAATTCCAAACGGCCCTCCAGTTTTTATCAAAGCTGCTTAACCAACGGATGACAAGGCAATTGGCTGCAAATGATCTAAATAACCGACAAATAGCGGTTTTTTGTCTCCGACAGCACTACAGTGCAGTCACAGCGGCGAAAGAGACTTGCGTTTCGCCCCTAGCCCCTTAATGCGCGCCCATGCTTACGATAACCGATCTCGATTACGCCGTTCAGGGCCGCCCGCTGTTTAAAAAAGCCAGCGCCTTTATTGCTGCCGGATGGAAGGTTGGGTTAATCGGTCGTAACGGTACGGGCAAATCCACCTTACTGCGCCTGATCCGTGAAGATGTCGAAAATGCCAAAGGCGACTCGGCTATCCGTATCGGTAAAAATGCCCGGCTGGGCTGGGTTGCTCAGGAAGTCGCCGCCACAGATGACACTATTATGGACGTCGTTCTGGCTGCCGATCCAGAGCGCCACAGCCTGATGAAAGAGATGGAGACGGCGACCGATCCCGACCGTCTGGGCTATATCTATGAACGCCTGACCGATATGGACGCGTGGAACGCCGACACGCGCGCCGCCAAAGTGCTATCCGGTCTGGGCTTTTCACCGGATGAGTTTCACCGCGCGACCAAAGAGTTTTCCGGAGGCTGGCGCATGCGCGCGGCGATTGCCGGCGTCTTAGTGTCTGAACCGGACGTGCTGCTGCTCGATGAGCCGACCAATTATCTCGACCTTGAAGGCGCGGCGTGGCTGGAAGGCTATATCCAGAAATACCCCCATACTGTCATCATGGTCTCCCATGACCGCGAAATGCTGAACCGCAGCGTCACGCATACGCTGGCGCTTGAACATCAGGAGCTAATGCTCACGCCTGGCGGCTATGACGATTGGATGACCTTGCGCGCGGCCAAGTCGGCGCAGCTGGAATCGCAAAAGGTCAAACAGGACGCCGAACGCGCTCATCTTCAGGCCTTTGTTGATCGCTTTAAAGCCAAGGCCAGTAAAGCCCGCCAGGCGCAGTCGCGCGTTAAAATGCTCGAAAAAATGCAGGATATTGCCATCCCGATATCCGAGCGCACGACGCCGTTTCACTTTCCCAAGCCCAAGGGTAAGCTGGCTCCGCCTATGCTGGAGCTGGAAAATGCCGATCTGGGCTATGGCGAAGGCGCGCAAATTCTCTCGCGGGTTAATCTGCGCCTTGATCCCGATGACCGCGTCGCCATTGTCGGCGCGAACGGGCAGGGCAAAACGACATTGGTCAAATCCATTGCCGAGCGCCTGCCGTTGATGAGCGGCAACCGCAAAGCGCCATCGGCGCTCAAAATCGGTTATTTCTCTCAGGATCAACTCGACGAGTTGACCGAAGGCGAGACGGTTCTCAACCATATCACGCAAAAATTGCCTCACGGCACGCTCGAGCATAAGGCGCGCGCCGCGGCAGCCGCCATGGGTTTTAGCCACGAAAAAGTGGAAACACGGGTTGAGAAACTCTCCGGCGGCGAAAAAGTGCGCCTGCTGCTCGGCTTGATGTCGATTGACAAGCCGCATGTGCTTATCCTCGATGAGCCGACCTCGCATTTGGACATTGATAGCCGCGAAGCCCTGATCTACGCGCTCAATGATTTCCCCGGCGCGGTTCTTCTTATTACCCATGATGTTTATCTCGCCGAAGCCACAGCCGACAGATTATGGCTGGTCAAAAACGGCAAAGCCAAACGCTATGACGGCGATCTGCGCGACTATAAGAAATTAGTGATGGCCGCTGACCGGGCTTAACGCTGCTCTATTTTTAAGCCCATATTGACAATTTGTAGAATGGCTTGAATAGTTCAATACTTCATGTAATATTAAACTATGAACGATGACCTCGCTGTGAAGTGCCTTTCCGCAATGGGCCATATGGGCCGCATTAATTTGATCCGCCATCTTATACAGGCCGGGCCGCAAGGCCTGTCTGCCGGACGTCTGGCTGAACTGGGGAGCGTCGGCGCGCCAACAGCTTCGGCCCAATTACTCGTGTTAAGCACAGCCGGGCTTGTGGCATCGCGGCGCGAGGGACGCCATATTATCTACCACGCAGAATTTGGGCAGCTTGCGGCAGTCATGACTTATTTGATGCAGGATTGCTGCGGCGGTAAAATTGCTGTGCCGCAATTGGTAACTTGATATGATATGTAACGTCGCCACTGACATAGCCCGTCTCAATGAGAGCTGTTTTTGTTTTCAACTAGAAAGAGCGGCGATTGACGCTCAGATTTTATCCCAGACCGACGCGCCAGTTATTGTGAAGGCCTTACTGGCCACGCGGCCACATTATTTCGCCAAGACGGCTGTGTTTCTGTCGGCCGGTGATAAGCAGAATATTTTGCAGCAAATTGCGGCGATTGAAACTGTTGCAGCCTTACCCGCATATCGCAAAGCAGCCCTCGCGCGCGGCTCTCACCCTGCCATAACCACGCAAAGCCAAACCAAAGGCGCCTTTATGGGCTATGATTTTCATATCACGCCCGAAGGGCCGCGCCTTATCGAGATTAATACCAATGCGGGCGGCGCCTTTATTGTCAATGCGCTTGAGCGCGCAGCAAATGTTCAAAATCCTAATTTTAACGACGATATCGCGCAGATGTTTATATCTGAATGGCGTGCCGCCGGCCGGACAGGGCCGATCAAAACGATCGCTATTATTGATGAAGCGCCAGAAGAGCAGTTTCACTATCCTGATATGCTCTTGGCGGCTGACAGTCTTCGCGAAAGCGGATTTACGGTTACAATCGCCGACCCCAAAGACTGCGCCTATGACGGGAAGGCCCTATCGGTGAATGGCCGGACTGTTGATTTAATCTATAACCGCCTGACTGATTTTGATTTATCATTAGACCAAAATAGCGTCGTGCGCGACGCGCTTCAAAACGACGATGTCGTCGTGACGCCGGCTCCGCGCCATCACGCAATTTACGCCGATAAACGAAATTTAATCCGGCTAAGTGATCCCAAACTTTTGGAGAGCTGGGGTGTGGCTCCTGCACATCAATTGGCATTGTCAAAAATTCCAAAAACAATTGCGGTCACCGCGGATAATGCAGATCAGCTTTGGGCTCAGCGAAAGCAATATTTTTTCAAACCGGACGCCGGATTTGGGAGTCGCGCGACATATCGGGGCGCAAAGCTGACGCGCAAAGTCTGGGCGCATATAAGTGAGGGCGGCTATGTGGCGCAACACTTCGTGACGCCATCATTGCGGGCTGTCACAGTAGAGGCCCGCCAGCTCACATTAAAGTTCGACGTCCGGGTCTATATACCTATGAGGGTCAAGCCATGGCGTTTGCGGCGCGCGTCTATCAAGGGCAAACGACGAATATGCGAACAGAAGGCGGAGGCCTGGCGCCGGTTTTAACCCGCGATAATGTGAACTGCCCATAATCAGCCCGCATAATAAAACACGTCTTCAAACGGCTCGCTAAAGGCGCGGGCGATTTCTCATTTGGATACTGATAACCGCGAAGCGCTTATCTATACGCTTAACGATTTCCCCGGCACGTCTCTTTTAATCACCTATGATGTCTATCTCGCCGAAGCCACAGCCGACAGATAAGGGCAGGTCAATAAAGCCAAGCGTTATGACGGCGATTTGAGGGATTATAAGAAATTGGTGGTGGACGCTGACCGGGTTAGAGTAGCATCATCCCCATAGCGGTCGTTAGCTGAAATCAATCAAGGAAAAAGCATGTTTGCCGCGGCTCGGCTCATGACTTCAAAATCATGGCCAGCCTTGGGAACAATTTCCAATGTCCAATTAAACGGTACGTCAAAGGATTGCGCTTGTGCCTTTGCAACAGCATAGAAATTTTTACCCCTTGCTAAACGTCCCAATCCCTGTTCATCAATAATAGGCGTGCGGAGTAGTGTGCCACCAGCGCTATCGCTATTATCGTTTTCTCCTAAAAGGATTGTAAGCTTTGATGCGAACGCGTTGGCGAGCTCACTTTCATTGATTGGCGAACCGCCAAGACCCGTGGGCAGTGGCCTACTCAGTTCAGGCAATGTGTACCAACCTGCATTCGCTGCAACTATTCTATTAGCCTGTGATTTCGAATAAAATAGCGCCATTCTATTAATGATTTGTCCCCCAGCAGAGTGACCGAAAACATCATAGGTCTTTGCCATTGAACCTGTTGCTATTTTAAGGGACTCGAAAATACGGTCAAAGTCGTTGAAGAGCCATTCCTCCCTTTTTGGATTGATTTGGAATTTAATGTCATCATCGCTTACGCGAATAACACCGCGTGTTTCATTATCGACATTCTCGGCAACAAAGTTCCGAATGACACCACCCATGTTATAGGCTGCGAGATCATAGTCATCTTCAGAATACCCCAATGCCGCGATGAGTATGTTTTTGTCCTTTGCAGCACCAAGCCAAGCATTGCGGTAGTCGACACTATTCCTGCCTGCACCTGGAATAATTAGCAGGATGCTTGAATCAGGGTTGAACCTCTCCGGCTTGTAGTAGTGAACTTGAATGCGATGGTGTTCATGACCAACTCCACCGGGCATTTCATACGAACCTGCGCGAACGGCTAATCTTTTAGGCTCAAAACCTAAATCAGTTTCATGTTTCGGAGCAAGAGACATGCCACAATCAGGGCAAGGGCCGGGCTCATCAAACTCTACATGATCAAGCGAGCATCCACAGGGCGGGCAGATGAATTTCTCTATCTGAATATTTTCGTTATGTTCAATTGAGCACGCTGTTAAAGCAAGTGAAGATGCTAGAAAACCTCTACGGGAGAACTGCAGCATTATGTTTCCTCACTTATCCAAAAGCGTTTTCGGTATTCACTTGGTAAAGTCTTAAATTCACATTCAAATGCGCGACTGAAACCATCCGTAGTTTTAAACCCTGTTGCAGCGGCCACGCGCTCTAGACCAAGACCCTTGGCTAAAAGTGTTCTGCCCGCGTCAAGGCGTAAACGCTTAACAAAAGATGCGGGTGGCATTCCAAAAGCCTGTCGAAAAATCCGCGAAAAATGCCGAGGACTTAGTCCTGCATGAGATGCAAGGGACTCGACAGATAGGTCAGAATCTAGGTTGGTAACTGCCCATTTGCAGGTATCGGCTAAAGCAGGTGGAGCCCCGCTCTGTAATTCCAAGGGTAATGAAAATTGAGCTTGGTTGCCTGGCCTCTTCAGGAAAACAACTAACTCCTTCGCGGTCTTCATAGCGGTTTGGGCACCAAAGTCTGCTTCAATAATCTCCAAAGCGAGATCGATTCCTGATGTGACACCGCCGGACGTATAAAATCGGCCTTCTTGTATAAACAGTGCGTCAGAATTTACAGAAACTTTTGGGTAGCAATTTCCAAGATCCTTGGCGTGGGCCCAATGCGTGGTAATTGACCGCCCATCTAACAATCCAGAATCGGCGAGTGCATAAGAACCTGTGCAAATTGCAGTAACGCGGTCAAAATTTGCGTGATGAAGTTTTATCCAATTCGAAATCACACGCAGTGTTTTTGGATCACGAATACCTTTTCCCCCAGGAATTATAAGGATGTCAGCTTTGGGCTTTTGAGGTAAATTTTTATCCGCGCATAATCGTATCCCAGACTCGGTGCGAACAATCAGCTCGTCAACAGCCCATGCCTCAATTTCATATCGGCCATTGCCATTGTGATCATTAACACATCCGAAGGCCTCTGAAGGCCCTGTGATATCGATACCATTAACTTGGTCATACACAACAACGGCAATTTTTCGTTTGGCGCTCATTACTGGAGACTAATCAAAATTAGTCGTGACATAAATGACAAAAATACTACTAAAACGGACATACGTAAAGTCGGAAGGCTTTAGTCTGCTATCCCCCCAACTCAGACATTGGTGGTCTTCGTTAAATCCCCTCACTCCCCCGCATAATAAAACACGCCTTCAAACGGCTCGTTAAAGGCGCGGGCGATGTTAAACATACCGGACATTATATACATAACTAGCCGCGCCTTTCTGTCAAACCCGTTGAACTCTCAATGAAATCGCATCCGGCTGTTCGCCGTTGTCGCAATCCTGCGCTATTTGTTAACGCCCTGTCAGCGTCATTTACGACTTATTAAGAAAAAAATTCAGTTTTTGCGTAACTATATATTGACGAACGGGCCAACTTACCCCCTATATATAGATGTCGGGGGTCCAAGGGGACTAACCAATCAAATGAGAAGTCTGGCGGGCCAAGTGGAGGCACGCAGCGTTATCGGTCGGCTGTTAACTTTAGCCAATGATCGGTCACACGTTACTTTGTGTGCGTAAATTTGAGAGGCTAACGGATCCGGCGGCGCTGAGAGGCCTTAAAGGCCATTTTGATCGGGCATAGACCCGTAGACGATAGGATTAAAGATGTCAGAAGAAGACCGCGGTTTAGATACAGCATTGGCCATGGATATGCAGACGCTCGACGCGCCGGCCAAGCCGCAGAGCAAAGCTCTGCACCGCGAGGCCCCTGCGCCGGCTTTGAAAATTGTCAAGACGGTCAAGATTGACCGCTCGCGTGATGACAATCTAACGGATTTTGGCAAAACCACGCTGGTTGACCGCTACCTTCTGCCCGAAGAAAGCTATCAGGATATGTTTGCCCGCGTTGCTGTCGCTTATTCAGATGATCAGGATCACGCGCAGCGCCTTTATGATTATATGTCAAAACTCTGGTTCATGCCGGCCACGCCTGTGCTGTCCAATGGCGGCGCAAAACGCGGCCTGCCGATCAGTTGTTTTTTGAATACAGTCGATGACAGCCTTGATAGCATTGTTGACGTCTGGAACGAAAATGTCTGGCTCGCCTCAAATGGCGGCGGCATCGGAACCTATTGGGGCAATGTGCGCTCCATTGGCGAGAAAATCGGCCGTGCGGGTAAGACGTCGGGTATTATTCCCTTCATCCGCGTCATGGACAGTCTGACTTTGGCGATTTCCCAAGGCTCGCTGCGCCGCGGCTCTGCGGCCGTCTATCTGGACGTGCATCATCCGGAAATCGAAGAGTTCCTGGAAATCCGCAAGCCGTCCGGCGATTTTAACCGTAAATCGCTCAACCTGCACCACGGTCTGAATATATCCGACGAATTTATGAACGCTGTCCGCGACGGTGCGGAATTTGGTTTGCGCAGCCCAAAAACCAATGAAGTCCTCAAAGTTGTCGACGCCCGCAAAATCTGGCAGAAAATTCTGTCTATGCGCCTGCAAACCGGAGAGCCTTATCTGGTCTTCTCCGATACAGTGAATAAGGCTCTGGCCGGTCACCAAAAAGCGCAGGGCCTGTCAGTCAAACAGTCTAATTTGTGCTCAGAGATCATGCTCGCTACGGGCAAGGATAATGCGGGCCGCCAGCGCACCGCTGTGTGCTGCCTGTCCTCCGTTAATGCCGAAACCTATGATGAGTGGAAAAATGAAGAGGGCTTTATCGAAGATATTATGCGCTTCCTCGACAATGTCCTGCAAAGCTTCATCGATGATGCGCCGGATAAAATGGGTGATGCAGTTTATTCTGCCGCCCGCGAGCGTAGCGTCGGCCTCGGCTTGATGGGCTTTCACAGCTTCCTGCAGCAAAAGAGCATACCGTTTGAGAGTGCTATGGCCAAATCCCATAATAAACGGATATTTGCTACGATGCGCCGCGGCGCGGATGCGGCGTCCAAGAAGCTTGCTGAAGAGCGCGGTCCGTGTCCGGATGCCGCCGATGCCGGCGTGATGGAGCGCTTTAGCCACAAAATGGCGGTGGCGCCTACGGCCTCGATCTCGATCATCTGCGGCGGAACGTCCGCCGGTATCGAGCCTATTCCGGCCAATATTTATACCCATAAGACCCTGTCCGGCAGCTTTACGGTCAAGAACAAATATCTCGAAGCCGCGTTAGAGGCCAAAGGCATCAATGCGCCGGAGACATGGGCGACAATTCTCGAGCATGAGGGCTCCGTTCAGCACATTGCCGAACTGGATCAGCACGAAAAAGATACGTTCAAGACGGCTTTCGAACTCGATCAGCGCTGGGTGATTGAACTGGCTGCTGACCGTACGCCTTATATCTGCCAGAGCCAGTCTCTGAATGTCTTTCTGCCGGGTGATATCCAAAAATGGGATCTTCATATGCTGCACTGGACAGCTTGGGAGCTGGGAATCAAGTCGCTTTATTATTGCCGTTCCAAATCTATCCAGCGCGCTGCATTTGCAGGGTCTGAGGATAAGGTTGAAAAGTCGGATATGGAAAAAGCGATGGAGGCGGCTGCGCCCACAGATTATGAAGAATGCTTAGCCTGCCAATAAATCCTGCACTGTCAGAATATTGACACAATAAGATTTTATAAGGCCCGTCACAGTTTGGCGGGCTTTTTGCATGGCAAGTACCATATTAATTCGCGTTAAGGTTAGGTTAAGGTGGTTTATGAGATATCAACTAGGGTCAGGAACAAATAGGCTAGTTTAGGCGTAGGGTTTATGATAACGTGATTGTGAACACGCGGTCTTTTCAACGCGGGGTAAAAAGCAAATGACACATATGTGTGGCAATAAAATGAGTAAATACAGTGGTTTGACGGCCATGCTCGTTGCTGGCGTGCTTATGTATGCTCCCGCCACTTACGCGCAGAGCTCTGATGCTGATAAAGACGAGTCATCTTCAAATAATAATAGCTGGTCGGTTCAGACCCTTACACAGCGCCCGGCCACCTTCGGCCTGGATTTAACCCGCCGTGCAACAGATGCAGAGCGTATTGAGCCGGGCAAGGATCTAGTTGGCATGACGCCCGTTTTGCGCGACGCCCTCTTCGACTCGCCAAATGATGCCTCGTCTCCTTTGTTCAAACTCGATCTAGACCAAGGTCTGTGTCTGCGCACCACAGCGCAATGTAATGTTAATGAGACGAAAAGCGTTATCGGGTTTTCTAAGGATTTTGCCCGTGTAGGCAAAACCGGTCTCGGCCTCGCTTTAACGCCGCGCGCTAATGTACGCTTTGATGATGAGAGCAGCTCGGCTTTGGTCGGCGCTTTGGTTAAAGTTGGTGACAATCTGAAAAGCGGCGATGGTCCTGACAATAATACATGGTATTTCTTTGCCGGTGCTGACGCGCAGGCCGTGACATTTGAGCCCGGAAATCCGCGCCGTCTATATAGCGGCGAGTTTCAGCTTCAAGACCGCATAATTGTCGGCGACGCCCAGGCCGGTTTGGCTTACCGTATCGGCGATGCGGATTTGTCCCTGACCTATCTACGCCGTGAAGGTCGCGCCGAAGATTACAAATATAAAGAAGATGCGGCGGCTCTGTCTCTGACATGGCGTCACTAAAAACTATTTAACCTGCATAGATTTAAAAATATGACGCGTGTTGGCTAATCCAACACGCGTTTTACGTTTCTGTGCCAGTTGCTCATCAAAGCCTTGCGCGTCTTCACGCTCATGGCCTCATTAAATGTTGAACTGTGGGGCCATTTTTCGGAGAGTTTTGAATACTCCGGATAAAGACCGCATTCACGCCCTGCCAGATAAGCTGCGCCCAGCGCCGTTGTTTCCATAAAGTCAGGACGGGTTGCGGGAATGCCCAAAACGGCGGAAAGATATTCGCAGAACCAATCATTGGCGACCATGCCGCCATCGACATTGATCACGCGCGCCGAGACGCCGTCCTCGGTCATAGCGTTGAGCAAATCCGCAGTTTGATAACACAGGCTCTCCAGCGTCGCGCGGACAATATGCTCTCGCGTAGTGGCGCGTGTTAGGCCAAGCACGGCCCCGCGCGCCTCTGCGTCCCAATGCGGCGCGCCAAGTCCGGTAAAGGCCGGCACGACCGTCACGCCGCCGCTATCCTCAACGCTGCGCGCCATGGCTTCCGTGTCTTCAGCTTTTTTAATGATTTTTAGCCCGTCGCGCAGCCATTGTATCGCCGCGCCAGCGACGAAAATAGACCCTTCCAGTGCATAGGTGGTCTTCCCGCCCAGACGGTAGCCGACAGTGGAGAGCAGGCGATGCTGAGAGCGCACAATTTTGCCTCCTGTATTAAGCACAACAAAACACCCTGTGCCATATGTGCTTTTAATCTGGCCCGGTTTGAAACAACCTTGCCCGATGAGGGCCGCTTGCTGATCCCCCGCCACACCGAGGATCGGAATCGCTTCGCCGAGCACGGATTTCTCCGTCAACCCGAAATCATCCGCGCAGTCCAAAACCTCTGGCAAGACAGTGTCCGGCACATCAAAGAATTTAAGAAGCGCCGCGTCCCACTTTTGCGTTTTGATATTAAACAGATTTGTACGGCTGGCATTGGTGGCGTCTGTGACATGGCGCGTGCCTCCCGTCAGACGCCAGATTAGAAAGCTGTCCACCGTGCCGAAAGCCAGCTCGCCCGCCTTGGCCGCTTTGCGCGCGTCTTTAACATTGTCGAGAATCCATGCTATTTTTGTTGCGCTAAAATAGGGATCGACAATCAGTCCGGTTTTATCCGCAATCGCGGCCGCCCCGTTTTTCTCGCGCAGCTTTTCACATTGCTCGGCCGTTCGGCGGTCTTGCCAGACGATAGCATTATAGATTGGCTTTCCGGTTTTGCGGTTCCACAGCAAGGTCGTCTCACGCTGATTAGTAATGCCGATGGCTTTGATTGTAATTCCGTCACGTTTAGCCCGGCGCAGCATTTTACGGGCTGCCCAAAGCGTCGTCTCCCAGATCGCTTCGGGGTCGTGTTCAACCCATCCATTGTCGGGATAAATTTGCTCGAACTCGCGCTGCGCGCTATCAATTGGCCGCGCAGACTCATCGAATAATATAGCGCGGCTTGACGTTGTGCCTTGGTCGAGCGCGAGTATAGCAGATTTGGTCATAATAGATATTTAGGCTGGCGATAGACCACTGTCCAGAGATTGCAGGGCTTGCAAATTCGGCAGAGTTTGCGAACATTGCGCCATGACACATAAATTATCCCCTATTGATGATATTCAAGACATTCTGGTTATTGGCGGCGGCGTTAATGGCTGCGGTATTGCGAATGACGCGGCAGGGCGGGGACTGTCTGTGACACTGTGCGAAATGGGCGATTTGGCCGGCGCGACCAGTTCTAACAGCTCAAAATTGATCCATGGCGGTCTGCGCTATCTGGAGCATATGGAGTTTCGCCTTGTGCGCGAAGCCTTGAGGGAACGTGAAGTCATGCTCCGCAAAGCCCCGCATATTGTCTGGCCATTACGGATAGTGCTGCCACATCACGACGAATTGCGTCCGGCCTGGATGCTGCGTCTTGGGCTGTTTATATATGATAATCTCGGCGGCCGGAAAACACTTCCGGGTACAAAGACACGTAATCTTCTTAAAGAGCCGCATTTATCAATTCTTAAAGACAATATGACCAAGGGTTTCGAGTTTTCCGATTGCTGGGTAGATGATGCGCGCTTGGTGGTTTTGAACGCCGTGCAGGCTGCACGGTCGGGCGCCAATATATTGCCGCGCGTCAAATGCAGCGCATTATCGCGCGGTGCGGACGGAATGTGGACAGCGGTATTGGACGGACAGGCCCCGCACGCATCAGGGCAAATTACTATACGTGCCCGCGCCGTCGTCAACGCCGCCGGAATTGCTGTGGACGAGATATTGGAAACGGCTTTGCCGGGACGTCAAGAAGATCACCTTCGCCTTATCAAAGGCAGCCATATTGTGACGCGTAAGCTCTATGAAGGCGATCATCTTTATATGTTCCAAAACGCTGATGACCGCATCATTTTCTGTATTCCTTACGAGAATGATTACACGCTGATCGGAACGACGGACGCGCCGTATGATCCGGCGGATGGCCCGCCCAAGATCAGCGATTCTGAGCGGGACTATCTGATCGGCGCGGCCAATGAATATCTAAAAACCCCGATTAGCGTCTCTGATATTGCATGGGATTATGCTGGAGTACGCCCACTTTATGATAATAAAAAAGACGATGCCTCTGAAGTGACGCGCGACTATGTTTTCGACCTCGAAGGCAGCGATACTGAGGCGCCTATCCTGTCTATATTCGGCGGCAAAATCACCACTTATCGCGAGCTTTCTGAACATGCTTTGCAGAAATTATCAAAATTCTTTCCTGATGCGGGCGGGGATTGGACCGAGCATGCCGTGCTGCCGGGCGGCGATATTCCGGGCGGCGACTTTGAGCGCTTTGAAGTTCAAATGCAGCGCCATTATAAATGGATAGATAAGACGTTACTGCACCGTTTGCTGCGCTGTTACGGCACGCTTATTCATGACGTGCTTGAGAATTGCCAAGGCCAGAATGATATGGGGAAGCACTTCGGGGCCGGATTATATGAGCGCGAGGTGGAGTATTTGATTGATAACGAATGGGCGATGAGCGCCAATGATGTGCTCTGGAGACGGACAAAACGCGGCCTGCATATGAGTGAGGCTGAGCGCGACGCTTTGGCGGCATGGTTTGAAGATAGAGCTTAGCTTTCTCCGACCCTCTCAGACAACCAAGCGCTGAGGTCAGATGTAATGACATCGACATGATCATAATCGGCACTGTCAAAACGCCCCGCGCCGCCCGGGCGCACATCTTCAGGCTCGTGTGACCAGTCAAAATCATTTGTGATTAGCACGGTGACCATGTCCATAGTGTGCGGGACTTTTAAATTGCGCAGGCTATCTTCGAAGAAGATGGCGCGGGTCGGTTCGACGTCAAATAACGTGTTAAACACAGTATAGGGTTCAGGCTTGGGCTTAGGCACATAATGACCGTCTTCGACACCAAAGCTGCCGTCGAACAGATCAAATAGATTAAGATGCGTCGCGACATTTTTGGCGTGGGCTTTGGAGCCATTTGTATAAATGAGACGTTGTCCGGGCAGAGCTTCAATCGCTGCGCGCAGCGCAGGGGAGGGCTTTAACGCGTCCAGGTCAACATCGTGGACATAATCGAGAAATTCCGCTGGATCCATGCCGTTAACAGCCATTAGTCCGGACAGGGAGGTTCCATATTCCACTAAATAGCTTTTCTGTAACAGCCGCGCCTCGTGATCCTGCAAAGAAAGATAACGACTGATAAAGGTCGTAATCTTTTTGTCGATTTGCGCAAAAAATGCGCCGTCCGCAGCGTAGAGCGTATTATCCAAATCGAAAATCCAATGGACGAGATTGGCTATGCGCGAATCGCTCACGCGATCGCGTATATGCGGCGATACTGTTGTCATTAGCGGCGTAGTCCACCAGATGATTTTGCTGCAAAATCGGCGTCGGTAAGTTTGATCTGAACACCGTCCTTATCAGCGGGCAGGGAGCGGAAGCTGGCGGATCGGTAGCCCCGGTCCAGACAGTTCTCACGCAAAGTGGTCGAAAACCGTGACTCGGCAATACAAAACCGGGACAGGGAAGCGCTCTCGGCGCGCAAGACCTTATCAGGCGCGTTTTCGTTGTCCCCTTTCATTAAGGCAAAAATATGCGGCTCCGTATCTTTAATGCTTACCGTGTGAGGACGGGCGCACTGTCCCGGATTAACCGCCCACCACCCCCGCGTCTCGAAATCTCCGCTGTCCAAATAGGCTACCGCCGCCCATATTTCACGCGAACCCTCATTACAAACTGTAATCCCGACTTGCGCCTGACGTTTAAAAGCGGCGGCTTCCAACGCTGCGAATTTTTCGGCAGTGCTCGCTGCGCCATCCATTTTGGCTTCACGCAGGAATTTCGCAAGCGCGCGATTGGTCTGCCGGCCCGGACGGCCGTCAATGCGCGCAATTTTAAATCCAGAATCGGATAGCAAGCGTTGCGTTCCGGCAGCTTCGGCGCGTGCACCAAAATCTTCAGGTTCGACAAGGCTGGTACGGCTCTCTGAGGGATCAATAGCGAAATACGAACGCGTTTCGAGATTCTGGACGTCGCAGGACTGTTCCGGGTCAGATTTGAACTCGGTATTACTGGCGCAAATCGGGGATTTGCCGGCCCATTCACGAATGCCGCCTTGGTGAGCTTCGCTGCTTTCAGCAAAGAGGTAGCGCGCTGCGCCGCGCGGGCCATCCATGGCCGAGCATGCGCCGGGGTATAATTTAACCCAGCCTTGGGCGGTAATTTTGGTATCCACCGCATAGGCCGAAGCCGCGCGCAAAACATATGACGTCTCGTTACAGACCTGCCAGGCAGGGCTGTCCGGAGAAACCGGCATATCTGCATCCTGCGCGGACAGTGGCATTGACGCAACGGCGGCCAGACACACGCCCAGAGTCAGCCGTAGGGCGCAAGCTTTAATGTATAAGTGTACCGGCACCGTGATCCGTAAATAATTCGACGACCAGACCATGCGCCCGCCGTCCGTCTAAAATAACCACAGCTTCGACGCCGCCTTTAACGGCTTCAATCGCTGTCTCGAGTTTGGGGATCATGCCCCCGATCGCTACATTTGTATCAATCAAGCTTTGTGCGTCATCCGTACTGACATCGGTAATGAGCTGCTTGTCTTTATCCAAGACGCCCGTGACATCCGTCATCAGCATCAGCCGCATCGCACCCAAGGCTGCCGCGATCACGCCTGCGGCCTTGTCGGCATTCACGTTGAGTGCGTTATGATCCACGCTGGAGCTGATAGGGGAGACGACCGGAATATAGCCGCCATCGGCGCCGGCCAGCGTTTTTAGAACTGATGCATCGACCGTTTCCGGCTCTCCTGCAAAACCAAGATTTTTGCTTTTCTGGCGCGCTGTAATCAGCCCCGCATCGCGTCCGCTAATCCCGACCGCGCGGCCACCCGCAGCATTAATTGCGGCAACAATAGATTTGTTAATGGCGCCGGACAGCACCATTTCGGCGACCTCTACGGTTTCCAAATCAGAGACGCGCAGGCCGTCGACAAATTCACTTTTGATCGACAAACGCTCCAGCATAGAGCCGATTTGAGGTCCGCCGCCATGCACGACAACCGGGTTAATACCCAAATGCTTCAGAAGTACAACATCATTGGCAAAGTCACGCGTTAGCTGCGCATCGCCCATGGCGTGACCGCCGAACTTGATCACGATTGTGCGTCCCGCATAACGCTGGATAAAGGGCAGGGCTTCGGACAGCGTCTTTGCGCTCTGCCATCCCGTCTCGTCTTGTCGTCTTTGCATGGCGGCCTTATAGCGCTGTTTGAGCGCGCTCCAAGTTAATAAAAGCCAAGATTAAAGCGGCAAAGCCAGCGCGGCGATTTCTGCGCGCAGCTCTTCGATACCGGTTTTCTTCTCGCTACTTGTCGCGATCACATTCGGATAAGCGGCGGGGCGTTTGGCAATACGCTTTTTGACGTTTTTCATCAATTTCGCAACAGCGGGCGGTTTGATTTTGTCGATCTTGGTCAAGACGATCTGATAGATTACGGCCGTCTCGTCGAGCATGGACATAACTTCAATGTCGCTGTCTTTGAATCCGTGGCGGCTATCGATAAGCAGGAAAACGCGGCGTAGCGGCGCGCGGCCACGTAAAAATTTACGGGTCAGCTTCGTCCATTTCTCGATATCGGTTTTCGAGGCGCGGGCATAGCCAAATCCGGGCAGATCAACGAGGCGCAGGCGGTCACTGACATTGAAATAGTTTAGCTCGCGCGTCCGGCCGGGCGTATTTGAGGCTTTGGCAAGCTTATTCTGATTGGTCAGAGCATTGATCAATGTGCTTTTGCCCACATTGGAGCGTCCCGCGAAACACACTTCTGGCAGATCAGGATTAGGAAGGCTGTCCATGCTGACCACAGAGAGCATGAAGGTAACAGATTTGGCAAAGAGCTGATGACCGTCTTCCAGCCATGCTTTTTGGCGCGCCTGTTCTTCGGGTGATAGCGCTAATTCAGCGTTTTCGTTTGGGACAGAGGCGTTCATTACTCCGCCGTCTCCGTTGACTTGCTACCAAAAATTTTGCCGAAAAACTTATCGAACGGCGTTTCAACGCCATAGCGGCGGGTGATGATATATTGCTGCGCGAAAGTCAGGATATTGTTCCAGACCCAGTAGACCAATAGACCGGCCGCAAACGGCGCAAGGATAAACATAAATATCAGCGGCATGAGCTGGAAGATTTTCTTTTGCATCGGATCGGTTGCCGCATTCGGTGTGAGCGTCTGCATGGCCGCCATAGACGCGCCATACATCAGCGCAAGCGGCCCAATGGCGAAGAAGGATAGAAAAGCAAGCGGGACAGGATCCCAGGGCAGTATGCCGAAACCGTTTAAAATAGACAGCGGGTCTTTGGCCGACAAATCGCGAATCCACGCAAAGAACGGCTCGTGGCGCATATCCACATTAATTAGCAGCGTTTTATAAAGTGCAAAGAAGATAAATATCTGCGGAATCATCGGAAGACAGCCACCGACCGGATTGACGCCTTCTTTTTTATAAAGCTCCATCGTTTTGACGCGAAGGGTCTGCGGGTCTTCTTTGTATAGCGCCTGCAATTTTTTCGTCTTAGGCTGCACGGCCTTCATTTTGGCCTGGCTGGCATAGGCTTTATTATTGAGCGGGAAGAGCACCAATTTGATCAGCAGCGTCATAATCATAATGGCGATTCCGAAATTGCCCGTCTTGTGCCCGAGCCAGTTCAGGCCTGTCGTCATGGGCCGGGTAAGCGGGTAAAGAATCTTGCCAAAATCAATAGCGAAATCCAGTTTATCGTCGCCGAGCTGCTCGCTATATTGGTTGAGCAGCTTCACTTCTTTTGCGCCGGCAAACATATGGCCCGTGCTCTGAATAGTTGATCCAGCAGACAGGATCATCGGTTTAAGCTCATAGCCGGCTTGGTAGAAATCCGACCCGTCCTGATTTTGGAAATCAAAGGTCGATGTCATGACCTGTCCTGACGGCGCGATGACTGCGGAGAGCCAGTATTTATCCGTCAGGGCGACCCAGCCGCTTTCCCCGCTATGGGTGATCGGCTCTTTGGCCTTGCGCACTTTTTTATATTTGGCTTTTTCCAGCGAGCCATCGACGACTGTGGCCGCGCCTTCATGCAGGATAAAGAAATTGGTTAGCCCTTCAGGCAGGCCATGCTGGCGCGCAGCGCCTTTGCGGGTCAGAATGATTTCGCTGCCTGATGTATTTAAGACTGTGTCGTCGAGTGTAATCAGATATTTGTCGTCGATGGAGACATTGCGCGTGACGCTATATCCATTGCCCTCATAGGAGAGGGAGACGGGGGTTGTTGGCGTAAGGGCTTCGCCGCTGACAAGGCTCCAGACCTGATCAGCACCGGAAGCGCCTTCGCCGCGCACCCAATTGTCATAAATATATGCTGCATGGTCAGACCCTTGGGGCGAGAATAAAACGACTTTGCCATCGACTGGCTTTAACGTTTTGTCATAATCGACCAGTTCAAGGTCATCAAACCGCATTCCACGCAGGGAAAATGATCCCTTAAGCGCCGGAGTATTAATCGCGATGCGCCCCCCGGTTTGGCGTTCGGAAGACAGCAAGATTTCGCGGTCTTGGATTTCCGGAACGGTATCCGCGCCCATCGGGTCAGTAGCGAGCGTTGGATTATTCGCGGCGTCTTCGGTTTGTTGCGCCTCATATGCGGCTATGGCGCGCTCGCGGGCGGGGCCTTCAACAAAGAATATATAGCCGAATAAAACCAGTCCGGAGAGGAGCAGGGCCAGAAGTAAGTTACGTTGATCGTCCATCTTTTAGGGATTTCCAGTTTGGTGTGAGGCGATATCAGCTATTGCGTGTTTCGCGCGGCTTATGACCGCCCGCGCGCAGTTTTTCCAGCGCTTTTTGTACATCATGCATAAGCCGCTCATGCGGGGCGCTGGCGGTCTCCATGCGCGCGATAAAGACATAATCATGACCCGCAACGCCAAGGGCTGGTAAAAACGCCCTTGCCAGCGCGCGCAGCCTGCGTTTGGCGCGGTTTCGCACCACTGCGCCGCCGATTTTCTTGGTGGCGGTAAAGCCGGCGCGAACGCCCGAACCCGCGCTTTCGCACGGCCGCATTTGAATAACGACTGTGCCGCGCGCGGCGTAACGGCCATTACGCACATGCAAAAACTCGGACCGCTTGGTCAGCGATCCGAGTTCTAATAGATTATCTGTCATATTTGCCCCGCATGGAGGCGGGCGCAGAGCTACGCTGAAAGACGCTTACGGCCTTTAGCGCGGCGGCGGGCCAGAATCTTGCGGCCGTTTTTTGTTGCCATACGCGAACGAAAGCCGTGGCGACGTTTGCGGACAAGCTCTGAGGGTTGAAATGTTCTTTTCATATCGGTCTCCAAAGGCCACACCCTGTTCGTGCAGGGGGCCTGAAATCTAAGCGCGGCAAATAGACGGCGCTCGTCGCAGTGTCAAGCAATGCAGAGTAATATGCGCAGCAAAAAATGACGCTCTTAGGACTTGTAACACACCGCGCACAAAAGTGTGACACGGATTTGAGGATATTTTAGCATGACTATGCGTTAGGTCAGTAATGAAATTGAAAATAAGGGGCCTTCTATGTCCGCAAGATATCTACTCACCGCCGCCGCCGCGCTGACTCTTCTGGCCTGTCAGGACGCAGGGGCAAACCGCTCCGATGAGGCGCCTAAATCGCCAGTGGCTAATGAAACTGTACCCGCCGACAGCATGCCCGCTGATTCGGCCGCGCAAGCGTCTAAGGCCGCAGACAACGGCAATGATATGAAAAAACAGGATACGGCTATGAGTGATGACGGCAATGCGTGGACAATTATGTTGCACCGCTACACCGTTAAGGATGGCTCATTGGTGCGCTTCGACTATGATGCCTTGTCGAAAAACCCAAAGCATATGACAATGCTGGGCACCTATGTTGATACACTGGCTGCAAAGAGCCCCTCATCCATGGGTAAAGACGCGGCGCTGGCCTATTGGGCTAATCTTTATAACGCCCTGACTGTACAAGTGGTCGCAAAGAACTGGCCTGTCGACTCCATTCGCGATATTGGCCCCAATAAGCTTTTCGGCGCCAAAGGTCCGTGGGACATGAAAGTCGTGACTGTCGAAGGTCAATCGATGAGCCTGAATAATATTGAACACGATACAATGCGTAAGAACTGGAAAGAACCGCGTATCCATTACATGGTCAATTGCGCGTCCGTCGGCTGTCCGAACTTAATGCAAAAGGCGTGGAGCGCTAAAACATTGGAAGCGGATCTCAACGCCGCCGCCGCCGCCTTTATAAATAGTGAGCGCGGGGTCAAAGTATCCGGTAATAAAGTAGACGTCAGTTCAATCTATCATTGGTACAAAGACGATTTCGGCGGAAATGATGCCGGAGTTCTCAGCCATATGCGCACATATGCCAACGGCGAAAAGAAAACGGCCCTTAAAGCGGCTACGAAAGTCTCGGGTCACGATTATAACTGGTCGGTTAATGCCGGCACAGCCAAGCCGGGCAAGACCAGCATGGAAAGAATTAGTGAGCAAGAGCATGAGGATGTCAAATAATGACTGATACAGAAGCGGATAACGGGTCCGAGAAAAATAAAAAAAATCCGGCTTTTAAATACGGGCCAATCGCGATCATCGTGATTGGCTTCATTTTATTCTTTGCACTGGGCGGACACAAATATGTCAGTCTGGATACGCTCAAAGAGCAAAAAGTTACGTTCAAAGCCTTTGTTGAGGGTAATTACTTTATCGCCGCGCTCGCCTTCATGTCCGCTTATGCGGCCCTGACTGCGATCAGCTTTCCCGGCGCTTGGGTTCTGTCCCTGCTCGGCGGATTTTTGTTCGGAACGCTTATCGGCGGATCATTCATTGTTATTGGCGCCACCGTTGGCGCGGCGGTCATATTCCTCGCTGTGCGCTATGCATTTCGCGATTGGTTTAAAGACAAACTGGGCGGTAAGACCCTTGAAAAATTTGAAAAAGGACTGCAAGAAAACGAACTTTCCTATCTGTTTATATTGCGGCTTGTTCCGGCCTTCCCGTTTTTTGTCGTTAACATCGCGCCGGCCTTATTTGGCGTAAAATTCAGAAATTATTTGGTCACGACCTTTTTCGGGATCATGCCGGGAAGCTTTGTTTATGCGAGTGTGGGCGCGGGCATTGGCGCAGCTCTAGATGCAGGGGAAGATGCGGGACTATCCGGCATTATGACACAGCCTACAGTGCTTCTGCCGATTATCGGTCTTATTATTTTAGCGCTCATCCCCGTTATTTATAAAAAAATCAAAGGCAATCCCGCGGAGTCTTAACGGCGCCGCGGCATGTCCATCAGTTACGAGAGAGACTCCAATGGCCAAAACCAGACATAGCGTAGACCTGTGCATTATCGGCGCCGGATCAGGTGGATTATCTATCGCCTCTGGCGCAGCGCAGCTCGGACGCAGCGTGGTCTTGTATGAACGCAGCGAAATGGGTGGAGATTGCCTGAACTCCGGCTGCGTGCCCTCCAAAGCTTTGATCGCGGCAGGTAAACATGCCCAGGCTTTTCGCACCGGCGCGCCTTTCGGCATAGAGGCGGCAGAGCCCAATGTCGACTTCGCCGCTATGCAGGCGCATGTCAAAGACGTCATCGCCACGATTGCCCCTATCGACAGTCAGGAACGTTTCGAAGGGATGGGCTGCACCGTCATTCGCGAATCCGCGCGTTTTTCCGGCCCCAATGAAGTTCAAAGTGACAGCTATATCGTCAAGGCTAAACGTATTATTATTGCGACAGGCAGCGTGGCCTCTATCCCGCCTATCGATGGACTGGACGGCGTAAAATATCAAACTAATGAAACAATTTTTGATCTGGAGGGGCAGCCCAAAACGCTCATGATATTGGGCGCAGGCCCTATCGGGTTCGAGCTTGGCCAAGCTTTTCAGCGTTTGGGAACTGCGGTCCACATTATTGACCTGGCTGAGCCGCTCGGCAAAATGGAGCCGGAACATGCGCGCGTGCTAATTGAGGCCTTAAAATCTGAAGGCGTGACCTTCCATGCTCCCGCGAAAACCAAATCAATTTCGCAGCGCGGTAAAACCATCACGATAACATTTGAAGACGGACAGACGCTGAAGGGGGATTGCCTATTGGTTGCCACAGGACGTAAGCCCGTGACGGAGGGACTGGATCTGGACAAGGCCGGAATTGAGACCGTAAAACACGGATATATCGACACGGATGACTGCCTGCGCACCACAAATAAAAGCGTTTACGCTGTGGGCGATGTCTCCGGCAAAGGCGGACTGACCCATGCGGCGGGCTATCATGCCAGCGTCATCATTAAAGCGTTTTACTTTTTACCGCCGCTGATTGCCCGCTGGAAAGGCAAAGCGACGACCGACCGTATGCCCGCCAGTATCTATTCGCAGCCCGAACTGGCCACCATCGGCGTGACCGAAAACGCGGCGATTGAGAAATTCGGAGCTGATAAAGTGCGGTGCGTATCTTGGGACTACGCAGACAATGACCGCGCTATTGCCGAGCGTCATACCGGGGGGGGTGTTAAGCTGGTCGCAACTAAAGGCGGGACGCTTCTTGGCGCGTCAATTGTCGGGCCGCAGGCCGGAGAACTGATCCACGTGGTCAGCGCGGCTATGGCCAATAATATAAAAATCTCCGGTCTGACCGGTATGATCTCGCCTTATCCGACACGCGGCGAGGCGATCAAGCGCGCGGCCGGGTCTTGGTATACGGACAAGCTTTTTGGCCCGTTCGGCCAATTTATAGCCAAAACTATGTCTCGCTTTCACTAGAATAGTTTTGTAGTTCATTTTGCATGTTGGAACGTGTGTTTTGGCGGGGCCTGTCGACTAAGGTTCTGTATCTTACAATTATCTTTGTCATGTTGGCCGAAATCGTGCTTTTCGTGCCCTCTATGGCCGTGTTCCGTCAGAACTGGCTGGAAAGCCGTGTGGACAGCGCGCAGCTTCTGACATTGGCAGTTATGGGCGTGCCGGATTATCAAGGCAGCCAAACACTGTCAGAGCGATTTATGCAGGAAACCGACGTCACCGCCGTTGTGCAAAAGCGCGGCGGCATGACTGAAGCCGTGCTGGGCATGGCTCCGGCGGATGCACAGTTTACCGTCGTTGATATGCGTGATTCCAGCCGTTTGCCGGATATTGGCGCCGCAATGCGAACTTATCTGGGCAGTGGTGAAGGCTATCTTCGCGTTCTGGCAGAGCCAAGTGTACCGGGCGCCGAGTCGCTTGAAATTATCCTTCCGAATAGCGCAGCCAAGCAGGCCCTTGTCGATTATGCCTGGCGGATTTTTGCGCTTTCAGCTTTGATCGCGGTATTGACAGCGGGACTGATTTATCTGGCGCTCTCCTTGATGATTGTGCGTCCTGTTAAACGTCTCGCGGGCGCGCTGGGGGTCTTTCGCAAAGACCCGACCCACAAGGCCGGACGTATTGTGGAGAGCCACCGCAATGACGAGATCGGACAGCTGGAGCGGGAATTTATTGACATGAAGGCGGGTATTCGCGGCGCGCTGAAACAGCAGGAACGCCTCGCTACGCTCGGTATGGCCGTTGCTAAGATTAGCCATGATCTACGCAATGTGCTGACCAGCGCGCAGCTTATCTCCGACAGACTGGCGACCGATGAAGACCCGCGCGTGGCGCGAATGGGCGAGCGCCTCGTCCGCGCGGTAGACCGCGGAATAAAGCTGTGCGCCGAGACCCTCAATTATACCAAAACCAGTGAAACTATACCCAATCTGCGAAAGCTGCGCCTGGCGTCGCTCGTCGGCGAGGCGGCCGGAGACGTGATCACCGGCGCGCGGCCCAAAGTGGCGTGGACCAATAATGTGCCGCGCGGAATGATGGTGATGGCGGATCCAGATGATGCCTACCGCATCTTTTCAAACCTGTTCCGCAACGCTGTGCAGGCGATGGAGAGGATGCACCGCAACACCCAAAACCAATTATCCGTGAGCGCCGAAACCGTATCCGTCGGTAAAAATATTTATCAGGCTATTATCCGCGTCACCGATAATGGCCCGGGCCTGCCCGAGCGCGCGCAGGAAACTTTGTTTAAGCCGTTTTCCAGCAGTGCGCGCGGCGGGACGGGTCTGGGCCTCGCCATCTCCAAAGAACTCGCCATCGCCCATGGCGGCGATTTAAGACTGGAATCCACCGGGCCGGACGGCACAGTTTTCGCGGTTGTCCTGCCGGGCGTTGCTAAAGATAAGACGAAAAAGAAAAAGTCGGACGAAGAAGAATAGGGGGAGTTGGGATGCTGGGGGATTTGGCGAAGGGGGATGTTAGAAAAGTAAAGGCATGTCGACATTAGTTAATCTTCACCGTTACTCGATTAACAGTATTAAATTTATTCAATGCCGAAATATATTGCTGACATAGTGAGTGTATCGATAACGCCATGAAGAAAAATTATCGGCCAAAGATTGCGCTTGAAAAGTAAAAACATGATTCCGAAGGCCAGCCCAATTGCTCCAGTGATAATTAAACCACGCAAGCCTTGATAATAAACATGTCCTAAACCAAAAAGAGCGGCGGCAAAAAATACGGCTAGAAATGGCGCAAATGGAAACCCGCTAAAGGCAGTCTCCAGTCGTGATATCAAATACCCCCTGAAGAACATCTCTTCTCCAAAAGCGGCAGCAGTCCAGACTATACCCAACCATAGCAACAACAGGGGTAAATTGCCCTCAATGGCGCCCCACCTGTCGTCTACCCCGCTTGAAGTTTCGGTCATGAACTCAAGCCCTAATACCTCTCCGCCAAAAAGCGGAATTGCTACGGCGGCCGCAAAGGCGGCCAAGGTAAGCCCCATCTGAGGTAACACCATTAGTTTAGAGCGTACCCCGTCAAGCCGTTTAAGTCCGTATTCTCTCCAACTTTCACCTCTGCGATTCATGTAAAGCGTAAGTAGGCCAACCACTGCGAGCAATGAAACGGGGCCGGCAAAACGCCACATAAAAAGGGACAGCGCCCATTTTGAAATAAAGGCGATGAGGATCACTACGGTCACTTCTAAGAGTGCGGCACGCCTTTCTGATTTGGGGATAAAATCTTTCATATGAGAATGCCTTTTTTTATATCAAATTTGAACGATACCAACGATAAAGTAAGGGATACTATTAGGAATAAGTAGAGAGGGTCATTCATTAGATGTGACCCATGCCCCTTTTGGATGCGTCGCTCAAAAATATTATTCAAAAAATAATGCTAAACATATATGTGTGCTTTCGCACTTTCATTTCTGCCGCTATCCTCGTTTGGGGTGTGGATTAATGTTAGCATTTTTAGTGAGGCCATCCCCACTGACCTTTTGATTATCGCCAAAAGCCCACCTCCCCTCCAAAGGGGAGGACATCCTTTTTACAATAAATACAGCAGCTTAACTTTCTTCCCCCTTTGAGGTGGAAGTGCCGGAGCGAAGCGTAGGCGATGGGGGTGGCGCCCGTTAGGGCCAACAAACCCGTGGACATATAAAAATCAATCCCCGCTCCCAATTCCTGACATATATTCAAACTGTTCTTATCTCATTGGGCAGGCAAGCGTACGTTGGCTGGCTGGAGATGAGGCGGTGTTGGGCCGAGCTGCAGCTAAACGTGCTGGAGTGACTCCCGCCAGTGAGAGCTAGAACGGCGAAACCCGGCTCATGGCCGCTGGCAGAGACATTGCTGTGCTGCGTCTTTGTGGAAAAGGGCGCATGTCGAAACTGCGTCGTCACACACGCAGCGACGGCAGGGACTTTGATAAACGAAATTACATTTTTAGCTCAGGTACTCCTGTTTAACAAAGTCCCGCACAGACGCCCTTTTTTAATAAATACAGGATTAAAAATGAAAGCCCAGCAAATGCCCCCATCGCCCCGTTCCCGATTGCCGCTGTCTTGGTGCGGCGCTCCGTAGTTTTGCACAAGGAGTCACTCGGATTTGCACCCAACAAAAAAGCCGCCCTAAAGGACGGCTGTTTGCGATAGAGTGTATCCGGCCTAGCGGCGCGGGGGCTTCTTTTTGCTTGGGATCAGACCTTCGATCTGAGCGCGCTTGCGAGCCAATTTGCGGGCGCGGCGGACAGCTTCAGCCTGCTCACGAACGCGTTTTTCGGACGGTTTTTCATAATGCTTGCGGGATTTCATCTCGCGCAGAACGCCTTCGTTCTGTAGCTTTTTTTTCAGAGCCCGAAGGGCCTGATCCACATTGTTCTGACGAACGTAAATTTCTACCATAGTTAAATCCAGTATCTCTATCTAAAGCGCGCAAAGCCCGCTAGGAGCGGGCAGGGCAAAGTTGGCGGCTTTTAACGACAGCTTTTGCCCGCGTAAAGGGGTAAGTTATGCGTAATTACAGCGTATTGCCCCATATATAAAGGTTTAACGGGTCTATGCACAGTCAAGTTCCACATTACTTTGAGAATGGCGATGTTCGTCTGGCCTATTATGTGGATGGCCCCAAAGATGGGCCGCCTTTGATTCTGATTCATGGCTGGCCGGAGCTGGCCTATAGCTTTTCGCCGATCATGCCGATACTGGCGGCCGCAGGGTTTCGCTGCATTGCGCCGGATCTGCGCGGCTTTGGCCATAGCGACATGCCTGAAGAGGCCTCTGATTACCACATTACCCGTCTTGTAGATGATGTGCGCGCTTTGCTCGACCATCACGGCATAGACCGCGCTATTATTTGCGGTCATGATTGGGGCGGCATTATCACATGGCATGCCGCGCGCATGCTCGAAAGCCGGGCCAGCCATATTATCTCGATCTGCACGCCTCATGTGCGCCGCGCGCCGGTCGATCCGGTCAAAATTTACCGTAAGCGCCATGGTGAGCAGCATTATTTCGCGCGCTTTAATGATGACCCGGAGGCCGTTGCCGATTTGTTTGGCCGTGACCCGGACGGATTTTTCCGCTTAATGTTTCGTAGCGTGCCGGACGGCGCAGAGGCTAAGTCGGACTTTACTTATATACCGCAGAATTTCGCGCAGTTTTTAGATGCCGGCGCGCCGCCGCTCAAAGGGCAGATCCTGACCGACGATCAGCGCGCGGTCTATAGCGATGCTTACGCCCAAACAGGATTTATGGGCGGCATTAATCTGTACCGCAATACCGGCGCGAATTGGGAATTTGCGGCCACGCTTGATGATGAGATCACGCAACCGACCCTGATGATCTCTCCGGACCGCGACCTTCTTCTTCCGGCCAGCTTGACTGACCCCATGGCCGACATGATCCCTGATCTGACCCGCGAGATTTTGCACGGCTCCGGTCATTGGGCGATGTGGGAGGAGCCGGAGCAGCTCGCCCATATTATGCTCGGCTGGCTGGCGCGCCAAGAGTTAGAGTAAGTCGCTGGATTAAAGCGCCTTATAAAGCGCGTCGATAAGCGCGCGCGGACGCGGGTCACCGAGCAAGTGATTACTCATTTTGTTCATGACATAGGCGCCGGTCAGCCCGCTTTCGCGGTCGGCCCACACACATGAGCCGCCCCAGCCGCTATGACCAAAACAGTCATCATTCTGCCCGTAAAAATAATTTGGCGGGTTAAACATTATCCCTGAGGCAAATTTCAGATCAAAAGGCAGAACCAAATTGGGTCCGGAATAACGCTCCTTCGTAAAGGCGCTCAGCGTATCGCCGGACAGAAACTCTGTGCCCTCAATCGCGCCGTCCAGAACCATCTGCGCAATGCGGGCAAGGCTTTTAGCCGTGCCGTGGCCGTTCGAGCCGGCAAATTCAGTCTCCCGCCACAGCGTAATACCGCGTCCGCCGGGGCTGCCGTGCTTGTTGAAAAACGCAGCTTTGGTTGCGACGTTGGGCTCGCCGAAATCGGCCATAGCAGAAGGTTTACGCAGATCAGCGCAGCGCTCATGCTCGGATGCGTTCAGGCCCAAGTGAAAATCAATGCCCAGAGGGCCGGCGATATCCTCGCGTAGAATCTGCCCGACTGTACGCCCGCTAGCGCGCCGCACTACAGCATTAACCAATGGCCCGAAGGTGACAGGGT
This sequence comes from Robiginitomaculum antarcticum DSM 21748, assembly GCF_000365025.1. Taxonomy (GTDB): domain Bacteria; phylum Pseudomonadota; class Alphaproteobacteria; order Caulobacterales; family Maricaulaceae; genus Robiginitomaculum; species Robiginitomaculum antarcticum. Next base: position 82,940 of record NZ_KB823013.1, on the reverse strand, counting down.
GATAGCCGCTGGCGCTGCCGGGCGTGAAGAGGGGCTTCTGCGCGGCCAGGGTCGCTTCCAGCTTATCCAGATCAAACCAATCTGCGGCTTGCCATGCCGGATCGGTAATCCCGGATAATCCGGCTTGATGTGAGAGTAGCTGCGCAATCGTGACATCGTCTTTGCCGTTTTGCGCAAATTCAGACCAATGGTCTGCGACTTTATCTTCATAGGAGAAATCGCCGCGCTCGACACATAAGGCCGTAACGCAGGCAGTTACGAATTTCGTACAGGAAAATACGCTGATCAGAGTATCACTTTGCCATGGCTTTTCTTTTGCGCGGTCCTGATGTCCGCCCCATAGATCGACGATAGTTTCGCCGTCTTTATAGACGCAAAATCCTGCACCGGTTTCTTGGCCTGTTTCGAAATGCTGTGTGAACACGTCGCGGACAGCCTCGAAGCCGGGCGCAATATCGCCGTATATAATGTCAGATGTCATAATCTTGTCCTGATAAATCCTGCCCGACCAGAACCAGCTCGTCGCGCCCCGCATTAACAGAATGCTTGAGCGCCGCAAAGGTCGTCATCACAGCCTTAGTCAGCGCAAGTTTTGCGGGTAAACCGCTAAGGACATGGCCTAGATAGAGCGCGGCCAGCAGGTCGCCGCTTCCGCTCGGCACTTTGTGCAGCTTGTCATGCTCCACCGAAAACATCTCAACCCCGCGCATCTGCGCCCCGATTTTCTCTCCGCCTGATTCAGTCCTGCCCATAGGGACAGAGGTGACGATAATCGTCTCCGGACTTGCGGGATGCGTGTCATCATCGGTCAGAAAGTCCAGCTCCCACATATTCGGCGTGATGGTATCGGCCTGCGGGACAAGCCGGGTTTTAATTGCGCGCGCAATCGGCCGGGCCACATATAGCCCGCCTGGAGTATCCCCCATTATGGGATCGATAAGGACTTGCAGGCCGGGGCCGCGTCGAAGCTCATCAATGATCTCTCGGGCCAGTTCGATATGATCCACATGGCCCATATATCCGGTCAGAACAGCGTCGAAGTGTAGCTTTTGAGCTTTGACGCCCGCCCATAAATCGCGAAGCCGCGCGGGATCGGTTACGCCGCCGCCCGGCGGCCCCCAGCCGGGGTGACGCCCCATCTGTGTGGTCGGCAATATCACTGTCTCTATCCCCAGCGCATTAAGCGCATTAGCCGAGGTGCGCGCGCCAACCTGGCTGGACGCGACCCATGACGAGATAATGAGAACCCGTTTCATAAATGTGACGTGAAGGATTTGAGCCCACTATTCAAGTCACTTAACATTTGCTAAGAGGGCCTATGCTAAAAATTTACCATAACCCCCGCTGCAGCAAATCCCGCGAAACTCTGTCATTGTTACAACAAAACGGCCACGAACCGGATGTTGTGGAATATCTGAAAAAACCTTTGGAGCCCCGCGCGATAAAAAAACTCGCCGATAAAATGGGCATCACGGATTACCGAGAGATGATGCGCACGGGTGAGGCTATATTTAAGGCTCAGGCTCTGGATAAAGCGCCGCAAGGACAATTATTATCGGCAATGGCACTCAATCCTATTCTGATCGAGCGTCCAATTGTCGAGACCGATGCCGCCGCCGCGATTGGCCGCCCGCCGGAAAATGTGCTTAAATTATTTTAACGCATGACGTTTGATTCTTAGCGTCTTTCAGAAAATCTGCGCCGCTTAAACGGCTTGTTAAGCAAAACAAGGCAAATCTCCCATTAACCATGACGCAATTTTGCGGGGGAGATTATTATGCGCATTGCTGCTTTGGCTTTTTCATCAGTTTTGATATCCGGCTGTTCGTGGATTGGCTTCGGCCCGCAACCCGGACATAACAGCGCGCAGCAAACCCGCGGCGGACACTATCAAAACCCTCAATATGGTCAGCCGCAAGCCGGATACGCACACGCCCGCAAAGCCGGAGGGCCCTGCACAATCACCCAGGTTACGCAGCCCGCACCGCCCGGATGCCGCCCGGAACAGGTTACAATCGCGCTCCCCCAATATGGCGCTGCGGCGCAAGCCGGCGCTTACCCGCAGCAAAGCGCGCAACGCACTTACGGCCCGTCAAGCGGCGCGGCTGTGCCTGTCGCCCGGCGCGCCTCTTCGGAGACTCATATTTATAGCCGCCCTTATTCGCGCTCGGGGCTTCGCTTGAACGGTACACTCGGGGCAGAACGCAGCGTCTCTGGTGAGGCGTTAAATTCCGAAGATTTCTTCCCGCTTTATCCCAGCGCCGCACATACTGAACAAATCATCGTAGGTACGCCAGCCGATCCGCAAGTTGTGACAACAGATTACAGCGTTGATAATGTTAGCGCTTCAGGTCCGGGCGTAAGCTTTTCCGATCTTTACGGTTCAGTCTTTAATGTCGGCCTTGGCGCGGAATATTTCGTTACTCCGCGATTTGCGATGACGGCCAATGCGACTTATGGGGTTGCGGCGGGCCGCGATGGCGGCGGCGCGACCTATACCGGAAATGTGAATGCACAAGCCAGCGTTCAGGCTTTTGCCGACGGCGCGATTCCGGGATCACGCGTCGCTAACGGTCCGCCGGTCGTTACGACAACAACACAAACCAATGCGCCGGTCGCGTCGACACAGTTTACGGTCAATGACTTACAACGCGCGAATGTCGAGCTGGGTGGACGGCATTATTTTAATGCCCCTTTTGCCAATTATTTCGAACGTCCGCCCACACCCTATATCGGAGCATCTGCAGGGGCCTCTCATTATAACGCGCTGGAGATCAAACAGGATCGCCAGGAACTTGCCCTGTCAGGATATGCCATGGGCGGCGCGCCGACCTACACAACAATTTCCAACGAGCCCGCCCGCGAACTTATCGAAGAAGGCTGGGTCCCCAGCGGTGGTTTGACCGCAGGGGTGGAGTGGCAGGTCTCTCCGCGGGCTTCGCTCGGATTTGAAACAGGCGTTAAATATGAGGGGCCGCGCAATAAAACGGCCGGCGGGGAAACCGATGCCAATATTTCAATACCTCTGACTTTGCGGGGGTCTATCGGATTTTAGCAGCTGATTATTTTAACGCCTCGTTAACATTTAAGCCTCTGAAGTTAATGACGTTTTCGTAAGGTAAAAAAGGTTTTGTTAAGCATAATGTGTTCCAAAAGGATACACGATTTTTAAATAGGGAGGCCGCCCATGCGCCTTACAATCTGTACTTTATCCGCCGCACTCCTGTCTGGGTGTTCATGGCTGGGATATGGGGGGCAAACGAATAGCCAATATCAAGGCGGCTCATATTCTAATGCCTGCCCGACCGGTTATGCGGCTCAGCCCTCTTACGGATATCAAGGCGGCGCAGGTTGTCAGCCCGGCGGATATAGCGGTGCAAGCTACGGCCAGAGCGCCGGATACGCACAGGCGCCAAGCGGGGGCGGCTACGGTCAATCCGGTTATAGCCAAGCTGGCTACGCCCAAAACGGGTATGGCGCAGGAATGCAGACCGGCGCAACTTATGGCGGCAGTGTCGGCAGCGCTCCGACTTTAAGCGCAATGTCTCAATCCTATTCCACCGCTTCGTCTGCATCACACGGCGTTACTCCTGTTATCGGCGCGGGCGGACAAATTATCGGTACGGTCGGACAAGACGGCTCCGTGGTCAATTCTTCCGGTCAGGTCATCGGCTATGTCAGTAGCGGCGGCCAAGTCGTCGGCGGCAACGGACAGGTTATCGGCCAGATCAGCAGCGCCGGCACAGCCTCATATGGCGGCGGTCAAGCCGTGCAATATGCAGCCGGTGGCTGCGGCGGCGTCGCTGTTGCAAGCAGCGGATGCGGCGTGACGCGCGTCCAAGGCGCGCCAATTTATGTGCCCCGTCCTTATCCTGTCAGCTATCAGACACCGCGCATACGCCGCACGGGTGGATCAAACGCTTTGGGTCTCGCAGGCTTTGTCGGCATCAGCAATTTTGTAGGCGGTGATTTATTTGGAGGCGCGCCTGCCAAACCGGCCAGCGCAACACGCGATGTTTCTGTTCTGGATTCAATTGAATACGCGGATGCATTTGATGCCGGCACAGTTTACGGCGGCGCACTGGAATATGATATATCCAGCAATGCGACTATTTTTGCCGGCGCACGTTATGCGCAATATGAGGGTCAGCAAATTCGGAACGGCACGATCACGGAAAATAACGCACCGGGCGGACCTGTCACTGAACCCGGTCTGTATCAATTCTCAGACCTTAACGAGTTGACCATTGAAGGCGGCGTACGCCAATACGCCAGTAGCGGCACAGGGTTCCGACCCTATATCGGCGCATCAGGCGGTTTTACGCATAATAACAATGTGACCATAACAACAACGTCTGAAGGCGGTAACGCTGTAACAGCCCCTGAAACACAGATTTACATCCGCGAAGGCTGGCAGCCCACTGCGTCCGGTATTATCGGGGCAGAAATTGCCGCCGGTCCGAATGTCGCGCTGGGAGTTGAGACGGGTATACGCTGGACCGATGACCGTGCCACAAATATCAAAAGCGATGATACATGGTCAATCCCCGTCACATTACGCGGACGTGTTGCTTTTTAGACTTCTCAAAATGCTGAGTATACGGCCCGGCAATCGTGTCGGGCTTTTTTTGAAAACTTAATTAAAGATTCAAAACTGGCGCGTAGATTGCAAAATCAGTGACAGACACGATGAGGCGCACACACGCTGTGCCAAATTTAGACACTAGGAGGTCACTATGCGTCTGCTATCCATCGCCGCCATCGGCGTTTCAACCCTGGCATTGTCAGGATGTTCATTTTTCAACGGCATGTGGGGCCAGAGCGGCCACCATGGTGCAAATAATTATAATGGCGGCGCTTATGCGGCGTCCAATTGTGGAAATAGCTGCGTCGGCGGCAAACAAATTTCCAGACTGAACTTCGAAGCCGGTGCCGGTTACGACTTTATTACGGGCGGCGAAGCCATTACCGGTAGTAATGTCGCACCATTTCCGGGACAGAATATCAATGATATTGATATGAAAGATGCCTATGAAGACGCCTTTAATGTTTTTGCCGGCGGTTCATATATGCTTAATCCGGATCGCAAACTGACCGGTCAGTACACTTATTCGACCGCTAAAGGCCAGACGAATGACCTGGGCCGCGAAACGGGCCGTTTGACAAATACCAATGCCAAGCTTTCACGCTATGAAAGCCACGGTCTTGATTTAGGTGTACGCCAGTATTTCCGTCCGAAATATCTGGGATCCACTAACTTCCGCTATCGCCCATACGTTGAAGGCAAAATCGGCGCGACATATGTCGATGACATTAAACTTATTACGGTTGAACAGGGTAATCCTGCCAGCTCGCGTACTGTCGACTTTTACGATAGCGGCTGGGTTCCGACAGCGGCCGGTATGGTCGGTATAGAAACGCCGCTCTTTAACCGTACAACAATCGGTTTGGAAACCGGCATCCGCTATACAGGCAAGATGGACGATGCGCAAAATCTTCAGGCGCAAGCTCCAAATCTAGCCGGCGCAAATGATGGCGGTGAGCGTTGGACCGTTCCTGTTGCCATCCGTGGCCGCTATCGTTTCTAAAGCGTAAATAATTTGCCGTTTTGAAAGCGAATAATGCTTTCAAGGGTGGGGTGACAGGCCTGCAGCCAAGCTGCAGGTCATTTTTTTGTGGTCTTGTTTTTGCCATGTCGCGGCGTTAGCCCGATAAGTGTGACATTGCGATCTACATGTTTTTGGCTAAGCTTTATTTGCGCCGTCTTTCTGGTCGGTTGCACGACAGTGGCGCAGAATAAAAACCGCGTGATGATTAAATACGCGCCCATCGGCAGCGATGCCCCGCGCAGTATTTATGCCGATAACCGCGCTTTACTACGCGGATACGTCAAACCCGACGGCGTGCCGCTTGATTTGTACCGCGACGTTCCTGAGATCGCGACCTTGGCGGGGTATGCCTATCGCGGCAGCGCGCCGGTCCGGGACTGCGCCGCGGCCGCGCCGATGACCTTCACCGCAGTGCCGGATCTTCGCGTTCACATCCCCGATCAGTGGATACGTCCAAATGCGGGGCTTAATAATGAGGCCGTCAGCCTGCCACTATACGCGCAGCTAGCGCTTGGCATATCTGCGCCCCAAACGCTTTCGGCTGAAGAACGGATGGAGTTAAGCTCCGGCCTGACTTATGATGTCTGGCAACGCGAGACCGGACCGGATAGCCGCGACTACGCTATTGTTTTCCGGGGTACGAATTTGCGCTCTAAGGGGGATTGGTGCGCAAATTTACGTCCGATTGGGTTTTGCGATGACCAAAACGATCAGTTTGATCAGGTCGCCGCGTTAATAGAGCCTTTGGTCGAAACCCTGATCCGCCGCGCCACCGCAGAGGGCCGCCGCGCCCGCATTATTACTGTCGGACACAGCCTGGGCGGGGCGCTGGCCCAGCAAGCCGCTTATCGCAGTCCCCATATCAATCTGGCCTTTGCTTTTAACGCGACGCCGCTGCTGGGGTATCTGGACAGCGATATATTAAGCGGCGATGGCGAAGGCCGCAAAGGCTTGACGATTTTCCAGATATTTGAGGCTGGCGAAATTCTTGCTCCCGTGCGGGCTATGGCTAACTCCCTGCGGCCCTTATCCGCGCGTGATCCGCAAATCATTATCCTGCGATATTCTCTACATAGCGGACTCTACCCTTTTGTCGGGGTGATCAGGAACCACAATATGGTCGAGCTGGCCTGCGGCCTGAGAGCGGTCGAGCAAGACGTACTGAACGCGCCGATGCAGCCTTAATTGGCTGTGCAGGACGCGCGGTCATGCGCGCTGACGAAGTCCATCATAGCCGGACGCACGGGGTTGTCTTTCTTACGCAGTACAGTCGACATCGCCGTTAAGACATCAATATGGCCCGCGCCCTCTATAAATACAGTCTTCGCCTCTGTTCCGCCGGATGACAATGCGGCCGCCATGCGTGTGGTCTGTGCGGGATCAACAGTCGTGTCATCATCTCCGGTAATCATCAGAGCCGGAATTTTTGAGTCTGCAGCATAATTGATCGGACGCATTTCGCTACGAAGATTTTCGGGGAAAATAGACAAATAGGGTTCTTCATAAACCTTAAAATCATAGGGTCCGGCCAGCCCGGCCCAGCCCGAAATCACGGCGCATGGCGTCAGACCTTCTGCGGCGAGGTAGCGCGGATCCACGGCAACCATCGAGGCCAGATGCGCGCCGGCGCTATGGCCAGCCAGAACCATCGGGCGGTCATATCGCGCGCGGGTAAAAGCGACCGCTTTGGCGGCATCTTTTAAAAATTCGGGATAGATAACATCTGGGTATAGGCGGTAGTCGGGCACAATGACCGTATATCTGGCTTCGGTGAAGCTTTGCCCGATAAATTTATAAATGTCTTTTGATCCGTCATTCCAGCCGCCACCGTAAAAGAAGACGACAACAGGCGCGTTTGCTACCGGGTTTGCAGGCGTATAAATGTCAAGTTTCTGCGAAGGCAGCGCGCCATAAGCCACATTCTTCTCAACTGTGAAATTCTTATCCGTCGTAATACCGTTCAAAACAGTGACAGGGGCGCAAGCGGCCAGTCCGGTCAGTATCGGCAGCATTGCGCCATATTTCAAAGTTTTAAAAAACGTCATGGTGGCCTCATCTATGGGGGAAGAATTATAGTATCAAAACGCCGGGGCGTGCGCGCCGTTCCATCACGCCTTGGTGATGGGAGCCTTTTCACGCATGCTACGTTAATAAGGTAAGGAGTAATATTAATCATGAACCAAACTTACATATTTCCGGCACGCATCTGTCTCTCCGCGCTTATTATCGCGGGCTGTCTTCCGATAGCCGCTTACGGACAGGATTTGCGCGGCGACCCGTTCTGCTTCCCCGCCAAAGGGGTCGGCGATATGGTTGAGCGCCTCGAAAATATCGATGCCGACCGCCGTGATGTGGTTGACGTGAATGTCTCGCCGCGCTTTATCCGCAAAGATGGCGGCCCGTGGCCGGAGCGTTTCTATATCCGCGACGGTGAAGACGAATTGGACATCGCCGTTGAAAAACCGTCCGGCGCGACCCCCTCTTTCATGAGCGCCGTCAGAGCGCATGAAAGCGGCGATATTTGTATTGCCGACAGTGCCCGCGCCTCCCGCCCTGCTGATGATGAAGGCCTTTATTTTGAAATGGGTCTGTCGCCGATTTTTAACAGCATTGCAGGCCGTCATGATATGGCCGCGCTGAAAGAAGGCAGTAAAGATGCCAAAGTCTTTTATCAGCAAATGATCCCGATGGCCTTTCGTTTGTTAATGCCCGATCCGGATTATTACGGCGTTAAATATGAGGACAAGGCCACACCGCCGCAGATTTTTGTCGACACGGCCAAAGGCGAGGTTCCGGTCAGTTCTGACAGCTACCGCGACATGCATATCGTCTCTATGGACCAGATCCGGCGCGAAGGCGGGTCGGCCTTAATCGTCAGGGGCGGGGCTTACACGCTCCAACCCACACCCAGCATCGCGACCATGAAACGCTTCGGTTACGGGCAGGATACAGAAAAATAGCCCTTATCGAAAAAATTAAGGAACCTTAATGTCGGTCGCGACGTTTCTTTTTCACAACCACTTATAGGAGGACCTAATGTTACGTTGGGCTATTATTTTCTTTGTTATCGCAATTATCGCAGCCGTTCTTGGCTTTGGTGGTATTGCTGCCGGTGCACAATATATTGCCGGTGTTTTGTTTGTTATTTTCCTTGTCTTGCTTGTCTTGCACTTCCTCGGCGGTAAAAAAATATAACAGATATTTGCTGAAATTCCGCGAGAGCGGGCCCGTGGGTTGCTGAGCAACACATCGGGGATTTCAGCACTTTTACTTATTAAAGCTGTCGCCTCGCGCGGCAGCTTTTTTTGTGTCTAAAGCGCTTTCGTCAGCGCCGCGAGACGGGGCATGACATCACGCGTCATATCGGCCGGTGCGCGGGTAATGCCGAGTTTGACAATCACGGCATTCTGGCCGGGGAGTATAATCACCCGCTGGTGATCATGCCCGCCCATATAATAGGCGTCTTCGGGCAGACCGGGCAGGGCTCTTTGCCCCAGATTAAGCCAGAAGTGAGAGCCGTATACCCCGCCGGATTGCGCGGCAGGGCGGCGCGCCATATCCGTCCAGCCTTGCGGCAAAATGCGCGTCCCGCCCGCCATGCCGTCATTTAAATAAAGCTGTCCCATCGCCGCCCAGTCGCGCGCCGTCATATAGACAAAGCTGCTGCCGATCGGCGTCCCCTCAAAGTCATTCTCAACAACCGCGCTGTCAATACCGACCGGCCCGAACAGCTTGTCTTGCGCCAGGGCGTCTATCGTCGTGCCGGCCACGTCCAGCTCGCGGCGCAAAATCAGGGCGAGAATATTGCTTGTCCCGCTGCTATAGCTCCACTGCGCTCCCGGGGCATAGGACAGCGGCAAGCTGGCCGCATAGCGCCCCGCGCCGCGCTCCGCCCACAGCATGGTATTGACGTGACTGCTAGGCGCGCCGTAATTTTCATCAAAGGCCAGACCGGACTGCATTTCAAACATATCGCGCAGCTTAATCGCCGCGCGCTCATCCCCCGCCCACTCTTCCAGTAACGGACCGCCTTCAATATCCAGATAGCCCGCCATTTGCGCCGCGCCATACAGGGCGTGGGTAATGGATTTGGCCATAGACCAGCTTTGCATGGGCGTCCCGGCGTTAAATCCATCTGCGTAATGCTCGCCAATGATGACGCCGTTTTGCATAACGACGACGGCGCGCGTCCCGATGGCATGATCGCTCAGGCTGTCATCAAACAGCGCCATCACCGCCGCTTGCACGCCGGGGTCAATCTTGACAGCGGGCGGGGCAAGTTCAGGGCCAGTCTCAGTATCAGCAGCAGGCGCAGTGGGGGCGTCAGTCGCGACAGGGGCGGGAAGCGCGGTTTCGCCCGGCGGCAGGAGCAGGCAGCCTTGCGCGCCGCGATAAACCGCTTTGCGCCCTCCCAGGCCGAACAGATGGCCGCTGATGACTCGGCTTTGCGCGTCCATCGAGGTCGACACATAATTCAAAAGCGGATGAATGCCGTTAAAATCCCCGGCCGTGACCGTGTCAAAATCGCGCCCGGCGACAAAAACCTCGCTGCATGTGACCTTCACCTGATAGCCCACCGCAATCGGGGCCTGCGCCGCCAGTTTTGAATAGACAACCCCGCCCCCGATAAGGAGCGCGGCGATAAAGATTAAGGCTATAATTTTTTTCATAGAATTGTGTAGGCGCGATGAGGTGGTTTGGAAAGATGAGGCGGGCCTTTTTATCGCGCTAAGCCCGCGTGTCCCAAACGTCATCATGCGATGGCCCATCGGGTGACCACATGCGCGCCGGGTTGGCCGGCGGCGGCGCGCCGCTAAAAATGCGCGGACTCATCCGCGAAGCTGAGCCTCCGATGGAGACCAGAAGAGAAATGTTTTACGAAGGGTCAGCTTCGCGGCGATATCTCACGGCCGATACGCGGCTCTCGCTAAGGTCACAGTCCGCAGCGCAGTCTGCTCCCAAACCTGTTTGATGTGGGCCGTAACCTCACTTCTCCCGGATCCAATACCGATCTCTCATAAGTTCCGAACGTCGACACCCGGCCCGCCACAAGAGACAGTTTAAAGATAGGGGAGAATGAGAGGGCGGGGATGTATCTTTTTAAAAGCGCGGTTTTATGAGGAGAAGGTCAAAGTAAAGATGGGGATTGCGGGAAAATCGCACGCTAACACCCCGTCCTTCGAGTACCGGGCCTACCGGCCCGCCTCAGGATGAGGTGTTTGTGAGTTAGGCATTTAATTTTAAATCAAAACTAAGCCTCATCCTGAGGACGCGCTATAAGCGCGTGGACTCGAAGGACGAGGCGGCAGTAAAGCGCCGTAGAATATATCGAATTTAGGAGTGGCCCGAAACCTTCACCCCTTCGCCGCCTCAACCTCGGCGCGCATTTGCTCCAGAAAATCATCCTGTGTTGACACGTCAGTTCCGGCCTCGCGCGCCGAGAGTTCATCATCAAGGCGTTTGCGCGCTATCCCGTCCAAATAGGCATTATCCATATCAATGCCGATAAAGCGCCGCCCGTGCCGCAGGGCCGCAACGCCTGTTGTGCCGGAGCCGCAAAACGGGTCGAGCACAATGTCGCCTTCATGGGTGGAGGCCAGAACGACCCGCTCCAGCAGGCTTTCGGGCTTTTGCGTGGGATGTTTGCCGTGGCGTTTTTCGCTCTTTTTGGTCAGCGGCAGCGACCACACACTACGCATTTGTTTATCCGGCTTTTTCATTGGGTCTTCGGGCCAGTCACCAAATTTCATCGCCTTGTAATTAAATACATGTTTGTGTTTCTTGGCCGTGCGCGCCCAGACCAAAGTCTCGTGACTGGCGGTAAACATCCGGCAGGACAGGTTGGGAGAGGCATTAGGCTTGAACCAGCTAATATCATTGAGGATATGCCAGCCGCCTGTTTGCAAGGCAAAGCCGCATTGGAAAATAGAATGATAGGTGCCGCTAATCCAGATTGTGCCGCCATCACGCAATTTGCGGTGACAGGCCGCAATCCAGTTTTGGTGAAATTCGTAATCGGCTTCTGCCCCCGCCGATCTGTCCCAATCCCCCTTATTGACCGAGACCATCCGCCCGCCCTTGCAGGTGAACCCGTCATTAGACAGATTATAAGGCGGGTCGGCGAAAATCATGTCGACAGAGTGGTCCTCAACATTTTTATTAAGAACGTCCAGCATGTCGCCGTGAAAGAGATGGTATTGGGAATCGTTTTTGAACATGACTACCGATAAGAACAAAATAGGATCATGTCAAAGGTTCAATTCTATCTTTAAATACTTTGGCCCACTTGCGAACGGTGCTTTGTCGGCGCTTGGGCGTAGTACCAGATATGTTATATTGAATTAATAAATCGGCGTCCAAATCAGGTAAAGATCTAGTTAGCATTTGTTTAACTAAGTCATCAGAAAGAAAAATTTGTTGCATCGCTTTTAATCTTTCATCGTTGGTTAGACGCCCAATCTGTTGTCCCCTATTGGTGAGATCTACAACACCACTCTTTACAGTAACTAGCTTCATCCAACGCAACACATTGATATAGTAATCATATTGTCTGCCTACGACACTTACAGGCAGGTCTTCAAAAACTTCAGATTTGCTGAGCGAACCGCGCTCAAGAAGCACGTCAAATGCATCGATAACTTTATCTATATCATTGGCTTGTGGAAATGGTGCGTTAATATCCGTAAGGGATTCGTTTACAGGCAAAATCTGTCTTAGAGCATTAGATGTTTGTTTGATTGCGGCTGGCACGCGAAGTTTAAATCTTCTCACTTTACTATAATCAAGAACAACTTTTTGTTGAATAAATGTGACCGGAATAAAATTGAAAATCTTACTTATTTTACAATAGAACATGACAATTGTTGACACATTCTTCTTCAAAGTGTTTTCGAAATGTAACTGAGGATATATTAGTTGTCTAAGATTCATAGTTTTAGAAATAGTATTTTTTGCCTCTATTAGTATCAAATCTGTTGGATTTTCGTAACCCCCATCAATCTCTATTTGCACACCAGATACAGGATATTCTATAATAGGCATTCCCAAGTTTATTGATGGTAATCGCAAAGTAAACGGGTCGCACCGTTTGCGCCCTCTAACTGTCAACGTAGTTTTATGGCCCGTAAAGCTCTCTAAAATACCTGATGCCGCGGCCGCATCAAGAGCCTGAGATTCACTTGTGATATTATCAGGGTCAATTGTCTCAATCCATGAAGGTAGAAACATCTCTTCCGTTGCTATAGAATCTAGCTTTGTAATATCTAACTTAAAAAACGGATCTGTTTGGGCAATGCGATAAACACCGTTATTCAGTGCCAAAACCGAAAGTGAATTCTTTTTGAATGCAGCTGGAAGCTTTTCTTTGAAGTCTATTTTGCATAGAAGTCGTGACTCGAAATATTTATTTAGAATGGGAGATGTGACATCAAGAAAACCAAACTTTTTAACTTTATTGACAATTTCTAAGTCTTTAAAAATTGCGTTCCATGCTGTGTTGATATCGGGCTGTTTGCTCATTCAGTCTAGATGATACAAATATCTATGAAAATCAATGCATACGCAGGGATAATTGAATTTACGGGGCGCGGTGAATATCGAGTAGTTTAAGACCATTAACCCCGCTCATCCCAGCGAAAGCTGGGATCCAGAGCGTCTGAATACGGGGCTAGAGACTCTGGATCTGGTGCGCCAGACCGGCCATGCCTTCGCAGGAATGAGCGGGACGAGAGGTTAGTCTCTCAACTTCTCCTTACCCAACTCGCTCCGCTAATTTTACTAACGACCTTCGCGCGCCTCCTCCCTGCCTTACGGGCTTGCATTTGGAACAAATGCCCTATCTATCCGTAGCTCTTACTTACACCCGCCAACCCGAAGGAATGATATATGACCCCTCTCAAGACCGAGAGCCTGGATTTAGACTTTAAAGAACAGATCGCCCATATGAGCGTGAGCGGCGTGATTGACGCCGAGTCAATGCGCGAGGGACTGGACTGGCTGACGCAAGCCGGGCAGGAGCACGGCGCGTTTAATATCCATGTGCGTATGGCGAAGGCCGACTTCCCCGATCTGGGCGCGGTCAGCAAGGGGTTTCGCGCGGTCGCTGATGTGCTGCGCGCCGTACCGGGCGCCGATAAATGCGCCGTGGTGACAGACAGCATGTTTATCCGCAACACGGCCAAGGTCGAAGGCGCGGTTATTCCGGGCCTGACTATTCGCGCATTTGGTAGCGACGAAGACAGCTATGCCGAAGCATGGCTCAAAGGCGAGTCGCTCTCCGATGTCGAGGACGACGCGCCGGACGCTACGTACGCCAAAGCGGACGCCGCCGAGACAAAGCCCGCGCCAAAGACGAAGCCTGAGCCCTCAGCCAATCCGTGGGATAAGCTCAAGATGAGCAATGTCGATTATTAGATAACGATGGGATGATCGTTTGATTTTACCGCCTGTTTCAATCTGAGACGGGCGGTTTTTTTATGGGGATTGTTTTGAGGGTTTTATGTTAGCTCGCTTCGCTCGCGTCACCCCCTCAGACGCGTTCCGCGCCAGCTCCCCCGCAAGCAGGGGAGCAAAAGATTGAGCGCCCCGTAAGTTTTCCTCCCCTGCTTGCGGGGGAGGTGGGCTTTTGGCATCGCCAAAAGGTCGGAGGGGGTGGCTCATCAAAAATACCAACAAAAAGGGCGGCCCTGTGAGAGGCCGCCCTAATCGTTTTGGATCTGAGAGATTCAGATGTAATTTTGCGCGAAGCGCTAAATTACATCATCCCTCCCATGCCGCCCATGCCGCCCATATCGGGCATGCCGCCGCCGGAGTCTTTCTTCGGCGCTTCGACGATAGCGGCTTCGGTTGTCAGGATCATGCCTGCAACAGAGGCAGCGTCGAGAAGGGCTGTGCGAACCACTTTAACGGGGTCGATAATGCCGGATTTGACCATGTCGACATATTTGTCGTTCTGGGCGTCATAGCCGTAATTGGCTTTGTTTTCGGCCAGAATATTGCCGACAACAACGGCGCCTTCGACGCCGGCATTATCTGCGATTTGGCGGGCCGGATAGGCCAGCGCGTCACGGACAATATCGACACCTGCGGCTTGGTCATCATTGGCACCTTTGGAGTTGATGAAGCGGGACGCGCGCAGCAGGGCTGAGCCGCCGCCCGGGACGATGCCTTCTTCGACAGCGGCGCGGGTTGCATTAAGGGCGTCATCGACGCGGTCTTTACGCTCTTTAACTTCAACTTCGGTCGATCCGCCGACTTTGATCACGGCAACACCGCCGGCGAGTTTCGCCAGACGCTCTTGCAGCTTTTCACGGTCATAATCTGAAGACGTCGCTTCGGCCTGTTGACGGATTTGCTCGACGCGGGCTTTGATATCACCTTTTTTACCGGCACCATCCACGATGACGGTGTCATCTTTGGTGATGTTGATATGTTTGGCGCGGCCCAGATCTTTGAGGGTCAGCTTGTCCAGTTCAATACCCAGCTCTTCGGAGACGAGCGTGGCGTTGGTCAGGATGGCAATATCCTGCAGCATCGCTTTGCGGCGATCGCCAAAACCGGGCGCTTTGACAGCCGCGATTTTCAAACCGCCGCGTAATTTATTGACAACCAGAGTGGCCAAAGCTTCGCCTTCAATGTCCTCGGCGATGATCAGAAGCGGCTTGCCGGTCTGAACAACAGCTTCAAGGATCGGCAGCATAGGCTGCAGGCTTGTCAGCTTGCCTTCATTGAGCAGGATGTAGGGATCGTCCATCTCGACGCGCATTTTCTCGGCGTCTGTGATGAAGTAAGGCGACAGATAACCGCGGTCAAACTGCATGCCTTCGACGACGTCCAGTTCGGTTTCGGCCGTTTTGCCTTCTTCGACTGTGATCACGCCTTCATTACCGACTTTGCCCATCGCGTCCGCAATCATGCGGCCGATAGCGGCTTCGCCATTCGCAGAGATCGTGCCGACTTGCGCGATTTCTTCGGATTTACTGATTTTCTTGGCTTTTTTGAGCAGGTCAGCCGCCACTTCGGAAGCTGCCATTTCGATGCCGCGTTTCAAATCCATCGGGTTCATGCCCGCTGCGACGCGTTTTAAACCTTCGCGAACAATGGCCTGGGCCAGTACGGTCGCTGTGGTCGTGCCGTCACCGGCTTTGTCATTGGTTTTGGACGCCACTTCACGCAGCATTTGCGCGCCGAGGTTTTCAAAACGATCTTCGAGTTCAATCTCTTTTGCGACGGTGACGCCGTCTTTGGTCGAGCGCGGCGCGCCGAAAGATTTCTCGATAACCACGGTGCGGCCTTTGGGGCCGAGCGTGACTTTTACTGCATTGGCCAGAATATCGACACCGGCGAGCATTTTTGCCCGGGCGTCTGAGCCGAATTTGACGTCTTTTGCCGCCATAATAAAATCTCCTTAGAGAGTTATAAGTAAGTGAATGTGCAAGCGGGTTGGATTAACCAATCACGCCCATAATATCGGATTCTTTCATGATCAGCAGCTCTTTGCCGTCAATCTTGACTTCCGTGCCGCCCCATTTGCCAAACAGGACGCGATCGCCCTTTTTAACATCCAGCGGGACAATTTTACCGGACTCGTCACGGGCGCCGGGGCCTGTGGCGATGACTTTGCCTTCAGAAGGCTTTTCTTGCGCTGCGCCCGGGATGATGATCCCGCCGGCAGACTTGGTTTCTTCGGCGACGCGTTCTACGACAACGCGGTCGTGCAGAGGACGAAATTTCATGCTCTAGCTCTCTCTTGTTAAGGTGGTACCAGTTGATATGACTTAGCACTCACAGAGCGCGAGTGCTAACTGTGGAGATAGGCGCGATGCGCGCAGAGTCAACAGGGCGCCTCTGAGAATTTTGCACTTTTTTTCGCGCGGCGGTGTTTCGCGGAACGGACGGGTATGCGGGCGCGTTGAATGGCTACACACCTAACGGGAGACCCCAATGTCAAATGATGTCTACGCCATATCCAAAATCGTCGGTACGTCCAAAACATCGATCGAAGACGCCATCCAAAACGCGCTGAAAACTGCCGGCAAATCCGTGCGCGGCATGAACTGGTTCGAAGTCATCTCAACCCGCGGCTATATCGAAGACGACGCTGTCGCCTATTACCAAGTGACATTAGAGTTCGGGTTTAAATACGACAAGTAAGGGAGGGGGTTAGCTACTAAGGCAGAGTTTATAAATCTATGGCCAAAACCATATTAGAGAAGCGAATTTATGAAATTAGCCTAAATTAGTGTGGATATACGGTTCTACCCCTTGCAAATATTTCCGTTTTGTTCACATTGAGTTCGATTCTTAGAATGAGGAAAACGTGGGACGCGCAGAACCGATATTTACAGAGCTACGAAAATCTGCACAACTTTCTGTAAGTGGCGCAGCAGAGTTCTTGCGTGTGCCTATAAAAGAGATTGAAGCTTTTGAAAACGGTGCTAAGCGTCCAGCGATATCAACGATCAAGGCTTTAGAAGGATTGGCTTTGGTGTCAAATATTGATGACCCTAAGTCTTACCGAAACAAAGCTGATCAGATACAAGTTTCAAAGCCCCTTAAATTTATCGATCTGTTTGCAGGGATTGGCGGATTTCACTTAGCACTTCATTCTCTTGATGCTGAGTGCGTGTTCGCTTCTGAAATTAATATACACGCGCGTAAAACATACGAGCACAATCATAGAAAAATTTCTTCTGCGCTTTTCATGAACAAAAAGTTTGCAGGAGATATTAAAGAAGTCGCTCCTGCGGATATTCCTGACTTTGATATTTTGTGCGGAGGATTTCCGTGTCAGCCTTTTTCGCAAGCAGGCTATAAACGCGGTTTTCATGAGGCAAAAGAGAATCGCGGCAACCTGTTTTTTGATATCATAAACATTATTGAGGCGAAACAACCTTCGGCTTTCTTCTTAGAAAATGTTCGACACATTAAGAACCATGATGAAGGAAAAACATTCGCAGTTATTCAGAAGACACTCGAAGACCTTGGATACTCATTTCATCACAAAATGGTCAAAGCTTCCGATCATGGACTTCCTCAACATCGTCCACGTATATTTATGGTTGGATTCCGTGGCGAGAAATCCGAAGAAAGCACGTTCAAGTTTCCTGATGCTGAACCGCTAAATATGACTATGTCGGACATATTCGGTAAGCCATGCAATAAAGCAGTCGGCTATACATTACGCGTTGGTGGGCGTGGCTCTGGCCTGATGGATCGCCGTAATTGGGACACTTATTCTGTTGCAGGTAATGTCATTCGCTTAAACAGTTTTTATGGACGCAAAATGATGGGCTTCCCGGACAATTTTGAATTTCCTGTTTCTGAAACTCAGGCAATGAAACAGTTGGGAAACTCTGTTGCAGTTCCGGCGATTAGAGCGACGGCCAAGTCTTTGATTGAATATCTAGGCCAACCACATTTTGCCGGTAGTGAGACATTGTAGTGATTACGGGTAATGTTGGAGAATGGGCTGAATTATACGCCTTCTTTAAAATTTTAGATGCCAGGAAATTACCTTCAGCAGACAAGAATCTTCAAATTGAAGAAGGCCGCTTTTTTGAATTTTTGCGCCTATATTTTAGTGATCCTGTGAATGGCGCATTAGTTTATAAGTCAGAAGGTATAAATGTTATAGTTTTGAACGCGGAAGATAATGTTCTGGCAGAGTTACCTCGTGCAAAAATTTCGTCCAAATTGTCCGGAATTTTTGAATCAATTCTTTCCGGCAAGGGGCGATCATTTTCAATTCCTGATGCAGAAGTATTAATGAACTCATTGTTGCGAACTTCTTTGAAGGCGCCAAGTAGTGAAAAAGCCGATATTTTTGCGACAATTTTAGACAGAAATACAAATACTGCTGAGCTTTCAGGCTTTTCGGTGAAGTCTATGCTTAAAAATAAGGCAACTTTATTAAATCATTCTGGCCATACATTGTTTCGATATGAGCTTGTTGGTATTTCTCCCGATCAAGCGAAACAGGTTTCTGAAATAAATGAAAGCAATTCAGTTAGTAAGTATATGGACCGTGTAAGTGCAATACTTGAGCTTGGAGGTGAGTTTAATTTTGTTTCAATGTCATCTGTTCAATTCGAAAAAACTCTCAGAAAAATTGATACTATGTTGCCTGAATTTCTTGCAGAGATGCTGGTTGGTTTCTTTTCAAAACAAGGTAATCGTTTAAACGAACTTGTAGAGCACCTTTCGGCATCAAAATTCTTGAAAGCGAAGTTCAATTTCGAACTCAATAGAGATGACTATGAATTTAAGCTTAAACAGCTGCTTGTCGCAAGCGCTTTAGGAATGCAACCATCCAGGCCTTGGAATGGAGAGTCGAAAGCAAACGGCGGTTACTTGATTGTAGTTAAAACTGGGGAAGTATTATGTTATCATGCATTTAACCGCGATGTTTTCTTAAATTATCTGTTCCAAAACACTAAGTTTGATAGCCCGGGGGCTAGGCAAGCGCCTTATCTGGAAATAATTTTTGAAAATGGTAAAATATATACGGATTTGAAACTGCAAATTCGATTTGCTTAAATTTTACAACTTAGTGAATTTTTATGGTGGATATACACACTATTGCATCGCGTAGAAAGAATATGTCTGCAGTAAAATCAAAAAATACCTCCCCTGAGCTCAAAATAAGAAAATTATTACATGGTGCCGGGTTTCGCTATTCGCTTCATAATAAACAACTTCCTGGCAAGCCGGATTTAAAATTCAAAAAACACCGAGCCGTTATTTTTGTAAATGGATGCTTTTGGCATAAGCATAATTGTTATCGATTTTCTTGGCCTCAAACTCGCGAAGACTTTTGGAAAGCTAAAATCACGGGCAATGCTGAACGGGATATGAGGAACTATAACGACCTTTTCACTGAGGGTTGGAGAGTGGGCGTTGTTTGGGAGTGTGCTTTGCGCGGGAAAATTAAGTTGAGCGAAGAAAGGGTTTTGTACTCACTTAGCGAATGGCTGAATTCTGATGCAATAAAAATTACCATTCGAGGGAATTCGATTTCTTAGTTTTCGCTTTACCCTTCAAATCCACTGCTCTTATGCTACGCTCCCCCAAACATTTGAGGGACTCTGCTATGACTATTCGGACTTTATTGCTATCGACTGTTGCCGCTTTTGCGCTTGCGGCCTGCGGAGACAGCGCAACGCAGACGGGTGGCGATCAGCCTGCTGCGCAAGCGCAAAATGCGCAACAGACGCCTGAGCTTAAAATTGAATATGAGAAATTCACGTTAGGTAATGGTCTTGAGGTAATTTTGCAGGTCGACCGCTCTGACCCTATCGTCGCAGTAACGACGGTTATTCACGCCGGGTCAAACCGCGAAAAGCCGGGGCGCACGGGCTTTGCCCATTTTTTTGAGCATATGGCCTTTAACGATAGCGAGAATGTGCCGCGCGGGTGGAACCGCAAGGCGATTCCCGATTGGGGCGGACAGCGTAATGGCGGGACATGGTCGGACGGCACAATTTATTACGAAGTCGTGCCCAAGGATGCCTTTGATAAGATTTTATGGATTGATTCTGACCGTCTGGGGTACATGATTAATACAGTTACGCCGGCCGCGCTGGGGCGTGAAAAACAGGTGGTGAAAAATGAAAAACGGCAGCGCGTTGATAATGCTGTTTACGGTTATACGGGCGAGGTCATTCGCAAAGCCCTCTATCCCGAAGGTCATCCATATAACTGGACCGTAATCGGCGCTCTGCCGGATTTGCAAGCGGCGACGCTAGGCGATTTACGTGAGTTTCATAAGGATTGGTACGGCCCGAATAATGTGACTTTGTCGATTGTTGGCGATATTGATATTGAAGAGACTAAGCGCAAAGTGACACTGTGGTTCGGCGAAATTCCGCGCGGCCGCGATGTGGCTAAGCCCGCGCCGCAAGCCGTGATGCTGACTGAGACGAAAAACCTGTGGTTTGAGGATAATTTCGCTAAATTGCCGGAGCTGCGCCTGACTTTCCCGACGGTGCAGGGCCAGCATGCTGACGAGGTGGCGCTGGATATGCTGGCCGCGATATTTGGCGGTAGCCGCAATTCCCCGCTGTATGTCGAAGTTGTGGAGAGCGCCAAGCTCGCGCCCAATGTCGCCGCCTATCACCGCGGCAATGAGATTGCGGGCGAGTTCACCCTTCGCGTGCGCGCCAAGCCGGGCACAGATCTGGACGACGTTAAAGCGTCCATCGATGCGGCCATGGCGCGGTTTGAGTCCGGCGGCGTTGACGCCACGGATTTAGAGCGCATCAAAGCTGAAAGCGAGACGCGTCTTTACAACAGCCTGTCCACCGTTCTGGGCAAATCCAATGATCTGGCCACGAATAATGAATTTTACGGCGATCCGGCCTATTCGGTCACAGCCGCGCAAAAGGTTCGCGCCATGACGGCGCAGGATATCATGGCCGCCTATAACCGCTATATCAAAGCCAAGCCTTATGTCATGACCAGCTTCGTGCCCAAAGGCGGTGAGGCGCTGGCCGTGCAGGGAGCGGAGCGCGCCACTGTCTGGATTGAAGAGGTTCAAGCCGATGTCGCCAGCGAGGCGGTCAGCGCGGGCGACGTCGCCGAGTTTGACAAAACCGCGACAGAGCATGACCGCTCAGAGCCGGACTTTGGCGAGCTTCCGCTGCTTAAAATGCCGGAGATCTGGACACGGGATCTGGGCGAGGGCGTTATGCTGCGCGGGATTGAAACCGATGAAATTCCGCTCGTGCAATTTGATATCACTTTGCCCGGTGGACGGTGGAGCGAAACCGCCGATCAAAACGGTCGGCTCTCGCTGCTGGCCGATCTCATGAATGAGGGAACGGCCAACCGCACGCCCGCGCAATTAGAGCAGGCCGTAGGCCTTCTGGGCTCCAGCATTAACGTCTCGGCGGGCTCCGGCGAACTCACGATCAGCGTAACGGCATTGGCGCGCAATTTTGAGCCGACTGTGGCGCTTGTTCAAGAAGTGCTGACGCAGCCGCGCTGGCAGGCGGCGGAATTTGAGCGGGTAAAGTCCGCCTCGCTGACGGGGATTAAAGGCCGCGAAGCCAATCCGAATTCAATCGCCTCGCAGGCCTTTTACAGCCTTGTTTACGGCGATGATCATCCGCTGGGCCGCCCGTCCGGCGGCAGCGCGCAAACGGTTGGCGCGCTGAACATGGATGATTTAAAAACTGCGCACGCCGGGGTTCTGTCCGCGCCCGCGCGCCTGCATATTGTGGGCGATATTGATCCCGACCGTGCCGCTAAAGGGTTGTCCGGTCTTGCCGCCGCGATCACAGCCTCGGGCGAGGCGCGCCCCGGTTATGACATCCCCGCCCAGGATAATGCCGGCCGGGTCTTCTTCATCAATGTGCCGGGGTCCAAGCAATCCGTGCTACGTATTGGCAAGCTGACCGCGGCTACAGCCGACCCGGATTTTAACAAAATTGTCTTCACCAATGAGAAGCTCGGCGGCGGCATATCCGGCGACCTGTCCCAGATATTACGTATTGAAAAAGGCTATACATACGGCGCCTATTCCAGCGTCCAGAACGGGGAAGTGGCCCGGCCCTTTATCATCGGGACGAGCGTGCGCGCCAATGCCACCAAAGCGTCGCTGGAGACGATCCGCGATATGATCATCGCTTACGGCCCCGACTTTGATGACGCCGACGTCGCTATGACGCAGCAAAAACTCATTAAAGAAAATACCCGCGCCTTTGAGAGCCTCGGCGCGAAACAGGGCACATTGCGCAATATCAGTAAATATGGTTTGCTGCATGATTATGTCGAGCAGCAGCAGGCCGAACTGCTGGCCATGAGCCGCGGCGACTTTCAAAATACGGCGGCAAAATATCTGTCTGAAGACGACATGATCTATGTCATAGTCGGGGATAAGGCGACGCAGTGGCGGCCCGTGCAGCAATTCGCCAAGACGGCAAGAAAAGGCAAAGTCGTCGAATTGGATATCTACGGCCAGCCCGTAAAATAAGGACGATCGCAGGGCAATTGTGTAAAACGCCGAATTAATGTATGTGAGCGCCAGAGCTGCGAAGCGGCCGCCCGGTTTACGGGGACACAGGGGAGGCACATATGCCAAAATTACACAATACGTCTATATTGGGCATTCTGCTCGCGGCGGTCGCATTCTGGATCGTCGGCGCGCTTTGGTACGGATTTATTTTCGCCGATGACTGGATGATGCTCAACGGCATAACGCAGGCCCAGGCCGAAGCGCAGATGGCCGAGAATGGCATTATGACTTATGTTTACGGCTTTTTGATCGCGCTGGCGCAAGTCATCGGTCTGAACTGGTTAATCAATTGGGCGGGGGCCAGCCGCTGGCGCAAATGCGTGGAGGTCGCGCTGATAACGGTGACTTTTATCGCTCTGCCGGTTATGCTCTATGAGTGGAATTATGAGGGCGAGTCCATCCGCGCATCGATTCTCGACCTCGGACATCTAGCGGTCGGTTACGGCGTTGTCGGACTGGTTCTGTCCGCCTTTCGCGGTAAAGACGCGATTGAAGTCGACGCCTTAAGTTAGGCTGTACTAACGGTCTTTACCAAAGTAAAAGACGGGTGCAATTGCCCGTCTTTTGCGCTTGCGCAGAGCCGCGCGGAACGTTAAGTACGCGCCGCTAGCCACCATGCCTCACGCATGTTTTGAGTGCCCCTATAGCTCAGCTGGTAGAGCACCTGATTTGTAATCAGGGGGTCCGCGGTTCGAGTCCGTGTGGGGGCACCATTTTTCTTACACTTGCCACCCCCAAACGTCCCTAAAAGTTGTAATTTCTTTCAATTATTCGCTTGAAACCATGACTTTGCCGTTCTTTTTCGGACACAGCGAACAAAATGAAGATAAGTGCCCTTTGTGGGCACCAAGTTTTCAGCTCCATAAGCCAGTTAAAGCTATGAAATAGCCAAATTTTTACCACAGGTTATCTCGTGTTGTCTTTGATCCTTGAGGACATTGTGCCACAAACTGTGCTACAAATTGTGCCACAACACGCCTCTAATAAAACGGCCCCAGCAGTATCTGTGACGCAACAAGAGCAAGCGTGTGCCGGGATACAGGAT
The DNA here is from genome assembly GCF_000365025.1 of Robiginitomaculum antarcticum DSM 21748. Taxonomy (GTDB): domain Bacteria; phylum Pseudomonadota; class Alphaproteobacteria; order Caulobacterales; family Maricaulaceae; genus Robiginitomaculum; species Robiginitomaculum antarcticum. Next base: position 59,272 of record NZ_KB823013.1, on the reverse strand, counting down.
TCTTCACTTAAGCAAGAGAATGCCTGAAATAGGCCCGAGTCAGCCGTATGCGTCAGAGATGAAAGCCGACTGGCCAAGACCGCTTGAGGGCTTGGTTCACGCCAGCCCGGTCTCTCTAATGGCGCGAGACGGCAAGCTTCCTGACTTAGGCATTAATTAAGTCCCTTTGAAACCGGCAGCCTATTCCTGAATATCAACTAAGCCCCGTGAGTAAGAAGGCAAGTAGAGGAAAATAGCGGCTAGTTCAGTTAACGTGACAAAGCCTCGTATGAAATGAATGACTCTTTTTGGGCTTTGTTACTCGAAGGTATAATTAAATACTAAAATGTCTTGAGCAAAAGCTTTGGCAACAAGATCGGCAGTTTTATCGTCATAGTAATAACGATAACCGCGCCTACGATCAGATCTCTTCAAATGAGGGAGCGTCTGTTTCAGCGGTGTTTTGATGCGCTTAGAAAGCCGTTCAATGTCTTTAACTAAAAACTCAAACCGGCCAATGAAATCTATATCTGGATGAACGGCGAAGCCGGAATTTCCGTCTAACCATTCTGTTTGTTGTCGGAACATTTTAGGTTTGTCATAATAGGCTGGATTTCGGAGATGAAATGCCTCTTCAACCCATTGCGAAAAGGCTATAGGTGAATCCCGAAGTCCTGTTTGATTTGTTTTTATACGCCAATAATAGTGCGACACGACACGGTCCCAAGGATTGCGGACAAAGGAAAAGACAAAGTCTTGCGCGAATTTTTCATGCCCCAATTCAACTAATAAATCAGAAGCATCGACATGTCTGAATTTCACACCAAACATCTTCCCGATGGTAGAGCCGCCTGTCTTATTTATGTGAATTTGGTGTATTTCCTTCAAGGTGATCGCCCCTAACTTGACTAAATTCGCCGTCGCTATATCACTAGCGGATGGATGAGCGCCAGAAAGTTTTCGGGATAGGGTTTCATAAAACTGGGACAAAATCTCTCCGTAAGGCGCTGGAGATCCTCGATTACTCAGTCTGCGGCCCTGTTGGAACGCGTGATCCTGACATCGCGAAATCGGCCTATGATATCGCTTTAAATTATGCGGGTAGATTTGATGCTGTGCAAGACAATCCTTTCCCCCCTCTATTTCGCGAGCTAGATGCCGCATTTCCTGGGAGTAAATTTATTCTGACGACTGAAGAGGTGGATGTCTGGATCGCGCGGGCCGTCCGGTATTTTAATGAGCAAGAAACACCGATGCGAAGATGGATTTATGGTGTAGGCTCACCTGTGGGGAATGAAGAGACCTATCGTGCGAGATTTGTTCGCCACAATGATGAGGTCAGAACCTATTTCGCCAGCCGTCCTCATGATCTTCTGGACTGGCCGCTGACAAAACGGCCGGGTTGGGAACCGCTTTGCGGCTTCTTAGAATGTGATATTCCGGATGACGTGGATTTCCCGCATGAGAACAAGGGCCTGAGGTCCTAAACGATCGTAAGGCTATGGACAGTCAAGCCAGTCCCATTTAAAAGACAGCTATGTGGCGCAACTCATTTATTATAATTGTAGGCTTTTCCATTCTGACGAGTGCATGCGGTCAGAGTGAGAGAGACGCCGATATTGCAGTGTCATTTTCCGAAGGAGTGGCCGCTTATTCCAATGGCGATTACGGCACGGCGTTAACTCTTATCGAGCCTCATGCAAAAGCGGGTGACACTGCTGCTCAAATCATGATGGCTGAACTTTATATAACCGGAAAAGCAGGTGTAATAGATGAAACTCGCGGTGTGAGCTGGCTCGAAAAAGCTGCCGAAAGCGGTCATATTAAAGCCCAGTCTATGATGGGAACACGGTATCTCAGTGGTGACGGTGTCGAAGTAGACGAGACCCGCGGCATCAAATACCTTCAGTCTGCGGCAAAAAAGGGGAATGTCCGGGCAAATGTCCAGCTTGGCTTTTTGTACGAGTATGGGAAATTTGTTGACCAGAACCTAGATGCTGCTGGGCGCTTTTATTACCGCGCCGCTGTGATTGGAGATGAGGAAGGTGTGGCCAGATTGAAGAAGCTGGCAGATGCCAATTTCGTCGGGCCGCGTACATATCTCGGTCTACTTTACCGTGACGGCAAAGGTGTCGAGAGTGATGCAAGTAAAGCCTTCGCGCTCGTTGAAAGCGATGCTCAGGCTGGACAACCCTATGCACAATATCTCATCAGCGAAGCCTATGGTGTTGGGCAAGGGACAGACCGAAGTCTGGAAAATGCCTATATGTGGGCTAATCTTTCAGCCGGGCAGTCTTTTCCAGAAGCCGCTAAGCGCCGCGATGTTTGGGCGCAATTAATGACGCCTGATCAAATTGCAGCTGCACAAACACTATCACGCGACTGGCAGGCCAAATTCGATGCTGCAAATCCATAAGATTATTATCACCGGCATTATAGCTGGCTTGTTTGCCATAGTTTCGCCTGTTTATGGGCAAGCTAAGCTTAGTCTGGATGAAATTACGCTCTTGGCAGAACGTGGAAATGTACAGGCGCAGTTCGCACTCGCGGCGGCCTATAAAACGGGGCAAGGCACGATTCAGGACTATAGTGAGGCTGTATATTGGTTTGCTAAAGCCGCAGAAGGCGGCTTGTTGGAAGCACAGTTTGAACTTGCCGGGCTGACGGCAGAGGGCCTTGGAACACAGCAGAATTATGAGATTGCGTTTAATTTGTTTCAAACTATAGCCGAGGCCGGACACCCCAAAGGGCAATTGGTCTTTGGTGTAATGATTGAAAAAGGTCTCGGAACCGACTCACCGCCTGAAACATCCGTCCCGTGGTATGAAAAAGCCGCCGGGCAAGGTGTGGCGGAAGCTGCGACTAATCTTGGCGTGCTTTACCAATCCAGCGACATCGTTCCACAGGATTTTACAAAGGCTCAGTCTTGGTATGAAACCGCTGCAAAGCTCGGCGATATGCGCGCGTTGAATAATCTTGGAGTTATGTATATCCGGGGCGAAGGCGTGATACCGGATTATGAAATTGCCGCAGCGCTGCTGACGCAAGCTATGGAGGGAGGTTCATCGGAAGCCATGGCCAATCTTGCCTCGCTTTATGCGAGTGGGCTGGGTGTGACTGTGGATGAATCGCGAGCTAATGAGCTTTATCGGAATGCCGCGGAAGCTACACGGAACACTAGAACACTAGAGGGTCTTCCGGATGCGGACGAAATTATTCAAATTGTCTCGGCCCCTGATTTCAACACAAAAAATCTAAAGCGCGCAGCCTTCGCCGGTGATGTTCGCGCCCAGTATGTGTTGGGACATTTACATATGAATGGCTGGGGCACACCACAGGATTATGTCACGGCTTATGCGTGGCTGAACGTCGCTGCCAGCAGGATGTCCGACGTTCAAGTTCGCGACGAACTGACGGTGCGAATGACGAATAATCAGATCAATGAAGCGCAATCGCTATCACGACAATATGCCGAGATTATTGCGGCTGCCGAGTGATTATATAGCGTGATCCAGCTTTAACAGGTCCGGCAATCTCAGACTGACCCCCATCTGCCCAATTCACGATAACCCTGTCGATTCGCTTGAACTCGCCCAAACCAAAATGCGCGATGGCAGCATCAAAGGACATAAACCCCCCACCCAATTGCAATTCGCGCACCTGTTGGCGTCCCTCACCATAAAAAATTGTAACGCGATTTCCGACCCCATCGCGATTTCCGATCCTGTCATCGAAGCTGAATGAAACGATGTTTCCGTCTTGTGAATTGTTCTGATAAACTTGCAAAGGCCCGTTCACCGGAACAGTGACGATGTCGAGATCGCCGTCATTATCGAAATCGGCGCGGGTCGCCGCAGCCGTCATTAAATAGTCTTCCATCCCTGATCCAATGGCGTCTTCTACAAAACGGCCGTCCCCACGATTTCTGAAAAAGAGATTGGCGGGCGTGGCCTCAGTAGGCACCCAAGTACCATTGACGATCACCATATCCTGCCATTCATCATTATCGAAATCACCGACTTTCGTATCCCAACTCCAGCCCCCGACTTCGAGCCCTGTTTCAATTGCCTTGTCCGTATAAGTACCATTTTCACTACGCGAAAGCAGCACGTTACGCGCATCGATTTGCTTAATTTCTTTGAGCACATCTTCTGTTGTGACATTCTGTATTGGACGGAAGTGAACATCACAAAACGCGCGGGCTTCGGATTGGTCACGCGGGATAAGGCGGCACATGCTTGGGTCACGGGCTTGAATGGCGAGATCTTTTACCAGCATTCCCTGGCATTCTTCTTTATCTGGAGAGCCTAGGTCGAGACAGCGTCTCGCATAGCTCGGATCAAAACTATTGCCGGATTTATACCACCTCTTAACCGCTATATTCCGTTCGCAGATTTTACGATCAGTGGCACGTCCAATCCCGTCACAATAATCCCCAATTGGTGACATGTTGAGCCGTTTGGAAAGGCCTGACGCCCGTCCCGCAATCTGCGCGAAATACAGCTCCGGCACGAGGTCATTATCAAGATCATCCGATTTAATCGCCATTGTTGTATTCGTCGTATGGGGGAATACTCCATCTGCACGGGCGACCTTGCGCAGTTTGCCCTCGCCTTCCCCGTAATAGATGACATCAGGGAGTTCGAAATCATTGCCGACCAGTAGATCCTGATGACCATCACGATCAATATCGGAGAAGAGTATTGTCAGAGTTTCACCGGGTAATCCGGACAGATCCTGAAACTGGCTTCCGCTTAACTGCCCTGCATCATTGAAAATGAGTCGATTTCGCGACTCTTCCCCCGGGATGCGGCGATACCAACCTGCCGCCCAATTCCCGGCCGCGAGATCAAGATCACCATCTTGATCCACATCACCAAAACTGGCGGCCAATGTCAGAGGCGTATCAGGCCGGTTGATTACGGGCTTTATACCCGCCGTTACGAGTGCGCCTTCTCGGTTGGGAATGACGTAATTTCCGCTCATGTAAGTTGTAAGAAAGAGATCAAGCCAACCGTCATTATCAAGATCAACTAAGGCCACATTGAAAATATCTAGATCGCTAATCGCCTTGGGCAAAGCTTTATCCTGTAAAAACTGACCCGTGCCATCATTCAGATAAACGCGAAATCCGACCTCGGTTGAGGCGATAATGATGTCGAGATCGCCATCGCGGTCAATATCACCTGATGTGATGCCGCGCCCTTCCCAAAACGGCGGCCACATATCTTTAAAAGAAAATTCAATCGGTTGATCTAGGCCAATCGTGTGGGCTTCGCCGCGTGTGAAAAGCGTGGATGCAGAAGGGGAGCGGGGCGCGAAGGGATGCGCTGTCAACGTGATATCCGCCGCTGAAGAGACAGTTTTTACGGGAGAGGCAGATGATGTTTGCGCCAATAATGTGGTCTGTTTTAGGATATTAATTGCCACGGCTTCATCAGGCTTTAAAAGCATATCCAGCGCTTTGTCCGTCTGATGCTCATGCCAAGCTTGTGCTGCTACCCCAGCGAGAATGCCGATGATCCAGACGACAATTGAGACATATAGCGCGGCCTTAATAGAAATTGTCGTACTGACGATGAAGGCAGAATAGATTGAGAAAACACCTAGTGTAAAGAGGAGCGTCATGACATAGCCTGGCGGAACCCCTGCCGCGAGCAAAGCCGCGCAAATAACGACATCAAAGGCAATCGGTACGGGCAGGAACAAGCCGAATAAGGCGACAATAGCCACTCCCGCCAAGCCAAAGGCGACACTCGAAAATGTCTCGAGGGGAACAAGTGTGGCGACAATCGCACCCAAAAATCCAGCCAATATCATTAATGGGACCGTCAGCTTGAAAATATACCAGAAATCAGTGGCGATATCCCGACTCCACTCCCTAACGGCGACACCTAAATATTCGGGCGGTTGGCCCGCCATGTCCGGCGTCCAGAGGCAAGTCCGTTGATCTTTTTCTGCCAATTGGAGTTGCGCCTTGGGGAGAAGCCAGCAAATCAAGGGCACGGCTAAAATGATCACGCCGATACAGAGGACGACTTTCCCTAACGCCATATAAAACGGCAGCAGTCCAAACAGCATGCTAAGAACAACAATATTCAAGGTCGGCGACGCAATCATGGTAGAGAGCGTGGTCTCCGCTCTGGCACCACCATCATACATGCCTTTGGCAATCGGAGCCGCGCAATTAACGCATACGCCGAGAGGTGTGCCCATTAATAAACCTAGAAAACTATTTGCAAATGCACTCTTAAAGCTGGTGCGTTTAATATAACGAAACATTGTGAGGAAAACAGTTCCCATCAAAACGCCAAATGTCATGCCATTGCGATTTGTATCGAGCCAGTTCAGCGTCGTGAGTCCAATTTTTTTCCAAACAGAATAAGCGGGATCGATATTGAAATGCGCCTCGAAACTCATGGGGTCTTCGAGATGAATGGCACCGCCCATTAATGCTTTATCACCTAAAGATGGATATCGGGATGATGTCCAAAAGAGATATAGAATCAGGCATAGCAATAGAGCGGTCAGTAAAAGCCGTGTCCGATATTTTGTATGTATGAATGTCGACATGTCTGGCCCCTTGGTCGAATTTATAATTTGACGCGCCATACCCCCGAATGCAAGCGGAGAGATGACCGCGCTGCTTTATTAACAAAATTAAATATGAGACTTTACATTTTTAGAAATTGATGTATTCAAATAATGTTGATTGATCTTGGGGGCGGGATCAAACGAGCACCCTCTCTCTGATCTATCTTCGATATGTAGCTTTTCACAAGCTCGTTCTGGGGCAGATATGAATATCCGAAACCTAACATTGTTGGCTGCAGGGGCCAGCCTATGCCTATTGGCCAGTCCAGCACTCGCAGGCGATGCTGTCGTCTCGGGCGGCAAACTTTCCGTTAAATCCAGCGTTCCCAGCGCGTCTAATTTCATGCTTTCCGTAGCCGGACCTGATGGATTTTCCACACAGCAAAGCTCAAGCTTTAACGTCCCCACTGTCTCGCTCGGGGATTATTCGGGCATGGCAGATGGCCATTATACATGGCAATTGACGGGCGCAACGACAAAGCGCGTTCGTAATCCTAAAGCCGGTTTCAACAATGGCCGGGCCGAGCTTGGCCCCGAATTCATCAGCAAGACATTCACTGAAACCGGATCCTTCCGCGTCACGGGCGGGGTCGTGCAAATGCCGGGTGCAGCTGCTGAAAACGATCTTGATGAGGGGACGAAATAATGACTTATTCTAAATTTATTAAGGCTTCTCTGATCGTCCTTAGTCTCGCTGCTCCAATCGCGGCACCACAAATGGCTTTTGCTCAACAAGTCTTTACGACAGACGTTATTATTCAAGGCAGTCTTTGCGTGGGTCTAGATTGCGCAAGTGGGGAAAGCTTTGGGTTTGACACGCTACGTTTGAAAGAAAACAACCTTCGCATTAATTTCGATGATACAAGTGCAAGTGCAGCTTTTCCCTCTAATGACTGGCGACTTATCATCAATGACTCGACCAATGGCGGTGCGGATTATTTCGCCGTTGAGGATGCGACGGCAGGACGTATGCCTTTCCAAATCAGAGCAGGTGCACCCACAAATTCTCTTTTCGTTTCCAATAGCGGCAATGTTGGTTTTGGGACGGCAACTCCTGTTCTTGAGGCGCATATTGTTGATGGAGATACACCTAGCGTTCGCCTTGAACAAGACGGTTCGTCCGGATTTACTGCGCAGACATGGGATGTTGCTGGGAATGAAACGAATTTCTTCGTGCGTGACGCCACGACGGGGAGCAAATTGGTATTTCGCGTCCTGACAGGTGCGCGTTATGACGGTCTCGTTCTGGCCGCTGATAGCCAAGTCGGGATAGGTACGAGCAACCCAAATGCCGCTCTCCATATTGTGGCAGCCGGCGATAATGCAGGCGTGAAACTGGATAATGGCACGATCGGTGTCTGGGACATGGTGGTGCGGAACTCGGATGGCGAATTTGCTATTAATGATTCCAGCACAACAGGTGGCGATTTTATCTTCAAAACGGCTGACTCTTTGGGCAATACGCCTTGGGAATTTGTTCATCGCGTAGATGACGGCTTCGGTTTGAATACCGCTACCACTGCAGGTGCAGAATTCATCCTGAGCAATACGGGCAATTTGACCGTGAGTGGGACGATCACGTCAGGTGGACCGATTTGCTCCTCCGGATGCGATGCCGTTTTCGATGCGGATTACGAGATGCCGACGATTGAGGAACAGGCTGAGGCCATGTTTGCCGCCCGCCATCTTCCGGCGGTTGGCCCCACACGTCCGGATCAGCCGATCAATCTGACGGAACATATGGGTAATGTCCTGAATGAGTTGGAAAAAGCACATATCTTTATCGCTCAGTTAAATGAGCGTAACAAATCCCTCGAAGCCCGATTGGAACGGCTCGAAAGCTCCAGAGATTAGACAGGTCAAGACTTTCAGATCACACTCTACTTGTTAAGGCCGAGGTCGCTTGACCCCGGCCATTTCAAAGACTGGAGACAGTTTCAAGAAATCTCTTTATAGCGCTTTGCTGTGATGATGGAAAACTATCGATACCCTGACTCAGATATATGTGGGTTAACTGATCCCTCTGTACCGAGTCCGATTGTTTTAGATTTGTCAGGATCGTATGGTTGGTTTGCAAATATATCTGCAAAGCACTTTTCCAATAATTTCTTAGGTCTTGATTATGTGTCACGGCATTGACGCGGCGCAGGCATTCAGTAGCCCAGTCCGGGACTGACACATTACTTTTCGGGAGATTGGCAGGTGTCAAATGTCCTGCCCCAATCGTATCTAACATGTCATCAAACCAGTCGGTGGATTCGAATTGAAACGTCTTCACGGTCACCGCGCCAAAGCTGCCTTTTAAACTCTCAACTAAACCTCGGATATTCATTAGCCGTTTGACGCGCAGATGTTCGGACAGCGTCTCTACATTCATGGCTGTTCCCCAAAGCGGGCTGGCCCCATTATCCGGATTGAGCACGCATTGCTTATGATAGGATTTGATCCAAGGCTCCGGTTGCCGATGAACAATCAATATGCCAACGCGGTAACCTTCCGTCAGATATCTGAAACGTGTCAAAGCTGTGGGATCGAAGTCATCCAAATGATTGCAAAGGCCCTCATCCGAAAATATGAGAGTCGGACTTTTATTTTTGGATAGCGCATCTTCCAATAGCGTTAGCTTGGGATCCTGACGCAGAGCCCGAACTAAAAAACTATGCTTGTCATTATCCGTTCCGAACATGTCAGGATAGGAAATACCTATCTCTTTTAAAGCCTCATTATGCTTCCGGAGCCAATATTGAACGGCGGATGTCGCTGTTTTTGGCGGTCCAACATGCAACCATATCCGAGGCTCTGTCGTCATAGCGATAATGAATATTGCGCCTGAATATCGGCATATTCCGGCAGGCTATCGTACTCAGCCAAAATAGTGTTGGCCTTATTAATGTAAGTATCGACAGCCTTGTGCCCTGTCGAAAGCAGCCGACCTTTTTCATTTATTTTGTGATGATAATGCAGGATTTTAATATCATCCGTATTGCAGCTATCATAGACGGAACTTTTGAAATGAGTTGGGAAATTATAACTTAAATCCAAATGCCGGAAGGGGAGCTTTGTCTTTATTAAGGCCAGCATGAAACCGAGTTGATCCGAATGATGTAACTTATTTTCTAATATATCAGTTTGAGTCAAACATTTGCTTGAATAATGACGCCAGTACATTGTGAGTTTAGCCAGTTGCGTCATGGGAAGGGCATAAAGCCCCCCGTTGCAATTAAACATATGTGTATGAGATTGTGGTCTGAAAGTTGGAATAGAGTTTAGATGTTGCGGCGGGAGGCCCATTTTATCGAAAAGTTCAGTAAGCGCAGTAGACGCAGGATTAGGATGATCGACAATTTTCGATTGAATCCACGACGCGTCTAGGCAGGGAAGGGGCGACTGAAGATAGAATAAATCCACATCTGTGAGTATTGCGCCGCTACGGCCCGTTGCAATAACATGGTCATGGCTCTGTAATTTATTGCAATATCGCGCCGGACCCTCTCCAAAAGGTTCGATCACAATAATATTTGCGCCAAATCTTTCAGCAGCTTTTTCCAAGGCATATGGCGGCGGCTCGATATGGTGGATGATAACCACAAAGTCCTGACACGCTCCACTCGCCCACGCTGACACAAGCCAATTCCAAGCCTGCATAAGAAATTTTGGATCCTGATCTACTACACAAGAAAGAACGGGCTTGCAGACCTCTTTTATTGAGTGGCGGCGTTTAGTCTTCAAAGCTAAGTCATACCTTACTAAGAAATAAGAAATTATATTTAATATTAACACCGCAATCATAAAATAGCTATCAATTAGCAAATAAATTGGCTTTGTTACATTAATGGCGGAAAATAAAAAATTCTGCGATTGCTGAGTTGAGATCACATTGATGAGGTCGCAAAATTCATTCAGTTCGCGCTTCTTGTCTGAATTTTCGGCGTGTTAATTTCAAAAAAGTAGAAGACGCTGACTGAAGTAAGTTGACTGCGCTGTGGAATGAACAGCGCAAGCTTTTTGGATTTTCCTAAACCTCCGCAGCCTTTTTTAAGAGTCAGTCACGCACTCCAGTAGAACTGTATGGCGTGATTTGAAAATGAGAGCTCCAAAATCGCCTCCAGAGACATATCCGTGTGCCACAAACCGCAACTCAGACTGTGCTACAACATTTGTCTTAACGACAATAAGCTATTGTTTTATATGAGTTATTCTACACGGCTTTGTGCCGTGTGGGGGCACCATTTTTCATTAAAAATGAGTGCTGCTTTTTAATTTTATAAAATTTCCAGCATAGTTTTATACTTAAATCACTCGTAAGCCCGCCAAAACTCGAAATCTTTGCCGAAGAAATTGAAAAGCGTAATGTGATTGCGCAGCGCTATTCTGACGGCCTGCGCGGTCACGCTCTGCGCGTGCCCACCATTATGGACGGTATTGTGTCAACATGGGCGCAATATACGATTGAAGTTTCCGACTCCGCCGCGCTCAAGCAGAAAGGTATTCCCACGGCGCGCTATTATTCCAAGCCCGTACACATGCAGACAGCCTATAAGGATTATCCAGTCAGCGGAAACGGATTGTCGATGACAGAGGACTGTATTGATAAAGTGGTCGCTTTGCCTATGCATGCCTATTTGGATGAAGACACGCAGGATATGATTATCGAAACGGCGAAAGCGGCGTTGGCATAACAATTCTATATTGCTATTTTAGACCTCATTTAAAACTCTAAAGCTTAATTCCGCGTTCGCAGGGCGGGTCGTCTTTGCGGGTAACCACCTGGAGCGGCTTGCTGTGTTTGCGCGGCGTTCTGCGCAGCTTGGCCGGGCGGAATATAGCGCTGGATTTGCACGCGCGGATCAGAGGTTTGCGCGTAACCTTGCTGTTGAGGACGCGTCTGCGTGCCGGGTTTGATCGAGCCGGTGATACGGGCAAGAACATTCGGATTTTGCGGGACTATGTCTTGCCCTTGTGACTGACCCTGACCCGGACCTTGACCTTGAACTTGAGCCTGCCCTTGCGCGCCATAGCGGTTTGTGGATTGCACGGGCGCAGGCGCCCCTGATTTTTGCGCCTGATAGGCCATCATAGCCTGTCGCGACGAGGCCTGCCCGCTTGGCACCACCTGCGTCATATTCGGGTTTTGCGCTACAGGCAGCGCGCCGCGCATGACAGCTGAATTTTGCGCCGGCGCGGTTTGAGGCGGGATATTATAGGTTTGCGGGCTGTAACTTGTGCGCGGCGCGGCGGCGGGCTGAACATAGGGACGGGGTTGCGGCATCGGGCGCTGAGACGCAGGCATTTGCGGCGCGGGCGTCGGGGCGCTCCCGGCTTTGGTCATCGCGCCATAGCTGCGTGATCCGCTGCGCATAGAGCGCATATAGGCAACATTGTTTTCCGCTGCGCCGGGATCCAGATCCTGCCGCGCAATGGCTTCGGCTTCATCATATTTGCCTTGTAAGCCGAGCACGAGCGCGAGATTCTGGCGTACGCCCGAAGAGGCTTGCGGATGGGCGGCGGCGCGGCGCAGCCACATCTCGGCCGTGCGGGCATCGCCTTGAAGCGCAAAAGACAAGCCCAGATTGGCCATAGTGGACGGATCATTGGGAGACAGGGCGAGGGCGCGGCCATAATGCTCTCGCGCGCGGTCATACTGGCCCATTTGGTCATGAGCTGCGCCCAGTAACGACCAGATGCGGGCATTTTGCGGCGCGGATCGTAGCGCTGTGGAGAGCGGCGCGATGGCTTCCTTGCCGCGTTCCATGGCAATCAAATTTGCACCATATTCCGCCATCAGGCCGACATCGCGTGGATACATGGCGCGGGCCGTCTGCGCAATCTCCAGGGCCTGCGCCGGGTTGCCCAGACGGCGCAGGGTGGAGGACAGCTTGACTGCAGCTTCGAGATCCGCAGGGTTAAGATCATATTCGCGCGACCAGAAGGCGGCCTGCGCAAACAAATCCTGCGTCTCGATCGCTTCACGCTGCTCTTGCGTGCGCTGTTGATAGGCGGCGGGCGTTAAGCTCTGCGCGATCTCGGTTTCGGCAGGCGTATATTGCGTGGAGCTGCAGGCGGAGAGAAGGAAAGCCACAGATAAAGTCGCGCTCACGCCAAGACAGGATGTGGAAACAGAATTACGCGCCATGACAAATGCCTTAATTTGGGTTTCGTTAACATTTCTTGTGTCGGGTCAATATTTGGTTAACAAAGCTGCGCGAAAGCACGCTAATACGATTAAATCGCGTTAACGATGACGTTAATGCAAAGGAATGAATTTATGACGCCTTGGTTCACACTACAGCGCAGCGACGATAGCTGCCCTGTCTATATCTCCCGTCCTGATAACGTTGAGCATATGATCTCTATTCTGCCGGACGCGCTTCGCGCGGCAGCAGGTGGACGCAATTTTACCGGTGAGTCCGGTGAAATTATTCAGCTCTACAGCGCCGAGGGCGCATTGATCGGCGTGCTGGCCGGTGTGGGCGAGGCGGGCAGTGATCAGACCGGACCACTGGCTGCGGGGCGTATTATGCGTACTCTGGAGCCGGGGATCTACATGATAGCGGCGCGTCCGGATGGCTGGGATCTAAAGCTCACGGGTATTGGCTGGGGTCTGGGGGCCTATAAATTTGACCGCTATCTGCCAGAAAAACATGTCCCGGCGCAGCTTCTCCTGACGGACGGTTACGACTCTGACGAGATCACGGCCATTGTCCGCGCAATTAATCGCGGGCGCGATCTGATTAATACACCGGCGGGCGATATGGGCCCCGAAGAACTTCATGCCGAAGCGGAGCTGGTCGCGGCGAAATACGGGGCAAAGATAACGTCCGTTGTCGGCGACGCGCTGCTGACTGAAAACTATCCGATGATCCATGCTGTGGGCCGCGCCGGACCCAAGCCGCCGCGCCTTGTCGAGATGACATGGGGGGACACGCATCACCCGCATCTCGCCATTGTCGGCAAAGGTATCACCTTTGATACGGGCGGGCTGAATATTAAATCGGCCAGCGGCGCACGCATTATGAAAAAAGATATGGGCGGGGCGGCCCATGCCATCACGCTGGCCGAAATGATCATGGCTAATAATCTGCCTGTGCATTTACATGTGGCGCTCGCGATTGCGGAGAATTCCATTGCCTCCGGGTCCTATCATCCCGGCGATGTCCTGTCGTCACGCGAAGGCCTGACCATAGAGATCGATAATACGGACGCCGAAGGGCGCCTCGTTCTAGGCGACGCATTGTGCAAAGTCGCAGAAGCGCAGCCGGACCATATTATTGACTTTGCCACGCTGACCGGCGCAGCGCGCGTGGCGCTCGGCCCGACATTGCCGCCGTTTTTCTGTAACCGCGATCATCTTGTGCCCGAAATCATGGCGAGCACATTGACGGCCTTTGATCCGCTATGGCCTATGCCGCTCTGGCAGCCTTACCGCAAGCTTTTGTCCAGCCCGATTGCTGATATGAAAAATGCCGGCGGCTCCTTTGCCGGATGCATCACAGCAGCTTTGTTTTTGGAACGCTTCGTCAAAGAGAGCTCGTGGATGCATTTTGACGTCTATGGCTGGAATCCTTCGCGGACAGATTTTGGCCAAGGCGGCGGCGAGATTTTTGCAACGCGGGCGCTCTATGAATGGATTAAAGGGGGCGGCGTAAAATCCGCGCCTGACCCGGGTAACGTCTAGGGCATCCGCGACATTGTGACTCGGCGGGGCGGGTGCCCCGTTGACGCGGCTTTCAAATCAGCGCCATGATTCAGTTCGCATCCGAAACGGACTATCATGGGCTCGACATCACGGCACACACATTCCGGTCTCAAACGCGGCGACGCGCTGCGGCTATGGTATGATGTTATGCTCGATACGGTGCGCAGCGAACGTCCCGATCTGACCGCACGGCAAATGTCGCTCATGCTTACCGTATATATCCAGCCCGGCCCGCATACGGTCCGCAGCCTTGCTGCGCATCTGGACGTGACCAAGGCCGTGATTTCCCGCGCGCTGGACACGCTGGGCGGCTACGGCTTTATCTCCCGCGCGCCCGATCCGTCCGACAAGCGCAGCATACTTATCAAGCGCACGGCGCGCGGCTCTACCCATCTGATTAGATTTGCCGAAACTATACGCGGCGTCTCGCGCTCCATAGAGCAGGCGGCGTGAGCGGCGATATCCAGCGCTGCATCGCGGCGGTCTCCAATATTTATGACGGGCCGGACGATGAGGCCGCCCTCGAAGACCAGGTTTTGTTCGGTCATGCCTTTGAAGTCACACAACAAAATAGCGGCTGGCTATCCGGACAGTCGCTGGACGTTATTAGCGGTGATCCGGTTTATAAGGGTTGGGTCAGAGCGGCGGATTTCGCGGAAGACTTTACGCCGACCCACAAGATCAAAAGTCTGCGCGCACCGGTATTTTCCCGCGCGGATATCAAAAGCCCTATCGTCATGAGCCTGTCTTTGGGCAGTCGGTTGAGGGCTGCAAAGCATAATGCTGAATTTTATGAGACCGTTCAGGGATTTGTCCACGCGCGCCACGTCGCGATAGTCGACAATTATGCGGGCGATTTTGTAGATGTCGCCGCGCTTTATTTGAACCTGCCTTATGTCTGGGGCGGGAAGTCTGCCAACGGCGTCGATTGCTCCGGGTTAGTCCAAAACGCGCTGTGGGCTACAGGCCTCGCGTCTCCGCGGGATAGCGGGCCGCAAGGTTTATGCGTAGGCGAGGCCCTCACTATAGAGAGTGGTTTTGCCAATCTGAGGCGCGGAGATTTGGTGTTTTGGCCAGGCCATGTGGGTATAATGGAGGACAGCACCATGCTGTTGCATGCCAATGGCTATCATATGATGACAGCGCGCGAACCGCTGACACAGGCTGCCTCACGCATAAAAAAAACCGCCGGAGACATTACGTCTATACGGCGGCTTTAAAATCAGATCTGATGGCGTTTGGCGCTAGTCGTCTGTTGGTGTTTTCACAACATCTTCGGGTAGATCCATACCGATTGACGGGTCATCTTCGACAATAACCGCGCCTGATTCTACGGGATCAGTTTCAACAACAGGCGCTTCTTCAATCACCACGGCGGGCGCAGGGCGATTCAGCGGGCTGTCCGCGTTAACGCGTAGAAATTCAATGATTGCAGCGCGGTCTTCAGGTTTTTTCAACCCGCCAAAGCTCATAGCCGTGCCTTTGACATAGCGGCTCGGTTTTTCAAGATAGTCATTAAGCGACTCGTAATTCCACGTAATTGAAGATTCTGCCATGGCTGCAGAATAGCTAAATCCGTCCTTTTGCGCAGCATTTGTGCCGACAATGTTCCAAAGATTTGGACCCGTTTTGGTTGCCCCGCCTTTTTCAACGCTATGACATGATGCACATTTTTTAAAGACGGCTTCACCGCGCGTCGCGTCCATAGCGCTAACCCATTCGGCTTGCGGAAAAGGAAGCTCGATTTCCGGCTCATTAGCGGCGTTTTGCTTGCCGTAATACTCTTCTAATATGGCGGAGCCATAGGCGACCTCGTCGCCGGCTTCATCGGCGTAAACGGCCTCGCCGATTTTCACTACGCCGATAAATACAAGACCGGTAGCCAGTATGGCGCCAGCAATCTTGTTAAAACGAAGATCTTCCATCATTCTTACCTTTGGTCGTCAGGCGGTATGCCCGTAAATTTGGCCTGCTTTACAATAGGCGCAAGGCTTTTTCACCCCTTATATATACAATATGCTGCCTTTTTCGATTGTATACCTTGCGGCACGTCGTCGCTAATGGCCCGCATCAGGCGCTGTTTCCCCCATATGTTTGGACGCGTGTTCCGTTTTTGCCTGCGCGGAATTAAGACCGGTGATCTCCGCTTCTTTTTGTGCCCACAGGCGGCGTTGGTAGCGGATGGATATAATATCGGTCACGATCAGGACAAAGACAACGAGGTAGAAACTCGACTTGCTCATTGCATCTATAGCGAAACCGAAGATTTCCAGATGCGCCAGATGTGCGCCTTCAGTGACAAGAAGGACGCCGACAAGAAACAAGATAAACAAGCCCATGACTTCATACATGCGGTTCTTTTTCAAAAATTCAGTGACGAAATCGGCCATCAACATCATCGCGATGCCCGATGTGATAATGGCAATTGCCATCAGCGGGACTTGGTAAGTGACAACTCGGTCGAGGCCTTCGCCCGTCGTCGTACTGGCAATCGCCATAGCTGACAAAATGGAGTCAAAGGAAAAGACGAGATTCATCACTACGATTAGGGTGATGGCTTTGGCGAAGCTAACGCGATTCGCGTCGCTGCTGGCTTCGGCATGATCAACCGCTAAAAGGTGGGTTATTTCTTTGATCGCCGTATAAATAATAAATGCGCCGCCCGCGAGGGTGACAACGGCTTGCAAGGTGAAGTCACCTTGGAAAATCCCGCCCAGGCCGATATCAAAACTGTATTTTTTCATCAAATCGAACGCGGCAACGATCACAACCAGAAGCACAATCCGAAACACCATGGCCAGCAAAATGCCGTAGCGGCGTACTTTTTTTGCCTTTTCCGGGTCACCAACTTTATTGGATTCAATGGCGATGTAGAGAAGGTTATCAAACCCCAATACAGCCTGAAGCAATATCAGCATGAACAAGGTCCAAAGGCTGGACAATGTAAACAGACCTTCCAGGTTAAAAAATGCTTCCATGAATAACTCCCGTGAATTTAGATGCGGTCTACTGCGCTTTGCCGTCTTTGGAAAGGGTTCGCTCCGCGCTCTTTCTATACGCACTGCATTACGATAAGCTGCACAAAAGTTCAGGAGATCTCATGACCAAAGCCGCCAAGACCACTGAGCAGGCCATAAAAGCCAACACAGGATTTAACATTCCCGACCCGATTTCAATTCCGCGTCTTGAAGGCAAAGTCCCTGACCGCGAATGGCAACTGCGATGCGAACTGGCCGCCACCTATCGTTTATGTGCCATGCATGGCTGGACCGATCTGGTGTTTACCCATATCTCCGCCCGGCTTCCGGACGAGGATGGCGAACACAGATTCCTTATAAATCCCTATGGCGTCATGTTTGATGAAATGACGGCGTCGGCGCTGATCAAGATCGATATGAACGGCAAAATTTGTCAGGATACGCCGTATTTCATCAACCCAGCAGGTTTTACAATTCACTCCGCCATTCATAATTCCCGCGAAGATGCGGGCTGTGTCATCCATGTTCACACGCCATATGGGATGGCCGTGTCAGCGCAGAAAAAAGGCCTGCGCCGCTATACGCAAATGTCGATGCAGGTCCATGATGATCTGGCCTATCATGATTACG
This sequence comes from Robiginitomaculum antarcticum DSM 21748, assembly GCF_000365025.1. Taxonomy (GTDB): domain Bacteria; phylum Pseudomonadota; class Alphaproteobacteria; order Caulobacterales; family Maricaulaceae; genus Robiginitomaculum; species Robiginitomaculum antarcticum. The sequence continues at coordinate 41,395 of NZ_KB823013.1, read as the reverse complement.
AAGGCATTGCGTTGGAACTGGCTGAGCGCGACCGTATCGTCACTAATCTTGGCACGAAAAGCCTGCTTATGCTGCGAAATCATGGCACGTTAACGCTCGGCAAAACATGCGGCACAGCGTTTCTGCGGATGTATTTTCTGGAAAATGCCTGCAAAGCGCAAATTTTCGCGCAGTCGGTCGGCGGCGAAGAACACCTGCATGAAGAGCCTGTCGAAATGGGCGCGCGGGTCTATCAACAAGGCGCAGCGGCTTTCATTCCGGGTATGGGCGACAATCTGGTGTGGCCGGGCCTGATGCGAAAATTGCAGCGCACTAATCCGGGCCATGATTATTAGGCCGCGCTAAACGTTGGCTATTCTCGGCAAAGTAAAGCCGCCTTCGGGCGTGCGAATGCCGAAGGCCTCCCTTAAATATATATCCGTCATCACGTCTTCAGGCCGGCCTTTAGCTATAAATGCGCCGTGACCCATCAGCCAGACTTCATCGGCGTAATGATAGGCAATGGCGAGGTCATGCATAGCGGCAATAACCGTTTTCCCTGACCGTGCTTCATTTTTTAAAACTTCGGTCAACTCAATTTGCGCGGCGGGGTCAAGGCTGGCAAAGGGCTCATCGGCAAGCAGAACCTGTGCATTGACGGCCAGCACCCGTGCGAGCAAAACGCGGGCTTGTTCTCCGCCCGACAGCTGTAAAACGGAGCGGGACGAAAAATCACGCAGTCCCAATTGCAGGATAACCGCGTCAATTTTAGCCTCTCCCGCTGTGCTGATTTTTCCTAAGGGCCCGCGATAGGGCGCTCGGCCCAGCGCGATAATGTCGCGTACAGTCAGCGGCCAGATCATATCGCGCGTCTGAGATAGATAGGCGATCTGTCTGGCCAGCTCCCGGCGGGTAAAGCGAGAAGTCGGTTTATCACCAAGTTTGACAAAACCGGATTGGGCTGGGATGACGCCAGCCAGAGTCTTCAAAAGCGTAGACTTGCCGCAGCCATTTCGTCCTAATACAGCAATGAATTTCCCCGGCTGCGCCGATGCGCTTAACGAGGTTATAACAGGTTTGCCGCCATATCCTGCCGTCAGATTGTCAAAAATAAGCGCGCTCATGAGGGCATCTTTCGCGTGGCGAGCCAGAGGAAAAACGGCACCCCGATGAGCGAGGTTAGGATGCCCAGATAGAGCGTGGCCCCATTACTGGAAATGGCCCGCGTTGCTATATCGGCCAGCACTAAAAACCCGCCGCCCGCCAGCGCGGAAGTCGGCACAAGCCGCGCGGGGTCAGCGCCGATTAAGGCGCGCAGAATATGGGGAATAAACAGGCCAACAAAGCCGATTGCCCCGGCGGCAGCGACCCCGCTGCCGACGCAAAATGCAACGCCTGTGACGAGCAGGATTTGAAGGCGCGGGAGCGAAACGCCCAGACTTTGCGCCGTATCTTCCCCTAGCGCTAAAGCGCGTAGATCGGGGGCGGTGATAAACAGCAGGATGAGACCTATGGCCGTGAGGGGCAGGCAATAGAGCAGCGCACTTGGCCCCGCTTCTCGCAGGCTGCCCATCATCCAATAGACAATTTCCGACAGCGCCCACGGATTAGGCGCGAAATTCATGATGAGGCCTGTGAGGGCGGTGGCCAAGGCGCCGAGACCGACGCCTGCGAGGATGAGCACGCTGGCGCGCTGTCTTTGACGCACCCAAATTAACAGCAGCGCGGCGCCTAACCCTGCGCCAAGCAAAGCAAAAAGCGGCACATAGGCGCGAAGGCCGAAATAAAGGGCCGTGACCGCGCCAAGGGCCGCGCAGGCACTAAACCCTAATATACCGGGATCGGCAAGCGGGTTGCGGCTATACCCTTGCAGCGCCGCGCCCGACGCGCCCAATCCTGCGCCGATGGCAAGGCCGAGTACAGCGCGCGGCACGCGCAGCTGTTGCATAATGAGGACATGCGCAGGCTCGCCCTGTCCGAGTAATGCGTAGAGAGCTGCGAGCGGCTTAATATCAGCGCTGCCGATTAAGAGCGAGGCGAAGGTGATCCCAATCACGCAAATGATGAGCCATAAAAGCTTCATTGCGCGTCCCTCCACGCGTCAAAACCGTCGCGGGCGATCTCAACCGCTTTGTAAAACGCCGGCGACATACAGGATAAATATTTGCCCGGCACTTCAACGGATGGTGTGGTCTTGAGCAGGCGGCGATGCACGCCGCCCGTTACGGCTTTGGCCTGGGCGGATTCGAATCCATCGGACATATAGGCGGTGATAATAAAATCAGGATTTACCATGGCTAGCTGCTCGGCATCAGGGGTGAACCACCCCTTACGGTCGCCGTGTTCCGCCCAGATATTCTGCCCGCCAATACGCTTTATCAGCGTGTCAATATATGTACCGCCGCCCGCGCTTCCGCCGCTGCGTGACAGATAGAGAATTGAAGGGCGGTTTGGCGGATATTCTCGCTGTCCGGCGGGCATAAAGACTCTGTCAAATTTTGCTAAATTATTAATAAGCGCAGCCTCGTCCTCGCCCCAATCCAGACGCAGAATTTTAATCCCCGCCGCTTCTAATACCGACTGTGTTTCATAACCTTCACCGGGGCCGAAAATGACAATATCCGGCGAAAGCGCAATGAGTCGCTCAGCCTCATCCCACGCTTGCGGAAGCGCTTTTTGCGCCTCACTCGCCAGCGATAAGGGACCGCGCGACTGCCACGACAATGCCGCGATCTGATTGTCCTCTGCCAAAGCCAGAACATAGCTGTCCCCGCACAAAGATGTGCTCGCCATGCGGGGCATATCTGACAGCTCCTGCGCGGCGGCGCTAGAAGTCAGCAGACAGACCGAAATAAACGCCGCGATCTTGCGATGCATATCCGAATACCTCTTGATAATCTTCATCGAGTAAATTCTCACCGCGCAGATTTACGGACCAGTTCTCACCGAGCGTATAGCGCAGATTTGCGGCGACAAGGGTGAATGCTTCCAGTGTGACAACGCTAAAGGATCCGAAATTTGTATCTAATTGCTCGCCTGTATGGTCGGCAGACACCGTCAAAGACAGTGAATCTGTCGGCGTCCAGACAGCAGCTGCACTGGCGAAAAATTCAGGACGGCGAATTTCTGTCACGCCGTTTTCTTCGGCACGCAGAACTGTGGCTGACCCCCGCACATTAAAAGTTTCAACCGGTAACCAGCGCCCCTCAATCTCAACACCTTCGCGTGTGCTGTCCGTTAAGCGGTTACGCGGCAGGAACAGGAAGCCGGAGAAGTCGGTAAATATTTCGTCCTCAAGCTCTGATTTGAAATAATCAATGCTAACAGAACCGCCGCTGAAGCTTTGCTCATACCCAATATTATAACCGAGGGATGTCTCGGGTTTTAAATCAGGATTGCCGGTAAAATTCTGCGCCGGATAAAATCCGAATAGCTCAATTAATGACGGGTTTTTCACGCCCTCACCGACCGAGATGCGCGCGCGCGCGTCCCATGGAAAATTATACCCCGCGCCGACGCGCCATGTTGTGGCATCCTCGAAACGGTCATTAAAATCGCGGCGGGCGGAGGCGGAAAACGACCATGTGTCGCGGCTATATTGATAATCTGCGGCAAGCGCTGAATTGCGATTTTCCGGCGCATCGGGATTGCCCGAAAAATTGGGCGTAATAGTGTAGGATTCTTGCTCTGTTTCGGCCAGTATAGTCAGCGCGCCCAACTCGCCAACTTCACGTTTGGCGGCCCAGCTAAATTGTTCGCGCGTGCCAACGGAAATATTGTCAAATGCGCCATTTGTATCAGTCGTAATCTCGTTAAAGTTTGCGGTCAGGAGATTATTAAACCCGATAGCATTAAAGCGTCCGTCAAGGCGCGCTGTGTAGGTTTCACGGGTGGACTCATCACCCATATTATTTAGACGCCCGTCAAAGTCACTATCGCTGTCAAATTCGGATAAGAGCGTGCTGAAGCCGAATTTTCCCGAGAGGGTGAGCCCGCCCATGTCCACGCGGTTCAGACCGACATTCAGGCTCCGGCTTTGTGAGCCATCGTCTTCACCGCCAAGGCCGGAAATGTCGTATCCGTCGGTTTGAAAGACATTCCCATTGACTGAAAGCGCCGCGCTTTTGATCGGAATTACGGCCGAGACCTGGCTATTAAACGTGCTAAAGCTGCCGCCTTCGACAGAGGCCCTAAATTTTGGACCCGTTTCGCCTGCCAGCGTGATAATATTGATCACGCCGGCAATGGCGTCAGAGCCGTAAAGCGCGGATTGCTCTCCGCGCAGCACTTCGATTTTGACGACATCGTCGGCGCGCAGGCCTGAGAAATCAAACTCTCCGGATGCCGGGTTGGAGACTTCGACGCCATCAATCAAAACGAGAGTATGACTGGCTTCTGATCCGCGCATGCGAATTTGCGTCAGGCTGCCTGCGGGCCCGGATTGGTTAACCGATAGGCCGGGAAGCGTGCGAAGCAGGTCGGTGACATATGACGCACCGCGCGCGTCGATAAAGTCGCGTCCGATGACCGATACCGGAGCGGTAAGCGTATCTGCTTTGCTGTTCCCAATCCGTTGTCCGATCGAAACAATATCGTTTTCCCCGCTACAGACAAGATCAGCAGGATTGCCCTCGCGGCTCTCATCCACGATTGGCATGCATGTTTTATAGGCAATGTGAGATTGTGCCAAGGCGGGGGTTGATAAGGCGGCCACGGATGCGCAGGCCCATAAAAAGCGTTTCATAACGACTCCATCTTGCGCATTGGCAAGCCAGAGCGCGGATTAAATAAAGATGTCGTCATTGGTCAGGACGTCGTCCTGTGATCCATGCGCCTCGGTGCATCCCGCCCGGGCCGCGCTGGCGACGTTATTGGCCGGTCTTCTGACTTTCGGCTCAATTGGTCGTCTGCGTCTTCCCGACCAAGGTCAGTGACATATGCAAACAGCCTTGCCGATTACAGCTGCGGGAGCAGTCCCGGACTGAGCATTTCTGCCGCACCGGAGTTCCCGATTAAGCCCGATTAAGGGCACCAATAAGCGGCCTGTAACACGAATTTGCGTTCAAACAAGGTTCAGATCGTCATATGTAAGACACATTTGCACGTAATTGTGACGATTTGCGGACTTTGACTGTGAAAGAAAATAGTTATATTTGATATTGATACATAAATAATATTGAGCCGGGCCCTTTTTAGGGGGCTATAGAGCATAAGAGGGACTGTCCATGTTTAACGCTTTTGATCCAATTCATGAAGATTTCTATTCCGGTCGCTTTGGAGACAGTCTGTTACAAACTCAGCCATTTGCCGATTTTGCGGATGCCCTATTGCCCGGCGATATAACTCTTGATTTCTTCAATTTTGATTTAGACGCTTATGACCATAGCGAAGACAGCCACTATGATGTCTATCCTCATCTTGACGGTTTTGGCCCTGCTAAAGGGGGAGCCGCAATCGGCGATTTGGATACCGTCTATAATTTAGCACCTAATGCTGGAAAAGGTCCGCAATACTTCCCCGGTAATGATATCGCCGGAGATGCGTCAACGACGGCCACTTTGGCACTAGGCAATTCTTTAACCGCAGAAATTGGTGTGTCCGGTGACCACGACTGGATTAAAGTGGAATTGACTGCAGGAGAGCGTTATGTGTTCAATTTGGATGGATCAGGCGCGGATTCTTTATCTGACCCGCTTTTGCAAATCCGTGACGCCGCAGGTAACTTATTAAAAGAAAATGATGATGGCGGCTCTGGTCTTAATTCACGTTTGGGGTTCGTTGCTGATGTTTCAGGCACATATTACATAGATGCTCAAGCCTATGCTGATGCGAACGGTGTGACCTCGACGGGTCAATATACATTGACATTTGATTTGCTTCCCCCGCTTGAAGATTTCACCCTGGATCAAATTTCAGATTATTTGATTTCCGGTAACTCGGCTCGCCGCACGCATGATGATGCAGATAGCGATGCCAGTAACGGGACAACAATAAGTTATTTTTTTAATGCAGAATTGCCCGCAGCCTCGCGCGCTTTGGCGCTCGCCGCAATGGAGATGTGGGCCTCTGTTGCTAATTTAAACTTTGTCGAGAGCAATGTACAAGCCGGCTCTGATTTCGTCTTTGAAGATACAGATGAGGGCGCCTTTGCACGAACAACCTCAACTGGCTCCACCATTAATAATGTTGTTATTAACGTCTCCCAAGCTGATTGGATCGACACATATGGTACAGATATAAACAGCTATTCCTATCAAACCTATATTCACGAGATCGGTCACGCCTTGGGCCTCGGTCACGGGGGTCCTTATAATGGGGAGGCTGAGTATAATGTTGACGCGATCTATACCAACGACAGTTGGGGCACAACGGTCATGTCCTATTTTAATCAACTCGAATCCGGTTTTGGTACGGCGCGTTTAGTTCTTGGCGCTCAAATTGCAGACATTTTGGCTGTGCAGGATCTTTACGGCGTAAATAATTCAACGCGCAGCGGCGACAGCGTTTATGGCTTTAATACGACAGAAGTCGGGAGCATTTTTGACTCACAAGATTGGGCCAATCAAAATATCCGCATCCCGTCTTATTCAATTTGGGATACCGGCGGCATTGATACACTCGATTTTTCCGGCTATTCAGCCAATCAAAAAATCAGCTTGATTCAAGAGAGTTGGTCATCGGTCGGTGACAATACGAACACAGGCCAAGACGTTACAGACGCCCTGATAAACGTTATTTCCATTGCGCGCGGGACCATTATTGAAAACGCGATCGGGGGCTCGGGTATCGACACGATTACGGGTAATTTCGCCGATAATATATTGAAAGGCAATGCCGGTAATGATATTTTAGATGGCGGCGAAGGCACGGATTATGCTGAGTATAATGTCGCGGCCTTCAGTGAACTTACAATAACTGATAATGGTGACGGCACCTATACCGTCACGGCCAATACCGGAACGGACGGAACAGATACGCTTCGCGATATTGAGTTTATCAAAATTGGTGATGAGACGTTCGCTATCTCGCAAGACACGACGACGGCAACAGAAAATGATGATACTCTTGTTGGCACAAGCGGCGATGACGTCATTCTGGCTCTGGGCGGTAACGATAATGTTCAAGGTCTTGCCGGTAATGACCAATTGCGCGGTAATGACGGTAATGATGACGTTTTTGGCGGCGACGGCAATGATAGTGTTTATGGTGATGCCGGTAATGACAATATAAGCGGTGATGCGGGTAATGATACGCTCTTTGGCGGCGATGGCGACGACACATTAAATGGCGGCGACGGGGATGACCTTCTCCTTGGCGGCGCTGGCGCGGACAATATTTTTGGAGGTGCTGGTAATGATACATCCGATTATCGCTCTGCGACTCAGGGCCTTATCATTGATATGGAGACGGCATCCGTAAATACGGGTGAGGCCGCCGGCGATGTCTTCAACCAGATTGAAAACCTTACCGGAACAGATTTTGATGACAGCTTGCGCGGTAAGTCAGGCGACGAGACAATCAAAGGCCGCTCCGGTGATGACGCGATTACGGGCCGCGGCGGTGATGATATTCTGGACGGCGGAGCCGGCAATGACACATTGTTTGGTAATTCCGGCAATGACACGCTGCTTGGTGGTGATGGCGATGACTTGCTTCTCGGCGGTGAGGGCGCGGATGAGCTCTTTGGCGGCGAAGGTAATGACACTGTTGATTATCGCGCAGCGACTGAAGGCCTGATCATTGATATGCAGACAGCCTCTGTGAATACGGGCGAAGCCGCTGGTGACGTCTTTAACCGGATTGAAAATCTCACCGGTACAGACTTTAACGACAGCCTACGTGGCAAGTCAGGCAATGAAACGATTAAAGGCCGCTCCGGCGATGACGCGATTACAGGCCGTGGCGGTGACGATGTTCTTGATGGCGGAGCTGGCAATGATACATTGCTGGGAGGTACCGGCAATGACACGCTTCTGGGCGGCGATGGTGATGATCTGTTGATTGGCGGTGCGGGCGCAGATGAGCTCTTTGGCGGCGAAGGTAACGATACGGTGGATTACCGCTCCGCAACTGAAGGCTTAATCATTGATATGGCAAATGCATCCGTAAATACGGGCGAAGCCGCAGGCGATGTCTTTAACCGCATTGAAAATCTTACAGGTACAGATTTTAATGACAACCTGCGCGGTAAATCAGGCAATGAGACGATTAAAGGCCGCTCCGGTGACGACACAATCTTTGGTCGCTCCGGCGATGATACACTCATTGGCGGCGCCGGTAACGATATTATGAATGGCGGAAACGGAAACGATATATTTGAGTTTGGCGCATCGTCCGGAAGTGACCGCATCGTAGATTTTGAAGTCGGCACTGACATTCTGCGGTATACATCCGGCCCGACCAGCGTAGATGATTTGACAATCACATTTGATGGCACGAATAGCTTTATTGTCTCATCTGTCGGCACGCTTCGTTTAGATGGTTTAGATGCAACAGGCTTTGATAATTCGAATTTTGAATTTACTGCTGCGTCTGTTCCGCTTGTGGTTCAGGACAAGGATGCTGTTAGCGAAGTGCTCGATATCGATACAGGCTTTAATTTTGATAAAGTCGTGGTCTGTGAAGACTATGTAGAAGACTCAACAGACCTTGGCCAGCTTCTCACTAGCCTAGATTCTTCGGATGTGGAAAATCATGAAGTCGGTCCCTTTGACGCCTATAATATTGGCTATGATGACATAGATTCCGGGCCTGACTTCCATATGATCTAAACGCTTAGTCCATGATAAATAAACGCATTACCGGGCCAATCAGACTTTTGGATTGACCCGTTTGCATTTATTATTCCGTCTATGGACACGCCTGATAGTCAGCATTGTTCAAGTCACCCGGCTTTCATTTTCATTGTAATCCCTAGTTGAGGAGTAATAAAATAGGCATATATTGCGTTGATAAAGTTATCCTCATTGAAAGCTCTAAAATGAGCGATGAGGCCATGGAAACCTACTTGGCCTATTCCGAGGTTTATAAAAAAACGCAGCGCGCTTACCTCCGTCGTACCGATTTTTTACGCTGGTCTTATGTCGGCGATCAAATTGGGTCACGCGGCGCAATCCTTGACGTTGGCGTGGGGGCAGGACAATTTGTAAACTTACTCTCTAAAGTGCAGCCCTCATTTGAGAGTATTACAGGATTGGATTTATCACCGCATAGCGGTTTTTTAGACCTCTCCAAATCTATCACTATGGACTATGCATCCGTCACGGATATGCCGTTTAAGGACGGTCAGTTTGAAACAGTAACGTGCATGGAAGTAATTGAGCATTTGGGCAATCAAGATATGTTAGTGGCGATCGCAGAGCTTCGGCGTGTTACGGATTCCAAGTTGATTTTAACCGTGCCCTATTGCGAAAAAGAGCCGCTACCTCATTTTCATAAGCAGCGCTACACGCGCCGCCGGTTAAACAAATTATTCCCTAATGCCGAGTTCACATACTTCTCATCCCATAAAGATATGGCGTGGGTCATGATCGAAGAAACGTATTAAGGACCCATCAAATGGCAATATGCCAGCGGCACAACAGCGAAGGATGATCTTGGGAACTCCATACCATAATTTGCCGCTATGAAGTCGAGTTCATCTTGCCCGGCATCGTTAAACCAGACCGCGTAATTGATAAAATTTTATCTGCAATTCAATTTACGCTTAACCGCTTAGCTGTTAGCCTCTTGATATTACTATATAAGGCCGATGCATTTTGACGTCCAACCGACATGATGATCCTGCTCAGCCTTTAGGCGTGCGAATGATCCTGACCTATAGCGCGAGGCGTATTGCGTCTAATCCTTTTCAAATTCCAAATGTCATTGATAAGTTTAAATCAAATTTCCCGAAGGCCGTGTGGCGGCGACAAGTCAATATTTTGCGAAGTTATTTATCTATTGGGTCGCCATTTGACAGCCTTGTGACGAATTTTGAAACTCGCGACACCCGGGCTTTAAGCGGACTTCTTGCGGCTCACCGGTTTTCTAATCGCCGCAAAATACCGCAACGCTCGGAAGATGCTTGGACTCAACACGCCATTGATCTTAGCCATACGCTCTTCGATTGGGCCGAAGGAAAAATTGAATTTTCAGATCAAGTGATGGTTCCGGGCCTGCCCGGTGATAATCATAATGGCCCGGTATCGCGCATCTTGCTTGTGGCACATTCCGACCCCCGGCAAAACTGGAATGGCTACGCGATCAGAACGCATGAGATCGCAAAGGCGCTTATCGGACATGACCTTGAGGTCGCAGTGGTGACGAAGCCAAGGCTTAATCTCAATGAAGCCGCGATAGCGCAAGATGAGACGATTGATGGCGTTCACTATTATGCGCTGGACCCACTTGGCATGGACGATATTTCTGTTGATCGCTATCTTACAAAATATTGTGATGGGGTGTCGCGCGTCATTGATATGTATCAGCCTCATATTGTGCATAGCGGCTCTAACTTTTTAACGGGACTCGCCGGAGGGATTGCCGGAAAACGTCACAGGCTTCCGACACTATATGAGATGCGGGGTCGCTGGGAATTGACGCGGCTGGTTACGCACAAAGGATACCGAAAATCACCGGGGTTCAAAGCGCAAACAAATATGGAGAGCTTTGTCAGCACACGGTCTGATTTCGTTTTAGCATTAAACGGACAGCTGCGCGATATGATTATCGACGCTGGCGTGAACGCCGATGCTGTGGGAATATTGCCGAATTGCGGAATGTCTGGCGGGCCAATAGGAAATGAAAACGTATCGCCGGAAGAAATTGCCCCGCCATTATTTAAAAACGGGGGCGATGACGCTGAGTTCTGCACATTTGGCTATATCGGTAGTTTGGTTGATTATGAGGGACTGTTTTTACTGCTTGATGCCTTTGAAGCGCTTTGCAAATCGCGCGGCGATATTCGCCTGATGGTCGCCGGTAGCGGTTCGCTGAATGCTGCAATTCGCACGCGGATGAAACAGTCGGCCCATAGCGATAATATGAAATTTTTAACGCGTCTGTCCAACACGGAGGCGCGCGCCTTGCATAACGCGATTGATGTTATTGTCATTCCGCGTCTGCCCTCTGACGTTACGCGCCTTGTCACGCCGATAAAGCCGTTTACGGCGTTTCAATCCGGCGTCCCGTGTTTGATGTCTGACGTCCAGCCTCTATCGGAAATCGCCGAACAAAGTCAGGCTGCAATTTTATTTAAAGCGGGAAATGGTGCTGATCTACGCCGCAAAATGAACGATATTGCAGACGATAAACCCCTGCGGGAGTCCTTGGGACGCTCGGGCCGCCACTGGATCAGGACGGAGCGCAATTGGGTTAAGCAGACTGAAAACTTATTAGAGATCTATAATCAGATTAACGCACACTATTGCGATAAAAGCCGCCGGTAAACCGCCGCTATTTTTTCAGAAATGACGCGCCAATCGCGCTCTTCACGTACAAATTTTAGTGCCTGATTTGCTGTAGATATGCGCAAAGACTCATCAAGCGCGAGGCGGAGTATTCCCTCGCTAAGGCTCTGCGGATTATCTTTTTCTATAATAATTCCGGTCTGTCCGTCGATGACAAATTCCTTCATGGCGGCGACATTGGATATGATAACCGGCTTACCCATCGCCATGGCTTCAAACGGTTTAAGCGGCGAAACCATTTCGCACACCGGCATCCCTTTGCGCGGAAAAGGCGCGATATCGACTATTGAGTAATGGCGCTCAACATCGTCATGGGGAATACGGCCCGTAAAGAGCACTAAGTCATTAAGCTTTAACTTTTGGCTAAGCGCTTTGATCTCATCCAAGCGATCACCGTCGCCCACAATAAGCGCTTTGATATGTTTGTGACCCTGTTTTTTAATCAGAGATAGCGCCATCATTAAATAGTCTAGACCTTCATAATCGACGATTGAGCCAATATATCCGACAATCAAATCATCAGGCGCAAAGCCCAGCTCCGCCTTAAGATCCTCGTCCTTGTTCATTGGGTTAAACCGTGATGTATCGACGCCATTAGGTATAATTGTGATTTTATCTGCGTCGACGCCGCGGCGCACCATTTCGTTTTTCAACGCGCCGGTAATGGCAAAACAATGATCAGCATTGCGGCAGGCTTCCGTCTCCATTCTCACATACAGATTAAAGGCGTCCGTGCCCTCATATTCAGGCTCGCGTGACATTCGGGTTATTTCCCAAAGCCCCCTAACTTCATAAATGCTTATTAATCCATATAATCGCGCCAAGGCTGTAGCGGTAACGCCATTGATAAAATTTGACGCGCCGTGGATTATAGCCGGCTTATGCGTCTCAATAAGCGCCCGGTGGGCATGTATATTATGGTCAATATAGTCACGCATTGGCAGACGCCCCAGCCCGTACACATCGGATTGAAGCCGGAGATAGTCTACGCCCTCAATTATGTCAAAATCCGGATAGGTTTGCGCATTATATTTCTTGCCACGATCTTGCGGAAAACCAAGACGCGTCACGCCTTTTACTTTGAATTTCGCGCGTGCCAGTCCTGTTAATATCCCGTGCGTGCGGGTTGCATAGCCGCCGCTGTTAATCGGTAGCGAGTTATGTAGCAGATATAATACTGTGTTTTTTTTCGGCGTATACATCCGCCGCGGATCCCGTACGGGCAGGGCGTAACCATTATCTAACAAATCAAGACTGGACTTTATATTGGCAATCAACCGGACGAAACGATGAGTTTTAAGCAAAGCTTTGGACTCGACCGGAACATCTTTTAAATGACCTTTTCTATAGGTGTCGGTGACAAACTTCTTCAATGCTTCTGTATCCTCTGCGCCGTAATGGATCGCTTTGGTCAGATAGTCAGGCATCTCCGCGTCAAGGCTATTGGTGGCCCAATATAGACGCATATATCCTTTGGACATATCGCCCAAATAAAAAATCCGGCAAAATCTTTCAGCTAATGCAGGTGAGATTGTCCAAAAAAAACGTGTAAATTTGCTTATGGCTACAGAGATGTAGTCGCGAACATGCATAGTTTGGCGAGGCGCAATTCCCCATTTTTTGAAAGTTTCGGGAGATATGGATTGACGAGGCATAGGTCGCGCTCTTTTCGGCTTCACTTGATTTGCCCTTTAATAGCAGAGCGTTTTTCGGCGCCGCGCTTTTTCACATATTTAACATAGTCTGCAGTGATCTTATCGACATCACCATAGGCTTCAATATGACCATTTCGCATCCATAACACAGTTGTGCAGAACGTTTTAATGACAGATACGGAGTGTGAGGCAATAATAATTGTCGACGCAGTGTCGAGCATATCTGTGACTTTGTCGCGGGCCTTTTGATAAAATGATAAATCGCCTGCGCCGATTACTTCGTCAATTAACAGCACGTCGCGTTTTAAGCTCGTGGCGAAACCAAACCCCAACCGCGAGCGCATTCCCGCAGAATAAGTGCGCACGGGCATATCCATAAAAGCGCCTAATTCAGAAAACTCGGTGACGTCTTCTATTATAATCTTGACGTCACGTCGACGCAGCCCGCAGATTGCGCCTAAGAGCTTGATGTTATCAACGCCTGTCAGATGCGGGTTAGAGAAAATTGTCGACGCAAAAAGTGTAGAGATATCACCCTGAACCGTGATTTTACCCGACGTTAGAGGCAGGATGCCCGCGCAGACTTTAAGGAGTGTAGTTTTCCCGGATCCATTTAATCCGATCAATCCAACGCGGCTACCGTTTTTGAGTGTTATATTTAAGTCTTTTAGCGCCTCAACATAATACCGGTTTTTCTCTTTGATAATCGTTCCGCCAATTTCGGACATGCCGACATCCGGCCGAATATTTTTCTGAAACACGGGATAGCGAAATGACGCATTTTCAATCTTAATCACGGTTATAGCCTTAGCAAAATATGACGCCGCGTTGCCGCGAAAAGACAGAGCGTCACGACAAGCGCAAGGCACATTGATCCTGCGGTCATTATAAGGGTCAAAGGCGGAGGTGGCCCGCCTTCCAAAAGTGGATAGCGAAACAACCGGATGAAATGAGTAATCGGATTCATATCAGCAATTAAGGCGCGCGTACCGCCGCGAAGACCCGGATACCACCAGATCGGCGTAATAAAAAACAGTAGCCGCATGAACGAACTGGTTAGTGCCGCCAGGTCCGGTAAATATGTGCCAATAATTGCAAATAAAAGGGTGAGGCATAAGCCAAATATTATTAAAAAAATGACCGCGGGAATAATCCAGAAAGCCTGTAGTGTAAGGTTAATATCTGTTGCAACGAATATAATCGCAACTGTGATGCATTGCAGGAGCATTTGAAACAAGAACCGCGAGGTTTCGCGCAAGGGGAAATTCATTATTCCGATTGGGACATTTTGTATGATTTTCAGATTACGGCTAAAAACACTATATGAGGCAGTAATACAGCCGCTGATGAATGTGAAGACAACATAACCAACGCCGACATAGGCCATAAAATCATCGCGATCCGCGCCGAGAATATCACCGAAAAGAATGCTGATTGTGACAATCCAAATCGCCGCTAAGACGGGATAAAGCACGATGCCGGCATGTGTCCGAATATTAGCGTTGACAACATCCTGCCACGCAAAACGCGCCCAGAACCGCCAGTTTTTTAGACTGGAGGCAAGATCATCAAAGAGTGACATGTTCATCATAGCATTCTCTATTCTCTATCAAAAGTTCAATGGTGCTCAGCAAGGCGTCATCTATATTGTCTTACCTTTCGAGGGACTCTTCGGCGCTTTAATGTCGCGCAATATAAGCTGTTTTGGTAAATAAAGTGCGGGTTTCCCACGTTCAAAAAATTCTATTTCATGGGCCTCTTGAAAACGTTGAAAATATTGTTTTTGCGAAGAGGTTATGCCTCCGGTCTCATTACGCAGATCATTGACAGTCAAGAGGGCGTTCAAACTGTTTATGCTATCTTTGCCGTATAAACGCACCACTCGTGATCTAAACTCTGCATCTGCTCCCGTTGGGACAGGATCGTAAAATCCGATGCTTTCAGAAAGCTCTTCGTGGTTATAGGCCGGTGATAATACGTCTTTTTGAAGATAGCCGCCGGGCCGAGCTTGAGCGCCTTCAGAGCCTGATATATTAATATGACCAGCTTCAATCGCGACGGCGTCTTCATTACATTGAAATTCACTGACAATGCGGTGAACTTTTTCGGGATGCGCCCAATCCTTAGGGTTCTGACAGATAATATATTGACCTTTTGCAAGCCCAATTCCATGATTTCTGGATACAAACTTTCCGCTATTTTTTTTCAAAAAAATCGTATGGACTCGGGAGTCAGATTTGGCGATATTTCTAATAATGTTGGGCGTTTTATCTGTGCTCGCACCATCAATGATGATAAGTTCAATATGTCGATAGGTCTGATTTAAAATAGATGCCGCGCAATTGGCGAGGGCGGTTTCGCAATTATGTGATGTGACAATAACCGTAACAAGCGGGCCGCCTTCAACGGTTTTGGCTACATAGCTATCGTTCTGTGATGCAAATATATTGTCTGCGGCAAATGGTTTTTTCGTATCAATTCGAGTGACCGGCAATAGGCCGCTACATTCAAATGCGGCATTGATATATTTTTCTTGCAGGTCATAATTTCTGTTTCGAAAAGCCAAATTCGCGTAAAGAAGGTGACGGTTAATTATATCGCCGGCACTGCTTTTGTCGCGGCGCTCCTCCATTAAAGAGGCTAGGCTTTGCGCGGTAGCGGTCATCTGCCGGGAATGGAGCAAATCATAAAAATAAATGACGGTTGAGTAGTCTAGCGCGGAGTTGTTTTTATTGAGAAGAATTTGCACAATAATTTTTAATTCATTATCAGATAGCCGCTCTGCATTCTCAGCGAAAGTATTTATTAGCCCGGTATGCGGCTTGGGTTGTGAGAGTAGATCTTGAACTGCAATTTTTAATTTTGCTGTTTGTTGTGTTGATATAAGTGCGCGAATATAAAACTTCACCTCATGCGCGCTGTCTTTAAATTTTGAAGGTAGATTTTCAAAATAATCGACGGCGCTTTGCATTTTCAAAAGACTTGTTAAGCCGCTTAGGCGAAGTCGGTGTTGCCGATCACCAAGCAGGTCACCATAAGCGTCTAAAATGCTCATTACCGCATGCTCTTTATTGTTGGCTAGAAGAAACCAAAGCGCGCCATAAGTATTGTTTGCAAGCGCGGGGTTTTCAGACAGGCAATATTGCGCCGCATCTCTTATAAATGGGTCTTCGCTGTCCAATAGCGTCTGAAATTCCAGCTTCGTTTCAAGCTCGGGTGAGCTATGAAAGGCTAAAATTGAGCTGTCTAAAAATGTCGTCGCAACGGGCATTTTAAAGTCCGCTAAAGCCCGTTTCGTAAAAGTTAGCGAGAGCGTATTAAATTGAAACGTTCCTTTGCCGGAGGCGCGCACAGCGAGGCCAAAACTTGCAGCATTTTCGGGTATTTCAAAATGCGTTTCTGTCACACCCTCTTTAAGTTCATATGACATGCCATCAATCCGTCTTGTCTCTGAATACAGCAATACATATAGCCCTAATCTGACCGTGTTAGATTTTGCCAAATCGGTCCTAATGCAAACTGTTGAGAAGGTTCCGGCTTTTTCCAACAACAACTCTAATGTTGGAAGCGCATTAAAACGAAGCGTAATATTGCTGGTTGTCAAATAGACTTTGTCGCGGGTTCGGCATTTTAATGTCATTAGCCCCGAATCATCTGCCCTCAACTTTTTCTTTCTCAGCTCATGCGACAAAAGGTGGGTTTGCTGAACGCGCGACCCTAAAATTATGTCGCACGGAATTTTTACAGGGGAGGCTATGGTCTGCATGATGAGTCTCAAGGCTTATAAGTCAATATGGTCAAAGACTTTTGATTCAAATATTATGAATTTATGTTGGATTACATAGGCGAGTGAGTCAATTGCAGCTATTAGTTCTGAAAGCTTGTTCACCCTAGATTCAGTGTGCCTCGTAACACAGTTTCTGCTTTAATATTGTCTCTAGCTCGCCTGAGTCTTATGAGGTCTGATTTTAATGATGCTCATGTGCTAAGACCTTGAAACATAATCTGTAAAAACGTGAATTTGCTGTTGCCCTCATAAAGCTGCATTACTATATACAACCGAAATTAATGCGGGATATGTATACGCCGTGGGCGAATCGAAAGGGCGGCCTTTGCCGTGATATTCAATAAATGAAAAAAATATAGCCGTTATCGGCTGTGCTTACTGGGGAAAAACTTGGCCCGTAACTTTGCCGAGCTTGGCGCTCTGGCCGCGATTGTTGGTCCAAACCCGGAAACTGCACAATTTCATGATAGTTTAATGATTGAACGTCGAACTTATTGACCACATTATCATAAATTTCATGGGCATCATAAATAAGGCGGCATTTCAGCTTTTTCTTAAGGCGCATTCCCGCAAGGAGCGTAGCGTCCTCGTGGCAATAGACAATATTAAGCTTCCATTCCATGTCATCGTCACGCTTTGATATGCTGACAATCCAGTTAAACATGCGTAAATTAAACGGGTCTTTTCCGGTACCTGTATTTTGCCAAGCTGAGCGTAATTATCCGCAACTTTACCGGAACGCATAATATTTCCAATGGCGCCGAAGCCTCCTGATTTGCGGCCCAATATTTGGTAAACAATGCTTAAAACAGCAAGCCCCATAACTGTAAAAAAGATTAACAATCCATAAGCCAAGGTGCGTGGAATTTCCTGTCCAAACATATATGCGCATCAGAGAAGATTGATTTGAATGCGCCGCATCCCGGTTTAATCGCAAGCAAGAACAAAATAGCAAAGGCGATAAGAGCGATTATACCAAATTTTATATATCTGAGAACGATGTCCATGAACAATTTTCTGTACAAGGCGGCTCGCCAATTGCAGCGGGTAACCGGAATTTGATCGCCGGTAATGGACTTTGTTGAAGATTTATCCGTGGTGGTGACGCCAACGATTTAAACGGTGTGCCCCGCTTTTTGCAGCGAATGACTTTACCGTATAACGCGGCGGTCTGATGTTGCCGTATTCGGTACCAACACTAAAATTATCGAGATACATTTGCCTCAATAAAATTTAATAATCTTAGTACGGCTTTTAGGCAGTGCGGGCAAGGGTATCAAGGCGAATGATCCGTTAAAATCAGGAAGGCGAGATTAACGCTAGGGAGAAATGTTAAGGCGTGAAAAGTTAAATTTTTTCAATAATCCACTGTATTTTTTTCAGCTGATCGCGCATAATTGCAGCGGTTAACAATATAGGATTATGCAATTCATTGCGGTGATCAGATATTCGCTCTAGACGGGGTATCGCAACGCGCAGCGTATAGTGGACATATATAATTGAGTAAGGTGCCAAGTTGAATATAATGATCATAACACGCCATTTCCCGCCTGCTGTATCCGGCGGTGCGAGGCGGCCATATGGACTCTTTCTCGCGTTAACAGCGCTGGGGCACTCGGTCAATGTTGTTGCGCCAGAGCTCCCGGATGGCGTGCCCGGACTGTCTATTTTTCATGCGAATTCCAGTCCCGATTTTGATGAGGCTCCCGCCCGAACGACGCCAATCCGGGATTTTGCCCGCGAGGCTCTTTTGCTGCCGGACCCTGACATCCGCTGGGCGAGGAGGGTGGCTAAGGCAGTTAAGATATCCGGACTGGCACGGCCCGACTGGATCATTACGACCAGCCCCCCCGAATCGATACACGTTGCCGGAGAAATACTAAAAACGCATTATGGTTGCCAATGGCTCGCCGATTTCCGTGATTTTTGGTTGAAAAATCCCCTACGCAAAGACCGACTAAAAACCGTACGCAGACTACGCGAAACGGCCATCGCCAACAGGCTCATGAAATCCGTCAATGCTGTCGCAGCCACTGATGAGCATATTGCGGCAGAAATTGCTTCGTATACTGCCGACAATATGCCTTTTGCGGTTATCCCAAATTTCGCGATACCTCTCACTCTTATGCCCGAGGGAGACGCCGCATTATTACCGCATGATAAGAATAACATTGTATATACCGGTAGTTTTTCGCTGTCAGATCCGGGACGCAAATTTGAGGAGGCTTTGGAGCAATATTGCGCACTCGCTAAAGACAATGATCGTCTACATATTGCAGGACGCCTTACGTCACAGGAATTAGATACGCTTTCAAAATTTCAGACCACGTCTGATATCGAGTATCACGGTGTATTAAGCCTGCCCGACGCGTTAGCGATGCAAGCTCAAGCGGATATTTTGATGCTCTTTACTTCCGAAGGGGCTATGTCGCCATCCGGTAAATTTTATGAATATTGTGCGCTTGATAAGCCAATTCTGCTTGTCTGCCCAAGGGATTGGCATGCCGTTATTGATGAGATGGAAAACCCGCCTCACATTATCAAGGACACTACGGTAATTCGTCCTGTCAGAAATGAAGCCGCGCACTCGCAATCTGACCAACTCTTTTATGCGTATCAATTCTTAGAGCTTATGGCCCTCAGCACTCGTTGATCACGAAGCCCGGACTGGAAATCCAGCGTTTTAAATAACAGATCACATCGCAGGCCAAGCCATTTATTGCCCGCTTGCAGCGCGTGTTATTTTAGATATTGCTCTGCAATTTTCACATTGCAGAGCATTTTATAATGCTTATGACTTGGTCTTTATAACATATGGCTTACATTAGAGGTTCAGACTGCATGAAAAAGGTGTTTATAGTTGTCGGGACACGGCCCGAAGCAATTAAAATGGCGCCTGTGTACAAAGCGATGCGGAGCCATAAGATGCTCTATCCTGTCTTGATTTCAACGGGTCAACATAGAGAAATGCTTGATCAGGTTTTTGATTGTTTCGGGATAGCGCCGTCTTTTGATCTTAATGTCATGACCCACAATCAAAACTTAAGTGAGGTTCTGACGAAAAGCCTGACTGGACTCGGTGACTTGATTGACTCAGAGCGCCCGGATTGCATCCTTGCGCAAGGGGATACGACAACTGTCTTGGCATCCGCTCTTGCCGCATTCAACCGCCAGATTGATTTTGGTCATGTTGAGGCGGGGCTAAGAACATATGATCTGAAAAAACCTTATCCCGAGGAGGGGTATAGGCAAATGGCGGCAAGGGTGGCCCGCTGGCATTTCGCGCCGACGCCAAAACCGGCGCAGGATCTTCGCAGTGAAGCGCTGTCCGGCGAAATTCATATTGTCGGAAATACAGTAATTGATGCGCTTTTGGATATTTTGTCAAAGCCCGTCAACCTTCCGGTGGATATTAAGGGCAAAAAAATGGTCCTCATTACGGGACACAGGCGAGAAAATCACGAGCATTTTCGTATGATTTTCAAAGCTTTTAAAAAGCTGGCCGGAGAGTTTACGGATTTTGAATTTATATATCCGGTGCACCTTAATCCCAATGTCAAAGAGATTGCTCAAAAAGAGCTTGAAGGCATTGATAATATTCAGCTTATAGCGCCTGTCGGATATGCACAAATTGTGGCGTTGATGAGCGCGGCTTCACTTATCATAACCGATAGCGGAGGCATTCAGGAAGAGGCGCCGAGCCTCAAGGTTCCGGTATTGATCATGCGAGAGTCGACAGAGCGCAAAGAGAGCGTAGAGATCGGCGCGGCAAAACTTGTTGGCGTTGATCCGGAAAACATTTACAAAGAAGCGCGTTATTTATTGGCTAACCCTGCAGAGAGACTTAAGATGCAGGTGGATGAAAATCCTTATGGCGACGGTAAAACATCGGCCCGTATCTGTGACATTCTAAGCAAAGCTTTATAAAAAGCTTTATAAGTCGTCTCAATACAATATTTCATCATAAAGTCTGAGCCGGAGTAGTGCGATTAAAAATGTTACAGTTATAGGGCTTGGCTATGTCGGATTGCCGACCGCGGCGTTGATCGCGCGGGCGGGATACCGGGTTCACGGCGTTGATGTGGATGAGAAATTGGTAGCTGCTTTAAAGGCTTCACGGGTTGATTTTCACGAAGATGATGTGAATGCTTTGATTGCGTCTGTTTTGCAGGATGGTACACTAACTGTGTCACAGGACATTATGCCTGCGGACATTTTCATCATATGTGTTCCAACGCCAATTTCGCGTGATAAGACCGCAAATTTAGACATGGTCCGGGCCGCGTCTCAGTCCGTTTTGCCGTATCTGAAGGACGGCGACTTAGTCATATTGGAATCAACTAGCCCGATTGGAACAACGCAAAATGTGATTGGCGGAATTTTCAGCCAGCGCGAGGTTCAAATAGATCTGTGCTATTGCCCCGAGAGAGTATTTCCGGGCGATACAATTCGCGAAATTTTAGAAAATGACAGAGTGATTGGCGGCGTCACCCCGCACGCGGCGCAGCGGGCCAAAGCGTTCTACGCGTCGTTTTGCAAAGGCGACCCTATACTGACGACGGCGGCGTCTGCAGAATTTTCGAAGCTTATGGAAAATACCTATCGCGACGTTAATATTGCATTGGCGAATGTTTTCGCGCGTATTTCAGAGCATGTCGGCGTTGATGTCTTGGAAGTTATTGCGCTAGCCAATATGCATCCGCGGGTAAATGTTCATTTGCCCGGACCGGGCGTAGGCGGGCACTGCATTCCTGTGGATCCTTGGTTTCTTATTGAAGCTTTCCCCAGTGAAACCCAGCTCTTTAAAACATGCCGCGATATTAATGATACGCAAGCCTCAAGGCTTATTGATAGAGCGGAACATGCTGGTTTGAGGCGCGGCCAAAAAGTTGCCATTTTGGGCGCAGCCTACCGGGGTAATATTAATGACGCCAGAGATAGCCCTACGGAGCTATTGATCGCTGAACTGGCGCGCAAGGGTTACATCTGGATGACGCACGATCCTCTTGTAGATAAATTTACGCCTAAATGCGGTAATTCCGCCAATCTCTGCCACGATTTAGACAAGGTATTGGATGGCGCAGATGCAGTTTTCCTTATGACTAGGCACTCTGTCTATGGCGATTTAAAGGTCGGGGATTTTAAGAGTCTTCTGCCCAGCGCAATTATTGTGGACGGGCCGCGCGCTTTAAATCCTGCTCTATTAGACGCACTCCCTCATAAAACGGTTATCACAGGAAAGTGATTTAGGAAATATTCCAACACCATATCAGAGCCGAGCCGCTTCCAGCGGCTTTGTCACTTTAATGCCGATTTCCAGACTATCTGCTAAACTCTAGAGGTGAAAGTCTAAATCAACATCTGTCACCGCTTCCATCCCGATGTAATCAAACGCGCCATCTGGAAAGTGTTGATAAAGCCATACCTAAATCCTCGGCAATATCGCGAACCGTGCAGGTGCTCTCGCGGCTTAAATGAACCGCCACACGCCGAAACGCTTTGGTAAATATCTGTCGTTGACCTGTCATGGGTAGCTCCTAATTTACAGGAAGCACTCTCCACTTTACTGAAGCAAGTCCAAAACACTTGCAAGACGTGGGAGGTCGAAAGAAGAATCGCGCAGAATGGTCACATGTTCCAATAAGAAGACGAGAACGATAGCGCAAAGGTTTAGATCGATAAAAGGCGCTCAAAAACTACTCCTTGCTCAGAGCTAGGTCTACAATCTCTTCAATTATCGACGTCACCTAATCTCAAGAAACACACTCCGGAAATTCTGAATCCAGGCGCAGATCGAATGGAATTTCGTGACGACATCCGCTTACGCTTAAGTAATCGAGTAGAGGAAAATAGCGTCTAGTTCAGTTAATGTGGCAAAGCCCCTGGGGCTATCGATGAGATTTATAAGATTCTGCGTCACCATTCAGAGACCATGTGGAATTTAGGTTGACATGAACTTTCGGTAGTCTTTACAAATCGAATCGATGCTGCCGAAATCTCTTATTTTACCCTGATGAAGCCATAAAGCTTTCTCACAAAATGTAGAAATTATCCGGTCCGAATGGCTTGCAAGCATGAGAATGCTCGCTTGTCCGATCTTATCTTCTAAACGCTTTCGGGCTTTCTTATAAAATTGCATGTCCCCTGTCCCAAATACTTCGTCTATGAGCAAGATGTCAGTGTCGAAACTTGTCGCAAGACCAAACCCGACACGGGCTCTCATGCCACTAGAGTAAGTCCGCATGGGTTGGTTTGCAAAGGCACCAATCTCGGAGAAATCAATAACATCTGCCAAAGTATCATTGATCAATTTGCGGGGGATGCTCATCAAGTCCGCGGCATCGCGTATATTCTTGATTGCCGAGGCATCCATATTCATTCCAATTGTTGTTGTGAACAAGGTGGCGACGCGGCCATTAATAATGACATCGCCTTCGTTTGGACGCAATATGCCAGAACCAAGTCGCAGAAGCGTGCTTTTTCCGGATCCGTTTTGTCCAATGATACCGACTCGGTCGCCAGATTTTAACGTAAGATTAATTTTATCAAGCGAGGCAATCGAATGGCGGTGACCACGTTTTATGATGCGTGCGCCAATACCTCTTTGCTCGCCTGCAGCAATAGGAGCATGAGATGGATAGAAGACGCTAGCTTTGTCGAAAATGAGATTAGGCATATATTAGAAGTGGCGGATCATGGAGTAGCGGGCCACATGAAACAAAGTGAGCGAAATCACGCCTATCACAATCGTGCATCCAATTACGACCCAAAGCGAAAGATAGGGAAAAGAATTACCGAGCAACGGCTCACGTACGATAGCAATATAGTGGGATAGCGGGTTGTAGACAGTCGCCAGCATACGAATGCCTTCGCCTTTCGAATACCAGAAAATGGGGGTTGTAAACATCAGCATCCGCATAATCGGCTGCATCATAAATCTTAGATCGCCAAAAAACACGCCCGCCAATCCCATACCAAGAGCGAGTAACGTTCCGGTCAAAAAATAGAGTGGCAGAGCCAGTAATACCCATATCCAACTGAGTTGAGGGGGAGACTTACATATATAAAGCGCAGCGATAACAAATAAGATCTGTAATCCCGTAGACACCGTAACTTTCGTCAGTGTCCGAAGAGGGTAGATGAATAATGGGTTGGGAACATTCAGGATCAAATTACGGTAACGCATGAAACTGTTGACACCATTGACTAGAACACCAGAAGCAAAATTGTAGACAACAATTCCAATTGTCAAATAAGCCAAATAGCTCGGATTACCTTCGCCAAGGCTATTTCCAATGAAAAAATAAATGATGACAATCCAAGCGAGCGCTCCAATGAGGGGCCAAAGAATTCCTAGAGATGCTCGCGCATGATCATTGACTAAATCCCGCACCCCTAAACGTAACCACAAACGCGGAAGTTTCAGGCTAGCTACAACATCGGCTATCCCACTTCGGTGATAAGTCTGAATCATAGCAACCAGTTTCATCAAAATAAAAAGCCAGACCCTAGAGAAGGGCAAAAGCAGCATTCGCAATACCAAGTAGGTCATACTTCCGCAAGCCTTGTCTATCTAGGTTCAAGCCATCGATATCAAGTGGGTTGCACAATCTTATTTTGACTGCTAAATCGCGCACGGCTACCAGTAGTAATGGACCTACGGTGCGGAGCGATGGATAATCCGTCAACTGTTTTACTCAGAATGAGCCGCTTTCGGGCGGCCCGGAGGTTACTACGTGTCACGTATACTTGTGCTGGTACCTAATATCGCCACAAAAGATCGCCGCGTATTGCGGCAGACTAAAAGCCTGATGAATCAGGGACACGAGGTCGAAATTGTTGGCATCGTAACAAATGATGCGCCTGGCACACGGGCCATTTCAGATGAAGGCATCCCAATTACGCGGGTGCAGTGGCGTGCGGAAAGCTATGTTGAGACCGCAAAAATATATGCCCGTCGCCTTATGGTCGGCGTTCTTATTCTCCTGGGGATGATCGCCGGAACCATTTTACTGACAACGTTGATCGTGCCGCGCACCTTACAGAACGTAATCGAAATTTTGATGCCGGTTTGGTCCCAAGAGATTCCAAAAGTCGGGTATCAATTTATCGCCATTGGCCTTGTGGGCCTGTTTTTAATCGGACTGCTTTTGGCGATCCGAACGGCGCGGAAAATTCTGTCGCGTTTCGGGCGTCTGGGTGAGCTATCTAAAATGCGTAGAGTCGCGGAAAATTACTCGGCGCTTGAGGAAGGCTATAAGCCTGAGCCAAAAAACCTCCGCGAACGTATTCTTGGATTGTTAGGGAACCCTCAACAGCTCTCGTTTAGGTCTTCGGTTAAGGTTCGAGCCAAAAATATGTTCGCGCGGCTTGAAGAATTTAAGCCCGATATTGTCTATTGCCACGAGGTGATGACCCTTCCCGTGGGGACGGCCGCCAAAAAGAAGTTTGGCTGCAAAGTCATTTATGACGCGCATGAGTGTTATGATGATTTAGCCCACGCTGAACCTTATATCCTTGCAACCTATGCTGAGTTGCATGCCAAGCACCTTCGCTCTGTCGACCTGTTGATCGCTGTCAATCAGCACATTCTGGACTATTACATCGAGACTTATGAAATGAATGCACATTTTCTGGTCTTACCGAATACGGTGTTTCGTGATGATGGGAAACCTTATGATGGCCGACTGCATGACAAAGCAAGTCTGTCATCTGACAATCGGATCCTTTTGTATCAAGGCGGATTTGGGAAAAATAGAGGGCTAGAGAGCATCGTAGAGTCTGGCTATCTTCTACCGGAAAACTGGTTCCTCGTGATGATGGGCTGGGGCAACATGAAAGAAGAATTGCTGGCGCTATCAGATGACTTCAAGGCTCAACTTCGGACTGATATGGCCGATAAACTTCTGTCAGAACGCAAGAAATCTCCGGATTATGTTAAGCGTATCGAACGCGCGATGGAACACATCACAAGAAATAACGAACAAGCATCACAGGATAACATCTTCGACAGCGTCAGTGTTTCTGTCGAGACGCAGGCTGAGACATCGGGTCTTGCCGGTAAAACACGGGAACAAACACTTCGCGCTTATGCCGCGCAGAAGCTAATTGATGAAGGTCTGAAGAATCCGAGTAATGATGCGATCAATGATGTCGTCGCCAGCATACTTCGGATGGAAGGTCAAATCGAGCAAGCGGCTGGACTGAAGGCTATCGTCGGAACGACTGATACCTTTGAGGGCGGCGATATCAAAATGGCGCGAGAAATTGTGCGCCGTGA
Organism: Robiginitomaculum antarcticum DSM 21748; assembly: GCF_000365025.1. Taxonomy (GTDB): domain Bacteria; phylum Pseudomonadota; class Alphaproteobacteria; order Caulobacterales; family Maricaulaceae; genus Robiginitomaculum; species Robiginitomaculum antarcticum. The sequence continues at coordinate 15,244 of NZ_KB823013.1, read as the reverse complement.
AATTCTCCGTGAAATCAACATGGAGCTGGAGCAGATGGAATCTCGGGGCGAACTTGATAAAGTTCGATTCATTAAACCCGCGCCCCATGACGAGCTCGTTGAGTGGACGAAGGGCGCCGATATTGGGATCGTACCGTATTTGAATACGGGTCTGAACCATTGGCTTTGCTCGCCAAACAAGTTGTTTGAATACCCTAATGCGGGCGTCCCCATCATTGCCTCGCGGATGAAGTTTTTGGCTGAGGTGATTGGCAGAACCAATATTGGCTGGACCATACCAAGCGATTTTACGCCGTCTGACGTTTCACTATGCGTTAAACGCGTGACCGATGAGGCTCTGGCGACCAAGTCTGAGGCGTGCGCAGAATTTATGGACACGAATGACTACAAAACTTACGAACCAGACTTAATCGAAGGGGTACGTAAGCTGTTGGCTGGAGAGCGCTTTGTATTAGGGCCGGATGGAAAGCCCCAAGTTGCCGGTATGACGATTGCATCACTTGGGTCCCCACACAACAATTCTCACACTGCATAATCAGGAAATATTTTAATGTCTAGAATTGCCGAAAGCGCGAATATTTCCGACAGTGCATCTGTCCATGAGACCTGCTATGTTGATGCAGATGCAAAAATAGGTGCGGATACCAAAATTTGGCACTTCTCACATATTTTGCCGCGCACAAAAATTGGGAGCGGTTGCTCGATCGGGCAAAACGTTAGCGCTGGTCCGGATGTGTCTATTGGGAATGGCTGTAAAATTCAGAACAATGTTTCGCTATATACTGGCGTCGAGTTAGAAGACGGCGTGTTTTGCGGGCCGTCTATGGTCTTCACCAATGTGACGACGCCACGCGCCGATGTTAATCGCCGAAGCGAATACGCTAAAACAATTGTCCGAAAAGGCGCGACCATCGGCGCAAACGCCACAATCGTTTGCGGCAATGAAGTCGGCGGGTATTGTCTTATAGCCGCTGGCGCCGTTGTCGTTAAGGCCGTTAAGGCGCATGCTCTTATGGCCGGGGTTCCCGCTAAACGCATTGGTTGGGTTTCGCATGCCGGTGAAGTTCTTCGGCCGGATGATGCGGGGCGAATGATCTGCCCGCGCACCGGGGATGAATATCAGGAAACTGACGGAAACCTGGTTTTACGTGAAAGCCAATCGACATGAAAAAAATTGTCACAATCGTTGGTGCTAGACCTCAATTCGTGAAAGCGGCCATCCTGCGCCGCCTTTTCGATCAACATCCAGATTTCGAAGAAATTCTGGTGCACACAGGTCAACATTATGATGAGAAGATGTCCGACGTCTTCTTCGAAGAATTGGAAATCCGTCCGCCAGAATATCATTTTGACATCAACGGTAAAAGCCATGGCGCAATGACCGGTGAAATGCTCGCGGCGATTGAAGAAGTCCTTCTCAAAGAAAAGCCGGACGCGTTGCTGGCTTATGGCGACACGAATTCGACCATTGCTGGATCTCTAGCCGCCGCCAAGCTACATATCCCTGTTTTTCACGTTGAAGCTGGTCTGCGCAGTTTTAACAAGAAGATGCCTGAAGAGATCAACCGGATTATGACCGATCACATGTCGGACTTACTTTTTTGCTCGACAGATGCTGGGGTAGAAAACCTCCAGAACGAGAATATCACGCAAGGCGTTCACCATGTTGGCGATATTATGTATGATGCGGTTTTGCACATGCAGCGCACGACGGAGAGTGTAACGTCAATTCAAGGCATTGATTTGACGGACGGCCCAATTGCGGCCTGCACGCTTCACCGCGCCGAGAACACTGACGATAAGGTCCGGCTTAAGGAAATTATCGAGGTGTTGAACGGCTTTGCCGATGACTATACTATCGTCCTTCCCCTTCACCCACGGACAAAAAATGCCGTCGCGGCTCACGGGTTGGATTTCGGCAAGATCAAGACCATCGATCCCGTGGGCTACCGCGAGATGCAAGCGCTACTCTCGAAATCCGACATGGTTTTTACGGATTCGGGCGGTTTACAGAAAGAAGCCTATTTCCATGGTAAGCCCTGCGTCACGCTACGCGACGAAACGGAATGGGTCGAACTTATCGATAATGGTTGGAACCGTTTATGGACTCAGGATAGCTACAAGCCGCGCAAGCCGATCGAGCAATATGGTGATGGCGACACGGGCGAACGGATTGTCGCAATCCTCGAGGCGTTTTTCAAAAACCGTTGACCTAAATTCGGTTGACAACCTTCCAGTGTCATCTCGCTGGAGGGGCTGGCGGTTGATGGTCGCGCAGGGTCTACTCCCGATGTTTCGTATCGCACGGCGTGATGTGGAAAAGGATCCGCTTACCCGGGCTGGGCGTGGTTAATGACGGGCACGTATCCGCCTCAATCCGCGCTATTATAAAATATACATCCCCCCTCATAATTCTTCGTGTAGATTTGTCTTTAAGCCGGATCAACCGGATCATTTAGGACGAGATCACCCCATGCCAACATACACAACAGAAAAATTTCAACTTCCTTATATGGCGCCGTCGCAAGCGTCAAAACACATTACACATAACGAGGCCTTGCAACGCCTAGACACGGGCCTTTATTTGGCCGTATCCGATTTCGCGACCACACAAATACCGATCGAGCCCGACGATGGATTGGCTATTATTATTGGCGAAACGCCCGACCCTCATCTGACCCAGCGCGCGGGTCAAATTGCGGTATTCCAAGACGGAACCTGGGTGTGGTTCACGCCTGCCCCGGGCTGGGTCATCTGGAGCCTTTCAGAGGCGCGCCTGCGCGTGTTCGACGGGCTTAACTGGGTCTTCGGCGATCACGGCGCTCCGGTGTTGGATGAATTGCCACAGCTCGGCCTGAATGCGACTGCGTCGGAGGCGCAGCGGCTCGCCATATCGTCAGAGACGACGCTGTTTAATCATGACGGTACGGATCACCGCCTGAACATCAACCGGGCGACGGCCGGGGATACGGCGAGTTTGGTCCTTCAGACTGGATTTACCGGACAAGCGGAAATCGGCTTATCGGGGTCGGAAGGCTTGGCGGTTAAGACAAATATGGATGGTAGCGAGTGGACCACCCGGCTTTCCTGTCCCGATGATACACCGGGCGTGTCCGCGCCAGCCTTTCGCTCGCGCCGTATTGTGGTGCAAGCCGATGGCACTGCAGTCGTTCCAACGCCTGGCCATGGGGGGCTAGTCGCAATCACCCTCATTAGTGAAGTTGGATATCCGAGGAGCTCGCATAGCGGCATATTTGTCTATGATACGGGATTGTCCTTAAAACTGATAACCCTAGCCGCGCTGGATGACATCGAGAACCATGATACGATGGCGCTCACCGGCACGGTAAGTACGCCTGATCGAACAGGTCTGGCCGTCCAATCAGGTGCGCTTGTCCTTGAAAACCGCACAACTGTGCCGCGCGATTATAGCGTTACCTTTATCGGTTAAAATCAAACGAAATTATTTCGTTGCCGTCACGGGAATAGTTTCGATGCCCTTCGTTAAGAATAGCGCTTACTCCTCTTCGCTATGCTCTGAAGGCTTGGGATTGGTGAAATCAAATCCGCCATCCTTCAAAACAGGAAGGGATTTCCACTGGTCCGTGTAACTTCGCCATTTGCCAATATAATGGGTGAAGACATCGCTTTGATAAAACTCGGAAATCAGTTCGAGGTTATTGATGTGTAGCCAGTGGTAAACATTCCGCCGAATTCCGCCGATTTCTTTGGCAAAATTTGTTGGATAACCAAGTAATTCCATATTATCCGCCGAAAAAGTCATTGATACAGTGCTGGATCCTACGGGAATACTGGCTCTTCCAACTTCTATCCAGCGCTTGGTCGGCATCGCGGACATTGTCGGCATATAGTCGCCATTGCCGATGAAAAAGATTGCCTCATCGTCTTCCTTGCAAACGACATCGACTTTGACCTTTCGGTCTTCATCAATTCGGCTCAAAACGACATTGATCATTTGCTCGCGCTTTTCCGCGAAACCGTCTTCTCCACGCCCTTTAGGGTGGATGAAGTTATGCCATCTATTATCTTCGCCCGCGATGTCGTCGTGCCAAACACCCGCAACTGATGTCGAGAACCCGGATATACCGCAATTTCTCTGCTTTTTAAACCTTACTTTCATGTAGGCAAAACCGGTTAGCTGATAGCGCGACAGCAAAAGATTAGGGTAATCATAGAGGGGCATCATCTTTTCAACAGTTTTGATATTTTCTGTTGCAAAATCTAAAGCGGCCTGATCTCCGCTCTTATCGTGATATCTGAGCATTTCCAAAATAATCGTCGTCCAACCGTTGAGAACATAGGTGGGTATTTCGTGAGGATACTCTTCCACGGCAACTCCGAAAGGCGTCATAATCATTACGCCGCCTTCGTTCTGAGGTATTTTTAGGCTATTGAGTATTTGGGTTGCCGCAACCTTATATTTTTCTTCTCCTGTCACTATGTAAAGATCATAAAACATGGGGAGGTATCGAGCTTGCGTTAGACCTGAAATAAAGCGTCCAGGCCAATAAGTTAACCCGTCTTGATCTGTATAGAAGAAACCGAGCGCATCAAATTCCTCTATATAGTCCATCCGTCTAAGCGTCGCATCAGCGACACGCTTCGCGGCGTCCAAGTATATCGTCGTCTTCTTTCCTTGAGTGCGATGAAGGTATATATATTCATACAATAGATAAGAGCCATAAATAGGGTGAGCCGTCACGCCATCGGTCTTAAGTATCCCAGGGTAGCCATCTGGTAAGAATTGCAGCCTATAATATACGTAGTGCTCTCGACGTGCTTCTCGAACGGGTGGTAGACCCGCTTGAGCGGCGCCAAAATCGTCAAGCAGCGCTGATTCTGGCGCTTTCGTGGCGGCAATCTCGACCTCATCTGAACTCGGCACAAAGGCAGGAAGAGAAATATCAACTTTGACGGAATCAGATCCGGGTATGACGCGTGGAATATAAGTTGGAGCAGGAAAAGAAATTTGACTCTCACTAGTTTTACGAGGCTCACATGCGGCCGATGTAAGCGACGCCGATATTAAAATCGCCCCTAAGTATATTGCATGCAGTTTTTTTTTCGTGTCGCCCATATCAACGATCGGGTTCAACTTTGTCCAATCTAATATTACCGATTTCAATCGCGCCAGTTGCGGTACTCGTATACGCGTTGCCAGCCCCGGCCGCCGGATAGACCATCAGTTTATATCTACCAGAAGTCTCCGGGGTGACCTCAATGAAAACATTCATTTCCGTGAATCCGTCCAGGGTGGAATTTGATACTGCCGCTGTAAACAATCCGTTCATCCGACCAGGTTCCCCGTTTGGTGAGATGAAAAGACTACTCCTCATGGAGTCGGTATCGACTGGATCAATACGTAGCAAAGATTGAATGTCTTGATCATCGACTGTTTGGTTTGCTGGAAATCGCATCTGGCTTTGCCAACGGTAGCGACCGGGCTGAAGGTCTGCGACTTTGATTGAAAGAAATTCGTATTTCTCACCGCTATTGTCGCTGATCCGTGCAAATTCCCCAGGGTTAGACGAGGTAACAGAACCATCAAAACGTACTGAACCGACTAAATCTTCTTTAGGTGAGGCATCTGAAAACAATGTCTCTAGAATTTTAAGCTCGAGCTCAACGGGAACCACGACCTCGGAAGGCGGATCAATTGCAACGGTTCCACCTTCGTTAGCGCCTGGCGCTAGAGTATCGCTACAGGCCGCGAGGACAAGCATGCTGATACCTAAAATGGCGAAACGTGTTGGTGTTTTCGAAATATCTGACATCTGTTTGTCCTTTGTTTGTTCTTGAAAAATAAAGTTTCTGTAGGGAATATCATATGCCGGGTTTTGTTGCAACGAAGCGCGAATTAAGCTTTCACCACGTTTCCGCGAGAGTCCTCCGGTAGACCGGCTGTGGCGTTACGCGTATCGAGCACAAGCGGAATGGCTTTGCACAAGGCTGAATAATCGACGTCGGTGTGCGCGGTTGCAATTATGGCCGCGTCGAACCCGTCAAAACCGTCCGCCGACTCCATTCCCGCGAACTCAGGATGTTCCCGCGTCATCGGGATGGTTGGGATGAACGGGTCGTAATAGCTCACATTCGCTCCATGAGACTTGAGTAGATCAAGCAACTCTAACGACGGGCTCTCACGCATGTCGTCTATATTCGCCTTATAGGCGAGCCCAACGAGCAGAACATTTGATCCCGCGAGTGATTTGCGTAGACGCAGGCTCATCTCTTCGAGCAAACGCTGAACGATGCGGCGTGGCATGTTGGTATTAATATCGCCAGCCAATTCGATGAAGTGAGTGGACAGACCATGCTCACGCGCCTTGTAAGATAGGTAGTACGGGTCAATTCGAATACAGTGACCGCCGACGCCGGGGCCGGGGTAGAAGGCGTGGAAACCAAACGGTTTCGTTTTGGCCGCGTCGATGACTTCCCAAATATCAATGTCCATCGCCTCGAAAATTACCTTCATTTCGTTGACGGCGGCGATATTTATCCAACGATAGATATTTTCAACGAGCTTCGTGGCTTCGGCAGTGCGAGAATTGCGGACCATAACGGTTTGAACGATAATATCGTAGGCCGCCTTAGCCATGATGCTCCCGTGGGGACCGTCGGCACCGACAGATCGTCGAGGTTTCAAAGTCAGGATTGCCCGGATCTTCGCGTTCTGGCGAATAGGCCAAGGCGAAATCAACTCCGGCTTTCAGACCAGAAGTCTCTAAAATCGGTTTCATCACCTCCTCGGTGGTACCGGGATAGGTCGTCGATTCCAGAACGATCAGCTGTCCGGGTCGCAGGACTGTGGCCAACGTCTTGCAGGTCGCTTTTACATAGGACAGATCGGGCTGATGATGGACATCAAGTGGCGTCGGCACGGCAATCAATATGGTGTCGGCTTCTTTCAAGTCTTCGGGATTGTGGGTTGCCCGAAACAGTTTCTTTTCGATCATGTCCTGTACGCGCGCATCCGCAATATGTTTCATGCCAGATTGACCCGCGTTCAGCTGATCGGCCCGGGCTTTGCTGATATCATAGCCGATGACTTTCGTGTTCTGACGATTATAGGCCTCGGCCAGCGGTAACCCGACATAGCCCAGCCCGACGATGCCGATGACGAGGTCGCCCGATTTGGCTTTCTCAAGAAAATTATTACTTAAAGTCATGACAGGCACAGATCCTTACTTGATACGCGTACTATTTTGCTCGGCCACTGAATAGTGCAAGCTTTTTGATGTGTGATTGAAAAATTTTGGGCGGTAGCCCCAGTCCATTTGCGCAGTTGTAAATTTGCCCTATAGCTCATGAAGATACTAGCCTCAAGCTATGGTTTTGCTCGGCGCATCGCTAGAAAAGCGGCTAGGCCATGAAGTGCATGCGACGTATGGCGGTAAAAGGTGTTTTCTAACTCATCCGTCGCTCTCAATCGGCGCAGAACTTCATCCGCCAATATACCTGATTGACGATCCCAGAAGTCTCGCGTCACCCCGTCTGTTTTCGGTATCAGTTCACAAACCCCTAAAAGCATTTCTCCAAGCGACCATAATCGCGCTGGTTTTGGGTAAATCAATAACCAATGAGCCCCAACGTTGCGCCGAATGTAAGCCAGATTATCGTTCTCAATAAAGGCGGCACCCCGTCGATGTACGCCATCAATCCAACCGTTCGGCGTCGCAAGCTGACCCATCACTGACATCGCACGTTCAGAAAGACCATCATAACCACGAAGTTCGGCAAAGCTGCGCATGACATACCACTGATGTAATAGATCAATGACTGGCCGATTGGGATCATAGTCCCACCCTATGCCTTCATGATAATCACCCCAAGCATGCTCCAAAAATGCATCACAAACACTCACGGGACGATTTGCGGCCTGCAATGCAGCAAACGATGCCAGTATCGTGTTGAGGACAGGTACGCGGTAGACATTCAAACCATAGACCGGAACGGGCAGACCATGGAGCTCGGCTGTCTCCTCACGGCACCAATAGTCCAAACCATCTGCTGCTCGCTCAGAAAGACGCGTCGTATTCACTCCCACGGCTTTTAATCGAGCCAGAGCCCCGCATATGCAGGCGGATGTGATCAGAAACGGCTCTTGCGCTGTCGCCTCATGAGCCGGCCAAGGAAAGTTAAGTCCCCAGACCGCTGCGGTGTTCTCCGCCGGCCCAATAGCTTGGGCTGTATCTGATAAACGTGCAAGCGAACCTCGCGCAAATTTAGCGAGCCAGCCCTGTGTTACAATGTTCGATTTATGCAAGAGTACAGCGGTGTCCAGCATCTTGGCTTCCGCCATGGGATGAACGGTCAACTCCTGCCAATAGGCATCCGCCCCAACCCCGCCACTTGCCTGAAAAGCGTCTAGCCCTTCAAGCAAGCAGGCCTTAATTTGGGTCAGTAGACTAGGTGGTGACGTTACCATGATAACCTAGGCTAACGCGGCCTTTGCGGCTTCGATAACGCGGCCTTGGTCTTCTTCCGTCAAATAAGGATGCATTGGTAGGCTGATAATATGATCAATACAGCTCATTGTGTTAGGAAGGCCGTTGCCCGCGACAGGATAGTGTTCATAGGCAGTCTGCATATGCACTGGCTTTGGATAATAGCGGGCTGTCGGGATACCGTCAGTTTTTAACGCGTCAGCAAATGCGTGCGGATCAGGCACTTCAATCGTATACTGCGCCCAAGTCGAAAGCACACCATCCATGACGACGGGAACGCGATTAGCAACTCCACTCAACTCTTCGGCATAGCGAGTGGCAACGACGTTACGTTTTTCAATCTCATCACTGAAAACGGCGAGTTTAGGCAGCAAAATTGCGGCTTGGATTGTGTCGAGACGCGAATTCATGCCGATACGGACATTATCATATTTGTCCGTACCTTTGCCGTGAACGCCTAGCGAGCGCAGTTTAAATTCTAGATCCTCATCATTCGTCAAGATCGCCCCCCCATCGCCATAGCAACCGAGCGGCTTAGCCGGGAAAAAGCTGGTTGTCTGAACATCAGCCCAAGCCAGCGGGTGCTTCCCATTGAGCGTCGTACCAAAACCCTGAGCAGAATCTGAGATTAATTTCATGCCGTTTTCACGCGCAATCGGGGCAATGACATTATAATCGGCACTTTGACCGAATAGATCGACGGCGATTATGGCCCGTGGGCGTAATTCGCCTTTATTTTTAACATCCGCGATGGCCTGTTTCAGGCTCTCAAAGTCCATGTTGTAGGTATCACGATCTATGTCGATAAAGACAGGTGTTGCGCCAGCCAGAGCAATAACTTCGGCGGTTGCGCAATAGGTGAAGGATGGGCAGAACACGGCGTCGCCGGGGCCGACATTCCAAGCGAGAAGCGGCAAAAGTATAGCATCCGTCCCGTTGGCACAGCCGACAGCGTGTTTGGCTTCGCCAAAAGCGGCGAGCTTGGCTTCAAAATCTTGAACTTGTGGGCCAAGGATATAGCGACCACTTTCCAAAACGGCGGCGATGCCAGCATCTATATCGTCTTTGAGACGGTTTTGCTGGGCTTTAAGATCAATAAACTGCATGGGATTCCTTTTTTCTTCCGCAAAGAGGAAGGCTTGAGTATTTAGATAGGTTTCGGAAGGGTGTCAGACGCCATTACGCGAAGAACGCGCAGAGCTTCCTCACCATCGGTAAAGGGGGTTGTGTCGTTAGCAATGCAGTCCAAGAAGTGTTGGCACTCCAACTTGAGGGGTTCACCTTTTGGCACATCAATATAATCAACGTCGGCCTTGTGAGGCACAGGTTCCCGTCCCGATGTGTCGATGACATGGCGGTAAACGGCAAGCTTTTCTTCCCAGGGTTTGACGTCATCAAAAACGGCCATGCCGGTTTCGCCGACGACAACAAGGCGTTGTTCCTTGAAGGGATGTAACCACGAGGCGAATACATGCGCGCGGCCACCGGATGGGAAGACCATATCAAGACGCGTTTCGTCAGCAATTCCTTCAGTTACAAAATCCAGACCACTTTGACGAACGTGGCTCGGGGCTTCGTCGAATAGGGCGAGCAGCATAGACACATCATGCGGCGCGAGGCTCCAAAACGCATCTTCTTCGACGCGAAATTTGCCTATGGAGAGACGGTGGCTATAGGCGTAGCGGAGTTTGCCCAGATCACCGTCGCGCACCATGGTGCGAAGGGCGACAAAGATCGGGTGATATTGCAACAGGTGCCCCACCATCAAAATGCGGTCGGCCGCTTGCGCGGCTTCGTGCATTTTCTCGCCATCCGCCACAGATAGGGCAATCGGTTTCTCAACATAAACATGTTTGCCCATCTCAATGGCTTCGAGAGCAAGATTGGCGTGATATTCGGCTGGCGCGGCGATAACAACGCCATCAATGTCGGACGCGAAAGCCTCTTCTTTCGTCATGGCTGCAACGCCGTGCATATCTGCATGGAGTTTGGCAGTCTCAGGGTTTGGGTCAACGACCGCTGTTAAAGCGCCCAGCTCCGCAAAATTCCGTGCGAGGTTTTTACCCCAATGACCGCAACCGAAAACAGACACTTTAGGCTGTTTTGTTCTAACTTGTTTCATACTTATAATTTTAAATACTCCAGCTAGCGTTCTACTTTTTCATGTGTACCACAAACGCAATTAACGCAACTATAGTGTAAGTTTTATTAGGTTCATAGGAATTAGTTTACACTGTCTGACATCTGCGCTTATGACACAGATTTAGGTCTGGGCTTCTCTAATTGGTTTAAGTCAAAGTGATGATTTCCTTTCGTCTCCAGCTCTGCCTCTTTCCCGGGTCAGGCTTCTCTTTGCAGTCAGTTGAGCAATGTTAGCCGCTGCATGTATGTTTCAGATTGTTGTGTGGAGCGCCCTGCTAAGAGCCGCACTCAAACGATGGCACATCAGTATAAGTCTTGGCCAAACACCGCGGACAAGCGTCGATGACGCAGTGCAGGTTTTAACCATATTAGAGTCCGCCGAAGACATGCGGTATATGGGAGAGGATGCTATCATCCCGGTCATAGCGTAAGATATTGCCGTCGAGCCATATCCGGGGCTTTGACGAAAAATCATAGTGAACCGGGTAAAATGAATTTAAATCGTGCCGCGCAGCAAGCTGCGTTAAGCCCGCTTGAACCAAAATTGAAAAATGTTACATGATTGCTCAACATGGTCTAATGGAACGTGAGTATCAGATTTTAAAAATCCAATACTTTAAAGACCTGACTGTAGGCTATAGATGCGCGGTTCGAACTGGCTCTGATTCCCGCAATAAATAGAGAGATTAAATGGCGCGTATACTCATCACTTCCGCTTTGCCTTATATTAATGGCGTAAAGCATTTAGGCAATCTGGCTGGATCCATGTTACCGGCCGATGTCTATGCCCGCGCCATGCGGCTGTTGGGTCACGACGTCCTTTATATATGCGCCACGGATGAGCATGGCACACCGGCTGAGCTGGCCGCGCAAGCGGCGGGTATGGATGTCGCAGATTATTGCGATGAAATGCACCAGGCGCAGAAATCAGCGGGCGAGGATTTCGCGCTTAGCTATGATTACTTTGGCCGAAGCAGCGCCCGGTCTAATCACGCGCTGACGCAGGACTTTGCCGCACGGCTTGAAGATGCGGGGCTGATTGAGGAGCGCGTTTCCAAACAGGTTTATTCTAATGCCGATCAGCGGTTTTTGCCGGACCGCTATGTCGAAGGCACATGTCCAAACTGCGATTACGAGTCCGCCCGCGGTGATCAGTGCGATAATTGCGGCAAACTTCTCGATCCTATAGATTTGATAAATCCGTATTCTGCGGTGTCGGGTAGCAAAGATGTGGAAATACGCGAAACACGCCACCTCTTTCTGCGTCAATCGATTATGGCTGATGACCTGCGCATATGGGTCAACAGCCACAGCGCAGACTGGCCACCGCTGGCGACATCCATTGCGCTGAAATGGCTGGATGAAGGCCTGCGTGACCGCGCGATTACGCGCGATTTGAAATGGGGTATCCCAGTATTGCGCCAAGGCTTTGAGGGCAAAGTCTTCTATGTTTGGTTTGACGCGCCGATTGCCTACATCTCCGCAACGCAGGATTGGGCGGAGAAAACAGGCGGCGATTGGGAAAGCTGGTGGCGTACGGATAAAGGCGCAGGCGAGGTCCAATATGTTCAGTTTATGGGCAAGGATAATGTCGCCTTTCACACGCTGTCATTTCCGACCACGATCATAGGCACGAACAATGCAGGCGGCGATCAGTACAAATTGGTCGACAATCTGAAGGCGTTTAATTGGGTCACTTGGTATGGCGGGAAATTTTCGACTTCTCAAGGGCGTGGCGTCTTTATGGATCAGGCAATATCTATTGCGCCGTCCGATTATTGGCGCTGGCATCTCATGGCCAATGCGCCGGAGGGTAATGATGCCGCCTTTACGTGGGAAGAGTTCCAAAACAGCGTCAATAGTGATCTGGCCAATGTGTTGGGTAATTTCGTCAACCGTATCACCAAATATGCCGTCGGAAAGTTCGATGGCGTTGTCCCTGATGGCGGACAGGACGGGGAACACGAAGCGTGGATTGCCGCAGAGTTATCCGAGCGCCTTCCGGCATTGATTGCGCATTATGAAGCGCGAGAATTCCGCAAAGCGGCTGAACAGACCCGCGCCATTTGGGCGGCAGGCAATGAATACCTGACGCGCAGCGCGCCGTGGACGCATTATAAAACCGATGTCGACCAAGCCGCTGTTGGAGTACGCGCCGGCTTAAACCTCGTCGCTCTGTTCGGTATTATCGCCCAACCTCTCATCCCCGACGCAGCCGCAAAAATTCTGAACGCTGTCGGCGTGCCTGAGGGTAACCGGACGTGGAGCTTCGGTGATTTCTCTGGCGTAGCCGATTTACTCGATGCGCTGCCGCGCGGGCTACCAATTTCGCCGCCTGAGCTTCTATTTACGAAAATCGAAGATGACCAAATCGTCAAGTGGACGGAGATGTTTGGCGGCGGGGAAGTCTAATATTGCGGCCACAGTTCGAAACATACTGATATCAAAGTCACATTGGCGTAATTTGTTTTCACATTGCCAGATTGTCGCAGTAATGTTAGGCTATACTCTCAACAAGGGGAGAAATATATGGCACCGATTGATGCTATTAAGACATTTTACCGCCGCTACACCGATTTTGCTGGACGTTCATCGCGCTCTGAATATTGGTGGTTTTTATTATATTACGTCGTCATTCTAATCGTGCTGGCGATGCTGCTCGGAAATACGTCCGATATGATGGATCCGGCTACGGGCATGATGGGGGGATACATGGCTTTAGGGTGGCCTGCGCTAATTTGGGCCCTGCTTCATCTTATCGGCATGATAGCGCTCATGGTGCGCCGCACTCATGATTGGGGCAAGACCGGATGGCTGAACCTTTTGCTCATAGTTCCAGGCGTGAATTTCATATGGGAAATCGTCAATGGCGTTATTGGTAGCGAAGCCGGCACTAATAAATATGGCGCAAATATTCATGGCACAGATACTGATACTTTAAATTAACACCGTATTAGTGTCGATATTGAGCCTTTTATGCAGCGCTTCGGCGCTGCATTTTTATGTCCGGCTACGACTGCCCCCGCACTGCCTCATAGACCGCAATGGCTGCGGCGGTGGAGACGTTAAGCGATTCGGCGCCGCCGGGCATGGGAATGCGCGCGACTTGGTCACAGCAGTCGCGCACCCTTTTGCGAAGGCCCGGTCCTTCTGCGCCTAATACAATAACATTCGCGGCGACAGTGGCGTTTTTAGGCAAGCGAAGCGCTTGCTGCAATGTTAAATCTGTCTCTCCCGCCAGACCCGTCACCATCCATCCGTCCTCGCGCAGGCTAAGCAGTGTATTGGCGATATTGGTGACAGTGGCGCAGGGCACGGTTTCAACATAGCCTACAGCGACTTTGGCGACCGCGCCGTCTAGCGGCGGAGCTTTGCGATCTTGCATGATAATGCCCCGCGCGCCAAATGCGGCGGCAAGGCGAAACATTGCCCCGACATTATGCGGATCGGTGAGTTGGTCGAGCACAAGGATAAGCCCTTCTGCGGGCGCCATTATCGCGTCAATATCAGCCGGGGCGAGCGGCGCGCAGTGCAGTGCGAGTCCCTGATGCACCGCGCCTTTGGGAACGAGGTTGTCTATTTGCGCGGGATCGGTCTCTATGAGGCGCGCCTCCTTATCCAGATTCAATCGCGCACGTGCGGCAGGGCTGACCCAGCCTTTATGGATTTGGCGACGCGGATTGGCGAGAGCTGCTATGACGGCATGTTGACCCCATATAAGGCCTTTGGATAAGGATTGTTGGCGATTCTGCGCAGGCCTGGCGCGTGAATCCTGCGGAGCAGCGGTTTTGGCCGTAGGAGCGCGGTTTTTCGCTGAATTTTTTGGCTTCCGGCTATTGCGTGGCGGGCGGGACATCTCTATACGACACCTTCAATTTATTTTTAAGCCCTCTGTGTATGGATTAAGCTAACGTTTGGCTACCCCGTTCACAGAGCGTTTTTTGTTGGAGTAACGGGGTTTCCCCAACACAGTCGCGCACATAACCATTGCGCGGTTTATGGTAAGGAGAGGTGGCCGAGTGGTTAAAGGCGTCAGACTGTAAATCTGATCACTATGTGTACGTTGGTTCGAATCCAACCCTCTCCACCATCCGTCGCTTTTGCAAAAGCGGGCAAAGTTAAAAAGAACACAGCGGGCGTTGTGTAGTGGTAAGACCTCAGCCTTCCAAGCTGATGACGCGAGTTCGATTCTCGCCGCCCGCTCCAATTTTTGTTCCGGCTGTCCGGAGCTATAACGCGGCAAGCCTGTCGCGCCGAAGTTAAACGTCCGCGGACGGTAATCCGCAAGAAATGTTGCGCTTGTTATTGCTGCGGGCGTCACTACATAACCACCCACGGTCGAAACGGTTTCGGCTACAGATAAAGAGTAAGCGAAATGGCAAAAGAAAAATTCCAACGCGACAAGCCGCACGCCAATGTTGGCACGATTGGCCACGTTGACCACGGTAAGACGACGCTGACGGCGGCGATCACGAAGTATTTCGGTGATTTCAAGGATTATGACCAGATTGACGGCGCGCCTGAAGAGCGTGCGCGCGGTATCACCATCTCTACGGCTCACGTTGAGTATGAGACGGAAAACCGTCATTATGCTCACGTCGACTGCCCCGGACATGCTGATTATGTGAAAAACA
>NZ_KB823012.1 GCF_000365025.1 Robiginitomaculum antarcticum DSM 21748 | reverse complement strand
GTCATCCAGAGCCGCAAGGCGGCGAAGGATCCATGCCTGGGGGCCGCGTCTCTAAATAATTTTGCACGTAACAGAACCCTCTAGGAATTGATCCTTCGCTGCGCTCTGGATCACGGGGTGTTTGGTGTGTTGTTTATCTCAATATTTTTTCTCATTTTCGTTATAAGTAGGGCTGTCTGTGCGGGACTTTGGTAAACAGGAGTACCTGAGCTAAAAATGTAATTTCGTTTATCAAAGTTCCTGCCGGGCACGCGGATCGCTCCGCATGACCAACATGTGACCCTGAACTCTGCCCGGGTCACAGCACAGCAATGTCTCTGCCAGCGGCCATGAGCCGGGTTTCGCCGTTCTAGCTCTCACTGGCGGGAGTCACTACAGCTCGTTTAGCTGCAGCTCGGCCCAACACCGCCTCATCTCCAGCCAGCCAACGATCACTTGCCTGCCCAATAAGATAAGAACAGCTTAAATATAGGGGCAAAGTGAGAGGCGGGGATTGTTTTTTGTTAATCCACGAAATTGGAACGCCCAATTCTCCATACCGTCATCCTCGGGCTTGACCCGAGGATCCATGGTTCAGTGGGGCCATGTTTATAAACTCTAGGTAGGACAATAGCTTACAAACCTTCATCTACGATTCTCTGCTTTAAGATGGATCCTCGGGTCAAGCCCGAGGATGACGGAGGTTGGGAGTATGGGTGGAAATACATCCACACTCAAACCGTGGATTGCAAAAATATAGCCAAAAGAATTCGCTGCGCGATGTCGGATTTCGCCGAGGCTCTATCCTATCTACGAAAGACGAAAGGTGTGTAGGTCAGCTAGAGCCTAGCGAACGGGGCAGCCCGCGCGGGCTGACAGGCGTCAGCCCGCCTAATCTTCACCAAAACTATAAAGCGACACGCCGCGCGCACGCTCGTCAAATTTGAGCGTTTTATTGAGCGGTGCATGGGCGCGCTGACGGCAATGCTGGCGCTCGCATAAATAGCAATTTATCCCGATCGGCGTGGGGGACGGGGCGTTCAGATCAAAGCCGCGCGCATAGGTCAGGCGCGGCGCATAGGCGATATCGCAGCCCAGCCCGATCGCAAGTTTTTGCGCCGGCGCATCGTAGCTCCCATCGCTACGGCTGACCATACGCGCTACGGTGAAATAGGTCGTCTCGTCCGGCATTTGTACCATTTGCGTGATGGTCTTCCCCGGAGTCTGGAAGGTCTCGTGAATATTCCAGAGCGGACAGGCCCCGCCATATTCGCTAAAATGAAACCGTCCGGCCGAAAACCGTTTGGAGACATTTCCCGCCACATCAATCCGCACAAAAAAGAACGGAATGCCGCGCGCTTCAGGCTTTTGCAGCGTGGTCAGACGATGCGCCGTTTGCTCCCAACTTGTCCCGAACCGATGGCCCAAAAGATCAACGTCATATTTCGTTGCCTCGGCTTCTTTGAGGAAGCGCGCATAAGGCATCAACAAGGCTGCCGCAAAATAATTGGCCAGAGATGTGCGCATCAAGCCCTGGGATTCCCGGCCCTGCAATCCACTGGATTTAACGATGCTGTCGATCAGATCGCGATGCTCCAGCATGCCAATTTGGAAAGCCAGCTGAAACCGACGCCCTGATTGACGCAGCAATTCGGACAGATTGATACGTTTGGAATGACGGTCAAAATAGCGCAGCATTTGCGGCATGACGTCGATAGGGACGATGCGTACGGTCAGATCATGCTTTGATTTCAAGCGGTCAGTCAGCGCGGCGTGGGGCTCACGTTTCGAGAGCTGTAGCTCTTTTGATAGCTGCTCTGCGGCGTCGTCGAGCTGTGGGAAGAAATTCTGGTTTTTATGAATGACGCGGCGGACATCCGATGTCGCGCGCGAGGCGTCATCCAGCAATTCTACCCGGTCACGGTCTGAATGTTGTTCATTCCGGCGCCGGGCCGTGTCGCGGTGCTGGGTATAGAGCCGGATTAGCGCTTTGGCCGCCTGGGGGCTGACGCCAACTAAATCTTCGGCCTCATTTTTGGACAGGCCGATGTCTTTAAATAAGGGATCACGCAGCGCCTCGTAAACTTCGGCCACGAGATGCGCGTCCCCCGCGCCTGTAAATTCTGCGATATTAAAGTCATAAACCTGCGCCAGACGCATCAGAACTTTGGCCGATAAGGCGCGCTGATTGCGTTCCATCAGGTTCAGATATGAGGCGGAAATGCCCAAATCCTCAGCCATACGCGCCTGCGTAATGCCCAAGGTTTGCCGGAAGCGCCGAATGCGCGGGCCTACAAATAGCTTTTCATCAGTCTTCGCCATAATTTCCAAACTTTACAAAATAATACTCTGTTGCGTTACATTCTTTACATAAATACCTATAACTTACAGTGCTTTATAGACATGTAGATGAGTTTGTAAATAGAGTGAAGGTAATTCAAGTTAATGGAGACCCTTATGAACGCCCCTGTCCAAACGCAAGGTCAGCCCATCCCCCGCCATCGCGTCCTCGCCAAAGTCACACGCGAGCTTGGCCCGCATTATGACGATGTCCTGACACCGGACGCTCTGCTGTTCCTCGCCGACCTCGAGCGCCGTTTCGGTCCGCAACGTAGAATTCTTCTGGAAAACCGCAAACTGCAACAAGAGCGTTTTGACGATGGTGAACTGCCGACACAGCCTGTTGAAACCGCGCATATCCGCAACTCAGCATGGGAGGTCGACCCCTGCCCCGCAGCTTTGCAAGATCGCCGCGTCGAGATTACCGGACCCGTTGACCGTAAAATGATGATCAATGCGCTGAACTGCGGCGCGAAAGTCTTCATGGCCGATTTCGAAGATGCCAGCAGTCCGACATTTGCCAATATGATCGAAGGCCAAATTAACATGCGTGATTATGCGCGCGGGACGTTGTCACTAAAAACCGACAAAAAATCCTATACGCTGAACGACAATACAGCGACCCTCATGGTGCGTCCGCGCGGATGGCACTTAGAAGAGCGCGGCATTACCGTAGACGGCAAACCGATGAGCGCGAGCCTCGTCGATTTCGGCCTGCACTTCTTCCATAATGGCGAGCTGCTTGCCGCCGATGGTCGCGGGCCGTTTTACTATCTGCCCAAGATTGAGAGCTACCAGGAAGCCCGTCTGTGGAATGATGTGTTTAATTTCGCCCAAGCCGTCAAAGACATCCCCAATGGCACGATTAAGACCACGGTTTTGATCGAGACATTACCCGCCGCGTTTCAGATGGAAGAGATTCTCTATGTTTTGCGCCGTCATATTACGGGGCTGAATTGCGGACGTTGGGATTATATTTTCAGTTATATTAAAACGCTGCGCAATCACGCCGCCTATGTTTTGCCCGAGCGCGCTCAGGTTGGAATGGATCGCGATTTTTTGCGGGCCTACAGCCTGCGCCTGATCGAGACATGCCATCGCCGCCGCGCCCACGCTATGGGCGGAATGGCCGCGCAAATCCCGGTCAAAAATGATGAGGCGGCCAATGCCGCCGCCTTTGCCAAAGTCGCCGCTGACAAGCGCCGTGAGGCTGAGCAAGGCCATGACGGAACATGGGTCGCGCATCCTGCGCTCGTTGCGATTGCCATGGAGGTGTTTGACGCCGCCATGCCCGGCAAACACCAGATCCATAAGAAAAAGCAAATGCCGCGCATTTCTAACGAAGCCATGCTTTCCCCGCATAAAGGCACAATCACCGAGGTCGGCGTGCGCACCAATATCGAAGTCGCGGTCCGCTATATCGCGGCATGGCTCTCGGGCCGCGGCGCGGTGCCGATCCATAACCTGATGGAAGACGCCGCTACCGCAGAGATTAGCCGCGCGCAAATCTGGCAATGGCTCGCCCATGGCGCCTCCGTGCAAATGGAGGGCGGCTTTAGTGAGACGCTGACAAAGCGCCTCTATGCGCGCCTGTTCGCCGAGGAAACCGCCAAACTTCGCATAGAGGCCGGCGATGCAGAATATGGCGAGGGCCGCTTCGAAGAGGCCGCAAAAATCTTTGATGAGACCGCCACCGCCGCCATCCTGCCCGACTTTTTGACAATCCCCGCTTACGACATTTTGGAGACCACATAATGACTTATTCAAACACACTGACCGCTCTTAAGACGCGCTACCCCAAGGGCGCGCCGGCCGGCATAAATCTTGACGATATTGCGCAGCTCAAGACGCAAAACACCTATGAGACGCATTTGGATGTTGCCAAAGCCATGGCCAAAGTCATGCGCGCCGACATGGCCCGTTATGACGCGGATACATCGCAGTTCACACAGTCTCTGGGCTGTTGGAGCGGCTTTCATGCCCAGCAAATGATGCGCGCGATTAAGCGCCAAAAGGGTACATTAGACCGTGCTTACGTCTATCTCTCCGGCTGGATGGTTGCAGGCCTGCGTAACAGTTTCGGCCATTTGCCGGATCAGTCCATGCACGAAAAAACGGCAGTTACCGCGCTGATCAACGAGATCTATACGAGCCTGCGTCAGGCCGACGAAGTGGATCTGAACGATCTCTTTGCTGAACTGAAAACTGCGGATGACCGCGAGGCGATTATTGCGAAAATAGATGGGTTCGAGAGCTATGTACGCCCGATTATCGCTGATATTGATGCCGGGTTTGGCAATGTTCATGCCACATATTTGCTGGCCAAAGAACTGATCAAAGCGGGCGCGTGCTGCATTCAGATCGAGAACCAAGTCTCCGACGCCAAGCAGTGCGGTCATCAAGACGGCAAAGTGACGGTGCCGCGCGAAGATTTTAACGACAAATTGCGCGCTGTTCGTATGGCGTTTGAAGAACTGGGCGTCGATGACGGCATTATTGTTGCGCGTACGGACAGCCTCGGCGCGGGCCTGACCCAGAAAATCCCTGTCAGCACATCCAAAGGCGATCTGGCCAGCGAATATACAAAATGGCTGGATACAACCCCTGTCTCTGACCTCAATCAGCTCGCAGATGGCGAAGTCGCCCTACAGCTAAACGGTAAATTGTGCAAACCTGTCCGTCTGCCCAATGGTCTGTATAAATTCCGCGCCGATACGGGCGAAGACCGCGTGGTCGAAGACTGCATCAGCGCGCTAAATGATGGCGGGGCGGATATGCTCTGGATCGAAACAGCGACGCCGAATGTGAAGCAAATTGCCGCTATGGTCAGCCGCATTCGCGAGAAAGCGCCGCATGCCAAGCTGACTTATAATAACTCACCATCCTTTAACTGGACACTGAACCTGCGCAAGCAAGTCCGTGAAGACTGGATCGAGTCCGGCAAAATCCATCACAGCAGCTATCCGGATGATAACGGCCTGATGAGCGCAAAATATGACGATGACGCGCTGGGTATTGAAGCCGATGCCCGCCTGCAGGCCTTCCAAACCGATATTGCCCGCGAAGCCGGCGTCTTCCACAATCTGATCACTCTGCCGACCTTCCACATGACCGCCAAAGGCATGGATGATTTGTCCGAGGGCTATTTCGGTGACGAGAAAATGCTCGCTTATGTGCGCGGCATTCAACGCGCCGAGATCCGCCGCAGCGTTTCTGCGGTAAAACATCAGCACGAAGTAGGCTCCGACCTTGGCGATACATTCAAGGAAATGACCGGCGGCGAGCGCGCGCTCAAAGCCGGCGGAGAGCACAATACGATGAACCAATTCGCGAACGTCGCGTAAGCGGTTCATTAAAATACGCCAGCCTCTCCTCCGGGCTGGCGTATATGCATCTCATTGCATAAGCTGCCCCAAAGTGAGGCTTTATGCATAGTTTTCAAACCGTATCCGACATTCACATTGCGCCCGGCGGCGCAGCGCGGTTATCTCGCTATGTGGACGGGCTTTGCCCCAATAAGCGCATTGCCTTGATTACGGATAAAGGCGTTCGCGCGCTCGGCCTGATTGACGGCGGCGTCGAATCTCTGCGCAGCGCAGGTTATGATGTTCTGATTTTCGATAATGTTGTCGCCGACCCGCCAGAACAAATCGTATTAATGGGCGCGCAGGCCGTGCGGGATTATAAAGCGGAACTGGTTATCGGTTTTGGCGGCGGATCGCCTATGGATACGGCCAAAGTCATCGCGCATCTGGCGGGATGTGATCAGCCCATAGAGACCCTTTACGGCGTCGGAAACGCAAAAGGGCCAACCCTGCCTCTGCTGCTTATCCCGACGACGTCAGGCACAGGCAGCGAAGTCACCAATGTCGCAATCATAACCACAGGAAAAACTGCGAAAAAAGGCATTGTCGCCAATGCGCTTTACGCAAATCGCGTCTTGCTCGATGCTGAGCTAACCTTCGGACTTCCGGCGTCGATTACGGCTGCGACTGGCATTGACGCTATGGTTCACGCCATTGAGGCCTATACCTCCATTCGTGAGAAAAACCCGATCTCCGACGCCCTCGCTCTGACCGCGCTTCGTAAACTTCGCGGCGCGATCGTGACAGCCTGTAATGAGCCCAGTAATATAGAGGCGCGCACTGATATGTTGATCGGGGCAATGCTGGCGGGGCAAGCCTTTTCCAACGCGCCCTGCGCCGCCGTTCACGCTCTGGCCTACCCGCTGGGCGGATTTTTCCATGTGCCGCACGGCCTTTCAAACGCGCTCGTCCTGACCGAGGTGATGAAGTATAATCAGCCCAAAGCCGATCATTGGTATGGCGAGATTGCCTCCGACCTGCGGGTCGGCGAAACCGGGGCCTCACTGATTGACGAAATGCTGCGTATCAAAGAAGAAACCAAAGTTCCGCAAACATTATCGCAGGTTAATATTCCCCAAGACGCCATCCCGATGATGGCTGCAGACGCCATGACCAAAGACCGCCTGTTGATGAATAATGCCCGCGAAATGACCTATGACGCGACAGTAAAAATCTACGAGACGATTTTATAATGGCGCGGCCAACCCCTAATGCGCTGTCTGACTACCCGCATCACCTCACCATCCCGACGCGCTGGTCGGATAATGATGTATACGGCCATATCAATAATTCAGTTTATTACTTTTATTTCGACACTGTCGTGAATAAATGGCTGATTGATAATGACCATTTAGAGATCGGTAACAGCAATATCATCGGCTTGGTCGTTGAGACAAGCTGTAGTTATTTTGCGCCGATGTCTTTTCCCGACGATGTAATTGCGGGTCTTCGCGTCGCCAAGCTGGGAACGTCATCCGTTACCTATGACATCGGTTTGTTTCGGGACGGTGAAACACAGGCCAGTGCGCAAGGCCATTTTACCCATGTTTATGTTAATGAGAAATCCCGCCGCCCGTCTCCACTATCAGACATTTTTCGCGAATATTTAAATCGTTTATCCCGATAGTTTTAGGTAATCTCTACCTATATTTTCAAGATGTTAAAGCCGTATTTGAATCTAGTTTTTAGATAATAATGAACTTTACGCGAACATGTGCGCCTTTAAGTGTAGTGAAAAACCTACCGATTTACAGAGTGGGTAAAAGGGTAGGCCCGAGTTATAGGAGCATACACTGCAATGTTCAAAGCGGAGCTTGGCAAAAGCCATAAGTATTGTTATACAATGTAAAACAATGTTAGGAGCATTTCATGGCAAAGACTGTTGCGATAAGATTAGATGAAAATTTTCAAGAACGTTTGCGTCAAATTGGTGAGCGTGAAGAGCGTAGTCCTCATTACCTGATGAAACGCGCTGTAGAGGAATTCATCGAGCGAAGCGAATGGGAACGTTCCGAACATGAAATTACAATGCAGCGTTGGAATGACTATCTCGAAACAGGTATAGCCATTCCGCATGAAGAGGTCATGAAAAATATTAGGGCCTTGATTAAAAGTAAAACATGAAAACTATAATATGGTCGCCTGAGGCTGAAGGTGACTTCTTCCGACTGGTTGACTTCCTGTCTAAAAAGTCTCCGCGAGCCGCAGATCGTTTTGCGACCGAAGTTGAAGATGCAGTCCTAACGCTAAAAAAATTTCCGGATTTAGGACGGCATTATGATATCCAAAACTCAATTCGAGAACTGATAATTCCCTTCGGCGCAAAGGGCTATGTGATGCGATATGGCTTACGTAATAGTATAATTACGATTCTTCGTATTTGGCATCAGCGCGAAAATCGCTAAGAGCGCTTATGCTATCCATACTCGATATTTTTAAAGTGGGCATAGGCCCGTCCAGCAGCCACACAGTGGGACCGATGCGGATCGGGCGGCGGTTTATGGAGCGCGCGGCGCGGCGCGGCCATCTGGGCGATACCGTCAGCGTGCATATCTATCTTTATGGCTCTCTGGCCCTGACCGGCATCGGGCACGGCACCGATACGGCCAGCATGCTCGGCCTTATGGGAGCGCGGCCCGACAAGATCCTGCCCCGTGACGTCGAGGCTATGCTTGCCGGTTTGCGCGAGACCGGGAAACTGAAGCTGCATGGCGGGCCGGACGTCGCATTTGATGAGAAACAACACATCCATTTCATCACTACAGAACCGACGCCGCTGCATCCCAATAAAATGCGGCTGGAACTTCGCGGCGTCAGCGGAGAGACGCTGTTTGAACACGTCTATTATTCGACCGGCGGCGGCTTTATTTCGACCGAGAAGCAGCTTAAAATGCCAGCCAAGAAAGATTTAATCAGCGATGGCGCGAAAAGCCCCCTGCCCTTTGGCAGCGGCGCGGAATTGCTTGCCATTTGTGATCGCGAAAAGCTCACCATCGCCAATGTGGTTATGTCCAACGAAGACGGTCGCCGGTCGCGCGCCAAAACGGATGCGGGGCTGGACCATATCTGGGAGGTAATGAGTGCCTGTATTGACCGGGGACTGTCGCAACGCGGCGTCCTTCCGGGCGGGCTGCATGTTAAGCGCCGCGCTCCCGATATCTGGGACAAATTGCAAAACTCGCCCGGGGCGAACGAACGCGAGCAGCTTTTTGACTGGCTGAATGTGTATGCGATGGCGGTCAATGAAGAAAACGCCGCCGGCGGCCGTGTTGTAACTGCGCCGACGAATGGCGCAGCGGGCATAATTCCCGCTGTCATCCGCCATTACGGTGCGGGCGAAGGCACGACCGCGGAGATGCGCCGTATTTTCCTGCTGACCGCAGGCGGTATCGGGCTATTATATAAACAGCGCGCCTCGATCTCCGGCGCGGAAATGGGCTGTCAGGGCGAAGTCGGTGTGGCCTGCTCTATGGCAGCGGGCGGTTTGGCAGCGATGTGGGGGGCAACCCCGCGCCAGATCGAACATGCGGCAGAGATTGGCATGGAGCACAATCTCGGCCTGACCTGCGATCCTGTCGGAGGACTCGTGCAAATTCCGTGCATTGAGCGCAATGCGATTGGGTCAGTAAAGGCGGTCAATGCGGCCCGGCTGGCGATGCATGATGACGGAACAGGGCATAAAGTCTCGCTCGATCAAGTGATTGAAACCATGCGCCAAACCGGTCTGGATATGAGCCATAAATATAAAGAAACCAGCCAAGGCGGTTTGGCTGTTAACGTCATTGCCTGTTAATCAAAGTTTACCCAATCGTAGCAAATGAAAGCCTACGTCGCCTTCATTCACTTAAATCCCAAACCCTTAACATTTGTTCTTATCCGAATCAGGCGGTCACCTGAGGTCACGTAGAGATCAGAGCCATCGCCGCCAAATGTAACGTTGGCTGAGGCGCGGGCAATATCAATGCGCCCCATATATTGCTGATCGGGGTCAAAGACATAAAGCCCGCCCGGCCCTGTCGCGAACAGATAACCCTGCGTGCTCATCGCCATACCATCAGGCAATCCCGGCGCGTCATCGCCCACGCGCTCCGTAGCATCGCCGAATTCCATCCTCATCATAACCTCGTCATCCGCGTTCAAACGATAGGATATCCATTTCGCCTCTTTTGGGTCAGAATTGGCGACGATTAGTGTTTTTCCATCCGGCGTGAGAATGACGCCATTGGGACGGGTCAGACGGTCATCAATAAGCGTCAGCGTGCCATCCGGCGCAAGACGGTAAACGCCATTATGCATCTGCTCTTTGAGCGGACTCTCATCAAGATCCGTCAGGCCATAAGGGGGATCAGTGAAGAACATCACCCCATCAGCGCGCAGCACAACGTCATTCGGGCTGTTGAGTGTCTTGCCGTTATAGCTGCCAGCGAGAACAGTTTTCTCGCGGCTTTCAATATCAAATAACATCAGCGCGCGATTGCCATGATCGGCCAGCAGGATCTTGCCGTCGCTATAATTAAACAAACCGTTTGCGCCCGCCTCGCGAAAGCCTTCAGCCTCACCGATATCTGCGCCGGACGGGCTAAGAAATTCCGATGCGCCTTCGCTCTCGCTCCATTTGAACATTTTATTTTGCGGCACGTCAGTGAACAGCAAATAACCGTCCTGTCCGCCGACCCAGACAGGGCCTTCGCTCCACCAATAACCTTCGGCCAGCACCTCTTGCTTATTAGGGTTCGGGACAAGATCATCCAAGGTAACCTGCGCGGGAAGGTCAGCGCAGCCCGCTGTGGCCAGGCCAAATCCAATGGATAACAAGATAATGTAATACCGCAATTTATATCCCCGTTGTCTTGCGAAGAAAATGCCCGCAATTGAAAGCGGTGTCTAGAGCGTTTGGGTCCACGGCTTATGCTTGACCATTATCGTCTTGAACAGATTAGAGCCGATCAGACCGTCCAGCCATACCCGCGTTTTGGGATAAGGCGCGCCTGCCCACCACTCACGCTCTACGGCCACGAATTGTCGTAGAAACGGGAATATCGCAATATCGGCGAGGCTGCGCGACGGCCCGCGCAGGAAGGCACGCGCCTCTAACGCCGCCTCTAACGCTGCGATAAATTCGCAAGCCTTGGCGCGGTGATCCAAATTAACGGCCCCGCGCGGGACATCTTCATAACGGCTGGCATATTTATAACGGTCGAGATGATGCTTAAAATCACCATCGCAATGCGTGATGAGAGGATCGGTTTGACCATGCGCCAGCCAGCCTTCCGGATCATTTTGCGATAGCGCCCACCGCATAAGATCAAGGCTCTCATCAATCACCTGCCCCTTTGCGCGCACAAAGACCGGCACGGTGCCTTTGGGCGAGACGGCGAGCATGGCTTGGGGCTTGTCGCGCAAAGCAACTTCGCGGTGCTCATACTCTATTCCCGCAATATGCAGGCCCATCCGTCCGCGCATGGCATAAGGGCAGCGGCGAAAACTGTAGAGGATGTGGCTGCTCAAGCTTTACGGCCCATATGATCTTGCCCGCGGGCCTGAGCCAGCGCGATTTGTTTTTGACGCTCCGCAAAGCGAGACTTCTGGTCATCGCTCATGGTATCGTGACAGCGCGGGCAGGAGACGCCTTTAACGTATAATGCGCTTTGCTTGTCCTCTTCAGTGATAGGATAGCGGCAGGCAAAACACTGGTCATAATCGCTCTCATCAAGGCCGTGTTTGACGGCGACGCGCTGATCGAAGACAAAACAGTCGCCTTCCCACAGAGTCTCATCTTCGCTCTGGGTTTCCAGATATTTCAGGATACCGCCGCGCAGATGGTAAACCTCGTCAAAGCCTTCAGACTTCATGAAAGAGCTGGCCTTTTCGCAGCGAATACCGCCTGTGCAAAACATGGCGACTTTGGGCTTTTTCAGCTTCCCGTCCAGGTTCTCTTCGACCCATTTCGGGAATTCACGAAAGCTTTGCGTGTTCGGATTGAGCGCGCCTTTAAATGTGCCGATCTGCACCTCGTAATCATTGCGTGTATCGATCAAAACCACGTCCGGGTCACTAATTAAGGCGTTCCAATCGCCCGGATCAACATAGGTGCCGACGGTAATATTGGGATCAACACCGTCTACGCCCATGGTGACGATCTCTTTTTTCAAGCGGACCTTCATGCGGTAAAACGGCATGGATTCGGCGCGGCTTTCCTTATGCTCCAAATCGGCAAGGCGGAGATCGGCGCGTAGAAAACTTAGGAGCTGCGCTACCGCGTCATCTGTGCCGGCAATCGTGCCGTTAATACCCTCAGACGCCAGAAGGATTGTGCCCTTCACCGCAAGATGATCGCACATGTTCTGCAGCGGCGCGCGCAGGCTTTGATAGTCTGGCAATGACGCGAATTTATAAAGGGCAGCGACACAGTAAGTCATGTGCGGGTGCATATCGCGGAAGCGTTAAAATGAAAAGCCCTGCTCTCAGATAGCTCTGCTAGCTGCGGGGCAAATCAGGATTGGCGCGCGGGTCGTCAAATTGGAAATAATCCGTATCGCGAACCATATCGATCAACATGGGCGGCGCATCAAGACTTTGAAGATAATCGGCAAAACCCTTGCGGATAATGTGCGGATCATCACAGGTTTCAGACAAAATCCGCAGATCATTCAGTCCCCGGCTATTTTTCAGACGGTCAATGTATTTTTCCCCGGCGGAGATCATGCGGTAGGTATTCCATGCGCTGATTTTGCCATCTTCCATAGATTTGGCCGAGCGGGTAATCGTCCGCAAAACAGAGCCCGTTTCGCGTTTTATCTCGGTCACAGCGCGGTCTACCCGCGGCGCAATCCATTGCGCCGTGCAGACCTTAGCCGGATCCGGCACCGTGGCACAGGCGGGCAACATCATGGCAGCAACACCCATCAGGCCCGATAAAGTTTTGCGCATAACATCTCCTTTTTTGAAGCTTAGGACAGATACAGCATTTATAAAAGTAGCTTTCCTGTCATGGTGCCCGTCATGGCATTTGGGTCCTGTTATAAAACTTACAGAGATTGAGAGATATGGAGAGTGTGCCTTAAAAGCCACAATCGTAGTATTTCTGCATGGCGTCCCTGCAAATTTCTTGCGCCTATGTGCAATTTATTGCATATGAATCAGTGAGGTGCGGAAAAACCGCAATACCCATCACATCCATCGGGGAGACATTATGTCCAGAAAATACACCCTTCTTCTATCTTCTGCACTCGTAACGGCGCTTATTGCTACGCCGGTTGCGGCTCAGGAATATGAAGACGAAATTATTACGACTGCGACGAAGCGCCAGCAAACATTACAAGAAACGCCCGTGGCTGTTTCGGTAACACCGGCTGAAGTTATTGAAAACGCTAAAATTCTGGACATTGGCGATCTGCAATCAGTTGTCCCCTCGCTTCGCGTGACGCAGCTCCAAAGCTCCGCCAATACGAACTTCATCATTCGCGGCTTCGGTAACGGCGCCAATAATGCGGGTATTGAGCCATCAGTCGGCGTCTTTGTTGACGGCGTATACCGCTCCCGCTCCGCCGCGCAGATTGGCGATCTGCCGAAATTGCAGCGCGTCGAAGTCCTGAACGGGCCGCAAAACACCCTATTTGGTAAGAACGCGTCTGCCGGCGTCATTAGCGTTGTCTCAGCAGCGCCATCATTTGATCAGCAAGGCTATGTCGAAGGCGGTATCACAAATTATAACGGCTATCTCCTCAAAGGCTATTACACCAATGCGCTGTCCGAAAACACGGCCTTCTCTATCGGCGGTGGCTTGACGAAGCGTGACGGCTATGTCGACGCCTTCCTTCCCGGCGTTCCGGATTCAAACGACCGCAACCGTTTTAACCTGCGCGGCCAGCTGTTGATTGAGCCGTCAGATCGCACGACGATCCGTCTGATCGGTGATTACAGCGAGATTGACGAAATTTGCTGCGCCGTCACCAACTTCCAAAATGCCGGCGCTGCCGCAGCCGTAACGGCTCTGGGCGGACGTGCAGCGGACGCGAATGATCCATTTGCTTATGTTCACTATGTAAACAAGCCGGGTCAAAACAAAGTCGACGATTGGGGCCTCTCCGCCCATGTCGATATCGATTTTGACAAATTCACTCTGACATCCATCTCAGCCTATCGTGAAAACGATTATTTAGCGAATTATGACGCCGATTATAATACGCTTCTTCTGCTGGAAAATGTCAATATCGACCAAAGCGTCGAGACATTCACACAGGAAGTTCGCCTAACCTCTCCGGGCGGCGAAGCGATTGACTGGATGGTTGGCGGCTTCTTCTTCAAAGAAGATGTTGTCGGTAATGGCGGTATAAAATATGGCAACCAATTACGTCCCTATATTGACATTTTAGCAGGTAGCCCTGCTATTCTTGGTACAATTGAAGCTGTGAATGGCGAAACTCCGGGAACATATTTCGGACCTCAGGTTCGTACAACCGAATTATTTGAGCAAGACAATACAACGTACTCAATTTTCGGCAATGTCGACTTCAACATCAGCGATCGTCTTACCGCGACGATTGGCGCCAACTACACCAATGACGAGAAAGACGTTACGGGCCGCACTATTAACAATGACAGATTCTCGGATTTGGATTTAGCCACTAACCCTGCAACTTTATTGTTAGCTCAAGGCGCGATTGTAGCAGCTTTTGGCAATCCCGCTGACCCAATTTACCAAGCGTTTCTTGGCGCAACAAATGCACCACTAACCGCCGCAACTGTTGCAGCATTTGGTGGATTGAATGGCCCGGCGCTAACCCCATTTGTCGCAGGCGTCCGCGGCAATGTTGTTACCGGTCTTCAGCCCCTACAATTCCAACCGCAGTTTGTGGACTTCCCAAACAGTGTTGAGAGCGGGAACACTAATGATGACAATGTGTCCTACACATTGCGCCTCGCTTATGAAGTGAATGACGATGTGAATGTTTACGGCTCCTACGCAACCGGGTTTAAATCCAGTTCTTGGAACCTATCACGCGACTCACGTCCATTCCCACGCGATCAAGCCGCAATTGAAGCGGCCGGTCTCGATCAAAACAACCAGACTTATACAACGCGTTATGCAGGCCCTGAAGAGGCCAAAGTGTTCGAAGTTGGCATGAAGACCAAATTTGATATGGGCTCTTTCAACATCACCGCATTTACCCAAACCATTGAAGGGTTCCAGTCCAACACCTTCCTCGGTACGGGTTTCGCGCTGGCCAATGCCGGTGAGCAAAAAACCAATGGTGTTGAATTTGATACACGTTTGATCCCCAATGAGCATGTGTTGTTCACATTTGCCGGGACATTCCTTGATCCTCAATATGAGAGCTTCGTAAATGCACCCCAGGGTGATCTCTCCGGCACACAAGTTCCTGGCGTGCCTGAAGTGTCCTTGGCCACATCCATTACGTTCAATAATGAGTTCACCAACGGCATGACCTGGTTCCTGCGCGGCGATCATCAATATGAGAGCGAAGTGCAGGTTGTTGGCGATATCGCTACTGCGGCTACTCAGCCCGAACGTACGATCAACCAGTTTAACTTTGCAGGCGGTCTTGGGTTCAATAACGGCATAGATCTTCAGGTCTTTGTCCGTAATGCGTTTAACGACGAGTACTTCCTCTCCGCTTTCCCGGGCGTCGCGCAGGCGGGTGTTGTTCAGGCATACCCGAACCAGCCGCGTACATATGGCATGACTGTGCGGAAAAATTTCTAGCCTTCGCGCTTAGAAAAATGTTTAAAGCGGGCCTTCGGGTCCGCTTTTTTCTTGCCTAAATGTCATTGAGATTTTAGCCCATAATGAATTCGCCTACGGGCAAAGGAACATGACATGACTAATGAAATTATCAGCCGGGTCAGCGGCAATCTCGGACATATCACGCTAAACCGCCCCAAGGCGCTAAACGCCCTGACGCAAAATATGTGCGACGTGATGACAGAGCTGTTGACGTCTTGGGAGGCAGATCCTGCGATCGGCGCCGTACTGATAGACGGCGCAGGCGACCGCGCCTTTTGCGCCGGCGGGGACGTCATTTTGCTCCATGATAGCGGCAAAGCAGGCGACGGGCGCGCAGAGCAATTCTGGCGCACAGAATATGCCTTAAATGAGCTGATCCACCGCTATTCTAAACCCTATATAACGTTAATTGACGGCTTTGTTATGGGCGGCGGGGTTGGATTGTCCGTTCATGGCGGACACCGCATTGCCGGTGATAATACACAATTCGCCATGCCCGAAACCGGGATAGGCTATTTTCCTGATGTGGGCGGAACCTATTTTCTGCCGCGACTGGGCATGGCCGCGGGACAATGGCTGGGCATGACCGGCGCGCGTCTGGGGGCTGGGGATTGTCTGGCGCTGGGTATCGCCAATGATTTCATCAACAGCGATAAACACGCGGCTTTCACAGAGGCGCTCGGCAAAGCCAAACTCGACGGAAGCGAAGACGCAGTCATAGCTGTTATCGCTAAATTCGGCTCCCCCGGGCCTATGGCGGCGCCCCTGCCCGCAGCGCTGAACGCCTTTGAAGAAGACAGCCCCGCCGCCATTTTGCGCGCGCTGGACGCCATGGACGGCGAATGGGCCGCGAAGCAAGCGGTCAATCTGCGCCGCAAAAGTCCGATGGCCATTTCAATTACGCATGAGGCTATAAAACGCGGCGCGGATTTGGATTTCAAAGCCGCCATGTCCTCCGAGCTGGATATCTCGCTGGGATTTCTGAAAACGCAGGATTTTTATGAAGGCATTCGCGCGCAGCTGATCGACAAGGACCGCAAGCCGAAATGGCAACATGACAGTCTGGGTGATGTCACCTCAGAGCAGATAGAGCAGGTCTTCCGCCCGACGTCCCAACCGTTACAATTTCTTTAGGCTTCGTTCAGGCAGCATACAGCCAAATTTGCTATATTGCCTCCAAATTCATGGAGTCTATTATGCGTCTTTCCGCCCTTATGTTGTCCGCTGTCTTTGCGGCGAGCCTCTCCCCTGCCGCCAGCGCGCAAAACATCCCCGAAGTTCTGGGCGATATTTTCGGCGGCGGGCAATCCCAAAACCGTGTCGAAAACATCTATATCGAAAATGTGCCTGTAAGCGTCACCTACGATACTCGCTTTGCACCGATCGAGCCTGGATCCATGCTGATCATTACCGCTGTCGCGCCGCCTGCGCCTAATGTGCGGCGCGCATCGCCGCTGGTTATGGGGGAAACACGTATTTTGTTAAGCCGTTTGTCACCGCCTATACAAATGGTCGTTGCCGTGCCTTCCGACATGGCCAGAGAAGTGGATTATGCGCAGATTTCCGGCCGAATTGAAAATAGCCGCGGAGACATAACCCATGAAGAGATTCAAGTCGGCAGCTTTGACGGCGGGCAGCCTGCATATATTGAACTGCAGGCGCTAAACGTAAGCGCGGCGCCCTATAATCCGCCATATGAGCCCGTCCCGGTCACGCCGACATATAATTCCAGCTTTAGCGGGCATGTCACCCTTTCAGATTTGGCTCCCTTACAACGCGGGGCGATTCTCGTTGTCCGCGTTTTTGACGAAATCCTCGCTGGGGGAACAGGCGGCGACATGATTGCCGAGGAGCGCGTCGCGCTGGATGGCCGCGCCGCGCCCTACACATTTGCCTTGGCTCTGCCGAACACAGATAATGGACGTTTAAATGCCCCCAGCGCAGAAATATTTATAGAGGATTGGGCCGGCCGTAAAATCTATAATCTGCCCTCAAATATCGGGCTAACACAGACGACAGACGGGTCTTTATTGCCCGTAAACGTACAGCTCAATCGCTATCAAGGCAGTCAAAGCAGTGTGCCCTATACACCCCAAACGGGCGTGATGCGTAATATCACAGGCCGGGCGAGCTTTAATGCCAACCGCGGATTGCCGCGCGGGGCAACGCTCAATGTCCGCTTGATAGACCCAGCCAGCCCGCGCTCAGCAATCAGCCGCACAAGCGTGCCGCTGGACGGACTCTCAGGTGATGTTGATTACACTTTAAGCGTCGACCGCGCCGTAATTTCGGCCCGCAATGACTATTATCTGGACGCCGACATCAAAGACGCCGAAGGCCGCGCTCTATTTGTAACGCGCTCAGGCCGAGTTTTGACAGATGGGCCCGCGAATATCACATTAGAGGCCCTGCCCAATTACTAAGTCTATGGCTTAACTTATATATGGCGAAATTGTCATGCGTAGCGGCCTATATCGCCCCAAACGTTCAGACGCCATTCAAGCCGCATGCCCTATATATAACTTGCGTGCGTCCCATGGCATCCCGTCCCCCGGGCTGCCAGTCACGTATAGGCGGCTGGGTCTTCACTTTCTCTCTCTCTCGAAGGCCCGGCCGTTTTTCTCACTCTCCCCGAAAATATATTGACCGCCGCGAAGCTCCGCGCAGTATCCGGAAGTGGCCTGCGTGAAAGCAGCGATATGATATAAAAAAAGGGCCCGCCATGACGGCGAGCCCTGAACTTATAACCTGTCTGCGTTTCACAGATTAGGCATTGGCGGTGTTGTTATCATCATCAGCCGGAATGCGCAGAACCTGTCCGACATAGATTTTGTCAGGATGTGACAACATTGGACGGTTGGCTTCGAAAATTTCCGGATAGCGTGAGCCTTTGCCGTAATACTTTTTCGAAACGGCCCAGAGCGTATCGCCCTTTTCGACCGTGTGAAACTGCGAGGCAGAGCCGTCGGCTTCAGCTTCGTCCATGACTTCACCGACGCCGTCAATATTACCAATCGCCAGCAAGATTTTCTCTTTGGCCTCTTGGCTTGATGCTTTACCTTTGATTGTGACTTTGCCGTCTTCGCCGACATGGATATTCACGCCTTTACGATCCAGACCCAGATCATCGACTTCTTTCGTCAGCTTTTCTTCGCCTTTTTTACCACCAAAAATTTTACCCAGTTTTTTACCGGCCATTTTCGCAAATGAAACTAATCCAAACATATTTTTCCTTATCTGGGCGCTAAGCGCCCGGTTTCCATAATTCTATCTTAATCCCTACGGGATCGATAAACCATCCAAAAGTACCATAATCCTCTTCGAGGATATCACCGACGCGCTTTGCGCCCCCGGCTACAGCCCTATCTAACATGGCGCTTACATCATTAACGCGCAAGTTGACCATAAAGTTCGCGCCGCTTGGCGAGAAATATTCGGTGTCATCTTTAAACGGAGAAAAGACGGTGTAAGCCTGTCCATCTGACGGCCATTCCTTACTTCCCCATTCGGAAAAATCCATGCCCATATGGTCTGCCCACCATTTCTGGTAGGCTTCAGGGTCGGCGACCTTGATGAAAATGCCGCCCAGACCTAATATACGGGGTATATTTATAGATTGGTCCATGGGTCTTTACTACGCCTTGCCCGCGGCGGGGTCAATTGTTAGACAAGGCGTCACCACTTGCACTGAAGGGTTGGTTTTTTACCGCGTCCGCGCTATGACGCGCCAATTCATTTATAGAGTCGAGGACATCCATGATTTCTCTTATTCAATCCGGCGTAAGCATTTTCGGTCTGTTCACAATGGACCCCGCCCTTTTGGCCTTCCTGATGGGCATTGGTATTTTTGGTCTGCTAAATTTTATTGAATATAAGCGTTTCGATTAATCCCGCCTAACGTCATTTCACTTTATGACGTTATTTCACCTAAAAGGGGCGCTGCGTGACGGCTAATCTTATTCTTCTGATTGTCGGGGTCATTATCCTCGTGGTCGCCGGCGATTTTCTCGTTCGCGGCGCAGCGGCTTTTGCGCGCAAATGGGGCGTTCCTGCACTGATTGTCGGCTTAACTATCGTCGCCTTCGGCACGTCAGCACCTGAACTCGTTGTCTCTGTCCAAGCCGTGATTGACGGTGCCTCGGCGCTCGCATTCTCCAATGTTGTCGGCTCTAATATCGCTAATATTTTATTAGCCTTGGGGCTTCCGGCCTTAATTCTCGCTATTCCAACCGACACGCCCGGCGTCACGCGAAATACAGTCTTCGCCGTGTTTGCGACATTAGTCTTAATCGCGCTCGTCTTTATTCATAATCCGCTGGAGCGCTGGCAAGGCGCGATTTT
Organism: Robiginitomaculum antarcticum DSM 21748; assembly: GCF_000365025.1. Lineage (GTDB taxonomy): Bacteria > Pseudomonadota > Alphaproteobacteria > Caulobacterales > Maricaulaceae > Robiginitomaculum > Robiginitomaculum antarcticum. The sequence goes on along the minus strand of NZ_KB823012.1, from coordinate 524,483 downwards.
GTTCTCCGGCATTGTAGGATATTTGTTTTGGATGTTTAGCCTTGCACGCGCCGGAAGCCGCGATCCAGCCCTACGCGAAATGGCAGAGATCGATGAAATGGACGGCCTGCCGCGCAGTCAGCTTATCTCTCTTATCTTTGTTGTCGGCGGCATTATCGGTCTGGCTATCGGCGGCAATCTTATCGTCGACAATGCCACTGAAATGGCCCAGCGCATGGGCGTCGCACAATCTGTCATCGGTTTGACACTTGTTGCTATCGGCACATCTCTGCCCGAGATAGCTACAGTCATTGTAGCCGCCTATCGCGGACATAATGAAGTCGCCATCGGCAATGTCGTCGGCTCCAATATCTTCAATATCTTCGCCGTCATGGGCGCCGCCGCATTGACGGGACCTATTGATATACCGGCCTCTTTGATGAGCATTGACGTGTGGGTTATGCTGGGCACAATCCTGTTGCTGTTAGGTATCATTATTGCGGGCAAGCCGATTGGGCGAAGACTCGGCTTTGCTATGGTTCTGGGCTATGGCGGATATTGTCTGATTATCGGACAGCGCCTGAATGACGCCGCCATGTATGCGGCATAGAGCTGGATATGAAATTCGAGATCGAAAAAGACTTTACCTTCGAAGCCGCACATTACTTTGACCATCATGATGCCAATGACGTCTTCAAGCGCGTCCATGGGCACAGTTTTGCCGGACGGGTGACGATTGTCGGTGACCCGCAGGATGATAAAGGCTGGATCCGGGATCTGTGGAAAATAGATAAAATCATTCAAGATATAGTGGTCTCAAAGCTTGATCACGGCCTGCTCAATGATGTTGAAGGCCTGCCCGCCCCGGCGCTAGAGCAAATCGCGTTATGGGCTTATGAACGGCTTGCGTCGCACCTGCCGGGTCTGACATGCGTTGAAATTTCCAGGCCCAGCTGCGGCGAACGCGCCCGTTATACAAAATCATGAGCCGTCAAACCGATAAACGCGTCCTGATAACCGGCGCAGGCGCGCGGGTGGGCCGGCATTTGGCGATCGGTCTGGCCAAGCAAGGCTGGGATATTGCCGTCCATTATAATTCTTCAGCCGAGGGCGCGCAGGATGCGGTCGCGAAGATCACAAAAGCAGGCGGGCGGGCCGTAACTGTGCAGGGCGATCTTTGTGACGCAGCTCAGCTTGACGCGCTTGTGCGCAACGCTGCGAAGGCGCTGGACGGGCCGCTTACGGCGCTGATTAATAATGCCAGCACCTTTGAGCGCGACGCGGCCAAAGACTTTACCCGCGATCAGTTCGATTTTCATATGGACGTCAATCTTTACGCGCCTATTGCGCTGTCCCGTGACTTTGCCGCGCAGACTGAAAACGGCGTCATTATCAACATTCTCGACCAGCGCGTCATGGCCCCGGCGCCGGATCATTTTACCTATAGCCTTTCAAAATCCGCGCTGCATTGGGCTACGGCCACGCTGGCACAAAGCTTAGCGCCCGGCATCCGCGTCAACGCCGTTGCGCCGGGCCCGACGCTTAAAAATGCCCGCCAGAGCGCGGCGCAGTTTCAGGTCGAGAAAGCCTCTACGCTCTTAGGGACAGGCTCACCGCCAGACGCCCTATTGGACGCGGTCAGCTATCTCCTAAGCGCATATTGCGTGACGGGCCAGACGATTGTAGTCGATGGCGGACAGCATCTCGGCCATTTTGACGGAAGCGACCACACCGATGAATGATAGACGATTAAGCCCTGAGACAGCGCGTTTGAGTCAAATAGCGCGTGAGCCTGCCGTCCATATATTTGTGCGCGGCCTGCTTGTGCAAGCCTCTATCGGCGTTCATCCGCATGAATATGAGTCCACCCAGCCCATTGTCATCGACATTGATTTGGACATGGGCGACATGCCCGCGCCGAATGAGGACCGCCTGCACGAAACGCTGGATTACGGCCTAGTCGCAACAAAAGCCGAAGAGATTGCGCTCGAGGCCCATGTGCAACTGGTCGAAACGCTGGCGGACCGTATTGCCGTCTGGTGCCTTGACGCTGACCCGCGCGTGCGCGGCTGCGCCGTGCGCATTGCCAAGCCGCAAGCTCTGCTTAAAGCCGAAGCCGCCGGCGTTATGGTTAGCCGGAGTCGATGAGCAAAGCCCTTAACATTCTCGGCGCGCCCTTGCAGTCCTGCTCAACCGATCCGGTGACAGGGTTTTACCGCAATGGCTGTTGCGAGACAGGCCCGGATGATCGCGGACGGCATCTCGTCTGCGCCGTAATGACGGCAGAGTTTCTGGCCTTTTCCAAATCCAGCGGCAATGATTTGTCCACGCCTATGCCGCACTATCAGTTTCCCGGATTGAAGCCCGGTGATCAGTGGTGTCTGTGTCTGGATCGCTGGAAAGAGGCGCATAAGGCGGGACATGCGCCAAACATTATCGCGTCGGCGACGCATCAAATGGCTTTGGAACGCGTTGCGCGTGAGACGCTGATGGCATTTGCTCTGGATGTGAGCTAAGCGCCGCATTTAACCGCCGCCGCGCTTGCGCGGGGCGCTAAAGCCCCTAATTATAATCCTATGAGCAAAGCCGACAAACCCGACCGTACGGCAAAAACCGGATTTGACGCCAGCCCCGATGTGGCCGCCGCGCCGGATAAAAATGGCGCGGCGCTAATTGCGGATTACGTTAAGCGTCTGCCGGGCAAACCCGGCGTTTACCGCATGTTTGATAGCGCCGGGACAGTGCTCTACGTCGGCAAAGCCAAAAACCTTAAAAAGCGCGTCACCAGCTATACCAAAACCAACCGCCACCCGACCCGTATATCGCGCATGATACGCGCCACGGCGGCGATGGAATTCGTTATCACAGAGAGCGAGACCGAAGCCCTGCTCTTAGAGGCGAATTATATTAAAAAATTAAAACCGCGCTATAATATCCTGCTGCGTGACGATAAAAGCTTTCCTTATATTCTTATGCGGCAGAGCCACCCGGCGGCGCAGCTTAAAAAACACCGCGGCGCGCGTAATATTAAAGGTGATTATTACGGCCCATTTGCCAGCGCCGGCGCGGTGAACCGCACTGTCGACACATTGCAGCGCGCCTTTCGCCTGCGCACGTGCAGTGACAGTATTTACGAGGCGCGCACGCGGCCCTGTATGCTGCACCAGATCAAACGCTGCGCCGCGCCCTGTACCGGCGAGATCAGTCTTGAGGATTACGAACAACTCGCCAATGATGCGACCGACTTTTTGCGCGGAAAGTCTAAAGATCTGCAAGAGCGTATGACCCGTGATATGGGGCAGGCCGCCAAGGCGCAAAATTATGAAAAAGCAGGCGAAATCCGCGACCGACTGCGCGCCATGGCCCGCGTCACAGGCGGCGGCAGCGCGATTAATGCCGGAACATTTTTAGAAGCCGATATAGCAGCGATCCATATGGGCGGCGGGCAAAGTTGCGTGCAGGTATTCTTCTTCCGCGCAGGGCAAAATTGGGGCAACCGAGCGTTTTTTCCCCGGCACAGCAAAGACGCTACGCGCGGCGAAGTTCTGGATGCATTCTTGGCGCAATTTTATGCCGACAAGCCCATCCCGAAGCATATTTTCGTCAATGCAGAATTGCCCAATCACGACTTGCTGGAGAAGGCCCTGTCAGAACGCGCAGATCGTAGAATCTCAATCCTCAAACCACAGCGCGGCGAGAAAAAACAGATCCTCGACAGCGCGGAAAAGAACGCCGAAGAAGCGCTGACCCGTAAGCTCGCGGAAAAAGCCTCACAGGATAAATTGCTCACGGGGCTGCAGGAGATTTTTGCCCTACCGAAAAAACCGGGCCGGATCGAAGTGTATGACAATAGTCATATTCAAGGCACAAATGCGATTGGCGCCTTTATTGTGGCCGGGCCTGAAGGCTTTATAAAACGCGAATACCGGACGTTTAATATTAAAGATGTGAGCACGGAACCGGGCGATGATTACGCTATGATGCGCGAAGTCATGCGCCGCCGTTTTTCGCGTCTGATGAAAGATGACCCGTCACAGGCAAGCGGAAAATGGCCGGATCTGCTTCTCATTGACGGCGGTAAGGGGCAACTCTCTAGCGTCATGGAGGCGCTCCACGAGGTCGGGATTAGCGATGAGATCAGCGTCGTCTCCATCGCCAAAGGACCCGACCGAAATGCAGGCCGCGAGACTTTTTTCATGCCAGGACGGGACAGTTTTACGCTTCCCCCGACCGCAGCAGTCATGTATTATTTGCAGCGGCTTCGCGATGAAGCGCACCGCTTTGCAATCGGCACGCATCGCGCGCGGCGTAGCAAACAAATGGTCAAAAACCCGCTTGACGGGATTGGCGGGGTCGGCCCGCGACGCAAAAAAGCATTGCTCGCGCATTTCGGCTCTGCCAAAGGTGTAAAAGGCGCATCGGTCGCCGAATTGTCACAAGTGGAGGGCGTGAGCGACAGTCTCGCGCAAAAGGTTTATGGATATTTCAACGCCTGATACTGAGCCTGCGGATACGACCCGCAGCGCCTTTTCCGATGGTCTGACACTCGTGCGGGTGTTTCTCGCCGCCCTTGTCTTCATTATTATTATCCTTGGCTGGCCAAGTCTGGACGCCGCTGTCCTCGTGACCGTCCTTTTCGCCTGCGGCGCGCTCACGGATTTGCTTGATGATTTGATCGGCGGCCCTGCGGTTTCACGGCAACGTATGTTTGGATGGTTTGATGATATAGCCGACGCCGTACTGATCGGCGCAGCGCTGCTCGGCCTGCTGTGGGTCACATTTAGCGACGGTATGTTAAGCTGGACATTTGCGATTCCCGTTATTTTATATGTCGGACGCGACATCGCGCTGGGACTAGCCAAAGGCCGCGACTTCAATTCCGCAGGGCGTCCTTTGTCACGCCTCGGCGACATTAAAAGCGCGCTTGCCATGATGGGCGTGACATTGCTGCTCGCCTCTCCCTGGCTACAAAGCTGGATAGACCGCACTCTAGCCGGTGATGATCCGGATAAACTCGCCATGATTTATAATGCGTCCACACCACATGTCTGGCTTGCCGGCTTGGTCCTGTTATGGATTGCGACGCTGATCTCGCTCTATCTGTTCTTTCGCTATATTCGCGCCCGCCCCATTCTCGATATGGATACACCGCTGTGAGCGAGGCCTCTACGCGCCATAAATATTATTGGCTTCCCAATGCGCTGACGGTGTCGCGTATTTTATTGATTCCGGTACTGGTTTGGGGAACACTATTTGCGCGAGACGAATATTCATACGGTATGGGTGTCCAGCCAGTTTTATGGACAGTATTAATTGTATTTCTAGTCTGCATGCTCACTGACTTCTTAGACGGGAAGCTTTCTCGCAACTGGAATACTACAAGTGACTTCGGACGTATGCTTGATCCGATAGCAGATAAACTTCTGGTGGCCGCAAGTCTGATTTCAATCACCATAGTTTTTGACGCAATATGGCTTATATTAATCCCCAGCCTAATTATAATTGGCCGCGATATTTTTGTCAGCGGCATACGCGAACATGCGGCTAATGCCAGCCTTGTTCTCATTCCTACCAAATTGGCCAAATGGAAAACGGCTTGCGAAATGCTCGCAATTCTCATTTTCTTTAGTTATTTTATTTTAGCCCACACTGGCATTGATATGTACTCAATGATTTCAAAACTACAATTATCTTCGCCGGACAATATCGCTTTCTGGACTGGAATTGTTGTTCTTTGGCTCGCCGCAATCCTCTCTGCCTATACGGGGTTTCATTATTTCCGCTGCGCTATGGCCAAGGTCGCGCCGGATTTAGTCGGGGATTAACGATTCTTTCAGATTTTCTGACGACTCGCATTGACGCTGCCCGATGCTTTGCTAAAGCGTCCCCATTGTGACAGTTTTGTTACACGGGTGAAGGATCAACTATGAAATTGCTCAGCGGCACGGCCACATTGGATCTCTCCAAAGCTATAGCAGATGTTCTCGATGTGCCCCTCACAAATGTCGATGTCGAGCGGTTTTTAGACCAAGAAATCTTTGTTAAAATCAATGAAAATGTCCGCGGTGAGGATATCTTTGTTATCCAATCCACTTCGGCGCCGGCCAATGATCATTTGATGGAGCTTCTCATTTTAATTGACGCGTTGGTGCGCGCCTCTGCGCAGCGCATTACGGCCGTTATCCCCTATTACGGTTATGCCCGTCAGGACCGTAAAACGGGCGGCCGCACACCGATATCGGCCAAGCTTGTTGCTAACCTTATCGTCAAAGCCGGCGCGCACCGCGTTTTGACGCTGGATCTGCATGCCGGACAAATTCAGGGCTTCTTTGACATTCCAACCGACAATCTGTTCGCGCAACCTGTTATGGAGCGCGATATTAAAGAGCAGTTCTCGCTCAAAGACCGTAACAACCTAATGTTTGTCTCCCCCGATGTGGGCGGCGTGGTGCGCACACGCAGCCTGGCCAAGCGTTTTAACGCCGATATCGCTATTGTTGACAAACGCCGCCCCAAAGCCGGTCAGTCCGAAGTCATGAATATTATCGGCGACGTTGCAGGACGCAGCTGCATCCTGCTCGACGATATTATTGATAGCGGCGGCACACTCTGTAATGCGGCTAAAGCGCTTAAAGATAAGGGCGCGAACGATGTGACAGCCTATATCAGCCATGGCGTGTTGTCGGGCCCTGCGGTTGAGCGTATTTCCAATTCGGAGCTGCGCGAAGTTGTCATTACCGATACGATTAACCAGCCCCAAGCCGTTAAAGATTGCGACCGCATTCGCGAGGTCAGCGTTGCGACATTGATCGGCGAAGCCATACGCCGCATCAGTAATGATGAGTCTGTTAGTAAACTCTTCGACTAGGCCCCTTCGATTACGGCGACTTATCAACACAGAATCAATACCTTACGGATTACCCCGCTGGCGACTCGGCATAAGCCTTAGGAAATCAGTTTCCTATGAGGTGGATGTGCCCCTGCCAAAATCCCGATATCGCGCCGCGCTCAATCCTGCGTCTGGCGCCGGTTCAGGCTTGCTCGTCAAGAGTATTGACTTTATCCGGCAAAATCCGCTCGACGTGTTCTGGCGTATTGCGATTGCCGAAAATTATGACCGTGAACGCCTCTCGATGGACGAGCTTCATATCTCTATGTCGGGTGAATATGCCGATCATCATGTGTCGCTCTCATGGACGCCTGCCGATGAAATTCTGCAGCTTTTTCTGGTGTTTGACGGCAAACTTCCAGGCGGACGCACCGACCAAATCTGCCGCCTTCTGAGCCTGATTAATGAACGCCTGCCCAGCGGACATTTCGATTTTTGGGGCAAGGATGACGCGCTCGTCTACCGCAACGCCATGACGCTGGCCGGACATCAACGCCTCGGCGTAGATCAGGCTTTGGCGCTGCTCTCTACGGCCCGCGACGCAGCGGAAACCGGTTATCCCGCTTGCCAATTCATGCTCTGGGCCGGACAGTCCCCTGATGAAGCCATTGACAGCGCATTACTTGCGAAAAATCAGGCCGCCCAATGAGTAAGATCGCGCTTATCGGGGCAGGCCGCATGGGCGGCGCGCTTGCTGCGGGATGGATAGCGAGCGGGATTAGCGCCTCCGATATTGTCATCATTGACCCCCATCCGGGCGCACAGGCGCAAGCAGTCATCGATGATGGCGCGGCGCATTTTGAAAACGCATCTTCGGCGGATGTTTCGGGCGTCGAGACCGTCGTGCTCGCCGTAAAACCACAAATGTTTGACGCATTAAGCGCGGATATTGCCAGCGCCCTGCCCGAAGACTGCTTGGTTATTTCCGTCATGGCCGGCACCTCCTTGCGCATGCTCAGCGCTGCGTTCAAGGGTCACGCCCTTGTCCGCGCCATGCCCAATACGCCTGCCGCGATCGGTAAAGGCCTGACCGGATTTTACGCGCCTGGAGGTAAGGCGGACGCCAAAATGGCGCAGCGCTTACTCTCCCCGACCGGCGTGGTGATACAAGTCGATAAAGAAACCTTAATCGACGTGGTGACGGCCGTCTCCGGCTCGGGCCCGGCCTATGTGTTTCATATGGTCGAAGCCCTGCAGGCCGCTGCGGTTCGCGCGGGGATGGACGCTGAGATCGCGGGACTTGCCGCGCGCCAGACTATTATCGGCGCGGGCGCACTGCTTGACCAAAGCGCGGACAGCGCAACCGAACTACGCGTGGCTGTGACATCGCCCAACGGCACGACTCAGGCTGGTCTTGAAGTTCTGATGGATGATGACGGCCTGCCGCAACTTATGCGCAAAACTGTCATGGCCGCCTTTGAACGGGCTAAGGAATTAGGCAGTTAATCAGGCCGGAAGGCAGAGTGTTGCGCGCAGGCCCCCTAGCGGTGAGCGTGATAAATGCAGCTCCCCGCCGTGAAACTGCGCCGTATCTTTGGCAATCGACAGTCCCAACCCGACGCCTTTAACATTTTGCCCGCGAGCTGTATCCAGCCGTACAAAGGGCGCAAAGGCCTGATCCATATCAGCTTCGGCAATACCCGGTCCGTCATCATCAATAGTGATATCCAGCCAGCGCTCTGCGCTCATCGCAGCTGTCACATGCACATTTTTGCCATAAGTCTTGGCATTTTCGATTAAGTTGGAGAGTGCGCGGCGCACCGCGCCGGGCCGAATATGCGCGAAGAGATCAGGGGCGACATCGCATATATCCACGCCGCTGGTTTCGCATAAACCACTGACCAGAGCCGTAACATCCGTGCGCTCGACTTCTTCGCCGGCCAGGCCCTGTGCGAAATCCAGATAGCCATCCAGCATGGCTTCCATATCCGCGAGATCGGCCAGTGCGGCGCGCGTGTCATCCGTCTTATCCATCATCGCAAATTGCAGACGAAGCCGTGTCAGCGGCGTGCGCAGATCATGTGAGACCCCGGCTAGGAAATGGGTGCGCTGCTCAATATGACGTAAAATGCGGTCGCGCATATCCAAAAAAGCCTGACTGGCTTGGCGCACTTCGCTCGCCCCTGTCGGTTTAAAACTCCCAATATCCCGGCCTTTACCGAAAGCCTCTGCAGCTTTGGCCAAGCGCATAATCGGCCTCGCCTGATTGAGAATAAACAAAATGCTGACGAGACTGAGCAGCAAAGTCGCCATAATCATCCAAAATATAAAAATAAATCCGGTGGCCGCGAACACCCGATCACGCGGCGCAATAAAATACAGCACGCCCTCGTCGACGGCCACGCGGATGTCAATATGTTCGGGATAGCGCGTCGTATCGAACCAGAAAGGCTCATCAATCGTCTCGGCCAGCGCCCGTCTGAGCGTCCGGTCAAGATTTGAGAAAAAGGCATTGCGCGTTTTAGGTGGCAGGCTCTCCCCCGGGCGAAGCTCGACCGCAAGGCGCATATCGCGGCGCAACAGAACGTCTATCTCTTGCGCGCGATCTTGTCCGGGCTCTTCGGAATAGAGCTGTACGGCGAGCGCGATTTCCGAGGCGATCCCGTCGGACAGACTCGCCGTCACCGTCTGCCAATGAGCGTCAAAAAAGATATAGGCCACGACGATTTGCATAATAGCGATCGGCACAATAATTATAGCAAGGGCACGGCCAAACAGACTTTTGGGCATATGTTGTTTCAGGCCAAGCATAAGGGTGTTTAGCGTAAAGCGCCGTGCATGTCAGAGCTAAATTGGATCGGCCAAAAGCCGGTAGCCTTGCCCGCGCACCGTTATGAGAAACTCTGGCTCGCTGGGCTGAACTTCGAGCTTTTTACGCAGTCGGGTCATTTGCACATCAACTGCGCGGTCGGAGCCGGCCCCCAAAGCTTCGGCCAGCGCGTAACGCTGCACCACTGTTCCCGCGCGTCGCGATAATGTTGTCAAAAGCCCGGTCTCGCCTGTTGTCAAACGTATGGCATCGCCATCTTTTGTCAGCACCTGACGGCTTATATCAAATTCGTAATCGCCGAAATACACGATCTGCGCGGCCCGTTCGGTCGCCCCGCGCCGCAATACGGCGTCTATGCGCAGCACAAGCTCTTCGGGCTCGAACGGCTTGGGTAAATAATCATCGGCCCCGAGCTTAAGCCCGCCAATGCGGTCGGCGGCGTCACCTTTCGCTGTTAGCAGGATAATCGGTACATCGCTCTGCGCGCGAAGAGCGGTAGTAAATTCCAGCCCTGTTTCACCCGGCATCATGATATCGAGAATCAGGCAATCAAAAGATAATGTCGTCATGAAATTGCGCGCGCCGGCCGTATTGGCGGCAGCTGAGACGCGGTAGCCTTCGCGCGTGAGATAGCGTTTGAGCAGATCGCGTATACGGTCATCATCGTCCACAACCAATAAGTGATAGTCGGCCCGCGCAATAAGTTTCTGACTATCGCTCAATTTCGCAATCCTTATCTGTATTATCGCCCCGCAGGCGTTTAATTGGGAGTTGACACACCGCGCCATAATCGAACAATGCCGAGCAAATCCATTGCCTGCAAGGGCCTATAATAGAAGATGAGTTCACAATGGCTGACAGACCCTTTCACGACCGCGACGGATATATCTGGATGGACGGCGAATTTGTCGAATGGCGCGAGGCCAAAGTTCACGTCCTGACCCATGCCCTTCATTATGGATCAGCTGTTTTTGAAGGTGACCGCGCCTATGACGGCGAGATTTTCGCGCTGGATGACCACAGTCAACGCTTAGTGAACTCCGCCAATCTACTGGATTTCAAAATTCCCTATTCTGTCGAAGAGATCAATAAAGCCTGTACAGACACCCTGTCTAAATCCGGCCTGTCCAGCGCCTATGTGCGCCCCTTTGCGTGGCGTGGCTCAGAGAAAATGGGCGTATCGGCCAAGGGAAATACCATCCATTTCTCTGTTGCCGTATGGGCTTGGGGTAATTATTTCGCTGATAAGATGAAGGGCATCCGCCTCACCATCGCCAAGTGGAAACGCCCTTCGCCGGACACCATTCCGTGTAAATCTAAGGCTGCCGGCCTGTATATGATCTGCACGATGAGCAAACACGCCGCAGAAGCCGATGGCTATGATGACGCGCTGATGATGGATTATCGCGGATATGTCGCGGAATGCACAGGCGCGCATATTTTCTTTATCCGTGACGGAGAGCTGCACACACCGACCAATGATATTTTGCTCGACGGGATTACCTATAAAACCATTATCGCACTGGCCGAAAAACGCGGCATTAAAGTCAATCGCCGTAATATTATGCCCGACGAGATCAAGACCTTTACCGGATGTTTTATCGTCGGCACAGCGGCGGAAGTCACGCCGGTGCGCGAGATTAAAGGCCATGAAATGCAGGTTGGCGATATGATCCTGCAAATGGCGCAGGATTATGACGACCTGGTACACCGCCGCATTAGTTTGTAAGCATTATTGCGGATAGATTGCGTCCATAATCACGAATGTCCTGATGAGTGTTATAGCGATAAGAGAAATAATCTTGCGGATTAGCATAGGTGCAAGGCGGGATCATCGGGTCAACGCCAACCCCTTCGCGAATAAGTCTCGCGCGGAGAAAGTCGGGCAAATTAAAATGTGCCTTTCCACCGGGAGGATTATAAAAATGCAGTTCAGTCAGCGTGTCGATGGATATAGCCATGCGCTTGAACTCGTCGCCCACTTCGTAATTATCGCCGCTAATGCACGGGCCTATCGCGGCGATTATGCGCGCCCGCTTTGCGCCTAGCTTTTCCATTGCATCAACCGTCGCTCCGGTGACGCCGCTTACAGCGCCGCGCCATCCTGCGTGACAGACCCCAATCACGCCAGCCTCAATATCTGCAAATAAAATTGGCGCGCAGTCTGCATGAAGCGCCCCCAGCGCTATATTTGAGCAGTTTGTCACGAGTCCGTCAGCTTTCGCGCGAAGGGATAAGTCCGTGTCTGCAGTGACGGTGATGACCTGTGTGCTGTGAATTTGGTGATTGGTCACCACATGCGCCGCGCCCAAAGTCTGCGCAATGCGGGCCTGATTTTCGGTGACATTGAGCGGATCATCATCGGCGCCGTAACCCGCGTTGAGGCTGTCATATATCCCGGCACTCATCCCGCCAACGCGACCGAAAAAACCGTGAGAGAGTGCAGACGCGTCCAAAGCCGCGGCCGTAAGAAAAGGCGGCGTCACGGGCTGATTCCAATCGGATCCGGCAGACTTTTACTTTGCAAAATCATGACCTTGAAAAGCGCTCCCATTTGCCCGCCGTCCATCAGACGTCGCAGCTGACGCTCTATAACAGGCTTTTGATCCGGACTTTGCCGGGCCAGCTTCGCGGCGCGCAGATCGATCCCCATAGCGGTCAGAAACTCCGCCTGCTTATACGGCCCAAAGGCGCTCAGTTGCTCCTCTGTCGCCGCCCGCGTCAGTGCGGCGAAATCTACACGGGCGGTCAAATCCGCCTGTCCGGGAGCGTCCAGCGGATCAACTTTTTTATGCTTGGCAATTGCCTGCAAAGTGTCGCCGACTTCTGATACCGCAGGGCCATAATCAATTAGTAAAGCCCGGCCCTTGTGCCGCGCAAACCTATCAGAGAATTGCGCGCAGAGCTGTGTCAGCCCGGGATTATATTCCACCAGATCACCTTCATTTGCGCCGTCAAAGGCCGATAAATCCAGGCCCGCTTCCGGCGCTGAGCTGCGACCGAAAACCAGCGCGTCCGCGCCGTCGGGATCGCGCATCACCATGCGTTCATGCCAGCGGTTCCTGTGGCGGATAAATTGCCGGATCGGGAGGCAATCTAAAAATTCATTGGCGACAATCAGAGACGGCCCGGCCGGCACGTCAGTAAGGCTGTGTACCCAGCTGACAGGGTATGGACACCTGACCAGTGTTTGCCCTTGTACGGCCTCCAGCGCGGGGCTCGCTTCGACCAATGTCACACGCATAGCCTTGAGGAAATCCGGGTCAATGCGCGCCGCGCGGATCATGTCGCTCATCATCACGCCTCGCCCCGGGCCAAGCTCTATGAGATGCAGCGTTTCGGGCCGCCCCATATCACGCCAGCTTTGCACCGCAAAAATACCAAGCAATTCTCCGAACATCTGGCTGACTTCGGGCGCAGTGATAAAATCACCCTCACTGCCCAGCGGGTCGCGGGTCGGATAAAATCCGTCTACAGGGTCAAACAGACAAGCCGTCATATAGGCGGCAATATTCATCGGGCCTTCACGGTCAATGCGGGCCAGAAGACGCGCTTTGAGACGACTCACTTTATTTTCGCTTTGCTTGGGGCCTCGTCTTTTGTCTCGCGCATATATTTGGGCGCGACGGGCGGGCGTTTCATAGCCCACCAGATGATAAGCGCTCCGCCAATAACCATAGGCAAGCTGTACATCTGTCCGCGCTGGAATATGCCGAACTGCTCAATGCCGTAATCCGGCAAGCGGTAAAGCTCAACCCAAATGCGGAAAGTGCCGTAACCCAGCAGGAATATCCCTGTCGCAAGCCCAGGTCGGGTCAAGGCTTTGAACTTATGCGTGGCAAGGCGTATAATCAGCCATAGCACGAGCCCTTCTAGCAGAGCTTCATAAATCTGCGTCGGATGCCGGGCCTGACTCTGTCCATCAAAGATAACGCCCCATGGAAGATTGGTCGGACTTCCCCATAATTCTTGGTTGATGAAATTGGTCAGGCGGACCAGACCCAAGCCGATAGGCGCGCCGATAGCGGCAATATCGGCCATACGGGCCAGCGGAATTTTATATTTGCGCGAGAGATACCAAACAGCCACGCCAACACCCAGCAGCCCGCCATGAAACGCCATGCCGCCCTTCCAGACTTTGAAAACCTCGATAGGGTTTTCAATATAGTCGCCCAAATTATACAGCACGATCGACCCGATACGTCCGCCGACCATAATGCCTAATAGCGCGAAGAAAAAATAATCCTCCAGCATGGCTTTGTTAGGGATAGTCACCGGACCGGATGGAGTTTTTGCCGTTTGCCAAAGGCGGGGCGTCGTCACAACGCGTCTAGCATAAAAATACGCGCCTGCGGCGCCTACAACATAGGCCAAGCCGTACCATTTGATTTGCACCGGGCCAAGACTGAGCGCTGTGTCACTGATCCACTCGGGAAAGGGTATCGCGCCAATAATGGAGGTCAAGAATACAATGAGTGTCATAGTTTAGCCCGCTATCTCTTGAAAGCGCTCTAACGCGGTTCCATATTAAAGCCAAGCGCCCAGACGGGATGCACAGCACAGGAGCCCGCCATGCAAAGCAAATCCACAGTCGTTGACGACATTTCAAACCTGTTCACCAATGCCGTTGGCGCAGCCAAAGGCGTCGGCGACGAGATCAAAGCCGCATCGCGCGCCCGTCTTGACGGCATTGTCGCTGATATGGACTTGGTCGGCCGTGAGGAATTTGATGTTCTCAAAGAGATGGTCTCAAATCTCACTGTTGAAAATGAGAAAATGGCCAAAACGATTTCAAGCCTGAAACGCGACATTACAAAGCTTAAAAAAGGCTAGGTTTCGTCAACATTCAATTGAATCCGGCCAATTATAACCTGAAATTATAAACGAAGATTTTGCTTCCTCTAAACTTTCGCGGCTAAAGCGCATTTTCCTATGGCTAAACCTGCCCCAGTGGCTTGCAAAGCCCTGCGCCCTCTATTATAGCGCGCCCGTTGATGATAATGCCCCGCAGCATACCGCTGTGCCAAAATAATGGTCGGGCATGACAGTAAATAGGAAATTCCCATGAGTGATGAAGTAAATTTGAATGTAGACGTACGCGATGGCAGCGGAACCGGTAATGCACGCGAAGCCCGCCGCAACGGTCAGGTTCCCGGCGTAATATATGGCGGAGACAAAGATTCCGTCTCTATCGTAATGAAATATAACGAAGTGTTGAAAGCCATTAACTCCGGCCATTTCATCGGCTCTATGGTGCAAATCACACATTCCGGCGAGAGCCAGAAAGTGCTGACCAAAGATATTCAGTTCCATCCGGTGACAGACTTCCCGATGCATGTCGATTTTTACCGCGTGAATGAGGACAGTATGATTGAGGTTGAAGTCTCTATCACACTGATCGGCGAAGACGTTGCGCCCGGCCTTAAAGAAGGCGGCACGCTTAACGTGGTGCGCCATTCTATCGAAGTTGCCTGTGCGGCCGGTAACATCCCTGACGAGATCATCATTGATGTGTCTGCGATGGAAATTGGCGACAGCCTTCATATTTCCGAGATCACCCTCCCTGACGGCGTGAAATCCGCCATTACGGATCGTGACCCGACGATTCTGACTGTTGTCGCTTCCCGTGCGGCCATTGAAGAAGATGAAGAAGACGAAGACATTGCAGCCGATGAAGTTCCGGCTATCGCCCAAGAAGGTGATGAAGCCGAAGACGACGGAGACGACGCGTAATTCTATACGGATTGCTGCAGCGTCTTGGGCTGAAGAAAGCCAAGGAGGCGCCTGTGCTGTGTATCGTTGGACTGGGTAATCCCGGCAGTAAATATGCCGGAAACCGTCATAATATCGGTTTTATGGCCGTTGATGAAATCGCGCGCGAGCATGGCTTCGGCCCCGCGCGCGACAAATTCCAAAGCCTCGCTCAAGAGGGCATAATTAAAACTGGTGACGGCCCTAAAAAAGTTCTGCTGTTAAAGCCGCAAACCTTTATGAATGAGTCGGGCCGCGCCGTTCAATCCGCAGCAAGTTTTTATAAAATACCGCTAAGCCAGATTATTGTCTTTCATGACGAACTGGATTTAGCGCCGGGTAAATTCCGGTTAAAACTGGGCGGCGGTATTGCAGGGCATAACGGCCTTCGCTCTATCCGCCAACATCTCGGTCCGGACTTTCTACGCGCGCGCATGGGCATTGGACATCCCGGCCATAAGGAAAAAGTTCACGGCTATGTCCTGTCAGATTTTGCCAAAGCAGATCTGCCGTGGGTTGAAGACCTCACCCGGGCGATCGGCAAGGCCGCGCCTTTGCTCGCTGAAGCGCCGCTCGGCACAGATCAAGTTAATAAATTCTCAACCAGGGTGACGCTCAACGCGCCCGCGCCGAAATAGGCCCCCACAAAAGTTAAGGACGAATATCATGGGATTTAAATGCGGAATCGTAGGGCTCCCCAATGTCGGTAAATCGACATTATTTAACGCCCTGACCCAGACGGCCAATGCACAGGCGGCCAATTATCCATTTTGTACAATTGAGCCCAATGTCGGCGAGGTTGCTGTGCCGGAGCCGCGCCTATTCAAGCTCGCCGAAGTGGCAGGCAGCAAAGAGATCATTCCGGCGCGAATGAATTTCGTTGATATTGCCGGCCTTGTGCGCGGCGCTTCGCAAGGCGAAGGGCTGGGCAATCAATTTCTTGCCAATATCCGCGAAACTGACGCCATCGTCTATGTTTTGCGCTGTTTTGAAGATGACGATATTACCCATGTCGAAGGCAAGATTGACCCGATGGCGGATTATGAAACCGTCGAAACGGAGCTTATGCTCGCCGATATGGAGAGCCTTGAGAAGCGCCGCACCAGCCTTGAGAAAAAGGTCAAGCAAAACGACAAAGAGGCCATAGCGACCCTCAAACTCGTCGATTTAGCCATGGCAGAGCTTTCCGAAGGCCGCCCGGCCCGCCGTGCAGTCGTGCCTGAAGACTTGGCCAAAGAATGGAAAATGCTGCAGCTTTTGACGTCCAAGCCTGTCCTCTATGTTGCCAATGTCGATGAAGACAGCGCCGCTACGGGTAATGCATTTAGTGAGAAAGTCGTAGCCCACGCACAAGAGGAAGACGCGCAAGTTGTCGTTATCTCTGCTAAAATCGAGAGTGAACTGGCTTTGCTGGACGATGAATCCGAACGGCTCGAATATATGGAAGCGCTCGGCTTAACCGAACCGGGGTTGAACCGTATGATCCATACAGGATATGACCTGCTGGGCCTGAAAACATATTTCACGGCCGGGCCCAAAGAGGCGCGCGCATGGACCTTCGTCGAAGGCTGGACCGCGCCGCAATGCGCCGGCGTTATCCACGGCGATTTTGAACGCGGCTTTATTCGCGCTGAAACCACTGCCTTTGATGATTATATTGGAAATGGCGGCGAACACGGCGCAAAAGATGCCGGGAAAACCCGCCAAGAGGGCAAGACCTATATTGTTAAAGACGGTGATGTTTTGCTATTCAAATTCAACGTTTAATCCCCTTCGCTCCCTTGCCAAAGGGCCCCGCTAGCAGATAGAGCAACCCACACATAACATATGATCCGGGGAAAATCATGGAACGTCACGCTTACCGCAACGAACTTCTTAATATGTACGCCTCATTGTCGCACGACAATGCCGACCGTTTTATGAATGATCTGGCGATGCGTGAGAAAAACCCGGTCTATGCCATCGGCTTTAACAGTTGGCTGGGATGGCTCGGCATAGACCGGTTTTATGTCGGTGATATTGTCGCCGGAATCTTAAAACTGATAACAGTTGGCGGATTAGGCATATGGGTTCTCATCGACTGGTTTTTGATTGCCGGAAGGTGCCGCGATAAAAATATGGTGTTGGCGCGGCAGATTTACCAGAGCTATCGCTAGAGCGCTGACCTCAATGGCCGTCAAATGACACGAGCGCTGTGACAGGAATGCCCATCGCAGCAATCTTTTTTAGACCGCCCAGTTCCGGCAAATTGACAACGAAAGCCGCGCCGACAATTTTCGCGCCGGTTTTGCGCAGCAGCTTCACCGCTGCAACCGCCGTGCCGCCTGTAGCAATCAAATCGTCCACCAAAACGACCTTTTCCTGTCCGCGTATGGCGTCAGCATGAATTTCTAATATGTCTGAACCATATTCCAGATCATAGCTCTGACTGTAAACATCGCCTGGAAGTTTTCCGGCTTTGCGGATAGGCACAAACCCCGCGCCAAGCCGGTCGGCCATCGCGCCGGCAAAGGTAAATCCGCGCGCTTCTATCCCCGCAACATTGTCGATTTTTAGATCCTCATAAGGCTGGCATAACTGCACGATTGAGGCGTGATAAGCGTGACGGTTGGTCATTAACGTCGTGATGTCGCGAAACATAATCCCTTTAACCGGAAAATCGGGTATTGTGCGGATTGTATCTTTCAGGTTCATAAATTTGCCTTGTCTGTCTCGACTAAATGCCACGGCTCGACCATCGCGTCGGCTTCCCAGTCCATATAGTCCGGATCACTCATCAGCTCGGAGATATAGGTATCTGACTTGGCCGAGCGCGGTAAATCATAGCTGACAAAGCGCGTCGCCGCAGGGGTGTAAAATGCATCAGCGATACACCAGTCGCCAAAGAGAAACGGTCCGTCATGTTTAGACAGACATTCATCCCAGATATCAGACATTCTGGCTGCATCATCCAAACAGCCTTGCGGCATTTTCGACGCCGTGCGGCGGCGCAAATTCATAGGAGCCTGCGCGCGCAAGGCGTCAAAGCCTTCATGCATTAAATGAGTGATCTCTTTGGCGCGCTTGCGGTCATCCACATTTTTCGGCCACAAATTCGGTACAGCCTTAGCGGCCCACTCTGATATCGCCAGGCTATCGGGGATCACCTCACCTTTGACCTTGAGAACCGGAACCGTTCCGGCTTTAGAGATCGCCAGAAGCGCGGTTTTATATCCGGGCACATCAAGCTGGATCAGCGCTTCGTCAAAGGGAAGCTCAGCCTTTCGCAGGACAAGCCATGGCCGCAATGACCAGGATGAATAATTTTTATTACCGATATAAAGTGTCAAAGGAGATTGCATACCCTGCTGTATTGCGCGCAAGCCGCGCCGTCCAGACTCGGCGGCATAATAAGATGTGCGCAACACAAACTCAATCGATTATGAATGGGCAATATCCAAGACTGACCTGCATAGCGCATATGCAGTCACAGCCTATATCATGACTGAAATTCGTCCCTATTTTAAAGATATAGCAATCGCAAACGGAGCTTCCCATGACTGTTCTTAATTTTAAAAATCTCGCCACCGCCGGATTGGCGACAGCGCTTATTGGACTTGCCGCCGTGCCCGCCATGGCCGTGACGCAGAGCCAAATCGCAGAGTGTAAAGCCTATGTCGTCACATCTGGAGAGGTTAATCTTGCCACTCACACGCTTGATTTCAAAACGGCGACAAACCGTAAAATCATGCTCGAAGCAACCCCTGTTGATGGCGGAGACAGTTTCGTTGTCACCTGCAAGCTTAAGCGCGGCAAAATCGTTACAGACTAACGCCGCAACATAACAATCGGCGCGTAGCCGATCAAAAAACCCTCCCCCCGAGCGGTTTTGCCCTGTCTGCTGCTCCCCCGGCGGTGCAGGGTTTTTATTTCAGAACCCGGCCCGCGACAGCGTCGAGTTTACCCATGAGCGCCGGATCGCGATGCGCCGGTTGCGTAATGATGGAAAAGTCCAAATTTGTCTCTATGCCTTGCTCTGACGGCGTTCGCGGTATTGCAGCCAAGCGTTCTATCACACCGCGCACCGTTGCGCGCGCAGTGTCGGCATTACCCATCAGCGTGGCGATGACGCTGGCCACATCGACATTGCCATGATCAGGGTGCCAGCAATCATAGTCCGTGACCATGCCAATGGTCGCGTAGCAAAGCTCTGCCTCGCGGGCGAGTTTAGCTTCGGGCATATTGGTCATGCCGATCACGTCACATCCCCATTGGCGGTAGAGCGCGCTCTCGGCCTTGGTCGAGAATTGCGGGCCCTCCATAGCCAAATAGGTTCCGCCGCGCGTCACGGGCGCTCCCGCCGCCTGCGCGCTATCTGCGGCCCAACCGGACAGGCGCGCGCAAACCGGGTCGGCGACAGACACATGGGCAACGCAGCCTTCGCCAAAAAAGCTCTTTTTGCGCGCAAATGTACGGTCAATAAATTGATCTACCGCCACAAAGTGCCCGGGCGGATAAGCCTCTTTTAAGCTCCCAACCGCAGAGAGCGACAGCACATCAGTGCAGCCGGAGCGTTTAAGTGCATCGATATTTGCGCGGTAATTGACATCACTGGGTGAGAGCGCATGGGCGCGGCCGTGACGCGGCAGGAAGCGCAGCTTCACGCCGTTCATCTCGGCGAATAAAATCTCGTCAGACGCATCACCCCACGGCGTATCGATTTTGATCCATTGTTCGTTTTTCAGCCCGTCCAGACCATATAGTCCCGATCCGCCCAGCACACCTAAAATCCATTCGCTCATAATATTCTCCAGTGAACTGACGATAGGCAGGGCACGATGTTCAGACAATAAAAAACGGGCCGCGCGGGCCCGTCTTTATATGATATTTTTGTGAACCTAATGCTTTACGTTTTTCCAAACCTGACGGTAGGACAAATATAAAAGTATGGTCAGAAGGAACAGATAAATCATCGTGCCGAAGCCTACGCGTTTGCGCTGTTCCAGTTTAGGATCAGCAGACCAAGCCAGAAACTGCGTCACATCATAGGCCATTTGTTCTTTGGTTGCGGCAGGCGCGTTTTCGCCTTCATAGTCCAGCAAGCCGTCCTGAAGTTGCGGCGGCATGGCAATCACGCCGCCTTCCATCACAGGGTTATAATATGATCCTGCGCCCATGCTCTCGGCAATTTCTGCAGGGGCTTCATGATCGTAGCCCAACAATAGGCTATAGACATAGTCTGCGCCGCCATTACGGGCTTTGACAATCAACGACAAATCAGGCGGGGCTTTGCCATTGGCGTTGGCTGCCGCAATTTCATTTTCATAGATTGGCGGGAAATTATCGGCGGGAATACCGGTGCGCGTCATCGCGGAGCCGTCATCGCTGTCAACATCCGGCACGTCCCAGTCGGCTGCAAAGCCTTTAACAAGCGGGTTATCATTCGGGTTCGGGAAATCAGCGTTAAAAAACGGCGCGCCCTTATCGCCCAAATGACGGAAGGCCAGTTGATCCAACGCATGGCAGGATGAACACACCTCTTTATAAACCTGGTAACCGCGCTGCGCCGCATCGCGGTCATATTGACCGAACGGGCCGTTAAAGCTCCAGTCCATGTGTTTCATGGCGTCTGCGTGCCCCTCACTACTGCCGGCTGCGTTAACGGTGACAGCTGTGCCGATAGCGGCAAGTCCGAGACCGGTTGCCACGAGAAGGTTTTTCAGCATTTTCATTGTCCTCAATCCTCTCACAGCCACTACTCAGCCGGCACTAAAGGCGCGCCGCGATCCGCATGGCCCAAAACGGCTTCAGTAATGGACGCCGGGCGCTCTTTTGGGGTTTCGATTAGCGACATGGCCGGCAAAATAATGATGAAATACGCAAAGTAATAAGCCGTAGCGATACGCGATAGCCACAAGAAGTTCAGGCCTAAACCATCACCAACTGTAAACACCATATTATCCGGCGTTTCCGCGCCGCACCATCCCAGGATGAAGCACATAACAATAAAGATGATGAAGAACCAGCGCGTGATCGGGCGAAAGCGCATGGAGCGCACTTTGCTAAAGTCCAGCCAAGGCAGAAAGAAGAGTACGGCAATCGCGCCAACCATCAAAATCAGGCCAAAAAGCTTATTCTCAACCGCGCGCAGGATTGCGTAGAACGGCAGGAAATACCATTCGGGCACAATATGCGGCGGGGTCACAAGCGGATCCGCTTTGATATAATTATCAGCATGACCGAGGGCGTCGGGTTGATAGAACAGGAAGAAACAAAAAATCAGCAAAAATACGCCCACCGCAAAGCCGTCTTTAACGGTATAATAAGGGTGGAAAGAGAGTGTATCTTTTTTGGTTTTTACCGAAATCCCAATCGGGTTATTCTGTCCGGCATGATGCAAAGCCCAGACATGCAGGCCGACAAGGGCGGCTATCAGGAAGGGCAGTAAATAATGCAGGCTGAAAAAGCGCTGTAATGTCGCGTTAGACACGGAATATCCGCCCAGAAGCCACTGCTGCAGCGACTCTCCGACAAAAGGCACGGCGCCAAAGAAGCCGGTAATCACGGTTGCGCCCCAAAAAGACATTTGTCCCCATGGCAGCGTATAACCCAGAAAGGCTGTCGCCATCATCAAGAGATAAATTACGCAGCCAATCATCCAAATCATTTCGCGCGGCGCCTTATATGAGCCGTAATACAGTCCGCGGAACATGTGAATATAAACGGCAAGGAAGAACATGGACGCGCCGACAGCATGGAGCGGCTGTATCAACCAGCCGAAGGACACGTCACGTTTAAAACGCTGGACACTGTCAAAGGCCAGATCAATATGCGGCGTATAATGCATCGCAATAATAATGCCGGTTACGATTTGGGTAATCAGGCAGAGCGTCAGAATGCCGCCAAAGGCATACCAGTAATTCAGATTGCGCGGGCTGGGATAAGTCATGAAATCGCTGCCCATCCGAATAATCGGAAGGCGCTCATCCATCCATTTGGAAAAGCCGGTGCGCGGGACGTAAGTTGACGGACCACTCATAGTGTTACCCTACCTTAATTCTGTTGGCGCTGAGATATTCATATTCAGGCACTACGAGGTTTAGCGGCGCGGGGCCTTTGCGAATACGTCCGGATGTATCGTAGTGACTTCCGTGACACGGACAGTACCAACCGTCAAAATCGCCGGCTTCGCCAACAGGAATACAGCCAAAATGCGTGCAGACGCCGACCATAACTAAATATTGAGGGTTTAGCTTACCTTCGCCATCCGGGCGCAGGCGGCTGTCATCTGTCGCCGGATCTTTGAGGTCCGCAAGGTCAACGGACTCAGCTTCGGCAATTTCTTTAGCCGTGCGGTGACGGACGAAAACGGGCTTGCCGCGCCATAATACTTTTAACTGCTGGCCTTCATCAACCTTGGACAGATCAATTTCAATCGAACCGACCGCAAGCGTATCGGCCGCAGGGCCCATTTGCGTGATCAGAGGCCAGACAATAGCGCCTGCTCCGGCGGCCGCTGCGGCGCCGGTTGCGATATAAATGAAATCGCGGCGGGACGGATCCTCGCCGTGAGTTTCATCAGTAGAATTTACGTCATTTATGACTTCGGACACAACCTGCCCTTTCGTATTATGGCCAATCGACTCACTTGCGCGTCAGACGCAAGGTCATTTTGGCCGCTCCCTACTCTATTCATATAGAAAAATCACCCCAAAACTTCTCGCGGCATAGCGCCGCAAGCCCCGCGAGAGCCCTTAGTCTATGGCTTTGCTTTCTAACGATTTTAAGGCATATCTCAACCATGCGTCTCATTTTATTTCAGCCCGACCAACCCGGCAATTTTGGAGCCGCCATCAGGTTATGTGCCTGTTTCGGCCTTTCACTGGAAGTCGTTCTGCCCTGCGGTTTCCCTTTAACAGCCAAAGCCGCGCGGCGCGCAGCCATGGATTACGGCCATACAGGTGACATAATCCGCCACGCAAACCTCAACGCGGCCATGAAAAGTTTGGGCGGCGCGCGGCTGATTCTGCTCACCACACAGGGCGCACAGGACATAAATAGTTTTGAGTTTTGCGCCAATGACGCTCTGATATTCGGCCGGGAAAGCGAAGGCGCGCCTGATTTACTTCACGGGGCTGCTGATGCGCGGGTGCGAATTCCTATGAGCGGCGGCGCGCGCTCGCTCAATCTGGTCAACAGCGCCTCAATCACGCTTTTTGAAGCTCTGAGGCAAACCGGGGGTTTGCCAGTCGAAGCCTTGCGTCAAACCGCCAGTTTGCCCGGCTAACCCAAAACCGTTAGAGCGCCTTATGACATCATCTGATATGCCCCTTGAGCACAAAAAACAAACGGCCCGCCTCTGGTTTAAAACCTTGCGCGATACGATCTGCGCCGAATTTGAAGCGCTGGAGCGCGAGGCTGATCCCGCGCTCTATCCCGGAGAACCGGGTCAATTCGTGTTCGAGGACTGGCAGCGTACACAGATCGGTGGCGGCGGCGGCACGGGCGGCATGCTGCGCGGGCGTTTATTTGAAAAATGCGGCGTCCATATCTCTGTCGTCAAAGGTGAATTCACCCCCGATATGGCTGCCAATATCCCCGGCGCAGACCAAGATCCGCGCTTTTGGGCGGCCGGGATCAGCCTGATCGCCCATATGAGAAATCCGCGCGTTCCGGCTGTGCATATGAATACGCGCTATATAGTGACGACGCGTGACTGGTTTGGCGGCGGCGGGGACCTGACCCCGACATTATGGAATGCACGCGGCGATGACCATCCTGATACGCTCGCCTTTCACGCCGGCATGGAGGCCGCCTGCGCCGCGCATGATTGTGCTGATTATCCTCGCTTTAAAACATGGTGTGATGAATACTTCCATCTCGCCCATCGCGACGAGCCGCGCGGCATTGGCGGCATTTTCTATGACCGCCATAATAGCGGCGATTGGGAGGCCGATTTTGCTTTCACGCAGGATGTCGGTCGGCATTTTCTCAAAACCTACGCCGCCATTGTGCGCCGGCGTATGGACGAGCCCTGGACAGAAGCCGAGCGCGCCGAGCAATTAGAGATTCGCGGACGCTATGTGGAATTTAACCTGCTCTATGATCGCGGCACGACATTCGGCCTGAAGACCGGCGGCAATGTCAAAACCATTTTATCGTCCATGCCCCCTGTTGTGACTTGGGGTTAAATTTCATAGCCCTATACGGCCTACACCGTTGAACCCATCCGCGACGCAGCCCATATAGCCACCATGCCGTTCGATCCCGCAACATTCCTGTCCGACCCGACCATTGCGCGTATCGCCGATGTGATCCACGCTATAGATATTGAGGACGGCGCAGATGAGGTGAAGCGCAAGGGACAGCGCCGCGCTGCCGTTTTAATGCCGCTTGTGATGCGCGAGAGGGATTGGCATGTCATTTTGACCCAGCGGCCCATGCACATGCCGCGTCACCCGGGACAGGTCAGCTTTCCTGGCGGGCGGGTGGAGCCCGGAGAAAATACGCTGGATGCGGCCCTGCGCGAAACCCATGAAGAAGTCGGTTTGAATGACCGCGAAATTCATATTATCGGACGGCTGGACAGTTTTAACGCAGTATCTGATTTTCGCGTCACCCCTTATGTCGGTTTGATTGATCCGAGCGCACAGACCGTCGCCGATCCCTCCGAAGTCGCCGATATTTTCGAAGTCCCCCTGCCCTTTTTTATGACAGCTCAGAACCATGTGCGCCGCGACATGACATTTGGAGGTGAGCCGCATACTTTTTTTGACATGCCTTATACGGACGAGCGCGGGACATTTAGAAATGTCTGGGGTATGACCTCCATGATGATTTTCAGACTTTATCAAAAGCTGCACCCCGAAAGGTTTGACCGCAATGATTTCCCGCCGTCTTTTTTTAGCCTCTAGCGCCGCACTCGCCGCTGTCTCCACCTCTGCTTGCGGGCGCGGCAGCGCGTCTAAACGCTTCGCCATTACTATGGATGATTTCAATCTGAATACCGCAGGGCGGCAAACAATTGAGGCGCGCAATCAAGGCATTTTAGAGGCTATGGCCGCGCATAATCACAAAGGCGCGGGACTGGTGACCGGAAGCTTCGTTAATAATGAGCAAGGCCGCGCAGTTATCAAAAGCTGGCTGGACGCCGGACATATTATCGGCAACCACACCTATACGCACCAACATGCACGGGACTTGTCTGCCGAAGACTATATTGCGGATATCGAGAAAAATACGGTGTTTCTCAGCGGTATTGACGCCGCGCGGGCCAAATTATTCCGTTTCCCGTTTTTGGATGAAGGCGGCGAGTTGGAAAAGCGCAATACCATCCGTCAATATTTGAACGCTAATGATTATCTCAATGCCGCCGTGACACTTGATACGATGGATTGGTATATTGCGCAGCGTATGGATGACCGTTTGATGGCATCACCTGATGCAGACCTGACAGGCTATCGCGATTATTATCTCGCTTCTGCGCTAAAACTCGCGGAATACTATAATGCCGTCGCAGCAGATATAGGCCGCGCTGGCACGCCGCACACAATGCTTGTCCATCATAATGAACTGAACGGTTTGTTTCTCGGCGATCTTTTGGCCCATTTCAAAGCCAATGGATGGGAGTTGATGAACGCCGATACTGTATTTGAAAACAGTCTTTTCCGCGTGCAGCCCGCGTCTTTAAATAAAGGACGCAGCATTCTGAGCGTTATGGAACAGGAAGCCGCCGCGATTGAGAAAATGGAGCGGCGTCACTGGCCGATTGCGGCTGAATTTGGCAAAGCCGATATGGACGCCTTAGGCCTGTAATGCCCGCGCTCCCCCCGGATTTGTTATCTGACACAGGGGCAAATGCCCTGTTTGACGCCTTTCCTAACGGCGCGCTGCGTTATGTCGGAGGCTGCGTGCGCAACGGGCTTTTGGGCGAGCCGATCAAAGACATTGATTTGGCCACCCCATTGGAGCCTGAAGGCGTCATCGCGGCGCTAAAAGCTGCCGGCATTCGCTACGCCGAGACCGGCATAGACCACGGCACGATTACGGCAGTGATCAAAGGTCAGCCCTATGAGGTCACCAGCCTGCGCCGCGATGTGGCCACGGATGGCCGCCGCGCCGTTGTCGCCTATACCAAAGATTGGGCGCAGGACGCGCAACGCCGGGATTTTACCATTAATGCGCTCTACGCGGACCGAAGCGGCACATTATTCGATCCGACCGGTCAAGGTCTAACCGATATCAAAACCCGCACATTTCGCTTTATCGGTGAGGCGTCTGAGCGCATTGCCGAGGATTATTTGCGCATATTGCGCTATTTCCGGTTCATGGCCTGGTATGCGCCTGAGGCCAAATTCGACTCACGCGCTCTTGCCGCCTGCCGCGCCGGAAAGCCGGGGCTCAAGAAGCTCTCCGCAGAGCGCGTCTGGAGTGAGATCAAACGGCTTTTATCCGCGCCCCGTCCGGCAAGAGCTGTGAATATTATGTTGCAACAAGGCATATTGGAAACGCTTCTCCCCGAGGCGAGCAATGCGCAAGGCTTATCACTGCTGACCAAGCTGGAATCGCGCGAGGCGATTGCCCCGGATCCGTATCTGCGCCTGATGTCTATGTCTGCGCGCGAGCCTCTGCCGATGGCTCTTCTGACTAAGCGCATGAAAATGTCTAAGGTCGAGTCCAAGCGCCTGCGCGCATGGGCGGGCGACGCCACCGCTCTTGCCCCGGGCATGGAGCAGCGCAAAGCGCTGGCGGCGATTTACACGGCGGGCAAACAGGTTGTTATGGACCGCGCGAGATTGCGCGCCGCAGGGGCAGAAGACCCGCTAATCTCAGCGCGCTGGATGGCCTTGTCGGAGCTGGCGCAGACGTGGGAACAGCCGAAATTCCCGCTCTCCGGTAAGGATCTCAAAGCGGCAGGCGTAGCGCCCGGCGAGGCTATGGGACGCAAATTAAAAGCGCTTGAAGCGCTATGGGTGCGTAGCGGATTTACCGCCGACAAACCAAAATTGATGATGGCGTTAACGCTACTCGGTTAGGCAATAATCAGCGGTATAAATCCGCCAAATATCATGCGCTTACCGTCAAGAGGCAGTTGACGCGCTGTTGAATACAGCCAGTTGCGCTGCAAAAGCCCTCTTATAGGCAGGTCGCGCTTCGGCTCTTGCGACATAGGCGTAAAGGTTCGAATATTCTTCCAGTATTTTCGTTCCGTCCAACCTGCGCAGTACTAGCACCATCGTCAGATCACCGGCGCTGAAACCACCGTCTAGCCAATCAGCCTTACCAAGTCGTCTTGAGAGGTCGTCCAACTTGACCCGTATGCGACCCTCAAGGACCGGAAGGCGCTCCTTGTACCAACTCTCTTTGCGTTCCGTATAAAAGGCCTGTTCGCGCGCTACAATCGGGGGTTCCACCGTGTTGAGTGCGGCGAACATCCAGGTTATTGCGCGGGCGCGGGCGTTCCTGTCAGTGGGCAGAAGACCAGCATGACGCTGCGCAATATGGAAGGTAATCGCTCCTGACTCGAACAGGGTTAAATCGCCATCTTCGTAAGTTGGGATCTGCCCGAAAGGATGAAGTGCACGATGCGCGGATTCCTTCATTTCTGCGAATGAAACAAGCCGAACATCGTAGGGCTGGCCTACTTCTTCTAGCGCCCAGCGAACGCGCATGTCGCGCGCCAAACCCTTGCCTTCATCAGGCGAGCGTTCAAAAGCGGTGATAGTGGGCTTCACAGCTCTACGATCACTCATCCAAAATAGGCTTAAATCCGCCAAATATCATGCGCTTGCCATCAAAGGGATGATCCATTTCGGCCATGCTTTCATCCGACATAATCTTCTCCCATGCCGTATCGCGAGTCTCTTTGGAAGGCCATTCGACCCAACCAAAGTCCACGGTTTCGCCATCTTCAGCGTGCACGGCGCGTCTGTAATCCGTGACTTTGCCGTCGGGAATGTCGTCGCCCCATGTATCTATTACGCGCGTGGCCCCGTGCTCCATGAACATGGCTGCGCTTTTCTTGGCATATGTTGTGAAGGCGGCTTTGTTCTTTTCAGGAACCGGGACGAGGCAGCCATCAATATAGCCGCAAGTTCCACCTGAATTTTCATCGTAAAGCGGAGCAAATCCGCCGAAAATCATACGTTTGCCGTCAAACGGCATATTCGCCATCATCTCGCCCATACGCGGATCATTTTCCATCTTAACAGTGGCCGCATCGCGCGCGGCTTTGTCAGGATATTCCATCCAGCTAAAGACAACCTCCTCGTCGCTCTTGGCGTTCACAGCCATGCGCAGATCGTTGAGCTTGCCGTCTTTTATGTCATCTTCCCAGCTCTCCACCATACGGGTAACACCGAGGTCTTGAAACATGGGCAGAGCCGCTTTGGCATGTTCGCGGTAAGCTTCTTTATTAGCCTTTGGCACGGCGGCGACAAATCCTTCAATATAACTCATACTAGGTCTCCTTTTTTCTGTCATTAAACGCGGCCTTCAATGCCGCAATGTCGATTTTTTTCATCTTAAACATCGCCTCACGCGCCCGCATGGCGGCCGCTGTGTCAGCGGATTGGTTCATCATCTTCGCCATCACTTCGGGAATAACCTGCCACGACACACCATATTTATCGAAGATCCATCCGCACTGGCTTTCCTTCCCGCCATCTTCAAGAAGCTTTTGCCAGAGCCTATCGGTCTCGGCTTGGTCTTTGGTGAGTACGGATATCGATGCGGCCGGACTTTGCTCATACATCGGCCCGCCATTCAGCGTCATAAAGGGCGCGCCGGCTAAAGTGAATTCGGTGACGAGAGCGAGGCCGTCCGGATCAGGATAGGAGACGGTCTCAATCGCGCTATCCGGCAAAAGGCTGACATAAAATCGCGCCGCCGCCTCGCCGTCTTTTTCAAACCAGAGGCACGTCCGGACTTTGGACGTAAATTTGATATCGCTCATTATATTGTTCCTGTTTTTGTTTGCGTTTCGCAGAGCGCGGCAAGCTGATCGACGCAGGCGTTCCAGCCTTGCTCGAAGCCCATATCGAGGTGCTTTTGTTTTAGTTCCGGTGTGGCGTGGCGGGCGCTCCAGAGCATTTTTGTCTGGCCCTTGCCGGCATCGGATAGTTTGACAACGCCGGTCATGAAACCGTCAGGACGCGGCATAAAATCTTCAGAGTAGCCATCGGTGAATACAAGGCGTTCTTGCGAGGTGACCTCGAGATAACAGCCAACGTTTTCGATGCGTTCGCCGTCCGGTCCGGCCATGGTGAAATTGCAACGTCCGCCGGGGCGAACATCAAGATCAACAGTCGGAATATACCAAGGTTTGGGCACGTACCATTGTTTCAACAAATCTGGGTCCGTCCAGCAGCGCCATATTTTGTCGCGCGGGGCATTAAGGGTGCGCTCAACAGTAAGAGTATGGGTGTTATCTATCATGATTACATCTCCGTGATTTGCAGCTTATGGCAAATTCGGTTACTAATGTAAACCAGTTAGTTACAAAAAGTTACTTAATGCCCGAAATTATTACAAATAGATGGTATAATGATGCCTGCGGAACCGCCTTTGCGCTGGAGCTGATCGGCGAGCGCTGGACGGTTCTCATCCTGCGGGAACTGATGTTCGGGCCGCGCCGCTTTGGAGAGCTGCGCAGCGGCCTGCCCGGCATTAGCGCAAAAGTGCTCAGCGCGCGTTTGGCGACGCTCGAGGACAATTCTATCCTGCGTAAACATGGCGACGGCACATCCGGCGCGACGCAGGTCTATGAATTGACGCCCTGGGGCTATGAAGCTGAAAGTCTGGTGCAGGATTTGGGCCGCTGGGCCACGCGTCACCCCGGTCATGATCCAACTTTGCCGCTCAGCGCCGCCTCCATCATCATGTCGTTTAAAACGATGCTCAGCGCGGATCGCGCGCAGGGCTTTAATCACAAAATTGGATTTAATCTCAACGGCGAAACATTCGTCGTCACGATTAAACAGGCAAAAATCGAAGCCCGGCGCGCTAATCCCAAAGACGCGGACTGCATTTTCACCGCCGACCCCACACTCATCGCGGCGGCGGTCTATGGCGGCGTGGCCTTATCTGATCTTCAGTCTTCAGGACAGCTTCAAATCGATGGAAACATCGAAGTCGCCCGTCAATTTACAACACTTTTTGTTCTACCCGAAAAAATATCACTGACGTAAATGCGCCCTAGGCTAAATGGCTTCCCGCTTCACCTAAGGCGAAAAACACGCCGCCGCTCCAGACGCCAAGCTGCGGGCCGTCATCAGTGCGTCGCGTCACGGCCAGTTCAACCAATTCATAGAATACGGCGCGGTTAATCAGCGCGTCCAGCCGTCCGCGCACTAGAATATACGGCGCAGGCTCGCCGGACTTTGCGTCAATTTCAACACGCAAAGGCCGCTTCGGCCCGACTTTAACCGTATCGCCAACATTGGTCGTGAAGATCAAATCCTGCGTCTCCCCCTCGCCGCTTACGTCAACGCGGATTGCGACAAATGCCGCATCCTCGACGGTAATTTCAATCTTTTCGACAGGCGTCACGAGATATGTCGTCCCGTCCGCGTCCTTGCGCAAAATCGTCGCAAAAAGCTGCACAAGTTTGTGGCGGCCAATCGGACTGCCTTCGTGCATCCATACTCCGTCACGCTGGATGACCAGATCCATTTCACCGCAATTCTCAGGATTCCATTTCTCGACGGGCGGCGCGCCTTCACCGCGCGATTGCGCTTCCGCCGCCTTGACCAGATCGGCCAGAGAAAAACCGGACTGCGACCCGCCGGTGCTGTGACCTTTTTGTAACTTTTCGCCCATGGACAAACCTTTGACTTTAAGGGAATAATTCAAAAAACGCTTTCGCGCTATATCGCGTTCCGATTCAATTTATGCCGCCCCGTAAGGACACGCCCTCTATGCTTGATACAGTCGCCAGTAAATCCGTTCAAACCGCCGCCGAAAAAGCGGCTGTGCAGCTCACCGAGGCCCGCGCCGCCATCGGCCAGGTCGTCCTCGGACAAACTGATGTTGTCGATCTCACTCTTAGCGCGATTTTATGCGGCGGTCACGCCCTCTTAGTGGGAGCGCCGGGACTGGCTAAAACGTTGCTGGTCGAAACCATCGGCACGGTTACGGGCCTGTCCAACAAACGCGTGCAATTCACCCCCGACCTTATGCCCGCCGATATTATCGGCTCGGAAGTTCTAGAAACCGGCGCAAAGGGAAAACGTGAATTTCGCTTCATCGAAGGCCCTGTGTTCACACAGCTGTTAATGGCCGATGAGATCAACCGCGCCAGCCCGCGCACCCAGTCCGCATTATTGCAGGCGATGCAGGAACACTTTGTTACGGTCGCCGGACAGCGCCACGATCTGCCCGCGCCGTTCCATGTTCTGGCCACGCAAAACCCGATTGAGCAGGAAGGGACATATCCCCTGCCCGAAGCGCAGCTTGACCGTTTCCTGTTTCAAATTGATGTCGGTTATCCGGAGCTGGACACGGAGCGCGCCATCTTGCTGGCGACTACAGGCGCAAATATTGCGAGCACGACAAAAGTCATGACCCCCAAACAATTGCAAAGCCTGCAACAGCTTGTGCGTAAATTGCCGATCGGCGAGACCATCGTCGAGGCTATTTTAGATCTGGTGCGCAATGCCCGACCCGACCAAAGCCGCCACGACTTTATCCGCGACGCCGTCACATGGGGCCCAGGCCCGCGCGCCGGACAAGCCTTGATGCTGGCCAGCCGGGCCCGCGCTTTGATGGACGGCCGCCTTTCGCCCAGTCTTGATGATGTCGCCGCGCTCGCCGCGCCGGTCTTGAAACACCGCATGGCGCTGTCATTTGCCGCCCGCGCAGACGGCCAGAATCTTGACGGCATCATTTCTAAATTGACCAAGACCATAGGCTAAATTGTCTTTATGGCCCTATCGCCTTTCACACGCGCTAAACCCGAAGTGACCTCGCTGCGCCGCCGCGCCGAGACGCTGGCGGGATCATTCCCCGGTCTTCAGGCTGAGGCCGAGCGCGTGGCGGCAATCGTCGCCCAAGGCGTTCATGGCCGCCGCCGCGCGGGAACAGGCGAAACATTCTGGCAATACCGCCCTTATGATAGCAGCGACGCGGCGCGTTCTATTGACTGGCGCCGCAGCGCACGCAGTGACGCATTATTCGTCCGCGAGACCGAGTGGGAAGCGTCTAACACCGTGTGGATGTGGCGTGATGGCTCGGCCGGTATGGACTGGAGCAGCGGTGATTATCCGACAAAAAAAGACCGCGCCAGCGTGCTGTCCATGGCTTTGGCGGCACTGCTTATTCGCGGCGGCGAGCGCTGCGCCGTTCTGGGCGAGAGCGAAAGGCCGCGCACGGGCCGCGCGGGTTTGGAACGCGTTACCGCCCGAATGGCGCGGTCTATGGGCGCTGCCGAAAATCTACGCGCGGATATTCCCGCTCATGCGCGCATTCTAATTGCCTCCGATTTTCTGGACGGCGCAGAAAAATGGCGTGAGCGTCTGGCCCGCCTGACCGCCCGCCCCGCCTCCGGCGTTTTGCTGCATATCATTGATCCGGCGGAAGAAAACTTTCCTTATACAGGTCGTGTGAGGCTTAAATATCCCGGCAGCGGCGTGATTGAGCCGCTGATTGTGGGCCGCGCCGAACGCGCCCGTGAGGACTATATCGCCCGCTTTGCCGCCCATAAACAGACTATGGCCAATACGGCGCGCCGGCTGGGCTGGTCACTGGTCACCCATCATACCGATCAACCGGCGACGCGCGCTTTGGCCGCCCTATATACCGCATTTGAAGGCGAGAGCCGCAGATGAGTTGGGGCGCGATCACATTTTTGGCCCCGTTAGGTCTGCTTGGCCTGATCGTTCTGCCTTTGATCTGGTGGCTTCTGCGCGCAACCCCGCCGCGGCCGAAGGACCAGATTTTTCCGCCATTGCGAATCTTTTCACAGATCCGCCGCGACGAAGAAATGCCTGACCGCACGCCGTGGTGGCTATTGGTGTTTCGTATGGCGATGATTGCCATATTGGCTGTGGCGCTGGCCCGTCCCTTTTTATCCGAACGCGACACACAAGCTGCGCGCGATATTGTGATGGTCATTGATGACGGCTTTGGCGCCGCGGCCAATTGGAGCCGCATCAGCAATGAAGCCGAAGTGCGTCTGATCGAAGCCCGGCGTCAGAACCTGAATGTCATGCTGATTTACGGGCAGCGCGGCGGCGAGTCCGCGCCTGTCTTTGCGCCTGCCACTGCCGCTTTAGAGACCGTGCGTATTTTGCGCCCCACCCCGCGCCCCGTCGATCACATCGCTATGACCGCCATGATCGGGAGCCGTGATCTGGGCGGCGCGGACGCAGTCTGGTTCTCCGGCGGGACGAATTTTGGCGATGCACAGACTTTGGATAAAACCCTGTCGGGAGCAGCCAGCAAAACCGTTCTAATCCCCGATAGCGAGCGCATGCCGATCTTCGCCGAGGCCACGCAAGAGACCGCGCAGGGCTTTGAGATTATCTATCGCCGCGCTGATACGGCCAGCGCCCGAACGCAAAATATTATAGCTTACGGCAGTGACGGGCGCGTCATTGCCCGCGCGCCGGCCGCATTCGGTCTGGGCGAGAGAACCGCAGCGGCAGAGTTTGAGCTGCCGTCCGATTTGCGCAATCAAGTCTCGCGCATCCGGCCCGAAGGACAGTCCAGCGCGGCAGGAGTCAAATTGCTGGATGATAGTTGGGGACGGCCCGTTGTTGGTCTCGTCTCGGTCAGCGATGATACGGTTCAGCCGCTTCTCTCTGAAACCTTTTATCTTGAAAAAGCGCTCGGGCCTTCAGCGGAAATTTACAAAGCGCCGCTCTCCGAACTGCTTGATTTGGCGCCCACCATCCTCGTTATGCCGGACGACTCGCGGGTGCAGAGTGAGGGGCTGGTTGAATTTGTCGAAAATGGCGGGCTGCTGATCCGCTTTGCCGGACCGAAACTGGCGGCGCGCAGTGATGATTTACTGCCGGTCGAATTGCGCTTTGGCGACCGCGCGCTGGGCGGGGCGCTGACATGGGAAGAGCCACAAACGCTGGCCCCATTTGAGCCCGACAGCCCGTTTTTCGGTCTGTCCATTCCATCTGATGTTCAAGTGACGCAGCAGGTCATGGCGCAGCCGTCGACAGAGCTGGACAGCAAGACATGGGCGCGGCTGTCTGATGGCTCTCCTGTTGTCACCAGCGCGCCGCGCGGCCAAGGGCGAATTGTTCTGTTCCATGTAACCTCTGATCCAGAATGGTCAAATCTGGCTGTAAGCGGGCTTTATGTCGGCATGTTAAAACGCATATTGCCGCTGGCGCGCCGCCGCAGCGTTGCGCCGGACGCCACAGGCGGGGCCTGGGCGGCCGACCGCATCCTAGACGGCATGGGCCGCCTTGTCGCGCCGCCAGCCAGCGCAGTCGCCATAGATGACGCCGTCTTTGACGCCACCGTGCCCAGCGCGCGTCATCCGGCCGGGCTATACCAGCAGGGCGAGCGCAGACGCGCGCTCAATGCCGTGCCGCAGGGTCTGCAAATCAGCGCGATTTCGGATGTAACCGGCGCGGGGCAGCCTTATGGCAAGACCCGCACCCGCACGCTGGAGGGCATCTTGCTCGCTATCGGTTTGACCATGCTGGCCTTTGACGCCCTGCTCGCGCTATTCGTGACAGGCCGTTTCGCGCGGCTGATGCCGCGCCGCCGCGCCGCGGCCCTCACCTCTTTAATACTTGCCGCTGTGATCTTGACGCCCCAGCTGACCGAGGCGCAATCACAGGACAGGCCGCCCGCAAGCCAGGATTTTAATCAGGACGCGCTGGCGCTGCATTTTGCCTATGTCATAACCGGAAACAGCGTGATTGACCGTAATTCCGAAGCCGGCCTGCGCGGCGTGACCAAAGCACTGTTTGACCGCACAACGGTCGAACCGCAAGCGCCGCGCGGGCTGAATATCGAGACTGATAATCTGCTGTTTTATCCCTTTATTTATTGGCCTGTCACGCGGGATGCGGCGGAGCTGTCCGAGGCCGCGGCGAAAAACGTTAATGGCTATTTGGCTGCGGGTGGCACGATTATTTTTGACACACAGGACCAGGGTGACCGCGCGGTCTTTGGCGGCGGCGCGCATCCCGGTCTGGCGCGGATTTCCAAGCCGCTCGACATTCCTGAATTGCAGCCCATCCCCAAGGATCACGTCCTGACAAAAACCTTTTTCCTGCTGGAGAATTTTCCCGGCCGCTACTCCGACGGACAGGTCTGGGTTGACGCTAAATCCATATCTGCGCGCGACGGCGTCGCCAGCGTTATTGTCGGCTCGAATGATTGGGCGACAGGCTGGGCGGTGAGCGCGCAGGGTGAATATATCGGCGCGGTGGATGATACTATGCCGCGCCAGATTGAATTTGCCCGCCGCTTCGGCGTTAATCTGGGCATGTATGTGCTGTCAGGAAATTACAAAGCCGATCAGGTCCACGCGCAGGCTATACTTGACCGCCTGCGCCCTGAAAGCGAACGCGAGCAGCGCCAGCCCCAACAACTGCAAACAGAGCCGCAATAATGGATAGCGCGCTGGCCTTTGATCCACTTTTGGCTCCGTGGGTAATCGCCGTTTTGGTGGCTTTAGGCCTTGTCGCGGCGGCGCTCACCGGCACGGCAAAACTGCGCAGTTTTATCCCGCGCGCTTTGGCCGTACTCATAATCGGCGCGGCGCTAATGAACCCGCAAAGCGTGACCGAAGAGCGTGAGGCCTTGCCTGATGTCGCGCTCATTATCGTCGATAAAACCGAGAGCGCCAATATTGGACAGCGCGCAGAGGCCATTACCGAAGCCGCTAATCAATTATCGACAAATCTGGCTGCCCGCGACGGCATGGAAATCGTCACCGTCTCTATCGATCCCTCCGATCAGGGCACGCAGATAGTGCCTCCCCTGCTCGAAGGTCTGGCCAATCTGCCGCGTGACCGTATTGCCGGCGTTTTCGTAATTAGCGACGGACAGGTTCATGATCTGCCGGACAACTCGCAAAAATTGATGACCGACGGCGTGCCCTTTCACGCGCTGATTGCCGGAGATGCCAGCGCGCGTGACCGCCGTATGAGCGCAATTAACGCACCGCGCTTCGGTCTGGTTGATGAGACGGTCGATTTTGAGATCCGCGTCGATGATCCGGGCTTTGATGGCGAGCAGGCCCTCATCCAAGTGCGCTTGAATGGCCGCGAACAAGCCACATTCAATGTCACCATTGGTGAAAAAGTGACCATCCCGGTGACAGTGGAGCGGCGCGGCAGCAATACGGTCGAGCTGATCGCCCAAGGCGTTGAGGGGGAGTTGACCTATGTCAATAATATCTTCGTTCAGGACATGTCCGGCATTCGCGACCGTTTGCGCGTCCTGCTGATTACAGGCGAGCCGCATAGCGGCGGACGGGCCTGGCGTAACCTTTTAAAATCCGATCCTTCGGTTGACCTGATTCAATTTTCTATTTTGCGGCCGCCGGGTAAACCGTTCGGGGCTAATCAGGATGAATTATCGCTGATCCAGTTTCCCGTGCGCCAACTGTTTGAAGATAATGTCGAGGAATTTGATCTGATTATTCTGGATCAATATCGTCGGCGCCAAATTCTTTCGCCCTATTATTTTCAAAATATTGCCCGCTATGTCGCGGGCGGCGGCGCGCTTCTGGTTGCGGCCGGCCCGCCCTTTGCCGAGCCGTCCAGCGTTTACCGCTCGCCGCTCGCCGCTGTGCTGCCGGTGCAGCCCAAAGGCACCATTTCCGAAGGCGCATTTCGTCCTGAGCTGACCGATAAAGGCGAGCGCCACCCGATCACGTCAGGATTTGCAGGACGCGAGGCCGAAAACTGGGGACAATGGTACCGCGCCATCGACGCCGATGTGCTGTCCGGTGACGTGCTGATGCGAACACAGACCGATGCGCCGCTCCTTGTGCTGGATGAGATCGGCAAAGGCCGCGCCGCTATGCTGCTCTCTGACCAAGCGTGGCTGTGGGCGCGCGGCGTGGATGGCGGCGGACCCTATAATGAAATGTTCCGGCGACTGGCGCATTGGCTGATGGGCGAGCCGGATCTGGAAGCCGAGCGCCTGTCGGCGACTATCACCAATGGCCGTATGGACATTATCCGGAATACGTTGTCCGACGAGCCGCAAAACGCGCGTATTATCGGCCCGGACGGCACGGCGCAAATGACTGAGCTGACCCGCACCTCGCCGGGCGTCTATGTCGGCGATATTGCGGCGCCCGAAGACGGCACATACCGTGTCCAGAGCGGAACCATACAAGCCATTGCCGCCGCTGGCGCCCTCAATCCGACAGAGTTCTCAGACCTCATCCCGACGCAAGAAAAGCTCGCCCCGCTGGTCACAGCCACGGGCGGTCACAGCCGCCTGATCGGGGAAGGCGATATCGCTCTGCCCGAGCTGCGCGATGTGAAACCCGGCGCAAAACTGTCCGGCGACGGGTGGGCCGGACTGGTGCGCCACGCCCGTTATGACGTGACAGCCAGCACGCGCAAGCCTTTCGCGCCTGTGCTGTTTTTCTTTGCCCTCGCCGCACTGATGATGGCGTGGGCCTGGCGCGCCGAGGGACGGTAGACTATTTTAAGCCTAACGCCTTTGTCAGCTTAGCAATTTACATTCTCAACACACACTCGTCATCCAGAGCCGCGTGCGGCGAAGGATCCAAGTCTAGGACTTTCGACATAATAATACGTGGGTACATGTAGGTATGGATCCTTCGCTTCGCTCTGGATGACAGCCGTTTGTATATGAGATTTCATTTCAAAAACCGTGGATATATATTTATCCATCCCCGCCTCTTCCATCTGACTTATCTTTAGACTGTTCTTTTGGTCAGGACGGGGAAGACGTTTCTTTTCTGCCACGAGACGGTATTGAATCTGCGCTGCTGTGAGGTAACGGCTCACATTATCAGGTTTGGGCCTGTGACCTCGCGTGGGACGCAGCTCTTAGTGTGATGCTCATGCCCCGACAGGGGAGGGCCGCGAGATACCGCTGCGGGGATGGCATCTTCGTAAACACTAGAAAACTCTTTGGCAGCCTTCGGAGTTGTCGCCCCGCAGGCTTCCTGCTTTTTATTTCGTGGTCACCCGACGGGCCATCGCAGGGTGGCGCTTGTCTTATGATAACGGGTTTGTGCCTGTCAGCTCTCGTATTTCGGAGATCAGCTTGAGCGTCGCGCTGCGACATTGCCGCCCCGCAATACAGCGCGATATCAGAATTGCGCTAACTCTTTGGACGTGGCACATATTGCGCATTATCATAGATAAGGCTGACCGTTATGACCCTCTCCCGCCGCACACTGCTTGGAACCTCCGCTGCCGCTCTTGCGGGCGCCGCCCTGCCGCTTTCCGGATGCACGGAAAGGCGCGAGCCTGTTGCTGTCGTGCCGGCATCATCCACAGAGACAAATGTCCTGCAAGAGGCGACAGATATGATGCTGAACGCCTATCCGGAGTCCGCGTCCAGCGCCGGAATTGATACCGGCCAATATGCGGCGCTGAAGAGCAAACTCACTGACCGCTCCCCCGAAGGACAGGCCGCTATTGAGAGCGATACGCGCACTATGTTAGCGCGGCTCAATAATGTGGACACCAGCGCAATGGAGGCGGGCGACGCGCTCAATATTGAGGTTGTGCGCAGCGTCTTTGAACGCACGGCTGAAGGCTTCGATCTGCCTTACGGGGATGTCGCGCTGCTCAACAGCAATTGGTCTTATCGCAATGCCCCTTATGCTGTGGCGCAAAATGTCGGGGCATTTGTTGAAATCCCGTCCTTCCTCGACAGCTCCCACGCCATAGCCAACGCCAGTGACGCTGAGGATTATCTCTCGCGGATGAGCGCCTATGCCGAACAGCTGGACGGCGAAACTGAACGCGCCCGTATTTACGGCGAAAAGGGCGTTATCCTGCCGGATTTCCTGATGGCGAAAACACTGGGCCAATTACGCACAGCCCGCGCCGCTGATCCGGCCAGTTGGGGTATTGTTGGTAGCCTCTCCGGTAAGACATCGGATATGGACGGCGATTTTACCTCCCGCGCAGCCGCGATTGCCCAAAACGAGATCGGCCCGGCCATTGACCGCCAGATCGCAGCGCACGAAGCGCTGGCGCCAAAAGCCAATAGCGATGCCGGCATCTGGGCCAAGCCCGATGGCGAGGCCTATTATGACTGGGCGCTGGCCGCCGGAACCACCACAAATATGAGCCCTGACGAGGTTCACCAAATGGGTCTGGACGAGCTGGCCAGCCTTCAGGCGCAAATGGATCCGATTTTAAAATCCATCGGATATAGCAAAGGCGCCGTTGGCGATCGCATGACTGCGCTGAGCGCAGATAAGCGCTATCATTTTGCAAAAGGCGATGAAGGCCGCGCCGAGATTATGACCTTTATCGACGATACTGTCGCAGATATTCGCGCGCGCATGCCCCAGGCTTTTGAAACGCTGGTTCCGGGTTTTCTGGAAGTCACCCGTATCAGCCCTGACGTTGAAGCCGGCGCGCCGGGCGCCTATGGCGGAGCCGGGTCAATTGATGGCAAAAAGCCGGGCCATTTCTGGATCAATCTGCGCAGTACGGATTTGCATAATAAATTCGGTCTTGCCGACTTGACCTATCATGAAGCGATTCCCGGACATGTCTGGCAGGGTGAATATACATTCAAACAACCGCTCATCCGCTCACTTCTGGCCTTTAATGCCTATTCCGAGGGCTGGGCGCTCTACGCGCAGCAAATCGCGGACGAGCTGGGCGTTTATGAGGATTTCCCCGTTGGGCGTCTGGGCTATCTGCAATCGCTGGCGTTCCGTGCCTGCCGTCTGGTTGTCGATACCGGCCTTCATGCCAAACAGTGGACGCGTGAGCAGGCGATTGACTGGTTTGTCAAAAATAACGGCTCTAATCCCGAAGAAGTGCGCGGCGAAATTGACCGCTATTGCGCGTGGCCGGGACAGGCCTGCGGCTATAAAGTCGGTCATACGGAGATTAACCGTCTGCGCCAGCGCGCCGAAGCGCAGCTCGGCGATAAATTCGACTATCGCCGCTTTAACGACGCTGTCGTTTTGGGCGGTAGCGTCCCAATGACCGTCCTGGGCCGCATAATCGACGACTATATTGCGCGTGAAATGGCGGGATAGTCTGTATGAAAATAAGATGTCCACCTGTCTTGATCTAAACGTGCATCTAAGTATTTAAATTAAAATAAGCGACTTACATTTGCGGTGCCAAAAATCTTATCAGATCTCTTATCACAGATTAAGACGTGCGGAACTTTCTACTCATAAAATGCGTATGATTATTTCATATCCAAACAGCGCAGGCTCCAGCCTAGCGTAGATGTCAGGACAGTTATGAATCATTTTCGCCGCGATGCGCCCTTATCTGTTGTCTCTCCCGCTAATTTTTACAGCGTAGATGATTTAGCAATTATCTCAGACATCAAAACGTATATTGCTGATCCCACATTTCCCTGTGTCGGCGCAAAGGCCGCTCTCGCACAAGGCAATGTGAACTTTCGGATTTACGATTCTATTGCGGATGCGTCTGCAACGACCAGCCTGCATTTCGATTTGATGGAATATGTGCAAACTATTGATCTGAACGGGCCGCAAATACAGTCCTTTGCTGCGATATTTAAACACTCTGTAGATGGTGGCGAAGAAGCGTTTGAAACCCGGCTATGGACGCAGCTTTCCATGTTATACGAACAGA
Source organism: Robiginitomaculum antarcticum DSM 21748 (assembly GCF_000365025.1). Lineage (GTDB taxonomy): Bacteria > Pseudomonadota > Alphaproteobacteria > Caulobacterales > Maricaulaceae > Robiginitomaculum > Robiginitomaculum antarcticum. The sequence continues at coordinate 483,349 of NZ_KB823012.1, read as the reverse complement.
GCAAAGGGCTTCAAATTGATTGGAACAAAGAAGTCTCCCCTGATCCGGACAGCCCTCATTTTTCCATGAGTATCGCCGGACATCCCTTTTTTGTCGTCGGAATGCACGGTCAAGCCAGCCGCGAAGCGCGGCGCACGCCTTATCCGACACTCGTATTTAATTCTAATCTACAATTTGACAGGCTGCGCGCAGACGGACGCTATGACAAGCTTAAGGCTATAATCCGTCAAAGAGAGATTAAATTTAACGGCTCCGTTAATCCTATGCTTGACGATCATGGACGCACGTCAGAGGCGCGGCAATATTCTGGACGAAATCTGCCCGCTGATTGGGTCTGTCCATTTCATGCAAAAGCAGACGCAGGCAAAATTTCAAAATAAACTCCACTGCTATAAAACGCTAAATTAAGGTCCAAAATGCAGCAAGACATTAAAACAAAAATTCACCGCATCGCCCCGCGCTCCGGTGTGGGGTTTGAAATTAAAGCCGGGCACATTCTGACCGTGATTGATCCCGAAGGCGAGCAGGTCTCCGATATGATTGCATATAATGTAGCAGATCATCGCGAATATATGTCCTCCGGACGCAGTATTGATTATGCGGGTCGTATGTTTCTGACGACTGACGATGTACTTTATTCTAACCGCAGTACGCCGATGTTTACAATTTTAGAAGACCAGGTCGGGCGTCATGATTTTACCCTCACCCCCTGCTCTGCAGAAATGTTTCGCAAGCTTTATCATGAGGACGATCCGCATCGGGGCTGTTTTGGCAATCTAGCGGAAGCTGTTGCGCCTTATGGAATCGGACCGGACGCTGTCCCCATAGCATTTAACATATTTATGTATGTTCATGTCGATAGCGATAGCGGGAAAATCGAAGTGCGCCCGCCGCTCAGCCGCGCGGGGCAGTTCACACAGTTTAGAGCTGAGATGGATATGATTGTTGCTCTAACATCCTGCTCGGCAGGACAGTCTAATAATTTTACATATAAGCCAATCGACTATTCAATTTCATAGGGTTGAAATTACAGCATATTTCAATTTACGTGTAATTGTTTAAACAATTAAAAAGTGTCTTGCTATAGAAGCGTTAAAGAGTGGGGCTGAAAGATTGGAATAAATATGCGTAATATCTATAAATTGATGCTTACAGCATTAATATTGCCGGCACTGACGGGATGCGGCGTGGCCAAAGCGACCGGAAAAGTTGCGGCCCTGCCTGTTAAAGGCGTCTATTACACCGGAAAATATGCCGGGAAAGGCGTTATCGGCACATCAAAGCTCGCCGGTAAAGGCGTCTATTATACCGGCAAAGGGATTTACGAGACGGGCAAAACAACGGTTCGCGTCACGAATGCCGTGCTTGAGACCACAGCAAATGTGTTGATCGTCACGACGCTTGTTGTGGACGTCTCGGGCAAACTTGTGACCCTATCTAAACTTATCAGCCGCGCCGAAATGGAAGCCCATATTGCTGCAGCCAAAGCGTCAGGGCGCGTTATCTCAATCTTGATTGACGTCGCGCGGAGTTAAGTCAAACGGCGCTGTCATCACAATGCGTTGAGCATGGCTATGCCACATTGAAAATTAGAGCTCTTTATGTTATGGTGTAACGGTAACTATGGAGATCATTATGCGCAGAATTCTTATCAGCACCGCGATCATAGCCCTTGCGACAGCGCCCGCTTTCGCTGTGAGCAAAAATAAATTCGCCGAAGATATGGCTTTGCCAGCAGGCGCTAGCGTAAAAGTCGATGTGGTTCTCTCCCCGGATATGATCCACCGCGCCGATAATCTACCCGAAAAACTCTCCGACCGCAGCGGCTCGCGCGGCCTGAATAACGGCTTTGGCGGAAACGGCTTTTACGGCATGCGTGAGCTTGATAACCTCCGCGGCGATATGGCGGATGAAATGATTACGGATCTGTCCAAAGCAGGATATGCGGTCACTGTTGCAGGGGCCTACACCTTGCGCGTCACTATTGATGATGCGCGCCCGAACCGCCCCACTATGGGCCAGCTATCCAAGCAGCCCAGCCTGTCCTTTAGAAGCATAGCCCGCGGCGGTGCGCGTATGACGTCAGAGCTTATTGACCCTGCAGGCAACGTTGTCGGTACGTCTCAATATGGGTGGTATGACAGCTTTTTAGACGACTATCCCAAAGGCACGTGGAGTGAGGCTAAGCGCGCTTTTAGCCGTTATGCCAGCAAAACAGCCAAAACAATCGGCAATTAAATCGCGCGCCTTAAGGCACACCGATAAATTTATGCGTCTGCACGGAAAGTTTCCATTGAGGATGTCTCAAACAATATTCAAACGCGGCCTGTGCATGGGCCGCGTTTTTTGATGAATCGGTCAAGCTGTCATCGCGCGGCTGTAGATAAAAGTTTTTAAAGTCCAAATCGGTAAAATCTTCGGGATGGTTTTCGACCTGCGGAAACACCAATTTGAGTTCATCACCGGATTTTTGAACCAGCGGGGCACTAGCTTTGGGCGATACGGTCAACCAATCAATGCCCTCCGGCGCAGCGATGGTTCCGTTGCTCTCCACTGCGATTTTCAGACCGACCTTATGAAGCGCCGCAATGAGCGGGGCGCCCAGTTGTAAGAGCGGCTCGCCGCCAGTGCAGACCACCCATGGCTCTCCGCCTGGGGTTTTCGGCCAGAAAGACATAACATGTTCTGCCAAAGCGTCCGGCGTTTTGAACTGACCGCCGCCCGGCCCGTCTGTACCGACAAATTGCGTGTCACAGAACTTGCAGACGGCAGTGGCCCGGTCTTTTTCACGACCCGACCACAGGTTACATCCGGCAAAGCGCAAAAACACGGCCGGACGTCCCGTTTGCGCGCCCTCGCCCTGCACCGTGAGATAGGTTTCTTTGACGCTATAAATCCTCGTACTATTTTGCGACATAAGCCCGCCAGCCTTTCGCGCGTAAATCGCAAGCGGGACAATTATCGCAGCCATATCCCCATGCGTGAAGAATATCATGCTCTCCCCTGTAACAGCTATGGGTACGCACACGGATCAGCTCGACCAAAGGCGCCCCGCCCATATCCTTAGCCAGTGACCACGCCCCTGCCTTGCTGATGCTCATAAGTGGCGTTTCGAGCGTGTAAGGCTTATCCATCCCCAAACTAATCGCCTGCATCTGGGCGTCCAACGTGTCTTTTCGGCAATCAGGATACCCCGAAAAGTCAGCCTCACACATCCCTGCAACTAAATTATATATACCGCGCCTGTAGCCAATAGCCGCCGCAAAATTGAGAAAGATCAGGTTACGTCCCGGCACAAATGTGCTGGGCAGGCCTTCGGCGCTAAGCGTGATTTCCTGCTCGCGGGTCAGCGACGTTTCGCTGATCGCACCCAAAGCGGAGAGATCGACAACATGATCCTGTCCGATTTTGTCAGCCCATTCAGCAAACTCGGACTTGAACGCAGCAAGGACCTCCATGCGGCACTGCATTTCAATAGTGTGGCGTTGGTCATAATCAAAACCGACTGTCTCGATATGGTCATAACGCTCCAGCGCCCAAGCCAGACAGGTCGCGCTGTCCTGTCCGCCGGAGAATAAAATCAGGGCTTTGCTCGTCTCGTTCATGGACGCTCCTATAAAGCCCGCCACGGCGCTCTGCAACGCCGGCCCGCGTGTGTTGGCACAGCAATTGTAATGAATCGCAGTATTGTTACGTCCTTGCACACAGGTCCGCTATGTCTAAGCCTCTGAAATTTATTTCCAAAAACCGTTATGCAATCCTTGGCGGCTGGCTTGCCATAGAAATTGTCGGCACCATTGCCGCCTTCCCCGCTATGGCCAATCTGTCCGAGCGGATAATTCTAGACGCCAAACAAACCGTCATCGTTAGCCCCATTTCCACGCAGCCGGGCATGGCCGAATATCTGGTGTCGTCAAATTCAGCCTTTGCTGTCGTCAGCACAGGCCAGCTTGGCGAATATGCCGTTTCGGTATCGACGCTTGGTGAGAACTCGCAAAATGTTGGCGACGTTGTGTCTTGCAGCGCGACTTTAACGGATGCTCCGACCCGTATTTATAATGGGAGGCGTAAAACGGCGGCGCGGCGCGGCAGCGTAGAAAGCCAGTCCATTCATGTCACTATTTCTTATGATCCGGAACTAGAGCCCGCGTTTGAAATTGTACCAATGAACCGCGCGCCGGCCATGTTGGCTGCCCCTTGCACATTTAAGCGGGCCTGAAACAAAAAAGGCGGCCCGTAAGCCGCCTTTTTACTCTATATTTGAACACGATTAGCCTTTGATTATCAACTCAATACCGACAACACGACCCTTTTTCAGCGGGCTGAATGTCGTCAGTGCCGGACGATCGGCAAAGGGACGATCAACGCCAGTACTAAGCGGTCCGGGGAACGGAAGCTGCGTATCGCCGCCGACCTGTACTTCGTCCAGAAGATTGTTGCCGTAAAGTGATAAGCTTACGCCCTCAACCGGCGTATCCCACCCAACATTAGCGGACAGCATATTCGCAGACTGAATCCAGCCAAAATTATTGTCCGTGTAAGCAATTTTATCACGGTGTTGGAAGTTAACGCGTGTATTAAGCGTCCCGGCAGTGTTCATATCCAATGAATGAATAATCCCGAAGCCATATGTCGATTTAGGGACGCGAGGCAATTCCAGCCCCAAGTCTATACTATCGACAGCAGCATCGCCTGATATATCGAAACGCACATCCGTATAGCTTGCGCTAATTAAACCGACATTGGCGGAAGCAATCAAGTTCGGTAATAATACGATCTGGCCATCCAGCTCCGCACCGTAAATATCAGCGTCAGCTGTATTGATAATAAATTGCGACACACCGGCGCCTGGCGAGGCCAAATTCACTTCCCGCTGCATATCTGAAATTTTATTTGTGAAGATCGCGCCGTTCAAAGTCAATTTGCGGTCATCCCGACGATATTTAAAGCCGAGTTCAAAAGCATCGACCTCTTCTTCATCGAATGACGGCTCACCTGACGCAGCAAGCTGGCCAAGGAAAAGTGGAACATCTGTTATACGGAAGTTATAACCGCCTGAACGGAAGCCTTTTGTGTAGTTACCGTAGATCTGATTGCCGGCATTTGTGAAATACTGGAACCCGACTTTCGGGGAGAAGTTTTCCCACTCATTGCTGTCTGTAAAACCGTTCGGCTCTTGCAACAGACCGCCGGTTATGGCCGCCAATAAAGCGTTATTGCCGGTGGTCGGGCATGAGCCATCAACGACAGAACATGCATTGCGCGGACGCACATATGTAATCGCCGCATCCTTATCTTCTTTGGAATAGCGCAGACCTAAAATTCCGACAAAGTTGTCGTTAAAGGAATAATCAATTTGACCAAATAGGCCCAGAACGGTGTGATCCTGCGCGCCGCCGCCATAAAATGTCAGGGGCGACAGCGGAGGAAGCATCCGAACTTCGGTATAAGCAACATCATTGTTAAAATAGAACAGACCCGTCGTCACTTCGGCTTTCCCAAATGTACCCGCATAACGCAGCTCATTTGAGATTTGCTCAGTTGTCAGTTCTGTCTGCGAATGAAACAGGAATGCCGGAGCCGCATCAATGTCAGCGTCTGTTTCGGCGCTACCGTCAATATAGCCGAAGATATTGGTAATTGTGCCGTCACCAAATGCCACATCATAGTCAGCCTTTAGACTAAATTGTGTCTGCTCATTATCGTAAAAGCCTTCATTATCTATCGCGAAATCAAAGCTGTCACGAGAGAAACGGCCGCGATTTGTGGCTGACGGACCGTCGCCCTTACCTTCTGAATAGCTTATTTTACCTAGTAATGAGAATTCGTCAGTTGGCATCCATTCCAGCGCGCCGCGTACGACATAGAGCTGTGCTTCGCCATGGTTGCTGTTATTGGCTAGATTTTTGAAATAGCCGTCATCATTGTTGTAATAAACGCCGAGTTTACCGTTCAGAACGCCGTCGACGAGCGGGCCGGAGACCACGCCTTGGGCATATGTGTTGATGCCGCCGCGGTTATCATCGACGGGGCCATCTATTGCGAAGCGCGCTTTGTACTGAAATGTATCCGTCGGATTGCCCGTGTTGATAAGCACCGCACCGCCCGTCGTGTTACGGCCAAACAAAATTCCCTGCGGTCCGCGCATTACTTCAACACTGTCCAAATCAAAAAGATCAAAAACGGAGCCGGAATTCAGGCCTTGATAAACACCGTCGATAAAGACGCCAACGGCCGGATCAATAGACGGGATAGAAGAGTTCACGCCAAGGCCGCGAATAGCGAAGTTCGCTGTGCCGCGCGATGTACCGATATCATCCAGTGACACATTAGGCGCAGAAAATGACAAATCTTCGAGCGTACGCACTTTGCGCGCCTCGAGCGTCTCTGTATTATAGGCCGTCATCGCAATCGGAACGTCCTGAACATTTTCAGCGTTCTGCTTTTTTGTACCGGTTACGAAAATTTCATCCGTGATGATTTCGGCCGCGCTTTGCGCGTGGGCCGATGCACCGAACAGTCCGGAAGCGAGAACCATCGTGGATACGCCGAGCTTCAAGGATTTAGAAATAGTCATTGTCGTCCCTCATGTGTTTGCTATGTGTGTAGACATTATTATTTTTATGCGGCTTCATCATATGCCAGCGCTAAAATGGCAAGGCATTCAACGGTCATATGCACTGATTTGCATATGGCTGTGACGTTTATGTCACAGCCGACTCAATTGTCTTTGTGGTAAGCCGCCCGCCATATTCAGGAGATTTCATTGGCTCAGACTGCCCCTAACTCATCACCGTCTTTGACTCCTCCTGAAAGTGTGCGCCGTGCGTCGACTTTTGCTGCCGAGCTAGAGCAGGATAAACAGGCTCGCAGCCGCGCGAAATCCGTCAAACCGTTGCGCCGCATCATGCCGTTCGTCCTGAACTATCCTGGCACAATCGCGCTTTTCTTGATTTTCATGGTGCTCGCAGCCATGCTGAGCCTGTCTATTGGTTGGGCCATGAAGCTCATTGTGGATTGCGGTTTCGGAGGAAGCGGCGAGCTGCCCGCTGAATGCGAAAGGTTCGCTCTGGGTAATGCCGCAAATATGGGCTCATATTTCAAACTCGGTATAGCGGTCGCCTTCTTTACCGCTGTCTTCTCTGCGCTCCGTTTCTATTATGTGTCCGTATTGGGACAGCGCGTCATCGCAGACTTACGCAAAGCGGTTTACAACCATCTGACCACACTTTCGACATCGTTTTTTGAGCGCGTTCACACCGGAGAAGTTCAGTCACGTCTCACAACAGATACAATGCTGATCGAAACCGTTATCGGAAGTTCGATCAGCTTTGCATTGCGCACAATTGTAACATCAATCGGCGCGCTGGTTCTTATGTTTTTTATAAGCTGGAAGCTAACCTTAATGGTAATTTCCATTGGCCCGTTCTTAATTCTGATTGGAATTGTTTTCGGAAGACGTGTTCAGCGGCTGTCCAGAAGCTCGCAAGACAACCTTGCAACGGCTTCAGTTCGTGCCGGCGAGAGCCTTGGAGCCATCCAGACCGTTCAGGCCTTTACGCGCGAGGTCAAAGAGCGCGAAGATTTTGGCCGTGCCACAGAGGCCACATTTGATGCCCACCGCAGCCGTATTCTGGTGCGTAGCGTCATGACCTTCGTCCTATTCGGGTTTGGAATGGCCGGCATGGTCGGTGTGTTCTGGTATGGCGCCGAACTCGTTCAAACCGGAGACTTATCGGGCGGCGACATTGTCGGCTTTTCCTATTACGCATTTGCTGCTGTCTCGGGCGTCGGGTTCCTCACCAATACATATACCGATTTTCTACGCGCCGCCGGCGCGACAGAACGAATCATGGAACTATTATCTGAAACATCAGATATTATAGCGCCTGAGAAACCCGAAGTGATCGGCGTGGCGCGCGGGGAAATCCGTTTCGATGATGTCAGTTTTTCATATCCTACACGCCCTGAGCAACAGGCGCTTCATGGCGTGGGATTTGATATTAAGCCCGGCGAGACCATTGCACTGGTCGGCCCGTCAGGGGCAGGCAAGACAACGGTTTTTCAGCTCCTTTTGAGGTTTTACGATGTAAACAGCGGAGCCGTAAAAATTGACGGTCATGACGTTCGCGCGCTTGCGCCCGAGAATTTGCGGCGGCAATTTTCTATCGTGCAGCAAAATACGCCGCTCTTTTCCGGCACGGCCATGGAAAATATTCGATATGGCCGCGACGGCGCGAGCGACGACGACGTGATAGCGGCGGCAAAATCTGCCTTTGCTCATGATTTTATTTCCGCGCTTCCACAAGGGTACAACACGGATTTAGGTGAAGCTGCCGCGTCTCTGTCAGGCGGGCAGCGGCAACGCATTGCCATTGCCCGCGCCATATTGCGTGACGCGCCCGTCCTGCTGCTTGACGAGGCGACCAGCGCGCTGGATAGCGAAAGCGAAATCGCGGTGCAGTCGGCATTTGAAAATCTGTCCAAATCCAAAACCACATTGGTGATTGCCCACCGCCTGTCCACCGTCCGTAAGGCCGACCGAATTATCGTATTAGACCAAGGGCGAATTGTCGAAACCGGCACGCATGACAGCCTCGCCAAAACCGGCGGCCTTTATGCCCGTTTATCTGAAATGCAGTTCGGCATTCAGTAATCGGAGGTCGGGCGAAGACAGCCCGTCTTTATACAGATTAACCGAAAAGACAGCTTGCCCCAACGGTATCAATCCCATAGACCCGCCAGCGGAGACGTGGCCGAGTGGTCGAAGGCGCTCCCCTGCTAAGGGAGTATACCTCAAAAGGGTATCGAGGGTTCGAATCCCTTCGTCTCCGCCATTACCTTCTGGCACAACATGACCCACTCATATCACTCATAAAGAACACGCTGCTAACGAAGACTTAGCCGGATACAGATGACAAACCGTCTGTAAGATACGTCTCTGATGGGCCGGTAATACGCTATTTCAGGAAAATGTCTCTGGAGGCGATTTCGGAGCTCCGCTTTTACCGAGACGCGATGCAGTGATGCTGCACTACTCAAGCCTTATAATTATAAAGTCGGGGGAGGTTTAGGAGAAACCCAGCGTTTTGCGCTGCTTATTGCATTTGAGTGTTCATCTTCATCTCACACAGCCACTCCCCAAAACAGACGTCAGCCCATTGGCAATGATATGGGTTAATCGTAGCCGCAACTGAGCCTCGGCTCAGTACATTTTGGTTGTTCAAGATCCATAGAGCTAATCCAAGCCCTGGTCCGGAAATTTAAATCCGAAACGCTCGCCGTCCTTCCAGGCATTACGGTCATTGCCATAAGCGGGAATACCGCCCTGTGACTTGAGCGCGTGAGCCATATGCATCAAATTCCACGTCATGATAGTCGTATTGCGTTGCGTAAACTCACTGTCATATCCTGCGGGTTGCCCGTCAACATCATCGCCAAATGAAGGCCCGGGGCCGATTTCTCCGATCCAGCCGCAATCCGCTTGTGGCGGTATGACATAACCCAAATGTTGCATTGAATAGAGCAGGCTCATACCGCAATGTTTCACACCGTCTTCATTACCCGTCACGACAGCGCCCCCGACTTTTCCGTAAAAAATGCTTTGGCCCTTGGCATTCAATTTGCCGCTCATGGCATAGAGACGTTAAATGGCAATCCGGCATATCGAACTCTCTACCCCTAACCAGATCGGCGTGCCGATAATGAGAATATCTGCCGCCTTGATTATTTTCCAAAGATCGGGCCATTCATCCGCCTCATATCCGTGATCAGTCATATCGGGATATACGCCGGGCGGCACATTATGATCCGCCATATGTAGCGTTGAAACGTCCACTTTGGCTATTTGCATTAAGCTGGTTACGGCATTTAAAAGCAATTGTGTGTGCGATTGCTTGGCATCCCGCTTCAAGGAACAGTTGAGAATAACAGCCTTTAACGCGGAGTAATTCGGTAAATTTGGCATAAGTAAATTGTAAGGTTTTCGAACGCGTGTGTAAACAGACATTGATATAGGACGCTATTTCAAACCGGCTTAGAATTCACAAGGAACTTACCAGAGGCACGGATGTTAGTGTAGGAGAGACTTAAAAGGACAATTCATGCTTTCAACCTCTAACCCAGAATCTGCCGTCCTGAAATCTAACACCGCGGCCCTTAAACGGTTTCAGGGCGTTCGGGCGACCACCGAGACATTAGCCGCGGGTCTGAGCGACGCGGATGCAACCGTACAGTCAATGCCTGATGCCAGTCCCATGAAGTGGCATCTGGCGCATACAAGTTGGTTTTTTGAAGAATTTGTCGTCGCGCCTGAACGCGGCGAAACAGCGCGATTCGACCCTGAATTTTCTTACCTTTTTAATTCCTATTATGACGGTGTTGGAGATCGTCACGACAGAGGGAGTCGGGGCCTGCTCACTCGGCCAGCGCTGGAGCGCATATTAGATTATAGACAACATGTCACATCGCATATGGAAGAGCTTATCACTGCGGGAAATCAGCGGGCCTTGAATCTATTGCCATTAGGCTTAGCCCATGAGGAACAGCACCAGGAATTAGCCCTGACTGATATCCTGCACCTCTTTGCACAAAACCCGCTCCGCCCAGCTTATCGTCACGCTAAGCCGCTCGCATATGACACATTATCCGGATCCAATGCATGGGTAAAGTTTGAGGGAGGCGTCATGCCACTTGGTTATGATGGGCCCGATTTCCATTTCGACTGCGAAGCGCCGTCTCACGATGTTATTGTCCACCCCTTTGAACTTGCCAGCAGAACTGTGACCAATTCTGAATGGATGACATTTATGAGCGCTGGCGGATATAACACCCCGGCTTACTGGCTTTCAGATGGGTTCGCGGCCTGTCAGGCAAACGGTTGGACCGCTCCGCTTTATTGGTTTGAGCAAGACGGAGCGTGGTGGAGCCAGACCTTGCGCGGCGCGCAACCCGTCGATCCCGATGCGCCGGTCCATCATATTTCTTACTATGAAGCCGACGCTTATGCGTGTTTTGCGAAAGCAAGACTCCCGACCGAAGCAGAATGGGAATTCGCCGCCACAGACAAACTTGTACAGGGAAATTTTTTGGAATCCGGCCGTTTGCGTCCCGCGCCCCAACCGACCCGGAAGAACGAGATTTCAGCACTGTTTGGCGATGTTTGGGAGTGGACCGCGAGCCCATTTGTACCCTATCCCGGCTTTCGTCCCGAGGACGGAACCATTGGCGAGTATAATGGCAAATTCATGAGTAATGTTATTGTATTAAAGGGTGGGTCCTGTGTCACACCCAAAGATCATGTTCGGGCAAGTTATCGGAACTTTTTTCATCCTGACAAACGGTGGCAATTCTCCGGGCTACGACTCGCAAGATAGATGTCCGGTCAATTTGCAAATGATGTGGCCGCCGGACTTGGCGCCACCCCGAAAACATTGCCGTCGAAATATTTTTACGACGCCCTTGGCGATAAACTGTTCATAAAAATTATGGACCTGCCCGAATACTATCTAACACGCGCGGAAATGGAAATTTTTACGCAGCAAACACATGAGCTGATTGCTGCGCTCGGACAAAATCCAACTCTGCATTTTGAACTCGTGGAACTCGGAGCCGGAGACGGACAGAAAACTCTGCATCTTCTCGAAGGGTTGTTGGCCGCCGGGTATGACTTTACCTATGTTCCGGTAGACATTTCCTCACATGTTCTCACGCAGTTGGAAGCCCGTCTCTTGCGGCATCTGCCGCAAATGCACATTGCGCCCAAAATTGGTGACTATTTTGAGCAGTTGAACATTCTATATGAAACCGAAACGCCCCGCGTGGTTCTCTATCTAGGCTCTAATCTTGGCAATCTCACGGACGACAAGTCAGCTATATTTTTGGAAGAGTTGTCTGACTGCTTCAAACCCGGGGACCGGTTGATACTGGGTGTGGACCAGATTAAATCCGCCGATATCATATTGCCGGCCTATAACGATGCCGGCGGGGTGACCGCTGCCTTTAATATAAATCTTCTTGCCCGAATCAACCGGGAGCTCGGTGGTGAATTTGACTTAACAAGCTTCCGGCATGTGCCTGAATATTCGGAAAAAACGGGCATCGCAGCGAGCTATCTTATGAGTTTGCGCGAACAATGCATCCGCATAGAGGCCTTGGATCAAAGCTTTAATTTTGCAAAGGGCGAACGGATACACACTGAAATTTCGCGCAAATATAACTTAGATATTGTCGACAGCATTATTGGGAACACCCAGTTTCAAATAATCAAAGTCCTGCGGGACTCTCAGAACTATTTTTTGGATATTGTCATGGACCGAATATGAGCCGCAGTCACGGCATTGGGTTGTTAAAGCTTGGCGAGCGCAGCACCTCATATTACTTAAGCCGCATCCGGGCATTGCTTGGCGCGAAAACCGTCCCGGTTGTAGTGAACGACATGAACTTCGATCTTATTAACGCGCATTTACCAAATCACTTTTCCGTTCTTGAACCCGCTTTGCGAAACGGTCTGAACACACTATCGTGCTGTGACGTCGTGGTCATACCGAACATGACCTTGCACGAGACTTTTGACCGACTGCCGGCACCCCGCGCCGCCGTTCCCGTTATTCATCCCGTTGACGAAACACTTGCACATCTAAAAAGTGTCCAAATCGATCACGTTGTGGTCCTCGGTTCAGCGCATACAATGACATCAACTTACTGGGCGAACGCGCTTAAATCTATAAGTGTGAAACCGATGCCTGTATCTGAAAAAGCGATAGCGCTCGTCGATGCCTTTAGGCTAAAAGTTTACACCCGTACAGAAACGCCCGAAGATATTAATCATTTTCGGGACTGTGTGCTTGAATTAAGCCGAATTTGTCCTGTTATTATTGCGTGCACTGAACTATCAATATTCACGGTAAGGAATGAGCCCAATGTTTTTGATGCGGCCGAAATACAGATAGATGCGGCAATCAACCGTGTGGCAAACAGTATTGCGTGACGACCTGCGAAATTTGCATTTTTATTTTTAAAGATGACATTGATAGAACATTGCTTTCCTATACCAGTGACATTTAATTATAAAATTGGAATTCAGTGAAATTTTCTAACATTCGTCCCATAGTGTTTTGGCTGCCGATATCGGTTTTTATCGCACTTGTCGTTACAAGCCTCGTCAATACTGGCGTTTTCCTTAGTGTAACCTCTTCAATTAATGACTGGATCCTAGCTGTATTCGCGCATGCTTTCTCTTTTGGAGCTTTCGCGTTCGTTTTGACCTGCTGTTGGGCCATGGTCTCACCGATTGGCAAAATTCGGATAGGCGGCGCGGCGTCAACGCCTTTGTTATCCCGCTGGAATTGGTTCGCCATAACGCTAACGACGACAGTGGCCGTCGGCATATTATTCTGGGCCACAGCCGAGCCTATTTATCATCTCTATAATCCAGGCGGACTATCTATTGTAGCAGGAAGTGATGAGGCGGTTGGGTTTTCGATGACGACCCTCTTTATGCATTGGGCCTTTACGCCCTATGCGATCTATACAATTCCCGGACTCACATTTGCGCTCGTTTATTACAATCTCAAAAAGCCATTTTCTTTGTCCTCACCAATATCGGCCCTAACCGGCCGGACTGTGCCGCAAGTGGGGGCGGATATTTTAGACGGATTTGCTCTACTTTCCTTGCTATTTGGTCTCACGGCCGTGCTTGGCGTTGGGATGATGTCGATTTCGGGCGGGATTGACCGATTAACCTCGTTGTCATCCAGTCCTCTCCTTTTGGCATGTGTTGCTCTTGCCATCGTATCGGCGTTCTTTCTCTCCTCCGTGAGCGGCTTACATCGGGGCATTCGCATTCTTTCTGACATCAATACAAAAATATTTATTGCTCTGATGATTTTTGTCCTTTTTGCAGGCTCAACCTGGGGCATTTTGGAGTTAGGCTTCCGATCCATCGGCCAATACGCGGCGGAATTCATTCCGCGGTCACTCTTTTTGGATCCCTTTAATAATCGTGAATGGCTAAATTCCTGGACAGTCTTTTACTGGGCAAATTGGTTGGCTTGGGCGCCCCTCACCGCCATGTTTTTAGGGAAAATTTCGCGCGGATACACGGTACGCGAATATGTATTTGTGAACTTTTTTGCTCCCGCTCTCTTTTCTATTTTATGGATGACGATATTCGGGGGTACCTCTTTAAACGTTGAAAGTAATAATCCGGGATTCTTGAAAGATGTTTTAGATACTGACGGGCCTGATCAGGTATTATTTGCGGTAATAGATTTTTTACCCTTAGCTATTCCGGTCGCGATCCTCTTCATAATCGTATCTTTTATATCCTACGTCACAGCAGCCGATTCGAATATGGAGGTAATGGCCGCGTTGTGCGTCAAAGATAAAACACCGGATCCGGCGGCAGGAAGCCGCATCGGAATTAAATTCATTTGGGCCAGCCTGGTCGGAATAGCCGCATGGGTTATGACCTCTTTATCCGGAATCGACGGTGTGAAAATGATGTCAAATTTAGGAGGTCTCCCCGCTTTATTCATTGTCATTCTTTTTAATATTACGTTGATCATGTTGGGCACTGTTAAAATCAAAGACCTCCGGGGCGTGTAATGTGTTTGACGTGATCGTCCATGGCACAGACTTAGGCCCGGGCTAAGCGAGGGTTCTTGTTAATCTTCATCCTCATGGAGAGAGAAGAGAACGTGCAAACACATGTCCGGCGGATGGGTCATCAAAGATTTTACACAAATGTGAAAGCAGTACAGAGGTTAAAAAGAGTTAAGTGTGTGATGGATGAGATACCCGGCCATTACCAATCTTAGCTATAAAAATAGTTTTGACGCCAGACATAGAATTATAACCTGTTACGCACGATAACGTTCGCGGCCATTGACTATGGTTTTTAAGACTTGAGTTGTCAAAATCTCATCCGGTTTAACATTGAGGAGATTTCGGTCAAAAACAGTGAGGTCAGCTAGAAATCCGGTCCGGATTTGTCCAAGCTTTTTTTCTTGAAAACCTGAATATGCATTATTTACGGTATAGGCTGTTAAGGCTTGTTCCATTGCAACTTTTTCATGGGGAATCCAACCATTAGGGTTTTCGCCGTCAATCGTTTGGCGGGTGACGGCCGCATATAGACCTTGAAACAAATTCAGCGGAGCAACAGGCCAGTCGGATCCAAAAGTTACGACAGCACTTTTTTCCATCAGCGAATGGAAAGCATAGGTTCCCTGCAGGCGCTTCTGTCCAATCCGTTTATCCGCCCACCTCCCGTCATCAATGGCGTGATAGGGTTGAACCGATGCAATCACATTTTGACGCGCAAAGCGGCCAATGGCATCAAGTGTTAGATGCTGGGCGTGCTCAATGCGAAACCGTCTATCCCGAGGTCCGTTAATCCGCGCCACATCTTTATAGATATCCAGAACCTCGTCATTCGCGAGATCCCCAATCGCATGTGTGGCCACCTGTAAGTTCGCTTTGTCAGCACCCAGTATATAATCCTTAAGCACCGATGTTTGGATAGTTCTAACGCCATAGTGTCCGGGTTCGTCGCTATAGGGATCGCGAAACAAAGCCGTGCGCGATCCGAGAGAGCCGTCTGAGAGTGCTTTCACACCGCCCCAGCGTACCCACTCGTCTCCGCGTCCCTCCGCCTTAATAATCGCGGATAGTTTTTGCCAATTTTTGGCCGCTGCAAAGCAATAAAAGCGTAAGTCTGTATCGCCTTTTTCCCGAAGTCGCCGCGCCGTCTCAAAATTACTCCACCCTCGCTCAACAGAATGCACTTGGGTAAAACCGCGTGATAGAGCATGCGCAATACCGCCGCGCATATTGTCATTCTGCTCGGCATGAGATGTTTCAGGAAAAGCGCGGCGCGCAAGCGATCTGGCATTATCTTTCAAGATGCCATTAGGGTCCCCATTGGCGTCCCGCCCGATAACGCCGCCGTCTATGTCGGGCGTGTCGCGGGTAATCCCCGCCATCTTTAGGGCTACGCTGTTGAGCAAATACATGTGCAGATCTGTGCGAGGTACAGCCACAGGCGTGTCCGGGGTTGCGGCATCAATCCAGCTTTTATCCGGGATATCCCCTCCCAGTCTTTGTTCATCCCAACTTCCCCCCAAAATCCATTTTCCGGGACGCTCTCGCGCGGCTTTCCCGAGTCGATCCGCAAATTCTTGACGTGACGTCGCAGAAAGCAGATCGGGTTGAGTAAGGCGATTAGATCCGGTTAGAAAGTGGGTGTGGTTGTCAATAAATCCGGGGGTTACAAAAGCCCCTTCTAAATCAATTATTTGCGTTCTTTTTCCTGTATGAGACTCTACAGCACTACGGCCCAAAACAGCAATTTTATTACCGACGATCCCAATAGCGTCTGTTGAGGATTTTCGACTGTCCGCCGTCCAAGCGCGCAGGTTAATATAGGCGACATCTAAGACTCTTTCATGTCGGAGCGCACATCCTGCCAAACCCCACGCCGAACTTCCCATTACGAATTGTCTTCGGTTAATCATACAAGATCTCCATTTCATGTGTTTGGCAATTGAGATCAATCTGGGTCTTCATGAAAAGGATATAGATGACAGCGTCCTTTTCATGATCTTGGTAAACTCCTTCGACAATTTTGACATTGGACGGTCATCCAGATGAATGCAGTAAATCTCATACTGGACGCGTTTCTTAAACGGCCTGAAGTCCAAATCTTCGGACAGATTTGCACGCGCTGTAAATTCATCGACTATGGCCAATCCGGCACCGTGTCTGACCAATGCAGCCGCAATATAATATGTCTGGACAGTGATATTTGATGTCATATCTAAATTCGTGCCGAGCTGCACATTCACAAGATTACCAACAGTGCCTTCATCGGTCAGCCGAATAATCTTGCGCGCGCCGATCATGTCCATTGATACCTCTTTAGGTAAATCGGGGAGCTCGCTTTTACGGTATAATAATACAAGTTCGGCTTTGCCAATTTTCTTGTAAGTCAGGCGGGGGTGCAAGGGCGCGTCATAAACAATACCAATATCGCTATGGCGCTCATATAATGACCGCAACATATCTTCGTTATGCATCGTCTTTATATCAAATGTGACGTTGGGGAACTTCCGGAGAAATGCAGCCACTGTAGAGGGCGCAACTTCCAAACCGAGAGACGGCAGAACTGCTATGCGTATATGACCGTCATTCCCCCGACCAATATTCTTAGCTGTTTCATTTAGAGAGTGTATCCTAGAATATACATCACGGGCTTCATTATAGAGGATATGAGCTTCGTCGGTGGGGGCCAAGCGGCCCTTAACAACCTTAAACAATGTGAACCCTATCCGGCTTTCAGCGTGCCTTAGAACTTTGCTTACGGAAGGCTGTGAGACGTTAAGATGTCGTGCCGCTCCACTGACTGACCCCGCTTGGTATACGGCGCAAAACACCTCGATATGACGGAGTGACATCATAATTTAAATTCGCATAGCTCCAGTTTTTATCATAGCGATTTCTTTTCTAATGGCATCTTAGGGCTTTGCGCCTGAAATTTCAGGCAATCAATCCACTGCCATTAAAACTAACAATAGGGTATTTCTGAAGGTTGAGACAATTCGTGAAGCGCTTTACGGTATAGACGAAAGCTATATGCCAGAGCCAAATTGCTTTAGCCTGACTCATTGGAAACCGGTTTCTTGTTGACTACTATTTGCAGAGTGGATTCAGGTTTATGCCTAGGCTTTTAGCCGATCATTAAACCATTGGCTTGATCAAGTATCCTGCCTTGGCGATCTTAAAGTAGAAACTGATAAACAACACAAAAACTATGTTTAATGGCAATAGGAGCTTTCAGATGGGTCATATCAAAAGAAGTTTAGCAATTTTCCTCGGAAATATATGTCTTGTTGCAGCACCAATATCGGTTCAAGCTCAAAGTCTTCCCCCGCTCTATACAACAATAGAAAATCCTGTTTTGGGCGACAAAGGTATGGTTGTTAGCCAAAGCTCTATCGCAAGTGAAGTTGGAGCAGATATACTCCGAAATGGCGGAAATGCTGTAGACGCAGCAATTGCGACAGCTTTTGCATTAGCCGTCACCCTGCCGCGGGCCGGTAATATTGGCGGGGATGGGTTTATGTTGGTTCATATTGCGAAAGAAAACCGCACTTACGCCATCGATTACCGTTCTGTTGCGCCTGCTGCTGCCGCCGTGGATTTATTTCTTGAGCCCGACGGAAGTGTGAGCGGTGAAGCCTATAGAGGCATTAAAGCCGCAGGTATACCCGGAACAGTCGCTGGTTTATATCGCGCCCACCAGCGGTTTGGACAACTCCCATGGAAAGATCTTGTTGAACCTGCCATTGATCTTGCCGAGAACGGGTACGTTCTCTCTTGGGACGCGGTTGATATAATTGAAAGATCACGAGATAGAATTAGCGCGGAAGGCGTGGCCGCAAATGTCTTCTTCAAACAGGACGGAGAAAGTTACACAAATGGCGAACGACTAAAACATCCGGATCTTGCCTGGTCGCTTAAAAACATAAAGATAGGCGGGGCAGATGCCTTCTACCGCGGTCCAATCGCGAAACGCATTGTAAAAGAAATGTCCGAAAACGACGGTTACATTACGGCGGAAGATTTGGATAATTACCGCGCTGTTGACCGAGAGCCCTTGGTCGGAAGCTATCGGGGCGTCAAAATTGTGACCATGCCTCCTGCCAGCGGCGGCGGCGCGAGTATTATAGAACTTCTTAATATCCTAGAAAATTTTGACCTGAAGGCCGCCGGTTGGAAGTCAGCACAAAGCTATCACCTTATGGCTGAGGCCATGAAACTCTCATTTTCCGATCGTTTCAGATATGCCACAGACGTAGATTTCGGAACAATGCCGCTAACAACTATGACGTCAAAAACTTATGCAAAAGAGCGGGCAAAGCAAATGTCTGAACGCAGCGCTTCCCCTATGGGCCAAACCGAACCCGGCGATCCATTTGCGCATGAGAGCCGCGATACGACGCATTTTTCAGTCGTCGACTCCCAAGGTAACGCTGTCAGCAATACATTTACACTGGGCAGCAATTTCGGGTCGGGCGTGATGCTGGACGGCACAGGGTTTATGCTCGGAAATCTTATGGGCAACTTTGGAATTGGACTAGAAGGAGAAGAGCGTTTGGATGGGAAACTGCGGAGCGCCAACAAATTGAGAGGCGGCCATCGTCCAATCTCCAGCATGTCTCCAACAATGTTATTTAAAGACGGTCAGTTATGGGCCCTCGTCGGAAGTCCCGGAGGAAACACAATTCCAAGCACAATCTCCCAAATGATTATTAACTTGGTCGATTATGATCTTACTGTGGCCGAAGCTACCCACTCCCCCCGCATTTATCCGGAGTATCGCACAGGCGAGCTTTCCGTTGAAAGAGGCGTATCGCCGGACACGCTGAGGTTACTGGAAGCATGGGGTCACAGGGTCACAGTGGATGCAACGAACGGCAGCACCCAAACCATCGTGCTCGACATTCCCGGCGTTCAGGGCGCTGCGGATCCGCGCCGTCCCGGTGCGTCTGCAGTAAGTGAATAGCGGCTTTATAGAGAAATAGACGCCAGGGCATGTAGCCGATAACCTGAATAATCCCAAAGGAACAGACTATGCTTTCACAGATTAACGCAGTTAGATTATCTCTCTCAATCAGCCTCACCGGCTTATTATGTCTGATTGCCCTTCCCGCATTTGCTCAGGGCGTGGTTTCCTCAGCTGATCCCAGAGCGTCTGAAGCGGGTCTGGAAATGCTCGAGGCTGGCGGCAGTGCTACCGATGCTGCTTTGGCAATGATGATTACACTCACCGTAGTCGAGCCACAGTCAAGTGGTATTGGAGGCGGAGGATTTTTTGTCCATCACGATGCACGAACAGCTAAGATAGACACGATTGACGGGCGCGAGCGCGCACCCGGATCCGCCACTCCCGAACGTTTTTTAGATGAACAGGGCCAGCCCATTCCATTTAATAATGCGTTTCCCGGCGGATTATCTGTAGGGATACCGGGAAATATTCGACTGATGGAAGAGGCCCACCGGCGCTGGGGAACGCTCCCCTGGGCGAAACTGTTTGAACCCGCGATAAAACTGGCAAATGAAGGCTTCGAGGTCTCCCCTCGTTTTTCCCGTACAGTCACGCGCTGGTCGCAAGGCTGGCAGGACTTTCCAGATATTGCGGCCTTATATGCTCCTGATGGAAAACCCGTCTCAGGCGGTGATATTATTCGCAATCCTAAACTTGCCGCTTTACTAACACGTATATCCATTGAGGGCGCCCCGGCGTTCTATTATGGTGAAAACCCCCGTGTTATAAGTGATGTTGTCGCCGAGGCCTCACGCAATCCTGCGCAAGTAACGCCTTTAGATTTCTCTCAATACACGGCGACGCCCCGCGCGGCCGTTTGTAGTCAATACCGCAAATACCGCGTTTGCGGCATGGGACCCCCTTCATCCGGGGCAACAACCGTGTTGGGTATATTAGGATTGCTGGAGAGATTTGATCTAAAGACGATGGGCCCAAACTCTGCTCATTCATGGCATTTAATTGCTGACGCCATGCGCCTCACTTATGCTGACCGTTCAATTTATACAGGTGATAACGATTTTGCTCCGGTACCGGTTGAAGGCCTAATTGATCCTGATTACCTTCAGGCCCGTTCAGCCTTAATTGATGCCAATATAGCTTTGGGTAAAGTAGAAGCCGGTACGCCTCCGGGATCGTCTAAATCCGGGAAACCAGCCCCCATAAATGAAGGCGGTACAACCCATTTCTCTGTCGTAGACGCTACTGGCAATGTTGTTGCAATGACGTCAACAATTGAAGGTGTATTCGGCAGCCAGCTGCTCGCAAATGGGATGGTTTTGAATAATGAACTGACTGATTTCAGTTTTATTGCCGAGGAAAACGGTCATCCCGTGACAAACCGCGTTCAAGCCTTTAAACGGCCACGTTCATCAATGAGTCCGACAATCGTGTATAATGAACAAGGCGAACCTATTCTTGCATTAGGTTCTGCCGGGGGCCCGCGCATAATTATGCATGTTCTCAAAACCCTCGTGGGCGTGATCGACTTTGATTTGAATGCAGAAGAGGCCATAGCCCTTCCCAATATATTCTTTGATGATGACCAAATCATACTTGAAGACAAAGCGCTCAGCCAAGCCCTCAAGCCCCGTCTGGAACAGTTGGGTCACTCGGTCCGACTTGGCCGTCAATCTTCAAAAGTCAACGCCGTGGAGAAAATTGATGGGAAATGGGTCGGAGCCGCTGACCCGCGCAGCGACGGCGTGGCTCTAACTGCACCGGTAACACACGAAGGAAAATGAGGGAGTTCTATGTCTAGAATAACTTTGATAATCGCATCACTCTTTATTGTATCAGCATGTTCAACTGATGCGGATTTACCGGAACAATCTGGCGCTGAGTATGCGATACCTGACAATGTAGTTTATGCTTGGGCGACCTTTGATAAAGATGGAATTAAAAACAGTAAGGTCTCCGGGCTAGCGGATCGTGAATCAGGGCGCGTCTTAACATTGGACGACCCTGTACGAATTGCGTCTATTTCGAAATTGGTTCTTACACTGGGCGTTATGAAGCTTGTCGAAGAGGGGAAGCTTAATCTCGATGACGATGTATCAGATATACTCGGTTGGGACGTACGCAATCCCGCATTTCCTGAGACTCCCGTCACATTAAGGCTACTCCTGTCCCACACATCCAGCCTGATGGATGACGGCATAAATTACGGCGTTCGATATGGCGTGCCGCTTGAGGACGTCGCTGGCGCTCCTGATGTATATGACCCTGACCATGCTCCGGGAACATTTTTTCGCTATTCCAACTTAAATTTCCCCGTTGTCACATCCATCATGGAGCGTGCCACGGGCGAAAGATTAGACTTACTTATGGAGCGGCTTGTTTTTGAGCCCATCTCTATAGACGCGTGTTATAACTGGACGACATGCAGCGATGAAAAAATTGCGAGTGCTGTCGTTATGTATAAGTTGGACGGACAGGTTTATCTTGATGATTTAAAGGGCATACGACCCCCATGCCCTATTCGCGTTAAAAAAGGCCATCATTGCGATCTGGAAAAATACGTGCCGGGTGAGAATGGCGCTCTGTTTTCACCGCAAGGCGGTCTTCGGATTTCCGTTCGCGATCTCACTACTGTGGGTCAGGTTCTGCTCAATGAAGGGCGTTATAACGGCCAGGTTTTTTTGACGCCAGAATCGGTAATGGAAATGCAAGCGCCGCAATGGCAATATAACGGTAAAAACGGTGAAATTGATGCTGAAACCATTGGCGATACGGATAGGGGATTTTACTGCACTTATGGTCTGGCCACCCAAATTTTACCCACACCTGTCCGGGGGTGTGCCGACGATCTAGCCAAAGGCGAAGAATGGAGCGGGCATGCCGGTGATGCTTATGGTCTCAGATCTGGCTTATGGGTAGATATGTCAAAAAAGACTGGCATTGCTTACTTCGCAATTAATAACGGCGATGCCCCACAAAAAGGGGACTCTGCTTACCGCGCTATTGAAGAGATCCTCGCATCGAATTATGAAAAATAAAATTCACGCTAGCTAACCCCCGTCGAGCCCCTAAATTAGTTAGTGAAAGGCCAGGGCTTAATGCACGGGTTTGGCCCGAAAAACCTCTTCGTCTAGCTGCCCTTCCCACTTTGCCACAGTGCACGCAACTGTAATATCCCCCGTCACATTTGTGACAGTTCTCATCATATCCAATAGACGGTCAAAGGGGAATATAAAGGCAATGATCAGTGTATACTGCTCCAGCGTCACACCAAATACGCTGAGTACAGCAAATGCTAAAAACAGGCTGGCTGACGGTACGCTAGCGGTTCCTATGGACGTCAGAGTGACGGTGATAGCAACGAGTATATATTCCATCAATGTCAGCTCTATCCCCAAAGCTTGCGCAGCAAATAAGGCGATAATACCAAGATAAATGGCTGTGCCATCCATATTGATCGTGGCTCCAAGCGGCAACACGGAGCCGGCAATAGTATCGTCGACGCCCAAATTATCTTTGGCGCATGATATTGTTACCGGCAAGGTCGCACTGGAGGATGATGTTGAAAATGCCACGCCTTGTGCATCCAATACGCCATAAAAAAATCTGACAAGTGGTAATTTCAATATTGTCCGGACAAAAAGCCCGCCATAAACAACAAATATTTGGATAAAACAAGCGACATAAAGCGCAAGGGCCAGCTTTCCCATAGCAGAAATGATGCTGAGGCCGACATCTGCCATAACCCAAGTAATAAGAGCAAAAACTCCAAATGGAGCTAACTCCATCACAAATAAGGTAATTTTCATAACGACTTTCTCGGCACTCTCAAAAAAAATAACAAGGGGTTTGCCTTTATCTCCTATTGATATGATTCCGACACCTATGATGATCGCGAAAAATATAACCGGAATAATATCGTTGCTGGCCATCGCGGCCACAGGGTTTTCAGGTATAACAGCCAGTAGGCTCTCCGAAATCGTCGGTGTGTCCTGCGTGGCGGTCTTCGCAAGGTTTTCGCGAATGCCGGGATCAACATTGGATAGATCAATTCCGACGCCGGGCTTGAAAATTGTTCCGGATACCAAGCCGAGAAAAACAGCGATAAAGGTTGTAAACAAATAAAGCGCGATCGTTTTCACACCGAGTGATCCAAGCCTTTTTGGATCTCCCATCGCGATCACACCGACAACCAAAGTTGTAAATATTAATGGTAAAATGAGCATTTTGATGAGACGCACAAAGGCCTCGCCAAATGGGTAAATCCATACCGTTACAAAGTTCGAACCAGCTTCGCCTCCGAGGTAGTGCGTTGAAAGACCGATAATTGTGCCGAGCGCCAGCCCAATAAGCACACGCTTCCACAGCGTAATATTTTGCCAGCGTTTGAGCATGGTATTGTCCTTTTAAGTTTAGGGAACCGTATAAATCCAAATAGAATACACCAAGCTCACCAAAATACTTTAAGTTCGCAAAATGTTAAAAATCAAGCTACAATCATGATATCTGCGAAAGAAGAATTTTAAAAACAAATTTCAGCATACCCTCTTCAATCGAAAAATGAGCCGTGGGAGTAAATCCATTATAAATATTTTGGGGCGGAAAACCCGCCCCAAAATCTTAATCAAAGTTTTTTGTCATTCTCAAATATACATACCGCCCCAGATTGGAATGAAGCGCGCCATTATAGCCGTATGTAGAATCTGAAAACGGCGGGTCTTCATCAAAGACGTTTTGCATTCCAAGCTGGGCCCTAAGCCCCTCTTGAAACAGGTTACGCTTAGTAATCGATCCATTTACGACGATACGCGACGGAACCTCATACGCATTACCATCCGCATCTGTGACAAAGGTCTGAATTACACTACCAACGTAGTTTGCCGACACAAAAGCGCTCCAATCAGAATTCAAGCCTCTCCAGCCAACCGAGGCATGCCCACGCCATTTTGGAAAATCCGATGTTTCAATGAGCGATCCCGCTGCAGAACCTAGACTGTCGGGATCTGCACCAAATGCTACCAGTCGGTCGGCTAGCTCACCGGGCTCTTGATCAAATGTTAGGAGACGCGCTGCGTTAACTTTGAAATTTAAATCACCAAAACCGGTTTCTCTTCTGTACTGGGCACCTAAATCCAAACCTTCGACCGTTCTTCGATTTAGGTTTTCAAAGCCTCTTCGTATAAGAACGATCTCTCCAAGCGGGTTATCAGCGTCCGGTGTGTCACGAATGACATTTGGATTAAAAGATCCTTGATCTCGAAGAAGTGCATCCAAACGGGACGCATTCGAGCCACTCGGCACGCCGGTCGTGCCTTCAGTTTCGACGCGCCAGAAGTCTGCCGTGAACGTGAAATCGTTTATCGGTTCTAACACCACACCCAGATTTATATTTTCACTTGTCTCGGGTTGAAGATCGGGGTTCCCGGACGTTTCTAAAACATAATTCCCATTGGACGGACCATCGTTGATGTCGCCAGTCCCAAGAAAAATGCCCTCTGCGAAATCATCCACACTTGTTGTTAAATTCGAAACTGGTGTATTTAACTGAACCAAATTCGGAGCTCTGAAGCCCAGTGAGTAAGCACCACGGAACTTAATCTGCTCAATAGGAGACCACGCAACACCAATTTTGGGTCGCGTAATATCACCGCTTCCACTAAAGTTTTCATAGCGAACAGCCGCTTGTACATCCAATTGATAAAATAGAGGTCGGTTCCGTAGTACCGGAATGAGCAGTTCGCCCCACGCTGAAAATACTTGACGATCACCCGATATATCCGGTCGGAAACTGCTGCCCTGAACACTACTTTGGTTAGTAATTTCGCCCGCCGCGAGGCTGGTATCTAGCGGGTCAATGAAGGGCGCACTGCCATCTAAAAGGTCGGAATTATTCTCGTCAAAAGTTTCGGAGCGAAATTCTACGCCCAAGCCAATACCAATATTTCCGTCCGGCAACGCGTAGATTGAGGGGTTCGAGACTCTGAAATCAGCCAAAGTTAATTGAGTCTCCGCAGCCCGTGTCACATTGACTATAAACGGATCAATCACATTTCTAGGATTGGGCGTAAAATCTGTAATGCTCGCCGGGTTATTAGGATTGACCCCTGTGAAAATATTATAAGCGGCGGGCGTGTCCAGTCTCAGCGAGGCCTGAAGTAACGGCGTGCTAATCCTGTTGTCCGTCGAGTCTGTTACCGTTGCGCCACTGTGAAGCAAGGCGGAATCATAATCCCACCCGGAAAACTGTCCTCGAATCCCGCCGAGAAGCCTGAAACTGTCGCCCGTCACAGTAATATCCCGCGGGCCAACATCTACGGGCCGCAAGCTGATCACTTCGAACCCCAAGCCCTCTACAGGAACAATCGTAGGGTCGAGCCCGGGAAGCCGGTTAGGGTTTGCACGGCCATCATCAAATGTGACCGGTCCAAAAGGGTTATAATAATAATCTGAGGGGACGAAGAACCGCCCATTGCTTAATATACTGGCCTGCTCCCACTGGCGCTCGGTTTTAGACTGATAATATGACGCTTCTCCGTAAAGCTCCATATCTGCACTTAATTCGTGATTGATGTATCCAAAAAAATTGTATCTTTCATTGTCGGAAACCAGCGTCCTTTGTTCGTTTCGGTTTGGGCGGATAGCGCGGTCTTGTCCGCTTGAATCCAGACACACATTATACACTCCATCAAAAAAGCTCGTTTGCGCGCCGTCTAATCCTCGACCACCGCAATCATCAACTGTTAATAAATTGCCATTGTCACGAACAAGGTCAGTCGGACGCAAGTGGAAACCACCGAGCCCATTGAAATCCACGCGTGAGAAAACTTCCAGACTGGATCGATTGTCGAGAGAGAGATCATTCGCAAAAGCATCCGGTGCATTCACGCGTTGATCTGAATTCGCTGCATAGTCTTTTTCTCTCGCCAGCAAACCGTCGCGCCAGTCAGCACTTGCTGAAACAACCACGCTGGTGCGCCCCTCATTGAGTTGAAACCCCTTCGCGCCGCGAAGGTTGAAGCTCAAACGTCCGCCGTCAAGCTCACCGCCAAATCGGCTACTGATTACCGCGCCGTCATAATCGTCATCCAGGACATAATTGATAACTCCGCCAACGGCGTCGGCTCCATAAATAGCTCCGGCACCGTCCCTGAGGACTTCGACGCGTTTAATTGCGCCTGTAGGAAGTGTATTCGCATTTGGCGTTGTAACGGGGACGCCGAAATCTGTCTGCGTGATCGGGTGAAGCACCATGCGGCGGCCATTGAGCAGGACGAGCGTGTTCCCCTCTCCGAGACTACGGAGATTATAGGAGGCCACGTCTCCGCGGGCCGAGTTAATGCCTACAATAGACGCATTCTCTCCATTGAAACCGATTGCACCGACTTGAGGTATAGACCGGAGAAGATCTTCTCCGGACTCAAGGCCCGCGGCTACAAGGTCTTCTGCTGTTATCACGGAAACAGGTAAATCACCCGCTATATCGGCGCCTTTAATTTGGGTGCCGACTACAATTATTTCATCATAAGGTTTGTCGGGCTCATCGACCTGCGCATAGGCATTAATGGCCATAAGCGGTAGAATCGATACGGATATCTGGACGGCGGTGCGTAGTGAAATTTTCATGATACATACTCCCTTTTTCTATTTATTCTTGCTTTATTTAAGCAGGCCCATTTCGGATGATTTAAATATTTCTCCAAAGCAATTTTCGCTCTCAGCTTCAGTCTTAGCGCTCAGTACATGTCCAGCGAATTCAGTATTAATTTCGCCGTCTTGGATGACGAGCGTGCCATTCACCGTCAAATTCATGACGCCGCTGGATAACATCTCCGGATCTGAGTAATTCGCATTTGGTTTGAAGGCCTTAGGATCAAGAACGGTGATATCAGCAAAATACCCCGTTCTCAGAAAGCCGCGATCTCGTATTCCCAATGATTCTGCCGCAAGACCTGCACTTCTGTAGATGAAGTCTGACGGCGTGATGAGCTGCTCATTTACAACATATTTGGAAAATTTTTGCGGAAAGCTGGCAAACTTTCGCGGGTGCCCTGAGCTTCCGTCTGATCCTGTCATAACCCACGGCTGTTGCATGAAATATTTGACGTCATCCTCTTTCATATTGAACGAGGCGATTTGCGCATCACCGCTTTTGAGTATGTTGAGCGCCACTTCAATTGGGACAATATTCAGCTCTTCCGATATTTCTGCTAAGGTTTTATTGTTAAACGCTGGGTCGGCATCGATAATTCGCGTTATTAATATGGAATCAGCACCCCCGCGACGACGTAGGTTTTCTGCCATTTCTGATTTTATTTTGCTAAATGTCGCAGGTTGCTCAAATCTTTCGCGGGTTTGCTCCAATCCGCCATCTAGTGCCCAGGCGGGTAAAAGCGCATTACTGATCCGCGTTCCGGAAGCCAACCAAGGGTATTGGTCTGCGGTTACGCTTTGTCCCCGCGCTCTTGCCGTCTCGACTAATTTTACAACACCTTCACTGTCCCCCCATACGTCTGCACCGAGCGCTTTAATATGGGAAATATGGGTGTGCGCATCCGAACGATGGCCGATTTCTATAGCTTCAGCGATCGCATTTTTCAGACCTATGGAATAACTACTTTCGTCGCGTATGTGAGTATCATAATAGCCGTTACGGCTACCGGCTTCTTGCGCCAGAGCCACAACTTCGTCGGTTGTCGCAAAATTTTGAGGCGTGTAATATAAACCTGCCGAAAACCCGAAGGCCCCATCACACATGGCGCGCGCAACCATGCGCCTCATATGACCAAGTTCACTTTCAGTTGGTTTCCGGTCAGCAAGCCCGATCACCTCGCGGCGTATAGCGCCGTGACCAACAAGAAGAGCAACATTAGTCCCAATGCCTGACTCAGTCAGTATTTTTCGCCGGCCTTTAATATCCGGATCACCTCCGCCGTCATTACCAATAAATACGGTTGTGACGCCTTGAGTTAAATAATTTACATTCAATCTTTTAGCGGCATCGTCAGAAAATATTTCCGCACTTGCATGAGTGTGGGGATCAATAAACCCCGGCGTGACTATAAGACCACGGGCATCAATACGGGTTTTGACGTGGAGAGATTCTTTTTCAGCATCACCGACAAATGTAATTCTTTCACCTGTGACGCCAATGTCAGTTTCAATAGGGCCTTCACCCTCATTTCCAAGATAAATAGTCCCGCCTTCAATTAAAATATCAATCAAAATGTCGTCGTAAGCACTGCTCTCAGATATTGGAGTTGTGCGACACCCTGAAATAACAGAAAATGACGCTGTGGACACTAAAAACACAGAAAGAAAACTCATTTCTTTTTGCAATGATTTGATTTTAAACCTTATCATTATTCTTAATGCCAATCTTTCTTATCCAAATAACATGGATATCTTTTTATATAGGAGTTGCTTGCCAGACCAACCCTGCGGTCAATTCAAACACTTACGAGAGACATAAGCTTTGGCTATGGTCTCGGTGTTATTATTATGCCTATCTCTCATGTCATCAAACTTGGCGGATGCATTCTAATTCCATCAAATACACATCCGCCGGATCGATCAGCCTCAAGCCATAAGGGGCCGTCAATATCAATATATTTAACGCCATGGGTTAAAGCAAAAATGGGTGCGATAGATAATGATGTGCAAATCATACATCCCAACATGACGTCTAATCCGAGACTTTCCGACGATGATCTCAATTTTAAAGCCTCGGTAAGTCCGCCTGTTTTATCGAGTTTGATATTTATGGCATCATAACGCTTAGCCAGTGTGTCAAGATTTTCCGTGCTGTGACAGCTCTCATCTGCGCAGATCGGAATCGGGCTTTTGTAATCCCCGAGCTCATCATCGTCATCTTGCGGCAAAGGCTGCTCAATTAATTCTATTTTTGCCTCAACCAAACAGGGCATGACCTCCAGAAGCTGTGACATCGACCACGCTTCGTTCGCGTCAATTATAATTTTGGCTTGAGGCGCAGCGTCGCGCACAGCCCGCACACTCTCGAAAACATCGTCCTGTCCAAGCTTGAGCTTCAGAAGTCCAGCGCCTATTTTCCGCGCCGCCCTGGCCATGTTATCTGGACTATCAAGACTGATTGTTTGTGCCGTTCTGACCGGATCAAACTTTCGTAATCCAAAAAGCTCGGAAAAGCTTAAATTTTGTTTGCGAGCCTCCACTTGCCACAAAGCACAGTCTACCGCATTTCTCGCAGCACCAGCAGGCATAAGACTCTGCAGATCTTGTCGCGTTAATCCGGATTCGATTTCATGGGAAATGGCGCGAATATCATCAATCACTTGCATTTGGCTCTCGCCATATCGAGGGTAAGGAACGCATTCGCCCCGCCCTATGACATCACCATCTGTTATTTCGACAACAATAACATCGGCTGCCCGCTTGGCGCCGCGGGAAATATTAAAAACTGTTCTTAAGGGCCAGCTTTCAGATTGTACTTTTAAAGCTCTATTCATCTGCGAGCGAGACTGAGTAAGATTGGTGTTTTAAAAACAATACGCGGTCAACTATTCGCTCGACCCCGTGGCGCATGGGGTCCTGACACGGAAGATCGAATTTCTCTTCTAGTTCCATGCAAATGCGTTTCGCGCTGTCTTCATCCATATGCCGCGTATTGAGCGCTATCCCGGAGAGTTTTACATTGGGATTAACAGTTTTTGCGGCCCATAAATTAGCCTCCATGCACTCTTCTATATCTGGAACATCTCGCCCCGGTAGATTGCGCATATGCTCCCTATGAGGTTGATGGCACATAACCAAATGATCCGGCTGAGCCCCGTGCAATAGCCCTAAAGAAACGCCTGCATAAGCAGGATGAAAGAGCGATCCTTGTCCTTCAATAATATCCCACCCCCCGTCTTCACGCGACGGTGACAAAGCCTCTACACTTCCGGAGATAAAGTCAGCGATAACAGCGTCGACGGGCACTCCCGTTCCCGCAATAAAAATACCGGTTTGTCCTGTAGCCCGGAAATCTGCCTTTACCCCTCTCGCAACCATGTCCTTATGCATGGCGAGTGTTGTAAACATTTTACCGACAGAACAGTCTGTGCCGACAGCTAGAACTCTATTCCCCGACCGCTTTTCTCCCGTTCCGACTTTGAAAATCTGATCGGTCTGCCGGACATTATGAAGCGTTCGGTTATTGCGTAATGCGGCCTGTTCCACCTGTTTATGATCTTGAAGCGCATGATGCATGCCTGACGCTACATCCATCCCCAGTTCAAGAGCCTGAACGATGTCTTCAAGATGAGAGGATTCTATAACACCCCCGCCATTTGCGTATCCGAGTACAAGTGTTTTTGCACCGCGCTTAGCGCCTTCAGAAATCGTCATGCGCTTCGCACCTACTGTAATGGTGCTTCCGTTATTTGTTGTTTCGCCAACGACGAAATCAGGTCGCCAAGTCATTATTCCTTGGGCTGTTTTTACGGATAGTGGATCATCCCCGCTGCCAAGGTAAAGAAGGTAAGGTCGCTTGATCATTATATGCTCGCTAAGGGTTTCGTCCTTTGGCGCATAATGTTCAAACTTATAATTCGGCGATAGGACTAATCTTTCAAAATAATATAGCCTTCGGCTATACCTTCTGTGTCTGACGTCATCACCTATGACATAGATTTAGGTCTGGGCTAAGAGAGACTTTCCGCTCATCTTCATCCTTATGAAGAGAAAGAAGAGAACGCGCAAACACATGTCCGGCGGGCGGTTCGTCAAGGTTATCAAACGTAGAACCCGTAAGCATATTACGGAAGACAATATCCGCATTGGCTGGACGCCCTGAGCGGTGAGCAAAGCGTATCGCAGCTATGCCGCCAACAGGGCATATCCCAAGGCTTATACTCAAATAATGGTATCGCGTAGCGCTCGGCGTATAGTCATAGTGAAAGTAGGCCTTACAAAATCATATAAGTGTTTTATACAATATTATGACAACAGAAAAAACACTGACAGAACTCGACGCTGTGCTTAACACTATTGTCGATGGCGTGATCGTGATCGACGCAGACGGTATTATCGAGCGGTATAACCCCGCATGCGTTACCATATTCGGATACGCAGCGAATGAGGTTATAGGTCAGAAAATCAATCACTTAATGCCTCAGCCTTACAAAGACCGCCATGACGGGTATATCAAGAATTATGCGGCGTCCGGAGAGGCCAAAATCATTGGCATCGGGCGTGAAGTCAAAGGACTGAGGCGCGACGGAACTATATTTCCCATGTATCTTTCGGTCGGAGAATTACCCGGACAAAGCGGCAGAGCCTATATTGGAATTATTAGGGATTTAACCGAGAATTCCCGGCAACAAGAAAAGTTTGATCGCTTACAGCATGATCATTATCATCTTTCACGCGTCGCCGCCATGGATCAATTGGGCGCGGCAATTGCTCATGAACTTAATCAGCCTCTCAGTGCAATAATGAATTATCTTGAAGCAGGCGCGGCGATGTTGAACCGTGATGAAGTATCCCATGATGTTCTTTACGACATACTCAAGAAATCAACAGGTCAAGCTGACCGCGCCGCAAAAATCTTATTCCGACTGAGAAAGTTTATAGAAACAGGCGACTTGGAGAAATCTAAAATCAATCCAAAGGAGATGATAATTTCGTCTCTCGATCTCATTCGGCCATCCTTTAAACATATGAATATTGCATTTGAAATTGCTCTGGATTCTAAGTTGCCGGAAATTGTTGTCAGCGAGGTTCAAATCCAGCAAGTGCTCGTAAATCTCATTCGTAATGCCTGCGAAGCGTCGGATGGTGATGTTCCAAATTGTGTCACTATACAGGCCAATTTAATCAATCCAGACACTTTGAAAATTGGTATAATTGATACCGGGCGGGGCATGACTACAGAGCAATACGAAAAACTATATCAACCGTTTTCAACCAATAAAAAGGGCGGTTTGGGAGTCGGATTGTCTATCAGTCAGTCGATCATATCGAACCATGATGGTCGTCTCTGGGCTGAACGTAATGTGCCAAACGGCACCTGTTTTTACTTTACCCTCCCTGCTTCAGGGGTAAAATAATTTAATGGGCACATGCGTAACTATAGTGGATGATGACGAAGCGGTTCGTGACAGCCTAACCCTTCTTCTTCAGACAAATAGATTTGACGTCGCTGTATTTAAGAGCGGAGATGATCTTCTAAAAAGCGACCTTTTCAAAATTACCGGGCCAATTCTTTTGGATGTGAGAATGCCGGGCCGTGATGGCTTGGAAACTTTGACGCAAAGTTTAGAAGTTAACCCAAAACTGCATATTATCATGATGAGCGGACACGCCGATGTCGAAATGGCCGTTAAGGCCCTGAGATGCGGCGCCAAGGACTTCATTGAGAAACCCTTTCATATGGCCCATATCCTATCGTCTTTGGCCCGGGTTAATACCACGGTCACACAGAACCTGCAGAGAAATGTCCTTAAGGCTAAAGGTGAAGAAAGGTTAGCGACTCTGACGCCGAGAGAGCGTGAAGTTATGGCCTATCTTGTAGAAGGCAAGCCGAATAAAATAATCGCGGCAAAACTCGGTTTATCTGTTCGAACGATAGAGACGCACAGAGCACATTTAATCTCAAAGTTAAATGTGAAATCACTGCCCGAGCTGGTTCGACTATCAATGCAGACTATATAGCCCTGCTCTGACATTTGAGAATGAATTGACGGGAGTCAATTTTAAATTTCGGATGACGTTTACTTCTATCCCTATATCAGCAGGCTACACCATGAACGCTACACATCCTTCACACATGGTTTATATCGTTGGGGGTGACCCGGATTTGTCCCTCTCAACAAAATTTTTGTTGGAGTCCAGGAACTGCAGCGTAAGAGTTTTTAGCGCCGGAGAAGAATTTATATCTGATTATATCTGTAGAGAAACAGACACTGTTCTTCTGGATTTAAACCAAAATACGCCAGATGCCTTTCGTGTCTTTAATCATCTTATATTTGCTGAGCGCCGACCCTGTATTTTAATCACGGCGGATCAGAGAACTACATTAAAACCTGACGATAAATTTTTCGGGGAGCGTATAAGGGTCCTTATTCACCCTGTAGCCCCCTATGATCTTGTCGAAGCTATAGAATTAATAAATTAGCCTAGTCCATCTCAGTAATAATACCTAAGTATTTCCCCGCTCTAGTTTCGCGCTTCAACTCCCCCTAATTTTATTTTCAACTACGAAGCTCGACGGAGTTGGATGTGAACAACCGAAGCCAAAATATCTCGCAGCAGGATGATTACATTGATCATGTAAAATCACGTGGACGCGTTCATCCTGAGCAAACCGTTTTGTATCATCAAGGCGATGGTGTTAGCGGGTTTTACCGGGTCAATAGCGGCATCGTCATGGTTTACCGGCTCTTACCCGACAGTCAGCGTCAAATCTCCGGATTTTACACACAGGGTGACTTTTTCGGCCTTTCTTCATCAGACGCCCATCCTGATACTGCAGTGACTGTATCAACAGCAAATATAGTCATGCTGACATTGCATGACATTCGTCAAAGCATCGCTTTACAAAAAACCCTTTTTGATATGGCTTGCAGTCAGCTGGATACGGCTCAGACCCTAATCACAACACTAACGAAAAGATCAGCGGCTGAAAAGGTCGCAACATTTTTAGTCATGCTATCCCAGCGCCAAGGACAACAGGGCGTATCGTTTGACATCCGCCTTCCGATGAGCCGACAAGATATTGCCGATTATCTGGGCCTCAGCATTGAAACTGTCAGCCGCATGCTCACAAAATTAAAAGATGGCGGCGTCATCCATCTCCCTAACCGTAATACTATCCATATATGTGATTATATTCGACTGAAAATTATAGCCCGCGAAAAGTCAGTTCAAAATTGACCGTAGGCAAAAATTTTTGCGCAATACATTGTATAATGTCGATATGTTTAGTCTCACGCCATATATAGTGACTGCGGCGCTTTGTGCAGGCGTTATGCTGGATGCGATACCCGCGCAGGCAAAACGTGTAGGGCTATGGGTTCAAACTTGCTCCGGCCAATCCGTATTTTTGGATTTAGGGCCGATGGACAGACCGCCGCCCCTTCCGCACAAAATGAAAGCCTGTCACGCAATATGCTGTAAGTCTGAAAACGGCAAAGTTGAAAAACTAGCGGATAATAAGACGCCGAAAATCTAGAGACTGAGCCATATTATAAGGGATGATCATCATCATCCAAAATGCGACTGGCATCGCCTTTTAAGTCGTCAAATTGGCCGGCCCGCATTGACCAGAAAAACGCTATGAGTCCCGTCAGCCCTAATAGTAATGCAATAGGGACAAGCCAAAGTAAGGCGCTCATGACCGCGATATCCGAAGAGCGTTTAGGGTGACCAAAAGCGATGAGCCTGACATCGCTAAGGCGGCAATCAAGGGATTCACAAAACCAAAAACCGCAAGCGGTATAGCCAAGAGATTATAAAGCACGGCCAATGTTAGATTTTCTATGACCCGGCTTTGTGCTTGCCGCGCAATATTAATCGCAATAGGCAGCCCGCTTAGCCTATCGCCTTGCAGGATGATATCCGATGCGGATCGCGAAATATCCGAAGCGCCCGTAAGCGAAGCCGATGCATTTGCTGCGGCCAATGCCGGGGCGTCATTAATACCGTCCCCGACCATTAACGGATAATAATTTTCAGCCCAGCGTTGATGAATCAGGTTCATTTTTTGGCGTGGCGTGACCTCACCCCGCCACTGCGAAATTCCCAAATCGGACGCTGCCTGTTTAACAACCTCATTGCGATCACCCGATAACATCTCAAGGCGTAGAGATAGCGCTATCAGATCTTCAACAGCCTGCTGAGCGTCTTCTCGCAGTTGATCTGCGAAGGTGAATAAAATGGGGTCGTCGTCAGCTATTTTAAGCCATGCTGTGCTGGCTGCACCATCAACATATGTTGCAGTGGTAAAATCGGCCGACCCAAATAGAACAGGTTTGTCTTTGAGAAAGCCCGAAAGCCCCAATCCTGGTTTTTCCTCAACATCGGTGAGAATCAGATCGCTTTTATAGCCATGTAATGCCCGGGCCAAAGGATGGTTGGAATGATGGGCAAGCGCTGCCGCGGTTTTTATAGCCTGAGGCTGTATCTCATCGAAATTTAAAAGGGTAAATTGGCCCGTTGTGAGCGTACCGGTTTTATCAAATATAACGCTTTTTGTTTTGGCCAGCCGCTCTAAAGCGTTTCCTGATTTTATTAAAACTCCATGTTTGAACAGCTTGCCTGCAGCGACAATCTGCACGGCCGGTACGGCCAGTCCTAACGCGCAGGGGCACGTAATGATTAAAACAGCAATGGCATTTAAAGCAGCGACCCGAAGGTCTCCCCCGGCCCATAACCAGCCTATGAAAGTGGCAAGCGCAATGGTATGCACAACCGGAACATAAGCCCGCGCCGCCCTATCCGCGATCCGAACAAATTTGCTCTTACTTTGCTCACCCGCTTCGACGAGCATCGTAATTTCGGATAGGAAACTGTCAGAACTTGCGGCGACGGCTTTAAGGGTCAGCGGCGCTGTCAGGTTAGTCGTGCCGGAGTAAAGTCTGCCGCCTACACCGAAAGACTTTGGGCTGGTTTCACCGGTGACGATTTGCACATCAACATCCGATACACCTTTTATAATAATACCGTCGACCGGAATACGCTGCCCGGCTGGTATCAATAGCGTGTCATCAGGATGAATAGAACTGGCAGGCACTGTTTCTATAGACCCATTCTTTAATATCCGTGTAGCCGAGGTAATCTGCAACGCCGCGAGACGACGCGCCGCATCACCTGTACGCAGACGCAATTTCGCATCCAGAAACCGGCCGATAAGCAGTAGAAATAAAAGCATGACAGCAGCGTCAAAATAGGTCTCAGGATTGGACTGTATGGTTTCATAAAGGCTCAATGCGCATGCGAGGATCAGAGCTAAAGATATGGGGACGTCCATATTCGTTTGCCTGTTTTTTAAAGCCTGCCAAGCGGAACTGAAAAAAGTACGGCCCGAATAGGCCACAGTCGGTAGAGCTATTAAAGCCGAGACCCAATGCAGTAATGAATGCGTAGAGGCGCTCATCTCTGATCCGCCTGACCATACGGCAATGGATAACAACATGACATTCATTGCGGCAAATCCGGCAACGGCCATGGCGCGAAGCAGGGTTTTAAGTTCAGCCTCGGACTGTGTTTGCGCTGTGAGCACCTGATAAGGCGCCGATCCAAAACCAAGCTGTGAAAGCTTTGTCGTGATATCACCTGCGGTCAAAACCTCCCCTGTCCACGTCGTCACTAAACGCAAAGTCGACAGGTTCATGCGAACTTGGCTAACCCCGACCAGTTCGCCTATGCCACGCTCAATCCGACTCCGGCAGCCCCCGCAATGCGCGCCCTGCACAATAAGCTCTAATTGATAATACCCATCCTGTTTGCGCGTGACATAATCCGACAAGTCAACTTGCCCAATTGATGCATTGCTCCTGACAATGGGAGGGTCTTGATGCCCGGATGAGGGCTCCGGTATGTCTGCATAAGCTGAAATTATGGATGTCATTATTTTATAGTGATATGATCGACGAAGTGAAAACTATGAGTGTCGTCTGTCGCTTTGGCCTTTAATTGCCATTGACCATTTGACAAGTTTACCATGGCCTCATAACGGCCATCTCCAAGATTAGAGAATTTCACGCTGAGGTCTTTTGACAAATCAGTGGGATGGCGAAATGTCCCCTCTACATTTAAGCTGCGGACAGCATTACCGGATTTATCCATTAGCAAAACAACGAAGCGCTGGCGGCCTTCAGACTCCTCAATCCAGTTTGTTTTAACTTGCCATCCCAATTGCGTTTGCTGCGCGCGGGCGCTTAGAGTTTTATTATATTCCAAGCCTTGTCGGTAAGACCCTTTGATGTCTTCGCCGCTAAATGACTGAACCGCTTTGGCAATAAAAATAGCATTCACGCCGATGATAACACCAAAGAAAACAAGAACCATTACGAGGACATGCTTACCGGTTAGTTCTTTGGGTTTACGGTTTGCTACAGCCATTATTTTGGCCCTCCACTGATAAATATGGCGTGAGCTGTAGTCGTTTCACCCGTGTCTTTATCGACCAAAGTGAACTCAAAATCAGTTTTCTGATCGAGAGTTAATATCTCTGACTCGCTGAGATAAATTTTAAAATCCAAAGTGTCATCGGCCGGCGCGGTAAGAATAATTTCTCCGTCATAGCGTTGACCCGCAACGGTTATCACCGGCGACGGCAATGTATCGGCGCTCAATGCCAGACGCCGGGGCGCGGAAGACTTGTTGAGGATTTTTAGGGTATAGCCGTTACGCACGCCGCCATCTGACAGGGATACATAATTAGGCTGTCTGTCGCGCAATATATTCATATCCAAAGTCACGCGGTTAAGCAGCGAATACAGCATTATTCCGCCCACTGCGACAACGAGCACGGCGTAAGTAACTGTCCTGGGCCGAATGAGATTATAACGGCTTTTCTTACCCTGCATACGACGCTGGACATTGGCATCTGTGTCATAAGCAATGAGGCCTTTAGGGCGATCTACTTTGACCATAACCTCGTCACACGCATCGATACACAGAGCGCATCCAATACATTCGAGTTGCAAGCCATTACGTATATCAATGCCGACGGGGCATACGACCACGCATTGGCGGCAATCAATACAATCCCCGCGACCCTCCCAACTCGTTCCCTTTTTATGCGCGCCGCGCGGCTCTCCGCGATCATATCTATAGGTCACGTTTAGCGCGTCTTCGTCAATCAGGGCGGCTTGGATACGCGGCCAAGGGCACATATAGGTGCAGACCTGCTCGCGCATGTGCCCTGCCAGCCAATATGTCGTAAAGGTCAGAAGCGCTGCAAATACATATGATGTCATAGGCGCGTGACCCGACAGGAAGTTCCGGGCAATTGTTGGCGCGTCGTGGAAGTATAATATCCAAGCCCCGCCGGTTAAGGCCGCAATAATCACCCATGTAATGTGTTTTGCAGACTTTTTGTAAACCTTTTTGAGGCTCCATGGCGCTTTATCAAGTTTCATCCGGGCATTGCGGTCACCTTCAAAAAACTTCTCAACCTGAATGAATAAATCAGTCCATATCGTTTGCGGACAGGCATAGCCGCACCAAACCCGGCCAAATAATGAGGTTGCCAGAAATAGACCCAGAGCCGCTAATATCAATAGCCCGGTGATATAATACACCTCTTGCGGCCAGATTTCGATAAAGAAGAAATAGAACCGCGCATTCTCAAAATCGACCAGAACAGCTTGCGAGGGCTGATCAAGACCGCGGTCCCACCGGATCCATGGCGTAATGTAATATATGCCAAGCAGAGTAAATAAGGCGAACCATTTTATATTGCGGTAGAAGCCGTGCGCCAGTTTTGGGTATAATTTTACGCGCTTCGAATAGAGACTTTGCGGCGTTGATGGAGAGCTTGCTACAGCCTGTGATTGTTCAATGCCTTCGGCAGCCTCTTTGCGTGGCTTGGTATTATCAATCAGCGTTGTCATGGGTTTTCACTTTACGGCGCGTCTTCCGTATTTGTGTCTTGAGGGGTTGCAACACCGCCGCCAAGGCTGTGAACATATATGGCTAATGCTGAAATTATTTCAGGCGACAAACGTTCATTCCAATTGGGCATGACGCCTTGTCTGCCATTATATATCGTTGCCCGAATATCAGCAGCGTCGCCGCCGTAAAGCCACTCATTATCTGTCAGGTTTGGCGCGCCTTGCGACTGATCCCCCGTGCCGGCAACTCCGTGACACGAACTACAATTCGTTTGGAACACAGTGCCGGCGCGCAAAACCGCCTGTTGTTCGGCCTCTTGGCCTGATAGGTTGAGTACATATTGTGTCAGGTCGTCAATTTGCGGGTTCGTTAAAAATCCCTCGCGCCCGTAAGCCATCATAATATTAAAACGCGTATCGTCATGCGCAGAGCGGATGCCAACGGTTAAAGTCTGACGGATATCTTCAAATGTCCCGCCCCATAGCCAAACATCGTCATTCAAATTAGGGTAGCCTTTAAAGCCTTGCCCACCGGACCCGTGGCATGTTGCGCAATTGTCACCGAAAGCAGATTTTCCCGCGGCCATAGCAAACCGGAAAAGCTCTGGCTTTGCCTCAATACCTTCTAAAGTCTCACCATTTAACTGATTAAATAATTCATATTTCTGACCACCCATCAGTTCTACTTCCTGTGCGACCTGCTTGCGGTCAGACGCCCCTAAGAGCCCCTTATAGTAGGAATTTACAAGAGGAATGGACGGCATCGCTATAGCATAGGCAATCGCGAACAAAATCGAGGCATAGAACACCCATAGCCACCAGCGCGGCATGGGCGTATTAAGTTCTTCAATTCCGTCCCACTCGTGACCTGTTGTCTCGGTACCGGAAATTTCATCAATTTTTGGTGTGTTATCAGACATCACCGTCTCCTAATTCAGGACGATCATCGTCACACAGCGGAATTTGGGCCGCGCTATCAAAACGTTTTTTATTTTTAGGCCACAATGCATAGACAATAGCCAAGACAAAAAACCCCGTAAAGAATACGGTTCCGCCTATTTTTATAAAGTGTGCGAGAATGTCATAACTCATCTCAAATTCTCATCTTTCTCGGCCTCATATTCATCAAAATCGACCAGTGTTCCGATCATTTGTAGATAGGCGATTAAGGCGTCCATTTCCGAAATTTTATCAGGGTTTCCGTCAAAATCCCGCACCACAGCATTGGCATAACGCGTGACAAATCCATCATAATCATCGGCGTCTTCGTCCAGTTGTGTTCTCAAATCTGAGGCCGCTTTTTCAACCATCTCATCCGAGTATGGCACGCCCAGTCTTTGATTGGCCTTGAGGTCAGCCTGTATGCTTGAAATGTCCAATGCATTCTTAGAAAGAAACTTATAGGGCGGCATTATGGACTCAGGCACAACGGCCCGGGGGTCCTCCATATGCAGCCTATGCCATTCATCAGAATACTTACTGCCAACCCGCGAAAGATCGGGACCCGTGCGTTTAGACCCCCACTGGAACGGCCGGTCATACATAGACTCTGCCGCCAGAGAATAGTGACCATAACGCTCGACTTCATCACGCAAAGGCCGGATCATTTGTGAATGGCAAGCATGACAGCCTTCGCGGACATAAATATTACGTCCGGCGAGCTCTAAGGGCGTGTAAGGACGCATTCCTTCAACTTCCTCAATCGTACTGTCGATATAAAATAGAGGCGCAACCTCGATCAATCCGCCCACAGAGACGACGGCAATAATGCCAATAAGGAGTGCGAATGATCGTTTTTCCAGAAACTTGTGGATCCTTAGAAACATGATTATTCTCCCGCCAGGATTGGCGCTGCGGTTGGAACGGACGGCCTTTTCGCCAAAGGTATATCGCCGTCCAAAGGCTGGGCTAAACCTTTGCCTTTAATTGTCATGAAAATATTGAAAGCCATAATAAAGGTACCGAGAAGGAACAATGTTCCGCCTAAGGCCCGGATAACATAATAGATATGTTTCGCGGACACAGTCTCAATGAAAGCATATTCCAAGAAGCCAAGGTCTGTGTATGCGCGCCACATCAGGCCTTCCATAATGCCGGCGACCCACATGGATGTGATGTAGAAAACTATCCCGAGAGTCGCGAGCCAGAAATGCAACTCCACCAGTTTCAGAGAATACAGCTCTTTCTTTTTCCACAGCCAAGGCACAAGGCAATAGAGCGCACCGAAGGTAATAAATCCATTCCAGCCCAATGCTCCGGAGTGAACATGCCCGATAGTCCATTCTGTGTAATGAGACAGGGCATTAACATAGCGTATAGACATGAGCGGACCTTCAAAGGTCGCCATGCCGTAAAACGCAACGGACACGACCAGCATGCGCAGAACAGGGTCTGTGCGCAGCTTGTCCCATGCGCCTGACAGCGTCATAAGGCCGTTAATCATGCCACCCCAACTTGGCATCCACAGCATGATGGAAAACACCATACCCAGAGTCTGTGTCCATTGCGGCAGCGCGGTATAATGAAGATGGTGAGGCCCCGCCCAGACATAGATGAAAATAACCGCCCAAAAATGAACAATGGACAATTTATACGACCAGATCGGGCGGTCTGCACGTTTCGGAATAAAGTAGTACATGATGGCCAGAAACCCTGCCGTCAGGAAAAACCCAACCGCATTATGGCCATACCACCACTGCGTCATGGCATCTTGTACGCCTGCAAATAATGAGTAACTTTTTGCGTCAAAGGGCCCGGTCGGCAGCGCCAAATTATTGACAATATGCAAGATTGCGATCGTAATTATGAACGCGAGATAAAACCAGTTCGCCACATAGATATGTGGTTCTTTACGTCTGGCAAGCGTGAACAGGAATATCATCAAATAGGCGACCCAGACGATAGTGAGCCATATATCGACATACCATTCGGGTTCGGCATATTCTTTCGACTGCGTGATCCCGGTGAGGTACCCTGTGGCGGCCAAAACGATAAAAAGTTGATAACCCCAAAACACAAACCAGGCCCAATTTCCTCCCGCCAGACGGGTTCGACAGGTACGCTGAACAACATAAAGAGAGGTTGCAATTAATGCATTACCACCAAATGCGAAAATAACCGCTGAGGTATGTAAAGGCCGCAAGCGACCAAAATTTGTCCACGGCAGGTTTTCGAAATAAAATATTTCGGGCCACGTAAGTTGACACGCAATAATGACGCCGACCAACATGCCGACAATGCCCCAGAATGTGGTAGCGATAACACCGGCTTTTATCACGCCATCTTCATATTCAGAGTGATCAATTTGAGGCAAGCCGTCGGCAACCTTAAACATGATCACGATCAAGGCGATGATAAACGCCCCCATCAAAATAAAACCATGCATTTCCATGGTCGGGTAAATCATTGAGGGCACGTCATGAGGCTGCGCTGCAAATATGGACCAGATAAAGCCTAGGACGCAGATGAGAGCGATGAAAATAAGTGAGTCGTCTCCCTTCAATCTGGATAGTATATTTTTCGATGTCATAATGCCTGCAACCCGATTGGCTCATCAGTGTGATGAGACTCGGAGAGAGGCTAGAGTGTCGGCGTTTTGGAAATTTGACCGTAGTCAAATTTCAGCACATCAATATCCTCTGGCAAAGATATATGTCAGATCGCATCTTCTGCATTTTACTAACTTTTCGTACTCTCATGTCTTGAGGTTGAGAAGTCATTTTAAAAAAGGCATCGAGTTTAATGTTTCAAATTCCGCCGTCGAAGAGTACACATATTATAACATCAGTATCAATATCGCAAAGTTACCTGCCTAAGCGATTATCACTTTATATTATTGATTGACTTAGACCCGACTACCTAGCCTCTATAGATGCGCTTTCCGTAACAAGGACAATTGAAGTTATGCATTACCGTTCCCAGCTCTTTGTTCCGGGTAACCGTCCTGACCGTTTCGAAAAAGCCTGCACTGCAGGCGCCGACCTGGTCTGTATTGATCTTGAAGATGCCGTAGGGTCTTCTGAAAAAGACTCAGCAAGGAATACCGTACTCGATTTTCTGGCCTCGACAAAACATAAACATGTTAGTCTGCGGATTAACAGTTTGGACACGCCCTTTGCCAAAGACGATATTGCAGCGCTCAAGACAAGCGAACTTAAACTGCCCTTTTTGATGATCCCCAAAACGGTAAGCAAAAGCGAGATTGCCGACCTAGACGACGATCTGCCTAATGATTTGGGACCGTTTTTCGCTATCATTGAAAGTGCGGTGGGGCTGTTAAATGCGGCAGATATTTTTTCTGTCGGGCGGGTTAAGCTCGGCATGTATGGCGCGGTAGATTATGCCGGCGATGTAGGATGTGACCTGTCTTGGGAGTCCCATCTTTACGCGCGCAGCCACTGCGTCGCAGCGGCCATAGCCCATGACGTGCAGCTCTTTGATGTCCCCCATATTGATGTACGCGATTTGGATGACTGCGAAGCCACAACGCGCAAAGCTAAAGCGCTTGGGATTTATGCGCGTAGCGCTATCCATCCTGCGCAAATTGCGCGCATCCACGCCGCCCTCGCGCCCAGCAAAGACGAGGTGAGCCATGCGCAGCGCGTCATTGCGGCCTATCAATCCGCAGGGGGCAATGTTGCACTTTTGGACGGGAAATTTATTGAAGCGCCCGTAGTCAAAGCCGCGCAAAGAGTCCTGGAATTTGCAAAGCTCAGTTAAGACTGTTTATTTTAAAGCTCTTGGCGCGCCGTAAAACTAGTCAAGATTCGTTTTGGCGACCTAACCCATCATAAGGCAGCTCTTCAGTTGAGCGCCGGTATCGGCAAGCCGGGCCTTATTTAAACTCATCCCTTTAGTGAGCACCATTTTTCCAAACATGAAATCACGGGGTGAATTCACGGCATCGACGGCGATAAATTTATCATCTTTAAAATAAAAAGCGGCAAAGCTGCGCCCTGCCTTGTTATCGCCGCGCATAATGACGTTATCATAGCCGCTTGACAGTCCGGCGATTTGAAGTTTCAGGTCAAATTGATCTGACCAAAACCACGGTAAAGCGTTATAGGGTTTCGGCGCGCCATTTATATGCGCTGCGACAGTCTTGCCCTGCTCAATCGCATTTGGCACCGATTCCAACCGGATGTGCGTGTTGTAAATGGGATTGTAGTGCCACGATACATCGCCGGCCGCATAAATATCCGGATCGGATGTTTGACAAAATTCATTGACCTCAATGCCGTCACCAATCTTCAAACCCGCAGTCTGCGCTAATTCAACATTGGGGATAATGCCAATACCGATAATAACCATATCAGCCGTGAAGTCTTGCTCACATGAAGTCAAAACACGTAGAGAATGATCTTGCTTAATGATTTCCGACGCCATCACATTCTCAATTATTTTCACGCCTTCTTCGGTGTGAACGCGTTTGTAAAATGTCGACATTTGCGGCGCGGT
Source organism: Robiginitomaculum antarcticum DSM 21748 (assembly GCF_000365025.1). Taxonomy (GTDB): domain Bacteria; phylum Pseudomonadota; class Alphaproteobacteria; order Caulobacterales; family Maricaulaceae; genus Robiginitomaculum; species Robiginitomaculum antarcticum. The sequence goes on along the minus strand of NZ_KB823012.1, from coordinate 438,748 downwards.
AACGCGCTGCAGGATACGCGGCATAGCTTCTAGAACCGTGACTTCAAGGCCCAGTTTGCGCAGTGAGGCTGCCGTCTCAAGGCCAATATAACCTCCACCAATAATAACGGCGGTTTTTGCGCTTTGGGCTTTTTGATTAATCGCGAGAACATCAACTGTGTCCCTTAAATAGAAAACATTCTCCAGAGCTTCGCCCTCAATTGGCAAGCGCCGAACCCTTGCGCCCGTCGCCAGAACGAGCTTGTCATAGGGGACTTCATCGCCCCCGTCAGTAAGCAGCTGTTTGCTCACGCGGTTGATAACTCCAACACGGATACCCAACCGCAAATTTATGTTCGCGTCCTGATAGGTCTGCACTGGGCGGATTAGAATATCATCTATACTCTTTTGTCCCGACAGAAAGTCTTTCGACAGAGGCGGGCGGTGATAAGGCGGCACTAATTCATCACCAATGAGCGTGATTTCCCCGCTCCACCCGCCTTGACGTAGACTGACGCAAGTTTGCGCGGCCGCGTGAGAGGCTCCAACAATGATGACAGTTTTAGACATAATCGGAGTGTCTATATTAAGGCGAGATGGATTACAAACAGGCGTATAGTGGAGCGTTACAGATTAGGCATTTTACTCCATGAGAGGAATAGAGCGCCAGAATTTCTATGATTGACAATCCTGACTTTTCTGATACTCAACAGATGTTGAAATTAAACGCTTGTTGAAAAAGCGTCACCACATATAGGGATATATCATGTTGTTCAGGCATTCACTTACGCTTACTTGCTCCACACTTGCGCTTGGCCTGGCCGCCGCCGCACCATCTTATGCACAGGCCGTCGACGACGAAATTATTGTGACCGCCCAGCGGCGCGCACAAAATATTCAGGATGTGCCTATCTCAGTCACAGCTGTTTCAGGCGAATTCTTACAACAAATCGGCGCAATCGATATTACCGATATCCAGAAAATTACACCTAACGCGACAATCGAGGTCGCGCGCGGGTCTAACTCGACACTGGTCGCCTTTATCCGCGGTGTGGGGCAACAAGACCCGCTTTGGGGTTTTGAACCCGGCGTCGGCATTTATGTCGACGACATTTATATTGCCCGCCCGCAAGGCGCGGTTCTTGATATTTTCGATGTAGAGCGGATTGAAGTTCTGCGCGGCCCCCAAGGCACACTTTATGGTCGTAACACCATTGGCGGCGCGATTAAATACGTCACCAAAGGTCTGGACATGGAAGACCCGACTTTGAAGGCGCGGATTAATGTCGGCAGCTATGGTCAATTTGACCAGATTGTCTCCGGTTCGCTGCCTATCGGTGAAACATTTGCAATTGGCGGAGCCTTCGCCAATTATCAACGCGACGGCTTTGGACGCAATCTGAACACCGGCGCCGATCACTATGACAAGGACGTTATGGCGGGGCGCGTCAGCGCAGAATGGGCACCGACAGATGCATTAAATTTCCGCATCGCTGCGGATATTACACAGGACGATTCAAACGCGAAGCACGGCCACAGATTAATCCCCAGCGGTGACGGCACAATCCCTGTTACTGACAATGAATATGATACACGCGCCGGATTGGGTGACGACAATAGTGTCGAAACCAAGGGCGCATCGTTTACAGCCTCATGGGACGTCAATGAGGCCTTTACCCTCAAATCCATCACGGCTTACCGCGAGAGTGAAACCGAAACGCCGATTGACTTTGACGCCCTGCCCCAGCCTGATTTCGATGTGCCCGCGCGTTACCGTGACGATCAGTTCAGCCAAGAAATTCAAGTCCTATATGGTAGCGACCGCTTAAACGGCGTCGCAGGTCTTTACTATCTGGACAGCGAAGCGTCTGGTGAATTTGATCTGCTCTTGGAATCTCTATTTGGCGGCCTAACGATTTATCAATCCGGCGTTCAAGAAAAAGAAAATCTTTCGGTCTATGCCGATTTTACCTATGACATGACTGAGCGTTTAAGCCTGTCTCTAGGCGCACGCTATACCAATGATAAAACCGTAGCCGATGTGACGCGACAGCTTTATTTCGGTCTCGGATCACCGGCGTTTGATCCATCTAACACCGCCTTTGCCGGTCCGGTTCAAACGGGATATGAAGGTCTGGAGCGCGAAGACAGCGAATTTACACCGCGCGTTGCCGTCAATTATAAGCTTGATGAAGACACCAATGTCTACGCTTCATTTTCGCAAGGCTTCAAAGCCGGCGGCTTTGATCCGCGCGCCCGCGCTGACCTTGATCCCTTGGGTATTTCTCGTGACGGTTTCGGCCCCGAACGCGTCGACAGTTACGAACTGGGCATCAAAGGCAGCACATTATCAGACCGTCTGACGTATAGCGCCGCCGTTTTCTTCGCCAATTATGAAGACCAGCAAATCACTGTACAGCAAGGGGTCTATGATCCCGGAACGCCCGGCCCGGTTGGCACGCCCAATACCTTTATTTCTTCGGTCTTCAATGCCGGCGAGTCTGAATATAAAGGTTTGGAATTTGAAGGCGCGCTTCGCCTATCTGAGAATTTCACCTTGTCTACAGTTGTTGGCTATATCGACGCCGAGATCGTCGATATCCAGTCCGGCGGCGTCAATGTCGCCAATCAATTTGTCACGCAAAACACGCCCGAATGGACAACCCGTTACGGCTTTGCCTACAATCGGGAGCTGGAAAATGCCGGTGACCTGACCTTCACCGGATCGGCGTCATACCGCAGCGAGTATTTCTTGTTCAACGCCGCTAATCCCGGCTTCGCGCCGGGAACAAATGCGCTCTATCCAAATGGCGCTCCGGCGCTCGATCCCGACGGTTACACCGTGTTTGATCTGGGCATGGTCTGGACCAGCGAAAGCGGAACGTGGGATCTCGGATTATTTGGACGCAATTTGACGGACGAACGGGCTAAGGTCGCAGCTTATAACTTTGTGACGCCAAGCCAGCTCGGCGCGGACGGGGCCTATTCTGTGTTCTACCGTGCGCCGCGCACAGTCACACTCTCGCTCGGATATAAATATTAAGCGCGCTCAGGCTCGCATATCGCCCGGATACCCGCAGCGATAAACGGGCTCATATGTGCATATCCCGTCACCGTGTCCGACGACGACGTTTTGCCGTCGGACAAGACATCCAGACGCCCTGTATCTGCAAAGGTCAGGGTCAGTGCGCCGGAGAGATAATGATATCCCCAATAAATCGCCTTGATATCCGCATGCGGCAAAGCCATCCGGAGGGCTTCAATAAAACGCTCCACCAGCGGATTGAAAAACTGGGTCATATATTCACGCCCGTATTCATGGGAGCTGTTCACATAAGCAATCAGCGCAAAATAATGTTTCCAGCCTTCGTCGGCGGATCCATGAATTTCACCCAGCGGCCTCAAATAGGCGTCGATTATGGCTTCGACCGTCGGCGGGTTTTCCCCTGCATTATCCAAACATTCATCCAGAGCTTTTTGGCGCGCGGCATTCAAAACCTCGGCGCGGCGATCCAGCACGGCATTAAAAAGATCGCGCTTGGGACCAAAATGATAATTCGCCAACGCCAGATCCACACCCGCCCGTTTGGTAATCTGGCGGATCGTAACCCCGTCATAACCAAATTGGGAAAACAGCGCCTCGGCCGAATTCAGAATTCTAATTTTCCGGGGTACGGAATTGACCGTATTTTTTGCGCTAAGCGTCATACGCTGACTCCAAAAACGAATATCGTTACCTCAGTTCATATACCCCGCTGTCCAATCGTCAAACCGTGGGGGGAATGTTTTGTCTAAAATAATTCAACCCACAAATCCGCTTCTTCCGGACATCTTCGCTCTGCACGGCAAGTGGCGGGCGGATAAGCCCGCTTTGATTGCGAGCGGCGAAAGCCAGACCTGGCATGAATTTACGCAGCGCATGAATCAGGTGGCCAATGGTCTCGCATCTAAAGGAATGCGCAAAGGCGACCGCGTCGCGCTCCTCATGACCAATGGGTCGGCGATGGCAGAGTGCCTATTCGGCGCCATGATGGGCGGCTTTGTCTCTGCGCCCCTTAATATATCGGTTACGGATGACGCAATTATAAATATGATAATTGATAGCGGTGCGAAGGCCATTATATGCACAGAGGATCAGGCGGAGCGCATTGATGACATGCTGGATAAGTTGCCAAAATCAATAAAGCATAACCGCGTGTGTACGGGAGAATCTCGCAAAGACTGGACGCCTTACTCTCACTGGCGCGACGCGCAATCACCGTACAGGCCGGACGTTAAAATTGCGCCCGACGACTTTCTGAATATTATCTATTCCTCAGGCACGACAGGACAGCCCAAAGGTATCGTACATACTCATCAAGGGCGGCGCGATTGGGCTTATGATCTGGCAATTACGCTACGCTATGACAGCTCGGCGCGGTTTCTGGCCACGATCGGACTATATTCGAATATTACATGGGTCGGCATGCTGTGCACCTTGCTGTCCGGAGGCACGCTGCTGATTAATGAAAAGTTTGATGCCGACGCCATTTGGAAGCGTATTGAGACCGACCGTATCACCCATCTATCTATGGTTCCCGTCATGTATGAACGCATGATGGAGTCCCCTCAACGCCGGCAATTTAAATCTACATCTATGCGCGGCATGATGAGCGCGGGATCTCCCCTGCGCGAGCCCGTCAAAGCCGCATTATTTGAGCATTTTGATTGCGGCGTTATTGAACTTTACGGATTGACCGAAGGCGTCATCACGACTCTGGATCCCGAAGACGCGCCGCAACGCCTTGCCTCTGTCGGGCTTCCTCTCATTGGAACGGATATCAAAATACTTGATGATGCCGACAATGAATGCCCGGCCGGAACTGCAGGCGAAATCGTGTCTTGCGGCCGTATCGTTATGCCCGAATATTTTGGCCGCAAAGAGGCCACGCAGGAGGCCGTGTGGATTGACAGTCACGGTGTTCATTGGTTGCGCACCGGCGATATCGGCTATTTGGATGACGAAGGCTATTTATACATTGTAGACCGTAAGAAAGACATGATCCTGTCCGGCGGGCAAAATATTTACCCCCAAGACATTGAGGCCGTGATTATCCAGCATCCTGATGTAGGTGACGTCGCGGTCATTGGTGTGATAAGCCGAAAATGGGGCGAAACGCCACTGGCTCTTGTCGCTCTGAAGAACGGAAGCGGCAAAAGCGACGAAATTCGCGTCTGGGCCAACACGCGGCTTGGCAAACAGCAGCGCATAACCGGTCTGGAATTCATTGACGAAATCCCGCGAAACCCGAATGGTAAGATTCTCAAAAGAGAACTTCGCAAAACCTATAAGGGTCGGGTCTTTGACTAAATTATACCAGGATATTTATTACACCGCGCCGGACAGCTTGACTTTATATGCACGTGATTACGATGGTAAAAAAGGAAAACCGGATCTGCTATGCCTCCACGGCCTAACTCGCAACTCAGCGGATTTTCACCAACTCGCCATACATCTTGGTGACAGATTTCGGGTAGTCAGCGTCGACCAGCGCGGACGCGGGAACTCCGATTATGACACCGACCCGCAAAACTATCGTCCTGATGTCTATTGCGCGGATATGTTCGCGCTTATTGCCCATTTAAAACTCGAAAATCCGGTCGTGATCGGCACGTCGATGGGCGGCATTATGACCATGATTATGTCTGCCATGCGGCCCGGTCTGTTTCGCGCGGCTATACTTAACGATATCGGCCCGGAAATCGATCCTGCAGGCATAAAGCGGATTAAAGGCTATGTCGGCGGATCGAGCATCTTCGAGACATGGGACGACGCTGCGCAGGCTATGAAAGCCCAAGGGCCGGATGTGTTTCCACTCTATACGGATGAAGACTGGATGGCCTTTGCCCGCCGGACATTCAAAGCCCTGCCCGACGGACGGCCCGCCTATAATTATGACCCTGAAATTGCGCGGCCGTTTAAAACCGACGCCGCTTCGGCTGCGCCGCCCGTAATGTGGCCGTTTTTTGAAGCGCTTAAACCTATCCCCGTCCTGAGCATTAGAGGCGGGTTGTCCGACCTGCTTTCCCCCGCAACGGTGGATAAAATGCAGACGGGACATCCTGATTTCTCAAAGGTCGAAGTCCCCGATGTCGGCCACGCCCCGATGCTGGATGAGCCTGCAGCAATTACGGCAATAGATTCTTTTCTGAACACCCTCGCGGAGCGCACATCATAATATGAAAATGCAATCTACCAATAAATGGTATATCCTCTTTATCCTGACCCTCGTTTACGCGCTCAATCATGTTGACCGACAAGTTATGGTGATTTTGTCAGAGCCGATTAAGCTTGAATTTGGACTGAGCGATACGCAGCTCGGCATGCTCACGGGTTTCCTCTTCGCGGCTTTTTACGCAACTCTTGGCATTCCATTTGCGATTTGGGCAGACCGCGGAAACCGCCGTAATATTATAGCTCTGGCATTGACCATCTGGTCCGGCATGACCGCGCTTAGCGGATTTGCGGGCAGCTTTTCGCAGCTGGCGCTCGCCCGCATGGGAGTTGGCATTGGGGAAGCGGGCGGCACGCCGCCGGCCACGGCCATCATCGCTGATGTATTCCCGCCGCGCCGCCGCGCATTAGCTTTGGGCATTTATACAACAGGGATCAGTCTCGGTATTTTAATCGGCTTTATTTTGGGCGGCGCGATTGCCGCCAAATATGGATGGCGCATGGCCTTTTTCGTTGCCGGCGTACCCGGTTTACTCTTAGCCGGAGTATTAATGCTCACAGTCGCTGAGCCCAAACGCGGAGCATCAGAAGACCGGATAAGCGAGGCCAATGTCCCAACGGTCAAAGAAACCCTCGCCTTTTTCCTCTCGCAGCGCGCCATGGTCAGTCTGTTGCTGGGCGGGGTTTTTGTTTGCATCTCAGCTAACGCTTTTCTGGCCGGCATACCGCTCTATCTCATTCGCGTTCATGAGGTTCCTATCGGGGAGCTTGGCGTTGCGCTCGGTCTATTAATGGGAGGTCTGGGCGGCATTGGCGCGATCAGCATTGGCGCATTATGTGACCGCCTATCCGCCAAAGATCTGCGCTGGCGGCCATGGACTATTCTTATAACCGGGCTTTTGGCTTTTCCTTTTATCCTGTGGTTTTTATATGCACCGGACAAACAGACAGCCTATTGGGCGTACGCCGTTCCGGGTCTGGTTGGCCTGCTTTATGCCTCTATTTCTTACACAGCGATGCAAGAGCTTGTCCCTGTCAGAATGCGCGCAATGGCATCGGCTGTTATGCTGCTTTCCTTGACCTTAATAGGCATCGGCCTGGGCCCCGTTATTATGGGGATCATTTCAGATTTTTATACCGAAGAGCTGGGACGATTTTCTATACGTCGGGCTCTGACATGGATTTTGGTCTTCAATATTTTAAGCATTGTTTTTTACTTGGACTCCGCGCGGCATTACCGTGCCGGCGTAGCCCGCGCCAGTCAGATGTAAGAGGTCGCCATATTACTCATTAGAAACAGTCCTTCGCCTCTGCCTTTAAGGATATTGGACATAGCAGTGAACATTTATCGCTGTTGCAAAATTATGTCTGCCGGACGGCCGATCAGGGTATAGCTTCAGATATTGCAGCATATCGCTCAGTAATTGCTCCTCCCCGCCGGACGAATTTAAAATTGATTGAGTCCGCGCAAGCATGGATAGTCCATTGCATGCAGCGCCCGTACACGGATAATTTTCTGAAAAACTGATCACATTACTATCAGCCCAGTCATATGCTGACCCGGTATGCACCGTAGCAAAATATGTATCGCTGGACATAAGCTCGAAATCCGTCCCCGCATGAATAAGTTTTATCCCGGGCTGGTTCCCGTGATCTGTCGTAATTCCCGGGATAGATACGGCCAGTTCGATAAATGTCCCCTCTGCTGCCGCTGGCAGGCTGCACGAATGGATCTTGCGTATACCATTGAGGTGAGTGTGCCCCGTGAGAAGCCCGACAATTTCGCTTTCGTGACCACTCACGAGCGTTAAAAAGACATCCTGCACCCATTGATCATCCATATTCGGTATGATGCCTCCGGTGTAAAACAGATCTTCACTCCACATTGATCCGTAACTTCTAAATCCATCGGTTCCTGGAGGCACGTGCATGGCAATAAGTACTTTTTGCTCTTTGCTTTCAGCGTCTGAGAGCTCAGCGGAGAGCCACTCTAACTGACTGTTGGAATCAATTTGCTGTTCATCGTCACAGTAATTATCAGAATAATGGCGCGTAAAAATCACTGTATTGAGCACTATGATCCTCATCGTGGTGCCGGACGCACGCCCTGAAGGATCTCCATAAGGATAGATAGAGTAATAGCCTTTCGACAGATCATCAACATTGGCTATAAATGCGCCGTTATTGACCGGCCAATTTGACGGATTTGGAGCCAAGTCAAATGGAGTTCTTCCGTTAAATCGGCTGTCATCGACATTTGCTTTAAAAGAGCAATAATCGCCGCTTATCGAATCGTTATTTCCGGGAACCAAGATAACCGGAACAGAAGATGTATCAGCAATTTCGGTCAACCCTGAAAATATAGTTTCAAACTCTTTTTCAATATTAAACATTATGTCGCTGCGTTCTACTCCCGTTTTTCTCCACTTGCGATGGGCGGGTAGATCGCCTGTTACAATAATAAAATCAGGATTTTCGCCGGCTACAATATCTATAGCCTTGGCCTTTGATGCCGCCCAAAGCTCCGGCGTCGTTTCGCATTTATCACAGTATTTATCGGCAGAATCACTATGCTGATAATTTGAATAATGGATATCTGATATTGCGAGGAATTTATATGGTGTGGCCACGGAGATGTCCGCGGCTGCTTTGATTTCAACTCCGGCCTTAGCTTTAACGTCGGTATCGGAACCGGGCTGAGCGCAGGTAGTTAACAAAGCCGCGCCAGCCACAATAAGTGTGATTTTGAAAAATAGATTAAAATCATATATCATTAAAATACTTCCATTCAATAATTTCGCTTATGTTCTCATTTGAAAAGCCATTGATAAATTCAAAAGTCGACCTTGGCCTAGATTCAAGAAACCTGTGTAAAGCGCATTAATTTGAAGACGTTTGGAATTGCGCCATTCGAACCCGCAGATCGAGCATCTCCAGAAGCAATGCCGGTTGATTTTGTTGGTCCAAATTACTGAAAATTTTAAAATTGAATGACCACTCATCGGTCGCCGCAATATTTCTCTCCTGCAAGTAAAGTGCAAGATAAGTGTTAAGCTGCTCCGCCACCTCGCCGGGTGACGCAAATGTTGCTTCAGACGTGCCTTTCATAGACAATGCCGGCGTCGTGACGACCGGAGCGAAAAGAACCGTTGTGTCGGCGGGCTTTGGCTCACCTTGTAGCAAGGAGGGTTCAATCAAGTCCCTCGAAAACGCCACGCTGAGCGAACTGAGCTGGCTCGGGCGCAAGCCCTCTTGTTCAGGGAACAATAAAGTTTTGAAAAGCTTAGCCATGCGCGCCTCAAGCGGCAAAGGCTCCGTCGCAACGTCCAGTTTTTGAGTGATTACTAAATGCGGCGCTACCGGTTCCAACGGCCTGATATTTTCGATCTTTAAAACAAATTCATTCGCAGTGGCTTTGCCATCAATAAGTCTGCGGTTACGGGTGATGAATATTTCTCCCCAGCAGTTTTGTTGCCCCAGTACAGTCAGGTCAGGATCCTCTATTTCATATCGGTCTTTGCCTTTGTAATGCGGAACCGGCACTTCTGCATCGTGCAAACAATGCTGCACTCCGTTACGCAGCTCCATACGGTGTTTCCGCCCTAATAAACGGGCCGATGGCGCTCGCGCCTTGGCAGAACGCCCCGCCGGCTCACCTATTTCGGCCATCGTCACACTGGCGCGGCCATCTGTGTGTTGATGCTTACGGATGCGAAATGCGCCGTCAGATTTTAGAGCAGATGTAGCGGGCGCCCATTTTGACCACGATTCCCCGATTTCATGCGCCAGTTCACAAAATATAGTCACTGCACATGTCAGGATGGCCGGATCAACTTCGTCAGAACGTCCGGCGGCAAGATAAGCCAGCTTGGACAGGTCTTCCCAAAGGGCGGCATCGATCGCTTGATATTGCGCCAAGACGTGCGCCAGTTTCACATCATCTGTGACCGCCGCGACAGAAGGCCCGTCTTTGACGACATTATAGTGCGGAATATAGGCAATTTCGTCTTGCGTAGCCGCCTCGAAGCTAAAGGTCATGAGATAGTTAAATTGCGTCGCTTCAAATAATTTATCGGGATCGACTTTGCCGTCTTTCACGACCGGCAAGACATCATGAGACAAGATTGTCGGTGGAATTGGGAATTGCCGGTTGGGTATCGGAATTTCTACACTGCCCATAGTCGCGCTATGTTTCCAGTCGATGAAGGTTAGCCAGTCAGACCCTTGATAGCCGTGAGCGTTCGCATCATCATGAATACGGTATTCCATAGCTTGGACTTCATATCCAATATCAAAAACGACGCTACTGGCATCATCCGGTTCGGAGGTCACATAGACTGTGTTAAATTTATTCGGCGTCGCATCTGTGCTTTTGAAAAAAGCCAGCTTGCTCGAAGAAATCGTCGATGACGGATATAATGACAAGAATTTATAGGTCTTATCTGCGGCGAGTAGAGGTGTCGTGACATAAAAAGCATTTACGAAATCAATCGCCGTTTGCGCTTTTAATTTTTTAGTCAGCCCGTTTATAGTGTCAGTTTCTTTCGTTTCGCAAGAAAAGGTTTTATCGCCGACCTTAAGTGAAAGTTTAATGCCGGGCTCAAACACGCCCGGTTCATCACCATTCATTGTCGTTAAAACTCTGATCGCATCATCGACACGATCGCGCGATATCAGCCCCGGCGTAAGCCTCACAAGTAATGAGGCAAAGGAGTCATCATTTGAGGTCGCAGACGATCTTTGCGAGACAGGAATGCCTGCACCCGGCTTGAGGAAATTCGGTTTATTGTGAACGGCTTCAACCAGTTGCTCCAATGTTAGGGGTGTCTGCTGCTCTTTAGCATCTGTAAGGAGAGTCCTGATCGTATCGCTTGTTTTAATTTTGCGGTTTTTATCAAAGGGAAGCGCTTTACCGACATCCAGAATATTAGATGTGTCTTCCAGGACATAAGCTATCAGCAGAGCCGGCACCCCGAATTTTTCCGCCACTATATCCAAAGTCGCTTTTTTAGAATCATCATTGAGCTTGAAATATTTAGGCGACAGCCCGCATAATATGCGCGGCGCGGTCTCAGGCGTCCAAAGGCCGTCAGGGGCGTTTGCGGTTACATCAAACTGAACCACTGTACCGCCTCTATATGTAGTACTTAACTCCACCAGCAATTGCTGGAGGAGTGTTTTCTGCGCGCTGGCAGTATCAGGCGTTTGATTATCAGTCTGGGCAAGAATTAGACTGGTCCGTCCAGCAACGGCTTGCGCAATCATTCTCTTGGCTTTGATAAGCGTATCATAATTTGCAATCGATAATTTACGCAAAACCGGCCCCATATCGGCAAGCAAAACCCTGTCGATCCGCCGCAGTAATATCTGCGCCCACCGCTCAATATCGGCATTGGCGAAATTCGTTTTCGTGAATGCATCCGGCGCGGGCCGCAAGGGCTGTCCCGGAACATAGGGGAAAATTTCAACATCCTTAGCGTTCCAGAGCTCTGTCAGCAGAGGCTTTGGCGCGAAAAAGGAAGGATCAGGCTGCACAGTCGCGCCCAATCCCTCTTTGGACCAATTCACAACGATAAGTTTTGAGTCTTTGTCGATAATATCATCGCCTGCGACAAGCTTAACACTTGAAATAATTTTATCCGGCCCTGTTCCAAGTTTAAGATATTCGAAAATTTCTTGAAAGTTATCAGCAAAGGCAACCAATGTACCGCGCTGGTCTGGCGTAAAGCTTGAAGGTAAGCGGGGCGGAATAACGCTACTGACTGTTCTTACATTATCAGATCGCGCAAAGGCGGGGTCAATATCACTGTCCTTGCGCCATAATACCAATTGGGTCGCGAGGTCAAATATTGGGTCGACAGGTACCTTACTGGACAAGATCGACATGAAAACAGTTACGCGTATAGGCGGGGTTAAAAGCCTCGACCCGGCGTTGAACAATTTTGTGTTCACCGCATTTTTTTCATATGATGCGAGATCAGCCGCAACGACGGATGGATTATGAATTTTTTCGCCAATACGTCTGGCGATCGTTGACAGAGTGTCATTATCTTGAATTTTTTCGACTTCGTCAGACCCATTTGAATTCGGCGCTGAATAATAGATTTTTTGGCCGACCGCCAAAATTCCCGACAAATCCGAATTCGCCGTGCCGATATCCCGGAGTGATCCTTCTAATTTTTCCGCAAAATCTTTAAGAGATTGTTCGCCGTTGATAAGCTGTGAGCAGACCGGCTTAGTTTCTAACGTCAGATGAAGTGGAATTTCCACGCTTTGATCCACAGCCAGAATATCTGTCTGCGCATTGGCAGCAATCAAATCAGGCAAGGCAAGCGTTAAGTTATGCGCGATACTCTTCAGCGTCTCTGACGAGCCTATTTTACGGGTAAACTGGCCGATATTAAACGTTTTCCCCGCCGGAAATATTCCCTCAACACTGGCATTTTCCTGGGCAATATCCTCAACTGACACATGCTCAGTACCGGAAATTTTTTCCAATGTTGACCCTGAAGGTACGGTGAAGTCATCACCTGAAATTTTGAGTATTATTCCGGGTGATAGGATGAGCCTCTCATTCAGCTTGGCAATCTGAGCGAGGTCCAGTTTGCGGCCTGACTGCTTGATGATCGAGTTAAATGACATGGCCGGTTGCAAGGTAATTTTGGCCGGAACGACGATCGTTTTTCCTGGCGATAGCAGCGCCGCGCTTTGACTGGCATGCTCGCCAATATCCAGGGCTGAGACCCCATAAGTTTGCGCAATGGTATCGAGGCAGTCATCAGGTAAAATTTTATGCGTGACCGGGCAAAGAGCTGAAACAGCTGCAAGATAATTAAAAGCATCTTTGGACAATCGCGCCAGATTTTCTGAATCCACGCCCTCAGCTTCATCATGTTGCAGTGTTGTAACGATTTTTGCCTGCACGCGGTGATCTACGACTTGGTAATATATATCCGAGAACTTTTTCTGATCAGCCAAAGCCCGCGCAACCAATCGTTTATACGACACACCGACAGCGCCCACATAGCCTGCCGGCGCAAATTTAATTTTGCTGACGAGACGTCTTGCGCTCTGTTTGTCTGTTTCAAAGTAATACGACAACGTTGTGGATGGCCATGCATGTACAGGCGTCAAGGGATCCCGGTAAAGCGGGTTCCAGTTTACTGTTAAAGGCGCGTCATTGCGGGGTAGTTTATTGCCAAAAATATCCTGAAAACCGAATTCGATCTTTGCCACTCCGCCTAAGCCCGCATAAGGATCAAGCGTGCCACTCAGGTCGAAATCTTCGGTGTTCGCCCATTTCGACAACGGTATACGTCTTTGATATGTCCAGGGCTGCGGCGTGCCGGTTGCCATGGCGTAGAGACCGTTACGCTGCGTCTCGTCCGGGTCATTGGGCTGCAAAGGCAATCCCTGAGGACTGGCCTTGAAAACCGTATTGTTTTGCAAGCCATACCCCATCAGATTGAAATATGTCTGGAGAATATAGTGAGGGTCTTGCGTTAACGCGGTGAGTGAAGACGGCGGAGGCGGGGGCGGCGGTTCGACAGGAACTGGCCGGACAATACGAATACCGCCATTGCCCATCGCTACCTTATTCGTTGCGCTAACCCATTCTGCATAGATTTGCATTTTGGCCCCGGCGAACAAAATATCGGTTCTGTCTTTGATAAGTTCGCTCAGAGGCCCCGGCTGTAATCCGAGTGCTAAGGCTACTGTCAGTAAATCATCTCCGGCCTCTACGCTGTAGCTGAGGGGAGTCTCAGCAGTGGGTGGCAACTCTATCGTGCTTCCAACGATAAGCAGATTGGGCGTTGTCGCATTTATGAGGCCTAACTCCGCAACGGTAATGCTATAGAGCCCTGCAATCTGGGTCAGAGACTGTGTCGTCTGCGGGTCAGCAGGAGCAGAGGTGATAGTGACGTCGTGATTATGCGCGCAAACCAATAGAGTGGAGCTATCCGAGGTTAAGTTTTCGCCGTTGATTACAACATTATGAAACCGACGCGGCGCAATGCTATCGCGCTTTGTCGGTGAAGAGCGAAGGACGGCCAGAATGGAAATTGTCGCGGACTCGCCATCCTTGAAAACAGAATCGGGAAGGCCCGGTCCGTCAGCCGGCACGCCATAATCCAAATAAAATCCGCCGGCATTTGTTACGCTGATTTGCCATAATAATTCTAGGAACGCGACAGGCGTATCAAAACCTGCAGAACTAAAATCACCCGTATCGCCGAATATCTGCTCACGGGATTTAAGCACGACACCCGGATTTGTGAAGGTCGACAAATTGGATTTGACCATGACAACATTTTTGAGTTGGTCAGCCGGTATAACGTCCGAGCGCAATGCGCCGGCAGTTGATGACAATTCACCGCTGGGGAAAAGAAGGTACAAGTCGACGGGACTATCCTTGCCGGCCGCGTGCAGATATTGCCGCAGCCCTTCCAGATCGGATTGGGTTTGTGACGTGCACGATACGGCCTCGTAAATATGAGGTAGCGTTCCATCTTCTGTTCCGGGATTACCCAATTGATTAATCTGGAGATCCAGGCGTGTGGCCCATGCCACATTTTGAATAATCTTACGGCTTTTCTTATTAATTATCGGATCCGAGTCAGTCTCTTCGACATAAAGTATTCTCTGCGGATCAGTCGGCATGGGCAGGATTTCCCGCATGGCATTGGGTATGTCATGTAAATATATCTGCTGGCTAGGCTCAGCGGGAGCATCTGTCGCGACCGGGGGAATATCCCCTATAAATGTTAGCGGCTCTGCAATCGACCACCTTGTCGACGCCCCCAAAGCGCGTTCGATAGCGACCTGTTCAAGCGCGGGATAAGCCGAGACGGACAAGAGTTTCGGTTGAAGGCCGGGCAGATCCGTCAGCGCAGTCCGGAAGGATGTGATAAGACTAATATCGGGCTCGGCCAAATTGATTTTAACAGGATCTACGGCGCCGACACACAGCTCTCTCATCCGCAGCGCATCATCTGAATCATTCCATTTTAGCTCCACCCAATCACTCACAGTCGGAGCAGCGGGGGCGGCAAATTGTTGACCTGTAAGCGTATATAACGGGTATAATGCTTCCGTCTCGTCCGGCACAGCCGTTTCGGCTGTCCCGCCTGGCGCCGGTAAACGTAACCCCACCATCAGAAAGCGCGCCATTTCTCTGGATGTTGACGCCAAAGCGCTTTCTAGATCCCCGGCTGAGAGAAGTTCGACTAGCTCCGCGCGATCAATAATCTCACAGTCCGGTACAAGGACGGTGCCAAGTTTTGCGTTTTGTCCCTGACCGGACGTCATGCCTTGATTGGCTCTCACAACGGCTTCAGGCGGGATTGCAAATTTCTGCGCCAGTACAGACGGCGTATTGGCGTCATCTCCTGTCGCCGCCGCTGTCCTGACCAAAGGCGGCAGAATTATAGACGCCAGAGCTTGCAACTTATACGTAGCCGCATTGTGCTCGGCAATTTGCACCCAGGTCAGGCCGAACGTCCGCCCGATAGATTTAAGCGTATCGGTCTCACCGACAACATAGTGATCAACGGCAGGAAGAATAATTTCCACTCCTGTCGGCAAGGCTTCTGGGGTGTTAGGACGCGGCACAAATTTCCACGGCGCGTCTTTATTGGCCTCCAAAATGGCGTCAGCGCCGATTTGCAAAGTGTCGGCGAGCGCATAGAGGTTGTCGCCCCTTTTTATAATATAATTTCCTTGGGGTATGGCGAGCGCAGATCCCGTCGGCATAATACCGGCATTATCCTCAAGCGCGCTTTCCATTTCGACGAGACCTGTAAATCCATAACGGGCCATCAGCTCATTAAATGTTTCGCCGTCATTAATATGAGCATTAAGCGTTTTAAGCGCCAGTCCATCTGACTGGAGCGGTATGTCAGCTTCAATCAAATCCGGGAGTCTTGTATTGTAGGCATCGCAAAGCCGTTGCAATGTGCATTGCTCAGGTATTGTAATCCTTAGATCGGGAAGATTAATCCATTGCCCTGCGGGCAGGTGCAATACCGGATAGTGTTCCGGCCAAGGCGGCGTTGGCGGCGATGTGATCGGGAGTTGCGGATAAGACCAGTCAAAATGCGGATTAGCTTTTTCGATCTTGGTCCAATCGCTCATACCGGTTGCCGTCAAGATGCTTTGCTGCGTATCAGTGGGCATAATAAAATATTGAGCGCCCTTCACAGTCATTTTTTGGCCTTCAGCCAAGATACGTTGCGAAGCGAGATATTTTGCGGCAGCCAGTTTTGCGACTCTAAATTTTCCGGCAATCCCGTTAATTGTCTTGCCCTCAGACAACCGTTCAGCCTGCTGCGCGATCAGAAGTTCACTGCCTTCCGCAAACAGGTTTTTATTGTCCGTATTGGCCAGAACCATACGTTCAAATGCGGCTTCGCTATCGAGCCCGTATTTACTCGCAATATCCTGCAAGGTTGCGCCGCTTGCGGCATTCTTCAGCAGGGTCAGTTCATCAAGGGCCTTGCCGACAATCGACCGTAGGACGAGTTTGAAACAGTCGACATATATGAGGCCGGCCATAGATAGCGTCTCATATTCAGGATCGAATGTGTCGGCTATAAAAGGCGATGATGGCGGGCTCTGTGAATTTAGAGCGTCAAAATAGGCGGCTATATTTTTCTGGTACTGCGCAGAGCACATCGGCGTCGTTTCAAAATCTGCTGTGTAAGTCGGCGCGGCATCTGCATTCCCGGCCTCAAGGGTCAGAAAAGGAATCATCGGGAAAGGCGTGACTTGGGAATCCTTGGCCAAACTATCCGGCTTAGAGATTGTCAGCGTAATAAATTCTGTCAAGAACCGTTCCATGGCCGGCATATTGATCGGTGTTTTAGGAGCTGTCTGATCAAGGTCTTCTTTGATAAAGCGTAGATCGGATGCGGAGATTACACTCTCGTCAATACCCGCGCCCAGCTGGGCTTTTTTGTTCTTTATCTCAAGTATAGACCAATCCAACGCAGCGAGCACAAATTCTTCCGCTGGCGAAAGAGCCTCACCGGCCTCTACATTGCGGTTGGTTCGCGCGGCAAGCGTTGCAACCATATTAACGTTGCCGCTGGCGCTGTCCGATATCCCTACACTCGGAGCATCGCCCTTTACGCCAACCGTTGTCACCGGAATAAAATGTAACTCCAAAGCAATTTTGTCTTCGGCGGCGGTATATGGGACTTTGCGGGTTGCAAACTCATAATTGTCATAGAGAAGACGGTCGAAAATCTCGTCAGTTATAACTTTACCGTCAGGCAGTCTGCGGAAGGCCACCGGTCCAATGCGTTCTGCCCAGCTCGTGCCGACCGTCTGATCAATAATCCAAGGCGTAGGGCTGTCATCGCCAATCGGAAATTCTGCGCGGACATTAGCATCAAATGAGAGATCGACGGTAAATGAGAACCACCCTATGCCCACTTTAATAGACAGTTTTAGGCGGACCCCGGCTTCAAAAACCACCATCGCCATTCTGTAGGATTCAAAATCCACTTTCGCCGAAACATATGCGTAGAGATCGACAGCTGCTTTGATGATCTTGAAATCAACTGAGCCCCAAATATGTCCGGTGAGTTGCAGATGTCCCGAAACTTTATAAAATGTTGCCTTGGGCTCGGTAACTTCAAACGGCTCATAAAAAGCAACAATACCTTCAAGTAGGCCTTCAATGCCGACAAATATGCCCGCATCGAGGATTCCTGCGGTAAAGGATTTTCCGACGCCAATCCTAAAGCCCGCACCCGCAATAATTGCGGGACGAAATTCACCACCTGTGATAGCCGGGATATCAGGTACCGCTTTCGGACTGAGAACGCCGAAATACAGGCCGAGTGATCCTGTTACCGGTACGCCAAGGACGATGAGTTCTAATGTAAACGATCTTGAAAAATCTAGATTTTCCGGGAAACCCAAATCAATTTTAAAGCCTCCATCTGTGTAAATATCCAAGCCGATTATCGGCAAAGTTACAGACGCTGCGCCGGCATTAAAACGTCGCAGCACATCCGGAAGAACCAGCTCCATATGGTATTGCCCGAGATCTTCGGCGATCCGGCGGTAGAGAATTTCAAATTCGAACCCGCCAAGAGATTTAGCCCGTTCGCCGCGCAGGCCGATCCGCGCCCCTGCGAGAGACGGCACATTCCAAATCCCGGAAAAATCAAACGTTTCCAGCACTGAAAACCGCGCACCAATCAGCCACGTTGACGCTTCGTCGTATACCAAGCTTGGTGCCTTACTGCCCGCCAGGGGATCTGCCGCTTCTTCATCAACAACGGCGTAGGAGTTTTGCAAAGCGTCAATGACTTTTTTGACTGTATCAAGATCAGAGATATCGCTCAGTGTAACCCGCTGGCCTAGCCCTAGGTATTCTAGCTTGAACGTTTTATCACTGCCAGC
Organism: Robiginitomaculum antarcticum DSM 21748; assembly: GCF_000365025.1. Classification (GTDB taxonomy): domain Bacteria; phylum Pseudomonadota; class Alphaproteobacteria; order Caulobacterales; family Maricaulaceae; genus Robiginitomaculum; species Robiginitomaculum antarcticum. The sequence continues at coordinate 420,141 of NZ_KB823012.1, read as the reverse complement.
TGGCGTTGCGGGCGGCTGCTCTTTTAGAGCATCCCAAGTGATCGGATTGTCCGAAAAATCTATACCTAAAAACGATCCAAAAATGCTGACATCGAAAGATTTGTTCGCTTTGGTTTTCGACTGCGGTTGATACAGAACTTTGAGCGTGTCCATTTTTAAAAATGGCAGATCAATACCCAGATCCGTATAGCTAAAGCCGTATTTTGATTGCCCGTTGGACGTTTCGATTTCAAAGGCGAATTTATCCAGTTTGATATCGGTAATGACGTTCCAAGGCGGATCTAAATTAAGCTCGGGTCCGTTCACGACACTCAATATGTAGTTCAAAACCTCGCCAAGTGTTTTATCAATAACCCGAACAGTATATTTGACAGTATTTACAGTCTCTTTCGTCGTACTGTCCGTAACGGTTGTGTACGATCCGCTCAATTTGAACGGGATATCGAACAGAGAAATTTCTCCGTATATTGTCGAAACTTTCGTGATTTCAGTCATACTGATATATTATCCATTGGACGATGATCAGCGCCGCTCATGTCGCGGCGCCTGCGAAGCAGTAAAAGGACGTAAAATTAACCGGTTTTGGACTGGGCTCTTGAGGTTAATTTGCCGGTTTTTGCTGTGACGCTATATTCAAACAGAACTCCAAATCCGACAAGTTCGACCGGACCGAGCTTGATGTCGTCAAATTCGACCCGGAAACCAAAGGCGGCGCTGTCAACAGTTAAAGTCCCGGCCGTGTCATCATAAGTTGCGGAAATAGCGAGGTCGGTGACGATCAATGAACTTGATAAAAGCTTAGCCCCAATTGCGCCTAACGGACCTGCGGTTGTGCTTAAATCCGTAACTCTGGCATTAAACTCAGTCTCGAATTTGGTCGCATCAGCCGGTTCCAAAATCGCAGTGGCGACATCTGTAACAATGTCTTTGAATTTTCCCAAAACAATCGGATCATCGCCGTTTTTTTCGCGAAACCCAACTTGTAAGGTTCCCCCTACCAAGCCATTCAGCTTGATATCTTTCCCGCCAATCTTCAGACTGACGGATCCTTGTGTTGTAATTGTCATATGTCTCTCCAGTTCAAGTTAAGGTAAAGGGTTAGGTACGCCTACCGCGCCCGCGTATGGTCACAGGCAGGGGATCATCTTTTGAAATTAAATTCGGGAAAGTATATTCGGCTTGCGGCAATCGAGGCCTTCGGCTATCGGTGACAGCCTTGGCGGACTCTTTGTCTTCCACGTCCTGAACATAAGCACCATACCATCCAAAATTATTAGCGCTTCCGTCAGGATCGGGATTTCCGAAAAGATAAAAGTCGAAACTGCCGCTTGGCGGGAGGGATTTGCTAAAGATTTTGAGCGTCATACCGTGCATCATCAAGGCCCAACCCTTGTCCCCCTCGCGGTTTCCTTTGCGAAGTGACAGGGAGTACATTTTCAGTTTAAGCACGCCAAGCAGAGACAGTTCGTCAGAGGACCCGCTCAGGCCGTAGCCTTTAATTTCAAGCCCGACAAAGATTTGGTTTTTTTGCGTGCCCCATGCGAGAATCATAAAAGCTTCAAGCCCTGCGGCGCCCGCCGTATCGCTGAGCGAGCCCATATCCAATTTTATCGCTAGACCGAACCAGTCTTTTGGTAAATCTGCCAACACAAGATTATTCTGAACTGTCATATAGCCCATTGCCGTCGGCTTAATGCCTTTGCTGTCGATAAAATGACTGAGCTGGGCCGGGAAACCCTCATAGAGAGAGCCGCCGCGTACATCGCTAAGCGGTCCATCTAGAACAGTAGTCTCGGTTGAAAACTCGAATTCGGGATGCAGTGGCTTGTCATTCTGAAACCTCATATTCAGAGCCAGATTCGAGAATGCGAGATTGTCGAATGAGAAAATATCGAAATTATCTATATTTGAAAACTTAGCCTGACCGGCAAACAGGAAGCGCGTTGATGTCGTTCCTGTTGCGGAGGGATCGACGGAAACAGTTTCAAATTCGCCGTGAATGATCTCGACATGCGTTAGGATTTCTCCGCCCAATTTGAACGTGTTCTCTTTTTCCGCAGTAAACATATAGGCATCGGCATTAGCGCGGCGATGTCTTATCCCTATAAGATCGGCAATGGCCGGACCGCCATCCTCATCACGCGCATATTGTCCGAATAGATTGGCCAGATGAATATTTATACGCGCTCTGAAATCTCTGACTTGCGAGTTGCGAAACAGAACGCCCAGATCCTGAACGCGAAAATCATAAGTGTTGGATTGGCCAAATTCTGTACGTGTATCCGCATATCGAATGAGACCGAACATATCCGATGAGTTGCTCTGCAGCTCTTTTAAATTTTCAAAAGGCGTCTGGGTAATACCTAAATGATGAGCGAATAAGCCGCCGGGCTGTATACCTGCGCGCAATCCGGCCAAGTCATCCGGAAAACTACCGAGATTAGCATTGAGAAAAAGTGTGCCGTTCCAATCCGGTGAGCGCAAAACGTTTTGTACAAAATATTCCAGATCGGACGGGCTGCCTTGTGCGGGCCCGACTGCACTTAGCTGTTTTTCAGCCAAATTATCATATTCTTGCTCGGATTCTATAATGATAGTCTGTAGCGCTTTCGCTGCTATGGTGACATTGCGGTTAAACACGCCTCCGGATGTCCACGCCCCGCTGTCAAATGCCAGGTCACGCAAAGATGTGATGGCACTTTTGACAATCATTATCGTGCCATGACTGTCCCAGTGTTCCGGTGAGAGAAGAAATTCCCAACCCTTTAGTTTAACCTTGGCATTATCGCCTTGGAAGAAAGGCTGAATTTTAGATCCGTCCGTTATGACGATGAATTGCTGGTTGGTCAGAAGCGCTGATTTTAGCGGTTCAACTATTTTTTGTAGCGGCTCTACATCCTCAGAATTTATTTTTTTATTTTTTGACTGTTCCGGCGGTGGGGGCGGAACTACAGGGGGGTATTGTCCCAACACAATGCGTCCAGAATTTATATTTGTGCCGGAATCTGTATCAAAAAGCCGTGCAAGGTGAACCGCATCCCAAGTTTCGGCTGAGCCAGTCGTGGTAAATGAGGCCTCAAGTCCGCGTGGCGTAATGGCTGTATAGCTTCCGTCGACTTCAAAGGCGGTATTACTTGGCAAGCCCGAATGTAAATGGCCATCGAGAAATTTGGAATATTCTGCATCAGAGAAAATGGATTTACGCGTCGGCGCTATGGCAGTGGATTCAAGACCAATGGCTGCGTCGCGCGCGGCTATATCAACTCCCGCCAACGGCACCCACGGGAGAATGGGTGCGCTATCTCCCGGGCCAATATGCGCGGCTATCATGGGTTGATAAGGCAAAAGCGGCACTTTTGCGCTACCCGCTGGCTGACTGGCCATAAACAGTGTGGCTTGCCCTTCCGGCTGTGCGTAATATTCAAGGGCGGTGACGTCTGCAGTCTGCCCAAACCCAAACCGGACCCAAGACGTTACTGTTGTCCTGTCCAGACCGAATGTGTCCGCATCAACGGCAACACTGTGGCCCGGACAGCCCGGCATGAAGTCTATAAAAAGAATATCGCGGGCAAGCTTGGGAATGCGGAAATATTCCGTGCCAGAAGCGCCGCAGGCCAGCTCATAATCTTCAGGATCGGACACTAGAAGAGGGTTAACCTCTTCGCTGTCTCTAAGCTGCTCCGTAATCTTAAATTTGAACTTCCCGCTTGGCACCAGAGTATATGTGTCTGAGGTGGCCTGTGCAAAATACAGCTTTATCGACTGCCCGCCTAAGGCAAATGTTGCGGCGCGGCCTGTCACTGTTCGAAAATTTGTAAGAAAGATATCAGTCTTATCACTGTCGCGGCTTAGCGTGATATAAGATGCCGCCGGTTCTAGAAAATTTAACGGGACGATCTTTGCAGACGCAGTAACTCCATCGAGTAATTTATGGCTGGAAAATACCGGATAACGGATAGATTTTATAGTGCCGTCATTCACGACCGAATACCGCAGGCCGACATCAAGATTATTAAGCCAAACAGCAAGGTCTTCTTTCCCGGGTATGTCAAATTCAAAGTCGAAACTGACGCCGGTCACATTGCTGATGTCACAGCTTAGACCCGGAGATTTAACTGGAAGTAAGGTTGTGCCCCTGCCGAACTGCGGCGAAGCCGTCACGTGGCTGATACGCAAAATATTAAGGACTGCGTCCAGAGCAATGTCTGACTTTTTCGCTAATTTAAGTATATAGCCAGCCCGTTCGTCTGAAAGATTGAGGGTGACATCGTTCAGTAATTGACGTTTTGCATCGACAAGTGCAGACAATTTGAATGCGGAATATATCCAGTTAGACCGCTTTGAATTGGGATTAAGAATCCAGACCAAACCCTCGGATAAGTCGAATTCCATGCGGTCAACGTCAGCCAGAAATGTTTTAGCGTCTGACAGCATCTCTCCAAGTATAAAAAGGCGGCCGTCTTTTGACCCCCAGGCCGCCTCCAATGTATATTGGTTAGGAGGATCGGATTGCTCCGCTGGAATAAACACAACCGTAAAAAGTAACTTTGTCTGTAACGGCGAGGCTTCTGTGATACTGCCTAGATAGACATTTCCGGTACCAAATTCATTGCTGAGTACAAACGGGTTCAATGCAACACCCGATCTGTCACAATGTGGGCATTGAGTGTGTGAGTGCTGATGATGCAAATACCCAAGTCCTGCATCGCATTCTTAAATCTGAATGATATAAACTTCATCTGTCACCCCACAAAAGCTATGTGCAACATTAAGTAGTATAAAATCAAGTTATATTTTAAGTTTTTATTAATAGTTCTGAATATATTCAATTCTTCAGTCCCCGATTTAGCGGGCACTGGAGACACTTTTAACGCAACCGGCACTTTCATATTTTCCGAATTAAATTGACCGGTTTGAGCGTCCTCATTCCCCAAAAGCTTACTATCTACCCTGTATTAACCCCGTATATATGCGGATATTTATAGCGGCAGACTGTTGGCACGGCCCTGCCGGTTACCTTTCGTTAGCCATGTCGATTTACGGGATGTTGTCCAAAGCCGTCTATATAATCCAAAACATGGTTGGATAGATGAGCTTAAACCCTAAAAAGATGCCCTCCGGCAAGCCGGTCTTCGCGCAGACAAAGCCGCGAAAAATTGAAACGCTGGACGAATTTTCCCGGCGGTCAAGCGCGCCTGCGCCGGAGAAAAAGCTTGAGGCGGTTTCATCTGAATCTTCGCAGGGGCGAAAGCCGCGTGTGCCGCTTTCCTCGATTTCCATTCCCGAAAAGCAAATGAGCAAGGCCGCTCTGCGCGCCGGCATTCGTATAATCGATGTGTGTGTCGTGAGCTTGATCATTATGATCGCAGTTTGGAACAGCTATGTCGGTATTAATGGTAAGGAATTTATGGCCCCTCTGGCCGCCGGACTGTTAGGGACGGTCATTTTCGGGATCATGCTTATTGTCGGCAAAGCGCATGAATTTGCGCCCTCTGAACGCTATGGCAAACATATACGAAGGCTGTCCATGGCCAGTTTTGCGGCCATGGGGGTTTGGCTATGCGCCGCGCTTATTATTAAACCTGATACATTTTTACCGGATGCGCTGGCTATTGCAGGATTGTGCGCAATCGCAGCGTTGCTCATTTTGCATACGCTTTATTACGGACAGGTTCGCCGCCTTTATAACCAGGGTCAATTAACCCCGACTATTGTTATGTTAGGAGCGACTGAGGGCGCGCGGCGGCTAATAGAGGAAAACGCCCGTACAAGAGAGCTCAATATTGTTGCGATATTTGATGCCCGTCTGTCGCGGGCGCCTTACCATATACACGGCGTACCGGTTGTTGGCGACATTGACGACCTGCTCGCATGGGACGCCCTGCCCTATGTCGACCGCATCGTTGTTGCGCTCCCGGGACTGGCCGAGCAGCGCAAGGCTGACTATGTCAGGCAAGTCCATTTATTACCTAACCGCATCGCCTTTATTGATGATGAATTTGAAACACTTGACCATGTTAAGCAGCGTCTGACCAGCATTGCTAATATCGGACTTCGTGAGGTTACGGGGAAGCCTAAAACAGGCGCGCAAATTCTGTCTAAACGGGCCTTGGATCTTGTTGTATCCACCACGGCTTTAATATTAAGCGCTCCATTTCTTGCGCTGCTGGCGCTGGTTATCAAGCTCGACAGTCCCGGCCCGGTATTATTTAAACAGCCGCGTCACGGCTTTAATAATCGCATTTTTTACGTTTATAAATTTCGCTCAATGCGCAATGACGCAGCTGACAGCGAGGCACGCGTCCAGACCCAAGCCGAAGATGCACGCATCACAAAAATCGGACGGTTTATTCGCAAGACATCGATTGATGAATTGCCACAGCTCTGGAATGTACTCAAAGGCGAGATGTCACTTGTCGGGCCGCGGCCCCATGCCGTAGGCATGCGCACGCAGGGTAAGGCCTCGATTGAATTGGTCAGCGACTATGCTCATCGCCACAAAGTCAAACCCGGCATGACCGGATGGGCTCAGATTAACGGCTCGCGCGGCCCGCTTCATGACCAAGCCGATATTGCCCGGCGCGTGCGGTTGGACGTCGAATATATTGAAAACAGCAATGTTTTTTTTGATATTTTGATTATGCTAAAAACTCTGCCCTGCCTGCTCGGTGACAGCGAGAATATCCGCTAGTATGACGCTTTGGCGACAACTGTTGGGGTATATCCCGGTCAATCTGGCGAATATTATCGTCAGCTTCGGCTCGATATTGATCCTGACGCGCATATTAGATGCCGCGGAATTTGGCCGCTACGCATTGGTTATGGTCACCATGCAGCTCATCCACACCGCCGCCTTTACATGGATGGAAGCTTCCATGGAGCGCTATCATGCCCGCGCGGTTCGAAAGGGGGACCTGCGCAATCATCTTAATACTCTTTATAAGCTCGGCGCCGCATTTGCAGTCAGTGGATTTTCTATATTTTTAGTGACGATATATGTTTTGCCGATTAGTCAGGACCTCAAGACCGTACTGACTTTCGCGCTCATCTCGACCACCTTACAAATCATTATGCGGTTAGGCTTCGAGGCGCATAAAGCCGCTAACCGCGTCAGCCGGTATTCCGTGCTTTATTCTTCGCAAATGATCATCAGTTTTACAGTTGGTATTTTGCTTATCTTGCTAACGCCGCTTCGCGAAGCCGGGCCCTTTGCCGGATTAATTATAGGCAATGCCCTCGTTTTGTTGGTTGATTTGCCATTTATGCTCAAGCGCATGAAAGGCGGCGTGTTTCAAGGCCAGCGCAGCAAAGATTACTTGCTCTACGGCCTGCCAATTTGTTTCTCGCTCATTCTCGAATATGCGCTGTCGACATCTGACCGCTTTGTCATTGCCTATCTTTTAACCGATGCTGATGTCGGTCGTTACTCGGCAGGCTACGGCCTCGCTAACCGCTCCATAGACGTGCTTTTCATTTGGATAGGCCTGGCTATAACGCCGCATCTGGTGCGAACGCTTGAGAGCGCAGGATTGGAGACATGCTTAGTAGAACTCAAATCCTACGGCGCTATACTTTTGCTGGTGACCATGCCTGCCGCCGTCGGCCTAGGTCTGGTAGCACAGCCGGCTTCCCTTTTATTAGGGGAGGATGTCCGAGAGGTTGGCAGGCAGATCATTCCGTGGATTGTCGGGGCGGGCGTGATTAACGGCATGATCTCTTATTATATACAGCGCGCCTTTATGCTGGGCGGTAAAACCATCATGCTGCCCGTGGCTATGATTACGCCGATGATTATAAACATCGCACTTAACTTTATTTTGCTGCCGCGTTTCGGAGTAATGGGCGCAGTCTATGCAACCCTGATTTCATACAGCCTCGGCGTGGTTATGGCCTTCGCTATGGCGCGCCGCTATTTCCCTCTGCCGCTCCCGTGGGAAGCTTTTGTAAAATGCGCACTGGCCTGCGCCGCAATGGCCGCCGGTGTTTTAGCTCTGCCCTTGGCTGATGATATCAACGCCTTTGTAGAAGTCGCTATTAAAGGCGCAGTCGGCGCGTCGATTTATTGCGTCATTGTTGTGGCCACAAACGCCGCAGATTGCCGGACTCTCATACGCGATATCCTGTCACACAAGACCCGAAAACCAGTGGAGGCCTAAATGATTACGCAGCATAATTTTAACGCCAAACATAATCCGCGTCTCTCGGTTCTTATACCCTATTTTAAGGATGACCCGTCCAAACTTTTATCCGCTCTTATCGCGCAAGCCGATGAAGGTATCGAGATCCTGCTTTATGATGACGGCACAGGCAACCCTGAGGTTAATGACGCATTGCGCCGCATTGCCCGGGCAAATACCGCATCCGTGACGTTACTTCTCGCCTATGAAAATCAAGGGCGAAGCGCAGCGCGCAATGCCTTGCAGGCTGCTGCCGGAGCCCCGTGGCTTTTATTCTTAGACGCGGATATGATGCCCGCCGATGCCAATTTCCTATCCCGCTATATGCAGATCATTATGCAAGGCGGCGTCGACGTGATCTTTGGCGGCTTCAGCATGCCCGAGAGCAGCTCGCCTGAATATGCACTTCACCGCGCCTTTTCCGCATCCACAGATTGTCTCACCGCGGCGCAGCGCGCAGCCAGCGGCCCGCAATATGTCTGCAGTTCAAATCTGGCGGTACGCTCATCTGTTCTCGACGCGGAGACATTTGATACAGGGTTTACCGGATGGGGATGGGAGGACAGTGAATGGGCTGCGCGCATCGCGCCGAAATACAGGCTCGCCCATATCGATAACCCTGCCGTGCATTTAGGGCTGGAGACGACCGACACCTTACTGAGACGCTTTGCGATGAGCGGAACGAATTATAACCGTTTCATTTCGCGCCACCCCGTAATGGCTAAAAAGCTAGCTTTATATAAGGCAATGCGCGGATTAGCCCAAATTCCGTTTCAGGGATTATGCCAAGCTCCGCTCAAAGCGATCGTAAAGTCTAGATTTTTTCCGATCCACATCCGTATTAAAGCCTTAAAATTATGGCGGGCCAGTTGGTATGCCGAGACATGCGATGCGGCGCGAAAACCGGAGGCGGTCTTGGAAGAGGCTTTATCATGATGACGCATTACACGCCTGCAAATAGCATTACAGGCCAGATTGCGCGGCGCCTGCGCCCGTTCCAAAACCGGCGTGAGATTGCGTTTACGCTGGACCGTCCGCTTGTCTCTATATCCTTTGATGATTTCCCAATCAGCGCGATTGAAAACGGCTCCGATGTGATGGAAACGCATGGGTGGCGCGGTACATTTTATACATCGGCGGCGCTTGAACGGGTGAGTAATCATCATGGCGTGCATTTTTCGCGCGGCCACTTAACGGGTCTTCAGGCCCGCGGTCATGAAATCGCGGGACATACGCTCGACCACGTCGATTGCACGACACTAAGTCAAAGCCAGTTAATTAATCAGATTGAACAGAACAAGACGCTCCTACGCGCTATGGGCGTGACGCAATCCCTGAACGGTTTTGCTTATCCCTTTGGCGCGGCTAATAGTGATTTGAAACAGGTTCTGTCCGAGCGGTTTGACGCCATAAGAGGTATACATGATGGCGTTCACCGCAAAAAAGCGGATCTCAACGAATTAAAAGCCTGCGGGATTTATAGCGATACAGTCGGCAAAATCATCGCGCGAATACAGGATCTGGCGCGGCGTCCGGCATGGCTTATCCTGTTCACCCACGACATTTGCCCCTCCCCGTCACAATGGGGATGCACGCCCGGCGAATTTGACCGGATCCTGCTTGCCCTAAAGACTGTCAATGCGCAGGTTCTTCCTGTTCGTGACGCGGTTGCACTATTGCGGGGCCATTATGCCCAATAATACGCGCAGCCAAACTCTTATCAGTGTTATTATGCCGACGTATAGACGGCCGGAGGGGCTGGCCCGCGCGTTAAAAAGCCTGAGCGCGCAACACGCAGACGGCTACGCGATCGAGATTATCATTGCCGATAATACACCCGAAGCCAGCGCGCGCGCGCAAGTGACAAAACTGGCCAAAAGCATGGTGCATAATGTCATTTATGTTCATGCTGAAGTCCCGGGTGTATCCAATGCGCGCAACGCCGCCGTTGACGCGTCCAGCGGGCGCTTTATTGCGTGGCTGGATGATGACCAACAGGCCTCCGGGGACTGGATCAGCGGCTTAATGTCGGCGCTCACCGATTATGATGCCGCTTTGGCATTTTGCCCGACCCATGCCGTACTGGAAACACAAACGCCGTGGGACGCGCAATATGTGACGTTTTTTTCGCGCATCCCAAATCAAATGCGCGGGCCAGTTGAGACCTTTTATGGCTGTGGCAATAGTATGATGGACTGCGCCAAATTCGACTTTCCTGATCCTGTATTTGACCCCATCGCCAACGAGACCGGCGGCGAGGATGATTTACTGTTCGGCTATATCCAAGACCAAGGCGTGATCACAGTGTGGACGCCTGACACCCATACGCATGAATATATCCCAGCCGGGCGCACTAATCCTGATTATGTGCGCAAACGCAGTTTGGCGTGGGGACAAGGGCCCAGCGAAATCGCCAAAGATGAGAATAACATGATCGCCTTGGTCAAATGGATGGTCATCGGCATGCTGCAAATGTGCGCTTTCGCCGGGCCTATGCTGGTGAGTAAATGGACCGGACACAGGAGTTATATAGTGTGGCTCAGCCGGTTCTGGCAGGGCGTAGGCAAAGTATTCTGGTTCGGCGATCTTAAGCCAAAGCTGTATGGGGCGAGTTCCCCGATCGAAGCTGCCAATAAGACGTAACCGGACGTCCGTCTCGCCAGTAGGCGGGGGCAAAACTGAACATCTTGGCTGTTGTGGCGACGAAGATCACCCAGTCCAAATGGTTTTGTTGCAATATCGTACTTTCTGATAAAGACAGAAATGCAAAGAGGAGCGTCGAAAGCAGGACCCAATAATTCTCGACCCCGCCCCGCGCGAGCCTGTCTAAACCAAGAATGACGGTGATAAGGTAAGTCACCGAAAATATAGCTATTCCGACAAATCCAACAGACAGCCATGTTTCGATCCATCCATTATGCGCGGTCGGTACGCCCCAATCGAGTTCGAACCTTACCCAATAGCTCGGCCCGAGCGGGTCAGCCCAGAATGTGCCGTAGCCATAGCCGAGCCACGGGCGTTGTTCGATGGCGCGGATAAGTCCGTCCCAAATTTGCGTTCGCCCCGTCAGCGATGGATCTTTGCCGATCAGGCCAAACATCTCTTCAGGCATAAAAATAATGCCGAAAGCCAGTCCAACGCAGCCGACAATGGCCACATACATGACCGGGATGCGCAAAACGGGATTAGCACGCATAATCCGCACAAAGACCATACCGGCAATCATCATCACACCGCCCAGCAGCGCTGTTTTCGACGTAGACAAAATAATAGCCAGAAAGGCCAGAATCCCGAGGGGCACCCATATATAGCCCCGCTTGGGTTTCATCGCGAAAGCGCACATCATGATCAAAAGTGCCTTGGCCATTTGCGCCCCGAAAGAGTTTTTCTCCAGCCACGTCCCGCGCCATGTCCCTTCATGGATAAATTGCATCCGGCCATATTCCGGCAATGCAATCGCGAATATAAAGCTGATGATGATCAATATGCCGTAAGCAACAGCCAGGCGCTGCACAAGTTCATACCAGTTATATTTTGCCGCAAGCAATAAGCCGAAACTGGTTGTCATTACAATTGCGACCACGCGGCGCATAGTAACATCAGGGGCTATCGACCAGAAAAAGCTAAGCCCGCACCATATAACGCAAATGATAATGAGCGGATTAAACACCACCATTCGAATGAAGGCGGTAAAGTTCTTAAGAATTAAAACCGCAATAATTATATAGCTCGGGTACCACAGCAGACGCATGAACGAGCTTTCTTGTGCCAACGCGGTTTGATCGGTTAAAACCAGCGCTAAGACTGCGCCGGAAAAATGCAGGATGAGCCAGAATGTGGCCAACTCTTCCAGCCAGCCTAATCCTTTTATAGCTGCACCGTCCCGCGCGCGCTTTTGTTGGGGTTGAGGCGCCGCGTGATGTCCATGTGGGTAAGGCGCGGTATATGGGGGAAGGGTCATGCGCTGTCCCCGTATTGCGGCGAGGCTTGTGCACTGTTAAAGATGACGCCGGCGCATCGGCCTCCGGATTGCTTTATTTGCGATAAAGCGCCCGCCGTCGCGCCGTCGCCTTGCCCGCTTGTAACTAAAACCGTGCCATCCACTTCCTCGGCCAGCGTTTGATAGGCGCCGCTGCGCGAGGTTGCCGGACTATCCACAAAGCTAATGTCGTAATGATCGCGAAGCGCGGTCCAATATTCACGGCTGTGCGCCAAATGCACCTGTTGCCCCTGCTGTATCCGGTCCCACAGAAATTGCGTGACCACTAAGCGCCCGTCGCCGACCGTATAAAGACCGCAAAAAGCGGCCTGCGCCGATTGTGGATCGTCGACCACAAGCGGGCTGACCCGCCAGTACGGCATAACTCCGAAGCTGGCATCATAGGGACCGTCCAGCGCGCCATGAACCGCCTGCATTTGCGGATCATGAAATGCGGCAAATTGTGAGTTTTGCGAGAAATCTGTATCGATCAGTGCGCACCGTAAGGATTGGGCCTTGGCCTGCAATGAAAGTTGGCGCGCGACAAAACTTGCGCCGATCTGCGTCCCGCTGCCTAAAATTGCAAAGACTTTACCCCGCCCGTCAGCGCGCGGCTCACCCAGTAAAGCGCCGAGCGCTGCGGCGATATCAGGCGGCGGCGCGCTCACGGCTAACGTTTATACGGCGTTTGGCCGATCACGGGAACCTGGTGTCCATCGGGGGCCTGCACATAGTGTTCCCCCGTATGCGGCGGTAAGGGCACGGGCTGCGGCGCGCTCTGGCCGTGCAAAGCTGTTGCATAAGGATTTCCCATTTCCGCACTCTGTTCTGCGTAGGGGGCGCTATATCCATCCGTGCCCGTCAATTGTTGCGGCTCGGCATAACTCTGCTCAAAATAGGGCTGCTCATAATAGGCAGCATTTTGGTCTGTACTGCCGCTATAAGGTACGGCGTAACCGTCCTGCACAGTATCTTGGCCGCCGCCCCCGTCATAGGCAGCAGCGGGCGCATAAGGCGTATCGGGATAATATTGCGGGCTTGGCTGATAAGGTTTTACAGGCTCCGGAATATAGGGGGTGGCCGGCGTAACTTCCGCGTCGCTGGCGCGGCGTCCGCCATCACCGCGCGTGCCGCGTTGTCCGCCGCCTGTATAGATTTTTGGATCTAAGAAAACGCGCAGTAAGCCGATCATTAGAGCTGTCAAAGCCGCACCGGCAATGCTTACAACGCGGAATATCTTTTTCATATTGCGGCCCTTGCGCGCCAAGGTCGCGTCGTTAATGACTTTGACATTATCAAAGCGCGCCTCGGCAGTCGACTTACGCACCAAGGCTTCCTGCTCGCGGGCGTTAAGGATTTCCAATCGTGCTTCGAGCGTTTTTTTCTCGCGCAAAAGATTTTGATAGGTCGGCGAAAGGCTGCTCATCCGTCCGAGCTTATTTTCAGCTGCACTGAGCTGCGCCACGAGTACGATATCTTTTTCCCGGAGACTGTCAGCTACAGCTTGATGTTTGGCGCGTTCGGTCTGCAAACCTTGATAGACTGTATTAGGCCCGGTGCGGCGGCCGCCCTGCGCATTTCCGCCACTGGTGTTTTGAAGCTGACGAATTTGCGCGATCTCGAGCTCTTTCTCGCGAACAGGCGTAGAGCCGGGCAAATATTTCGCGAGCAATTGCTGCCGCTCAAGCTCGGCTTGTGACAAACGGGCCTGAACACGGTCTTCGTTAAAAAGATCAATCGTTTGTGGAATTGTGCGAAGTTGATCCTCTGTCGCCATCAGAGACGCTTCGGCCTCGCGCATAGCGGATCGGGTTGAATTAAGCTGCGCCCGCAGGTCTTCCGTGCGCTTTCTCACGCCGTCACGCTCGCTCTCAAAATCGGCCAGCCCGTTTCTCTTCAGAAATGCATCAACCGCGCCGTCAACTTTTCCAAGTTGTTTCTCGGTCGTTTCGCGCTGCTGCGCAATCTGATCGCTGGCCCCTTCATCGAACAGCGTCCGGCGATAGGCCAAATAAGTGCCAATCAAAGTATTTAGGGTTTCAACAGCGATATCAGGATCTTCATGCTTAAAATTCAAATTAATGATTGAAGATTTTGGCACGGCAGCAACGCCAAATGCGCTTTCGAACTTTTGGAGTATGTCATTGCGCGCGGTCAATTTAACGAAGCGGTCAGGGCTCGACAATTTCTCTGCGTCTTTGGGAAACAGACGCTGCGTGCCGAGTTCATTTATGACCTGCTCCATCAATTGCGGACTATGCAAAATTCCGATTTCGTTGAGCGTGATGGAATCCGGCGTTGTAACCAGGCTGGCACTATTGCCCTGTCCGGTCAGCGGGTTGTAGACATATTCATCACCCAGCGTGACCATGATTGTCCCGCCCGCCTTATAGCTGCGTTTCATTTTTCCGCTAATAACCCATCCAATCGATGCCAGAATAATAAAAATTATCAGCATCGGGATGATCTGCCTGCGAAACGAGGCCATTACGGCGGGGAAAGAAATACCGCCGCCATTGCCGCCGCCGTCGTTTCTGCGGTTATCTGCTGTCTGGCTCATACTGATCTTTCGGGTAACGCGGGGCAAATCACCCAACATTTGAATTCGTTAACACCATGACCCTCTAAAATTTAAGATTTCCTTATCCATTTTTGTTAACACTTAAGAAAATCACATTTGTTTCGCTTCAAGGCGTATTTCATGACTCAATCGACTACATTTAAAGCAAAATGGGCTGTTTTGACGGCCGCGGCAGGGTTCGTCGCGTTTGGCGCGCCCGTTCAAGCGCAGCGTTATGCTCCGTCCGCGAATCAGCCCGGTTACGTCAATACTGCGCCCCAACGCGTCAACGGACCTGTTTATCGACCCACGCCGCAACCTGTTTCAGGCCGATATGCGCCGGGTCCATCTCAATCCGGCTATTTCAACGGCGCGCCTCAACGCGTTAATACGCCTGTTTATAGACGCGCCCAGCAGCCCGTGTCAGGCGGTCAGATGCCCCAGACTATGCGCGGTGCACAATCCCATGTTCCCCTGTCTTTATTCGACAAACTCTTTACCCGCAAAAATTTCAATCATTACGCCAGCTTTTCCGATCGCATGCGCGACCGCCGCCGCCCGATATATCAACGGCCGGCAAATATCCCTGATGCTTTAAATCAGTTTCAGCGGTGGGAAGAGACGGACGCGCAATATGTGCTCTATCCGGGCGATCAAGTCGATATTGTTGTGCCTAGCGCGCCTGAGCTTTCACGGACATTAACGGTCGGCCCGGATGGACGCGTTGTAATGCCGATGACCAAACCCGTCATGGCCGCAGGCCGCACGATGATGCAACTCAGTCAGTCGCTTCAGGCCCAACTTGCCACCCAATTGCGCGATCCGCGCGTCGATGTGACCCCCCGAGCCTATTCTCCACAGCAGGTTTTTGTCGGCGGCGAGGTCGGGCAGCAAGGTACTTATACGCTACCAGGCCCGATTGGCGCACTCGAAGCGGTCTTTATGGCCGGAGGCTTTAGCACGTCAGCGCAGTCAACACATGTGGTGGTATTACGCCGCCACCCCAATGGACGTATGATGGCGCGTCTAATCGATTTTCGCGACGGTCTGAATAACCCCCGCACTATGGCAGATACAGTGCAGCTTCGCCGCGGCGATATCATTTTCGTGCCGCGCAGTAATGTGGCGGAAGTTGGCCTGTTCATGCAGCAATATGTGCGCGAAGCTTTGCCGATTGACGCTAGCATCAGTTACAATCTCGGTGAAAGCTTTAGAAACTAACGCGCTCTCCGTCCCGATTTCGGGACAGCATTTCTTATTTAGATTTTAAGCTGCGCAGCGGCTTATAACGGTCTTTTGTTCGGCAAGCCAACCACGGGCTGCACGCTGTGCAAGTGTCAAATCCTGACGGCTCATCATCTCTGTAACATCGGCGCGGTACGCCAAGGCCGGCTCACTGCCCATCATCGCGGCCAAACTGAACCATTTATGCGCTTCGACAAAATCAGGACCGCGGTCTTCGATTTCTGTCGAATACATTAGACCCAATTTGAAAAGATCCTGATGCGTAGCCTGCATTGTAACTGCTTCGTGTATTTCAGTAATTTCTGTGTCTGTAAAAGCCATTTTGGCCTCCTGTTTACGCGCTTCACCTAACGCCTCCGGTTTTCCGGTTTGCGGTGTTGAGGAGAACTGATCCTCCCCGACACATTCAAATTTGCGCGTTGCAATAAACATAAGGTTAATTATCGTAAAGCTTAACAAGTGTTTATGACAGTTAAAGTAAGTAAATAAGTGTTTATACTCTATTTATCCAAAGCTATAATTAGCTTATATTTGGTTTAAGGTAAGTATAAATAGAGACTTTCAAAGCTTATAATCAAGTCTAATGAACAAAATAAAAAGACGAAAAAAAGTGATTTTTTCTGGTTTTACACAGCAGAATCCCGAAACGGGACAGTAGATTAGTCGTAAAATTTTGAAACTTCAACTAATTCTGCGCGGTCGGCTCTCAAGTCATTGACGCGGGCTTCCGGGTCACCATAGCCGATGGCCATGCCGACGAGAACCTCATGGCCTTTATCAATGTCCAAATGGTGGCTCGTCACCGATGGCCAGTTTCTCCACCAGCCCTGCGGGGCGGTATGCAGGCCGGATTCGCGCGCCAGCAGCATGATGGACTGGATCAAAATTCCAATATCCATATGTTGCGGCATTTCCAGACGCTTATCGCCCGTAATAATCAGGCCGACAGGCGCGTCAAAAAACGTGGCATTATTGGCCAGCCACATCATGCGGCCTATTTTATCGTCCCGCGCGACACCGATTTTGTCATACATATCCATGCCCAGCTTATAGCGCCAGCTGCGGTGCGGCTCCCACAGATTCGCGGGATAAGCCGGATGACTGGGCTCCTCCATCTGGCCGGACAGGGTCTTGACTTTGGCATCCGCTTTGAACTCGGCCAGCGTTTTTCCTCGCATAACATGGATTTTCCACGGCTGCAGATTTCCGCCGGACGGACTGCGCATGGCGGTCTGCAAAATTGCGCGCAGCATGTCGTCGGGCACAGCTTTATCTAAAAAGGCGCGCACAGTTATTCGGGTCTCCAGCGCGTCGGTCACGTCGGTCGATGGGGTCGTGTTCAAAGTCATGTTATTTCTTCTTGTTCTTATCCGTCAGGATAGCGACATAGCGCAGGATAATCACGTCAATCAGGCCGACGCCCGCACCGATCATAATCCCCATCATCGGGTCACCTGTTTTTTTATACACAAGATAGCCGACACCGACCGCGAGGATAGCCGCACCGAAGATCATACCTTCCATACCGCGCTCCTTCATGATGTTTCCCCATTATGCTCGGCCAGCGCTTTGTAATAGCGCACAAACATCTGGCAGCCAAAATAGTGAAACGCGGCAGGAATAAGCGACAGAGCAATAGCGGGCCAGATAAAGCTTCCGGTCAAGACGAAGGTAGCGATGGCCGTCACGGCGACAAAACCGATTGCGCCATACAGGGCAATAGCTTGGGCGCGGCGGGCCTTTTTGAGATTCTCAGACATAGCATGGTTTTGGTACAGCGGCCTCGGCGGCGCAAGGTCTGACTTTACAAATTCGCGGCAATCTATAGGGCGTCATGATGAAGCCCGGTCCCGATTCCACTCCTGTTAATTCTGTGCTGCCTGTGCCCGCATTTTTGGCCGCAGCCCTCGCCTTGATTGTGATTTGGGGCACAGCGTACACGATGGTCAGCGTCGGCGTGGATTATATCCCGCCCATATGGCTGGTCAGCCTGCGCTGTGTCCTCGGCGCTTTTCTGGTAACTGTGTTTTGCTATGCACGCGGCTACCGCCTGCCTAAACTGACCGATAAACGCTGGGCGGTTTATTTTGGCCTTGGCATTACCGGTATGGTTGCGCCGTTCTGGCTCCTCTCTATCGGGCAGATCAGTGTCGATAGTGGTATTGCCGCCATTATCGTCGGTGCCATGCCGATATTGACCATTGTGCTCGCGCATTTCTTCGCTCACGAGCCACTGACATGGCGAAAGTTTACCGGATTTGTTATCGGCTTTTTTGGCATTGTTATTTTGTTTCTGCCGGAAGATTTTTCCCTCGCCCTGATCAGTGACTGGAAAGCCCAAGCGCTCATTCTCGGCGCGGCTTTCTTTTACGCCGTGACAACCGTGGCCGCCAAACGCGCGCCGGACACTTCTGCCGTGGTGGGCGCAACCATTATGCTGATCAGTGCGGCCATCACATCGACAGCGATGGCGCTGTATTCCGGCATTCCCGAGACTATGCCGCCTGCAATCGGCTGGTGGATGGCTGTGGGTCTTGGCGTCGGCTCAACCGCGATAGGCACGATATTATATTTATGGGTCGTAGAAAAATCAGGACCCAGCGCGATGGCCAAGATCAATTATTTCCCGCCACTTATCTCTGTGCTGGCAGGCGTTTGGCTGCTGAGTGAAGAGTTCACATACCGCGCCATTATTGCGCTGGTCGTTATTCTGGTTGGCGTTGCCCTGTCGCGTCCGCGCCGCAGGAAACGCACTGTCCCGCCGACGCCACTGGCTTAGAGCGGTTTTAACCCGTGATTAAGCGGGCCATGTGTGCCCTTACCGCCACTGCCCAGCTTGGGCGCGGTTTTTATCGCGTCATAGACAAAATCCTTGGCCGCCTGCGCGGCATCCTCCAGTGACGCTCCCGCCGCGAGGCCGCAGGCCAGTGCGCTCGCCAAAGTGCAGCCCGTGCCGTGGGTGTGGCGCGAACGGATTTTAGGTCCTGACATATAGGTCGTGCCCTCTTCGGTCACGATAAGGTCATGCATCATCGCGCCCGTGTCCAGATGCCCGCCTTTCATCAGCGCGCTAAAGGCGCCCATTTTAATCAGGGCATGTCCTGCCGCTTGTAGCTCTTCAAGGTCACTGCACGGCAAGCCCGTCAACGCGACCGCTTCCGGTACATTAGGCGTAATAACTTCGGCCATCGGGATCAGGCGGGATTTCAGCGCCTCGACAGCGTTCTCATCCAGCAATCTATCGCCGGATGTGGCGACCATGACGGGATCCAGCACAATAGAGGCTTCGGGCGCGTACTGCTCTAGCGCATCGGCCACAGCGTCGATAATTTCGCGGTTGGCCAGCATGCCGATCTTGACCACATCCGCGCCGATATCGGTCAGCACGCTTTTGATCTGCGCCGTGACCAGTGCAGGCGAGAGGGCTTCAACAGCCTGTACACCCAGCGTATTTTGCGCCGTAATCGCCGTAATCGCCGTCGCGCTATAGACGCCAAAGGCCGCGCAGGTTTTGATATCCGCCTGAATACCCGCGCCCCCGCCGGAGTCGGACCCGGCGATGATCAGGATGCGGGGGTATGGGGATTTCGAAGATTTGGTCATTATTTATATTTCCGCTCAATATTTTTACCCGCTCATCCCAGCGAAGGCTGAAATTCAGAGTGGGTTATCCTAAAGTCTAAAGCCCGGATCAATTCTATAGTTCATGGACCGCCCATAATTTTTAAAAGCAACTATAGCTTTCCCTTACACTCGATTCCAGCCTTCGCTGGGATGGGCGGGGTAGGCGGGTCAAACAAAATGCCGCTTATTCCATACCTCTACGCGGGCCGGAATTGCGCGCCATTCGTAAATCGAAATAGCAATATAGAATGAGCTCAAAAGCAATCCAGCAAAAGCGATGTTATATGGATGAATAAGCGGAGTCATAATACTAATAAAATAAGCAGCAAATGATCCACATGAATATAAAAGAATCCAAAGCCACCCTCCCTTTTTGTCATCAAGGTAAAACCGATGCCAACCAAGTCCCAAACCAAGTATCAAAGAAAGTCTGGCTATAGAAATAGATTTAGATTGAATTTTAGGCTTATACTCAGATGGATCAGAAATGTTGCTTTTATGCTCAAGCCAAGGTTTTGAATTACGAGTGGTCATGTATTTCTGACCATACAGCAAGGGCCTGCACGGTTTCAACCACATCGTGAACGCGCAAAATATCTGCGCCCTTGCTCACTGAATACAGCGCCGCGGCTAGCGAGCCGCCAAGGCGATCATCGGCTTTTGAGCCATCAATACGGTCGATAAAGCTCTTGCGGCTCACCCCCATAAGCACAGGATAGCCGAGCGCTTTTATATCATCCAAATGGCGGATAAGCGCGAGATTATGCTCCAGCGTTTTGCCAAAACCGATACCCGGGTCGAGCGTGATTTTATGTTTCTCAACACCGGCCGCCATAGCAATCTGCGCGCGCGCGTTCAGGTAATCACAGACCTCCATCAGAACGTCTTGATAGCGCGGATTATCCTGCATGGTCTCCGGCATACCCCGAACGTGCATCAGGATCACGTCACAGCCCAGCTGCGCCGCCATGTCCGGAGAGGCCTCGTCAAAGCTAAGCGCGCTCACATCATTCCAGATATCGGCGCCGGCCAGAACGGCTTGCCGGGCCACAGCGGCTTTGCGGGTGTCGACAGATAGGGTTAGCGTAAGATCGCGCTTTCGTTCTTCGCCGCGCAGGGCCATAATAACAGGGACGACGCGCAAAGCTTCCTCGGCAGCGTCCACCTGCGCTGCGCCGGGGCGCGTGCTCTCGCCGCCAACATCGAGGATGTCCGCCCCCTGGTCGTGCAAAGACAACGCGTGCTTAACCGCCAAATCAACACTGTCATAGCGCCCGCCATCACTAAAACTGTCGGGCGTGACATTGACGATCCCCATGATGCGGGGGCGGGTCATGACATCCAAACTTCCCGCTCACCCCGACGAAAGTCGGGGCCCATCACCCGCGCTTTCAATTTAATCAAGTTTGATTTATTCTGGGCCATGTTCTTTACATATATAATCACCAATCGAAAACAAGGTGCGCTCTATACCGGTCACACTGAAGATCTGGTCTTCCGAATGCAGCAACACATAGAGGGCGTCTTCGAAGGGTTCTCTAAAGAGCACGATTGCAAAAAGCTTATGTGGTTTGAACTGCATGAAACCCGTGACGGCGCGTTTGAACGCGAGCGCCGTATCAAGGAATGGAAACGGCGCTGGAAAATTGAGATGTTAGAGCAGCTTAACACGAATTGGGATGATCTTTACATCAACATAAGCGAAGCAGATATCTATAATCCCGCCCGTTATTTTGACCAAAATACCTACAATCCAAAATCGGGTGATGGACCCCGTTTTTCAACGGGGTGAGCGGAAAGATTGTTTATTCCAATTTCTTCCGCAATATCTGGTTCACCGCGCCGGGATTGGCTTTGCCGCCAGACGCTTTCATGACCTGCCCGACAAAGAAACCGATTAGTTTCGGGTTGTCTTTGACCTTAGCGGCTTGGTCGGGGTTATCGACGATAACCTTATCTACCATGGCCTCAATCGCGCCCATATCCGTGACCTGTTTGAGGCCGTCGCGGTCAATGATCTCATCAGCCGTGCCCTGCCCGTCAAACATTTTTTCAAACACGTCTTTGGCAATTTTGCCGGAGATTGTGTCATCGCTAATGCGGTCAATCAGGCCGCCCAGCGCGTCTGCGCTAACAGGGCTGCTGGACAGGTCTTTTTCGGATTTATTCAGCGCGCCGAAGAAATCCCCAAGCATCCAGTTCGCGGCGATCTTCGCGTCACGCCCTGTCGCCAGCGTTTCATAAAACGCGGCTGTTTCGCTGTCACCGGAGAGCAAGCGCGCATCATATTCAGACAGGCTATACTGAGCCATAAACCGCGCTTTACGCGCGCCCGGCATTTCCGGCATGTTCGCTTTAATGCCATCAACAAAGCTTTGCTCCAGCTTAATCGGCAGCAGATCCGGGTCCGGGAAATAACGGTAATCATGCGCGTCTTCTTTGCTGCGCATGGTGCGGGTCTCGCCCTTGTCACTGTCAAACAGGCGCGTTTCCTGGTCGATCTCGCCGCCCGCTTCCAGAATATCGATTTGACGGCGGGCCTCGTAATTAATCGCTTGGCGGATAAAGCGCATAGAGTTGACGTTTTTAATCTCGCAGCGCGTCCCAAGCTCTCCGCCCGGTCGGCGCACGGAGACGTTGACGTCGGCGCGCAAATTGCCCTTTTCCATATCCCCGTCACATGTGCCCAGCGCGCGCACAATCGTGCGCAGGCGCTCGACATAGGCAGACGCCTCGTCGGGGCTGCGCATATCGGGTTTTGATACGATCTCCATCAGACACACACCGGAGCGGTTCAGATCGACATAGGTTTCTGTTGGCGACAAATCATGCACGGACTTTCCCGCATCCTGCTCGAGATGCAGGCGCTCGATCCCGACAATAACCGGATCGCCGGTCTTGCCATTAGCGTCAATCGGGGTGATTTCAATCTCGCCCTCGCCGACAATTGGAAATTCAAACTGGCTGATTTGATAGCCTTGCGGCAGGTCGACATAGAAATAATTTTTGCGGTCAAAGCGGCTAAATAGATTGATCTGTGCGTTCAAGCCCAGACCCGTTTTCACGGCCTGCTCGAGGCAAAATTCATTGACCACAGGCAGCATGCCCGGCATGCCCGCATCAACGAGCGAGACCTGCGTATTGGGCGCCGCGCCATATTCGGTCGCTGCGCCGGAGAATAATTTGGACTTAGACGCGACCTGCGCATGGACTTCCAAACCCAGGATAATCTCCCAGTCTCCGGTCTCGCCCTTTATCCAGTCTTTTGCGTCCGCGACGCGGGGTGCTATGAACATGTTATTTACTCAACTCTCGTTTCTCGTGCCAAACTCTCGATTATCGTCCTTCTCCCTAATGGGAGAAGGTGCCCGACAGGGCGGATGAGGGGAAATTATTACTGCCCCAAAAACTCTTTCATATCATAAAGGACTTGCTCAATATCCTCATAAATATCTTCATTTCTTACCCGCCAGACCCGATAGCCGTGGCGCTGTAAAACTTGTGTTCGCGTATCGTCATACGCTTCATTCTCATCATGTTGAAAACCGTCGAGTTCAACAATCAACTTTTCATGCTCGCACACAAAATCTGCAATATATTTATCAATCGGCACTTGCCGTTTGAACTTCAGATTACAGAAACGCCGCGCTTTTACTTTCTGCCAGAATAAGGCCTCGGCTTCGCTTTGCTCTTTTCGAAGCTGTCTTGCGAAGTTAACTCTGTCCATTATCTCCCCTCATCCGCCCTGTCGGGCACCTTCTCCCATTAGGGAGAAGGCCGATGGCTGCCGATTCTGAACTACGATTTTAGATTTTTCAAACGACGCCATCATCCTTCATATTCTTCAACCCTTCACTAATACGTTGAAACCCTTCGGATTGTCTTTGTGCCAAGTCTTCTTCATCCACGATTTGGCCTGAAGGTTTTGGAAACGCGATTGGAACGTTAAAGTTAAGAGTATTTAAAATCTTATTCTCTGAATTGATTTTAGCCCCTGCTCCAACCTTCGCCGCAAGCATAGGGACCGTAAGCTCAAGTCCTCCATTTTTATTTGAGGAAACTTCGGAAACTATTGAAAACTCAATATTTGTTATTGAGTTACCATTTTCGTCACTCTCACTATCCCGGCTTGCACGTCCAATATATGATCCGATTTCAGAATTATCTTGCGCTTTCACAACACCCATGAGAATTTGAATGCATGTTTGCGAAACATAGTCTTCTAATCTCAGACCTACCAAAGATTTGCTTTTCTTTTCAGACATAACCTACCACCACTTCTCCGGCTTAGCCGTAAATCCAGCCGCATCTTCAAGCGCACTCGCCGCTTTAAACACCGTTTCCTCGTCCATAGCCCGTCCGATAATTTGCAGGCCGAGCGGCAGGCCGTCAGCGTCGAGCGCGGCGGGAATAGATATCCCCGGCAGTCCGGCCAAATTCGCCGTCACGGTGAAGATATCATTGAGATACATCGTGATTGGGTCATTGACCTTGCGGCCGACGGCGAAGGGTGCAGACGGGCATGTCGGCGTTAACAGCGCGTCGCATTTTTCCCATGCGGCTTTAAAATCCTCGGCGATGCGGGTGCGCACTTTTTGGGCGCGCAGATAATAGGCATCGTAATATCCGGCGGACAGAACATATGTGCCGATCATGATGCGGCGGCGAACCTCGGCCCCGAAGCCTTCAGTGCGCGTACGCTCATAAGTATCGGCCAGGTCTGCGCCTTCGACGCGCAGGCCGTAACGCATGCCGTCATAGCGCGCGAGATTGGACGAGGCTTCGGCGGGGGCGACCACGTAATAGGCGGGCAAAGCGTATTTGGTATGGGGCAGCGACACGTCGACGATCTCCGCTCCTGCCGCTTTCAGCCATTCAATGCCTTGCTGCCATAATTTTTCAATTTCAGCCGGCATGCCGTCAATAGTATATTCTTTGGGAATACCAATGCGCAGACCTTTTATGGATGCGCCGCAGGCGCTCGCCCAATCGGGGACAGGCGCGTTGATTGACGTGCTGTCTTTGGGGTCATAGCCGGACATAGACTCGAGCAAAATCGCGCTGTCTTTGACCGTTTTGGCAATCGGGCCGGCTTGATCCAGCGAGCTGGCAAAAGCGACTGTGCCCCAACGGCTACACCGGCCATAAGTCGGCTTAATCCCGACCGTTCCGGTAAAGCTGGCGGGCTGGCGGATGGATCCCCCCGTATCGGTCGCCGTCGCGCCAAGGCATAAATCAGCCGCGACTGCAGAGGCGCTACCGCCGGACGAGCCGCCCGGAACGAGGTCCTGACCTTTACGCCATGGATTAATCACGGGACCAAAAGCGGAGGTCTCATTGCTGCTGCCCATCGCAAATTCATCAAGGTTGAGCTTGCCGAGCATGACCATGCCGTCGGCCTTCATATTGGCGCTGACGCTGCTCTCATAAGGCGGCGTAAATTCGCCGAGAATTTTACTGCCCGCAGTGGTTTTCACGCCTTCGGTGCAGAACAAATCCTTGATGCCCAAAGGCGCGCCTTCAAGCTTGCCGACACTTTGTCCACTGGATTTGGCTTTTTGACGCCGCATATCGGACGCCTTGGCCATATCCATGGCCAGTTCATGCGTATCTGTGACAAAGGCGTTGAGCTTCACAGCGTCTTTACAGGCTTTGATATGGGCCTGCGTGAGTTCGGCGGATGTAAAATCACCCTTGGCCATACCGTCCAGAGCGCCGGATAATGTGAGTTTTGTAAGGTCGCTCATCATCTACTCCACTGACCGGGGGACAACAAAAAAGCCGTCATCGGATTTGGGCGCATTGGCCAAAATTTTGTCCCGTACGCCGCCATCGGTGATTTCATCTTTGCGTAACGGCGCGTCCATATCGACGGCTGATGTCATCGGCTCCACGCCCTCGACATCGACCTCCCCGAGTTGCTCGATCCATTTCAGGATACCGTTTAGCTCTCCGGCCAGCGGCTCAAGCTGATTATCCTCAACATGCAGACGCGACAGGCGGGCAATTTTCTTAACATCTTTGGCGGAAACACTCACGGCTACGCTCCATAATTCTTATGCGCGCGGGTTAGCAGGGGGGCGCGGCGCGGGCAAGACTTATGGCAGCCGGACGTGCAGCTAACGCGCCGTGCACAGGCTTTGGGCGCACGGGCTTGCGCCTGTCATGGTAATTGACACAACTTTATCCCCGTTTGAGAGGCGGGGATTAATGTTAACTTACATCCCCAACCCTCGTCATCCGGTACGGGAGTTTGGTTCATCAAAACCGTGGATATAAACAAATTCATCCCCGCCTCTCAAACCTGCCCTATCTTCAAACTGTTCTTATCTCACAGGGCAGGCAAGCGTACGTTGGCTGGTCGGAGGGTAAGATGGTGTTGGGTGTAGGTTCCGATGGTAACGCAAAGGAGGCCGGCCCGCTAAGCGTGAGCTGTCTAGCGCCTCGACTGGCTAATTCGGCCGTTTAGCAGAGACATTGCTGTGCTGCTGCGTCTGCCAAGGCGCAGCATGTCCGACGTGCGGCCTCGCCGCCGCGCCAAGGGCAGAGACTTTGATAAACGAAACACTTTTACGCGCACCCACAGGTAGCCCCTGTTTTTCAAAGTCCCGCACAGACGCCCTACTAACATCCCGGATTAAGGATATAGATGAAAGCGTGAAGATGTGAAATCACCCCCTATGACTAACACTTTTTAATCCTCAGGCCATGGACGGATGGACGGGGCCGCGTTAAGCGGAGAAAAGTTCAGGGAGAATGATTTGCGCCGTATCCGCCGCTATCTAACCGCCAGTGTTGCCGCTGCCGTTTTGGGACTGTGCCTGCCCGCTATGACCGCGCAGGCGCAAACGCTTGCGCTGCAAAAGAATGTCGCCGAAACGGACAGTCCCTTTGCCGACCCGAACCTTATCTATCTTGAAGCTGACCAACTGATTGATAAATCAGAAGATAATACACTCATCGCGCGCGGCAGCGTCACCGGGCGTTACCAGACCCGCACACTGCAAGCCGACGAAGTTGTCTATGATCTGGACACCGGCAATGTCACAGCGATTGGCAATGTGATCATCATCGACGCCGATGGCGGCACCCAATATTCACAAAAAATTGAGCTCAATAGCCGGCTCGAATCAGGCGGCGCAACCGATTTCGTTGCGCGCTTCCCCGAAGGCGGCATCGCCGCAGCCGCTTTTGCATTGCGCCGCGCCGATGGCGGCGTTGATCTCTATAATGCCTATTACACAGCCTGCGAGGCGTGCAGGAAAGCGGACGGCACGAAAGAAAAACCGACATGGCGTCTGCGCGCGCGTCAAGTGACGCAGGATAAAGCAGACCAGATGATCTATTATCACGACGCGGTTTTCGAGGTCAAAGGCGTACCGATTTTTTACACCCCCTATCTGGCCCATCCCGATCCCAGCAGTGAGCGCCGCAGCGGCTTTCTCATTCCTTTTGGCGGACGTTCCGGCGCTTACGGGGTATTTTACGAACAGCCTTATTACTGGGCGATCTCGCCATACTCAGAGCTCGTCGTTACGCCGCGTATTATGGAGCGCGTTAATCCGCTTTTGATGGCGGACTATAATAAAAAGTTTAACTCCGGCAGTATCGAAATTGAAGGCAGCTTCACTTACGATAGTTTTTTCGACAATCGCGGGGACAGCTTTAGCGATGCGGATGTTTTTCTTAATCCTGATCTCAGCCTGAGAGGCGAGCGCTTACGCAGCCATCTTTTCGCCAGAGGCGAATTTGATCTCTCCGAGACATGGGGTTGGGGCTTTGGCGTGCAAACGGCGACTGATGCCTTCTATCTGGACCGTTATGATATTGACGAGCCCGACAGTGATTTTGGCCTTTATGATGGCGGCAGCCGCAGATTGGTTCAGCAGGCCTATCTGGTCGGGCAACAGGACGATTTTCGCTACTCCGCCTCGACATTTGGATTTCAATCCCTGCGCGGAAACGTCACGCGCAATCCCAACAATCTCAACCAGATCATCGTCAATCAAGAAGATAACAGCACCCTCCCGGTTGTGTTGCCACAGCTAAATGCTGATCATTATTTTGACGTGCCTGTCATTGGCGGGCGCCTTCGCGCCTTTGGCGACGGGACGTTTCTTACACGCTCTGAAGGCGATGATTATAACCGCTTAACAGCAGGTCTGGATTGGCAGCGCACGCTATATACCGCGCAAGGCATTAGCGTGTCGCCCTTTGCTATGGCGCGCACGGATGTTTACCGCCTGAGCAGCGAGGATCTGACAGAGGATCGCGAATTTACCCGTACGCTGGGTAATGTCGGCGTTGATGCCCGCTGGACATTTATCCGTCCCGGGCAAAATGTCGACCTGACGATCGAGCCGCGCGTGCAAGTCACGCAGTCTTTCGGCGAGGCTAAGCAGGATCAGTTTTCGGTCGTGACGGGCGGCGTAGCGCGCAGCCTGACCGAAGACGGGATCGGTCTGGATCTCGACCGCGCGCTTCTGTGGAGCGCCAATAAATCCACCGGATTTGATTTCTGGCAAGAGGGGTTTCGCGCCGATGTCGGCACAAGTTTTGGCGCGCGCTGGGATGATAACCGCGCCTCGCTATTCCTCGGGCAAAGCTTTGCCAGTGGATATAGTGATGATTTTGCTCAGACCAGCGGACTGGACGGAGACAGCTCCGATATTATTGCACAGGCCGAAGTTGATTTAAGCCTGGGCTTTTCAGGCTCGAGCCGTCTGCGCTTTGACGAAGATGACGGCACATTGCGCCGTGTTGATACGGCTGCAAATTATACCGGCGAACGCTTTAGCGGGAGTGTTCGCTATTATAAAATTGATGATCTTTTTAACGCACCCGGCATAACCGGAGCGCAAATCCCGCCCGAAGAAATCTCCGGCCAAGCCAGCGTCAAACTTACTGACTTTTGGTCTATGCGTTATGTCGCCAACCGTGATCTCGACGCCGCTGTCACGCGCCGTGAAGAACTGGCATTTATCTTTAATGACAATTGTACACTTCTGGAAATTTACTACGAAAAACGCCGCAATAATCTTGGCCTTGCCGGAAACAGTTCGGGCTTCGGCGTACGGGTCGCGCTGCTCACACTGGGTGATTTCACACCGGAGTAGGGATTATGTTTCTTAGGTTATTTCTTATCGTAGCAACGGCTTTGTTTTTTACAAATTTGAGCGACGCTAGAACTTGCGAAAAGTGTGAACCTACGCAGTCAAAGTTAGGTAATATGTCGCACGTTTCGGGAAAATTATATGGCATAAATAGCTCAACAATAAGCTCAGGCGTATTCGCCACGTCGATTGTATTTACATTCCGATTGGAAAATGGCGGATCAAAAGAATTTTATCAGTTTTACGGTTCCAGCAAACAGTCCATGCCCGCGATCTACGAAATTTGCGAAGTATATTACAACAAAAAAAGTCAACCCGATTTCGACGTTGAGCACCCTGTAAAAACAAGTGCTATTTTCGCTAAATATATAAAATGCGGAGACGTATTTTATTATGAATTTACCTCTATGCCAGCATCCGCAATTAAATTAAATTAACGGCTTTCTGTATCAGCAATATCGTCATTTACCCGTTCAGATATTTTTGATTCACAGGATTAAAAATATCTTCAACCAACGAATGACTTCTCAACCACAAAGTCACCGGGATTGGAGTTCGAGCCTTCGACAAGACCGAACGTTTCAACCAGCGCTTTGGTGTCCTTGATCATATCCATGGAGCCGCAAATCATCACCCGGTCAGTCGCCGGATCAAGAGCT
This sequence comes from Robiginitomaculum antarcticum DSM 21748, assembly GCF_000365025.1. GTDB lineage: Bacteria > Pseudomonadota > Alphaproteobacteria > Caulobacterales > Maricaulaceae > Robiginitomaculum > Robiginitomaculum antarcticum. Next base: position 390,784 of record NZ_KB823012.1, on the reverse strand, counting down.
GGAACGCCAAGTTCTTCAAACAAACGACCGCTTTCAATTAAGGTCGTGATGCGGCCTTTCAGCGGATATTCCTCGCGCGTGAGGGAGGTAATATGGGCCAGCTTGTCTCCGATCATCTCGCCCACGAGCGGATCATCACGCAGGCTTTCCGTAAGGCGAAGGCCGTAAGACAGCTCTGCACGCTGACGACATGTATGGGTTAAAATGACCTTGTCATACCGCTCATAGGTCTCGGGATCGCGCATAAGAGAGGCAAAGGGCGCGATGCCGGTTCCGGTCGAGAACATATAAAGCCGCTTGCCGGGCGTCAGCGCGTCGAGCACTAATGTGCCGACAGATTTTTTGCCCAGCAGCACTTGGTCGCCCGGCTTGATTTTCTGAAGGCGCGAGGTTAGCGGGCCGTCCGCAACTTTAATGGAAAAGAAGTCCAGCTTGTCATCCCAGCTCGGAGAAGCGATGGAATAAGCCCGCATAACAGGTTTTTTCTGCCCTTCAGCAGCGGGCAGTCCGATCATCACAAACTCGCCGCTGCGAAATCGAAAGGCCGGCGGGCGGGTAATCGAAAACGAGAACAGACGGTCCGTATAATGCTCGACATCAATAACCGTCTCGGCGGACGGGGCGTTGGGATTGACTTTCACGGGCGCGCTGGCGGCATCGGTCATGGAATTACCTCTAAATCGGGCGTAGTGTGCCCCTGTGCAAAGGCGATATAATCAGGCCCCGTTCAAAATTCAAGCCCTGCTGTTCTATATATAGAACACTTTACAGTCACAGCAAACTGGCCAAAATCAGGATCACGAAAGAGAGATATGGCATGAGCGACACATCCCGCAAAGACTGGGCCGAAAATGCGCAAGCGGCCCTGAGAGGCCAGCCGCTGGCCAGCCTGACCCGCTACACCGAAGATAATATCACCCGCGGACCGCTTTACGACGCAAGCGATCTGCCCGACGTGATCGCGCCAACAGCGCGAAACGCAGCGCCGCTGTTAGGCCAGCGGCCATGGCACATTTGCGCGCCCGTGCGCGACCCCGATATTACCTTTGCCAACGCCCAATTACTTCGCGACCTCAAGGGCGGAGCGAGCGCAGCGCGTATTTCTCTTGGCGATCATGCACTGGATTTAACCGGCGCAGGCGATATTCCGCGCCTGCTTGATCAGGTGCAAACCGACTTTATCCCATTTGTTCTCGCGCCGGGATATAATGCCCGTCGGTTTGATCTATTTGAGAGTCTATCCGCGGATCATCTCTTTCTTGGGCTGTGCCCGGGCACAGAAGGCTTAATGGATTTAGCACAAAAAATGCCGGACACATGGCAGCTAATTACAATTAATGCAGCTGAGGCCTCGGAAAATGGCGCGACATCCGCTCAGGAACTCGCCTATATGGCGGCCGGCATTGCCCACACCTATCGCCGCCTTGGCTCTGACCTCGCAGCCCGCCATATCGGCGTTGAGCTAACCACCGATCAGGACGCGCATCTTAATATTGCCAAAATGCGGGCGGCGAGGCGAATTCACGCGCGCATTGCGCAGAGTTTCGGCGCGGATGATGCCCGCCTGACCGTCCACGCCATAAGTCAGAAACGCATGATGCAAAGCGTTGATCCATGGACCAATATGCTGCGTGTAATGAGCGCAGGCTTTGGCGCGGTGACAGGCGGCGCGGACTTTATTACGCTTCGTCCTTATACCGATGCCATTGGCCATGCCGATCCGTTCGGCTACCGCATAGCGCGCAATATGCAATTGATGATGATGGAGGAATCCCATTTGGCACAGGTGGTCGACCCCGCTTATGGCAGCTATTTTCATGAAGCAATGAGCGAAGTCCTGGCCCGCGCGGCTTGGTCAAATTTCCAACGGATCGAAGCAGAAGGCGGGTTTGACAACCTTTCCGGCTTTATGACGCGTATATCCGCCAGCACGGCAGAACGCGCGGCGCGCGAAGAGCCGGTTTTAGGCATCACATTGCATCCGGCGAAAAATGTCCGTCCGGCCAAAGTGCGGGGGATGCGGTGATGGATATAGATTTTACCAAATTAGATCTCGGACAGCCGCAAATCATGAAGCGCAAAGGCGAGGCGTGGGCCTCACCCGAAGGTATTAACATTAAAGCCGCTTACGGGCCGGGTGATGTAAAAGGGCTGGATAACCTCAATAGTTATCCGGGCAGCGCGCCTTATATTCGCGGCCCCTACCCGACAATGTTCACGCAGCGTCCGTGGACAATCCGCCAATATGCGGGCTTTTCCACCGCCGAGGACAGCAACGCTTTTTACCGCCGCAATCTCGCAGGCGGTCAGAAAGGCCTGTCCGTCGCCTTCGACCTGGCCACCCATCGCGGATATGATAGCGATCATCCCCGCGTCAGAGGCGATGTCGGCATGGCGGGCGTTGCGATTGACAGCCTATACGATATGCGGATCTTATTTGACCAAATCCCGCTGGATAAGATGAGCGTCTCAATGACAATGAACGGCGCGGTTTTGCCTGTTCTGGCGCTTTATATTGCCGCCGCGCAGGAACAAGGCGTCGCGCAAAAAGACCTGTCGGGCACGATCCAGAACGACATTCTCAAAGAGTTCATGGTGCGCAACACCTATATCTATCCGCCCAAACCCAGCATGCGGATTATCAGCGATATTTTCGCCCATACATCGACGCATATGCCGAAATTTAACTCTATCTCGATCTCGGGCTATCATATGCAAGAGGCGGGCGCCTCAGCCGATATCGAACTGGGCTATACGCTCGCCGACGGTTTGGAATATGCGCGCGCCGGTCTTGCAGCGGGTATGGATATTGACCGCTTCGCCCCGCGCCTGTCGTTTTTCTGGGCCATTGGCATGAATTATTTCATGGAAGTGGCTAAATTGCGCGCTGCGCGCCTGCTGTGGCACCGCATGATAAGTGAGTTCGAACCGGGCAATCCGAAATCAACAATGCTGCGCACGCACAGCCAGACTAGCGGTTGGAGCCTGACCGCGCAGGATGTGTTCAATAATGTCGGGCGTACGCATATCGAGGCCATGGCGGCGGTAGACGGCCATACGCAAAGCCTGCACACCAATTCGCTGGATGAGGCCATTGCCTTGCCGACAGATTTCTCCGCCCGTATTGCCCGCAATACGCAGATATTCTTACAGACTGAAGGTAAGCATCACCACCAGATTGACCCATGGGGCGGAAGCTATTTTGTCGAGCGCTTAACCCATGACCTCGCCGCGCGTGCGCAGACGCATATTGATGAAATTGAGGGACTAGGCGGTATGGCCGCCGCGATTGAAGCGGGCATTCCAAAACTGCGCATCGAGGAGAGCGCTGCGCGTATTCAAGCGCGTATTGATAGCGGCGTGCAAACCGTAGTCGGCGTCAATAAATATCTGTCATCACAAAAGGACGACATCCCGCTTTTGAAAGTCGATAATGACGCTGTACGCCAAGGGCAAATCGCGCGGATAAAACAGCTCAAAGCGGACCGTGACACGGACGCAACGATGGCCGCGCTCGACGCGCTAACGAAGGCTGCGGATACGGGTGAAGGCAATTTGCTCGCGCTCGCCATCGACGCTGCGGCGAAAAAGGCCACAGTCGGCGAGATGAGCAGCGCGCTGGAGAAAGTCTATGGCCGCTACGCCGCACAGCCGACGGGCGTGAAAGGCGTTTATACGTCCAGTTTTGATCCCGCCAATCCGTCTTTGGCCAAAGCTAAAACACAAATTGCGGCTTTTGTTGAAATGGAAGACCGCAAACCTAAAATCCTGATCGCGAAAATGGGTCAGGACGGCCATGATCGGGGCCAGAAAGTTGTCGCCACAGGGTTCGAAGATATTGGCTTTGACGTGGTCATCGGCCCGCTATTTCAGACCCCGCATGAGGCCGCGCAATTAGGCATTGCTGAAGGCGTTGACGTCATCGCAGCCAGCTCACTCGCCGCGGGGCACCTCTCTGTAATGCCGGAATTGCGCGACGCGCTCGCGGCCGCCGGTCACCCCGATATTCTCATCGTCGTTGGCGGCGTGATCCCGCCCGAAGATGTCGCTACGCTCAAAGAGATGGGCGCTAAAGCCGTCTTTCCGCCGGGGACGAAAATCCCCGAAGCGGCAGCGGAAGTATTAGAGGTCGTCAATATGCGTCTAAGCCAGGGGAGCTGATCTAGATCAAAAGGCGTTTATACGCCCATCTCACGCCTATATTGATCAATTACGCCCCGCCGGCCTCTTTGACGATATCGCGTAATGTGCTCTGAATTTTAGTCAGCAGTTCATCCTGATCCGTGATGCCATATGACCGCGCAAGCAGTTTAATATTAGTATAGGTGATCATCACATTTCCGTCCTCATCCGTATGGACAAGAATTTTCATCGGAAGCTCCATGCCGAAAGCGCGGTTTTCCATCATGAGCGGCGTGCCGGATTTCGGATTACCGAATATGTACAGCTTGCTCAAGCCAATATCCATATCGACGGAGCGCGCGCCCTGTCCATGATTGACGTTGGCGAAGACATTCAGATCGCGCTCGGCCAGAGCCGCTTGCACAAGCTTATCCGTTTTATAAAAATCATAACGGCTCTCGGTCGCAATATTCATCTGACCATTAGAGACGATGGATATAGAGGATCCCGGGGCGCTAAGATCGCCCGCCTGCACAGAAATACATCCGGTCATGGTAAGGGCGGCAGCCGCGCTGATAAGCAAAGTTTTCATAATATATCTCCGTTCGGATTTAGGGGCGATTACGCGCCGTTGACGAGTTGAAAGAATTCTGCGCGCTGCTCGGCTTGGTGGAACACGCCCGATAGAGCAGAGCTAATCATCCGGTGCGGCGTTTGTATACCCCGCATAGTCATGCACAAATGCTCGCCCTTGGCCATAACGGCAACATTATCGGTGCCCAGAATCTCTTTAAGCTCGTTTGCGATATCAGAGACCAGCTGCTCTTGAAGCGTTAGGCGATGGGCGTGTTTATGCGCGATGCGGGCAAATTTTGACAGGCCCAGAACCTTGTCGTCGGCGATATAGGCAATCGACACATCACACCAAAATGGCAACATATGATGCTCGCACATGGACCAGACGCGCATACCCGTCACGGCGACCATCTGATTGTGTTTAACCGCCGCAAATGTGGTATCCAGCTTTCCGGCGTCATATTCGATAAATTCGCGCCAGAAATCCGCGATACGGCGCGGCGTCTCAATCAGGCCTTCACGGTCGGGATCCTCGCCTATAGCGGTGAGCAGTTCGCGGATAAGCCCTTTAATTTTCCGGTGGTCTATTTTATCTGTCATGACAGCCTTAAAATTTAAATGATCGCCATATGCGACGTAATCTTGTTTACGCAGCCAACCCTGCCGCCGATTGCCTAATCGGAGATATTTTTCTGTGCGTAGAGAGTGTCGCGAATGGTTTCAACCCGCGCGCGGTTCACGCCGCTATCCGAGTAACCTACGCGACTGGCCGAGCGCACATGGACGGTTTTGCCGGACACGCGAAACTCGATATCGTCGACATAGCCCATAAATTTAGAGCGGTAGACCGCGCAGGCATAGGTTTTTTTCTGGCTGACGATTTCGCCGCCTGTCGCGTTCACAGCGCTCATCACTTTGTCGAGTGTGACACCTCTAAACGGCATAACTTTGCGCGCCTCCGGCGTTCCGGCCTCGCTGCTCACCGCATTTGGACGCGAGCCGAGCGGCGACAATTTACCGTCCGTCAGGCCGGGCGCAGTCTGGCCCTCTGACGCTTTCGCCATAACTTTGCCAGCCCCGGCCACAACGCCGCCAAGAGCGAGGGCGCCTACAATAATCGGTATCATAAATCCTCCAATTGCCGCGCAATATGCATATCATACCAGGTCGGCCCTGTCAGAGTGTAAAAGAACGCATTATGCCCGCCATGGTCAAGCTCTATTAGGGACACAGGCGGTGTAAAGTTCAGATCGGCGCAATGCGCAGCGGGGGTCACCGGATCGTCGCGGGCAATAATAATTTGCGTCGGCACATCGACGCCGGTCAAATCATCGGGCCATATCCGGTAGGAATTCAGTAAATCCTCAACTGTGCCAAACGGCGTAAACCGCAGATAACGCTTCGTCATGCCCATAATGCTTGTCTCGGCATTTATCTCTGACATGTCGTAGAGATTAGGGTATAGCGCCGCTTTTTTAGACAGTGAGCCGACCCATTTTTTCATAAAATAGCGTTTGATCAGCGCATTCTTGTCAGAGAGCGGCGCGGCGGCCAAAGGGTCGATAACCGGGCTAACGGCAAAAATGTGGCGCAGATTATCAATAGGCTCTGCCTTGGCATGGCGCGCCACGCGGAGCGCAAAATTACCGCCCAGTGAAAACCCGGTCAGGACAAGCGGCAACTTAGGCGAAATATTGCTGACGTGTTTGACGGCGTGCCAAACCTCATCAAATAAACCGCCGTAAAAAACCCCTTCATTCAGATGATGGGAGTCGCCGTGATCGCGATAGTTAAGCCGGAAAATATTAAAGCCTTGATCGTATAAATACTGACCGCAACACAGCATATATGTGCTGTCGACGCTGCCTTCCCAGCCATGCAGAAGCATGACTGTTCCGCGCGCGTTCGGATGGGGTGAGTAATATCCTGATAAGCGCACGCCGTCAGGAAGATCTAAAACCATGTCCTGCGCCACATCACGCATCAGTTTATTCCCGCGCCGCCTGAATTTCTGGCCGGCGAGGTATGTTTGAATAATTCCCGAGCGCAAAGGCCGCGGGGGTATGAAAGGCTCAATATGCATATGTCATAATTAATAAATAAACTTAGAAGCATCCACCTACTTATTTGCATGTTAGGAAATTGCCTTTGTCGCCCTGTAGCGATAGTCAAATGCAGAAACCGGGCGAGCCAAATATGAAATTCGATAACCCCCACATATCTGGCGCCACGCCGCGCATGGGCAATGCTGTGACGCGGGCCATCGGCTCTGCTTTGATGAAAATGGTTGGATGGAAACTAAGAGGCAAATTCCCCGAAGAGAAACAGCTAATCGTAATCGGCGCGCCTCATACCTCCAATTGGGACTTTTATCTCGCTATGGCCGCAATGCTGTCCGTGGGCCTGCGTTTTTCATGGATGATGAAAAAGGAAGCTTTTGTTTGGCCGCTCGGCCCGCTCTGGAAAGCAATGGGCGGCATTCCGGTTGACCGCAGCTCTAAAAACGACGTCACCCAGCAAATGGTCGCCTATTTTGAAAGTCACGATAATGTTTGGATTGGCCTCACGCCCGAAGGCACGCGCCGCAAAGTGGCAAAGCTTAAAAAAGGGTATTTGCGCATGGCTTATGCCTCCAAAGTACCTATTTACATTATCGGCATTAACGCACCAACCAAAGAGGTTGTGCTCGATAAAGTTTGGGATCTGACCTATGACACAGACGTTGATAACCGCAAAATCAAGGCCTATTTCGATAAAACCTTTACCGGCGTGAGGCCGGAAAACGGATAAATTTAATATAATTGAAAAACAGAAGTCTGATGAAATTTGATAATGTACATATGAGTGAGCATTCCCCGCGTATGGGCAATGCGTTGACGCGGGCCATCGGCTCTTTAGGCCTGAAACTGACGGGCTGGACCCTGGTTGGCAAAATGCCGGATGTGCCGAAATTTGTGATCATCGGCGTGCCGCATACCTCTAATTGGGACGGCGTATCCGCCTCTTTAGCCATGCTAGCCTCGGGATTTCGCTATACATTTTTGATTAAAAAAGAAGCCTTTTTCTGGCCGCTCGGACCAATCCTACGATCCATTGGCGGCTATCCCGTCAATCGCAGCAAAGGCGGCGGCGTCATGGATCAAATCGTCGCGCTTTTTGACAGCGCAGACAAAGTCTGCGTCGGGTTTCCGCCGGAGGGGACGCGTTCGCTCGTTAAACAATATAAAACGGGATATCTGCGCGCGGCTTATGCGGCCAATGTTCCCGTCTTCATCTGCGCCTTTGACGGCCCGAATAAACGTGTTGTGCTTGACCGCCTGATGCCGCTGACCGGGGACATGGCCACTGATAATGCGGCTATTAAAGCTTATGTTGACGAACATTGGACCGGCGTGCATCCGGAACGGCAGAAGTGAATACACAAACCCATGTTTTGCTTGCGCTCGCGATCTTCTCAAAACGTGAATCTCCTGCGCGAAACTGGGCCATATTTTCCGGGGCGATGGCAACAGATATATTCATCTATATCGGCCTGATTTATTATGGCCTTATCAGCGGCGACGGAGTCGGCACATATTTTAACGAGATTTACTTCCAGCCCCATATGCAGTTCTGGAGCGCCCTGTCCAACTCGCTCCCAATCTATGCGGGCCTCGCGTTGATTGGCTATTTATTTCGAAAGCAAACATGGGCTTATCTGCTTCTATTTTTTGCGCTGGCCGCTTTTACCCAGTCCCTTATTGATTTACCCGTCCACGCCGAAGATGCCCATCGCCATTTCTGGCCGTTCAGCGACTGGCGGTTCATCTCCCCTGTCAGCTATTGGGATGCAAACCATTACGGCCGCATTGTCGGACAACTGGATAATCTGCTGGGTCTGATTTGTATTTACATTTTGTGGCGCAGATTTCCTGAATTTCGGGTTAGGGTCGTGCTGAGCATTTTCGTTGTCCTCTACGCCGTGTTCGTGATTGGCGGGCTTATTGCGCCGCTTCTCTTCGGCGGATAGAAGACGGTTATGGCTCTCATCGATATAGACACGCTTGCGGCGTTAAGCGGGCCGATCATGGGGCTCGATCCGGGCACGAAGACGATTGGTATTGCGATCAGCGACCGCACGCGCCTGATTTCCACTCCGCTGGAGACCATCAAGCGCAAAAAATTCACCCCCGATGCCACGCGCCTGTTTGAGGTATATGCCGAGAGAGAGTGCTGCGCGCTGGTGATCGGCCTGCCGCTCAACATGGATGGCAGCTCCGGCCCGCGCGTGCAGTCCACCCGCGACTTTGCCACGAATTTGATGGGGGTGCGTGACGTGCCCTATATGTTTTGGGATGAACGCCTGTCGACCGCTGCCGTCACCCGCACCATGATTGAAAGCGATATTAGCCGCGCCAAGCGCGCACAGGCCGTCGATAAGCTGGCGGCCAGTTATATTTTGCAAGGCGTGCTAGACCGCCTGCGGCGATAATGCATTGAATTAACTTTTATTTAACTTTGCGGCTCCTCCTGCGCTTGCTAAATCATTAAAAAACAATCCAAGGGGGAAACTATGAAACGCCTGACTTTATTGACAACTGTGGCTATGGCGCTCGCGCTGGCCGGATGCGGCAACACGACTGATGATGCGGCGTCAACAGCGCCGAAGTCTTCCAAAGCGGCAGTCCAAACGACAATGAACGTTTCGAAAATCAGCGATGAAGACGCCATGCGCGCCGCGCCGGATATCGACATTCCCTATGAGACATTCACGCTGGATAACGGCCTGCGCGTGGTCGTCCACGAAGATCGCAAGACGCCAACCGTCGCCGTTTCCGTTTGGTATAATGTCGGCTCCAAAGATGAACGGCCCGGCAAAACAGGCTTTGCCCATTTGTTTGAGCATTTAATGTTTAACGGCTCCGAGAACTATAATGACGAATATTTCGGCCCGTTTGAGAAGGCCGGCGCGACCGGAATGAACGGCACGACATGGTTTGACCGTACCAATTATTTTCAGACGGTTCCGACCCCCGCGCTCGATATGGCGCTGTGGATGGAATCAGACCGCATGACCCATTTCGAAGGCGCAATTACGCAGGACAATCTGGATAAGCAGCGCGGCGTCGTTCAAAATGAAAAACGCCAAGGCGATAACAGCCCTTACGGACTTGTTGAATACCGCGTGCTTGAAGGCCTGTTCCCCCAAGGCCATCCTTACCGTTGGTCTACGATCGGCTCCATGGATGATCTCAACGCCGCCTCCGTCGAAGATGTGACTGAGTGGTTTAAGTCTTATTATGGCGCGTCCAACACCGTTGTCGTTTTGGCCGGAGATATTAATGCCGCAGAGGCCCGCCCGCTCATGGAAAAATATTTCGGCGACGCCCCCGTTGGCGATCCGTTATATCAGAAAAAGACATGGGTGCCGGACCGCACGGAGACCGTGACCGAAGTCATGTATGACCGCGTTCCCCAAGCCCGCCTTGACCGCTATTGGGCCGTGCCGGGACGCCTCGACCAAGACGCTGCGGTGCTCTATCTGGCCGCGCAGGTGCTGGGCTCCGGCAAAACCTCGCTGCTCTATAAAGAGCTGGTCTATGACAAAGAACTGGCGACAGATGTCAGCGTCTATGTGGAAGAGCATAATCTGGCGTCGATTTTCACCATTAATGTGAAGCTGAAAAAAGATGCCGACCCCGCCCAAGTCGACGCAATAATTGACCGCATTATGAGCGATTTTCTGCGCGACGGCCCGCCTGCGGATTTACTCGCAGCCAAGAAAACGGGCGTTAACGCCACCTATATCCGCGGGTTGGAGCAGATCGGCGGCTTTAGCGGCAAAGCCTCTACACTGGCCGAAGGCGCGCTATATGCAGGCGATCCGGGCTTTTGGAAGAAACAGCTCGGACGGGTCAATGCCGCCGACGGCAATCTGGTGCGCATGACGGCCAATAAATGGCTTTCAGACGGAGCCTATAAACTCACTATCCTGCCCTTTGGCGAGAAGACATCCGCCGAAACCGGCGCTGACCGATCCGCCCTGCCCGATATGGGCGGCGTGCCGGATCTGTCTTTCCCGGCCGTCAGTGAATTTACTCTGTCCAACGGCATTAAGGTGGTTCTCGCCACGCGTGACGCCGTTCCGGTTGTCCAAATGGCGATGGAATTTGACGGTGGATACGCTGCGGACAGCCGCGATAAACTTGGCGCGGCCAGTTTTGCCTCGGACATGATGTATAATGGCACAACCACGCGCAGCGCGCTGGATATTAGCGAGCAAACCAGCGCGATTGCGGCTAATATCGGCACGGGCGCAGGACTGGACAACACCTCCGTGACCCTGAATGTGCTGACCGATAAGCTGGATGAGGGGCTGGATATCTACGCTGATATTATCCGCAATCCCGCCTTTAGCGACGAAGAAATTGAACGCTTCCGCAAGCAGCGTATTGCCGGAATTGACAATGAAAAAGTCAATCCGATCCAGACCGCTTTGCGCCTTCTTCCGCCCGCCATGTACGGCAAAGATCATGCTTATGGCGTGCCCTTTACCGGCTCGGGTACAGCAGAGACGACCAACGCCATGACCCGCGCGGATTTGCAGGCTTATCACCGTGATTTTATCCGCCCGGATAATGCTACATTATTCGTGGTCGGCGATATTGACCAAGCGACGCTGAAGCCGAAACTTGAAGCTGAATTCGGAAACTGGAGCGCGCCGGACACGGCCATTCCGGAGCGCAATGTGGCGCAGGTCGGGATCAGACCCGGCGAGCGCGTAATTATCGTCGACAAGGAAGGCTCGCCGCAATCGCTGATTTTAGGCGGTCATTTAATCAGCTCGACGGGCGCGCCTAATGCCACCGATATTGATGCCATGAATGAAGCGCTGGGCGGGGCCTTTACGGCCCGCGTCAACATGAATTTGCGTGAGGATAAGGGCTGGGCCTATGGGGCCTACACCTTCATGCAAAATGCCAAAGGACAGCGTCCATGGCTGATCTATGCGCCCGTCCAAACGGACAAGACCGGCGAGTCCCTGATGGAGCTGCGCCGTGAAGTGCGTGATTATCTAGGCAACCGTCCGATCACCGCTGACGAGCTTCAAAAGGTCAGAGATAATAATATCCGTTCTCTGCCCGGACAGTTTGAAACGGCAGGCTCCGTGCTTGGCTCGATCCGCAGCTCGGCCCGCTATGGCCGCGCCTATGATTACGCCACCACAACGCAACAGCGCTATAACGCCCTGACGCCTGAAGGCCTGCGCCAGACAGCGACAGAGACGATCAAGCCCGATAGCGTCATTTGGATTATTGTCGGTGACCGCACAGAGATCGAAGCCCCGCTCAAGGCGCTCGGCATCGCCGATATCGAATATTGGGACACGGACGGAAATGTAGTTGAATAAGCGGGTCGAAATTAAGTAATTAAACAGTAAAAAGCGCAGTGAATTATTTCGCTGCGCTTTTTTCATTTTAGACCTTTTTACTTTGCAAGCTTTGACTCTCTCTCTATCCTCCCGTAAAGCGGCGAAAATAACGAAGAGGGTTTATGACATCCCGGATTACTCATCCTGACGGATATGTCTTCGCCAAGAGGCACTGCCTCTCTATTTCCGATTTTAACCGTGTTGAGATTGATACCCTGCTGGAGCTGGGCCTGCATTATTGCGCGCCCCAGGCGCAGCGCTGTGATCATCTTAAAGGCGCGCTTTTGGTCAATCTATTTTTTGAAAACTCGACCCGCACGCAAAACAGTTTCGAGGTTGCGGCCAAGCGTCTTGGCGCGGATGTCGTCAATATGGCTGTGGGCAGCAGCAGTGTGGCCAAAGGCGAAACTTTGCTTGATACCGCCGCCACGCTCAACGCTATGCGCCCTGATGTGTTGGTTGTCCGCCACAATGCCTCCGGCGCGCCCGCCTTGTTGTCGCAAAAAGTCTCGTGCAGCGTGATTAATGCCGGCGACGGCGTGCATGAACATCCGACCCAGGCTTTTCTCGACGCGCTCACCTTAAAACGCACGCTCGGCGATATTAGCGGGCTGCGCATCGCGATTTGCGGCGATATTCTGCACAGCCGCGTGGCACGCTCTAATATCATTTTAATGGGGCTGCTGGGCGCGGAAGTGCGCTTGATCGGGCCGCCGACATTACTGCCCGCCGATGCTGACCGCTGGGGCGCGGAAGTGTTTCACGATATGAGCGAGGGCCTGCGCGGCTGTGACGTGGTCATGATGCTGCGCCTGCAACTCGAACGGATGCAAGGCGCATTAGTGCCCTCCAAGCGCGAATATTTTCATTTTTACGGCCTTGACCGCGCCAAACTGGATCTGGCCTCGCCCGGCGCGCTGGTCATGCATCCCGGCCCGATGAACCGCGGCGTGGAAATCAGCAGCGATGTCGCCGATGACCCTGATATTTCGCTGATTACGAAACAGGTCGAAACCGGGGTCGCCATGCGCATGGCGATTATCGACGCGCTTTATGCGGCGCGTCAAAACGGCGAGGCGGCCCATGTCTGATCTTGTATTTAGAAATGCCCGCCTGATTGACCCCGCCAGCGGCTATGACGATATGGGCGACCTGCTCGTCCAATATGGCAAAATTTCGCAATTCGGCGACGTTGATGCGCCCGATAACGTCCAAGAAATAGAGGCAGACGGCCGTATTCTATCGCCGGGCCTGATTGATATGCGCGTGGTCTCATCTGAGACCCGTATTGACCAGACCGGAAATGTCGCGGCTGCAGGCGGTTTTACCACTATCGTGATTATGCCGCAAACCGGCTCCATTTTAGATGACACATCCAAGCTGGACTATTTGCTGCGCAAGGGTGCGGAAGGCTCCCCCATTAATGTTTACGGCGCTGGCGCGCTGACGCATGGCTTGCTGGGACAAGCCATGACCGATATCGGTCTGATGGGCGATGCCGGCGCGCTGTTTTTTTCAAATGGGGATAATCCCATCGCCAATAGCCGGCTTATGCGCCGGCTGCTCTCTTATAGCAGCGCTTTTAATGCTCTGATCGCCAGCCGTCCGCTGGATCCGGATATGAGCGCGGGCACATGCGCCCATGAGAGCGATTTTAGCGCGCGTCTCGGCCTGCCCGGGCATCCCCCGACAGCGGAGCGCATTATTGCCGAGCGCGACATTGCACTGGCCGAGCTGACGGGCGGCCGGCTGCTGATTGATATGGTGTCGTCGCGCGAAGGCGCGGAGGTTTTACGCCAAGCCGGTCGCCGCGATCTGGAAGTCTATGCCAGCGTCACGATCAACCATTTATCGCTAAACGAGCTGGATATCGGAGAGTACCGCACCTTTGCCAAGCTTGACCCGCCCCTGCGCGAAGAGAGCGACCGCAAAGCCCTGTTGGCGGCGGTCAATGACGGCACAATTGATGTCATTGTCAGCTCTCATGATCCGCGCATGGCCGGCGAAAAGCGCCGGCCTTACACCGAAGCGGGCGCTGGCGCGATCGGGCTGGAAACCCTGCTCGGCGCGGGGCTCACTCTGGTTGATAATGAAGAGCTGGACCTCATGGCGATGCTTCGCGCTCTGACCTGTAATCCGGCAGAGCTTCTGGGACTAGCAAGCGGTAAACTGGCCGAAGGCGCCCCCGCCGACCTTGTCCTGATCGATCCTAATGCCCCATGGGTCGTTAATCCCGATCACATGACAAGCCGCGCCAAAAACACACCCTTTGAAGGACGGCGCTTTATCGGCCGCGCAGACATGACCGTTTGCGGCGGCGATATTGTTTTTGACCGTCTGGGGGCATAAGAGAGTTTATGGGCACGTTATTTATATCCGCAATTATAGCCGCGCTATTTGGCTATCTTCTTGGCTCGATCCCGTTCGGTTTGTTACTCGCGAAAATGGCGGGACAAGGCGATATCCGCGAGATTGGCTCAGGTAATATCGGCGCAACCAATGTGCTGCGCACCGGACGCAAAGACATCGCTATTTTAACGCTGGTTCTGGACGCCGCCAAAGCCGGGCTGGCCTTCGCCATTGTTAAAATTGCTCTACCGCTCGTACCCTTTATCGCGCTGATCGCGGCCTGCGCGGCGCTGCTCGGACACTGCTTCCCCGTCTGGCTAAAATTTAAAGGCGGCAAAGGCGTGGCGACATTTTTCGGCGCGCTTTTAGCGGCGGCCTGGCCCGTCGGCCTCATCGCAGGCGCCATCTGGCTGGTCACGGCGTTTATCTCGCGCATGTCCTCGCTCTCCGCCCTACTGGCGGCGGCGCTCGCGCCGTTCATCGCCTTTTTCATGGGCCTCCCCTATGTCGCCGCCATGGCAGCCTTTATGGCAGTGATAATTTTTCTTCGTCATCGCCAAAATATCGCGCGCATTATGAAGGGCGAGGAGCCTAAAGTCGGCGCAAAGAAAGACGCCGCCTCTTGAAAACGCAGACACTGTCTTTTGAACAAAAGCGCGACTGGATCCGGCTCTCGCGCAGTACCACAATCGGGCCGGTCGCTTTTGCCGGATTATTAGAGCGCTTCGGTGATGCGTCCGAAGCTTTGGCCCGACTACGGGAAATTACAAAATCCTCCAAATTGTCTATTCCCTCTGTCGATTTAGTTGAGCGTGAGATGGAAATGACCGCTGATTTCGGCGCGCAGATTTTCGCTTCATGCGAGCCGGACTATCCCGACCTTCTGCGCGCTTTGGATCCGCCCCCGCCTATTATCAGCGTCGCCGGAGATTTATCGCGTATCCCCGAAGACCGCCTCGCCATAATCGGATCGCGCAATGCCTCTGCTGTCGGCCTGCGCTTTGCGGGGCAAATCGCGCGCGAGTTGGGCGCAGCGGATGTCGGCATCATATCGGGATTGGCGCGCGGCATTGATACACAGGCGCATATGGCGGCGCTGGACACCGGAACCGTGGCTGTTTTGGGCGGCGGAGTCGACAATGTATATCCGGCGCAAAACGCCGATCTTTATGCACAGATTAAAGATCAAGGCGCGATCATCAGCGAAAGCCCGTTCGGTCACCGCGCAACGGCCCGCGATTTTCCCCGCCGTAACCGTCTTATTTCGGGTCTCAGCTTTGGCGTCGTCGTGATCGAAGCTGCCGAACGCAGCGGCACGCTCATCACCGCGCGCTACGCGCTGGAGCAGGGCCGCGAAGTTATGGCCGCGCCGGGGAGCCCGCTCGATCCGCGCACGAAAGGCTGCAACCGATTAATCCGCCAGGGCGCGGCGCTGATTGAAACGGCGGAAGATATTCTTGATATTCTGCACGCCCGCTCGCGTATCTCGGCCCGTGAAGGCGGGGACGCGTTCAGCGCGCCGCCCTTTGACTGGCAGGCGGCCAAAGCCGACATCAGCAAAGCCAAGATTGCTATAAAAAGCCTGCTTTCGCCCACGCCCATCCCGCGCGACGACATTATTCGTATGTCGGGACTGCCTGTTCCTTTGGCGGCCGCAGCGCTGTTAGAGTTGGAAATCGAGGGCGAGGCCGTTGTCGAGTCCGATGGCCGGACGGGTCTGGCCTATTAGGCCTGCTTAGCCGACATTTCTTTGGCGGCATCGCGCGCCAGTTCCAAGACGCGCGCCAAGGCGCCTAATTTACTGTCATTGGCCATATCCGATAGCTCTTCCAGCATATCAATAATATAGCTATGAGTATTTTGCGGCGTATCTTTTGCGCCCGTATTGACTGATAGTTGCCCACTGAGTTTAGATACCATGACATCGTCCTTGTTGGCTGGCGACACGCGCGGTCATTCCCTATTTCAGAAGTCCGTCCGGCATCATGCACGTTAATAGTGTTATTTAAAATATACGCCTTATAATTTAAGTCAATACTTGCCTTATATTTTATGCCAGCGCTTGGCGTTGACATTATATTGACGCTCGGTCAGGTATGGCGCGCTTTCAAGGGCAACCTGCCCATAATGTTGGAAAATCCGTTTATGAACGTTGTTGTAGTTGAATCGCCGGCCAAGGCGAAAACCATCGAGAAATATCTCGGCAAAGATTATAAGGTCTTAGCCAGTTTCGGTCATGTTCGCGATCTACCGTCGAAAAACGGATCGGTCGACCCCGATAACGATTTTGCCATGAGCTGGGCCATCGACACCCGCGCCCGCGCCCGGATCAAAGATATCGAAACCGCGCTAAAAAGCGCTGACCGCCTTATCCTCGCGACCGACCCGGACAGAGAAGGCGAAGCCATTAGCTGGCACTTGCTCGAAGTCCTGACTAAGAAAAAAGCGCTTAAGGGTAAAGATATCCAGCGCGTGGTCTTTAACGCGATCACCAAAAAATCCGTCACCGAAGCGATTGCAAACCCGCGCGATCTGGACATGGAACTGGTCGAAGCCTATCTGGCGCGCCGCGCGCTCGATTACCTTGTCGGTTTTAATCTTTCGCCGGTGCTGTGGCGCAAGCTGCCGGGCGCGCGCAGTGCGGGCCGCGTGCAATCCGTTTCGCTCCGTCTGATCTGTGAGCGCGAAACCGAGATCGAAGCCTTTGATCCGAAAGAGTTCTGGACTGTCGACGCGATGATGGGCAGCGCCAAAGGCGCATTTGCGGCCAAGCTCACAACCTTGAACGGCGACAAACTCGACAAATTTTCTATCTCCAGTCAAGCCGATTCCGACGCAGCAATGGCGACGGTAAATGCCGCGAAAAGTTTTTCCGTTACATCCGTTGAGGCTAAACCGCTTAAACGCAATCCGCCCGCGCCCTTCACGACATCAACATTGCAGCAAGATGCCTCGCGCAAGCTGGGGTTTAGCGCAACGCGCACGATGCAAACCGCGCAAAAACTTTATGAGGGCGTTAATCTTGGCGGTGAGACGACGGGCCTGATCACCTATATGCGGACGGACGGCGTTTCTATGGTCGGCGAAGCGATTACGGCCTGTCGCACACAAATCGGATCAAAATACGGACAGAGCTATCTTCCGGCCAAGGCGAGGGTTTACACATCCAAAGCCAAAAACGCGCAAGAGGCGCATGAAGCTATTCGCCCGACAGAGTTTACCCGCACCCCGGAGAGCCTGAAGCTGTCCGGCGATATGGAGAAGCTCTACGCGCTGATCTATAAACGCGCTATGGCCAGCCAGATGGCGAGCGCGAAATTGGAGCGCACCACAATTGAAATGGCGGACGCCGCCAAAACCGTCGGCCTGCGCACATCCGGCACAGTTATCCGATTTGACGGCTTTCTCTCGCTTTACGAGGAAAGCAAATCCGCATCCGATGAAAAAGAAAATGACGCCACCTTGCCAGCCGTTGCGGCCGGTGATGCGCTGACGCTCGATAAAGCCACACCCGAGCAGCATTTCACACAGCCGCCGCCCCGTTACTCCGAAGCCAGCCTCGTCAAAAAAATGGAAGAGCTGGGCATTGGCCGTCCGTCAACCTATGCGTCCATCCTGAAAGTTTTGCAGGACCGCGGCTATGTCGTTTTGGACAAGCGCCGTTTCACCCCGGATGATAAAGGCCGCTTGGTCACGTCATTTCTTGAGAACTTCTTCCCAAAATATGTCCAATATGACTATACGGCGGACGTAGAAGAGCGCCTTGATAAGGTCTCAGCGGGCGATCTGGACTGGAAAGTCATGCTGCGCGATTTCTGGACGCAATTTGCGGCCGCGATTGAGCAAACAAGCGAACTTCGCGTCACACATGTTCTGGACGCGCTTAACGACTCACTACGAACATTGGTCTTTCCGGATAAAGAAGACGGCACTGATCCGCGGAAATGCCCGAACTGTGATGACGGACAGCTCTCATTGAAACTGGGCAAATTCGGCTCATTTGTCGGCTGCTCCAACTATCCCGAATGTAAATTCACCCGTCCGTTTGGACAGGGCGCAGAGGCCGAAGCCGCAGCGGTGGAAGACAAGCTGCTCGGTCAGCATCCCGAATCCGGCGAAGATATTTTCCTCAAAAATGGCCGCTTTGGCCCTTATGTGCAAATCGCCAGAGAGCCAAAACCTAAAAACACAGGCATCCCGAAAACATGGCCGGTTGAGTCTATTGATTTGGAAAAGGCGATACAGCTTGTCGACCTGCCCCGTCATGTCGGCGACCATCCCGAGGACGGTAAGAAAATCGCGGGCAATCTGGGACGCTTCGGACCTTATATTCTTCATGCCGGGACCTATGTGAACCTGCCTACTATTGAAGAAATGTTTGAAATAGGCCTGAACCGCGCCGTGGTTATGCTTGCCGAAAAGCGCGCCAATCCGGGACGGGGGCGCAATGGCGGAACCGTGCTCAAAGATCTTGGCATGCACCCCACGACCGAAAAGCCGATCAAGATTATGGACGGTCGCTACGGGGCTTATGTCAAATATGAGAAAGTCAACGCGACCATCCCCAAAGGCACCAATGTCGAGGATATAAATATCGACATGGCGCTGGAATATATCGCGGAAAAAGAAGCCAAAGGCGGCAAGAAAAAGAAGCCGGCGGCCAAGAAAAAGCCTGCCGCTAAGAAAAAACCAGCGGTGAGAAAAAAGCCCGCCGCAAAGAAAAAACCGGCTTCTAAGAATAAACCGGCAGCAAAGGCGTAGTCCTATCTTTCAGCTTAAGCATTGAGCAAAGCCGTTTTTCATGTTTGTAAAAGACATGAAAAATAGACTTATATATGTTGAGCTGAAATCGGGCCATTCGGACAATGGTCCAGCTTGGATTGGACTTGCGACGACGTCTAAATCAGGCGCAACTATTTATTCAAATGGAAAAGCCTTCCAAAGCTCAAAAGGAAGCGGTATCGGTGGGAATTACTTCGATATTGAGTCGGGTGAAGATTATTGGATTTCAGGTGTTAAAAAGAATAATGCAGACCGACATTGGGCGGGCAGCGGGCAAGTATTAATTGACCAAGATGCAATTAGTGCCTATTTGTCAGAAACAGGTCAGTCATCATTGCCGCCTAATCTTACCCTCGTTCATTTATTGCCCGCAACACAACAGCCCCATCATCAAGACCTTGAACATAGGCCGTTAGGCAAGAGATCGAGCGAATAAAAAGAGAGTAATCCGCTAGATCTAGGCGGTTCAGTAAAACGAAAAGTTTGACAGACTTATTACAAACTCAATTTTCATTTAACACGTCTGACCCGCTTTCAAAATAACGCAGCAATACCCCCTGCCCTTTTGCGGCGATACCCCGTATGAAGCGCCTATGGATATAAACCGCAAAGACATTTTAAAAGCGATTGGCGAGCAGCCTGACCGTTTAGGCAAGCGTGAGATCAGCAAAATCATCGATGCCAGCGCAGAGCAGCGCCGCGAGCTGCGTATGATATTGCGCGATATGGAGCAGCGCGGCGAGATTGTGAAATCGGACCGTCGTACATACCGCCTGTCCGGTGACGTGCCCGAAGTTACGATCCTTCACATTGACCGTATCGACGATGATGGCGACATGATTGGCTCGCCCGCCGCAGTTAAAGGCAATGGCAAAACGCCGGAATTTATCGTCTATGAGAAGACGCGCGGCAAAGAAGGCGCTAAATTAGGCGTGGGAGGCCGCGCCCTGTGCCGCATAGATTTTAACGCCAGCCCGCCGCGCGCCGAAGTTATCCGCGTTATCGGCCGCGCGCCGCAGCGCCAGCTCGGCGTTATTGTGCAATCCGGCAGAGGCATGCGGATCAAAGCGGTGTCTAAACGTGAGCGCCATGAATTTGTGCTGGCCACCGAAGATCCAAAGCTAAAACCCAAAGACCTTGTGCTGTTCGAAACTCTACCCAGCGGACGCAAGACATCGCGTAGCGAACTAAAGCCGGCGCGTATTGTTGAGGTCGTCGGCACAATTGACGATCCCAAAGCGGCCAGTCTGATCTCGCTGCACGAGCATAATATCCCCCTGGGCTTTCCCGAAGAGGCTGAGGAAGAAGCGGCGGCAGCCACTATTCCCAAAGTCGGCGGCGCGCGCAAAGATTTGCGCCATCTCCCGCTTTTGACCATTGACCCCGAAGACGCCAAAGATTTCGATGACGCCATTTGCGCGATGCCCAATGAGAATGGCAAAGGTTTCACGGCATGGGTCGCTATCGCTGATGTTGCGGCCTATGTCACGCCGGGTAGCGCGCTGGACGCAACCGCCTTTAAGAAGGGCAATAGCGTCTATCTGCCCGATCGCGTCGAGCCCATGCTCCCCCACGCCCTGTCATCGGATATGTGCTCGCTGCGGCCAAATGAAGACCGGGCCTGCATGGCGGTGCGGCTGTCCTTTGCCAATGATGGTAGCCTCTCCGGATATAAATTTGAGCGCGGATTAATGCGTAGCCGCGCGCGCCTCACCTACGCGCAAGCCCAAGAGGTTTTCGAAGGCCGCGAGCACGAGGCGGCTGCCGAAGTCGTGCCGGAGTTGCAAGCGCTTTACGCCGCCTACAAGGCGCTGCGCGCGTCGCGCGAACGCCGCGGCCCGCTGGAGATTGATATGCCCGAGCGCCGCGTGCGTATCGGCGATAATGGCGAGGTCACAGCCATTGAAGTGCGCGAGCGCTTCGACGCGCATAAATTGGTCGAAGAATTCATGATACAGGCCAATGTTGCGGCGGCCAAAGCGCTGACTGCGGAGAAGGCGGATCTGGTCTTTCGCGTCCATGACGAGCCAAGCCGTGAGAAGCTGCAAAGCCTGTCGGACTTTTTGCCTGTCGTAAAAATGAAATGGGCATTAGGCGAGAAAGCGACGCCGACACGGTTTAACAAACTCCTGCGCGCCGCTAAAGATCGCGATCTGTCGGAGATTGTTGGCATGGCCGTGCTGCGTAGCCAGAGCCAAGCTATTTATAGCCCCGATAATGGCGGGCATTTCGGCCTGACTCTGTCACATTATGCGCATTTCACATCCCCCATTCGCCGCTATGCTGATTTGATCGTCCACCGCGCGCTCATCCGCGCCTTTAATTTGGGTGATGACGGGCTAACGGATCAGGAAATCTCGCGCCTGCAGGAAATATCGGAGCATATCAGCACGACCGAGCGCACAGCCATGGCCGCTGAGCGTGACGCGACAGACCGCTATATTGCCGCGCATTTAGCTGACCGTGTGGGCGCGAAATTCGGCGCGCGGATTACCGGCGTGACGGGCATTGGCCTGTTTGTAGCGCTGGACGATACCGGCGCGGACGGCCTTGTCCCGATCCGCAATCTGGGCAATGAATATTTCCGCTTTGATGACCGCGCCCGCGCCCTGATCGGAGAGCGTACCGGCGGCACTTATAATTTCGGTCAGCGCGTCGTCGTGGAACTCGTCGAAGCAACGCCGATCAGCGGCGGCATGATTTTTGACATGGTCACCGAGCCAACGCCCGGCAAGCCCGGACGGGGTAAACGCGGCGGGCAGCGGCGACGCGGCGAAGCTAAAAAAGGAGGCGGCAGCAAAAGTCCGGCGGGGCAGAGCCAGCCGCGAAAGAAGACCAAAAAGAAAACCGTTCCTAAACATAAACGCAAACAAGCCGACGCTAAAAAACGCTCCGCCGGACAAGAGCGGCCCTAAGCGCGATCGTGAAAAAGTGGATTCATGACAAACGTGCCCAGGTCAGCGATAAGGATCGCAGCAAACGGGATATGATGACCCGCGCGGCGCGCCCGTTTCTGGCCTCTACCGTCGTGATCACACGCGGCGAAAAAGGCGCGGAAGAGGTTTTGCTCGGCTACCGCTCGCGCAAACATGATTTCATGCCCGAAGTGTTCGTCTATCCCGGCGGACGCGTTGACCGCGCAGACAGCTTTGCGCCCTATTGCGGAGAGATTGACCGCCGCACAGCGCGCATATTGGGCGCGGCCCTGCCGCCCGCGCGGGTACGCGCCTGTCTCCTTGCGGGGCTTCGCGAAACCTTTGAGGAAACGGGACTGATTATCGGACATAGAGCACCCTCGCCGCGCAATATGAACGATCCGGGCTGGGACGGCTTTCACAAAGCGGGCTATCTGCCATCTATTAACCGTCTGTCCGTATTTGGCCGGGCCACGACGCCGCCTTATCGTCCCAAACGATTTGACACATGGTTTTTCCATACTCATCTAACAGACGCCGAAGCCGCCCAGCCGGTTTCTGACAGTGTTGAACTACTCGATATCAGGTGGGCGCCGCTGGCCACGGCGGACGCGCTTAAAATGCATGTCATTACCGAAGCCATGATTGGCGAGCTGCGTAAATATCTGAAGGCTGACGCCCCGCCCGCGCGCGTCCCGTTTTCACGCTGGCATCGGGGCGGCTTTAAATACGATGCGTATCCCGGCAGTGCAAAAACCTGATTTCAGGTGTTAGAGTCAGGTTGACATCACGCCCCCTATGCCTATGTTCCGCGCTTTCATTCATCCCAGCAGGGGCATTGGTTATGGCTAAGCCTACCACAGTTAAAATCCGTCTGAATTCAACCGCTGATACCGGTTTTTTCTATGTGACAAAAAAGAACGCACGCACAATGACCGAAAAATTGGTCAAACGTAAATATGATCCCGTTGCGCGCAAACATGTCGATTTCAAAGAAGGCAAGATTAAATAGCGCTTTCACGCTATTTAATGCTGAATGGCCCTCCCATTGTGGAGGGTTTTTCTTTGGAAAGATTTTATTTTAAACGCGCTTCGTCCGGGCTTATGCTGCGACTTTGACCTGTGACTGCATAACCTGATCTCGGCCCGCCTTTTTGGCCGCATAAAGGGCGTCATCGGCGCGCTTGAATATTTCGCGCACTTTCTCGCCTTTTTGAGCTTCGGCAATTCCCGCACTGACAGACACTTTTAGCGCCGCCCCATCAATAAATATTGGCGTGCCGGAGATCAGTCCGCGTATGCGGTCGGCCGCAGCCGTCGCCTCATCAGCCGTCGCGCCGGGCATAGCGATAAGAAATTCTTCGCCGCCATAGCGGCTGACAATATCAATGGCGCGCATATTGGTCACAAGCCGTGCTGCAATTTCTTTAAGCACATCATCGCCCACATCATGACCCAAAATATCATTGACCCGTTTAAAATGATCGACATCAAACACGACGAGCGAGAATGTCCGGCCATAGGTTACGCCTTCTAAGAGCGGGCCAACGGAGCGGTCGAAAAACCGACGATTACCCAGTCCCGTTAGCGGGTCAGAAATGACCATTTCCAGATTTTCATGAAAATCATCGCGCAGGCTGTCGGCATAAAATTTGCGTTTTAATTGTGTGTTGACGCGGGCCTGAAGCTCTCCGGCTTCAATCGGGCGCATGACGGTGTCGTTAATGCCCGTATCATAGGCGCGCACCATAATGTCTTCGTCAGCCATTTCGGTAATAGCGAGGATCGGCAGATCCTGCGTGCGCGGATCGGACCGAAGGCGCGCGCACAGGCGCAGCCCGTCAAAGGCTTCACTGGTTAGGCTGACAATCAGCAGATCGACATTTCGCGTGGCCGCGATAATCGCCTCTTTCGGATCATTTTGCGCAGTAATATTGTGGCTGTCGCCCAAAACGTTTTCAATGCGTGCGGCGCTATTTTGTTGATCATCGACAATCAGAACATTACCGCGTTTGCGCGAGAGATGGTCAATCAGATCGCGCGATGGCGCGGAGTCCGTTGTATGACTCATCAACTGGTCTGTGACCATTTTAAGCCGCAGAAGTGAGCGGACGCGTGCCATCAGGTTAAATTCATCAATCGGCTTTGTAACGAAATCATCAGCGCCGGCCTCAAGCCCGCGAATGCGGTTGCGCGTCTCTTCCAGTGCCGTCACCATCACCACCGGAATGTGCCACGTCGCTGGATCAGTCTTAAGCTGAGCGCAGGTTTCAAACCCGTTTAGGCCCGGCATAATGGCATCAAGCAGGATAAGGTCAACATTTTCAGACCGCGCAATTTTTAGAGCATCAAGGCCGTTTGTGGCCCGAACGACATCGTAATATTCGGCGGCGAGTTTCACCTCAAGCAGATTCAGATTCGGAACAAGATCGTCAACGATCAGGATACGCGAACTCATTGCGCGCGCCCCCTATCGGACAAATTTACGGATGGTCGACAGAAAGCCCGTCACGCTGATCGGTTTGCTGATATAGCCCTGACAGCCCCCGTCGCGAATGCGTTTCTCATCACCCTTCATCGCAAAGGCCGTGACCGCGATGACGGGGATGTCTTTGGTTGTTTTATCGTTTTTGATCCATTTGGTGACTTCCAGTCCCGACACGCCCGGAAGCTGAATGTCCATCAATATCAAATCGGGCTTATAAGTTTTGGCCAGCTCAATCGCTTTCAGACCCTCACGGGTCTGGCATGTCTCATAGCCATGAGAATGAAGCAGATCGTTGAAGAGCTTCAAATTCAGCTCGTTATCTTCGACAATCAGCACTTTTTTGGGCATAATTTGCAACATTATCACCTATCCACCAGTTTCGCGGCATTTTTTTAACGCCTGCCTTGATTGACTGTGTTTTACCCGAATATCATTAATCAACGGTGAGTTCGGTCGTAACACTTCGTTTACAGAACATAGCACGAACATTATAATAGAGTCTAAACGCATCATAGTGTCTAAAAGGATAAAGGGCTATTTGTGGCAGAGTTAAAAGGATATTGCCGCGATTGCGAAGCGCTGCTGGCACAGGCCGGCCCCTGCCCGCACTGCGGCTCACAGCGCCAAATCCGGCACGCGGAAATTGACAGCCTGTCTATCGCCCATGTCGATTGCGATGCCTTTTTCTGCTCTGTTGAGAAGCGCGACAATCCTAAGCTGGCCGATCACCCCGTTATTGTCGGCGGCGGCAAGCGCGGCGTCGTGGCGGCGGCCTGCTATAATGCCCGTGTTTACGGTGTGCGCAGCGCCATGCCCATGTTTAAAGCCCTCAAGCTTTGCCCCCATGCCGTTGTCATTCGCGGCAATCACGGCAAATATTCGGCCGAGGGCCGCCGCATCAAAGCGATGATGAGCGACCTGACCCCTCTGGTGCAGCCTCTCTCCATTGACGAGGCCTTTCTCGACCTTACCGGGACCCAGCGCCTGCATAGCGCGCCGCCTGCGGTAATGCTCATGCGCCTCCAAAAACGGGTGCTGGACGAGATTGGCGTTACTGTGAGCGTCGGCCTGTCTTGTAACAAATTTCTCGCCAAAACGGCCAGCGATCTGGATAAACCCAACGGTTTTGCTATGATCGGACAGGCCGAGGCGCTGGACTTTCTGGCCGATAAACCTGTGCAATTTATCTTTGGCGTCGGGCCGAGTTTTGCCCGGAGCCTGAACAAGTCGGGCCTATACACCATCGCGGACATCCGGCGCATGGGCGACAAGGCGATGGCAACCAAATTTGGCGAAGGCGGGCTGCGTCTGGCGCGACTGTCACGGGCCGAGGATAACCGCCCGGTCAAAGTCGATAGCGAGCGCAAAAGCTGTAGTGCGGAGACGACCTTTAACACTGATATTTCCGATCCCGATCAGCTTCTCGACAAATTATGGTATGTCGCGCAAAAAACCGCCGACCACGCTAAGGCACTTGGCATTGCCGGAACTGTGGTGACGCTAAAACTTAAATCCAAAGATTTTAAATCCATTACGCGGCGCAGGACTTTGTCCAGCCCGACTCAATTGGCCGATGTGATCTTTAAGACCTGCGAGCCGCTGCTGCGCGCCGAAGCGACAGGCGGGGCTTACCGCCTCATCGGAGCGGGCATATCCGGCCTGACGGCCCCTGCAGGCGACGCCATGGACTGGCTTGACCCTGCGGCGGCAAAGCGCGCACAAGCGGAGCGGGCCAGCGACAAGGCCAGAGACAAATTTGGCAAAGGAGCCGTCATGAAAGGCCGTGAACTCAAACTGCGCAGCCGGGGCAATAAAACTGCTTCGCCGACGGATAAAGACGCACCCGTCAAGCCCAAGCCCGAGCTGCGCTCGCGTGGTATGAAGGGACTACCGCTCGACCCGGCCCAGCGCCGCAGCGCAGGGATGAAAGACCACAAGGCGGCAGACAATCCGCACACGCCCGGACAGGATTAGCCATGGAACTCCCCATATATCAAGCCGACGCCTTCACCAGTGACCTCTTTAAGGGTAATCCCGCAGCCGTCATTCCGTGCGAGGCCTTCCCCATGACTGACATGATGCAGGCTATCGCGATGGAGAATAATTTATCCGAGACCGCATTTGTTGTCCCGCGCAGCGAAGGATGGTATATTCGGTGGTTTACGCCAATGGTCGAGATTGAGTTTTGCGGCCATGCAACTGTGGCCGCAGCTCATATTCTGCGTACAGAATTGGGCGCGAAATTTCCGCTCCGTCTTCAAGCCCCCATTGGGCCGCTAACTGTGAACTATGATAAGACAGGCTATCACCTTGACGCGCCGGCCTATGCGCTTCGCGAGATTGAGATTACCGACGCAATCAAATCGGCTTTTCCAATTGAAATAGAGGGCGGCTTTGCGGCGCGCGATAATATCTATATTGTTACCCGGGACGCACACACTGTCCGCGACTTTAAGCCAAATTTTCGCACAATAGCGGCGCTGGGCGATCACGGAGTCGGCCTGACCGCGCCCGGTGACGAAGATTATGATTTTACGTCACGCATGTTTTTTCCGGCTATTGATTTGGACGAAGACCCCGTTACAGGCAGCGCGCATTGCGCATTAGGGCCTTATTGGGCGCAGCGTCTGGGCAAGTCCGAATTAACTGCGCATCAAGCCTCAAAACGCGGAGGGCATTTAACCTTGGAGGTCAGTGAGGATCGGGTTCTGTTGACCGGCAAAGCCGTGACCTATCTGCGCGGTGAAATTAGCGTTTAAATTTGCTGGGCCGGCCGCGCTCGATCGCGGCCACAGCGCCAGCAATAAAGGCAAAGACCAATAGTGCGGAGATCCCCAGAAAAACCCCTTGCGGCGCGGCGGCCATATCAAATGTTCCGTTTTGAACCTGCAACCCCGGCATCACGATAGCGAAATATTGCAGCGCGCCCATCAGGGTGAATAATATCCATGGCGCGATCGAAAAGATTCTGGATATGGGCACAGTTACGTGCATCCAGAAGACAAAGGCGAGCAGCAATAATCCCATTTCAAGCACAAATGCCGCCAGCGGATAATTCCAAACCCCAAACCCCAGCATCAACTCCCCGCCCGGATAAAGCGGCAGATCAGGACGGTGCACGACCAGATCGAGTATCCAATGCGAAAAGATCAGCAGGGCAAATACGAAAAAGGCTTTGCGGCTTCTGGGCTTTACGATGGCCATAAATATCGCGGCGCCAATGATCGATAAAATGAGCGCGCTGAGCAGAGAGTGGGAGTATGGAATGTCAAAGATCGGCACGCCGCCTATCATAGTTCCCGCGCCCTCAACCCCGAATATGGCGAGACTGGCAAAGATTATATCAATAAATTGGACGGCTAAAAACCCCAGCCAGAGCGGAATAAGCGGAACCGCGTGACCGCGTTTTGTATCCCAGACTGCCGGTGCGTAATGACCCATGAACATAATAATATCTTCCTCTATATGAGCATCAATCTATACGGTTTTAGGATGAAGACCAGCGTAAGCTATAAGGCTATTCCTGCGCGCCGTGCTCTTCGATCATATCGCCGGAGGCAAATGCCGTAAAATAGGTCAGGGTTTCTTCGTCTGTGCGGCTGGCCGCATCACGCCATGTCGGCGCGGTATCACGGTTGAGCAATACGCCGTCAGACGTCAGGATCAGAACCGTCGGCGTACCGACGATATTTTCAATACCGTAACGTTTGGCGATATCAATATTGCGGTTTCTCTGTCCGACATCCACATAGACCAATTCATAATTCAGATCGATAAGGCTGGAAAATTCGGGCTGCTCCAAACGCGCCGCCAAACCGCGGCTGTCATGGCACCAATTGGCGCCCATAACGAGCAGCACGCGGGTGCCGCGCAGCGCCGCGCGGTCAAATGCGGCTTCGACGTCCTGGCTGGCATTCCGGGTCGAGTGATAAGGCCGCGGCTCGTCATTATCAGACGCTAAAACTTTGGTCACGGGTATAGCGGTCAACCCAATCGCCAGAGCAATAGCAAAAATCCGAATATACATAGAGGCGGCTCCTGTCATGTGAGTTCAGTTTAGGCAAAACAGGACAGGCGGCAAGGCTACGTCACACAAATTTCTTTACCGATACACCCGCCTTATGGCAGTATCGCGCAGTGACGGAGCCGTATAATGACTGACGCATCACCGCTGTACGAATGTCGTGCCAAATTATCCGGCGCACAGGGGGTCGACTCCCGGGTCGTCAACAGGACAATCTGGGGGCTGTATTTCATCTGGGCCATAA
Source organism: Robiginitomaculum antarcticum DSM 21748 (assembly GCF_000365025.1). GTDB lineage: Bacteria > Pseudomonadota > Alphaproteobacteria > Caulobacterales > Maricaulaceae > Robiginitomaculum > Robiginitomaculum antarcticum. The sequence goes on along the minus strand of NZ_KB823012.1, from coordinate 361,873 downwards.
TCGTCGGATGGAGTTATTATCAAGACGGCACCTTACCGGATAAGATTTTATACCTTTCAATTGGCGTATTAATTATCGCAATAGTGCGTCAGTTTTTGCGGCTCATCCCCAAAACGGTAAAGCGAAAATCTGCGACAATTATCAAAGCGGCGTCTATATATAACCTCTCTGCTTATGACGAGGTCATTGTTAGCGCAGACGTTTTAGAACTTGGCAATCAGAGTAGCGGTGAGTTTCGCGACATTGCGCGCAAAGATATCCGCGAGGCAAAGCTGGATTATGTCAATGGCGCACGCGTTGTGGCCGTCAAATTCACATCCGGCAGCTCTGTTGACGTGGTAAAATTACGCGTTCCGGATCCCTATCATCTAGCGGCCATATTGCAGCCGGTCTAATCCAGTCCGGCCCGATCGGCGAAATCTGCTGTTGGCGCTTGAAGATCATCTGTCAGCGCCAGAACATTGGCCAAGCTGTCGCGCGTGAGTTTAAAGAAAATATCCATATCGATCGGCGCGGCAAGCGGACGGTAGCCCATGGACCAGTCGGAAAAATCCGGAGACTTTATGTTTTGCTCGCGCACCAAAGTGACGCTGTGATGACGGCTATCGGCTTGAATATTTGTATACAAGCCGCGGACATGCGCCTCATCACCTTCCAAAATCTGCATGATCTCATCATTATAAGTCAAAAGCAGGCCGGTTATGCCATGGGCGCGGTTGCTGATCGCGCTGAACATCGCGATGGCGCGAAAGTCGGATTCTCCGACGCCCTTGGCCGCTTTGGAGGCGTAAATAAGTCTAAATACCATATTTTCGTCATCTCCCCGTTTGGATAAAAACTCTCTATCCTTCGTCCCCGCAAGTCAAATTAAGAGTGTTCTATATGCGTATGAGCGCGGGGAAGGGATTGGAGCGGTAGATATTTTTTCACAGACGCAGCCCCGCCTTGCACTACGGGTAAATTAACCGCATAAAGGCATTATCCGAGCGGCGTCCGACAGGACTGAGAAGCACGCTTTGAACTTGATCCCATTTACATGGGCGGAAGGACGGACAACGCGGCCATACCGCGCCTGAAAACCGCCCGCTAATAGCGAGTGTAGCCATGAACCAGATCCCCGACCAATCCGAATTTAAAACGCCCGTTGTCACACAAGGCGGATTGCCCAACAGCTCCAAAGTCTATACCGCGCCGCAGGCCGATCCGACCCTGCGCGTACCGCACCGCTTGGTCCACCTGCATGAGAGCGCCAACGAGCCGGACGTGCCCGTCTATGACACCTCCGGGCCTTACAGCGATAGTAACGTCACGATTGACGTGGAAAAAGGTCTACCCCGTCCGCGTACAGCGTGGGTGAAAGCGCGCGGCGGCGTCGAGGAATATCAAGGCCGCCACGTCAAACCTGAAGATAATGGCGGCGCGAGCGGCAAATATCTGGCCCGTGAATTTCCGACCCGCCATAACCCTCTGCGCGGCGTTGAGCGTATCAGCAAAACGCAAGTTTCATCTTCGCCTTGTGACATGGACCTCGACCCGCCGGTCAACGCGCAGGGACAACCTTTGGTGACGCAATATGAATTTGCGCGGGCCGGCATTATTACCAAGGAAATGATCTATATTGCCGAGCGTGAAAATCTGGGCCGCCGCGAGGCCGTTCCAGGCGCGCAGGCCCGCGTCGATGCCGGAGAGAGCTTTGGCGCGCATATCCCCGCTTTCGTCACGCCGGAATTTGTCAGAGGCGAGATCGCAGCGGGCCGCGCCGTCGTCCCCGCCAATATCAACCACCCCGAGCTGGAGCCGCAAATTATCGGCCGTAATTTCCTCGTGAAAATCAACGCCAATATCGGCAATTCCGCCGTCACATCTTCCGTTGAGGAAGAAGTCGATAAAATGGTCTGGGCGACGCGCTGGGGCGCGGATAATGTCATGGACCTGTCCACGGGCCGCAATATCCACAATACCCGCGAATGGATCATCCGCAACTCGCCCGTCCCCATTGGCACGGTGCCGATTTACCAAGCGCTGGAAAAAGTGAACGGCGAAGCCGAAGCGCTGACATGGGAAATTTACCGCGACACATTAATTGAGCAATGCGAGCAAGGCGTGGATTATTTTACCATCCATGCCGGCGTGCGTCTGGCCTATATTCACCTGACAGCCAACCGCGTCTGCGGCATTGTCTCGCGTGGCGGATCGATCATGGCTAAATGGATGCTATCCCACCACAAAGAGAGCTTCCTCTACACGCACTTTGAGGACATTTGCGACATCATGCGCGCCTATGACGTCACGTTCAGTCTCGGTGACGGATTGCGCCCCGGCGCGATTGCCGACGCCAATGACCGCGCGCAATTTGCAGAGCTGGAAACCCTTGGCGAGCTAACACAAATCGCGTGGAAAAAAGGCTGTCAGGTCATGATCGAAGGCCCGGGCCATGTCCCGATGCATAAGATTAAAATCAATATGGAAAAGCAATTGCGCGAATGCGGCGAGGCCCCGTTCTACACGCTTGGCCCGTTAACGACAGACATCGCGCCCGGCTATGACCATATCACATCGGGCATTGGCGCGGCCATGATTGGCTGGTTCGGCACGTCCATGCTATGCTATGTTACGCCCAAAGAGCATTTGGGATTGCCGGATCGCGACGACGTCAAAGTCGGCGTGATTACCTATAAACTCGCCGCCCACGCCGCCGATCTGGCCAAGGGTCACCCCGCCGCGCAGCTTCGCGATGATGCGCTGTCGCGCGCGCGTTTTGAATTTCGCTGGGAAGATCAATTTAACCTGTCGCTGGACCCCGAAACCGCCAAAGACTATCACGACCAAACCCTGCCCAAAGATGCCCATAAAGTCGCGCATTTCTGCTCCATGTGCGGGCCTAAGTTTTGCAGCATGAAGATCACGCAGGACGTCCGCGACTACGCCGACAGCCTGTCCGATAACGAAAAAGCCGCTCTCTACCCCGAAGCGTCTGAGATGAGCCAAGGGCAAATTATCGAAGGCATGGGCGAAATGAGCGCGAAATTTAGGGATAAAGGCGGAGAGATTTATTTAAAGGCGGGGGAATGAGAAATGCGCATAGTTGTAATTTTAATAACATTATTTGTCCTTACACATGCCGCTAGCGCAGAGACTTACAATTGCCCGGATGGTGATCTGGCCCGCACTGATTTTGAAAGCGGCGCTGCACAAGAGTGGCCAATTTACCAAGAGGGCGCTGCAGCTCGTGTGCAAAGGCAATTTCCGATAACAGCCGTTACAGCGCATTCAAAATATTTTCCATATAGCGAAGAGTATGGCGTCGCTATTTGTCAATATTACAATCATGTTGGCGTCATTTTCCAGTTCGGATTACGTGTAAAAGCGCAATCTGATCTATCAAAAAATTACACTTGGCGTAAAGAATACAAAGAAAGCAATGTGAAAAATGATGTAGTCGGAGAAGAGTTCGTTCAAGCCTGCATGAAAATTTCCAATAATTTAGAATATCCAAGCATAGGGTGCAGCTTCACTTTGCTGGATGAGAATTAAGTTTGACTAAAGCCACCGCCTCGTCCTTCGAGTCCCCGCGCCTTAGGCGCGCCCTCAGGATGAGGCTTGCTTTTGATTTTAGATGATAGGGGTAGTGTTAGGGTGGTTTAGTCTGTCCAAAGGTACCTTAAACTCTCCCCAACACCCCAATCTCACCCAACACCTCATCCTGAGGACGCGCGTAGCGCGTGGACTCGAAGGGCGAGGTGTTGCGCGCTGGCTTATCACTTTATTGACCCTCTGGTCACCTACCGAACAGCGCGGTATAAAACCCCATGAACATCTGGGTTTATATTTTGAAATGCTCTGACGGCTCTTATTACACGGGCAGCCATCGCGGTGATGATATGCGCGGACGGCTGTGGGAGCATAAGAATGCGGTTTATCCTAAATCCTATACGGCCAAACGTTTACCAGTCGAACTGGTCTGGACCGAGTGTTTTGAAGAAGCAGAGCCTGCCATATCCTTTGAACAACAGATTAAAGGCTGGAGCCGCAAGAAGAAAGAAGCTTTAATTCGAGGAGATTGGGAGGCGTTACCAAAGCTGTCAAAACGCGGGCCGGCTTGACTATCAACTCTCAAAATGACCAACCTCGCCCTTCGAGTCCCGACCCTGCGGGTCGCCTCAGGATGAGGTCTCTTCTGTCTTTTTCATAGTCGCCTTGTCTTTCGACCGGGCGGCCGGAGCACCCCTCCCCGCACCGGAATTTACAAATTACGTAAAATGTGGTATAGCACGACTATGCTATAAATTATTGGGGAGAGAATTATGGCTGTTTTCATAGCGTCCAAAGCACTGATTTTGACACTCATAGCGGTGCCCATGCTCATACAGAAATGTGATGATGGGAGCAGCACAATAAAGGTCACGGCGATAAACTGCGCCGTTGAAGATACCGTCGTTACGGCGGCGGGCAAGAGCACGGCAAAATCGGGAAACCAATGGCATGTGCGGTTTGATGTGAGCGTGACCTGTAAAGGTAAACCCGTCAAAGGCGCGCAAATCGAAGCCAGCTTCTGGTGGGGGAAATCCCGCTTAATGACGACAGGCAATTTGGGCAAGGCGACCTATGCGCGTACAGTTCATGGCGATCCATCCGGTATGACCGCTGACTTCACGGTCGAAGGCAGCGGAGGTCAGACCACGACGGGATCCTTTACTGTCCCTTAAGCCCCTAGCGTTTCGCGTATTCCCATGGTTAGCTCCATCGACTTTAGCCGTGCGGCTTGATCGTAAAACGGCATGGAGATAATATATTCATCAGGGGAAAGTTCGCGCTGAAACTGCGACAATTGCTCCGCGACCTGCTCAGCCGTTCCGACCGCGCTGCATTGCAACATGCTCTCCAGATGCGGGCCGAGCTCCGCCGGCACCTCAAAATTCTCGACGGGAGCAGGAATAAGGCCGCGCTGGTTTGTGATAATACCGATAAAGGCCTGCAGCAATGTTGTGAAATGAAACTGCGCCTCCTCTTCGGTGTCCGCCGCAAAGACATTACACGCCATCATGAAATAGGGCTTATCCAAATATTTGGACGGCTTGAAATCCCGGCGATAAGTCTGCGCCGCCTCCAAAACATGTTGCGGCGCGAAATGCGAAGCAAAAGCGTAAGGCAGTCCCAAATGGGCGGCGAGCTGCGCGCCAAACAGGCTTGAGCCGAGGATCCAGACCGGCACTTGCGTGCCCTCGCCAGGAATGGCGCGCACGCCTGTGTCATTCAGCTGTCCGCCGGGCTCGTCAAGATAAGATAAAAGCTCCATGACATCCTGCGGAAATCGATTGGCCGCCTTCTGCGCATCTTTGCGCAAGGCGCGAATGACATTGCGGTCTCCGCCCGGCGCGCGGCCCAGCCCCAGATCAATCCGCCCGGGATGTAATGTGGCGAGCGTGCCGAATTGCTCGGCAATGGTCAGCGGCGAATGATTGGGGAGCATGACGCCGCCGGAGCCGACGCGTATGGTTTTTGTCTGCGTCGCAATATGGGCGATGAGCACAGAGGTGGCCGAGCTGGCTACGCTGACCATATTATGATGCTCGGCATACCAGACGCGTTTATAGCCCAACTGCTCGGCCTTTTGCGCCGTACTGACGCAATCGTCGAAACTTTGCGCAATTGTGTGGCCCTCAGTGACGCGGGCGAGATCGAGAATTGAAAAAGGAATAGTCATAGGGGTTAAATGGCCATTGCGCGCTGAAAATCAATCCGTATTATGTATCGCGTGGCCGCGCGCGTTAACTTCTATCCCTGCGGCGATCTCCCTTTATCCCGCTAAAACCGCACTTTTCAAAAGAACAATCCCCGCCTCTTCTATTTGCCCTATGTTTAAACTGTTCTTTTGGACCGGACAGGTAAGACGTCTCTTGCCCGCCAGAAGACGGTATTGGATCTGGGCGAGGTGAGGTTACGGCTCACATCAAACGGGTTTGGGAGCAGACTGCGCTGTGGACTGTGACCTTAGCGAGAGCCGCGTATCGGCCGTGAGATATCGCTGCGGGGATGGCATCTTCGTAAACACTAGAAAACTCTTTGGCAGCCTTCGGAGCTGCCGCCCCGCAGGCTTCCTGCTTACTTTGCGGCGCGCCGCCGCCGACCAACCCGGCGCGCATGTGGTCACCCGATGGGCCATCGCAGAATGGCGCATGGGCAAATGAGAGGACGCTGGATTAGCCGTTATCAACCCGATGGTAAGCATATGCAGCTTTCCTGTTTACAGACCTTGTAATCACAGCCCTTTTCGCCCATATTGGGTTTATCGATATTACGGCCAGACAATCGGCTTACTAACCGCGACAGCCTCCGTCCAAAGGAGATTCTGTTTCGGGGACTATGTTATTACCTCTCCCGACATCGACTAACGCGTATTTTGTCTCACAATGAGGCGGCGCAAAACCATGACGTGAAAGGAATACACATGTCAGAAATGAAATCAGGAACAGTTAAGTTCTTCAACACCACTAAAGGCTTCGGCTTTATTCAACCAGAAAACGGCGACGACGTGTTTGTACACATCTCAGCTGTACAGCGCGGCGGCCTCCAAGGTCTGCAAGAAGGCGACAAAGTTCGCTTCAACACGGCTGTTAACGAGCGCTCCGGCAAAACTGCCGTTGAAGACATCGAAATGGCTGACTAAGCTTTTTCTCCGGACTCTTGCAGTTCGGACTATGTAATGAACGCGCCGCAATCTTTGGATTGCGGCGCGTTTTTTGTTAGAACAACCGACTGTCTATTATGATGAAAGTGATTTACACGCCGCTATGTTTTACACCTATATTCTGACCAACCGCCCCAAGGGCACACTGTATTTCGGTCATGCCGATGACCTGCCTGCCATTATAGCCGCGCACAAGGCCGGCAAGGTTGATGATCTCAACCCTAAACATATGGCGTGCAAAATGCTGGTCTGGTTCGAAGCCCATCCCGATCTGGGCAGCGCGTTTAACCGCCAAACCGATATGCTGACATGGAACCGCTCCCAGGTGATTAAACGCATCAAGCTGCTCAATCCAAAATGGGCGGATCTGAGCGATACATTGACGCCGGATATACTGGCCGATCCTGCACGCAAATTCCCGTCTGATAACGCGCTGCCGTCCGTATAAAACAAGCGCCGACTACCGAGTATTGCAAAAGCCCTCACAGCAGAGCTAAGAAACTTAAATCTGAATATCCGGGTTTTGATCGGGCTCTAACGGCGTTCCGGGCGCTCTCGCCTGCAATGTGCCGCGACGTGAAAATCGCGCCTTGGCAGCGATGAACAAAATTGTCCCTGCAAGGATGAGCGTGATCAGATTTGCTACGATAATCGGCATAGCCTGCGTCGCTATTCCATAAGCCAGCCATAGCGCGACCCCTAACGTAAACAGCGTATACATAAGAAGCGATATGCCGCCCGTACGGCGCGTGCGGATCACAAGCACGGCCTGGGGTACAAAACTGGCCGTGGTCAATGCGGCTGCGATATAGCCCAGAATTTCAACATTGGTCATAGGGCTGTTTAGGGCGCGTGAATGGATACGGCAAGATTGAATATATAAATCTATCCACAGAGTGTTCTATTTTTGTTCTAGACTAATAAGGATTATAGTCCTAGGATAATCATCCTATGACCTCGCCCCATTTTATACCATTTACGCCGCCAAAGCGCGGCACCGAAAACCCTTTACGTGAAAAAGGACGCGCAGCCCGCAGTAATGACAGCGGCCGTTATGAGCCGGTGCAGCGTCAGCGGTTTGACGATGGATGGAACAGCCTCGCCGATGATGACCGCATCGGACGGCGCACAACTGTCACAATTGAAAAACCCAAAACGATTATCAATAAAGTGACCAGTCCCTATGTCGGGTTTGACCGGTCTATCAATCCCTATCGCGGATGTGAGCATGGCTGCATTTATTGTTTTGCGCGGCCGACCCATGCCTATCACGGCTTATCTCCGGGTCTGGATTTTGAAACCCGTCTTTTTGCTAAACCCGACGCGCCAAAATTATTGATCAAGGAATTGTGCAATCCCAATTACCGAGTCCGCTCAATCGCTGTCGGCACGAATATGGACGCCTACCAGCCGATTGAGCGGCGTATGGAAATTATTCGAAACGTTTTGAAAGTCCTCTCAGACTTTCATCACCCGGTTTCTATTTTAACCAAGTCCGATTTAATTACGCGTGATTTGGATATTCTCGCGCCGATGGGCGAGAAAAACCTGACGCGCTGTATGATCTCGATCACGACGCAAGACCGCGCACTGGCACGCGCGATGGAACCGCGCTGCCCAACGCCGGAGAACCGCTTTGAAGCCTTAAAAAAACTGGCCGATGCCGGTGTTTCTACGGGTATTATGCTAGGCCCGATGATACCGGGACTTAACGATAGCGAGCTTGAGAGCATTATGGAGCGAGCCGTCTCGCTTGGCGCGAGCTATAGCGCTTATACAATATTGCGCTTGCCGCAGGAAGTCAGTCCGCTATTTCAGGAATGGCTAGAGGTGTTTGCCCCTGCCCGCGCCAAACGCATTATGAACCATATCCGCACCATGAATGGCGGCAAGGATTACGATCCGGCATGGTCTCGCGGCGGCGAGGTTAAAACCCCCTTCGCGCAGCTTATCGCGCAACGCTATGCGCTGTGTCAGCGCCGCACCGGACTGGTCAGCCAGGAGTCCAGCGCGCATTCACGCCATAGTCTGGATTGCACGCAATTTCGTATCCCCTCATCGGTGTCAGGACAAAAAGATTTATTTGATATCTAACTCTGGCCAGTCACGCCGTTAGAGATTAGGGTTTTGAAATGACATTTAAACTTCATTCTGATCTGTCCCGCGATGGCTTGTGGCTGGGTGATTTTACGCTCTCGCGGCTTTTAATGATCAATGATGCCGCTTATCCTTGGTGCGTTCTCGTTCCGCGGCTTGAAGGCGTTAAAGATGCCTATGAGCTTAGCGAGAACCAACATGGACAGCTTACAGTGGAAAGTCGCGCGCTGTGCCGCGCGATGATGGCGGTGTTTCGCGGTGATAAAATGAATGTCGCCGCGCTCGGCAATATGACGCCGCAACTCCATGTTCACCACATTGTCCGGCGGGCAGAAGATCCGGCTTGGCCGGGCGCCGTCTGGGGGCATTCACCGCTGACGCCGATGGATGCAAATGAGATCAAAACACGCTCCGCAGCCCTGCATAAAGCTTTAGCGGATGAGGTCTTAGCGTTTGAGAGTGCAACGCGGCATAAAATGTGATTGCCCTGCCTTCAAAGTCTGAATGAAGGCGCGGAAATTTCTTATACGATCGGGGTCAATCTGTGCGCGCCGCATGACCACATTAGCCAGCGCATTTGACCAGTGGGCCACCGCCAAAATCGCTATTAATCACAATTTGATCCGGCGCAGTGCGGGTAATCCGCATGACGACCGCTTCTTCATCAAGCTGTATACGCGGACAATATCCCGCAACAGCAATACTGCCGTCGGGAAGCTCTTCTGCAACCGCGAAGCGGCAGGTGCGGTTTTGTGATGTGATGAATTTGTCAGCCTCAAACGTCCATTTGGCGCTACTGTCACAGGCGCCCTGCGCGGCCCAATCGCCTTTCACATAAAGGTCATAGAATTCACGCCCCGCCTCCTGCGCAGCGGTCTGGGCAGGATTTTCAAGGCGCGGCTTGGCCGCTTCTATTTTTGCCTCTTCGGCATCTATGACCTTCTGTACGGAAGGCGGTGCATCGCAGGCCGCTACAGAAAGCATTAAAACCGGCAATACATAAAACACTTTAAACATAATTTTCCTTTATTCGGATGCACACACCGCCGTGCCATACGCCAGAAATTCTATCCCGCCGGTGCGGCCCTTTGCTCCAAGGATTGAATATCCTTCGAAACGAACCTGCAGGATTTGCGCTGCTCCAAGATTGTCCGCTTGGATTTTCATACGGATAATCGCCTCACGACGGCCTCTATTACATAAGCCCTCGAAGCTGGACAGGTTCCGCCCGAACACACTTTGAAAGGCAGCGATCAAGGATCGAAATACATCATTACCCAATGTGACATTGCCGACAACGAGTGCGCTTTCACCTCTTGGCAAATCGCCACGCAGGGCGTCGGGAAAGGCGGGACTTGTCCAAATATGAATATGGGACAGTTCAGCTTCAGCCTGATCTAGACGCGCAAGATGTCGCTGCGCGATAATTTTACCCGTAAAATAGCCGAGAACCAGTATCAGGACCGGCCAGATATATAATATTATTTGAAACTGATTCCACCCGGACATTTAATCGACAATCACTGCCGTGCCATAGACAAATAATTCCGACGCGCCATTCGCGACGGATGATGTTCCATAGCGTATATTGATGACCGCATTCGCACCCAAATTTTTAGCTTCAGTCAACATTCGGGCCGTACATTCTTCCCGCGCCTCGCCGAGCAGTTCGGTGTAACCGCGCAGTTCTCCGCCGACAAGGTTTTTAAAACCGGCGGCAATGTCGCGGCCTAAATGTTTGGTGCGCACCGTATTGCCCTGCACAAGACCAAGATGTTTGACTACCTCACGCCCCGGTAGGGTCGAGGTATTGGTTAAAATTATGTCCATTCCGGTCTCCGCTTTAGACCTAATGGTAACAATTTAAGCCCTAAGCGAAAAGGTCTAAATCGGTTTACTGCCCCGGGATAGAGCTTTCCGGCGTTTCACCATCGGACAGGCAAATATCAGTGACGACTTGGCCGTCAGCATTCACCCAGATGATCTGTTCAGGCTCAATTACGCGCTCATATGGGACTTTATTGTGCGCCCCGACTGGAATTTCTTTCACTTCACCTGTCTCAGGGTCCGTCACATATTGCGGTTCGTCTTCGACGCCGGTGATGTAAAATCCGCGTTTGATAACAGCCGGAATAACCTGACGCTCTAATGTATCAGTCGGCGTACATGTCATCGCCTCTGTCTTAATCGTGATCGGCGCGGGCTCGGGCTCAGGCACGGTTTTACAGGCGGCAGTCACAGTTATCGACGCAATTAAGGCGGCAAGGCATAGGTTTCGGCTCATCATAGCTCTCCCCTGAAGGCTGGTTTCTTCCCTTTTAACCTAATCGACGTGGCAAAACTATGACGGCATGATGTTTTTTTAGCAATAAGGGCCGAAGCACAAAAAGCCCCGAACATGTCGGGGCTTTGATTTAGGTGATAGCTCTTAACAGCAGCTCTCTTCGCGCTGGCTCGGATCGCTGGTAATTTTAGCTTTACCGAGTTTGGTTTCCTGCGGATCGCGGCGGCGGACACTGCAATTATTCTGAAAATCTACTGTCTCGGTCACTTCGACAGCGGGTTCTACAAAATAGAATAAATCGGCATAAGGTTCACGCTTTAACAGATCAAAGGTCTTTGCACAGACAGCACTACGCACGCCGCGCATAAAAGTATGCCCGTCATCATCTTTAATCTGGCGGAACGGGCCTTTGTAAATCACAGCCTGGTTTTTTTCAAAACACGGGCCGTGCTTGCCCTTATAGGCCAGATAGGTCGCGCTGCGATATTCGATGCCTTCAACAATTTGCCATGGCTCATATTCGAATTTATCAACGAACACACCGTGGAAACCGGCCTCTTCCAGTGCCGTACAAAATTCGTCTTCACGCAAGGCGCCGGAAATGCAGCCCGACCACAAACGGGGGTCGTTTTTAAGCGATTCAGAGCTGTCTTCGTCAGACACAATATCGGATACAGCCACGCGGCCACCAACTTTAAGAACGCGAAACATTTCGGCAAACATCTGCTTCTTTTTTGAATCAGACACCAAATTAAGCACGCAATTGGAGACAATAACATCGACGCTATTATCCGGCACCATTGTCATGTCCTGACCGATGCGCAAAATCTCTTCTTCCATGCGCTCCATGTCGCCGGCGGATTTCACCGGGTTTTTGGCCAGCCAGCTATTAAGCGCATCCAGATCGGTTTTCAGATCTTCGATATGGCCGCGCTTAAACTCAACATTGGCATAGCCCACGCGCTCGGCAATAACAGGCGCTATACGGCGCGACAGCTCCAGCATATCATCAGTCATATCAATGCCGATAACTTTGCCTTCCGGTCCGACAATCTGGCTGGCGATGAAGCAGATTTTACCGCCGCCCGAGCCCAGGTCTAAAACCGTATCGCCTTCGCGCACATACCGTGAAGGGTCGCCGCAACCATAATCACGTTCGATGACTTCTTCGGGAATAATTTTCAGATATTGTGGGTCATAATCGATCGGACAACACAGCGCTGCTTCAAACTCCTTTGCGCCCGCGCCGTAACGATCCTGGACATCGCTGCGCACATCGGCATTCGTCGCAATCGTTTCGTTATATCCGTCCATGGTTTCACCTTAAATCATCAAAATTTTTATAAATGTATCAGTCTCATGACTCGGCGCAAATACACAAAATTGTCACCTGTCAAAGTGTAAGTGTGATAAGATCGCGCAGACTTGGTTACGCTAAGACGCGCGAGATTGGTGCACAGCGATGGGTAGCCTAGCCCTTAAACGGATCGCGGATCAAAATAACGTCTTCGCGTTCCGGCGATGTAGATAGAACCGCTACGGGACAGCCTGTCGCCTCTTCAAGACGCCGGACATATTTGACCGCTTCGGCCGGCAGTTCAGCCCAACTGCGCGCACCTTGCGTTGATCCGCTCCAGCCCGGCATAGTCTCATAAATCGGAGTCACTGCCGCCTGATTGGACATGCCCGCGGGAAAGCGGCGGATGATCTTGCCGTTCAGCTTATAACCCGTACAGATTTTAAGTTCGGCCAGTCCGTCCAAGACGTCCAGTTTCGTCAGGGCTATACCGTCAATTCCACCCGTAATGATCGCCTGGCGCACCATGACGGCATCAAACCAGCCGCAGCGGCGTTGTCGCCCTGTAACTGTGCCAAATTCATGGCCACGTTCGCCGAGACGCTGTCCGATCTCATCGTGAAGCTCTGTTGGAAAAGGCCCCTCGCCGACGCGGGTCGTATACGCTTTGGTAATGCCCAAAACGTAATTGAGTGCGCGCGGCCCCATTCCGGAACCCGCGGCAGCCTGACCTGCAATGGTGTTAGAACTGGTCACAAAAGGGTACGTGCCGTGGTCAATATCGAGCATGGCCCCCTGCGCGCCTTCAAACAGGATTTTCTTTTCTGCGCGGCTGGCCTCATCAAGATGATGCCAGACGGGTCCTGCAAATTGCAGAACGCTCGGCGCGATGTCGAGGAGCTTTTGCGTCAACTGCGCGGCGTCAACGGCGTCGTGGCCGAGGCCGATGCGCAGAGCATTATGATGATGTAGCAAATTATCTACGCGCTCGCGCAAATGCGACTCATCGGCGAGATCACAGACGCGGATGGCACGGCGGGCCACTTTATCTTCATACGCCGGACCAATGCCGCGGCGGGTCGTACCAATTTTAACGCCATCAGCGCGGTTTTCCCGGATTGCATCAAGCTCACCGTGTATGGGAAGGATCAGTGACGCAGTGTCAGAAATCAACAAAGCGTCAGGTCCGATATGGACGCCCTGATCGCGTATGCGCTTGATCTCGGATTTTAAAGCCCATGGATCAATGACAACGCCATTGCCGATGACAGACATCTTGCTGCCGCGCACAATGCCGCTGGGCAGTAAGGAGAGCTTATAGGTCGTGCCATCAACCACCAGAGTATGACCGGCATTGTGACCCCCTTGAAAGCGGACAACAACATCGGCGCGGCTGGACAGCCAGTCAACGATTTTACCTTTACCTTCGTCTCCCCATTGGGATCCTACGACGACTACATTGCCCATAGCTTACTCACAAAAAAGCGGCGCAAAGCGAGCCCGCTTCGCGCCTATAGATTTAATCCTGTCGGCTTTTACATGCCATAGCTAAATTCACCGCCTTTGGCGAATCTAAAGCGCAAGGAAAATGCGGCCTAGAAGCGGCGGTTAAAGCGAATCCCGTAGCTATCCACACCTTCGTTTTCATCATTGCCAAGAATTTTGCCATTGGACAAATGCTCAACCGTAAATTCAGTCGAAAACTCCTCGGTCCAGGCATAGCCGACGGCAAATTGAGTGCGGAACAAAGCACGGGAGCCAAATTCGATTTCAGTGCGTTTACGCTGCTGGCGAATCGCGACTTCTTCAGCCGTAGTCGCATCAGCCGGATTAGGCACACGGATCGTGCCGTCATGAACGACAAGGCCGAATGAGGCTTCGCCGTAAAAGCTGTCAAAGAAACCTTTGCGCCACAACACGCCTGCGCCGCCATGGCTGGTATTGCCGCTTAAATTGACAGAGCCGCCAACATAAGGCCGCGCGCCCCATGCCCAGTCCAGCCACTGGGGCTGATCAAAAACATATTCAAGGCTGATAGATTCGCTTTTTTCCTTACCGCGCGCGCCGCCTAAGCCAAAGATTTGAACATCGTGAAGCATGACGCCAATGCGCGCATCCCCGGCGCTGGCGGTTGGCACAGCAAGAGCCGGCGTAAGAACAAGCGCGGCTGCGCCGAGAAGTGTAAGAATTTTTGACATGAAAGCCCCATTGAAAAGAATGAGCCTGACATAAACCGCGTCGCAGCCGCGCGCAATGGTTTTAAGAGAGCTAACAAAAACGCCGCCCCGAAGATTTCAGAGGCGGCGTTTGGGGTCATGATTTAAGCCGGAGCGGGGTCGCCGCCTTTGCGCGGTTTCGGCTTGGGCTTAGGCTTAGGTTTCGGCATTGTCGGCAGAGCCGAGACGCTGGGCTTGCCCCCGCCGGACGGCGCACGTTTGGGCGGCTGCCCGTTCATCAGGTCTTTAATCTCTTCACCGGTCAACGTTTCATATTCGAGAAGCGCTTCAGCAAGAGCATGCCACTGCTTTTTCTTCTTCGTCAGAATGCTGGTCGCTGTTTGATGGGCGTCCATGATTAAACGTTTGATCTCATTTTCGATCTTGCTGGCCGTTTCCGGCGAGATCGACGAGCCACGGCCAATTCCTGGCACAAAGCTGTTCTGGTCTTTATGGTTATAGGCAATCGGGCCGATGACATCAGACAGACCCCATTCAGTGACCATAGCGGTCGCAATACGGGTCACTTGTTCAATATCAGAAGACGCACCGGAGGTGACTTTGTCATGCCCGAATTTAAGCTCTTCTGCGGCGCGCCCCCCCATGGCCATCGCCATACGCGCAATCATCTCTTCGCGGGACTGACTGATCTGGTCGCGTTCGGGAAGATACTGAACCATGCCCAATGCACGGCCGCGGGGAATAATCGTGGCCTTATGAATGGGCAGGCTGCCCGGCATATTGAGGCCAACAATAGCGTGACCGGCTTCATGATAGGCTGTATTGGCCTTTTCTTCTTGGGTCATAGACAATGTGCGGCGCTCGGCCCCCATCATCACTTTGTCGCGGGCATCGTCAAACTCACGCGCCGTAACCTTACGCTTATTGCGGCGTGCGGCGAGCAAAGCCGCTTCATTAACAAGATTGGCAAGGTCAGCACCGGAGAAACCGGGCGTACCGCGCGCAACCACGCCGCTATCTACATCTTTGGATACAGGGACGTCGCGCATATGCACGTTGAGGATTTTTTCGCGGCCCGCAATATCCGGCAGCGGGACTTCGATCTGGCGGTCAAAACGGCCCGGACGCAGAAGCGCTTTATCCAGAACGTCAGGACGGTTTGTCGCCGCAATCAGTATAATACCGGCATTGCCTTCAAAGCCGTCCATCTCGACCAAAAGCTGATTAAGCGTTTGCTCACGCTCTTCATGGCCGCCGGATGTTCCAACGCCGCGGTGACGGCCAACGGCGTCAATCTCATCAATAAAGATGATACATGGCGCATTTTTCTTGGCCTGCTCGAACATATCACGCACGCGCGACGCACCGACACCGACGAACATTTCAACAAAGTCGGAACCCGATATTGTGAAAAATGGAACGTCGGCCTCGCCTGCGACCGCGCGGGCCAGCAGGGTTTTACCCGTTCCGGGCGGGCCGATTAAAAGCGCGCCTTTGGGAATTTTTGCGCCGAGGCGCTGGAATTTTGTTGGATCTTTGAGAAACTCGACAACCTCAGTCAAATCGGCTTTAGCCTCTTCGACGCCAGCAACATCATCAAATGTTTTGCGGCCACCTGATTCTTCATTAAGCAATTTTGCGCGTGATTTGCCAAAACCCATAGCCCCGCCGCGGCCACCGCCGCCGCCCTGCATATTACGCATAAAATAAACGTAAAGCCCGACAAGAACGAGGATTGGGATCAGCCCGACTAAAATGCTGGATATGAAACTGCCGGCTTTGGAGGCCTGCGCGTAATCTACACTGACGCCCATCGGTTTGAATTTTTCTTCGACTGCGAAACCGGTAATCTGGCGCGCCCCGGGAGCGGTATAGATTTTGCCGTCTTTGGCTTTCGCGCGATACATATTATCGTCGACCAGAGTGATTTTCTCAAGCTGCCCGGCCTCAGCCATCGCTTCAATATCCGCAAACGTAACTTTTTCGCCATCACCGGCATTTCCGCCTTGTGTTGACATTACCATGAATACGGCGAGGCCGATGATCATGGCCCAAATGATAAGATTGCGTCTTTGCATTATAAAAGGCTCCGCTGTCGTGCTTGTCCGTTATACGGCTTTATTAACATATGGGATGCAAAACCCCAAAAGGAAGGCCGTATCCCTGTATTAAATACCGCCACACTGTCGCAGCTATGCAGGCGCCGCGCCAAGTTTAGCGCTGTGTTTCAAGAGTCTAGATTTGACAAGATTACGGTACGTTACATCGCCATTCGGAATAAAGGGTGTTGCGACCATATCCCTGCCCTCAAATACACCGACAAGTCCGCGGCGGATATGGGCGTTATAGCTGTGAAGCTGTGCGCGCTGTGGTTTGGAGAGCTGCCCGCGCGCAGGCCATAGAGGCGCGGCGTGAAGCCCTTTTCGCGCTACTACAATTTCCCACCGCCCGTCAAAAACGACCGGCTCATGGGCAGGAAGTTTAACCGGTTTGTTTTGAGCCAGCCAGCGCCCTGTCTCGCGCGCGATTATAAACCCTTTATCCTGGCGAAGAATTGCGCATCCGCCCAACGTTTGCACGTTATAGCCGGGTTCGACCATTGCATCGATTAAGGCTCGAACACGCGCCATATCGGCCATGTGCGGATGCCCCGAAATGCACATTAAAACCCGCGCCAAAGCCGGCGCGCTCATATTGTGAAGTGCCGCTTGATCGACATGTGTCCCGCCGCCGTCCACTATATCAATCTCGGTCAGCCAGTCTTGCACGCCGCGCGCTTCGCCATCTCTGCGGGCGCGCATCTTCCGCCCCTCTTCAAGAAGCACAGGGCTTAATACGGGATCAGAGGCGAGCGCCATACGGGCCTGCACGCGAAGATAGTCGTTATTTTCATTCGCGGGGTCGTCATACCACGGCTCTCCGGCATCACGGCAAATCGCCCGAATATCTTCACGGCCCCACTCCAGAAGAGGACGCCGCAACGTGACGCCGCGCAATTGCGGCCAAACGGGCGCATAACTGCTCGCGCTCATCCCGGCCATAGCCCGCCAGCCGCCGCCGCACTGCTTGCGCATCCATAAGGTCTCGGCCTGATCATCCCGGCTATGCGCGACCAGCAGGCTGTCCATCCTGTTCTCACGGCAAAAGTCCCCCATTAGGCCGTATCGCGCCTTGCGCGCCGCCTCCTGGACGCCAGATGTTATCGTGCCGTGATGCCAGTAAAATGTTTGCGCCACAGCGCCCAAACGCTGCGCCTGAGCAGCGGCGGCGGCAATAATTTTCGCGCTACCCTCTTGTAAAGCATGGTCAACGCAGAGCGCATAAACAGGCCGCGGACCGGCATGGCGTAAGGTGAGAATCAGTAAGGCAAGGCTGTCACCGCCGCCGGAAAAAGCGACCGCAATTGACTCAGCGGGGTTCGGGTATGTTTGCCGCAGCCACGTAGCAAATACCGCCTGCGCCGCTTCGGTCACAGCGTCTAGCAGCCTGCGCGGGCGCGCTCGGCTTTGGCTTTGGCTTTGACGTCAGCGCCCGCATTCGGGAACTGCACGGGGAAGGTATCTAGGGCCTGACAGGCCCCGCTTTTATTATCCATACCGCGCAAAGCCGCCGCCAGTCCGACAAGGGCGCGCGGGGCATAT
Organism: Robiginitomaculum antarcticum DSM 21748; assembly: GCF_000365025.1. Lineage (GTDB taxonomy): Bacteria > Pseudomonadota > Alphaproteobacteria > Caulobacterales > Maricaulaceae > Robiginitomaculum > Robiginitomaculum antarcticum. The sequence goes on along the minus strand of NZ_KB823012.1, from coordinate 343,689 downwards.
TGCCCTTTTGGCGCTTTTTTCATGGATTGGATATAGGCGGTAGAGGCATCGGGAAACCCGTTGCGGACAAGATAGCTCTCGCCCAGCCAGAAATAGGCGTCCGCCACGTCGGTTGCATCGGGGTTAATGTCGATATATTGACGAAAAGCCAGCTCCGCTCCGGCGAAATCTCCGGCCAAAAGCTTATCCCGCCCAATGGTTTGCAGCTCGGCCGTATCGATGACTGAACTGCCCATTTCACCCGCAGCAGGCGCGGTTTGCGCAGGTGCAGGTAGTACGACCGGTGCGTCCATGGCGGGCGCGTCCACAATAATTGGCGTGCCTTTCGTAGCCGCCAGATCCACCGCGTCGAGATGCTGGCGCATACGCGTCGCGACCGCTTCATAGCGCTCGACTTTTTCCGACAAAATCTTCACATCTTTGCGAAGGGCTTCACGTTCATAGCGAAGTTGCTCAATCTCGCCTTCCTGCGCGCGCTGCTGCGCTTCAAGCGCGTCCATGCGGCGCAAAAGTCGCTCCGCAGCGGGGTCACCAGTCAGAAACCGGTTCTCCAACGTGTAAACACGCTGTTCCAGCTCGGCATCTTTGGCCACCATATCGCGTTTGCTTTGCGCGGCAGCAGGTAGAACGGTCAGAAAGACCAGACAGAAGGTCAGCAAAATACGCATAATACTCTTTCTAACTATTTGTGCCGGACACGATAGCGGTGTGGCCGTTTCGGTTTAGCGCCCAAGCCTCTTCAGTCGAGCGGCCGTCAATCGGACGCTCCTTGCCGTAGGATACGGTCGACATGCGGTTTGGCGCAATGCTTTGTCCCACAAGAAAAGATTTAACTGCTTCGGCTCGGCGCGCGCCTAATGCCAAGTTATACTCGCGTGTGCCGCGTTCATCGGCGTGTCCGCCAATAATAATTACAGCGCCCGGATAGTTTTGAAGCCAGCTGGCCTGCGCGCGCAAAACCTGCATAGCTTGCGGCGATAATGTATCCTGGTCATAGCCGAAAAAGACGCGGTCGCCGGCGCGCTCAACGAAATCTTGAATACTGCCGGGGATCGGGCCTTGCATAAGCGGCGGCGCAATTTGCGTCTCCTGCATGGGGCCGGTCTCCATAATGGGCGGAGCAGTGGATCTCGGCGCTTCGCTTTGAACAGGACGCTGCACCGTTTGAATTTTCTCTTTGGGCTTTGTTGCACAAGCGCCAAGCGTCATAGCTACGCCCGCGAGGGTCACAATAGACAGTTTTTTAAGGCTCATAATGCGTCTCCAAAATTAGGGTGGCGCTCGGCCTGGCCCTTTGTGATTTGCCCCCGTATTGCACGGCCGGATATAGAGGCATATTCAGGCAATAATGCGGCAGTGCCAAGTTACGACTATTTAAGGGTTGGCCCCCATGCCGGATCCGACGCTGCGCCAAGTGTGGCGACGCGACGTAAATTTCGCCCGGTCAGATCAACAGAGTAAATGCCCGACTGCCCGCCGCGCGGCTCACGCGAGAATAACAGCACACGGCCATTAGGTGACCATGTTGGGCCCTCGTCCAGATAGCTGCTGGTCAAAAGTTTTTCGTTGCTGCCATCCGCGTTCATGACGCCGATATGAAACCGCCCGCCCTCAGACTTTGTAAAAGCGATTTTATCCCCGCGCGGTGACCAGGCCGGAGCGGTATATTGGCCTGAGCCAAAGCTGATCCGTTTTACGTTACGGCCCGCAGCGCTCATGACATAGAGCTGACGCGAGCCACCCCGCGACGAGTTGAACACAATATTGCGGCCATCCGGCGAATAGCTCGGCGACGTATCGATACCCGAAGAGCGGGTCAGGGCCGTTAATTTACGTGATGAAAGGTCGTAGGAAAATATATCGCTGTCGCCATTAATAATGCGCGTCATCAGGAGCGTATCGCCATCAGGGGAGAATTGCGGCGATGTCGTCATGCCGTCAAAACGGCCCAGACGTTCACGGTTACCCGTTGTAATATCCATTAAAAAGACGTCAGGACGTCCTGTCTCATAAGACAGGAAAGCGATACGTTGCTCACTGGGGTGAAACCGCGGCGTCAGAACGAGGTCGGAGCCGGAGACCAGATAAACCTGATTGGCACCGTCCTGATCCATGATTGATAAACGCTTGCGGCGCTGTGTTTTGGGTCCGTCTTCGGCGACATAGACGATGCGGCTGTCAAAATAGCCGGCTTCACCTGTCAGCGCAGTATATATTCGGTCAGAAATTTTATGGGCAATGCGCCGCCAATTGTCTTTAGGCGTGCGCAGACGCGCTGCATCAAGCTGCCGGTTACCATATATATCCCACAGGCGGTATTCGACCGTTATAGTCATCTCGTCCTGCTCAATGACACGGCCAGAGACTAGAACTTCGGCGTTAATTACGCGCCAGCTTTGCCATGTCGGCTCGTAATCAATCGTACTTTGTGTTTCGATGAAGGCAGCGCGATCCAGCGGTTCAAACAGGCCCGAACGCTCAAGATCGGCGCTAATAACATTTGGGATATCAACATTATAGGGCGATGCGCCGGCGCCCTGACCGATAAATTCGGGGATAGCAATGCGGGTCGGATCGATTTCGCTTTTGGTAATATCGATAGAAATTTGCGCATGGCCAACCACCGCCATCACAAAGGCGGCGGCAAATAAACAGGCGGTTATAAGAATTCGTAACATAGAGGTCTTTCTGCTTTTGCCGAAGCGCAATTAAGTCGGAATGCCCGCAGGAGCGTTTTTGGGATAAAATGTCAGCGTCATTGTCTGCCATTTGTTATATTGATCATAAGGCAAAAATTCAAATTTCTCAGCCTTGTTGACGGCGCGAACCGCGCTATTGGCCGCGCTTTTATAAAAAGGGTCCTTACCGGCCTTGGCGGCGCTATCTGTGGATAATTGCGCCGATACCACGCGCCCGTCCCGCGACAGCTTCACCTCCACGGTAACAACCAGATCCTCCATATCCGGAGCGCCTGTCGGGATTTGCCAGCTATTATAGACGCGCCGCATGACGGCATCTTCATAGCTGGTTGACAGCTCACCATCGCGCGACGCCATTTGCATCTCTTCGCGGTTTTGTTCGGACTGTGTTTGCGTTGTCCCGCCGCCGCCTTTTTCGGAATAATCCGACGCTGTGGATTGCGCCATATTTTCAAGATCATCAAATGACAGACCTTTTGGCGCTTCAGCTTTGGGCGGGTCTTTAGGCGGGGTCTTGTCAGGTTTGACCTCTGCGGGTGTCAAAGACTTATCTGCCGGTTTCGTCTCCGGCAAATTGGCTTCAGAAGGTTTGATTTGCGGCGACGCTTCATCAGCAGGCGGCGTGTCGGGCGGCGTTCTGTCCGGCGCAGGGTCGGGCGCGGCGCGCTGCGGCGCCGGGGCGCGCGTGATATCGGAGACATTGACAATTTCGACGGGAATCACGCGAAACACATCTTTTCGCGGCTTTGCTGTGCCCCAATGCAGAGCCGTGCCGCCGATAAAGGCGACATGGATGACAACGGAGATAGGCAGACCCAATTTCATAAATAAAGATCCTGTTATCTGTCGACGGGATCCGTGACCAAATTCAAATTCGAAAAGCCGGCAGAATTAATCCGCGCCATGACTTTCATCACATTACCATAATCCGCGCCTTCGTCACCGCGTAGATAGATGCGTTCATCATAACCGTTCTGCGCAATTGCGGTCAGGCGCGGCACCAAACTATCCAGCGACACTTCGCTATCCATAATAAAGACGCGGCCATCCCGGTCGACGCTTATGGTCAGCGGGTCGGATTGGGTCGGCAGAGCTTTGGCATCGGTCTTGGGCAGCTCAATATTGACTCCGGACACAAGCACCGAGGCGCTGATCATAAAGACGATGAGCAGCACCAGCATTACGTCAACAAGGGGCGTAACGTTAATCTCGCTCATTGGCGCAGCGCGGCGGCGCGACCCGCGGCCTTGCCGGTTATATCCACCCATCATCGCCATTATTACGCGCCGCCTTTGGCGAGCTTGCGCGACAATATGGCGGAGAGTTCATCAGTGTAGCCTTCGAGGCGGCTGGCATAACGGTTTAGATCACCGTTGAATTTATTATAGAATACAACTGCGGGAATAGCGGCGATCAGGCCGAGCGCTGTGGCAAACAAAGCCTCGGCAATACCGGGCAAAATGACGATTAGATCGGTACTGCCTGCGGTATAGATGGCGCGAAAAGTGACCATAATCCCCCAGACCGTCCCCAGCAGCCCGATAAAGGGTGAGGCCGAGGCGATCGTCGCCAAAACGCTTAGTCCGCTCTCGGCTTTGGTCAGTTCGCGGTTCACAACAAGGTTCATGACGCGGTCAAGTCGGCCGCGCGTGCCTTGTAGGTCATTATCCACTCGCCCGCTGGCCGCGCGGCTTTCTTTCCACTCACGCATAGCGGCGGCAAAGACGCGGCCCATCGGGTCGCGGGTCTCTCCGGACAAGCCGCTGTCGAGCTCTTCTAGTGTACGCCCACTCCAAAAGGTCTCTTCAAAATCCGCAGCCCGTTTTTTAAGGACGCGAAAGGCAATAAATTTATCGACAATGATGACCCATGACCACAGCGAAGCCACGACCAAAGATATAATGACCAGCTTGACGATAATGTCGGCCTTGAGGAACAGGCTGGGAATCGAGAACTCGGTGGACACCGGATCAAGGGCGCTGGTTTCGACCTGCATAAGGGGATAAATAAAGTCCAATGTGAAAAGCGCAATATCGCTCATAATCTAATCCTGCTTCGGCCACGCGCTATTGACAGCGCGCGAATCTTTAAAGGTGTTTGACCCTAGGTTTAAGCGCGCTCACGCCGATAAAGCCAATGAATATGCGGTAAGGCAGGAGCGGTAAGAAAGGGTTAACTATAGTGCTGAAATTTCGTAAAAGCAGGCCGTTGACCGCTTGTGAACAACAGGGCGTTAGGCGCTCACCCGGCTAGTAGCCGCGGCCGCAATTTTTCCATCATCTCTTTGGGCGCGCGGCGCGGACGTCCTGTGAGATCGATACACGCCGCTTCGCTGTCGGCGGTTAGAAGCAGATCATCACCGCGAAAGACTTTTTGACTGACATAGAGGCGCGCGCCTTTAAACACATCATAAGTCGTCATCACAGTCAACGCGTCGTCAATTTTCGCGCTTATTTTATAATCCAGATTAATCTTGCGAATAACGAAAGCAAGCGGCGGATCGCGCTCCAAAAGCTCGGCATGTCCAATCCCTGCAAGGCGAAAATAAGAGCTTCGCGCGCGTTCTAAAAACCGAAGATAATTAGCGTAATAGACCACGCCGGAAAAATCTGTATCCTCATAGAATACGCGGACGGGATAATAATGCGCGCGACCTTCGAAATAGCCCATGTCCGGTTCGGGAAATTTACTCACCCGAGCCTCCAAACAGCGTGGGAATCGGGACAACATTTTCCGCAGGCTTAGCCAAACCCATATGGTCATAAGCGTGCGGCGTCGCCATGCGGCCGCGCGGGCTGCGCATAATAAAGCCTTGCTGTATCAAATAGGGCTCAATCACATCTTCAATCGCGTCGCGCGCTTCGGATAAAGCCGCCGCCAGTGTGTCTACGCCGACAGGGCCGCCGCCAAACATTTCGCATAAGGCTTGAAGGTAGCGGCGATCCTGAGCGTCCAGTCCGATCTCGTCCACATCGAGGCGGCGTAGCGCAGCGTCAGCGCTATCACGGTCAATGCGCCCTGCCCCTACAGATTCGGTCAGATCGCGTACGCGGCGTAGCAGGCGTCCGGCCACGCGCGGCGTGCCTCGGCTGCGACGGGCTATCTCGCGCGCCCCGTCCGCGCTCATTTCAACGCCCAGCTTTTGCCCGGCGCGCACAACAATCTGGGTCAGCTCCGTCACATCGTAAAATTCAAGCCGTACAGGAATGCCGAAACGGTCGCGCAAAGGCGTGGCCAGCAGGCCCGCCCGCGTTGTCGCTCCGACCAGCGTAAAAGGCGGCAGATCGATTTTAATTGAGCGCGCAGCGGGGCCGTCACCAATAATCAAATCCAGCTCATAATCTTCCATGGCCGGATAGAGCACTTCTTCGACAGCGGGGCTAAGCCGGTGAATTTCGTCAATAAAGAGCACGTCGCGCGGCTCAAGATTGGTTAGTAGCGCTGCCAGATCTCCGGCCTTGGAAATGATCGGCCCGGAGGTGGACCGGAAATTTACGCCCAGTTCGCGCGCAACAATATGCGCTAATGTCGTCTTGCCCAGTCCCGGCGGGCCGGACAGCAACAGGTGGTCCAGCGCTTCGCCGCGTCCGCCTGCCGCGCTAACAAAGACTTTCAGATTATCTATCGCGCCTGCCTGTCCGACAAAATCAACAAAGCTGAGCGGGCGCAAAGCGCGGTCACGCGTATCGCCGGATTGCGGATCAAGACTGACAATGCGCGGATCGGTCATAAAGCGGACTTAGGCTGGTTTGTAAGGGGGGGCAAGGTCACGAGCGTTCACGGCTCATCTCTTTCAGGGCTGCCTTGATCAAGTCATCAAGCGCAGGGTCGTCGGCAAAGCCGGCATAAGCCTGCGCCACGGCGCGCAGCGCGCTGGATTGGTCAATACCCAGATTGACTAGCGCGCTGACCGCGTCATTGCGCAGACCCATATCGGATAGCCCTTCAGTGCGGGCTGCCTCACCTTGCGAGGCGCTGGCGGACGGCGCAGTGAAAGCCCCCGCGACCATGCGCCCTGTTGGTGCAGGTTTGCCGGAGAGCTCTATAGCTATGCGCGCCGCAAGTTTTGGGCCCACGCCGGAGGCGCGGGAAAAGGAGGCTTTATCTTCAAGGCTGGCGGCAGACAGGATTTGCCCGGGCGTCAATATATCGAGAATGGCGAGCGCGGCCTTTGGCCCGACTCCCTGCACGCTTTGCAAACGCACAAACCAGGCGCGTTCTTCTTCGGTGCCAAAGCCGTAAAGCGTAATTGCCGTTTCGCGCACATGGGTTTCAATGTGCAGCCGCGCCGCCGCGCCCTCGCCCATTCCCGCCAGCGTGCGTGATCCACACAGCACGAGATATCCAACACCGCCGCAATCAATAATCGCCTCGCCGCTACCCGCAAACAGGCACGTTCCGCTGAGCATACCGATCATGACACCGCCCGTAAATCCGGCGGCCTGTGATGGCCATGGCAAATCGCAATGGCGAGCGCGTCCGCCGCGTCACCGGCCTTCACCGCGCAGCCCGGCAGAAGCACGTTTATCATGGCGGCAACCTGCGCCTTATCCGCAGCGCCTGTTCCCGTGACAGATTTCTTCACGGAGCGCGCACTATATTCGCCGACCGACAGCCCGGCGCGAGAGGGAGCGAGCAGGCACACCGCCCGCGCATGACCCAGCTTGAGCGCGCTCATGGCATTGTCTTTCATAAAAGCCTCTTCGACCCCTGCTGTATCGGGCTGTGCATCGGAAATGATCTGCTCTATCGCCGCATATAAAAAGGACAGGCGCTTAGCGAGGCTCTCTTTTTTAGGCGGGCGAATCACGCCGTGCCCAATATGAGTTATTTTGCTGCCGGACATGTCGACAATACCCCAACCGCAAGCCACAAGGCTTGGGTCCAATCCCAAAATTCGCGTGCGAGTCATTGTCATATTTAGAACCTTAGGTGAACATTTAAAGGATTGGAAATAAAAATGCCGTTAATTTTCAGCATTTATTAACTGCGTCTCCACACGTCATATTAAGTGAGCAATTGTAATTTATTTCCATCTATACAGGGGCTGTAAGATTATGAAATATGTGAAACACCTGAAACGCTTTTTCCGTAACGAGTCCGGGGCGACAGCGATTGAATATGCTTTGATAGCTGCAATGATTTCCCTCTCGGTGATTGCGGGCGCGTCACTGATAGGAAACGGTATTTCTAATACCTTAGATAAACCGACCAATGCGATCCAGACCGTAGCAGACAAGAGCTTTGACTAGATGCCCAGGCATTCAAATAAGGCCGCCGTGCGCTCATAAAGGCGCATATCCGCCTTATTTTTTAATGTAGAACATAAATTTGCCGCGAACTCATGAATATGACCGCGAAATGGTCACACAGCAAACCCAACTCCGACCTTTTTAACGGTCATAAAGTCCTTCAACACAGGAGGCCTTACGACCAAACATATCACTACATCCATCTCTTTCTCACAGGCCGCGCTGGCGATCGCCGCGGCCATTATTGCCTTTGCGCCCGGCGCGCGGGCGACGGATGCCAATATTCCCACACCGCGCGTTAAGCCCGTCGCTTATGATGACTCGACCCTGCCCGCCAGCGCCAAAATCGGAATAGCGCGCGTCGTTAACGGACGCCTAAACGCGGCGTCATTTGACGCGCTCTATGATTGGGCGCAGATGTCACTGCGTCATAATCCAGCGGTGGTCAGCTTCGCTCCGGTGAGTCCGGTCGCCCTCGCCCGAATAGCCCCGAACAGTTTTGATAGCGCAAACAAAGTGGACCAGATCCGGCTCGCCGCAGCCAGTCAGGGCATGAGCCACGTTATTATTTACGGACAATCCGACGATCAGGGTTTAGGCGGCATATCGGCCACGGAGCAGGGCCTGAACGGTGACATCGCCGCGCCGCGCCATAGCGGCATGCTAGCCGCGATTGTGGTGGGAACATATTCGGGCCGAATTTACGGCGCGGCCCAGGCGCAGGACACATCAACTCTAACCGATAAAATCCAAATGATATTGGGTGAGTTAAACAGTGGAAATGCCGACTTTACGTCTTAATCTTATCGGATTTAGGCTGCACTGCCGCCGCGTTCTCTCAGGCTTTATGCGAAAACACCGAACATGTCGCAAGCGCGTTGGCCATACGCGACACTGCTCATGACCTGCCCATCGTCTCGAGTATAGCGGGATCAGCAGGCGCGTGGCCGGCCATCATCGCATTGAAAATATCAAGTCCACTTAGAGTCATAAGTGGATTTTGCGCAGTATTAGTAATGTTATGCGCCGTCTATGCTGGACAGAGCGGATCCGTCTTCGATAGCGGCTTTGAGCGCACTGAAAGCCGCATTTTCCAAAACATCATCGCTAGCGGCATCGTCACCTTTAGGGCGTTCGATTTTAAACGGGTCAGAAGCCGGTTTGCGGTCTTGCTTTGCGACGGCCGTAAAGACATCGCCGTCCCATTTACCCGTCAGAGTATACGTTTGATTTTTATGTTCAAAACTTGTCTTTGCCATTTGAATCTCCGTGAACTGTTTTTATAATTCCGATGCAGAACGCATGTTCCGCGCCTGCAATAAATTACTCTTCGCTATCCAACTCGGCCATGGCCGCTTCGGACATTTCCATATTGTGATAGACATTATTCACGTCATCCAGATCTTCCAGCGCATCGACTAGGCGCATGATAGTGGCCGCTTTGTCCGGCACATCCAGCTCATTTTGCGGCTTCCACACCAAATTGACAGATTTAGCCTCACCAAATACGGCTTCTAATGCGGAACTCACAGCGCCCAGATCGTCGCGCGCAGTCCATATTGTATGGACAGGCTCATATTCGGCCCATTGATCATCATTGGGCTCATCATGCTCGACGTCATCCGCGCCGGCTTCAATGGCCGCTTCCATAACGGCGTCTTCACTCGCGGTCTCTAAGCCGTATTCAATCTTGCCAACTTGATCGAACATAAAGGCGACCGATCCGGTCTCGCCCATATTGCCGCCCATTTTAGAAAAGGCCGTGCGCACTTCCATAGCGCTGCGGTTGGTATTGTCTGTCGACACTTCAACAATCAAGCCAATGCCTGACGGGCCAAAGCCTTCATAACGCAGTTCTGAATAATCCGCGCCATCGCCCCCCGCGCCTTTATCGACGGCGCGCTGAATATTGTCTTTGGGCATAGATTGCCCTTTGGCATTACTTATCGCGAGGCGCAAACGCGGGTTCATATCCGGATCCGGCCCGCCCAATTTCGAGGCTATTGCAATGTCTTTAGCTAATTTGGAAAAGAGCTTGGAACGCAGCTTATCCTGCCGTCCTTTACGATGCTGAATATTTGCCCATTTGGAATGTCCTGCCATAATCTCGTCCTTAAACCGTAGCCGTCAATGTCTCTAATTTGGGCGGGTTTTAACCGAGCAAGCAGGTCGCGACAACCCGCCACTTCACGATAGAGCGCCCTACTTTTATGGCGCCGTCCAAATATACAGCCGTCCGGAATCAGCGCGGCCGCGCGCGAGGCTAAAAAGCGGCTGTGTGTCGTCGATATGCTTAAATCCCAGCTTTTCTAAAACGCGAAAGGAGCCAGGATTGTCATAATAGACGCCGCCTTCAATTTGGCGCAGGTCCAATAACGGCACTATGGTATCAATAACAGCCCGCCCCGCTTCGGTGGCATAGCCCAGACCCCAAGACCCCCTTGCAATCCAATAGCCTATTTCATGTCCGCCGGAGCCATTTGTGAATATATCCATGACACCGCACAGTTCTCCACTTTGTGTATGGGTTATCAAATAGGGAAATGCGATCCCGCGTTCAAAATTGGCTCTCGCGCGGTATATCCAAAACTCTGCGCTCAAGGCCGGGACATAGGGCGGAAAGCTGGCCGTGTTACGCACCACCGCTATATCGCTAATGCCGCGAGCAAAAGCGGGGGCATAACGCATTTCGGGTTTGCGCAAGCTAAGACGCGCTGTCGTTATGAGATCAGGCACATCGCAATAAATGTGATCAACATTTATGTATGATTGATTGGTCATGCCGCCTCCAATAATTCCCTACCCCAAAACGCAAAAAACGCCCCGGTAGGGCGTTTTTAACTAAAAATTATATGCGCAGAATATCTGCACCGTATTTTATTCAGCCGCCTGCGCCATGTCGACAGAGACATATGTGCGCTTGTCACGTTTGGTAATGAAAGACACGCGGCCTTCGGTTAGCGCGAAGATTGTGTGGTCTTTACCCATGCCGACATTTTCGCCGGGGAAGTATTTTGTGCCGCGCTGGCGGATAATGATATTACCCGGGATTACAGCCTGACCGCCTGATTTTTTAAGACCAAGGCGACGGCCGGCACTGTCGCGACCATTATTGGATGAACCACCTGCTTTTTTATGTGCCATGATTGGCTCCGTTATCTATCCGCGCGTAGCGGTAAAAATTATTTTTTAGTTTTGACGTCCAAAATGCGAACAACTGTTTCGAACTGGCGATGGCCGCGTTTACGGCGGTAGTTTTGGCGGCGCTTCTTTTTGAAGACCAGAACTTTATCGCCTTTACGCTGCTCGACAATTTCGCCGGCAACAGACGCGCCATCAACCATAGGTGCGCCAAAATTAATTTTGTCATCAGCGCCGCAGACGAGCACTTCACCGAATGAAACTTTGGAGCCGGCATCGCCGTCCAATTTTTCAACAATGATCAGATCGTCTTTGCTGACTTTATACTGTTTTCCGCCTGTCTGGATTACCGCGAACATGGCTGTCTCTTTCGTTTGTGCGCGCAAACCGTTTGGCGATGCAGCGCAATGCGTGTGAATAAGGTGACCAAAGCCAGCCCGCTCGCGCAGGCCTGCTTCAAGAAGCGCGGAATATAGTCAGCACGTCGACAGAGTCAACGCTGCAATGACGCTATTTCGCAGTTCTTATCACCCAAAATAAGGGGCATATCTATAGCTTATAATGAAGCCAAATAAAAGCCCCGCACAAGGCGGAGCTTCAAAATCTTATTTACATGGCGCTTCTAGTTAGAGCGCGTAACGCGTCCTATAACCCGGCCATTACCGTCAATAATATTGCCGTTCGCTGCGACGCGGCCAATGACAACGCCGTTACCATTAACAACTGTGCCATTTGTCGGGAAGGTCAGACCCCCAGCGGCCAGTGTGTTATCATTCAATGTCCAGTTAAGACGGTTTGTTGTCGTAGAAGCTGGAACACCTGCAATGCGAATACCGCGGGCCAGAACCTGGCCGTCAGTCGTCACGATATCACCACTCTCAGTCAGGCGGCCAACAATTACGCCGTTCGCGGTGCGAACTTCGCGTGTGCTGGTCACTATCACATATGTGATTCCGCTAACCGTTACGGTTTGTGTTCCGGCAGCCGAAGCTCCGCCTCCGAAGGAACTTGTGGCATTGCGGGCACTAATGCCGCCACTTACCATAGAGCGCCAATCAACACCCAGAGCATCAACCGTGCGCAGTGTCAGGCCGCCGGTGGATAGACCACGGGACGTCTGGAACTGTTTAACAGCGGCGTAAGTATCTCGCCCAAGCTGTCCATCAACGGCGCCTGTATAGAAGCCTTGTGATCTCAGAGACTGCTGGATGGCAGAGATAACGCGGGTATTGGCGTTCGCTTCACACAGAACCTGACGCCATTCAGCGCGCTCAGGTGCTGTTTCTGTACGCTTCTCGATTGTTTCGAAAACGGGCGGAGTGACAACTTCCTCAGTGCGCGCAGCAGAAACGAGCTGCTGAACGGTGACTGTGTCATAGCGGGCGGGAATAACCACACGCTGTTGACGGGCCGGAGTGTCAACCACGCGGCGGGTCACTTGACGGCTTACAGCCGGGATTGTCCGGATGCTTTCCTGCGATGGCGTTTTCACGACGCGGCGGGTTACCTGTTTCGTGACAGCCGGAATAGCGCGTTCAACTGTGCGCGACGGCGTTTTGATGCGGCGGCGCGTCTCGACTTTGGTTACAGCCGGAACAGTCTGCGTGCGGCTCGACGCCGGCGTTTTCACAACGCGGCGGGTTACAGTCGCTGTTTTCGCAGGAATAGTCCGTTCCGAAACGCGTGCCGGTGTTTTGACAACGCGGCGGGTCACTGTTGCCGTGACGGCAGGAACCGTACGTTCGACAGTACGGGCCGGTGTGGCCACGCGGCGGCGTGTTTCCGCGCGAATGACAGCAGGCACGGCTGTCTCCACTGTACGGGACGGTGTTTTAACAACCTGACGCGACACTTGCTGAACAACAGCCGGAATAGCGCGCTCAGTGACGCGGGCCGGCGTTTTAACAACGCGGCGGGTCACTTGATTCGTCACCGCCGGGATCGTCCGTTCACTTGTGCGAGCCGGCGTTTTAACAACACGGCGGGTCACAACTTTCGTAACGGCCGGTACTGCGCGTTCAACTGTGCGGGCCGGCGTCTTTATGACGCGGCGTGTTTGCGCCTTCACCACTGCCGGAATAGTTCGCTCGGAGACACGGGCCGGTGTTTTGACGACGCGGCGGGTCACAGTCGCAGTTTGCGCCGGAATGGCACGTTCAACCGTGCGGGCCGGTGTCTTAACGACGCGGCGTGTTTCCTGTTTCATAACAGCTGGAATGGCACGTTCTGTGACGCGGGCCGGCGTATCGACAACGCGGCGGGTCACAACTTTCGTAACGGCAGGTACAGCGCGTTCAACCGTGCGGGCCGGAGTGGCGATACGGCGGCGGGTTTCCTGTTTCACAACAGCCGGAACGGCACGCTCAGTGACGCGTCCCGGTGTTTTCACAACGCGGCGGGTCACAACTTTCGTCACAGCCGGAATAGCCCGTTCGACCGTGCGGGCCGGAGTGGCAACGCGGCGGCGTGTTTCAGTACGGGTTACAGCCGGTACGCTACGCTCGACCGTGCGGGCGGGCGTTTTGACGACTTGGCGGGACACAACCTTAGTCACAGCCGGGACAGCACGCTCAACCGTGCGGGCCGGAGTCTTGATAACGCGGCGCGTTTCCTGACCCATGACAGCAGGAATAGCGCGCTCAACTGTGCGGGCCGGCGTTTTAACAACGCGGCGCGACACAACCTTAGTCACAGCCGGAACAGCACGTTCAGAAACGCGGGCCGGTGTTTTAACAACGCGGCGGGCCTGCATCTTCGTAACGACTGGAATAGCGCGCTCCGTTGTACGGGCCGGTGTTTTCACAACGCGGCGGGTGACAACTTTAGTCACTGCCGGAACGGCGCGCTCAACTGTACGGGCCGGCGTTTTAACAACGCGGCGTGTTTCAGGACGAAGAACCGCCGGAATGGCGCGCTCAGTGACGCGGGCCGGTGTTTTCACAATACGGCGCGAGACCACTTTAGTCACAGCTGGAACAGAGCGCTCAACCGAACGGGCCGGCGTTTTGATCACGCGGCGGGTCTGCATTTTCATCACAGCCGGAATAGCGCGTTCACGAGTGCTGGCCGGTGTCTTAACGATACGGCGGCTCACTTGAGCGGTTATAGCCGGTATCATGCGCTCACGCGTACTCGCCGGCGTTTTGATCACGCGGCGGGTCTGCATTTTTGTCACGGCCGGAATGGCGCGTTCAGTGACGCGGGCCGGCGTTTTGACAACGCGGCGGGTCACTTGGGCGGTTACCGCCGGGATTGTACGCTCAGCTGTGCGGGCCGGCGTAGCAATACGGCGGCGCGCTTCCACTTTCGTAATCGCGGGGACTGCGCGCTCTACAGTGCGGGCCGGAACATCGACAACGCGGCGGGTGACCACTTTGGTCACAGCCGGAACAGTGCGTTCAGCCGTGCGGGCCGGCGTTTTGACAACGCGGCGCGTTTCCATTTTGCTGATAGCCGGGATAGCACGCTCAGTCACTCTCGCCGGTGTTTTGACAACGCGGCGGGTCACAGTCGCAGTTACCGCCGGAACAGTGCGTTCAACGGTGCGCGCCGGCGTCTTCACAACGCGGCGGGTTTCCATCTTACTGACAGCCGGGATAGCGCGCTCAGTCACACGGGCCGGCGTCTTCACGACGCGGCGGGTGATCTGTTTTGTGACAGCCGGGATCGTCCGTTCAGCCGTGCGGGCCGGCGTGGCGATACGGCGGCGCGATTCCACTTTGGTAACAGCCGGAACAGCCTGCGTACGGCTTGAACCCGGCGTTTTAACAACGCGGCGGGTAATTTGCTTGGTCACAGCCGGGACCGCGCGTTCAACTGTGCGGGCCGGCGTTTTGACGCGGCGCAGAGTTTCCTGACGCGTGACTGCGGCAATTGTGCGCTCAGCCGTCCGAGCCGGCGTTTTGACGACGCGGCGGGTAACGACTTTCGTCACAGCCGGTATAGCGCGTTCAACCGTGCGTGCCGGCGTTTTAACAACGCGGCGTGTTTCCACTTTGGTCACGGCCGGGATTGAACGCTCTTGCGTAGATGCAGGGCGATCAACAACGCGGCGGGTGACAACTTTGGTCACAGCCGGAATGGACCGTTCGGAAACGCGGGCAGGTGTTTTGACAACGCGGCGGGTCTGGACTTTCGTCACAGCCGGAATGGCGCGTTCAACTGTGCGGGCCGGAACATCAACGACGCGGCGGGTGACCTGAGCGGTCACAGCCGGAATTGTGCGCTCAGCCGTGCGGGCCGGCGTTGCGATGCGGCGGCGCGCTTCGACTTTAGTTACAGCCGGGATCGCGCGCTCAACCGTGCGGGCCGGTGTTTTCACAACGCGGCGTGTCACAGTCGCTGTTTT
The DNA here is from genome assembly GCF_000365025.1 of Robiginitomaculum antarcticum DSM 21748. Lineage (GTDB taxonomy): Bacteria > Pseudomonadota > Alphaproteobacteria > Caulobacterales > Maricaulaceae > Robiginitomaculum > Robiginitomaculum antarcticum. The sequence goes on along the minus strand of NZ_KB823012.1, from coordinate 328,249 downwards.
CGCAGGGATAGCCCGCTCAACAGTCCGCGCCGGCGTTTTCACGACGCGCCGGGTGACTTGCTTGGACACAGCCGGGACAGCACGTTCAGCTGTGCTGGCAGGACGGTCCACAACGCGGCGGGTAACCTGTTTGGTCACGGCCGGAATTGGGCGTTCTACAGTGCGGGACGGCGTTTTGATGCGGCGGCGGGCTTCAACTTTCGTAACAGCCGGAATGCTGCGCTCTTGCGTCGTTGCAGGCGTTGCCACAACGCGGCGCGTAACGGCCTGCGTCTGCGCAGGAATAGCGCGCTCAACAACACGGGCCGGCGTTTTCACGACGCGGCGCGTAACCTGTTTGGTCACGGCAGGGATTTGGCGCTCAACGACACGGGCCGGTTCATCAACAACGCGGGTCGCAACAGTTCCCATGGTTTGGTTACCGACAATACCGCTCGGGAAGCGGACATTTCCGCTTGCGTCAACAACAGCGTCCCCACCGGGCCACCGCGCACTTGGCAGAAGGTTCAGACGACGGGCTTCAGACAATTTCATTGTCCGGACTTGGCGATCAACAACGCGGCGCGTGATTGTTTCGGTTTTAGCAGGTATTTTGATTTCCTGCGTAGACGCGGCGCGGTCAACAACCCGTCGAGTCACTTGCTGCGTGACAGCCGGAATTGTGCGCTCAACGACACGGGCAGGCGTTTTAATAACGCGCTTCGTAATGGTTTTGAACTGGGCCGGAATTTCAACGCGGCAGAGAATTTCGCCGGTATTATCCACGACGGTTGCGTCTGATTCGACAACAATTTCGTTTACGCCGTTAAAGACTGTAAATTTCTGGGGCTGAAGATCGTAATTGACCAAACCGTCATCGCCTTGGTTATTCGCACTGACACCGGCGCTCTGCATAGCTTGCGTCGCAGGCTTCCATACAATGCGGGCCGGCTCGACAAGAACCTGATCGGTGCGGGTCTCGTAGACAGCCGGAATGATTTCGACATCCGTAGAGGCCGCTTTCACGACCACAGTTTCAGTCACATTGCGGTATGTTGCTGCAATGGCGCGAAGCTGCGTCGACTCTTCTTCTGTAACAATCGTCTGCGTCACATTGCGGTATGTGGCCGGAATAATAACCATCGGGTCAGTCGCTTCAGCGGTAACATAATTCTGCTGCTCTGTACGGAACTTGGCGGGTACAGTTACATATTCTGTGGTCGCAGGCTGAACGATGACCGTTTCTGTGACAGTATCAAATACAGCCGGAACAGTGACCAGCTCTGTGGAGGCCTCCTGCATGACGACAGTTTCGGTCACGGTGCGGTATGTCGCAGGAACAGCAACCAATTCAGTCGAAGCCTCCTGCACAACCATAGTTTCGGAATAATCTTCGTAAACAGCGGGAACAGACACATATTCAACGCCGGCAGGCTGCACGACGATGGTCTCTGTGACATCTTTGAATGTTGCGGGAATGGCGACAAGCTCTGTTGACGCCGGACGATCAATAACAGTCTGCGCTACAGTCTCATAAGTGGCCGGGACAGATACCAGCTCTGTCGAGGCTTCCTGCACAATTACAGCTTCAGTAACGGTTTCAAAAACAGCAGGGACTGAAACAAGCTCAGTCGATGCCTCTTGGACCACTATGGTCTCCTGGTAATCTTCATATACAGCAGGAACAGATACGTATTCCGCAGTCGCGGGCGTCACAATAATGGTCTCAGTAACATTTTTGAACGTCGCAGGTACGGCAACCAACTCAGTCGTCGCAGGCTGAACAATCATTGTCTCCCTAACGGTCTCATAGACCGGCGGTGTTGAGATCAGCTCAGCGGACGCTTCTTGAACCACGACCGTCTCAGACACAGTCTTATATGTCGCGGGAATACTAATCAGTTCGCTGGACGCTTCCTGAACAATAATAGGCTGAGATACGGTTTCAAATACGGCCGGAACGGTGACATATTCAACGCCGGCAGGCTGGACAACAACAGTTTCGGATACAGTTTCAAATGTGGCCGGAATCGCGACCACTTCGGTGGTCACAGGCTGAACAACAACCGTTTGTGCGTAATCTTCATAGACGGCCGGAACAGCAACATACTCAGCCGTGGCAGGCTGAACGACAACAGTTTCGGTCACGGTTTCAAAGACAGGCGGGATAACAACCATATTGGTTGAGGCCTGCTGAACAACAACAGTTTCGGCGTAGTCTTCATAAACAGCCGGGACAGCGACATATTCAACAGTCGCAGGCGTCACAACAATAGTTTCGGTTACCGTTTCAAATACGGCCGGAATGGTGACAAGCTCGCTGGATGCGGCTTGAACAATGATAGGCTGCTCAACCGCTTCATAGACGGCAGGAACAGATACATATTCGGTTGTCGCAGGCTGAACAACAATAGTTTCAGTCACCGTCTCAAATGTTGCGGGGATGCTGATAAGCTCGGAAGACGCGGCTTGAACCACGATAGGTTGCTCGACGGTTTCAAACACAGCGGGAACAGTGTCATACTCAGTCGTCGCGGGCTGAACCACGATCGTCTCAGTGACGTTTTTGAACGTGGCCGGAACGGAAACAAGCTCAGTTGACGCTTGCTGCACAAGCACAGTCTCATTGTAGTCTTCATAGACTGCAGGTACGGATACATATTCGCGGGTCGCAGGCGTAACGACGACAGTTTCAGTCACCGTCTCAAATGTCGCGGGAATTGTGACCAGCTCTGATGAGGCTTCCTGAACAATCACAGGCTCTTGAATAGTCTCATATACGGCCGGGACGGCGATATATTCGACAGTGGCCGGCGTTACGATAACGGTTTCTGTAACGGTTTCATAAACCGGCGGAATGGCGAGAAGTTCTGTAGACGCTTCTTGAACAACAACAGCCTCTTCAACTGTCTCATAGACAGCCGGCACAGAAACATATTGTACAGAGGCGGGCTGAACCACAACGGTTTCAGATGCAGTTTCGAATGTCGCCGGAATAGTGATAAGCTCGGTAGACGCGGCCTGAACAACGATATTCTCGGTAACCGTCTCAAAAACAGCCGGCACAGTTGCATATTCCACAGTCGCAGGCTGAACAACAATTGTCTCAGACACTGTTTCGAATGTTGCGGGGATGGTGATAAGCTCGGTTGACGCCGCCTGAACGATGACAGCCTCTTCAACAGTCTCAAAGACAGCCGGAAGCGTGACATAGTCTACGGAAGCGGGCTGAACCACGATCGTTTCAGATACAGTTTCAAATACGGCAGGAACAGCAACCAGTTCGGTTGACGCTTCTTGCACGACGATCGCGTCTGTGCGTGTTTCATATACCGCAGGAACAGTTACATAGTCGGCGCTTGCAGGCTGAACAACAACAGTTTCCGAAACAGTCTCAAACGTCGCGGGGACGGAGACAAGCTCTGTCGTCGCAGGCTGGACGACAACAATTTCGGCGTAATCTTCGAACACGGCAGGAACGGTTGCATAATCAACGCCGGCAGGCTGGACAACAACAGTTTCGGATACGGTCTCGAAGACAGGCGGGAGCGAGACCAGTTCGGTCGACGCTTGCTGCACAACCACATTTTCGGCGTAGTCTTCATAGACGGCCGGAACGGATACATATTCAACAGTCGCAGGCTGGACAACGATCGTTTCGGACACGGTTTTAAACGTCGCCGGAATTGTGACCATTTCGCTGGAGGCGGCCTGAGCAATAACGGTTTCAGTGACTTCGCCGAAGACAGCAGGAATAGTCACAAGTTCTGTGGACGCTTCTTGCACAACGACAGTTTCGGTTACGGTTTCAAAGACAGCCGGAGCAGTAACAAGCTCTGAAGAAGCTTCTTGGACAACAACGTTTTCGCTTACGGTCTCATATACAGCCGGGACAGATACATACTCAGCGGATGCAGGCGTTACAACAACGGTTTCCGAAACAGTTTCGAAAGTTGCCGGAATAGTGACAAGCTCTTTAACGGCAGGCTGCGTGATAACGGTTTCAGTCACAGTTTCAAATACGGCCGGAATCGTGACCAGCTCAGTTGCCGCCTCTTGGACAACAACATTTTCACTTACGGTCTCAAATACAGCCGGGATAGTCCGAAGCTGCGTCGCCGCCTCTTGGACAACGACATTTTCGGTGTAATCTTCATAAACAGCCGGGACGGATACATATTCTTTTGTCGCGGGCGTGACGATGACAGTTTCAGCAACAGTTTCGAATGTCGCGGGGATTGTCACAAGTTCTGTACGGCCTTCTTCGGCAATGACGGTCTCTGTGACTGTCTCATATACAGGCGGAACGGCGACGAGTGACGTCGACGCTTCCTGAACAACGACAGTCTCGGAATAATCTTCGTAAACAGCCGGGACGGTTTGATACTCAACGGTCGCAGGCTGGACTGTTACGGTCTCTGTAACGGTGCCGTAAACTGGGGGAGTTACGACAACTTCTTGAGAGGCCTCTTGAACAATTACAGTCTCGGTGACACTTTTATAAGTGGCCGGAACAGTCGAAAGCTCAAAACTTTCTTCCTGCACAACGACGCGCTCGGTCACGGTCTTATATTGGGCGGGGATCTTACGGTATGAAACAGACTCGGGCTGCTTAACGATGCGCGTTTGTGAAGAGTCGTATTGTGCGGGAACAATAACCCGAGCGTAGCACTCACCCGGTAGGGCGGTCGCCGGCGGAAGCTCTTGAGCCAGTGATGGTGCGGCGATTGCGACAACGGATGCGGCAAGTAGGAGAGTGCGTTTCATTATAAAAACCCCCAAATTCTCTCGTTTCAAATAAATATGCGTAGACCGTCCACGCATATAGTGACCTTCAACCTAACCAATCGGTAAGGGTTAGGCCAGTGCTTATTGCAATTGATAAATGGATTCCTGTCATTATCAACATACTAAGGTATCAGACGCGAAAAGGTTGCCAGAAAGTCACCTTTGCCGCGATTAACATCGGCTTGTCACCTTCTGAATCCCCGTAAGCTTCTGCAATTATATAATTTTTTGACCCCATTTCTGCCGCAATTGACGCGAGTTTTCCCTCGCCCCAGCAATTCGGGCCATCAAGCGCGCCTGTTAAGACATCGCCATCGACAGCGAGGCGGGTCGCGATGACTTTCAGTATACCCGCGCTCTTGGCCCAGACATCCAGATAATCATTAATCGACGCCGACACCAAGGCCACCGCCTCCCCGCGCGCCAGTTTGGCGTTCACTTCAGCCAGTGCGGCGGGGCGCACCAATCCCGGTATGACCTCACGGGCAAATTGCTCCGCGCGGGCTTTGACCTCAGTTTGCGACTCTCCACCGAAAAAGCGCCTCACGACCTGCCTCTTAACTGCATTGCGGTCAATAAGGCGAAGTCCATAAGCGATGAAGCCCGGCAGAAGTAATATCAAGTTCAGAAGCCATTGAGCCGTTCCTGCATAATAGCGTAGAAAAAGTGCGAAGGTATCTTTGGTCGTAATTGTCCCGTCAAAGTCAAATGCGATCAACTCAACGGGATCGCTGTTCCAACCATTATATTTTCGGGGCATAGATATTCCGCAGCAGTTCGACATGTCTTAACGCAACGACGATTCTGCGCCATCATTAACTTGAGTTAAGGTAAACCAATCATAACATTAACAGAAGCTGAACAAAACGTTCAGATTACTCATACGGTCTGGTCAAATCTGAATTAGGGCGTTTATATGAAAGACAAACGAATTGCTGAACAAATGCGCTTTGACGCGCGCCATAGTCTCTATAAGGTGACAGCGTGAAATCCGAAGAGACCAATTTTGAAATTCCGCCGCCTGACGACCATCCTGGCGTGACGATACCCCCGCCCTTTACGGCCGCATTCTGGCTGTTGGCCGGACTATATCTTAACGAAAAGCTGGGGCTGACAATGCCCGGTCTGCCGAGACTCTCCGATATCATCGCCATTGCACTCATAACCGTCGCACTGGGCATTTTGCTGTGGGCATTTCTGACCTTCAGGCACCACAAGACGACTATCTTGCCACACAAACACAATACGCACCTTATGACCGGCGGGATATTCCGATATTCACGCAATCCAATTTACGTGGCTTTTGTTTTGGCGCAATTGGGTATCGCGCTGGGGCTTAACGCTCCGCTGGCCCTTCTTGCCGCACCGCTAACACTCGCCATATTGTATTTCACCGTCGTGAAAAAAGAAGAAGCCTATTTGACCCGGCGCTTTGGACAAGACTATTTAGACTATAAAATGACAACGCGCCGCTGGATTTAGGCGACCATAACCATCCTGGAGATATGTGTGAAAAACACCTTTAAACACGCCGCAATTTTACTTGCCGGAGCCTCACTGATTGCGATTACGGGCTGTAGCAAGGCCCCAGAAACCCAGACTTATGATTTTGTCCATGAGATCAGCGATTTAAGCCCGGACGAAAACGTTTTTTACGGCAAGCTGGAGAATGGCATGCGTTACGCCATCATGGCTAATGCCACCCCGACCAATAGTGCCTCCATGCGCCTGCGCTTTGACACCGGCTCTCTCAATGAAACAGATGATACGCAAGGCCTCGCCCACTTCCTCGAACATATGGCCTTTAACGGTTCGCAGAATATGCCCGAAGGAGAAATGACCAAGACGCTGGAGCGTTACGGTCTCGCCTTTGGCGCGGATACCAATGCCTATACCAGTTTTGACGAGACGGTGTATATGCTGGAGCTTCCGTCCACGACAGATGAGATGTTCGATATCACCTTCAACATTATGCGCGAGACTGCGGACCGCCTATCGCTAGCCGAAGATGCGATTGACCGCGAGCGGGGCGTTGTTAAATCAGAAAAACGCCGCCGGGACAGCGCAGCCTATCGCGCACAGCTCGCAAGTTTTGATTTTTATCTTGGCGAGAGCCGCATTCCCTCGCGCTTGCCGATTGGCGAAACCGAGGATTTAGACGCCATAAAAAGTGCGCAGTTCCGCGGTTATTATGAAGGCTATTATCGACCTGAAAATGCCTTCCTTGTCGTAGTTGGAGATTTTGATCCCGCCGAGATTGAGACAAAAATTAATGATAATTTCGGCGACTGGCAGGCTACGGGCGATGCCGCAGCCAAATTGGACGCCGGATCGATTTCAAAAAACACGCAGCGTGTGGGGTATTTCTCTGACCCCGAAGTCCAGACCAGTATGACCATTTCCAAAATGGGCCCCGTGACCGACCGTCCGGATACAGCGGATCACCGCAAACAGGAGTTACTGGTCAGTTTCGGCAATACTATTCTAAACCGCCGCATTGCGACCTTGGCCCAAAAGCCCGATGCAAAATTCATCGGCGGCGGCGCGCAATCGACGGAGCTTTACGGCGCCGGAGATATCAGCACGTTGACCATCTCAACCGAGGCGGATAATTGGACTGACGGACTCGATATTGCCGAGCAGGAACTACGCCGCGCGCTTAATTTCGGCTTCACACAAACTGAGATGGATGAGCAGATTGCAAATTACCGCAAAGGCCTGCAGGTGTCCGTTCAGACTTCCGGTACGCGCCGTACGCCCGGACTGGCCAGCCAGCTTGTGGGCTCATTTAGCAATGAATCTGTTTTCACCACCCCTCAAAGCTCTCTGGAGCGGTTTGAAGGTTACGCGGACAGCATCACGCCAGACGCCGTGTTTAAAGCCTGGACAGCGCGCTGGACCGGCGTTCTCGACGCACCGCTGCTCTACTTACAAACATCAAAACCTGTCGCCGATCCCGAATCCGTAATTCTGGCCGCATATAAGGACAGCGCTGCTAAAGACGTAACGGCTCCCATGGTGACCGAAAATACGGACTTCGCCTACACCGTTTGGGGTGAGCCTGGCGAGATCATCTTCCGCGACCATGTTGAGGATTTGGATATTCACCGCGTCAAATTCGACAATAATGTCCGCCTAAACATCAAAAAGACCGATTTTCAAGAAGGCTCTTTGCGGGTCATGGTGCGCTTTGGTGACGGCTTTTTATCTCTGCCCGAAAATAATGTGAATGTTCAGGAGTTCTCTGACTATGTTATGTCCGCCGGAGGCCTCGCCGCACACAGCGCCGATGACTTACGCCGCATTATGGCAGGTAAATCCGTCAGCGTCCGCTTTGGCACTGCGGCTGAAACTTTTTACTTATCGGGTGGAACCACGCCCGATAATTTGCGCGATCAGCTCAATTTAATGGCGGCTAATCTCACGGCGCCAGGCTATCGTCCCGAGGCTAAGGCGAGCTATGACAAACGCATCCGCAGCTGGTATCCGACACTGGACAGTACGCCCGGCGGCGTCTCACAACGCGACGTTCCGCGCTTGATCCGCAGCGGCGATACCCGTTTCGGTATCCCCAATGAAGCCGAAATGCTGGCTATTGATAATGATCAGGTGCGCGCGTGGCTTGATCCGCAAATGGCCAAAGGCGCGATTGAAATTTCGATCATTGGCGATGTTGATATTGAAGACGCTATTACGCAAGTCGGGGCTACTTTCGGGGCTCTGGATATGCGCAATGATATTGTAGCTGATTATCCGCAGGCGCGGGTTCTGAATTTCCCGGCTGGAACGTCCACACCCGTCACCCTTATACACGAAGGTGAGGCGAACCGGTCTGCCCTACAGGTTTATTGGCCGGCACCGGACGGTACGGATATTTTGCGCTCGCGCCGCATTGGCGTTTTAGAGCAGATTTTTTCGAACCGTCTGGTTGAGGTGATACGCGAAGAAGACAGTACAACATATTCACCCAGCGCGTTTCGCTATTCGCCCCAAACCTATCCGGGCTATGGATATGTGGGCGTGTCGCTGGATCTTCGCCCCGAGGATATCGCGCCGATGTTTGCCCGCATTGATGAAATTGCAGCCGATTTTGCGGCCGGCAATATCTCAGACGATGAATTTGACCGCGCGGTTAAACCGATCCGCGAGCAGATAGAGGAATCCGAGGAATCAAATGCATATTGGGGGGGCGTCATTGCGCAGGCTCAAACGGACGAACAGGATTTGGACAATGCGCGCACCCGCAAACAGGTTTATCAGGACATGACGCTGGAGGATTTAAAACCGCTCGCAAAAGAGATATTCGTCGAGCCGAGTGCGTACCGCGTTCAAATATTGCCGAAACCTAACGAGTAGCGGCTGGGAAGCCACAAAAAAGCCCCGCATATCTGCGGGGCTTTTTGTTATTTGGGACCAACCTCAATCATTTCCAAACGGAAAATCAAGGGCGAATGAGGCGGGATGAGATATCCCGGCGCACCGCGGTTAGGAACGCCCTGCGCGCCATAAGCCAAAGCTGGCGGAATATAGAGCGTCCAGATATCCCCGGGCCGCATCATTTGAAGCGCCTCATTCCATCCCGGAATTAGGCCGCCGACAGGAAATACGACCGGTTCGTTACGCGCAATTGAGCTGTCAAAGACGTCGCCATTGCGAAGTTTACCTTCGTAATGAACTTTAACCTTTTGTTTCATAGCTGGAAGCGGTCCGCTCGCATCACCTGATTCTCTTATCGTATATTGCAAACCGGACGGCGTTGTGATCACGCCCTCGCGTTGACCATTCGCGCGCATCCATTTCTGCGCCTCTTGCAGGTCTGTTTGTCCAGTTACGGCGACATCCGGCGTGGATGGTGTTTCGTCAACCGTAATTTCCGCGGTGGGCGTTTCGGCGTCAACAGCGCCGCTATCAATATCAGTGACTTCGACATTGGCCGTCCGTCCGTCATCCATTTTCGTGTCATCGTTTTTGCCGCAAGCTGTGAGAGCCAGAGCGGCGCCTAGTGCGGTTGTGATAAACAAATTTTTCATGTTCAGTCCTTTCGACTTACAGCCTGTCATAATCGTTAACGCGGCAATTGGTTCCCATTTGGCGTGATATTAAGCGTCTTCACGCTCGGCTTTTTCGCTCCATTCGCCCATGCTGGCCAGCCCGTTCATTTTAGCGCGGTGATCAAATGCGGCCTGTGCAGCGTCGTAATTTTCCGCTTTACCCTGCCACGCATTAAGCGCGCTTTGCTGCAAGGCCCGGCCATATGAATAGGTCAGCTTCCACGGAAAACCGCCGATTTTATTCATCATATCCAGATTGCGCGTGGCTTCTTCATTTTCCTGCCCGCCGGAGAGAAATGCTATGCCCGGAACAGCGGCCGGAACCGTGTCCTTGAGCACTTTAATCGTGCGCTCGGCAATTTCTTCGCGACACGGCTGCTGCGCACATTTTTTGCCTGAGACAACCATATTGGGCTTCAAAATTATGCCTTCCAGTTTAACGCCTTGCTCATAGAGCTCTGTGAACAAAGAGTTCAGCGTTTTTTCTGTCACCTCATGGCAGCGTTCTATCGAGTGATATCCGCCCATCAGCACTTCAGGTTCGACAATCGGGACGATATTAGCTTCCTGGCATAACGCGGCATAGCGGCCCAGCGCGTGTGTATTGGCTTTGATACCGCCGCGTGTTGGCGTCGATCCGACATATTGGTCGGGATGCGAAATTTCGATAACAGCGCGCCATTTGGCAAAGCGCGCGCCGAGTTTGTAATACTCCGCCAGACGCTCGCGTAGACCATCCAGTCCCTGGGTAATCGTCTCGCCCGGACGGCCCGCCAGAGGCGTCGTGCCCATATCCACCTTAATACCGGGGATGACATCATGACTCTTAATCAGATCGACTATCTTCGTGCCGTCCGCCGCGTCTTGGCGCAAAGTCTCGTCATACAAAATGACCCCTGAAATATGCTCCTTCATAGCCGCTTCCGTGCAAAACAGCATTTCGCGCCAGTCACGACGCGAGTCGAATGTGCTCTCTGTGTTGATGGAATCAAACCGTTTACCGATTGTGCCCGTCGACTCGTCCGCCGCTAAAATACCCTTACCGGGGGTGACCATTTTCACGGCCACTTTGTGTAGCGCTTCAATATCCATAACTCTCTCCACTAATTCGAAATCGCTGTGACGCCGGGAAGGGCTTTGCCCTCCATCCACTCTAAAAAGGCGCCGCCTGCTGTTGAAATAAACGTAAAATCATCTGCCACCCCCGCATGGTTGAGCGCGGAGACCGTGTCCCCACCGCCTGCCACGCTAATCAACTTCCCGTCGCGCGTACGTTTGGCCGCATATTGCGCGGCTTCCACGGTCGCCGTATCAAAAGGCTCCAGTTCAAACGCCCCCAGAGGCCCATTCCAGATGAGCGTTTTCGCCCTATCCATGGCGTCAGCAATGGCGTTAACCGTCTCCGGTCCCGCGTCCAATATCATCTCGTCGGAGGCGACGTCTTGCGGCGCGCAAACACGGCTGGCCGCATAAGCTTTAAACTCTTTTGCCACGACAACATCGACGGGCAGCATGATCTCGCAAGACGCATTACTCGCCGCAGCCATGATTTGCCGCGCCGTATCGGCAAGGTCATGCTCGCATAATGATGCGCCGACATTGACGCCCTTGGCCGCCAGAAATGTATTGGCCATACCGCCGCCAATGACAAGAATATCCAATTTGGACACAAGGTTTTGCAACAGATCGATTTTCGTCGAAACCTTGGCCCCGCCGACAACAGCCATGACAGGCGGCTTAGGATGATCGAGCGCTTGGGACAGATGATCAAGCTCGCGCTCCATCGCCAGTCCGGCGTAAGCGGGCAAATAATCGGCCAGACCGGCCGAACTCATATGAGCGCGGTGCGCGGCACTGAACGCGTCCTGAATAAATACATCGCCCAATGTCGCCACTTGCGCTGACAATTTGGGATCATTGGCAGTTTCGCCGGGCAGAAAGCGGGTATTTTCCATTAACAGGACGTCGCCTGAGTTTAAAGCTTTCACAGCGTCGCGCGCGGCCTGCCCTGTCAAATCTTCACAAAATGTGACGGGACTGCCCAGCAAAGCCGCCAGCGGATCCGTCAGAAATCCAAGTGAAAGAGACGGATCAATCCGGCCTTTGGGGCGGCCGAAATGCGAGAGCAGGACAATTTTAGCGCCTGCCTCTTGAAGCGCCTGTATCGTCGGCACAGCAGCGCGAAGCCGCGTATCATCGGCAATGCCGCCGCCCTCTGTCACCGGCACGTTAAAATCCACGCGGACAAGCGCCGTTTTATTATCGAGACTGGCATTTTCAAGGCGGCGGAATTTCATAGGGTCTCCAAAGATCTAAGCCCGGTTTAGCAGTCTTTAAGCCTGCATCATCGCGCGCGCCACATCAATCATCCGATTGGAAAATCCCCACTCATTATCATACCACGCCACAATTTTCGCCAGATCTCCGTGCAAGACCTTTGTCAGCGGGGCTGCAAAAATGGCGCTATGCGGATCATGGTTCAGATCAGAGCTAACCAGAGCCTGTTCGGTATAGCGCAACACGCCTTTCATTGGGCCGTCTGCGGCGGCTCTCATGGCCGCATTTATCTCGGCGGCGTCGGTCGAGCGGTCAGGCTGTATCGCCAAATCGACCATAGATACATTCGCCGTGGGCACGCGCACGGCCGAGCCGGAGAGCTTGCCCGCTAGGCCCGGAAGCACAATGCCAACCGCTTTGGCCGCGCCGGTGGATGTCGGAATCATATTCAGGCCTGCCGCCCGCGCGCGGTATAAATCCTTATGGCTGTTATCGAGTATGCGTTGATCCTGGGTGTAGCTATGCACGGTGGTCATAAATCCACGCGCAATTCCGCAGGTGTCCATTAAAACTTTGGCCACGGGCGCAAGGCAATTTGTCGTGCAGGAAGCGCAGGAGACAACCGTGTCGCTTGCGCGCAAGGTCTCGTGGTTCACGCCGTAAACGATCGTGCGGTCAATCTTGTCGCCGGGCGCGGAGATAAGAACTTTCTTTGCGCCGCCGAGAATATGTTTTGACGCGCCTTCTTTGTCCCGGAAAATACCCGTGCATTCCATAACGACGTCCACACCTAGATCTGCCCAGTCTATCGCAGCCGGATTTCGCTCATGGGTGACGCGTATGGCTTTGCCGTCAACGATTATTTTATGAGCGTCAAATGTTACTGTTTTTGAAAAGACGCCGTGGACACTGTCATAGCGCAGCAAATGCGCTTGGGTTTCAATTGCGCCGGGACTATTAATTGCAACCACCTCAACATCTTTGATGTTGCGCTCTGCAATAGCGCGGACGACCAGACGGCCAATACGTCCGAATCCATTGATACCAATACGAATTGTCATGATAATTGCCTTCTTGTGGGCGTTAAGCGAACGGCGTTGCATACGCTGTGCCGCATCTCGCGTCCACTTACAGCGACGCGGCCATGGGTTCTAGCCACCCCATATGTCAAATTGACGCGTGACAGCGCTGTCACTTAAAGTTTTATCATATGCGTATAATGCGCACAGGCCAACAAAGACTTGGATATGCAGGCAAATTGCGCCATATCAGGACATTATGAGCGAAGATTCGACCATTCAGAATAACGACGCCATCAGCGTTAAAGGGGCAGCGGACCGATTGCAGCGGGCTGTCGCGTCGCTATCCGCCGCGCTGACGCCGATAAAATCACGTATAGACGCCCTTGAAACGCAACATGCAGGGCAGTCACGTCTTGAAGAAGATCGCCGCAAATTATCCGGCGAGCTTGATAGCGCTATGGCAGACGCAAATCTGGCCAAAAAAGGTGAAGCGGATGCAAAAGCCCGCGCCGAGCAACTGCTTGAGCGTGAGGCCGAGTTCTCAAAGCTGGCTGAGGAAACCATGCAGGAAATGGACATGGTCATCTCTCAAGTCAAGCTGGCTCTGGGCAAGGAATAAAGCGCTATGGCCAAGGTCAATCTGGAAATTAACGGACGTAAATACGCTCTGGGCTGTGATGAAGGCGAAGAAGACCGCCTCTTGCGTCTGGGCAATGATCTGGACACCCGCGTTAGAGCGCTGGCCGATCAATTCGGGCAAATCGGCGATGTTCGCCTCTTAGTCATGGCCGGAATTACCATGTCCGATGAAATTTCCGAAATGCGCACCGATCTGGAAGGTCAGGCCGCTGCCATGACTGAAACTCTGCGCAAAGATGCCGACCGCGCCACACATAAGGCTGTCCGTCAGGAAAATGATGCCATAAATGCGCTGGCCAGCGCGGCTGAAAAAATTGAAAAACTCGCCGCAGGCCTGCGCCGCGACGACGCTTAAATCTTTCTCACCTTATAAGGGTCTTTGCGCTTGCGCTTATCCGTCCCCGCGCCCACATAGCGCTTAAGGCGGTTACTGCGGGTCTCGTGATGGGCATTTACCCCAGGGACCTTAAACACCCGAACGGGAGCTGGCTCTGTCTAGGCCGTGGTCTAGTTAATTCCGGCGCCCACCTAAAAACTAGGTTCACGGGGGTTTACTCGCGCACACGGATTCTGTGGTGCCGCCCCTCGCGCTTTGCGCGGGCACACTTACATCGACGCGGAAATGCTATCTCTACGCCTGCTCATCATTTACACCTCTTCCTATGTCCCTCATCGCCCTAGAAAAAACCCGCGCGCGCCTTCAGGCCAAAGCTATTCGCGGTGCAGTTACGTCTAATCACGCAGGTGCGTCCATAGAGCTGATCAACCATTTCCCCGCAGGCACTTTTCAAAACGCAATTATTGGCGGGTTCTGGCCAATGGGTGACGAGATCGACATTCTTCCCCTTATGAGCGCGCTATTAGAGATGGGGCACACAATCGCCCTACCCGCTGTGACCCGCAAAAATCACCCGCTGGAGTTTCGCCGCTATCACATCGGAGATGCGTTAGAGCGCGGTCCGCATGGCACGCGGCAGCCGCCTAAATCCTCAGAGACTTTACGCCCAAATCTTATCCTGATGCCGCTTCTGGCCTTTACCCATTTGGGTGAACGGCTGGGCTATGGCGGCGGATATTATGACCGAACATTGGCTAAGTTGCGCGAGTCGCATGACGTTTTCGCTTGCGGGGTGGCCTATGCTGCGCAAGAAGCCCAAATTCTGCCGACAGAGCCGCATGATATGCGTCTGAACGGCATTTTAACAGAGATAGAATTCAGGCGTTTTTAACATGAGATTTGCGTTTTTTGGAGATGTGGTGGGCCGTTCAGGCCGTCTGGCTGTGACGCGTCATGTGCCGCGCCTGCGTGAAGACCTGTCACTGGACGCCGTCATTGTGAACGCGGAAAACGCCGCCGGCGGCTTCGGCCTGACCCGCGCGACGGCCGCAGAGCTGTTTGATTGCGGCGTCGATGTCCTGACGCTGGGCAATCACAGTTTTGACAATCCGCAAGGCATTACTGTCATAGATGATGATCAGCGCATATTGCGTCCGTGTAATTACCCCGCAGGCCAAGTTCCGGGACGGGGCGCAGGGCTTTACGATATAGGCGGCTACCAAATTCTCGTGATCAATGTACTGGGCCGCGTGTTTATGGACGCGCTCGACGATCCATTTGTCGCCGTCGAGCGCGAATTAGCGAATGCTCCGCTGGGCGATGTCGCCGACGCCGTTATTGTCGATATGCACGCCGAAGCGACATCAGAGAAAAACGCTATGGGCGTGATTTGCGATGGCCGCGCCAGCCTTGTGGTCGGCACTCATCAACATATCCCCACTGCGGATACCCGCATTCTCCCGGGCGGCACGGCTTACCAGACCGATGCCGGTATGTGCGGTGATTATGACAGCGTCATTGGTATGGACAAAGAAGAACCTGTCCACCGTTTTAAAACCCGTATGCGACAGGGCCGCTTTTCACCTGCCAGCGGCGAGGGCACATTATGCGGCATATATGTCGAAACGAACTCAAAAGGCCTCGCGGTTCGCGTAGAGCCCATTCGAATAGGTGGACAACTCGCGCAGAGCCGTCCTAAAGCACAGCCATGAAATTCCTAGACCAAGCCAAAATCTATATTAGCTCCGGCCATGGCGGCGGCGGATGTATCGCCTTTCGCCGTGAAAAATTCGTCGCCTTTGGCGGTCCCAATGGCGGGGATGGCGGACGCGGCGGCCATGTCTATATCGAAGGCACGGCTGATTTGAACACGCTGATTGATTTTCGCTATAAACAGCATTTCAAAGCTAAAACCGGAACGCCCGGCATGGGCAGCGATATGACCGGTGCGGCGGGCGAAGATATGATTATCCGCGTCCCCATCGGCACACAGATCATTGACGCGGATAGCGAGGATATGCTGATCGATATTTCCGAAGACGGTCAGCGCGTTCTTCTTGCGCGCGGCGGCAATGGCGGCTGGGGTAATGCCCGGTTTAAAACGGCGACCAACCAAGCGCCGCGCCGCGCCAATCCCGGTGAAGACGGCGAAGAGCGCTGGGTCTGGCTGCGGCTAAAACTCATTGCAGACGCCGGGCTGGTCGGTCTGCCTAATGCCGGAAAATCAACATTTTTGTCCGCAGTCAGCGCGGCCAAGCCGAAAACCGCCGCCTATCCCTTTACGACTTTGCGCCCCCATCTGGGCGTGGTCGATTACGCTGAAACCGCGCGTTTCGTTCTGGCTGATATTCCGGGCCTGATCGAAGGCGCGAGCGAAGGCGCGGGCATCGGCACGCGTTTTCTCGGCCATATTGAACGCTGCGCAGCACTTGTCCATCTGGTCGATGTCACCGGTAAAGACCCTGTTGAAGCGTATAAAATCATTCGCGGCGAGCTTGCAGCCTATGAAAACGGCCTTTCCGAGAAGCCGGAAATCCTGGCCCTTAATAAAATTGACGCCGTGGATGCCGACACGCTAAAAAAGGTATCCAAGGCGATTAAAAAGGCGTCGGGGAAGACCCCCCTTCATGTGTCAGGTGTATCCGGCGAAGGCGTCAGAGACGTTCTGGGTGAAGTGTTTAAATTAGTCGATGCGCGCCGCGCCGCCGAGAAAAAAGAAGGCGAGCCGGAAGCGGAAAGCTGGAGCCCGTAATGGGCAAGTACATAACCGCTCTATCTGAGTCTAAAACTCTTATCGTTAAAATAGGATCGGCCCTCTTGGTCGATGCTGAAACCGGGCAGCTGCGCCAGGCTTGGCTATCCGGCATCGCAACCGACATCGCCGATATACGCGCGCGGGGAACAGACGTTATTATTGTCTCCTCGGGCGCGATTGCGCTGGGCCGTACGCGGCTTAATCTTCGCGGTCGTCAACTTAGCCTGTCAGAAAAACAGGCCTGCGCCGCAGTCGGTCAGGCCGTACTGACCCGGGCTTATGAGGACGCGCTGGCACAGCACGGCTTTGCGACGGCGCAGGCTTTGCTCACCTTGCCCGATACCGAAGACCGCACGCGCTGGATCAATGCCAGCCGCACATTGCGCGCGCTGTTAAAATTGGGAGCTGTCCCGGTGATTAATGAGAACGATACAGTTGCGACCGATGAGATTCGTTATGGCGATAATGACCGCCTCGCGGCGCGCACGGCGCAAATGGTGGGCGCGGATATGCTGGTCCTGCTGTCAGATATTGATGGCCTCTATACTGCAGATCCGCGCCGTCATGCCCGCGCGCAGCACATGCCTGTGATTGCACAGATCACGCCCGGTATTCTGGCTATGGGCGGCGATCCCAATTCCAAGGCCGCCATGGGCAGCGGCGGCATGGCCACGAAACTGCTTGCCGCGCAAATTGCGGTCAAAGCGGGGTGTCATATGATCATTACATCGGGAGAAGTCGAGCGGCCTTTATCGGCACTGCAAAGCGGTGCGCGGGCCAGCTGGTTTGTCGCCCATGCCGATCCGGCCAGCGCGCGCAAGCAGTGGATTTCAGGTCAGCTTCGCTCTCATGGGCAGCTCCATATTGACGACGGCGCAGCCCATGCCCTGCGCAGCGGCAAGAGTCTGCTCCCCGCTGGCGTTACGAAATCGGCAGGAAGTTTTAGCGCCGGAGACGCCGTCACTGTGGTGCATAACGCTAAAGCCATCGCCAAAGGGCTTGCGGGATATGACGCAGCGGAGACGCAGCAAATATTAGGCCTCAAATCCGGCGACATTACAGGCGCGCTGGGCTATAGTTTGGGCGCAGCCCTGATCCACAGAGACAATCTTGTTTTGCTATGACTCTTAAGAATACCATCACTGACCTGCCGGATTATATGGCTAAAATGGGCCGGAATGCCGCCAGAGCGGCTAAGGCGCTTCGCCTCTCATCGGGGAAATCCCGAGCGGAAGCGATTGCGTCAATGGCCCGGTCTATCCGCGCGCAATCCAGCGCCATTCTCGACGCCAATGCGCTGGATATGAAAGATGGCAAAACCAAAGGTCTGTCCCCCGCTATGCTGGACCGTCTGGCGCTCACGCCGCAGCGTATTGATAATATTGTGAATAGTCTCGACGATATCGCCGCCCTGCCGGACCCTGTCGGACTGGAAGACGCACATTACGCTCCGCCTAATGGTTTAAAGATCGCCCGCGTGCGCGTTCCGATCGGCGTGATCGGCATTATCTATGAAAGCCGTCCCAATGTGACCGCAGACGCAGGGGCTTTGTGCGTCAAATCCGGTAATGCGGCGATATTGCGCGCGGGGTCGGAAAGCCTGCGCAGCGCTATGGCCCTTCATAAGGCCATGACTGCGGGCCTAAAAAAAGTGGATTTGCCGGAAACATGTGTGCAGCTTGTCGCGACGACAGACCGGGATGCCGTCGGGCATCTTCTGACGGGGCTGGGCGGCAAAGTTGATCTGGTGATCCCGCGCGGCGGCAAATCGCTGGTGGCGCGCGTACAAAAAGAGGCGCGCATTCCCGTGCTCGCTCATCTGGAAGGCATTTGCCACAGCTATGTCCATGGGGATGCCGATATCGACAAAGCCCGCGCGATTGTTTTGAACGCAAAAATGCGGCGCACAGGCATTTGCGGAGCGACCGAGACACTGCTAATCGACGCGTCCATTGCACCGAAAGTTTTGCCTTTAATCGCCCAGGATTTACGCGAGGCCGGATGCGAATTGCGCGGATGCGCGCGCTCGCGAAAACTCGTCCCGCAGATGAATGCGGCGACAGACGAGGATTGGATTACAGAATATCTGGATGCTATTCTCGCCGTAAAAGTCGTTGACAATATTGACGGTGCGCTCGCCCATATTGACGCTTTTGGCAGCGGACACACGGACGCTATCATAACCGAAAATGAGGCCGCCGCGGCAAAATTTATTGCCGGAGTCGACAGCGCCATTGCCGTTCATAATGCCTCGACCCAATTTGCCGATGGAGGAGAATTTGGCTTTGGCGCGGAGATCGGTATTGCCACAGGGCGGCTGCATGCGCGCGGCCCGGTCGGCGCGGCGCAACTGACCACTTATAAATACGCCGTGCGCGGCAATGGCCAGATCAGACCTTTATAGTGATGAAAGTCGGACTGTTCGGAGGAAGCTTTAATCCCGCCCATGAGGGCCATAAAATGGTCGCGCAGTGCGGGCTACGCGATCTGGGTCTGGACGAGGTCTGGTGGCTGGTCAGTCCGGGCAATCCGCTTAAAGCCTCAACGGATAATTATGAGGCGAGGGTCGCCAGTATCGAAGCGTTAGACCTGCCGCGCCAGATGAAGATCAGCCATATCGAGCGCGATTATGGTACGCGTTACACCGTCGATATGCTGGCGCGTCTGCTCGCCCGACACACGGATACGCAATTTGTCTGGATGATGGGCGCGGATAATTTACTGCAAATGCCGCACTGGAAAGACTGGCAGGTCATCATGCACGCTCTGCCCATCGCTGTTATTGCGCGGCCCGGCGGGGGTCTGAAGCCGCGTCTGGGACAGGTCGCCCGTCAATACGCGCAGGCGCGTATTGACGAGACAGACTCACATAATATTGCCGACATGACTGCGCCGGCATGGGTCTATCTGACCCCGCCGCTCAATTATCAAAGTTCAACAAAGATTAGGCAGCAAACTCCAGCCGGTTCTTAAAACGCGGCGCGGATAGACAGCCGCAGATTGCGGCCCGGGAGCGGCACATCGTCTTTCAAAAACGAGGTATGTTGCCGCGCATCTTCGTCAAAAATATTCATGACAGAGGCCGAAATCGTCACATTTTGCGCGGCGTCAAAGTGCCAATCTGCAAATGTATTGACCAGAGTATAGGCTTTCGTTGGGGTCTCCAGCGCAGCCAGATTTTCGGCTTCTGCGACATATTCCGCCTCTACACGGTAACTTCGCGCGCCGTGGTCAAAGTCCAATCCGGCAAGAATTGAGAGCGGCGGAATGCGCGGCAGGTTACCGCTATCGGTTTCCGCGCGCACATATTCCAGCAGCGCGTCGCCGCTTATATCCAAACCGCCGATAGAGAATAAATCCCGCCCGCCTTGCAGTTCAAATCCGCTAAAACTTGCGTCCTCCGCCCCATATTGAAAGACGGGTAAGCCGTCCTCCATAGCGCCCGTTTCGCGTTCAAAAATATAGTCCGAATAATCGGTGTAAAACAGGTTCAGGGTGACAAAATGGCCGTCTTCACGGTGGCGCAAGGCCGCCTCCACGCCTGTCGCGGTTTCTATGCCGAGTGCATCGTCACCGCGTTCAAATTGCGATGTCGCCAGATGCGGGCCGTTTGAGAACAGCTCTTCGCTGGACGGCGCGCGCTCTGTGCGAAAGACCGTGCCGCCAATACGCACTGCATCGCCAATATGGCGGTCTGCGCCAAGGGAGACGCTAAACCCGTCAAAGCTGCGTGTATTTCGAGTGCTATTATCTTCGATCTCTGTGCGCTCATACCGTGCTGCTCCTTCGAGGTGGAATTCGCCGATTTCTTTTTCTTGGAAAGTGTAGATACCTACACTGTCTGTTGACGTCGGCGGCACAAAGGCTTCATCGCCAATGGCTTCAAAATCACGGTGGGTGAGTTGCAGCCCGTAAGCTTGCCCGCGCCCGTCGGGCCTGTTTCGCACAGCTTCCGCACGCATCTCATAGCCTTCATTATTGAAAATTGTGCCGACTTCGCCCGGCCCTTCAAATTCAATATGTTGATAATCGGCTATGCCTGCAAAGACATTGATACGATCAAAATAGCCGTCCATTTCGAGGCCTGCGTTAAAATCAAACCGCTTTTGTTTCAGGCTGATTGTAACGTTTTCTTCCTCCTCTTCTTCGGCCTCTTCATCATGATCCTCGTCTTCGTCATGACCTTCTTCTTCCTCATGACCGTGACCGCCGGGTATGCCGTAATCGGTTTCAAATTCATGATAGGCTCCGCTGAGCGTCAGCGCGTTGCCAATATAAGAGCCGCCTAACGTGACGGAATTTGATTGTGATTGCGAGTTTTCAATGCTCTCCCCATTTGCGCGGTAATCGCCAGCGCCGCGCGCCGTGACGCCTAGATGCAAAACGACATTGTCGCCCAATTGTTGGTTAAGCGCTGCTGCGCCTTCGCGGCCGCCATCCACGGAGGACACGCCCAACCGGATCGCGCCGTCGCGGCCGTCATCCGTCAAAGTGGTCGGCATACGCCCGTCAATGACGTTGACAACGCCGCCGCTGCCCGAGCTGCCGAAGCGCAGCAGCGCCGCGCCCCGCACCACTTCAATGCGTTCGGCCTGGGCCGGCTCTGCCGCGACCGCGTGATCGGGGGACGCCGCAGAGGCGTCGATAGAGCCGATGCCATTCGTCAAAATGCGCACGCGGCCTGCACCCTGCCCGCGAATAATCGGGCGTGACGCGCCCGGGCCGAAAAATGTCGAGGACACGCCGGGTTCAGACTTTAGCGTCTCGCCCAGCGTGGGGGCAATCCGGCGGGCCAAATTATCGCCCGAGATTATGGAGAGGCCGGTAATGGCCTCGTCAGGCGTTTGGTTAAGAGGGCTACCCGTGACGATAATTTCGTCTTCAAAGCCGGGTGAGGTTTGGGCCTGCACATGTACAGGAATGAGAATGGCTGAGCAGGCTGCGCCCAGCAGTAAAGCACGAGAATTTATCATGGTGAGTCTTTCAAATACAATTAATCATCCGCGCGCGGCGCGGGGCAAAGAGGATTTAAAAGATGGCGGGCGGACCTCGCTTAGGCGGACCGCGAACGGGCGTAATGGCAATGCTTTTGCTGTGGAAAGACACATATGTCATCGGTGCAGGGCGGGACATGAACAGCGAAAATTCAGCGACGGGCAGGGCGATGGCAGCGTTCTGCTCGCCGCCGGACTTCATAATGAGGCAAATATCGCAGGGCATGTTATGCGCGTCGTTATGTGGGACATGACCATGCGCCGCCGCCGCGCCCATACCCCAAAGGAGCAAGGTTAAAAGCGTAAGCCGCAAAAATAATCGATGAAGCGCGTTCATGAATGCACCATTATAACATTATGTGATGAAACGAAACCCCTTATCTACTGTAATGAGCTGTGGCATTGACTGTTTTCCCGTATGGATAATCATGTTAGGCGACATATTGTATTTTAATCACAGGAGCCTTTGCGCTGACTACCCGGTATAACAAAGGCGAAGGATCTGCAGCAGATCCGATCGCCATCGAGGGCAATGTTGAAGACGTCCTTAAACTGACTAAACTTATCGAAGGCGTTTTGGACGAACATAGCGCGCAAGATATGCTCCGTATCGATCTGGACGGAAAAAGCTCGCTTGCCGATTTCATGATCGTGGCCTCGGGCCGCTCCAACCGTCATGTGAATGCGTTGGCGGACTATGTTCAGACTGCCCTAAAAGAATACGGCCTGACGAAAATGGGCATTGAAGGCACTGAAAGTAATGATTGGGTCCTGATTGATGCCGGTGATTTAATCATCCATATTTTCCGCCCTGAAGTCCGCGAATTTTACAATATCGAAAAAATCTGGACCTCTCCGGCCGGCGAAGGTCATTTGGCCGATAAGGTGGCCGCGAAACCGGTCACGTAGCCGCGTGAAGATCACGGTCCGTGCAGGCGGCGTCATTAAATCCGGCCCTGAACGCGATCTTATTGACGATTACCTTAATCGTGCTCGCGCCCTGTCCCGTAATCTCGGTGTGCCGCATGTGACCGAAGAGCAGATTGACCTGCGCTCTAAAAAGACCCGCCGCGAGCAAAGCCTTGCCGTTATTGGCGAGCCCCCTGCCGGCTCAATTACCGTCTATATGGACGAGCGCGGCAAAGCGCTGACATCTCGGCAAATTGCAACACACATAACGCGCTGGCGTGATGACGGCGTCTCCGAACTGGTTTTCCTGATCGGCCCGCCGGACGGGTTTGACCGCGATTACGTGCCGAGTGGCGTGGTTATGTGGCAGCTGGGAAAGCCGGTTTGGCCTCACAAACTTCTACGCATTATGTTATGCGAACAAATCTACCGCGCCTTTTCCATATTGGCCGGAACGCCCTATCACAGAGATTAGGATATAGCGCCGTGCGATATTTAAGCCTTATCCTTCTCGTCGCTCTTTGGCCTTTATCGGCCCTGGCGCAGCAGCCGGACACCCAGCAGATAGAGGCGCTGGAGCGCCAGCAAAAAGCGGCAGAAGCGCAGCGCGCCGGGCTTGAGACTGACCGCGAAGCGGCGCGCCTTGATATCGCCCGGCTCCAGAGTGAACTGGTTAAGCTCGGCGCTGAAGTAGAGCGCTATGAAAAAGCGGCGCGCGCCGCCGACGCCCGGCTTGAAACATTAGTCAAAGACGAGACCGCACTTAATGCGCAAATTTTCAAAAACCGTAAAGATCTCTATATTCTGCTCGCCGCCCTGCAACGCATTGACCGTAATCCGCCGCCTGCTCTGGCGACCCATCCCGATAATGCCCGCGCCGCCGCGCAGGCCGCCCTGCTGATCAGCACGATGACGCAGCGCGTATCTGAAAAGGCGCAACGTCTCACGCAGCAGCTTGACGCCCTTCAAACCGTACGCGCCGAAATAGAAACGCAAAAGGCCAAGCTCGCAACAACCGAGATTAAACTCCGCGATAAACGCGGGCAAATCACGGCGCTGATCAAAGACAAAAAAACGCAGGAAGCCAAGCTCGGTGAACAAAGCGACGCCGCCCAAAAGCGCGCGGATCAATATGCGCGCGAAGCAAATTCCCTGCGCGAATTGATTGCCAATCTCGAAGCCGATGCCGATGTGACCCCGCGCGTCAAACCCGGCCGCAGCGACGAGCCCAGCGGACAGATTACGATACGCGGCATCCCTGTGCCGCAGCTCAAACCGCCGCGCGACAGCTCGCCAGAGCCGCTTATTCTTCCCGATACACTGCGTTTCGCTGACGCGAGGGGCAAGCTTCGCCCGCCCGCCCGCGGCCGTCTGGTCTATAAATTCAACCAAACTTTGCCGGATGGCGAACGCGCAAAAGGCGTCACCGTCAGCACGCGCAGCGGCGCGCAAGTCCTTGCTCCGTTCTCAGGACGGATAGAATTTGACGGGGCTTTCAAGAATTATTCACGCGTCGTGATTCTCAATGTCGGAGACGGTTACTTTATTGTTCTGACAGGAATGAGCGAAAGCTTTGGCAAAAAAGGCCAAATGGTACTGGTCGGTGAACCGTTGGGTCTTATGGGTAATAGTGCAGGTCAGCTTTACATCGAATTTCGCAAAAGCGGAACGCCGGTTGATCCTTTGCCATGGCTGGGATCTAATTTTGGATAAATATACCGCCTAGGCACATCCATTGCAGGTAAACCTGTCAATCGCGTCATTGTGAGGTAATGTTAATTCAGTTTTCAGCGCAAAACACTTTGCACAGGCTATTTTGAAGACTAGGTTAGCCCTAAGAAGAGGTAATATTATGAAATATGGTCTGCCATTATTGGGCGCTGCAGCGGCAACGGCGCTGTTTACATTCTCCACCGCGAATTACTCAGCCTTTGCTGTGGAAAAACCGTCCAATGCGCAAACCTTTCAACAGCTGGGTTTGTTTGCTGACGTTCTGGCGCGTATCCGAAAGGATTATGTTGTCGAAGTTGATGACAGCGAGCTGATAGACGAAGCCTTGAACGGTATGTTGCACTCTCTGGATCCGCACAGCTCATATATGAATCCCGACGATTTTCGGGATATGACCAGCACGACGCGCGGCGAATATGGCGGCCTGGGCATGGAGGTTACGATCGAAGACGGCGTCGTCACAGTGATCACGCCCATGGACGACACACCTGCGGAACGTGCCGGCATTCAAGCGGGTGACAGCATTGTCGAGATTGACGGCGAGAGCATATTGGGTCTGTCTCTCACTGAAGCCGTGGAGAAAATGCGCGGCGCGGCAGGCGAGCCGATTGTTATCACTGTTATACGCGAAGGTGCCGACGAGCCGATTGAAGTGTCGATGGTGCGCGAAGTGATCAAGCGTAAAGTTGTCCGTTATGAAGTCAAAGACGGCGTCGGCTATGTGCGCATTTCTTCTTTTAACGAAAATACCGGTGAAGAACTGGAAAATGCCGTTAAAGAACTGAAAAAAGAAATAGGCGGGAAACTTCCCGGTCTTGTTGTCGATCTGCGCAGTAATCCGGGTGGCTTGCTGGACCAATCCGTCCGTGTTTCCGGCGTCTTTTTGGATGGCGGCGAAGTCGTCTCCACCCGCAGCCGTGATCCGCGTGACACAGCGCGCTATAATGCCAAACGCGGCGACATGCTTAAAAATGTCCCTGTCGTTGTTCTGATTAACGGCGCTTCAGCCTCCGCTGCAGAGATTGTTGCAGGCGCTCTGCAAGACCGCGAACGCGCGGTTGTTGTCGGCATGACAACCTTCGGTAAAGGCTCCGTGCAATCCGTTATTCCGCTGGCCGGTGGTCGCGACGGCGCTCTGCGCCTGACGACAGCGCGCTATTATACGCCGTCAGGCCGCTCTATTCAGGGCCTTGGCGTGGATCCCGACATCGCGGTCTCATATGTTAAAGATGATGGCAAAAAACGGCTAAATATTAGCGAGAGCGATTTGCCCAACACTTTGGAAGTCGAGCGCATGAATGATGAAGGCGAGCTTGTCGAAAAAGAAATCATTATCGATTACCCGCCGGAAGACTTTGAGATCGATGACGATTATCAGCTCAAACGCGCAATCGAGATCGTCAAGCGTGACGATTTTAATTCCTTAATTGGATCGGGCGCGCGCTAAGCGTCTGATTTAAATTCAGCAATGGTGCTGGCGCGACTCATCTCTGAGCGCTATTGATGGCGCATGTCACGCGCGATTTATCGATATAGCCGCAAAGGCCCGTCGCTAAAGCGTCATCTGGTGATGGCGCTTTTAGTGGTGCTGCTTTTGCCCGCTATGATCGGCGCATATGGCTATGTCTCAGGTCATGCCGAAGACGCAACGCCGCAGGGCTACGCCGTTCTCGATATAATGCCCCAATCCGCGCGCCCTAACCAGCTGGACGGTCAGCTGCTCGGTCCCGTCGATATCCTTGACCCCGCGGATAACGCACAAACCGCGCAGATCATGCCCATGATTGCCGGCGTGGATGGTATTATGGCCGGCACAGAGACAGATGCGCCGCGCCGCGCGACGTCTAAGCCGCCCTCTGTCATTACGATTAACGGTGAGCCCGTTAGCGCCGGCGAAACCGCCTATATCGGACGGCAGCCTGCGCCCGGGCAATATGTCCCTCAATCAGTCAGCAATCCCTTTGCGCCGCGCGCCGATTGCAGGATATAGCAAACAAGGCCCATTTGGCGCTGTTCCCGCGCCAAACGCCGCCGGACAGACACCTTTCGAGGTCTATGCCAAACCCTTTGCCGCGCGCAAGGACAGCACAAAACTAGCCATTATCGTGCGCGGCCTGGGCCTCAACGCGGCTTTAACCCGGCGCGCCATTGATGAGCTGCCGCCGGAAGTTACCCTTTCCTTTGCTCCTCATGCCTCGGGCTTGCAGGGCTGGATCGATAAGGCCCGCGCCAAAGGTCATGAAGTTGTTTTAGAAGTTCCCATGGAGCCGTATAATCTGGCGCAGGCTAACCCGGAAGATATCCCGCCTTTTTTGCTTCGCGTCGATGTTACTCCTGCTGATAATGCCCGTATGCTCGACCGCATCCTCAGCCGCGCTCAGGGCTATTTCGCGGTCACGAATTTTTACGGCGAGCTGTTTCTCGACAGTCCGATTAAAGCGGCGCCGGTCTTTGGACAGCTACGCAATACGGGCCTCGGCTTTATATATTCCGAATCCGATCAAAATGGCCGCATAAGCGCACTCGCCAGCGGCATACCGTGGACACAGGGGCGCGCCTATATCGATCTGGGCGAAGGCGCGGCGCGTGTGCACTCCACGCTGGACGCGCTTGAGGCCAGCACCAATCCCGGCGGCGCAATTCCTCTGGCGGTGGGCGGGGCGCTGCCTGCTACATTGGACGGTATAAATGTCTGGGCGGCAACGCTGGAAGACACGGGCACAATCATCGTGCCTGTCAGTTATAAGATCAAAAATAATCCATGACATTACCGACCGGCGAGGATGACGCTTACCGCCCTGCAGCAGGGGTCTGCTTGTTCAATGGTGACGGCAAAGTCTGGCTCGGACGGCGGGCCAATACGCCTGCCCCTTATTGCTGGCAATTTCCACAAGGCGGTATTGATGCGGGCGAAGACCCGCTCTACGCCGCTATACGCGAAGTCCACGAAGAAACCGGCGCGCATGTCAATTTACTCTCCCCGCTCGCGCAGGTTCAGGACTGGCTCTATTACGATATACCCGGCGGGCATCGCCGCAAAGAACGTCTCTGGCATGGACAAAAACAACGCTGGTTTGCGTTTCGCTATCATGGCGGCGAAGATGATTTTAATTTGAAATACCACATGCCCGCGGAGTTTACGCAGTGGCGCTGGGCCAGTCTCAGTGAAGCCTGCGATCTGATTGTGCCGTTTAAACGCGACCTTTATGCCCGTCTGGCGCAAGATTTTGCGCATCTGGAAAACGTCTAGATCATGGCCGCGCCGCGCACAGCCGGGAAGAACGCCCTCGCCTTTGTCCTGATTACGGTGTTGATCAATGCCATCGGCTTTGGAATTATCATTCCGGTTCTGCCCGATTTGGTCGGAGAGTTAACAGGCGCAAAGGAAAATCTGATCGGCCTGCATATGGCAGGGCTGACATTTATTTGGGCGCTGTTGCAGTTCATATTCATGCCCATCATCGGCGCGCTATCCGATAAATATGGACGCCGACCGATCATGCTGCTCTCGCTCTTCGGTCTGGGTATAGACTATTTCCTCATGGCCTTCGCGCCCGCCATTGCCATCCTATATGTCGGGCGGGCCGTATCGGGCGCATTCGGCGCAACTTTTTCCACCGCCAATGCCTATATCGCTGACGTTACGCCGCCGGAACGCCGGGCGCAAAATTTCGGCCTTGTCGGTGCAGCCTTCGGCGCGGGCTTTGTCCTAGGCCCCGCAATTGGCGGTATATTAGGCGATCCGACAGGCATTCTGGGTGATCTAGCCGGACCGCGCGTGCCGTTTTTTGCCGCAGGCGTGCTGTCCATTATTAATGTCATTTTCGGCTATATCGTTTTGCCCGAAACATTGGCGCAAAAAGACCGCCGCGACTTTAGCTGGGCGCGCGCCAATGCGCTGGGCGCGCTGAAGTCCCTGAAAAAGATCAGAGGCGCGCAAGGGCTTATCTTCGTGCTCTTCCTTCTGGCGACGGCGCATACGGTCTATCCGACAACCTATACCATCTCAATGCAGACCAAATTGGACTGGACATCGGGGGATGTCGGCTGGTCTTTATTTGCCTTCGGAATTGCGCAGATTATCGTTCAAGGCCTCCTCATTCGCTGGATCATTCCCAAGACAGGATTGTTTTGGGCCGCAATTATCGGCATCATAACCGCCGCCATCGGCTATGCCATGATGGGCGGGGCGTGGGCCGGATGGGTGGTCTACGCGGCAGGGCCGTTTGCGGCGATGGCCGGATTATACGGCCCTGCCATCAATAATATGATCAGCTCGCGCCTATCCAAATCTGAACAGGGCGAGCTGCAAGGCGCCATCGGCGCGGCGCAGGGCCTCGCCATGATGGTCGGCCCGATCCTGATGGGTGTCAGTTTCTTCTATTTCGCACAGCGCGGCAGCGGTCATTATCATCCTGGCGCGCCCTTCTCAGTCGCCGTCCTGCTTGTGATAATGGCGTTCATTGCGCTAATACTGGTCACGACCCAAGCGGACAGGCGGGCTAAGGCCCCGAAAGCCGAGCCGGGCGTCGACCCCGCGGCTATGCCTCAGCCTCCAACATCGGATATCGACCCCGCGACCTAGACTCTAATCTTATTAATACTGATTTTATTGCGGGGCTTTGAAATAGATTGTGGTTGAGGCCCGGGAGGAGTCAAATACAGCTACGCTATTTTTCCTACTGGGTTTAAACCGCCATGCATGAACCGCGCGCGAGACAGGATCAATCAGCACGTCATCGGCACAATTAATTTTTACATTTGAGGCTACGCCGGTCGGCGTGACCGTCCATGTCACATAGCATTGAGCGTCACGGCGCAGACCGGCAGGTGTCGTCGGCGTTATGGCGTCGAGCACTTCAAACTTGACCAGCTTTCCGCCGGACGCCTGCAAGGCTTTATAATATGGATTATCAGCTTTATTCTTGACCGTCTGCGTCATCGCTGTGACGGCAGGATCGCGGTGTTCGACAGGGCCGTCTTTAATGGCTTTTTCAAACCATATGGCTGCCTCATCCCATTTATTTTCGGCGGCGAGGTTTTGCGCATAAAATAAATATGTCCGCGTGATCCCGGCTGCAGCGGGGCTTTCGCAATAGGCATTTTGCGCTGACGGCGTCATGACACAGATTTGCGCCGAGGCGTCTTGATCCCCTTCATCTGCAGCTTTTTGGCAGAACCCGAGCGCCGTTATGTCATCAGTAAAGCCGCATAATCCGACTGCGGCGTCCCCATTGCCGGCCTCGGCCATGTCCAGAAGCATGTCATACGCTGTTTGTTTCTGTGCGCCGTTACCATAGCGGGTATACATTTTAGACAAGCGTAGTTTTTCTGCGGTGCGATCTCCGCCTTTCGCTATAGCGGCTTCAAGCTGCGCCGTGCTGAGCGTTGAAATATCGGGTTTGGAGACTTTTTTCTCACAACCAACACTCGCCAATAACGACGCTAACGCGACAGCGACCATAAATTTATTGAACGCCATATATCTCCCCCATTTTATGCCACGATTGTGCACCGGAGATGTCATTCGTCAAGCCAGTCAATCCTGAGCCGGCCTCAGTGTAATCACAACATATTCCGGCGGCGCGCGAAACCGCGCGGGCAGTATTGATGTGCCGATACCCGCTGTAATGAAGACGGGCGACCCGCGATAGGATTTTAAACCGTAGGCATAGGCTTGCCCCGCGCGCGTCGACGTCACCCGCCGCCCAATAAAGGGCAGATTAATTTGCCCGCCATGTGTATGCCCCGATACAATTAGCGCGCTATTTTTCGGCGCGAAAGCGAGTGCGTCCGGGGAATGGGTGATGACGATTTTTATGGCATCAGACGTGCAGTTTTGCGCCGCATATATATCCGGCCTGTCCGTATCAAAATCAGCAATTCCGACGATACAAAATCGCCCCATCATGACGCTGTCATTATCTAACACCGCTATACCGGCAGTGTTGAGCGTTCGCGTGACAACAGATTTGCTATACCATGTATCATGGTTTCCCAGAGACGCATAAATTTTTAAGCCGCCATTAAGCGCGCCCAAATAGTCTATGCCCTGCTCAATATCTGCACGATCCGCTGCATCTCTTTGGACGCGCGGAACATGCCCGTTTATAAAATCTCCGGCAATCAAGACGGCGTCATACGGGCCGTGTTGATTTGTCTTTATAACAATATCTTGAATGCGTTTTGCGTTTATATTCGGGCCGCCAATGTGAAAGTCAGACAGCAGCAATATTTTTAGGGGTGGACCCTTATAATGCGGTGAAGCAATGGTCACGTCGCGCCGGACCAGCAGGAGGGGCTCGATCAGAAAACCGTAAAGTAAACACGCCAATATTATAAGCGCCAACGGCCCGAATATATATTTCACAATGCGTTTCATAACGGGGAATACAGACTTTATATGGCGTGATTAAGGCTATACAGCGCCCAGGGGGCGGTGCGGCAGGTCAGGCAATTTAATATCAATATTATCGCCGCGCATGACTTCCCCGCTTTGGGTAATAATGCCCATCACGCCACATTTTAAAATTAAATCCCCGGACGGCGCTTTTTCGATCATACGGGCCATTAAACCTTCGCCCAGCGCATTGATTTTCGAGCAGGGCTTGCGCAGGCCCGTCACCTCGATCTGCGCTTCGCCAATCGTCAGTTGCGTCCCTGTTGGCAGATTAATCAAATCAATGCCGCGCGTGGTGATATTCTCGCCAAGCTGGCCCGCACCAAGGTCATAGCCATAGCGGCTCATCTCATCGAACAATTCGCTATGAATGAGGTGGACTTGGCGCAGATTGGGCCGCAATGGGTCGCGGCGTTTATCGTAAATATGCTGGACAGTTTGACCGTAATGGGCGTCCCCTTGAACGCCAAAGCCCGCGATCAGTGAAACCGCGAGCTGTGTGTGTTTGGTAAATGAATGCGAGGCGCTTTGCGCAACCGCAATAACGCAGGCGCGGCTCAATCTACAGTATGGCCGCGACGGTTTTCAGACCCTCGACGTCCTGCGCTGCGCTCAGCGCAGCGTCGCCCTCAAGCTCATGCATTTTTTTCTCAATACGCTCAATCTCAGCTTCAATCCCGGGGAGATCGACATCACCGAGCGGCATGGCTTTTTCCGCTAATACCGTCAGGCCCGCAGGCGTCACATCGGCAAAGCCGCCTTGGACGAAATAAAAGCTCTCAACGCCTTCATGATAGACGCCCAGCAGGCCCGTGCGGATCGCGGCCATTAACGGCGCGTGGTCCGGCAGCACGCCAAAATCGCCCTCAGTGCCCGGAACATCAACCTGATCCACTGCGCCGGAATAAAGCTCGCGCGCAGGCGATACGAGTGAAAAGTGAAGTTTTTCAGCCATGAGTGGCTCCTAAAGCGTCATCAAACAGGCGGGTTGCCTTATCAAATTTATCTCCGCCGGAAAAGAAATTGGCGGGATTGCAAAAGCCGACGACCTGTCCCTTATAAAGAGTCAGGCTGTCGGCAGAAATTGTGTCGCCCGACCAAGGACAATGTGTATTCACACAGTCCTTAATATCGAGCGAAGCTGACACTACGCTGCGTCAGCCGCCATTTTCTCGGCCTTAGCGATAACATCATCAATGCCGCCCACCATATAGAAGGCTTGCTCGGGCAGGTGGTCATATTTGCCTTCGACCAGACCTTTAAAAGACTTCACAGTCTCTTCTAGGGGAACCTGGATGCCCGGGGAACCGGTGAAAATCTCGGCCACATCGAAAGGCTGTGACAGGAATTTTTCAACTTTACGGGCGCGCGATACGACTAATTTGTCTTCTTCGGACAACTCATCCATACCCAAAATCGCGATGATGTCTTGCAGGGATTTATAACGCTGCAGGATTTCCTGAACGCGGCGGGCTGTCTGGTAATGCTCTTCACCCACAGTGCGCGGCTCGAGAATACGTGACGTCGAATCAAGTGGGTCAACAGCGGGATAGATGCCTTTTTCAGAAATCGCGCGGTTGAGAACCGTTGTCGCGTCCAAATGGGCAAAGGATGTCGCAGGCGCCGGATCAGTCAAGTCATCGGCAGGGACGTAAACGGCCTGAACAGATGTGATCGAGCCTTTATTAGTCGAGGTAATGCGCTCTTGCATCTGGCCCATTTCGGTGGCCAGTGTGGGCTGATAACCCACAGCAGACGGGATACGGCCCAGCAGCGCGGACACTTCGGAGCCGGCCTGGGTAAAGCGGAAGATATTATCAACGAAGAACAAAACGTCTTTGCCTTCTTCGTCGCGGAAATATTCAGCCTGTGACAAACCTGTCAACGCCACGCGCGCGCGCGCGCCGGGAGGCTCGTTCATTTGTCCATAGACCAATGTGGCGCGGCTCTCGCCCTCAAGATTGATAACGCCGGATTCGATCATTTCGTGGTAAAGGTCATTGCCTTCACGGGTCCGCTCGCCAACACCGGCAAAGACAGAATAACCACCAAATAGCTTCGCGATATTGTTAATCAGTTCCATAATCAGAACGGTTTTACCAACGCCCGCGCCGCCGAACAGACCGATTTTACCACCTTTGGAATAAGGGCAAAGCAGGTCGATAACTTTAATACCGGTCGCAAGGACTTCGGTATCTGTCGCTTGGTCAACAAAGGCCGGCGCTTCTTTATGGATCGACGCCATGACTTTCGTCTTGATCGGGCCGCGCTCGTCAATCGGCTCGCCGATAACATTCATGATACGGCCAAGGGTTTCAGGGCCAACAGGAACCGTAATGGGCGAACCCAAATCGGTTACGGCTTGTCCGCGAACCAGACCTTCGGTCGAATCCATCGCGATGGTGCGCACGGTGTTCTGGCCCAAATGCTGCGCCACTTCGAGAACCAGGCGGTTGCCTTGGTTATCAGTCTCTAGCGCGTTCAAAATGGACGGCAGGTCGCCGGTAAATTCAACGTCGATAACCGCGCCGATGACCTGACTGATGCGGCCTGTCGCTTTTTTGGCGGCGGGTTTTTTCGCTGCGGCGCTTTTGGCCGGAGCTTTTTTGACGGCGGGTTTTTTCGCCGCTACTTTTTTCGCTGCCGGCTTTTTGGCCGTCTTTGTCGCTGCTTTTGCCATGATATGTTCCTCTTGGCTGGTAACTTTAAAGCGCTTCTGCGCCGGAAATAATTTCGATCAGTTCAGATGTAATCTGCGCCTGACGTGTTCGGTTAAATTGTAGGGATAGCTTGTCGATCATGTCACCGGCATTTCGGGTGGCATTATCCATAGCCGTCATTTTAGAGCCCATTTCGCCGGCCACATTTTCAAGCAATGCGGCGAAAATTTGTGTGTTTAAATTACGCGGCAGCAGCACTTTTAAAATGCCGGCCTCGTCGGGCTCATAAGTATAAATCGCGCCGTTCAGATCCGGCCCCATTGGCGCTTCGTCTTCGCCATCGGGAATAGCGGCCATGGCCGGGATCAAGGTTTTGACCTGCGGCACTTGCGTCATGACATTTTCAAATTGGGAATAGATGAGCTTAGCAACATCAAATTCGCCGTTTTCAAACATCTCGGTCACTTCGGCGCCGATACGCTGGGCGATGCCGGCGGTAATGACTTTCTCTTCTTTTAAAGAGATACGTTTGACGATCTTGTCACCGTAAAGGCGCGACAGGGCGTCATAACCTTTTTTACCGATGCTGTAGATTTTTACGGTCTTGCCCGCGCGGGTAAGGCGCACAATTTCTTCTCGCGCGGCGCGCACGATATTACCGTTAAAGCCGCCGCACAGACCACGGTCAGCCGTCGCCACGATCAGAAGATGCGTCTCCTCCTGGCCGTTCCCGACGAGGAGCTGCGGCGCGTCGCCGGAGCCTGTCATAGAGCCGGCCAGATTGGCAATTACAGCGGCCATGCGGTCACTATAAGGCCGCGAGCGTTCAGCTGCGTCTTGTGCTTTACGCAATTTCGCCGCCGCCACCATTTGCATGGCCTTGGTGATCTTTTGCGTCGATTTAACCGACGCGATCCGGTTTTTTAATTCTTTTAAACTGGCCATAGCCCTGTCTCTTTATCCGGATTACGCCGCGAAATTCGCTGTAAAGCTGTCCAGAACGGTCTTCAGACGGTTTTCAATATCGTCAGTCAGCTTTTTCTGTGTGGCAATATCAGAGAGGATCGCGTCGTGCTCGGCGTGAAGATGGGCTAAAAGCTCGGCTTCGTATTTCTGAATATCACCAACTGCAATCTTATCCAAATAACCGCGCGTTCCCGCGTAAATCACGCAGACCTGCTCCTGAACTTGAAGCGGAGAGAATTGCGGCTGTTTCAGCAGCTCTGTCAGGCGCTCACCACGGGCCAGAAGGCGCTGTGTTGATGCGTCAAGATCTGAACCGAACTGCGCAAAGGCCGCCATTTCGCGGTATTGGGCAAGCTCGCCTTTAATCGGGCCCGCCACCTGTTTCATAGCTTTGATCTGCGCCGCAGACCCCACACGGGACACGGACAGGCCGACATTGAGCGCGGGGCGGATGCCCTGGAAGAACAAATCTGTCTCAAGGAAAATCTGTCCGTCCGTAATCGAGATCACATTGGTCGGAATAAAGGCCGACACGTCATTGCCCTGCGTTTCAATAATCGGCAGCGCCGTTAATGACCCGCCGCCATGATCTTCGTTGAGTTTCGCGGCGCGCTCAAGCAAACGGGAGTGAAGATAGAACACATCACCCGGATAGGCTTCACGGCCCGGAGGACGGCGTAGCAAAAGTGACATTTGGCGATAGGCGACAGCCTGTTTGGACAGATCATCATAAATGATCAGGCCGTGCATGCCGTTATCGCGGAAATATTCGCCCATGGCGCACCCGGCAAAAGGCGCGAGGAACTGAAGCGGAGCCGGCTCGGAGGCCGTCGCGGCGACGATAATGGAATAATCCATCGCGCCGTTTTCTTCGAGAACTTTAACAAGCTGCGCCACAGTTGAGCGCTTCTGGCCGATCACGACATAGATGCAATACAGCTTGTCGCTTTCGCGGTTATCATCAAAGGCGGCTTTTTGGTTTAAGATTGCGTCAATCGCAACAGCGGTTTTACCGGTCTGGCGGTCGCCAATGATCAGCTCGCGCTGGCCACGGCCAATTGGGATGAGCGCGTCAATCGCTTTAATACCGGTCTGCACAGGCTCGTGAACACCTTTACGCGGCATAATGCCCGGCGCTTTAACGTCAACGCGGCGGCGCTCGGCCACATCTTTGAGCGGACCTTTGCCGTCAATCGGATTGCCCAGCGGATCGACAACGCGGCCCAAAAGACCCATGCCGACAGGAACGTCAACGATTTCGCCGAGGCGCTTAACAGTGTCGCCTTCTTTAATGCCGCGGTCGTCACCGAAGATAACCACGCCGACATTGTCAGTCTCAAGGTTTAGCGCCATACCTTTGACGCCGCCCGGGAACTCGACCATTTCACCGGCGCGGACATTTTCCAGACCGTAAATACGGGCAATACCGTCACCGACGGACAGAACCTGTCCAACATCAGAGACTTTGGCCTCAGTCCCGAAGCCTTTGATTTGCTTCTTAAGGATTGAGGAAATTTCAGCAGCGCGGATATCCATGGTTTAGGCCTCTTTCATCGCGAGTTTAAGACCACCCAATTGGGTCTTGAGTGAATTATCAAATAGGCGTGAGCCGATTTTTACGGAGAAGCCACCCAGAAGGTCCGGGTCGACTTTGGTTTCAATATCGACCGTGCGGCCGAGGGATGTCTTAAGCTCGGCCTTCATGCTTTTCAGCTCGGCTGGCGAGAGTTTTTTAGCGGATGTAACAACAGCCGTTGTCTCGCCGCGCTTTAGCGCCAGCTTTTCTTCGAACACATTGAGCATATCGGTAATTTCATCAACGCGGCGATTCTGCGCGACGGTTCCGACAAATTGCTGCATCAATGTGCCGACTTTGGCCTTTTTCAGGATAGCAACAAAGGCGGACGCTTTGTCTTCTGCGGCAAAGATAGGGCTATGCGCCAGACGCCGGATATCGGCATGATCGGCAAAGAGAGCCTTTACCGTTTTGGCGTCTTTTTCTAATGTTTTCAAGGCGCTGGCGGTTGTCGCCAGGTCAAGAAGCGCAATGGCATAACGCCCTGCGGCTTCGCTTGCAATCACGCCGTCTTGTGACATTGAGCCGTCCATTAAGTTTGTCAGACCGCACCGCGCAGGCTGAGAGGAAACAAGTTTCAAACGGCGGGTCAAATCGCTACCATTTGTGGAAATTCGCGCCCCCTTAGCACGGCATTTTTTAGATTCCAACCCTAACTGCACCACGGCAAACAGTTCGGTTTACGCCCCGGCGCGACGCGTCTTGCATTATCCCTGTGTCGCGGCATAATTGCGGAATGCTGCTTAAATCTTTCAGTTTATTACGGGCCGGGAGAGATCGGGAAAAAGCGCGCGGTCTGGCGGGCGAGATCGCTGTGGATGCGGCGCTGCTGCCCGCGCGCTTCCTGCTCGCCCGCGCCGTGTTTATGGCATGGGCAGCCTTTGCACTAATTGTCCTGTTCGGCGCATTGGGCCTTTGGCTGGGCAGCCAGCTTCACGGCATATTCTATATCTTCCTTATCTTGGCCGTCCTTGCGGGCACGGCGCTTTATTTTGCCCTGCGCGCCATCCGCCGATTGCGGCAGAAAAGCGAGGTTATCGCCGGACACATGGCTGTCGCGACGAAAGATCGGATAGAGACGAAACTGGCGGCGAGGCGGCGGAAAGCGGAAGCGGCGTCAAACACTCAGGATTTCGTTTAATCGCCATGAGTAGAAGTTAGAGTATATTCTCTTGCGGCCAGTGTGAAACTTTGAAGAGAAATCATTAATAGAGGAGTTGGTGAATAGTTGGACTGTGGGCATAGCAAAACAACAACAAACAATCTGCAAACAAAATGCCCACCCTTGAATATATCAAAGGTGAGCAAAATCTAAAACATCATTTTCATGAGACCATTAATAGTCTTCATCATCATCATCTGAACCGTCATTACCCATTGCACGTTGCAAACGAGTGAGGTGTGTCATTTCAGCGAGGTAGTTTTGTTCTTGAATGGACAATGCTGTCTGCATTTTCATGGACTTCCCACCTGTAAGAAAATTGATAATTTGGTCAATGAGTATGAGAATGGTTTCAATCCATTTTGGAATGGCCCAGCCAAAAGCATCCATAAGTATACGAAATATCTTTTTTACCTCTTGAGCAATTTTGGCAAATCCAAGTTTCCCAATAAATGACTTAAGGCTCCCAAATATACCTTTTGCATTTGATAACAATTGAGGCCCTGCTGACATTTTAAATGCTTGAACGGCCTCAGCACGTTGTTGACGATTGGCAACTTCGCCTCGGCTCATAATATATGCACCCGTTTCCTTAATCTGAGCATTTAATGTTGGGAACAGAGACTGAATGACGGCCTTTTCATCCTCATCATCAGAAATTTTTATGAGTTCCCGCGCACCTTCAGCTACGAAGGCGGCGAATTGATCAAAAAATGATCTAATTTCAGATAAGTCGTCTTTTTTTTCCTGTGGCATAGTTTTCTCCTATTTTGTCTTCAGAAGAATATGCTTGCCATATATACATCACTTTCGCCGTGATAGCGGTCACGATCAGGTTTTTATTAATGCCTTTCGCCAGTTGCCTCCAAAGCAGACAGCAGCCTGAATATATAATTTGCACCAACTTTAAAAATACATCCTCATAACGCCGAAATACGACCCAAAGAAAACCAACGCCTTAGATGGCTTTTAACCAAACTCATCCCCGCCTCTCCAATCTGCCCTATTTTTAAACTGTTCTTTTGGACCGGACAGGTAAGACGTCTCTTGCACGCCAGAAGACGGTATTGGATTCGGGCGAGGTGGGGTTACGGCCTACATCAAACGGGTTTGGGAGCAGACTGCGCTGCGGACTGTGACCTTAGCGAGAGCCGCGTATCGGCCGTGAGATATCGCCGCGAAGTCATCTCTTTGCGAAACACTTACACTTACGGTCTCCGGCAAGGAGACGGCTTCGCGGACATCCGCTTTGCTTTATTAAATTTTGTGACGGCCCGATGCGTCATTGCACGATGACGGCTGCGCTGTTGAAACTGAACGCGGCGGCTTTCTTTTCCCTGCCCCCTGCCCTAAAGCGCGGCCATGGCTCCACCTCTGTTACATCTTAAAGATACGCATCTTACATTCGGCACCACACCACTGCTCGAAGGCGCGGAAATGGCCGTCCATGCGGGCGAGCGCATTTGCGTCGTCGGGCGTAACGGATCGGGCAAATCGACATTTCTTAAAATTGCGGCAGGACAAATTGAGCCGGACAAAGGCGAGCGGTTCTTCCAGCCCGGAACGACGCTGCGCTACTTGCCGCAAGAGCCGGATTTGTCCGCTTATGCGACCATTGCCGATTACGTCTCAGGCGGTCTTGAAGGCGCGGATGATTATTACCGCATTCCGTATCTGCTGGACGCTTTGGGACTGGACGGCGCCAATGGCACGTCGCATCTATCGGGCGGTGAAACCCGACGCGCGGCTCTTGCACGGGCTTTGGCGCCCGAGCCGGACATTTTGATGCTGGACGAGCCGACAAACCATTTAGACCTGCCTGCCATTGAATGGCTTGAGGGCGAGCTGGGCGCGACGCGCAGCGCGCTTGTTCTGATTTCCCATGACCGGCGTTTTGCCAGCGCCCTGTCGCGCAAAACCCTATGGGTGGATCGCGGCCAAACGCGGCTGCTGGATAAAGGCTTTGGCGAGTTCGAAGACTGGCGCGATAATTTCATTGAGCAGGAAGAGCTGGACCAGCACAAGCTGGACCGCCAGATTGCGCGCGAACAACACTGGATCGTCCACGGCGTCTCCGGTCGCCGTAAACGCAATGTGCGCCGCGTCAAAGAACTGGCCGATCTGCGCCAATCGCGCACAGATCACCGCAGCGTCCAAGGCGCGTCTAATATCACGGTATCCACCGGACAGCGCAGCGGTAAATCCGTCGTGCGGATGGAGCGCGTCAGCAAAAGCTTTGGCGATCGGATGATTGTTGACAGCCTTGATCTGAAAATTGCGCGCGGTGACCGCCTCGGCATTATCGGGCCCAACGGTTCGGGCAAAACAACATTGCTTAAGCTTATTATGGGCGGGCTGGAGCCCGATAGCGGCAAAATTACGCGCGGCGTCAATCTGGAACCGCTGGTCATTGATCAGCGCCGCGAGACGCTCAAAGATGAGTGGTCATTATCTGAAGCGCTCACAGATGGCGGCGGCAATCACGTCATCGTTGACGGCGAGAGCCGCCATGTTGTCGGCTATATGAAAGACTTTTTGTTTGCGCCGGAACAGGCCCGCACCTCCGTCACCCGCCTGTCCGGCGGGGAGCGCGCGCGGCTCATTCTGGCGCGCGGGTTACGATTGCCGTCCAATCTGCTCGTGCTCGATGAGCCGACCAATGATCTGGATTTGGAAACGCTGGATCTATTGCAGGAAATGGTCGCGGATTATGACGGCACCGTGATTATCGTCTCCCATGACCGGGATTTTCTTGACCGCACAGTGACCTCTGTTCTCGCCAGTGACCCCGGCGGCCAAGGCCGCTGGACAGAATATGCAGGCGGCTATTCCGATATGCTGGCCCAGGGCGGACAAAATGTGTCATCGCGCCGTGAAGAGAAAACGGCCTCGTCGAAAAGCGCTGCTCCAGCTATAAAGACTGAGCCTAAAAAAGTTCAAAAACTGACGCCGAAAAAACTATCTTATAAATATGAGCACCGCGCCAAAGAGCTGCCTAAAGAAATGAAAAAGCTGCAGGCCAATATCAAATCCGCGCAAGCCAAATTAGATGATGGCGGGCTGTTTGCCCGCGATCCCGAAGCCTTTAACGGCGCGATCAAAGCGCTGGAAAAAGCGAAAAAAGGCCTGCTCGATGCCGAAGATGAATGGCTGGAGATTGAAATGATGCGCGAAGGTTAGACCCAATTTTGAAAGGATTATAAAATAATTTCATCCACGCGCATCCAAAGCGGCCTATTATGACGTCTTAAGGGCATAACATAGGAGAGCGTTATGGAAGAAATTCTAGTCCCGATTACATTATTTGCCATCATTCCCGTCACAGTCTGGGCGGTGAGCCATTACCGCTACAAAACGCGTAACCGCATGGCCGATGTGCTGCAACAATATGCTGTATCGGATAAAGAGCCCCCGCAAGACCTGATCAAAGCGATCGGTCTGCCGCGCCGTCAGCCCCATACAGACTTGCGCCGCGGCATGCTCGCCATCGCCATTGGTCTGGCCTTCTTTATTATGGGCTCAGTCATCCCCGATGAAGAAGCCACAGTCATTTTTGCCGGCTTTGCCTCCTTTCCGATATTGATCGGCATAGCGCTGCTTCTGTTCTGGTATTTTGTCGGCCGCAAAACCGAAGATGCCTGAAGCTGCCCGACTGATAGGCCGCGTGATTATGAATGAGAGAGCATAATCATGCGGCCTGTCGCCTCCGTCAGTTTTGATGATTTACTGCGTGCCCATCAGGGTATGATCCGGGCATTTCTGCGGCGGCTCTGCAGAAACGACGCCTTAGCAGATGATCTGGCGCAAGACGCGTTTTTAATCGCCCACCAAAGGCTGGGGGATTTACGCGACACCGGCGCAGCCAAAAGCTGGTTGTTTCAAATCGCCTATAATGTCTATGCAGGCCATGCGCGCAAACATGCGCGGCGGCGCGAACTTTTTGAGGCGCAAAACGGCGCGGATTTAGATGATGCCGCGCAGCCAGCCCCGGCAGGAATGGCCCGCGATATTGCGATGGCCATGGATCAATTGCCGGCCGATGTACGGGCCTGCGTCCTGATGTGCCTGTCCTACGGCATGAGCCATAGCGAAGCCTCCAAAGCCAGCGGCCTGCCGCTTGGCACCGTCAAATCCCACATTAAGCGCGGGACCGAAAAACTCCGCGCTTTCCTTCACGCTTACCAGCAGGCATAATATGATGATGGATAACGACCCCTTAAATGAGAGCCTCAAAGCGCTATTGTCCGATTACGCCGCGCCTATTCCCGATGACGGATTTGCGGCACTGGTAAAAGACCGGATCGGACGACGGACTAAACTTCGCCGCGCATTATTAGCCGGAGCCTCGCTGTCGGGCGGTATTATCGCGGGGATGCAAATCCCGAAGCTGATTGATTTAGCGGTAGGCGCGTCAAAGCGCGGGCCGTTAGCGAATGCGGCTCTGCCAGATCTGCCGAGCCTGTCATTTAGTCATATCGTGGATGGATTAGCGCAAAGTGCGGGCACGCCCATGCTGATGATTGCCGCAACAGGCATTTGCCTGCTCTGGTGGCTTGGCGATACGGCAATGGATTCATTGTAAAAAGATTTGCTCTAGGTCACTGGATTCTAAGACTTTGTGGCCGTGACTTCGACACTGACTTTGACGGTTTTGCTGACCCACTCATCACTCTGCCATGTTCCTGTTCCGACGCGGTAAGCCGTGCGGTCTAAGGTCAAGTTGCCCGCCATTTTTGCGGTATTGCCGTCAATGGACAGAGAAAACGGAAGCTCTACCGGAAGCGAAATATCTTTGATCGTCAGCGTGCCTTTGGCGAGATAGCGCGCGCCATCAGCCTCATCGGCGATTTTGGTAATATCCGAGGTCTCAAACTGCGCGGTCGGGTGCAGGCCAATGGCGAACCAATCCGGCCCGGGCATCGTCTCATCACGCTCACCGTCACCCGTTTTAGCGCTGCCGGTTTTGATCATGACCACGACATTTGAGGCCTGCAGGTTCTCAGGATCAAAATATATGCTGGCGTCGTAGTCGGTAAATTCTCCGGTAAAAACATTGCCTTTTTGCACGCCGGAAAACCCGAGCGTGCTGGCGGATTTATTCACCGTCCAGTTGCCGGCAGGCATCTCGCTTGCAGGCGTTTCCACCTGCGGGGCCGCGCCGCTATCGGCAGGGTTTGAACACGCTGCAAGCGGCAGATATAAAGCCGCACACATTATCATCCAGTATTTCATCACTTAATCCTTATTACGGGCTTTCACGAGCGGCAGCATACGCGCGAGGACATTATCTTTATTGATGAAGTGATGTTTCAGCGCCGCCCCGATATGAAGTGCGATCAAGGCAATGGCGGCAAAGGCCATATATTCATGCACCTCGTGCATGATTTCACCGAAATCATTCTGGCCTTCAAAGCCGGGAATTTTGGGCCAGTTGAACACTCCAAAATAGCTGATGGGATTTTTATAGGCGCTGACCATCAACCAGCCCGCCAGCGGGATACCGATGATCAGGACATAAAATAAAATATGCGTCGCTTTGGCCGCCATATGCTCCATGCGACTCATTCCGACGGGTAAAGCCGGCGGACGGTGCGTCAACCGCCATATCAGCCGGGCAATCGACAAAACCAGAACCGTCAGTCCGACGGCCTTATGAAATTGGGTCAGCGAGATACGAAGCTCTGCATGAGTGGCAAAGGACAGATTTGTGAAAAACAGTCCCCCCGCCAATTGCCCGAGAATCAGCAGGGCGATGACCCAATGCAGGATCACCGCCACGCGGGTATAGCGCGGCGCGGTAGGAGTAACGCTCATTAAGTCTTGTTCGAGAATTCAGCTTCGATCATCAGTTCGACATCATCCCCGACAACCGGGACAGCGTAGCCCAAATTCCAATCGGACCGCGTCAATTTACCCGTAGCCGAAAAGCCGATGGTCGGTTCCCCGTCGCGGTTTTCCCCGGCCTTA
The DNA here is from genome assembly GCF_000365025.1 of Robiginitomaculum antarcticum DSM 21748. GTDB lineage: Bacteria > Pseudomonadota > Alphaproteobacteria > Caulobacterales > Maricaulaceae > Robiginitomaculum > Robiginitomaculum antarcticum. The sequence goes on along the minus strand of NZ_KB823012.1, from coordinate 285,036 downwards.
TTAAAGGTTACGTCGAGCGTGACGGGCTTAGTAACGTCTTTCATGGTCAGGTCGCCGGTCAGCGTGCCTGTGACCGGCGTGAGCTGTGTCAACGATGTGCTGCGAAAGGTAATATTGGGATATGCGGCGACATCAAACATATCGGCGCTTTTTAAATGATCGTCGAATTTAGCAACGCCCGAGTCAATCGAGGCCGGGTCAATGTCGACTGTGACAGAACTACCGGTCATGTTTTCCGGATCCAGCGTGATAGTCGCGTCAACATCGTTAAAGCGCAAAAGCGGTTTAGAGTAGCCCATATGCAGGTAAGTAAATACAACATAGCCATGGGTTTTATCCATAACATAATCGCCTGCCGTCAGCATGGATATATCCGGAGCGTCAGCGATTTGCACGTCAGCAACCTTCGCGTCAACAACCTGCGCGTCAACAACTTGTATGTCGGTTTTTTCTACTGTGTCTGCGTCTTGGACTGCGCTGTCACCCTGACAGCCGCTCAGAAGGGCTGCCGAAAAAAATGTGCCGAGTAGAACTTTATAATGCATTGTAGTCTCCATTTTAAATCTTCAGGGGTGACGCGCTTTGATATAATGTGCTTTGATAAAAACCCGCGCAGCCTTATTTCGGATAACACATATGACAGATTACCGCTCAAAATTCATCGTAAGCCCCGGCACTACAGTGTCAATCAAAGACTGCCCGACGCGGGTTTCACTTTTTAGCGATAAAGACGCGGCCAAGGATTCCGCCTTAGACGATGCCAAAACCATTGAGGATCTCGCGCACAAGCTCTACGGCGAGTCGCAGCGCAGTCTTATCCTTGTCCTGCAAGGCATGGACACTTCAGGAAAAGACGGAACAACCTCTGCCGTATTCGCGCGCACCCCGCCGCTTAATGTCTATGTCGCCAGTTTCAAGGCGCCGAGCAAAACCGAGCTAGCGCATGATTATTTATGGCGCGTACATAATGTATGTCCGGCCAATGGCCAAATCGCGGTTTTTAACCGGTCTCATTACGAAGATGTTTTGGTGGTTAAAGTGCGCAAATTTGCAAGTGCCGAAGATATCGAGAAGCGTTACGATCAGATCAATGATTTCGAACGTCTGCTGACCGAAACCGGTAGCACCGTAATAAAGTGTATGCTGCACATGTCTCATAAAACGCAAGGTAAGCGCTTGGCTGAGCGGCTGGAAGAGCCTGACAAGCGGTGGAAGTTTAATCCAGACGATCTTGAAGATCGCAAACTCTGGCCGAAATTTATGACTGCTTACGAGACTATGCTCAATCGCACCAGCACAGCCCATGCGCCGTGGTATGTCATCCCGTCCGACAGCCGCAGCACCCGCAAAGCCATTGTCGCCAATATTGTCCGAAAAACATTAGAGGATATGAATCCCGCCTATCCGGATCCGGGCTACCGCCCAGGCGATTTCGACATTGATTAAGCCTATGCTTACCCGACGCCGCCAATGGCGCGCGGCTAAGCGCATAGCCGCACGCGATTATGCGCTGGCCGATAGGCGCAAGTCTAATCAGTTTGCCCGGCTTTTTCGAAACCTATTTTGGCTTCTGCTCTGGATCGCACTCGCTGTTCATCTCTATCTGCTCGCTCTGCGGTTTGTCCCCGTGCCCTATACCATCAATATGATCCGTGATGAGGGCGTCACCAAGAACTGGATGCCCTTGGAGCGCATTTCGCCGCAAATTGTCTACGCCGTTATCGGGGCAGAAGACTCGCGGTTTTGCAGCCATAACGGTATTGACTGGGACGCGACCAAAGACGCGATGGAGGGCAATCAACAGGGCGAAAAGCGTCGCGGCGCGTCAGGCCTGACGCAGCAAACAGCCAAAAACGTCTTTCTCTGGAATGGCGGTGGTTATGCGCGCAAAGCGGCTGAAGCCTATTTTGCCTATGCCATTGATATTGTCTGGGGCAAACGCCGAGTCATGGAAGTCTATTTAAACGTCGCCGAATGGGGCGATGGATATTACGGCATTGAAGCCGCCAGTCAGGCGCGGTTCGGCAAATCCGCCGCGCAGCTCTCCAGCCGCGAGGCCGCGCTTTTAGCCGCCGTTCTGCCCAGCCCGAATAAATGGCGCGTGGATCCGCCCGGCCCTTATGTCAGTCGCCGGGCGGGTAGCTTGCAACAGCGCGCCGCGGTTGTGCGCAATGAAGGTCTCGCGAAATGTATAGGTCTGGACGCGAAATCCTCGCCCCGTGTTAGCGCCGTTCAGGCCCCGCCTGCGCAAACGCCTGCGCTGAAACCCGCTACGCCGATTGAGCCGCAGGAGACGCAAGATAGCCTTAATATTGACGTGCAATCAGATGAGACGCCGCCGGCGGCCGAGACGCCGGACGTAATATTGGACCCTGCCAATAATAATGACGAAAGCGGGCCCGTCCTTTTGCAATCGCCGCTACCCACGCAGACACAATCGGAGCCCGAGCCGGATATCAAGCCTGACCCTCAGCCTGTTGACCCGCAATAAATACCGATAAAAACGCTAGAAAATATCGAGTATCGCACTGGCCAGACGTTCAATGTCGTCTTGCGCGGCGCCCGCAATATTAATCCTGCCGCTGTCCAGCAGATAGACGCTATGGTCTTTGCGTAGGCGCGCAGCCTGCTCCGGCGTGACGGGAAGCATAGAGAACATGCCCTTTTGCCGCGCCAGCGCCGCGCCCATATCTTCGTGACCTTGAACATCCAGTGCATAGGCCAATGAGCGGCGCAGACCGTTCATCCGCTCGCGCATTTCATTAAGCTCTTTAAGCCATTCAGCGCGCAGCTCATCGTCACCCAAAATATGGGCGACGACGGCCGCGCCGTGATTAGGCGGCATGGAGATCATGCGGCGCATCACGCGCCCCATATGGGATTTGGCAATATCGGCCTGCGCTTTACTTTTGGTTTTTACCGCAATCAAACCGACGCGGTCACGGTACAGACCGAAGTTTTTTGAACATGAGGCGGCGATCAACATTTCGTCTTGTGTTTCGGCCAGCTTGCGCACCCCATAACAATCCTCATCCAAACCGTCACCAAGGCCCAGATAAGCGATATCGACATAAGCGATCAGGCCGTTAGCGGTTAAAATATCAGCCAGACTGTCCCATTGGTCAGGTGAAAGGTCCGCCCCTGTCGGATTATGACAGCAGCCATGAAGGATAATGACGTCACCGGCTTTTGGGACGGTCGACAAGAATTCGCTCATCGCGGCAAAATTAACGTCCAGTTCTGCCCTGTCATAATAGGGATAGCTTTTCATTTCGATGCCGGCAGAGCCGATCAGCGGCGTATGGTTGCCCCAAGTCGGAGTCGGCACATAAACAACCGCGCTGTCGCTGGCGCGCTTAATAAGTTCTGCGCCGATCCGCAGGGCTCCGGAGCCGCCCGCGCCCTGACATGTCGCGAAATGCGATGTATCAATATCGCCCAAAACAAGAGTCAAAAGCGCCGTATTAAACGCTTCCAATCCGGTCGTGCTGACATATTTTTTGGTTGTTTCAAGCCCGGCATAAGCAAATTCAGCAGCTTTGACGGCCCGCATCACGGGGGTATGTCCGGCCTCATCTTTATATATACCCACACCCAGATCAATTTTGTCGGCGCGCTTATCGGCGGCAGCGGCGGTGCTGATCGACAGAATCGGATCATCGGGCATCGCAGTTAAGACATCAAACATAGTAAAAACCTTAGCTAAAAGTACTGCCCGCTCTTATGCGTTTTGCGCGCGGGATAAAAGCCGTGATTGTGCATAGCGCGCAATTAGCCTTTGCAATCGACGAACAGACCCCTAAAACAAGCCAAATTTTGATAGCACGCCCAAATATAAACTGATGCCGCGTAGCTAATCCTAGGGGAAGTATAAATGGAATCGTTTGAAAATATTCTTGCGTCGATCGAGAGTCTCATATGGGAAACGTCGATAGCTAATCTTTTTTGGGAAAATGCGGCGCAGGCTCCCGTAATATTGCAATTCCCGTTTATCGTTATGCTTCTGTTGGGCACGGGCCTGTATTTGACCGTAAGGCTGCGCTTTATGCCGATCTGGGGCATCCCCAAAGGCTTTGCCATGCTCTGGAAGGGCCGTAAAGCCGAAACCGAAGAAGGTGAAGTCACGCCTTTTGCGGCTCTGGCCACAGCGCTCTCCTCAACTGTCGGTACCGGCAATATTGCCGGCGTCGCCACCGCCATCGCTATCGGCGGACCGGGCGCAATTTTTTGGATGTGGATGACCGCTTTAGTCGGTATGGCGACGAAATATTCCGAAAGCCTGCTGGCTGTACGGTACCGCGAAGTCGACACGGATGGTACCTATAAAGGCGGCCCGATGTATTACATCAAAAACGGTCTTGGCCCAAAATGGAAATGGCTGGCCATCCTGTTCTGCGTGGGCGCGCTGGCCTCTGCGGCAGGCGCCGGTAATATGGCGCAGGGCAATTCTATTGCCGAAGTTATGCGCACATCATTTGGAATACCCAATCTTGTAACCGGCCTAATTCTGGCCAGTGCAGCTTTTGCTATTATTATTGGCGGCATTAAATCGATTGGCCGCGTTGCGTCCAAACTGGTTCCCTTTATGGGCGTCGGTTACGTGCTTATCGCAATTGTAATTCTGGCTATGAATATTGACGGCGTTCCGGCCGCGTTCGGAGCTATTTTCGACAACGCCTTTAGCGGCCGCGCCGCCGCAGGCGGATTTATCGGCGCAACTATTGCGCAGGCGATCTCCTTCGGTGTTAATCGCGGTCTGTTCTCTAATGAGGCGGGCCAAGGCTCTGCGCCTATCGCTCACGCGGCGGCCCAGACCAAAGACCCCGTCCAGCAGGCCACGATTGCCATGCTCGGGACATTTATCGACACGATCGTAATTTGTACGATGACAGCTTTGATTATTCTATCTGTTACGGGAAATTACAAATATAGCGCGGCAGCAACGCAAATGAAGTTCTGCGAGACAGCCAATATTACCAGCTTCTCAAATGACGAGATAGCGGTCGCAAAATTCAAAATTGTCGATTTCGAAGCGCTGAGCGCCGCGGCGCAGGCCGAGCAAATCGTGCAACGTCAAACGATAACCGAGAAGTTGCAGCAATGCGAAGCCGCTGCTCCTGAAGGGTTTGTATTTGACGACAGAGCCTATGCGGCCATGTCCGATTTTACCAAACTCGACACGGATTATGCGTGGAAATCAGATAGCGAAAGCTCGTCCATTACCGCCGCCGCATTCGAAGCCGGCATTCCTTACGGAAAGTACTTCATTGCCATCTCGTTGCTTGTTTTTGCCTTCACGACGATTTTGGGCTGGAGCTATTATGGCGAACGCTCTATCGCCTATCTGGCGGGCGAGAAGTCGGTTCTGCCGTTCCGCATTATCTGGTGCTTAATCGTCTTTGCAGGCGCGGTTCTTCCGGTTCAGGCTGTGTGGACAATTGGCGGCATTGGGAACGGGATTATGGCAACGCCGAACCTGATCGCAGTTCTTCTGCTCTCAGGCATTGTCATATCGATCTCGCGCGGCGGAAAATATAAGCGCAAGCCCGAGCCTCATGACGAAAGCGCTCATGCGCGCGGTGAACATGATGTTGAGCATGGCGGGTTGAACGATTAATGGTGAAATCCAGAGCCAAGCGTAGCGGGCCGGACAGTATTCAGGTCGATATGGTCAGCGATATTGTCTGTCCGTGGTGCTGGCTTGGCAAACGCTATTTCGACCAAGCCGTTCAGAAAAACGGCGCGAAGGTGAATGTCACCTATCGCCCTTACATGCTCGATCCGACCGTGCCCAAAGACGGCCTGCCGTATCGCGACTATATGAAATCTAAATTCGGCGATAAGCCGGATAACAGGTTTAGCGCCATGCGCGAGCAATTGGAAAAATCCGCGCCCGACGCCGGAATTCATTTTCGGTTTTCCGAGCTGACTGTTCGTCCCAATACGATGCGCGCCCATTGCTTGATCCGCTGGGCGCAAGGGCAGAGTCCGAATAAGGGCGGGCATGTTAAAGAGGCTTTGTTCAAAGCCTATTTTGACGAGTTGCGCGATATCGGCGATATTGACGTTTTATGCGACATTGCGAAAGCCAATGATATGGACGCCGCTCTGGTGCGCGAGCTTCTGATTGAGGGTCGTGACGTTAAAGATGTGGCCGAAGAAATGGCATTTTTCAGAGGACTGGGCATAAGCGGCGTGCCGACATTTATCTATAATGGGCAATTTGCTGTTCAAGGCGCGCAGCCTGTCGCCGCACATATACAAGCTATCGCGCAAGCCGCCGAAATGCCCGCACAAGACGATGAATAATATAATAATGATCGGGGAGATATTATGACCGGACTTTCAATTGTTGGCTTTTGGGCTTCGCTTATTTTGCTCATGCATATTTTCATGACCTTGCGTGTCGGCAGCGTCCGCGTAAAAAATAAAATCTCTCTTGGCGATGGCGGCAATCCGGATCTTTTGGCCCGTATTCGCGCCCACGGCAATTTCATTGAAATCGTGCCCCTGCCGCTTATCGGACTTGTCTTGCTGGTCTTATTAAGCGCTCATGATTACGCCCTGCACGGCTTTGGCGCGCTCTTGCTCCTTGGCCGCATCTTTCATCTGATCGGTATGGGCGGCAAACATAATGCCGGAAAAGCCCGCCCAATCGGCATGCTCATGAGCCTGTTCGCCATTTTAGGGATCGCGCTTTACCTGCTATTTTTGGCTGTAACATCAGGCGGTAACTTGCCCGCATAAGCTTAGCGGTCTAAGCCCGCGGCCATGAGTCAATCTGAACATTCCGACGCGCCGTCCCCCGAGGGCCTAAGCGCCGATCTAAACGCCCTGCTGTCGCATGCCAAACGCTTTGGCGCGAGCAGCGCTGACGCCATCGCCACGCATGGGCAGTCTCTATCCGTTTCCGTCAAAGGCGGCGCGATCGAGGATGTCGACAGCAGTGAAGGCCGCGATATCGGCCTGCGCGTCATGATCGGCAAGCGCATGGCCTGCGTTTCCTCATCAGATAGCTCGCCCGCCTCGCTCGAGCGGTTGGCGCAGCGCGCCGTGGCCATGGCCAAGCTCGCTCCGGAAGATCCCTATTGCGCCCTGCCTGACCCTGATCTCTTGGCACAGCGCGTCATAGATCTGGATATTTTTGACCACACCGCGCCGGATATTAAGGCCCTGCAGGACACTGCCCGCGAAGTCGAGGCCGCGGCCTGCGCCGTTGCCAAAGTGCAGCAGGCCGAAGGCGCGTCCGCCTCAACCAGCGCTGCAGCCCTGTTTTATGCCAGCTCCGATGGGTTTGCCCGCGGCTATCGCAGCACGCGGCATGGCCGTTCGGTCGCCGCGATTGCCAGTGACGCAGACGGCATGGAGCGCGATTATGATATGAGCAGCGCCCGCCATAGCGAAGATTTACGCAGCGCTGCGGAAGTCGGCCGCAAAGCCGGCATGCGCGCGAGCGCCCGTCTTGGCGGGACGCAGGTACCATCGGGGAAAATGCCGGTTATCTTTGACCGCCGCATTTCCGGCTCGCTTTTATCCGCGCTGGCCGGCGCGATTAGCGGCCCCGCCATCACGCGCGGCACATCATTTTTACGCGACAAACGGGGCGAGACCCTTTTTGGTGACAGCATACACATCACCGATGACCCTTTTATGCCGCGCGGTCTGGGCTCCCGTCCATTTGACGGCGAAGGCCTCCCGGGACAGAAACATAAAATTATTGACGGCGGCGTCTTAACAACGTGGATGCTCAATACATCCTCGGGACTGCAGCTTGGCCTGCCGTCCACCGGACATGCCTTTCGCTCTATTGGCGGCGCGCCGGGCGTGGGCAGCACCAATTTTGTTATGGCCGCAGGGAGGCGCAACGTCGACGCCATCATGGCCGATATCGGCGCAGGCGTGCTGATTACTGAAATGTTCGGCCCGTCGCTGAACAGCAATACGGGCGATTACAGTGTTGGCGTCTCCGGGTATAAAATTGAAAACGGCGCGCGCGGGGCGGCCGTACGCGAAATCACCGTCGCCGGAAATCTTCTGGAGATATTCCGCGTACTGGAGCCTGCTGATGATCTGATTATTGAGAGCTCGACCACCGCGCCCAGCCTGCTGCTCGGCGATATGACTGTTGCGGGCGGCTAGCTTTGAGCATCAATAAAGACGATTGTGCGCTATTGGTTAAAATGGCCAAAGACGCCGGCAAAATTGCCAAAGCGCATTACGATCTGAACGCCTCGGCGATTTGGAATAAGAGCAATAATTCGCCTGTCACTGACGCCGATATTGCAGTGAATTCGTTTTTGCTTACGGCGTTGATGGCCGCGCGTCCCGATTATGGTTGGCTGTCAGAAGAAACCAAAGATGACGGGTCGCGGCGCACGGCAAAACGCGTCTTCGTTGTCGACCCGATCGACGGCACGCGAGCCTTTATAAAACGCCGTCCGGATTTTGTCGTCTCGCTCGCGGTCATAACCAAAGACGGCCCTGTCGCAGGCGCGCTATATAACCCGCTCACCGAAGAGCTGTTCGAGGCGTATGAAGGCGGCGGCGCAAAATATAATGGCGCGCCGATCTCTGTGTCGGACTGCGAAGGCATATCAGGGTGCAAAATGATCGGCTATGATTTCAAATTCACAGCGAAAAAATGGCCGTCTATGATTTGTGAGGCCCGCAATTCCATGGCCTACCGTATTGGCTTGGTTGCGGCAGGGAAAGCTGATGCCACAGTCGCCTTTACGCCCAAATCGGACTGGGATTTGGCCGCAGCTGAGGTCATCGCGCGGGAAGCGGGCGCCGTTATCACTGATATTGACGGAATGCCGCTGCAATATAACCATGACACCACAGAAAATTCAGGCGTCATTTGCGCTGGCCCGCGGCTGTATCCTAAGCTATTACAACAGGTGAAAACGGGCATGGGCAATATTGCTCCTCCCAGTCCGCGCGACTAGCGCATAAAACGACCGCGCGACTAGCGCATAAAACGACCGCGCGACTAGCGCATAAAATGACCGCGCGAACAAAGTAGACCAGAGGCCTAAATGACTGAAAAATTCAAACCGACCCAGCTTTTACATCTCGTCATTGGCGGCGAACTGATCGATCCCATGAAGACCGAATTCCGTGATCTGAAACAAGTTGAATTTGTCGGCGCTTTTCCAGATTATAGAAGCGCCAAAGATGCATGGCGTTCCGCCGCGCAGCGCACAGTCGATAATGCCCATATGCGCTTTTTTGTACTGCACGCCCATGCCCTCATTGATCCGGATATGGACGGCGTGATCGGCTAGAGCTGTTCACGCCATACAGCTCTGATGAGCATATCCACCACACCATTTGAAACAACATCTGACCGCGCTATGATTGCGCGGCTTTGGCGCGGGTATGTCAGCAAGCATATCAGCACATTACTGCTCGCATTTTTGTTTATGGCAATTTTGGCGGCGACGCAGGCGGGCTATGTCTTCCTCATTTCGCAGGCAGGTCAATTTTTAGAAGGTTTGGATAAGCCTGCCAGTGCTGAGCAAAAAGCCTACACTGCGGCCTTAATGATCGGTCCGTTGGTCATCGGTATTACCGTCGTCGCTGCAGCGTCAATGTATATTCAGAACATCTTGACCAACAAAATTGCTTTATCAACGATACGAGACCTGCAAGTCGATATGTTCAGTTCGGCGCAGCGCGCAGACTATGCGCTGTTTACACGCGAAGGCAGCGGCGGATTAGTCTCCCGCTTTGTAAATGACATAACAATTTTGACGGGCGCATTACTGCGCACAATGAATAATCTGGGCCGGGACTTGCTCACGGTAATTGCCGTAATTTGTGCAATGCTATTTACAGACTGGCTTTTAACCATATTAGTTTTAATCATTTACCCTTTGATCATTATCCCACTTGTTAACCTAAGCCGCACGCTTCGTGGCAATTCCACGGACGCACAGAGTCAGGTCGGATTGATTACAGAACAATTATCCGAAAGCTTCGCCGGCGCACGTCTTGTTAAAACTTACGGGCTGGAGGGCGCGCAAGATAAGCGGCTTGAGAAAAGTTTTACTGAGCGGTTTCGCCTCTATTTGAAATTGGTCACAAACCAAGCGCGCGTTGACCCGATGATGGAAATCATCGGTGGCATTGCTATTGTCGGATTGATCATTGCGGGCGTTTGGCGTGTTACGTCCGGCGCGGTAACAGGGTGGGATGTTGCAGCAATCCTCGCCAGTCTCGCCCTACTTGCGCCAAAACTCCGCGCCTTAGGGACGCTTAATAATGTCGTTCAAGAAGGCCTTGCCTCGCTGGCACGCATCTTTGAATTAATTGACCAAAAGCCTATGATCATCGACGCGCCGAATGCAAAACCGCTGACCGTCACAAAGGGAAATGTCGACTTTAAGACTGTTGGCTTTGCCTATGAAAACGGCGAAGGTCCGGCCTTATCGGGCATAACGTTATCGGCAAAAGGCGGGCAGACGGTCGCCTTTGTCGGGCCGTCCGGGGGTGGCAAGACGACTTTGCTCAATCTGCTGCCGCGCCTGTTTGACGCCGCGTCCGGCACGATCACAATTGACGGTCAGGATATTCGCGGCGTGACGCTGGAGACGCTGCGCAGCAACATCGCGCTGGTCTCTCAGGATGTGACCTTATTTGATGACACCGTTGCCGCCAATATTGGCTTTGGCCGCACTGGCGCCAGCCGCGAAGATATTACCGCCGCAGCCAAACAGGCGGCGGCTCACGACTTTATTACCGCGCTTCCCGATGGCTATGATACCAAAGTCGGACCGGGCGGCGCGCGCCTATCCGGCGGACAGCGCCAGCGTATTGCCATTGCCCGCGCCATTGTCCGGGACGCGCCGATCCTCTTACTGGACGAGGCGACCAGCGCACTGGACGCACAGAGCGAGGCGCAAATCCAAGAGGCGCTGGACAGGCTGTCAGCCGGACGTACCAGCTTTGTTATCGCCCATCGTCTGTCGACGGTGCGCAATGCTGATCAGATCATCGTTCTGGATGGCGGCACAATCCTAGAACGCGGCACACATGACAGCTTGATGGATGGCGGCGGAATTTACGCGCAATTAGCGGCGCTACAATTATCGTAAAGCTTTGCAAATACCGCGCGGGGCATTAGACCTCCCCCATGACCGACTCACCAAAATTCGATATTGAAGAGCGTCGCAAAAAGCTCTGGACCATTGCGCCCATGTTTACCGAAGGCACGCCGCACGGCGTAGCGCTTGGCCTGAAATTCGTGGCCGTGGATATTGGCCGCGCCACGATTAGCCTTCCGTATAATGCCAAATTAATTGGTGACGCGGAAACCCGCGTCATGTTTGGCGGCGCCGTCACGGCTCTGCTTGATCAGGCTTGCGGTCTTGCCGCCCTCTCTGCACTGGACAAGCTCGACGCCTTGGCGACGCTGGATTTGCGTATTGATTATATGCGCGCGGCCACTCCCGGCGAAACCATTATTGCCGAGGCGCATTGCTATAAGGCCACACGCGATATCGCCTTTGTCCGCGCTATTGCCCATGACGGGGACAGCGAAGACCCCGTTGCCAGCGCGCAAGCCATATTTATGCAGATTAAATCCGGCTCCAATGATTACGAAGCCGACCGCATAAAGGCGTCCGAAAACATTGCCGCTGCAGGCGGCGGAATGGCGAGGGAATAAGTATGACCACGCATGATTTCACTGAAGCCCAAGTTAAATCCGTATTATCCCGCATACCTTACGCCAAATTGATCGGGGTCAAACCGCTCCTCATGGGGCATGAACTGACGCTGGTCATGCCCTATTCCCAGACTGTGATCGGAAATCCGGTCCTGCCTGCATTGCACGGCGGTGCTGTATCAGCCTTTATGGAACTTGCCGCGATTTTGCAGCTCACCTTGCAATGCGGCTATTCCAAACTGCCCAAGCCGGTAGGGGTTAATATTGATTATTTACGGCGCGGCAAACCGATGGATACTTATGCGCGTGCATTGGTCGCCCGCGAAGGCAAGCGCGTCGCCAATGTGCGCGTGCGCGCGTGGCAGGAGAGCTTTAACGAGCCGATTTCGCTGCTGCACGGTCACTTCATGGCCCCGCGCAAAGACGGCTAGGCAGGGCTGTGGTTTCCGCACGCCTGACGCCGCGCGCGGTCTTCATGCAAAGCTGGCCGATTATGCTGGCCAATGCGGCCGGACCTGTGGTCGGTTTTGTCGATACGCTCATCATCGGCCGCTACGCCGGAACGGCCGCGCTGGCGGGTATCGGGCTGGGCGCGGTTATTTACGGCATTGTTTATTGGGGCTTTGGGTTTTTGCGCATGAGCACGGCGGGCCTCGCCGCGCAATCTGACGGACAAGGTGATGAGCGCGCCGTTCAGGCCCACGCCATTCGCGCCGTGCCTATAGGTTTGCTGATCGGCACGTTAGTCCTCATATTCCACGTTCCGCTACTGGCCGGTGCGTTCAAGATTTACACAGCCCAGAGCGGTATCGAACAAAGTGCAGGCACCTATATCAGCGCGCGTCTTTGGGGGCTTCCGGCCACGCTCGGCACTATCGCGCTGATGGGCTGGTTTGTCGGTATTAGCCGCAGTCAGCGGGCGCTACAGCTCTCTATCGTTCTCAATATTGTCAATATCATCCTGTCGCCTATATTCGTTGTCGGGTTGGGATGGGGGCTGTGGGGCGTCGGGCTCGGCTCGGCGATTGCTGAATGGTGTGGTTTATTCGCAGGGCTGTATTTCGCAGCGCGGGAGATCAAATCACGCGGGGGATTTCGCGCGGGCGCGCTGACAAAATCCGTACTGCTTAACCCGTATGACCTGCGCCGCCTTGGCGTCTCCAACGGCAATATATTTATCCGCACACTCGCGCTGACTTTCGGGTTCAATTTCTTTGGCAATGCCGCCGCCAGCGAAGGTGAAGTCTTCCTCGCGGGCAATCATATCCTGCTGCAATTCATCACCCTGTCTGCGCTCGTGCTGGACGGCTTCGCGCATACCGCAGAAGCCGCCGTCGGCAAAGCCTTTGGCTCGGGGCGGCGCGAGGCCTTTGATCGCGCCGTCAAATTAACCAGTTATTTTTCCGCCGGATTTGCAGTTTTGGGCGGCGCAATTGTTATCATTGGCGGACCGTTTTTAATCGCGGCGCTGTCGCGCGATCCGGCGGTTATCAACAGCGCCATGACCTTCCTGCCCTATTGCGCGCTCGCGCCTATTGTCGGCTTTGCCGCCTATCAACTGGACGGTATTTTCATCGGTGCAACGGCCACAAAGCAAATGCGTAATGCGGGCATTGCCGCCGTTATCATCTATGTCGGCCTGCATTATCTGCTTCAATATGGTCTAGGGCAGACCCTTTCAGGACACGCCATATGGCTGGCTTTTCTGGGTTATTACATCGCCCGCGCCGTCACGCTGATGGCCTATTATCCGGGGGTGAAAACCGCTATGTCGTCCCCACAGCTTCGGTCACGCTCTTAAAGCCGTCCGCCTTAAGGCGCGCGGCAAGGTCGTCGCAGATTTGCGACACAAGACCCGGACCTTCAAATACCAATGCTGAGTAAAGCTGCACAGCGCTCGCGCCCGCGCGGATTTTAGCATATGCATCGGCCCCGCTGGAAATGCCGCCGACGCCAATGAGCGGAATACGCCCCGCGCTGGCCGCGGCGAATTCTTTGAGCATAAAGTCGGCGCGTTTTTTGAGCGGCGCGCCGGACAGACCCCCGCCCTCGCTGCGGTGTTCGCTTTTAAGTCCGTCAGGGCGCGAAATAGTCGTATTGGACACAATAATTGCCGATATGCCGTAAAGCCGTGCTTGCTGCACAATGCGCTCGGCGGCGCTGTTATCCAGATCGGGTGAAACCTTTAAAAAGACAGGGGCAGATTTATGATCTCCGGCTAGATTTTGCCGGGCTTCTTGAAAACGGCCCAGCAGATCTTCCATTGCGGTTTCGCCCTGTAAGTCCCGAAGGCCGGGCGTGTTAGGCGAAGAAATATTGATGGTGAAATAATCGGCGAGGCCCCAAAGCCGCGTTAGCCCGTCAATATAATCCTGCGCGCGGTCCACGCTGTCTTTATTCGCACCGAGATTGGCACCGACAATGCCGCCTCGGCCATGACGCGCGGCAAACTTATCCGCGAAATTTTCCAGTCCATCATTATTAAAGCCCATGCGGTTTATCACCGCCTTGTCTTCGGTCAGGCGGAACAGGCGCGGCTTGGAATTGCCCTCCTGCGGGCGCGGCGTAACCGTGCCGCATTCAACAAACCCAAATCCAGTGCGCAACATAGCGTCGGGAACCAGCGCGTCTTTGTCAAAACCCGCCGCAAGCCCGACAGGGTTCGGCAGAGAAAGCCCGCATAAATTCGTCGCCAGAATAGCATGACGCGCGGGGTCAGATGCCGGCGCCAGCCCTCGCGCTGCGGCAGCGAGACCGAATTTATGCGCAGCTTCTGCCGGAAGAGACCGGGCAAAACGCATGCCCGCATCGTAAAAGAGGCTCATATATTGTCCTAATAGCTTGGGGGAAAGATAAGAGACCCGCCCGCCCGTTCCAAGTCGTAAACCTGCTCAACATGTTTCATATCTAATGCCCCGTAATAATGCGGAAAATCTTGCCATCCGCGCGAGACTTCCCATTTCAGATGATCGGCCAAAGCCGATGTTTTAAACCGTAAAAGCACGGCGTCTTCATCGCCCGAAAAATGCTTCGCGGCGGTCTCTTCCACCTGATCCGGTCCGGAGAGATGGATATATCCATCCGCCAGATCAATCGGCGCACCGTCAAACCCGCCGTCTTTTTGCATTCGCGACCACTGGGAGGGCCAGAGCAATTTGTAAATAAATTGAGGGCGGTTTTTCATCATCACAGTCCCTAATCTTATGCGCCACAGACCGCAATTAGTGATTCCCATATCTGCGTGCACATAAGACCGCCATATGAGCCGATTGCGGCACAGAAATGAGGCGCGGCCCCGACGGCGCGGCATTTGTATCGCCCTGTCATAGAGTGCGCCGCCCCGCCGCGTCTACATAGCCGTTCATATCATTGCCCAACAGGGAGAGACTTATGCGCGGCATGAAATTACTCATTACAGGCGGCTTAATCGCCGGATTATCCGGCGTAGCGGCGGCGCAGGACGCCTCGCTCGCCGATCAGGTTGCGGCTAATGCCGCCAATACAAGCTTTGTATTCAACACACTCCTTTTCCTGATTGGCGGCTTCCTCGTCATGTGGATGGCGGCGGGCTTTGCCATGTTAGAGGCGGGTCTTGTCCGCTCCAAAAATGTGTCCATGCAGTGCCTTAAAAATATTATGCTTTATTCCGTGGCCGGGATCATGTTTTGGGCGGTTGGCTATAACCTGATGTATACCGGCGTGGATGGCGGCTTTATGGGCAGCTTTGGCTTTGGCTATGACTGGCCGGCTGCAGGCGGCTCTGAAGGCGGAGATTATTCTGTGGCTTCAGACTGGTTTTTCCAGATGGTCTTCTGCGCCACGACCGCGTCTATCGTCTCCGGTACATTGGCCGAGCGCATTAAATTTTGGCCCTTCATCGTCTTTGTCGTGCTGTTGACCGGTATTTTATACCCGATCACAGGCTCTTGGCAGTGGGGCGCAGGCTGGCTCTCCGAAGCCGGGTTCTCCGACTTCGCCGGTTCTACGCTAGTTCACTCGGTTGGCGGCTGGGCGGCTCTCGCAGGCGCAATCCTGCTGGGGGCGCGCCATGGCAAATATGTCGATGGCAAGACCGTTCCTATGCTGGGCAGCTCTGTTCCGCTGGCGACATTGGGCACATTCATTCTATGGCTGGGTTGGTTTGGCTTTAACGGCGGCTCACAGCTCGCTATGGGCACAATCAGCGACGCGGCAGATGTGTCTAAGATTTTCGCCAATACCAATCTCGCAGCCGCAGGAGGCGTTGTTGTTGCGGTGATCCTGACACAGCTGATTTACAAAAAGATCGACGTGACCATGGCACTCAACGGCGCGCTGGCAGGTCTGGTGGCCATCACCGCCGAACCGCTTGCGCCTTCGGCACTGTCTTCGATCATTATCGGCGGTGTTGGCGGCCTGATCGTAGTCTTCACAGTTCCGCTTCTGGATAAGCTGAAAATCGACGATGTTGTCGGCGCTATTCCGGTTCATCTATTTGCCGGCATCTTCGGCACATTGGTCGTTGCACTCAATACGCAGACCGAGATTTCCGAAGGCGTATCACGCACTGTGATGCAGCAGCTAGGCGTCCAAGCGATGGGCATTGCCGCGATCGGCGCGTTCATCTTCATTCTCAGCTTTGCCATATGGGCTGCGATGAAATTTACATTCGGTATTCGCGTCAGCGAAGACGCCGAATATGTCGGACTGGATCAAGCCGAAGTCGGCATCCCGGCTTATCCTGAATTTGTGGGGTAACCTCTAAGCCCTTGGCGGGCCTCACCGAAACAGGCCCGCCAAATTTACTCATAATATTTAAAAAGTCCCGTCTGATGCGGGGCTTTTTTGTTAATTAAAACCCTTGCTGAGGGACACACGGAATCCATTGGCTTTAAAATCATCATTGCCGATACCGTCTGAAAATGCAGAGGCTGTTAAGCGCCATCCGGACATTGAGAAGGCATCTATGCCCCCTTCAATCCGCAGCCGCGTTTCACTGCCCAGCACCTCTTCGACATTATCGCCAAAGCTATAAATACCTTCGATCTCGCCATAAGGGCGCAAGACCCATCCGCTGGATAAATTTAAATCACGGTGAATACGCGGCGCAAAGCTAAGCTGTCCCTGATCGGCGTTTTGCCCGGGAATTTGGCTACCCAGACTATCTGTATAGCTGTCACTTTCTTCAGTCAGATATTGAACACCTAATTCAGGGCGCAGGACAACCGATTCAGATAAAGGCAATTCTCCTGTTGCCGTCGCCGCAACCAAAGTCCGGTTCGTCTCAAATGTGTCCGTATAAGTGCCAAATGGAGAAATCTCGTTATCGGATTTACCCCAAGCTACGCGCGCATCAAGAAAAAGATTGGGGCTAACCCGCGCCGTCACATATGGGCCGACCATCCATCCATCACCGCCCAGGCCGCCAATATTGCCATCAAAGTCTATATCATCAACTTGGCCCAATACTCCGATCAGCATATCATCACTAACTTTGATGTCCGCGCCGAGATAATAGATTGAAAAATCGCCGTCGCGGTTTTGTATCGTGAAATTAGAGCGGTACGCTTCGCCCCAAATATCAATTTTACCGCCCGCCAAACCGTCCTTTCCTATTGCCGATAGGCTGCTTGAGGCGCGCATGTCTGAACCCGTGACGCTAAGCGAGACAGGAAGCTTGCGCGATCCGGGCAGAGCAAACCCATTTAGACTCATGCCGGAGCTGCCGCCTGTGCGGTTCTGAAGGCGATCAATTCTGCGCTGCATATCCGGTTGATGGGATAGGATCATCGCATTGCGCACGGTCATGTAATCGCCGATAGCCTGACTCGTGATTGCAACATTGTCTTGAACGGAAATGATCACGCTGTCCGGCGCCGAGGTATCTATCCCGTCACTCACCGTCAACTCAAATATGACGTCTCCACCGCCCGCAGGCGCAGTGAAACTTGGCGAAGCCGTAGTGACATTTTCGAGCGTTACGGACGTACCCGACGTTTGAGTCCAGATATAGGTCAAGGTGTCGTCATCGGGATCTGATGATCCGCTACCGTCGAGCGTAACTGTCATACCGGGAATGATACTGTCTTGATCCACCCCGGCATTTGCCACAGGGGCATTATTTACGGCCTGAAGTGTCACTTGATCCGCTGGGGAGCTAACCGTGCCGTCATTGACCACCAATGAAAATACAATAGGCGTAGCAACAGCCCCGCTCGGTACAGTAAATGTCGGCGATAGAGCTGTCGCATCTGATAATGTTACCGTCGGGCCTGAAACTTGTGTCCATTGATAGGTCAGCGCGTCATTATCAGGATCGGTTGACCCCGAGCCATCTAACGTCGCTGTCGCGCCAACAGCTAATGTCAGTTGGTCGGGTCCTGCCGCTGCTACAGGCGCAGCATTGGCCGCCCGGCATGGCGTATTGCCGGCAGCACCCGGAGGATTATCCCATGTTGTATCGGCAATCATAAACTGGCCGACAATGGCACCACGCGAAAATGTTGCCTGGTAATCAAACACGGTAGGATCGTCTGCCGTGGCTTCCCAGACTGTCCAATACCACGGATTTGCCGGCGTTGGACCATTTGGCCCGGACACATCACTTTGAGTCACGATGCCGGAAATAGCCTCATCTTGACCAGCATATAGCGAGCCGCCACGCAGAAAAGCGAGTGTTGGATTGCCGCGATTATCAGTGCCGCGCGCTATAGTTCCCGTCGCATCAGTGATGCCCGCATAATATCTATCTGTTTGCGAACGTGTATCTGCGGATTGGAAGAGAACGACTTCGCCTAACGTGCCGACTTCGCAAAAGCCGGAGCGCCCGACGGGATAGGCTTGAGTGCCTGTGTAAACACTATTGTCGACAGTAACGGCTGTTGCGGCAAAGCTTATTGATAAAGAGCCAAGGCATAATGCTGTGGATACCAAGAGTTTATTGTGTGAGCGCTGTGTCATTATTTCCCCCATTTAATATCAAATTAAATCTACATTTTATTATCCGACCATACACAATTTTTGCGTGACAACCATCACGCCAAAAAAGAATTGACGAAATAAGAATTTATTCCTATTAGGGGGTTAATGTCAAAATAGGCCGCGCCATTATGTTTGAGCACCGCGATATCTGGAGAGGTTTAGACCTTCTCGCGCACCGGTTTTCTATCTCCACCAGCGCCATGGCGCGCCGCGCGGGACTTGACTCAACGACCTTTAATAAATCCAAACGTAATTCCGGTGACGGCAAGCCGCGCTGGCCCAGCACAGAATCCCTGTCCAAAGTGCTTGAGGCTATGGATGTGGATTTCGAAGATTTTGCAACACTGGTCGCGCTCGGCAAAGGCCGCGTTGGCGGCATGCCTGTTCCGCTCATCGGTCTGGCGCAAGCGGGTAATGATGGTTTCTTTGACGATGCAGGCTTTCCCGTTGGCGGCGGGTGGGACGAAGTGCGTATGCCCGGCGTACGCGACGAAAATACTTACGCGCTGGAGATTTCCGGCAACAGCATGTCTCCCGTCCTGCGCGAAGGCGACCGCGTTTTAATCGCGCCCAATGAGGATGTCCGGCGCGGCGACCGCGTTGTTGTCAAGACGATTAGCGGAGAAGTCATGGCCAAGGAGTTGCGGCGCATGACCGAAAAACGTATTGAACTTATTTCGCTTAATCCGGAATATGAAGACCGCACGCTGGACCGCATTGAGGTCTTGTGGATTGCCCGTATTGTATGGGTCAGCCAGTAATCAAATATTGCTGACCAGCTCGCCGGCCAGAGCGCGGTCGATCAGATCCGCAGTCGCTTTGACACCGTAAATGGCTACGAATGAGCCGAACCGCGGACCCTGCTCTTCGCCAAACAGCACTTCGTACAGCGCTTTAAACCAGTCGCGAAGATTATCATAGTCCGCCGCCTTGCCTGCGCTAAACACTTCGGTTTGAAGTGTTTCCGCGTCGCGCTCATTCTCACCGAGGGACAGCAATCTGGCTTTTAAATCGAGCATAGCCGCACGTTCCATATCGCTTGGCGCGCGGTAATTCTTCGCGGGTTTCACAAAATCAGCGTAATAACGCACCGCATATTCACATAGATCATCCAAAGCAGGCGAGCTTTCAGGCGACGCGCCCGGCACATATTGCTCGATAAACCCCCAGAGAATATCTTTGGAGGACGCATTTGCCGCGCTGACCAAATTCAGCAGCAATGAAAAGCTGATCGGCGGGATGTCCTGCGGCGGTTTTTCATTGTGAATAAACCAGACGGGATTACCCGCCTTTTGCTTTTCATCCTGTCCCGGATAGGCGGAGAGGTGCTGAAAATACTCATCCGTAGCTTTGGGAATCACATCAAAAAATAGGCGCTTGGCCGTGCGCGGCTTGCTAAACATATACAGCGCAAGGGACTCCGGCATAGCGTATTTAAGCCAGTCTTCAACGGCGATTCCATTACCCTTTGACTTGGATATTTTTTCGCCTTTATCGTCGAGAAACAGCTCGTAAACATATTGTACGGGGGGCTGCGCGCCGAGAATTTTACAAATTTTAGAATATAATCCGGCATTAGCCTGATGATCTTTACCGAACATTTCAAAATCAACGCCCAGCGCCGCCCAGCGCATGCCGAAATCCGGCTTCCACTGCATTTTTACATTGCCGCCGGTGACAGACATAGTGATCTCAGAGCCGTCCTCGTCGTCAAATGTAATCTCGCCGGTTTGCGCGTTGACAGTTTTCATTGGCACATAGAGCACGCGCCCAGTACTCGGCGATATGGGCAGAAAGGGTGAATAAGTCGCCTGACGCTCCGGCCCTAATGAAGGCAGCATGACGTCCATAATTTTCTGGTAATTGCGCGCGGCCTTTAACAAAACTTCGTCAAAAACGCCGGAGCGGTATTCTTCTGTGGCGGATTTAAATTCATATTCAAATCCAAAGCCGTCAAGAAACTGCCGCAGCATGTTATTATTATGTCCGGCATAACTATCATGGCAACCAAACGGGTCAGGTACATCTGTCAGCGGCTTGCCTAAATGCTCCGCTAGCATATCCGCATTGGGCATATTATCCGGCACTTTGCGAAAGCCGTCCATATCATCAGAGAAGCAGATCATCCGCGTTTCAATCTTGCCCTCTGAAAGCGCGATGAAGGCTTTGCGCACCATCGTCGTGCGCGCCACTTCACCGAATGTCCCAATATGTGGGAGCCCGGACGGGCCGTATCCTGTCTCGAAAATCACCGGACGGCCGCCGCGGTCAATGCCGCGCTTTTTCTCAATATCCAGACGCTTTAAAATTTCGCGCGCCTGTTCAAATGGCCAGGCTTTACTGCGCATCATGGTCTCGTAGGAAAAAGGCATTATCAGGCTCCGCTGGATTTAAGCGGTGATTAGGCGCGCGGGCTTCGCAGGTCAATAAGACGTATTAGTCGTCTCACCCCTTGGGATTGCACCTATGGCGACGCCATATTTAATTTGCAAGTAATTTGAAATGATAGACCCGGATATGCTTCATATAAATAAAATAAGGCCGCCTCATAAATTACATGCTGCGGCCTTTCTTATTAATTACATCTCTGCCGTAAATTCGGCATAAATATTGCTCATAAGGCTATGTAAGCCATTAAGCGCGTGTGTTGTTGTTTTATCTTCGGGCAGCCCGTCTGATATTTTTTCGAGTATGCCTAATGCACATTCGAATTTGTAGAGGGCCGCTTCTGCGTCCCAAATTGGCTCTATTGATGCCATCTTGACCTCCTAGTAGGTTTAGCTGGTTAGGTCTGGCGGGATGTTAGTAGCGCCCCGTCAGACCGCCTGATTAACCGTTTCTGGTCTACTAATCTATTGGATATTTAAACATGCATTGGCTTTGCAATCACAATGCCCATTTCACGCAGCACTCCTAAGGACTTAGCTGCACGCCGCGCCTTTTCTCAGGCTACGCTGAATTTAAGCGGTGATTAGGCGCGCCGACTGCGCAGGTCAATAAGCGGGCGCAAGCCTCCGTGTGTTTTAAACGCGCCCAGAAGTTTAATGCGTGACGCGTTTTAAATTGCAAAGGCGGTATTTTTCCGCTTTAAGTTTGTCATGTGGGTCCGGGGGGATAGCAGTCAAATTTATGGCGCCATGAGCGCGCGCCATGATTGGTCGTGCGCGCAATTCAGTTTAGGGCTAAAAATACGCGCTACCTTAACCCTCATCGGCCTGCTGATTTGCCTTGGGTTTATTTTTTCGCCGCGCACCGTCATTACATTAGCCTGTCAAATTGCATCCGGCATTATCGTGATCGCCGCCATTTTACGGTGGATGGCGTGCCTCGCGCCGTTGCCCAGAATGCATGTCGCACCGGACGGATTTCACTGGCCAAATTATACAGTTCTCGTTCCATTGCATCACGAAAAAGAAGTTGTTCAAGGCTTAATGTGCGGTCTTAGCGCGCTGGATTATCCGCGCGATAAATTACAAATCCTAATGATTTGCGAGGCGGATGACCACAGCACAATAGCCGCTGTAGAGTCTCATCTGACGACGTTATTTGACATTGTCAGCGTCTTGCCAAGCTTGCCGCGCACCAAACCCAAGGCCATGAATGTCGCGATGAGCCGCGCCACCGGCGAAATTATCACAATCTATGACGCAGAAGACCGTCCCCATCCGCAGCAATTACGGCAGGCCGCTCTGGCTCTTGCCCAAAATTCAAACTTAGCGGCCGTGCAAGCCCCGCTAATCTATTACAATAGCCGTCAGAACTGGCTGACCCGGCAATTCTCGATTGAATATGCCGCTCTATTTCAGGCCATGAACCCATTTTACGCGCGGTGTGGCCTGCCGTTTCCGCTGGGCGGGACGAGTAATCACATGCGGCGTGACGCCCTGGAGGATAGCGGTTTATGGGATCCGCATAATGTCACCGAAGACGCCGATCTTTCGTTTCGTCTGGCGGCCTTTGGGTGGGATATCGGTATGATCGGATACGGCACGCAGGAAGAAGCCGTCAGCAATTTTAAAAACTGGCGCAACCAACGGGCGCGCTGGCTAAAGGGATTTATGCAAAGTTATGGCGTGCATATGCGTAGACCCCTTAAAGGCGGATGGCGGCGCCTGTTTACACTCCAAATCACCCTCGGCCTGACATTAACCGCCGCGTTTCTACATTTTCCCGCTGTATTCGGCTTGCTGGTATATGCGGGTTGGTCTCTAATTTTTGGGCAGCCAACTGCGTTTGATGCCTCTATCTGGGGCACGTTGATATTTGGATATAGCGGCGCATTTGCCTGTAGCGCAGTTGGGGCTGTGAGGGCGGGACAAGGGCATCTGCTGCCATCGCTTTTAACGATGCCGCTCTATTGGTTTTTAATGTTCAGAGCCGCTATTCAGGCGGCCAAAGAACTGATCACGGCGCCGTTTCACTGGAATAAAACCCGCCATGGCGACGCCAAACTTTATGTGCCGGTGACTAGCCAAGCTCACCCTTTATCAGCTTCATTATGCCGGAAAAATCAAGGCCATCATGACCGCCTTTTTCCATCAGCTCATACAGCTCTGCCGCGCGAAGACCCATAGGCGTTGATGCGTTAGCACTCTCGGCAGCGTCTTTGGCCAGCCGCAGATCTTTCAGCATCATCGCGGCCGCAAAACCGGGCTTATAGTCTTTGTTTGAGGGCGCGCTCGGAACCGGCCCGGGCGCCGGGCAATAACTGGTCATGGACCAGTTTTGACCGCTGGCCGTGCTGGAAATATCGTAAAATGTCTGCGCGTCCAAACCCAGTTTTTCAGCCAGATTAAAGGCCTCGCATGTGCCGATCATATGAATGCCCAGCAGCATATTATTGGCAATTTTTGCCACTTGTCCATTACCTGCCGCGCCGGCATGGAAAACATTTTTGCCCATAATATCGAGATAAGCTTTGGCAGCTGCATAGGCCTCATCCGTTCCGCCGCACATAAAGGTCAGCGTCCCCGCCGCCGCGCCCGCAACGCCGCCCGAAACCGGCGCGTCGATCATACGGTACCCTAAATGGGTGGCTTCATTGATGACTTTGCGCGCGGTCGTGACGTCGATTGTCGAGCTGTCGATAAATAAGGCGCCGGCTTTGGCATGGGAAAATATCCCGCCCTCATCGCCATACACCATAGACACATGCCGCCCCGCAGGCAGCATGGTGACAACAATATCGGCGTCAGCCACAGCGGATTTTAACGTGCCGGCGTCTACGCAGCCCTGCTGCGCTGCGCTGGCGCGTGCCGCGTCATTAATGTCAAAGGCGCGCACCTCATGTCCGGCTTTGGCCAGGTTGACCGCCATGCCCATGCCCATATTTCCCAGGCCGATAAATGCGATTGTGGTCATGACTGTCTCCTATTGCCGCAGCATAGAGCGCGAAATAATGACGCGCATAATTTCATTTGTGCCTTCAAGAATTTGATGCACGCGCAGATCGCGCACGATCCGCTCGACTTGATAATCGGCCAGATACCCATAGCCGCCATGAAGCTGCAGAGCGTCATTAGCAATTTTGCTGCCCATATCTGTGGCGAAGCGTTTCGCCATGGCGCAAGCCGCGCCCGCACTTGGCGATTTTTTATCAACCATATCCGCGGCGCGGTAGATCATCAGACGCGAGGCTTCCAGCTCAGTCGCCATATCGGCCAGCTTAAACTGGCTGTTTTGAAACTGCGATATCGCTTTACCAAATTGCTTGCGATCTTTGCTATAAGACAGCGCGGCGTCGAGCGCGGCTTGCGCCCCGCCAAGACTACACGCCCCGATATTGACCCGCCCGCCGTCCAGACCGGACATCGCAAATTTAAAGCCGTCGCCCTCTTTGCCCACCAGGTTTTGCCCCGGGACGCGGCATTCATCCATGATCACCTGCGCGGTGGGCTGGGCATTCCAGCCCATTTTGCGTTCATTGGCCCCGAAGGAAAGCCCGTCAAAATCTTTCTCGACAACGAAGCAGGAAATACCGCCCGCGCCGTCATTAGATGTGCGCGCCATGACGACATAAATATCGCTCCATCCTGCGCCGGATATAAAGGTCTTGGTTCCGGTGATAAGATAATCATTTCCGTCTTTGACGGCTTTGGTGGAGAGCGAAGCCGCGTCACTGCCGCTGCCCGGTTCAGTCAGGCAGTAGCTTGCGATAAGCTCACCTGCCGTCAGGCGCGGGACATATTTCGCGCGCAGCTCATCAGATGCAAAACGGTCGATCATCCATGTCGCCATATTGTGAATGGTCATCATCGCCGTGTGAGAGACATCACCGCGCGCGAGCTGTTCAAACACCAGCGCGCTATCAAGACGCGACAGTGCCGTGCCGCCATGATCCTCGCCGGTATAAATTCCGAGAAAGCCGAGCTGCGCGGCTTTGGCAAACACGTCACGATCCAGGAATTTCTCGCGATCCCATTTTTCCGCATGAGGCGCGAGCTCGGCGTCACTAAACTGGCGCGCCATATCCTGTATCATTGTCTGTTCTTCAGTTAAGGAGAAATCCATATGTACCTCTAATTTTTCTAAGCTCTATGTGCGGCGCGCCGCTTTTTAAAGGGGGCCATGAGGAGCGAGAGCAGCAGCCATCCCAGCGCAAACCCGCCCGCTGCATGGGCTGCGCCGACTGTCGTAACCGGCACAGCAGGCTCATAAATTTCCAGCGTTTCTTCGGCGAGCTGCATATCGCGCTGTGTGGCAAACACCCATAAGCGCTCTGCCGGATTGGCCTTATTCATCGCGGTCAAATGTGCGTTAAGGCGGATATAGCGCGAGATCGTCTGCCCCATACTGTCGCCGCGATCTTCCAAAAAATCATCGCCGGATTTTTGATAGCGCGCCAGCGCGTCATTACGAGACAGCCCGCCTTCATTGGCATCGGCGTCAAACTGCGCGACAACGCGCTCCAGCTCACCAACAGCGCCAGCCAGGCGCTGCCGGTATTGCTGCGCATATTCCGGAAATTGCGAGGCGAAGACACCGCAAATTAAAGCCACAATGAGTGTGAAGAAATTTTTCATTGTTACGCTCGCTGTGCTCGCAAAAAATCCAATCTAAAACCGCGGGATAATAAAGGCGCTGTCTTCGGTCTCGCCTTCGGGCCAGCGCTGGGTGACGGTTTTAACTTTGGTGTAAAAGCGCAGGCCTTCATTGCCATATTGGTTGGCATCGCCAAAGGCGCTGCGTTTCCAGCCGCCAAAACTGTGATAGGCGACGGGCACGGGGATGGGCACATTAATACCGACCATGCCGACTTCGACGCGGTCGGCAAATTCGCGCGCCGCGCGGCCGTTTTGGGTAAATATAGCAACGCCGTTTCCGTATTGATGCTCGGACGGCAGGGCGACAGCCTCTTCGAATGTTTTGGCGCGGACAATCTGCAGCACCGGGCCGAAGATTTCTTCTTTATAAGTTTCCATATCCGGCGTGACATTATCAAGCAAAGTCGGGCCGATGAAAAACCCGTCTTCATAGCCTTGAAGCGTAAAGCCGCGTCCGTCAGCCAGCACGGTCGCGCCTTCGGCCACCGCCTGATCGATCATCGACTCAACGCGTTTCTTGTGCGCTGCCGTCACGACCGGGCCGTAATCAGCCTCCGCGTCCGAAGAGACGCCGACGCGCATGGCTTTCAGCTTGGGCATAAAGGCCTCGAGGAATTTCTCCGCCGTGCCTTCGCCGACCGGGACAACCACCGGCAGCGCCATGCAGCGCTCGCCCGCCGAACCATAAGCCGCGCCGAGAATATCTTTGGCGGCCTGCTCCATATTGGCGTCAGGCATAATGATGCCGTGATTTTTCGCCCCGCCCATGCATTGCGCGCGCTTGCCTGTCGCCGTTGCGCCGCCGTAAACATATTGCGCAATATCGGAACTGCCGACAAAACTGACCGCTTTGATAACGGGATGGGCCAATATAGCATCCACCATTTCTTTGTCGCCGTTTACGACGTTCAGCAGACCTTCCGGCCCGCCCGCTTCAACGAAGAGTTCCGCAAGGCGCATCGGCACGGAGGGGTCTTTCTCAGACGGTTTAATAATGCAGGCATTGCCTGTCGCAATCGCCATGCCAAACATCCACATCGGGATCATGGCGGGGAAGTTAAACGGCGTAATACCGGCGACAACGCCCAAAGGTTTGCGCATCGAGTAAACGTCAATTTCCGGCCCTGCGCCGTACGTATGCTCGCCCTTCTGGCCTTGGGGAATACCGCAGGCAAATTCGATCACATCAATGCCGCGCATAACATCGCCGCGGCTATCCGCGACGACCTTGCCGTGTTCGGAAGACAGCAGCTCGGCCAGCTCTTCCGTATGCTTTTCGACCAACACTTTATAATCAAACATAACGCGCGCACGGCGTTGCGGATTGGTTTGCGCCCAAATTCTTTGCGCTTTAGTGGCGCTCTTAACCGCTTTATCTAGCGTATCAGCACCGGCCAGTTCGACGCGGCGCTGCACCGCGCCTGTATTGGGGTCATAGATATCGTGAAGCCGCGCACCCTTTGCGTTGACATGTGCGCCGTTAATGTAGTGACCGATATTTTGCATGAAATTAAACCCTATGATGTGTTTTCTTGCTTATAACTCATAAGTCACGGCAAAAACACCCCTAGTCATGGCTGTGCGCGCAATATTTTATAGGCTTTACCGCGCTGCATTGCATAAACCACACAAGACGGTAGGAGGACGGCATGAGCGCCCAGATTGCCCTGATAATTGCTATATCCGCCCTGTTCACCGCCTTTGTTAGCGGCGTGTTCGGCATGGCGGGCGGCATGATCTTCATGGGCATTATTGCCGTATATCTGGGCGTCGCGGAAGCCATGGTCGTGCACGGCCTTGTCCAGAGCTTGTCCAATGTGTCGCGCGCAGCGATGCTGAAGCGCCACATACGGTGGGACATCATGATGTTTATCGCGCTGGGCGCATTGCCAGCTATCGCGATCATGGCGATGATTGCCTTTATTCCGGGCAAAGCGCTGCTCTATTTGATGCTCGGCCTGCTGCCATTTTTATTATGGCTTCCCAAAGACAGGCTGGCCTTTGACGCTGCCAAACCCGTTCATGCCATGGCTTGCGGGTTTTTAGTGATGATGCTCAATCTGACCGCCGGCGTAGCCGGGCCTGCGCTGGATTTCTTTTTTATTAAAACAACAATGAACCGAAACCAGATTGTGGCCACCAAAGCCGTGACCATGTTCGGATCTCACATCGTCAAAATATTTTATTTCGGTATTCCGCTTGTCAAAGCGTCAGGTCTGGGCGGGCTTCCCCCGTGGTGGATGTTTGCGTTGGCCGTGCCGCTGACGTTGCTGGGCACATATTTGGGCACGCGGGTTTTACAGCGCCTGTCCGACTTACATTTTAAAAGCTACACTAAATATATTGTGACCGTTATCGGCGTCATTTACCTTTGGCGCGCGGCGGTTTTATACGGGTTAATTTAGCGCGCGTCTTTCCCGGCCTGAATACCAACTATAGGCGCCAATGCCGAATATCGTCAGCCCCGTGCCCAGCGCGTCCACCCCGCCAAAGGGCTCGCCCAGCAGGTAAACCGCAAAACCAATAGTCACAATCGGGCTGATCATCCCGATCATAGATACGGTTTGCGGCCCGATCCGCCCAATCGCCAGATTGACGAGAAAAGACGGAATAATTGTCGACATAATTGCAATCGCAGCGCCGATCAGCCAGATGCGGGGCGGCAAATCCAGAGCCTGCCCCAAAGTTCCGGCAACAGCGTTTTGCACGGTGAAATGCGTCAGAACAGCCGCGCTCGCCGCCATCATGGACAGACAGGTAAACAGCCCCGCCCCCAGCGCAGCAATGAGCGGCTTGGCCAAAAGCTGGAACAGCGCAAATAAAACTGCGCAGCCCAAAATCAACGCGGAACCGAGTGCCACATTATCGCCCGTGGCAATATCTCCGCCCAGATATATGATCCCGATCCCGACATAAGCCAGCATGGCGAGTGAAGCGCTGCGAAGCGACAAGGCGGCGCCGAAAAACAACGCTCCGAGGATTAATACAAAGGCCGGATAGGTAAACAGCAACAGTCTTTCCAGTTGCGCCGTGATGAATTTCAGTCCGTTAAAATCCAGATAGGGGCAGATGTAATAGCCCAGACAGCCCAGCATAAGCGCGCTAATGACGGCGCGGGGCGGCAATGTCTTAGGAGTCGCCTGCCGCTTGCGTTTGCGAAGAAGTGCGCCAAAAATAAATAGATAAACCGGGAGCGCAAAGGCCATCCGCAGAGCCATTAAGGTTATAGCGTCAACGTCTAAACTACCGGCCTGATCGCTCATATAAGCCAGCTTGATCAGTATCGCTTTCAGCGAAAACAAAGCTGCGCCAACACCCGCAAATATTATGCCCAGACCAAAACCTGTGCGCTCAACATCCTCGCCCCCCTCATTATCACCTGAGCCCCATTGCGGCGCAGTCAGCATAGAGCGAAGATTAAATTGACGTATTATCATTTTTTCTTTTTCGGCGGGCTTGGAAAAAAGCTTTCAGCATGTGCGCCGCATCCCCGGCCATAACCCCGCCTGTAACATCAGGGCGATGGTGACAAGACGGACTGTCAAAAAAGCGCGGGCCATTAATGACCGCCCCGCCTTTGACGTCCGCAGCGCCGAAGACAACGCGTCCCAGACGCGCGTGACTTATGGCCCCGGCGCACATGGTGCACGGCTCCAGCGTCACATAAAGCGTCAGTCCGGTGAGACGGTAATTCTCTATGGCTTTGGCCGCGGCGCGGATAGCCGCAATTTCGGCATGACCCGTGGGGTCATGGCCGCTGATCGGGTGGTTATGGGCGGAGGCGATAATGTCGCCGCTCTCAGGGTCAACAATGAGCGCGCCGACAGGGACTTCCCCCGCGCGAGCGGCGCTTTGGGCTTGGCTCAGCGCCAGTTTCATATATGCATCATCAGATAAGGGCTCACGCATAGCGGCCCTGTCACTCAAAACGCATAGGATTGCAAGTGGACGCCCCTAAAGAAAACGCGCAGCGCATCGCTAAAGTCATTGCCCGCGCCGGTCTGGCCTCGCGCCGCGCCGCCGAACGCATGATCGAAGAGGGCCGCGTGCGCCTGAACGGCAAATTGCTAACAACGCCTGCCATTACGGTCACAGAGGCCGATACGGTCGAAGTTGACGGCGTTCCAATCGGCGAAAAAGAGCCGCCGCGCCTATGGCGTTATCATAAGCCGCCGGGTCTTTTGACGACCAATAATGATCCCAAAGGCCGCGCGACGATCTATGAAAAACTCCCCGAAGACCTGCCGCGCGTCATCTCAGTTGGGCGTTTGGATATGCCGTCTGAAGGCCTGCTTCTGCTGACTAATGATGGCGAACTGGCCCGCGCCCTGGAGCTGCCCGCAACAGGGTGGAGTCGCCGCTACCGCGCCCGTGCCTATGGCCAGGTCGAGCAATCTGAGCTGGACACGTTGATGGATGGCATTATCATTGACGGCGTTCCCACCGGGCCGATTGAAGCCACATTAGAGAGCCAAAAAGGCGATAACGCCTGGATCGCCGTGTCTATCCGCGAAGGTAAAAACCGCGAAGTGCGCCGCGCCTTTGAGAGCCTCGGCCTGACCGTCAACCGCCTTATCCGCATCAGCTATGGCCCGTTCCAATTGGGGCAACTCGCGCGCGGCGGCGTCGAAGAAGTCAAACGCAGCATTTTGCGCGATCAGGTCGGAAATTTAGTCGAGATTCCCAAAGGCCGCCCTCAACCGACAAAGCGCCCGGCCCGCCCGCCAAGACGCGGCACCAATGCCAGCTCTAAAGCGCGCGCCGGAAAGCCCAATGCCGACAAACATCAAGGCCCTGAATTAGGGAATAAATCCGGGATGAAAAAATCATCGCGCCCCGCCAAATCCAACCGCTCAAAACCGGGCGGCAGCAAAAGCTCAAGCTATAAGCCTAAGGGTCCGCGTTGATTATTGCGCTTGAACGGTCGGCGCAGGGTTTTTGCTTAGTACATACTGCGTTTCACCGGATGTGACGTGAACTGTGTCACCAAGGCGCGCATAGCGGTTACCGTTTCTGATCAGCGCCATAACAGCATTAGATATAACGGCCGGGTCGCCGTGACATCCCGCGGTCGAACTCATAAAACTACCGAAATGCGCAATCCCGGACAACAGATTATATGTCGTCGAAAACCGGTTGCATCCGTCATACCCGCTAATCACTCCGTCTTTATCAAACTTGATATGATAGGAAATTATAGATTTAAATTTCGGGTTTTTTCCGTCAATTTTTTCGATAACCCAATCGCCCTCTATCTGTTCGAGCAACCCGGGGTCGCTGCGCGCAAGGTCGCGCGCATAATAGCTATCGTCCAGTTGCGTCCCCATAAAAACGGTATCCGGTAGAATGCATTTTTCAGCTATTCCTAAGTCGTCCGGGTTCATCCGTTCCGGCGAAAACGTACCATATCCGCCATTTGTTATGATCGGCACGCCGGGCGGATAGACCCGTCCCGCAAAAATTGCGCTGCCCGTTTCGGCATCCCATCGCGTCACGCCAGCCGGCATGCGGGGCATCAATTTATGATCGCCCATATTGAGTACGAAACAGCCATTCTCAACCGTCAAAGTGCCTGTGACGAGAGCCTGAACTTCAACCTGGCCAGGCTGGTAGTCATAGCTTAGAAACTCCGGCTGCGCCGGGGCATCTGTCACAGCTATATCGCCATCCACAGATCTTTTACCGACGATGTCACGCTCTTGCTGCGCAGTGTTCTCATCAGACTTATTTTCGCCAGACTGTGAAGGCGAACACGCGGACAGAGCAAGACCTAACGCAATTGCTGGGACTAAAAAGCTATGTTTCATAGCTTAATGTTATGATATTACGCCACTCCGTACAGCAAAAAAAGCAGTTATAGGGACTCACCCTACTCTTCGTGCTTATAGACCTCACCGCCCTTCATCACGAAATCAACATCTTGCAGCTCGGAAATATCGACGCGCGGATCGCCATTTACAGCGATAATATCAGCGTGTTTTCCCGGCTCTAAAGTGCCGATCTTATCGCCCATTTCAATGTGCCTCGACGCGGTCACAGTCGCGGCGCGAATCGCCTCTTCCCCGCTCATACCGGCGGCGACCATATAGACGAATTCCTGGGCATTATCGCCATGCGCGGAGACGCCCGTATCCGTGCCAAAGGCAATTTTCACCCCGCCCTCATAAGCGGTGCGCAGCATATCCTGCATTTGCGGCCCGACTTCGAGCGCTTTTTGGCGTGAGTTCGGCGGCAGCCAGTCCGTATTTTCCGCCCAGTCGACAACCGTCATCCCGGCGAGAACCGTCGGCACTAATACGGCGTTATATTGCTTGAACAGACGCACAGTCTCATCGTCCAGATATGTGCCGTGCTCGATCGATTTGACGCCCGCTTTCAGCGCGCTTTCAATGCCCGTCTTACCATGCGCGTGGGCCGTGACTTTGCGGCCCATTTTTTCGGCCGCTTCGACGATCGCGTCCAGTTCATCATTGAAGAACTGCTGCTCTGTTCCGGCATTTGTGTTAGACAGCACCCCGCCTGTGGCCGTGATTTTAATGACGTCTGCGCCGCGTTTGACAGCCAAACGCGCCGCGCGGCGGCAATCATCGGGGCCGTCGCATACCGTCTCGGGGCGCATCATATCGGTGATGCTGACAAGATAACCATGCGCGTCGCCATGCCCGCCGGTGATTGATACGGCGGAGCCTGATGCGCGAATATGCGGCCCGACCATTTTGCCGGAATTAACCGCGCGGCGCAGCGCAAATATTTCCGGCGGGCCGCCGACATCCTGCACGGCGGTAAAGCCTGCCATGAGAGTTTTGCGCGCATTGATCGCGCTATCAAAAGCAGTATCGCCGCTCTCTTTGGTGACGCCGTCAAGACGCGCATTCGGGTTCCATTCACTGGATAAATGCACATGACTATCGATCAATCCGGGCAGCACGTAATCGTCTTTCAAATCGATAATAGTAGCCCCGTCACGGAGGATATATCCGTCAATGATCTCGGCAATCTTGCCGTCTTTGACAACAATCGTAACGCCTGTCAGCGTGCGCTGTCCGGGCACGGCCATAACTGTTCCGGCATGGATCAGAGTCTCCTGACCAGCGTCCGGCTTTGTATCATTATGAGCCAATGCCGTCGGTAACAATGTCATCGCCAGCACAGCCAGCCCCGCAGCACAGCCCACGAGTTTTGATTTTGAAGTCATAGTAATCCCCTTGATTTGTTATCTTTATTCGTGATTTGGCCTAGAGCGCCCGCCAGGCAATATCGCGACGGCAAAAGCCTTCCGGCCAGTCAATATCTTCGTCAATCGCGGCGTAAGCGCGGCGCACTGCCTCGGCCAATGTCTCGGCCTGAGCGGTGACGCTAAGCACGCGGCCGCCGGACGCCTCTAGCGAGCCGCCCTCGCCCGCGCGGGTTCCGGCGTGAAACACCATAACGCCCTCTCGCCTGTTGGCCGCGTCCAGACCTTTAATCATGCTGCCTTTATCATAGCGCCCCGGATAGCCTTTGGCGCACATGACGACATTCACCGTCGGGGCGTTCGTGAAGTGCGGCGCAGGCGCGGCGTTCAGCTTACCCGTGGCGGCGGCGTAGAGAAGCTGCCCTAAATCGGACTGCATCATACGCATGATGACCTGGCATTCGGGGTCACCGAAGCGGATATTATATTCAATCAGTTTCGGCCCGCCCGCAGTGATCATCAGCCCTGCAAACAAGACGCCTGTAAACGGATATCCGTCCGTAGCCATCCCCGCCATAGTCGGGGCGATGATTTTGTCCATCACCTGATTTTCAATATCTGCGGTAAAAACCGGCGCAGGAGCGTAGGCGCCCATGCCGCCCGTATTGGGACCGCTGTCGCCGTCGCCGACGCGTTTGTGATCCTGCGCTGCAATAAGCGGCACGGCGCGCACCCCGTCACAGACCGCGAAAAAGCTCGCTTCTTCGCCGGACATAAACTCTTCGATAATTACCCGCTGTCCGGCCGCGCCGAATTTACCGCTAAGATAAGCGTCCAGTTCTGCATGGGCGTGTTCCAATGTTTCCGCAATCGTGACGCCTTTCCCTGCCGCAAGGCCGTCCGTTTTCAAGACGTAAGGCGGCTCCATTGTGCTGAGAAATGCTTTGGCTTTATCAGGGTCGGTAAATACGCCATAGCGCGCCGTCGGAATATTATGACGCGCGCAGAAATCTTTCATAAAGGCTTTGGAGCTCTCAAGCTGCGCGGCGTCCTGCGTCGGGCCGAAGACGGCAATGCCGCGCGCGGTCAGAGCATCTGTAATACCGATGGACAGGGGCTGCTCCGGCCCGACGATAACAAATTCAATGTCTATGTCTTTACAAAAGGCGAGTATGGCAGGGATATCATCCACCGCCATATCGATACATGTCGCGACATCGGCAATGCCCGGATTACCCGGCGCGCAGTATAGCGTGCTTACCAGATCGCTCTGCGATAATTTCCACGCCAGCGCATGTTCGCGTCCGCCGCCACCCAATAAAAGTGTTTTCATATCATCCCCGCTTCGCACTGTCTTTAAGCCTCTCTCGCGCTAATGGCGAGAGAGAAAGAAAAATGTAATGGGATTAAGAGCAAGTGTAGCGCGTAAAAAGGCCCAATCCATTTTCACAGCATCATATATGTCCCATAAAACCGCATTTTGAAAAATAACAATCCCCGCCTCTCGCTTTGCCCCTATCTTTAAGCTGTTCTTATCTCATTGGGCAGGCAAGCGTACGTTGGCTGGCTGGAGATGAGGCGGTGTTGGGATGATCTGTGGCTTAACGTGCCGCGCGGACTCCCGCCAGTGAGAGCTAGAACGGCAAACCCCGGCTCATAGCCGCTGGCAAAGACATTGCTGTGCTGCGTCTTTGTGAAAAAGGGCGCATGTCGAAACTGCGGGGTCACATCCGGAGGGACGGCAGGGACTTTGATAAACGAAATTACATTTTTAGCTCAGGTACTCCTGTTTAACAAAGTCCCGCACAGACAGCCCTCTTTAAATAACGAAACAAAGGACATAATGACTACAGCAAATCCATAGACCGCCTGCGCCGAACGGGTTAATCAAGCGACTCGTAAATTGAGCTGTCATGTCAAACACGCCCGAATATTCCGTTTCCGAACTTGCTTTTGCGCTGAAACGCACAGTCGAGGAAACCTATGGCCGCGTACGGGTACGCGGCGAGCTCGGCCGTGTCACCGTGGCCAAATCAGGTCATTGCTATCTGGACATCAAAGACGACAAGGCCGTGATTAACTCGATCATCTGGAAAGGCGTGATGTCGCGCCTGCCTGTGGCGCCCGAAGAGGGCATGGAAGTGATTTGCGAAGGCAAATTATCGACCTATCCGGGACGCTCTAATTACCAGCTGATTATCGATAATCTCGAGCCCGCCGGACAGGGCGCGCTAATGGCGCTATTTGAAAAGCGCAAAAAAATGCTGGCCGCAGAAGGCTTATTTGCCGCCGAGCGCAAACGCGAGCTTCCATTTCTGCCCAAAGTTATTGGCGTTGTAACATCTCCGACCGGTAGCGTTATCCGCGATATTTTGCACCGCATCGAAGACCGTTTTCCGGTTCATATTTTAGTCTGGCCCGTCCTTGTGCAGGGCGACCGCGCCGCAGAGCAAATCACAGCGGCGATTAACGGCTTTAACGCTATTGACCCAGGATATGGAGTCCCGCGCCCTGACGTGATTATCGTCGCGCGCGGGGGCGGATCGCTCGAAGATTTGTGGTGCTTTAACGAAGAAAGCGTCGTCCGCGCGGCGGCCGATTCTGACATTCCGCTGATCAGCGCGGTAGGGCACGAGACCGACTGGACGCTGATTGATTATGTCGCCGATTACCGCGCGCCGACGCCGACAGGGGCCGCCGAAGTCGCCGTGCCCGTTCGCGCCGATTATCTGGAAACATTATCAGACTATGAGACGCGGCTTCGCCGGGGCCTGACGCGGTTAGTGGCCGATAAAGCCAATCGGTTAAAAGCCGAGCGTCTGCCCCGCGCCGAGACATTGCTGGAGCGCTCAATACAGCGCCTTGATTTGGCAAGCGCGAAGTTTCCGACCGCGCAAAATCTATTCATGAACTATCGTGAGCGTCTTAGCGAAATTTCCGCGCGTCTGCCGCAGCTGACGCAGATCACTCAAGGCGCGCAACGCCAGCTATCCGACCTGTCGGCGCGGCTGACCCCAGCCCTGCGTATGGGGCTGTCGCGTCACCGCAGCGCGCTATCATCTTTGCGTTTATCGGCTTCGGGCCTGACCCGCCAAACCGCGCAGGCAGGCGAACGCCTATCGCGCATGACCGACCGTATGGCCCGCGCCGCCCGGCAGGATCTGGATCGCAAGTCAAAGCAGCTCTCCCGCGAAGCCGCCCTGCTGGACGCCTTTAGCTATCAGGCGACGCTGGCCCGCGGCTACGCTCTGGTCAGCGATGAGAGCGGCGCGGTTGTGCGCGACGGCGCGGCATTATCCGTCAATGACGCTGTTAGCCTGACCTTTGCGCGCGGCGTCACACGCGGCGCCGTGATCACGGACAGCACGCCTATAAAGCCAAAACCTAAACCCAGAAAAACACCGAAAAAAACACAGAAAAAGAAAACCGACCAATCACAGATGGGACTCTTTTAGTTTTGCCCGCGCGGCTGTAAGGTATAATTATGAACTCAGGACCTAATTTTTCCGGCGAAGCGAAAATTCACTACGCCACCCCCGATTACATGATCATGGAACCGGGCGCCTATGTGCTGTGCGCCGTTACAGGCGAGCGCATTCCCGTTGACCAATTGAAATATTGGTCAGAGGATTTGCAGGAAGCCTACTGCACGGGAGAGGCCAGTTGGTCACGCTGGAAAGAGACAAATTTGAAAGATAGCGCATGATCCGCACCATGGTTTTTGCGGGCATTATCGCCCTCGCCGCCTGTAGTAGCGAAGCGCAAGATAGCGCTAAGACGCAGGATGTTCCCGCGCCGCAGATCAAACCGATTGCTGCCAAAGCTGCGCAAGTTGCTGAACCTCACAGTGAACCTTTGCACGATGCGCAATCATCGTCCCCAAATCCAGACGCTGCGCCGAAAAAAATGGATTGGAGCAAGCCTCTCACCTGTGTCGGTCAGGCCGTTCAAGGCGGCGCATTACTTTGCCGCACCTATGGCAGCACTTATGTGACCCTTGGCGGCACAAAAGTCCAGTCAGACGGCAGCGGACAGGTTATATTAGGGTTTGACCGTGACGCCCCATCTACAGTGACGGCTAAGCTGGTTGATCCGGGTGGACACAGCTATTCACAAACCTTTGACGTTAAGGCCCGCGAGTGGGATATCTCGCGCATTGACGGTTTGCCGAAAAATCAGGTCAGTGAATATACCGCCGAGGAGCTAAAGCGCATTCGCGCGGCAACCGCGCGTAAAAAGATCGGCTTTGCCAGTCAAGAGCCTGTTGTGCGCCTCACCTCTGATGGATTTGAGAGCCCCGTTAAAGATTATATCAAGACCACTAATTTCGGCGCGCAACGTATTTTGAACGGTATTAAAAAACGCCCGCATTACGGGGTTGATATGGCCGCGCCTGCCGGCACGCCGATCACCGCGCCCGCAGACGGCGTCGTCAGCCTCGCTGATATGGATATGTATTTTGAAGGCAGCCTAATCATGATTGATCACGGTCAGGGCCTAATCAGCTATTATATGCATATGCAGGACGTCTTGGTGGAGCCGGGGCAGATTATAAAAACCGGTGATGTGATTGGCAAAATCGGGACGCGCGGCCGCTCGACAGGGCCGCATCTGTGCTGGCGCCTGAAATGGCGCGGACAAAATCTTGACCCCGAGCTACTCACGAAATGGCCGGATCAGGTGCAGCTGTCCCAAGATTAATCCACGCCTGCCCAGACCAGTTTATAACTGCCCTGCGGCTTTAAGCTGCGAGTCAAAATTGTTCAGATTTAAGAGACGTCTGTAAAAACGGACGGGTTGCCCGTTGTCAGACTCCGACGACAATCCGGGCAATTTAGGCCGCAGCTTAGCCGGTGCGGCCCATGATATAGTCTTGAGTCCTCAACTCTGCCGGATTGGTAAATATTTGGTCTGTTTCGTCATATTCAACCAAATCGCCCATATGGAAAAACGCAGTCTTTTGCGAGATCCGCGCGGCCTGCGCCATAGAATGGGTAACAATGACGATACAGAATTTTTCTTTCAGCTCTTCGATCAGGACTTCGAGCTTTGCTGTGGCGATAGGGTCAAGCGCGCTGGCGGGTTCGTCCATCAAAATGACTTCGGGGCTGACGGCAATGGCGCGCGCAATGACGAGGCGCTGCTGCTGGCCGCCGGACAGGCCGGTGCCGCTATCTTTCAGGCGGTCTTTGACCTCGTCCCACAGACCGGCGCGTTTCAGGCTGTTATGGACTATTTCATCAAGGTCGGCTTTGGACTCCGCCAGACCGTGAATGCGCGGGCCGTAAGCGACATTGTCATAAATCGATTTTGGAAAGGGATTTGGCTTTTGAAAGACCATGCCGACGCGCGCGCGCAGCAGCACAGGATCCAGTCCGGGCGCGTAAATATCCTCGCCGTCCATACGGATATCGCCCGTGACCGCGCATCCGGGAATAGTATCATTCATGCGGTTAAAGACGCGCAGGAAGGAAGATTTTCCGCAGCCCGACGGGCCGATAAAGGCCGTCACGCTGCGGTCGGCAATTTCAATATCAATGCCCTTAACGGCCTCTTTACCGCTATAAGACACCCGCACATCGCGGCAGGTAAATTTGATATTTTTCGACGTATTTTCTGTCATGAAATGTCCTGTTACCAGCGCTTTTCGAGGCGGCTACGAAGCCAGATGGCAATACCGTTCATCGTGACCAGCACCATAAGGAGAATAATAATCGCTGCGGATGTGCGCTCTGACCAGGCCTGCTCTGCGCTATCTGACCAGAGGTAAATTTGGACAGGCAGTGCCGTGGCAGGTTCGGTCAGGCTGGACGGAATTTCGGTAAGAAAGGCGACCATGCCGATCATCAATAGCGGCGCGGTTTCGCCCAAAGCCTGCGCCATACCAATTATAGAACCGGTCAAAATCCCCGGCGCAGCCATAGGCAGCTTGTGATGAAAGACGGCCTGAACATGGGACGCGCCGACCGATAATGCGCCGTCTCGGATGGACGGCGGCACAGCGCGAAGAGCCGAACGGGTCGCAATAATAATGGTAGGAAATGTGCGCAGAGCCAGAACAATGCCGCCAACAATCGGCGCGCTTCGCGGCATGCCCGCCCAGTTGAGAAGCACAGCCAGACCTAGAAGGCCAAAGACAATTGAAGGAACAGCGGCAAGGTTATTGATGTTGATCTCGATAAAATCGACGGCTTTGTTTTTAGGCGCAAATTCGTCCAGCCAGATCGCAGCGCCGACGCCGACAGGAAATGCCAGTAGAAAAGTCACAAACATGGTCATCAGCGAGCCGACAAAGGAGCTGGCAATGCCCGCCAATTCAGGGTCACGACTATCCGTACTAAATAGAAGGCGTTTGTTAAATCCGGCTTTTATCTCGCCGCTCTGTCGCAGGGTTTTTACCCAAGCAATCTGACGGTCGGAAATCTTGCGCTGCACTTCAGGCACATCAACGTTCAGATTGCCTTTGAGATACTGGTCCACAATATCGGATGTCGGGATGCGCACGGTTATGGTCTGCCCGACCATCGCCGGATCTTTAAACACCATTTGGCGTATATAGTTCGGCCCGCCGGAGGTCGACATAATATCGAAGTTCTGCCGCTTGGCGGCGCGCTGATCAGCCGAGGACAGGCCTTCAATATCCGGGAAGCGTGTAAACATCGCCTCTTGCATAATGCGGCGGTAATTGGCCCTGCGCAGCGTGTCCGGATCTCGCGACCCATTTGGCGCGAGAATACTTTCGGTCAGCTCGACCTCAAGCGTCAGGCTATGCTGATAAAAGGCTTTATAGCCTGTGCCAATAATTGAGCCGAGCAGCCAGGCTAGCGCGCACATCGCAAAGACGATGGCGGCAATACCGAAGGCGCGGAATATAGCTTCGCTACGGCGGCGTTTTTTCAGACGGGCAAGGGCGCGCACGCCGGCATGTATGGACGGTTGATTGGCCATCAATCATATCTCTCGCGGTAACGGCGCACAATAATAAGCGCGATAACATTTAGGATTAACGTGATGACAAACAGCACCAGCCCAAGCGCAAATGCCGATAACGTCTTGGCTGTATCAAATTCTGTGTCGCCGGTGAGCAGTGCAACGATCTGGACGGTGACAGTGGTTACAGCTTCGAACGGATTGGCGGTCAGATTAGCCGCGCGGCCCGCCGCCATGACCACGATCATCGTCTCGCCAATGGCGCGGCTAACGGCCAGCAGGAGCGCGCCGATAATTCCGGGCAGCGCGCCGCCAAAAACGACTTTGATCATCGTCTCAGACCGCGTTGCGCCAAGCGCATATGAACCGTCACGCAAAGATTGCGGCACGGCATTAATGACGTCGTCTGACAGAGAGGAAATAAATGGAATAATCATCACGCCCATGACTGAGCCGGCGGCAATGGCGCTTTGTGTCGGGACGGACGCGCCGAGAGACTCAGCGAAGCTGCGAATGGTCGGGCCGACCGTCAGCAGCGCGAAATAGCCATAAACAACAGTGGGAACGCCGGCCAGAATTTCAATAGCGGGCTTAACGATAGAGCGCGTACGTTTAGACGCATATTCAGACAGATACATGGCAATCATCAGGCCGGTCGGCGCAGCAATACTGATCGCGACCAGCATAACGAGGAATGTCCCGGCGAAGACCGGAACCGCGCCAAAGGCGCCTGATTGCCCGGCCTGATCTTCGCGCAAAGCGGTTTGCGGCGACCATTGCAGGCCCGTGAGAAAATCCAGAACAGGCACGTCTTTGAAAAAGCGCAGGCTTTCAAATAAGAGAGACAGGACAATCCCGATGGTCGTCAGAACCGCAATAGTGGAGCAAATTACGAGACCTGATTTTATCGCGAATTCGACAACATTGCGGGCTTTGAAATTGGCCCGGATTGTTGTGCGCGTATAGGCAAAGGCCAGTCCGGCCAGCACGACAATTAACGCGATTACGAGCCATCCCGGCAATCCGGCAATAACGCCGCCAATCATCACGCCGAACGCCAGCAAGGTAACCAAGCCCGCAGCGAAGACGCCGTGGAAATTCGGTCTTGAATGGAATGAACGGCTTATTTCATTAGTAACAGTGCCTGCGGCCACGTGCATTGCACGGCGCTTGGCCGACATATAGGCCAAAACGCCCATAGCCGCGATGAGCGCGCAATAAGCAGGGATAGAAAATTCCATGAAAGTACGGCCGGTCAGAAGTGAACGGGGCGGCATTCATCACCGCCCCTTTGGAAAGGCAAATCTATTGAGAATAAGGAGTCATATTTTCAACAGCCGCGCGGTATTTGACGCGCTGCGCATCGGGCAGCGGGACAAGTCCGATTTCTTCAAGATAGCCGCCCGGACCCCATGTGCCTTCGTCGGTAAATTCGAGGGCGAAATCTTTAATGACTGACTTCTGCGCAACATGGGATTTTTTAATATAGAAAAATAAAGAGCGGGAAATTGGGTAGGCCCCGGAGGCAATATTTTCAAATGTCGGCTCTGCGCCATCCACAAATGCACCGCGGATTTTATCGCCATTTTGATCCAGGAAAGAATAGCCAAATATGCCAATAGCCGTGGGTGTATTGACCAATGTCTGGACGATCGCATTATCATTTTCACCGGAGTCGATCCAATAGCCGTCTTCGCGAAGCGTATGGGCTATATTTTTAA
The DNA here is from genome assembly GCF_000365025.1 of Robiginitomaculum antarcticum DSM 21748. Classification (GTDB taxonomy): domain Bacteria; phylum Pseudomonadota; class Alphaproteobacteria; order Caulobacterales; family Maricaulaceae; genus Robiginitomaculum; species Robiginitomaculum antarcticum. Next base: position 243,537 of record NZ_KB823012.1, on the reverse strand, counting down.
ACATCTTGCCGTCACTGTTTTTCATTTCGGCCAGACAGGCAACTTGCTTTGCGCCGCCTTCCATTGCGACTTCGACAAAGGCGTCACGTGTGCCGGATGTAGGCGGGGGGCCGAAAGCTTCGATCTTTGTTTTCGGCATTGTCGGATCAATATCTGACCACAATGTATAGGGGTTAGCCTGCATCGTGCAGTCCGTATCACTTACCGGAACGTCTTTGGCGAAGGCCATGTAGATTTGTTTTAGCGTCAGCGGCATAGCCTCAGTAGAGCGCGAATTAGCAATGACGATCCCGTCATATCCGATTTTAACTTCAACAACGCCGCCAACTCCATTGGCTTTGCATTTTTTAAGTTCGCTGCTTTTCTGGCGACGCGAGGAGTTGGTAATATCCGGCGTGCTCATATCATTGCCATCACAGAATAATTTATGACCGCCGCCCGATCCGGTGGATTCAACCACAACATTTTGGCCGGTTTTGTTTTTATATTCCTGCGCAACTTTGGTCGAAAAGGGATAGACTGTGGACGAGCCAACAATCCGGATTTCGGTTTGTTCAGACGGCGCCGTTGCCTTGACGGCAGATGTTTCGGCTCTTGTTTCGGCAGGCTTATCGCCGCCGCATGCTGTTAGCATCACTGTGCTGCTGAGCAGGGCTATCATAAGGGAATGTTTCATAGGTCTCTCCATCGTGGATCGCAGATTGCTCTGCCTTTAAAAATCAAATTGAAGGCGCATGTTCACGCCGCTCACATCTTCGCCGGTGACATTATTGGCCACGAGCGCTGCGAAGGCCGGGTCAAGGCCGGATGTGCTTGTGCCCAAAGTGGCACTATTGGTGAAATAGTTGATGCCTAGACGCGTATATTTGGTCGCATACCAATCCGCGCCGAGGATGACGGCCTCTATATCGCCGCCGTTAACGCTATTATCAGACAGATCGAGCGTGTCGTAGCGGGCCATAATGGCAATCGCGCCCATGCCCCCATCGGTGACAGGGGTGTCGACTTTCGGGCGGTTAAATTTACCGCCTTTATAGGTCCGGCGTCCGCCGAAGATATAACCGGCTTCGATATAACCGCCGCCAAATGACGGATCATCGGTGCAGCTTGTGCACTGCGCCGTCAGTACGCCATATTCACCGGCGGCCCACCCATTGCCCATTATCCCGGCCGCCTCAGCGCCCAGAAAATTGTCACGGTCGGCAACGCGGCCTGTGCTGATAATCCGGCCCGGAATGTGCGAGCTTGTGCGCTGGCGATAGCGTAAATCGCTCTGGTCATCACCGGCCTCGCGGTAACGCCAGGACGCGCCCAGATGGACGACGTCATTGCCTGAAACATAAGGGGTATAGGTAAAGCGTGCTGCCGCAGCTTTGCCTTCATCTGTTGCCCCAACCGTTAAATTGTCACCGAAGACCCCGGCAGAAAATGTGTATGTCTCGCCACTGCCATTGACGGACACACCGACGCGGCGGTTAAATTCAAAGGCGTCGGTAAAGGCGCTACGCTCGAGCGCCGAGATGAAGCGCGAACTGGTTTGTTCGTCGAGCGAGTTGGCCGTTTTAAATTGGCCCGCTTTGATATTCCATTTTCCGCCTGTCGGAGCCCATTGTAAATAAGCGTCTTCGACATTGATGTCTTGAGATGAATTTGTATTAAACTCGACCTTATATTTGACGGTGTCACCGATATTTCCCGACACGCCAAGACGGGCGCGACGCAGTTCGCTCGCGCTCCAGTCCATATTAGCATTGTCCGCGTCGACAATCGAATAATCGATCATGACCCGCCCGCTAACTTTATGAGTGATCTCTTGAGCATATGCAGACTGTGCAAAAGCCATTGGCAATGCAGCAGATAATAGCGTCACGCCCTTCAAATATAATCTTGTCATACCCTAACCCCTAAACTTCATGACCTGTGTGATAATGCGGGCATAAGCTCGCATTCACGAGCCATATGGATAGGTTCTGTGAACCTTTTGTGACAGCCCTGCCGTATTCACAGCGCGATCTGTGGATAGTTGGACATTACAATGTCTTATTTTGACTTGACGGCGGCGCTCGACTTACCCATTTGCCGCTCATGCACGGCGGCCCTGACATAGCGATTTCCATCGGGATTTTAATCTTTTGTATGCTTGGCGCAGCCTTGTCCTTCTGGCGCGGAAGTATGACACGCGATAAATTGGAGCCGCGCATGGTGCCGTGGATGTTTATCGCCTTTGGATTTGTCGCAACCGCATTTGTGCTCCTAATCCACGTCGTCAATTTAATGGGATTTCAAACAGGCAATGGCGGTTTCGGGCGCCGCTAGGCCGCCGCGCCGTTTATAATATCTACTATCCGGTCAGCCGCGCCCGCAGATAAGGTCCAGCCCATATGACCATGACCTGTATTAACGAATAAGCCGTCACGCAAACAGGCGATGACAGGGCCTTGATCGCTCATTGGACGCAGCGCCGTCCAGTCACTCTTTGGCGCATTATCCAGCGGCAGACCGGGGCAGCGCTGTCGCAGATAAGCCTCCAATGCGTCATAGATAACATGTCTATCCAAATGGTGGGGGCTATTCATAGGCTCAGGGTCGGCCCCGCCGCTGACGCGCAAATGTGTTCCCATCGGCGCAATCGCCATATGGGCTGCGTCATCCATAACCGGCATGACCGGGAAATCAGGCTCATGGCCGGGCAATTCGAATGTCCGCGAATATCCGCGCACGGCATGCTGCCCCGCAATATTGACCAGCGCGGCAGAGCCTGATCCCGCCGCAACGATAATGTTCTGCGCGGCAACTATTGCTCCGCTTTGCAGCATTATATCTTGGCCCTCAATATTGGCCGCACCATTTGCCGTCATCAGCTTGGCACCGCCCGCCGCCAAGCGCGCCGCGAGGTGACGGCAATATAGGCGCGCCGGCCCGCTATGGTCATTAGGGAATATATAGGCGCCAACAGCCCCGTCGGCGCTAATGTTTAAGCGCTTTTCAATTTGGGATGAGTCGATAAATTCTGTAGGCAGACCCAGCGCCATAAGAACCTGTAATTTAGCCTGATCGGTCTGTAATGTCGAAACGTCAGTGTAAATTTTGGCGCAGCCCTCACGGCGATGGCGCGGCGCAATGTCGAATTCATTGAACCGCGCGCGCAAAATCGCCGAAGAGCGCACAGCGAGTTGATAAATATCGCGCACAAGTGCTGGATCCGTCGCTGGCGCGTGAGAGTCTCGCCACGGCGTGGCCTGAGAGGGATGTATCATAGAGCCATTGGCCCAGCTGGCGCCAAACCCGCATTCGGGGCCGGCTTCAATCACACATATCGTGGATTTCGGATGTCGTAACTGCAGAGCATAGGCCGTGGATAGTCCGATAATTCCGCCGCCGATAATCGCGTATTGATATGCCTGCCGTGCCATGTGCGGCTCTTAATACTCACTATACAAAAATAACAGGGTTTTGTCTTGGCGTTGCGCGGCCGGCCCGCCTAAACTCAAAGAAAATGGGAGGGATTATGCGTAAATTATCAACTCTGGCTGTGCTGAGCGCGGGACTTTTTCTTGCGGCCTGCGGTGATAAATCCCTGCCGCCCACATCGGCCGTGCAGACGCCCCAAGGCGCCGTTATCGGGAAGTGGAATGCCAAGACGAATGTCGCCAATTTCATGGGTCTCCCCTTTGCGCAGCCGCCAGTCGGCGATTTACGCTGGACAACGCCAAGCCCCGCTCCGGACTTTGCGCAAACATTTAACGCCACGGAATTTGGTAATCGATGCATGCAGCCAAGGGGCAGCGAAGGCGGATTTATTGACAGCATTGTCGAAGGCCAGGGCTTTTCCACCGCTAAAGAATTTATTATCAAAAGCGCAATAGCCGCGATGCCGTCGGGCGATTATTCTGAAGACTGTCTCTATCTAAATGTGCGCACGCCGAATGTTTCGCAGGACGGCAATGTCGGCGACGCGCCATTGCCCGTTATGGTCTGGATACATGGCGGCGGTCACAGTTTTGGCTCCGGCGATACAGGGTTTTACCAAAGTGACGAACTGCCGCAAAAAGGCGTTGTTCTGGTCACGATTAATTACCGCCTTGGCGCTTTTGGCTATATGACCCATCCCGCCCTGTCCGCTGATGATGCGCGCGGCGTTTCGGGTAATTACGGCCTGATGGACCAAATTGCAGCGCTAAATTGGGTGAAAGATAATATCGCGGCCTATGGAGGTGACGCAGAGAACGTCACTATTTTTGGCGAGTCCGCTGGCGGCTGGTCTGTCACAGAGCTGATGAGCGCGCCGGCTGCCAAGGGGCTGTTTCACCGCGCCATCGGCCAGAGCGGCGCGTCGACCTATCATTTGGGCGATCTCACCGGAAATGCCAGCACTTGGCCCAGCGGACATGAGGGCGGCCTTAAAATCGCGCATGGCCTTGGCCTTGCTGATGACGTAACCGCCGCGCAATTACGGGCGCTGCCTGCGAGCGATTTCATGGATTTACTGTCTATGGACGCAATGATTGGCGAAGGCCTTCATCCGGTACGCGACGGCGAGGTCTTGCCGAAAAATGTCGGCATTGCTTTCCGTGATGCAGACTTCCACTCGGTACCCACTCTATTTGGATATAATGCCGATGAGGGGACTCTGTTTTTCCCTGATGATCCCCAGCCGACCGTCTGGCTGGATGATTTTCCGCGCGATGGCATAGCCGCTCAAGCGGCGGCGCTGACCCCTATTTTTGGCGCGGCTGCGACAGATACGATTTTATCGCAATATGGCTTGTCTGATCCGGCGGCTTTTATGGCTGCAGGGACGCAGCTCATGGGCGATGAAATTTTTGGTGTTAATGTGCGGTATGTGACGCGCCAAAACGCCAAGGCCGGATCGCCGTCTTATCTCTATGCTTTTACCCGCGTCCCGCCCAGCAAAACGCAGACATTGGGCGCCTATCACGGCGCAGAAATTCCCTTTATCCTCGGCACGCTGACCGCTGCATTTGATCCGACCAAAGAGGATTTAGCGCTCAAAGATATGATGCAGACTTACTGGGTAAATTTTGCGCGAACAGGAAACCCCAATGGTGAGGGTTTGATCGAATGGCCCGAGCATGACGGCGAAAACTGGATGATCTTTGGCGGCAATACGGGCGCGCCGCTGGCCGAGTCGCAGACCGGATATCGCAAGGTGAAAATCGACGCGCTGGAGACCGGCCTACTCTATCATCTTGATCTCATTAGTCCTCAAAGCGCGCCAGGCTCTGCCGCCGTCGGTCCACAATAAGACGTGTCACGTCCGGTCGGCTGTAATGGCCGGCCGCGTCAAAGTTTTGCCGCTCGCGGCGTACAAAGGCCGGGTCAAGTTCTGCATATTGAATACCCGTTTGATGGACGACAGGCGGCAGCACCCAGCTGCCATCCGGCGCGGCGATGCAGGATCCGCCATCGGCAGCGACATCGGGCATGGCGGCGCGGATCTCTGTCGCATAGGGCACAGTATCGCCGACGTCTTCGCGGCGCATGATCGTGCTGACTGAAACACAATAAGACCGGCCTTCTTTAGCCAGAACGGGCGTAATATCTTCGGTATTTCGGATTGAGCCGGGCCAGCACATGACGTGCAAATCTTCGCCTTGCGCATAAAGCGCGGCGCGCGTCAGCGGCATCCAGTTCTCCCAGCAGTTCAGTCCCCCGACGGTAAAACCGCCGAGTTTATGCGTGACCAATCCCGCCCCGTCGCCCGGTGACCAGACCAGCCGCTCTTCATAAGTCGGCTGCAATTTACGATGCACGCTTTTTATCTGTCCGCCTGCATTGATATAGACATAGCTGCAATACAGGCTGTGCCCGGAGCGGTCAGCGGCGCGCTCTATTACGCCCAGATAACAGGCCATGCCAGCCGCCTTGAGCGCAGCGCAGACGCCGTCTAAATGCCCGGCTTCAATGCTCACGGCTTGGTCAGAGTAATAGGCGAAAAGCTCTTTTTGTTTTGGCGAGTTAAACTGCGCCCCGCCTGTGAGATCGACCCAGAATGGGTAACCGGGCACAAGGCCTTCACCGAAGACAACAAGCTGCGCGCCTTCGCCCGCCGCCTCATTTATCGTGTCTATAACGCGCGTAATTGTCGCCGCCCGGTCTAGCCAGACCGGCGCGATTTGGGGCAGAGCAAGTTTTAACATAGCCGGACTTTCTTTCAATATTGGAGCCTTGCCCAAGGCCTAATCTAGGGACTTACCCGCTCCACACGCATCCAAAAAACGCACTTTCACCTTGCCCGCCGCGCGCAGGGCTTTCTCCCGCGCTATATCAATCGTCTCATCAGTGGCCAGCGCGACGCCGAGGCGCCGCACGCCGGATATCTCCGGTTTACCAAACAGGCGGATATCCACTCCGGCCTCGGACAAAGCGTCTGCAACGCCGTCAAAGGCGATGTCGCTACTATGCCCTTCCCCTAATATCACGGCGGATGCAGCGGGGCCGGTTTGGATAATCTGCGGGATCGGCAGACCCAAAATAGCGCGGGCATGGAGCTCAAACTCTGACAGATTTTGCGAGACTAATGTCACCAACCCTGTGTCATGCGGGCGCGGCGAAACTTCGGAGAAGATCACCACATCACCCTTGATAAACAGCTCAACACCAAACACCCCGTAACCGCCCAGCGCCGCTGTGATCTTTCCCGCCATATCCTGCGCGTTTTGTAGCGCTGCAGGGCTCATCGGATGGGGCTGCCAGCTTTCCTGATAGTCGCCGCCGTCCTGACGGTGTCCGATCGGTGCGCAAAATGACGTGCCGCCCGCATGACGCACGGTTAGCAGCGTAATTTCATAATCAAAATCAACGAAACCTTCGACAATGACGCGCGACGCGCCTGTGCGCCCGCCCGTTTGCGAATACGCCCAGACACGGGAAATATCAGCCTCTGTGAAGGCTGTGCTCTGCCCTTTGCCGGAACTGCTCATAACGGGCTTAACCACACACGGCAGGCCGATTTGCGCCATAGCTTCGCGCACTTCATCTTCAGTATCTGCAAAGCGGTAGGGCGACGTTCTTAGGCCCAGGTCTTCGGCCGCAAGACGGCGAATACCTTCGCGGTCCATAGTCAGTTGCGCAGCTTTAGCTGTTGGAATGACGGTATACCCTTCGCGCTCCAGTTCGGCCAGTGTGGCGGTTGCGATGGCTTCTATCTCCGGTACGATCAGGTCAGGCTGTTCAAGCTCGATAATAGCGCGAAGGGCTTTCCCGTCACGCATATCCACGACATGGGATCGGTGAGCGACCTGCATAGCGGGCGCGTCGGGATACCGGTCAAGCGCTATCGTTTCAACGCCAAGACGCTGCAGCGCAATGACGACCTCTTTGCCGAGCTCCCCCGCGCCGCAAAACAGCACTTTAGTCGCGCCCCGCCTTAGCGCGGTTCCTAAACGGACACCGCCGCTCATGCCCGCACCAGACGTTGCGGAGATTTCTGATCGACTTTTCTGATTTCCCCAACCACTTCCAACTCCAACTTGACGGCCATTGTACGCCACCCCACTGAGCCGAGCTTAGACAACACGTCTTCGCTCAATCTTGATGTCACGGACCGCGTCATAGCCTTAAATGTCAGACCGCCATCGCCCGCATCATCTATTGCGCAAAGCAAGGCCTCCCGCACAGCTTCAAATTTCCAAGTCGGAATATTGGTGACCCCGTCAGCATTGGGGGTCCGGCAGGCTGTTTTATAAATACTCATAATTCGGCCTCTCTGTTATTATGGGTTTGTAGCGGGCAAGCCGTAATTTGCAAATCACGCTGTGGCTATGGGTCACGATTATGCTGCGCGCGGCATCTTTACTTTGTCTCTGCCGCGTCCCACATCACCCTCATGACAGATTTTATATTTGAAGGCTGTGACCTTTCCGCGGCCCAGGCCCAATCCACTTTAGACGCAACATTGCGCGGCGCAGACGATGGCGAGCTGTTCATTGAACGCGGCGCGTCTGAATCTCTGACCTTTGATGATGGCCGGTTGAAAAATGCCAGTTTTGACAGCTCGCGCGGCTTTGGCCTGCGCTGCGTGGCGGGCGAGACCACCGGATTTGCCCAAAGTAGCGAAATGAGCGCCGGGGCCCTGACCCGCGCCAGCGCGGCGGCCAGTCTGGCCAAAGGCGGCCATGCAGCCGCACAAGCTGACGCCTCCCCTGCGCGCACGAACCGCGCGCTTTATCCGGATATAGACCCGATTGCCGATCCGGATTTCGCGGCCAAAGTCGCGCTCCTCCAGGAGATTGATGCCTATTGCCGGGCCGCAGACCCCAGCGTTGTGCAGGTTTCCGCTACGATGTCAGGCTCGCGCCGCGCCATCGCCATTTTGCGCGCTGGCGGGGAGCGCTATGATGATATCCGCCCGCTCGTACGCCTGAATATCTCTGTCACCTGCGAGGATAAAGGCCGCCGCGAAAATGGCTATGCCGGACATGGCGGCCGCGCTGAATACGGGCAATTTATTGCGCCGGCACAATGGAAAACCCTGGCCAATGAGGCCATTCGTCAAGCCAAAGTCAATCTGACGGCGCAGCCTGCGCCTGCCGGACAATTCGATGTCGTGCTTGGCCCCGGCTGGCCGGGCGTCTTACTGCACGAAGCCATCGGGCATGGCCTTGAAGGTGATTTTAACCGTAAAGGCCTGTCGGCTTTTGCCGGAAAAATGGGCGAGCGCGTCGCCGCCCCGGGCGTCACAATTGTCGATGACGGCACTGTGCCCAATGCGCGCGGATCGCTATCTATTGATGATGAAGGCACTCCGACATCGCGCACCGTCCTGATCGAAGACGGTATTCTGGTGGGATATATGCAAGACCGCATGAATGGCCGTCTAATGGGCGGGAAAAGCACTGGCAATGGACGGCGCGAAAGCTTTGCCCATGCGCCGCTGCCGCGTATGACCAACACGCAAATGCTGTCCGGTCATGATGACCCAGGCGAGATCCTCGACGGGCTTAAAGACGGTATTTACGCGACCAATTTTGGGGGCGGACAAGTCGATATTACCAATGGTAAATTCGTCTTTCAGTGTACTGAAGCTTACCGCGTCAAGAACGGTAAAATCCTGCATCCCGTCAAAGGCGCGACCCTCATCGGCGACGGCCCAACTGTGCTGACACAAGTCAAACGGATCGGTAATGACAGCCAGCTTGATCCTGGGATTGGCGTCTGCGGCAAGGCTGGCCAAGGCCTGCCCGTCGGCGTCGGGCAGCCGACACTTTATATTGAAGCCCTGACGGTGGGCGGCAGCGCGGTTTAGTCCCTAATATTGCCAATAGCCTATTCATTCTCCATATTAAACTTATGGGTGAAAAGCTAAGCCGGGGATCACAGCGACGTGCGAGGCGCGCAGAGCGCAAAGCTGTGCGTCGTCGTCAAAGCGAATATTGGCTTTGGGCGGTTATATTTATAATATTACTGTTTGGCTTTGATCTGATTTTCGGGCGCATACTCAATATCTATCTTCACACTCAATCCGCCTGTTCAGAAATGGCCGCCGGTCTGCTAACAGATTTCAATGGCATCAGCCTGCAGGATTGGGGATATAGCTTTGCGATAAGTCTATTTATGTTGTGGGCCGGAATTGGCATTATTTATGTCGACATCCTTAAAACCGGCAAATTTTTCTGGCGCATGAGCGCGCATATGATTGGCTTTTTTGCTATATTTTGTTTTATCAGCGCGATGAAATTATTGTCACCCGGCGGCGGAGCTGCGCCCGATGGATCGCTAAATGTGGCAGATTATGCCGCAATATCTGACGATATTTCAGGCCAGATTACCCGCTATGAGAATATGGAAGCGGCCCGCCATCCTGCTGCGACTTATGTCTGGAAGCTTAGAGGCGATGTGACACAAAATGATATCGAATATTATAACGGGGCTTCGCAATGTGTCTGGCGCACTGAAAAGATCGTTACCACCGCGACTGGCCCTATTACTCAAGCCGAATTTCAAGTTATCGCGACAGACCGCGCTCCGCACGATATAGCGCTGCAACGGGATCAATACCCCGGCGCAAAATCCATGTTATGGACATGGATATGGACGGAACGTCTGGGCTATTCACGGCTTCAATCCTCCCAACATTATCGCCCCATGACGCCGGAAGAACTCATCCGCTTTGATGAAAAGCAGCGCTGTATTGAAAACGCGCATAAGACCGCGCAGTCCATAGGGACATGCGACTGGGTTCGTTTACACCTTAATTCGGATCCTCCCTAGCCGCGCACAGAATGGCCGCCTACAAACACATTAAACCAAAATGGAGATGCCAAAATGGCCGGAATGAATTTATTAGATATGATTATGAGCGCGCAAAATGGCGGCGCGGTTGAGCAGGCGGGCGCCAAAGTCGGGCTAAACCCGCAGCAGGCGCAAAGCGCCCTCATGGCGCTGCTTCCCGCTATCAGCTCAGGTCTTAAAAATAATGCCCGCACGCCGGACGGATTGAGCGGTCTGTTGGGCGCGCTGGGCAGTGGCGATCACGAAAAATATATTGAAAACCCGCAGGTTCTGACCAGCGCTGAGACTGAAAATGACGGCAATGCTATTCTTGGCCATTTATTCGGCTCCAAAGACGTCAGCCGCGCCGTTGCCGCCAATGCCGCGCAGAAGACCGGACTTGGCGTGGACATCCTCAAGAAAATGCTACCCCTTGTGGCCGCAATGGCGATGGGCAGCCTGTCCAAACAGACGCGCGGCGGCACGATGAAAAGCGCTTTGGCCGGTCTGGCCATGCAGCAGCTCATGGGCGCGGGCACAGCGCCGCAAGGCGGAACCGGCTTGGGCAGCCTGCTCGGCGCTATGACGGGCGCGCCCCAGCGGCGCCAGCGCCGCGCCGCGCAAACCCATCAGCAAGGCATGGGCATCCTCGGTAATTTGCTGGACGCCGATGGCGACGGCAGTTCAATGGACGATGTGCTGGCTATAGCGATGAAAGGCTTTATGGGCCGCTAACCCTCACCTCTATTTATATGATCCAAAGAAAAAGCCCGCTCAATTGAGCGGGCTTTTTTATGTGTGATGTGATGAGGTTTAGTCAGACTTCATCTCATCTTCAGTGTGAATACCGGCGGCCATGGGCTCACCAATTTGAGACTGACCGGCCAGATCATCATCAACAGTATCGTCCTGCAATGTATCCAAATGCATGAACTTCGTGATGACAGGCGAAGCGACCGCCATAAGCAGCCCAACGCCGATCGCGATCCAACCAACTTTAGAATAGACTGAAAGAACTTGGCTCTCCCCATCAGCGCCGGCAGACGCTGTGGCTTGCGCGATCAGTGCTGCAACAGAGTTGCCTGCGCCAGAGGCTAGGAACCATGCTCCCATCATCAAGCCGACCATCTGAACAGGCGCCAAGCGAGTCATCGCCGACAGTCCCACTGGCGACATACACAGCTCGCCGGTTGTATGAAGGAGATAGATCAGAAAGATAAAGATGACCGGTGTTAAGTTCGCACCCGCAGTATTTGCACCCCATACCAATACTAAGAAACCTAAGCCAAGCTGAATAACAGCAAAGCCAAATTTCAAAGGTGCGGACGGATCAAGACCGCGTTTTCCCAGGAACACCCAGAGCGCGGCCAAAACCGGCCCTAATAGGATAATATAAATCGCATTTATCGACTGAAAAATTGATGCGTCAACTTCAGAGCCCCAAATGTTCCGATCAACGGCGCGGTCTGTATAGAGGTTAAGGGACGAGCCAGCTTGCTCAAAAAGACCCCAGAACAGAACATTCACAGAGATGAGAAACAGAGCAACAAAGATGCGGTCACGGGCATGCGGCTCCAAATGACGCACTGAACGATAAACGATGTACCCATAAACGCCGATCATAGAGAAGAGTAGTAACCAGTTGACGACGACTTGACTGCGAACAAGGCCCCAAATCACGAAAACTGAAAGCACTGTGGAGATATAAATCATCCACTCGCGCGATATCCCCATAAAGACTTTCTCTTTCAAACGCGCCATACTTGGCGGCGCGCCGGCTCCTTTTAGAGCTGGTTTGAAGAGAACAAATACAACCAGTCCGGCAAGCATACCTATGCCAGCGAGACCAAAGCCATATTTCCAACCATAATTTTCGCCCAAATAACCTGCCCATAGCGCCCCCAGTGCGGCGCCCAGATTGATGCCGACGTAGAAAAGTGTGAAAGCCGAATCACGACGGGCATCGGTTCGTCTGTATAGTGCCCCTACAATTGTTGAAATATTGGCTTTCAAAAATCCGACACCAGCGACGATTAGTGCTAGCGAGAAATAGAATATATTCAATACGCTACCGTCAGGCGTTTCTCCTGGTAAAACAGGGTCGCCTTCTACAGCCATGCCTAAATGGCCCAAAACAAGTAAAACACCGCCAATAATAACGGCTCTTCGCGCGCCGAGATATTTGTCAGCAAGCATCCCGCCAATTACGGGGGTCATATAAACAATAGTCACATATGCACCGTAAAGTCCGTATGCGACCGTGTCCGAGAACAGGAAATGCTTAGTCAAATATAGAACAAGAAGCGCGCGCATCCCGTAATATGAAAATCTCTCCCACATTTCCGCAAAGAAAAGAACGTAAAGTCCTTTTTCATGATTTCGCATTTGGAACATAACGACGAGCAAGCCCGCCAGACATATTCCATTCAAGAACCAAAAAAACGTTCCCATTAAAACCCCCTAAGTTACCCCGAGCGCGTTACGCGCCGATAATTAATTTGGCCCGTTGTGCCTGTGCTTTAAGCGCGGTTCAAGTTGTTTTTAAATTGCGTTCCTAATGGCGTGCCTAAACTTGGCAAAATAGCCCCATATATAAGCTATGTTAAAGAAATAATTGCTTTTACCGATTAGGCTGTGCAGAGCAATCGAATCAGGATGTCGATAAGCAGGTCTTTCGTAGCTGTCACATAGGCAGAGCGCCATGGGGTTGGAATTAATCAATGCGTGCAACAATAAGATTGGCCGCGTCGCTTGTGGTGTTGAGCGGCTTGGCTTTAACTTTGCCTAAGGCTTACGGGCAGGCGCAAATTCCGCCGGACTTACCAGCGTCTACTGACGCGTCCGCTCGCGTCTATACTCCAGCTTATTTTAACGCCTACGTGCCCCTAAATGCGCTTGATATGGTGGCGCGCGTCCCGGGCTTTGAGATTAGCGGCGGCAATAATAATGGCCGCGGTCTGGGACAAGGCGGCGCAAATGTTCTTATTAACGGCAAGCGACTCTCAGGAAAATCCGTTGGACCGCACACCGCATTGCGACGTATTCCGGCTGACTCTGTTGTCTCAATTACCATTCGCGAAGGCGCGGATTTAGGCATTCCGGGTTTGACCGGGGACGTGGCCGATATACGGGTCAATACGACCGGGTTGTCGGGCAATTGGCGCTGGCGTCCGCGCTTTCGCCAAGACGCGCAGCCGCGCTGGCTGCGCGGCAATGCAACTGTGTCGGGAAAATGGCGCGATATCGATTATACGCTCACCGTTGAAGACAATTCTGATAATTCCACCGGATTTGGTCCCGAGCGTGTCCGCGATGCCGATGGCGTTATTTACGAGACTGCCGAGGAAAAAGGTGGCCGCGAAGTTCAGGCTCCGAAAATCTCAGCCGCGCTGGTCTTTGCGCCGCGCGAAGGACACAGTGCAAACCTCTCAGCAGAATACCAGCAAGTGAATTTTCACTTTGTAGAAACATCCGACCGAACTGCACTAACGCCTCGCGGCAGCACATATACGTCTATTTTTCGCCGCGGCGAGGACGAATGGAACGCGGAAATTTCAGCAGATTATGCCTTTCCGCTCGGTATTGGAGATTTGAAACTCATCGGCGTGCAGCGCCTGGAGCATTCCCCCGTGGGAAATGAGATTGTCTATTTTGATGATCAGGGCTTTGCTCTGGGTGAACGGTTCAATCAGGTTGCAGATGAGGGAGAAAGCATAGGCCGCGCCGAATATAGCTGGGCGGGAACGCAGGCGGGGCAGGACTGGCAAATCAGCGCAGAAGGCGCCTATAATTTTCTCGATATTGAATCAGATTATTTCACCGCAGACCGCAGCGCTTTATTCACTGAAGAGGTGCTCGATGACCCCCTCGCTAAGGTTGAGGAAAACCGCGGTGAAATCACGCTGACGCATAACCGTACATTCGGTAAAAAACTGACAGTCCAGGCCTCCATCGGCGTAGAGTATTCCGAAATCACGCAATCCGGCGCAAATAATGTCTCGCGCAGTTTTGTCCGGCCCAAAGGCTTTATCAATACAGCTTATGCAGCGAGCGACACTCTGGATATTCGATATGAGCTTGGCCGGCGGGTGGGGCAGCTAAACTTTTTCGACTTTATTTCATCGGTCAGTCTGGAGACTGATATTGATCAAGCCGGAAATGCAAGACTTGTCCCGGTTCAATTTTGGAACCATGCGCTGGAATTTGAAAAAGATTTCGGCCAAGGCACCAATTTAAACCTTCGGCTCTTTTATGAAGACATCGAAGATATTGTCGACAACATCCCGATTGGTACAGACGGCGAAGGCGTTGGCAATATCGACACCGCCTCGGCATATGGAGCGATCCTGCGCGGCACGCTTAAAGGCGAGCGCTGGAACTTTGACGGTACGGAGCTGAATTTCACGCTTGTCGCGCAATCCAGCGAGCTACTGGATCCGCTTCTCACCTCGAAACGCCGCATTAACGGACGCGATAGCCGCAAGGCCGAAGTCAATTTCCGTCATGACATTCCTGACACGAATATCGCCTATGGTTTCGGTTTAAATTACCAGCGCAGCGTTCCGCGCCGTGGTATCTTTCAGATCGTCAATAATAGTTATGACGATCCGTTTTCAGCCGTTTTTATCGAGCACAAGGATGTGGCCGGTTTGAAGATCAGGGGTACATTTCGAAATCTGGGCGGGTTCACCGAACGTTTGCGCCGCGATGTATTCGATGGCCAGCGCAATGTCGGCAATCTGGACTATATAGAAGAGCGCGAGCGTTATTTTCGCAATGATTTTGAAGTTTCTATTTCAGGGACGTTTTAAACCCAAAGCTTAATAAATGCAGTCCTGGTAGGCGCGCGTAATATCGCCGTCCCATTTGCCTTTATAATCGGCAATCAAACGGTCGGCATTGGATTTGCCACTGCGCGCAAATTCGTCGAGCTCCTGCAAAAATACGGTTTCGCTTTCGCCATGTCCGTTCAGATGGGCCCGCGCGTTTAGACCGTGTCGTGAGATATCCAGCGCAGCCTTGGCCACATCTTGCAGAGTGCCGCCGCGATGGGGCGTTTGCAGGCCCATTTTAGGCACGTCGCGGCGCAGTTGTTCACGCTCTTCCTGCGTCCAGTCTTTGACCAAATCCCACGCTGCATCGAGCGCAGTTTCGTCGTAGAGCAAGCCTACCCAGAATGCAGGCAGCGCGCACAGCTCGTTCCACGGCCCGGTATCCGCACCGCGCATTTCTAAAAATTGCTTCAAGCGTACTTCAGGAAATATTGTCGACAGGTGATCCTCAAAGTCGCGCATAGTCGCGCGCTGCCCCGGCACAATATCAAGGTTTCCGTTCAGGAAATCTTTGAATGACTTACCGGAGGCATCCAGATATGTGCCGCCGCGATAAACAAAATACATCGGCACATTCAGCGCGTAATCGACATAGTGTTCAAAACCGAACCCTTCATCGAAAGCAAAGGGCAGCATGCCGGTGCGGTCTGCATCCGTGTCGAGCCAGATGCGGGAGCGGTAGGATTTATAACCATTCAATTTCCCATCCGTGAACGGGGAATTAGCAAACAGCGCCGTCGCGACCGGCTGCAGCGCCAGACTGACGCGCATTTTTTTGACCATGTCTGCTTCGGAGCCAAAATCCAGATTGGTTTGAACCGTACATGTCCGAAACATCATCTCCAGACCATGTGTGCCGACTTTGGGCATATAGGATTTCATAATATTATAGCGCCCCTTGGGCATCATCGGTACGTCTTCGAGTTTTGTATCGGGGCGGAATCCAAGCGATAGGAATCCCGCGCCGATTTCACCGGCGACATCGCGCACTTCGCGTAAATGGCGGGAAACTTCGCGGCACGTCTCATGCACGGTTTTCAGCGGCGCACCCGACAGCTCAAATTGACCGCCTGGCTCGAGGCTGACGGAGGCTCCATTGCGTTTCAGAGCAATGAGATAGCCTTTTTCTAAAATCGGCTCCCAGTCAAAACGCTGTAGCCCTTCGAGCATTTTTCGTATCGATGTCGAGCCTTCATAGGGCAGCGGCTTAAGCGTTTTGGTATTAAATCCGATCTTCTCGTGCTCAGTGCCAATGCGCCAGTTCTCGCGCGGCTTATTTCCCGCAGCGAGATGCTCAATCATTTGCGATTTATCAGTAATTTCGGGAGACTTTGTCTCTGACGGCACAGCGCTCATATCGACCTGTTGTTCTCATTGCGTATTAGGCGATTGGCTTTACCCGTCCCGTAGCGCACGGGCAAGGCCAAAGCCAAAGCTGCATGACACGCTATCGTGAATATTTAAACGCCAATACGCGATGGCCCGCCATATGTCGCACGTCCAAAACCCAGCATTACACGTTGACTATAGAGCGTGCCTCTTTACTTTGCGCGCAAAGATTTACGGAGAGAAAATTATGGGATCGAAATGGAATGATACGCGGCCTTTGTCGCCTCATTTGCAGGTCTGGCGCTGGCATCCGACCATGCTGTCCTCCATATTGCACCGCGCCACAGGTGTTGCGCTATATCTTGCGATCATTCTCTTATCGGTATTTCTCGCCGTATTGGCCGCAGGGCCCGAAGTGTTTATGAATTATTCCGCCATATTCTATTCCCCGCTCGGCGCGATTGGATTTTTCATCGTCATCGGCATTCTCAGCTTTCATATGCTCAACGGCATACGTCATTTGATCTGGGATAGTGGGCATCTGCTCAGCCCGCCTGTTGCCAATGCCATGTCCATAGCGATCATCGCGGCGGCCGCCGTGATCGCGGTCATCTTGACCTTTATACTCGTCTCATCTGTAGGAGGCGTATAATGTCCCAGGATTTCAGAACAGATATGAGCCGCGTTAAAGGCCATGGCAGCGCGCATAACGGCACGCATCATTTTATTGCCCACCGCGTCTCCGCAATTATCCTCGCCATCACCGTACCGTTTCTCGTCTGGGGCATTCTCTCCAGTGCGCCGGACGGATTTGACGGATTTTTAGATTATATCGAGACTACATTTGGCGCCCTGACATTGCTGCTGTTTGTAACAGCGGCATTTTTCCACGGCCGCAGCGGCCTGACCGAAGTCATTCTTGATTACACGTCAGGGGGCACGCGTATGGGATTGCTGCTCGCCGTGACACTTATATCCATCGGATTCTGGCTATTGGCCGTATTATCCATATTCCGTATTTGGCTGGGAGCCTAAGATGAGCGAAAATTCGCAACAAAAATGGACCGACCATACATTTGACGTCGTCGTTGTTGGCGCGGGCGGCTCCGGCCTGCGCGCAACACTGGGCGCTGCCCAAGCGGGCCTTAAGACCGCCTGCGTCACTAAAGTCTTTCCAACCCGGTCCCACACCGTGGCCGCGCAGGGCGGCATCGCCGCCAGCCTCGGCAATATGGGCCCCGATGAGTGGCAGTGGCATATGTATGACACGGTTAAAGGCTCTGATTGGCTCGGCGACCAGGACTCAATCGAATATCTCTGCCGCGAAGCGCCCAAAGCCGTTTACGAACTTGAGCATTGGGGCATGCCCTTTTCGCGTACCGAAGAGGGCAAAATTTATCAGCGTCCATTCGGGGGCATGATGCAAAATATGGGTCAAGGCCCGGAAGCGCAGCGCACATGCGCCGCCGCGGACCGAACCGGTCACGCCATGCTGCATACGCTTTACGGCCAGTCCCTGCGCTATGACGCCGAATTCTTTATCGAATATTTCGCGCTCGATCTGATCATAGAAGACGGCGAGTGCCGCGGCATTACGGCGTGGAAACTCGACGACGGAACACTGCACCGTTTCCGCGCGCAAAAAGTCATTCTCGCCACGGGCGGCTATGGCCGCGTCTTCTTTAGCGCGACTTCTGCTCATACTTGCACGGGCGACGGCAATGCTATGGTTTTGCGCGCAGGTCTGCCTGTGCAAGATATGGAGTTCATCCAGTTCCACCCGACCGGCATTTACGGCGCGGGCTGCCTGATTACCGAAGGCTCGCGCGGCGAAGGCGGCTATCTCACCAATTCCGAAGGCGAGCGCTTTATGGAGCGTTACGCCCCGTCCGCCAAAGACCTGGCCAGCCGCGATGTTGTCAGCCGCGCCATGACTTTGGAAATTCGCGAAGGCCGCGGCGTCGGGCCGGAGAAAGACCATATCTTTCTGCATCTGGATCACCTTGACCCGGCCGTTCTGGCTGAGCGCCTTCCGGGCATATCAGAGACCGCGCGCATTTTTGCCGGCGTTGACGTCACCAAAGAACCGATCCCGGTTCTTCCGACCTGCCATTACAATATGGGCGGCATCCAAACCAATTATCACGGCGAAGTCGTCACCAAAAAGGGCAAGAACCCGGATCACGTCGTCCCCGGCCTTATGGCTGTCGGCGAAGCGGCCTGCGTCTCCGTTCACGGCGCCAACCGTCTGGGCTCAAACAGCTTGATTGACCTGGTCGTCTTTGGCCGTGCGGCCGGCCTGCGCTGCGCCGAAACAGTTGTCGCCGGCGCGGATCAAAAGCCTCTGCCGGACACGGCTGGAGCGCAAAGCCTGACCCGACTGGAGCGCTTTCGCACTGCAACAGGCAGCAAGCCCACAGCCGAAATTCGCCTGCGCTTGCAAAAGACTATGCAGGCCCATTGCGCGGTCTTCCGCACCGAAGACAGCCTTAATGAAGGCGTCGAAAAAGTGCAGCAGGTCTATACTGAAATGAAAGACATCTCCGTCTCCGACCGCACCATGATCTGGAACACAGATTTGATGGAGGCGTTAGAACTGGACAATCTTGTCAGTCAGGCCGTCGTCACTATGACCAGCGCCGCCAACCGAAAAGAGAGCCGCGGCGCTCACGCGCATGAGGATTATCCGGACCGTAATGACGCAAAATGGATGAAGCATACGCTCGGCTATTTCGATACCGATACGGGCAAAGTTAAAATCGACTACCGCCCCGTCCATGACTACACCATGACGGACGGCATAGATTACATAAAGCCGAAAAAACGGGTGTATTAACGTCCAAACCGCGCGGAAACGCGAATGCGCGAGCGTTTAGCGCGCGAGCGTGTAGGTTTGGACGCATCTCTCGGCTGGAAAATTAATGAGCCGAAACGGCTCAAATATTTAAGTTAAAAATTTATACGCTGTATAGCCCCGAATGGTGCGGGGCTTTTCGTTTTGGGACGCTTGCGCTACAGTCATAATTAAGGGGACAACCATGACCATCAAATATACCGAATTTACACCGTGGCCGGAGCGCTCAACGGCAGACCCACGCCGCGCGACACAGGCGCAATTCATGCACGGCATGTGTGAAATTCTGGCTTCCGAAGGCCCGTTGCAGGCGCTGCCGCTGTTTCAGGCTTACGCCAAAGCGGCCGGACTGCTCAAAATCGCCTCAACGCCGCGCAAATTATTTGAACGCGCATTATTAGCCGGAGAAAAAAACGGGGAGGTCATTATCGAGCGCGAAGACGACCCGGAAACAAACGGCCTTGAGGACAGCGTATGTTGGGTCACGCGCCTGCCGACGCAACAGCGCGTCATTGTCCGCGACCTCGGCACGCGCGGCTTTGCCGACATCCCGATGAGCGAGCTTGAAGTTGTCATCGGACAGATCAAAGCCGCCAATAAGAAAATCCAGCGCGACGATATCTACCGCGCCGTCCTCGACCATTACGGCCTTTTGAAGGTCACAGCACTGGTGAAACGGCGCTTAAATAAGGTTTTGGAGGGCTAGGGTTAGGAATGAGTAACCTTATACAAATTATGCATTAAATGCATATTTATATATTATGCGTATAACGCATATTGACTCTTATGCATTTAATGCATATATACAAGTTATGCGATTAACGCATAATGGAGGTAAAGATGCAACGCTTTGCACGATCCACGAAAGATGTCGGTCATATTTTAACCCAGTACCGTTTGGCGCAAGGTCTTAGTCAGGCTGAGCTGGCTAAACGCTTAAATCTACACCAAACGTCCATTTCCCGCCTCGAAAGCGGTGACACCAACCGCGTGCTTGATCTGGTTTTTAGAATCTTAGCCATGCTGGATCTTGAAATTGAATTTCGGCCACGCCGCAAGAGTTCTGCTCAAGATATTATAGACATGTTTGATGAGTAGACGCCGTAAAAACATTCTGCTGAACGTCCTTTTGAACGGACGTCTTGTTGGTGTTTATGAGAGGCAAAGTAGCGGCAATATTAGTTTCACATACACGAAGACCTGGCTAAATTGGGAACGTGCAATGCCGATATCGCTATCCCTGCCCCTACAAAACACTCCACACCGTGGAGCAAGAGTAAGTGCATATTTCAATAATTTATTACCGGATTCACAAGCTATATTAAAAGGCATAGCCGAACGTATCGGTTCAGAAAGTACGGATGCCTTCGATTTATTATCACAAATCGGCCGAGATTGTGTCGGGGCATTACAGTTTATTCCAAAAGATTACGTTTATGACGCAAATGAAAGCGGAGCTTTTGAGCCCTTAACCGAGAAACAAGTCAGAAATATTCTCGTCGACCTTAAACATGCCCCATTAGGAATAGAACAAGAGGGCGGCTTTCGAATTTCGATTGCAGGCGCTCAGGAAAAAGCAGCTTTTCTTAAAGTCGATAAAACATGGTGCCGACCGATAGGGACAACACCGACTACTCATATTTTCAAAACTCAAATTGGAAAAATAGAATTTAGCACTGGGATGGTTGATCTATCCAATAGTGTTGAAAATGAATTTTATTGTTTGGAATTGCTAAGGGCATTTGGACTTGAAACACCTAATATTAAAATAGCCCATTTTGAAGACAAAACTGTTCTAATTGTTGAACGTTTTGATCGCATCCATACCCCTGATAGAAAGATCATCCGATTACCACAAGAAGATATGTGTCAAGTTTTAGGTGTTCCTCCAACCAAAAAATATCAGAATAAAGGCGGGCCAACTTTAATTGATATCTTACGTCTCGTTAGAAAAAGTGATAACCCCGCCAAAGATCAAAAAACACTTTTTAAATCTCAAATTTTATTTTGGTTAATTGGAGCGACAGACGGTCACGCAAAAAACTTTAGTATATTTCTGCGTCCGCACGGACAGATATCTCTAACACCACTTTATGACGTTTTATCCGCACAACCTATGTTCGACAAAGCCCAAATTCAGCATAAAGAGTTTAGATTAGCTATGTCTGTCGGGCGGAAGCCCCATTATAAAATACTCAATATTTGCCGTAGATATTATTATGAGACGGCCAACGCGGCAGATTTGAACGAAGATTTTGTTGATGATTGCATTACAGAAATAGTGGAAGCCTTCCACACAGCATTTGACCATATTGAAGGAATACTGCCTCAAAACTTTCCTATGGAGATGCATGCATCGATCAAAAATGCTGCACAGACACGCTTAGGCATATTATCTGAGCCGTATACCCCTACATAAAGCCCTGCGGGTCGATATCGATCTGGAGTTTCACCTTACTCGGGACCCGGTAGGCGGATTGCCACGCGGCCATATAGGCGGACAGGTTTAAGCTCATCGCGCCTTGCACGAGAAAGCGGCGGCGGTGACGGCCGCGCAGCATCGCGATGGGAGCCTCGGACGGGCCGAGGATATCGACGCCGTCCGCGCGCGGCGCTTTAGCGAGAAAATCCCTACAGGCTTTGTCGGCCAGCTGCGGCGTCGCGCCGCTGATAATCACGGCGGCGAGCTTACCGTAAGGCGGAAGCTCGAGCGCCTCGCGTATCTCTAACTCCGCAGAAATAAAGCGCTCGCGGTCTCCGGCGGCCAGCGCGGCGAGCGCTTCATGTTCGGGTTGATGCGTCTGGATCAGCGCGCGTCCCGGTTTATCGGCGCGGCCCGCGCGGCCCGCGACCTGCACCAAAGTCTGATAAGTCCGCTCGCCCGCGCGCAGATCGCCGCCCGATAATCCTAAATCGCCATCCACGACGCCGACAAAGGTCAGCTTAGGAAAATTATGGCCTTTGACCACCATTTGCGTGCCGACGAGGATGTCGATCTCGCCGCTGGCCATACGGGCCATACGGGCGCGCAAATGCTCCGCCCCGCCCGCCGTGTCCGAGGACAAAACTTCAATGCGCGCATCGGGGAATAAGAGCCGCGCTTCTTCTTCCACCCGCTCGACGCCCGGCCCGACGGGAGACAGGCTGTCTTCGGCTTTGCAGGTCGGGCAGGCGCGCGGCATACGCATGGAAAATCCGGTATGGTGGCACATGGCGCGGCCCGTACGGCGGTGTTGCACCAGCCAGCTATCCGTATCAGGGGATTTTAATTTCGCGCCGCATTCGCGGCAAATAATCAGCGGCGCATAGCCCCGCCGGTTCAGATAAAGCATGGCCTGCTCACCCCGTGACAGGCTCTCTGTGACCGCGTCAATCAGCGGCTGTGACAGATATTTGCCGCGCTCGGGTTTGTGTTCTTTGAGGTCGATGAGCGCCACATCCGGCATAGTCACCGCGCCCGGACGTTCGGGCAAGATGATATGATGAAACCGCCCGCTGCGCGCATTGGTCAGCGCCTCAAGCGACGGCGTTGCGCTGGCCAGCACGACGGTGGCGCGCTCTAATTTGGCCCGCACCACGGCCATATCGCGAGCATTATAAATCACGCCCTCTTCTTGTTTGTAACTTGTGTCGTGCTCCTCATCGACCACGATCAGGCCAAGCCGTTTAAACGGCAGATAGAGCGCGCTGCGCGCCCCGACGACAAGCCCCGCCCGGCCTGTATAGACTTCACGCCATGTGCGGCGGCGGGCGGCGTCTCCCATCTGGCTATGCCAAGCGGCAGGCTCTGCGCCGAAGCGCTGTTTGAACCGCGCGAGGCCTGCTTGGGTCAGAGCAATTTCAGGAACAAGAATCAGAGCTTGATTACCGTCCCGTAAAGCCTGCGCGGCGGCCTCGAAATACACCTCCGTCTTGCCCGACCCCGTCACGCCGTCCAGCAAGGCCGCTTCAAATCGCCCGCCCGCAACAAGGCGTTCAAGCTGCGCCGCCGCCGCCGCCTGTCCGGGCGTCAGAGACAGGCCTGACAGATCAGGATTGGGCGTCTCGAACTGTGGATCCAGAGGCTCTTCAATCGCGTGCAGCGCGCCGACCTTGGCCATGCCGCTCACCACGCCGGACGACACGCCGGCGGCGTTCGCGGCCTCTGCGGCGCGGGCGGGCCAGTCTATATCGGCGTCCAGTACCTTTTGCCGCGCGGACGACAGACGCACAGGCACGCTGCCGCTGGGCGCATATCGCGTGACCATGGGCGACGGGTCGAGCGCTTTATAACTGCGCAAAACCATGCGCAACACCATGCCCGGCGGCGCGCAATTATAACGCGCGGTAAAAGCGATGAACTCCATCATGGCGGTGGTCAGCGGCGCGCAGTTTTTGACCTGCGCAATATCTTTGAGCTTGCGCTCAGTGTCCGGCGCGTCGTGTGTGGCGACAACAACGCCCAGCTTCATTTGCTGCCCCAATGGGGCATAGACAAAGCTCCCCGCGCGCAGCTGCTCTCCGCCCGGCAGACCATGCGGCACGCCATAATCGAACGGGCGCGGGACGCCGACAGGAAATAAAACTGAAACGCTGTGAATCATGAAAATCTATGCTAACAGACGCGCCAACGAAATCGCCTGTAAATCGGAGAGCGAATATGAAATTTTTTGTCGACAGTGCTGATCTTGACCAGATTGCCTATCTTAATGATATAGGGTTTGTGGACGGCGTCACAACCAACCCATCTATTATTGCCAAATCCGGCCGCGACTTCATCGAAGTCATCAAAGAGATTTGCGCCATGGTTGAAGGCCCCGTCAGCGCCGAAGTCACGGCCACCGAAGCCGATGCTATGATCGCCGAAGGCCGCAAACTGCGCAAGATCTCGAAAAATGTCTGCGTCAAGCTCCCGCTGACACTGGATGGTTTGAAAGCCTGTAAGGTTTTGTCGGGTGAAGGCACGCAAACCAATGTGACGTTGTGCTTCTCAGCCAACCAAGCGCTTCTGGCGGCCAAAGCCGGCGCAACATTCGTCTCGCCATTTATTGGGCGTTTGGACGATATCGGCGTTGACGGTATGGAATTGATCGAAGAAATCCGCATCATTTTTGACAATTACGGATATGAGACTGAAATCCTCGCAGCCTCGATTCGCAATGGCGGCCACGCTAAAGCCTGCGCGCTTGTCGGCGCAGACGTGATGACCGCGCCGCCGGAGGTGATCCGCAAAATGGCCGAGCATCCGCTGACCGATAAAGGTCTCGCCGCCTTCCTCAAAGACTGGGAAAAAACCGGCCAAAGCATTTTGTAAACGGCGCAAATATTGAACCTAAAGCCCGCTCCCGTAGCGGGCTTTTTTGTGGCTAACGCCGCCCAAAGAGCCGTTCAATATCTGCGAGTTTAAGCTCGACATAGGTCGGGCGGCCATGATTGCATTGCCCGCTATGGGGCGTGTCTTCCATTTGCCGCAGCAGCGCGTTCATCTCGTGACCGTTCAGGCGACGGCCCGCGCGGACACTGCCGTGACAGGCCATGGTGCCGCAGACATGTTCAAAGCGCTCGCGCAAAGATAAAGTCTGCTTATGCTCGGCCAGATCATCGGCCAGATCACGAATCAGCCCTTGGATATTCATCTCACCCAGCAGCGCGGGTGTTTCGCGCACGGCGACCGCGCCTGCGCCGAAGCTTTCAATCACCAGGCCCATTTCTTCCAGCTCATCTGAGCGCGCGAGAAGGCGCGCAGCCTCGTCCTCTCCCAGATCAACAATATCGGGAATGAGCAGCACTTGGCGCTCGACGCCCTTACCGTCCATAGCTTTTTTCATGCGTTCATAGACAAGGCGTTCATGGGCCGCATGTTGATCGACAATGACAATGCCGTCCGCCGTTTGCGCGACGACATAAGTCTCATGCAATTGCGCGCGGGCCATGCCGAGCGGATAGTCTTGATCGTGTTGCGGCGCATTGGGATGATCCTGCTGCGAATAAGCCTGCCCGTAAATCTCTGCGCCCTCTTCCACCTTCGCCGACATGCCATCAACTAAAGGGCGTAGGCTGGGCTCATAAGCTTGCGGATTATACCCGCTGCCAAATCCGGAGCGCGGCGCGTAATTTTGCTGGAACGGCATCGCGTCTTGCCCAATGCTGTGACCACCGCCGCCCGCCTGAATTTTCCCCAGCGCGTATTGCGACACAGTTGTGCTGGCGCGATGCCCCGCTCCGGCCAGAGCGTGACGCAGCGCGCCGACAATTAATCCGCGCACCAGCGACGGATCGCGAAACCGCACTTCAGTTTTGGCCGGATGGACATTTACATCAACAAGGTCAGGCGGCAGATCCAGATAAAGTGCGGCCACGGGATGACGTTGCCGCGCCAGAAAGTCCTGATAAGCCCCGCGCAGCGCGCCGTGCAACAAACGGTCACGCACAGGGCGGTCATTGACGAATAAATATTGATGGGTCGCGGCGCCGCGCGAATAAGTCGGCAGACCCGCAAACCCCGACAGACGAATGCCTTCGCGCTGGGCGTCAATCGCCAGTGCATTGGCACTGAAATCTTTGCCTAATATTCCCGACAGACGCGCCAGACGACCGTCATCGGACAGAGCTTCGGCGCTAGCGCGGAAATTAGCGCGCTCGCCATGCGACATATGAAACGTCACGTCGGGGCGGGCCATGGCCAGACGCTTGACAATATCCGTGATCGCCATGGTTTCGGAGCGCTCGGTTTTTAGAAATTTCAGCCGCGCAGGGGTCGCGAAAAACAGATCATGTACGGCGACGCGCGTGCCCGAGACGCCAAGGCGCGGCGCGGGTTTGGGGCCGCTGATCTCTCCGCCTTCAACAGACAATTCCCACGCATTGGGGCTGTCTATAGTCTGGGTCGTAATGCTTAACCGCGAGACAGAGCCGATGGACGGTAGGGCCTCACCGCGAAATCCCATAGTGGCGATATTGAGAAGGTCCCATTCTCCGTCCTCAGACGGGCGTAACTTGGATGTGGCGTGGCGCTCTACGGCGAGGCATAAATCCTCGCGGCTCATGCCTTGGCCGTTATCGGTGATAATGATGGCCTCGCGGCCACCGCCTTCAATACGGATTTCAATGGAGGTCGCGCCGGCGTCAAGCGCATTTTCAACCAATTCTTTGACCGCGCTGGCAGGGCGCTCAATCACCTCTCCGGCGGCAATGCGGTTGACCGTTTGCGCCGGAAGTCGAAAAATGATGTCTTGGCTCATATCGGCCCCGCAGGCCGGAGGTTATAGCCCCGGAAGTTTTGCGCCGGAGGGCTGTTTACGAATGCGCACGTCACCGCCTCCTGTGGCGGATTGGATGGCTTCCAAACGCCGGGCTTCGGTTTCAGGATCCAGCGGCGCGCCTGTTGCGTCGACGGCTTTGCCGTCACGCCAGCTCATTATGCGCTGCGAAAATCCACTCGGCTTTTTCTCGACTTGGTTAGACCCGTCAATCGCAACGCGGATTGCAGGGTCGGCGCGGCCGGCTCCGGCTTGCGTCATCAGCAGGATTTCACCCTGGCTGGGCTTGGCATCGTCAACTTCGCCCAGAAGCGCTTCGCGGGCAACCTTGGAGCTATAGGCCTCTTCGGCGCGGAACTCTCCGGCCTTTGGCGGCCGCAAATTATACTCCGGCGGTACGACAAGCGGCGGCTTGGTCAGGATGTTAAATTCATTCGGTGCAGATTTGGTCGCGCCGCTGGCCCGCGCAATTGACGCGCAACCCGACGTGGCCAGAACGGCCCCAATAATCAAACCTGTTATAATTTTCTGTGACATCTCGACTCGCCTGTTCATTAATAATCGCCTGTCTCTTAGCGCGAAGATTTGCGCGGGCCAAGTTAAGTTATCATAACACTGCCGGATTTGGGCTCAATCCTGTTCATCCGGTTTAACGATACGCAAAAAGGGCTTTCCTTTCGGCGGCGGCGCAGACGGCATAGCCACCGGAGGGGCTTTGGCACGGGCTCGCTCGCTGACGGGGGCGTCCTCAAAATCATCATCCAATTGTCGCACGCGCGGCGAAAATTTAGGGCCTTTGGATTTGAAGCTGCTTCGCCGCAAGCCCTTACCGCTATTATGATCTTTGTCTTTCTTGCGCAGCTGGGAAAATATCTTTTTTTGCGCGTAGGACAGGGCTTCATTCCGGCCGCCTTTTTCTGGATCGACAAATCCGCTATCAAATTTTTCGAGACGCTCAGACAGGCTCTCGGAAAATTCGGCCTCCCAGTCGGTCAGATCGTCAACCTCTTCCAAGGATTTGGATAGACGCTCGAGCTTACGCTTAGCCGCGCGCGCCTTACGGGCTTTGGCGCGCCGCTCTTTGTCGCGCTGTTTGTCGCGCGCATCGTCGTGGTCTTGATCACTCTCGTCCATTTGCGGACTATAGCGGCACTTTTAGCTCTCGCCAACGACCTCTAGATACATGTCCAGCAGCGCTTCTTCTTCGGCGCGTTCATTGGCGTCTTTTTTACGCAAAGATACGACTTTACGGATGATTTTAGGGTCAAGGCCGAAGGTTTTGATCTCGGCGTAAACCTCGCGGACATCAGCCGCCAACTCGGCCTTCTCAGCCTCCAAACGCTCAATACGGGCTACGTATTGACGAAGTTTTTCCTGTGTCGCCTGACCCAATTGGTCGGCGCGTTGCTCGTCACTTAGCATAATATGTCCTGTCGCTGACACTCAGACGTGTCGAATTTAGAATTTGGCCTGACTGATAGGTCAAGTCATGCCATAAGCGCAATCAAAGCCCGCACAAAAGATGTGGATGAGATATTTCGGGAGGATTTATGACACGGTTTATCACTGGCTGCGCTACCGCCGCCCTTTTGGCAGGATGCGTAACAGCGCAAGACGCAGGCTCGGAAATAATGGCCAAAGGCTTTGTCGATCCCGGCATGTCTGTCATTGCCTATGAGGCCCGTTGCCCCGCAAATGTGGCTTGGTCACTGGCCATCCATGGCGGCGCGGGCGTGATGCAGCGCGAGAGCATGAGCGCGCAGACCGAGGCCGATTACCGCGCAACCCTAACGGATGTCATGTCTTCCGGCCGCGATATGCTTAATCGCGGGCATAGCGCGCTGGATACGGCGCAGCACATGATTATGGGTCTCGAAGATGATCCGAAATTTAATGCCGGCAAAGGCGCGGTTTTCAGCGCCGCGCGTATCAATGAAATGGACGCCTCGATCATGGATGGACGCCAGCGTGATGCGGGCGCGGTCAGCAGCGTCACGGTCGTGCGTAACCCCATTTTGGCCGCGCGTGCTGTGCTGGATTATTCGCGTCATGTGCTGTTGTCCGGCGAAGGCGCGGAGCAATTTGCAAGATCGCAAGGTCTTACAATTGTACCCCGCGAATATTTCCAGACGCAGCGGCGGCGTGATCAGCTTGAGAAGAAACTCGCGCAAAAACAGGCCTATAACACACCCGAAACACGCTTTGGCACGGTCGGCGCTGTCGTCAAAGATGGTTGCGGAGACCTCGCCGCTGCGACATCAACGGGCGGGCTTACGGCCAAAGAATTTGGCCGCGTAGGCGACACGCCAATAATCGGCGCAGGCACATATGCCGACAATAAATATTGCGCGGTTAGCGCAACAGGAACCGGGGAGTATTTCATTCGCGGCGGTATTTCCAAACTGGTCTGCACGCGCATGGAATATATAGGCGAGCCGCTGCAAACCGCTATGGACTACGCGATCCATACAGAACTTGACGGTTTGGGCGGTGACGGTGGCATTATCGGCGTCGGCGCGGACGGTTCGGTCGGGTTCAGCTTTAACACCAAAGGCATGTATCGCGGCGCAGCCACATCCACAGGCGTGATGCGGGTTGAGATTTTCGAGCTCAATGAAAGCGGTGAGGACAAATAATGCGCGCATTAAAATGGAGTGTTCTAATCGCCGCTATTCTGTTGGTCATTGGGGTCGCCGCGTTAACATTCTATATTGTTCCACAGCAAGACGCCAAAATGAATGTTGTTATTGATCACGCGCCTTATGTAATTAGCGAGGACGCGCAAGCTTTTCACGATACGCTGACTGTCGCTGACCTTCATAGTGATAGTCTGTTATGGGCGCGAAGCCTCGCTAATCGCAATGATCGCGGTCATGTGGATATTCCGCGGTTAGTCGAAGGAAATGTCAAATTGCAGGTGTTCTCCGCTGTTACCAAAAGTCCGCGCGGACTGAATTTTGATGAAAATGACGGCCAAGGTGCAGATGATATTTCCCTGCTGGCGAAGGTGCAGTTCTGGCCGCCGCGCTCGTGGAGCAGCATCTATGAGCGCGCCGCTTATCAGGCCGAACGTTTGATAAAGCTTGAAGATAACGGAAATCTAGTCATTGCCCGTGACGCGCAAAGTTTTAAATCTGCGATGGCGGGTGACAAATTAGTCGCGCTGCTGCTGACCGAAGGCGCGCATCCGCTGGAAGGCAAGATCGAGAATATTGAGCGGCTTTATGATAAAGGTTACCGCATTATGGGGCTGCAGCATTTTTTCGATAATGAACTCGGCGGATCCATGCATGGCAAAAGCAAGTCCGGTCTAACGCCGTTTGGACGCGACGCCGTGATCGAGATGCGCCGCATGGGCATTATCATTGATGTTGCCCATAGCAGCGAGGCGGTCGTGCGCGACGTGCTGGCGATGAGCGATACACCGCTTATTATTTCTCATGGCGGCGTGCGCAGCGCCTGCCCGGCTACTGCAAACCGGAACCTACCCGATGAGCTGCTACTCGAAATTACTGGACGTGGCGGCATTATCGGCATTGGATATTTCGACGGTGTTATATGTGATATCTCGCCGGGCGGGATTGCTGACGCGGTCATCTACGCAGTGGATATTTTAGGTGCTGACGCGGTTGCTTTGGGGTCCGATTTCGACGGTACAGTCACGACAACGCTGGACACATCGGAGCTGGCCGCGATAACCCAAGCTCTAATGCAAAAAGGCATGGAGCGGCGCGTTATAACCAAAGTTATGGGTGGGAACGCGGTACGGTTTTTCAGCGAAAATCTGGGGAAATGAAGGCGGCCCTAAGCTAACATCCGAAGCGACCGTGAATTGTTATGGAACGCTCTTCCATTCGCTTCGTTAAAATGACAGGGATTGACTTCATCTAATAACAGGCCGTATTTATGTTCTTACTGTACTCGGTTTTATACCTTCTTGCATTTGCCGGATTAATCGCCGCGTTCAGCGCTGTTCTCAACACGCAGATTTGGTGGATGCGTGGCTGGATATATCCGCGCATTCAAATCGCCATATTTAATGCCGTCATGATTGTCGCCATCATGATTTTCGGTCATGTCAATGCGTGGACAATCCTGCTTGTGCTGGGCCTGATGGGATCAATCATATACTGCCTGTCCAGTATCTACCCGTTCACGCCTATAGCCAAAATTGATAGCCCGACAATATTACCCGGCAAGGTCGATACAGAGCTTAAAATTCTTGTCGGCAATGTCCTCATGGATAATGAGCAGAGCGAAGGTTTAATTGCCTCAATACGAGATAAGAATCCTGATCTTATTTTTCTCGTGGAAACGGATGAAAAATGGAAAAGCTATCTAACCGAAATCGAGAGCGATTATCCTCATACTTACCTTCTGCCATTGAATGATTATAACGGCATGCTGTTTTACTCCAAGCTTCCGATAAAAGATGTCAAGGAGCGCTATCTGGTACAGGATCATATCCCTTCGTTAACAATGGATTTGGATTTGGACGGGAAAATTATTCGATTTTTCGGAGTCCACCCGCGTCCGCCGCGTCCCGAAGATGATACTGCAGACATGGATCAGGAACTACAAATTATTGCGCGCGAGGCCTATAATTATGACGGGCCGGTTATTGTCACGGGCGATTTAAATGATGTCGGCTGGTCGCGCACAACGCAAAACTTCCTAAGAGTCAGCAAACTTCTGGACCCGCGTCGGGGTCGGGGGCTGTTTAACAGTTATAATGCAAAACATGTCTTTATGCGCTGGCCGCTGGATCATATATTCCACTCGGATCATTTCGGCTTGATTACGATGCAAAGACTACCAAAATACGGCTCCGATCATTTTCCGATCTTTATCAGCCTGGGTTTGAAAGACACATTATGAGCGGAACTTTAAAATCAACAATTTTGAAAGCCCTCATCGGCGCAGAAAGCCTATGGGATAAAATCCATATTTCCGACAGTTTGGAGCCGGCACATATATTGCCCCATATCGGCTACGCGACGCCAACTGGCATGGTCGCGCGCGGACGATTGGTGACCTATCGCAAGGAAAATTTTGATGAAGAGCCTTCGGTCTGGGACAATCTACAATCCATGGCCGCGCGGTTTTTAACAGATGAACTGGCTGATGTAGAAGTGCAATCCGGAGCGTTTACAACGCGCACCGATGATGAGGGCTATTTCGCGCTTGAGCTTCCCCGCGCGGATGCAGGATGGCATGAGGTTGAAGTTTATCTTCCGCAATATGATGCCCGCGCTACGCTCCCTATCTTCGTGCCGCCACATGATATACGCGTCGGTATTATCAGCGATATTGACGACACAGTGTTGCAAACCGATGCGTGGTCATTACCGAAAAATTTGATCACGACCCTCACGGGAAATGTGGATAGCCGGGTCATATTTGACGATGCCATTCGTTTATTTAACAGTTTTGAAGCGCGCCGCTGGCCCGTATTTTATGTGAGTTCGTCGCCGTGGAATTTGCATAAATTTCTGATCACTATCTTTGAGCGCGCAGGCCTGCCACGCGGCCCAAAATTCTTAAGGGATTTTGGCATTGGCGAAAACCAGCTCGTCACCGGCACCCATGGCGATCATAAGGGCGAAGCTATTGATCTTATATTGGGATCTAATCCGGAGTTGAATTTTGTTCTAATCGGCGATACCGGACAGCATGATCCCCAAGTCTACGCCGCCGCCGCAATCCGCCATGCCGGCCGCATCAGCCAAGCTATTTTCCGCCGCGCAGGGCCTATTGACGACGTCGAAGATCAGGCCGCTATCGCGAAATTCGGTGAGTTGGATATCCCAGTACATATCGTCGAATCTTATGATGATCTGCCGGATGATGTTTTCGAGACCCTATTTACGGAGACATAGCAAAAATATGGTCCGGTAAATATTCCTATAGGGACTGACCTTCGGCCTGACCGCGCAGAGCATCGACCCGCTTCTCAACCTGCTCCAGCGCCGGATAAAGTGACAGAGCTTGAGAATACGTCTCAAAAGCGGCGGTCGGCTGTCCGGTACGCTCAAATATATTGCCCAAAGTCCACAGCGCGTAAAAGTGGCGCGGCTCAACAATCAGGGCCTGAACGGTATCCGCTTGCGCGTCCGCAACCCGGCCCTGTTCTAACGCCAAGCGGGCAGAGCGTGCCCACCCTTCGGCGTAGTCCGGCTGCAAGCGTATAACGTGTTCGTAAAAACGTCGCGCTTTGGGGAGATCGCCAGCCATTTGCGCGGCAACGCCGCGGCGGAGCAATAAATCAATAGACGGGCTGCCAGATTGAAGCCAGATCGCCCAAATTTCTTCAGCAATCAGCTCAGCATTTTTTGGGTCTTTTTCACGTTCCAGTTTTGCGAACAAATCATCAAGCTGCGCCTGGCGGTCTTCAGGGGAGAGTATGAAGACGTCGGGACGGGCATTTTCAGCGGCTCCGTCAAGAGACGGCTCTTCGCCGCCTTGTGACCCCTCATCACGCTGTGGGGCATCCGGCAACGGCGCAAGTTCCGGCAAAGGGATAGAGTCGGGATCAACCGTTTGCGCACTTATTGTGACCGCACTGAATATCACTGCGAAACACATTATCAGTGAGAGGGAAAAAGCTTTTAACATGCGCGCAGAATGCCGCTCTACGCCGGACGGCGCAAGCGGTAACAACACGTAAATTTTCGTAAACCTGCCGTAGGGCAGATTGAATTAGCCTTGGCGCGCTTTAAAACGCGGATCGGTCTTGTTAATAACGTAAAGACGGCCTTTGCGGCGCACGACCTGGCAATCGCGATGGCGGTTCTTCAGTGATCTTAATGAACTGCGGACTTTCATGACGGACTCGATTTTGTTCTCAATTGAGGTAAGCGCGTTATCTATGGATGAGGGCGGGGTGTGTCAACATCAATTCCACCGCAAATATCAGTCCATGCACATTGAAATGCCAACGAGATGACAGCCCCCGTTCTGCTTTTTAACATGTTGTAACATTTACTTAGGCCGGATCGCGTCTAATGTTGGTATGTAATTAATATATATAAAGGATACGACATGCGGCGTTTATTACTTTGTGTACCCCTTCTCATCTCTGCCTGCGCAGCTGCGCCGCAAAGCGCAATGAGCTCAGCCAACACTGCCGCAAATGATGTACGTGGGTCTGAGGTCAAAATTATAAATCCGGACACGACCCCGCAGGTAAAGTTCGACGCTTGGAAAGCGGATTTTACCAATCGCGCCCTTGCCAAAGGCTATGACCCCGCTCTTGTTATCGCCGTCATCGCCCCGGCAGAGCTGCGCGAGGACGCCATCGCGTCTAATGACAGCCAACCCGAATTTACGAAACCGGTTTGGAGTTATATTGATAATGCCATGAATGAGCGGCGTCTGAACGGCGGTATGGCTCAGCTAACAGCTCATGAACAAATGTTTAACAATATTGAACGTGATTTTGGCGTTGATCGTCATACGCTGACGGCCATTTGGGGCTTGGAATCAGCTTATGGCGACATTCAGGGTAATTATGACGCAATTAGTGCATTAGCCAGCTTCGCCTTTGACGGGCGGCGTCAAAAATTTGGTGAAACCCAACTTTTTGCAATCCTGGACCTTCTGGCCAACCGCAAAGTCCGCCAAGACCAGCTTGTTTCGTCATGGGCAGGAGCCATGGGCATGACACAATTTATCCCGTCCACATTCCGCGACTACGCCGTGGATTATAATGCCGATGGCAATATTGACCTGTGGAACAGTCCCGAGGACGCGCTCGCCAGCGCAGCTAATTATCTATCCAAATCCGGCTGGCGTCGCGGCGAGCCGGTAATGACAGAGATCATCTTCGCGCCGGATTTCAATTTCGCATTATCAGATGGACGTAAAATGACCGTCAGCGAATGGCGGGCTCTCGGCGTATCTCCTGTTGGCGGCGGCGCGTTTACGTCCAGCTACGCCAATATGCCCGCACGGCTCTACGTGCCTGCAGGGTCACGCGGCCCGGCATTCCTGACGTTTAAGAATTTTGACGCTATCAAACGGTATAATAATTCATCCAGCTATGTGACAGGCATTACCAGCTTAGCGACTGGACTGTCCGGGCAGCGCTTAATTTCGCGGCCGTGGCCAAAAGATGACAAGCCTTTATCGCTGTCGCAAAAGAAAAATATGCAAACCGCGCTGACGGCACTAGGATATGATACGCAAGGCGTGGACGGACAGATCGGCCCGAATAGCCGCAAAGCCATTCGCGCATGGCAGGCCGCAAACGGGCTCGCTGCTGACGGATATATTGAACAAACGCTCTACGCCCGTATCGTCGTGGCAGCGGGGCTGCTGCCTTAGCGTAACTTTAAACAATTCGTGTCATGTTTCGTGTTAATTCACGGAGACCTTTATGTCACATCGTCCTCTTTTTAGAATGGCCGCATTCAGCCTATTAGGCGTGGCTATGCTTAGCGGCTGTCAGCCTAAGCCTGAAGTCGTCGTGGAGACTCCGCCGCAGCCCGTTATCGATCTAGCGGAAGAGGCACGTCTGGCCCGCGAGGCCAAGATAGAAGCCGCCCGCCGCGCCATTGGCGCGCAGCAGTCAGCAGCGTTAAACGGCGCAGAGCCCGGCCCGTCAAATGCCGTAAAAACAGCGCAGCGCGAGATACCGCCCGTTGAGCCCCTCGGCATGAATAGTCAGACTGTTACCCCAGATACCGACCCCGATAAATATCGCCGGACTGAAGATAAGGCGCTTATCCGCCGCTCAGACGGTCCTCCGCTGCCTCAGTCAGAATAGCTAAGCGTATTATTTGCGTAGTCCGTGCTTTCGCAACTGCCCGCGAAAGGCGTGATAGGTCAGACCAAGGAATGCGGCCGCTTTCTTTTGATGTTGCCCCTGTGTGTCCATCGCCTGCACGATCAGCGTTTTTTCAAACGCATTAACCCGCTCATAGAAATCACCCTCAGATTTTGGCGCGATATTTTGCGGTGGGGCTGACTGCGGCGCGCCCGGTTGCGGTGCATGAAGTTGATCCGGTGGCAGAATCGTCTGCACAGGTGCATCGTGGAGAACGGCAAGTCGCCACGGCCCCTCAAAGGGATCCATGCGGACATCGCCAATCGGGCCATCAAAACTGTTATCATCCAGAAAAGCATTATTGACTGCGCGTATCGCCACACTTCGAAGCTGCCGTACATTACCGGGCCAGTCCTGCCCTTCCAAAAATGCGATCACCTCGGGCGTAAATCCCGGGAAGCTTTCTGCCTTGAGCGCCTTAACGCGCTCCCGCGCAAAGTAATTGGCCAAGGCCTCGATATCAGAGATGCGGCGTCGAAGCGGCGGCAGAGTAATCACGTCGGTAGACAGGATATCCAGCAAGTCCTGCCGGAAGGCCTTGGCTCCGGCCGCGGCGGGCAGGTCAATACCGCTGGTCGCGATAATGCGAATATTAGCGCTGTAGACATCATCCCCGCGCAGACGCTCATACTCACCGTCTTCAACGAGGCGCAGGAGCTTTTCCTGCACACGAGGGCTCATACTCTCTATAGAGTCCAGAAATAATGTCCCGCCCTCACCGCGCTCAATCAGACCCGCACTTATATCCTCTCCAAAAATATGAGCTTCGAGCTGTTCGTCATCATAAGCGGCGCAACTGACCGCATTGAAACTTTGTTCCCATCGGGGCGACAGGAAATGAAGCCGTCCCGCTGTCATGGATTTGCCCGTACCGCGTTCCCCAACCACTAACAGCGTGTGATCCAGCGCCGCGCAATGCGATATCCGGTCTAGCGTGGCCAAAAAGGCTGGCGATTGACCGATGGGTTGAGTCTGTAATTTGCTCATAATTAGTCCTGTAAACTACTTTTATTAGTTTTAAATACCATTTATAGGCAATAATTACTATTGCAAATTACGGTCATGCGCAAAAATCTTATTTAATCTATATAAATCAATGATTTAGAATATCGTGACTTTCCGCTCTCTTATATTGCATACTGGGGTCACACCGAAAGGGACATCCCGCCCCGACGGTTACGAGAGAGAGAGAAAACGCAATGACTTATTCAACACATATGATTGACGAGAAAAATATCGGCACATCTTTAGCGTCCCACCGGGTTCGCAATTCACGCCGCCGCCGTCACATCGCCGCCGTATCAAGCTATGTTGGCGGATCCCACATTGCCGGTTTTGGCATCTAGTCAAAACCGGCCACCCCCGTCCCCGCATAAAATTGAGGGACGGGCCGAAATTCCCCCATTTAAGACGACGAGGAAATGAACATGAACACTGATTTTGAAAATGAATTTGAAAGCCGCAGTCACCGCAGCGAAGCCAGCAGCACATTTCGGCGCTTTACCCGTTATCTGTCGACACGTCCGACGGAGTCCTGGGGCTTCTTCGTTGCCGGTCTGATGATCGGTGGATTTTTCCTCTAACCCCCACCCCACCCCTAAACCGCATTAATATCTAAGGAGATTATCATGGGAATATTTTCACGCATGGGCGACATCATAAATTCAAATCTGAATTCTATGATTGAAAAAGCCGAAAATCCCGAAAAAATCGCACGCCTGATTATTCAGGAAATGGAAGACACTCTTGTCGAAGTGCGGACTGAAGCCGCCCGCTCTATTGCTGAGCGTAAAGAATTACAGCGCAAAGCGGAAAGCTATGAGGCCCGCTCAGATGAATGGGCGTCAAAAGCCGAACTCGCTATCTCTAAAGAGCGCGAAGATCTGGCCCGGGGCGCAATTGGCGCCAAGCAGCAAGCTGAGCAAATGGCGGAAGTTGTCCGCCGCGAGATCCAAATTCTGGACGAAAATGTCGAGAAAGCCGATTCCGACCTACAAAAGCTTCAAGCCAAGCTTAATGAAGCTAAAGCCAAGCACAAATCGCTTATGATGCGCGGCACAACGGCCCAGAACCGTATCCGTGTACGCACACAGCTGACTGACAGCAAAGTTGACGACGCTTTGGCCCGCTACGAGCGTGTTGAGCGCAAGGTCGATGATCTGGAAGCCCAGGTTGAGAGCTTTGACCTTGGTAAAGGTCAGAGTCTGGAAAGCCAGTTTGCCGAGATTGAATCTAATGAAGCCGTCGAGGACGAACTGTCACAACTCAAGGCGCGGATGACCAAATCTGAACCCAAAGCGAAAAAAGCGGCGACTAAATAAGCCGTAAACTTTGGACCTGCGTCCGGCGCGGGGTTGTTGACCCGTTCAACCCTGGCCCCATATGAGAGAGGTGGAGTAGTGCCCCGCCGGCGCAGGCCAAACCTAAATATAGCCGCCAGACCTTAAACTGAGTGGCAAAAATACGAGAGAGAGACCTAAATGAGACCTGAAATCCTAGTATTCATGATACCGATTATCGCGATCGTGATGGGCGTGGGTAGCGCAATGTTAAAAAGCTACTTCTCCCATAAAGAACGCATGATGGATCATATGAGTGGCGACCAAATCGCTGAATTGGAACGCATGTCAAAACTGGCCGATATTTTCGACCAACGCGTTCAGGTTCTAGAGCGCATTTTGGATGACGAAGTTCCAAACTGGAGAGAGAGAAATGACAAAACGATATAAAAACCGCTTTCACCGCGCCATGAACGATACGAATTGGGGCACCGGAGAGCACGAAGACGTTGAATATGTCGACGATGTTCCCAAGCGCCTAACCCGTAATAAAATCGACGGCGTCTGGGGCGGAGTATGCGCAGGCATCGGAGATTACTCCGGCATTGACCCAGTAATTGTCCGCCTCCTCTTTGTGCTGGCTTTCTTCTTTTTGCTCGGCCCGCTTGTTTTTGCAATTTATTTTGGATTGTGGATATTTGTTCCCAGCGATAATCGCGCACCATACCGCCGCAAAAAATACGAAACCCGCAAGGCCCGCCGGGCAGAGCGCGCAGATCTAAATATTACGCAACCGGTTAAATCAACGGCCACTTTCAAAGATGTCAGAAGCAAGTTTCGTAGCGTCGAAACCCGTCTGGCGGATCTGGAAAAATCCATCACCTCATCGGAATGGCAGCTTCGCCGCCAGTTCCGTGATCTGGAAAACTAGCCTGCGCTAGACACCCAGCCAACCCCCGGCAGGCGTCCCCCTTAAACGCCTCGCCAAATTCCTTCCGGAGTGCGCGCCGTCACCCCCGACGCCCGCCTCCGGAAGGCCCTAAACAGGCTTAGCCTGTCCACCCGGCAAGGAGGAGAGAGACCATGCTGACCAAAACCTTAATCGCATCAACCCTGGCATTATCTGCCATAGGCGGCGGAACATTTGCCGTCCAGCCGATCGCCGTAGAGCTTACCGCGGGGCCAATGGCCTTCGGCGCAAGCCTTGAAAGCGGCGCCTTTATCCGCGAAGCCAAAACGGCTCGAACGCAGATTGTCATTGGCTTCCAAAGCGGGCGTCAACTTGCGCTCGCCCTTTAAAACCGCCTGAAAATACAGAGAGAAAACACTATGACTAAATTTCTGATTACCGCCGCGACATTGCCGCTATTAGCCTCTGCATTCGCCATGAGCGCGCAAGCAGAAGACGGCCCCGAGCTTGTCATCGAAAACTTCGTCGGCACAGTGACGCTCATCACCGACAATAC
The DNA here is from genome assembly GCF_000365025.1 of Robiginitomaculum antarcticum DSM 21748. Classification (GTDB taxonomy): domain Bacteria; phylum Pseudomonadota; class Alphaproteobacteria; order Caulobacterales; family Maricaulaceae; genus Robiginitomaculum; species Robiginitomaculum antarcticum. Next base: position 204,479 of record NZ_KB823012.1, on the reverse strand, counting down.
GGCCCCCTTATCCGTGGCCTCTGTCACGAATAAAAAAGATATGACGCAGCATAATGATGGCGAAAACCTCGTGATTGATGGCGGCATCCGCAAGCCTGATGGCGATAAATGTAAAGGCTATTACGGTAATTGGAGCTGGAGCAAGAAAAAGTCCGGCACTATTGGCGGCTATGAGGATATTGAAGATTATCCCAAGCTGACAATCAGCGCACCATCAAACACCATCCTGGTTGTCCGCAACTCCATCCCCTTTATCGAGACAGGGGATTTGGGCGGAGCTAATGTCGAGGTTCAGGCCTGCGGCAAAATTAATATGGGTGATCTGGACGGCGATCTGCGTGTCGAGTTATCCGGCTCCGGCGATATTATGGCCGGAAATGTCCACGACGCGGATCTAAACCTTCGTGGTAGCGGCGATGTCAGTATTAAAAATGCCCGCGATCTACGGGCGGATTTATCCGGCTCCGGCGATATCGTCACAGGCAATGTAGCCAATGCCGATATTAGCCTTCGCGGCAGCGGTGATATCGAATTAGAAGACGTGACCGGAAAGCTCAATTTGTCGCTGCGCGGCTCAGGTGATGTGTCTGTCGGCAATGTCAGCGGCGGCGCCGAGGCCTCTATGCGAGGCTCCGGAGATATTGAAATTGACTCTATTTCCGGACCGACCCGTCTGGAATCCAGCGGATCAGGCGATATTGAAGTCGATGACGGAGACACAGACATGCTCTATATTTCATCCTCTGGGTCTTCGACAATTGAGTATGGCGGCACGGCTAAGGATGCCGACCTTCGGGCCACCGGAGCGGCAGATATTTATGTTCATCACGTCACCGGATCAGTGGATCAACGCGAAAGCGGATCAGCCGATATCGACATTGATAAGCGCGATTAGACCGCGTCACCCCTTGTGAATCGCTGCGCCGTCCTGCCTGTAAAAAGGTTGGGCGGCGCAGTTATGGCGCCTTGATCGAAGCGGCTCTCGCGCGTTGGTCAAGGCGTTTTCATGCGCGGCTTAAACAAAACGGCCGCGTCTTTGGCAATAACATCCGGCGCGCCGCAAATCTTGGCCGCAATATGCGCGCCCAATAGAGGTGCAAACACAAATCCCCGCCCGCCGAGACCACTGAAAATATGAATATGCTCGGATAGTAGCCCCGCGATCGGCAGGGTGATAGGCGTCGTCACGCGTACAGAGGCGCGATGATCAACAATTTCGCCGCCCTGTCCACCGCGCGCGATATAATTATCTATATTCTCCTGATCTTCAGACGTTAAAATCGCAGCATTATCGCGGCTTTCATGCGGGGCGTGGGTCGCGCCCAGCCAGACCGCATCCTGACCCGGAATAGCGTAGCCGCCATATGTCGCGGCATTGTCCAATGCGGCACCGGTTTTAACTTGGGTAATTTGCCCGCGTTGAAAGCGCACATCCATATCCGGCAAAAGGTGACGCACGCCCTGCCCTGCGCAAATGACGACGTGATCGAAGCGCTCGGACTTGCCGTCTGCGAATTTTAAGTCCACGCCATCCTCTGTCGTGTGAATATTCAGCACTTGGGACTCATAATTTTCAAACTCTGACATCAAAGACTGCGTCAATGACGCGGGATCAATGACAAGAGCTTGCGGAAAATAGAGCGCGCCAAATCGCGCATCGAGGCTGTAATCGGGCGCGGCAATGAATTTCATATGCTCCATAGGAAGCTGTTGATTACCGGCCAGTTTTTCAAACCGCTTTCGCTCTTTATCTGACTTCGCGATATGATAGACGCCGTAGTCATTAATGAACTCTGCCGGGTAAGCCCTAACCGCGTAAAGATAGGCCGCATTGAAAAACCGCGACTCCGGGCGGTCTAAAATATCAAGGCGCGGCTTGACGATTGCCCTCGCATTGCCGCTTGCCGGGCTATCGCCTTTATCAGTGTAGATTACGGATTGCGCGCCATGTGCGCGCAAATGCAGCGCAGTCATAAGGCCCGCAATGCCCCCGCCAATAATAGCGACGCGCGGGGCGGTTTTAGGCGCAGGTGTCTCGCCCGCTTTCACCGCCTCCAGGCGCTCACGCTTACGGCCAAACCCGGGCTGTTTCGACACAGAAAATCCCGCATTCATCAGGCTTCGGCGCACATCACCCGCCACCGTAAATGTGCCGACACGGCACCCCGGCGCGGATAGGGCGTAGACTTTTTTGAGAACGTTCTGCGCCCACATATCCGGATTTTTGCTCGGCGTGAAGCCGTCCAGAAACCATGCATCCGTCGCAAAATCAATTTGCTCTAAGGCTTGTTCAACGAGGTCGTGGATAAGGATCAAACGCACATCGTCAAAATCCAAAACATGCACGCCTTTGACCCGGTCAGGCCATAAACCGTGAAGCCGCTTCACATCGGGAGAAAGCGTTTTCACATGCGCATAAGCTTTGCGCAATTCGGCCTTAGACAGCGGGAAGCCCTCAACCGCGATATAAGTCAGCCGCGCCGTGTCAGACGGGCGATGCGCCTGCCACATCTCGATTGTCGCCAAAAAGTTCAGCCCTGTGCCAAACCCAAGCTCGGCTATGGTAAAATTGTCGCGCCCTGCCCATCGCTCCGGCAAGCCGCATCCGCGCAGATAAACATCGCGGCATTCTTCCAGACCGCCATCGACTGAGAAATATATATCATCAAAGGTCGTGCTGGCGAGCGTGCCGCTACGCGAAAAATCCAGCTGCGCAGGCGGCGTTGCGGTGAGCGGGACAAGCTCCGGCATTATTTTTGGGCGGGCTTGCCCGCCTGTGTATCGGCGCCGAGCAAAACGGCGGCAAGCATACCGATGACGCCCATTGTAATGAACACATCTGCGGGATTAAAAATGAAATTAAATTTCAAGCTTGAAAAATCGATAAAATCGACGACAGCGCCATAGCGCACGCGGTCAATCACATTACCGATAGAGCCGGCCAGAATGAGCGCAAATGACAGACTGCTCAGCCGATCTTTGGTCTTAACCAAAAGCCACGCCAACAGGATTGAGACGATAATCGCAAAAGCCGCGAGGCCCCATCGTTTAAACTCATTCGCGCCGCCCAGCATGCCCCAGCTAATCCCGTAATTACATGATAGATTCAAATCCATCAGGCCGGGCAGTTCATGCAAAGTATGCGGCGCATTAGGCCGCGCGCAAAGATCAACGGGAACGCCGTAGGTTTTATTGAAAAAATCGAGCACTTTCCATTTTAGAAACTGATCAATCGCGATGCCCAGCGCGGGAATAAGCCCCAGATAAATCCAGAGCTGTCCGGCCTTGCGCGGCGCTTCAATAAAGCGTCGCCATTTGGTATCTTTAGTCGCCATTATGATGCATCCCATTGCTGAACGGCAACCGCGTCACGCGGCGTAATATCCGCGCCGTTTTCGGCTTTGAAATATTTCCAGCTGCGCGGGCATTTCGTGTAGGCCGCGTTTTCAGATAAAGTTTTAACCTGAAGGAAAATACCAGAATTGTCTTGTGGTACAAACATGCAGTGACTTACAATTAAGTAGTCAGCCACGGAGTCCGTTGGATTACTCGGATCTGTGTACCAACTATTTTCATCTAGTCTTAAATCGTCGGCAATTTCTGTTACAGGCGCAAAAACCGAAATAATAGCTTCTAGACTGGATTTAATTGTTCCATCTTTACGCATGGGTTCAATTTGTTCATTTGCCAAATCCCGTAAGTTTCGCATACTTTTAATATTTTCTGCCAAAACCGCGTCATGCCAGCTGTCCGGCGTATCGGGGAATTGCTCCATATGCACGCTGCCATCCTCGCTAGGGAAGCGCTGCTGCCAGACTTCTTCCATAGTGAAGCACAATATGGGCGAGAGCCATAAAGTCAGACGCTCGAAAATATAGCTCATAACTGTGCGGCAAGCGCGGCGGCGCGTGCTGCCCAGCGGGTCGCAATACAGCGCGTCTTTGCGAATATCGAAATAAAACGCCGACAGATCGACCGTACAGAAATTAAACAATGTGCTGAAAATCTTTTTATAATCGTGATTTTCTACGCCGTCTTTCACCACAGCGTCCAGTTCATGCAGGCGGTGTAAAACCCAGCGCTCCAGCGCGGGCATATCGACGATATCAATCGCGTCAGCCTCAGAATATCCGTCCAGCGCGCCGATCATATAGCGCAAAGTATTGCGCAGTTTACGGTAGGCGTCCGTGCTGGTCTGGATGATTTCTTTGCCGATTTTCACTTCTTCGGTAAAGTCGGACGACGCCGCCCAGAGGCGCACAATTTCCGCGCCATATTGTTTATTTAAATCTTCAGGGCTGATCGTATTGCCCAGAGATTTGGACATTTTATAGCCCTTTTCATCGACGACAAATCCGTGGGTCAGCACGCCTTTATACGGGGCCTCGCCATAAACCGCGCAGCTTTCCAGCAGCGAGCTTTGGAACCAACCGCGATGTTGGTCGCTGCCTTCAAGATAGAGATCAGCGCGGTCGGGCAAATCATCACGTTCTTTCAAACAGAACGCATGAGTACAGCCACTATCAAACCAGACATCGAGAATATCGGTGACTTTCGTCCATCCTCCGCTATCGTCGCCCATCAGATCGGCAATATCGGCGTCAAACCAACCGTCGACGCCATGCTCATTCACAGCCGCGAGGATGCGGGCGTTGATTGCGTCCGCGTCGGGAAGATCGGTATGCAGGCGCCCGTCTTCGTGAACGATCAACGTAATCGGCACGCCCCATGAGCGCTGCCGTGAGATCAACCAATCAGGACGATCCGCCACCATTGTGCCAATGCGGTTACGCCCGCGCTCCGGCCAGAATTTTGTCTTGGCAATCTCGGCTTTGGCTTTCTCGCGCAGCCCGCCCCTACCATCGTGATCTGCGGTCATAGAGATAAACCATTGCGGCGTGGCGCGGCGGATTACAGGCGCTTTGGAGCGCCAGCTATGGGCGTCGCGCAAGGTCATAATCCCGCGCGACAGCAGATTACCGCATTCGACAAGCGCTTTAAGAACTTCGGCGTTGGCTTTACCGTCTTGGCCGCGTTTTTTACCGCTTGTGCGGATAACATCGAGGCCTTCAAAGCGGCTCGGCATCACATCGGTATAACAGCCTGAATCGTCCATTGTATTGGGAACGCTGGCATCAATACCGCGCGCCTCCAGCCTATCTTTATTAGCAAACCAGACCATATAGTCATCCTCACCGTGGCTCGGAGCGGTGTGGACAAAGCCCGTACCCGCTTCGGCAGTAACATGGTCGCCGACAAGCATTGGTATGGCGAAATCGAATTTACCGTCTGCACCTTCCATATTTTTGAGCGGGTGGTCGAGATCTGCATGCTTTAGAAGTTCAGACGAAACATCCGAAAGTCTTGTAAACTCTGTTATATGAGCTGCCTTAGCCACGTTGTCCCAAAGCTTATCAGCCACAATCAATTTGTCGCCGACAGTTTGACCAAGGGGGAAGCCAGGGTCACCAAGAGCTTCTATTTTATAAAGCCCGTATGAAATACTAGGTGAGAAACAAACGGCTCGGTTTGCAGGAATAGTCCACGGTGTGGTTGTCCAAATAACGACACTTACATCCTTAATATATGTGTCTTCAAAGTCTTGATCGGCAGTGTCGATAGCCTCACTTTCTGACCACTGCACGCGATGCATCGTTTCCAGTTCAGGCGCAGGTGCGGTTTTGTCAGAATAAGACACGCCCAATGTGAAAGCACAGACCGGAAAGCGCACATAAATCTGCGTGGCGCGGCGGTCGTGATATTCTACCTCGGCTTCGGCGAGCGCCGTTTGCTCAACGGGTGACCACATGACGGGTTTATAGCCGCGATAAAGCTGTCCGGTTTTGGCAATTTTTAAAAGCTCGTCACAGATGCGCGCCTCGCTCTCAAAGCGCATCGTTAAATACGGATTATCCCAATCGCCGATGACGCCAAGACGTTTAAATTCGGCCTTTTGAACGTCGACCCATTTGGCCGCATATTCGCGGCATCGCGCGCGAAATTCGCTAGCCGGGACATCGTCTTTGGCGCGGCCCTTACCGCGAAATTCCTCTTCGACTTTCCATTCAATCGGCAGGCCGTGACAATCCCAGCCCGGCACATAATTGGCGTCAAAGCCGCTCATTTGATGGGCGCGCACGACCATATCTTTGAGCACTTTATTCATCGCCGTGCCCATATGGATATGACCATTGGCATAGGGCGGGCCGTCATGCAGCGTATAAGGGGTGCGGCCTTTGGCGTCCTCGCGCAGCTTGTGATACAGACCAATCCGCTCCCAACGCTCCAGCCATTCCGGCTCTTTTTTGGGCAGCCCGGCGCGCATCGGAAAGTCAGTTTGGGGAAGAAACAGGGTCTCGCGGTAATCGCGACCTGTTTGGGCATCAGTGCTCATATGTCATCTCTGGAAATAGGGTGGTCGGTGTTCGAATTACAGCAAATTGGCATTATCCCGGCCCGCGATAATATCTAGCGGGACGGGCTGATAATTCGAATTATGGGTATCAATTTGACCATGGACGCGGGCTAACATGGGAGCGGGGTTAAGTCGAGAGGGTTGGGTGTTAGGGAATGCCCCCATCGACCCGCGCTTTGCGCGGCCCACTTCCCCCGTAAACAGGGGAAGATTAACAGTTCTTGGCGCGGAAACCTTCTCCCGCTTGCGGGGGAAGTACCCGAACGCAGTGAGGGGGATGGGGGCACTTCAACTCCGCCAGCGCAACACCCTCGCTTTGACCGGATTGACGAAATCCCGGCCCTCTTCGCGGCTCTTGGCCCATTCGCGTTTAATAGCGTGATACCATTTCGCCTGTGTGTCCGCGTCATCGACCAGCATCAGGCGCGGATCATGTTTGAGGCCCATTTGTTGCAAATCCACCATATTGGCATCTTGACGTAAAAACGCCGCCGCAAACCGGGCCACGACAGGGCGCAGCCACTTTATCAAGCCGATATCGGTGAAAAAGACCTGTGTGATTTGCGTGTGGCTCTCGTCAATGGGCGTCACGGCGGTGAAGGACAAAAGCTGTTTCTTGCCCACGCGAACATGCTCGGTGCGTATTCCGGGCAGGCGAAATGTGATCTCTGTCTCGGGTTTTCCGCCAAGAATTTTATAGGCAAAACTGTTCGATGACGGACTGTGGCGCGCCATGGCAAAACCCAGCTCGCGCGGCTCAAACGCTTTGGCCTTTTCATGCATGGATTTTTCAGACCGCCACCACCACTGGCTATGCACATAGGGGCCGTGGGCGGGATCCATCAATCCGATTACGGCGTGATCGACATGACAATTCAGGAGCACCCCGTCGCGCATGACGGGCTTTAGCTCTGCGAGCGCAAAATATGGCGGCTGCACGGCGGGCGGCGCGGTGGATTTGGGATCGGCGGCGATATACACCCAAACCAAATGACCTTGTTCTCGCGCCGGATAGCTGCGCACGCCAATGCGCTCAACGTCCATATCCTGATCACTGCACAGCGCCGGAATTTCGGTGCATTTCCCGTCATCCGCGTCAAAGCGCCAGCCGTGATAAGGACACTCAACCGTGTCGCCCTTCATCTGTCCGGCCGAGAGCGGCGCAGCGCGGTGCGGGCAAATATCACGCAAGGCAAATACGCTTCCGTCACGTTTACGGCCCAATGTTATCGGCTGCCCCGCAATTTCAATACGGATAAGCTGCCCCGTTTTAATGTCTCCGGACAAGGTGGCGAAATACCAGATATCAAATGCAAAATCATTCATAGCACCGCTTTAGGGTCTATCCCGCACAGGGGCAATCCCGTAAGCAAGACCCATGACACAGCCTGTGCAAACACACGTAAAAATTTGCGGCTTAACCCGCGCTGAAGATATCGAGGCCGCCATTAGCGCGGGGGCGTCATATCTCGGCTTTATCGTCGAAGCGGCAAGCCCCAGACGGCTTAGCGTGACAGACGCGGCCCGCTTATCACGGCCCGCTAAAAGCGCGGCGCAAACCGTGGCCGTAACCGTAGACGCCGATGATGACCTGATCGGCGATATCGCGGCCATTATGCAGCCGGATTATATCCAGCTTCACGGTAACGAGACGCCGGAGCGCGCAGCTAAGGTCGCAAAACTCTCCGGCGCAAAAATCATCAAGGCCGTAAAAATTCGTAATAAAGCGGATTTCAAACAGGCCGAGACATTTTCCGGCATTGTCGATTTTATTCTCTATGACGCCGCCCCGCCCGTAGGCAGCACCGTACAGGGCGGACATGGCGCGGCTTTTGACTGGACTATGATTACCGGCAATCCCATGCCAAAAATCTGGGCGCTTGCGGGCGGCATAAACCCCGATAACGCGGCCTCGGCGGTCGCAACCGGCGCAGTAATTTTAGACGTAAGCTCTGGTGTTGAGAAGGCCGCTGGCATAAAAGACGCCGCGAAAATCAAGGCTCTAATGAAGGCAGTCTCGCCATGAATAAATTCGATAATATGACCTATCCCGATGAGCGCGGGCGCTTTGGTGAATTTGGCGGGCGGTATGTCGCCGAGACCTTAATGCCGCCGATTTTGGAGCTGGAGCAGGCTTATAATGAGGCCAAAGTCGACCCGGCTTTCATCGCCGAGCTTGATGATTTTCTCGCTCATTATGTCGGTCGCCCCAGCCCGCTTTATTTCGCAGAACGTCTGACGGAGCATGCGGGCGGCGCAAAAATCTACTTTAAACGCGACGAGCTTAACCACACGGGCGCGCACAAAATCAACAATTGTATGGGCCAAATTCTGCTGGCGCGGCGTATGGGCAAAACCCGCATCATCGCGGAGACCGGCGCGGGCCAGCACGGCGTCGCCACCGCGACCGTCGCGGCGCGGTTTGGCCTGAAATGCATCGTCTATATGGGCGCAACGGATATTGTGCGCCAAAAACCCAATGTGTTTCGTATGCGTCTCTTAGGGGCCGAAGTGCGCGCTGTGCATAGCGGGACTGCGACATTAAAAGACGCGATGAATGAAGCCCTTCGCGACTGGGTTACCAATGTCGGCGACACATTTTACTGTATCGGCACAGTGGCGGGCCCGCATCCCTACCCCGCTATGGTGCGCGATTTCCAAGCCATTATTGGCCGCGAAGCCAAAGCGCAAATTCTGGACCGCGAAGGCCGCCTGCCTGACGCGGCGGTCGCCTGTATTGGCGGCGGATCAAACGCGATGGGGCTTTTCCATGACTTTGTTCCGGACGCATCCGTGCGCCTGATCGGGGTCGAAGCGGCCGGGCGCGGCGTCGATAGCGGGCTGCACGCGGCCTCGCTGACGGGCGGCTCGCCGGGCGTGCTGCACGGTAACCGCACCTATTTATTACAAGACGAGCACGGCCAGATCGCTGACGCGCATTCTATATCTGCGGGTCTAGACTATCCCGGCATCGGGCCGGAACATGCCTGGCTGCACGATATTGGCCGCGCCGAATATGTAAGTGCCACAGACGAGGAAGCGCTGCACTGGTTCCAAGAATGCGCGCGCCTTGAAGGTATATTGCCAGCATTGGAGCCCAGCCACGCCATTCCGCGCACCGTCGATCTCGCCAAAGAATTAGGCAAAGACGGACTTATCATCATGAATATGTGCGGCCGCGGCGACAAAGACGTCTTCACCATCGCCGAAGCGCTCGGCGAAGATATCGCGGCAGGGACAGACGGCGAGAATACGAAGGCTTATTAAGTAGGTATAGGTGAAACTGAAAAGTATTATAGAGATTACTTCTGCCTAACTGATCCAAACTCTCTAAATTCCTCTATATGTTTTTTGGAGAATTTTTTTGCCTCAGCTTTATTAAAGCCCCTTTTTCGAAATCTCTTTTCAAAATATTTGTGGAGATGATTTTCCCAACGACTTTTTAACGGCTGAGCAGGAATTTCAACAAGGATGCTGGGGGCGTCAATGTTAGTGCTCTTTCCCAGCAGCAGATTTGAGCCTTGTAGATATGCACATCTCGTGCGCATTATATGGTCAGCGCTAAGTGCATGCGACTTCATTGAAAAGGGTATAGTAAATTCGACCTTAGCGGGTTTAGAGGCCTCAATAAGTAGATATGCGGCACCTTTATTAGACATGAACCACTGTGTATTTGCATCTCCACTCATGTCTGGAGTGTGTGCTTGAATGTATTTAAGAACACTTGGATATTTCTGCAAATCTAGAACTAAGTTAGCCACCATTTTACCATCAGCTACATTTGGCATGCTAACCAGACCAACGTTCATTAACGGAACAATATTTTTTAGCCTAACTTTTTTTCTCATCGTTCTTTAATCTCATTGGTAAAATTACGATTGGTTCAACCTTCTTGCCAAGTTTTGCCGCATCCATGATTTCTATTTCGTAAGTCAGGTTTTTCAAGTCATTATAGATATTAACTGTCGTGGAGAATGTGAACCATCCAGACACACTCTCCATCGGTGTTAAACTTACAGGGGTATTAAAGTCGTCGGTTCTTGAATTCACATTGTCTAGAACAAGCTCGCCTTCGTCTCCTGAGTATCCAATATAACTAATTTTTAATTGCGCACCGAGAATTGAATTGTGCGATCTTGACGTGTTTGTAATCATTATTCTGAATGACCAACAGTAATTTGCGTTATCATATTGTTCTTCTTCTGAAGAAAATCTTGTTCCTGTCTCATAATATACCTCAAGCGCCGGCATATGAGATTTCCGATCTTGCCGCCGTAATTTATAATTTAGAAACGAAAATAAAAGTGCTACTAAAGAGATGCATATCGCAAATGCAGAAGCAGTACGGTCAAGGTCAATTGAATTTAAATAATCTATAAATACTAATTTCAAAACGCTCGAACCCATCCTAAAGCATAGGTTAAATGTCACAAGAAAAGCATATTAGCAATGACCCAACGCCTTAACGCTACTTTCTCTAAAACCTCCACCGTCTTTGTCGCTTATATTATGGGCGGGGATCCTGACCGCGTAGCCAGTCAGCGCGTGATGAACGCCCTGCCCGCCTATGGCGTGGATATTATCGAGCTGGGCATTCCGTTCACCGACCCGATGGCGGACGGCCCCGTAATTGAAGAGGCGGGCATTCGCGCGCGCAAGTCCGGCACGACGCTGAAAACGATATTAGATATGGCGGCCGATTTTCGCCGCACGAATAGCGATACTCCCATCATCCTGATGGGATATTTTAATCCTATCCACCAAATGGGCGAAGCGGAATTTGCCAAGGCGGCCCACAAGGCCGGCGTAGACGGCGCGATTATTGTTGACCTCCCGCCCGAGGAAGACGCGCCATTGCGCAAGGCGTTTGAGCCTCATGATTTGGCGCTAATCCGCCTTGCCACGCCGACAACCGATGCGGCGCGCCTTCCCGACGTTGTGCGCGGCACGAAGGGTTTTGTTTATTATGTTTCTATGACGGGCGTGACGGGCACGGCGCTATCGGGTGACGGTAGCGGCGATATTAGCGCGCAAGTCGCCGCCGTGCGTAAAGCGTCCGGCCTGCCAGTTGTCGTCGGCTTTGGCGTAAAAACGCCGGAGCGCGCGGCGCAAATCGGCACAATCGCGGACGGCGTTGTCGTCGGCACGGCCATCGTCAAAGCCCTGCACGAGCAAGGCGAGGAAGAGGCTCTAGCCTTGGTCAAATCCCTCGCGGACGGCGCGCACAGCGCTTAGCGGTTATCTCGCCCGGGCGGCGGGACATTACCTCTTGGCGGTCGCCCTTGCACTTGACTGGAATCACACACCGCGCCGGAATCCTCCAACGTGCAGCCCGTTTGTCCGCTATGACAGCCGATAATTGCGTTTTCACCCGGCGCATTCACGTGGTAATGATAGCCGATACCGTCAACCTCATGGCCCCGGCATTGGTCTAAATCCGTAGGCTCAACGCCGCCGGATAGATATCGCGCAAATAGGCCATAGCCGTCCATGGCGAGACCGATTTGCGAACCGTGGCCCCCTGCACCGGGCACTTCGGTCAGGCAATCCATCACCGCATGAATGTGATAGCCCGCATTCAAATTCACATGACCGCCGCAATCATCAAATGGCGCCACAGTATGCGCAGCTAAAATGGCATCAGTTGGCGCAGAGGCGTCCAGCCGCGCGCCGCTAAAGGCGACGCCGACCCCGCCATGATCAACACGCGGCGCAATGTTTAAGGCGGGCACGGGGTGAAGCGGAATAACATAAGTCGGGCTTAGGCCTTCATCCAGATACGATATCTGACATTCAACGCAGTGGTTTTGATATTGCGGGTCGACATCGGGGCGCGCCGCCGCTGCGCAGGAAATCTTGCTATCTGTGATATTAATCTTGCCTGTTGCCGGGTCAAACATTTGCCAATCAGAATCATCGTAAAATGTCGACATATTTTGGATAAACGCCCCATCGGCGTCATAGACTTTGCCGCCCTCCAGCCAGATACCCGACACATCCGGGCCGTCACTGATATTGCGCGGACACCACGGGCCGATAGTGAAACTCTCCGGCGCTGGCTTTAACGTGATCGACAAACATTTCGCCGTCGCGCCGCCGGATAATGTGCAGTCCACAATTTTAGGATCGGCGGCTAAGCTGTCACGGTCAAAATACTGCGCGGCGTTCTGTGCTGACAGAATTGCTTGCGGCGATATCTCTGCGGCGTCCTCTGAAGGGTCATTACCCGGGGCGCCGCATGCCGCCATAAAAAAACATGCTACGCCGGTTAAATATAAGGCTTTCATCTGTCTCTCACGTAAGGTTTATCCATAATAGACGGTCTACACGTTAAACCTGTCACAGAGAATGAAATAATATTTAGGGGTGGTTATTACCGCTTAATTTTAGTGGTGATGGCCACCGGGGCCGTGAGCGTGACCATGGGCCAGCTCGTCCGGTGTCGGCATACGTTTTTCAGTCACGTCAACATCGAAATGTAGCTCTTTGCCCGCCATGGGGTGATTGCCGTCAATGTGAATATTGTCGTCTTTAATCGCCGTGACGGTAAAGACGGGCGCCTGCGGCTCTTGATTGATTTTAAATTGCTGCCCGACGTGAAGCTGCGCGCCTTCGGGGAATTGCTCGCGTTTGACGGTCAGTTTCATATCCTCTTGGACGGGGCCATAAGCATTCTCGGGCGCAATAACGACCGTCTGTTTCTCTCCCTTTTTCATTTTCATCAGCTCTTTTTCCAGTCCCGGAATGATCTGCTGCGCGCCGGTCATGACCAACATAGGCGGCTGCCCTTCAGAGCTGTCCAGCACAGCGCCGTCTTTATCTTTGAGCGTATAATGAAATCCGATTATATTTTGCATAAGGCGACCTTGTGTCTTTGACTTGGTGTAGGGTTTTTAAATCAACACCGCGCCTAGCGGATATTGTCTATCGCGTCAAAGACCGCTTCGCGCAGGAGGGATAAGCGGGAGAGAAAAAACGCCTAAAGCGCTTCAAGGTGGTACCAGAAGATTGAAATTGATGAAGCCATGTCTCTACATTCCGGTCTGCTTTGATCAGGCAATTCTAAAATCTTGAAAATTTGCGAATTTTATGCTATTAGCCGTGCCAAAATATGGGGGCGGTATGGCAGATACACTTTCTTGGCCCAAAAAATCACGTGAGCTTTGCAATCATCATTTTGACTCCACGATTTGGAATGATCTAAAGATTCGCGATGACGACATTATCATCTCGACCTATGGAAAGTCCGGGACGACCTGGACACAGCAGATGATTGCTCAAATGATTTTCGGGGGAGATCCGGATTTGTCTGTTGCTGAAATGTCGCCATGGGTCGATCTTCGCGTGCCGCCAAAGGCCGTCAAACTTCCCGAGATCGAAGCCCAAAAACACCGGCGCTTTATGAAAACTCATCTGCCCGTGGACGCGCTAAAATTTTCACCTCAAGCAAAATATATCTATATTGGACGAGATGGACGCGATGTAGTCTGGAGCCTCTATAATCATCATTCAAATGCTAATAACGTTTGGTATGACGCTCTGAACAATACACCCGGCCGTATCGGACCGCCGATTGATCCTCCACCCGAAGATATTCGTGAATATTGGCACGATTGGATGGACAAGGACGGCTATCCGTTCTGGTCGTTCTGGGACAATGTGCGCAGCTGGTGGAATATCCGCAATTTGCCTAATGTGATGTTCCTGCATTTTAGCGATATGAAAAAGGACATGCCGCAAGCGATGCGCAGGATTGCAGATTTTTTATCTATCGAGATTAACGAGAGCCGTTGGGACAGAATCGTCGAATATTGTAGCTTTGAATGGATGAAGGAAAACGCCATGAAAAGCGTTCCACTCGGCGGCGCATTCTGGGACGCCGGGGCAAAGGTCTTCATCAACAAGGGCATAAATGGCCGGTGGAAAGACGTTCTCACAGACGACGAAAACGCCGCCTATGAAAATAAAATGATTGAAGAACTTGGCGAGGACGCGGCGCTTTGGTTGAAACATGGCGGCCTTATTACGGCCTAGAGCGCTTTAATAATTTCTTCGACCATTTTCTTGGCATCGGACAAAAGCATCATCGTATTATCGGCGTAAAAGAGCGGATTATCGACGCCGGCATAACCCGATGACATAGAGCGTTTGACAAACAAAACTGTGCCCGCTTTTTCCACGTCCAGTATAGGCATGCCGAAGATTGGCGAGGCCGGATCGGTCTTGGCTGAGGGGTTGGTGACGTCATTGGCGCCGACCACGAAAGCGACTTCGGCGGTGGAAAATTCGCTGTTGATATCCTCAAGTTCGAAGACTTCGTCATAGGGGACATTGGCTTCCGCGAGCAGGACATTCATATGACCCGGCATACGGCCTGCAACCGGATGGATGGCGTATTTCACGTCCACGCCTTCAGCTTTGAGCGCATCCGCCATTTCGCGAGTGGCGTGCTGCGCCTGCGCGACGGCGAGGCCGTAGCCCGGCACGATGATGACTTTCGAGGCGTTTTTCATGATGAAGGCCGCGTCTTCGGCGCTGCCGCGTTTAAACGGTTTTTGCTCACCGCCGCCCGCAGCAGCCTCGGACGCGACCGCGCCAAACCCGCCCAGAATGACTGACAGGAACCCACGGTTCATGCCTTTGCACATGATATAAGACAGGATTGCGCCGGAACTGCCGACCAATGCGCCGGTAATAATCAGCGCCAGATTACCCAGCGTGAAGCCGAGCGCCGCTGCCGCCCAGCCCGAATAGCTGTTCAGCATAGAGATGACGACGGGCATATCCGCGCCGCCAATCGGCACGATCAGCGTCACGCCCAATATCAAAGTTAGCGCGATAATGACGATAAAGACGGGGGCAGATGCTCCCCCGCTGGCCATGGTCATGCCGACGAGCACGGCGACGGCGAGCACGAGACCCAGATTAATAAAATGACGGCCCGGAAGCAGGATGGGCGAGCCGGACATATTCCCATTGAGTTTCAAAAACGCGATGATCGACCCGGTAAAGGTGATCGCGCCAATCGCTGCGCCGAGGGACAGCTCAAGCAGGCTGTAGCCTGCCACAAATCCGCGCTCGCCAATGCCGAAAGCTTCGGGCGAAAAGAAGGCCGCGCAGGCGACCAGCACGGCAGCCAGACCGACAAGACTGTGGAAAAAGGCAATCAGTTGCGGCATAGCCGTCATAGCGATGCGCTTGGCAATCACTGCGCCAATACCGCCGCCAATTATTAAGGCGCCGCCGACTTTGACGAGCGGGCCGCTGCCCAGCATGCCGAAATATAATAGGCTGGTTACAATGGCGATGCCGATCCCGACCATACCGTAAGTATTGCCGCGCCGCGACGTCTCCGGTGAGCTAAGCCCGCGCAGCGCCATGATGAACAGGACGCCCGAGACGATATAGGCCATAGCGGCCACATTTGGAGAAAGGGTCATCCTACTTCTCTTTCTTTTTATACATGGCGAGCATGCGCTGGGTCACCAGAAAGCCGCCGAAAATATTGACCGCACAAAGCGCCGTTGCGACAAATCCGAAGCCGTCAGCAATACCGAAGCCCATGCCTAATTTATTCGCGCTAATCGCGGCCAGCGCGCCAACGATAATGACGGAGGAAATGGCATTGGTCACAGCCATTAGCGGCGTGTGCAATGCGGGCGTGACTGACCAGACCACATAATAGCCAACAAATATGGCGAGGATGAAAATCGCAAATAGATAGATGATCGGCGTCGCGCCTGTCGCGCTCGCCATTAACGGTAACATCATACTCATGATTTTTCTCCTGTCAGGCGCTCATGCACGACCGCGCCGCCATGTGTCAGTAGGCAGCCTATGATAATGTCGTCGTCATAATCGGGGCCGTATACCCCGCCTTCGGCTGTCAGCAGCGGCAAAAAGTTTTTAAGATTGCGCGCAAAGAGCGAGCTGGAATCGCCCGCCATGCGTGATGGCCAATTCAGATGCCCGACAATTTTGACGCCATTTTTCGTGGTCACAACTTCGCCCGGTTTTGCGCCCTGCACATTGCCGCCGCGTTCTACCGCGAGGTCAATGAGCACGCTGCCCGGCTTCATCGACGCGACCATCTCTTTGGTAATCAGCACGGGCGCAGCGCGTCCGGGGATCAGCGCCGTGGTGACGACGATGTCCTGTTTGGCCACATGGGTCGCGGTTAACTCGGCTTGCAGTTTTTGATACTCTGGACTCATTTGTTTGGCGTAGCCTCCCGCCGTTTCTGCGGCTTTAAATTCTTCATTCTCAACGGCCACAAATTTCGCGCCTAATGAGGCCACCTGCTCTTTGGCGGCGGGGCGCACGTCAGTTGCCGTTGTCACTGCGCCAAGGCGGCGGGCCGTGGCAATGGCCTGCAAACCGGCCACCCCTGCGCCCATTATAAACACTTTGGCCGGAGCGACCGTGCCGGCGGCCGTCATCATCATGGGAAAGGCGCGGCCATATTCGCTGCCCGCTTCAATCACGGCGCGGTATCCTGACAGATTAGATTGGCTGGACAGCACGTCCATGCTTTGCGCGCGTGAAATACGCGGGATATATTCCAGCGCGAATGCGTCGACGCCT
This sequence comes from Robiginitomaculum antarcticum DSM 21748, assembly GCF_000365025.1. GTDB lineage: Bacteria > Pseudomonadota > Alphaproteobacteria > Caulobacterales > Maricaulaceae > Robiginitomaculum > Robiginitomaculum antarcticum. The sequence continues at coordinate 187,480 of NZ_KB823012.1, read as the reverse complement.
GCGTCCGCGCAGGCTTTGACATATGCGGCGCTATCGGCCGGATTCATCAGACCACAAATACCGGCGCCTTTTTTCATACCGGCAACCAGTTTAGCATTGCCGCCAACCACTGACATAACCAGATCGGCTGTTTTGACAGCGGCTGTGTTCGTCGCGGCAATGGTTGCGCCCACAGCTTTATAATCGGCATCAGAGATGTTTGCGGCTTTGCCCGCCCCTTTTACAACAGCAACGCTGTGTCCGTCAGCAATGTAGGACTTCACACTGTCTAGAGAGGCGCTAACACGGGCTTCCGCGCCGCTTTGATCATTGAGGACAGCTATTTTCACGTCGAATCCAATTCTTATGGCAGTTTAGCGTTTTGGTTAGCGTTTAATTCCTGCGCAAGCCAATAAAAAAGCGGCCCCAAGGGACCGCTTTTTATCAAAATAGGACTTTTTTGGGTATTGATATGACCAATTCGCTCTAAACGCTGTGAAAACGGCTATAAATTAGAGCAATGCACCGATCGCGGCGACGATCACAGCAAAAATCGCAAAAAAGAAGAGAATAGCATACCACCGCAAGCTCATTTTCAGCACTAGGCCGTAAATCACGCCGACAATAAATGTTGCGATCAATGAGGGGAGAAAAGCAAATTTTGCGGCAAAAATTAAGGTCGCCATCAAAACAATTATCACAAGCAGGCCGGTGGCCCATATAGAGACAGCAACAAAACCGCCAAAAGTTCCCTTATGATCCTCAACGATCATATTACCGCGTTTATAGTCAGATTGCGCCATAGCGCCCTCCTGTAAGAGTCAATTTGGCCCGCCTTAGCATGGGACATCTATTGCGCCAAGACGCGCTGGAAAATTTTGCTGTTTCGCAACCGATTGGGGCCTCTCAACACCATGTTAACCTTGCCTCTGAAGGGAAAATTTACGCCAAGCGCCTATGAGACGTGCAGATTTGACGCGCGCCATAAGAGCCGCGCCCTAATAATAAGGTATCGGGATGTCCAAAACAGTCTTAATTGTCGATGACGACCCGACGCAGCGCAGATTGCTCCAAGCGGTCATTGAAAAAAGCGGATTTAAAACACTTCAAGCCGAGAGCGGGGACGCGGCGCTGGATAAAATCGCCGGCGCCAATGGCGGCTTTATAGATGTCGTCATGCTCGATCTGATCATGCCCGGTCTCGGCGGCATGGATACTTTGGCCGAGCTGCAGAAAATACGGCCCGAGCTTCCGGTAATTGTCCTGACAGGCCGGGGCAGCATCGACGCCGTTGTTGCGGCGATGCAAGCAGGGGCGCGCGATTTCGTCGTTAAACCCGCCAGTCCTGAACGCCTGATCGTCTCTATCCGCAATGCGCTGGAAATCAACACGCTGTCCACCGAAGTCAAACGCCTCAATAAAACCAGCCAGAACACGCTCACCTTTGACGATTTGATCGGCAGTGCCCCGTCTATGCGCAGCGTAGTCGCTATGGGCGAGCGCGGGGCCAAAGCCAATATTCCGATCCTTATCACAGGTGAGTCCGGTGTTGGTAAAGAAGTCGTTGCGCGCGCTATACAGGGCGCTTCAGAGCGCTCCGGCGGGCCGTTTATTACGGTTAATTGCGGGGCTATTCCTGAAAATCTGGTCGAGAGTATTTTATTCGGTCACGAAAAAGGCAGCTTTACAGGCGCCAATGCTAAGCATTTCGGTAAATTCCAGGAAGCCAATGGCGGTACATTATTCCTCGATGAAGTTGGGGAGCTGCCTCTGGATATGCAAGTCAAATTGCTGCGTGTCCTGCAGGAAGGCGAAGTGGACCCTATCGGATCTAAACGCCCGGTCAAAGTTGATGTGCGCATTATCAGCGCGACAAACCGGGATCTATCCGTTCAAGTTAAAGAAGGCCGGTTCCGCGAAGATCTGTTTTACCGCCTTAATGTATTTCCAATCGACGTGCCGCCATTGCGTGAGCGCCGCGAAGATGTTGCGGCCCTTTTAGAGCATTTCGTCAAACGTTTTAATGCACAGGAAAACCGCAGCGTGCGCGGCGCATCACCTGAAACGCTTACAATGCTGCGCGGGTTTGGCTGGCCGGGAAATGTAAGGCAGCTCGAAAACGCGATATTCCGCGCCGTGATTTTATCTGACGGCCATATGCTAAAGCCCGAAGACTTCCCGCAAATCAGCGGTTTGACACCGATCATACCGCGCGCCGAAACCCAAGCTATAACGCCGGAAACTGATATCGAAACGTCAGACGACACATTTGAAATACTGGACCGTAACGGGCATTTGCGTAGCCTTGAGGACATTGAACGTGATCTCATCCAATTCGCTATAGAAACCTATTCCGGCCATATGAGCGAAGTCGCCCGCCGCCTCGGCATTGGCCGCTCCACGCTGTACCGCAAAGTGCGCGAACACGGCATGGACGTCGAAAGCAAACGTGGGACGGGTTAGGGTTCAATCGCAGTGTCTTGCAGCGTGCAAAGATCGGCAACGCCTTTGGTGCCCAGACGCGTGAGTTCTGCCATTTGATCAGCGGTGAAGGGCTCGTCTTCGGCGGTGGCCTGAACTTCGATAATGCCGCCCGTATTTGTCAGCACGAAATTGCAATCGGCCTGCGCGGCGCTATCTTCAACATATTCAAGATCCAGACGGCAGGTCCCGTCCACAATCCCGCAAGAGACAGCGGCCATTTTCGCAAAAATAGGCGACTCAGCGATTAAGCCCTGCTCGACCAATTTATTTATCGCTATCGACAGCGCGACATAAGCGCCGGTGATTGATGCAGTGCGCGTGCCGCCATCAGCCTGCATCACGTCACAATCCAGAATGACCTGGCGCTCACCGAGCTTTTCCAGATCGACCACGGCGCGAAGGCTGCGCCCGATTAAGCGCTGAATCTCAACCGTGCGGCCACCCTGTTTGCCGCGCGCGGCTTCACGCGAATTACGTGAATGCGTCGCGCGGGGCAACATGCCATATTCCGCCGTGACCCAGCCCTTGCCTTTGCCCTTCATCCAGCGCGGAACGTTTTCGTCAACGCTGGCCGTGCACAGTACATGGGTATTGCCCATTTTGATCAGGCACGAGCCTTCGGCATAAGGCGAAACGTGGGGGGTAATTTCGGCGGGGCGCAAGGCATCCAGCGCGCGGTCATTGGGACGCATAATTTTCTCCATGAGTTCAGGACGTCATCGCGCGTGTACACAATTTAATCAAGGTGAACCGTATGTGAGCGCAGTATTCGGCTTGCGCTCAGGCGCGGCCCTTATAGTGTCAGATTATATTCACTCTTAATGGGGTAAACAGCCGCCATGAAAAAACACATTCTAATCACCGCAGCGATGAGCGCCCTATTGGGCGGCGCGGCCATGATCGCCAGCGCCCAAACCGCGCCAACGACGCCTGCGCAAACCACAGCGCAAATTCCGGCCTTCACCCATCCGCAAAGCCTGCAGCAAGATCTGGCCCGTCTGGATCTCGCGCTGAACAATACCGGCACGCTAACCGGTGATTTCGTGCAATATAACCAAAATGGTAGCCAGGCCAGCGGCACAATTGCGCTGCAACGTCCGGGTAAAATCCGCTTTGAATATGCCCCACCCGCGAACCTGCTCATCGTCTCGGATGGCAGCTTTATCACGCAGCAAAATACAAAATTGGGCACGTCAGACCGCATCCCGCTGGGCGCAACGCCGCTGGGTGCGTTTTTAAAAACGGATATGAACCTGGCCCGCGACACCAAAGTCTTGGCGTTGCAAAAATTTCAAGATCGCACCGCCGTGACCATTGCCGATAAAGACGGCAAACAGGCGGGGCAAATGACCTTGGTCTTTAACGAGCCGAATTTAGCTCTTAAAGAATGGGTTGTCGTCGATGAATTTGGCCAGACGACACGCGTTGTCCTGTCCAATCTGCGCTATAATGAAGACTTAAACCCGCGCCTGTTTATCGTGCGCAATTCACGCGTCGGTAGCGGCGGACGACGGCGCTAACACGCCTTCATCCACAAGCGCGCGCTATCTGCGCGCGCGAATCGCCTTAGACGGCGCCAATGAGCACAATTAAAATCGCCACATGGAATATCAATTCCGTCCGCCTTCGTATTGAACAGGTCATCCGCTTTCTTAAAGAGCAGGACATTGACGTTCTATGCCTGCAAGAGATTAAATGCGAAGAGCCGCAATTTCCCTATGATCCATTTCGCGAGGCGGGGTATGAGCATATCGAAGTCTCCGGCATGAAGGGTTATCACGGCACGGCAACGGTCAGTAAAATCCCGCTGGAACGCCTCCCCACCGCCTTTTGTCCGCGCGAAGAAGCCCGTCATGTCAGTACGCGCATTGTTGTCGGTAAAACCGATTTCGAGCTTCACAATTTTTATATTCCTGCAGGCGGTGATATTGCCGATCCCGTAGAGAACCTTAAATTCAAACATAAGCTGGATTTTCTGGCGACGATGAACGCCTATTTTACCCAGCGCTTTGCCATTGGCGATGACCAACAGGTTCTGGTCGGCGATTTCAATATAGCGCCGCATGAAAATGATGTCTGGTCACATAAACAGCTCTTAAAAGTCGTCAGCCATACCCCGCTCGAGGTCGGAATCTTGAAAGACTTGCAAGACAGTCACGACTTTATCGATGTCGCCCGCGCGCTGATTGACGATGATGAAAAGCTCTTTAGCTGGTGGTCATACCGCTCACGCGACATTAACAAATCCGATCGCGGACGGAGGCTGGATCATATTTGGGTCAGTCAGGCGCTCAAAGATGCGGCGCTCTGCGGCGGACGCGATGGGTTTAAAGTGCATCGGGATTGCCGCTTCTGGGAGCGTCCATCCGACCATGCCCCCATCGTTTTAGACTTAAATCTGCCCTAAACTGCCAAACCAACACTAAGCGCAAAGAGCACTTGCGCAAAAAAATAAAATGGCGTGATGACCAAGTAATTGCGCGGCCCTGCTAACAGTGTTTGTTTCGCAACAGGTTTGAAGCGGTGCCGCGAGACGAAGATGTCCGACAGAATAAAACACGCTGCTGCGATAACGAATAAGCCATGCCCGCTACTGCGTGTTGCCAGAATGGCGAATGCGCCCATGAGCGCGATCACAACCGAATATAATAATGTACCGGCCTGAAGTTTGCCCGGTATGTCCGTCTTCATTATAATATAGGCCGCAAGCCCGATCAATACAGCCGGAAGGAATGTCCAAAGCCACCACGGCTCAAAACCCCACTGCGCCAGAGCAAAAATATAGACGATATGCGCTGCAGCAAAGGCCGCCATGCCGGCGAGGAAGGCACGGCCTGTGCCGCGTTGAAGCAAGCAAAGATCGCCAATAAAACTGAAAACAAGCGCGGCAAGAATCAACTGTCCGTAAATTGAGTCCATCGCTCCGCTTAAAACGGCAATGCTCAAAAACCCAAGGCCCGCTAGCGTTTTGGAAATATATTGCGCCGTCATTTGACCGCGCAGCTCAGCCATAAGCAGCGCGAAAACGCACAGCGCGTAAAGGCTAAGGACAATCGACATCATTTTCGCGGGGGCGGATCCAGCCCAATTTCAGGCCCGAGTGCAGCTAGAATTTCATAAATTTGAGAGCCGCGATGCATATCGGGTACGCCGCCTAAAAAACCCCTACGATCCTGTGGCAAATGTGACATTGGCTCACCATTGTCCAAAAACGCAAAATGCGAGAACAGACCCTGCCAGACCTGACGGTCCGCGTCGGGCAGATTGCGAAAGGCCATCACCGCATGAAGAAGCGCCGCCCAAGGCTGCTTAAGCTGCGCGCCGGGCGCACTCCACCAATAATTGACCAGCATATTGACCGGAGACAGCGCGCGCACATGATGAAACCACCCCATAGGGATGTAAATGGCGTCGCCGGCGTCAAGCCCGGCTTGATATCCATTATCCAACGCGCGTCTAAAATGAGGGTGAGCCTCAAAATCGGGATTATCCAGATCGACTGTACTGACAGGGGTTCTGCCCGGCGCGGATTCAAGCGGCCCGATATACAGATTGGGCAATTGATCCGGCGCAAATAGGGTAAAACGCCGCCGCCCCGCCACCACACAGGCCATGTTTTCACTGACATCGAAATGCGTCTGCACCGTCGTTTGATTACCGATCCACGCGCGCGGCGGCGTCTCTGCTGGCGGCAGCGTCATAGGATGGGCGCGGGCAAATTCCGGCATATAGTCATTAAGCGGCAAGGACTGGATAAAGGCGGCCGGGGCCGAACTATTGTTTTCATAGGTCAGTAGCCGGTCAAGCGCGACGCCGACCGTTTCCGCCTGTTCTGAATAATTTTGACCTGAGTAATCAGCATTATAATTCAGCCTCCCGGCCAGCTCAGGCGCGGCGAGTAATGTGTTTTGCATCTTGCCGCTATCCATTAACCGCAGATAATCAAATAGCTCCGCCGCGCCGATTTTCCCGCGTTTGACGGCGGGCCAATCGGTGACCAGACCGCGAAAAATAACGGGTTTGGCGGCAAGGCGTAGCTGCGCAAATTCATCAGGCGTCGGCGCGCCGCGCGACTCTATCGCGGCAAACTCCAAATTATCCAAGCTCCAGACGATAACCGCCGGGCTCTGTCACGAGCAAGGTCGCCGTACCGGGTTGCGGCTCGATCTTCTGGCGTAGGCGATAGACATGGGTTTCCAGAGTGTGGGTGGTGACGCCGCTATTATAGCCCCAAACCTCGTGCAGAAGCTCTTCGCGGGCCACAGCCTTGCCCCCCGCCCGAAGCAAATATTTTAAGATATTGGTTTCTTTCTCGGTCAAACGGATATCGCGCCCCTCCGATGGAATGAGCTTTTTATTTGCCGGATGAAATTCATATGGCCCGAGCTGGAACGTGGCATCCTCACTTTGTTCAAAAATGCGCAAATGGGCCCGCATACGCGCCATCAAAATGGCGAAACGAAACGGTTTGGTGACATAATCATTCGCGCCGCTATTGAGGCCCAAAATCTCATTCGCTTCGCCTTCATTCCCCGTCAGCATGACAATCGGCGCAGCCACCCCGGCTTTGCGCATTAGGCCGCAGGCTTCCGTGCCGAGCATGTCCGGCAGATCCAAATCCAAAATGATCAGGTCAAAGGCATTTTCTTTAGCTTGTTTAATTCCCTCGCCTGCCGTTCCGACATCAGTCGTTTCAAACTCGTCATAGAGGCTGAACTGCTCGCACAGTTCTGCGCGCAAATCTTCGTCATCATCAATAATCAGCAGGCGTTTTTTGACGCTCATGGACTTGTCCTTGGATTGTTTGTCCGGACAATAATCCCCGCACCATAAAAAACAAGGTAAAGCGTTTGCACTCGCGAAGCCGTGAAGTACGGTTGAGAGATGGATATGATCGTTAATACCGGAAACAAACAGCTATTATGCAACGGGCAGAGCTATGCTTGCGTCATCGGGCGGAAGGGCGCGATCCCGCAAAGCGAGGGCCGCGAGGGCGATTTTAAAACGCCGCTGGGCCGTTACAGATTAAGATACGGATTTTACCGCGCCGACCGCCTGCCTGCCCCGTCCAGCCCCCTGACATTTCACGCCATTCGCAGCGATGATGGATGGTGCGATGAACGCGGTGACGCAGCCTATAATCAGCCCGTCCGGCTCCCCTACCCCGCCAGCGCCGAGCGCCTCATGCGCGATGACTGTGCTTATGATGTTATCATCGTGCTAGGTCATAATGATGCCCCGCCAATTGCCGGGCAAGGCAGCGCTATATTTTTGCACATTACGCGGGTAGATCAGCGCCCGACCGCAGGATGTATTGCGGTGACGCCGGACGCGATGGCGACAATTCTACCTCATCTCAGCCTCGACAGTTATATTGAAATCATCTAGCTGCGCGCGCCGAACAGCGCAGAGCCGACGCGCACATATGTGGCCCCTAATTTGGCCGCTGTGTCATAATCTGCACTCATCCCCATGGAGAGCTCGGAAAGCCCGTGGTCGGCAGCCAGTGTGCGTAAGAGCCAAAAATGCGCGCCCGGGGCTTCGTCAACAGGCGGAATGCACATCAGACCCTCGATAGTGAGACCATAATCCTGATCCATCGATCTTAGAAATGCGCTCAATTTAGCGGGCATCACGCCTGATTTTTGCTCTTCCTCGCCTGTATTGACCTGAACGAGCAGGCGCGGAAGTTTGCCGCCACCGTCACGGTATTTGGCCAGCGCTTTAGCCAGACTCGAACGGTCCAGCGTATGAATGACGTCAAATAACGCGCACGCATCGGCGGTTTTATTGCTTTGCAGCGGGCCGATGAGATGCAGCTCCAAGCCATCTCTATGCTGGACGAACCGCTCCCCCCACCGCGCGGCCGCCTCTTGCACGCGGTTCTCCCCGAAAATCCTCAGACCGGCGTCCAGCGCTTGCACAATTTTCTCATCTGGCTGCTGTTTGGAGACAGCGATGAGGCGGCAGGGCGTTTTGGACGCCGCCTTTTTCATGACCGCGTCAATGTTTTCAGCCCGCTGTTTTAACGATTTCATATATCATCCGTAATGTCTGCTGTTCATCTTTCATGCAGGAACGCTTTTGTATAGACGGGGCTATAAATTTAACAGCCTATAGGCCCTTTCTATGACTAAATTTTTCAACACTCTCGCCCTATCGGCCGTTTTGCTCACCGGAGTAGCCGGCGTTGCTGTGGCTCAAGAGGCCAGCAAATACACGCCTGAACAATTGGCCCGCGCACAAACTTTCCAAGCTGATATTAAAACCAAAAATCTTTCTAATTCATATAATGATTTAGTGGATTGCAGCGGTTATCTTGACCATTTTTCCGAAGCTTTACCCCAAGACGGAGACGCAGGACAGCAGGCTAAAATTATCCAATCCATAGGCCGGCAATTTCAAATTTCCAGTATGATAACAGGTTCACTTCTGGATTCCGAAACTTACGGTTCTGATACTGTTACACAGTCAGTCGCCTCAAAAAAGTCAGTTTATGCTGCGATGTATCCAGGCGAGCAGATCTTAGCGCCAGCCAGCTTGGAAAAAATGAAATATTGCGAAAGTTACGGGGCCGTTAACGATATGCTATTTGCGGCCGCTCAAAAGATGCTGGCCGAGCAATCTCAGCCTTAAGCTTAATAATAACCGCATATCACAGCTGATTTTCAGACCACGATATGCGGTTTATAGGCTCAATCACTGGGTAGTATGTTTCCGGGCGTGGCGCTATCACAGCCTTATGATATCGCCCATTACTCAAACGCTCTTGAAGACTGTGACGGCCGGGTCGTCTGCGCCGCCGCTCTTTTTTATGACGGATCCGCGTATTGGCGACGTGCGTCCTATAGCGCGCGCCCTGCCTTCACAGTCCGCAATTATTTACCGTCATTTTGGACATGCGGACCGCGCGGCCATAGCTGACGACCTACGGCAAATTGCCTTTGGCGGTGACCACCTTTTTCTAGTTGGCGCGGATCCACAGCTTGCCATAGCGTGCGGCGCGGACGGCGTGCATTTCCCGCAAAATGATGTGGCCGACGCCCATATCTGGAAAGAGCGCATACCGGAGTGGTTTCTAAGCTGCGCTGTGCACGATATGGACTCGATTATTGAAGCCAATGCTGCCCCGCTGGACGCGGTCATCCTGTCGCCTGTTTTTCAAAGTGAAAGTCCGAGCGCAGGCACGCCGCTGGGGGTTAGCGGCTTTATAAACCTCGCCAGCCTGTCTTCACATCCGGTGATCGCTTTGGGCGGTATAAACCGTGCCACCCTGCCGCATATGTCGGGATCGGGAGCCGCCGGTTACGCCGGCGTGTCTATGTTTTTAAATGACGCAGACTAAAACTTAACCGCACCCTCAATGAAGACAGATGTTGCATCCTGCGTCTCTTGGCTAACAACAAATCCGGTGGAGACCGGAACATCACGGTCCGTATATTGAACGCCCGTGCCGATGGTGTAGCGGTCAAAATCATAAGACACGCCCAGCAAAGCCGAACGTCCGGTCACTCCGGTCAGATCATCTTCGGCATAGCCAAAGCCGGTTGTTACGCCCCAATTTGACGGCTTCCATGTCAGACCGACATCTGCGGCGCGGTAATCCCCGTCCGCGGCCCAGCCATTATTGGACGATAGATACGATGTTCCGAACGCGAACTGTCCGTAACTGGCCGTCAGTCCCAGCCCCCAGCTTTGCAAATCGTCAAATTCTGAGATTCCGGATGTATCTTTGGCTCTTGCGTAATTGGCTGTGCCCTCGACGCTGAGCCCATTATTAAAATTACGCGACAGCGCCATACCGGCTTCGACCGCGTCATCAAGTTGCGGCGAGAGAGGCGCATTGGGATTATTGCTGTCATTGCCGCGCACGCAATAATCAACGCCGCAAGCTTCTGTAGAGGGCGCGTAAGACAGGCCGATTTGTACGCCAACGCCGATAGTGTCGCCGAGCAGACGCGGGCTGGTATAGGTCACTTTTTCGGCAAATCCGGAGGCATCATTGACAGTCTTGGTCATATCCAGACCGGAATAATCCGTGCGGCGGTTAGAGACGCGCGCCAGCGGCATAAGCGATGGAGCCTGACTGCTAAACAGCGCGGCTGCGCCGTCATCACGCCCTGCGGTAAAGTCGCCATAAGGCGTACGCACAAACAGATTAGCGGCTTCGAGCGCCAGAGTGTGCTCTTTTTGCTCATTTTGACCAAATGTATAAAGCTGGCTGGTATGCCCGCGCGCGGCGCGCGGCGTGCCCGCAAGTGTCACAGTCGCGCATCCCGGAATTCCCGGCTGGCACCCATTTGTGCCAAACACCATTGTCGAGCCGCCAAACCCGCGGCGATAGCGGTCACGCTGCCCGCGCAGTTTAAGCTTTACGCCATATTCAATGCCGCTTTGGGTTATGGCGGACACTTCCGTGCGCACCATACCGTCCGCGGTCAACTCCGATGTCGTCTCATCACGCGATACGCCCGCCAGACCCATTTTCAGATGACCGTCCGTCTTAACCTGCACATTGCCAAAACCGAGGCGGTTCCACCAGCGCGGCTGTGAGCGGATGGGCGGCGGGGCCTGCATAGGACCTGAATTTTGACCTGCATATTGAGGGCCGGAATTATAATTTTGCGCTCCATTTGTCTGGCGCCCGTAATTCGGCCCCCCGTAATTGGACGCGGGGGCTGGTTGCGTCGTGACTCCTGCCGGATAACCGCCATATGTGGTTTGTCCTGAATATGTGCCGCCTGTGGCGGCCTGTCCTGAATACGGGGACGATGGTTTAGCGGGCGGGATATAGCTGCCGCCACCAGTATATGAAGTGCCGGAAGAGCTTGATGCTGAAGCGGACCCGGAGACTTGCGGAGGCGCGGCGGAGCTTGGCATCCATCCACCGGAGGTTTGCGGCGCAGGCGCGGGAGTAATTGGCGGGCTTTGATATCCCATATCGCGCTGCACTTGCGCCGGCATGGGCCGCGCGAGCGGACCGCCCTGCAGGGCTTGTGTGTCAGCCGGCGCCGGACCGGCATAATAGGCTTTATAAGGGTCGTCTGTTTTGCCGCTTTGTCCGGCGTTTTGCGCAAACCCAACCGTGGACACACCCCCGATGACGATAGCTGTCCCGACTAACCATGACACGCGCACAGGCGGCCCTCCCCTAAATCCTTAAATTCCGTTAAACATTTGGGATGATGCGCCTAATAAATAGTTAACGCGGGCGCTTAGGCGCGGTTTTTGAGCCAATCAGACATGGCCTCTTTAGCGGATATTTCACAGAGGCCGATTGAGGTATCAATACCCGCTTCCTGCAATTTCGCCGCGCCTTGAAAATTAACGCGCGGGTCAGGGTCTATCAGCGCAATAAAGCACCGCTGTATGCCCGCTTGAATAAGCGCATCTGTGCAAGGCGGCGTTTGTCCAAAATGAGAGCAAGGCTCCAGAGTGACATAGACATCAGCGCCGCGCGCCGCCGCGCCGGCCTGCGCGAGGGCTAGCGTCTCGGCGTGTGGACGCCCGCCATCAGCTGTGGCGCCGCGGCCAATAATGACGCCGTTTTTGACTATTACACAACCGACATTGGGGTTTTCGCCCGTGCGGCCCGCTTGCGAGAGAGAGGCCGCGATGGCAGCATTCATAAAGTCCTGATCGGCAGGCTTCAAATAATCCGGGCTCACTTGATCGGCGGCAAGTCTTTCGCCCGCTCCGCATTCAGATAGCGCGCCGCGGTGACCTTTAGAGTGCCATCAGCGATATCGATCAAAAGCGGATTTCCTGTGGGAATTTCAAATCCGGGAATATCATTATCCGCGACGTCAAATAAACTTTTAAGCAGCGCGCGAAGCGAGTTCCCATGAGCGGCTATGATCAGGTTTTTACCAGCTTTAATCTGCGGCGCGATGTGGGCGTCAAAATAAGGCAGAACGCGGTCCAACGTCAGTTTCAGGCTCTCTCCCGTCGGCAGATCAGCTTCGGGAATTCCCGCATATCGCGGATCGTGAATGGGGTGATAATCGGATTCTTTTGTGATTTGCGGCGGCGGAACATCAAAACTACGCCGCCAGATATGGACTTGTTCGTCGCCGTGCTTGTCGCGCGTCTCTTGTTTATTCAGACCGGTCAAACCCCCATAATGACGCTCATTCAAATGCCAGTCTTTCGTCACAGGAAGATATAAACGGTCCAGCGCTTCGAGCGTGTACCACAGCGTTTTTATGGCGCGCTTCTGGACACTGCTATAGGCGGCGTCGAAGTCAATCCCTTCTGCGGCAAGCAGTTCTCCGGAGAGCTGCGCCTCAGCGACGCCTTTCTCGGTCAGGTCAACATCGACCCAGCCCGTAAATCTGTTTTGCAAATTCCATTCGCTCTGTCCGTGACGAATAAGGGCAAGTTTGGTCATGATTATTTCCTCGAAATTATTCCCACTGTTCTTAGGCGGGAAGCCGCGCAGCGTCAAAGGAAGTCGAGAGTTTTCTGAAATTTGACTATACGAAATGTGTTATAATTTCTTACGTAATGGCTGACGCCTGTCAGATAGAGCAAAGCGAAATCATTTGGCTAAATTTTGCGCAATACACGGTCTGAGCGGGGATGAATCTCGAGCCGCTCTTCCAATTACCGTCATCCTCGCTGGTGCCCAGCGAGGATGACGGTATGGAGAATTGGGCGTTCCAATTTCGTGGATAAACAAAAAACAATCCCCGCCTCTCACTTTGCCCCTATCTTTAAGCTGTTCTTATCTCATTGGGCAGGCAAGCGTACGTTGGCTGGCTGGAGATGAGGCGGTGTTGGGATGATCTGTGGCTTAACGTGCCGCGCGGACTCCCGCCAGTGAGAGCTAGAACGGCAAACCCCGGCTCATAGCCGCTGGCAAAGACATTGCTGTGCTGCGTCTTTGTGAAAAAGGGCGCATGTCGAAACTGCGGGGTCACATCCGGAGGGACGGCAGGGACTTTGATAAACGAAACAACACTAACGCGTAAAAGGTAATCCTGTTTTTCAAAGTCCCGCACAGACGCCCTTCTAATAACAAGATAAGAGACAAAAGAGTGAGATAAAAAACAAACTTAACATCCCGCACCACGGAGATGGACGCGAAAGTGAACCCCCAAATATGCGACGACCCCGCGCGGGAGGGAGCGCGGGGTCGTCTTCAATCAGCGGTGCTGCCCGGGGGAAGGGCGCTTAATCACGCTGTTGAGTCAATTAAGCAGCTTTGGACTTTCCAGAAGGTGTCTTGCCGGTTAATTTTTTGTCATTGGCCGCCACTTCGCCGATCGCAATTGTGCGCGGCTTCATCGCTTCAGGAAGCTCGCGGCGCAGATCGATAACCAGAAGGCCATTAACCAAGTCGGCTCCCGTTACAATAACATGGTCGGCGAGCTGGAACCGACGGTCAAAACCGCGTCCGGCAATACCGCGATGGACGAATTTACGCTCGGCATCAGACTCATCGCCTTCGCGCGATGCAGAGATTGTCAGCACATTTTTATGGCTTTCAATTTTCAGCTCGTCCTGACCGAAACCAGCGACGGCCAGCTCAATACGGTAGCTGTCCTCGTCGATTTGCTCGATATTATAAGGCGGGTAGCTGGGCGAATTATCCTGGGACGCCTGGTCAATCATATTGGCCATACGTTCGAACCCGACAAATGAACGGTAAAGGGGTGAAAAATCATAAGTGTTACGCATTGTGATATCCTTTTTAGCAATTTCACATCCCGCCAACATAAGACCCCGGCGGGTTGGGCCTTACGCATATCGGGCCCAAAAGCGACCCGTGCTGCGCGGCGCAGATCCGCACAATGCGGCCTCTGCATAACTTAAAATGGGAGATCAATTTCGGGTTTCAAGGGCAATAGCTGTAGACAACTAAACCCAAAATTAACGCTAGGGTTTGATATAGCGTTGCGCTAAAACACGCCAAATCGGGAGATATTTATGACCTTAACATCAAAATTAAGCGCCGCATTACTGACGGCTTGCGCCATGACCTTAACGGCGTGTGGCGGAGACGAAACGCCTGACGTAAAACCTGCGCAGACAGTAGAAATTGAAACACCGGAGGCCGTGCAGCTCAGCGTTCTCGAGACCATTGCTATGGACGAGACAAGAGGCGAATTCACAGAGCGAAATGCGTGGCGCAATCCGGTGCAAACCCTTGAATTCATGGGCTTGAAGCCGGGCATGAATGTTGTTGAAATCTGGCCCGGCGGGGGGTGGTATAGCTCCGTTCTGATGCCATATGCGGCGCAAACAGGCGGAACATATACGGCGGCATTATTTCCTGAAACCAGCGACTACGCCAAAAGCGGTAACGCAAATTTCCGCGCCTCATATCCGGATGCTTCGACCGTGACATTCGGCAAAGATATCGGCCCTTTAATGAACGCCGATGGCACGGCGGTTCAAGCCGACATGATCCTGTCCTTTCGTAACGTCCATAACTGGATGGGTGGCGGCTATGCGGAAGCAGCCTTTGAAACATTTTATGCCGGTCTGAAACCGGGCGGCACGCTGGGCATTGTCGAGCATCGCCTGCCCGCCACTTTGGAACAGGATCCGCGGGCGCGCAGTGGTTATGTGCAGGAAGATTATGTGATCGCCATGGCCAAAGAGGCCGGATTTGAACTGGTCGAAAGATCAGACATTAACGCCAATCCAAATGACACGGCGGATCACCCCTTTGGCGTCTGGACATTGCCCCCTGTCGGACGAAACGCCGGTCGCGGCGAAGAAGCCGATCCAGCATTTGATCACGCAAAATACGCAGCGATTGGCGAATCTGACCGTATGACGCTGAAATTTCGCAAAGCTGAATAGGCAGGTTTCATTTTTCTGTCGGCAGGCCCCATTGCTTTTGCCGACAAGATGACCATATTCACGCCAAGCACACAGGCAGACGAATTGCTAAATTGGAGGATCTATGACTACTGAAGAAATCGCCGTGAAAATGCGCGAAGCTGTCGCTAAAGCCGGCGGACTTGACAAATCTGTGAAGTTTGATTTTGGTGATGACGGGCAGGTTCATGCCGCCGGAACCGAAGTTTCAACCGAAGACCTTGACGCCGATTGCACGATCAGCGTCGACAAAGCTGATTTCATTGCACTGGCTGAGGGCGAACTTGACCCGATGATGGCCTTCATGTCCGGTAAGCTTAAAGTGGCAGGCGATATGTCTGTGGCCATGGGCTTGCAATCTCTTTTCGCGGGTATGTAATCCGCGCGCCGGGCGGCTCTTTCGCCCGGCCATTACGCCATGCGCGTGACCCCGGCCCCTAGAGTTGACGTCCCCGGCGTTGTCATTCCCGAAGACGCGGCGTTTAGCTTTGCGCGGGTTGACGGGCTGGATATCCGCACGGCCGTTTTTCCCAGCTTTAATCCTCAGCCTCGCGGGACGGTTATTCTTGTTCCGGGCCGGACGGAATTCATTGAAAAATATCTAGAGACGATCAAAGACCTGCGTAATCGCGGGTTTTGCGTCTTTATTATGGACCACCGTGGACAGGGGTTATCGACCCGGCTGCTGGAGGATCCGCTTAAATCCTACGTGCGCAAATTCGGTGACTATGCCCGCGATCTAGTCGAGCTTTTAGGCACTTACAAAGAAGAGCTCCCCCGGCCGCATGTGATGCTCGGTCATTCCATGGGCGGGTGTATCGGACTGCAAGCCATGCTGCGCGGCATGGTTCATCCTGACGCCGCGATTATGAACGCGCCTATGTTAAGCTTGGCCGGATTGGAACAGCCGGGCGTCCCTGAGATTTTATCATTTTTATCCATTATCGGTTTGTCCAAGCGACCTATCCCGATGCAGCCGCAAAGCCGCGGTATCGCGATTGATTTTAAGGGTAATAAGCTGACGTCGGATCGCAAACGCTACGAGCTGTGGCGCAGCTATTTTGATCTGCACGATAATGTGCGGGTGGCCGGACCGACCTATGGCTGGATACGCGGCGCGGTTGGCGCCATGCGCGAGGTTGTGTCCAATGCCCGTAAATTGCAGGCCCCGACGCTTATCGTACAGCCCGGTGCAGACCCAATTGTCATTGCCGAGGATATAAAAAAATTCGCTGAAAAAGCCGGGGCAGAGTTTTTGATGATTCAAGGCGCGCTGCATGAAACCCTGCTGGAGCAGGACCAGTTCCGCGATCAGTTCTTCGAAGCCTTTGACGTCTTTTTGTCCGAGCAGCGGATTTAAACTTAGCTGTCCATCGCCCGGCGTAAATACGGATAGACCTGCTCCAGGATATCCGGATCACCCGCCGCAACAACGCGTCCGCCATGAATTGGCGACTCCCCGTGCCAGCCTGTGATAATGCCGCCTGCGCCCTCGACAATCGGAATAAGGGCGCGAACGTCACAAGGTTTGAGAAGCGCTTCTAGGATCATATCCATCCGGCCGCTGGCCAGCATTGCATAGCCATAAGCGTCCAGCCCCAGCCGCGAGAACCGCGCCGTGCGCCGGATCATCTCATAGCTGGCGCGCTCACCCGCGCTGAACATGGCCAGCGGCTCTGTGCAGCCCAGAACAATGTCGCGAATATCTTTACAGGGCCGCGCCCTTATTTGCGCCGTGCCGCTCCCGTCTTCGCGGTAAGCTTTACCACCATGACCGACGAAGCGCTGCGCCAGAGCGGGGTGATCGATAAGACCAATAACAGGTGTGTCATTATAGCTGACCGCGATGAGCGTGCTCCACACCGGGACGCCGGCCAGAAATGCGCGCGTGCCGTCTATCGGGTCGAGAGTCCAGCTCCACGTGCCGCTGCCGATATGATCGTCAAATTCTTCGCCTATGATGGTGTCATCCGGCAAATCCGTGCGGATCATGTCGCGCATCATCCGCTCAGCATCCATATCAGCCTGCGTGACCGGATCATAATCGGAAACTGTGCCTTTATTCTGTGCGGCGCCGGGATTCGCGAATAGGGGCAGCGTCAACTCCCGCGCCCGGTCGGCCAGTCTGCGGGCTAAATCAAGGCGGACGCTATAATCGGGTGTAGTATAAAGCTCCATAGGCGGCGCTTAACACGCACAGCCCGCCATAAACCAGCATCAATACGCCCTTAAAACTCATCAATTTTAATTGCGTTATCATATATTTTAAACCGCGCTTGAGAGCAGAGGCACGCCCGCGCTTTTTTGGGATAACGACTTGGCGAGGTCGAGCAGATGTTTACGCGGCCCCTCACCCATACCGTAATAGGCGCGAATCAAATCCATGGTCTCTTTTTTGGATAAGACGTCCGGGGCTAATATCTCCGGATCCAAGTCCGCATCATGGGCCGCAAATTCGGATAGGCCTTCATAGAAATACTGCACGGGCACGCGCAAAGCTTCGGAGAGCTCGAACAGACGGGCTGCAGAAACGCGGTTCGCGCCGCATTCATATTTCTGGATTTGCTGGAACCGAATTCCAACCTCGCCAGCCAGATTTTGTTGGGTTAGGCCCAGCAATCTGCGACGGCGGCGGAGGCGCTTGCCAACATGTAGATCAATATCGCTTGTCATAGCTATGTCCCAAATGAGTGTTTCGCCTCTTGGGGGAGCAAGCGCCGTGCCAAACGGGTCAGGGTTGTTCGCTTTTTAAGAGAGTTTTCGCAGTTTGCGTCCTTATTCTGCGGCAATAGGATGAATTACATGTCGAAAATCTGAGGTCATCGCGGCGATAAAGCGCTCCAGATTTTGCGACAAAATCCCAAAGCCGCGCGTCGCGCGCAGCGTCACCGCATTCATATATAAGGCGCGGTTAATCTCGATCTGCAGCGCGTGGCAATCCTCATGTGGCCGGCCGTGGCGCTGGGTAATATATCCGCCTGCATAGGGATGATTAATGGCAACGCTGTATCCTATTTCGCGCAGTATCTGTGCGGCATGTCCAATAATATGCGGCGCGCAGGACGTGCCGAAACAGTCGCCCAGTACAATATCTGCGCGGCGACCATTCATGGCGCCGCTATCGGGCATGGAATGGCAATCAATTAGAAGCGTCTGCCCGTGCGCGCGCAATGTATCGCCCATCAGCCTATCAAGTGCGCGGTGATAAACATCATAATAATGCTCCAGCCTATGCTCGATTTCCATCTCGGCGGGCTGGATATTGTAAATCGGCGTATTAGCCCCGATGGAGTGCGGAATAACGCCAAGACCAACGCGCGCGCGGGCGCTCTCGGGACCATGCCCATCACGCCGCTGGCCAAGAGACAGGTCGGTGCGCGCGCGGTTTACATCAACATAGCTGCGGGGAAACCGTGCGCACAGCAGCGCCGAGCCGTGTGATGGCGCACCGGCAAAAAGCCGGTCTACGAAGGCATCCTCAACACTGCGCAATCTGTCCACAGAAAGCTTACAACTGCGCAGCCAAGCCTCAGGATAGCATCGTCCGCTATGCGGCGCGGCGAAAACAACGGGGCCGGACCCGCTCTGCGGCGACGTGATTTCAAGCACCGGGTCAATGCCGCGGTCAATCTTGACCAAACGGGCGGCAATCCTCTTGCTGCATCGCGCATTTTGAGGCGTTAAGTGCAAATTGGTCATAAATTATTCATGCTCGCCCGTGATAGTCCCGTCAACTGGCGAGGCATTTGCAAACTGTCTAACCAACAGTCGCTAATGTTCTAGTGCGGCACAATTTAATAGCGTTGGTGGAACGTAATAGGTAGCTTGAGGTTACGTGAAGGGATCAAACGGGGATTATGGCCACCATATTATACGCAGAAGATGATCACGCTATGCGGCGCTTTTTTGAAAAGGCGCTGGAGAAAGCCGGTCACCATGTCATTGCCTGTAGCGATGGCGAGCGGGCCTTGCGCGCGCTTAAATTTGCCGACGGCGCATTTGATCTCTTATTGACCGATATCATGATGCCCGGTCTGGACGGCGTTGAGCTGGCCAAACAGGCTGAGATTCTCTCTCCGGGTATCAAGATCATGTTCATTACCGGATTTGCCGCTGTGGCGATGCAGGATCCCAAGACGGCGCAAAGCGCGACGGTATTATCCAAGCCCGTGCATCTGCGCCAACTCGTCGGCGAAATTGACCGCGTTATCGCGGCCTAGACTTATCTGGCGCGCTAGATTTACACTGTAAACAAGGGTCATTTTGTCTTGCGCCCTCCGGCGCGCGGCGATATATCACCGCTTCACTTTCCGGCTGGTATTGCGCCAGATGGAAATTATCGAATGGATAAGCGCGATTAGCTCAGCGGGAGAGCACTACATTGACATTGTAGGGGTCACTGGTTCAATCCCAGTATCGCGCACCATTCTTCGCTCCTGCGGAGCTTCGGATGGCCAACGGCCAAAATTCTGATCCAGTGGACCAAAATTTACGGCATGAATGCCGGGTAGGGCTAGAGCTCGTTGCCGCTATGCGTTTAGTGTACTATTGGAGACATTCCACGCCTAACGCTTTATCTACTCCATCAACCTTCATCTTCCACCGTCCATTATCTTTAAACAGAAATACTTCTGGCCGATAAGCATAGCGGTAATGATAATTATATTCCGACTGTTGCCAGATTTGTCCGTTTGACATTTTGAAAATTGTTTCACCATCCCAACCCTCGAATTCACCATCTATCCTTGTTTCCACTAACTTGCGGGTGCTCGTTGGGCATGTCGAGTTTGACTTATAGTTGGCGCTGGTCGGGGCGCTATCTTGACGGCCGGCGGCGTATGCTAGACCTAACATTTTAATTACTTTTGCCTGATCATCGGGAGACAAATGACTTAGGCTGGCTTCTTCAAAAATGGCATCCCAATTTGTCTGGGCAATCGCTAGCTCGCTAAATGATAGTGTTAATGTTAAAACAACTGAAGCACTAAGAAAATTCATATTTACCCCCAATTATACATTCTTATTAGAGTGATTATCAGAAGGATACTAACGGACATTAAAAGTATAACAAAAAAAATTTACCATTCATTTAATTTTGTAAAAACAAACTTCGCTACGCGTTATACCCTAACATAATCAAAAAACCTCTCCCCTTCCCTCATAATGCGCTGCGCGCTACATAATGCGCAGATGCAGGAGCCCGTTATGAAATATTTACTATCGATCCCGTTTAAAGCCGTTATCACGGCAAGTCTTATCAGCCTTGCAGGAGCGGCAGTCGCTCAAGATGCAAAGCCCAAAGCGAACTTGCCTCAGACCGATATATTTCTGTTTGACCTTTCGCTCGATAGCGAAACCGCCTTATTCAATGGCCGCAATGTTACTGCGCGTCAGGGCTATGATAATCAGCCCTCGTTCACGCCCGATAGCCAAAGTTTTCTTTACGCGCGCGGTGATGATTATCAGACGGATGTTTGGGAATATAGTATTGAGACAGGTGAAGCGCGCCGGATTACTAACACAGAGTCCAGCGAGTTTTCACCCGTCGCCACGGCCGATAATCTGACGATATCCTTCGTGACCGACGGCGCGGGCGCGATCCAAAATGTCGTGACGGTCACGCGGGATAATCCGGATTTACAAACCAAGCTCCTGCCCGCGAGCGCATTGCGTGAACCTGTCGGGTATTATAGCTGGAACGTTGATAGCGGCGATGTTCTGTTCTGGTCGCGCTATGGATTTAACGTCACGCTCGCCAGTTCCACATCGCAAGCCACTCATTATGTCAGCGGCGACGCTGTGCCCTCCACGCCCTATCTCATTCCCGGCACGCAAAATTTCAGCTTTGTCCACCGGCAAGGTAACGGACAGGTCTGGATCAAATCCGTTGACCCAAAGACTAAAGCCGTACGCCCGATAACGCCCATCAAAGGCAGCAATGCTAATTACGGCTGGACGCCCGGCGGTGATATTTTGATGATTGAAAAAGACCGCCTCTACCGCTGGCGCGAAGACGCAGACGGATGGGCAGAGATAGCTGACCTATCCGAATTTGGTATCAAAGACGCCGCGCGCCTTGCAGTCAGTCCCGACAGCACAAAGCTCGCGGTGGTCGGCAATGCGATAGAAACGGACTAATCCACCTCTTGGGCCAGCAAAGCCTCTATTGGAAGCTCGCGGCCCTTGTCGCGGCGCATGGTAAAGCTGCCGCCATAGCCGATGACTGTCCAATCGCCGCTAATATGATCGCCCTCCGGCGAGAGCTGTCCGATATAGCGTACATCATGGCCGCCATCATAGGATTTGATAAATTTTACGACGGAGCCGGAAACCGACCCTGCCATCGTCGCGGATAGAAGTGTTCCGGCATGCGGCTCGAAACTGTTGGGCTCTGTTATAACGCCGGATAATTTACTGGCGTGATGAGAAATTTCAGCATCAAAGTTGATCGGCGCGCGGCTATCGCCATAGGCATATTGTCCTGACCAAAACCCGGATAAATCCTTCATTACCCAGTCCCTGTTGAGCCATAACCGCCGACGCCGCGCACCGTGTCGGACAGGGTCTCCACGACCTCAAATTTATATTGCGGGGCGGGCGCGATAATCATCTGCGCGATACGTTCACCGCGCGTAATCACAAAATCATCCGCGCCATGATTGATCAGCAACACTTTGACCTCTCCGCGGTAATCCGCGTCAATTGTGCCCGGCGAGTTTAATACCGTTATGCCGTGCTTATAGGCCAGACCCGAGCGCGGACGGATTTGGGCCTCATAGCCACCCGGCAGCGCCATAGATAATCCTGTCGGGATAAGTTTACGCTCGCCGGGGGACAGCGTGATCGGCGCGTCTGCATCTACGGCTGCGCGCAGATCCGCGCCCGCTGCAAGCGCGGTGGCGTAGTGCGGCATATCCAGATCACCGAAATGATCCAGCTTTTTAAATTCAATTTTCATTCAAAATACTCCGCGATTTTTTTTGATAGCCTGTGTGCCGCGTCGGCTTTGCGCATTTTCGGCCACATCTCTGTGGCGTCTTTGGTGACCCAAATCATCGTATTGTGATCTCCGCCCATAACGTCGCCCGAGACGTCATTGGCCATAATCCAGTCACACCCTTTGCGCGCGAGTTTAGCTTTGGCGTGATCCAGAACATCATTGGTTTCAGCGGCAAAGCCGATCACCAATTCGGGTCGTTTCACATGATCGCAAACCGACTTCAAAATATCAGGATTTTCGACCAGTTTCAGATCGCTGGCACCCCCGCCGGATTTCTTGATCTTGACTTTACCGTTTTGAGCGGGACGCCAATCCGCCACCGCCGCAACGCCGAGAAATATATCGGCCGGCAGGGCGCGCTCAACCGCATCCATCATCTGCTGCGCGGTTTCGATATCGACGCGCGTCACGCCGTCCGGAGTCTGCAATGCCGTCGGGCCGGAGATCAAAGTCACATGCGCGCCCAGCTCTTCAAGTGCTTCGGCAATGGCATAGCCTTGCTTACCGCTGCTGTGATTTGATAGATAGCGCACGGGATCAATCGGCTCGCGAGTCGGCCCGGCAGTGATTACAACGCGCCGCCCTGTGAGCGGACGCGGGGCTGCGTTCAGAGCCGCTTCGATGGCGTCAGCAATAGCAGCAGGCTCGGCCATGCGGCCCTCGCCAAATTCGCCGCAGGCCATTTCGCCGGCATCGGGGCCGACAAATAATGCGCCATCAGATTTAAGCTGCGCCATATTGCGCTGCGTAGCGGGGTGTTCATACATGCGCACATTCATAGCGGGCGCGTAAAGCACAGGCTTATCCGTCGCCAGCAATGTCGTAGTCGCCAAATCACCGGCTATGCCCTGCGTAGCTTTGGCCATGATATCAGCAGTCGCGGGCGCAACCACGATGAGATCGGCGCTGCGCGAGAGCTCAATATGGCCCATTTCCGCCTCTGCTGTCAGGTCCCACAGATCAGTATAAACCGTGTCACCCGACAGGCTTGCCGCAGAGAGCGGGGTGACAAATTGCGTTCCGCCTTTAGTAATGATGACGCGGCTTTTAATTCCCCGCCCCGCAAGTTCGCGGATCAAGAAAAGCGATTTATAGGCCGCAATGCCGCCGCCAATAATCAGAAGAATACGTTTTTGCGCCATGAGCTGCCCGCTGTTACAGCAGCTTTGTGACATAGAGCGCGGCCACTGCCAAGGCCGCACCGAACCCTGTAAACAAGGCGGGTTTAGCCCATCCTGAAGCGGCGCGCTCCGTCCCTTGCCCTGTGCTTGGCGTATGGCGGCCATTGGCCGCGCCAGAAGATAGATCAATCTCGCCATTCACCCACGCTTTGGACAGGGCTGCGAGATTTTCTACGGCATCGGGAACATCGCGCATCGCCTTTTGCAGGCGGCGGGCATCGACAATGAAATCGTCAATATAGCGTTGCGGGCCCAGCTCTTCGATGGCGGCTTGCTCAACAATATCGCGGCTGGCCTCCCACATATCAAATTCGGGATCGAGACGGCGCGCGACGCCCTCAGTCTGCATCATGGTTTTCTGAAGCAAAATCAGCTGGGGTTGCAGTTGCATATCAAACAGCTCGGTGATTTCGAGCAGCTGCATAAGCACTTTGCTCATTGACACTTCTTCGGCTTTTTTACCGAAAATCGGCTCCCCAACCGCCCGTAAGGCGGAGGCGAAATCCTCGACGCTGTGATGGGCGGGAACATAGCCGATATCGAAATGCACCTGCGCGATTTTTAGATAATCACGCTGCAGGAACCCGTGCAGCGTATCAATCTCGAACCGGATATCCTCTTTGCGCAAACGGCCTAATATGCCGAAGTCGATCAGGACAAGCTCCCCGTCCGGCGCAACGATCATATTGCCTTCATGCATATCAGCATGAAACACGCCATATTGAAACGTACTCGCCAGAAAGCTCTGAATAACGCGTTTGGCCAGCGCTTTTTTATCGATATTAGGATCTGTCAGAATCTCGGGCGAAGACATCGCAATGCCGTCAATCCACTCCGTCACCAAGACGTTTTTATCAACCATGTCCCAGTAAATCTCAGGCACACGGAACAGGCCGGTCTCGGTCGCGATATCGCCGATTTCGCTGGCGGCGGCGGCCTCGAGCCTTAAATCCAGCTCAAGCATAACGGCGCGTCTGGCCTCGGCAACAAAATCGACAGGGCGCAAACGGCGCACATTGGGCACAAATTTATATGCGGTCTTGGCGACGAATTCGATCGTAGCCATATCTTTGCGCATGCGCTCGACAATATTGGGGCGCAGAATTTTGACGGCCACGGTCTCGCCTGTCGGGAGCGTCGCTTTATGCACTTGGGCAACAGAGGCCGCGGCGATCGGCTGTGATAATGAAGCCAGACGCGCGTCCCACGGCATGCCCCATTCACGGGCCAAAGTGGCTTCGGCAATTTTCTGATCAAAGGGCGGAACTTTGTCCTTGAGTCGTGACAACCCCCGGGAGAATTCAGCGTCGAACATATCGCCGCGCGTCGCCAGAACCTGTCCGAATTTGATATAGGCCGGGCCCAGTTTTTCCAGCGCAATGGCAAACCGTTCTCCGGGATTATCAGCGCGTTCGCGTTTGGAAAATATCCGGCTGACCTTACCAAAGACGCGCACAGGCGCAGGCACGGCAAAATCATATTCTTGCGGTACGAAGGCATCATGGCGCACCAGCGTCCATCCCGCGCGTAAAGTTCTGAAGAATGTGCCTAAGCGTCTCATAGTAGGCGGGCTATAGCGCCTTATCTCCTAAGAATATATGGTGATTTTGACGCGGTCATATAAATGTCCGGCTGCATAAGTGACGTGAATTTTAAAAATCACAACAGCGAAGTCCCCCGATCCGTCAGATGCGGGGGTTCCTAATCGTAAAATATTTGCAGCCCTCGCCATTGATCCGTCTTGATCAAGGAGACTAGGTCTGTGAGAGGCATGCGCACTTGCTAACTATACCCCCCTGTGGTATTTTTGAAAGCTAAATCACATCACTTTTAATAAGATATCCCCTTATGACTAATCGCAAAGATCGCCGGAGTAATGTTTCAAAGCGGCTGGCCCGCATTGAAGGTCAGGTTCGCGGCCTACAAAAAATGATTGATGAGGACCGATACTGCATTGATGTGATTACCCAGACAAAGGCTGTCGCCGCTGCGCTGAAAAAGGTTGAGGCCGAACTGCTTAAAGATCATGCCGGGCATTGTCTGGCGTCAGCCATTGCGAGCGATGACATCACAGAACGCGAAACCAAAGTTGCAGAGCTTATCGACCTGCTCCAGAAAAACGCGCGTTAAGCTGTCTTTTGGAACTAAGCTAACACTCACGTCATACGCACGCAAAACAACAAGCCTGTGAGCTAAATTTGCCTAAGCGTCTACAATACCCAAGCCGTTTTTCGCCATGGCCGTCACAGAGACATAATCCAGTTTTCCTGTGCCCAAGACGGGCAGACTCTCTACAGAAATGATCTTTTTCGGCACGGAAATTTCCGGTACGCCGTGGCTTTGCGCCCATGCCAGAAGCGCGGCGCGTTTAGGTTTGGGATGATCGGTTAACAGGACAATCTGCTCGCCTTTGCGTTTATCCGGCACAATCGCAGCGGCATGCATATGATCCGGCCAGATCGCCGCTGCGCAATTCTCGACTACCGTTAAAGACACCATCTCCCCGCCAATTTTCGCAAACCGTTTCATCCGTCCGCGAATAACATAATATCCCTCCTCATTGACAGAAACCACATCACCCGTATCGTGCCACCCCTCATCTAAAGGAATAACCTGTCCGGGCGTATCCGGCGAGATATAGCCCTTCATAATATTAGGGCCGCGCACCCAAAGGCGCCCCGCATCGTCAAGTCCCTCGACGGGCTCCAGACGCGTCTCAATGCCCGGGAGCATTTTACCAATTGTGCCGGAGCGGATATCGCCGGGCTGATTTGCGGCCAAAACCGGCGCGCATTCCGTCACGCCATAACCTTCCAGAACTTCCATTGAAAAACGCTGCTCGGCAATTTTACGCGTCTCATCACGCACGCGCTCTGCGCCGCAAACAGCGATACGCAGAGAGCTAAGTCCGTCATCCGTGCTGGCGCGCATATAATGTTGCAAGAATGTATCCGTTGCAAAGAGCACGGTGGATTTAGATTCAAAAATACGCCGGGCGATAGCTTTTGTTTGCAGCGGCGACGGATGCAAAACCACCGGATGGCCGCTCAGTATAGGCCATAATGTTCCTGCGGTCAGACCGTAACAGTGAAAAGTCGGCAGCGGATTAAAAAATATATCGGTGGGCAGCAAATTTACGTGCTGCTCAATCTGTTCAATATTCGCCAGAATATTGGCGTGAGACAACGCCACCCCTTTCGGATTACCCTCTGTCCCGGATGTAAATAATATGATGCCTGTCTCGTCCGCAGAAGCGCGCGGCGTAAATATTTGCGGCATGAATGGGCCTAGAATAGCGCGTAATTTTCCGCCAAGCCCCATATTTTCGCGCAAATCTTCAAGATAAATAATCTCGGCGACGTCGGATAATTGAGCTATTAAATCTGACAGTCCTGCAAGCTTGATAAATTTTCGGGCTGTAATGATGGTTTTGAACGGCGCCGTGTTCGCGGCAGCTTTCAAGTTTTTAATTCCGGCTGTGAAATTGAGCATAGCGGGCGTTCTCCCCGCCGCATGGATCGCGAGCAAAGTAATAACCGCCCCCGCGCCCGTCGGCAATAATATGCCAATCGTATCACCCGCATTAGTCATTCGTCTTAGCGGTGATGACAATGCAAAGGCTGCGCGGCGAAGCTCCCCATAGCTAAAGGCCCGCCCGTCCCCGTCTGTAACAATTTTTGTATCCGCCCCATGGGCTGTGCATGCGTCTAGAAATGCGTCAAAGACACTGCGCTGCATGCGCCCCAAGGCCCGCCCGGACAGGTCTTCAGATTTCAATATAGCGTCAGCCACGACATCTCCCCGCGGCTCTGTTTTAATATCGGCCGCTTTAGGGGGATAGTAGCGTAAAAGATCATCAGGCGCAAAAGCGGATCGTGATAGAAATGGCGAGATGAATTTCCGGATAATGTGCAGGGCAACTATTCAAAGAATAGTCGGCTAAAGGCCCGCTAAATGCCCCTCAACATCCGTAGAAAAAGCGGCTGATTTTAGAGGTATTTTAATAAAGTGCCGATAAAAATTAAACGTCTTTGCCCCTTAAAATATTTAAAAGTGAATTATGCATCATATCGTTTACGCAAGCTCCTCATACAAAATCCTACCTACCGAAGAGTTGAATGGTATTTTAGAAATAGCCCGCCGCGCCAATTCTGCCAACAAAATTACCGGGATGTTACTTTATAAAGATGGAAACTTTCTCCACGTGTTGGAAGGAGAAAAAAGTATTATTCTGAGCTGCTATAATCAAATTTTCGATGACCCCCGGCATCATGGAATTATTACGCTTCTCAACGAGCCTATAACCACACGTTCTTTTCAAGACTGGTCAATGGCCTTCATATCCTATGATGATCTATCCAAGACAGAACAAACGGGGTTCTCAGATGTCATAGCTTTGGTCAATAATGTCGATGACGAAACCATAAGCAATAGCCAATTAATCGTTCGATCATATCTTAAAGGCTTAATGATGATTTAGGAGAACATGTCCGGCTAAGCCGGGCATACGCGCCCTAAACTTTCCACCCCTGATGCAGAGCAGCGACGCCGCCTGTATAATCCGTCCAGCTCACGCGGCCAAAACCTGCCTCACTCATCATATCGGCAAAGGCTTGCTGACGAGGGAATTTACGGATGGATTCAACCAGATATTGATAGCTATCTTTATCGCCGGCAATCACGCCGCCCATGGCGGGGATGACGTTAAAGCTATACATATCATAAATCTTGGATAGCCAGTCGGCGGGAGGGGTGGAGAACTCCAGACAGAAAAACCGGCCTCCGGGTTTGAGCACGCGGCGCATATCACGCAGCGCCATATCACGGTCGGTCACATTTCGAATTCCAAATGCGATTGTAACCACATCAACGCAGTTGTCAGGCAGCGGTAGGTTTTGAGCATCGCCTGTCACGCGTGTCATATTGAGCGGGCGACCGCGTCCATCCACATCCTTATCCTGCCCCGCGAGTAGCATTTCCGTATTAATGTCGCAGACGATGGCGCTCGCGCGTTTTTCACTTGGATTTTTACGGCGCATATTAGCCGCTTCGGCGCGGGCCAGAAATCTGCGCGACAAGTCGCCGGTCCCGCCGGCCACATCCAGCAGGATTTCGCCCGGCTGCGGATTGACCCGCGCCATGGTCATATCTTTCCAGACGCGGTGAATGCCAAAGCTCATAGCGTCATTCATGACGTCATAGCTGGATGCAACACTGTCGAAAACGCCGCGCACCCGCGAGGCCTTTTCACCGGTCGGAACCTCGGTAAACCCAAAATCAATTGTATCGCCGGACTTCGTCTTAGGCTTTGCTTTATGTGTCATAGCCCTTATCTAATTGCTGCGGCGGGTAAAAACCAGACGCAATCACGCAAAGGACATTATGCCCGAACTCCCCGAAGTCGAGACTGTGCGCGCGGGCCTCTCCCCGTTTATGGAGGGCGTCAAATTTGAGCGCGTAACCTTAAACCGCCCGGATTTGCGCTTTCCTTTTGCCGATAATTTCACCGCGCGCCTTGAAGGCGCTACGATAGACCGCCTGTTGCGCCGGGCCAAATTTCTGATGGCGGAGCTATCCACCGGCGAAACATTATTATTACATTTGGGCATGAGCGGCCGGTTTACGATCGATGAAGGCGGCGCCAGCCTGACCCCCGGACAGTTCACCCACCCCCAAACGACCAATCCGAAACATGACCATGTGGTTTTTGATATGGCTGCGGTAAATGGCAAAGCCGGCGCGCGCATTGTCTTTAATGATCCGCGCCGCTTCGGCTTTATGGAATTATTCGGCAAAGGCGAGGCCATAGAGCGCTTGGCGCATTTGGGGCCGGAGCCTTTATCGAACAGCTTTAACGGCCCCGTCCTGCGCGCCGCCTTTAAAGGTAAAAAAAGCAAAATTAAAACCGCGCTGCTTGATCAGCGCAATGTCGCCGGTTTGGGCAATATCTATGTTTGCGAAGCGCTATACCGCGCGGGTATATCCCCGCGCCGCGCGGCGGGACGGTTGTCAGTTGGCGAGGGCGAAAGTCTTGCCGGGCATATCAAAGCGGTCTTGCGCGATGCCATTGCCTCGGGCGGTTCGACCCTGCGCGATTTTGCCGGAGCGTCGGGCGAGCTGGGTTATTTTCAGCATAGTTTTGATGTCTATGGCCGCGAGGGCGAGCCGTGCAAGAGCTGCGGCGCCGCGGTTGTGCGTCTGGCTCAGTCGGCGCGCAGCACATTTTATTGCCGGGCCTGCCAACGTTAGACGATGTTATTGCAGGAGGTGACAAGTCCGCTCTACCCCGCTAGAAGGCGGCAAATTTTTACACGATACTCCTCCCCGAGGAAAAAGGGCAATTATGGCTTATAAAACTATCGAAGTCTCCCAAGAGGGGCGCGTCGGCATCATCCAGTTTGATCGCCCCAAAGCGCTCAATGCACTGAATTCCGAACTCTCCGGCGAAGTCGCCCATGCCCTGCGTAGTTTTGAAGCCAATGACGGTATTGGCTGCGTGATCTTCACAGGATCCGAAAAGGCTTTTGCCGCCGGTGCAGACATAAAAGAGATGCAGCCCAAAGGCTTTATGGAGCATTACCGCGTCGATATTTTTGACAATTGGGAGACCTTGGTCAATTTTCGCAAACCGACCATTGCTGCCGTTTCCGGCTATGCGCTGGGCGGGGGCTGTGAGGTGGCCATGATGTGCGATATCATCATTGCGGCAGATACGGCCAAATTCGGACAGCCTGAAATCACATTAGGCGTAATGCCGGGCATGGGCGGGACGCAGCGCCTGATCCGTGCCGTCGGAAAGTATAAAGCCATGGATATGTGCCTTACGGGACGCCGTATGGACGCCGTAGAAGCGCTGAATTGCGGACTGGCTTCACGCGTCGTTAGCGCGGATGAATTGATGGAGACGGCCAAAGCCGCAGCGGCCACCATTGCAGGCCATAGCCTGCCGATTGCAATGATGACCAAAGAGACCATCAATGCCGCGCAGGAAATGAGCCTGTCGCAAGGCCTGCGCTATGAACGTCGTCTGTTTCAGGCTATGTTCACGACTGAAGATCAGAAAGAAGGCATGGCGGCCTTTGCTGAAAAACGTAAGCCGCATTTCCGCCATAGATAACGCCTACCGAGCAGCGCTGTGACTCACATTGACGGTTGACGCTATCCCAGGGGCGCACTATATCCGCCATTGAAATTGACTGCGGGCCTTTTGTCCGCCGCTGGCGCATGGAATACCGCGCCGGACTACAAACTGAGGACTTTATGGCTAACACGTCATCCGCTAAAAAAGCCGTTCGCAAAATGGCCCGCAAAACCGTAATTAACAAATCCCGCCGCTCTTTGGTGCGCTCTAAACTGCGCAGCGTTGAAGATGCAATTGCATCAGGTGACAAAGAGGCTGCTCAAACGGCTCTGAAACAGGCCGAACCGGCGATGATGCGCGCTGTGTCAAACGGTGTATTTCACCTCAATACCGGGGCACGCAAAATCTCCCGTCTGAACAAGCGTGTCAAAGCTATCGACGCATAACAGCGGCGACATATGAATTTAAGCCGTCCTTTGAGGCGGCTTTTTTTATGCCTGCGAGCCCTGTTTTGGTTGAAAATTTTTGGCTTTTAGGCTACAAAATAACATTGCCAGCCAAGTCTGGGGGTGAGTCAAGTTTTTGTCAACACGTCAAGAAAATTATCTTGAAAGTTTTATGACAGCTAACCACCCGCGTTATTTCAGTTTTTCTGAGTCAACTGAAAAAGGCCGCAAAAAGTTAATTTTTGCCCGTTGACGGAATGCTTTTAGCCCTGTTTAAAAGGGCCAACGTTGATGAAGAACCGCGGGGGCCGGTTAGATTTAGCGGGGGGAAGAAGGTGTTGACGTCGTGTCACTGCTCAACGCCTAATTCAAATTTTTATATATTAATCAAGGGTTTACTACGTTAAGCCCTCTAGGATAATGCGCCCTGACTTTGGCCGCTATATCTTTGCACCCGCCGGACCGTCCGGCAAAATGGAGGAGGCCAGAGATATGACATCTGCATCTGCATATCGCCCCTCATCCACATTACCATCAGCGCACGATGACCGCGAAAATGCGGCAAGCTTTTCTTCTCAGGATAATAACATGAACAATTTGGCAAACGCCAAAGCGGTCTGGATAGAGACCGCGAAAGACCTTCGCAGCTTGTTGGGGGATAATGCGCACCGATCATGGACGGCGCGCCTCTCGCTTCATAGCGCGGATGCCGGTGTTGTACGCCTGACGGGCCCGACCCGCTTCGTCCTGTCGCGGATTGAAACCGATTACGGACATTCTATTGCTGAATTATGGGCAGCGCGCGATAACCGCCTTGTTGTTTTGGGCCTCGCGAGCGATTTTGACTCAGCCCCTCTAGACAATGCTGCGCCGGCGCAAAATTCACTTGCAGACTCACCGAGGCCCGCTTCGGCCAGCGCCTCTCCGCAGCTTAAACTCGTAACACCGCCCGCTGAATGTCCTCCAGAAAATGAAGCCATCGTTGCTCAGGCCAAGCCGGAATCACGCGAGCGCCGCTTTACTTTTGACAATTTTGTCGTCGGCCCAACCAATGAGCTGGCTTACGCAATTGCCCGCAAAGTTGTTGCGACGCCCGAAGCCCAATATAATCCTGTTGTCATTCACGGCCCGCATGGCATGGGCAAGACCCATTTACTCCACGCCGTAAAGTCTGAGATCGAGATGACGGATCCGGCCCGCCGCGTTCACCTGATCAATTCCGAGCAGTTCGTGTCCACATTTGTGCGTAGTCTGCGCGGTCAGGGCCGAGAGGCTGTTGATGCTTTTAAATCATCATTGCGCGACGTGGACTTGCTGATCATTGATGACGCCCACTTTATTGCTGACAAACCGACCAGCCAGGAAGAGCTGCTGCACACTCTTATTAGCCTTGTCGGGGAATCCCGTCAGGTCCTGCTGGCAACAGACCGTCACCCGCACGCCATTACAAAGGCCTCTGACCGTCTCAAATCCATTATGTGCGCAGGACTGCTCTGCGATATTGGTCCGGCTGATTACGAACTGCGCCGCCGTATTTTAGACCGCTTGATTGAGCGTAAGCGAGGCGGGCCAAACCCGGCTTTGGCTATGCCGCAAACCGCCCGTGATCATCTGGCCGCACGTATTAATGCCACGCCGCGCGATCTTGAAGGCGCATTTAACCAGGTCGTCGCGCGCAGCGAGTTTCTGGGCCGACCGCTCACTCTGGAAAGCGTGCAGGAAGCTTTATCTCATAGCCGCTATAATAATGGCATGCGCCCCACGGTGGATAAAATCCAGCGCGCCACGGGGAAGGAATTTGGCATCACCATGGACGATATGCTGTCCAAACGCCGTGCCCGCGCCATTGCCCGCCCGCGTCAGGTTGCCATGTATCTGGCCAAGATTATGACCACGCGCAGTCTGCCCGATATCGGGCGGCGTTTTGGCGGACGCGATCACACGACCGTCATTCATGCGGTCAAACGCATCGAGTCCTTGCGCGCGGAAGACAGCGCCTTAAACGCCCATATCGAAGCTGTCATCGAAGCGCTGAAATCTTAAGCTCACGCTTCGCGGATGCAGATATGTAAGCGTTTGGATTTACGCTTTCTTTGCACGAAAAAACGCTTTAACACTCCCCTAACAGGGGCATGCGCCAGTGGCGCAATAAATCCCCGACTTTGATGATTAGAGGAACGGCAGCACGTCTTGCAGTCCTCGCAACAGACGGTAGAGACGATGAAATTTTCAATTGAACGCTCCGAACTTCTTAAAGCACTGGGCCATGTCCAAAATGTGGTCGAGCGCCGCAATACCATACCCATATTGTCCAATGTTCTGATCAGTGCTGATGATAAGGGTCTCACCCTGGTCGCGACGGATCTGGATATTGAAATTTCCGAAACGGCGCCCGCCAATGTCACCGGTCCGGGGCAAGTGACCGCGCCGGCCCATACGCTCTACGATATTGCGCGCAAGCTACCTGACGGCGCGGAAGTCGCCTTTGCCATTGGCGGAGACGGCCGCCTTGATGTTGACGCTGGACGCTCACACTTCACCCTGCCCCTGCTGCCGCCGGCCGATTTTCCGGCCATGACCGCCGATGATTTCACGCACAGCTTCACTATGAGCGCCGAACAGCTTATCCGCCTGATTGACCGCACGAAATTTGCGATCAGCACGGAAGAAACCCGCTACTATCTGAACGGCATTTATATGCACGCCAGCGGCGACGTATTGCGCTGCGTGGCTACGGATGGCCACCGTCTGGCGCTGGCCGATACAGACCTGCCTAAAGGCGCATCCGGCCTGCCCGGCGTGATTATTCCGCGCAAAACAGTGGCCGAGCTGCGCCGTCTTTTAGACGGTGGACATGACATTGTTGATATCAGTGTGTCAGATGCAAAAATCCGCTTTGCAATTGGTTCTGCCGTGCTGACCTCCAAGCTTATAGACGGCACTTTCCCGTCTTATGACCGCGTTATCCCCAAGGATAATCCGCGCCGTTTGAAGCTGGATAATAATGCTTTCGCTAGAGCCGTTGACCGCGTGGCGACAATTAGCGCAGAGAAATCGCGCAGCGTCAAACTGACCCTGTCCGAAGATACACTCAGCCTCGCCGTCAATAATCCGGAGACCGGCATGGCGCATGAGGATTTAATGGTCGATTATAATGATGGCCCTCTGGAAATTGGTTTTAACGCCAAATATTTGCTGGACGTCACCGGACAGATTACGGGCGAGGATGCTCTGGTTGAACTGGCCGACGCGGCCTCTCCGGCTTTGGTGCGCGATCCCAAAGACGAGCGTGCGCTCTTTGTTTTGATGCCCCTTCGTGTCTGATTTGCGCGTCTAAACTGGCGGTTTCCTACCCCTATATCGCGCAGCTGCGGATTACGGATTTTAGATCCTATATCCGGCGTGACCTGTCATTTGACGGCCGCCCCGCCGCCCTGTTCGGGCCGAATGGAGCCGGCAAAACAAACTTGCTTGAAGCCATTTCTCTGCTCTCTCCGGGCCGCGGGTTACGGCGTGCAAAACTGGAAGATCTGGCGCGTAAGCACGGCGAAACTTCTGCCGCCTATTGGGGCGTGAACGCCACGCTTTCGGGCGCGGACGAGACAAAATTAGCCATCGGGCAGGTTCCCGATGCACCAAGACGGCGAACCCACCGTCTTGACGGAAAAACAGCGACAGGCACAACAATCGCACAGCAGATTGCGGTCATGTGGCTCACCCCCGCGCAGGACCGCCTGTTTACCGGACCGGCCGGTGAGCGGCGTAAATTTCTGGATCGTCTCTGCCTGCCCGGCCATCCACGCCACGGCCAGCACACCATACGCTATGAAAAAGCGCGCGCAGACCGTAACCGGCTGTTGTCGGACGGCATTGATGACCCCTTTTGGTTCGATGCTCTGGAGCGCGATATGGCAAATTGCGGCGCGCAAATCGCTATGGCGCGCGAGGATACGGTAGCCACCTTAATGGAGCAGGTGGCGGACCGCCCCGAGACGGCTTTTCCCAAATCAACGGCTATAATCGAAGGCGAGGCCGAGACCTTATTTCGCGGCGGCGCGGACGTGCATGACGTTGAGGCGCAAATCACCGCCTGGCTGGCCGGTGACCGCAGCCGTGACCGCCGCGCAGGACGGACACTTCGCGGGGTGCACCGCTCGGATTTGCAGGTCTTTCACGCGCCTAAATCCATGCCTGCCGGAGACTGCTCGACAGGAGAGCAAAAAGCGCTGCTGATCGGACTTATTTTAGCGCAGGCCCGCACGCAGGTGGAGCGTAATCCCGCCCGCCCGCTTGCGCTGCTGCTTGACGAAATTGCCGCCCATTTAGACGAGCGCCGCCGCGCCGCACTCGCGCAGGAACTACTGAGCCTGCCCGTGCATAGCCTCATGACCGGCACGGATGCGGGGCTATTTGAGGCTTTCGGCGATCAAGCGCAGATGATCCCGATCTCAGAAAGCGGGTCCTGACCTCATAAAAAAAGCCCCGCGCGATGCGGGGCTTTCAATCAAAATGGAACTGCGATTATCGGCTGCTAAAGATATTCATCAGGATCGAGAAGATATTAATGAATGAAAGCAGAAGTGAAGCTGCGCCGTAAACGCTCATTTTTTCGGCCATCTCAGGATTGTCAACAGTGCCGTAATAAATGCGCTTAAGCTGCTGTGTTTCCCAAGCCGTAATCACGCAGATCGCAATCAAAGCAATCACGTTGATGGCCAGGTAAAGACCGCCGCCTTGCGTAATCGCCATAGAAGGGAAGACCATGCCCAACAGCATAATTGCGATAAAGCCGATAAAGACCATGATTGCGACTTTGGCAACGGCGCCCAAATCTTTTTTGGTCACATAGCCAAACAAGCTCACACCAGCAAAGGCGGCTGTCGCCATGAAGAAGACTTTTGCAGCAATCATCGGATCAGCAAAAACCGCGATAGAGGATAGCCAGATGCCCATTACGGCGGCAAAACCGAACAGAAACACTTTGACCGACCCGACGCTCATCGTGGTGAGCTTGCGCCCAACAGCGCCAAAAGCAAAAATGATACCGATCGTCAGACCAATAGCTGCCATGGGGCTATACATAAGATTACCAATAGCGCTTAGACCATTTTGCGATGTGGCGTCGATCAGGACATAGTTGCCGAAGCCCCAAGCCACGACCATAGAGACGAGCATGGCCATGCCCATATATTTATAGGTTCCCAGCAGAAACGTACGCAAACCGGCATCGGTCGACGCACTTTGTGCAGCGGGATTGTTAAACTGGTTCATAATTAAACCTTTCAATTACGCGACAGGATTGTGAGTGGGTCAATGAATTTGGCCCTGTCATTACCCTTATTATATAGTAAGTCATTGCAAATGGCCAAGGGTAAAGCTGCGGCAAATCCTATTCCTACCGGAGTCTTAAATGCAATACCGTCCTCTTGGCCGAACCGGCCTGTCTGTTACCTCAATCTGTCTTGGGACAATGACATGGGGAGAGCAAAATACCGAAGCGCAGGCCCATAAACAGCTTGATTACGCTCTGGATCGCGGCATTAATTTTATCGACACTGCAGAAATGTATCCCGTTCCGGCTCGGGCGGAAACGCAAGGCCGAACCGAAGAGTATATTGGCAGCTGGATTAAAGCGCGCGGACGGCGTGATGATTTTATTTTGGCTAGCAAAGTCGCCGGACGCAGTGAAATGGAGTGGCTTCGCAGTGACACCAACAAGGTCCGCCAGACGGCAGCGCAAATTAACGAAGCCGTTGAAAAATCTCTTCGCCGCCTGAACACCGATTATATTGACCTTTATCAATTGCATTGGCCTGACCGTCCATTGCAGGGCTTTGGCTTTCACAGCTATGATGACTACGACATGGCAGATACCGTCGATATGGTAGACATTCTAGGCGCGTTGCAGCGTCATATCGAAAAAGGTAATATCCGTCATATCGGTCTGTCTAACGAATCCCCCTGGGGCACTATGAAGTTTTTAGAGCTGTCAGGAAAACACGGCTTGCCGCGTGTAGCGTCCATTCAAAACGTCTACAGTCTGCTGGCGCGGCGTTTTGATTATGGCGCAGCCGAAGTGGCTATGCGCGAAGGTGTTGGTCTGTTGCCTTACTCATCACTCGCCATGGGGCTGTTGTCCGGGAAATATGATGATGGCAAAGCGCCGAAAGGCTCGCGCGGAGATTTATTTCCGCAATTTCTGGGCCGCTACGAGCTGGCTCAAGAGCTTCATGCCGCCAAAGCCTGTAATGACGCCGCCCGCGATCTGGGCATTACGCCGACGCAATTTGCTTATAAATTTGCGCAAAGCCGAGATTTTGTGACATCTAATATTATCGGGGCAACGACACTGGAGCAGCTATCCGAGAATATCGACGCTCACGATATTGAATGGACGGATGAGATGGAAAAAGCCGCTAGCGATCTCCATAAACGTTTCCGCTCGCCAGTGGCGTCCGCATAATGGGCTAAAGAGCATTCAGCTTGGATGAAACATAAATGATTTTATTCGCCGCCCTGCCCGTCGATGACAAGCTCGCCAAAGATCTGGCGCGTATGAGCAAAGGCGTGCCGGGGGCGCGATGGCGGCCCCGTGACAATCTGCATATGACCCTGTGTTATTTCGGGGACGTAACGCTGGATCAGGCCGAGGTTCTGGACGACGCTTTGGCGCGCAATCCTTTACCGCCGGTCGAAATGACCGTGTCCGGCGCAGGGCATTTCGGCAAAACCGACATCCATTCCATATGGACGCGCGTCCTGCCTAATGAGCAGATCACGGCTCTGCGAAAGGCCTGCCGCCAGGCGGCGCGTGAGGCGGGGATTAATTTAGAGGCGCGAAAATATGTCCCTCATATCACAATGGCCTATCTGAAAGCCGACGCGCCGCTCGAACGTATTATTTCATTTGAAGAGCGCATGGCGCGCTTTACCGCAGGGCCGCAGCTATGTGACCAAATTATCCTCTATAGCAGCGAGCCGAAAAAGCGCGGCGCGAACTTATACGTTCCACAAGCCAGCTATCCGCTCTTAGGATGAACATTTAGCCCGGCGCATCCGTTTTTAAATTATGCCCGGGATAGTCTGTGCAATGCAAAAGCCAGCGCACTTCGTAACTATTACCGGAGGGCAGGTCATCATAGAGTTTCAAAGCTCATCTTTATGACAAAAAAAGACCCGCTCTAAAGCGGGTCAATATTAGAAAATCAAATCAATTATTTTTGCTTTGCGAGCAAATCACGGATTTCAGCCAGCAAGATTTCGTTTGCGGGCGGAGCGGCGGGGGCATCGTCTTCTTTTTTCTTGGCTTTATTCATGCCCTTGATGATCATGAACATAACAAAGGCAACAATAATAAATGAGATGATAGCCGTCAAAAAGCTGCCTAATGCGATCACAGCACCTGGGTCTGTAATAACGCCATCAGCGCCAATAACCGGTTCTTCCAAAACAATCTTCCATTCTGAAAGATCGAGACCGCCCATTAGCGGACTGATCGCCGGCATGAATACATCAGCGATAAATGATGTTACAACGGTGGCAAATGCGCTGCCCATGACAAAACCGACCGCCATGTCGACAAGATTGCCCTTCATTGCAAAGGACTTAAATTCTGAAATCATTCCCATGTGATTTTCCCTAATAATGGTCAATAAAATTTATAGCGCACTGACATAGACCTTCACCATAGAGACAAAGGCTTGGAGCGTTAATCGCGCGTCGCATTTATCCGGTCGCGTAGATCTTTACCTGTACGGAAAAAAGGTACGTATTTTTCCGGCACATGTACCGTTCCGCCTGTGCGCGGATTACGCCCGATGCGCGGCTTGCGGTAGCGCGGAGAAAAAGCGCCAAACCCGCGAAGTTCGACCCGCGCGCCGGACTCGAGCGTCTGGGAGATGGTTTCAAAAAATGTGACCACGACCCGCTCCATATCATTACGTGATAAATGCGGGTTCTCTTCGGCCATTTGGTCAATGAGTTCTGATTTAAGCATGGCGGGTGTTTAGCACGGCAGGGGCACGGGCGGTCAAGCGCTTTAGCGACCAGAGCAAAAAAAAAAGCCCCCGCCCGAAGGCGGAGGCTTCTAAACATTCTAAACGAAAGCTTACTCGTCTGAGTTTTTCAGCGCTGCGCCTAGGATATCGCCCAGTGACGCGCCTGCGTCTGTTGAGCCATACTGATCCACGGCTTCTTTCTCTTCGGCGATTTCCAGCGCCTTGATGGAAAGATGCGGTTTGCGGGTTTTGCTGTCGACTTTGACGATGCGCGCATCGACTTTGTCGCCAACGGCAAAACGTTCCGGACGCTGTTCTGTGCGCTCTCGCGACAGGTCGGCTTTGCGGATAAAGGCGCTTGTTTCGGATCCCTCATCACCGAAGGACACTTCGATCCCGCCGGAGTTCACTTCAGTGACCGTACAGGTCACGGTTTTGCCGCGGCCCGTAGAGGATCCGGCTGACAGGCCGGTATCTTTAACAAGCTGTTTCACGCCAAGACTGATGCGTTCTTTGTCCGTATCAACTTCAAGGATCTTCGCTTCGACAACGTCGCCTTTATTATAGCTGGCCAGCGCCTCTTCGCCGGACATGTCCCAAGACAGATCAGACAAATGCGCCATGCCGTCAATATCGCCGTCCAGACCGATAAACAGGCCAAATTCAGTAATAGAGCGCACTTCGCCTTTAACAATTGTGCCGACCGGGAAGTCACGGGCAAAACTGTCCCATGGATTTTCCTGTGTCTGCTTGATGCCAAGACTGATGCGGCGTTTTTCTTCGTCCACTTCGAGGACTTCAACGTCGACCTGCTCGGATGTCGAGACAATCTTGCCCGGATGGACGTTTTTCTTTGTCCAGCTCATTTCTGAAACATGGACAAGACCTTCAACGCCTTCTTCAAGTTCAATAAATGCGCCGTAATCAGCGATATTTGTGACTGTACCGGTCAGGCGTGTGCCGACCTGATATTTCGCCGTGACCGCATCCCACGGATCTTCCATCAGCTGCTTCATGCCAAGGCTGATGCGCTGTGTGTCAGAATTAATGCGGATGACTTTGACTTTGACCGTATCGCCCACAGACAGAACCTGACTGGGGTGAGAGACGCGGCGCCAGCTCATATCGGTGACATGCAAAAGTCCGTCAATACCGCCCAGATCTACGAATGCGCCGTAATCTGTGATATTTTTGACGATACCTTCACGTGTTTCACCTTCGGCCAATTGACCGACAAGCTCGGCGCGTTGCTCGGCGCGGCTCTCTTCGAGGACAGCGCGGCGGGAGACAACAATGTTTCCGCGAGGGCGATCCATTTTCAGGATCATAAACGGCTGGTCCTGGTTCATCAGAGGACCCACATCGCGTACGGGGCGGATATCGACTTGTGAGCCGGGGAGGAATGCGTTGACGCCGCCCAGATCGACGGTGAAACCGCCTTTGACGCGGCCAACGATCTGGCCTTTGACAGGTTCTTCTTTTTCGAAGACCTTTTCCATCTTAATCCAAGATTCCTCGCGGCGCGCCTTGTCCCGTGAAAGGACAGCGTCGCCAAGGGCGTTTTCGATACGCTCTAGGAAGATATCAACTTCGTCGCCGGCTTTCAGCTTTTTGTCTTCGCCGGGAACGTAAAATTCTCTCAAAGGCACGCGGCCTTCGGTTTTAAGGCCAACATCGATGATGGCCATGTCTTTTTCAATTGCGGTAACGATGCCTTTGACAACGCTGCCTTCTGTCATGGAATTGGCTTCGAGTGAAGCTTCCAGCATTGATGCAAAATCGTCCATAGACGGATTCATAGTGCCCATTTTTTCTCCGAAAATATAGGTCTTGCCAACCGGTAATATCCGGCGGTCTGGCCCGGCCAATCCGGGCGTACTAAAAAACCCTCACGCGGAGGGTGCAGCTGTATAACGCTGGACTGACGGATAAGCAAGTGGAGAGGCGCAGTAGGCGAGACCTAGAATTTGTTATTGACGAACGCCTTACATAAACCTGTCCTTAATATTGAAGCTGTAACAGATCACGACTTCGTTATGAAAACTCAATTTTCTCAAATGCGGGAAAACTTAAAGATAGGTAGGCGTGTGAATCAAAATTTGAGTAATATTACGTCCCCCCTCCCCAAAACTGCAAACAGGTGGACTATATTTCGCGGGCAGATTTATCTTGTCCCATTTGATATTCTGGTTCTCATCTTCGTTAGCCAGTCCATGCTGCCAGCATGGGCCGCCTTGCTGCTTGCATTAGTCAATTTCGGAACATGGTGGTGTTATTACCGCATACCTCATTTTCTAAGAACAGTGTCAGGCCCCACAGGCGACAATATTCTGATCCCCGGTCCGATTGTAGAGTATTTCGCACGCTTTATTCAGTCGTGCGGAGTTCATCACCGCGCCCATTATGGATTAATGCTGGCAATGATGGCCGGCTTTCACGCCGCAATGGCGGGATACCTTTTCTCAATGCAGATTACCCCGCATACAGGAATGCTGCTGGGCTGGGTGGCCTATACAGCCCTCTTGGCTGTAGATTTTAACATGTTCTGGGTCAGCCTGCGCACACTTCATAAGCTGCAAGAAGACCAGCTCGTGGAAGCCAATATCTACACAAATGAACTCAAGCGCTCGAATGAAGACCTTGAGCAATTTGCCTATATTGCCTCGCACGATTTACGCGCCCCGTTACGGGCGATGAAAAATCTAACGGAATGGATTAGCGATGATGTGAAAGACACGTGTAGCGAAGAGACAAAGCAAAATCTGACTCTGCTGGACGGCCGCGTTGATCGATTGGACCGCTTGCTCAATAATCTCTTGCAATATTCACGTCTGGGAAGGGAGCAAAGCCGCCAAGAATATATTCCCCTCGCACAAAAAATTCAAACGGCTTTTGATCTCCTCAACGCTGATGACATTCACAGTATCGACCTTACGGGCGGTGAAATTTGGGTTCATGATCACGACGTAACCTTTGAAATTTTAATTTTAAATCTGCTCGGTAATGCCATTAAACACAATGACAAAGACATAGGGCAGCTATGGGTGAATTTGGAGAGCGTCAAAGATGGTTTAAATCTGTCTATTGATGATAACGGCCCGGGCATCCCGGAAGAGTCTGTTGATAAAATCTTCAATGCCTTCGCGACTCTCCAGCGGCGCGATGAAGTTGAAGCTTCGGGTATGGGACTGGCGATTGTGAAGAAAATCGTTCTGAACAAAAATGGCACGATTTCTGTTACGCGAAGCCCGCATGGCGGCGCGCGGTTTTCTATATTTCTGCCGATTGAAACCTATGCTAATCCGCCGCACAGGATCGCCGCGTAATAAGCGGCCGCCCGAGGCGGCCGCTCTAACTTTCCTTACATTGCCTAATCTTCGGGTGTCTCTGCACTCTCTTCAAACGGCATGTCGCTGTCTTCAGGGATATCAACCTGTGGCATAAGCTCGATTTCAGGCTCAGCATCGGGCTCCGTCATTATAGCGGCGGGCGCTGTAACCTCATCAAAACTGACAGAGCCATTTGCATTGGTATCTGCCGCTAGAAAAGCGCCGGTATAGTCGTCCGTATCGCGAACGTTTTGCGCGCTGATATCGCCGCCATCAGCCATGGTTTCAATGTAAGTTTGAAACTCAGCGGCGTCCAGAGCGGCATCACCTGATGTATCCGCGGCATTGAAGTAATCCAGTTGCGTAGGCGCCGCCTCGGCTTGGGGATCGCCGGCCAGAGCCGGAGCCGCGAAAAGCGTTAATGCAGCCAGACCAAGCAGTCCGGTGCGGGCGGGTTTAGTATAGTGAATGGTCATAATATCTCCTTTATTGCCATGGAGACAAAATGCGCGCAATTTGCGTCAGGACATAATGAGCATGCGGTAATGCAGCGCTCATCATCAGGGCGGAATTAAGGCAAAATAACGCTAAGGTGCGCCATAGCTTTCGATTAGTGTGGACACATCTTCGCCATCTTCGCCATCTTTCCGATTAATGACAATTAGGTAAAGACGGTCATATTCCGACGCTTCATTAATCTCGCCGCCGGACTTGCCGCCCAGCTCTACTGAAAGCTGCGGTGTGGTATTGCTGTGCCCGACCACAACGCAAACCTTACATGTAGCTTTGAGACGCTGTGCCAAAGCCGGAAGGTCGCGCGGATCATAGAGCTGCACCTCCAGACCTTTGGATGCCGCCAGCGGCGCTGCCGTATCGCGCGTGCGCCTATAATCAGATGAATAAATACCGTCTATGTCTATAGTGATGCCGTCCAGACGCACAGCCAAGGCCTGCGCCCGCTCTTGGCCTTTAGACGTCAAAGCCGGGTCTTCGACATCAAGAATTTTCTCCGCATGACGAACGAGGTATATCTGCTGCGCTGTATCCTCAATTTGCGTCGCCTCGTAGCTCTGACAAGCCGTAAGATTTAGCCCTACCACTAAAAGAGCGGCTGCAATATTCAAGTTAATGTTCAACATAAATATACTTTAGAGAAAATTAAGCTGTCCGCTATATCTTTTTTAACTGTTATTCACGGTGGGGAGAGGTGAATGCGAGGCCAATTCACATTTACAGACAGCGCGCAATCCGTATCGCAACTTAAGAAGGGCATGACTTTTTCGGCCCCGAAGCGATCCATGTCCAACGGGCGTCTTATC
This sequence comes from Robiginitomaculum antarcticum DSM 21748, assembly GCF_000365025.1. Classification (GTDB taxonomy): domain Bacteria; phylum Pseudomonadota; class Alphaproteobacteria; order Caulobacterales; family Maricaulaceae; genus Robiginitomaculum; species Robiginitomaculum antarcticum. The sequence continues at coordinate 143,833 of NZ_KB823012.1, read as the reverse complement.
GCCTCTACGCTGGCCATTATGCTGGGTATTTTCCTTTCCTATTGCAGCCTGTTCTATCTTCCGGCCTTTGCCGTGGACAGTAAGATTTTGCGCATGTCGAGTGAAAGCAAGGTTACGCCGCAAATCAGTTATGAGACACAAAATAAAAGCGGTTGGTTTACACCCTATCTGGACTTGCTGCGAGTCCAGCGCGGATATATGCATAATGGCTCACATGTCGAGGCCGTATTTGTGGTCTCAGAGCCGTCGGAAATGACGTTTATTGTGACGCAGTGCCAACGCGTCGTGCTGATGGAAATTTTTAAATGCACGCCGATTGACCAAAGTGAAGTCAAGGTTCAGCGTAAAAATTCGGGCATAGTCAGCTTCACAATTCCTAATGCCGGGTTTTATTACGTCTCTGAATCCATCCAGTCCGTTTCGGGCGCCCCGGCAGAGTACAGCGTAATCTGGAGAAGAAAATAACCTGTAATTGGTTCCGTTCGCGGGTTTGCGCATATCAAAGGCTATAGACTCCGCGCCCTGCCATATTAAAACACTCTTATGATTATACTTCTCTCTCCCGCCAAATCCCTAGACGAATCGCCTCTAGATCGTGACGTCACGGCGACGCAGCCGCATTTTTCCAAAGATACAGCGCAGCTCGCGCGCATCGCCAAACAAAAAAGCGCAGCTGATCTCTCCGACCTGATGTCGATCTCCGATGATCTGGCGCAGCTTAATGCCAAGCGGTTTAAAAGCTTTCGACTTAACGGGCAGAGCAATAGCGCCAAACCGGCTATATTGACATTTAACGGCGATGTTTATTCGGGGCTTCAAGCGGCGGATATGTCAGACGATGATTTGGCTTTTGCCCAAGAGCATTTACGCATTTTGTCGGGTCTATATGGCCTGCTGACCCCCATGGACGCCTTACAGCCTTACCGCCTTGAAATGGGGATAAAACTGGAAAACCCGCGCGGAAGCACGCTTTATGACTTTTGGGGTGATAAAATCGCCAAACGGATAAACGCCTCCGCCGCCGCAAGCGAATCCGCCTGCATCGTGAATCTGGCCAGTCATGAATATTTCAAAGCCGTCGATAAAAAGGCGCTAAACGTCCCCCTTATTTCTCCGCGTTTTGTCGAGGAGAAAAACGGGAAATCCCGGGTCATCAGTTTTTATGCCAAATATGCACGCGGCGCGATGGCGCGCTGGATGATTCAAAACCGGATTACGAAACGCGAAGCGCTTTCGGACTTTAATTTGGACGGCTACGTCTTTGACAATGAGGCAAGCACCGCAGCGGTTCCCGTCTTTTCCCGCCCGCAGCCCCCGGCAAAGTCATAATATATGCGTAGCATGCATAAGGCTCCGATCTGCCCCATTTATCAGGCTGACGGTCCGCTAAAATTCCCCCCGCGGGTCTATTGGTCAGTTTTTAAACGCACATTATCCGAAATCCGGTCCGACAATGTCGCCATTATTGCGGCGGGCGTCGCTTTTTTTACGATGCTCGCCATATTTCCGCTCATCACGGCGTGCCTGTCGATTTATGGCCTGTTCGCTGATCCGGCTGCTGTTCAGCAACCGATAGCAGCGCTTGCCCCGCTATTACCGCCCGAGGGCTGGAGACTTCTCGACGCGCAAATCCGCACGGTCGCGAACGCGCCGCCGCTGCGTTTGCAGCTGGGGATTGCGGCGGGTTTACTATTTGCCGTGTGGAGCGCCGGCGCCGGGATACGCGCCGTAATGCTGGCGATGAATATTGCTTATGGCGAGCGCGAAACCCGCAATCCGGCGGCATTTTTTGCGCTTGCGGGAGCCATGACCCTCTCGGTCACGCTCTTTATGTGGCTCGCTTTGACGGTCATCTTTGGCGTGCCGGCGCTTTTGTCTCTGCTAAAGCTTGAAGGTCTCTCCGCCATTGTGACCTATTATATGCCGTGGATTATTATTGTTTTGCTGTTTGGCTTTGCCACATTTGTTCTCTACCGCATCGGTCCGTCGCGGCGTCAAGCGAAATTCCGCTGGCTGTTTCCGGGCGTATTTTTCGCGACCATAAGCTGGCTTTTTATCAGTGCTGGATTTTCATATTTCGTCGCTGAGTTTTCCAATTTTAATAGATTTTACGGCTCACTCTCCGCCGTTATCATCCTGCTGCTGTGGTTCTGGCTGACCGCCTTTGTTGTCATTGTAGGCGCAGAACTTAATGCAGAGCTGGAGCGTCATACCTCCGTCGATACGACGCGCGGCCGCAGGCGGCCACTGGGCAAACGCGGCGCGGCTATGGCTGATTATTTCCATCCCGACTCGCCTATTAATATTGAAGAACAAATGGCGCCCGCTACAGATGACGAGATCGCTAAAGGGGATTGATCAAATCCGCGCCCTGCGCCCGGCCATTTCCGACCGCGCGGTCAACTGCGTGGAATTTCAGATTTTCTCCGTCACGCATCGTCTGCATAATTTTATTGGGATCGGCGTCCGGATCAAGCCAGTCCGCCCACGCCGTTTCGGGCAGCATAACGGGCATTCGGTGATGCAGGGTTTTAACCGGCCCCTTCGCCGCCGTGGTCAAGATCGCCGCAGATAACAATGTTATGCCTTCATCAACGCGGTAGTGATCCCACAGTCCCGCGAGACAGGTCATGGGCTTATCGGCGTCATAAATATAAAAGGGCTGTTTGATTATCTTGCCGTCTTCGGTCTCCACCGCTTCCCACTCATACCAGCCCGAAACCGGAAACAGAGCGCGGCGGCGTTTCCATGGCGTGCGAAAGCTCGGCTTCTCGGCTGCGGTCTCGACGCGGGCATTAAACATGGGGCGGCCCTCCGGCATGGCTTTGCTCCAATGCGGATGCAAGCCCCAGCGCATAGGCACGACCACGCGCGCGCCCTGCCCGTTTAGCGCGATCACCGGCACGGTCATGGACGGCGCAATATTATAATGAGGTTTCCACATCCACAGGCCATTATTGCCGTCGCTCGCCTCAAGCGCCATGGCGATCTCAAGCAATGTCGCAGATAAGGCGTAGCGGCCGCACATAGGGTGTCCTGTTCAACAATAGCGGCCCATGATAAACGGGGCATATGGACAAAAGCAATTCTTCACCTGCACTTCAAGACGCTGTTGGCGTGATCTGTTTTCGCGGCGATGAGGTGTTGTTGATACGGCGCAGCAAGCCCCCGCGTAAAGGCGACTGGTCCCTGCCCGGCGGACGGGTGGAGCCGGGCGAGAGCTACGAATCCGCCGCACTACGCGAACTTTTCGAAGAGACGGGGGTGACGGCAAAGCTCGGCATAAAAATCGCGACCATCGATGCCAATTTCGGCACACACCACTATCTGCTCCACGACTACATTGCGCAGTATATAAGCGGCGATGTGCGCGCCGGAGACGACGCGGTGGATGCGCAGTTTTTTGCAATGGAGGATATAGCGGAGTTGAAGATGTGGCCCAAGACGGAAGCGGTAGTGAGGCAGGCTTGGGGATTTATCAGATCATAGCCGCATCGCATTTGGTTTTCGCCGTTGATCCCAGACATGAAATATTATGATCTGATCGGTCTTGACCTGATACACGATGGAATAGTTTGATTTTATAATCGGAAATAATCTGACGGATTTAAAGTCTGGATGAGCCCGCCCGACCTTAGGACTCTCGCGAATAAGCTCGACTGTGGACTGATACATCTTAGCAAAGACCTGGCGCCCCTCGGCACTGAATTTTTTGAGATCTTCGGATATCCAGACAAGATCATCTCTCGCCGATTCCAAATATACGACTGAGAGCTTAGACATTTTTGGGATTAAGATTTAGCACGTATATCGACGCCGGGCGCGTTTAGTTCATTGTCACTGCCCCAGCCTTCAAGCCAGCGCTGCATCGCCGCATCAGAGATAAATTCGCCTTTTTCAGCAGCCTTTATAGCCGCAGCAATAAGTCTCGACCGCGCCTCAAATTCCTGAACATAGGCTTCAATGGCTTTCCCCGCCAGATAGGACGCGCTGCGGTCTTCAAGCGCCGCAATCTTATCCAAAGACAGTTTAGTGTTCTCATCAATTCGCAGTGAAAATGGTGTCGTACCCATAATATATGTACCTCTAAAACGTTTAGTATACACTGTAATACATAGCATACATTTCTGATTAAGCCATAAAAAAGCCCGCCTCAATGAGGCGGGCTTTCTGATTTAAGAGGGATAGCTAAGTGCTACTCTTCCTCAGATTTCTTTTTACCGCGGCGACGGGTGCGCTTGGGCTTATCGCCTGCGGACTCATCACCTTCGTCAGAAGCTTCAGGCTCTTCGCGGGTTATTTCCAGGCCTGTCTCTTGGTCAACGACCTTCATAGACAATTTGGTTTTACCGCGATTATCAAAGCCCATCAGTTGAACATAGACTTCATCACCTTCAGACAGGTGATCGGACGGGTGGTTCACGCGTTCCGGTTTAATCTGAGAGACATGCACAAGGCCGTCTTTCTTACCAAAGAAGTTCACAAATGCGCCGAAGTCCATCACTTTGACAACCTTGCCTTTATAGATCGCGCCGACTTCCGGCTCAGCCGTCAAACCGTGGATCCAGTCTTTGGCCGCTGTGATAGAGGCCGCGTCGCTGGAGGCGATTTTGATCGTGCCATCGTCTTCGACATTGACGCGAGCGCCTGTGACTTCGACGATTTCGCGAATGACCTTGCCGCCTGTACCGATGACGTCGCGGATTTTATCAACCGGGATTTTCATCGTCTCAATCCGCGGTGCAAATTCGCCAACTTCACTACGGGATTCTGTCAGCGCTTTGTTCATCTCGCCGAGGATATGGATACGACCGGCTTTGGCCTGCTCAAGCGCTTTTTCCATAATATCGCGGGTAATACCGGCGATTTTAATGTCCATTTGCAGTGAGGTAATGCCTTCGGATGTACCCGCGACTTTAAAGTCCATATCGCCAAGGTGATCTTCATCACCCAGGATATCAGACAGAACGGCAACGCCGTCATCGTCTTTGATAAGACCCATTGCGATACCCGATACCGGACGCTTCAAAGGAACGCCTGCATCCATCATCGCCAGCGCACAGCCACAGACTGTTGCCATAGACGATGATCCATTTGATTCCATAATTTCGGAGACCAGACGGATCGTATACGGGAACTCGTCCGCGCTAGGCAGAACCGCTTGAAGCGCGCGCCATGCGAGCTTGCCGTGGCCTGTTTCGCGGCGTGATGTTCCGCCCATACGGCCGGTTTCACCAACGGAATATGGCGGGAAGTTATAGTGCAGCAAGAACTTGTTCTTGATCGTTCCGGTCAGCTGATCGATGAATTGCTCATCATCAGATGTACCCAGTGTGGCCACACATAAAGCTTGCGTTTCGCCGCGCGTGAACAGGGCGGAGCCATGTGTGCGGGGCAAGAAGCCGGCTTCGGCAGTAATCTGGCGAACTTCGTCCAGCTTACGGCCATCAATACGCTTGCCTGTTTTGATAACAGATGAGCGCACTGTTTTGGACTCAAGCGCTTTGAAACTATCGTCAAAAACTGATCCGTCCATGCCGTCTTCATTGTCATCTGACGCGACAAGCTTAGCGCGGGCGGCGTCTTTAACTTCAGCAAGCTTAGCTTGGCGATCCATTTTATCGGTCAGTTTATAAGCGTCTTTGACGCCTTTCTCAGCGGCCTTTTTAACGGCGGCTTTCTCTGACTTATGCTCGGCGACTTCGTAATCCCAAGCGGGCTTACCGGCTTTTTTAACAAGCTCTTTGATCGCTTCAATAACAGGCTGCATGCCTTCATGGGCAAACATAACGGCTTCGAGCATTTGCTCTTCGGTCAGCTCTTTGGCTTGTGATTCAACCATCATGACGGCGTCATCTGTCCCGGCAATAACCAGATCCAAATCGCCTTCTTCCATTTCTTCAATGGTCGGCTGCAGGATGAAATCGCCGTCGATCATGCCGACGCGCGCGGCCGCAATCGGGCCGGCAAAAGGAACGCCGGACAGTGACAAGGCTGCAGAAGCGCCGATCATCGCCAGTACGTCAGGTTCGTTTTCAAGGTCATGTTGCAGAACCGTGACGACGACCTGAACTTCGTTTTTAAAGCCCTTGGGGAAAAGCGGACGAATTGGACGGTCAGTCAGGCGCGAGATCAATGTTTCGCGCTCTGTTGGACGGCCTTCACGTTTAAAGTAACCGCCCGGGATTTTACCCGCTGCGTAGAACTTTTCCATATAGTTGACGGTCAGCGGGAAAAAGCTTTGACCCGGTTTAGGCTTGCGCGATGCGCAGGCTGTGGCGAGCAATTTTGTTTCGCCGAATGTGACGAGGACGGCCCCGTCAGCCTGGCGGGCCATGCCGCCGGTTTCAATTGTGAGCTCTTGTCCGGCCCAGTCGAGTGTTACTGTGTGTTTATCAAACATAACGTCTTTCGTTTAGTGTTGTGCGGAGGTCTTCCGAATTGAAAACGCTCCCGAAAATTTGCCCTGTTAAATTCCATAATTTTTCAGAGCGGTAAATGCACGAAAGGCTGCCCTAAAGCAGCCTTTCGCGTTTATGGGCTGGTCTTAACGACGCAGACCCAATTCTTTGATAAGGCCCGTATAACGGCTCTCATCTTTATTTTTCAGATAATCCAGCAGTTTGCGGCGCTGGCTCACCATGGCCAGAAGGCCGCGGCGGGAGTGATTATCTTTTTTATTCGTTTTAAAATGCTCTGTCAGGTTCGCAATGCGCTCTGACAAAATGGCAACCTGAACTTCAGGGGAGCCTGTGTCGCCCTTTGTCTGGGCGTGTTTTTTAATCAGCGCAGCTTTGCGCTCGGGGGTAATCGACATCGGGTTTCTCCATTATCGTCGTTACATCATAAAGACGCGCTTGGGATATAATGTCCCGCCCGACGCCTCACAAAGAGCCACAGCTTTGCCCTCATATTTAACCAGAATAAGCACCGGCTTTCCGTCCTGAATTTCAGGGCGATCAACCAGCGACATATGCTTGGCAAAATCGAGGGGCAGAGCAATAGCCCGGCCTTGCTTCACGTCGTCTTGCTCTAACTTTGTAATGGCAAGCGCCGGGATGTCGTCCAGCGCTGTCTCTACGGCGAGCAAAACCTGATCAGCGGCGGCCTTATGCACAGATTGCTCGATAAAATCCAGCCCTAAAGCTGCATCTATTTTAAACGGCCCGACGCGTGTGCGAACCAGCTGTGACACATAGCCGGCCGTGCCGAGCGCGTCTGCCAAATCTGCGGCCAAAGACCGGATATACGTCCCCTTGCCGCAATCCACGAACAGGCGCGCCGCATTCTCACCTGCGCTAATCAGCCTTATATCATCAATACGCACGCGGCGGGATTTCAAAATGACGTCCTGCCCCGCGCGCGCCAGATCATAAGCGCGCTTACCGTCAACTTTAATGGCAGAATATTTAGGCGGTATCTGGTCAATCTCGCCAATAAATTGCGGCAAAGCGGTAAGGATCTGCGCCTCACTCGGACGCACATCCGACGTCGCCGTCACGACCCCTTCCGCGTCCAGCGTATCGCGGTGCTCGCCCCATGTGATCTCGACCTCATAACTCTTCGCCGCGTCCATCATAAACGGCACGGTTTTCGTTGCCTCGCCCAGCGCAATCGGCAACACCCCGCTCGCCAGCGGATCCAGCGTCCCGGCATGTCCCGCCTTTTGCGCGCTCATCAGCCAGCGCAATTTCCCCACAGCCTGCGTGCTGCCCATGCCGTAAGGTTTATTGAAATTGATCCAGCCATGAACCGGATTGCCTTTGCGCTTACGTGCCACTTTTTAATTCCCGGGTCGACCTACGGTCGACACTCGCCTCTTGTTATTATCGAATAATCCACTTAGCGGATATCATAGTGATGAGATAGGTGCGGCTGGAAATGCTTATGCTTGTCGCCATTCACAGACCGGGCATGGATGGATTATCGCTAAAATTCCGCAAGAGAGGGCCGTTAAGCTGGAGACTTTATTGGAAAGATTAGCGCGCTAACAAAATTAGGAAACGGATTAGACATTAAGGACGCAAATAGAAATCTCCGGAACGTCTCTCGTTAGAAGACTTATACCTCATGGGACAAGGCTGATAGACGCGCGGTTTCGCCCCTAAGTGATACTTATATTATGGGGACGAAAGGTTGCTAAAAAGCGGGTCATTCCTGTAGCTTCATCTGACCTGCAGTTTTTCACGGGATTTTAGGCCTAATAGAGCAACGCGAAATCTGACGTTGCGTAGCGACGTCATACTCTCCGTGCTTTCTTTGTGCAGCTCAAAGGCCATATCGCTCAATTCGGGTGCAAACCCTACCGCACTAACATGTTGAGACCGAAAATATGAAACGCAAATGAGGGTTTGGCTTATACTCCAATCACACGAAAGGAGATCGATATGTACCCGTTATTTGTGATTTTGGCCGGACTTTTTTTCCGCAAGTAAACAGCAATGCCCTTTTTTTAACGGGGCGATTAGCTGTATTTTTCGCCCAAATAGAGCCGGCGCACATCTGCATTGGCGCGGATCTGTTCGGGCGTGCCTTCAAACAGGACTTCGCCCTCAAACATGATTGAGGCGCGGTCAACAATATCGAGGGTTTCGCGCACGCGGTGATCGGTAATTAAAACACCAAGGCCGCGCTGTTTGAGGTAGCGGATCAGCTCTGAGATATCGGCGATCGCAATCGGGTCAATCCCTGTAAACGGCTCGTCGAGCAGCACAAAGCCGGGTTTGGACGCCAAAGCGCGGGCAATCTCAACGCGGCGGCGCTCACCGCCGGACAAGGCGCGGGCCGGGCTGTCTTTGATATGGGTGATCGACAGCTCTTCGAGAAGCTTATCAACCTCTTCGCTCCATTTTTTGCGGTTAGGCTCGGTCAGCTCAACAATGGCGCGGATATTTTCTTCAACCGTCAGGCCGCGGAAAATGCTCTCTTGTTGCGGCAAATATCCTACGCCCAGACGGGCCCGCTGATACATGGGGAGCACGGTAATATCGGCCCCGTCCAGAATGACTTTGCCGGTTTCCGCCTCGATCAGGCCCATTATCATGTAAAAACAGGTGGTTTTACCGGCCCCGTTAGGCCCCATCAGCGCAACGATTTCGCCGCGCTGCACGGAAACGGAGACGTCCTTGACCACTTGGCGGCCCCGATAAGACTTCCCCAGTCCGGCCGCGGCCAGACCTGTCGCGGGGGCGCGCAATGTCGCCGGATTATCCAGTGTCTGAGTTTTCACCGTTATTGCTGTCCGCCATTGCCGGGAATGAGAATTCCGACACGACCTGATGTACAAGGGCGGCCCTTGCAATCGCCCTGCATCACAGCTTCTTTGGATTCGAGATTATAGACGAGCTTTTTGCCCGTGCCGACATTACCAGAGCTGTCTTCGAGGACAACATCGCCGGTAATCGTGATGACGCCTTTGGTCTCTTCATAGACACCTTTTTCGCCTTTCACCTTTTCTGTCGGCGTAATGTAGAAGAAATTGCCGACAGCGTCGATGCGTTCAATCGGGCCTAATTTGCCGCCGCCCAGATCAGTGCGGTAGACATCCATACGGTCGGCAAGAATACGCACGTCGCCTTGTTGCACTTGAACCTGTCCGGTCAAGATGGTGATGCGGCCTTTATAATCGGCTTTGTCGGCATCAATTTTCGTCGGCACATTGCCGCTACCCAGCGCGAATTGCGCTTGCGCTGGAACCGCCGCCAAAAAGGTAGCGCCTATGGTCGCTAATAAAAGAAATTTTCTCATTTTAATTCTCCGTCTGTGGCGTCGGGCCGGCTCGCATGTCTTCGGGATATATGATTGCGTGAACATTGTCCTTAAAAATATAACGCGAATAATCTTCGACAATTTCATAGCTGTCACCCTCGACCTCGCCAAAATTACCTGTGCAGTGAATAGCCTCATCGCCTTCTACCCGCCGCTCGCTGGTGAAAATGCGCGCATGGGACGTGTCACAAATATAGCCGTCATCGGTTTTCACTTGCACATTTGCGCGCAACTCCATGACCTGGCCTTTGGAATCGTAAAGGCCTTCCAGCGCGGTCACTTTCGACGGATCGGCGCCCTGGACGCGGGCAAAGGTGAGCACGGGTTTAATCAGTTTGACTACATCAGGATCGTCCAGCGAGCGTGTTGCATATTCCGCCGTCAGCGCATAGGGTACGCCTTGGCCGTCCAGCCCGGTGTAACGGGGATTAGTCATACGCACAGCTTCGCCGTCGCCGCGCGGGGCTACATCTACCCTGCCAATGCTGCGTGACATGTAAAAAGCCAGCACGCCCAAAATAGCCCCTGCCCCGACAATAAAGGCCAGTCGCAATGCGCGCACACGCCGCGTATGACGCCGCGCCGCATTCAGCGTCAATGCGCGGCGGGGTTCCCAAAGGGAGGTATGTCCGGCGGCTGGAGACATTAGGTTCTAATCTTTCGTCCTGAAACTGTGGGAGAAAATATCAACGTCGTTCCAGCCCAGCGCGTCAAGACGCGCGCGTGTCGGCAAGAACTCGAAGCACGCCTTGGCAATATCCATACGGTCTTCACGCAAAAGCCGGCCAATAAATATGCGCCGGAGTTGGTGCAGATACAGCACATCTGATGCCGCATATTCTTTTTGCGCCTCAGATAGTGTATCGGTGGCCCAATCACTGCTCTGTTGCTGTTTGGATAAATCCACGCTCAGTAATTCCCTGCAAAGCACCTTTAGACCATGCGCGTCCGTATAAGTGCGCGTCAGACCGGAAGCAATTTTTGTGCAAAAGAGCGGCATGCATTCCACGCCCAGATCGCGCTGCAGCATGGCCACATCAAACCGGGCAAAATGGAATATTTTTTCCACGTCAGGATTGGCCAGCAGGGCTTTCAAATTCGGGCAGTCATATTTATCGCGGTCCATTTGCACCAGATGCGCGTCGCCGTCTCCGGCCGAGAGCTGCACAAGGCACAATTTATCACGCACGAGAGACAGGCCTTGCGTCTCGGTATCCACCGCCACAGCATCTCCAAAGTCGATCCCGTCCGGTAGGTCGTGTTTATGCAGATATATGGCCATAAGATGTGTCCTGTTGGGTTAACCGCTGGCCTAACCAAAACGCGTCCTAAACTCAAGGTCATAGCGCGGTCAGATGCGTTACATATGTTTTATGAATAGGGTGCCTGAAAATCGCTCCACCCTATAGCGGATTGTGTTAGGTTTGATATATGAAGCAGACGCTAACCGATATTCAAAAATACGGCATAATTGCCGCAAAGGATAAAGCTTATGACGGCCTATTTTTTGTCGGCGTTTTGAGCACAGGCATTTTTTGTCGTCCCGGCTGTCCCGCGCGCGTGCCTAACCCTGAGAATTGCCAATATTATGATAACGCGGCGCAGGCGCTAAAAGCGGGATTCCGGGCCTGTAAAAAATGTCATCCGGCAAGCTTTAACGCGCAGGACGGCCCGCTTGTACGGCGCCTCATTACGATGGTTGAAGACAATCCGGAAACGTTGTGGCGCGAGGCGGATTTAGTTAAAGCGGGCATTGATCCATCAACCGCCCGCAGGCAATTTAAACGCCGCTTTGGAATGAGTTTTAGCGCTTACGGACGGGCCAGGCGGCTGGCATTAGGACTAAAAACACTCGCAGAAGGTGGAGATATGATAGAGGCACAATTGGCATCGGGTTATGAAAGCGAAAGCGGATTTCGCAAAGCCTTTGGTGACACCTTTGGCGGACAGGGCCACAGTCCGCTCGGCGCTGCGGGGCCAAAATTTTTCGTCGATTGGATTGAGACGCCATTTGGCACAATGATCGCCGTAACAGACGCGCAGGCGCTCTACCTTCTCGAATTTACCGACCGCACAAAACTTGACAGGCAAATGCATCGCGTAGCCAATTATAATCGCGTCATGATTACGCCGGGACGCACGCCTGTCCATGATCAAATCGCCGAAGAGCTTAAGCAATATTTCGCCGGAGAGCTGACAGAATTTAACACGCCTATCGCAATGTCAGGCACAGATTTTCAAAAAGCGACATGGCACGCGCTGCGCCGTATTCCGCATGGCCAAACCCAAAATTATGCAGGTCTGGCTAACGATTTGGGGAAACCCACAGCTTTTCGGGCCGTCGCGAACAGCAATGCCAATAACGCGCTCGCCATTGTTGTGCCCTGTCACCGCGTTATCGCCAAAGACGGGACGCTGGGCGGTTATGCCGGCGGGCTGGAGCGCAAAGCCGCTTTGCTGGATCTGGAAGGTAGAGACTAATCGTCCGGATAAAGGTCAATTGTCGACAGCACGTTTTCACCTTGCGAGGCGCGGTAACGCTCGACTTCATAGCCTTTATCGCGCAGAAGCTCGGGCAGGCTTTCCGGTCCGGCCAAATGCCCGACGCCGACAATAACCAGTACGGTTCCGCCCTCTTCCATACGCTCATCTATAAGCTTCGCCCAGCGGCGGTTGCGCGAGGCAAAAACGGCCTCATAGGCCTTTGGCGAGCGGGTCTGATAGGCGCTGACGACATCGCTATCTATGCGCTCCAAATCGCCCGACAGCCATGCCCATACGAGCGTTTTCATTTGCACGCCTAATTCATTTTGGTTCACCAATGTATCGCGCAAGGCGGCCATCTGAACATCTTCGGGAAGAGAGATGGATTGTAATAAATGCTCTTCTGCCGTCTCTAGAAAAGCGACATATTTGCCTGCTGTCTTGGCCCGTGCCAGCAAAGCCGTATCCGCGCCATATGCGCTGTGATAACCCTCCTTTTTCAGCAGGCTCGCCGTAATAATATCCGCCGCAAGCCACGGCTTGTAATTATCAAATGTGCCCTGCGGCAAATCACTGTTCAGCGTCGCGGCAAATAAGAGCTTTTCTTCATAGCCCGAGAGCTGCCGGGACAGCCCGTTACCGGCCGTGAGGTAATAGCCATATTGGGAAATAAGACTTGCCGCCTCGCGCTGGGACTGCGCGTCGCTTGGCGTTTCGAAATACACCGTTCCCGCTCGCGCAAACAGATCATCCAGATCCTGGCGCATCCAATCTGTATGTTCAGGCAAGAGGTGCACAGCGCCGTAAATATAGATTTCGGCCTGCATCTCCCCGCCCGTAACTTTGAAAATGGGCGGCCCGTCATTGCGCGCCCGTGCCGCCTCTATTTTGGCCTGAACCTGAGGGTCATTCTGGCAGGCGGATGTCAAAATTGCGCTCAGTATGAGGACGGTGAAACATAGCCAGTTTAAGGTGAATTTCATGGACACAGTGACGCTCTGCATGGTTGCACCCCCCTATGAAGCAGTCTATCACACCGCGCAAGCACCCGTAGCTCAGCTGGATAGAGCGCTGCCCTCCGAAGGCAGAGGTCACAGGTTCAAATCCTGTCGGGTGCGCCAATTTTCCCCTTATTTTCAGCAACTTACTTTTATTTCACAAGTAACAATTTTCTTGTCTCACTTACAGGGCACCATGGGGCACCACAGTGAGTAATATTTTAAACCAGTTCAGGAAGCTCCGTCACAATCTGAGACAAGTCTAACAACGAACCCCCACTCCTTAACAAGTGGGGATAACGCGTTGGCTAATTGCCTTAACCCCGCTCATGCTACTGCCCACGGTTGTCTGCGTTTTACAACGCGTAAACGATAACTGTGGGGAAAAGCTCGCGGCCCCAGAAATCATCTGCCGTCCGCGCCGGTTTTAACCTTCAACGGGCTTAATCCTTAAAAAAGCCCCGCATAATATGCAGGGCTTCGCTGCCATTCCCCGTTAGAAATGCGGGAGTGTGGCGATAATGTCTTCGCTCATGGTGTCCAGCTTAACTTACTCATTAGCCGGCCGCTCCAAAGCCTGATCAATCCCGAACATCTCCGCAGCCGCTAATGGCGCTTTGCGTAACTCGCTTGCATTACTTGGATCAAGTCCTTCCATATGCGCAAAAAAGTCGAGCGCATTACCGCCCGCATCGCAGGCAAAGCAATTGTAAACCTGTTTCTCTAAGTTCACGCCGCAAGACGGCTTGTGATCATTGTGGAAAGGACAGATGTTCTTAATTTTATCCCCTGTCCCGTGTGGCGTGATGCTGTAATGCGAAAGCATCCTGAAATGTCAGATACTCGCGCACAGTTTTAAAACTCAGCGTGACGGCATAATGCGGGCGTAAAACTTTTCGAATCCACGTCAATACACGACGATGTAGAGGAAATTTGCGGGTAAAATAGTGATTTTTCAATCCTACTCTTGCTCAATACGCCACATGTGTCTGAGTGAATCTGTTAATGATTATTGGAAAAAAGTTTGTTATAGCGCATGAGATGAAATTTGTTGCTCCCATATTTTCTGCCAAATTTTGGCTAACGCTAATGCTCTCTATGACAATGAGCGTTGGTGCCTTTGCGGCTGATATTCATCCTGCCGATGTGGACGACGATGCCTGTCAGAGCGCCGAAATTGTCGCCCAATCTGATAGTGTAGCGGTAAGCGGTGAGATAGATGACGGGCAAGACAATAGCCCCGCGCATGACCACCATGCGCATAGTTGCGGGTCTTGCCACATTCATATTGTTTCAAATAAATTTTCCAGCCTTACCTTTGCGTTGTCTGCCTCACTCAACTTTAAAATAGGTGTTGATCAAGCCGCGCCGCGCGCCGGTCCACTTGGCCTTTACCGTCCTCCACGAGCCTAACCTGAGTGAACTATAGCGCTTTCGCGCGTTATTTTATTCTTTTTTCAGGTTCGGACGAGGACATATATTCATGCCAAAATTTAAACGGGTCGCGCTTTGCGTCCTGATTGCTGCTACCTTTCCCGGAGTGGCAATCGCGGTTCCCTGCGACGGAGCCGATTCACTCTCTACGTCTATTCTTACGGGCGTGCCGCTTACTCTTAACATGACATTGGGGCAGATACGCGCGGCATCGCCAAATGTGCGCCGCGCCGCGCTCGAAATTCGCGCCCGTCAGTCCGACGCCGATCAAGCCGGCCGGCGGCTCAATCCGTCTATCGGATTTGAGATGGATAATTTTGCCGGCTCGGGGCCGCTTAACGGATTTAATCAGACAGAAACGACGCTATCTATTGAGCAAACTTTCGAGCTTGGCGGAAAGCGTATTAAGAGGGAGCGGGCTGTTCGCGTCGGAGCTTATCTTGCGACAGCTGAATGTTACGCCGTGCTTCGCGAAACTGAATTAGAGGCGGCAATTCTATTTTATGAGTTGCAAGCCGCTTATGAGCTAGCAGACCTTGCGGACGACTCAGCGGATTTGTCCACCAAGCTCGTGCAGATCGTGACGAAACGGGTCGAAGCGGGCGCGGCTGCTCCTCCCGAACTCTCTCGCGCCCGCGTAGAGGCCGCAGCGGCCAAAGCCGATGCCTTGACGGCGCGCGCCAATGTCGAGCGAAAACGTTTTGAGCTTGCCGCGTTATGGGGGAGCGATAACCCGAAATTTGCAAGACCTCTCACGCCCGTAAACGCGGCTATTGAACAAAGCGATAGGGCTCAGGATCTGGGCTACCATCCATTGCTCACGGTGGCTAAGGGCAATACAGAGTTACGCCTCGCTGAGCAGGACGCGGCCTACGCAGCAGGATTTCCCGATGTGACGGTCAGTGCGGGCGTGAGGCAATTTTCTGAATCAAATGATAGTGCCTTTATCGTCGGTGTTAGTGTGCCGTTCCCGATTTTTGATCGAAATAGAGACAAAGCGCGGGCGTCTGGATTTAGAGCCGAGTCATCACGCATTAACGCTAGCGCGATGGAAACAAACTTGCGCTCACGTCAGAGGGCAACATTGGCTGAGCGGCGCTCAATCGGGTTACGGTTATTGATCTTAGAGCAAGAGGCCCTGCCTGCCGCTCAATCCGCTTATGACGCTTCAGTAACCGGATATGAGGCAGGGCGCTTTGATCTCACCGCCATGCTTGCTGCCCGCAAAGCCCTTATCGAAACAAGGGTTTCCGTTATCCATTCGCGCCGTGATTTCAATATCGAAACAATGCGGCTTCACAGTTTGATCTCTGCCCCGCCGTTTAAGGAGACGTCTAAATGAAACAGACTCTAATATTAACAACAACTGCCCTCGCCCTTGCCTTTATGCTCAGCGGGTGCAGTGATAAAATAGCCTCTCCTCAAACGCAGGATGAACATACCGCGTCCAGCACTGGACCTGATAATCATGCGGAAAATGAAGAAGGCGGCAGTGATATTGTCAAGCTTAGCCCGGATGCCTCCCGTGAGGCCGGAATTGAGTTGTCTCAAGCCGCCAAAGGGCCAATGGGGCAATCCCTAACTCTGCCTGCCGAAATCAGGTTTGACGCAGACCGTGTGGCCAATGTTTCGCCAAAGGTCAGTGGTATTATTGGACGGCTATATGTGGGTGAAGGTGATCTCGTCAAACGCGGTCAAACCCTTGCGCTTATTTCCAGCCGGGAATTAGCGGGATTAAAGGCGTCATGGCTTAATGCTAAAACAGGCGAAGCTCTCGCGGCGCAAAAACTTGCCCGTGAAGAAAAGCTCTTTTCAGATCAAATTACAGCCGAGGCGGATGTGCAGGCCGCCCGCGCAAATTTTGAAGTCCTCAAAGCGGCTTCTGACGCTGCTGAAAATGAGCTTCATGCTGCAGGCGTCAGTGATGAAGCGTTGTCGCGCGTCGCCGGGGCTAATGATGGTGATAACGCCAATTCATATTTGACGGCTCCGATAAGCGGGATGATTGTTCGCCGAAATGTAACATTAGGAGAAACGGTCTCTGCAGGCGATGCTTCAGCGCGCGCTTTGCTTACGATTGTCGATGATAGCGAGGTATGGGCGGATATTGCGGTGTATAAACAAGACATCTCAAGCATCCGCGTCGGTGCGCCTGTCGTTCTTAAAAGCGATTCCGGCGAGGTGCTGGCGCAATCTACCGTCGCTTTTGTGCTGCCGGTCATTGACGAAACATCGCGCACCGCGACCGCTCGCGTGATCATTAATAACCCTGATGGTACATTGCGTCCCGGCCAATTCGTCACCGCAGAGATTAGCGTCGGAACCTCGAAGTCTGTCGTTCGGGTTCCGGAATCGGCTGTGCAACTGGTCGAGGATAAAAACTCGATATTTGTACCCGTTGCAGGCGGTTATATCCCGCGCGCCGTGTTGACAGGGACACAGTCTGGCGGGTTTTTTGAAATCCGAGCTGGCTTGTCTGTTGGAGAAACTTTCGTTTCCGGCGGCGCCTTCACCCTTAAAGCTCAACTTGAAAAAGCCGCCTTTGGCGATGACCACGGCCACTAGGAAAAATCATTATGTTTAATTTCATGCACAGAATTGCCGGTGGACGCCTCTTGGCGGCCATTGCAGCGCTCGCAATGACACTCGGTGGATTATGGGCGTTTCGCGCCTTGCCCGTCGATGCATTTCCTGATGTCACGCCCTCACTGGTTCAGGTCTTCACAGAAACCGAAGGCTTAGCGCCGGAAGAGGTCGAACGTTATGTGACCTATCCGATTGAGACCGCCATGTCGGGCCTTCCAAAGCTTAAAAACATGCGGTCAGTCTCTAATTTTGGGCTGTCTGTGGTCAATATTTATTTTGAAGATGGGACAAATGTTTATTTTGCGCGGCAAGTCGTCGGAGAAAGACTGGCGGAAGCCCGTGGCAATATTCCGCAAGGGTTTGGCGATCCGCAAATGGGGCCTATCTCAACGGGGTTAGGTATCATTTTATATTTCCGGCTTGAAGATCAAACCGGAAATCGCACCCTTGTTGAAATGCGCGAGATCCAAGACTGGATTGTTAAATACCAGCTTCAAACAGTCCCGGGCGTCACTGAGGTCTTGTCATTGGGGGGATTTGAAAAACAATATCAAGTTCAATTAAGTCCTGAAGCGCTGCTCGCCTATGACCTTAGCATAGCCGAAGTTATTTCGGCGCTGGAACGCGGAAATAAAACCAAAGGTGCTCAATTTATCGAGATCGGGGCCGAGCAATATACTGTGCGCGGTGTCGGGCTTGCGCGTTCTGTCGACGATCTGGCGGAAATTGTCGTCAGCGTTGATGATGGTCGTCCGGTGCGCGTGAGAGACCTCGGCAAAATCATTGTCGGGGGCGGCGTGCGCCAAGGCTTGGCCACGGCCAATGGCGAAGGGGAAGTTGTCGCAGGATTGGTACTGAAACTCTACGGCACTAACACCTCCGATGTTATTGACCGCGTCCATACCCGATTTGAAGAGATAAATAATAGCCTGCCGGACGGCGTTACGGCTATTCCATATTACGACCAAGGCACTTTGGTGAATAAAGCCTCTGCAACAGTCACAACGGCCCTTTGGCAAGGCGCGCTACTTGTCGCTATTATTGTCTTTATCTTTTTAGGGGGGTGGCGGCCAAGTTTAGTTGTCGTTTTGTCCATTCCCTTCTCGGTCGGATTTGCGTTTATCGCCATGCATGTTTTAGGCATTAGCGCCAACCTGATGTCACTTGGGGGTGTCGCCATTGCGATTGGGATGATGGTGGACGGGGCTATCGTCATTACAGAAAATGTTGACCGCAGTTTAAAAAGTACGAACGCTGATGTTGATACTCGATCGGTTGTGGCCCGGTCTTCAGCCGAGGTTATTGCGCCGCTGATCGCCGCAGTTGCCGTCGTGATTATTGTATTTCTGCCGCTTTTCTCCCTGCAAGGAGTTGAGGGTAAAACATTTAAACCTTTAGCCGCATCAGCGGCGCTGGCAATGACAGGCTCGTTATTTTACGCCGCTCTTATCGCGCCGGCATTGGCAAATGCCGTAATGCGCCGACCGTCAAAAAATAAGCCGAATAAACCTGATTATATCGCAATTTCAGTGAGTAAATTTGCAGCTATTTTTGTGCGGCGCCGGGTTGCCGCCATTCTATTGGCTCTTGTCTTGCTTATTGCAGGCGGAGTAGCGGGGTCTCGCTTAGGGTCAGAATTTACGCCCGCTCTCGAAGAAGGAGATATTTTGCTCCGCATGACAATGGCTCCATCGATATCTCTGACAGAAGCCGCAGCAACAACCACCCGTGTTGAGAGGCGGCTTTTAGGAAAGTTTCCGGAAATTAAGTCGATTGTGACACGTATAGGCAGGGGCGAAGTTGGCGCTCACGCCGATCCGACAAATAGTGCGGAATCATTCGTCGAGCTTAAACCGCGTAAAGACTGGCGCTCTGGAATGACTGCCGAACATCTACGCACTGAAATTTCAGAGGACTTAGAGAATGTACCCGGGATTGTTGTTAGTATCGGTCAGCCTATTGCAATGTCTGTTGATGAATTATTGACAGGCACACGCGCCGAACTCGCTGTGAAGATATTCGGTCCCGATTCAAATGTTCTCCTGGAGAAATCACAGGAGTTGCAGTCAATTTTACAAAGTGTCGAAGGCGCGTCTGAAGTCCAAGCCGATCAAATCACAGGTGCGCCTCAGCTTGTTGTAACGGTGGATCGGACTGCTCTCGGGCGATACGGACTTGATGTTGAAGAGGCGCTTGATGCTTTGGGCGCTTCGGTTGGAGGCGCTGAAGCCGGCGCGCTGTTCGAGGGTGTTCGTCAATTTCCAATTGTCGTTCGATTTCAAGAGAGAGACAGAAACTCTCAACAAGCCATAAGCCGGATTATTCTTGAATCCTCATCGGGCGCGCGCGTTCCGCTCAATACTGTCGCAAAAATTGAAACCCTGATCGGCCCGCGCCAAATCACGCGCGAAGACGGTGAGCGGTTTATAACGGTTCAGTCCAATGTTCGCGGGAGAGATATCGGGTCATTCGTTTTGGACGCCCAAAAGCTGACGAAGTCCGAACTGGACTTACCGCCCGGCTATCGCCTCGTTTGGGGCGGGCAGTTTGAGTTGCAACAACAAGCCAATGCCCGCTTTAAAGTGGTCATTCCGATTACTTTAGGCATCGTATTTTTAATATTGTTGATGACATTCGGGCGAATTAAATCGGCTATACTGATCCTGCTTAATATCCCTCTCGCTCTCACAGGCGGAGCCTTGGCTTTGTGGATGACGGGCTTGCCCGTTTCTGTGCCGGCAACTGTCGGGTTCATCGCGCTGTTCGGTATCGCGCTGGGCAATGGGATGGTGCTTGTCAGTTTCATGGACGACTTTGCCCGCGCCGGACAAGACCGCAATAATCTCGCTATAAATGCGGCAGGTCTGCGGGCGCGCCCCGTCCTGATGACGGCCATGACAACGGCGCTCGGACTTGCGCCTTTGCTTTTAGCAACCGGCGTTGGGGCAGAAGTGCAGAGGCCATTGGCGACGGTCGTTATCGGAGGTTTGGTCTCTTCAACACTATTGACCCTGCTGGTTATGCCCGCGCTGCATTATTGGTTCGCGCCAAAACCGGACGGGCATCAATCGATGCTAGGAACCCAACATGAGCTGCAAACGTAATTAAATTGACGATCCAGAGACATCCGATGGATGCTTACTGAGACTATAGGAATATGAAAATGGCAAACAAACATGACGATAATCACACGGAACACGATCACGATGATATTTTAAATCGTGTATTAGGAGGCAGGGCTGAAATCATCTTTGCGATACTTTGTGGCGTCCTCCTACTATTTGGATGGCTCGGTCCGAAACTTGGCGTTTTGCCTGGATCGGTTGGGTTTGTATGTCTGATCGGAGCCTATTTTTTTGGCGGTTATTTTGCTCTGCGAGAGGCTTTGGGAAAGGTGTTTCAGGGAAAATTTCAGATCGACTTTCTGATGCTTGTTGCGGCGACGGGCGCGGCCTTTTTAGGAGAATGGGCCGAAGGGGCATTTTTGCTCTTTCTCTTTGCCATCGGTCATGCCTTGGAAAAGTACGCCATGAACCGCGCCCGAAACGCCATTTCCGCTTTGGCTGATCTGACGCCTGATGAAGCCGTCGTGCGCCGCGGCAGCAGCACCGAAACGATCAGTGTTGATGATTTGGTTATCGGCGACATTGTCATTGTCCGCTCTAATGAACGCCTGCCCGCTGACGGCTTTGTCGTCTCGGGGCAAAGCGCCGTCAATCAGGCTCCTATCACAGGCGAAAGTGCGCCCGTAGATAAATCACCTGTTCAGGACGCGGTAAAGGCGGCGGCCAATATAGATGCGCTTAAAGCGGAAAACCGTGTGTTTGCCGGATCAATCAACGGGACAGGCAGTTTGGATATTCAGGTCACAAAACTGGCCGGAGAAACAACCTTAGCCCGCGTTGTCAAAATGGTCAGTGAGGCGGAAACCCGCCAATCGCCGACACAAAGCTTTACCAAGAAATTTGAGAAAATATTTGTGCCGTGCGTCATAGTGTTGGCCGTCCTTACATCGCTCTCATTTCTTATCTTGAATGAAGCGCCGCGAGAAAGTTTTTACAGGGCCATGGCGGTGCTGGTTGCGGCCAGTCCTTGCGCGCTGGCAATTGCAACGCCGAGCGCCATCTTATCAGGCGTCGCCCGGGCTGCGCGCGGCGGTGTTCTGATCAAAGGCGGCGCGCCCTTAGAGGCGCTTGGCACACTCGATGCGATCGCTTTTGATAAAACCGGTACGTTGACAGAGGGCGAACCCAAATTGGTCGATATCATGCCTTATGGCAACGTAACGGAAACTGAATTGCTCCGTGTTAGCGCAGCCGTCGAAGCGCTAAGTGATCACCCTTTAGCGCAGGCCGTGGTGCGCGATGCCAAAACCCGCTTAGGCTCAGTCTCAAGTGACGCCTCTAATTTTGCCAGCATAACAGGACGCGGCGTGTCAGCCCGCTTAGAAGGCAAAGCTGTTCACATCGGCAACGCCGCGCTCTTTGATGAGGTAGAGGGCACGCCTTTGCCGCAAGACTTGGCAGAGCGCGTCAATGACATGGCCGCTCAAGGCCGCACCACCATGATTGTCAGGCAGGGTGAGATCTACCTTGGCGCTATCGGCTTGATGGATACGCCGCGCGAGGCGGCCAAAGCCGTTATAGCGCGGCTGCGTGAAATCGGTGTCACCCGCATGATGATGATATCGGGGGATAATCAAAACGTCGCTGATGCAGTAGCGAAAGAGGTTGGCCTCGATATAGCCTTTGGTGATCTCATGCCCGCTGACAAAGTTACTAAAATCAAACAGCTTAAAGAGAGCGGCGGCGTCGCGATGATCGGCGACGGCGTGAATGACGCGCCCGCTATGGCGAATGCGACTGTGGGTATCGCGATGGGCGCGGCAGGGTCAGACGTGGCCTTAGAAACCGCTGATATTGCCCTCATGGGCGATGATCTTGAGACCCTGCCATTTGCGGTTGGGTTAAGCCGAGCCACGCGGCGCATTATCAGGCAAAACCTATGGGCCAGCCTTGGTGTTGTTGCCATCCTGATCCCCGCTACATTGTTCGGCCTTGGAATTGGACCTGCTGTTATTATTCACGAAGGATCAACACTAATTGTCGTTTTTAATGCGCTGCGGTTGTTGGCCTTCAAAGACAAAACAACACAGCACATATAAGAACAAACCAGAGTGTGGTAAATGAACAAGAAATTTATGTGGATTGAGTATTTCCTCTAAACAAATTTCTAAAGTCCGCTTTGGAGATAAAATGTAAAATTTGCTATTCTCCGTAAAATAGAGCAATAATAAAGAGGTTTATGATAATGAAAACAATATCTGCAGCGAAGGCAAATAAGAAATTTTTGAACTGATCGATGCTGTTCAGCGCGAACCTGTTCTGGTGACAAAGAAAGACCGGCCTGTTGGCGTGATGATCTCTATTCAAGACGCCGAGACTTTACTGGCAATGCAAACTGAAGTCGGTATTGCGAAAGGCCTTGCCGATGTTGACGCTGGCCGATTTAGCGATTTCACGCCTGTCTACCCAAGAGAAATGGCGGCGCGATTCAAAGCCAGACTAAAACCGTCCTAACATATGAAAGTTACTCTAACCGAAAATGCCGAAGACAATCTTTGGCAAATATATAAGTATCATTCAGATTACAGCGCCGAATATGCAGATAAGTTTTAAAATGATCTGACCGATTTTATATTCGGCAACCTGTCACAGAATCCCAAAATGCGAACGCTGTATAATCCGGCGAAGGCCGTGTACCGCGGGGACAATCCTTTTAGCACCACCCCCACTAATATTCCTGGAATGTCTAATTTTACAACAACGCATTCCGGCCCTGCTGGCGGCGGTAGTGCTTCATCCTGCCTCTCTAATGAGGAAATTCTGAAAAAGAGTCAGGACAAACAGATAATGGGTGGGATCGGAAGATTAATCAAATTTAGAAAGAAATTAAATCCGTATACCGGCCTAATTCCTGTATTAGGCGGCGGAATTCGAATATCACATTATCGATACTACGGATTTTCTGCACAAGCGCCATTATTTGCACCCGGATTGAATCCGAGAAGTTTTGCTTCGCCCAATTCCGACCCAATTTATTCTGAACGACAAGCTCAAAAAATCCTGGCATTGAATGCAGTTCAAGATTTTTTTATAATGTCACATTTTACCATAATGGTTCTTTGGCTGAGCCTATTGGCCCCACAATTGTTCAACCAGATCATGGACAGCCTGGCGGTGGAGAGAAGTTAGGTTTCCCGATAGCACAACACTTGGAAGCGTCGTTGGGCCTTTTTCTTTACCAAAAGATTGCAATGATGATATATAATGAATTAAATTCTAGTAGTTTAATGAAGGCCTAAATGAAAAATCGAGCGAACAATATCCAAACTGTATTAATTAATCACAATTTGGCGAACAATTATGGTGCTTTTTTAGAACAAGAAAGAATTAGTGAGTATAGTCACTTTAGTTTTATTTATAACGACACAAATATTGATTTATATAATACTCTTGGACAAAGTGTAGTTCAAGTGTCTGTAATCGTGCATTCTACAACAAAGCCTATGCTTTTTTTCAGAAAAAATAGAATTTAGGTCTCTACACAACATTTCTTTATTGAAATTTGAAAAAAACATTATGTTACCATCATATTTTTTAAATTATATCTGCGGCTTAATTGATAATAAAAAGCTTTGAATTATTACCTTTGTACACAAGAGTGAGGAATTTAGCTTTGAACTGTCTAATTGTGCGCTTGCAATAAGAATGGTCAATAGTATTTCTGCATGTGTACTAAGGAATAATTTAATGAATGATCAAACACTTCTACAAAAAGATTCATCTACAAAATTTTGATTTCTATACTAGCTGTACTATTTGTAAGTTGTGACATTAATGGAGAAAGGTACAATACTAGGTACAATAATGATCCTTCTAGTACGACAAATTGTATCAAAACACAATATATAACACCATTCAAACCTAACAAAATATCAAAAAAGTGAGGGGTGCATTTAAAGATGCTATTAAAAATAGCTAAAAAAGAAGATGGATATTATCAATTTTGCAATGAATAATCTATGAAGCAAAATATAAAATGAAAATCAAATTATCTTTCAAAATTATTATTTTGGCACAGATTATAAATGTGTCTTGCGGAAAAGCGGATTCAATATACATAACGAATATTACTTCGGAATGCACTTATAAAAATGACACAATTTTAGTAAATTCCATGAGCGAAGATATAGGGCAACAGAAAGTCATAATCACAGCGGATGGACTGGAATTTGACCGGGAAATTGACAAGACTAACAAGACAATTCCTTGGAGTTTTGTAGAAATGCTTGCAGTTCAAGCTAAAAGAGAAAATGGAACTGTTTTGACATCAGTCCATTTAGAAAAAGAAAATTGGATTGTTGGCGCTTTGGATAAAAAATGTTTTGATAAATTCACAGATTTTGCACCTAGGCGCATTGGGATTGTCACGACAGTCACACTTACAAGAAACTGATTCAAATCAATATCAGGCTTCCAAATAAGTTATGGAGGATTAGAAACAAGATCATGTACAAAAAGTTCTCTATTTTAAAACCTAATATAAAATTAGTTAGCAATATATTCCTTATCATTATTGGTGTGGTTGTATCTATGAAAAACGAAGGCAGCTTATTTGGAATATTTTTAGCTGTATATGGATGGACGCTAGCTGTGGATAGCTTCTCTGACGAAAACCAAACGCTTGATACACGCTATAAAGGGCAAAATGTTGATGTGTTTTTACTAATTGGTTATTCGCTCAGCGCTATTTTATTAGTTTTGGTTTTTGCCCATCAGGTTTTCATAAATATGATTTGTCAAAATTGTGGGTAGGTATTTAAATAACTTATACTGTCTGTCCATATAGATATTTTTAGTTGTGTGAGGCAGAGCAATCTGGTCCCCTCAGGGGGCAATACATTCATCTATGACAATCTGGCCGCAGTGACGTGTGTATTGACCGCGCGCCGCATCCCGGCCGTGTGTGCAATACAATACCGGACTCGATACGTGGCCAAGTCATCGACATGTTTCTTGATATCCCTGAGTTATCGCCACGTGAACTGGCAGTGCGGTTTACCGATACGTAGCGCTATAATGTGACAGATCGGCTTTACCTCCTTTAAAATCATCGGCTTGGGCTGGATGTATCTATCGACGGTGCTTGATGATTTGCCGCGTTACATCATCAGTTGGACGCTTTG
This sequence comes from Robiginitomaculum antarcticum DSM 21748, assembly GCF_000365025.1. Taxonomy (GTDB): domain Bacteria; phylum Pseudomonadota; class Alphaproteobacteria; order Caulobacterales; family Maricaulaceae; genus Robiginitomaculum; species Robiginitomaculum antarcticum. The sequence goes on along the minus strand of NZ_KB823012.1, from coordinate 118,315 downwards.
CATGACGATGAAGACGAGTGACGTCACTGATATACTGAACATGACGCGTGTCGCTTCTGGATTAATCAGGCCAATGTGAAACCGACATACTTTTCACGACAATTGAGCAAGATAGTCGCGGAGTAGACTGACGCGGTTCGGGCGGAAACTCTCATCAGTCAGGTGGAAGGCTTCGATCCGCTCCACCTTGAATTTCCTAAAGTCCTCTCGGAGGCAGCACCAGGCGAGCAATCCGCGTCATCCACACCAGCATCACCAGAAAAACCATCCCTTAAGGAGGCAGATGCCTCTGCTGTGGCTTTTGCAAAACCTGCACAAGCCTCCGCGTCAACTGCAACACCTAACATCACATCACTTTTAGCAAAGTCTCCAGACTCACTTATAGCACCAGTCACACTTATCGCGCCAGCTGCACCAACCCGTGCGCCAACTAAACCTTTGACACTAAATGTATGGCCATTTGTATCATAGCTGATCGATGCGCCAACTCTTCCGCCGGGTCCAACGGAAACTTTCGCAGAAGCGCCAACTGTGATTTTAATCATTCCTGTTGGGTCAATTCCATTGATTGGGTCATTCTCGACGTAGGCATATCTGTTGAACATCGCAGGATTTCCCGTATCCATGAACGTGACGGGGTCTATGCTCAAGAACCGTCCAATGTTCGGATCGTAATAGCGGGCCTGCATATAGGTCAGGCCGGTGGGGGCGTCATAGATGTGGCCCGTAAAGGCCGCTTGGTTATCCAGCGCGGCGGGGTTGAGCAGTTTCTCGCCATAGGGCGTGTAGCGCTCGCGCCACGCGACATTACCGGCGCTGTCCGTGCCCGCAACGGGGCTGCCCAGATGGTCGCTGTGCAGATACTGAATATCGGACGGACTTGTGTCGCCCGGATAGCGGTGAATGCGCGCGCTGACCTGTCCGGCGAGGCGCACATAGGTAAATTGATCATTACCTGCAACCGGATCAACCATGGAGATCACGCCGGAGCTGTCATAGATATTGTAAATCGTCTCATTATTCATGACGGATTTTACGCGTTTCAGATTGCCGTCATACAGGTAGCTGCCACTGACTGCGCCGCTTATGACAACAGGTTGATCAGACATGTCATAGACGAAGTTCTGTCCACCCAGCAGGGTGACATTGCCGCGTCCGTCTAAGATACAGCGCGCGTGCCGAGCTGGCTGTCCACGCTCTGTGTGAGCTTGTTATAGCCATTCAGGTTTTTCAGATTGCGCTCCAGTCCAAGTCCAGTCTTTCAACATAGAGATCAAAAACAATTCCAAGCTTTCGTCCGCAGATTTAGGGCAACTTGTAACACTATAGCCAAACCCTTGTTCAGATAATATCTGGTGATGCTGCAAGACCATTGAACCATCAGGAAACAATAACATTCCATTCTTCCCGCCAAAGTTTTTCAATAGAGGAAGTACGTCAAGATTGGTCTTTATTCCTAATTTTTGAGTCGAAACTTCAATAACTTCTAAGTCCAATTTTAATAAGACTTTTGACCAACAAATAACAAATTGATTTTTATTTTCCATATTTATTTCTCTAAGGCTTTTCTGGCTTTATTGGTATATGGTCTACAGGGCCGACATGACCGTGAGGTTGTTGGCTCGTAGGAGCGCTAGCAGTTGGATGGCTCTCAGGGCCGCGAACCGTGTTAGTTGGGTATGGGTCGGGAAGTTCGCTGTTAAGCTGTTTATATGCAGACATATCGCCTTCAGTTATACCCCCTGTTTTTTTGTCCATTTTTGCCATCGCAGTTAACGCCCGTTTTTCAGAGCTATGCCGAGCAACGGCTTTTAGACCTTTTCCGGCTAAATCACCTACAATAGGCACTACTCCGACTACTACTGCTGCGCCACCCACCAAAGTTGGATTCTCTGAAAACTCTATAGCTCCTTTAGCGTCCCCGACCCCTGGGGTGAAGTCTGCTACCGTACCCCCTACTGCGCCTGCAACGCTGCCGGCCTTAACGGAAGCTTTTTGAACATTTTCTTGAAGTTTTTCATCTCGTGGCCTTGGCCGCATAAAACGACAACTGCTACAAACTTGACGACCATCAGGATCAATCGCATTGATAGGATCATTCCCCACATAAGAATAGCGATTAAACATCCCCGGCGTGCTTGGCGTGACCCCCACCGGATCAATGCTGAGGAACCGTCCGATGTTTGGATCATAATAGCGGGCCTGCATATAGGTCAGGCCGGTGGGGGCGTCATAGATGTGGCCCGTAAAGGCCGCTTGGTTATCCAGCGCGGTGGGGTTGAGCAGTTTTTCGCCGTAGGGCGTATAGCGCTCGCGCCACGCCACATTTCCTGCGCTGTCCGTGCCCGCGACCGGGGAGCCCAGATGATCGGTATGGGTGTATTCAATCACAGGCGCGGTAAGATCCGACGGTTGACGGTGGATTTTCGCGCTGACATTGCCGCCGAGGCGTAGATAGGTAAATTGATCATTCCCCGTGAGCGGATCGACCATAGAGACGAGACCGGAACTGTCATAGATATTATAGATCGCCACCCCGTTCATTACGGATTTCACGCGCTTTAGACTTTGGACGAGGTCAGCTGTGCTGACAAATCGATCCTGTGAATCGATTTGAACCGGAAAAGGCGTTGGCAGACGCCCGTCATACCCATAAGCCGCGCTGCCCCACGGCCCGGTCGAGATGAATAAGGTCAGAATGGTGAGGATAATGGGTTTTATAAAAGCCATGATACAGAGATAACAGATTGCACCCAAAGAGTCCTGACGAGAAAGGGGGTAATTAATTCAAGTAAATAGGGGTTTCTGGGATGGGGTTACTTGTGGCCCAAGGTGATAGCAATGTGGGGGCATTTTGGCCCAGTAAATAAGTCGCAAAAACAGAGCTTTAGCGTCGAAGTGGGCCATAAAGGCCGCTTCGCTTTATCTTGCTCTACAACTATTCTGACCCTTTTTTTCTTACCCCATCAACCTCAAGAGCAAATTCGTGCGTGGAATCTGTGCATATTAAATCGCGACCGCAACCACGCTTATAAAGCCTCCCAGACAAACAAACATACCGTCCATCTAGGCTTTCAAGATACTTTTCAGATAACTTTCCTTGCGTCACGCCCAGTCCAAATTCCCTATCTCGTAATTCATTCTTACTAGGGTAAAAATTATGGTCTTCAGAACTGTAAATTACATAGCCACACACTTTTGGCGTGTCTCCAACAAATTTTTCAGGAGTTAAAAAAATCTCCTCTTCTAAACTTACTTTGCTCACTCCGCTACAAGCGCACAAAACTGAAAATAGAGGAATAAGAAAGATTCGGGTTGCAAATGTCATCTTGTTTCTCCTCTTCTTTGAAACTGGTTCAATCTCGACCTCAGTGCTTTTCTGTCAGTTGAACCCAATTTTCCCGAAACGACTCTACCCCGAACCTGTCCGCCACTGATTTCAACAGCAATGACCGTATTGGAGCCATGTGCAATATAGTTTGGAATACCCATTTCAGGTACTTGGCTATCACCAGCTCCGGGAACTGGAGTGTTTTTATTGGTTGGGTGAGTATGAACAACACCATCTGCACCAGCCACTTCGGATGGTTTAAAGGCTGCTGACGATGAGGATGAACTTGTCAACGGTACATTTGAAGTAGTTGAGGTTCCATCAGGATTTGTATCAATTCGAGAAACTTGTTCATTACCTGTCTTTTGATTGGTCGATGAAGCAAAAGAGGTTGCCGCCGAATCCGTAGATGCTGTTCCCACAGCATCCCCGCTAAAGTCATTGGCCTTACTGGTTCCAAAAAACCCTTTCTTGTCTTCAGTTCTAAAGTTTGATGAGTCAAAGCAAGTGCCCGATAAACCTTGTGCACCTGTGTCAGAGCACCCATACATCCCAGTCGGATCGATTATATTTATCGGGTCATTATATACATAAGCATACCGATTAAACATGCCCGGAGTGCTTGGCGTCACATTCACCGGATCAATACTCAGGAACCGTCCAATGTTTGGATCGTAATAGCGCGCCTGCATATAGGTCAGGCCGGTGGGGGCGTCATAGATATGGCCCGTAAAGGCCGCTTGGTTATCCAGCGCGGCCGGGTTGAGCAGTTTCTCGCCATAGGGCGTATAGCGTTCGCGCCACGCGACATTACCCGCGCTGTCCGTGCCCGCAACAGGGCTGCCCAGATGATCGGTATGGGTATAATTAATTTGAGGGGGCGCGATATCAGATGGAGTTCGATAGATCCTCGCGCTAACCTGCCCGCCAAGGCGGATATAAATAAATTGGCTACTGCTTGAGAGCGGATCCACCATGGAGACAAAGCCGGAGCTGTCATAAATATTATAGATCGTCTCCCCATTCATCACGGATTTCACGCGCTTGAGATTGCCGTCATATTTAAACGTGCCGTTGACCGCATCAGTAATAGCCGTCGGTTGATCCGACATATCATAGGTAAACGTTAATCCGCCAAGGGTGGATGTGCCGTTATCCGTGACATTGCCCCGGGCGTCATAGCCCACCCATTGCCAGGCATTGCCCCCCTCCGCGCTATCGCGGAATTGGGAAAGTCGATTGAGAGCATCATACTCCATCTGCACCGTGCGCGACCCCAGCGTTTTGGAGGTCAGATCAACTTTGCGAGTTTCTGACGGCGCTGTGCATCCTGTGGTATATCCCATACCTTTGGAATATGACGTCATCTGCCCTGCATCGTCGTAATCGTAATAGGTGTTTCCGGCCTTATCCGTGCGGTGATGACCTAGGCGACTGCGATCATCATATTCGTAATATTGATATTCGTTTTTATAAACGACGGTCGTGCTCCAAGTGAAGAGTGAATTATTATATACTGTGTATTTATGGCTTCAGAGATATTTTGGAAACCCTGCTCCGCCAAGTTGCATATGTATACCTAAATTTTAAAGGAAATCACTCTCAATAGTGATGTTGTTATAATTTTTTAAGTATACTATATATTTACAATTTTTAGTATTAATTGTGTTTTCGCAACTTGGTGGAGGCAATCATGAGTGATAAAGAAGTATTGAGCGTAAGATTAACCATCGAAGATTTTATTGATTTGCGCAAATCCAATCCCAAACTAGAAGAAAAGATAATGTCCATTTTATCAGAAGAGCTCGGCTTTCAACCAGAAAAAGCTTGGCTTGAAGCCGGGGGTTATGTCAAATTTTCCAAAGGATCTGCAACTCTACAAGATGCCGATCATCGCGAAATTGCCGTGCGCGATGTCGCCCGACGCGAATTGCTCCGTAAATAATTTTTGGCGCGCTAATCACGCGCCAATTATTTTCAGGAAAAAGCAGGATGTCAATCAGTGTCGCCGTAATGGAAGTCGCAAGCCGTTGTAACATCAACTGCTCATATTGGTATATGTATAATCACGGTGATTTATCATATTTGAAACAGCCCAAATTGATGACAATAGAGACTGCGAAATTAATTATACACAGAGTCAAACAGCATTGCGCTCTAAACGCTGTAGATGAATTTCATTTTGTATTTCACGGTGGCGAGCCTCTAATGCAAAAGAAAGAGTTCTACAGAATTTTTTGCAAACTGGCGCGGGAGCAATTAGAGCCCTCGGTGTCTCCTATTTTTTCCCTACAAACGAATGGTATTTTACTATCCGGAGAATGGGTAGATATTTTAACACATTGCGAATTGGCATTGGAATAAGCATTGATGGTTCGAAGGCTGTTCATGATCAATTTCGTTTAGATCATAAAGGCAATGGAACTTTTGATCGTGTGAGTTCAAAATTTAAAAAATATAAGAATAAAATTGATGACGGTATCGGTATCTTAAGCGTAATCAACATTGAGGCTTGTCCCGTAGAAACAGTAGATGCTTTTTTTGATTTAGGGGGCACTCGAGTTGATTTTTTACTACCTGAAGCAAATCACGTGAAGGCCCCTTTTACGCCTGAAAATGTAAATTATACATATGGGTCATGGTTAGTTGCAGCCTTTAAAGCGTGGAATGAGAATCCGAAAAAAGCCAAATGAAAATTCGTTTGTTCTCCCTAATAATGGAGTCATTCTTTGGAAACTCTAATAGAGTCGATGCCATGCCGGGAGCTTTAGAAAACAAAGTCGTTGCCATTGAAACTGATGGGGGAATAGAACCTGTGTCAGCTTTAAAAATTTGTGGTGATAGTTTTACGAAAATGGGGCTTAACGTGTCGACCAACGCTATTTCAGATTTGGAGAAAAACCCAATGGCGGCAGCGTTTTTAAAGGGTGGAAAACAAGTCTCTTCAATTTGCAAGGCGTGTGACGTATATGAAATATGTGGAGGAGGATATTTCCCCCATCGCTTTGATGGAGAGTCTTTCAACAATCCGTCAGTATATTGCGAATCTTTGTACACCCTCATTTCATCAATCCAAAACGAGATTATGACAAAAATCCCGGAAATGAAAGAATGGATTCGTCCTATCGCAAGTGATAGACATATAAGTGCTTCAACCCTTGTGCAATGTCTTGAATGTATCTCTGACGAGGGCGTCAATTAATATAAGTTTTGCTCACAAACCCGATGCGATGAACGGATTATCATGTTAAATTAGATGTGATTTAAACCCCTTAATCAATCCTGTAAGACCAAGTTATTAATAGTGTAAAAACTGAATTTTATTACCCCGGTTGCGGTCTCAACACATTGTCAATTAATGTGCGAAGCATCCAAGCGGATAACAAATAATCACGGCCTATAGTTTTGATAACTCATAATAGTTCGCCATAGTTCGCCGCAAAAGTCTTACCTTTCCAGCGATGTTTGAACGTATGTGCGGAACACGACCTAATATGTGGGACCTTAGAGTTTTCATCAAAATTTGCCCTTTAACTTCTAACCCCGTCTATTTGGAACTATGCCTGCACGCGCCCGTTGATTTTGCAGTTGCACTATCGGGAGGCTTAAATGTCAGATTGGATTTACACAAATTGGACCAGCGCTACGGCTATCGCGTTCGGAGTGATCATGGTTTATATATTGATGGTTGGGCTCACGCGCCTTGCAGGCCTGCGCAGTTTTTCGAAAATGAGCCCCTTCGACTTTGCCATGACCATTGCTATCGGGTCCGTTTTGGCCAGTACGGCTGTCTTCAAAAAACCCGCCCTTGTCGATGGAGCGATAGCGCTGACAGTTATGTTCGCTCTGCAGTATCTTGTCGCTTATTTGCGTAAATCGAATGCGGGCTTTGCAAGTCTGATTAACAATCAGCCGCGCATTTTGATGTGTGATGGTGAGATTGACTATAAAGCACTGGCTGAGACCAAAGTGACGGAAAACGATCTGATCGCTAAACTCCGCGAGGCGAATGTATTTAACTTTGCGCAAGTACGGGCGGTCGTCCTGGAGACAACAGGTGATATCAGCGTTCTGCATTCCAGTGACGACAGAGAGCTTTTTGAAGACCGGATTTTAAAAGGTGTGAATTAGGCACTCAACCCCTTGCGGCGGCAAAGCGACTCTCCTTACAGCTTGAGACTGATTGATCGGAATGCAACTCATGGCCAAACTCTACTTTAATTTTTCTGCCATGAATGCAGGTAAGTCGACCATACTATTACAGTCGTCCCATAATTATTTTGAACGCGGCATGCACACTTTGCTGCTTAAACCCGTGATCGATGACCGCGACAGCAAGAGCGAGCTGATTACATCGCGCATCGGGCTGGAGGCGAAGGCCGACACATTTTCTGATACCGATGATTTAGAAGCCCATATATTGGCCGCCCATGCCGAAAAGCCTATCAATTGCGTTTTGTTGGACGAGGCGCAGTTCCTAACACAAGACCAGGTCTGGCAGCTCTCACGGGTCACTGATGATCATCATATCCCAATCATGTGCTACGGCTTGCGCACGGATTTTCGCGGCGAACTGTTCCCCGGAAGCGCGGCGCTTCTCGCACTAGCCGATGACATCCGCGAAATACGCACATTGTGCTGGTGCGGTAAAAAAGCAACGATGAATATGCGCGTCGATGATCGCGGCAGGGCCGTGACTGAAGGCGAGCAAATTGAAGTTGGCGGCAATGAGCGTTACATAACCTTGTGCCGCAAGCACTGGCGCGAAAAGCATATTAACGCCGCCGACGCCGCACAATAACAGCCCGCCTCATATACAGGGCAGGCATTTATCCGTGACTAATATTGCGGTATGAGCGCGTCTTGTATCACAGACCTACAGAAAACTTTGGCCATGATAACCATCGACCCGATTAGCTTTGAGCTCTGGCACACCGACAAAGCGGCCTTCGCGCAAAAGCTCGGCAGGTCCTTTCGCGAAACCGGCTTTGCGATTGTCTGCGGCCATACGATTGATGACGTGGTCATTGCGAAAGCCGACGCGGCGGCGGAAGCGTTTTTCGAACTGGATGACCCTATTAAGCGCCAATATGTCGACGCGCAGGATGGCTATCAGCGCGGCTACTCTCCCTTTATGACGGAAAATGCCAAGGGGAGATCACAAGCTGACCTCAAAGAATTTTGGCACCGCGGCCGTCTGCTTCCTGCGCACTCGCCCTACCGCTCCTTTATGAAAGGTACGCCCCAAATTGCGGAGCTTCCGCAATTTGATCCCGCAACTTTGGCATTATTCGAGGCGCTGGACAGTTTCGGGGAAGTTCTTCTGCGTGCCGTCGCGCTCTATCTGAATCTGGACGAGCATTGGTTTGACGACAAAGTGGATGCCGGCAATTCCATTTTGCGGCTTTTGCATTATCCCCCGCAAACGGGCGATATTCCCGAAGGTGGCGTGCGCGCCGGCGCGCATGAAGATATCAATCTCATCACGTTGTTACTCGGGGCCGAAGAAGCAGGACTTCAAGCGCTACACCGCAGTGGAATCTGGCTGGACGTCAATGCGCCCAAAGGCTCCATTGTGGTCAATTGCGGAGATATGCTGCAGCGGCTGACGGCGGGGATTTTGCCGTCCACAACACACCGCGTCCTAAACCCCGCGCCGGAGCGCGCGCGACATTCGCGATATTCAAAGCCGTTCTTTTTACATCCAAATGGAGATTTTGTGATTAGCGCCCTGCCCGGCTGTATTGCCCAAGGCGGGACGGCCGAGCCGGATATTACGGCTAAGGATTATTTGGACGAACGTCTGCGTGATATTGGCCTTAAGGCTTAAAACCCAACCAATATTCCCGCTAAAGCGGCGCTCATGAGATTGGCCAGCGACGCCGCAAAAACGGCCTTGAGGCCCATTTTAGCAATGTCCGCCATACGGTCGGGAATAAGAGCACCCAGCCCTCCAAGCAGGATGGCAATGGAGCTGAAATTGGCAAAGCCGCACAAGGCAAAGGTCAGGATGACAACTGTGCGCGGCGACAAATCCCCCTGCACATTGGTCAGGCTGATATAAGCTATAAATTCGTTCAGAACGACCTTTTCGCCAAAGATGGCTCCGGCCTGCTGCGCCTCGGCCCAGGGCACATTAATGACATACATGACGGGCGCGAAAATCAGCCCGAGAATGCTTTGTATCGTCAAATCTTCAAATCCGGCAAAACTTCCAAAATACCCCAACAGTCCGTTACACATTGCAATCAGCGAGACGAAAGCGAGCAGCATAGCCCCGATGCCGACAGCGAGTGCCACGCCGTTTTGCGCGCCGACAGCGGCGGCCATAATGACATTGGGGTGACTGGTAGTTTTGCCAAGCGTGAAAATATCCTTGAACTCTTCTTCATCACCCGCCTCGACCTTAGGGTCCGGCATGATTATTTTTGCCATCAACAATCCTGCGGGCGCTGACATGAAACTGGCCGCGATCAGATATTCGGGGCTAATGCCCAGCTGAATATACCCGGCCATGACCGTGCCCGCGATCGAGGCCAGGCCGGAGACCATAATGGTGAACAGTTCGTGCCGCGAAATACCCGGCAGATAGGGCTTAAGTGTCAACGGCGCCTCGGTTTGACCGACGAAAATATTAGCGACGACATTCAGCGATTCAATCGGCTTTGTGCCTGTGAGAACATGCATGGCTTTGCCGCCAAAGCGCACAATCAACTGCATAACTCTCATATGATACAGCACTTCCATTAGCGCTGAAAAGAAAATCACAACCGGCAAGACGCGGACCAGAAAGCTAAAGCCAAGACTCTCATCCGCCAGCCCGCCAAAGATCATTTCAATCCCCGCCGTGGCGTAGCTCAGCAGGGTAATCACTTTGGCTGATATGACCTGCAGCACATCTTTACCCAGCGGCACATACAAAACCAGAATGGCAATCAATACCTGCAGCGCAAAGCAGGACAGCACGATACGCGGACTAATCGCGCGCTTATTATTGGAGGCCATAAAAGCCACAAACAATATGAGCGCAACGCCGAGAAGACCAAATAAAGGGTGGTTCATGAAGGGGCTCGCTTGGGGGAATTAATGGGCAGCGCTCATCACGAGCAGGCTTGAGGCCTTCGAGGATATAGGAGGAAGACCGCCTGATATCCGCTCAACAAGGCCGGACAGATCCGACATATACTCGTCCTGTTCGATGATATCATCCGCATTATCCGCCGAAGGGGCAACGTAATGTTCGTGGGCCGGCTCTACATCTTGAGAAAATTGCTTAATAACGCAAGATTGCGTGCGGCCGCGCTCGGCCACATCACGCGCCAAACGGCGCTCCAGACGGCGTGTGCTTTCGCAGCGTAAATATAATGTCCGGTCCAGCACGCTTTGCAATTGCGGTGCATGGAGGATCAACATGCCCTCAACAATGATAAAGGGGCGCGGCTCAGCAGGCTCTGCCGGGCGGCGGCGCTGATGGGTGGTAAAATCATAATTGGGCAAAGCCACAGCCTCGCCGCGCTTCAACCGGCTAAGGTCATCAGCGAGCAAATTAAAGTCCAGCGCCTCAGGAATGTCAAAATTAGGAAGGCCCTGCGAAGAATCGCGCTCGCTTATGTCGTGATAATAATCGTCCTGACGCACAAGCAGGCACTGCTTCGGCCCTAATCGGCGCTGCAAATGGCGCGCAAGGGTCGTTTTTCCTGAACAACTTCCTCCGGCAATGGCAATAATATAGGACATAGAGACCGATTTTAGTGATTCCAAAACGTCCCGCCTCGGGACGACTTTGCCTAAAGGGAAAACATTTGGGATGCGAGTCTTTATTCCATTCTGTGCAAAACAGCGATTTTGTGCACAAATGTATACAGCTTATCCACGGTTTTAACTGTAATTTCACTTTTATGGCTATTTCCCAATGCCGACTCGGCCACTATTACAAAACTGTCATAAAACTTTTAAACTCTGGCCGTATTCGCACGGCACATATCAGTATTAATCCTTAAGGCTAATTCTTATCATGAAAAACGCATTCTCATCCTTAGGCTTTTGTGCACTTCTCAGCACATCCGCCCTCGCCCTATCCTTAAGCTTGGCTACGCCGGCTTCCGCTCAGGTCACGACATCGTCTATTCGCGGTCAGGTCTTCGGACAAGACGGCGCGCCTGTTTCCGGCGCGACTGCAGTCATCGTTCATACGCCGTCCGGTACAACATCAACAGCCGTGTCTAATACGTCCGGCGTGTTCTCCGCCCGCGGCCTCCGCGTTGGCGGCCCCTACTCCGTAACATTGAGTGGCAATGGTTTTGACACTGTGACGCGCAGCAATATCTACACGAGCCTTGATAACACATATCCGCTAAACATTGCCGTTGGCGGCGGCGGCGACGAGATCATTGCAACCGGCACGCTGTCACAGCAGTCTTATTTGGACACTGGCCTCTCAACAAATTTCAATGCTGCCGAACTGGCTGAAGTGCCCAGCATTGACCGTGATATCACAGACGTGGCCCAGCTTGACCCATTTGCAACCGTAAATGTTCAATCAGGCGGCCCGAAAGAGCTGATCATTGGCGGCGCTAATAATCGTTACAACTCTCTAACAATTGACGGCGTTGCGCTTAATGACCGTTTCGGTTTGAACGCTAACGGTTATCCAACGCAGCGTTCACCCATTCCTTATGACGGCATCGAGTCTCTTTCTATAGAGACTGCGCCGTATGATATCGAATTTAACGGCTTTACCGGCGGCACAATAAATGCCGTAACCAAATCCGGTGAAAATGATATTCACGGCTCTGCGGGTTATTACTACTCAGATGACGGCATGGCGGGTGATAAAGTCCGTGACCGTGACATTGATCAAAGTTTTGAAGAGAAAAGCTATAGCTTCACACTTGGCGGCCCGATCATAAAAGACCGCCTGTTCGCTTTTGCGGCCTATGAAAAATACGAAGAAGCCGCAGCGCTTCGCGACGGCCCTATCGGATCGGGCGCACTGAACGAACGCAATGTTACCCAAGCTGACATCACCCGCATTGGTGACGTCATGCAAAATGTATACGGCTTTGATATTGGCGCATTTGGTATTGAACCTGTTGAAGAAGAGAAATATCTCATCTCAGTTGATGCTAATATCACAAACCAACACCGCGCAAAATTTACATATTTGCACAATGAAGGCTCAACGATTGTTCAAACTAATGGCAACTCATTTTTGACTGATCGTAGAGTCGATGTATTGGGCACGTCCTCAACGTTTTACAACCGCTCTGAAACAGTCGACAGCTATATCGGTCACCTATATTCCGATTGGACACCAAACCTGTCAACAGAAGTGAAAATTGCGTTCACAGAACAGTCCACCGGCCAGGATTCGCTCGGTGGCAACGAGTTCCCGCTCTTCACCGTTCGTACAGGCACAGGTGCCAATGTGACATTGGGCCCGGATACGTTCCGTCACGGTAATGAGTTGGATCAAGAGTTTTTCCAGATCAAAGCCAAGGCTGAATATGTCGCCGGTGATCACACATTCAAGCTTGGATTAGAGCGCGAAGATGTCGACGTTGACAACTTATTCGCACTCAACGCTGAAGGTCAGTATTTCTTTAGCTCAATCGACAATCTGGAAAATGCCGTTGCTGAAACGCTGATCTATGAAAACGCGATCACGAATAATGAAAATGACCGCCGCGCGATTTGGGGCTACAATCTGACATCGCTATATTTCCAAGATACTTGGGACGCAACAGACACACTAACCATGCAGCTTGGCGTGCGGTATGACCGTTATGGTTCAGAGGGTACAATACGTCGGAATGCTAATTTCCAACAGCGTTATGGTTATTTAAACACGATTGACCTTGAAGGGGTGGACGTCATCATGCCGCGCTTCTCATTTAACTGGGACGCAACGGATAACGTCCGTGTCCGCGGCGGTATCGGCAAGTTCTCCGGCGGATCACCATCCGTTTGGCTGTCTAACTCTTACTCCAATGACGGCGTAACAAATGACGACGTCTTCCGCGGAGGCGGCGGCATTAACGTTCCAACGACGCCTGACGCGACAACAGGTAATTATATTCCTGCTGACGTTCTGGCTCAATTAGCCAACACAACGCCGGATGGCAGTGTTGCCGCATTAGCGCCGAACTTTGAAATCCCGACAACATTTAAAGCCAATCTGGGCGTCGCATACGATGTCGACATTCCTTATTTAGGTGACGCTTGGCTGTTGAGCGCGGACGTTTTGTATAACCGCTACGACAACGCTCCGCATTGGTTTGACCAGTCTTGTCTCGAAGTTTCAGCATCGCCTGACGGGCGTCCGGTCTATGACTGTACACAAAACGGCCCTGAAGCCATTGTTGTTGAAAGCGTCGACAAAGGAAACGGTCTTTTGCTGGCTGTTTCAGCCGACAAAGACTGGGAAACAAATTACGGCGATTTCGGCTTGTTCACGAGCTATACCTATTCCGACATCAATGATATCGGCCAAGGGACATCGTCAACAGCGACATCGAATTACTCCGATACGCCGCGTTTCTCTTATCAGGTCGCGCAAACCGGAACATCCAATTTCGAGACAGAGCATTCATTTAAAATGCGTCTGAAGTGGGAAAAAGCGTTCTTTGGTGATTATAAATCACGGGTCTCTCTATTCGGAACGCGCCGTACAGGTCAGCCTTACAGCTACACCTTCAATACTACCGGCCGCGCAGATGTATTTGGCATTCGTGAAAACCGCGCGGATGATGCCGGTGCATTGCTCTACGTTCCAAACGGCATTACTGATCCTCTGTTCTCCCCGCTATCTTTTGGCGGAAATGCAGTTGATCAACAGGCCTTTATTGACTACATTAACGGCTCTGAACTGGCTGAATATCGCGGCGGCATCGCCCCGCGCAATGCCTTTAACTCCCGCTGGTCATCAATTGTAGACCTGAAGCTGGAACAGGAACTGCCGGGCGCATTTGAAGATCATAAGACATCCGTCTTCTTCTCCATCCAAAACCTCGGCAATTTGCTGAATAGCGATTGGGGCGTGATTGAGCGCGTAAGATACGAGTACGAACAGCAAACCGCGAGTGCCACTATTGATAACGGTCAATATGTTTATGGCGATCTGGACACAACCCTGAACCAAGAAATCCTAAGCCAATCGCTATGGCGCGCTCAATTCGGTGTTAAATACGAATTCTAATCACCACCATGATTTGAATTTAAAGATTAAGGGGAAGGTCTTGGCCTTCCCCTTTTTCGTATCTACACTATAAAAACCCTCTGCCTTAAAACCGTCAGGACAGCCCATGATTACTACGCGCCGCACTATCCTCACCGGGCTTTCCGCCTTTGGACTGACAGCTTGCGCGAGCGCTCCGGCGACGATGAAACTCGCCGCGGCGACAGCCAAGGGATTGAGCTATCTCTTTCCATTAGGCGTGGCATCGGGCGATCCAATGTCCGACGGATTTGTCATCTGGACGCGGCTTGCACCCATGCCGATGGCGCCCGATGGCGGCATGAAGGATAACATGACCGTAACGTGGCAAATCGCTGAAGATGAGAGTTTTGCCCGCATCATCCGCGCCGGAGAAACGGTCGCGACATCACAATGGGCGCATAGCGTTCATGTCGAAGTTGAAGGGCTGCAACCGCTGCGTCCTTATTATTACCGCTTTATCGCCAATGGCCAGACCAGCCCGGTTGGACGCGCCAAAACAACACCGCTGTTTGGCGCAAGCGTTGAGAGCCTTCGCATGGGCGTCGCGTCTTGCCAACATTATGAACAGGGATTTTTCAACGCCTATAATGATATGGTCGCGCAAGACCCCGACATTATTCTGCATCTGGGCGATTATATTTATGAGGCAAGCTGGGGCCCGCAAGTGCGCCGCCAAGCCACAACCGAGGCCATCACGCTGACCGATTACCGCCGCCTGCACGCCCAGTATAAAACTGATCCGGCCCTGCAAGCGGCCCATGCCGCCGCGCCGTGGCTGATGATTTGGGATGACCATGAAGTCGTCAATGATTACGCCAATCTGGCCGACGAGAATTACATGCCGCTAGAGGAAATGCGCGCGCGCCGCGCCGCAGCCTATAAAGCTTATTACGAACATATGCCCGTGCGCCTGCGCTCCAAACCGGCCGGCGAACATATGCGCCTTTATGATTATTTCCACTACGGAAATTTGATGACCATGGCGTTGACCGACGGGCGGCAATATCGCGACGATCAAGTCTGCCAGACCGCGGACGATGGCGGCGCGCGCGCGGTGGCGATTGACAGCTGTCCGCAGCTCAATGATCCGTCGCGCTCTATGTTCGGCAAAGCGCAGGAACGCTGGCTGATGCCAAGCTTTGCGCGCAGCCGCGCGGAGTGGGAAGTCCTCGCGCAGCCGACACTGTTCTCCCGCCTGTTCCAGACGGATCGCGACGGCAATGCCGCCGCGTGGAGCGATGGCTGGGACGGCTATACCGCCACGCGCGATATGATCCTTGGCGCGGTTGAGCAGCGCAAACCGAAGAATTTTGTTTCGCTGGGCGGCGACATGCATAGCTGGTGGCAGGCCGATTTGAAGGCGGATTATGGCGATCCCTCCTCAGCCACTCTGGGCACAGAATTCGTGACAACGTCGATCACCGCGCATAGCTATAATTATTCCCGGTTCCAGCGCATGCTTGACGATAATCCGCATATTCATTTTGTTGATGACCGCAAGCGCGGCTATTCTCTCATTGATGTTACGCCGCGTGATTTTACGGTGCAAATGAAAGAGGTTAGCTCCGTCTATGATCCCAATGCCTCCGCAGCGACCGTCAAAACATATGTCGTCGAAAGCGGCGTGGCTGTGGCTAACGACGTTTAGCATCACAATCCGCGCGTGAGCAGCGGCTTGAAATTCTTGACGCCGCCTATCGAATGACGCTATTAGCCGAAAATTTTATGCGTCATCCGGACGCGTAAAATGTTGAATGAGAGGATAAGACGATTTTTAATCAAATTGGCGATAAGCCCGAATTTTTTGAACACCTTACAGAATGCGAAACGATTGCCGAGGCCGTTGATAAGTTAGGCGCGCTGTATGACGATGCTGTAGAGCAATTAAACACCGCTTTTGACGCCTTTGCGAAAACCGGCGAACATCACGGCGGAAAATCCGCCCATTACCCTTATTTGCTGCTGAACCTGCGCGCGCGCAAAGCCGATGGCGTCAAGCCATACGGCTTTGTCAGTATTCGCGGCACAGGATGGTATGGCAGCTCGATCACCCATCCGGAAATTTTTGAAAACTATCTCAAAGAGCAGCTCGGCTATATCGATGCCGCTTATGAGATCGACTATTATGTCGGATATTGCGACGAGCAGATACCCGTCGCCTTCGCGATCGACCCGTCGACCTATGATATGAAGGACGGTGCATCGCGTCAAATCGGGCATTATTTTGTCCTGCCTAATCTCAAGAAAATTCATGATGATTTGGCCGACGGCGCCTTCGAGCCGCCCGAGGACGAGCCGCTGCCCCTGTCGCTATTTCCGGCCCTGCGCACAGATTATTCACTGCAACGTCTCAAACATTATACCGCGACGCCGCCCTCACATTTCCAGAAATTTGTGATTTTCACCAATTATCAGCGCTATGTTGACGAGTTCATCGATCACGCGAAAACCATTATCGATAATAATGATAGTTACAGCTTCTCCGCGCCCGGGTCCGGCAAGGTCGAAACCTCGGTGGATTACAATCCCGACCCAAAGATGAAGCTGCCGCAAATGCCCGCCTATCATCTGATGGGTGAAAATAATGAAGGCATTACCATCATCAATATCGGCGTCGGGCCGTCTAATGCCAAAACCATTACCGACCATTTGGCTGTGCTGCGCTCGCATTGCTGGTTGATGCTGGGCCATTGTGGCGGTCTGCGTAATACGCAAGTTCTGGGAGATTTCGTCTTGGCCCACGCCTATTTGCGCGATGACCAGATCCTTGACGATGTGCTTCCGCCCAGTATTCCGCTGCCCACGATTGCCGAGGTTCAAATCGCCCTAACCGAAGCTATATCCGAGGTTATGCAGCTGAGCGGCCAAGAGATGAAGCAGCATGTGCGCACAGGCACGGTCGTGACCACGGATGATCGCAATTGGGAGATGCGATACGCGCAGCTGCGCACGCGGCTCAACCAGTCGCGCGCCATTGCTATTGATATGGAAAGCGCGACAATAGCCGCTAATGGATACCGTTACCGCGTACCTTACGGGACGCTGCTCTGCGTCTCTGACCGTCCGCTACATGGCGAAATTAAATTGCCGGGCAGCGCCGAAGTGTTCTACCGCAGCCGTATTGCGCAGCATCTTAATATCGGCTTGAAAACAATGTCGATATTAAAAAATGCGGCCCAGAGCGGAACCTTACATTCGCGCAAATTACGCAGTCTGGACGATCCGGTTTTCAGGTAGACAATGATATTAAAACAGCCGTTAATCCGCGATTTTTTACGTCATTAATGAGAGCGCCAGCACAGCCGCAGTTTTGGCCGTCATGCCATTAATATCATGAATTGGTGATAGTTCGACCAGATCGACGAGCGGGAGGGCGCAATCATTTTCGGTGCAGGCCTGCTGCACGGTGTCAACCAAATGCTCGACAGTCGCAAAAGGCACGCCGCGCGCAGCAGGGGCGCTGACACCGGGCGCTTGGAAATGCGGCATCAGATCAATATCAATCGTCAGGTAAATAATATCGCAGCGCTGCGCCATGCTTATAATCGGCTCGCGCCCGCCATCTGCATCACGCAAAAGCGCATCATCGAAGACGATTTCCACGCCCCACTCTTTTGCCCGCGCCAGTAAGGCTTGGGTATTGGACTCACGCGCCACACCGATGCATAAATAATCAAAAGCCTCCGGCGCGCTCTGGCGGATTTGGTTAAACGGCGTACCCGACGATGGCCCCGCCGCGCCAATATTACGAAGGTCTAAATGCGCGTCGAGATTAATTATGCCGATTTTCTTATCCGGGAAATGGGTCGATAGTCCTAAATAACTGCCATAGGCGGTATCATGTCCGCCGCCAAAAACCATGACCCGATCATATGTCTCGAGGGCGCGGTCTATGTGCTCCCCTAACTGTTTTTGTCCGGCCTCCAGATCATCTCCGTCAACCACAACATCGCCAAGATCGACAAAGGAGGCGAACCCGTGCGGCGCGGCCAGACCGCCAAGTGATTTGCGAAGAGCCGCCGGCCCTTCTTTAGCGCCGGTGCGGCCTTTATTGCGCGCCACGCCCGCCTCGCTGGCAAAGCCGATTACCGCGCGCGACCCGCTTTTTGAGACAAATTCGAAAACCCGTTTGGCCAGCGGCCCGTCTTCGGGATCGCTCCGTCCCGTCCAGGGCTCAGAGCTGGAATGAAATACAGGCATAAGGCGCACGTCCATAATAACTTGAACCGGAATATGAAGTGTGATGCATTGCGCCTCCAATGTCACCACTGAAAGCGTCCATGGAAAACCGCCGCCTCTATGTCCAATGCCGCGCCGCGACCATGCAATCCGGCGCAAAGGCCTATGGCCTGATTGAGGACTGCGCGATTGCCGTCAGCGAAGGCCGCGTAGTCTGGACCGGCGCGCAGGAAAGCCTGCCCGCAGAGTATGCGCAATTTACACAAGAAGACTTAGGCGGCCGCCTCGTCACGCCTGCATTGATTGATTGCCACACACACCTCATTTTCAGCGGCAATCGCGCACGCGAATTTGAAATGCGTCTCGGCGGGGCCAGCTATGAAGAGATCGCGCGGGCCGGCGGGGGCATAATATCTACCGTTAAAGCGACGCGCGGTGCCAGCTTTGACGATCTTGTCACGCAATCTCTACGCCGCCTTGACGCGCTAATCGGCGAGGGCGTCGCGGTTGTCGAGATTAAATCAGGTTACGGCCTGACCATAGAGGATGAAATGCGTATGCTGCGCGTCGCCCGTCATTTGGAAACGCTCCGCCCCGTTAAAATCGTTACGACATGGCTCGCGGCCCACGCCGTTCCGCCCGAATATAAAGGCCGCGCGGATGCCTATCTGGATGAGGTCGTGATTGCGGGATTAAAGCAAGCGCATGGCGAAGGCTTGGTCGATGCTGTGGATGGGTTTTGCGAACAAATCGGATTTTCCGCCGCGCAGATCGAGCGTGTGTTCATCGCCGCGCGCGACCTCGGCCTGCCCGTCAAACTCCATGCTGAGCAGCTATCCGATCAAAAAGGCGCCATTCTGACGGGCAAATATCAAGGATTATCCGCTGATCATCTCGAATATCTTGCCCCCGAAGATGTTCCCGCCTTCGCGACATCCGGCGTTGTCGCCGTCCTGCTCCCCGGCGCTTATTATACTTTAAACGAAACGCAATTGCCGCCTGTGGACGCACTGCGTCAGCACGGCGTAGTAATGGCCATCGCCACGGATTGCAATCCGGGCACGTCACCGATCAGCTCCATCCTCACCGCGATGAATATGGCCTGCACGCAGTTTGCCATGACGCCCGAAGAAGCGCTGGCCGGAACGACCCGAAACGCGGCCAAAGTGCTGGGCCTCTTGGGTGAGTACGGCGTTATCGCCCCCGGCGCGCGCGCAGAATTAGCCGTGTGGAACGTGGACTATCCGGCTGAGCTTTCATATTGGATGGGCGGCGCGCCGCTTCATCACCGCATCACTCACAAGGCAGCTTTATGACGCATAATTTGATCCCCGGGCAGACCGGACTTTCGCAGCTTAAGGCGCTGTACCGCGACGGCGGCAGCTTCGCGCTGAGCGCAGCATCCTTTGACGACGTCAATCGCGGGGCCGATATTCTGGCGCGGCGCATAGAGAGCGGCGAAGCGATTTACGGCGTCAATACCGGCTTTGGTAAACTCGCCTCCGTGCGGATCGATGCCAGCAAGCTAAAAGCCTTGCAGCGCAATCTTGTGCGCTCCCACGCGGCCGGATTTGGCGCGCCCTTACCCGCCAATATTGTGCGGCTAATTATGGCGCTAAAATGCCTGTCTTTGGGACGCGGCGCGTCGGGCGTGCGGCCCGACGTGATCGAGCATATTCAAAATATGGCGGCGGCGGATATCATTCCCGTCATCCCCGAAAAAGGCTCGGTCGGCGCGTCCGGCGATCTGGCGCCGCTGGCGCATATGTCGGCGGCCATGATTGGCGAGGGCGATGTATTTTATAAAGGCGCGCGCATGGCCGCGGGCAAGGCGCTTCAATCGGCAGGCCTGACGCCACTGGAATTGCAAGCCAAGGAAGGCCTCGCGCTTCTCAATGGCACGCAGGTTTCGACCGCGCTGGCGCTGGCCGGACTGTTCGGCGCATGGCGTTTGGGCGTGGCCTCACTGACCACGACCGCGCTGTCCATTGATGCGGCCATGGGATCATCCGCGCCGTTTCATGATGAGATTCATCAGCTGCGCGGCCATCGCGGACAGATTGACAGCGCCGCGCGGCTTCGCAACTTGCTGGACGGCTCTGTCATTCGCGAAAGCCACGCCGAGGGCGATGAGCGCGTGCAGGACCCTTATTGTTTGCGCTGCGCCCCGCAAGTCATTGGCGCCTGTCTGGATCAGCTGCGCTATGTCGGGACGGTGCTAAAAGTCGAAGCCAATGCCGCCACCGATAACCCGCTTGTGTTGTCAGACGGTAATATCGTCTCGGGCGGCAATTTCCATGCCGAGCCTGTGGCGCTCGCCGCCGATAATGCCGCCATTGCCATATCCGAAATCGGATGTATTTCGCAGCGGCGCGTCGCGCTTCTGGTTGACCCCGCGCTCAGCTTCGGTCTGCCCGCATTCCTGACGCCGCAGCCGGGTCTCAAATCCGGGCTGATGATTGCGGAAGTTACCTCCGCCGCGCTGATGAGCGAAAACAAAGCCCTGTCCAATCCGCGCAGCGTGGACAGCACGCCGACATCCGCCAACCAGGAAGACCATGTCTCTATGGCCTGTCACGGCGCAAGACGGCTCTTAGAAATGAATGAAAATCTGGCGGGCATAATCGGCATTGAAGCCATGGCGGGGGCGCAGGGCATAGAGCTGCGCGCGCCGCTACGCACCAGCGCCCCTCTGCGCGCGGTGATCTCTGATATACGCGCGCATTGCCCCGCTCTGACGGAGGACCGCATGGTGTCCGCGGATATTGAAAACCTCGCCGATTTTGTGGCCCGCCACGGCGCGCTGTGCGACCTGCCCGGCATTACTGCCATCACATTAGACAGCTAGAATACCGGAGAGCGTAATGACGACACACCTTGGAAATGCCCGTGATGTGAAAAGCCCGACAGGCACGACGCTGAACTGTAAAAGCTGGGCGGCAGAAGCGCCTTACCGCATGCTGCATAATAATCTGGACCGCGATGTGGCGGAAAACCCCGACGAGCTTGTTGTTTATGGCGGCATCGGAAAAGCCGCGCGGACCTGGAAAGATTTTGATCTGATCTGCGCCGCGCTGAAAGCGCTTGAAGACGACCAGACCCTGCTCGTTCAAAGCGGCAAGCCTGTCGGCGTGTTCCAAACCCACGAAAATGCGCCGCGCGTCCTGATCGCCAATTCCAATCTCGTGCCGCATTGGGCCAATTGGGAGCATTTCAACGCGCTCGATAAAAAGGGCTTGATGATGTATGGCCAGATGACCGCCGGATCGTGGATTTACATCGGCACGCAAGGCATCGTTCAGGGCACATATGAGACTTTTGTCGAAGCGGGGCGCACCCATTATGGCGGCGATCTGACCGGGAAATGGATCCTGACCGGCGGGCTGGGCGGCATGGGCGGCGCGCAGCCCCTGGCCGCAGTTATGGCCGGAGCGTGCTGCCTCGCCGTGGAATGTAATCCCGAAAGCATCGATTTTCGCCTGCGCACGCGCTATGTTGATGAGCGCGCCGATACGCTGGACGAGGCCCTCGCGCTGATTGAAAAATGGACGGCAGCAGGCGAGGCCAAATCCGTCGGCCTGCTCGGCAATGCGGGCGATATTTTCCCCGAACTTGTGCGGCGCGGCGTCCGTCCGGATATGGTCACTGACCAGACCTCGGCCCATGATCCGATCAATGGCTATCTTCCGATAGGCTGGAGCCTGGCGCAGTGGAAAGACATGCGCGCCAGCGACCCGAAGGCGGTAGATAAACCCGCGCGTGCGTCCATGAAAATACAAGTGCAGGCCATGCTCGACTTTGCAAAATTAGGCGTGCCGACATTTGATTACGGCAATAATATCCGGCAGGTCGCCTATGATGAAGGCCTGAAAAACGCCTTTGATTTTCCGGGCTTCGTCCCCGCCTATATCCGCCCGATGTTTTGCCGCGGCATAGGGCCGTTTCGCTGGGTCGCGCTGTCCGGTGATCCCGAAGATATTTATAAAACCGACGCCAAAGTCAAAGAACTTTTGCCCGATGACGGCCATCTTCATAACTGGCTGGATATGGCGCGCGAGCGCATTGATTTTCAAGGCCTTCCCGCGCGCATCTGCTGGGTCGGGCTGGGCGACCGTCACCGCCTCGGCCTCGCCTTTAACGACATGGTCAAATCCGGCGAGCTGTCCGCGCCCATCGTCATTGGCCGCGATCACCTCGATAGCGGCTCTGTCGCCAGCCCGAACCGCGAGACCGAAGCCATGAAAGACGGCTCTGACGCGGTCTCCGACTGGCCGCTGCTCAACGCCCTGCTCAGCACCGCGTCGGGCGCAACATGGGTCAGCCTGCATCATGGCGGCGGGGTCGGCATGGGGTTTTCACAGCATTCCGGCATGGTCGCCCTCGCCGACGGCACAGATGACGCCGCGCGCAGGCTCGCCCGCGTGCTGTGGAATGACCCGGCCACAGGCGTCATGCGCCACGCCGATGCCGGCTATGACATCGCCCTGGACTGCGCGCGGGAAAAAGGCTTGAACCTGCCGGGGATTTTGTAGGATTAAGTTTGAGGGCGGGGTCAGATCAAGCGCGTAAAATCGCAAGTTCAGCCGGCCAAAGCGAGCCGATCCATTTCAACCAGAAAGGCGGCCAGACGGTCACGGCCTTCATCCGCTGGAAGCAATTCGGACAGTTCACGAAAATTATTACGGATATCGCGGGCCTGAACCGGATTCCACGGATTCATATCAGAGCGCGCCGCCCGCGCCATCCACTCATCCAACCGCTTACGTACCCACAAGAAATTAGCCGGATCAAGCCCAAGCTCTTCCTGCTCGGCAGGGGCATATTCGGGAAAGAGTTCGGAATTCACGGTGTTTAATGCAAAGTTTGGTCAAAACTAGAAAAACTAGCTTTAACATCATAACAGAAAGTTGTGATTCCTTCTGTCGCGCTTAATGCCGCCGTGTTTTTGCTATCGAAATCTTTTCCAACTATAATACCGAATACTTTAACGTCTTCTTTTACTGCTAATCTATCTTTAACCCATCCCATGTATCTCAAGACTTGGCCCAGAACTTTGTCCGAAGCTCGACCCTTTTTCAGTTCTACCACTACAAAATTTAAATCTTTGTCACGGCACAATAAGTCAATTGGACCAACTCCAGTGCTATATTGCCTGCGTACTAATGACAAATCGCTTCTCAAGGAATTAACATTGTATTCTAAAATATCTTCAATTACCTGCTCTTGGACAATCATAGAGCGGTAATCTTGCAATTCATTAACCGACACATTTTTTGACTTAGCATAAGCATCAGTTGCTTTATCTACCGAACCAATATTTTCATAATAATCTTGGGCATCTTCGATTATTGACCAAGGTTCATTTTTTCTACTTTTAGGAATTATTGTGCCGTATTGTGCCAACCAATCACCTTCAGAGGCATAATCTATTTGAACCGCTGACCTATATCGAGTAAGTAAATCTATGACTTTCTTTTGGTTTTTTGGCATCACGCATATACCACTTTCATCTCGACTAATTAATTCAGAGGCCGTCAAAAACCATATAATATAAGAATATACGTTTTCGATTGTTGCAAATATATTCCTTCCTTTATCGCTGACAGCATTTTCTGCAACTTTAGAAAGGAAATCTTTGTCTTCTTTAGTCAACTCTCTCCAAAGAGATAAATCATAAAATGTTTGATATATATCGTTATGAGAGGATACTTTGCTTCCAAAGTATATAAATTCCTCTCTCGAGAGTTTCCAGTCTGCTAAGACTAAAAGCTTTAAAATTTCATTTACTGGAAATCCACGGTTGCTGTGAAACTTTCTGTCCAGAGATGGATTTCCGTCTTGATATCTTAAAGTTTGAACTTTTACGATTTCTTTTTGCTTTTTCAAACTTGCTTTAAAAAAAGCGCGTCCTACTGGAGTGACTTCAGGTATATTTTCTTTATTTACCCAAGCAAATCCTAACAGCTTCCAAACCGGAATTTGCATACGCGCAACGGCAGAAAAACTTTCACTATTATCTTTGTATGGATCGATCAGCTTCTCTTCAATTAGCCTGTCAACAAACAGCTCTTGAGCTAAGTCCCACGGTGTTTTCCAAAATTCATCTAATATACGAAGTTGTTGAGATATTACATTAAAATTCTCTGGGTTTATAGTCTTACCTTTTGGCACATAAATGAAAGTGGGATCTTTTGCAGACTCCGTGATTCTTTTTTGCAAGTGTTTGAGGTTAGACATATTTAGCCCACATGTTTAATGATTTCTTCATCACTCATTAATGAAAAGTTTAGTTGAGAATTTGCCGAATCTGCTTTTCTCCCATATCGACGCTTATGATGACCATACTCTTTGTTTTGTACACTCTTTTTGTTTTCTTGCTGATTATCTTCCGCCAGCATTAATGAAAGCTCTGCTTTGCTAGGGTATTTTGCCCTACCAACAAAAACATTCATTTCTTCATCATCTCTAACATCATTGAGTCTTTCGGCTGCTAGCTTCAAATAATTTTCGGAAATATCTATACCAATAAATCGTCGGCCTAGCATTTTTGCAGCAACGCATGTTGTTCCAGTCCCACAAAAAGGGTCCAAAATTACTTCGCCTTCAAAATTCGATGCTTTTCCCATAGTATACATCTTTATAAATCGGGAAGGTAGCTTCATAGGAAAAGGAGCGGGGTGATCATTAGTTCTAAATATATCTTCTGGGTACATGAACCAAACCTGTTGAGACAGGTCTACCCACTCTGATTGCGTTAACTTGTTCGCTTCTTTTATGTCATGTTCAAATACTGGTGGTTTTCCAGGTTTCACAAACACATTTATAAATTCAACTGTATTCGCTTCTAAAATATTTCCAGGGTACGGGTAACTACCGAACATCAATTTAGAAGTTTGCTTTTGCCATATATAAGTACTGTATCTTTCTGCAGGAGTATTTTCGAGAATAGTGCGTTCAATATCATTATTGATATTTTTTAAATGACGAGTGTGTTGATCCGATATGATTGATTTCGGAATAGGCATAATCGGAGAATTAATAACTAGTTTCCCATTGGGACGAAGCACACGAACACATTCTGACCAGACATCACATAGACTATCTAAATAATTTTCATACGTACCAGAGCTTTCTGCCGACTCAACATCATATTCAACGGCCGTCCAATATGGAGGGGAAGTCACCACCAAATCAACCGAACTGTCAGCAAGTTGTTTGAGAGCCTTCGCGGACTCTCCGCAAATCAGTATATTTGTGTCCACTGACAAATTCTCCTTTTTTACAAGCAAATCTTAAGTTCTGAGAGGACTTAACGCAAGTGATCCTTTCTGTATCATCCCCTCACGCCTTACCCATAGCTATCCATAACCGCACCGCGCGGCAATCCCTGCGCGGGGATAATTCGGGGCTTGGCGGGACAGCTATCCCTGTTTTGGAGTGGGGATGAATACTCCTTCCACACAAAATTCCCACCCCGCTCATCCCTGCGTAGGCAGGGATCTATTCTGTGATGCATTAGATGCTGTTGTTGACAATAATTTATTATAAAACAGTTAGTTAGGTTTACAGATTTTAGTTGACAGCTATCGCAAAAGGTCCCTGCCTACGCAGGGATGAGCGGGTATGGTGGGTGGGGCTCCGAAGTTTCAAACCGTGGATATATAAAACCTAATCCCCGCCCTCTCATTCTCCCCTATGTTTAAACTGTCTCTTGTGGCGGGCCGGGTGTCGACGTTCGGAACTTATGAGAGATCGGTATTGGATTCGGGCGAGGTGAGGTTACGGCTCACATCAAACGGGTTTGGGAGCATTCTGCGCTGCGGAGTGTGACCTTAGCGAGAGCCGCGTATCGGCCGTGAGATATCGCCGCGAAGTCATCTCTTTGCGAAACACTTACACTTACGGTCTCCGGCAAGGAGGCTGGCTTCGCGGATGAGTCCGCATTGCCCAAGCCGCCCGAAAGGGCGCATGCGCGAGCGTTCAGCGAGCGTGTAGGCTTGGGCATACTATATTATTTCCCGGCTCGGCTTCGCCGAGACTCGCCTCTTTCTTTTGCGGCGCGCCGCCGCCGACCAACCCGGCGCGCATGTGGTCACCCAATGGGCCATCGCAGAATGGCGTTTGGGGGACGCTAGCGTCTTAAATCTGCATGAGGATATTTCGAAACACCGCTCCATTGATGAACACCATATCTTAATCGCTCCCCCGGAGCGATTAAGATATGGTGCCCTGGAGAAGACTCGAACTTCCACTTCCATTCGGAAACTAGCACCTGAAGCTAGCGCGTCTACCAATTCCGCCACCAGGGCACATATCAGGTGAGCAGTAGGCGCGCCGTTTAGCCAAAGGCCCGCGGCGCGTCAACGCGTTATTGCGGCGGGGTAAACCGAAGAAATCTGGCAAAAACAAGACGGGGCTGCGCCCGCCTGCCATCTTGTCAGAGGCCGGGATTAGAGCTATGGCGCAGAGAGATTCCGGCGCGACGCGCGCGCGGTTAAGAGGCATTAAAATGGCAATAGAAACACGTTTGGTCACCGTCTTTGGCGGATCGGGATTTGTCGGGCGCTACATTGTGCGCGCTCTGGCAGCGCGCGGGTATCGCGTGCGGGTGGCGCTGCGCCGCCCCCACACCGCGCCCGACCTTAAAGTCATGGGCCGTGTCGGTCAAATCCAGCTTATGCAGGCCAATTTGCGGTTTAAAGCCTCGATTGAACAGGCCGTAGACGGCGCGGACGCGGTGGTGAACTGCGTCGGGCTGCTATTTGAATCCGGCGCGCAGAATTTCAAATCCCTGCATGTCCAGGGCGCGCGCAGCATCGCCGAGGCCGCCAAAGCCGCCGGCATTACCAACGCCGTGCACATCTCCGCTATTGGCGCAGATGAGGACAGCGGCAGCGACTATGCCCGCACCAAAGCTCTGGGCGAGGCGGCGGTGCGCGGCGCCCTGCCCGGCGCAGCCATTCTTCGCCCCTCCATCATTTTCGGCCCGGAAGACGAGTTTTTTAATAAATTTGCCAAAATGGCGCAAATGTCTCCGGCGCTGCCGCTGATCGGCGGCGGCAGGACGCTGTTCCAGCCCGTCTATGCCGAAGATGTCGCCAAAGCGGTCACGCGGATTATTACCGCCGGTTCTGCCGGGCAGACTTATGAGCTGGGCGGGCCGGGGACCTATACGTTTAAAGAGCTGCTGGCTTATGTCTTGAACGTGATTGATAAAAAGCGTATCTTAGTGCCTCTGCCGTGGCCGGTCGCTATGGCGATGGGCTTTGCCGGAGAACTGTCCGGCGCGCTGCCTGTGATCACGCCGTTTTTGACACGCGACCAAGTGACCAATCTGAAGACTGACAATATTGTCGGCGAGCAGGCCCAAGGCTTTGACGCGCTGGGCATCCAGCCCGAAGCGCTGGAGGCCATCGTGCCGACCTATCTGGAACGCTACCGTAAATACGGCCAGTTCCATGAAAGGCTCGAAGACATAAAAGAAAATTAGGGGACATATTATGACATCGAAATTATTACTGACATTAAGCTTAGCCGCATTGCTTAGCGCGTGCGGGCCCAAGACTGACGAGGCGAAACCTGTTGAGACGCAGGTTGAAGCGCCCGAAGCTGAGACGGCTGAGCCCGCGCCCGAATTTGATTTAGGCGACCAGCCGCAAGTGCCGACCGTGACCGCCGGGTCAGTAGAGGTGCGGCCGGAACTCCTCGCGGCTCTCTCCGCCCAGGACGAAAATGTTAAGACACGTTATCAGGCCCGCCATCCGGGCAATACACTGGCCTTTTTCGGCATAGAGCCCGGCATGACTGTCGCCGAAGCTCTGCCCGGCGGCGGGTGGTATACCAAAATCCTGCTCAATTATCTGGGGCCGGACGGCGAAGTTATCGGTCTGGATTATGATTATGATATGTGGTCCAATTTCGGCTTCATGACCGAAGAAGCTATGAAAGCCAAAAAAACTTGGGCGAAAACCTGGACAGACGACGCACAGCCTTGGCGCGGTGCCAATGGCGCTGCCGTCTCTGCCGCCACATTTTCTACGGTCCCACAATCGCGCTTGGGCACTGTCGATGCGGTTTTGTTTATTCGCGCCCTGCACAATATGGCGCGGTTCGAAGAGCAGGGCCAATATCTGAGCAATGCCGCGGCGCAGTCTTATGCCATGCTGAAACCCGGCGGGATTGTCGGCGTCGTGCAGCACCGCGCGCCTGAGAGCGCATCGGATGAATGGGCTAATGGCAATAATGGCTACCTCAAAGAAAGCTTCGTCATTAAAACTTTTAAAGATGCCGGATTTACTCTCGTGGCACGCAGCGAGATGAACGCCAATTCTAATGACCGCCCGACAGAAGACGATATTGTCTGGCGTCTTCCGCCCACATTCGGCACCACAAATCCTGCCGAAACGGATACGCCTGAAATGGCCGCACAAAAAATTGAGATGCGCGCTAAGATGATCGCGGTTGGCGAGTCTGACCGGATGACGCTTCGTTTCCGCAAGGATTAAGTTAAGCCGCGCCGCCCGAGACAATCCAAAACAGCAGGATAGCGCCCAGCGCGACGCGGTATATCATAAAGGGCAAAAAGCTAATTTTCGCGATTAGCTTCATAAAGACGGCAATCGCAGCATAGGCCGCGATAAATGACAGCCCGACAACCCACAGCCCGTCAGACAGGCTGGCCGCATTTTCGCCATTTGTGACAAGTCTGAACAGCGCATAAAGCCCTCCCGCTAAAATAACGGGTATCGCCATCAGCATAGAAAACCGCGCGGCTTCGGGGCGGGTAAAGCCCAGCGCCCGCGCTGCCGTCATCGTAATACCGCTGCGCGACGTCCCAGGAATTAGCGCTAAAACCTGTGACAGCCCCAAAAATGCGGCAGTTTTGATGGTCATCTGATCAGCCGTCTTTTCGGATTTCCCCCAAATATCAGCCAGCCACAACACGATCCCGAACCCGGCCATAGTCAAAGCAATAATCAGGGGGCTGCGCACGGCCTCATCCAACCCTACAGCGTTCATAGCAAATCCCGCGATTAATACGGGCGGCGTCGCGACAGCGATATTAAGCGCCAATTGGCGCTGCGCTGCGTCCGGCTTGGCTAAATTGATCCGTCCCAACGCGCCGACCACAATATCGCCAACGTCCCGCCGAAAATAAAGCATGACCGCACCCAATGATCCCAGATGCGCCATAAGGTCAATTAGCGGCCCCTGGTCGGGCCACCCCATCACCTTGGCCGGCAAGATAAGATGCGCGCTTGAGCTTACGGGAAGAAATTCCGTCAGCCCCTGAATAAGCGCAAGTAAAACGAGGTGCCAAAAGTCCATATGAAGCAACTATGCCGATTTGGTTATGAAGGGGTTTAAATGTGGTGTCGTTTTCAGTCTCTTCTCTGTTGCAGTTTTGTGTTTAAAAAAGGGCGTCTGTGCGGGACTTTAAAAAACAGGGCTACCTGTTTGGGTACGCGTAAATGTAATTTCGTTTCTTAAAGTCCCTGCCGGAAGTACGGATCGCGCCGCATACCCGACATGGCGCCCAAACTCTGTTTGAACATCAGCACAGCAATGTCTTTGCTAAGCGGCCGAATTAGCCAGTCGAGGCGCTAGACAGCTCACGCTTAGCGGGCCGGCCTCCTTTGCGTTACCATCGGAACCTACACCCAACACCGTCTTACCTGCCAGCCAGCCAACGTACGCTTGCCTGCCCAATGAGATAAGAACAGTTTGAAGATAGGGCAGGATTCAGGGGTGGGGATTATTCTTTTGAAATGTACGGTTTTATAGATAAGTTTAAGCATAATATCGTGGATTGGGTTTAACAGCGCTGGGATAGATTACTTATATCTTGACGGTCAATTCACAATTCGCCATACGCGGCTTACTCATCAAGACTAGCGGAGGGATAAGGCCCGATGATGCTAGAGCAACCCCGATATGCTATCGGACGGTGCTAAATCCTTCGGGCAAGGCCTGAGCGATGAGAGCGAGCGCAAAACCCGCGCGGCTCCCTCCTCGGCCTTTCGAAGATATTTATGGAGCCGGTATGGCGCGCGACATTGAGATAAATCTCGGCGACTTTACGCTGGAGCGCGGTAACATCCTCAAAGACGATGTCGTGCGAGCACGCCGTTACGGGCAGGAAGGCGGGCCATTAGTCATTGTGCTGGGCGGAATATCAGCCACGCGCTTTGTCGCTGATAATGGCTTTGTCGGTGCGGGATGGTGGTCGCCTTTGGTACGCGCAGCCGGGCCAATTGACCTCAATCAGCTCTGCGTTGTTGGATATGACTTCGCGCCCAATTCAGACGCTGAAGACCAAGCCGTCACCATCACAACAAGCGATCAGGCACGCAGAATTGCCGCTTTGATTGAGCATTTAGGTCGCCCCGCTGACGCGGTTATCGGCAGCTCTTATGGCGGGATGGGTGCGCTGGCCTTAGCGCAAAACCATCCGGAAACACTTAAAAATTTATGCGTCATTGGCGCGGGCCATCGTCCTTATCCCATCGGCGTGGGCTGGCGCGGCATACAGCGGCGCATTGTGCGTCTCGGTATGGCAGCGGGGCGTCCCAAGGAGGGGCTAAAACTCGCGCGCGAGCTAGCCATGACAACCTATCGCACACCCGAAGAATTTGCGGATCGGTTTAACCTTCAAGAGACGCAGCACTCTCCGTCCGCCTTTGATATTTGCAGCTATCTAGGCAGCCGCGGCGACGACTTCGCCGCCTCAATGGACGCGCAGCGCTTTCTGGCGATGAGCGAGAGCATTGACCTTCACCGCGTCGAGCCGGAGCGCATCTCGACACCGACACTCCTAATGAGCGCGATCAGCGACCAACTCGCCCCCCTACCCGATATGCGCGAATTGCGGGACCGTCTCGCCGGCCCGTCCGAACTTTTTACCTTCACCTCACTTTTCGGTCATGATGCATTTTTAAAAGAATATGATGCCATGGGGCCAAGACTGGCCTCATTTTGTGAGGGGTTGGCGTAACCTACTAAATCGGATAAGAATGCACCATGGGTACGTTACAAAAATTCGTAGAATTTGCTGAAAAGCTTGAGGGAGAAGATCGCAATTTTGTAGAAATACTTCTAGAAAGTGCTATGGCCTCATTTGGAACTGATGCCGCTTTAACGCCTGAACAAGCCGTTGAAAATGCACGCCGTATGGCTGATACGAATCCGCAATATGCGAGCGTTGCAGAGATTGACGCAGTATTCGGCAAGCCACTTCCGCACTAACAAATTAGATTTGTATGAAAATCGTTTACCGTCGTAGCGCACTCCGTGACCTCCAGAATATTCGAAACTATTATGCAGCGATATCGCTTAAAACTGCGGACAATATCCGAATAGATATTTATGAAACGATTGATGTTTTAAAAGCTTTTCCTGATTCAGGACGGCCGCTTTACGATGGCAGTCGACTGTTTCCGACACAGAAATACCGTTTTAATATTACATATGTTCACAAGAAGGATAACATGGAAATCGTCGGTATTTTCCGTTTTCAAAATCGAAATTTTAGCTAATGACCAAAATCCCAAAACACCCCATTACGCAAACCGTCCAAGCCGGGCTTGGCGACGATCCCGCTTACGCCGCGGTTGTGCCTCCGCTTTATACCAGCTCAACCTATCTATGGGACGGGTTTGAGCAAAAAGGGCCGTATGATTATGGCCGCACAGTTAATCCGAACCGCAATATTTTAGCCGTCGCGCTGGCCGAACTTGAGGGCGGCGCGGGGGCGGTGATTACCAGCAGCGGCATGGCGGCGCTGGATTTAATTCTCAATCTTCTCCCGCCTAACGGCAAAGTCATCGCCAGTCATGATTGTTATGGCGGAAGTTATCGCCTGCTTGAAGCACGCGCCAAACAAGGGCGTATTGTTTGTGACTTTGTTGATCAAACGGATGAGGGGGCGCTTGCAGCACTGCTCAAAAAGGGCGCGGATATGGTGCTGATTGAGACGCCGTCTAATCCGTTAATGCGCGTGGTCGATGTCGCCAAAATAGCCAAAGCGGGCAAAGTGGCGGGCGCAATCCTCGTCGCTGATAATACATTTCTATCACCTGCGCGCATGACTCCACTTGCGCTGGGCTGCGACATTGTCTGGCACAGCACCACCAAGTCTCTGAACGGGCATAGCGATGTTGTCGGCGGGGCGGTAATTGCCAAAACCGCAGACACGGCAGAAGAGCTGGCCTGGTGGGCCAATTGCACAGGCGTCACGGGCAGTCCGTTTGACGCCGCGCAGACCTTGCGCGGACTTCGCACGCTGCATGTCCGTATGGACGCGATGGAGCGCAATGCCCTGACGCTGGCCACATGGCTATATGCCCATAAGCAGGTTGAGCGCGTCTATTTTCCCGGCCTCAAATCCGATCCCGGTTACGCGCTCGCCGCCACGCAGCAAAGCGGGCCAGGTTTTATGATCAGCTTTGATCTAAAGGGCGGGACGGACGCCGTGGCTAAATTCGTCGCCCCGCTCAGCCTATTTCGTCTCGCCGCAAGCCTTGGTGGAACGGAATCGCTCATCTGTCACCCCGCCACCATGACCCATCGCGGCATGGGCGAAGCGGCCATGAAGGTGGCCGGCATTGGCGCGGGCCTGATGCGAATTTCAGTCGGTATAGAGCATAAAGATGATCAAATCGCTGATTTAGAGCAAGGATTTTCTGCGCTATAAGTAAATTTCGGCTTAAGCTTGCTTTCACGTCCATCTGGGCTGCATTATGCGGCAAATTATGCCTTGCGGGTCGCGCGTTTTTACGCTTTAAGCCTCTTAGGAGATTATTTGTGACCTATCCACACCGTAAAGACGAGATCAAAGTCAAGACCGCCGCCCCGGCGCGCGATAATGGCGTTATCATTCTGTCCGGCGTTGTCGTACTGCTTTTGGTGGTATTGCTCATTCGCATGGGTAGCGGGATGTAACGAAGACAAATGTCTAGGTTCACCCGCTCTGAAACGAGCGGGTTTTTTTTTGAGGGTTTTTAAGGGGGAGGCATTATGGATAATTACATCAAAGAGAATACTGATATGTTTCGTCCGTTAGGCGACATCTATGCGCGCGCGCGCTCTGGCAAGGGCGCGAAGTTTTTAGATATTAAAACATGTCAAAAATTTATCATCTTTTTAAAATCAAAAAAATCAGCAGTCACAACAGCTGAGCATACGGCGGTATCGCCTG
Source organism: Robiginitomaculum antarcticum DSM 21748 (assembly GCF_000365025.1). Classification (GTDB taxonomy): domain Bacteria; phylum Pseudomonadota; class Alphaproteobacteria; order Caulobacterales; family Maricaulaceae; genus Robiginitomaculum; species Robiginitomaculum antarcticum. The sequence continues at coordinate 84,391 of NZ_KB823012.1, read as the reverse complement.
ATGGAACATGGCTGCAGTCCTATCTAGATTTCTTTTGGGAGCAAAAGTGTCCTGAAAATCAAACCTGGGCGATGTTCTACGATACTTTAAATTCTAAATTTCAAACTATTCTTGATGATGCGGGTAAAGACGTGAACATTCATTACTTCCAAGTTTGGGCTGGCATGAAAGGTGATGAAAGTGAGTTCTAAAAGAAGTGACGCTATTGTCAAAGGCCAGTCGCGCGCCGCCGCGCGCGCTATGCTGCGCGCAACCGGAATGGATGACGATAATTTTGCTGGCCCGATGATTGCCGTGTTCAATACATGGACCAATATGGGCCCGTGCAATATGGACCTCGACAAGCTGGCCGTTCCTGTCCGCGCGGGCATTCGCGCTGCAGGTGGCACCCCCGTTGATTTCAATTCCATCGCCATATCTGACGGCATTACTATGGGCAGCGAAGGGATGCGCGCGTCCCTGATGAGCCGCGAGATTATTGCCGACTCGATAGAGCTGGCCGTACAAGGCCACAGCCTTGATGGCGTCATTATTTTAGTCGCTTGCGACAAGACAATTCCTGCCGCCGCTATGGCGCTGGCGCGGATGAATGTGCCGGGTGTTGTTGTTTATGGCGGGTCGATCATGCCCGGCAAACATAAAGGTCGCGATTTGTCCGTCCAAGACGTGTTCGAAGCCGTCGGCGCCTGCGCAGCGGGGATCATTGACGAGGCGGAGCTAAAAGACATTGAAAAAGCGGCCTGCCCCGGCGCGGGGGCCTGCGGGGGTCAATTTACCGCCAATTCCATGGCGATGGCGATGACCTTTCTCGGCCTGTCCCCTATGGGCCTGAACGATATTCCTTCGATTGACGCGTCCAAAAATGACGCCGCCTTTGCCGCAGGGGAATTGGTTGTCGATTGCGTGAAACATCAGCGCTTGCCGCGCGATATTGTAACTTCCGCCTCACTACGCAACGCCGCAATCGCGCTGTCCGCCACGGCCGCCTCGACTAATGCGATCTTGCATTTACTCGCCATTGCCACAGAGGCGGGCGTCCCGTTTGATATTGATATTTTCGATGAGATTTCGCGCAGCACCCCCGTGATTGGCGATTTAAAACCCGGCGGCAAATATATGGCCTTTGATCTACACGAGGCCGGCGGCAGCGCCTTGATCGGCAAACGCCTTGTCGACGATGGCCGCATTAAAGACAGCCCCACCGTGACAGGCCAATCTATATTTGGAGAGATTTCTAAGGCTAAAGAAAAAACCGGCCAGGACGTTGTGCGCCATTTTGCTGACCCGGTAAAATCACGCGGCGGTTACGGCATACTTTATGGTGACCTCGCGCCCGAAGGCTGCGTTGTCAAACTGGCCGGTCATGGTGCATTGTACTTTGAAGGCACGGCCCGCGTGTTTGAGAGCGAAGAAGAGTGCTTCGCCGTTGTCAAGAAAAACGGCATTCATAAAGGCGACGTCATCATCATTCGCGGCGAAGGCCCCGCAGGCGGCCCGGGCATGCGCGAAATGCTGGGCGTGACAGCGGCTTTGGTCGGGCAGGATTTGGCTGACCACGTTGCCCTGATCACCGATGGACGATTTAGCGGCGCAAGCTACGGTTTTGTTATCGGCCACGTTGCGCCGGAGAGCGCCCATGGCGGGCCGATCGCCTTTGTCCGCGACGGCGATACGATCACAATTGATGTTGAAGCGCGCACGATTAATGTCGACGCCGATCTGGCCGCGCGCGCAAAGGGCTGGATCCCGCCCAAACCCAAATATCCCCGCGGCGCCTACGCCAAATATGCCCGCCTCGTTCAATCCGCGTCTAAAGGCGCGGTCACTTCATTCCCGTTTGATTAAGGACTACTCTTATGAGCCTCGAAATTTTCTATGATAAAGACTGTGATCTCTCGATCATCAAGGGCAAAAAAGTTGCCGTTCTGGGTTTTGGCTCGCAAGGCCACGCTCACGCACTGAACCTCAATGATAGCGGCGTCGATGTGGTTGTCGGTCTTCGCCCTGAGAGCGCGACCAATAAAAAAGTCAAAGCCGCTGGCCTGAAATCTATGGCCACAGCCGACGCGGTTAAAGGCGCGGATGTCGTGATGGTTTTGACGCCGGACGAATATCAAGCCAAAATTTACCGCGAAGATATTGAGCCCAATATCAAAGATGGCGCCGCGCTGGCCTTCGGTCACGGCTTTGCCATTCACTACGGCCAAATCGCGCCGCGCCGCGATCTGGACGTCATCATGATCGCGCCCAAAGCGCCGGGTCATACGGTCCGCAATGAATTCGTCCAAGGTCGCGGCATTCCCGATCTCATCGCTGTTTCCCAAGACGCCAATGGCGGCCACGCGGTGGAACTCGCGAAATCCTATGCCAGTGCGATTGGCGGCGGACGCACCGCAATTATTCACACGACATTTAAAGACGAGACCGAAACCGATCTGTTCGGGGAACAAGCTGTATTGTGCGGCGGTATTGTCGAGCTCATTAAAATGGGGTTCGAGACGCTGACTGAGGCGGGTTACCCGCCGGAGCTGGCCTATTTTGAATGTCTGCATGAGACAAAATTGATCGTCGATCTGATCTATGAAGGCGGCATCGCCAATATGAATTATTCGATCAGCAATAATGCCGAATTTGGTGAATATGTAACAGGCGAAGCCGTCGTGAATGACAGTAGCCGCGCCGCCATGCGCAAGGCCTTAAAAGATATTCAAGACGGCACATACGCCAAAAACTTCATCATGGAAGGGGCCATGGGTTATCCGTCTATGACCGCACGCCGCCGGAATATGGAAGCTCACCAAATTGAGCAAGTCGGCGGCAAATTACGCGAAATGATGCCATGGATCGCAGCCGGCAAAATCATTGATAAAGATAAGAATTAGATTGTAGTGGTTCGCTTCGCTCACGCCACCCCCTCACCGCTGCGCGGAACTCCCCCCTCAAGGGGGGGCGGGGCAAGTTGTGGGAAGCTAGCACTCAACTCCCGCTCCCCCTTGAGGGGGGAGCTGTCGCGGCACGCGACTGAGGGGGTGACATTCACAAGAGGCGAGTCTCGACCGCAGGTCGAGCCGGGAACACAAACACAAGAGGCGAGTCTCGGACATAGTCCGAGCCAGGAAATATAATGACTACAGCCACACAATTTGAGCGGCAAGACACCGAAGTTGCGACAGACCGTCCGGCCAAATCCGGCGCGCTATTACTGCTCGAATCCATTGAGGCGCAAGGCGTGGATACGATTTTCGGCTATCCCGGCGGCGCGATCATGCCCGTTTATGACGTGTTGCCGCGCACCTCGCTGCGTCATATTTTATGTCGTCACGAACAAGGCTGCGGCATGGCGGCAATTGGTTATGCCCGCGCCACGGGCCGTGTTGGCACAGCGCTGGCCACATCCGGCCCGGGCGCGACGAACCTCGTTACTGCCATTGCGGACGCCTATCTGGACAGCGTTCCGGTTGTCTTTATCACGGGGCAAGTCCCGTCAAATTTAATGGGAACCGACGCCTTTCAAGAAGTCGATATTATTGGCATCACCATGCCAATCGTCAAACATAGCTATATCGCCCGCGACCCCGCCGATATTCCGGGCATGGTGGCCGAGGCCTATTTCATTGCCGCAGAAGGCCGCCCCGGCCCGGTTCTGATTGACCTGCCTAAGGACGTGGCCAACGCGCTTACGACCGAAAGGCATAGATGGAGGCCCTATCCCAAGGTCAAACCGGACATGGGGACAAGCAAAGACATAAAAGCGGCCGAGCAACTCATGCGCGACGCCAAAAAACCGCTCTTTTATATAGGCGGCGGCATTGCCCAAGGCGACGGCGTCGCCGAGCTACGCGAACTGGTCGAACGCACAGATATTCCCGTTGTCTCGACATTGAAAGGTTTGGGTTCTCTTCCCTCTGACCACCCGCAATATTTGGGAATGCTGGGGATGCATGGCCTCAAAGCGGCCAATTACGCCGTGCAGGAATGTGACCTTTTGATCGTGGCCGGCGCGCGGTTTGATGACCGCGCCACAGGCAAGCTCGACACCTTCGCACCCCACGCCAAAGTCATCCATATGGATATTGATATTGCCGAGCTGGGTAAGCTGCGCCGCGTCAATGTCGGTTTGGACGGGAGTTTGAAGAAAAACCTCGCCGCGTTAAACCCTTTTGGAGGAGATGGTAAAGCGCCCAATATCGATGAATGGCGCACGCTATGTTATGGCCGCCGCACGGAATATGAATGGGATTATAACGCGCCGGGGCAGTTTGTTTATGCGCCAAAGCTGCTTCATGATTTATCACGGCGCGCGCCTGATAGCGCAATTTTCACGTGCGATGTCGGGCAGCATCAAATGTGGGTAGCGCAGCATTGCTATTTTGACGATCCTAAAGATCACATTACATCCGGCGGACTTGGCACGATGGGCTTTGGCCTGCCTGCCGGCCTTGGCGCGAAACTTGGCGCGCCGGAGCGCACGGTGATTACCGTATCCGGTGACGGCTCGATCATGATGAATATTCAGGAACTCGCCACGCTGAACCGTTATAATATTCCGCTTAAAATCGTCCTGCTCGATAATTCCGTGCTCGGCATGGTGCGCCAGTGGCAGGAAGTCTTTTTTGATAAAAATTATTCAGAGACAATTTTGGATGACAACCCCGATTTTGCCGTACTCGCCCGCGCCTTTCAAATTGATGCCTTTACCGTCAATACCAGAGATGAAGTCGACGCCGGCATAGACCGCCTGTTGTCAACCGAAGGCCCTGTCTTGATGCATGTGAAAATCGATCCGAATGAAAACGTCTGGCCTCTCGTCCCGCCAGGCCGCAGCAATGCCGATATGATGGAGCGTTAGGATGACGAAACATTTTGACAAAGCTGCCTACAAGGCAAGACTGCGGGACAAATTAGAAAATAGCCGAAAAGTTCGGGAGAAGCGCTTTCAAAGGATAGCAGTGCCTTCGTTGTTAGCGGCCTTTGCTCTTTTTCTTTTTCTGACGCCATACGGACGTCAAATTTTGGGCGATTTAAGATGGGCAGCCAAAAGTGAAAACTGGCTTTTGCATTGGTTTTTTGCGTACTGTGTGGTCGGAGTTCTCCTTACGTTTATTATCGACTGGGCTTTCATCCAATTTATTCGGCGAAAAAAAAATGACTGAACTTCAACGTGATAAAACCTTTGAGCCCTCAGGCGTTTCCGGCAAATTAAAAGTCGTTCTACACGATGTCAGCGGGACACTTATCCGCGCGCTCGGCACGATAGAGCGCCGTGGTTATGATTACCGCGACGTGCATTGCACCCAGCGCGTGGATGGAGATTTCGATCTGCTTGTCCATGTTGAAGATACAGGCGGGCCGAGCGATCTGGATATTTTGTGTAAGCAATTAGAGCGGCTTTATAATGTGGTTTCCGCCGAGCGTGTGGGCCGCCGCAAACATGCGGAGCATTGGCAGTGACACGCAAACAAGAGGCGAGTGTCGGCGCAGCCGATCCGGGAAACAAAAGTGTCAAAATCTTCGACACCACACTGCGCGACGGCGAGCAGGCGCCGGGATTTTCCATGTCCGGCGGACAGAAGCTTAAAATGGCCAAAGCGCTCGAAGCTTTGCGCGTCGATGTCATCGAGGCCGGGTTTGCCGCAGCCTCTCCGGGTGATTTCGAGGCGATCCAGACGATTGCGCGCGAGATTAAAGACAGCACGGTCTGCAGCCTTGCGCGGTGTAATGACAGCGATATCCGCGCCAGCGGCGAAGCGATCAGCTCTGCCGCGTCGGGCCGCATCCATACCTTTATCGCGACCAGCCCGCTGCACCGCGAATTTAAATTAAAAATGTCAAAGGACGAGATTATCCGCCGCGCCGTAGCGGGCGTTGAGCTGGCCCGCTCATATACCGATGACGTCGAATTCTCATGTGAAGACGCGATCCGCACGGAGCGCGACTACCTTAAAACCGTAGTTGAAGCGGCCATTCGCGCGGGCGCGACAACGATTAATATTCCTGATACGGTTGGCTATACGACGCCCGAAGAAATTCAAAACCTGTTTGAGTTCCTAACCCGCGAAATTGACGGTGCAGACAGCATTATATTATCGGCCCATTGCCATGACGATCTTGGCCTTGCTGTCGCTAATTCGCTGGCCGCCATTCGCGGCGGGGCGCGGCAAGTCGAATGCGCCATGAACGGTATTGGCGAACGCGCCGGAAATTGCGCCACAGAAGAAGTCGTTATGGCGCTTCGCACGCGCGCAGATTTTTTCGGCCTAGATACCCGAATTAAAACCGAAGGCTTTTACGGCGCGTCGAAATTACTCGCCACTCTGACGGGTAATCCCGTGCCGCGCAATAAAGCCATTGTCGGGAAAAACGCCTTCGCGCATGAGTCCGGCATTCATCAGCACGGCGTGTTAGCGAACCGCGAAACTTACGAGATTATGAAACCCGAACATGTTGGCGTCTCAACGGACAACCTTGTGTTGGGCAAACATAGCGGCCGCGCGGCATTGAAAAACCGTGCCGGTAAATTGGGGTTCGAATTATCCGACAATCAATTGCAGAGCGTTTTCGTGGCGTTCAAAGAGCTAGCCGACGCTAAAAAAGAAGTCTTTGACAGCGATATCGAAGCGCTGATCCTGGGCGAAGCGGTTGGCGCTAGCGGACCGTGGACGATTAAATCGCTTTATGTCTCTGCGGGGAGTGACGAAAACCGTCAGCCCAAAGCGACAGTGCGCCTTTCTCACGAAGACGGACGCGAGGCCGAGCATGTCTCAATCGCTTCCGGCCCGATGAACGCGGTCTTTCACGCCATTAGCCAGATCACAGACACGCCCATGACGCTGGAGCACTTCGCGGTCAGCTCTGTCTCCGGCGGAGAAGACGCCATGGCCGAAGCGACCGTGCGCGTTTCCACCGCGTTTGAGAGCTATCATGGCCGCGGCGCGTCCACCGACACGGTGCTGGCGGGCGCAAAAGCTTATCTCGACGTCATAAACCGCATGCAACGCCGCGCCGTGCGCGGCCAATCCATCTCTGCGCAGCATTAGGAATGGTTATGCCCCAAACGCTCTTCGATAAAGTCTGGGCGCGGCATGTCGTCGTGGCCGAGACGGCAGCGCATCCTGCAACGCTTTATATCGACCTGCATCTGATCCACGAAGTGACCAGCCCGCAAGCCTTTACCGTTCTGCGTGAGCGCGGTCTGTCCGTGCGCCGTCCCGACTTGACATTGGCCACGATTGATCACTCAACCCCGACGCTGATTAACAAAGATGGCAGCCGCCCTTTTGTAACGGAGCAAGCCGGCAAACAGGTCGAAACATTATTAGCCAACACCGAAGAATACGGCATCGAAACTCATGGATGGGAGAGCGAGAATCGCGGAATTGTCCATGTGATGGGGCCGGAGCTGGGCGCGACGCAGCCGGGGATGACCATTGTGTGCGGCGACAGTCACACCTCTACTCACGGTGCATTCGGCGCAATCGCTTTTGGCATCGGCACGACCCAGGTCGGTCATGTTCTGGCCACGCAATGCATTCTTATGCGAAAGCCCAAAACCATGGCGATCCATGTCAATGGAACGCTGGTAGATGGCGTGACTCCCAAAGACGTGATCTTGCATATTATTGCCAAAATTGGCGTGGGCGGCGGCACGGGTTATGCGCTGGAATATTGCGGCAATATTTTTGAGCAGATGAGCATGGATGGCCGTATGACGGTCTGTAATATGTCCATCGAAGCCGGCGCGCGCTGCGGCATGATTGCGCCGGATCAGACGACATTTGATTATTTAAAAGACCGTAAATTTACACCTGAAGATTACGATGCCGCATGTGTGGATTGGGCCTCGCTCGCCACCGATAAGGGCGCGGCCTATGACAAAGAGGTTTATATAAAAGCCGAAGATATAATGACGATGGTGACGTACGGAACGCATCCCGGCATGGCCATGCCGATTGCCGCCAACATTCCGATTGCCGCCGATGAGGCTGAGGAAAAAGCCCTCATCTATATGGGCATGACGGGCGGGGCCAAGATTGCAGGCGTGAAAGTTGACCGCGTCTTTATCGGATCCTGCACCAATTCGCGCATGGAAGACCTGCGCGCCGCCGCGGATATTTTTCGCGGACGCACAGTCGCGGCGGGCCTTACCACTATCGTTGTGCCGGGCAGCGAGCTGGTCAAGCGCGAAGCCGAGGCCGAAGGATTGCATGATGTGTTCACCGCCGCCGGCGCGCAGTGGCGAGAACCGGGATGCTCTATGTGCATCGCGATGAATGGCGACAAAGCCGCGCCGGGCGAATTAGTCGTCTCAACTTCCAACCGCAATTTCGCGGGTCGCCAAGGCCCGGGCGCACGCACTGTGCTCGCCTCTCCGCAAACCGCAGCGGCCAGCGCCATTGCCGGCGTCATTATGGATGCAGGAAGTTTAGTTTAATGTTTATTCGCTTCGCTCATGCCACCCCCATCGACCCGCACGTTGCGCGGCCCACTTCCCCCGTAAACAGGGGAAGATTTACCTTTCTGGATGCGCAAACCTTCTCCCGCTTGCGGGGGAAGTCCCTGAGCGTAGCGAAGGGGATGGGGGGAAGCTCATGACCTTCGCTCCTTTAAAAACCGTCACGTCGAAAACCCTCGTCTTGCCAGCCGCCAACATTGACACGGACCAAATTATTCCGGCGCGCTTCCTAACGGTGACCTCACGAGATGGGCTCGGCAAACATGCCTTTAACGATTGGCGCTATCATGAAGATGGCCGCGAGACGGACCACATCCTCAATAGCGACGCCGCGAAAGCCTGTGAAATACTGGTCGGCGGGCATAATTTCGGCTGTGGCAGTTCGCGCGAACATGCGCCATGGTCGCTGACGGATTATGGTATTCGCGTTGTGATTAGCAGTGAAATTGCCGATATTTTTCTTAGCAATTCAATGAAGAACGGACTTCTGCCCATCATCATTGAAAAAAACGCGCATCAATGGCTGCTCGATCACCCGGGCGAAGAAATCACGGTAGATCTTAAAACATGCGAAGTCCGCCTACCAAAAAATGGCGGCACATTTGGTTTTAATATTGATGCGTTCTCCCGTCACTGCCTGATGGAAGGCGTGGACGAGATGGGATATCTCACGGCGCAGAACGACGCGATTGCAACATATGAGAAAAAACAAAAGGCACGCCGCGAGCTTTAGCTCGAGCAGGAAACAAGATGAGCACTATAAATTTCACATATTTACCCGGTGATGGGATTGGCCCCGAAGTGGGCGCGGCCGCAATAGCTGTGCTGCATGCTGTTGCCGATAAATTCGGTCACACACTCAAAGCCGAGCAGCACCTTGTGGGCGGCGCGGCGATTGACGCAGGATTAAAGCCCCTGCCTGATGAGAGTTATCAGAGCGCAAAACGCACGGGCGCGATCCTGCTTGGCGCGGTGGGAGGGCCAAAGTGGGATCATCTGAAAGGTGAAGAGCGGCCGGAGCTGGGCTCGTTATTGCCGCTTCGCAAACGCCTTAATCTCTATGCCAATATCCGCCCCTGTAAGCCTTATCCGGCGCTGATTGAGCGCGCGCCGCTCAAACGCGAGCGCCTTGAGGGTACGGACTTTGTCGTCATACGGGAGCTGACGGGCGGAATATATTTTGGTAAAAAAGGCCGTGACGAAAGGGGGGCTTTTGACGAGTGCCGCTATACCGAAGCGGAAGTAGAGCGCATTGCGGTAAAAGCGTTTGACCTTGCCACAACGCGCCGCAAAAAAGTCACCAGCGTTGATAAATCCAATGTGCTTGAGACCTCCCGCCTGTGGCGAGAAACAGTTATTAAAGTCGCGAAAAACTATCCTGATGTCGAGCTTGAGCATCTTTTGGTCGACGCCATGACCATGCATATGCTCACCCGCGCGCAGGATTTTGACGTTATCCTTACGGAGAATATGTTCGGTGATATTCTGACCGACGAGGCCAGCGTTTTATGCGGCTCTATGGGCGTTATTCCTTCGGCCTCCCTGTCTTACGGTCGCCCTTCAAAAGGCGTGGTGGGCATGTATGAGCCTATTCACGGCAGCGCGCCCGATATTGCAGATCAGGGTAAAGCTAACCCAATAGCCATGATCTTATCCGCCGCGTGGATGCTGCGCCTGTCCTTTGGATTGAGCGCTGAGAGCGAAGCGATAGAGCGCGCCGTCGAAGCGGCGCTGGAGGGCGGGCATGTGACAGGCGATTTGGGTGGATCATTATCAACGCAGGACGTTGGCGATTGGATAGCGGATCATGTCATCTCAAAACAATAATAATATTGATTTAGACGCACTTTGCGCGCGTATTGACAGCGCCAATGTCTACGCGCTGGCGCGCCGCACACCGCTGGAATTTGCGGCGGCGTTATCAGCGCAATATGGCCGCAATATCTGGCTGAAACGTGAAGACCTTCAGGACGTGTTTTCATTTAAAATCCGCGGGGCGACGAACCGCATATCGGCCATGAGTGACGCTGAGCGCGCGCGCGGCGTCTGCGCCGCCAGCGCCGGAAACCACGCCCAGGGCGTGGCGGCAGCGGCGGCCTATTACAAGACCGACGCGCTAATTTTTATGCCGGTGACGACGCCCGATATTAAAGTCAAAGCGGTCGAGACGGGCGGCGCAAAAACGCGCTTGGTCGGCGACAGTTATGACGAAGCCTGCATGGCCGCGATTGAATACGCCAAACAGTCCGGCGCAGTGTTTATCCATCCTTTCGACGAAATTGAGGTCATTGCCGGACAAGGCACAGTGGCCAAGGAAATCTTCGAGCAAATCCCGCGAACGCCATCAGCGATTTATGTTTGCGTTGGCGGCGGCGGACTCATCTCGGGCATTGGCGCATGGGCCAAAACTAAATCGCCTGATACGCAGATTGTGTCTTGCGAACCGGTCGGCGCCGCAACATTGCAAACGTCGCTTGCCAATGGGTGTGTCACGCCGCTGGATAAGATTGACGGCTTTGCCGATGGCGTAGCCGTTAAGCAAATTGGCGCGCTGACCTATAAGATATGTGAGCAGGTTGTTGACCGCTGCGTCACTGTCACAAATGACGAGATTAGCGCGGCGGTTAAAGCAATATTTGAAACGACCCGCACCGTGGTTGAACCGGCGGGCGCGCTCGCCCTGGCGTGTCTGATAAAAGATATACGCGCAGGCGCAGCCCCGCAGGGGGACATCGTCGTCACAGTCTCCGGCGCGAACGTCAATTTTGACCGCATCGGCCATATTGTCGAGCGCGCCGAGCTGGGCGCAGACCGTGAAATGCTGTTCGCCGCCACATTGCCCGAAGAGCGCGGCGCATTTGAGCGCTTTGTCGCCTTCTTGCATGGCCGCGCGGTGAGCGAGTTTAATTACCGTTTCGCCGACGGGCAGGACGAGGCGCGCATATTAGTGGGTCTGAAACTCTCAGGCGGAGAAGCTGAGGCCAAAGCGCTGACGCAGGAGCTGGATGCAGGGGGCTATGATACGGTAGATTTATCGCGTGACCGTCTGGCGAAGCGCCATCTTCGGCACATGGTCGGCGGTCGCGCCAGCCGCGATGTGGATGAAGCGCTCTATCGCTTTGAGTTTCCCGAACGCCCCGGCGCGCTGATGGATTTCTTAACCGCAATTGGCGGCAAATGGAATATCTCGCTGTTTCATTACCGCAATCACGGCAGCGCTGAAGGGCAGGTCTTATGCGGCTTTCAAATTCCCAATGCTGACATAGAGGCGCTGGAAACTGCGCTACAAAGCACGGGCTATCCCATGACCAATGAGAGCGATAACGCCGCGTTTAAAATGTTTTTGCGGGCGTAGGCCTGTTACCCTCTATAGCGCCGTAATTTAGCGCTGCGGATTTTCACCGGATTGACCCGCATTTCCCGCGTGCTAAGTGAGCGTCAAAAAAGAGAGCATTAATCCAAACCGTACACATTCGATTAGCGTAAATAGAGCATAGCCTTGGGGCCAAAACTTAGGCTAGATTGCACGCTCTATGACTGTTTCACTTGAAGAATTTTCCGGCGGTATGCGCAAATTAGCAGCGTCCGTGACTGTGATTACGACCCGCTATAACGGTGTGGATTACGGCTTGACCGCAAGCGCGGTGACGTCGCTATCGGCCGATCCGCCCAGCCTGCTGGCCTGTATCCACCGGGAAGGTTCGGCCTTTGACCCAATTGAGCGCGCCGGCAAATTTTGCGTCAATATTCTCTCTCGCAAGCAAACGGATGTCTCCACAGCCTTTGCGCAAAATGAGCCCGAAGACCGGTTTAAATCCGGCGCGTGGTCACGCAGTCCCGGCGGCATGCCCTATCTTATGGGCGCGGCAGCGAGCTTTGAATGCAAAGTCATGGATGTGCTGCCGGGATTTTCGCACGGCGTGTTTGTCGGGCTGATTACCGATATCACAGTCAGCGAGGCCCATGCCTTATTATATGCCGACGGAGAATACGGACATTTCAATCTGCGCCCGCGCTAAACAGTTTATTCGTTTGTCGACATGTCGCTTTTCGTCTTGGCGCGCTTATCCCATTCGTAGATCTCGTCAATGAAACAGCGGTCCGGGCCAATACCCGTATTGCCGCCCGCAAATGTGTTTTCAGATATGATGAGAATATCATTACTGGACAGGCAGCTTCCGCCGCCATCATCAAGACCTATACGCTGTGCGTAGCGTAATGATGGGCACGTGCCTGAGGTCGTGACCAAATAGTCTTTATTACCTGCGGAGAGAACAACGCTGTCCCGGCCATTATTAGAAAATCCGTCAATATTTCCGGAAAAGCAGATCTTGTCCGTTTTTTCACCCAAACGGGGATCGCCGTCATAGGCGGCGACGCCGCGTGGATCGGAGTCAAGTCCGGACGCGCAGGCCGTCAGTATAGCCGTAGCGGCAATGCTTATAAATACGGTATATTTCATGATAACCTCCTCAGAGTGTTGTTACACATTACGGGAGAAAAGCTTTTCGTGCAAATTTTTGCTTAGACGTTAGAAGATTACGCGCTTCTGCGCTGATAGGTATATTGCCCCGCATCATTAAACCGCCGGCGAATGAGTCCGCGCGCCAAAAGGCAATTTAGATGCGCTAATGATTCCCCAACGGCCATAATGCGATTGCCGTCATTAATTTTGCGCCGGAATAATACGGGATAAACATCAACTGCGCGTTTAGGCGTATCGCAATAGTCCAGCAGGCGCTCCAGCGCTTTTTCGTGATGAAGCACTAACTTATCAAGCCGCCTATGCGCCCCGGTAAAGGGAATGCCGTGGGCGGGACCAACAAGAACGCCGGCTGGCAGCGCAGCTTTTAATTTTTGACAGCTATCGATCCAGTCTTGAAGGGGATTGCCCTCAAATTCTGTCGGCCAGACGGAGACATTAGAGCTGATATTAGGCAAGAGCTGGTCACCGGTCAGGCACAGATTAAGCTCAGGAGAAAAAAGACAGGCATGTTCCGGCGAATGGCCTGAGCCAACAATAATCTCCCATTGCCGCCCGCCAAGTGTAAGGCTCTGCCCGTCCATAATACGCTGATAACCCACGGGCATAGGCGTAATCGCTTTACCAAAACCGCCAAAGCGCGCTTTGTAGAGCTCAATCTGTGTCTCCGTTAGACCTGCCATGCGGTAAAATTCCAGCGCATGTTCCGGCGCGGGCTGTCCCGTATCTGCAGCCATAAGGCGGCAGAGAAAATATTCGCCGCGCGTCATAATCAGCGGCGCGCCGAACTTATCACAAATCCAGCCCGCCAGTCCCGTATGATCAGGATGCAAATGGGTGCAGATAACTTTGGTCACAGGCAGACCGCCCATGGCGCCTTCAAAGGCGCTTTTCCAAATGCCTTTGCTCTCACGGCTGCCGATACCGGTATCCACCACGGCCCAGCCGTCCCCGTCACGGATTATATATAAATTGATGTGATCCAGACCGGCCATAGGCAGCGGCATGCGTAGCCACAAAACCCCGTCGGCCAATTGCGTCACAGTCCCTGTTTCCGGATTCTCGTCACAGAAAAACTTGAGCAATGGCGAGGATGTGTCGCCGCTTATCAGGCTCTCATCTTTGGCCGCTTTTTTAGCTGTCTGGGTTATCGCGTTCATACCATCTGTTTATAGCATTACAGCTTAATAGAAAGTACCGCCTGCGTATGGCGCACAGTCACACCCTATCCGGTCTTGTGCATTGCAATTTACATTGCAGCCGCGGACGTTTTTGCCTATCCGCGAAGAAGCACAGGAGCGCTTATGTCTTACGGTACCCACGCCTATTTGCCTGATCCAAGAAACGACACCGTTAAATTCAATGTCAGCGGCAAGATCGTCCACCGTGACAAGGCCATGGTCTCGGTCTTTGACGCGGGCTTTATGATGGGTGACGGCGTGTGGGAAGGCCTACGTGTTCATCACGGCAAAATAGCCTTCTGGCCCGAGCACCGTAAACGTTTGGAGACGGGGCTTAAAGCGCTGGATATTACGCTCGACATTTCGATGGAGACGTTAAAAGTGCGGATTGACGACACGCTGGCAGCCAATGACATGTATGACGGCGTACATATCCGCCTGATGATTACCCGGGGCCTTAAAGCGACACCCTATCAAGACCCCCGCGTTGCCATTGGCCCGCCCACTATCGTCATTGCGCCGGAATATAAGACGGCCAATCCTGACACGGCGATTAATACATCGCGTCTCTATACCGTTGCCGTGCGGCGCGGACGGCCCGATGTGCAAGACCCCGGTCTTAACAGCCATTCCAAGATCAACTGCATTACGGCCTGTATTCAGGCGATAAAAGCCGGCGCGGATGAAGGCTTAATGCTCGACCCGCAAGGCTTTGTGGCGACGTGCAACAGCACGCATTTCTTTATTGTACGCGACGGGCAGGTGTGGACGTCGACGGGCGATTACTGTCTGGGCGGGATAACGCGGATGAAGGTAATTGAATTGTGCGAGGCCAATGACATTCCGGTATTTCAAAAAAACTTTCGCCTGATGGATTGCTACAGCGCGGATGAAGCTTTCACCACAGGCACGTTTGCAGGCCTTGCGCCTGTCGGCGAAATTGACGGGCGCATAATCGGAGATGGCAAACGCGGCCCCGTTGTCGAACGCTTGCAGGGATTATATCTGGAGCTGCTGAAACGGACATGTAGCTAATGACTCAGGTCATTTGCATGTGGTCGGGACCGCGCAACCTGTCCACGGCTTTTATGCGCAGCTTCGAAAACCGCGCGGATACCGCCGTGTTGGACGAGCCATTTTTTGCACCGTATCTGGCCGCGACAGGCAAAGACCATCCGGGACGGGAAGAGACTTTAGCCGCTCATGAGACAGACGCCCGTCTCGTCGCTCAGAATTGCCTAAAAACTCCGGCAGGCCATTCTGACTATTATTTTCAAAAACATATGCCGCACCAGATGATTGACGGGTTTGACCGCACATGGATGGACGGGGCGAAGCATTTCTTTTTAATCCGGCACCCCGCCGCCGTGATAAATTCCTACGCCAAAGGACGGGCGGCCTTTGAGGCCTCGGATATCGGCTTGCTGCAACAGGCGGAATTTTATAATCTCATATCACAGCGCCAAGACACTGTTCCCGTCATTGATAGCGCGATTTTCCTCGGCAATCCAGAGACGCATTTACGCGCTTTGTGCAACGCGCTGGATATACCGTTTACGCCGCAGATGTTATCCTGGCCCGCAGGCCCGCGCGAGACGGATGGGGCCTGGGCGCCCTATTGGTACGGATCAGTTGAGCGCTCCACAGGATTTGGGCCGCCGCGCAACGCACTAGATACGGTTAAGCCCCAATATCAGCATATTTTGGATGAGGTTCTGCCCGCCTATCAGACCTTATTTGCAAAGCGCTTACTCTCCTAGCCGCGTAATGCGGCTATCTATATCGGGGCGCGAGCGCGCAGGCAGCTCTTGTTCACTGTCGCCCAGATAGATAAATCCGGCAATTTTTTCGCGGCCCGACAGGCCTAATTTCGCCAAAACCACTTCATCGTAAGCAATCCACTCTGTCAGCCATTGCGCCGCAAATCCCATGGCGCGGGCGACAAGGAGCATCTGAAAACATACCGCGCCCGCAGACAAGACCTGCTCCCAGTCCGGCGTGCCTTTGGGATCATCGACAGGGGCGCTGACCACAGCCACGACAGTTGGCGCGCGTATGAAACGCTGGCTTTCCGTAACCGCTTTATCCAGCGGCTTATCAGGATTTAGCGCCGTAAACCGCGCGCCAATATATTGGCCCAAAGTTTCGCGCATTTTCCCGCGAATAACGATGAAACGCCACGGGCCAAGCTTGCGGTGATCCGGCACGCGGGCGGCACGGGCAATGATGTCGTTGACCTGCGCGGCGGTAGGCCCCGGCCCTGTCATTAATTTGGCCAACGGAGAGCGGCGATCTTCTAAAAAGGCTAAAACACCGTCGCTTCTATCTGTAGGAGAATAGATCATATAGCCTCTTCATTAAAATCTTATGCGCCGTTTTATCTTGGCCTAATCTGCGTTATGGACAGTCAAATTCAAGTCTTTTGTGAGATAATTATGACCCCCGAAGAAAAAATTGCCGAGCTTGGTTTGACATTGCCCGAGGCGAGCGCGCCGGTCGCCAATTACGTGCCTTATGTCATCAGCGGTAATCTGGTATTTATATCGGGTCAAATTTCCAAAATCGGTGATGACTTGATGGGCGGGCGGCTTGGCGAAGACTTAACCGTGGAGCACGGACAGCGCGCCGCGCGCATGTCAGGTCTAAACTTGATTGCGCAAATGAAAGCGGCGTGCGGCGGGGATCTGACCAGGGTCAAGCGCGTGGTTAAACTCGGCGGCTTTGTTCAATCAACATTCAACCATACGGCCGCGGATATTCCCAAAATCATCAACGGATGCAGCGATTTAATGGTCGCCGTTTTCGGCGACGGCGGTCGTCACGCCCGCTTCGCCGTCTCTGCGCCAAGCCTGCCGCTCGATGTCGCAGTTGAAATTGACGCCATCGTGGAGATTGAGGCGTAGTTACATCATGAACGATGTGACTTATAACGCCCGAATTATCACGGATATTGCGCAGGTCGGACAGACCGCATGGAACGGGCTGCAGCCCGCGCCTAGCTCACGCGACTATCACCCGTTTACAGATTACCAGTTCCTGCACGCGCTGGAACAAAGCGGCTGCGCGCAGCCGGAAACCGGATGGTCGCCTTGCCATATTGCGATAGAGGATGCGGGCGGTATATTACTGGCGGCCGCGCCGCTCTACGCCAAATCTCACAGCCAAGGCGAATATGTCTTCGACCACGGATGGGCCGATGCCTTAGAGCGGGCGGGTCTGCCTTATTATCCGAAATTTCAATGCGCCGTTCCGTTCACGCCTGCGAATGGCCCGCGCCTCATTGGAAATGACATCAACGCCCGCCGCGCGCTGATCTCTGCCACGGTGCAACTTTGCGGCGCGCAAGAGGCCTCCGGCGTTCATGCCACTTTTTTAAATGACGATGACCGCGCCCTATTTGACGAGGCCGGGTTTTTAATGCGCCAAGACAGGCAGTTTCATTTCATCAACCAAGGCTTTGAAAACTTCGATGATTTTCTGGCCGCGCTGACCAGTCGCAAACGTAAAAACCTGCGCAAGGAACGCGCCAAAGCTCAAGATGGCGTGACGATAAAACGTCTTCGTGGTGACGATTTAAAACCGGAGCATTGGGACGCATTTTATCAATTTTATCTGGACACCAGCCAGCGAAAATGGGGGCGGCCCTATTTAAACCGCGCTTTTTTTGATCTGATTAATCAAACTTTCGCCACGCAAACTTTGCTGGTTTTGGCTTATGAAGGCGGGACGCCGATTGCGGGTGCGCTAAACTTTATCGGCGGTGACACGCTGTATGGCCGGCATTGGGGGGCGCTCGTGCACAAGCCGTTTTTGCATTTCGAGCTGTGCTATTACCAAGCTATAGACGCCGCGCTGGAACTGGGTTTATCACGGGTCGAAGCAGGCGCCCAAGGCGAGCATAAATTAGCGCGTGGATACGAACCGGTCGTGACCCATAGCGCGCATTATCTGGCCCATCCAGGACTGCGCGACGCGGTTGATAATTATCTGAAACGCGAACGCCGGGCCGTGGAATATGATGCTGCCGTGCTTGCCAACCACACGCCTTTCAAGGCAGATATGACTTGACAATGAGTTAATAATACGCATTATGATGCGTATCAAAGAGGCTTTTTATGGAACGAAATAGCCGTGCAATCATCAAACGTTTGAAAGCAGATGGATTTGACTTGGTTAAGGTTACGGGCTCGCACCATAAGTTCAAAAAAAACGGCATGATTGTTGTCATTCCACACCCGAAAAAAGACCTGCCACTGGGAACCGTTCGGAGTATTTATAAAATGGCGGGCTGGCTTTGAAAGGCGAATAAGATGAAATATTTTGTCGGTATTGTTCATAAAGACGAAGACAGCGTCTTCGGCATTGCTTTTCCTGACGCGACCGGATGTTTCTCATCCGGTGAAACTATGGACGATTTGCTGACCCACGCCCAAGAAGCTTTGTCTTTATATTTCGAAGAGGAAGATATCGTGCAACCCCGTACACTGGACGCCATACAAAACGATAACTTAGCAAAAGATATGTTGGGTTCGGACGGCACATTTTTGCTTGTTCCACTTGTTAGTTACGAAGGGCGTACTGTGCGGGCTAATATTACAATCGATGCAGGGCTATTAAACGCAATTGACGATACGGCGCAAAAACGCGGCTTGTCGCGAAGTGCGTTTCTCGCTGATGCAGCGCGGCGGGAACTAAGTTAATGTCCCTGACCGGTAGTTATGACGACGAGAATGTTTTCGCTAAAATTCTGCGCGGGGACATGCCTTACATAAAAGTCTATGAAGACGCTAATGTCATCGCGATTATGGACGTCTTTCCGCAAAGCGAAGGCCATATTTTAGTCATTCCGCGCACGCCATCGCGAAACCTATTGGAAACAGACGCTAAGGATATTGGCCGCCTATTCGGCGCAGTGCAGCGCATCGCCAAAGCCGTCGATACGGCGCTGTCGCCTGACGGTATTGTCATAACACAGTTTAACGGCAGCGCAGCCGGACAAACCGTTTTCCATACTCATGTCCATATTATTCCGCGCTATGACGACAAAGCGCAGACCCCTCATGCCAGCGGTGAGATGGCGGATACGGACGTGCTCAAAGCCTTGGCTGCCAAGATCGCTGCCGCGTTTTAGCCATGCCCCGCGTCAGCGTCATCATAGTCAATTTTAACGCGGGCGACTGGCTGACCCGCAGCGTCGCCAGCGTGGCCGCGCAGACGATGGCCGATTTTGAATGTTTCATAATTGATAATGGCAGTGTCGACAATTCCATGACGTCCCTGCCTGATCTGGATAATCGTTTTAAAATTATAGAGCTAGGCGAGAATACCGGATTTGCGCGGGCCAATAATATCGGCGCGCACAAAGCCAATTCTGACTGGATTGCACTCTTAAATCCTGATGCCTTTGCCCGTCCCGATTGGCTGGACAGGCTCCTGCTTGAGACCACACGGCGCGATGACATTACGATGGTGGGATCGCGGCAGATTATGGCGCTGGACAGCACCGTTCTGGATGGATTGGGCGATTGCTACTCGGCCTTTGGAATTGCGTACCGCGCAGGTTATGGTCACAACGTAAACCTAAAGCCTGAGACGGGTTTTGTTTTTGGCCCCTGCGCCGCGGCGGCGCTTTATCACCGCGAGACATTCCTGCGCCTTGGCGGATTTGACAAGCGGTTTTTCTGTTATCACGAAGATGTTGATCTGGCGCTGCGTATGCGCCTAGCGGGCGGAGAATGCGTGCAAAGCGCAGACGCTATTGTTGACCATGTCAGTAGCGCGATTAGTAATAACATCAGCGGATTTGCTGTTTTCCACGGCACGCGCAATCGCGTCTGGACGTTCTTTAAATCCATGCCGCTACCACTCCTGATTTTATTATCGCCGCTCCATATTTTTGCCAATCTGGCCTACCTGCTCTGGGCGACGTTTCGTCCGGGGCGGCTTAAACCCACCGCGCGGGGATTATGGTATGCCCTAATAGGCTTGCCGGGGATTTTAGCGACCCGCAAAGACATTATGGCGCATAAAACCATTAGCTCAACCGAGCTGCTTTCGGCGCTGACCTTCAGTCCGCTAAAAGTGGTGCGGCGCGGGGTGCATATTCGCCCGCTGAGTGATAAGGAACGCGAATGAGCACTGATACAATAATTGCTGCGGGGCGCCGCGTCCTGGATATCGAAATAGAGGCTATGGCGCAGCTGCGTGACGCCCTGGGTGAGGACTTTGCCAAAGCTGTGGCGCATTTAAAAGCCTCCAAGGGCCGCGTTATTCTCGCGGGCGTGGGGAAATCCGGCCATGTTGCGCGCAAAATCTCAGCGACCCTCGCCAGCACAGGAACGCCGTCTCTTTACGTGCATCCTACTGAGGCCAGCCACGGCGATATGGGCATGATCACGCCCGACGACACCGTCATCGCGCTGTCGCGCAGCGGCGAGACCCAAGAGCTCGCTGATATGATCGGCTATTGCGCGCGGTTTAATGTGCCGTTGATGGCGATCACCGCACAGCCGCACAGCACGCTCGCCAAAGCCGCAAAATTCCCGCTGATCATTCCGGATGCGCCCGAGGCCTGCGCCGAGACACGCGCGCCTACGACCAGCACAACATTGCAAATCGCCATGGGCGACGCGCTGTCCGTTGCGCTGCTTGAGGCCAAGGGCTTCACGGCCAAAGATTTCAAGGCTTTCCATCCCGGCGGCGCGCTTGGCGCATCGCTCGCTACTGTCGCAGATCTGATGCATACGGGCGACGCGGTGCCCTTGGTGGATGCAGCGACGCCCATGTCCGAAGCTCTGATTACCATGAGCGAAAAAGGCTTTGGCTGTGTCGGTGTATTAAACGGCGACGAATTTTGCGGGATTATCACCGACGGTGATTTACGCCGCCATATGGACGGTAATCTGACGACGAAAACCGCCCGCACGATCATGACGGCCTCACCGAAAACCGCCCAAGCGGGCGACCTTGCCGGTGATGCGCTTCGCCGTATGACCGCTGAGCCGCCCAAAGTGATGCAGCTCTTTGTGCTGGATGGCGCGCGGGCTGTCGGGATCCTGCATCTACATGATTGTTTGCGCGCGGGGCTGGCTTAAGGGTGATTAAAAAACCCATTCGGCGCCATCCCATTTGCCTTATTATCAGTGGGTTAATATTATTTTTATTGACTATTTTATACGTTTTAGACTTTGCGATGATGCTCTATATTGTTTTTGGGGAACTAAATTACGAGATTGGATTCTTCGCGTCTTTCCTAATCGCGTTAACACTCCTCGTGACAGTTATTTGCTGTATTGGACTTTTTGTCGTTCAGTTTAAGTCGCCTCATATAAAACTGGCAATTTTTACAGCCTTTATGGTCCTGGCCTCAAAAGCGGTTTTGTTTGGGGGTGTATTAATGCCTTTGTTTTTGATGAATGAACAACCAATTGATGCAAATCATCCGGTGCAAAATCCTGAACTTTACATCAATAATATTATTTCGACACTGTGGTTCTCTATTCCTCTAATAATTCCAATCTGGGTCAATTGGCCGATAAAAACAGCGCCTATCGAAAATGAATTTTCGTGATGAACGGGAGAGGAATTTTTGAGTTGCGGAATTAAATATTAATTCCCTACTCCGCTACAGCCTGATCTTCCAACGCCGCCAGCCGAATCTCTTCGCGGATATCGCCGCGCACGACAGCGGCTTCGACGGACTCGATATCCAGATCAAGAGCGCGCTCGGCGTCAGATAAAGCTTCTTCAAAACGACCCAAACGGCGGCGGGCATCGGCGCGATACACCAGGGCGGAGATGTTTTGAGGGTCAAAGGCCAAGGCGCTCGTCAGGTCGGTTTCGGCGTAGTCCCAGCGGTCCATTTGCGCGTAGGCGCGCGCGCGGATGATACGCAGCTGAGTATTGGATTTGGACAGATCAAGCCCGCTGCTGGCCGCGCGGTGAGACGCCTGCGGGTCATAGCCCACAAGCCAGAAATCAGCAGCCTGCGCGTAATATTGCGCGCGGGCCTCCGCCGTGCCGATGCCGACTTCGCTGCCCATTTGCTCAAGCTGCGCGGCGGCCATTTTGCTTTGCCCGGTGGCAAATAAAGCCAGCGCCGCGCAGTGACGCGCGCGAAAGCCGCCGCCTTGGGCTTTCCAGACCATGGCATCTTCGAACGCTATTTCGGGATCCTTGCTAATGCTGTCCACACAGGCCGTGTGGCGCACATTGAAGTCCAGCGGATCGACATGCGGAGTTACAACCGCAATCTCATCAAACTCCAGCGGCGGGGCGACCTGCGCATAGCTAGGTATCCCCATGACAAAGAGGGCCGGAGCCGCTAGAGCGAGAATTGATTTGGCGCGTAAGGTTTTCATTTGCGCCTGATGGCAAATTCGGCGGGCAGCGGCAATGCAGAGCAGCATTAAACATCAGCAAGGCAAGATCGCGCTTATCGGTGCGGGCTATGTCGCGCGGGCTATGATTCCGGCCCTGCAAGCTGCAGGCTGGGCCGTGCTGACGACGCATCGGAATCTATCTGACGTGCAAGATGGCGGCGATATAGAGCGGCATATATATGATAGCGATAAGGGCCTAAGCGTAGAATTGCGCGCGGCCCTGCGCGGCTGCACGGCGGTCCTCTCTTCTATTGCGCCGCGCGGCAATTATGATCCCTTTATTCTCGATTTGGACATCCATGATTTAGGCGCTGAGACGCTCCCCGATCTGCACTGGGCGGGCTATCTCTCCGCAACCAGTGTCTATGGAGACCGGGCGGGGCAGTGGGCGTTTGAAGACGAGCTTTTACTTCCCGTTACAGCGCGCGGACGGCGCCGCGTATTAGCTGAATTGGACTGGATGGAGAGCGGATTGCCCGTTCATATTTTTCGTCTAGCGGGGATTTACGGCCCCGGCCGCGCGCCGTTTGATAAAATTATGAACGGCGAAGCCAAAGTCATTCTCAAAGAAGGACATGTGGTCAACCGTATCCATGTCGACGATATTGTGACCGCCGTCATGGCGAGCTTATCCGCGCCATTCCCCTGCACCGTTTATAATATTGCAGACGGTCACCCCGCCCCGCCCGGCGATGTTTTAGACTATGCCGCAACATTATGCGGCTACCCGCCGCCGCCGCGCTTTGCGTTGGAAGACGCGGGACTGTCGGATATGGCGCGCAGTTTTTACCGTGAGAATAAACGCGTTTCGATTAATCGCGCGGTCAAAGGACTGAAATTTAAACCCAAATATCCGGATTATAAATCGGGACTGGACGCGATATGGGCTAATCGGCGACGCTGAGCGCTTTATCCAATCGATTGCGGATTTCCATTCGCGAGTGAGTCATATTGAGCGGTCGGGTCAGCATTTTGCCCTCAGGCGTCATTAACATCATTCGCCCCGTTATGATGTTATCGCCAAAATAATCGCGAACAGGCGTTTCGAATCCGCGAGCCGCCGCTTGGGCATAAAAGTTCGAATTGTCACGGTCAGTGTAATCGAGCCGGACAAATTCGATTCCGCGCGCTTCATATTCGGCGCGCATTTTATTGACTTTCGGTGACAGAATTTTACAGCTGGCGCACCACTCTGCATATGAGAGAACCGCGATAACGCGCGGGCTGTCAACTTGAACCTGCGCAGTAGGCGGCGCGGACTGGTTCTCGGCCTGCGGTGAGCACCCCGCCAAAAGACCAAACATGACCGTGAAAATTATAAGGAATAAATTGCGCATATGCCCTCCCTCAAAAAGCATCCTGCGAGGACATCTTTTATCAATATGTGATTTGAAGATGGGGTCTACCACCCAGCGTTCAAGGCGGAGGTAAAGTTATCGTCATTGAGACCGCATTTACAAAAGCTCAAAAATCATACCCGGGCAGGCTTAATGCTTGCGTGTCATCGTCCCGAAAAGCGCGCCGCCAAGCACACCAATTCCCAGTAAAGACAGATAATTGGGCCAAAACTCTGCCCGGCCAATCGGCTGAACGCCCGACCCGCGCAGTTTTAGCGCGTAGAGCAGGACGATCATGAGAACCAGTCCCGCCACAGCAAAAACAAAGGGCCGCGCCCAGCCTGTTTTGCGCGCCACCCATTCGGCGCACAAAAAAGCTATGATCGCGCCAATGGCAGTTACGACAGCGAAAACCGGACCCAGTCCAATCAGATCTTTGCCAATAAGATCAATATATCCGGCAGCGCTAACCGGCACAGGGAGGTTTAAGCCTACAAAGATGGATGAGATCACGACGGACAGAATCGTGATGACCACGACGCAAATAAAATAGCTTATAACCCAGCGCAATATTGAAACGCCTTTGGGGGTGTCACCAATGTGAATTGCATTTGTCTCTGTCATAGCTCAGTTATGACGCAATCACTGCCGCGCCGCAATGGCACTAATTTCGAGGATTTATGAGTAAAACGATTTTTTATATGACCGCCGCCGCGATGGCCTTATCACTGGGCGCCTGCGGCGCGCCGGAGAACGCGCAACCCGCAAGCGCCTCCGTTAAATCCGCTGCAACCCCTGAAACTCTGTCCGTGAAGACCGATGTCATTGCTGATGGCCTGTCCGCGCCTTGGGGCCTCGCCTTTTTGCCTAGCGGCGATTATCTGGTCACAGAAAAAACGGGCGGCGTTATTCGCATTGACGCGTCAGGCGTTAAGACGCCGGTCAGCGGCGGGCCCAAGGCTTATGTCGCAGGTCAAGGCGGACTTCACGACATTGCGCTCTCGCCGAATTTCAACACCGACAATACCGTCTATATCACCTATGCCTATGGCGATGCGGCGGCGAACGGCACAGCCGTATTCAAAGGCGTTCTAAGCGGTGACACGCTTACCGGAGAGACCATATTTGAATCCCACCCCCCGAAGGATACGCCCAATCATTACGGCGCGCGTATGGCGTTTCTGCCCGACGGCAATTTCCTGCTGACAGTCGGCGAAGGCTATGCCTACCGCGAAAAAGCGCAGGATCTGTCCAGCCATCTGGGCAAGCTATTGCGGCTAACGCCGGACGGTAAAGCCGCCGCCGGCAACCCCTTTACGGGTCAGGAAGGCAAGCGCGCAGAGATTTACTCTTACGGACACCGCAACTCACAAGGCCTGCTATATGACGCTGCAAGCGACACGGTCTGGCTTCACGAGCATGGACCCAAAGGCGGAGACGAGATTAACCGTATTGAGGCCGCGAAAAATTACGGCTGGCCGGTCGCGACATTCGGCATTGATTATTCCGGCGCGCAAATCAGCCCGTATCAGACCTATGAGGGCATGACGGACAGCCTGTATTACTGGAAGCCGTCTATTGCGCCATCAGGATTTGCGCTCATTCGCGGCGACATGTTCGCAGACTGGAGCGGTGACCTTCTGGTGGGTGGACTGGCGTCCAAAGACTTGCGGCGCGTCCATATGGACAGCGGCAAACCGGTCTCCGAAACCATATTACTGGGCGATATGAGCGCGCGAATTCGTGATGTGCGCTTAGGGCCGGATGGGGCCATATATGTTCTGACTGACGCGCCCGATGACGGCAAACTCATTCGTATAACGCCACATTAAAAAGAGACCTTATGCCCGATACCAAAAAACAAAGTTTTTCCGAATATGTCCCGCCCAAAGTCTGGAGATGGAATAAGGGTGACGACAGTAAATTTGCCAATATTAACCGTCCCGTCTCCGGACCGACGCAGGAAAAAGAACTGCCGGTTGGAAAACACCCGCTGCAGCTTTATTCCCTCGGTACGCCTAATGGCGTGAAGGTGACGATCATGCTCGAAGAGCTATTGGCGGCGGGTCACGAGAGCGCCGAATATGACGCATGGCTCATTGATATTAATGAAGGCGAGCAATTTGGCAGCGGCTTTGTCGACATTAATCCAAATAGTAAAATTCCGGCCCTGCGGGATATGACCAACGGACAGCGCGTCTTCGAGTCCGGCTCCATCCTGTTCTATCTGGCCGAGAAATTCGGCGCATTTCTGCCGACAGAGTTAGCGGCGCGCACCGAAGTCATGTCTTGGCTGATGTGGCAAATGGGGGCCGGCCCTTATCTGGGCGGCGGGTTTGGGCACTTCTATGCTTATGCACCGTTTAAAATCGAATATGCCATTAACCGCTTTGCCATGGAGACAAAGCGCCAGATGGACGTGCTCGACAAGCGTCTGGCCGAACATGAATTTATCGGCGGCGCAGACTTATCTATCGCCGATTTTGCGATTTATCCGTGGTATGGCGCGATGGCGCGCGGCCTTCTATATGAGGCTAAAGATTTTTTAGACGTTGAAAGCTATAAACATGTCGGACGCTGGGCCAAACAGTTATCGCAGCGGCCGGCGGTCAAACGTGGACAACTCGTCAACCGCACATGGGATGATAAAGGTCTTGAAGAGCGTCACAGCGCAAGTGATTTTGACGCAAGCTCTAGGCTTATTTAATCTCTAAAACCTCAACCGTCAGGTTCGAA
The DNA here is from genome assembly GCF_000365025.1 of Robiginitomaculum antarcticum DSM 21748. GTDB lineage: Bacteria > Pseudomonadota > Alphaproteobacteria > Caulobacterales > Maricaulaceae > Robiginitomaculum > Robiginitomaculum antarcticum. The sequence goes on along the minus strand of NZ_KB823012.1, from coordinate 57,821 downwards.
TTGGTGAACACACAAATCTTGTCCGCAATGGCCATGGCTTTGCGGGCCAGAACTTCCGGATCTTTTTCATATTCCTTCAGGGCCAGCGCGGCGGCATAGGCAAAATTGCCGCCCGAACCAATGGCCGTAATGCCCTCTTCGGGCTCGACCACATCACCATTACCGGTCAGAACGTAAGTCTCTTTTTTATCCGCCACGATCATCATGGCTTGCAGCTGCCGCAAATATTTGTCCGTCCGCCAGTCTTTGGCCAGCTCGACGCAGGCGCGGGCCAGCTGCGTTGGATGCGCTTCCAGCTTGGCCTCTAAACGCTCCAGAAGCGCAAAGGCATCGGCTGTCGCGCCTGCAAATCCGCAAATCACTTTGCCCCCTGCTATGCGGCGCACTTTGCGGGCATTGCCTTTCATCACCGTATTACCGGCGCTAACCTGCCCGTCGCCCACAACAACAACCTTATCTTTATTGCGGATCGTCAGGATTGTCGTACCGCGCCACTGGCTGGCATCGGCATAATCATAGGGCTGGTTCATCTTAAACTCCTTGTTGGGGCTAAAATGGGCATAAGCTGTAGATTTTCAAGGCGTGTTATCGATTGCGGTGCGGCACGGCGTGCTCTAATCAACGCCGATGAAAACAATAGCGATACTCGTCTCTCGTAACATGCTCCCCGGAACGGCGGAGGCCCGTGAAGATCAATTTGAACTTGAAGAACAAATGAGCAAAATTGTGCCCGCTTTTGCTGCATTCGGCATGACGGCCACAACCTTACTGTGGAATGATTGCGCGGAGTCCGCCGCAGATTATGACGCGATATTGCCGCTGTTTATTTGGGATTATTTCGAGACCGGAAATCTAAAATTATTCTTGGCGCAAATCGACGCCGCAGCCCAGAAGACCAAAGTCTTTAATCCCCCGCGTCTGCTGCGCTGGAATACAGATAAGCGTTACCTGGATGAACTGGGCACACGCGGCGCGCCTGTGATCCCGGCTAAAATCGTGAACCATGCCACGCCGGAAATTATCATCGCAGCCTGTGATGAGTTCGCGTGCGACAAGCTTGTGATTAAGCCTCTCGTCGGCGGCGGCGCGTGGCGACAAGCGCTCTACACACGCGGCACAATCATGCCGGAGCCGGATAAGCTTCCACCCGGAGAAGCCATATTACAGCCCTTTGTGCCCAGCGTTCTGACCGAAGGTGAATATTCTTTTCTTTATTTCGACGGACAGTTTTCCCATGCCGTCAATAAGCGCCCCAAAGACGGAGATTACCGTATTCAATCGATATATGGCGGACGCGAAATGCCTTATTCTCCGACCCAGACTGAGCGCGCCGTCGCTGAAGAGATTTTAGGATATATAGACAACATGCCGCTTTATGCCCGGGTCGATTTACTGCGCGGGGAAGACGGAACGCTGAAACTGATTGAGCTCGAAATGGTCGAGCCCTATTTATATATGAATTTCGCAGATGGCGATGGCGGGGATAATACGGCAGCAAAAATGCTTGCCCAGAAATTAAGTATGCGGCTTTAAATATTAAATTGTCTAGGCCTTATACTGACCGCTTGGGCAAATCCGCAAATTTTCCGGCGCGTTTCTGACCTTTGGCCTGCATTGCTTCCATCATCTCAATAGGGTTGAGCATGGACATATTCCACATGGCGATATGATCCAGCGCGTCCGCCGTTGAGTGATCACGGCCATAGGTGATCGCGCGCTTGCAGCCATAAACGGCGAGTGGCGGGTTTTTCGCAATCGTTTTGGCGAGCATCATAACGCCGTCCATCATGGCGGCATGATCGGCAAACACTTCATTATACAGCCCGCGTGATTTGCATTCCTGCGCCATCATTTTGCGGCCCGTATAGGCCAGTTCGCGCACCACGCCTTCAGGCATGTGGTTAAGAATTCTCGGAAATGTCCCGACATCAGCGGTCATGCCGACAATGATTTCATAAATTGTAATAAAGCTATCTTCGGTGCCGTAACGCATATCGCAGGCCGTGATCAGGTCTACGCCGCCCCCATAACAGCCGCCTTGAATGGCCGCGAGCACAGGAATGCGGCAATTTTCTATCGTCGTGAAGCTATGCTGTAGCTTGCGCGCCGTCTCGTAAAAATGCGCGCCATATTGCGGATGATTTTTATCTTTCGGGCCGGCGACATCATTGGTGAACATCGCCAGATCAATACCCGCGCTAAACACAGGGCCCTGCGCACTGATCACAATAACGCGGGCGCGTGAATTATCATCAATATCGGTAATGATTTTCGGCAGCTCGTCCCAAAAAGCGCGGTTCATCGCATTGCGTTTTTCAGGCCGCGAGAGAATAATATGCGCAATATTATCGGCAATATCGACCGTGAAACAGCTATAATCAGTCATGGCACGCTCCTATAATGTAAATAGATAGCCTTTATCGGGGCCGCTCCGGCCGTTCAAAAGATCTTTGTAATTTTCTAAAACCGCCTCTATGCCGACCTGTTTTTCTACTGTTAGCCATGCGCTGGCGCTGTTTAGGAACGGCATCCAGCGCGCGCCGAGATTTTTGGCAAAACCCGCCTGCCCCCAATCGCCAATACGCTGCTTGGCGCGGTCAGGGGCGAAGAAAAACGCTGTCGGAGTATCGGTTCGCTTTGGCGGTGCTTTGGCCGCTTCCTGCCAATGCGAAATGCCAACGCGGCAAATATAGGTTAGATTATTCCCGAAATGCGCTTCAAGATTACGGATCACGCCCATATTTCCGCTCATATCGACAACAACGGTTTTCACATTTTTGTCGATTGACTGAATGTTGTCATAGGTAAAACCGCAGTCATAAAATCCGGTATTATCGACAAAGTCTTTATTGCCAGAAGAGGTTAGTCCGATGACGGGTTTTTCGCCGCGCGCTTTGAGGCAATAAGCTGTACCGAGCGCCGTTTTCGACGAAGCGGAGAGTAGCAAAACCTGATCGGCATTAAAAAAATTCTCATCCGCGAGAAAATCATCAATTAGGAAACTGGTGGTAAAAAGCGGACGTAATACAGGCTGCAAATTTTCGTGCACGCCATAGCTGGGATCCGCGTCGGTGAAACTATAGCTGCTGTAAAGACCATGCAGTCCGCTACGATGGGCGGCCATATCGGTAAAGCCATGGGCGGATAGACGCCCCGGCTCCATATCCATGGACTTCGCGATGGGAAAAAAACCGTAAATATGTGTGCCCGTCTTAATGCCTTCATATTTGCTTTCGCGCACGACTCCATAACCCCAAACGGGCATACGGCCTTGGCCGGCGCCTCCAAGATTATAAGCCGCCGGATCAAACACAGACCAATATCCGATCTGATCTCCTGTCACCATATAGGTGACATTATTTGCCGTCAGCGCAAACGGCCCGATATCAACACGGATATGACCCGCCACCAGATCGCCTTCATCATAATTGACGATAGAAACATCTGAAAAATCGTCTTTTTTAACAAGGAGGGTTTGGCCCATTAGAAAACGCCTTCATTGTTACAACTGATTAAAAGCTGGCCTTCAAGGCCTGCGCGGCGGTGGTGATGGATTTTGCGATAGGCCGCGCTGGACACCGTATCAAACATCGTTTTGGCATCAGGATAACGTACGATGGCGACGGCATCCCAATCTCCATTACCAATTAAATAAACATTTGCTGCGCCGCCATAGACGGTCTCCACGCCTTCAATACTCATCTCAGCCAGCATATCGCCAAAGCCTTTGGCATAGCGGCCATAAGCGGTCTTGCCGGAGACGGCTTCACCGTCTTTATACTCTGCTTTGTCTTTGAATTTCAAAAGATTGACCATGAAGACAGGCTGCCCGTCAGGCAGATCGAGGAACGCTTCTATCTGCGCGGGCGTGGGATCGGTGGCATTCAAAACATTCACCATTAGTATCCGGGCGCGGCCAGAATATCCGACAGGCTGGATTTTATCACGTCATCAGAGACAAAGAAATCCGCCATAAGCGGGCCGTCATATCCCGGCTGATTATACTGCGCCATATCGCTGACGCCGTGATCACGCAGAATCATTTCATCAATGTAGAAATTACCGGTATTCGCTTTGGCATCGGACGTCAGAATGAGATGCGCGGCATCGGCGAGAATGTCTGGTATGCGGCTCATCTTGGCCATTGAATCGCCGCCCAGAACATTGCGCACGGCCGCCGTATCAATTGATGTCATTGGCCATAGTGCATTCACGGCGATGCCCATCGGTTTGAACTCCTCAGCCATGCCGAGGACGCACATGCTCATGCCGTATTTGGCCATAGTATAAGCAACATGGTTTTTGAACCATTTCGAATCCATCTCCAGCGGCGGCGATAGATTTAAAATATGCGGATTATCGGATTTTTTGAGATGCGGCTGGCAAAGTTTGGAGAGCAAAAATGTCCCGCGCGCATTGACCTGGTTCATGAGGTCATAACGCTTCATCGGCGTCAGCGCCGTGGGCGTCAGCGAGATCGCGCTGGCATTATTTATACACATATCAATGCCGCCGAATTTTTCGACCGTGGCATCCACGGCCCGCTGGACATTATCTTCGTCGCGAATATCGCAAACAACAGGAAGCGCTTTGCCGCCTGCAGCCTCTATCTCCTCGGCGGCGGTATAGATCGTGCCGGGCAGTTTGGGGTGCGGTTCTACGGTCTTAGCGGCAATGGCGACATTGGCCCCGTCACGCGCAGCGCGCAGCGCAATCGCCAGTCCGATGCCGCGCGATCCGCCCGACATGAATATGGTTTTCCCTTTAAGCGACATAAACTCTCCTTTACTGTGGCTTTACGGATATGCATAAAGTTGCATATTGTCAAACACGAGCGGCGTACATCCGCCATTTGAGATAAGGGGAGTGCCATGGCTTTAGCCGAAGCGATTTTAGTCTGCCTGACTGACCGCCCGATGAGCGGTTATGATCTGGCGAAGAACTTCGATGCCTCTATCGGGTTTTTCTGGAGGGCCAGTCACCAACAAATCTACCGTGAACTTGGCCGTCTGCGTGACAAAGGCCATGTCGCCAGTACGGAAATGGCGCAATCCGGCAAGCCTAACCGCATTGTCCACCGCATTACCAAAGACGGCCGCGACTATCTCTATCACTGGTCACAGCGCCCGTCACGCAAGCCCAGCGTCAAAGACGAAATGCTGGTCAAACTCTATGCGCTCGAAGCCGTGGATATTGATGCCCTCCGTGAACAGATCACGCTGCGCATGGACGAACATAACGGTCTCGCCAAGCAGTATCAAAAAATTAAGTCCCGGTTTTTTGAAAATAAAGAGCTGTCTGTGACTGAAAAAGGCAAGCTCGTGGCGCTCAATATCGGGATTGAGCAAGAGCAGACCAATGCCCTGTGGTGTGAAAAAATGCTGGACGGTTTGGCGGATATTTTCCGCGACGAAAAGGTGAAGCGCCTACACAAGAAGTGAGTGTAAATAGTCTCCGAAGTGCTGCGCCGGGCCGCTCCGAATGACGGTGGAGACAAAAAATATCGCGTTCACGGCAATCATACATGTGACCGCGAAACTCCCCAGATCCTTAGCCTTTTTACCCGCCGGAGAAATTTCCGGGCTAACCCGATCAATGATCACTTCAATGGCGGTATTCAGGGCTTCTGTCGCAATCATGATCAGAAATAATATCGTCGCCACGGTCAGGGTCATCAACGACACTTTGAGTAATAACAGCGTCACTACCATCCAGAAAAAAGCGTAAACCTCCACGCGGGCGGCAAATTCACTGCGCAGTAAAAACATGCATCCGTCAAAGCTGTAACGCGACGCATTGCTAAGCTGTGCGGCCAATTTTACGATCATATCTTTCCCCTGTGATACCTATCTTATAACCTTTGCCCTTAATTGGACGTTAGCAAACTGCCGCTCTCGCCCTGTCGTGCCCAGAGATCGGCGTAAAGCCCGCCATCCGCCAACAATTTTTCGTGTGTGCCGCGCTGCACAATCCGGCCATTATCCATAACCAATATCTTATCTGCGCCCGTTATGGTCGACAGGCGATGGGCGATAACCAATGTTGTGCGGCCCCCCCGCGCCGCATCCAGCGCGCCTTGAATGTCGCGCTCAGTCGCGCTGTCCAGCGCGCTGGTGGCTTCGTCCAGTATCAATATGGGCGGGTTTTTCAAAAGTGTCCGCGCAATAGCGACGCGCTGTTTCTCTCCGCCGGAGAGCTTTAGCCCGCGCTCGCCAACCTGCGTCTCATAGCCCTTGGGAAGAGACGCGATGAAATCATGAATTTGTGCCGCGCGGGCGGCCTCGATGATTTCGTCCTGTGATGCGCCGGGCCGCGCATAGCCAATATTATAGCCAATCCCAGCGTTAAACAGCACGGTATCTTGCGGCACAATTCCGATAGCGCCGCGCAGGCTATCCTGCGTCACATCGCGAAGATCGCGTCCATCAATACTGACTGTGCCGCCTTCAATATCATAAAAGCGGTAGAGTATCCGCGACAGGGTCGATTTACCGGCGCCCGTTGGGCCGACAATGGCAATGGTTTGCCCGGGCTCTGCGGTAAAGCTTATCCCGCGTAAAATTTCCCGATCCGGATCATAGCGAAACCGCACATCCTCAAAAACGATGCGGCCTTGGGCTTTGCCTAAGGGCGACGCACCATCGCGGTCGCTGACTTCGGGCTTTAGATCGAGCAGCGCGAACATCTTTTCCATGTCGGTCAGAGACTGTTTAATTTCGCGGTAAGCAAAACCGAGAATATTGAGCGGGCGGTAAACCTGCTGCATCACAAGCGGGATGGTCACCATCGCCCCGACGGTAAGCGCGCCGCCTAAAATCTGATAAGCCGCCAAAATAAGCAGCGCCACGACGCCGGCATTCATTAGGAAAGATTGGCCGATATTCACCGTTGCCAATGAGGTGCGCGATTTTATTGCCGCACGTTGATAGCCTTCCATCGCGGCGTCATATCGCGAAGTTTCAAACCCTTCGGCGCCAAAATATTTTACGGTTTCGTAATTGAGCAGACTGTCAACCGCCTTGGCATTAGCCTCCGTATCCTGACGGTTCATGTCGCGGCGAAATTTAAGCCGCCATTCCGTTGTCGCAAAGGTAAACCAGATATAGGCGACGACGACCATCAGAGCGATGGCCGCATATTCCCAGCTATAGGCCAGCATCAACGCCGCGCAGCTAAAGCCGAGCAGCAGGAATGTCGGCCCGATATTAAACAGCAAAAACCGGAATAGAAAATCAATTGAGCGTATGCCGCGTTCAATGACGCGCGACAGACCGCCCGTGCGTTTCTCAAGATGAAAGCGCAGGGACAGGCGGTGCAAATGCGCAAATGTCGCCGTTGCGACTTCACGCTGCGCGCGCTGGCCAACGGGGGCGAAAATATATTCGCGCGCCTCGTTCAGTACGGTTGAGAGCAATTTCAGACCGCCATAGCCAAAAATAAGCGCGGTAATCACCAGCGCGCTATTGGCCCAGACCGAGCCGGCATCAAGCGCTGCCTGCACCGCGTCCACACTATAGCCCACGCCAAAGGGCGCGATCACGAGTATAATCTGTGACGTTATAGTCAGGAAGAGCGCGGCAATAATTCGCACGCGATCGACGAACCCGCCTCCGCTCCACATATAGGGCCACAGGCGCCCGAAGCTTTTGAGCTGATAAGAGAGCTTTTGTTCGGGGGGCCTGGCTTGAGATTGGGCCGTAGCGGGCAAGGTGATATTATCGGGTGGAGACATGCACGTTATGTGGGGGCAGGCCGTAGGAATGTCTAGAGCCGCGCGTAGAGTGAGCACCCATTCAAGACAAACCGGCAGGACACGATATGACAGAACGTAAATTTCCCGATGATTTTATTCCCGCCATACCCCGCGCCGACACAGGCACGATAACCCCGTCAGAAATCATCGCAATGGCGTGGGACGATGACACCTCATTTGATAACATCAAGCTGCAATCCGGCTTGTCTGAATCAAACGTCATCAAAATTATGCAAAACCATATGAAACCATCCAGCTTTCGGATGTGGCGCAAACGGGTAAACGGGCGGGCAAGCAAGCATGAGGCGAAGAGGGCCGATTAATATTTAAACAAGCGAATTTTGCGACCGCACAGAGTGACGGCATATAAATAGGAAAGGCGGGACTGCCCGCGTGGCCGGCACCGCGACGGATACCGAAATTATAGTTTTGTTTCTCGCGATGATAACCACGCGGCAATGCGTTTTCAGACTTACGCCGTCTCCACAGCTTACCTGAAGACCTCATACCCGGCGTGTCATAACCGAATACTCCATCACACTGTCTTAGCCCGGACGATAACGCGCGCCGTGTCCCGTGAGCCAAAGAACAGTTTGAACTTAGGTCGGGTTTTGGGCGCGGGGATGTATTTCTTTATTTAATAGCTAAAGAGTTGAAATTGATGAATTATTTTTTATTAAAAGCGGGATAATGAATCATTTGGGTTCAAACTCAATTTTATCTGAATAATAGGGTCGGCTTCGCCGCCTCTGAATATTAAATAACCACTCCGGAAAATTGACAAGCTTCTGGCCTAACCCTCGGACCACCCCTGAATTTGATCCGCCTGTGCCGATTATCGGGAAGCAAATTTTCATCTATGATGATCAGGAAATGGTAGTGAGAGTGAGACTTGAACTCACGACCTCAGGATTATGAGTCCTGCGCTCTAACCAGCTGAGCTACCCCACCTTACCAAGGCGTCTTGGGCACGCCCAAGGAAGCGGCCATATAGGCAAAAAACGAGCCTGTGCCAAGGCGCTTAATGCAGCTAACCGTAAATTTATGCTCTGCGGTAACCGCGCCGGCGTTTACGTATCCTAAAGTACGGGCCCGAGCGCGGCAACAAGGTTCATCCATATACGTTTTGGCAGGCTCCATTCGCTGACCTCGTCGAGCGATACAGCACGGGAGCTGTTAATATAACTTTGCTGCCGCGCTATGACGGCCTTGGTCAGTTTTTTATCATAGAGCAGCATATTATTCTCATAGTTCAGATCAAAACTGCGCATATCAATATTGGAGGAGCCGATCATCGTAAGGCTGTCATCCACGGTCACGGTTTTAGCATGAAGCAGTCCGCCTTCATATTCGAAGACTTTAACGCCAGCCTCTAAAAGCTCCAGATAATAACTCTGGCTGGCCGCGCGCACGATCCAGCTATCATTTCTATTGGGGAATATAATTGTCACATCCAGACCGCGATGGGCGGCAGAGTATAGCGCGCCGAGCACGGTTTCTTCCGGTACGAAATAGGGCGTTGAAATAATGATCCGCTCCAACGTTGAATTAATCAATGTCGTGAACAGTTGCGGCGTCGCGCCGAGACGGTCAACCGGACCGTCCCCCCAGACTTGCGCGGCAATCCCGCCCTTTAGGGGTTTAACTTTAGATGTGAAGTCTTTGAGCGGTGTATCCTCATTAAGCATCCAGTCACTGGCGAATAAAAGTCGGTTTTGCGCGGCGACGGGTCCTTCAAGACGCAACATAATATCGACCCATGGCGCAAATTTTTTCTTGGGCCGGAATTCCTTATCGGCGCAATTTTGGCTGCCGCAATAGGTGATTGTCCCGTCTATCACTGTGATTTTACGATGGTTACGCAAATCAATACGCGATAAAAATAATGTCCGGATAACTTGCGTTAACGGCAGGGCGACAGAGACATTTACGCCTGCCGCTTCCATTTTCTTCCAAAGCTTTGACGCGGCCATTTTGCGCGACCCCAACCCGTCCGCCATAACCCGGCAGGTGACGCCCCGCTCTGCGGCGCGAATGAGCGCGTCCGCTGTTTGCGTCCCTGTCTCATCGCCCAGCCAAATATAATAAATAATATCGACTGTTTTTTTCGCTGCGTCTATATCCTTGATTATTCGCGCCCTCGCGCTTTGCGCATCCTCCATTAATTCGGCGCGGTTGCCTAATGTCAGGCCGAAGCCATTGATCGACTGGGCATATTGAAAAGGCGGACGGTGCGAGGCGTCGACAATATCAGCAAGAGGCGCCATATCCCCAATGACATCTTTGCTAAGTTTATTGACCTGCTCAAAAATTTTGTCGTGCTTTTCTCTAATATTTAAGAGCCGCGCTTCGCCGAAAAAGACGTATAACATCAGCCCGCCCATCGGGAAAACGAATATCACCAAAAGCCAGGCGAGCCGCTTAATCGGTGATAAATGTTCACGTGATAACAGCCGCAATACGACGCCGAACGCGATTAATATGTGAAGCGCTAAAAATATATTGAATCCTGCTAACATTTAACGGTCCTTAGTTTTGTGATAATGGTTTTTATCCCAGCGGCGGTGGCTCCAAAACCATTGGTCGGGATGTTCGCGAATGCGGTCTTCGACCCACGCCGTAATGGCTTCGGTTCCGGCGCGGATTTTAGCGTGGCGGTCGCCTGTCCGGGGCAGTTTGATAGCCGGATATACTGTGGCGTGGAAATGCGCACCGCGTGTTCTCACGACATTCATAGGTACAAATAATGACCCCGTGTTGAGCGCCAAGCGTGTCGGCCCCGGCGCAGTCATAGCGGGAACACCGAAGAAATCCACCTCAATACCCTCATTAAATTTTTGATCATTCATAATGCCGACCGACCAGCCTTCTTTAAGCGCAACCATCAGTTCTTTAGCCCCGCGCGGGCCGGACTTGGCGGTCATCAAATCAACGCCAAAATCAGCGCGTTGCTTACGGATTTTGGCATCAAAATAAGGGTTATTGAGCGGGCGGTAAGTTATACGCATCTTTAATCCGGAGTGAGACAGGGCGACATTGAGCATCTCCCAATTGGCAAAATGACCGCCAACCAGAACAGCCGCTTTGCCGCTCTTTTTGATCGCCTCGAAATGCTCCTGTCCTGATAACGTCACGCGGTCGCCCATGCGCAGCCGCCCGATAAACATAAATTCGGCAAATGTGCGTCCGGTATTATCCCACTGCGCCGCAGCCATGCGCCTAATCTGCCGCGCATTGCGATCCGGGAAAGCGGTGCGCAGCCCTGTCGTTACTATATGCTGCTTGCTGGTCATCGGGCCGATCAGCCGGAACAGCGCGCCGCCCAGCCAGCTTATGGCGTCAATTGGCAGCCAGCACAGCAGGAGGCGCAGCGCATCATAAGCCAGCACTTCGGCCTGCCATTTTATTTTTTGTGAAAGCGAAGCAGAGCCGGACATAAAGATGACTTAGCGCCCTTTTTTGACGCTGTCGATAATGGGGCTGAGCAGACGTTCTATCGCGAGCTCGTCTTGGAACACGCACCGCACAGGCCACACCGCCACATATTGCCGGATTGACGGCGGAATGCGGACAAAGTCTTTTTCCGTCGTGATCAGCTGCGCCTTGTATTCACGGGCCATGGCCTGCAAATGCGCCATGTCGGCGGGGCTGTAGGCAAAGTGATCGGCAAATCCCATTGCCTCAACCACATTTGCGCCGGCCGCGCGCAGGGCATCAAAAAACTTGTTCGGGCGGCCAATGCCCGCAAAGGCAAAGAGCGGCCCGGGGGGCAGCGGCGCTGTTGGCGTGAGATAAGCCTCAATAACAGGTAAGCCGGAGAGCTGCTTGAGCAGTGCAGATGAGGCCGCGAAATCACGGTCCGGCTTCATTAATATCACGGCGTCCGCGCGGGCAAGACTACGCGTGACAGGCTCGCGTAGAGGCCCGGCGGGCATAACGCGGCCATTACCAAAGCCGGTCTGCGCGTCAACTACGACGATGGATAACGTCTTTTCCAGTGCAGGGTTTTGATGCCCGTCATCCATGACGATGACCTGCGCGCCGGAGGCGGCCATAGCCCGCGCGCCGTCATCGCGCGACACCGCGACCCAGACGGGGGCGCGCGCAGAGAGCAGGAGCGGCTCGTCTCCAACTGTGGCCGCGTCATGATCAGAGCTGACTTTAACAGGGCCGCGCTCCGTCCCGCCATAGCCACGCGACAGCCCTTCGGCGCGGATTTTCTGTGCGCGTAACATGGACAGAATTTCCGCCGTGACAGGTGTTTTGCCCGTGCCGCCCGCCGTAACATTGCCGATACAGACAACGGGAATTCCCGGATTATAAGCGACCGTCTTGTCGATACGGCGCTGCGTCAGATAGGCATAGAGCCAAGATATGGGCGTCAGCAGAGCTCTCAGGCCGGGCGCGGCATCGCGGCCCTCCGTGCGCGTCCAGAACTCCGGGGCTTGAAACCTCATAACTTTACACCTTGCGGAAAAAATGGAGCAATCGCTGTCCAGACTGTGTCCAAAATGTCGTCCTGAGCGGCGGTAAATGTCGTCGCGGCCAGTATCTGCGCCTCACGGCGGGTTTCGTCTTCCCACAGCTCAATCACCCTTTCGGCCAGACCTTCAGCGCTGCGCACGGTTTGCATTGCGCCTGCAGCGGAGAGCTCGTGATAGACCTCGTCAAAACTGTCGACATATGGCCCTGTTAAGACAGCGCAATCCAGCCGCGCTGGCTCTAGCGGATTATGACCGGATAAGTCCGGCAGGAGCGAGCCGCAAACACAGGCAATATTTGCAAGGCGGTAAGCCAGCCCCAATTGCCCCATTTTCGCAACCAACATAATTTGTGTGTCCGGCAAAATATCTTCGGCATAACCCGTCTGATTGTACTTCAATCCTGCGCTGTCAATCAGCGCCTCGATAGCGCGCCCGCGTCCCGGATGGCGCGGCGCAAGGATTAGCAATGCGTCCGGCTGTTCGGCTAATATAGCCCGGTGCGCCGCCAGAATAATGTCCTCTTCGCCCTCATGGGTGCTGGCCGCACACCAAACGGGGCGCCCCGTAAGCTGAGCGCGATGAGCGGCAAGACTTGCAGTGTCGACAGGCAGCGGCGCGCCAGCATGTTTCAGATTGCCGAAGACGGGCACGGCCCTACCGAAAATACCGGATAGTCCTGCAGCGGTTTTATGATCAGCCGCTAAGACAGCGCGAAAATGTCCGAATACGAATTTGGCCAGTGACCGACGTTTAGCCCAGCCGCTGAGTGATTTTTCGCTCATGCGGGCATTAACCAGGAGAGCCGGAATCTCGCAGGACGAAGTCTCGGACAAAAGGTTTGGCCAGATTTCGCTTTCGGCCCATAGCGCCAGGTCAGGTCGCCAGTAATCCAGAAACTTCTTTGCAAATTTGGGTGCGTCGAGAGGCACATATTGATGAATTGCACCTTTTGGGAGGCGCGCCTGCATCATCATCGCACTGGTTACGGTTCCTGTCGTGATCAGGACATTTGCACCACCTTCGACCAAACGGTTTATCAGCGGCAGCATCATGACAGACTCGCCGACGCTGGCCCCGTGCACCCAGATAAGCGGACCGTCAGGACGAAGGCGAGAGGCCGCGCCGAACCGTTCCGGCAAGCGCGCAATATCTTCTTTGTCTTTTTTGGCGCGGCCCTGAAGATAGGGCTTTGCAAATAATGATAAGGCCTGCGCCGCGGCGCGGTAGACTACATAGCTGACCGGCGCGCTCATGAAATCTCCCGCGCCTCTTTCTCAGAGATTTTGCGCTGGGTCTCGGCATCATTGATGCGCGCTGTTTTGCGGCTGTCCGCGGGCTGCACGATTTCTTTGCCGGCTATCACGTCAGCGCGTTGGTTCGCCGCGATCATACGCGCTTCTAATGTTGCTGTTGCGTTTTTAAGCGCCGCTTTATCCGCATCCTCTGCAACAGTGACAGGCTCGCCCCAAACGATAGCGCCGCGCCCGAACGGTAGCGGAAACATAAACCGGTCCCAGCTTTTGAACAGGATGCGGTTTCGCGTGGACAAGGCATAAGGCAGCATAAAACTGCCTGTCATCCGCGCCAATCGCGCCGGACCGGGGCCGCAACGCATGCGCGGACCGCGCGGACCGTCCGGCGTAATCACAATAACGCCGCCATTTTGAATATGGTCAACCATTTGCATCATAGCACTGGTTCCGCTGCGGGTTTTGTCGCTGCCCTCGCGGTGTGAACTGCCTCGAATAACGGATAGGCCCAAGCGCTGCGCCGTCATGGAAATAAAATTACCGTCATTAGACTGGCTGATTAATATGGCAGGATCCTGATAGTGTTTTGACCAACCGGAGTTAGACAGCAAAAACCGCCCGTGCCAGACGCAGCCGACAAAGCCCAGACCGCTTTCCCAAATCGGCGTGACGTTATCGCGCCCCTCTACAGTCCAGCGCGTCGTGCGTTTGACTATAGCCATATATCCGGCCAGCACAGTGGCGAGTATGTTTTGTGTCAGATTATGACGTAGGATGGATTTGAACACCTCGGGCCTCCCTGCTACAGGCGGCATAGCCGAGCCCGCCCTAAACGCCAATAGGGGCCATGTGGCGCGACGCAGATAAATAACAAGAGCAACACTTATGCCGTTAGATTTGACTCAGCCCGAAGACCGCAAAAAAGCCCGCAAGGAGCTGATCTGGGGCGATCACGGTTTTTTGCGCTACCGCTTCTCCAATTTGCACGAAATTGGCGGTGGCATGTGGCGGGCCAATCAGCCTTCGCCTGAGCAATTGGAAAGCTACGCCGCGCGCGGATTTAAGACGATATTGAACCTGCGCGGGCCGAGCGAGAAAGGCTATTATCATCTTGAAAAAGAAGCGTGCGCGAAATTAGGACTGACGCTGATCGATTACCGCGTCTATTCCCGCGACACACCCAAAAAAGCGGCCATTCACGACCTGAAGAAAATCTACGCTGAAATGGAATATCCGACGCTTATGCACTGCAAATCCGGCGCAGACCGCACGGGGCTTGCGGGCGTATTATTTGCGCATTTTCAGCTCGGCAAGTCGATTAAGGAGTCCATGGAGCAGCTTCGATTTAAATATCTGCATGTCCGCCACGGCAAGACCGGCATGATTGATTATTTTTTCGAAGACTATATCCGCTATCAGGACGGCGGCGGCGCGCTATCTTTTATCGATTGGGTGGACGATATCTATGATCCGGCGGATGTCAAAGCGCGTTTTATGTCCGGCTGGATCGGCAATACGCTGACCGACAAAATTTTGAGGCGCGAATAATGAGAATTGTTGGCGGTAATATGCGCGGACGAAACATCACTGCGCCGCGGGGACGCAATACGCGCCCGACATCCGACCAAGCGCGCGAGTCCGTATTCAACATTTTGGCCCATGCCGATTACGCCCCGGCTCTGGACGGAGCCATTGTCGCCGACATATTTGCCGGATCGGGCGCTTTGGGACTGGAAGCGATCTCGCGCGGCGCGGCCTTTTGCCTGTTTGTCGAAACAGCGCCCGAGGCCCGCGCGGCTATTCGCGAAAATGTCGATACAATGGGTCTGGGCGGAGTCACGCGCCTGCACCGCCGCGACGCCACAAAATTGCGGATTGAGCCCAATAATTTACGCGGGTCATTTACACATGTTTTCATCGATCCGCCTTATGGCAAAAATCTCGGACAGCCCGTTTTGCAAAAACTCATTGAGCAGAAGCTACTCGCCCCCGGTGCGGCGGTCATGTATGAAATGGGCAATGATGAACCGGATCCAGTCATTGCCGGGTTTGAAATCTTTGATGTCCGCAATTGGGGCAAAGCTAAAGTCGTCTTTATGGGACACACTCAGGATTAGGAGTCCGGTCTATGGATAATATCAGCCTGCAAAGCCGTGCCGACGGCCTGTCGCTCAAAGGTTATCATTGGCCCGTCGACACGCCGCGCGCCATCGTCACGATCGTTCACGGTCTTGGCGAACATAGCGGGCGTTATGAGGGCTATGCGCTCGCCATGACAGCAGAGCAAATTGCCGTCATTGCCGTGGACTTGCGCGGACATGGACAATCCGCAGGATCGCGCGGGCGGGCCAAAGATTTGTCATCTCTGATGAGCGACATTGATACGATGTGCGCAAAATCGCGCGCGCTCTATCCAAATATTCCGCATTTTCTAATGGGCCATAGCATGGGCGGCGGGCTGGCTTTGCGCTATGCCGCGACGCATCCTGATGCCGGGTTTTCCGGTATCATTGCCAGCGCGCCCATGATCCGGCCGGTCGATAAGGTTAGCGGCATTCAAAGAATTCTGACAAAACTTATCATGAAAATAAAGCCCGGGCTGACGCTTGACCCGGGACTGGACGGCTCCAAGATTTCGTCGATAGAGACGGAGGCCCGGCGTTATCTGTCCGATCCGCTTGTGCACAGTAAGTTGGGCGCGGATTTGGCTATTGTTATGATTGAAAACGGGGAATGGCTAATTGAAAATGCGGATCTTATAAAGTATCCGCTTTTGATAGCCCATTCCCGAGGCGACCAACTCACTGGCTTTACAGCTTCAGAGACATTTTGTGACAGCGTTCCCGACAGTGAATTTATCGCCTATGATGACGGCCAGCATGAGATTCATCACGATATTCACGCGGGTGACGTTAAAAAAGCGGTTGTTGATTTTGTCCTTCAAAAGGCTGGTCGCCACTATGCGGCGAGCTAAAGCCGAAACAATTGCTGACAAGATATATCGGGGCGCCATGGTCGACAGGAAACCTACGGTCTTTCTTTTGCGGTGAAATATTCGGAACCGGAATAAATTCCGGCATAATCGTTTCAGGATGTGCGCGCCGTATGGCCCGCAAATCCGGCCCGTTGGCCAGATACATCCAGTCTTCTCTCGGCAGATCATACACCTCGTCCATAACCTCGAGCTGTATACCTACCGGTTGGTTTGACCCGCTATTCCACAGAACCGCCACACCGGAGCGGCGCGAAGGGTCAAACATAATCATGGAGCGAAAGCCGTTCACCGCGCCGCGGTGACCAACGGTTTTATTGCCTGCATAATCATATATACGCCATCCCAGCCCGTAATCAGCCCGCGTCATACGCGGGAAAAACTGTCTTATACGGCGTCTCTGACGCGGGGTGATAACCCGAGGCGTCTGCAATGTTGTTAGCGCCTGAGCTGACAACACCTCGGAATTCATACCCATATTGGCCATCATCCATTTGCCCAAATCCGTGATAGATCCGTTTACGCCGCCTGCCGCCGGCACGCGGTAATAACTCTCGCGCATTGTGCGTTTCGAGATACGGCCATTGCGAGTATGCGGCCGCGCCCATCGCGTGCTGCTCATCAATCCATTTTTGGTCATCGTTGCCGTGTTCATATCCAGAGGTTCAAATATCAGGCGCTTGGCCGCAAGCTGGTAAGGCTCGCCTGTAGCGCCTTGCACGATTTCGCTGATCGTATCAAAAGCCACATTTTGATAACCATGACATGTTCCGACAGGACATTCGATGGGCAGGCCGGCAAGTTGTCCGCGGATAACAGCGGGCATCGTTCCGGCTTCAAGGCGGTGATCATATGCATTGCGCACAATGCCCAGTTGGTGGGACAGCAGATCGAAAAGATCAGCTTTGTTCTCGCCGCGCTTTGGCAGGCGCAAGGTGGTCTTATAGCTGCTGATAGGCGCGGCGAGATTGATGTCCCCCGTCTCGTCAAGCTTAACGGCCATCGCTGCACCGACCCCTTTGGACAAAGAGGCCCAGCGAAAGACGGTATCTTCTGTCACACGCTCGCTGGATCCGTCGCGCGTAAATCCATATCCGCGGCGGTGCACAACCTCGCCGTCTTGAATGACAACGATAGCCAGACCGACCATGCCGCGTTCCTGCATCATTTGATTAATGCGTGCGTCAAGGCGGTTGGTGTCAATATCGCGCGCCATGACGGGCTGAGCCATGAGCAGATAGGACAGGAAGAATATGAAGAGGAAGCGCATCATTATAACTATCTACGATTTACATGCAGAACTTAAGTGAGAAATTGCTCATTTTTTATATTAATTACATCCCGCACAACGTTTTTCCCGTTTAAAGTGACCTATGCATGAAATCTGCCAAGCCCGACTATCATCTTATCCATGGATGAACGAGCGCCGTCGCGCTTTGCCGGGAACATCGGCGATAACACCTAAACAGTGGCTGTGGCGTGATGAATGTTTTGCCGTTCAAACAGCTTATAAGACGCAGCTCATCGCATCGCGGCGAGCTGACGTTATCGCGTTGTTGCCGAGGAGCGCAGCGGCGGCGCGCGAGCTTTTAGATATGGTCAACGCAGTATTAAAGATTACGCCGCAGGGCGAAGATCCGCTGGAGGAGCTCGCAGGCCTGACGCAAGAAGACTGGGTCATTTTGCAAAGTCCTGACGCCGGCAGTGACCCCGTAATGACGGCAGCGCTATTGTGTTTTCCCGCGAGCTGGACATTAGCGCAGAAAATCGGTCAGCCCCTGACACGCATTCACGCCCCTGTCCCGGGTTATGAGGCTCAAATTTCCACCCGGGTTGCGCGCATGATTAACGGCCTGAAACCGGACCGCCCGATTATGCGCGCCAATTTTCTAATCTATGATACGCCGGAGCTTTTCCATCCTTTAAGAGAAGGCGAGCACCGTCCTGTTGATGCTCAAGGCCCGCATTGGGTGCGCGTTGAGCGGCAAACCTTGCGCGCTCTACCCATAACCGGAGCGGCCGCATTCGGTATCCACACATCCATTGTACCGGCGAGCGCCTTGCCGCAGACGGAGTACGCGGCGCTGAAAGCTCTGCGCCCGCAATTAACTCGGCATGCCGCCGCGAATGGCCGCTTGTCGGCTCCGCTAAATTAAGCCAAAGTCGCGCGCAATATGCCTGATTTACGCCCCGTCTTTTTTGTTATCGGCCTGCTGGTTGCAAGTCTTGGCGCGGCTATGTTTGTGCCCATGATTGTCGATCTGGCCTATGGTGACCGCAGTTGGCAGGCTTTCGCCATATCGGGCATTTTTACCATGCTTTTCGGCGGCGTTATGGCGCTGGCCGCGTATAGTCCGCAGCGTAATTTGCGCGCGCGCGGCGCATTTATCCTGACGACATTGAGCTGGGTTGCGCTCTCCGCATTTGCAGCGCTGCCGCTCTGGCTCTCGCCGATCGGCGTGCCCGCAATCGACGCCATGTTTGAGTCGGTCAGCGGCATTACGACAACAGGCAGCACGGTCTTTACCGGCCTTGATGATATGCCAAAAGGCGTGCTGCTATGGCGCGCTATATTGCAATGGATTGGCGGCGTCGGGATTATTGTAACCGCCATGGCCATTCTGCCGATGCTCAAAGTCGGCGGGATGCAGCTCTTCCGGCTGGAAAGCTCGGATATGGGCGAGAAAATCCTCCCCAAAGCGGCCAGCATCGCTGCGGGCATTGGCTATATCTATGTATTCCTGACCTTTCTCTGTGCACTGGGGTATTTATGGACAGGTATGAACGGTTTCGACGCCGTCGCGCACGCCATGACCACAATTGCGACAGGCGGCTATTCAACCTCAGACGCCTCTATGGGCGGATTTATGGATAATGGCGCGGATCTGGTCGGTATCACATTTATGCTGGCGGGCGCCCTTCCCTTTGGCATGTATCTGATGGCCAGCCGCGGCAATTTTCGCGGCGCGCTGACCGATCCGCAAATGCGCGCTTTTTTCGCCGTCGTGTCATTATTAATCGCAACGCTGACTCTATTTCTTTGGATAAGCAGCGAGATCGGGCGCATTGAAGGCCTGCGTCTCGCCGCATTTAACACCATCTCCATCATCACCGGGACGGGATACGCCACAGCGGACTATAATAGCTGGGGTCCATTTGCTGTGGCCATGTTCTTTGCTTTTATGTTTATCGGCGGCTGCGCGGGGAGCACGGCCTGTAGCGTGAAAATCTTCCGCTATCAGGTCGCCTTTGAAGGCTTGCGCGCCTATCTGTTCAAAATGCCGCGCCGCCACGCTGTCTCGCCCATGCGCTATAATAATGCGCCCTTGCCGGAATCCGTTGTCTATTCCGTGATGGGGTTTCTATTTTTGTTTCTCACCTGTTTTGCCATTAGCGCGGTTGCCCTATCAATGACAGGGCTGGACCCGGTTACAGCCTGGAGCGCCGCCGGAACCTCGATTGCTAATGTCGGCCCGGGCCTTGGCGATATCATCGGCCCGGTCGGTAATTTCCAATCCCTACCCGCCAGTTCCAAATGGATATTGATGTTTAATATGCTTCTGGGCCGGCTGGAGATCGTTACCGCATTGGTCTTGCTGACGCCGTCATTCTGGAGAAGTTAAAACGCAGAAAATATCCAAATGATAACCATTATAACTAAGCCGCCCAGCACACTTTCAGCTATATTTGTTAAATTCAATTTCATAACGATTACCTCCTTTTTAAAGGAGAATAACACAGGTCTATGTGGGGCGGCGTTCAACCCTAGAAATCGTCCGGCGTAAAGGCATATTGACTGCCGCAAAAATCACAATTGGCGGAAATGACGCCGTCCTCATACATTGTCTTGCGTTCCGCCTCGCCAAAACTTGTCAGCGTTGTGATCAAGCGCTTGCGCGAGCAACTGCAATGGGCTCGGATGGTCGTCGGCTCTGTTACGCGCACGCCGTCTTCATGGAAGAGGCGATAGAGCAACGTCTGCACGTCCACATCAGGATCAAGCATTTCCGCGTCGCCGACAGTGCCGAACAGGGCTTGGGCAGTTTCCCACGCTTCGCCGGTTTCGCCGCGCGCCGCATCGCCTGCAACCTGCTGGATCATCAGCGCGGCGCCGCGCCATTTTGCGCCCTCTTCAGGCGTGACAACCTGGCCGACAGAGAGCTTGATCCGGGTCGGGACCTGCTCAGACTGGGCGAAATAATGCTCCGCACAGGCCGATAGATTATCACCTTCAATGGCAGCCAGACCCTGATAGCGGTCCATATCCGGCCCCTGATCAATGGTCATGGCAAAGGTCCCGCCGCCCAGCAATTGATGCGCGGTGGGATGGGAATGCTCAGCCAAAATCCGCGCCAGAGCGTCATCGTCAAAGCGCGCATAGGCGCGCAAATCACCATTGGTTCCGCAATCGGCGATCAGCATAGACACCGCGCCTTTATTAGTGCCGTGACATTGCACAAGCAACCGCCCGTCAAATTTCAGCGCGCTGGCGACCACAGCGCCAAGACACATGGCTTCGCCAAGCAGGCGCGCCACAGATTCCGGATAGTTATGCCCCGCCAGCGCAGCGTCAATCGCCCCGCCCGCGCGCAATATACGCCCGCGGATAGGCTGTCCGTCAATTTGAAACGCGCTGACAATATTGTCATCAGCTCGCAACGGAGTGCTGTGTGTATTGGTCATGACCGCCATTTGGGGTCGGGCGGGCGATTACGCAAGTCCCTGCATATGCAATGGATCAAATGTAGTTTTCCTCCTATCATGATTATAGAGCGCAGAGTGTTCATTCCAAACGTAATCCCAAACCCACACGCCCCATAAGGTCGTTTAACTTAGTTTAATGCTAAGGGATTTTTAGAGCCTATCAAAGACAGCTAAAAAATATTACAATGAACCCTATGAGCGCTTTGTGTTGCGGTTTTTTGGGGAACCTACCGTGTAATACTCCGTATTGTTAAATGACCTTCAAAACGAAAGACAATCATATGACCGATTCTACAAAACTACCCAAACTCAGCAAAGGCGGCGCGCCGCATCAGACGACGGAAGACGGTTATAAAACGCTGACGACGAAAAATGGCACGCCTGTTTCGGACAATCAGAACCACCTTAAAGCGGGTTCGCGCGGGCCAATGCTGACGGAAGACTTTGCCTTTCGCGAGAAGATGTTTCATTTTGATCACGAGCGCATTCCTGAGCGTGTCGTCCACGCCCGTGGATATGGCATGAAAGGCTATTTCGAGCTCACTGATGATTTGTCCGATGTAACAGACGCTAAAATCCTGACCGAGACAGGGAAAAAGACCGAAGCCTTTATGCGCATTTCTACCGTTGCAGGCAATAAAGGCTCGCCCGATCTTGCGCGTGACGTTCGCGGATTTGCCGTCAAAATTTACACCGACGAAGGCAATTGGGATATTGTCGGGAATAATATTCCGGTCTTCTTTATCCAAGACGCGATTAAATTTCCTGATCTAATCCACGCCGCCAAGCCTGAGCCGGATAGAGGTTTCCCGCAGGCGCAGACGGCCCATGACAATTTCTGGGATTTCATCTCCCTCTCGCCGGAAACTATGCATATGGTCATGTGGATCATGTCCGACCGGACAATTCCGCGCTCGCTTCGGTTTATGGAAGGCTTCGGCGTTCATACCTTCCGTTTGCTCAAAGGCGGAAAGTCTAAATTTGTGAAATTCCACTGGAAGCCGAAATACGGTATGCAATCGGTGGCCTGGAACGAAGCCGTTAAGATTAATGGTGCGGATCCGGACTATCACCGCCGTGATATTTTCAATTCAATTAATGACGGTGCCTATCCGGAATGGGAATTAGGCGTTCAAATTTTTGACCAGGACTTTGCAGATAATTTTGAATTTGATGTCCTCGACCCTACGAAACTCATTCCCGAAGAAGATATTCCTGTGCGCATTATCGGCCGCTTGGTGATGAATAAAAATGTCGATAATTTCTTTGCCGAAACAGAACAGGTTGCTTTCTGCACCGCCAATGTGCCGCCCGGCATTGGGTTTTCTAATGACCCGCTTTTGCAAGGCCGTAACTTTTCATATCTCGACACACAGCTAAAGCGTCTTGGCGGACCGAATTTCCAGCATATTCCTGTAAACCGTCCGCGCTGTCCAATGCATAATTTCCAACAGGATGGTCATATGGCAATGGAAAACCCAAAAGGCCGCGCCAATTACGAGCCCAATAGTTGGGGGACCGAAGATGGTGGCCCGCGCGAAAATCCTAAATCCGGATACAAGTTCTTTGAACAAAGCACAGACGGTACGGCGCAAAAAATACGGCCCGAGAGCTTCGCTGATCATTATAGCCAAGCGCGGCAATTTTATATCAGCCAGACTAAAGTTGAGCAGACTCATATCCAAGACGCGCTGTGTTTTGAGCTCAGTAAAGTCAAAAAAGCCGCCATTCGCGAACTCATGGTCAGTCACTTGCGCAACATAGAAGACAGCCTCGCAAAAGCTGTGGCCAAAGGTCTGGGCATGAGCTTGCCCAAAGCGGCCAAGGCGGCTGTAAAGACCAATATGGATATTAAAAAATCCGACGCGCTCAGCATGCATAAAAACCCGCCTGAGAGTTTTGCCAGCCGAACGCTGGGGATTATGGTCGCCGAAGGGTCTGACGCTAAACGCATAAATGCCCTTAAATCGCAGATGAAAAAGATGAAAGCCAATGTCGCTATCATTGCCCCCACTGTGGGCGGCGTGGAACTTAGTGACGGGACACATCTTGACGCCGATGAACAGGTCGGCGGCGGCCCGTCTGTTCTTTATGATGCCATCGCCGTTATTGCGTCAGATAAAGGCGGTAATACACTTGCGGATATGCCGCCCGCCAAAGACTTTGTTTCAGACGCCCATGCCCATAAGAAATTCATAGCCTATGACGCGGGCGCGAAAGCGCTATTTAAAGCCGCAGGCTTAAGCGGCATGATGGATGCAGGCTATACTGAAGTCGACACAAAAGCCTCGGTCAACGATTTTAGTGATAATCTATCAGCGTTAAGGTTCTGGGCCCGGGCAAAATAGATAAGCGCGATCAAGCGCTACCACCCTCTTCCCGATTTGCCACTACACGGCAAATCGGGATTGACGGTCTCAATAAAGTCAATCAAAACACCACTTTATAATCGCCTTTTGCGCATGGAGGCGATTTTCGGCCTCGTCGAAAATAACGCTATGCGGGCCGTCAATGACAGAGGCCGTGACCTCTTCGCCGCGATGGGCGGGGAGGCAATGCAAAAATAATGCGTCTTTATCGGCGGCTCTCATCACAGCATCTGTGACTTGATAGGGTGAGAGATCGGAAAGCCGTTTATCGGCGTCATCATCGCCCATAGAAACGAAAGTATCCGCGATAACAACATCGGCGGCAGAGGCGGCGGCCATCGGGTCTGCGGTGAGGATAATATTCGCCCCGGCTCCGTTCGCGATTGACAGCTCCGTCTCCGCGATGCCGTAACCTGCGGGAGTTGAGAGCGTCAGGTCAAAGCCGAATTTGGCCGCGGCATGACAAAACGATACGGCTACATTATTCCCGTCGCCGACCCATGTCAGGCGCAAACCCTTGAGCGTCCGTCCCTGTTCTTCGAGCGTCTGGAGATCGGCCATGATCTGGCACGGATGAGAACGGTCGGTCAGGCCGTTAATAACAGGCACGGACGCATTGCGCGCCAGCTCCATCAGCGTCGCGTGACGATTAGCGCGTAGCATCATGCCGTCGACAAACCGCGATAGCACTTTGGCGGTATCGTCCACAGCCTCGCCGCGGCCCAGCTGTAAATCATTAGAGGTCGCGGTGATGGAGCTGCCCCCCAGCTGGCGCATGCCCATATCAAATGAGAAGCGCGTGCGGGTCGATGATTTTTCAAAGATCAGCGCCAGCGTTTTCCCGGCGCAGGGCGCGTCGGCATCAATCGCGCCTTTGCTCATACCCTTGCGCGCAGCTTTGCGCCTATGCGCTTCATCCAAAATGACGCGCAATTCGGAGGCGGGGATATCATCAAGGCCGAGGAAGTGACGGGGCGTAGACATAGTAATTCTCTTTAATTTAGGCTTTAAGACGCCAGCCGGATTTCAAAATTCTCAAACAGATGAGAAACAGGATCAAGTTCATTACCGCCATCAACGCGACGCCGATCATAACATTACCGTCCGCCTGTCCGGTAAATCCATACCGGAACCCGTCAATCATATAGAACATCGGATTGGCTAGGCTGATCGCTTTGAACACAGGCGGCAAAATATCGATGTGATAAAATGTGCCGGACAGAAAGCTCATCGGCATAATAATGAAATTATTGACCACAGAAAGTTGATCAAATTTCTCGGCCCATAATCCGCTTATCACGCCGACCATCGCCATCATAAGTGACGCCGAAATACCGAAATATAATATCGCCCAGAAATGTTGCGGCACGAGCGGCAGGTTTGGTGACAGATTGAGTAGCGGGATCATCACCGCAAGGCCAATGCCGGTCGACAGCGCCACCATCACGCCGCGCGTACACGCGCCGCCAATATAGCCCAGCGCAATTTCGAACGAGGCCAGCGGCGGCATCAGCACATCATTGATGGAGCCCATCAGCTTGCCCGTCATAATAGACGAGCTGCTATTGGCCGCTGCATTATTTAAAATGCCCAGCATAATTAGACCGGGCGCGAGAAAGACAACAAAGTCTTCGGCGCCCGCGCCGGCGCGGCGCTCGCTAAAGGCCAGAACAAAGACGATCATATAGAGCAGATTGGAAATCATCGGCGCAAGCAAGGTCTGCGGGATAATCTTCATGAAGCGGCGGACTTCTTTTTTATAAAGTGTCCAGAGGCCCATCCAATTGACCGCGCCAAATTCGCGGCGCTGCGGCGCGGGCTGCGCGGGGGCGTCAAATAAGGAATGGGGCTGGGACATCATCTCTCTCGCATTGGAAGAACGCGGGGTATCACACCCAGAGCGGCGGGCAAAGTCCTGAACAGGGTACCATCACATTTAACAATGAACACGCCCCGACTTCACCACCTCATAGGATCGAAATAGTGAAACGCGACCTCTACGCGAAACGCGACCGACCCACTACATATTGAAAGCTGTGGATAGGCTGAAACCTCATCTTGTGGAATTCGATGCGCCATATACGATATGTAGTGTAAATTATGAGGCTCGACGCCGTTTTTGGTGCCTTTGGCACAATATATGGTGTTCGGGCAGTTTAACAGCCTGAAAAACTAGGCAAATTGATAGGGGTTATAGATATGGCATGGACTGAAGACCGGGTTGCCGTTTTATCAAAATTATGGGCGGAAGGCTTATCCGCCAGCCAGATCGCGAAACAATTAGGCGGGGTCACCCGCAATGCCGTGATCGGTAAGGTTCATCGCTTGGGCCTGTCAGGGCGGGCTACACCGTCGCGTCCGTCGCGTAAGAAACCGAGCGCCCCGCGCGCTACGGCTGCTGCGCCGAGGCCGTCTACGCCGCGCGTTTCGAGACCAACGACGCCAAGTGTGCCCACGCGCCATATTATCACGGCGCAGCCGCTTAAGGCGAAAAAGCTGGATAATGGGGAATACGCCACCATTCTGACGATTGATGAAAATACCTGTAAATGGCCCATTGGCGATCCGGGTGATGACGAATTTCGCTTTTGCGGTCGTAATACGCTCGCCTCCAATCCCTATTGCCAAACCCACTGTAACTCTGCGTACCAGCCTTCACGCCGGCGCGGCAGCACAGTTAAGGCGATCGCCAATCCGACACAGCGTAATCTGAACTAGTTTCAAATCGCTTTTGGCGACATTAAGGGCGGCTCTGCATATGCGGGGTCGCCCTTAAATATTTAAAGGATTAATTGTATCATTACAGTTGCCGTGATAGCCGAAAATCATGAACATTCCCCCCTTAGATATCTCCGGCCTTACTAAAAAATTCGGCAGCAAAATTGCTGTCGATAATGTGTCTTTCAGCGTGTCCGAGGGCGAGATTGTCGGCTTTCTTGGCCCTAATGGTGCAGGCAAGACCAGCACGCTTCGTATGGCGCTGGGCATTCTTCCGCCCGATAGTGGAAGCGCGAAATTATTTGGCCGCGCCCCCGGCCCGGCGGCGTTCGGACGCGTCGGATTTTTACCTGAAGAGCGCGGATTATACCGAAAGAGCACAGCGCGAGGGGCCATCGCCCACATGGCGCGGCTGAACGGCATGCGCGGACGCGAGGCGTTTAAGCGGGCCGACGCCATGATGGAACAATACGGTATTGGGGAGGCAAAAAACTCCAAAGTCAAAGCCCTGTCCAAAGGCATGGCGCAAAAAGTCCAGCTCATTGCGGCCATCGCCCATGACCCCGAGCTCTTGATCCTCGACGAGCCGTTTTCCGGCCTTGATCCGGTCAATCAAAAGGTTCTGGAAGATATTATTCGCGGCATAGCCGCGCGCGGACGCACTATTATTTTCTCTACCCATGTGATGGAACATGCCGAGCGGCTGTGTGACCGCATTATCTGTATGAATTATGGCGCGAAAATCTTTGATGGCAGCGTTGAAGACGCTTTGACCCATGCCGGCACACGCATCCGATTGCAGACTGAGGCGGACAATGCCCGCGACTGGCTGGCTCCGATGGCTAGCCATATTTATGATGAAGGCAGCGGCGTCTATCATCTGACCTTAAAAGACGGGGTCGACAGCCAGGCCGTTCTGAAAGCCTGTATTGACAGCGGCGCTGCTCTGCTGCGTTTTGAACCGGAGCAGCCCAGCTTGCATGACGCCTTTGTAGCTATGGTCGGCCCGGACTCCTCCCGTAAAAAGGAGGCCGCGGCATGAGCCTTTTTCCCCCTAGCCTGAGACGCATTGCCCTGATCGCGCGCCGGGATTTTCTCGGCTATGTCCGCACACTCGGTTTCTGGATTACCGTGCTTGGCCCGGTCATCGGGATTTTTCTGGGTGTTTTCGGGATTAGCATTGCGAATTCTGCCGAGCCAACGCGCTATGTCTCGATCATAGACCAGACAGGCCGTTATGAGCAGCTCATCATTGATGATGTAAATGCACGCGAAGACCGTATTGACGCCGAAAAGCTAAAATTGGCGTCGAAATTCTTTCTATCCGCCGCGCAATACGAAACGCTAGAGACAAAAATTGATACGGATGGCGTAGAGGCCGGACGCGATTATCTGACCGAGGTCAGCCCCGATATGGCGCAGCGTCTGCCTCCGCCGGCACGCAGTCTCTTTATCGCACATGCGCCTGAGCTTCGCCCCGAGACCATTAACGCCTATTTATCCGGCGAGAAGAGCGCGCGCTATAATGGACAGGACGTGCCCCTCTCCGGCATATTGGAAATTATTGACGGCGAAGACGCGCCTGTCGCGCGCTTTTATTCCGATCGCCCCAATTTTGACGGACTAACAGATTACGCCAATGATATTTTACGGCGCGATGCCGAAGACCGCTATTTTGGGCAAACCGGAATTACCCGCGACGGCTATTGGGCTGCGCGCGACGACGCGCCTAAAGTTACAGCGATTAATCCCTTTAAAAAAGCCGATGATAGCGGAGGCGGACAGACCGTCACCACCGCAGATAAAATACCCTATTTGCTCGCGGCGGGATTATCCTTCTTCCTTTGGCTGACCGTATTTTCCGGCGCCTATATGCTGCTGATGAGTATGGTCGAAGAAAAGGTCAATAAGGCGCTCGAGATGATGCTCGCCAGCACGCGCTTTACCGAAATCTTGTTTGGCAAGCTCCTCGGTGTTGCGGCCCTGACCGTGGCCTCTATGCTGCCGTGGATTATTATGGGCGCGATTGGACTGTTCGCCGCCATTAAACTCGGCGATCCGGCGCTGGGCGGCGCGCTCGCCGATAGCGTCACGACAGGCATGATTATAACTTTCATCAGCTTCTTTATTCTGGGTTATCTGTTTTACGGGGCGCTGTTTATGGCGCTGGGCAGTCTGGCCGAGTCGATGCAGGACGCGCAGACTTTAGTGACGCCCGTGCTGCTTATGCTGACCATGTGTCTATTTGTGGTCAGCACGGGGATTAATAACCCTGACAGCGCGCTGATCACAACCGCCAGCTTTATCCCCGTCAGCGCCCCCTTTGCTATTTTAATGCGCCTGCCCAATGACCCGCCCATGTGGGAAATCTGGCTTTCCGCGGCAATTTTAGCGGCGTCAACAGCGCTGGTGATCTGGGGCGCGTCAAAGCTGTTCCGCCACGGCATTTTGTCCGGCGGGCTAAAAGGTCTGAAAACCATCCTCTCCTTTGGCCGCATCAAATCGTCATAGAGACTTTTGCGCCGCCCATGCGTATAGAGCGGTATGAGCAAGACACAGACCAAACCAGACCCATCTAAAACTGCGCGCCAATCTATTTTGGACGCCGCCCTGCCCATTGCCGCTTTTGACGGCTGGACGAGCAAAACTTTGCGCGAGGCGGTGGCCGCCGCTGGCCTGCCCAAGGGCGCGGAGAAGCTTTATTTTCCCAGCGGGCCGGTCGAGCTGATTACTTTCTGGACGGCGCAATGTGACTCCAAAACGGCTGAAGCTTTATCAGATATGGACTTAGCTTCTATGAAAATCCGCGAACGCGTGACCCAGGGCGTTATTGCGCGGCTGTCTACGACGACGCCGCATCGCGACGCGGCGCGGCGCGCTCTGGCCCGCCTCTCCCTACCCAGTGCAGGAACCGCGGGACCGCGCAGCCTATGGGCTGCGGCAGACACAATCTGGCGCGCCATCGGCGACACATCGACAGATGCAAATTATTATTCAAAACGCGCCGTATTATCTGCCGTCATCGCCTCGACCAACCCGGTCTGGTTATCTGATCTGTCTGATGACAAGGCAGATGCCCGCGCCTTTCTCGATAACCGTATTGAAAATGTAATGCAGTTTGAAAAGGTCAAAGCCCGCGCCCGCAAATTCACCGGAGCCGTCCCTAACCCGGCCGGAATTCTGGGACGCCTGCGTCATGGCGGCGCCCGCAAGCGTAGTTGGCGGAGACGGTAAGCGCGCCGTGCAGGGTGTTTAAATTTTATAATAATAAGATGTTGTGTTACGCTTTAATTGGCATTGTCTTCCACGGCGCAGAGAGACGAAACTATGACGACATCCAAAACATCCAGTAATGATCTCGCCAAAGACCGCACTGATCTGGCTAAGGAACGGACGGATTACGCAGAAGACCGAACATTGATGGCCAATGAGCGAACACTGGGCGGGTGGATGCGGACGGGTCTGGCCTGTCTCGGCATTGCGCTTGGCTTTGAAGCTTTGTTTGGGCGGTTTGATCCGGCATGGATGCCAAAATCCATCGCGACATCATTTGTAATCATCGCAATACTTATTTTTATTAGCGCCTATCGTCGCGCCAGAACCGTGCTCAAGCGCTTGTCCGCTCATGAAACCGAAGCCATACCGACAACCAATATTGCGCTCATTACGTCCGTTTTATGCCTTGGCGCTGTTGCGCTAGGCGCAGGGATTTGGCTGTTTAACTGGCAGAGCTAGGCGGGCCTATTCTGCGTTGGGTTCAGATTGAGACTGGATATAATTCTGTATGCCCACGAGCCGAATCTGATCCTGCTGCGTTTCAAGCCAGTCAAGGTGACCCTCCTCGCTGGTCAGGATTTTAGCAAACAAATCACGGGTGACATAATCGCGCGCGGTTTCACAATGCTCGACCGCGTCACGCAAAAGCGGAATAGCGATATTTTCGATTTTCAAATCACACGCAATGATCTCTTCAACGGTTTCCCCGATATATAGCTTGCCGAGATCTTGAAGGTTCGGAAGGCCGTTAAGAAACAATATGCGTTCAATGATCCAGTCGGCATGGTTCATCTCGTCAATGGATTCTTCATACTCTTTTTTAGCCAGCTTGCTGACGCCCCAATCCTTGAGAATACGCGAGTGGAGGAAATATTGGTTGATCGCCGTCAGCTCATTTTTCAAAGCCGTATTTAAAAATTCTATCGTTTTAGGATTATCACGCATGAGAGTCTCCTTAAGGCTGAACCCTAATCTGCTCGCAACAGGCGCGCTTCGTCAATGCGTTAGGACGGAAAAATGGCGTATTTGATGAAAATTCAACGCAAATATCTGCATATGTATGTCAGTCGCAGCCCTGAATTAAGACTGCGAATGAAGCGCAGATTGACAGGGCCTATTCTGCCGCGATGAGGGCTATGTCTTGCCGAGAGCTGACCGCTAGAATCAGACCTCTATTGGCGTGGCAAGACAGACGCTCGGCGATACTGCCCTTACACTGCCCGCAATTAAACGCCTTGCCGTGATGAGCCAGCACGTCTTTGGGGCGGCAAGCTCCCGCATGAGCCGCTTCGTCAACTTTAGCCGTATTAATATTGTTACAGACACAATGGATCATAATATGCAGATAATGCACTTAAGAATGAGTGTCAACTAACTTGCGAATGAATTGCAGTTACTTATACGTCGATTGTTTGGTCTGCCAAATTCAGTCTTCGCCAAAATACAAGTCTTCACCCGGAAACAAACTCAGAAGACCAAAGACGCCCCGGTCCAGACAGGCTTGCATCGAATCTCTTAATCCCAGTTTAATCTTCGGCTCCTGCGTTGGAGCCACAAGCGCCGCGCCATTAAGTCCTGCCTCATTTAATACGAAAATTAAAATCTCGGGCTTACTGATATCTTGATCGTCTTCCCAGATCGCTGCAAAGATGGCGGAAATAAATTTATTATGTGCGCCGCCGCGCTGCGCCGCGACTACCGCGCATGGATAAAAGCGTATTGACCGGAAAGGCGATTTAGAACCTTCCAAGCGAAATAGGCATTGGGAGCTCCAAAATCACAATAAAAGTCAAGAGACTTATGCGTCATAGTGTTTGCCGCATTACGGCCTGTTCGCACAAACCCGAATCGAATATTTATAGATTGCGGAGTCAATTAAAAAAAATTATATATTGCTACATCATAATCTTTAAATCACATCAAATTTATTTGAACTTAGCATTTAATATAGGCTCATATATAGTTTTTGAAGGTATCGAATTTAAATATAACCGCAATTTATGCATTATCTTCATTTTATTTACTAAATAATTCTTTTTATTAAAATTTATAGGTATTATGTCTTTGTAACCAGTCGCAATAGCCCATAGAGGCTGACAATAAGCCATATCGCTTCTATTAAAAAAGCGCTTAAATTAAATGCAAAAAACAGTGAAAACAGGATAAGCGCCGCACCACCGGCATTTAAAATTAAATATAATTTCGATGTGGAGCTCAATCTTTGTGTTGTTAATCCGATATAAGCCGAAATAATAAAAACTATACCAATGTTACCGATAAAATCGGTCCAGTTATAATTTGTCAGAATATCCATTAAATGAGTCTATCATGGTTCGGGTATATAAATAAAAGCTATAGTCAGCAGAACTATCCTCTTATCCCATGATTCGCGGCAAGAGGGGCTTTTGATACACGCTTTCGCGCGAGGCGGGTTTTACTAGGCTTTGGTAACACTTTCATGCTAGTCACGGCTTAAGATCAAAGCATCGTGGGAATGGTTTGATCATGTGGACTTGATTATGAATCCTTTCATACGAATTCTCGGCGCTATTCTTGCAAGTCGCCGGGTCTTGCGCGCCTTGCTCATTATGGTGTTTTCGGCTTTGCTTGTTTTGCCTGTTGCCGCCCAGACCGCAAGAAATTACTCCGGCCCGAATATGAGTTATGCTTATGAAGGCCCGCGCGTAAAGTTTGAAGACATTTATGCCAACCCGACTGACCGTGATTTAAATTTAAATTATGCGCGCCAACAAGCAGCAAGCGGTGATCTCATAGGCGCAGCGTCGGCCTTGGAACGGTTATTATATGCAGAGCCTAATTGGCATTCTGTCCGGTTATTTTACGCAGGTGTTCTGTACCGCCTTGATGATAAAGAAGCCGCGACGCGCGAAATAATGCTTTTGGATAATGAGGACCTAACGCCTAATCAGATCACTCAACTCGCCAATTATAAATCTGCCTTTTCCTATATTCCGCCCGTTACGGCGGCCGCAGCGACAGGACAAAATATTGCAGAAATTGAAATTAACCGCTCTGAAGCTGATATGCCAATATCTGTCAAAAAAACCGGCAAGTCACAATTTAATGGATTAAACGGACGTTTCTCTTTGGGTGCACGCGCAGATACAAATCCCGGACAACTTCTTGCCGATATTGTGACCGGATTACCAGAGCGCGCGGACACATCGGCATTTCTGACAGGCGCAGTACGCGCGACCGGAACACTATCAAAGGATAAAAGCATTTATGGTTTTGCCAGCGCAAATGGACAATTACGCAGATATTCCGATACACCCCGTGCTGATTTTTCGACGATAGGGTTTCAAACCGGACTATACACGCTCATTAACGAGCACCGCTTGGCCGCATCTTATACTGCGGACCGCGTTTATATATCCGGTGAAAAGTATTTCACACAGACGGGCCCTAATGTTTCGGTGATCGCGCCTTTAAGCCCATCTGTTGACTTAACCGGAACGGCAGAATTTTACGACCAGCGCTTTAACGGTTTAAGTTTTGCGCCGCTGGAAACCCTGCGCACAGGCAAGAAACAAATCTTTACGGCCAGCTTATCCAAAAAATTATCAAGCGGACTTAAGCTCCATGGCGGCGTCGGCATTGAGTTTAAGGACGCCAAAATTGCAGAACTCCAATATCGCGGCCTGCGTTACAATGCCGGCTTTGATAAGGCATTCGATAATGGATGGACGACCGACGGGCGCATAACTATCCGCTCTCTGGATTATGACGCCGCTGCAGCAACGCCTATATTTAACCGCGATAACGAAGACCGGTTAAATTCGCGCTTTGCTATCGCTGCGCCCCTGTCACGGTTTTTGCCAAATCGAGACATAAATTCAAATCTCTATGTGGAAGCCGGCCTAAATTACGACCGTAGAGTTTACAGTGACGCGAGGACCGATTTCAATAATGTCGGGGCCGACGTCAGATTAAAGTGGGAATTTTAGCTATGAATAATTTTAAAATCTTCAGCCCCCTATTCATCTTCCTATTATGCATTGCGTCTTTATCTCTGCCTGCCAGCGCGCAGGAGCAAATCGGCATTAACGCCGCGGTCAAAGGCAATGTCCTGATTTCCAGCGAGGAGCGCGCCGCAGAGCAGGCTTTGGTCAACAAACCGATCTTTCTACGCGACCAAATTGAAACAGCCGAACACAGCACACTTCAGATCCTGCTCAAAGACGAGACGACATTTACAGTGGGGGCAAAATGCCAAATGCAAATCGACGAATTTGTTTATGATCCCAAAAAAGATAATAACCGGCTTACGGCGCGCGTTAATCGCGGCGTTTTCCGCTTTGTCTCGGGCCGCACGTCCAAACGCAGTCCCGATAATATAACCCTGAATACGCCGACAGCGTCGCTGGGTATACGCGGAACAATGTTCGAAGCCATTGTCGGGCCCGAAGCCCTGCTCTGTGCGGAAAAGGTAGGCGCGATCAATAAGAGCTATGCCATCGACCACAATAACTCGACATTGATTGTATTGCGCGGGCCCGGCGGCGACGCCAATACAAACGACCGTCTGGGACGTCTGGAAGTTACCTCGGCTGGCGAAACGGTGACCCTGACCGAAAGCGGATCGGCGACGCTGATTACCAATCGCGAAGCGCCGCCCTCTGCACCATTTGTGATTACCGAGCAATTATTCGGGTATTTTAATCTAAATCTGCGTACGGAGCCGCGCGGTGAGCTAAATTATTCGCCGTTCGAAATTGACTCCCGCCTGCTTTTTCCCGAGATCGAAATTACCTATGAAGAGGGCCTGACTCCATATGATCCTGCCGGAGAGCTGGATATTCCCGGCGGTTAGTGTGCCGCCGGATTAACGCGGCGCATGGTCAGGTTAATGCGCCCGCCTTTAGGCACGAGCGCGCTTTGTCCATAATCAACTTTGCTCACCCCGTGATAGCAGCTGCGCGCCTCCCCGCCGAGCACAACGACATCGCCTGAAAATAATTTAATACACTGTGTCGGCCCGCCGCGCTTCGTTCCGCCTAAACGAAATATCGCCGGATCACCGAGACTGACTGAGACAACAGGCGCGCGCGTATCGCGTTCGTCATTATCAACATGCAGCCCCATTTTAGATCCCTCGCGGTACCAGTTGATCAGGCAGGCTTCCGGCGGCGCGGCGCAGCCAGACACATCATCCCAGAGACTTTGCAGCATATCAGGCAGAGCCGGCCACGGCGCACCGGTTTTCGGATGCAGGGATACATAGCGGTAGCCGCCCTCTTTATCCGTGACCCAGCCCAGCGGCCCGAAATTACTCATCACCACAGAAAGCGGATTACCGGTGCGCGGCATAGTCGGTTGATAAAACGGCGCGGTGTCAACCCCAGCTTTAACGGCGCCAATCAGAGCCGCTTGCTGCGCAGGGGTGAAGTAGAGGGGGTAATGGGCAAAACCCTCGGGATATTCGGATGGATTATTTAAGTTTAGTCGAGACACATTGAGCTATTACAAAGTCACGACGCTATATGCACGATATTTTATCGGTTAAACCACCATGATGCCGCGCAGCATGAAGTATAGTCCTGCCGCGAACAGTCCTGTTAACGGCACTGTGATGATCCACGCGGCAACGATTTTATAGAGCATAGAGCGCTCAACAAGTTTGGCTTTATAGGCCTTTTTGAAATCGCGGCGTTCGCTCCATGTAAGCTGCTCAGCCACCGCCTTGCGTTTTAGCTCACGCAGCATATTGCGTTTCTCCGTCATCGGAGCCGCGTCGAAACGTTCGACGAATGCTTCGTCGACATGAGGATCTTCGGCATCAGCCAGCCGGCGCTTAATTTTGGCCACCGCTTCATTATAGCTGGAGTTTAAGACTTCGCGCAGGAAACCAACTCCGAAGATGCCGCCGACCGCAATATGTGTGGACGAGACCGGCAGACCCAACTGACTGGCGATGATAACAGTTATCGCTGCGGCGAGCGCTACGCAAAAGGCGCGCGACATATCCAGTTCTGTAATTTCAGAGCCGACCGTCTTAATCAGCTTCGGCCCGTATAGCGCCAGCCCGACCGCAATACCCAGCGCGCCGACCAGCATGACCCATAGCGGAATGGAAGCTTCGGAAGCAATTGCGCCGGAGAACACGGCCTCATTAATCGCGGCAAGCGGCCCGATGGCATTTGCCACATCATTCGCCCCGTGCGCAAATGAGAGCAGGGCCGCAGAGACAATAAGGGGAATAAGAAACAGTCGGTCAACAGAGGCGTGACTTTGCTGCATTTTCACTGCGGCGTTTTTAACCAAAATACGGACAATGAAAAAGACTGCGACGGCCATCACAAAACCCAGTCCCAGCGCGGTCAAAAAATCAACTTTGACAAGCTTCTTAACGCCTTTCAAAATCAGATAGGTCGTGAACGCCCAGCCCATAATAGCGACCAGAAACGGAACGGTTTTGCGCGCCGCCGTCAGCAAATCGCGTTGATCCAGCACGGTGCGTTTAATAATATACAGGAACGTGGCCGCGATAACGCCGCCCATGACAGGCGATATGACCCAGCTGGCTACGATTTGCTGAACTGTGTCCCAATTGGCAATGCCCCAGCCGCCGGCCGCGATGCCCGCGCCCAAAACGCCGCCGACAATCGAATGCGTCGTCGAAACAGGCGCGCCAATCGCGGTGGCCACATTCAGCCAAATAGCCGCAGCAAGCAAGGCGGCTGTCATCGCCCAGATAAAGCTTTGCACGTCATCACCGAAATAGGCGGGGTCAATAATGCCTTTTTTTATGGTGGACACGACATCTCCACCGGCGATGAGCGCGCCGGACGCCTCCATCACAACGGCAATCAAAATCGCGCCTGTCATGGTCAGCGCTTTGGACCCCACAGCGGGCCCAACATTATTCGCCACATCATTAGCGCCGATATTCATGGCCATATAGCCGCCAATAACCGCCGCAAGGATTAGGAATGTTGGATCTCCGGCTCCACCCGAAATTTGACCGCGTACAAACACATAAATTATCACGAGAAAAACGATCGCGCCGGAAAGTCGCGCCACGTCTTTTAGTCCGAAATTGATTATGCGGTCTTTCATCTGCCCATTCCCATTTGTGACAATTTTATGACCCTGTTCAATGATGGGCCCGACTATAACAAGGTATCTTAACAAGCTATCCACACCTTAATGTATTTTGTGGATAAATTGAGCGCTTTTTGGGGTGACTAACTCTCTTTCAGGATGCGGATGATGAGTCCTGCGCATTATTATGCCCTTATCACCTACACATACCCGTATCACCTACACATAAATGTGAAGATTCTTGGCCTGCAGCCTTGAAGGGGCGGTTTACGCCCCCATATCCGGTTCAGACAGGGCGAAAACCCTACACATTTATAGAATTTGAACAGTTCGGGCGCTTGAGCACAAGGCCCGTAAAAGGAGCAGTCAAATGGCTAAAGTCATTGGTATTGATTTAGGAACGACCAATTCCTGTGTTGCCGTCATGGATGGTGACAAACCCCGCGTAATCGAAAACTCAGAAGGGCAGCGCACCACGCCGTCCGTTATCGCAATCACGGATGATGGCGAGCGTCTGGTCGGGCAACCCGCCCGCCGCCAGGCCGTCACCAACCCCGAGCATACATATTTCGCCGTTAAGCGCCTTATCGGTCGTCCGTTCACAGACCCGGCCGTGAAGAAAGACGCCAAATTAGTGCCTTATAAAATTGTCAAAGGCAAAGGCGGCGACGCCTATGTCCAAGGCCGTGACAAAATCATGAGCCCGGCTGAAATTTCTGCGATTACATTGCAGAAAATGAAAGAAACGGCCGAAGCCTATTTGGGAGAAACAGTGACCCAAGCCGTGATTACGGTTCCGGCTTACTTTAATGACGCCCAGCGTCAGGCCACAAAAGATGCCGGCAAGATTGCCGGACTTGAAGTTCTGCGGATCATCAATGAGCCAACCGCTGCGGCTCTGGCTTACGGCATGGATAAAAATGACGGTAAGACTATTGCGGTTTACGACCTTGGCGGCGGGACATTTGATGTGTCCATCCTTGAGATCGGCGACGGCGTGTTTGAAGTGAAGGCCACAAATGGTGACACCTTCCTCGGCGGTGAAGATTTTGATATGCACATTGTCGAATATTTGGCAGCCGAGTTTAAAAAAGACACCGGTATTGATCTGAAAGCTGACAAGCTGGCCTTGCAGCGCCTGCGTGAAGAAGCCGAGAAAGCCAAAAAAGAGTTGTCCTCTGCCAACTCATATGAAATCAATCTGCCGTTTATCTCCATGGATGCCTCGGGACCGAAGCATTTGAACATGAAGTTGACCCGCGCCAAGATGGAAACATTGGTAGAAGATTTGATCAAACGCACTATCGCGCCCTGTAAAAAAGCGCTGGCCGATGCGGGACTTAAAGCCTCCGACATTGACGAAGTTGTTTTGGTCGGCGGTATGACCCGTATGCCAAAGGTTCAGGAAGCGGTGACGAAATTCTTCGGTAAAGAGCCCCATAAGGGCGTTAATCCGGACGAAGTTGTTGCGATGGGCGCGGCTATTCAGGCCGGCGTGTTGCAAGGCGACGTCAAAGACGTTCTTTTGCTGGACGTAACGCCATTGTCTCTGGGTATCGAGACCGAGGGCGGCATCTTTACCCGCATGATTGACCGCAATACGACCATCCCGACCAAGAAGTCACAGGTCTATTCGACGGCTGCTGATAATCAGGCGGCTGTGACCATTCGTGTGTCTCAGGGTGAACGTGAAATGGCAGCGGATAATAAGCTGCTGGGTCAATTTGATCTGGTCGGTATTCCTCCGGCGCCGCGCGGCCTGCCGCAAATCGAAGTGACCTTCGACATTGATGCCAATGGTATTGTGAACGTCTCCGCCAAAGATAAGGCGACAGGCAAAGAGCAAGCCATTCGCATTCAAGCGTCCGGCGGTCTGTCTGATAACGATATCGACGCAATGATTAAAGACGCTGAAGCGAATGCTGAGGATGATAAAAAGCGCCGTGATCTGGTCGAAGCTAAGAACCAGGCTGAGGGTCTGTCTCATAAGGCTGAAAAAGACCTTGAAGAGCATGGTGACAAAATCTCCGAAGAGGATCGCGAGGACATTAAAACCTTAATCGCTGAAGTCCGCGAAGCCGCCACAGGCGAGGACACGGAAGAGATAACAGGCAAAATACAGGCTCTGACAGCTGCGGTCATGAAAATGGGCGAAGCGATCTATGCGGGCGGCGGCGACGAAGAGCGTCCGGCCACCGAATCCGAAGATGATGACGACGAAGATGTTGTCGATGCCGAATTCGAGGATGTTGACGACAAAAAGTCGTAAACGCCCGTCTATTTTAAAATTCAAACACCCGGCCTTGTGCCGGGTGTTTTTTAAGAGGCGACTATGGCCAAGCGCGATTATTATGAAATTCTGGGCGTATCCAAAGACGCCGATTCCAAGACATTAAAAAGTGCATTCCGCCGCAAGGCGATGGAATGCCACCCGGACCGGCACCCCGATGATCCCGGCGCGGAAACGCGATTCAAAGACCTCAATGAAGCTTACGGCATCCTCTCAGATGACCAAAAGCGCGCGGCCTATGACCGTATGGGCCATGCCGCATTTGAAGGCGGGCGGGGCGGCGGCGCAGGCGGTTTCCAAGACTTCGGCGACATTTTCAGCCAGATTTTCGGCGGCGCAGGCGGTGGTAGTGGCGGATTTTCCGATATGTTTGGCGGCGGACGCGGCGGTCAGCGCCAAGCCCGTGGCGCAGATCTACGCTACGAAGTTGAAATCTCGCTCTCCGAGGCCTTTTCCGGCAAAGAACTGGAAATATCTGTTCCTGTTAAAGAGGCCTGCCATAGCTGCGAAGGCACCGGCGCTGCCGAAGGCGCGCAAGTCGAGAGCTGCGGCACATGCGGAGGTATTGGACGCGTGCGGATGCAGCAGGGGTTTTTCCAGATGGAGCGCCCCTGCCCTAAATGTGGTGGCCAAGGCGAATATGTTACTGATCCCTGCCGCACATGTGACGGCACAGGGCAGGAACGCATTAATCGCGATCTGACAGTATCCGTTCCCGCCGGCGTCGAAGACGGCACACGCATCCGTCTGACCGGTGAAGGCGATGCCCCCGCTAAAGGCGAGGGCGCACGCGGCGATCTTTACCTCTTTGTCTCTGTGCAGCCCCATGAAATATTCGAGCGCGAAGGGCCGAACCTGTTCTGCCACGCGCCGGTTCCCATGACATCAGCCGCGCTGGGCGGGGATGTTGAAATCCCGCTTATCGATGGCGGCCGCACCAAGGTTAAAATCCCGGCGGGCAGTCAATCAGGCCGCCGTATGCGTCTGCGCGGTAAAGGCATGAGCGTTCTGCGCAGTCAGAGCCGCGGTGATATGTATGTCGAATTGGGCGTGGAGACTCCGTCTAATATGTCGACCAAACAGCGCGAAATCTTAGAAGAATTTGCCCGTGAAGGTGGCGACAGTATCAGCCCCGAGCATTCCAGCTTCCTCGATAAAGCCAAACGCTTTTGGGATGAATTGACGGAGTAACTCGCAGCTACTCGCCAGAGGGCCGAAAATCACTCGCCCCGGCGGTTATGGAGTTCCACATGTCATCCGGCTCTTCTTCGTCGGCAATGTCGCGCGTCAAATTCCAAAGCGTGCGGATATAAGGCCCGTTTTCGTCTTCGGTTAGCTGTCCGGTCCAGCTCGTCATAGAGCCATAGCCTTTGAAATTGACTGTAAAGGCAATCTGGTCACCTTGCGCAAATCCGGTAAGCGGAAACATCGCGGACTTATCCGGCTCTCCCAAATTGGTCTGATAATATCCGCTGAGCAGCCCGTCATTATTCTTAATAACAACATGCGAGCCCCGATCATTTTTCCACGCGCCCGAAAACATATCCGTTTTATCAACCGTTTGAGCGCTCGCGCAGGCTGAAATCATGAGCGTGAGAGCTGTTAGACGGAAAAGTCTCACTCTTCTTCACCTCGCCTTAAATCCCGCTTCACAGCAGGTTGTGACAGCAGAGCGTTCATTTCGCTAGCCGTGTCAAATGTCGTATCAGCGAGAAAATGCAGGCGCGGGGTAAATTTGGTTTCCATTTCACGGCCCAGACGTCCACGCAAAAATGAGGAACTGCGTTTGAGCCCTGCAATAACGTCCTCCATATCCACACCCGACGTGCCCATAAGAGGTGCGCAATATACGGTGGCGTGTTTTAAATCCGGAGAGGTGCGCACTTCGGTAATTGTGATAGACACGCCCTGCAGCGCAGGATCGCGTAATGAAGCTCCGGCGAGAATTTCAACCAGCACGCGGCGCACGAGTTCTCCGGCGCGAAGTTGACGCTGCGATGGCCCTTTGGCTTTTGTCGGCATTAAACTGTCCTTATTTAGACTGCGCATTTAAAGGCGCAGTCTTATAAAAACAAGGTGATCCTATGCGTTATCGTCTGTGCGTTTTAATTCGGTACACTTTGCTTCGCTTCATATGCGTCAACAACGGCCTGATATCCTTTGGCCTCTTCGCCCGTAACACGTTTATATTGCCCGACAAGACCACTTTGGTCAGTAAATTCTAAAACAAGAGTGTCATTGGCAACAGATTGAATTTGAATGCAGGGGCCAACCGTATCAGCAATTGCGTTACCATTTTCATTCTCTTCTTTATCAGCGCAAGACGTTACAGTATTTATTACACCGCGAGCCTGCACGTTCGCCGGGCTGTTTAAAATGTATGAATTTTCTCCATTCCTACTCACGTAAACGACAAAAAAGGTATTGCCCGCATCCTGGAATGTCATATTTTCCTGATAGCCTTCAGTGGACACACCGGTCATTTTCCAGAATCGTCCTTTGATATCATTAACTTTAGGGTTTTTCGACGATACAATTTGATCCGCAGAATGCAGCACAGCAGGCTCCGGTAACGGTTCTTGCATTGGCTCCGGCTCGGGCACTATCTTCGCGACCCGGCCATTTTCATTAGATAGGCTAGGCATATCATCTCCGGTTAAGAAAAAATATGCGCCGACAGCTAATGCTATGACAATGACGATTAAAATAAGTTTTTTCATGAAGGCCCCAAAAATTATTGTGATTTAGCAAAACTATAGAGTCAAAAACTTATTAACAAGACATTTCTAAAAATTTTAAAATCGCAATCCGCCATATTATTACGCCGCAAATGCATTTATTGCCAGAATATGTTTTATTAATACTGCGCCTAAACAGTCTTGTGACCCAAGTAAATTTAAGTCTAACGCTACCGCGGCGTGCGAGCGAGCGAAAGAAAACAAGATTTTGCCCTGCGTGCTAATCTATGAAATACACAGTTACATTTTATCAGGACATCCCATGACGACCACTTATCCCACACTGAAATACGGCCATAGCGAAGAGATCGGTATGATCCGCGAAACCGTGGCCGCCTTTGCGCGCGATCACATTGCGCCTATCGCCGCGCAGATGGATAAAGACAATGAATTTCCGCGCTATTTATGGCCGATGATGGGCGAGCTGGGCTTGCATGGCCTTACCGTTGACGAGGAAGACGGAGGATCGGGCCTCGGCTATTTGGCGCATACGATTGCCATTGAAGAAGTGAGCCGGGCCAGTGCCTCCCTGGGCCTGTCTTACGGCGCACACAGCAATCTATGCATCAATCAGCTCCGCCGTTGGGGCACTGCCGAGCAAAAAGCAAAACATCTCCCGGGCCTCGTGAGCGGCGAGCATTTAGGCAGTCTTGCTATGAGCGAGCCGGGCGCAGGATCTGACGTCGTCTCGATGCGGCTGCGCGCCGAAGGCGTTCAGGGCGGTTATGTCCTCAATGGCAATAAGATGTGGATCACTAATGCCCCGACGGCGGATGTGCTGCTGGTCTATGCCAAAACCGATATGGAAGCGGGTAGCCGCGGCATAAGTGCGTTTTTGATCACGCCGGATATGAAAGGTTATTCGACTGCGCAAAAGCTCGATAAATTAGGCATGCGCGGTTCTGACACTTGCGAATTGGTGTTTGAGGACTGCGAAGTCCCCGAAGAGAACATGGTCGGCAAGCCCGGCCAAGGCGTCGAAATATTGATGAGCGGTTTGGACTATGAGCGCGTTGTGCTCTCCGGTGTTTCGCTCGGGATAATGCAGGCCTGCCTTGACGTTGTGCTGCCCTATATTCACGAGCGCAAACAATTTGGCAAAGCCATTGGTGAGTTCCAGCTTATGCAGGGCAAGCTGGCCGATATGTATGTGTCACTATCGACGGCGCGGTCCTACACATACGCCGTCGCGGCGGCTTGTGATCGCGGCGAGACGACGCGTAAAGACGCCGCGGGATGCATACTCTATGCCGCCGAAAAAGCCACCCAAATGGCCAGCGATGCGATCCAAATGTTAGGCGGTAATGGCTATATCAATGATTATCCGACTGGACGGTTATGGCGGGATGCCAAACTGATGGAAATCGGCGCGGGGACATCCGAGATCCGCCGCTGGCTTATTGGCCGGGAGCTGTTTGCTGAAACGAGATAGCGCCTTACGTTCTTGCTTATGGGTCGGGAGCCGGTTGCCATAGGCCCAATAGTCCATATCCTCTGGACACGTCATACGACACATAAAAAACCCGGCCAGAGAATATCCGGCCGGGGCTTTTTATTCAATATTTTGAAAAAGACTACGCTTCAGCAGTTTCATTTTCTGCTGTACGGGCGTGATCAATGGCGCCTTTGGCGTCAACATCACGGTCAACAAATTCGATAACAGCCATTGGCGCGTTATCACCAAAGCGGTAGCCGGCTTTAAGCACGCGAATGTAACCGCCATTACGTTCTTTGTAACGCGGGCCGATAACGTCGAATAATTTCTTACTCATCTCGACATTGCGGGTGCGGGCAATCGCGATGCGGCGGCTGTTCAGATCGCCTTTTTTAGCAAGCGTTACCAGCTTCTCAACGAAGGGGCGCAGTTCTTTAGCTTTAGGCAGGGTCGTCACGATTTGTTCGTG
The DNA here is from genome assembly GCF_000365025.1 of Robiginitomaculum antarcticum DSM 21748. GTDB lineage: Bacteria > Pseudomonadota > Alphaproteobacteria > Caulobacterales > Maricaulaceae > Robiginitomaculum > Robiginitomaculum antarcticum. The sequence continues at coordinate 14,278 of NZ_KB823012.1, read as the reverse complement.
CTCAATCAGGCTGGAGCTCATATTAGCAAACATAGCCTTACGGTGGCTGGCTGTTTTGTTAAGTTTGCGGTGGGCAATGCGATGGCGCATAGCTGTATCCTCTTAAATTATTCGGGCAACCTAAATGCGGTCGTCATATTTCTTGGCAAGCTCTTCGATATTTTCCGGTGGCCAGTTCGGGGCGTCCATGCCCAGATGCAGACCCATAGCGGCGAGCACTTCTTTAATCTCGTTCAATGATTTGCGGCCAAAGTTCGGCGTGCGCAGCATTTCGGCTTCTGATTTTTGGATCAGGTCGCCAATATAAACGATATTGTCGTTTTTCAGGCAGTTCGCTGAACGGACGGACAGTTCAAGCTCGTCGACCTTACGCAGAAGTGCAGGGTTGAAATCAAGCTCGGGCTTGTCATCTTCGCGTTTGCTGTCCTGTGGATCGTCGAAGTTGACGAAAACCTGGAACTGGTCTTGCAAAATACGCGCCGCAACTGCGATCGCATCTTCAGGCGTAACCGCGCCATTGGTTTCGATGTCCATGATCAATTTGTCATAGTCCAGAACCTGGCCTTCACGTGTGTTTTCGACTCGATACGCGACCCGTTTAACCGGGCTGTATAGCGCATCAATAGAAATCAGGCCGATCGGCGCGTCTTCAGGACGGTTATCCGCCGCGGAGACATAACCTTTCCCGGTTGAAACGGTCAGTTCCATACGGACGTTCGCGCCCTCGTCCAAAGTACATAGGACGTGCTCGGGGTTTAGAACCTCGACATCAGCCGTTTCTTCAATATCGGCGCCTGTGACGGGGCCCGCTGTGTCTTTTTTCAACAGCAGCTTGACCGGACCTTCAGTATGCAAACGCACAGCCAGACCTTTGAAGTTCAGGATGATGTTTGTGACATCTTCAAGAACGCCAGGAATGGACGTAAATTCGTGAACAATACCGTCGATTTGGACGGCGGTGACTGCAGCGCCTTGGAGAGATGACAGTAGAACACGACGAAGCGCATTACCAAGCGTCATACCAAAACCGCGTTCCAGCGGCTCAGCTGTTACAGTCGCCAAGCGGATCGGATCACGACCGGGCGTAATTTCCGGATTCATGGGGCGAATAAGTTCTTGCCAGTTTTTTTCAATCACGGTTGTGCCTCTTATAGCGATGCGCCCGTCATGCGGGCGCGAAAATAATCTTAAATATCGCCGCGATAAACGCGCCGATTACGCCATGCGTAAATTATACGCGGCGGCGTTTGGGTGGACGGCAGCCATTATGCGGAATAGGCGTAACGTCGCGAATTGTTGTGACAGTAAAACCCGCAGCGCCAAGGGCGCGCACGGCGCTCTCACGGCCTGAACCGGGACCGGTCACATTCACTTCTATGGTTTGCATGCCGTGTTCCGCCGCTTTACGCGCCGCTTCTTCGGCCGCAACCTGCGCCGCATATGGTGTAGACTTACGGCTACCTTTGAAACCCATCGCGCCGGCTGAACACCAAGCAATAGTGTTACCCTGTGCATCAGTAACCGTAATAATGGTATTGTTAAAAGTGGCATTGATATGCGCAATACCGGAGCTGATGTTCTTGCGATTGGCGCGGCGGACGCGACCTGGTTCTTTAGCCATAACGGACTATCCTATTTCTTCTTGCCGGCGATTGCTTTGGCCGGACCTTTACGCGTACGCGCATTGGTATGCGTACGCTGACCGCGCACAGGCAGGCCGCGGCGGTGACGCAAACCCCGGTAATTACCCATATCCATCAGGCGTTTGATATTGCCGCCAACTTCGCGGCGCAAATCACCCTCAACCATATGGTTGCCGTCGATCTGCTCACGGATTTGCAGAATCTCTGCATCCGACAGATCTTGAACCCGGCGGTCGTCCGAAATGTTCACAGCGTCAACGATCTCGCGCGCTTTGGCCGAACCGATGCCGTGGATATAAGTCAGCGCAATCAATACGCGTTTATTGGTTGGTATGTTAACACCCGCAATGCGTGCCACAATAATCTCCTTGCACAATGACGCAATTCTTGGCCTATCCCATTTGGGGTCCGCCCAAATAAAAAGGGCGAAAATGACCATTTTCGCGAACGCGTCTTATATACTCAACTTCACTAACGTCAACAGCGTGAAGGCAGATAAGCTGTCCTTCACGTTATCAAACGCACATTTAAGACGAGCCTAAGCCCGTCCGGTTTTGTGGGCCCCGAGGACCCGGTCAATCTGCTTCGACACGGTTTCGATAGAGACCATGCCATTGACTTCGTTTAATTTGCCCTGCGCCGTATAGAAGGGCAGCAGCGGCGCAGTTTGTTCATTATAAGCGGCGAGGCGCTTGGCGAAAGTCGCCGGATTATCATCCTTGCGCCCTTCTTGCTCGAAACGCTTTCCGATACGTGTCAATATGGCTTCATCTTCGACGACCAGTCGAATGACACTGTCTACAGCTTGCCCGCGTTTAGCGAGCATGGAATCGAGCGCAACGGCCTGAGCCACTGTGCGTGGAAATCCGTCAAAGATAAAGCCCGCAGCACTTTTATGCTCAGCCAGCTGCTCTTCAATCAGGGCAATGACAACCTCGTCACTGACCAATGCGCCGCTATCCATAATGCCAGCGACGCGCTTGCCAAGTTCTGATCCGGATTTGCGGGCCGCGCGTAGCATATCTCCGGTGGAGAGCTGCACAAAGCCGCAATCCGTAACAAGCCGTTTGGCCTGCGTGCCCTTTCCTGCAGCAGGCGGGCCAAAAAGAATAAGATTAAAGACCATCTTAGCGCTGTCTCCGGCGCATTTTGCTTTTCTTGATCAGGCCTTCATATTGATGGGCGATCAGATGGCTTTGTATTTGCGTGACCGTATCAATTGTCACGGACACGATAATCAACAGACTCATCCCGCCAATCAACATGCCGACACTCGGGGGAATTTCTTGATTCTGGGAAATGAGATATTCGGGAAGGACACAAACGAAAGCCACATAGAGCGCGCCAATCAGCGTCAGGCGGTTTAACACATAATCCAGATATTGCTGCGTCCGTACGCCGGGACGGATGCCGGGCAGAAAGCCGCCCTGTTTGCGAAGATTGTCGGCAACCTGCTCACTGTCAAAGACGAAGCTTGTATAGAAGAAGCAGAAGAAAATCACGAGAACGCCGTAAAGTGTCAAATAGAGCGGCGAACCGTAACCGATAAAGGCCATAGCGGTTTGAAGCATGCCGGGATCCCCGCCATCGGCTCCGCCGCCCGACAACATCTGCCCGGCCGTCGCAGGGAGGAGCAAGAGCGAACTTGCGAAAATGGGCGGGATAACACCGGCGGTATTGATCTTGAGCGGCAGGAAGCTGTTTTGACCGCCAAACTGTTTACCACCCGCCATTTGTCGCTTGGGGTACTGCACAAGGAGGCGGCGCTGTGCGCGCTCGACAAATACAATCAGCAATGTCAGGGCAATGGCCATGCCCAGCACAACAACAACCAAAGAGGTCGGGATTTGTCCGCTACTGCCCAGACCAATCGTCTGGTAAATCGCACGAGGAAGCTCGGCCACAATACCGGCGAAAATGATTAGCGAGACGCCGTTACCAACGCCGCGCGCCGTGATCTGCTCGCCCAGCCACATCAGGAACATGGTCCCGCCAACAAGCGTCACGACACAGGTGACTTGGAAGAACAGGCCGGGATTGATGACAACGTCTTGCGCTTCAAGCAAGCGGGCAATGCCGTAAGCCTGAAAAAGCGCCAGGAAAACGGTTAGATAGCGTGTATATTGATTGATTTGCTGACGGCCTTGCTGCCCGCCATCTTTATCAAGCGCGACCAGTGACGGTACAGTCTTTTTCATCATCTGCATCACAATCGATGCCGTAATATACGGCATAACATTGAGCGCAAAAACCGCCATACGCTCAACTGCGCCGCCGGAGAACATATTAGCACGGTCTAAAAGACCACCCGATGCGGAGGCAAAAGTATCGGCGTAAGCGGCAAGGTTGATACCGGGAACAGGAACAAATGTACCGAGGCGGTAAATGATCAACACGAACAGAGTGAACAAGATACGCTGCTGCAGGTCTTTGGCTTTACCAAAGGCCCCCAGATTCATATTCGATGCCAGCTGTTCTGATGCCGATGCCATAAGTATACCTTAATAAATTGCCCCGTAGGTGGCCTACGGGGCGATTATTTTACTTGCCCATCAAAGCTTTCGCTTGAGCGGGCCAATCATCATTTTCGATATTATTCTTGAGATCGAGTTTTTCGTCCAGCTCGGCAATGCGGGCTTTAGTCAATCCGGCAATATCTGCATATGTCATAACGCCTTCGCCGTTAAGGCGCTTAGCAAAGACGGGGCCAACGCCACTGATTTTCGTCAGATCGTCGCCTTTACCATCTTTAGCAGCGGCTTTTTTGGCCGGTGCTTTTTTGGCAGGTGTTTTCTTATCAGCAGCAGGCTTAGCTTCAGCTTTCTTAGCCGGTGCTTTTTTGGCGGCAGGCTTTTTGGCGGCAGGCTCTGCCTTAGCCGCTTTTTTCGCTGGCTTCGCAGTTTTCTCAGGCTTCGCAGGAACTTCTTCGATAACCTGTACGCTACCACCGGCTTTTTCGATGATCGCTTGCGCGCCCTTAGTAATGCCGCGCACTTTCAGTTTTAACGCTGAAGACAGTTCGCCGCCACCAATAACGCGTACGCCGTGAAGACCGCGGCGGATAACGCCAGCGGAAACCAATGCAGCCGCGTCAAGCTCACCCTTAGGCAATACGCCTGCATCGATAGCTTGCTGCAGACGACGGATCGTCAGCTCAGTGAGCTTCAAACGGTTTGGCTTGTTAAAGCCGCGCTTTGGAAGGCGCATATGGATCGGCATTTGTCCGCCTTCAAAGCCTTTAATGGCCACGCCGGAACGTGACTTTTGACCTTTGACACCACGGCCGCCTGTTTTGCCCTTACCTGAACCGATACCGCGTCCAACGCGGGTAGGCTTTTGTGTCGCGCCGGCATTATCGGCTAATTCATTCAAACGCATCTTTATCTCCGTAGCGCCGCGTCACCTTGATATGGGACGGCGCAGTATAAATAAAAGGGGCGACCGTTATTCACTAACGATCTGCACCATATGGCTGACCTTGGAGACCATGCCGCGCACTGACGGCGTGTCCTCAAGCTCGCGGACCCGGCCGACTTTATTCAGACCAAGACCTTTAAGGGTTGCCAGTTGATCGGCAGGGCGGCGGATCGGCGAACCGGTCTGCTTGACTTTCAATGTTTTCTTTTTCGCGGCCATGATAATTCTTTCTAGGCTTCGAGCGCTTCAGGAGCAGAGGCTCCGTCGTCGCGGCGTGTAACAAGCTCGCCGACTTTCTTGCCGCGTTTGGCGGCAATCGTGCGGGGGCTTTCCATGCGCTTTAGACCGTCAAAGGTCGCGCGGATCATGTTATACGGGTTGGATGTCCCCAATGATTTGGCAACGACGTCCTGAACGCCGAGGCATTCCATGACAGCGCGCATTGGGCCACCGGAGATAACACCGGTACCGGGAGGCGCAGCGCGCATGATCACTTTACCGGCGCCGTGACGGCCCCGTGTATCATGATGCAATGTACGGCCTTCACGCAATGGGACGCGAATCATGGTCTTCTTAGCTTCTTCAGTCGCCTTGCGGATCGCCTCGGGAACTTCGCGGGCTTTACCCTTACCGAAGCCGACGCGGCCTTTTTCATCACCGACAACGACCAAAGCGGCAAAACCCATACGGCGTCCACCTTTTACGGTTTTAGCGACGCGGTTAATGTGAACCAAACGGTCAATAAATTCAGGAGTTTCGTCTTCGCGTTTGCGACCACGGCCTCTATTATCGTCTCTTGCCATAACAGCTCTCCTAGAACTTAAGACCGGCTTCGCGAGCCGCATCTGCCAGAGCTTTCACCCGGCCGTGGAACAAATAACCGCCGCGGTCAAAGATAACGTCTTTGACATCAGCTTTAAGAGCACGCTCGGCAATTAACTTGCCGATTTTGATTGCGGCATCTTTGTCGGACCCTTTGTCCTTGCCTTCCAGTGTGGAAGCCGAGGCCAAAGTCACGCCGTTCAGATCGTCAATAATCTGTGCGGAGATGTTTTTGTGGCTACGGTAAACAGATAGGCGCGGGCGTCCCTGCGCGTTCTTTTTCAAACGGCGGCGGACGCGCTGGGCGCGGCGTTTTGTGCTTGCAGTACTCATCGCTCTACTTCTTCTTACCTTCTTTGCGGCGAACATATTCACCGAGATAACGCACGCCTTTGCCTTTATAGGGCTCGGGTTTGCGGAACTCGCGAATTTTCGCAGCAGTTTGACCTACGGCCTGTTTATCGATGCCTGAAACAATCACTTGAGTAGGCTTTGGAGCCTCGATTGTGATGCCTTCAGGCGCATCGAAATTAATATCATGCGAAAAACCTAATTGCATGGAGAGCGTATTGCCCTTCATTTGCGCGCGGTAACCCACGCCCTGCAGCTCAAGTTCTTTCTTATAACCGTTCGTAACACCTTGGATCATGTTAGCGATCATTGTGCGACACATGCCCCACATTGACCGGCCGGTATTATCGGCAACAATCGGCGTAACAGTGAACTCATTGCCGTCCAATTTACCGGAAACCGAATCAGGCAATTTAAAGGACAGCTCGCCCTTTGTGCCTTTAACGGATACAAGTTGACCCTTTTGGGTCAACGTAACGCCGGATGGAATTTCGACAGGCTTTTTACCAATACGTGACATAAAACCTCCCTATGAAACTTTGCAAAGGACTTCGCCGCCCACATTGTTCTCGCGCGCCGCGTGGTCGCTCATTACGCCGGATGGCGTAGAGAGGATCGCGATGCCGAGACCGTTGCGGATCTGCGGAAGGCTTTTTACGGATGAATAGACACGGCGGCCCGGTTTCGAGACGCGCGTAATTTCGCGAATGACGGGGCTGCCTTCGAAATATTTAAGGTCAATCTCAAAAGAGGCAAAACCATCTTTCTCAACTTCGCTATAGCCGCGAATATAGCCTTCGTCGGCTAGAACATTCAATACACGGCCGCGCAATTTAGACGCCGGCGTGATACATTTGGATTTGCCGCGCAACAAGGAGTTCCGGATGCGTGTTAGCATATCACCAAGGGGATCTGAAAATGACATTAGAGCCTCCTTACCAGCTAGATTTCACAAGACCCGGAATCAGGCCAGAAGAGCCAAGCTCACGAAGAGCGATCCGGGACATTTTCATTTTACGGTAATAACCGCGCGGACGTCCTGACACTTCGCAGCGATTGCGAACGCGGATCGGCGCGCTGTTGCGGGGAAGCTCGGCCAGCTTAAGCTGGGCTGCAAAGCGCTCCTCGACCGGCAGCTCAGTATTGCGCGCTGTTGCTTTCAGCTCTGCGCGCTTGGCTGCATATTTTTTAACAAGACGTTGGCGCTTCTTATTGCGCTCAACTGCACTGACTTTTGCCATTTCTTTCTCCAATTGCGAGACCGCGCATCATTGCGGGGTCTGCTTGACCTGCTGCGTAAATTTGCTTCGCTTTCCGTTACTTCGGGAAGGGGAAGTCAAACTCGGCCAACAGTGCCTTTGCTTCGTCATCAGTTTTCGCTGTAGTCGCAACTACAACATCCATACCCCAGATCGCTTCGATCTGATCGTAATTAATTTCCGGGAAGATAGTTTGGTCTTTGATACCCATGGCATAATTACCATTGCCGTCAAAGCTCTTAACATTCAATCCGCGAAAGTCACGTACGCGCGGCAGCGCGATATTGACCAAACGGTCCAGGAATTCGTACATGCGGTCGCCGCGAAGCGTAACTTTACAGCCAACCGTCATGCCTTCGCGCAGCTTAAAGCCCGCAATGGATTTCTTGGCAATTGTCGGAATAGGTTTCTGACCGGCGATTGCTTCCATATCCGCGATAGCAGATTTGATCTTTTTACTGTCACCAACAGCTTCGCCGACACCCATATTCAATACGACTTTCTCAATCGCCGGAATTTGCATCTCGTTCGTGTAGCCAAATTTATCCTGCATCGTTTTACGGATGGACTCACGATATTTGGCCGCTAGGCGGGGCTCATAAGGCTTAGACATCGAGGACCTCTCCTGATTTCTTAGCAACACGGACTTTTTTGCCGTCTTTGAGGGTTTTGAAACCCACGCGAGTCGGTGTGCTGTCTTTCGGGTCGATGGCGGCCACGTTAGAAACGTGGATCGCGCCTTCGAAGCGGCGAATGCCGCCATCCGGATCTGCTTGTGTCGGCTTCACATGACGTGTGACGACATTAACGCCGGAAACAATAATTTTATCGGCAGACGGGATAACGCGAGAAACTTCGCCTTTTTTACCCTTGTCTTTACCGGCAATCACGATGACGTGGTCGCCTTTTTTAATCTTAGCAGCCATGACTACAGAACCTCCGGAGCCAGAGAAACGATTTTCATCAGATTTTTCTTCGGCGTTGATTTCGCGCGAAGCTCGCGCGGCACGGGGCCAAAGATACGCGTTCCAAGCGGCTCGCCTTTATCATTCACGATAACGGCTGCATTGCTGTCAAAGCGAATGACGGAACCGTCGCGACGCTGAATGTCCTTACGGACGCGAACGACAACAGCTTTACGCACTTCGCCTTTTTTGACACGGCCGCGCGGGATCGCTTCTTTGATCGAAACCACGATCAAATCACCGACATGGGCGTAGCGACGCTTGGCGCCGCCCAGCACTTTAATGCACTGCACGCGGCGCGCGCCGGAATTATCGGCGACATCAAGATTGGATTGCATCTGAATCATATCAGACCTCTTAAAAAATAGGCGGAAAAGTCAGCTGCGGATTACCCGGCAACAACTTCCCAGCGTTTCAACTTAGAGCGAGGCGGGCATTCCTGAATGGAAACCTGCTCACCCATTTTCACAACATTGCCCTCGTCATGGGCATGGTATTTCTTTGACCGGCGCACAGTTTTCTTGAGCAGTGGATGCAGATAAGTCCGCTCCACGCGCACGACAACTGTCTTGTCGCCTTTGTCTGACACCACGGTGCCCTGTAGAATTCGTCTTGGCATATCGCCCTCTTACGCTTTGGCTTTAGCGCTCTCGCGCATAATTGTTTTGACCCGCGCAATATCGCGGCGAACAGTTTTCACGCGTGATGTTTTTTCCAGCTGACCGGTTGCTTGCTGAAAACGCAGATTAAACTGCTCTTTTTTCAGCTTTAACAGCTCGTCATTCAACTGATCTTCGCTCATAGCGCGTACATCAACGGCTTTCATTTCTTTACTCATGACCGCCTCTCCTATTCACCCGGACGGGTGACGACTTTACATTTAACGGGCAGTTTAGCTGCGCCGAGGCGAAGCGCCTCGCGGGCAACTGCTTCAGTTACGCCGTCAATTTCAAACATGATCCGGCCGGGCTTGACCTTACAGGCCCAAAACTCGACAGAACCCTTACCTTTACCCATCCGGACTTCGGTTGGCTTTTTTGTGACGGGCACATCAGGGAAGATGCGGATCCAGACACGACCGGCCCTTTTCATGTGACGCGTAATCGCACGGCGCGTGGCCTCGATTTGACGCGCAGTCACACGCTCAGGCTCCAAAGCCTTGAGGCCAAAAGATCCAAAGTTCAGATCAGTGCCGCCTTTAGCGACGCCTTTGATCCGGCCTTTATGTGCTTTGCGGAACTTCGTCCGTTTCGGTTGCATCATGACTTAAATACCTTCTAGCTCGCGCGGGCCGGACGACGGTCACGGTCGCCCCGTCCGCCGCGCTCGTCATTTTGACTATTCATCAGACGTTCGCGTGCAGACGGATCATGTTCCATGATCTCGCCTTTATTGATCCAGACTTTAATACCGATAATTCCCATGGTGGTCATAGCGCGTGCAACGCCATAATCAATGTTAGCGCGCAGTGTATGTAGAGGCACGGAGCCTTCCTGATACTGTTCTACGCGGGCAATTTCAGCGCCGCCGAGACGGCCGCCCAGTTTAATTTTACAGCCTTTGGCACCCATGCGCATCGCGCTTTGCAGCGCGCGCTTCATGGCGCGGCGGAAAGAGACGCGGCGCTCAAGCTGCTGCGCTATTCCGTCAGCGACCAAAGTGGCGTCAACCTCAGGCTTACGCACTTCAACAAGATTGAGGAATACTTCACCATCAACCATCGTCATCAGCTTTTTACGAAGCTTTTCAATGTCTCCGCCTTTTTTACCGATCACAACACCCGGACGCGCCGTGTAAATTGTGACGCGGCATTTTTTATGTGGGCGCTCAATAATGATAGATGAGACGCTGGCTTGCTTCAGCTCTGTTTGCAGAAAGTCCCGGATTTTCAGGTCTTGGTGCAGCAGTTCGCCATATTCTGACGTATTGGCATACCACTTGGATTCCCAAGTGCGGTTAATACCAAGGCGCAGGCCGATTGGATTAATCTTCTGACCCATTATGCGGCCTCCTCGACTTCGCGGACGATAATCGTCAGCTCGGAAAACGGTTTAAGAATTTTGGCGCCGCGGCCACGGGCACGTGCCCGGAAACGCTTCATAACCAAATTCTTGCCGACAAAAGCTTCTGAAACAATCAGGCTGTCGATATCAAGGCCGTGATTATTCTCAGCATTAGCGATCGCGCTTTGCAAAGTATTGCGCACGTCGCCAGCAATCCGCTTACGCGAAAAGGCCAGATCGTTCAGTGCAGTCTCGGCTTTCTTGCCACGGATCATTTGGGCAACAAGATTCAGCTTTTGAGGGCTAATCCGAATCATGCGCGTTTTTGCCATGGCTTCGTTTTCACCGACGCGGCGTGGATTTTTAGTCTTTGACATCGTCTACTTCCGCTTCGTTTTTCTATCCGAAGTGTGACCGTAATAGGTGCGGGTCGGTGAAAACTCACCGAATTTATGCCCCACCATGTCCTCGGTCACGAGAACGGGTATGAATTTTTGTCCATTATGAACCTGAAACGTCAAACCGACAAAATTCGGCATGATCGTGCTACGGCGAGACCAAGTTTTAATCGCCTGCTTGCGACCTGAATCGCGCGAAGCGGCGGCTTTTTTAAGGAGGTACCCGTCAACAAACGGACCTTTCCAGACACTGCGTGGCATACTAAATCCTACCGTTTCTTCTTCTTGTGGCGTGAGCGGATGATAAATTTATCCGTTGCCTTGTTTGAGCGGGTTTTCTTACCCTTTGTTGGCTTACCCCATGGCGTCACAGGGTGACGGCCACCGGATGTCCGGCCTTCACCACCACCATGCGGGTGATCAACCGGGTTCATGGCAACGCCGCGAACTGACGGGCGAACACCAAGCCAGCGTTTGCGGCCGGCTTTACCAAGATTGATGTTCATGTGATCCGGGTTTGAGACCGCACCTACAGTTGCAAGACATTCTTGATTAATGGCGCGAAGCTCTCCGGACTTCAGGCGAACCTGAGCATATCCAGAATCCCGTCCTACAAGCTGTGCATATCCACCGGCGGAGCGTGCAATTTGCCCGCCTTTGCCCGGCTTCATTTCCACATTATGGATAATCGTACCGACCGGCATAGCGCGAAGCGGCATAGTATTGCCCGGCTTCACATCTGCTGATTTAGAACTGATAACAGTATCGCCAACATCCAGACGCTGAGGAGCAAGAATATAAGCTTTTTGACCGTCTTCATATTTGATCAGCGCGATAAAGGCTGTGCGGTTTGGATCATATTCCAAACGCTCAACCGTTGCCGGCATATCAAATCTGTTCCGTTTAAAGTCGATGATCCGGTACAGACGCTTATGACCGCCGCCTTGGCGACGGGCCGTGATGCGGCCCATATTATTACGGCCACCGTTTTTACTAATGCCTTCAGTCAGGCTCTTTTCAGGACGACCTTTATGCAAGCCGCTACGGTCAACCTGAACAAGGTTGCGCCGGCTTGGCGAGGTCGGATTAAATGTCTTTAAGGCCATAACTAAATTCCTTACAGACCGGTCGCAATATCAATGCTGTCGCCGTCTTTAAGCGTGACAACAGCTTTTTTGACATCACGGCGACGCCCGGCAATGCCGCGGAATCGCTTGGTCTTTCCTTTGGTCACGAGCGTATTGACGGCTGTGACTTTAACTTTGAACAACTGCTCAACAGCGTCCTTGATCTCTGCTTTCGTGGCGCTGCGGGCAACCTCGAAAACGACTTGATTATTTTCAGACAGGATCGAGCTTTTCTCGGTAATAACCGGAGCTACGATGGTGTCATAATGGCGGGCGGCAATACTCATTTTAGTCGAGCCTCCAGATCAGCAACGGCCTCTTTGGAAAGAACCAGTGTGTGACGGCGAAGAATGTCATAAACATTCGCGCCTTGGCTTGGCAGAACGTCAAGATTTTTCACGTTTTGCGCGGCTTTAGATAGGTTACTATCCAGCTCACGGCCGCCAACGATTAGACCGTTAGAGACGCCCATTTTTTCAAGCACTTTAACAAGGTCAGATGTTTTGGCCGCTTTAAGCGTTACGTCATCAACAATGATCAGCTCGCCTGCGCCGGCTTTGGCAGACAGAGCATGCTTCATAGCCAGGGCGCGGACTTTTTTCGGCAGATCAAAAGAATGATCGCGAACGCGCGGTCCGTGGGCTTTACCCCCCCCGCGGAACTGCGACACAGATCCGTTACCGTGACGGGCCGTACCGCCGCCTTTTTGTTTACCAATACGCTTGGTTGTTTTGGATACATCACCGCGCTCTTGCACTTGATGCGTTCCCTGCTGACGTTTCGCCAATTGATAGCGGACCATACGGTGCAGGATATCCTTGCGCGGCTCCAAGCCGAAGATAGCATCATCTAGGTCAACAGACCCGGACGTTTTGCCATCAAGTTTTGTGATATCACATTTCATGACTATTCTTCCTCGCCTGATTTAGCAGGAGCGGCTTTCGCTTCGGCTTTAGAACCGGCAGCTTTAAACGCGCCCGGCGTCGGCAAATCGGTGGCTTTCGTACCCTTTACGGCGTCACGAAGCTCTACCCAAGATCCTTTTGATCCAGGAACAGCGCCCTTGACCAGAACCAGACCGCCATCCGCATCAACGCGAACAATTTCAAGATTTTGCGTTGTAATACGGCGCGCGCCCATATGGCCGGCCATTTTCTTACCTTTAAAAACCTTGCCCGGATCCTGACACTGACCGGTAGAGCCGTGGCTACGATGAGAGATGGATACACCATGGGTGGCGCGTAGGCCGCCAAAGTTCCAACGCTTCATCGCACCGGCAAAACCTTTACCGTTAGATGTCGCAGCCGCGTCAATTTTTTGCCCGGGAACAAAATGCTCCGCAGACATTGTCGCGCCGACCTCAATCATATTGTCTGCGTCAACGCGAAACTCTTTGATTTTCTTCTTCGGCACAACTGACGCTTTAGCAAAGCGCTCACGCTCAGCCTTGGCCACATTTTTGGGCTTGGCATTACCCGCGCCGAGCTGGACAGCGCTGTAGCCGTCACGCTCTTGTGTTTTATGAGCCACGACCTGGCACTCTTCGAGTGACAGAACCGTAACCGGGACATGGGAACCGGTGTCATCAAACACGCGGGTCATGCCGAGTTTTTTAGCGATTAATCCGGTGCGCATCTTAGGCTCCCAGCTTAATTTCAACATCAACACCGGCAGCGAGGTCGAGCTTCATCAGCGCGTCCACGGTCTGGGGTGTTGGATCAACGATATCGAGCATACGCTTATGCGTACGAATCTCGAATTGCTCGCGCGATTTTTTGTTCACATGCGGCGAGCGGTTCACAGTGAACTTCTCGATGCGTGTCGGCAGCGGGATTGGCCCGCGCACATTTGCACCAGTACGCTTAGCCGTATTGACGATTTCCGCAGTGGAGTGATCCAGAATGCGGTGATCAAAGGCTTTTAGCCGGATGCGGATATTTTGACGTTCCATAACTTCAGTCCGAATGTTTCGCGGGCATTAAAAGAGCCGCACAGATCAGCCTGTGCGGCCCGGCTTATTACTCAATAATTTTTGACACGACGCCGGCGCCGACGGTGCGTCCGCCTTCACGGATAGCGAAGCGCAGCTTCTCTTCCATCGCGATCGGGACGATCAGTTCGACATTAATATTGACGTTGTCGCCCGGCATAACCATTTCCGTGCCTTCGTTCAATGTCACAACACCGGTCACATCAGTCGTACGGAAGTAAAACTGCGGACGGTAATTGTTGAAGAACGGCGTATGACGGCCGCCTTCGTCTTTGGTCAGGACATAAGCCTCACCCACAAACT
>NZ_KB823011.1:702620-1378620 GCF_000365025.1 Robiginitomaculum antarcticum DSM 21748 | reverse complement strand
TACTCAATAATTTTTGACACGACGCCGGCGCCGACGGTGCGTCCGCCTTCACGGATAGCGAAGCGCAGCTTCTCTTCCATCGCGATCGGGACGATCAGTTCGACATTAATATTGACGTTGTCGCCCGGCATAACCATTTCCGTGCCTTCGTTCAATGTCACAACACCGGTCACATCAGTCGTACGGAAGTAAAACTGCGGACGGTAATTGTTGAAGAACGGCGTATGACGGCCGCCTTCGTCTTTGGTCAGGACATAAGCCTCACCCACAAACTTCTTATGCGGCGTTACGCTGCCCGGCTTACACAGCACTTGGCCACGCTCAACATTTTCGCGGTCAACACCACGGATCAGCGCGCCGATATTGTCGCCGGCCTGACCGGAGTCCAAAAGCTTGCGGAACATTTCAACGCCCGTACAGGTCGTTTTCTGCGTATCGCGGATACCGACGATTTCAATCTCGTCGCCCACTTTGACAATCCCGCGCTCAACACGCCCGGTGACAACCGTACCGCGGCCTGAGATGGAGAATACATCTTCGATCGGTAGCAAGAAGGGCTGGTCAATCGCGCGCTCAGGCTGGGGAATATACTCATCAACAGCCTTCATCAAAGCGCGAATGGAGTTCTCGCCAATCTCGGGATCGGTGCCGTTCAGCGCCGCCAAAGCGGAGCCCGGAATAATCGGAATATCATCGCCAGGGTAATCGTAAGAGGACAGCAGCTCGCGCACTTCCATCTCAACCAGCTCCAAAAGCTCTTCATCATCAACCTGGTCAACCTTGTTGAGGTAAACCACCAAAGCCGGAACGCCGACCTGACGGGCCAAAAGGATATGTTCGCGCGTTTGCGGCATCGGGCCGTCCGCAGCGTTGACAACCAAAATGCCGCCATCCATTTGCGCCGCGCCTGTGATCATGTTTTTCACATAATCAGCATGTCCGGGGCAGTCGACGTGAGCATAATGACGGTTTTCCGTCTCATACTCAACGTGAGCCGTAGAGATGGTGATACCGCGCGCACGCTCTTCAGGCGCGCCGTCAATCTGGTCATAATCCTTGAAATCACCGAAATACTTCGTGATCGCCGCCGTCAGCGTCGTCTTACCGTGGTCAACGTGGCCAATCGTGCCAACATTGGCGTGCGGCTTGTCGCGTTGGAATTTTTCTTTTGCCATTTTAAGCTCCTCTGGAGGTCGTTTAAGGGGCGCGCCTTACGCGCCCGATTGTTTGCTAATCACTTCGTCCATGACGGCTTTCGGCGTCGCGGCATAGTGGTCAAATGTCATTGTGAACTGCGCGCGGCCTTTAGTCTTACCGCGCAGGTCATTCACGTAACCGAACATATTGGCCAGCGGGACCATGGCATTGACGACATTTGCGTTTCCGCGAATCTCTGTGCCTTCAATCATTCCGCGGCGTGAATTCAGATCGCCGATAACGTCGCCAACATGCTCTTCCGGCGTCACAACTTCGACTTTCATAATCGGCTCGAGCAGCTTGATGCGCCCCTCTTCTTTGATCTGACGGAACGCTGCGCGCGCCGCAATCTCAAAGGCCATCACGGATGAGTCAACATCATGATAAGCGCCATCATAAAGATTGGCTTTAAAGTCGATGACCGGGAAGCCCGCAAGCAGGCCCGACTCGGCCATCGTGCGAATACCTTTTTCAACGCCCTGGAAATATTCGCGAGGAACATTACCACCGGTAACTGTTGATTCAAATTCAACGCCGGAACCGGGCTCAAGCGGCTCAAACTTAATCTTAACACGGCCAAATTGACCTGAACCACCGGACTGTTTTTTGTGCGTGTAGTCGATATCAACGGGTGCAGCCAAAGCTTCACGGTAAGCCACTTGCGGCTGACCGATATTGGCTTCTACGCCAAATTCGCGCTTCAAGCGGTCAACAAGGATGTCGAGGTGAAGCTCGCCCATACCCGCCATGATGGTTTGACCTGACTCATGGTCTGTTGAGACACGGAAGGATGGATCTTCAGCCGCAAGACGCTGCAGGCCAAGGCCCAACTTTTCTTGGTCAGCTTTGGATTTAGGTTCAATCGCGATCTCAATAACCGGATCAGGGAACTCCATACGCTCCAGAATAACCGGCTCACTCGGATCACATAGTGTATCGCCCGTTGTTGTGTTCTTCAATGACGCCACAGCGATAATATCGCCCGCATAGGCAATCTTAATATCGTCACGGTCATTAGAATGCATCATCAGCATACGGCCAACGCGCTCTTTATTTTCTTTAACCGTGTTCAAAACATGCGAGCCTGATTCAAGAACGCCTGAATAGATGCGGCAGAATGTCAAAGTGCCCACAAAAGGGTCATTCATGATTTTAAAGGCCAGCATGGAAAGAGGGGAATCATCAGAAGCCTTGCGCGTCGTCGGCTCGCCGGTTTTAACGTCGATGCCTTTAATAGAAGCGATATCCAGCGGGCTTGGCAGGTAATCAACAACTGCGTCCAGCAAAGGCTGTACGCCTTTATTTTTAAAGGCTGTGCCACAGAAAACGGGAACAACTTTATTGGCAATCGTTGCCTTGCGAACAAGGCGCTTAATTGTCGCCGCATCAGGCATTTCGCCTTCGAAATAGGCTTCCATGACAGCGTCGTCCATATCGGCAACGGCCTCGATAAGAGCAGTGCGATATTCTTTAGCCTTTTCGACCATATCAGCAGGAATTTCGACAGTATCGTATTTCGCGCCAAGATCCGCATCATCAGGCCAAACATAAGCAACGTTTTCGACCAGATCGACCACTCCGCGAAACTCTGTTTCAGAGCCGATCGGAAGCTGCATCTCAAGAGCGTTGCCGCCCAGCCGCTTTTTCACAGATTCAACAGAGGCGTAGAAATCAGCGCCGGTCTTGTCCATTTTATTAATGAATACCATGCGCGGGACTTTATACTTGTCGGCCTGGCGCCAAACAGTCTCTGTTTGCGGCTCAACACCGGCATTGGCATCCAAAAGCGTAACCGCACCGTCAAGCACGCGCAAAGAGCGTTCAACTTCGATTGTGAAGTCAACGTGACCAGGGGTGTCAATAATGTTCAGACGCTTACCGGCCCAGAAACAGGTTGTCGCAGCGGACGTAATCGTAATGCCGCGCTCTTGCTCTTGCTCCATCCAATCCATAGTGGCCGCGCCGTCATGCACTTCCGCAATTTTATGGTTCTTACCTGTATAATAAAGAATCCGCTCAGTACACGTGGTCTTACCGGCGTCAATATGCGCCATAATACCAAAGTTACGGTAATCTTTTAATTCGTATTCGCGGGCCATCTTACGGTCTCTTTAAAAAAATTATGTCTTACCAACGATAATGAGCAAAGGCGCGGTTCGCCTCGGCCATGCGGTGTGTGTCTTCGCGCTTTTTCACAGCCGAGCCGCGATTACTGGACGCATCCAGTAATTCACCGGCGAGACGCTCGCGCATTGTATTCTCGTTACGTCCGCGTGACGCGTTAACAAGCCAGCGGATAGCCAGAGCCTGACGGCGCTCAACGCGAACCTCGACGGGAACCTGATAGGTCGCCCCGCCAACGCGGCGTGAGCGAACTTCAACGCTCGGCTTAATATTTTCCAGCGCGTCATGGAAAACGCGGATCGGCTCTGTACGGGCCTTTTCCTCAACAATATCCAGCGCGCCATAGACGATTTTCTCGGCAGCAGACTTTTTACCGTCAAGCATGATTGCGTTCATGAACTTGGACAGAACCAGATCGTTGAATTTTGGATCCGGTAGGATTTCGCGTTTCTCAGCGCGGTGACGACGTGACATATCTAATACCCTTACTTAGGACGCTTCGCGCCGTATTTCGAACGGCGTTGACGGCGCTCTTGCACGCCTTGTGTATCCAGCACGCCGCGAAGGACGTGATAACGAACGCCGGGCAAGTCTTTTACGCGACCGCCACGGATAAGAACAACGCTATGCTCTTGCAGATTATGTTTCTCACCACCGATATAGCTCACAACTTCGAAGCCGTTGGTCAGACGAACCTTGGCAACTTTACGCATCGCAGAGTTCGGCTTTTTCGGTGTCGTTGTATAGACGCGCGTGCAAACGCCACGTTTTTGCGGGCATTGCTCCAGCGCCGGAACTTTGTTCCGTTTGGCTTTCGGTTTCCGCGGCTTGCGGATGAGCTGTTGGATCGTTGGCATAATCTACCTTAGTTTTCAGCCCGCCCCCCGCTCATATGAGAAGGGTCGGGGCGTTAGTCCTGCACAAATAGCAACCGTCTCCGCCCTCTTAACTTCCGCAAAACCGCCCCAATGGACGTTCAAGCAGAAAAAAGCGGCGGGCCGCTTGCTAAAACAAAGCCCAGCTTATGGTCACAGACCAAAGGCTAAACCTCTATGAAATCTCGTTTTTTTCACCAGAAGAAGGGTTTCTAGGGCAACCCCCAGACAGTCAATCTCCCAAGTGAGCCGCCATATACGCGCGCAAATCGACATCGTCAACAGCGCCCTTCGCATTTTTACTGTGAATCTTCAGACTTTAGGCGGCCGTACTAATTTGTTGCAATAACAACGGGTTTTAGAACGCTAAGTTCCTTATTCGTTCGATATGCGGCCACAGAAATGAATATGGCGGCCTATATTAACTCCGCTTTAATACTATGAGTAACGGAACGGTATCATATCGGGAAAGGAGCACACCTGCCCTAATTTGGCCCAATTCGGCAATATGTTAGAAACTGTAGACAGCCAAACAGCACCCGGCTCTTTATAAAGTTGCTCCGCCGGACTTGGTCACGGCGTTAGAATTCCCTCCGGTAGAGACTCCCACCTCTGCCGGAGGATTTTTATGCCGTGACGCGAGTTGGCATGGGGCAGACAACGCCCGTCGGGCCGTGATTGCAATATCCAGCCGGATTTTTCTGTAAATATTGTTGATGATAATCCTCTGCAGCGTAATATGTCTGCGCGGGCAATATCTGCGTCGTGATCGCGCCAAAGCCTTTATCATGATATGCCGCCCCGTACCGCGTCACCGCCTCTTCGGCGGCCATGCGCTGACCGTCATCAAATGTGAAGATGACGCTACGATACTGGCTACCCCGGTCATTGCCCTGCCGGTCGCCCTGTGTCGGATTATGGTTTTCAAACATGACCTTGAGCAGATCGGCGTAACTGATGACAGCCGGGTCATAGACGACATGCACAACTTCGGCATGGCCGGTGCGTCCGCCGCACACGGATTTATAAGTCGGCGCGTCGTCCGTGCCGCCCGCATAGCCTACAGACGTTGCGTATACGCCCGGCAATTGCCAAAAAATGCGCTCTACTCCCCAGAAACATCCCATGCCGAACACGGCCTGCTCCATTCCTTCGGGATAATCGCCAAACATATTGCGTCCGGAAATAAAGTGATCTTGATTGTCACACAGCTGATTTTCAATTTTCATAGCGCATTCCTCGTGTCGCCTGATATATACTGACGGCATATAGTCATAAACGCGCCACGTTCAATATCGTGCCGAACCCTTCATCGCTTGCTTATCAGCGCGGCGCAATGGTCGACCGACGCATGACGGGGCCGATGACACGCGAGAGAATATCGGCCATATTGCTTTGCGCGGCGGGCGTCGCGATGAAATCCTGACGCACTTCTATATAGAGGTGGCGCAGACCGCGCGGCATGACGTGGCGATCAACCGTGTAATTTAAATCCCACGCCGAATAAGGCTCATTGATACGAACATCATAATTATATGAAATTGTAGCAAATTCAGCGATAGCGTCATTCGCGCTTTGCGGATCGGCCTTGACTAAAAACCCAATTTCGACCCCCCGCTTATCACCCCCGCGCAGCTGTGTTGTAAAACTATGCATAGACACGATAAGTGGGTCAATTGTGCGCTTAGCACACACGTCTACCGCCCTGCCCAGTGCGTCATGATAGGGCGCATAATAGGTGTCTATGCGCGACTGGCGCGCGGTGGCAGTTAGGCTCGCATTGCCGGGAATATGTGTCCCGTCGCTGATTGTCGGGATGAGGTTTTTCGCCTTAAGGTCGCGGTTACAATCAATGACGAGCCGGGAAACTCCTGCCAGATGTCCAGCGCAGCCGAATTCTCTACACAGCGCGTGGATTATACCCTCCGTGCCGATGTCTACAGCTATATGGCGCGCGCGGTCCTGCGGGGATATCCCAAGCCCTTGCATAGCCTTCGGAATATGAGCGCTGCTGTGATCTCCGAAAAAGAGCAGGGGCGCATCGCCCCTGGCGGCAATGGTATGGTATGAAGCGGGCATTTTGAGGCTAGTTATCGCGTCCAAACAGCGGTGTGTCTTTGAGTAAAACATTTAAAACAATAAGCCCGGCAAACATGGCCAGCGCCATATAGAACAGACCCGGGCCAATACCCTCAGGGGAAATACCCAGCCAGGGGGACAGGTGAAAACCGATTGCGCCGAGCAGTATAATGAGTCCGGCCACGGCGCCGAGGCGCCGCGTGACAGGCAATAAAAGCAAAGCTGCTGTCGCCAGCTCCGCTGCGCCGGTCAGCATGCGGATAATGGGCTCGAACAGGCCAATGCCGGAATTATTTGCGATAGTCGCAAATATAATATTTTCGCTGCCGAATTTCTGCGCGCCGAAAAACACGAATGCCGCCGCTAAAATCAAGCTTAGGCCTATTGTCACAAGTCTCATTATTCATCCCCCGGCGCCTTAATACGTCCCAATCGGCCCATAACATAGAATAGCCCCATTGTGACCCAAAATCCGGATTTTGGTATATATCCGTTCGCCGTCGGTGAATTTGAATGATGTGAGCACCTTCTGTGATCAGTCTTCTGCTTTTGCGGATTATATTAGAAGGGGCGGCGCGAGCGCATCGCCGCGCTGAGCGTTCCATCATCCAGATAGTCAAGCTCCCCGCCGACAGGAACGCCATGTGCCAGGCGCGATACGCTGACATCGCTTCCCGCAAGTTTATCTGTAATATAGTGCGCCGTTGTCTGTCCGTCGATTGTCGCGTTCATCGCCAAAATAACTTCGGTAATGTCGCCGCGCCCTGACCGGGCAATCAGCGGAGCAATATTGAGGTCTTCCGGACGGACGCCATCCAGCGCGGACAGGCTTCCGCCCAGAACGTGATAAGTGCCCCGAAACGCTCCTGCCCGTTCCAGCGCCCACAGGTCACCGACATCCTGCACCACGCAGATTTTTGTCTGGTCACGCCCCGGTGCAGCGCAAATATGGCACGGGTTTTGGCTGTCCACATTATAGCAAATCTCGCATGTCGTAATGCGCGCGGATACATCAGCCAGCGCCGACACTAAGGGATCCATGACCGTATCGCGTTTCTTTATCAAGGCAAGCGCAGCGCGGCGCGCTGAGCGCGGGCCGAGACCGGGTAGTTTGGCGAGCAGGCTGATCAGCCGTTCAATTTCAGGGCCTACAGTAGTGCTCATGGTGACCTAAACCTGCGCCGCAGCTGCCACGCGCTCGGAAAGCACCAACATATCAATCACAGCCTGATCATTATTATTGTCTTTGGGAACGCACTCCAACCCGATCGGGCCGGTATATCCGGCCGCTCTGGCCGCAGAAATTATATTCACATAATCCATCTCGCCCGTACCGGGCTGATTACGACCCGGACTGTCGGCAAGCTGCATGTAACAGACTTGATCGATACCCTCGCGCAAAGATGCGATCACATTGCCTTCCGCGCGCTGCATATGAAACAGATCCCAGTTTATTTTTACATAATCAGAGCCAATGACCCGCACCATATTGAGCGCATCTTTATGGCCATTTATAAAATGCCCCGGATGGTCATAAGGATTGAACGGCTCGACTGCAGCGAAGATCTTCGCCTCTTCAAATAACGGCGCAGCGGCTTCCAGATTGTGGCGGTAATTTTCTATAGAAAGCTCGTTGGACTGGTTTTCAATGATCTCGTGCCCGGTTATTGTCACAACGGGCGCGCCGAGAATTTTAGCTTCTTCAATAGCGGATTTCATGCTGGTCAGAAAAATATCGCGGCCATAGGGGGCCCCGAGTTTTGACGATGCTCCGACAATCTGTGTGACTTTGACGCCCGCGGCTTTCGCCATTTTTGCCAGCTCATTTGCGTTGAGGTTTGCAGAGCTGACAAACCAAATCTCGACCTGTGTGAAGCCCGCCAGCGCGGCCAGTTCGAAACGCTGTTCTAATGGAAGTTCCGTCCACCACATTTCCAAATTAACGGAGAAACCCTTCAGAAGCTTTTTGCGCTCGCCATGTCCGATACCGCCATAACGGCCATCCTTATCTGCCCCGCACGCTGACAGCGCGGCTCCGGCAACTCCGGCCACAAGTCCGGCTCTGATCAGCTCACGGCGGTTCATTAAAGGCTCATCCCGGGCGGGAGTTGAATATCACCCATCGCGTCTTTCATCGCCGCCTGACTGGCTTCGTCCATTTTGGCTTTGGCGTCGTGGAAGGCCGCAATGATTAAATCCTCCAGCACTTCACCCTCATCAGGGTTCAGAAGCGAGGGATCAATTTTCATAGCGCTCATATTGCCGCTGCCGGAGAGCGTCAGCGTCACCAGACCGCCTCCGGATTTCCCTGTTGTTGTCAGGGCCGCGACATCTTGCTTTGCACGCTCCATATTTTCCTGCATTTTCTTGGCCTGTTTCATCAGGCCCATAATGTCTTTCATAAGTGATCGTCCTGTGGTTTTGCGCCGAAATTGCCGGCAATAATTTGCGCGGATTTAGGCGCGCGCTCGCGGGTCTCCACCAGCTGCGCGCCTTTAAAGAGATTAAGCGCTGCAATGAGGTCGGGATGATTGCGGTCGGAATCGTCCTGCTCTTTTACCTCGCGGTTGCGGCGCTCTCGAATAGTCTCCGTGCCGACGGGCGCTTTTTCAATGACGATTGACCAATCCTGACCCGTCCAGTCTTTAAGCTTTTCCTTCAGATAGGCCGGAAGGCGCGGCGGCGACATTGGGGCAGGCTCAAATACGATTTTGCCCGGCGCAAAGCTGACCAAACGCAGGCAGGTCTCGATATCGCTGCGCAGGGCGCGCGAGCCTTCGGCCTCGGCGTGGTTAGCAATATCTTCCAGCGAGTTGAACATTACCGCCTCTGTAGGCGCAGGCTCTGGTTCTGACTCAAGGGCGGGCTTTCGCGCCGTCATAGACACAGGTTGCGATCCGCCGCTTTCGCGCGATTGCGGAGCCGGGTCTGACGCCGGTGCTTTGGGTGCAAAACCGGCTATATCTTTAGCGCGGCCTTCGCTGCCCATATCGGCAATCAATTTCGCGGCCAGCTCTGGCGGCGGCATTTCAGCAGCTACGCAGAGCCGCAATAATGCCATCTCGGCAGCAGCCAGCGGGTCAGGCGCAAGGCGTGTATCTTTATACGCTTTAAGAAGCATTTGCCACAAACGCGTGGCCTGTCCCATGGTCAACGCGTCTGCGATCTCGCCGACCTTTCGCGCCACATCAGGCGACGCGTCCATGCCATCCGCGTCTCCCATCGCTTTAGCGCGGCTGACTTCGTGACATAAGTCGAGCATATCGCGCATAATCACAACCGGATCTGCGCCGTGATCATATTGGGCGCGCATCTCCGTCAGCGCGCCTTTAGCGTCGCCCAGCGCGGCCAACCCGAACAAATCCAGCACGCGAACGCGGTCAGCAAGACCGAGCATATCGCGCACTTGCTCCATGGACACTTCGCTGTCTTTATCCAGACGCTGGACGATCGCTTGATCAAGAAGCGACAGACCGTCGCGTACAGAGCCTTCGGCGGCGCGGGCAATCAGCGCAAGGCCGTCATCGGAAATTTTAGCGTCTTCCTGCTCACTGATACTTTTTAAATGTGCGGAAAGCTCGGCGACGTCGACGCGGCGCAGATCAAAACGCTGACAACGTGACAAAACGGTGATCGGCACTTTGCGAATCTCGGTTGTCGCGAAGATAAATTTGGCATGATCCGGCGGCTCTTCCAGCGTTTTGAGCAGCGCGTTAAACGCACCGGTTGAAAGCATGTGCACTTCGTCAATGATATAGACTTTGTAACGGGCATCGACAGGAGCGTAGCGAACGCCGTCCAGCATTTCGCGCATATTCTCGACGCCTGTGCGGGAGGCCGCATCCATTTCCAAAACGTCCATATGGCTGCTGGCCATAATGTCGGCGCAGTGTTTGCCCAAAACCGGAAAATCAACTGACGGGCCGGCAATATCGTCAGTTTCGTAATTGAGCGCGCGGGCCAAGAGCCGCGCCGTCGTAGTTTTACCAATCCCCCGCACGCCGGTTAACATGAAGGCGTGAGCCACGCGGTTAGTCGCAAAGGCGTTACGCAGGGTTTTCACCATAGCGTCTTGACCAATAATGTCGTCAAAACTCTGCGGGCGGTATTTACGCGCTAAAACCTGATATTCGCCGCTTGGCTTGGGATCACTCATATATCGACTATAGGCGCGGCGGAATGGATTCGCAAAGCGCCATTACGCTCCTAACGGGGATAACTCACTTCCCTGTCCTATTATGACGTCTACCTATTTAGGCTGGTCTCAATTATGCGGGAAGAACGCCGGACGGATTGGGGTTTTCCTGCGCGCGGGCATCTTCGCTGGCGCGGTCGGCGCGCACAGGGCCGAAGGTTAAGACCGTACTGCCAGCTTCAACCTTCAGCTTCTCGCCGGAGTTCGGTATCGCAACAAAACCATCAGCGCGCTTGATCATCAGGATGTCCGTATCCTCGCCGCGATCCGCCAAAAGATCAGTCAGCGTATATTCCTCGCTTAATTTGGTAGATCGGAAACGATACCCCCCCCACCAATTTTGCGTCAAGCCGTCAAAGTTACGCCCTTGGGTGGACAAAATACGGCCGCGCGCGGTGAAGGTAATCGCGGTCTTGTCATATTCGTCTTTTTCAGGACCGGCGAGCTGGAAGACGCGGTGGCGACCCAGCTCTGGCGCGAACTCGACGCAGACCAGCGAATTATAGGCATCATTAGGCGTCGCCGCGATAAGATGCTGGAATTTACTGTGATCGAGATTGTAGTCAGCATGTTCGGACAGGACTTCGCCGTAAAACACATAATGGCCCTCTTGGCGCGCGCCGCGCAAACGGCGCCAATTGGTATCCGCGACAGTGACCGGAACGCCCATATCTTTCAGACCCTTCGCCAAACCGAGTGACCACGGATTGGCTCCGACAATCAACACACCCTCGCTGTTTTCTGTGGCGAGACCTAAGGCTTTAGCCAAAGGCGTCACGGTGAATGAGGAGAACAATACGGTGGCAAAAACCAGAGCGAAGGAGAGCGGCACGAAAACGGCGCCTTGCTCCAGGCTGGCCGCCAGAGCGAAATTGCCCTGTTCAGCATATTCTGTTGAGAGCGCGACAAGCTCGGTCGCGAAGAAACCCGCCACAGCCACGGCAACAATACCGCGCGGCGCAATAAGGCTGACGATCAGAGTCTCTTTCCAGTTCAGTCCGCTAAAGGCTGTGCCAATGAAGACCGCAATAGGGCGGACCAGAAAGATTGTGACCAGGACAAATGTCGGGACCTGCCAATTATCAAAAAAGGATTTAATCACATCCGGCGTCAGGGTCGCCGTTAGAATGACGAACACGCCGGAGACCAGCAGAACCGCAATGTTTTCTTTGAACCGGCGCATTTCCACCAAAGAGGCGAAACGCGAATTGGCCATGGTAATACCCATAGCCGTCACAGCCAGAAGTCCGGTTTCTTCAGCCATTTCATTAGCGAAAACATAAATCAACAGCACCCAGACCAGCATGACAGGGGCTTTGAGATATTCGGGAATAATGCCGCGGTTAAAGGCCTGACTCATCGCCCAGCCGGACACAATTCCGATGACCGTGCCGAATATAGCCGCAAAGGCGAGCATGCCGAAAGCAAATTGGAGGCTGCCGCCTGCGGCGGTAAAGCGGATAAATTCATAAGCACCGACAGCAAATAACGCGCCCATCGGGTCATTGACGATACCTTCCCATTTCAGCACGTTGGCAGGCCGCTCTGCGAGATGAGCCTGACGCAGAAGTGGAACGATCACGGTCGGGCCGGTAACCACAAACAGCCCGCCAATCATGGCTGAAATGTCCCAAGGTAATTTCACGATATAATGCGCCGCACAGGCCCCTAACAGCCATGAAATGGGGCTGGCCACCAGAAGCATACGGCGAATGGGTTTGGCGAAGCCCTGAATTTCGCGGA
This sequence comes from Robiginitomaculum antarcticum DSM 21748, assembly GCF_000365025.1. Classification (GTDB taxonomy): domain Bacteria; phylum Pseudomonadota; class Alphaproteobacteria; order Caulobacterales; family Maricaulaceae; genus Robiginitomaculum; species Robiginitomaculum antarcticum. The sequence goes on along the minus strand of NZ_KB823011.1, from coordinate 1,366,407 downwards.
ATTTGAGAGTTAACCCGCCCTCAAACAGAATGATGGCGACGGAAATTCCTATCACAGGTCGCAGCAAATCTCCGAAGTCCTTGATCGGATTAAGCCGCAGGGCATCCATCACCCCGAAAACAGGGTTGCCAATTTTTGCAGGCAGCCAATCAGGCATGCTCAGCGTTAAAAGGTAGCCCAAGAGCGGGCCGAAAATAAGTCCGGCGAGCGCCATCAAGACGATGGCGGGTTTTTGCAGTTTCCACGCCAGCCACTGCGCGCCGATACCCAACCCGCCAATTAACGCCATTTTTAATGGCAAAAGATGTACTATATGCGAAGCAGTTTCGGACATAAATTTTTCCGTTATCGGGCTATATCAAAGCGTTTTTTTGCCGAGTTTTTATGCCGTGGCAAGCTAAAAGCGGCGGTCGTGTGAACAGCCCCATATTTATGTTAGAGTAGGGACAGGTGTTTCTGTAGTCTCAACGCGGAGAATATCAAACCCAATATCTGTACCGCCGTAATCGCCGTCATCATAATGATCAATGCGGCTCTGGAACCAGTTAAGCAGATAATCGGTTAGGGATTCAAAAACCGGCATCATATTTTCATCTTTGAGGGGCAAATTCAGTTCTGCTGTTAATTTGTTTTCGGCGCGAATATAGATGCGATCCCCAGCTTTACGCGCCGTCATAACCAAACGCATATAATCGTCCGACTCCGTGACGCGCACGGCCAATCCAAAACTAATCGGCTCCAAAGGCAAAACGCCTTTGCCAGAGACAGAAAACGCTGCAGACCCGTAGTTTTTGCGGCTAAAACCGCCTTGAGGCGGCACTAAAAATACGCATTCTCGGCTGTCATCAAGAAACGCGCACAAGCCATCACGAAGGCGTTCGGCTACCGATCTGATTTGAACATAATTATCTAAGCTACGCAGGCCATAGGCATTCGCAGCAGCTTCAATTTGGGATAACCGGGAGGCGGGCTTATCTGATATCGGGTCTGTTTTTGTCATGGCCGCCTTATAAGGACTACCGCGCCGAAAAGAAGCTGTTTTTGGCATGCCGCTTGCTGCGTCACTTATATGACACATCAATTCTTCCCGATGCGGCACAGCGCTATGCTGTGTAGCGCTGTTTTTGGACTTATTATAAGTGGGTGTGTTGGGCCTTATGACGCGCAAAGCACGCGTTTTGGCGACGCGCCGCAATACCGCCCGGATTACGCCTCCGAAGTTTACGTGCCTCAGCCCTACATACAGCCGTCTCGCAGTTATGGGCCGATCTGCTGCGTTAGTTATCAGCCCGCCGTTCAATATCGGCAAATCTCGACTTATTCGCCTCAAGTCTATGTCCAGCCTGTAATCCGGCGAAGCGTAGCACGCCCCTCGCCGGTTATTCGCCGTGTGATCAGTGCGCCCATGCCGCCTCCCGCGCCGCGCATCATCGCGCCCGCCGTGGTGACAACCGCAACGCCTGCCCCTAGGCCAACTCCTATTATGTCATCCGGCGGGAAGGCCACTAAAACATATGTGCGCCTTAACGGCTCGACATCAATTGAGGATTGGCATAAATGCGAGTCAAGCGCTGGAGGCTATAGCTCTGCTGGGTTTGAGAGCTGTATGCGAAGTAGAGGCTACGTTTCAGAATCAGAAGCCATATCGATATTAGAGGCACGCGAAGTGCAATAGACGTCTATCGACCGGCAATAGAGAAACGCTTTTTATCAAATACCTTCAGGACATTTTTAAGCTCACGGCTACGCTTTAAAATAAGGCCCCCGGGCGCAATTACGCTATAAGCGCCCTGTTTTGCTGCCATGTCGGGACGTTTTTCAATTGTATAAAGCGGTGTTTCCGTTGCCCGGCGGAAGATCGAAAATACCGCCCGCTCCGGCAGAAAATCTATCGCGTAGTCTTTCCACTCCCCTTTGCTCACCATAAAGCCGTATACGCTCAAAATTTGGTTCAGTTCGGCGCGCTGAAAAGCAACCTGCGCCGTCTTGCGGGATTTTTTAGGGGATGACGCCGTCTTGCGGCTTTGGGACAAATCAACAATATTCGCGCTCATAGCCTTACATTAACGCGCGAAACGCCTCGTGCAATTCTAAAACACTATAAATTTTTGACCGGAATGCACTATCCTGTCAACATTGTCACAAATTGCCTTATTTGCGCCACAATTTGGCCCTTTCCGCGCCTTTTAAAACGCGCATAAAGTTCAATCAGGTCGAAAGAGACCCTGTGCGGACTACATACAGCCCCCCAGCCCTGTGCTCGGATCCTCTTTCGACCCTTTTTTCTCATATTGCGCAACTCCCTGCGCACACCAAAACGCGCCTCGTGACTTTCGAGGCGCGTTTTGTGTATTTGAATCAGCTATATTGATTATGATCAGGGCGTGTAACTTGCCGCCGTAATGATGGCGCCATTATCAGGCTTTTGCAGCAATACGGCATAAGCTTCTCCGGTGCGGATATTACGGGAGAAATCCGCTGCGCGGCCATCATATTCTCCCAATACAGCTACGCTGGTTACGACATTGGTCAGAATCAGGGTGCGCCCGCTATTTTCGCCGCGCGTTACAGCAACGCTTTGGTCGCCGGGGACATAGGTCACAAATACCAGCTCTGCGCGCTCCGGTGAAGACTCGCCGATCTCGACGCTACCGTCATCATGCAATGTCAATTTCGGCGCCTCGTTAGATAGGACGTCAACATTGACCGCGTGCTTGGTCAGGCGCGGCTTATCCCACGAACCATTCACGACCATTTGCGGTGTATAGACCCGTCCATGGCCGATAGAGGTACTGTAAGAGCGCTGCCGGATAGTAAATGACGGATCCGCGAATGTGTCTTTCCAGCCCAGATAATCCCAATACTCCACCCCGTAGCTTAGCGCGAGAATAGTGTCGTCTTCGGCAAAGCGTTTCAGCAGCGCGTTTGACGGCGGGCTAGACGAACACCCTTGTGATGTGAAGAGCTCTACAACGGTCGATGCTGCATTTTGTCCGGCAAAGGCCGGCGCTGCAAAGAAGGACAGGACGGTCAAGACGGAGAGATATTTTTTCATGCCTATGCATAACACCCTCCAGCCCATTATGAAATCAAACGCGCATCACATCAGCGTGACGGAACGCTAAATCCCTTAACATATTATAAGCCCCGTAGCATAACGGGCGCTTTACCGAATCTATAAAGCGCCGCATAAGCGTTTCATGGAACCTATTATATCATATTCGGGCCTCGAAATTTCGCTTATCGAGATCATTCTCGGTCTTGCCCTTCTTCTGCTCGGCGCGCTGGCGGCCTATATTTTGAAACCCTCGGGCGATGAAAGGCTTCACTCCAGCATATTCGATATGGCGCAGCAACAAGCGCAGCTCCAGGGCCGTTTGTCGCAATTTGCCAATGACAGCGCGCAGCGCGATACGCTCTTTCGCGAAAGTCTGGACGAGAGATTGGCTAAAGTCTCCGAACGGGTTGGAAAATCGATTGTAGATACCCAAGAGCGCAGTTCGGAGAGCCTTAAACATCTGCATGAGCGGCTGGCGCTGATTGACCGCGCGCAGAAAAATATTGAAATGCTCTCGACCGAAGTGTCGGGCTTGCAAAGCCTCTTGTCCAACAAGCAGTCGCGCGGCGCATTTGGCGAGATCCAGATGCAGGATATAATCAAGACCTTGATGCCGCCTAATGCCTATGCCTTCCAGCATACTTTGTCGAACGGCAAACGTGTGGACGCCATCATCAAAATGCCCGACGGTTATGGCGATGTCGCCATTGACAGTAAATTTCCAATGGAAGCATGGAAGCGACTGATAGAAGCGGAAAACAGCCCTGCCGAGCCGGCAGCTAAGCGCGAATTTTCGCGCGACCTACTGATCCATATCAAAGCGATTTCCGAGAAGTATATTATCTTCGGCGAGACCCATGAAGTCGCGCTGATGTTTTTGCCCAGCGAGGCGATTTACGCCGAGATTCACGCGCGCTTCGAAAACGTCATCAAAAAAGGCTTTATGGAGAAAGTCGTCATCGTGTCCCCGTCAACATTTATGGCCACGCTGCACACCATGCGCGCGGTGATGAAAGACGCTGCAATGCGCGAACAGGCCCATATCATCCAGCACGAAGTCGGGCTTTTATCCGAAGATGTGACGCGGCTGGACGAGCGCGTCGAGAAACTGCAAAGCCATTTTTCGCAGAGTACGGAAGATATTCGTAAAATACGGATTTCCACAGATAAAATCACCAAGCGTGCTGGCAAGATCGAAGATCTGGAATTAAAAGAGAAGGCCATTGAAGACACTAACGTCACGCCAATCCGGCGGGTTGATTAAACCGACGCGCCTAGCTTGGACATACGCGCCGGCAGCGCAGTCATAATTGCAGCGCGCTCTGCGTCGCTATACCGTGTCCAGCGCGCAATTTCCGCGCGCGAGCGGCCACAGCCAAAACACAGCTCTGATTTCAAATCCAGCGTGCATATAAGCGCACATGGCGAAGCGATAGGGGCATTGGCCACCATAAGCTTACTCTTTACCCTCAATGGTAAATCCGAATTTTTTCATCTTCTCGATTGAGACGCCGGGCTCCAGCACTCTGAAATTATCACCGATATAAAGCCCGTCCGCGCCAATATCTTCCAGCTGCGCAACCTCGACAACCCATGTCTTGCCGAACGGCTCCACGACCAATCCGCCGATTTTAACCCCGTCTTTTACCGCCTCAATTTTGGGCGCAGGATTCTTCGCCGCATAACCGACGCTAACATGAGTCAGTTTTGGCACCATGAAACCCATGGCCCCAAACATTTTTTTATAGACGGGGCGGCCGTCCGTCAGTCCCCGTTCCAGATTTTCAAGGCTATATATGCTTTGGCGTGGATAGGCCGCCTCAACCCCCATAGAAAAACTGATAGCGGTTTGTGCACCCTCATCGGCAAGTTTCGCGGCCGCGCGCACGGGATCAATCACGCAAAACTCCCCGTCTTGAGACAAGGTTTGCGGCGCGAATATATTCTTGACCTCGCCATTTTGTGAAATTGGTAAATTGATCTCTTTGCCGTCCAGACGGTAAACAAAACGCTTCGGCATTCCGTAGTCATCTTTAACGGTGAATTTAGCCGCGGCCACCGGAACAATATAGCCGCGATGTTTTTGCGGTATATCATCCAGCTTCACTTTCAGCTTGGCAATATCTTTGGCGGGAAAGCAGTGCTCCGCATCCGTAGGTTTACTCTGCGCAATGGCGGGAGGCACGGCGAGCAGTAAGGCGCAAATAAGCAAAGACATATATTTCATTCTTCTGCATAATCTGCTGAAGTCGGTTTTAGAACTTAAATTTTGCTAAGATTGGCCAAAGCCATTAAGAGAGCGAAAAATTAGGAGCCCATCATGCGCCACCGTAAAACAAAAACCATTGGCCTTCTCGCTTTGCTGATCATGCCGGTCCTGGCCGGGTGCGGACTGCGCGGTGATCTTCGAACGCCCCCCCCCATTTATGGTGAAGACTTGCGCACGGATGAGCAAAAGGCCGAGGCGCAAAAAGCTATTGATGCCGCCAAGGCCCGCAAAGCCAGAAAAGCCGAAGCCACAGACAGCACTGACAATTAATCATGCGGTACTTTTTGCAGAAAAACGGTGCGCTTCACTGCGAAGATGTCGCCCTATCCGATATTGCAGAGGCCGTCGGCACGCCCGTTTATGTCTACAGCGCCGCAACCTTAGCACGCCATTACGATGTCTTCGCCAAAGGTTTTGACGGCACTGATGCGCTGATCGCATATTCGGTCAAAGCCAATTCCAATCTGGCGGTGTTAACATTGCTGGCCAAGCGCGGCGCAGGCGCGGACGTCGTATCGGGCGGAGAGCTGACAAGGGCTTTGCGCGCGGGCATCTCGCCGAATAAAATCGTGTTCTCAGGTGTCGGCAAAACAGGCGATGAAATGCGCCTCGCGCTGAGCGCAGGCATTTACCAGTTTAACGTGGAGAGCGCCGCCGAACTGGAAGCCCTGTCGAATATCGCCGCGCAGATGAAGGTCAACGCCTCCATTGCCTTTCGGGTCAATCCCGATGTCGCCGCCGGCGGTCACGAAAAAATCAGCACTGGCAAAAAAGAAAATAAGTTCGGAATCGCATGGGATGACGCCCGCGTGCTTTATGCCCGCGCGGCAAAATTACCCGGCATTCGCGTGCAAGGCGTTGATGTTCATATCGGCAGCCAGATCACGCAGTTAGAGCCCTATGAAAGAACCATTGAAAAAATAGGCGGCCTGATTGCGGATCTACGCCAAGACGGTCACGCCATAGAGACTTTCGATCTGGGCGGCGGTCTTGGCATTCCCTATGGCGATGGCACCGCTGATCCACCCCTTCCTTCAGCCTATGCTAAGATGGTGCGCCGCGCGACGGATGCTCTGGATGTGCGCCTGATATTCGAACCCGGGCGTGTGATTGCGGGCAATGCCGGCGCCCTGCTCTCTCGCGTGATTTATACAAAGCCCGGCGAGACCCGTAATTTTCTGATTGTTGATGCGGCCATGAATGATTTGATCCGTCCGGCGCTTTACGGCGCCTATCACGGCGTCGAAGCTGTTAGTCCCAAACCCGGAGATACCGTCAGCTACGACATTGTCGGCCCCGTCTGTGAGAGTGGTGATACATTTGCAGTGCAGCGCAATATGCCGCAAATGAGCGCAGGCGATCTGGTCGTCTTTCATAGCGCAGGCGCATATGGCGCAGTTCAGGCCAATCAGTATAACACCCGCCCGCTTGTGCCGGAAGTTCTGGTCAGCGGCGGCGAGTTTGCCATCATTCGCAAACGCCCCGATTATGAACAGATTTTATCGACAGAAACTGTGCCGGATTTCATCAAAAACAGGTAGAATTATCCTAGCGCATACAGCGCTGTAAGAAGCCGTCAACGGCGCTCATGACGTCATATTCCTGCTTACGAGTCCAGTCGCTATGACCCAAACCCTCAAACCTTACGAGTGTTGAGTCCAGGCCGGCAGATTGTGCAGCACGGTGCATAAGTTCTGACTGTTCCACTGGTATGATGTCATCATTTCGGCCATGGACAATAAACAACTTGGATTTCATCTGTCCAACCTGCTTTGCGGGTGATAATGTATTCAATTTCTCTCGGTCACGCGCGATTTCACCAATCTTTGCTTCCCAAGAAAAATAAGCATAGCGCTCTTCAGAGATGTCTTGATTAAACCCATCCAAAAATATGCCTAGGTCAGTTATCCCATTAATACTCGCAACACAGCTATATCTCTCCGGGTTTTCTACTGCGGCATTCAATGCCGCATAACCGCCATATGCCTTTCCCATAATAGCCCGTCTGGAATCATGACGAATTTTCCCCGAGACTTCAAGCGCAGCAACACCATCCGAGATATCAGTCTGCATTTTTCTGCCCCACTCGCCATATCCGAGATCTTCAAATTGACGCCCATACCCGCCGGATCCCCGATATTGGGGCTGAAAAACATTATATCCTTCGCCGGCAAAATATTGTGCCCATGGATCCCATTCAAGTCTGTCGCGATTCCCGTGACCGGAATGCGGTATAACCAATAGCTGCGCATCACCTGAATAATCACCATTTCGAGTTGGAATAATGGCAGGTGTAAAATATCCAACGAGCGTTTGGCCGTCCTGCGCCATGTAATCGATTCTTTGTTTTTGAGGAATTTGAGTTCCATCAAAATTTTGTTCTGTTTTCACAATTGGCACAAGTTTGGACGTTCGATTGACCCACAGGGAGACGGCGGGCGGTTGACCGGCAGCACTATGACTAATTAGCCAATAGTCGTCGTTTCCTACCACTTCGCGAATTCGCCAATTTATATTCTGCGGAAGTTTTTTCTCTAATCGTTTTGCGATTTTTTCGCGTTTTTTAGAAAACCAAGACTTCTCCATGGCGTCATTCCACCAATAGGTATAATAAATTTCTGATTTATCGCCAAAGCTGTCCGCTCCCGCCAGATCGTATGTATCGTGACTGTATATTTGTTTAGGCCCAGTGTTTTTATCGGTGTTCATCAGATAAAGAGATGACGTTTCATCATTTTGAGACCGTCTTAGAATCCGAACTTTATTATCACTTGGCGGCAAGCCAATAACGGTAAACCGGCTTTCTAAATTATTGGCCGTATAGAAATGACGCCATTTTTTTCGCCTAAACCCTTCTGCTCTAAAGAATTTTGTTATATAGCTTGCCTCACCTTCATCAATGCGTAGCCGGGGTCTGTTCCGATTATCCATAATCCAGTATTTTGTTTTGTTTGTACCTGTCAGAATTTTTGTCGGTCGACTCAAATCTGAATTTAACTTCAGAAGCTGTGTCGGGCCGTCTTTCTGTAAAGCCACGAACAGAGAATTTGACACTCTATCACGGCCAAGAACTTTTATCCGCGCAGATTTCTCATCTCTGTCTTTGAGAATTTTATGATACATCTGTTGCGTTTTTCCGCTTCGCAAGTCGTAGAGATCAATAGAATCGCGCAACTTATCTTTGCCCATTTTACGGCCTTGTTTGACCGCGTAAAATCCGCGTGAATAAACCGCTAACCGGTTCTCATCAACCCAATCGATCCAGAATACCGTCCTGTTATTCGTCCGTATAGTTTTGCGAATTTTACCGCCTTTTGACCGACGCACCAAAACTTCGCCGTCTGTAAATACTCCGGCCTTATAATCCGGAACAAAGACAGCGTAATAGTCGCCTGACGGTGAAAGGCTGACATGCTCAATATCGGTGCGCATGAAAAAGGCGGCCACATCTTGCGCGGAGGCCGCGTTCGATACGACCATAGGTGCCCATAGCGCAATAAGACACGCAGCAATCCTCAGTCGAAAATATATCATAAGCCAGCGTCCATAATGCGCGCAGGACAAAGCCCTGTCATTTTTTCGCGCCTTTAACATGAGAGTAGCGCCGGGCCTAATCGCGAATGTGTGAGCGTTAAAGGCTTGCCCGCCAGCCTCACGAAAATTTAAGGTCAAACCTGTTTTTGCCACATGCTTTTGCCAAATTGCCACTCTATAAGAAATATAATGACGAAGACCACGCCAGTTATGACTAAACCCGCCGCTGATTTTGATGTCGCGGCGCAGCGCAAATATCTGCGCAAATTGGTTCGGCGCGCACGCCTGCATTTGATGTGGGAACGTTACGCACCTGTATTCACGCTCGCGGCGTTCGCGCTCGGCCTTCTCACAGCCGGAAGCATTTCCGGACTGTGGGAGCGTATTGGCGATCCGTGGCGGGGCCTCGCTCTGCTCGCAGTCATTGTGCTGTTTATCCGCGCGGCATGGCGAAGCCACACCGTCTTTTTTCCAAGTGAAGCCGAGGCTGAAATGCGGGTTGAACGCGATGCCGGCTTATCCCACCGCCCTATCGCGACATTACGCGACCGTCCGGCGTCTATTGACGACGGCGCGAACCGGGCCGCATGGCAGACGCATATCGCGCAGGCCAGCGATAAGGCCCGGCGCGCCAAGCCGACAAAACTGCGCCCGGCTATCGCGCCGCGCGATCCCTATTTTTTGCGCTTTATTATCCCCGCCATTATTGGGCTGGCGGTATTGCTGGGAACGACGGAGAGTCTCGAGCGCCTCCGCGCCAGCCTGATCCCGACATGGCAATCCGCGACAATTGCCAAACACGCAAAATTTGACGCTTGGATTGATCCACCGGATTATACCGGCCGTCCGCCGGTCTATTTTAAGGGCAAGACCAGCGTATCAGCTCCCGAGGGTAGCGAATTTGTCGCCCGTGTCAGCGGTATTAAAAACGCTCCGCGTATGGCGCTTACTGAAAATGGCAAGACGCGCCGCCTCACTCCGAAACGTTTGGGACCGGAAAGTTATGAAGTTCGCGCCACCCTCAGCACCCCCTCACAAGCGCGCTGGCGCATTGGCAGCCGGACGCAAAAATGGATCATGGACATTGGCGCGGATACTGCGCCTATGATTGCCTTTGATAAAACGCCTGAAGCGTCAAAACGCGACCGATTGATTGTCACTTATTCTGCGCGCGATGATTTCGGGATAACGCAATTATTCCTTGAAGTCGTCCCCGAAAATAATCCTGATATGGCGACAGAACGTATCGGACTAGATATTCCGGGCACAGCAGTCAAAGAGGTTAAGGGCCATGACTCCGCGCTGTCGCTTGTTAAGCACCGCTGGGCCGGCAAACAAGTGAGAGGCGTATTGGTCGCTATTGATGGCGCCGGACAGGAAGGGCGGAGCGAAGCGCAGAGCTTTGCTATTCCCGACAAAATTTTTATCGATCCGCTGGCCAAAGCTGTGATCGAAAACCGCAGTCTGGTGCTAAACGCGGATGGAGGGTACGCCCCGGAGCCGCGCCCGCGCGATATCCGCTATCCGGCTTTTACTGCGGATTTACCGGAAATGACGATAGAGCGCGCACCGAAAAATATCCGCCGCGTCTATGATCTATTGGGCGCGATTACCGATGTCCCCGACGATCTTTACCGCGATGTGTCTATATTTATGGGACTGCGCTATGTCCATCAGCGCGTGGCCCAAGCCGAGTCCATGGCGGATATTGATGGTCTGGACAGCGAGCTGTGGGATATTGCTCTACGTGCAGAATTTGGTCCGCTCGGCAGCGCGCGCGAAGAAATGATTGCCGCCGAGCAAGAACTGCGCGGAGGTATTGCACGGCGCGCGCGCAAACGTGAAATCGACACATTATTTCGACGCTATAATGACGCCGTTGACCGCTACGTCGAATATTTAACCGACACCGCTGAGACCGTTGAAGGAGGAGGAGGTGAAGGTGGAAACCCGCGTGATCTAGCCGAAATACAACGCCTCATGGACGCGATTGAAGAGGCTAACCGTTTGGGCGATACCGCCGGCGCGAGGCGCGCTTTAACGCAATTGGCCGAGCTGCTCGAAAATATGCAAATCCAGAAAACCAAAGGCGGTGAGGGTGAAGGCGGTGAGGGCGAGAGTGAGGATGGTCTGTCCGCAGAAGCCAAAGAAGCCCTTGAAGGCCTTGCGGATTTAACAGGCGAACAGCGCCGCCTTGAAGATGAAGCGCGCCGCCAGCAAGAGGCGCAAAACCGTCAGGATCAACAAAGCGATCAGGGCGATCAATCCGGACAGGGTCGTGATGGCCAAGGGGAAACCCCTGATCCGGAGCAGCTCGCCCGAGATCAGGCCGCCTTGTCCGGTGGTCTGGATACGCTCGAAGATACACTTTCAGAGTCCAAAAGCGGAATTGAAATGAGCAAGGCGCCAAGCCCGGACGCGCAGCCCGGCGGCGGCAGTGAGAGCGGTGAAGATCAAGGACAAGGCTTGAGCACGCAAAACGATCCTAATGGAACTGGCAGCGGCGTAGGCGACGTCGACCCTGATGCGCCCGAAGGCCGTTTGGGTATCGGCGCAGGGCAGCCCGATGCAGACAATGGAACCGTACTCGCGCTATCACCGGAAGAGGCCATTGCGCGCGCCCGCGCCGCCATGAATCGCGCCGAGGAGGCGCTGTCTGCCGGGGACTATACACAGGCGCGCCAAGCCCAGCGCGAAGCGATCGCTATGATGCGCTCTATTGGACAGGCCGTGGTGGCCCAAGGCAATAATCCGGGCCGCGAAAACGCAGATCAATCCGGCAATGGCGGGCGCGCGGGATCAGACCCCTTTGGCCGCGGTGATGATGGCGAGGAAGGCAGCGCGATTGGAGACGGCACAGATATTCCGGCAGAAACGCAGCGCCAGCGCGCCCGTGATTTAATGGAAGAGCTACGCCGCCGAGCGGCCGAGCAGGAGCGCGATAAAGAAGAACTGGACTATTTGGATCGCCTGCTGGAGCGCTTTTAAGCGCGCTTAGTCAACCGCGTAAATATAGGGCGCTCCGCGTCCGCACGCTTTATCATCCATGCCATATCCGGCCAGAAATCTATCCGGCCCGTCCCACGCTTGAAAATCACAGCCGCATAGCCGTCCGGACTTTGGTTCAGGCTTACGCGCAAATACAGCTGTGAATATTTGCACTGCGCCGCCAGCCATTAATATATCGCGGGCGGCTTTAACGCTAAGTCCGGTTTCAAGAACATCGTCGAGTAATAATATTGTTTTCCCGTCTATCGGAACATTAACCGACGCGGTCATGACGGGGTGTCCTGAGCTTTCCTTAGCCGCGCCATAGCTGGAAATGCGCAATGTGCCGAATGCAGGATCAATGCCGCATGCAAATAATTCACGCATCATATCCGCTGCAAAAACGAACCCTCCATCCAGCAAAGCCAGAACGACAGTATCAGGATGAGTTATAAAAACATCACGCACCAATATTTTAGCCAAAGCCGCATTGGCCGCACTGATAGACGCAGCATCGATTATGATATCATGGCGTTTCACAAGATTCTGAACTCACTGCGTACGAGCCGCATCACGCGTTACTTTTAGGCGTTCGCCATCCTCAGGCGTGGATTTAATAGCGTCGCCCACAAAAGACCATTTCAAGACTGAGCTGTCGATCGGTGGATTGGGATATTGAGTAGAAAAAGTCTTGCGCGCGCCGCCTGCCATATTCACGGGAGCCAGCTCAACAACCCAGCGTGCCAGTTCATCACCACCGGAGTTATGAAGGCTTAACATGACGGGGCGGGGCGTGAGAGCCTCGCCCGTAAGATTGACGATTTTTCCTTCGACAATTAAAGTCGGCACGCCTTCTAAAATCACACCGCGCGGCTCGATCTCTTCGATGGTCAGGCCGCCTTTAGCCACATCAATACCCACCGATTTAAAAAATGTGGCCAAAGCCGGATAGCGCTCAATCAGCGGCTGCCGGTAAAAATATGCGGCGGCGGCTAAGCCCGCCAAAAAAGCCAGCGTCACAATCCATATCATGGAGACGCCAAAAAGGCGGCGGCGCGCGCGGCTGCGGTCTGTATTATCGCGAATAGCGGCGGCGCTGGCTGCGCCTGCCGGAATAAGGTTTGCCCCCGCATCAGACAATATGTCCGCAGACATGCTAGGCATAGAGCCGGAGCGCATTACAGGCTCTGCGCGGTTTTCGGACAAGGATAAAATATCAGGATCAGAGGAGACAAACCACGTCGCAGAGCAACTCGCGCAGCGCACTGTCCGTCCATTCGGCCCAATCGAATCAGCGTTTGCTGAATAACGCGTGGCACATTCTGGACATGTCAGTATCATAAGGCCCCTGATTCGTTTACTCCAGCTCAGAATGCCAATAACAAGCCCAATGTCTAGCCCCTATGCCAATACCGCCCCATCCGTACAGATGTCAGGCGTCGCCATGCGCTATGGCGAAGGGCCTGAAGTTCTGCATGACATTGATCTCACCTTGGCCCAGGGTGATTTTGCCTTCCTGACCGGGCCGTCAGGGGCCGGAAAATCATCTCTTCTAAAGTTGATGTATCTGCGCGAGCAGGCCAGCCGCGGGCTCATCTCTTTATTCGGGCAGGATACGGCGGTGCTCCCCGACGCAAATCGCGCGCTGATCCGCCGGCGCATTGGAGTCGTCTTACAGGACTTTGCCCTCATCGACCATTTATCAGTTTTTGAAAATGTCGCCCTTCCTTTGCGCATTCACGGCGTGCGGCGCGCCAGTTATGCTGAAGACGTGGTAGAGATTTTGCGCTGGGTCGGACTGGGAGATCGTTTGAACTCCCTGCCGCCCACATTATCGGGTGGTGAAAAACAGCGCGTCGCCATTGCCCGCGCGGTGATTGCCAAGCCTGATTTGCTGATCGCTGACGAGCCCACAGGCAATGTTGACCCTGAAATGGGAGCGCGTCTTATCCGACTCTTTGCAGAAATGAACCGTATCGGAACGACCGTACTGATCGCGACACATGATTTAGACCTTATTCCGGCCAGTGCGCGGCATTTGATTATCCAAGATGGCAGCTTATCATAATGGCGACCCCTGATTTCACAATTCCCAAACCGCAACCGCTTTTCCCGCGTAGCGCACGGGCCGACCGCCCGCTCTTTCTAGTCATGATGATTATGGTCTTTCTAGCCTGTATTGCCGCCATGAGCGCGCAGCGCAGCTATAGCGCCGCCAGCGAATGGGGGCGGGGTCTGTCGCGATCCGCCACAGTGCAACTCCCGGCCGAACAGGTGGAGGCGGCGCTGCCCATTTTGCGCGCCCAAAGCGGCGTCGACCAGGCTTTGGCTATTGATCCGGAGCAGTCCCGCGAACTGTTACGCCCGTGGCTGGGTGATGCCGCCCTTCCCGAAGATCTACCCATCCCCGCCCTGATTGATTTACGCTTGACCGGAGATAATCTCTTTGACGCAGGTGCGGCGGGCCTCGCTTTAACGAAAGCCGGGCTGGAGGGCAGCGTGGATGACCATAATCGGTGGGGCCGCGATATTTCACGCACGGCCCGGGCCGTGCAAATTCTCGCTCTGATGGCGCTGGCATTGCTTATGGCAGGTACGGTCGCGACCGCCATTTTTGCTACTCAAGCCGGATTGGTCGCGCGGCGCGAGATTATTGATGTTCTCACCCAAATTGGCGCGCGCAGGCGCTATATTGCGCGCCTGTTCACACAGCGTTTTGGCTGGCTCGGACTTTTGTCGGGCATATCCGGCGCAGGACTAGCCGGGATCATGTTTCTTATCCTGGCTCTATTTACGACCCAGCAGGGAGACGGGCTGTTGCCGCGTTTGGCCCTGCGCCAATTTGATCTTTGGATTTTGTTCTTCGCCCCCTTATTGTCCGGCCTGATTTGCGCCATAAGCGCAGGCCGGACCGTGCTGACACGGCTCTCTATGCGCGAAGGACGCCGCCAGATATGAGCGAGACAAAACCGAAACGGCGCAGAATGATCAGCCTGCTGGGCTTTATGCGCTTTGCCATTATATTGGGGTTGATCGCTTTACTGCTTGGCTTCGGTCTTTTCATTCAAAGCGTTAAACGCAGGGCGCCTGCACCGGAGAGCCTGAATGCGGACGGCATTGTTGTGTTAACCGGACCGGGCGGAGGGCGGCTGGAAGCAGGAGCCGCGCTTTTAAAATCCGGCGCAGCGGAGCGGCTGCTGATTAGCGGCGTTGATAAAGCGGTCACGCCATCGCAAATCGCAAACATATTAGACGTGCAGGACGAAACGATGTCGTGCTGCGTCGATCTGGATTTTGCTGCGGGGAACACCGCCGGTAACGCGCGCGAAACCGCGATCTGGGCCCGCGCGCTGGGCTATGAGCATCTGATTATTGTTACTTCGGACTATCATATGCCGCGCGCCATGTCAGAGCTGAGCCACGCCACAAACGGCATGCGCCTGACCCGTTACCCCGTACCGGACAAGCGCGAGGAGGGCCGTTTTGGCGTGCTGGCCCGCGAATATGGAAAGCTATTGGTCATTTACACCCGCCAAATGGGGGATCGCCGCGAAACCGCACCCCAACCTGATCCCGCGCCCGTCGATGTCATGCGTGATAAACAAGCGGATACTGACGATGCCAACGGTGAGAATAAATGATAAAGCTGATTATCGTTCTCGTTCTGAGTGCATTGGTCTATTGCGTCTATTGGTTCGTGGCAGCCGAGATCCTGCCCGATAAAGTCACGACAGAACTGAAATCACTCTCTGAAGACAATATGACCGTCGTGACGGCGCCGATTAAAATCTCCGGCTTTCCGCTGCGGTTTCGCTCCGATCTGTCGCCTGTCCGCCTAAGCGGCGCAGGATGGAGCGCAAATTTCGACCATATGGAGGCCAATGCTCCCGCTTATTTGCCGACATCGGTGACGCTCACTCATGAGGGCCCTGCACAATTTTCTATTGATCACGGTCTGTTCAGTGGCGTTTACGAAACCCAAACGCCAATGGCGCGCGTTGATAGCAGCCTGACTTCGAGCCTGTCCAGGCAGACTGAAGTTACGGCCAAAGATGTGACTGTATACGCAGCCGAGGGTAGCGTATGGCCTGTCACCTTTGCGCAATCCATATATGTGCTGCGTGACGTGGGGCGCAAAGACTATACTCTCACATTTGACCTCACCGATATTACTGTTGAGGCGTCAAAGCTGGGTGATATGGGACGCTTGCTTGGCCCCAATGCGCAGGCCGTGCGCGGCAGATTTGTCATTACCCGCGAACTGATCTCTGATGCCCCGTTCGGCGCAGCGAAGAATGACCGGATTATTGCCGAGAAAATCGTCTTTAATTGGGGTGACCTGCAATTTGACGGCACGCTGGATCTGATCCGCGATGGAGGAGATTTGTCTGGCGAGATCAACCTTTTGACCGAAGACCCCGGCGCAATCATCCGTGCAGCGCAGCGCGAGGGCATGATCCCGCAAGGCGCAGGCATATTAATCGATATGTTTTTATCAGGACTGCCGAAAAATGATGACGGCGTTTATGAGCTGGATTTGACTGTCAGACGCGGCGAACTATCCCTTGGCCCGATAGGTATGGGGCGTCTTCCGTTTTAGACGCGCGGCGGCTTAATCACCCGCATTTATATCATTACTATCATCACGCCCGAAATTAGCCGCAGACGTATCCTGCCCCGCATCAATAATCTGTCTACGGATATTTCGAGTCTTGGAAAATTCGCGCAACAAGGCCTCGCCCTCGCCCCAGCGAATGGCGCGCTTCAATGCGGAGAGGTCTTCAATATAACGGTCCACGACTTCCAGAACGGCGGTTTTATTAGACAGAAAAACATCGCGCCACATTTCGGGGTCTGACGCCGCGATCCGGGTAAAATCGCGAAAGCCGCCGGCAGAGAATTTGACGACTTCATTATCTGTTACCCGCTCCATATCTACCGCTGTGCCGACCAAAGCGTAAGCCAGCAAATGCGGCACATGTGATGTTGTGGCCAAAACCGTGTCATGGCGTTTGGCGCTCATCATAGCGACCTGACTGCCCAGCCCTTCCCAGAACGCTGTAAGGGATTTGGCGGCGTCAGTGTTTTCATTGTCAGGGGTTAAAATACACCAGCGGTTTTTAAACAACTCCGCAAAGCCCGCTTCCGGCCCGCTATTTTCCGTCCCTGCAATCGGATGTCCCGGAACATAGACAATATCATCACGAAGATGCGGCTTGACCGCTGCAATGACCGCGCCTTTGACAGAGCCGACATCGGAGAGCACAGCGCCGCTTTTCATGGCAGGAATGACGGCTGCGGCGGCAGCGCCCATACGTCCGGGCGGCACAGCGAGGATAACAAGATCCGCGTCCATTGCCAATTTGGCGACATTCACAGAAACTCTGTCAGCAATGTCGAGCGCTTTGATTTGCGCAACAACGGCGGCGTGACTATCAGCCATAAGGACGGTGTTGACCTGTGCGTAACGCCGCGCGGCGCGGGCTATGGACGAGCCAATTAATCCGCCGCCAACGATCAGTATTGTATCAAATCCGCTCATTGGCTTTGCCCCAGACTGGGCGGAAGTACGCCTATGATAAACGCGCTTGGAACTTTTGATTTTATCTCTCCCAGTGTGTCCTGGGCTACATATTCGGGCCAGTGATAAAGGCGATACTCTCCGGCTTCAGCGCGCAGCGTAGCCTTTGGCTCTAAGGTTTTTGCAGCACTGATGTCTTCATGTTTAACCGCAATCAGGCTGCGATCCTGAGGTCCTGAAGGCGCTATATCGGCCCCTGCGACAGCCACGGCGCGCGGCCAGTCCTGCGCGCCCGTACGCGGCAATCCCGCAAGAATATTTAACCCTTCCATCGCGCCGCCGGGCAGCAAGGCATTCCACCAGCGGTGCATGCCGCCGGGCGCTGGCAATATGGCGACGCCTTCAGGATCAGCGAGCGTTGCCGCCAGTGCCGCGCTGGTTGTCGGGTAATGGCGAAAGGGAATGGACGCGCCGAAGCGGTCACGCACTAATGCAGCAAGGCTTTGCGCGTCGCCTTCCAGCGCTATATGCAGAACCATCGGACCTTGAATGGCAAGGCTGGCGCTCATTAACTCCGCCATAATGCGGCTGACCAATTCTGGCGACGTTGTTCCCGCCGCCTCAGCCAGTTCACGGACATGGGATTCTTCGCGGGACGGACGCCAGACTCGCATGCCGGATTTACTGGCGCGCACCTGCGCGGCCAAACCCAGCCGCTCCGCGATGAGACCCAACAGCGCCTTATCGACACGGTCAATATCGACGCGAAGTCTGGAAATGTCGGGCTTACTCGCCATTTTGTTCCTTATTTCGATCCATATCCGGCCCTTGACGGCCTTTATGCGGCCCGGATTCAAAAATTGGCACGGGCTTTGGAAAAAGCGGCACGCGCACCTCTTCACCGCTGGCCAGATATGTTCCCGCATAGAGCCGCTTGACCGCCTCGACAAGGACTAGTCCGGAAAAACGAGGCCACACGGTTTCGCCGAAGCGTTCCATCGCTGTGATAAAGCGCGGGCCGGACAGGCGGGTGACAGGCGGGGCGTAAAGCGCGCCGGACCAGGCCAGCGGGAGAAGCTGCGCAGCCTCTAGCGCTCCGGCTAACTGACTGCGCGAGAACGGCCGTCCAGCGCCAAATGGCGAGGCGTCACTACGCGCCCATAATCCCGAGCGGTTGGCCGCGATGACGACCAGCCGTCCTTCCGGCGTAAGTATGCGGGAGGCCTCGCGCAGCACTGCCGTGAAATCCAACGACTCTTCCAGCGCATGAATTAGCAAGACGCGGTCAAAGCTGGCGGGCGGGAGCGGTAAGGCGTCGTCTTCAACCAGTGCCGCCACATTACCGCGCCGTCCGGATGTCGGGATAACCCCCATAGCGGCGGGCATGGTCAGGATGACTTTTTTGGCCTTAGAGGCATATGGCATCAGATAAGGCCCTGCATAGCCCAAGCCCAACATAGCAAGGCCGGCTTCTTCTTCAGGCGGCCATAGCGCGGTCAGGCGGCGCAGCGCCATAATGCGCGCCGCGCGCCCCATGGGAGAGGCATAAAATTCTGAAAGCTGGTTTGCAGTTTGGCGCATAATTTATGATAAGAGCATTGAAGGCTGCGGCCAAACCAAAAAGAGAAAATTATGAGTCTAAAAATAATTCTGTTTCCCTGTCTGTCTGATAATTACGGATTTATCCTGCGCTGCACAAATACGGGGCAGACCGCGTGTATTGATACACCGGACGCGGGCGAGATTTCAAAACAGCTGCAGACGCGAGGATGGGGCCTGGATTATATCTTCAACACCCATCATCATCCCGACCATACAGGCGGTAATGCGGCGCTGAAACGCAAATATGGCCCAACCATCATTGGTCCCAAAGCCGAAGAGACCCGCATCCCGCTTATTGATGAAGCCGTCAGCGAGGGCAGCATCGTTAGGCTCGGGGATTGCAAAGCCGTCATCTGGGATACGCCCGCCCACACGGCGGGTCATATCAATTACTACTTCAAAGAGGAAGACGTTATATTTGTCGGCGACACTTTGTTTGCGCTGGGTTGTGGCCGTCTGTTCGAAGGATCGGCCGCGCAGATGTGGGCCGCTATGGCGCGCTACCGGGACTTACCTAAGCCAACAAAAGTTTATTGCGCCCATGAATATACGCTCTCAAATGCGCGCTTCGCCCAAACTATTGAGAGCGGCAATCCCGATCTGGCTGATTATATTACAGACGCAAAATCTAAACGCGACGGCGGCCTTCCCACAGTGCCGACAACCATCGGCGCGGAAATAGCCGCCAACCCCTTTATGCGCGCGGATAAAGACGCCGTAGCCCGCGCCGTTAATATGAAGGGCCATAGTCCCGAAGACGTCTTGGGCGAAGTGCGCCGCCGCAAGGACAGTTTTCGTGGGTAGCTGTCATTGCGCAGATCGGTTGACTTGCAGCGCGTCCCAAATGTGGCCATATCGAGCTAATGCTTCTTCGCCGCAAACAGCCTAAAACCAAAGCGCCCGCTTTTCGTGAGCGCGATAACGCCGAGCCGCGTCTGGTCTATACTGTAAATAATCGCGCGAAGAATATTTCCATTAAAATGGACGCCGCCAAGCGCGAAATGATCGTTACTGCGCCGAATATGCGCAATCTGTCCGCCGCGCGCGCCTTTGCCCGTGACAAGGCCGACTGGATTTCCGTGCATTTGGAAAAACTCCCCGAAGCTCAGCCTTTTATAAATGGCGGACAGATTATGTTTCGCGGCGCGGCCACACAGGTTCTTAGCCCCGTAAGTCGTGACCGTCCGAAATATCTGCCCGCGCAGACTCTGGACAGCGGCGTACATGTCCCGCCGCGCCTGCTCGTCCCGGCGCCCCCGGGAGCTTTGTCAGGACGCATGCGTAGGTTTTTAATTCGGCAGGCCCGCGAGCAGCTAGAGGCGCGCACGCTTATTCATACACACGCGCTGGATCTGAGGCCCGCCAATGTTACGGTTCGCGATACACGCTCACGCTGGGGCAGCTGCGCGGCAAGTGGCGATATCAGCTATAGCTGGCGGCTGATCTGCGCTCCGGACTGGGTGCTGGATTATGTATGCGCCCACGAAGTCGCCCACCGCATTGAAATGAACCATAGCCGCGCTTTTTGGAATATTGTCGACGATTTGGTCGATACGGCCAAGCCGGGGCGCAAATGGCTGCGCGATCACGGTGCAAAGCTTCACGCCGTCGGCGCGGATTACTAACTATTTATCTCAATTTGGCAATTGCCCTTCAATCGAGGTGAGCAATGGACCCAGTGGCTGCGTAGGCTCCGGTTCACCCTGGGTAAACCGTGTGGCCGTGCGGGGTAGGCTGCGGTTAGGAAGATCGCGCAGACCTTCTGTCATGACGTCCTGCCAGATTTTCGCGGGGATTGACCCGCCCGTGACGCGGCGCATGGACTGGTTTTCGTCATTGCCAACCCAGACCCCTGTTACAAGATCAGGGGCAAAACCTACAAACCACGCATCGCGGTAATTATTAGTCGTTCCCGTTTTCCCCGCAGTTTCGCGTCCCGCAATAGTCGAGCCGCGCCCCGTGCCGAAGGTGACAACGCCGTGCATCAGGCTGTTCATTTGCCGCAGTTCTCCAGCCGCAAGGACGCGCTTTGCCTCCGGCGGTCTGCGCCTGTAAATGGCCGCGCCTTCGGGCGTCTCGATTGTTTCAATCATATAAGCGTCATAGAAATAGCCCTGGCTGGCAAAAGGCAGATAGGCGCGGGTCAGCTGCAACGGCGTGACCTCCTGCGCGCCCAGAGCGATAGACCGGTAAGGTTTGAACTCCGGCAGTCCCATTTGTGAGGCCGTAGCCACGACGGCTTGCGGGCTTGTTTCCTGTGACAGGGCGACAGCGACCGTATTAATCGATAGGGCAAAGCTGCGCTCAACCGAAATATCGCCTTTGTGAATCTTGCTAAAATTACGCGGCGTCCAATCTCCGAGCGTAACAGGGCGGTCGACGCGCATGTCCTGCAGCGAAATTCCGGCGCGCAATGCCGTCAGATAGACGAAAGGTTTAAAGGCGCTTCCCGGCTGCCGGCGGGCCAGTGTGGCCCGGTCAAATTGAGACTGGCCGTAATCAGCCCCGCCGACAAGCGCGCGCACGCCGCCTGTCCCGTCCAGCGTGATGACAGCGGCCTGACGCGCGCGCCGCTCCGGATCCAAATGTGTCGCCACCGCAGCCTCTGCCGCATTTTGCAGTCGCATATCCAGCGCCAGATGCACAACAATATCCTCGTCAGGAACGCCCATAAAGCTTGTTAATTCGATCATGGCATAATCCATGGCATAATTTTCACTGCCCGAATTATGGGGTGATTCAACCCAGATACGCTGCGCGTAAATGGCGTCGCGCTGAGCCGGCGTAATGACGCGATCGCGTACCATCGCCTGCATAACCAATGTCGCGCGCCGCGCGGCGGGAACACCGCTTTGAGACGGCGCATAATCAGACGGCGCTTTGAGAAGCCCGGTCAAAATAGCGCTTTCCCCCAGCGTTAGATCGGCTGCAGGTTTCGCAAAAAACCGCTCCGCCGCAGCGTCAATACCGTAAGCCCCACCGCCAAAATAAACCCGCCCCAGATATAGCTCGATAATCTCGCGCTTGGAAAAGCGCTGCTCTAAATATAACGCAATAAAGGCTTCCTGCGCTTTGCGCTTTATCGTGCGGTCATTATCCAGAAACAGGTTCTTGGCAAGCTGCTGTGTGAGGGTTGAGCCGCCTTGTCTTAGCTCTCCGCTGCGGTAATTGACATATAAAGCACGGGCAATGCCCAGAGGATCTATACCGGAATGGCCATAAAACCGGCGGTCTTCAATGGATAGAAGCGCTTGGGGCAAATGCAACGGCAGAATATCCAAATTAGCCGGCGCGCTGGGCAAAGCCCCGCGCACACCAACATCCTGACCATAGCGGTCTTTGAAAACAATACTGACCGGTCGGCGGTGATCGGAGAGTGAGGGTAGCTCCGGCATGTCATGCAGCGCCCAGTAAGCAGAAGCCAATGACACGCAAATTCCGCATACCCAAACCCACGCCATGGCCAATACGCCGAGGCGCACCGCTTTGGACGCTCTGAAAGATAGTCTGGCCATGACCGGCTCCGTAAATAGAGCAGTAATTATGCGCGGATGCGCTTTAACAGCCGATTAACCACGACTGCATTTTAAATATTTTGGATGATAAGAAAATGGCGGTTGATTCAATTCAGCACGGCTATCGCGGGAATTTTTACAAGAGGCGAGTCTCGCGCTTCAGCGCGGGCCGGGAAATAAAAAAGTGGAAGGCCAAACCATGACCCGAAGAAAACTCGTTACGGCTGCTACGTTCCCGTCCTGACCGGGTTGGCGAGGACTCCGTCCATAGCCGACCTTCCGGCGCGGCTTATGACAAAGCGTGGCAATGTAAGCAAGTCCCAACATCGGAACGAAAACAGTGATTGCCCGTTATTTAAGTATGACCAATACAAATACACACCCAAATGATCTGCACGCCGAACGTCCCGGGAGGACTGATAGCGTCGAAACATCACCAACCTTACCGGGCCAAACGGTTCAGCCGGAAGTCAGCATGCCCACGCCGACAAAAAGCGCTCCGAAGCCCAAAGTCAGAAAGGCCTAACATGACCAATCCAAATATTAATACCGAAACCCGCCAATCTAAAAAAGGCGCTGAACACGATAAAGATACGCCAGCCATCAGCTCTCAAGAAGCTGCGAAAATGGCGAGTTCAGACGAAGAAGAGTAAATTGATAAGCAGCACATTTTAGGCGCTGCCAACATTACTAAAGATAAAGTATCTAACCTGACCGACAACGTCATAGCGGCTTAAACAAGATATTTACCAACTTCCAAACCGATAAATTACATCCCGCCCCTGGACTTTCCATGGGGCGGTTTTTTTACGTTTTAGGCCAGTGTTAAGGCCTTGCTTTAAGCGGGGCAATTCGGCAGGACTGCGCCATGACCCATGATTATAATATTGCCTTTGCCGGCGGCCCTTTCGACCACGCAGAAACGCGCCGCGATGTGGCGACCCTGCAGACATATTTAAAGAACAAAAACGCGACCGCAATTCTAATGACCGATGGCAAGCCGGCTATTGCCCCGGACGGGGCGCTGTTTCGCGTCCACCCTTCGGCCATGAAAGGACGCAATATATTTGATCCCGGCCCGGTATTTCTTGGCATGGACAGTAAAAAGCCGCTTTTTGCGTTCAATGTAAAAGTCGACATACAGAGCCCCGCGCGGCCCGGCGAAGCATTTGAAAATTTGCGCGGCATTGCGGGGCGCTTAAGCGCCAAGGATCTGGCCATTGCCGGACGGGCCAAGTCTCTTTTTGACTGGCATAAAACCCATAGTTTTTGCGCGCAATGCGGCAAGAAAACCATGGCGTATGAAGGCGGCGTCAAACGCATTTGCCCCGAATGTCAGCAGGAACATTTCCCGCGCGTCAACCCTGTCGTGATAATGCTGGTCGAGCATGGGGATCAGGTTTTATTAGGCCGCGGCGCAACTTGGCCCGAAGGCGCCTATTCCGCGCTGGCCGGTTTTGTATCGCCCGGCGAAACCATGGAAGAAGCCGTGCGTCGCGAAGTGTGGGAAGAAACCGGTGTGAATATTTCTGACGCGCGCTATGTGATGAGCCAGCCTTGGCCCTTTCCCAGCCAGATCATGGTGGGCATGACCTGCCGCGCCGAAAATAAAAAACTCACGATTAATACTAAAGAGATTGAAACCGCGCGGTGGTTTGACCGTAAAACGGTAAGGGCCGTTTTCGATAAAACATCGGAAGAATTTTTAATACCGCCGCGCTACGCAATCGCGCATCAATTGCTGCGCTGGTGGCTGGATCAAGACGGATAATCCGCGGCTAGTCTTCA
This sequence comes from Robiginitomaculum antarcticum DSM 21748, assembly GCF_000365025.1. Classification (GTDB taxonomy): domain Bacteria; phylum Pseudomonadota; class Alphaproteobacteria; order Caulobacterales; family Maricaulaceae; genus Robiginitomaculum; species Robiginitomaculum antarcticum. The sequence continues at coordinate 1,342,132 of NZ_KB823011.1, read as the reverse complement.
AGAATCTCCGGCCATTTCGCGTCTGCTCTGGCGATATATCTATCGGCGCGCTTGAGCCAACGCCGCTGCACGCGGCGATTGAAGTTTAAATAAAGGCGTCCGTCTTTGACCGTCCAATATTCGGGATCGCCCGGCGCAAGTTTGCCATGCGATACAGCCCAGGCGCAATAGCCGCCATAGGCTGGCGCAAAACGCTCCGGCTCGCTGATAAAACGGTTACGGTTCTTCTGGCTTGAGAAGTAAAACATCGCGCCCTGGTAACTATAGTAATATTGGGGATCCCCTTTAACAGGCGTGCCGTCGTGAAAGCTCATCGCGTCGTAAGCCGACAGCGCGGCATTCGTGCGCCAATTGGTATAGACTGCGGGTTCATCTGCCGAGGCAGGCATTGGCCCGACGCCACAGCCCATGAGTCCAACAACCAATATACAAATCAAGCGTTTCATGGCTTTGATATAGGGCTCATGCCCGCGATATCCTAGAGTGGGGTTCACTCTGTCTCCCGGGAGGGGTCAGCGGCGTAAGTCCCGAGCATAATGACTTTTTCGGAGAAAAACCGCAGTTCCTCAAGAGCATGCCCCATCGCCGTATCATCGGGATGGCCTTCCACATCAGCGTAAAACTGCGTAGCGGTGAACGAACCGCCGATCATGTAGCTCTCCAGCTTGGTCATGTTCAGGCTGTTCGTGGCAAACCCGCCCAGCGCTTTATATAGCGCGCTGGGGACATTGCGGACTTTGAAAATAAAGCTTGTCACCCACGGGCCGTCGCCTATGGCCGGAGCGGGCTTTCGCGCTAGTGTGAGAAACCGCGTCGTATTATGCGGCTCGTCCTCAATATTTTCTTTCAATATGTCCAGATTATAAAGCTGTGCAGCCATTGTGCTGGCCACCGCGGCTATCGCCTTATCGCCGCGTAGGGCAACTTTTTGCGCTGCGCCCGCCGTGTCAATATCTTCCATCGGCGCGATGCCCAATGCCAGCAGATTTTTACGCACCTGTCCCAGCGCCATGGCGTGGGAGCGCGCGATTTTAATATCAGACAATACCGCGCCTTTAATACCCAGAAGCTGATGCCGGATCGGTAGATAATGCTCCTCAGTGATGAACAGATTACCTTCAGGCAGAAGATGGTAAATATCGCTCACCCGTCCGGCTAATGTATTTTCTACCGGGATCATGGCCGCGTCCGCTTTGCCCGATTGCACAGCCGTAAAAACGGCCTGAAAAGACGGGCATGGCAGCGGGGTCATATTCGGATGATAATGTGAGCAGGCCAGATGCGAATAGGCGCCGGCTTCGCCCTGAAAGGCAATGTGTTTGGTCATAATGCGGACTCGTATTCAGCGCGGGCGCGCACAAGATCGGCGGGGGTATCCACGCCATGCGGGGCCGTGTCAATCAGGGCCACGTCGATGCGCATGCCGGCCTCCAGCGCGCGTAGCTGTTCCAGCCGTTCGCGCCGCTCTAACGGTGAAGGGGCAAGCGCGCAAAAGCTATTCAGCGCAGCGCGGCGATAAACATAAAGCCCGACATGGTGATAGACAGGGCCATCGCCTGAGGGCGCGCTCGCGCGGGTGAAATATAGAGCGCGTCCAGCACCTTCATGCGCGAATGAAATGACGGCTTTGACAACATTGGGATTGGCAATATCACCCGGATCTTCGGTCTCGACCGCTAATGTTCCGATATCAACGCTCTTATTATCCATCACAGACATGGCGGTTTTAAGAATAGACGGATCCAACGTCGGCAAATCGCCCTGCACATTGATTATAGTGTCAAATTTACCGTCAGGATCAATCTGCTCCAGCGCCGCTTTAATGCGGTCAGTCCCGGACGGCAAATCCGGATCGGTCATGACGGCCTCATAGCCTGCAGCTTGAACGGCGTCGCGGACTTCGGGCTCGCAACACGCAATATAGACAGGGCCGAGAGCTGCTGCTTGTGCGCGCTGCGCGCAGCGCACAATCATCGGCGCGCCGCATATATCGGCGAGCGGTTTGCCGGGAAGGCGGAGGCTGGCCATACGGGCCGGAATGATTATGACTGAATTCATAAGGCGCGCTTATAAACGCATGAGGGCTGCATGCACAATTGGCTAATCACGCACGACCAATAAAGTTGCGCCGTCAATTCCCGTGATCACAAGCGTATCTCCGGTCACGGCATTACCGTCGGCAAGGCGCGCTCGCCATTGCGTATCGCCGTAAGCGACCCGGCCTTCACCGACAATGAAATCCGTTACTGCAACGGCTTTACGGCCGACCATTTTCTTACCCGGCGCATTGAGGTCATCTGCGGCATCATCGCGGCGCAGGCGTGGGCGTATATATTTCTCGCCTATCAACAGACCGATCGCCGTCAATATAGCAAACAGGACGAGCTGGCTTTCCCAGCCCAGCGGCAGGACAAATTTGACCATGCCGACGATGAGCGCGGCCAAAGCCGGCCACAGAATAAACAGCGATCCGGTAAACAACTCAAATATCAACAGTAGCATTCCGAAGATCAGCCACTTCCAAGCATTAAGCCCTTCGAGCATGACTACCAATCCATTTGTCGCCGGCTCCATGATCTATTTACCTGCTTTTTTATCGCCGCCGAGCAGGGCGCTTATCCCGCCCACAGTCGCGGCGAGAGCAGACAGCTCTGCCGGTACGATAACGGTTTTTTGCTGCGGAGAACTGGCCAGCTTTTCAAAAGCTTTGACATAATCCTGAGCAATAAAATAGTTGATCGCGTTGACGTCACCTTTGGCAATGGCGTCGCTCACCATCTGGGTCGCTTTAGCTTCGGCTTGTGCCTCGCGCTCGCGGGCTTCGGCGTCAAGAAACGCAGCTTGGCGGCGGCCTTCAGCTTCGCGAATGGCGGCTTCTTTTTCGCCTTCAGCGCGCAAGATAGAGGATTGTTTGGACCCTTCGGCGTTCAAAATATCGGCGCGTTTCTCGCGCTCGGCTTTCATCTGCTTGTTCATGGCCTGGGTAATGTCATGAGGCGGGGACAGATCTTTGATCTCAATCCGCGTCACTTTCGTGCCCCAGGGATCGGTTGCATTATCAATCACGGTGAGCAGGCGGGCATTAATTTCGTCACGGCGGGAGAGGACTTCGTCCAGATCCATAGATCCGACAACCGTCCGCACATTCGTCAGACAGAGATTCTGGATGGCGTTATCAAGGCTGTCCACCTCATAGACTGCGCGGCGGGCATCCGTGACCTGGATGAAGACAACGGCGTCAGCGGTGACCATGACATTATCTTTGGTAATTACGTCTTGGGACGGAATATCTATAACGCGCTCGCGCATATCGGTGCGATCCCCGATACGGTCGAAAAATGGAATGATAAAAGACAGGCCGGGTTTTAATGTTTTGCTGTAACGCCCGAAGCGTTCAATCGGGAACTCGCGGCCTTGCGGAACAATCTTGATCGCTTTGAACACCACAACGATAACCAGAAGTAAGAATATAATTGGAAGATATTGCGCAATGTCCATGATGTCCCCTTTGATTTTATAATATTATCCGGCGTCCATGGGGCCGAATGCGCCGCAGGGCAAAACCCTGCGGCAGGCGGGCAGCTTAAAGCTGCTCCAGCATATAATCGGCAGAACTGACTTTAAACTCGCCGCTTTGCTCGACATTGATTTGTTCGACAACACCGTCATTTGCAATTAGCGAATAGCGCTGGCTGCGCCCGCCCATGCCGAAGCCTGTTGCGTCCATGTCCAGTCCGGCGGCACGGGCAAAATCCCCGTTGCCGTCGGCCAGCATCATCATATCTCCCGCCTCTGACTGCTTGCCCCACGCATCCATGACGAAAACATCATTGACCGATGTGCAGGCAATCGCGTCAATACCTTTGGCAGACAACTCATCGGCGCGGTTTTTAAAGCCCGGCAGGTGTTTGGCGCTACAGGTCGGGGTAAAAGCCCCGGGTACGGCAAAGAGCGCGACGCGCTTGCCTTTAAAAATATCATCCGTACTGCGCGGCTCCGGGCCGTCAGGCGTGGGGATCATAAAAGTGGCTTCAGGTAATTTATCGCCGACTTTAAGGCTCATAAGTCTCTCCGGGTTTGGGTCTATACAGCTAAAATATGGTCATAACGCGCCCTTTTGGCAAGACATGCTTGCCATTAATCGCCGCGCCGTGCTTTGCTGGGCTATGAGCTTTGAAACGCAATATCTAGGCGGACAGATTTTAATCGCCACGCCCGCTATGTTGGACCCTCGTTTTGCGCGTAGTATCATTATGATGTGCCTGCACGATGATGACGGGGCTATGGGGGTGGTGCTCAACAATCCGCAGCCGCGCGTTAACCTCGGCGAAATTTTGAAACAGTCCGGCGTTGAAGGCCCCAATGCCGCCCGCCCCCGCCCCGTCTTTAACGGCGGCCCAGTGGGACGTGAGCGCGGCTTCGTCCTTCATAGTGATGATTTTTTCTCTCTGGAATCTTCCATACGCGTGCGTGACGGGCTTGTATTGACGTCCACCAAAGATGTGTTGCTCGCCTTGGCCGGAGAGAGCCCGCCGGAGCGCGCCATTTTTGCGCTGGGTTATGCCGGATGGTCACCGGGACAGCTTGAGGCCGAACTTGGCGTCAATGCCTGGCTGATAGCTGAGGGCACAGACGCGCTTATCTATGACACAAAACCTGAGAAAATGTGGGAAGCGGCGCTGGCGCAAATCGGGATTAAACCGTCGCAACTCTCCATGTTTAGCGGATCGGCCTAGCTAATCATTTGACAATTTCGCCATTAGATCATGGTCACGCCAGACACCGTCAATTTTTAAATAGCCGCGCCCGATCCCCTCATGGGTAAATCCGGCCGCGTCGAGTAGATGCCGCGATGCTGTATTATCCAGACCCACGGCGGCTTCAATGCGGTGCAAAGCCAAAGTCTCAAACGCAAAACGTGACACGGCACGCACGGCGGCGCGGGCATAGCCCTGCCGGGAATGGCGCTGCGCAATCCAGTAGCCCAGCGCGCAGCTTTGTTTCACTTTTCTCTGTACATTCGTTAAATTGACGGCTCCGACCATAACATTGTCAGAGGCGCGAAAAATATGAAATGGATAGCCTTGATCCGCAGCGACCATTTTTTTAAACCGCGTCAATCGGGCGCGATAAGCGCTGCGGGTCAGATGATCATCGCTCCAGCGCGGCTCCCAAGGCTGTAAATGTTGGCGCGAAGACAGTCGCAGTTCTGCCCATGCATCATAATCAGCCCATTGGGGATGACGCAGATGCACGCCGCCGCCTGCCACAGTTTCGAACAGAGCCGTATTAGTGTCAGCGCGCCGGCGAGGACTCACGAACGGCCCCCAAAACTGAGCCGACCCGCGCGCACATGCATGATGGTGTAGATTACCAGCAGGATCAGGGCAAAGCTGTACCATGTCAGCATATAGTCAAAATGATTATTGCGAATATCAGGCCGTTTCGGCGGGATGTTTTCGGCACGCGTGGCCGGGACGGCGTCGATATAATAACCCGTCTGGATATCGCGTCCTGGAATAGCTTCGCCCCAATCCAGTTCGTCAGGAACAGGATTGAACGAAAAATAGCGGTTTTGAGACGGTGTCGATTTTGGACTGCCAAAGCCGGGGGTCTGATGCAGACGGACATACCCCGTCACACTCTCTTGGGGGTCATTGGGCAATTTATAGGCAAGTTTTTGCGCGTCGGGTATAAGCGGTCCAGCGACATAAACCCCATTGCCGTGTGATGATACGGGATAAAAAACGCGCCAATAGGTTTTCTTGTCCTGTGTTGTGAAGACAAAGAAGACCGGCGTTGCAATTTTGGACTCACCCGCAGCCGGGATTGGCGTCACGACAATTTCAATACGACGGAAATCCACGGGATCACCGTCCTCTATGGCTGTGTTGACCGCTGACAGGCTCATAAAGGGCGCGGCATCCGCAGCCGCATCAATGCTGGCAAGCAGGTCCGTTTTCCATTGTAGGCGCTGATATTGCCACGTACCGAGCGAAATCAAAATCGCCAGCATAATCAGAGTGAGGACTGTAAAACCGGGCATGGGACGAAAACGCATCAACTCTTATCCTCTATCGAGCCGTCCTTATCTTCCAGCCGGGCTTCGCCGGAATCCCGGCTCAGCTGCATGGCCAACATGATGCCGCGCAACGGACGCAGCAGCACTATAGACGAAATCAAGATAACGGGTATCCAGATGAGCAAAGTCAGCCAGACGGGTGCGTCGAGCGCAAGCTGGAACACAAGCGCCAATGGCACAATAAAAAATCCCGCAATAAATATGACAAAGACAGCGGGGCCGTCACCGGCATCTTCGGATTGAAAATCCTTGCTGCACACTTCGCAGTGGGTAGCGTATTTTAGAAAGCCTGAAAATAAAGAGCCGCTGCCACAATCGGGGCAGCGGCCTTTAATACCGTCAAGAACAAGGAAGCCGGGCACGCCCTTTAATGGACGCCGTTATATTGGAACAAGACATAGATGAAGGCGAAGAGGAAAATCCAGACGACATCGACAAAGTGCCAATACCAGGCGGCCGCTTCAAACCCGAAATGCTTCTTGGCGGTAAAGCCGCCCGCCATCAGACGTGACCAGCACACCAGCAGGAAGATCGTCCCTATAAGAACGTGAAAGCCGTGAAAGCCCGTCGCAAAGATAAAGATTGAGCCATAAGCATTCACATCATACCACGGTTCTCCGTCGGCGCGGTGCGTGAAAATTTCATAATATTCGAGCGCCTGCAATGCAGTAAAAGCTATGCCGAGCAAAATGGTCAGGCCCAGCCCCCATTTGGCTTCATTGCGTTTGCCGTGGATGAGCGCGTGATGCGCCCATGTGACGGTCGTGCCGGACAGCAACAAAACCAGAGTATTCATCAATGGCAAATTCCATGGGTCAACCGTATGCAGGCCGCCGGTCCAGCTATCGGCCCATTTTTCAGGATTATCTGTTACATCAGGGTTCCATCCGGCGCGGACTTTATGAAAAAGTCCGAGTTCAAAGAACATCCAGAACCATCCGACAAAGAACATGACTTCTTGCATGATGAACATAATCATGCCGTAGCGCAGGCCAAGCTGCACAACCGGTGTATGATCTCCGGCGCGGCTTTCTGCAGTGACGTCTTTCCACCATGCAAACATGGCATAAGCGGAAAATAAAATGCCGCCGGCAAGGATAGGCCATGCACCTTTAGCGAGGAAAAAGGCCGTGCCGCTATCTGCGGAGGCTAGGCCTTTGAAAAAGATAACCATTCCAAAACACCAGACCAATGCCGCCATAGAAGCCACGAGCGGCCACGGGCTTGGATCAATCAGGTGATAGTCATGTTCAACGGCATGTCCGGCCATAGGGCACTCCAGCAAAAGAAAGGCGTAGATTTTCTCCGCTATAGCTAAAAGCTAACCCGCGGGCAATGTTTTCACGGCAGATAATAGCGGCTTTGCGTCGCGGCTTAGGCTTTTTCATCAACGGGGAAGAAGGTATAAGACAAAGTCACGGTTTTTATGTCATCCAGACGCGGGTCGTCGAGGATTTGATTGTCGATGAAAAACACAACGGGAAGCTCTGCGCTCTCGCCGGGCTCGAGTCGCTGCTCCGTAAAACAGAAACATTCCAATTTTGAAAAATACGGCGCGGCCTTGATCGGGGTCAGATTATAATTTGACGTCGCAATCACGGGGTAATTGGCCAGATTGGTCACTTTGTAAAAAGTTAGATTATTAGCCCCAACCTGCACATCCATCGACAATTGATTGGGTTTAAATGTCCATGGCAGGCCATTCGTGACATTGCTGTCAAACCGCACCTCAATCACCCTGTCGCTCACGAGGTTTTCATTCGTATCGGCGACGCGGGTTGTGCCGCCATAGCCTGTGACGCGGCAAAATGTATCGTAAAGTGGTTTCGAGGCAAAACCGAGACCCAACATGGCGAATGTCACGACCGCAAGTATGCCTATCGTGCGGCTGATATTACGGCTCTGTTGGTCGGCCTTATTTTGCGCGTCGGTCACTTAGGCGCCTCCGCCCCAGCTTTTGAACACCATCAGAGCAAAAATTAGAGCGCAGAACGTAACCAGCGCGGCGGCAATGGCCAAATTACGTTTTTTACGCGCGGCCAATTCCTGCGCAGTCGGTGTCACATAGTCGATGACTTTATTTTCGGGCTGCATGATTTATCCTACGAGTTTTAAAGCGTGTTCTGCCGCAATCGCGACAAATATCGTAAACAGGTAAAACAGCGAAAATGCGAACAGATTACGCGCAGCTTTATCGCCTGCTTTTACATCATATAGTGATCTTTCGTCGCCATGTTCAGGGCGATCCCCTGCGCGAGATTGCCACACGCGATAGGCCAGCCCGACAAACCCGGCATTGAGCGCCAGCGCGACGACGCCGTATAATGGTCCGCCTAGACCGGTTAGCAGCGGCAACACGCAAACGCCCGCCAGAGCGAGCGCGTAAATAAATATCTGCCGCCGCGTTGATTTCGCGCCCGCAACATTGGGCATCATCGGAATGCCCGCCTTGTCATAATCAATCGTTTTATACAGCGCCAGCGCCCAGAAATGCGGCGGCGTCCACATAAATGTAATCAAAAATAAAATGATGCTGTCCCAGCTGATATTGCCGGTTACGGCGGCATAGCCGACCATGGGCGGGAAAGCCCCCGCCGCGCCGCCAATGACAATATTTTGCGGAGTCGCCCGTTTCAGCCACATGGTGTAAAACACAGCGTAAAACGCGATTGTAAAAGCGAGAAAAGCGGCGGCGAAATAATTGCTGGCCATCGCCAGACCCAGCACCGACAGCGCAGACATAATGACGCCAAAGCCCAGCGCGCTGTCACGCGAGAGCTTTCCGGCGGGGATAGGCCGGGTTTTGGTGCGCGACATCAGCGCGTCGCTCTCCGCTTCCCACCACATATTGAGCGCGCCGGATGCGCCTGCGCCGACGGCAATGCAAAGGATCGACGCGGCAGCGAGGGGCCATGAGAGCTGGCCCGGAGCAACAAACAACCCAACCCATGCGGTGAACACAACAAGGCTCATCACGCGCGGCTTCATCAGCGCGAAATAATCACGCGGCTGCGCCGTGCCGAGACCGGACGGCGAGAGCGGTGATGTTGACGATGTGTCAGTCATTTAACATTGTCCAATACGGTGTCGGCGGCCTTATCGCGCAAAGGACGACGCACAACAAGCGCTTCAATCACAAGGATGACAAATGTCGCAAGGGCGATGCCGCATAAGACTATTCCCGCGCCATAAATATAGTCCCAAAATCCATAGCTATTGTTATACTCAACGTAGCGATTAGGCGTGCTTTTGTTTGCAGGCCACAGTCGTGGAAATACAATTAACGCAGCGCCCAGCGTATAAAATAGCCAGCATATCCACGCGAGCCAGACATTATACCCCATGCTTAAAATTTTTGGCCACAGGGCAAAAACTATCGCCGCAATGAGAAAGCTGACAATAAAACTCACCAGCTCTAAAGACGACGATCCGAGAAAATAGGAGTCTTGCAGCCTCAAGGCTATAGCCGGAACCGACATGAGCGCTTTCGTAGCTCCCTTAGCGACTATAAACAAAGCAGCGCTAAACACCCATAACGCTGGCAAGATAATTGGTCTTCTAAACACCCTCAGAATTGACCGCCCAAATATCGGAAAAAATTTACAGATCACAAAAGTCAAAAGCCCTATCAAAATGACGCTTAGCGGAAGAAAAAACTCATGACGCCCGACAAACCAAAGCTCATGCTGAACACTAACGGGAGACGCGCCCACACATCCCGCCAACAAAAAAGCCGGACCCGCGAGGAATCCGGCTTTTATTATGTTTACCATCGCTACCACCGTAGCGGCGCCGCTATTTGATGCGCGGGAGGGTGTTGAATTGGTGATAAGGCGGCGGGGATGGGAGTGTCCATTCCAGCGTGGTTGCGCCTTCGCCCCAATAATTATCCTCTGCCGGACGGCGGATGATAAAGGCCTCAATCAGCATGATGAAGAATGCGGCAGTACCAGCCAATGTCACCAGAGCGCCAAATGTAGAGAGCTGGTTAAAGAACGTAAATTCAACCGGATAGTCCACATAACGGCGCGGCATACCGTTCAGGCCGAGGAAATGCTGCGGGAAGAAAATCAGGTTCACGCCGATAAAGAATAGCCAGAAATGGATATGCGCCAGAACCTTATTATACATCACGCCAAAGATTTTACCGAACCAATAATAGAAGCCGCAGAATATACCGAAGACCGCGCCCATCGACAAAACATAATGGAAATGCGCGACGACATAATAAGTATCATGCAGCACCACATCAACCGCGGGCATAGCCAGGACAACGCCCGTGACGCCGCCAATGACGAAGAGGAAGATAAAAGCAATCGCCCATAGCATCGGAATGGCAAAAGTGATTGACCCGCCCCACATGGTCGCCAGCCACGAGAAGATTTTTATGCCTGTCGGCACGGCAATGACCAATGTCGCGACCATGAAGTAAAGTTTCAAATCAACGTCCATACCTACCGTATACATATGGTGAGCCCAGACCACGAAGCCGACAACGCCAATAGACACCATGGCGTAAGCCATGCCCAGATACCCAAAGATCGGCTTGCGGCTAAATGTGCTCACAACGTGAGAGATAATCCCGAAAGCCGGCAGGATCATAATATAGACTTCAGGATGACCAAAGAACCAGAACAAATGCTGGAACATTTCAGGGTCGCCGCCCATCGCGGGATTAAAGAAGCCTGTGCCTGCATTGCGGTCAAAGAACAGCATAAACAAAGCCGCCGCCAGAACCGGCAGAGCCAGCAAGAGCAGGAAGGCTGTGACCAAAACGGACCAGGCAAACAAAGGCATTTTATGCATAGTCATGCCCGGTGCGCGCATGTTTAAAATCGTTGTAATAAAGTTGATCGCACCAAAAATAGACGAGAAGCCTGCCGCCAATAGACCCATGATAATTAGGTCAAAGGCGGGGCCGCTATGCCCTGTTGTCGAGAGCGGTGGATACATTACCCAACCTCCGCCAAAGCCGTTATCCGCGCCCGCGCCGGGCACAAAGAAGCTGGTCATTAACAGGACCAGCGCAACAGGTAGAAGCCAGAAGGACAGATTATTCATGCGCGGAAAGGCCATATCCGGCGCGCCGATCATCAGCGGCACAAACCAGTTCCCAAAGCCCCCGATCAACGCCGGCATCACCATGAAGAAGATCATGATCAAGCCATGCATCGACACGAACACATTATAAGTATGGTAATTTGTGAAGAATTGAATACCGGGCTCGCCCAGTTCCAAACGCATCATAAAGGACAACCCACCGCCAATGAGGCCCGACAGCATACCGAACCACAAATACATAGTTCCGATATCTTTATGGTTGGTGGAGTAGAACCAGCGCCGGAAGAAAGCGGGCTTACCATCATCGTGATGACCGTCAGCTGCGGGGTAAAGGCTTGCCATTGTCTATCTCCTAATTCCCGCCGGTTGCGGCAGGGGTAAGTGAGGCATCTTGTTGTGTGGCCGGAGCGGCCGCGTATTCGGGATTGCGGGTTTGGACCCAAGCTACAAATTCATTTTGTGGCACAACCTTAATTTCAATCGGCATGAAAGCATGTTCCCGGCCGCAAATTTCGCTGCACTGACCGTAATATGTGCCCGGCTCGTCCACAACAAACCATGTCTCGTTGATACGGCCCGGCACAGCGTCTATTTTGACGGCAAAGCTTGGCATAGCAAAGCTGTGCAAAACGTCTGATGCAGTCACAAGGACACGGATTTTTGTCTTAGCGGGAACGACCATCGCTTCATCAGCGGCCAAAAGATAAGGACGGCCCTGTGCTTTGGCGTCTTCCTCAGGAAGCAGGGACGATGTAAAATCAAAATCGCCGTGATCAGGATAGACATAGGTCCAGTTCCACTGATTGCCGACAACTTTAACTGTCATTTCAGTCTCAGGGATAACATCCTGATTATAGAGCGGCTGGGTCGCAATCGCGATCAAGGTTAGAACGATCGCAACAGGCGCCGCTGTCCAGACGACTTCCAGCAGCGTATTATGGCTGGTCCGCGAGGGCACCGGATTGGCTTTTTTATTGAACCGAATAAAGATGAAAGCCATCAAACCTGTCACCAAAGCGACAATGGCTGTAATGATAATCATAACCACATCATGAAGCCAGCGTAGCTCCGTTGCGGTCGGCGTTGCGGCCTCTTGAAGATATAGCGCACCGTCAGTAGGCTTACCCGCCTCAGCCAGCGCGGAATCGAGTCCGAAATGCGAGGCGCCGAAAAGAGCCGTTGCTGTGAGGGCGCTGAGCGCTAACCCTTTGAATATAAACGATGCGCGCATCGAAACCTCATTTTTGTATAGCGTGAAAGCAGCCCTTAGGCCGCAATTGCGTTCCGATATACAATCTTCATATCCAAAAGGACAGGGAAGAATATCAGCGCGGATTGTCGCATTGAAACTACGCCGTTCATTTTAGGCTTGGGATTGCGCCATCACCACAAATTAAAACGTCTTATAATAAACTAGGGCCGCGCGGTTGGTTGTGGCGCTGCCTTATCCCGGACCGCTTGTATTAGGCTGGCTATTGGCGATGGCACGGTCACCGACATAAGGATTTCCAGCCCGCTCTGCGCCAAATGTGCTCATCGGGCCGTGACCCGGAATAAAGCGCATATCCCCGCCCAGCGGCCAGAGCTTTTGGGTAATGCTATCCAGCAATTGTTGATGGTTACCCTTAGGAAAATCTGTGCGTCCGATAGAGCCTGCAAACAGCACGTCACCCACAAAGGCGATTTTCAAATCTTTATTATAAATCACGACATGGCCTGGTGTGTGACCGGGCGTGTGCAGAACGTGGAATTCTGCCCCCGCAAGAGACAAAGTCTCGCCATCTTCAAGATAACGGTCCGGCACAACATTGCGTCCCATACCGGGATGACCGTAACGGGCCCAGTGTTCAGCGATGTCATCCATCCAAAACTGGTCATCTCTATGCGGACCGATCACCTTTATGCCAAGGCGCTCGCGCAGCTCGTCCGCGCCGCCGGCATGATCCAGATGTCCGTGAGTGAGCCAAATTTCTGTGATGGTAACGCCTTTATCCTTGGCCGCGCTGAGTAATTTATCAACCTCTCCTCCGGGGTCAACCAAGACGCCCGACATCGTTTCCCGATCGTAGAGAAGCGAACAGTTTTGGGAAAAGGGCGTCACCGGAATAATTTGTAAATCCAGCGCCGGAGTATTTTTTATCTGTGTCATAATATCATCTTAATTTATTTTTATACGCCTATGAGACGAAAAAAAGCGATTCGACTCGTGTTAATAAATAGTGTATTTACGTTAATTCGGTTCGAAAGAGTCGTTTATGTGGGAATATAATGCACATCCTTGTGATGTTCGGAAGTGGGATAATTATGGAAGATCTAGATTTCGAAGGCGCAGTAGCGTCTGAAGGTTTCGACTCGCCTGAAAACAATGTATTCAGCCATGAAACCGGGCCTTTGTCTTGGGACGGCGAATGGGATAAGTCCAACCTCGTTTAATTCGACGAAATGTAAAATTTATGGCCTGACCGCGCTTCGGCGACGGCTTTGCTTATGTCCGCCCTTTGCGTTAGAATATATGTTGTATATCGTGAAGCACAGGATTGTTATGCCCTTATTGTCGAAAACAACCTTCAGCTTTGGGTGTGCGGTCGCAGTGTTTATAGGCGCGCCTGTCACGGCGCAGCAAGCGGATCCGAGTGCATCGCAAACCATTTCTCGCCTGCTTAGCAGTGATCAGGTCTCTGAGCCTGCGTCTGACGACGGCATTTCCGATCCCCCTACCGAAGCTAAACCCCAAGCAGAGGTTCGGGTTATCATGGTGGATGGAGAGCCGCAATTGCAGCTGCCGGAGCGCGCACCGCCGCCAGAACTAACCGCTTCGGACGACCGGCAGCTTATTGAGCTGACCGGCGAAACTGTCGTCAGAATCTCGCCGGATGGCACCGTCGAGATTTTCAATAATGGCAAGACGGTGCTCGGCGCAGGGTTTTCTGCGCGCGAGCGGGGCCAGCGCAATGCAGCTCTCGTTGATAAAGGTGAGCCCATGGACATTTCTGTCGAGAAGACCGTCAGTATGGACGGCGAGCGTCGCAGTATACATGTCGAAATCGACATGGTCAGCGCGCCGCAATAATCTTTTAGGCACGCCGTTAAGCGTCAATAATGGCTTTTACGGCGGCTACCATTTGCACGCGCGGAACTTCCTGTTGCGCGGGACGACTCTCGCGCCACTCTTCATTGCTCTCAATTGTCTTGGCCATTTCCAGACCCAATTTAAGATCTTTGAGCGTCACGGTTCCGGATACTTTTTCATCTGATCCCATTAGCACAGCGACAGGACATTCACGGCGGTCAGCATATTTAAACTGCTTGGTAACATTACCGGCACCGATGAAGACTTCCGCGCGAATGCCCGCATTTCGCAGCTCCTCCGCCATCGCAAAATAATCCGGCATCAACTCTTTATCGAAGGCGCAGATCAGAACCGGCGCGATGACCTCGCCCTTGGTGTGACCCATGCGCTCCAGTGCGGTGAGGAAGCGCGACACACCGAAGCTAAAGCCGGTCGCAGGGACTTCCTGCCCGCGAAAGCGCGACACAAGGCCGTTATATCGCCCGCCGCCGCCAATGGAGCCAATGCGCACAAGGCGGCCTTTGCGGTCGCGGATATCGGCCAGTAATTCAGCTTCGAACACCGGCCCGGTATAATAGCCAAGGCCGCGCACAATAGACGTATCAAAGGCGCATTGATCGGGGCCATAACCGCAGGCGGTCAGCAAGCGGTCAATCTCGGCGAGCTCGGCCACGCCCGCGCGGCCATGAGACGAACTGCCCACGACTTTTTCAAGACGGGATAATGTTTCTGTACGTGACGATTGCCCCGCAAGTGAAAAGCCAAGCACGGCTTTAATCGCGTCGGGAGATAATTTTGCGCCTTGCGTATAATCACCGGACTCGTCTTCGCGGCCTTCGCCGAGAAGGTCCGTCACGCCCTGCTCGCCAAGGCGGTCTAATTTATCAATGGCGCGCAGCACCTGTATGCGCTGCACCGCGCCGGCGTCAGTATTCGGTACGCCGGAGCTCTCCAAAATACCGTCGAGTAATTTCCGGTTATTAATCCGAATTTGATATTCACTGTCTTTCAGACCGACGGCGCGCATCACATCGGCGGCGATCATTATCATTTCCGCGTCGGCGGCGGCGCCGGGCGCGCCAACACTGTCAGCATCGCATTGTACAAATTCGCGGAACCGGCCCGGCCCGGGTTTTTCATTGCGGTAGACGCTGCCTGCTTGATAGCGGCGATAGGGTTTGGCGATACCGTCGTAATTTTCGGCAACATAGCGCGCCATTGGCGCGGTCAGATCATAACGCAGTGCCATCCACTGCTCGTCATCATCCTGCATCGCAAAGACTCCCGCATTGGGACGGTCTTCGTCGGGCAAGAATTTACCCAGCGCGTCGGCATATTCGAAAGCCGGCGTCTGCAGCGGCTCGAAACCGCGGCTATCATAGACACCAAAAGCGGCATCGATCAGCGCGCGCTCGGCCCGTAGCATCTCAGCAGGCTTGTCTTCAAATCCACGCGGACGGCGGGCTTTGGGACGAAACGGTTTGTTCTTTTTGCTCATGGGCGGGGTCTAGGCGGTTTCGTTGCGCCTTTCAATCCATAAGGGCGGCTGTTTACCGCACGCTGATCCGCGCAATATCAATTCCAAACGCGCCGTCTTGTCCGTCGGCGAGGATGATGCCCATCATTCGGACTTTGGTTTTGTCGAACGGAGCAGCCGGAACATCTTGGCCAAAAACGGATGTCGATAAACCGGATAGCGATACCGTGACCGTTTCCCACTCATCTTGCGCCGTGGGGGGTATATCAGCGCGGTAGGCCACGGAGCGTCCGCGAAAGGTCTCATCAGTGCGAAAGTTCAACTGATATTGCCGTCCGTCAGAGCGGATTTTCATTGTGATGCTTTCTGCGCCGGACAGCGCGCCCGGGCTTATGGCGCGGCGAATGGAGGAAAACCCGCCGCCATCGGTCACGATCCCTCCGGCGAAGCGCATAAAACCATCCGTGCTTTGCAGCTCGCCGCGGCTTTTACCGCCCATCACGCCATCATTCACAACCCGCCATTGTCCTGCCTGCGCCATATCGCCCAGATTGATATCCATAATATTATCCTGTGCTGAAACGTCCTGCGATATTTGGCAGGCCGCAAGGCTTGTCACGCTTGCAGTCATTGCGATTAACAAGGCGGGCATCAGAGAACGTCTAAAGTGTTTCATAACCTCTATACGCGCTTCGGCATATAAAAGTTTTAAGTGCTCTCACGCAAAGATATTTGGTAAAAACTGGCGTCTCCACATGGCTTTGACATCATTTTGAGCGAACGCGTTACGCCTCATATTCGGCCTTCATAGCCTCATGATACCGTATCGCTGTTTCAGGATGTTGTGTCATGAAGCGGTGTATAGCGGCCCATTCCGGCATCGGTGCATCCACCAATTTTGCGCTGAGCATTGTACAATATTCGTAAACAGCATCTGGATATTCGCCCAGCCATATCTGGGGATCTTGATGCACGGCGTGTGTCAGCACAGTGCGATAATTATCCATGGAATGCCGCGATATTGCATATGGTAAAGTGGCATCTTTGACATATGTATTAATCTGAAACGGCTCGCCAACATGGTCAAAATATGTAGGAATGCCTGCCGGCGGCAGAGAGGGGACATAGTCACTATAATTATAAATACGCGTCGTCGAATCCTTTAAATGATATGTGGAATCATACGTTTTCTTCCATTCGTGCTTACCAACACGGGGGCTGGCAAAGGTCGTGCTATGAATGGCCATTGACGGGTACGCCACGCGCAGGTCGAGCGCGCACAAACTGGCAAATGTCCCGCCCAGACTATGGCCGCATATCGCGACAGATTCGACATTTTTAGGATCGCCCAAGAGCTTAAAGACCTGCTCTCGCATAGACGGGCTTTTACTGCCGGCATCTGCGTAAATGCTGTAAAATCCCCAAGCCACATTCACATCTTTGGGAAAGTCCTCCCCGTTGATGAATGGATTAAACGCAACCGTATAGGACCATAGATCGTTCCATATATCGGCCCATCCCTGCGTTCCACGAAACGCCACAAGATAGGCTTTGGCGTTTTTAATTTCTTTAAAAACCAGACCAAATCGAGCCTCACCCGGAAAGCCCGCCATTGTCGCCCATCCGGTGAACCTGCCGACGAATTCATAGCCTTCAGGTATGGTAAATTCCTTTTCAGCATAATCGCCATAGGCCGAAATGACGGCTTGCGCGCATGATAAAGTCAGAGTTGGATTGACCGGATTTTGATGGATTGTCATGATTTTGCCCCGTTAAAATTTATGGGCATGGTAAATAATTTTAGATTGTATGCCCGCAGATATGCAATCTATAGTATAATATCTAAACCGTCCAGTCTTGGTTGTTTTTTAAGTCTTCAAGCGCCCGATTAACGCCATTGTGCTCGGGTCATGTTTGCCGTTGCCGCCATTCAGATCGGACAGCACCTGCGTCGCCAGCACCTTGCCGAGTTGTACGCCCCATTGGTCAAAGCTGTTCACGCCCCAGATGACGCCTTGGACAAAGACTTTATGCTCGTAGAGCGCAATGAGGCTGCCCAGCGCTTCGGGGGAGAGATCATCAAGCAGCAATGTGGTTGAGGGGCGGTTGCCGAAGAATGTCTTTTGCGGTGCAAGCTCATCCGCCTTGGGATGATCGCCAAGCTCTTCGCGCACTTCGGCTTCGGTTTTGCCAACCATCAGGGCTTCGGACTGTGCAATGCAATTGGCGAGCAATGCTTTATGGTGATTAGGGCGGCCTTCATGGTCCGTGGCCACAGCAACAAAATCGACCGGCGCAATGGACGAGCCTTGGTGTAGCCATTGGAAAAAAGCATGTTGTCCATTTGTGCCTTCATCCCCCCAAATAATAGGGCAAGTCTGGCCGGCGGGCTTGCCGTCACGGCCTATAGCTTTGCCGTTACTCTCCATTTCCAGCTGCTGCAGGAAGGCGGAAAATTTACGCAGACGGCGCGAATAGGGAATAACGGCAAGACTGTCATAGCCCAGACCGTTACGGTTCCACACGCCGATCAACGCCATCAGAACGGGCATATTTTTGTTGAAGTCAGCCTGCGCAAAATGCGCGTCCATAAGGGCTGCGCCGCCGAGGAATTCGTCAAAGGCATCAGGGCCATAGGCAATTTGAAGCGACAGACCGACAGCAGACCAAACAGAGTACCGTCCCCCGACCCAGTCCCAAAAGTCGAAAATATTATCCGGCGCAATACCAAATTCTACCGCGCCCTCGCGATTAGCCGAGACGGCAATGACGTGATCAGCGGGGTCACAGCCTGCGGCCTTTAACCAAGCGCGCGCACTGTCGGCGTTCATTTTAGTCTCTTGCGTGCCAAAGCTTTTGGAGACGACGACAACCATAGTCTTTGTCGGATCAAGGCCATCCAGAGCATCGTTAATCGACGCGCCGTCTACATTTTCCGCAAACACCAGGTTAAGCTGCGCGTCTACTGTCGCTTTGAGCCCATCCGCGACCAGACGCGGACCAAGGTCGGAGCCGCCAATACCGATATGGACAATGTTTTCGAACCGGCCCTGCTCGCGAATCTGATCCGCAAATTCAGCCATACGAACCCGCATATCAGCCACGGCCTCTTGCACGCCTGCATCACCGCCAAGTCCGCGCAAAGCAGGATGCAATACGGCGCGATTCTCAGAGACGTTAATGCGCTCTCCCGAAAGAAAACGTGTCCGCCATCCATCAAGATCACAGGCTTTGGCAAGATCCATTAAAATTTTAAATGTGCCGTCATCTACGGCGTGTTTGGAGAAATCCGCATAAATCTTACCCACGGTCAGACTCATTTTCGACAGGCGGTCTTTATCCGAAAACAGATTTGCAATATTGGGTCCGCCAGCAGCGCCGCGCGCCTTCATATCAGACCAGATTTCAGATTTCTTGAGTGAGGTTGACGACATTGCGGCGGCTCCTAAGTATGAGCTTGCCTCTTAAATCATTCTCCCAAACGGTCAACGGCCCGCCGGGGTAAGGCGGGCCGTTTTGCCGATGCTTATTTGGGGAGGAGCATCGGCTGTCATGAGACGTAAAAGCTCTTCTTAATACTTTACGCTACATCCATAGGCTTCGGATTGCATGGTCTGCGGGGTTTCTCCATTTTCTACTGCGTCCAGTGCGGCCAAAACATAATTTGTTGCGGCGGGGATAGTTGCAGGATCAGAGCTGCGATTGCTGTCAATCGCGCCCTGATAGACCAGGTTTCCAGCAGCATTGATGACATACATATGCGGCGTTGTTTTAGCGTCATACATACGGCCCAAATCGCCCGCCGGATCCAGCAGGACGGCGGTTGGAAACGCGCCATAATTTTCCGTAAGGGTATTGGCGCCTGCGCCGTCGACATAGCCTTGTTTGCCGGGAGCCGATGAAATCACGGTAAGCCAGACGACGCCGTTATCGGTCGCGTCTTTTTGAATTTTTTGCATATTGCCGCTATTATAGTGTTTTTTTACGTAAGGGCAGCCATCATTGGTCCATTCAAGGACAACAGTTTTACCCGCAAAATCGGACAGGCTGTGAGACACGCCATTACTGTCTACGGCTGTAAAGCCGGGGGCGGCGTCGCCTGTCTTTACAGCGGCCAGAGCGGGGATTGAAATGGCGATTGCGGATGCGGCGGTTAAGGCAAGCAAGGTGCGACGGATCATAGTCTCTCTCCTGATTTGAACGAAATGTGCGGGCCGACAATCCCGCTATATACCTTATATACGCGATATATTCGTAAAGGTTCAATCGGCTCACAGAGACGTGAAGCGAAATGTGATAAGGCTAACCGCCCTGTAATATTTCGATCACTTTTCCCGAAAAAAGAACTTGCGGCAGAATCTGTGCCCCTGCGGGATCATGCGCCTCCCCGGCCGCCAGTGGCGGAAAATAGAGATAAAGCGGCACGCCGGCGCGGCCGTACAGTTTCAGTTCTGCAGCGATAACATCGTCGCGGTTAGTCCAGTCAGCGACCAGAAAGGCGGTGTTGGTTGCGTTAAACGCCGCAGCCACATCTTTGTCAGCGAGTGCGCCTCTCTCGTTAACCTTGCAGGTCACGCACCATGCCGCAGTGAAATCAACAAATACGGCACGGCCTTCTGCGCGAAGCTCCGCCACTTTTTGGGGACTCCAGACCAGTTTTTCATAGCCGGCATCTGCCGAAAGCGTTCCTATAGCGGCGTCTGTTTCGAGTGTGAAGGGCAATGCTACGGCTACAATAAGGGCCAGAATAGCCAGCGCTTTAAAAGCAATATGGGTGCGGCGCAGCAGCCATATACCGAAACCCGCGAGCAGCATGGCGATTAAGACTTTGGCCGCGCCGTTCGCGCCTGTCTGCTGGCTGACAACCCACGCCAGATAGATGGCGGTTGCAAACATCGGGAACGCCAAAATTTCTTGAAAGGTTTTCATCCAAGGCCCGGGCTTAGGCAGGCTTTGTAACAATTTGGGCACGTAGCACAAAATAAGGAACGGCAAGGCGAACCCCAAGGCCAGCGCCGCAAATACGGCGATCATGCTCATCATCGGGGCCGCAAGGGCGTAACCAATTGCGCCTGCCATAAACGGCGCCGTACAAGGGGTTGCCACGACAACGGCTAGCGCGCCTGTCGCAAAAGATCCGCCCAGACCGCGGCGGGCCGTTAAATCCTGCCCGGTATTTTGCCAAGGTCCGGAGATATCAAACACACCGAGAAGACTTAACCCGATCATAAACATCAGCAGCGCAAGCACCGCCGGAATGGCCGGGTTTTGAAATTGGAATCCCCAGCCAATAAGCTGTCCGGTGGATTTGATAACAATTAATATGGCAACCAAAATAGCAAATGTCGCGAAGACGCCGCCCGCATAGGCCCAGCCTTTAGCGCGGATTTGCGCGGCGCTCATCGCGCCGGATTTGGCAAATGATAGTATTTTTATAGAGATGACCGGAAAGACGCAGGGCATAAGGTTGAGAATAACCCCGCCCAGCAGTGCAAATAGCACGGCGATCAGAAGGCTAATCTCTCCGCCTGCAATTGTCGATGCAGAGGGGATGACGGCGAGACCGACGTCAAGCGGCGGGCCCGGTTTTG
Organism: Robiginitomaculum antarcticum DSM 21748; assembly: GCF_000365025.1. Lineage (GTDB taxonomy): Bacteria > Pseudomonadota > Alphaproteobacteria > Caulobacterales > Maricaulaceae > Robiginitomaculum > Robiginitomaculum antarcticum. Next base: position 1,320,851 of record NZ_KB823011.1, on the reverse strand, counting down.
CCGTGAGGTGCACGCCTTTATACTCACCGTCTTGGGTAAAGGCGAGAATGAACGGGATCTCGGACTCAACTCCGTTTTCGGTTTTATATCCCGGCACGAGGCGTGCGCGCAAGCCTTGCGGGCCAAGGGTGATTTGCTGCGCGTCGCTGGGGGAAATAAAGCTGGGCTCATCGGGGAAAATATAGGCGTCTTCGATAACGCCGTCAGCGAGCTCCATATCCGCAACATCAACGAACAGCGCGCCATCATCCAAATAGGCGCTGGCTTTGGCCGCGCTGGGCGGCGGCACTTTTTTTAACGTGCGTTCGATATTATTTTGCCAGCGATTATCAATCTGCGGCTCTCCAACACGGAGCGACAGAGAAAAAGGCACGGTGCGCGGAATGCATATCTCGGCGCAGACCAGCGCGTAGGCGGAGCCGGACAGGGTCAGTGTCTCGCCGGGCACTGAATCCTCTGACGCCGTAATTAATACCGGAAAGAGCGCGCGGCCTTCATAGCCGTAATTTATAATAGGCCCTGTCGCCACGGCTTTGGGCGTCGCCCAGATGATCTCTCCGGCCATAAACGCAGTGCGCGGGTCCAGATCTATTTGCAGGCTCTCCCCGCTATCGCCGGGATTTTTCCAATAGACATGCCAGCCCGGCTCCATCGCCCATTGCACAGCCATGTAGAAACTTTGCCCCGGCGCGATGACATCGTGATCTGTCACAACAGTCACGCGCGATTCATCAATCTCGACGCCGGATGTCTCTGCCGCATAGACAGGCGTAAAGACGGTCATGGCGATCAGCCAGCATAATACTAATTTTGACATGTGACGCATACAGGCTCCTAAGCTATCTCATATAAGCTAAGGCCAAATTCTCAATAGGGTATTACGCCCCATAAACGCATTGTAATAATGCGGGGCGCATAAAAAACCCGGCCTGCAGATACGCAAACCGGGTTAAATAAAATGCCGAATGTTTCGGCCCTATATCAAGAGCTTACGCTTTTTGCTCGTCGGAAATCTTGCGAAGCGTGATATTTACTAAACGCTGCCAGTTGGATAGGGACAGGATGTGCGCATAAGCAACGGCAAGGTAACCGCGGTCAGAGAATAAACGCAATGTCGCGTCATCAAGCTTTTTCAAGCGCTCTTCGGTGATCGCGAAATATTCAGCGATTTTTTGTTTTTCCGCGAGCGACCCATCAGCATTATTGCCTTGGAAATTCATTTCTTTTTGTTCGAACAAATCATGCTCGTTGAAAATTTTGATCATTTCTTCGGTCGCGCGGCGGTCACGCTCAAACGCTTGGAGGAACTCAAAGGCTTCCTGGGTGAACGCGGATAATTGGTCGCCTTCAAAGAAAGGGCGCTCGGGATTTTTCTTAACCACACAATCCGCTTGTTCGTCGACGCAGACAACGAAGCGGTTATTGGCTTCGTCACCGGCCAGGACAAAGGGATAGCGGCGTGCAAAAGCAGGCATATAATAATCAGGGTTAAATTGACCGTCCTCTTGTACGAAAAGGTTTTCTTCACCGCGAATACCCATAACGGCCAGCGGGTTCTTATTCGCGCCGGCAAAAATGATCGGGTAGCTATTTGCTGCCGCGCCGAATTCAGGAGCGGTAATAGGAACAAAGTGGGATTTGCGCAAAAAGTCAAAGGGCTGCGGTTTGGCAGAAACGCCCATTTTGCTATGCGCCTCTTTGGTTAGCGGTTTCGGGTTTTTATAAAGGAGAACGTTTCCGGTAATGCCGGTACTTTCGGGGGCTTTGGCCATGATGGGTCCTATGACTTATTTGTTTTGGTGGTGGCAGGCCTGTCCTGCCGGAATTCTCGCGCGCTCTTAGCGGATATAAGGGCTATTCTCAAGCCGCGATATAATTGCGACGCACAAGGGTGGCGCAAGCCCCGCCGCCTGTGATAAAGACAATCAAATCACAGGAAAGATTCATGAGCACGCAACAACACCCTGCCCACATAAAGGAGTCGCACAACCATGATGATGATTGCGCTCCCGGGGATCTGGATCACCATTTAGCGATAGCCAAATCGATTTGCGACGCAGCTGGTGAAAGGTTCACGCCGCTACGCTCTCATATTTTCGAGTTAATCGTTAACACCCAAGAACCCGTCAAAGCCTATGACCTTTTGGATCGATTGCATCCCGATTACGGCTCACCACGACCGCCGACTATATACCGTGCGCTGGAATTTCTGTCCAAACTTGGGCTCATCCACCGCGTCGAAGCGCTAAATGCCTATGTCGTCTGTGACCATGTCCACGAAAATGCCCGCGCGGAATTCTATATTTGTGACAGCTGTAACAAGGTAATCGAGCGCCACATCAGTGACCACAGTGTTACTCCGCCCGCAGGGTTTACCGTCAAACGCTCCATTGTGGAACATTACGGAATTTGTCCTGACTGCGCTGCAGCGTAATTATGGAGCCGATGCCGCTGACATGGGTAGGGGAGTGTAGCGCGTGGGAATGTGACGAGCTGGGCCACATGAATATGCGCCACTATGTCTATAAATTCGCTCAGGCGCGGGCGCGCTTTGCCTATACGCTGAACTTACCTGAAGCCGTTGAGTACGGCGCAACATCACAAATCCGCCCGACCGACTGCCATATCCGTTATCTGGCCGAAGCGCGGCCCGGCGCGCCGCTGCTCATCCGCTCCGGCGTCTTGGCCCTGTCCGATCACGGCGCGGATATTTTGCATATCATGTATCATGTTGACGGTCGCCCCGCCGCCACTCTGCGCGAGACTGTCGAGCATATTTCGCAGCGCACATTAGGGCTATTTGAGTGGCCGCAGCGCACCCGCGACGCCGCACAAGGCAATATGACAACCCTGCCCGATTTCGCGCGCCCGCGCGGCGTCGATTTGAACGCTGCGCCGCAGCGCCCGGATGCTGAGCAAGTCAAAGCATGGGGACAAAATTATATTGGCACGGGCGTCTTTCTTCCCGAAGAAGCCGACAGCTTTGGCCGTATCGCCCAGCCCGCTCTGTTCGGACGCGTGACCTCGACGGTCGGGCATTTCGATCAGGCCTGGCCGGAGAATTATGATGCCGATAATTACGGCAAGATCAGCGGCGCCTTGCTTGAAGCGCGGCTGGCCTTCGGCCCCGACGCCCTGCCCGGTCAGGCCTATGATTTTTACAGTGGCATTCAGGCCGTGACTGAGAATGTACGAACATTAGTTCATATTATGGTGAACGCCGAAGACGGCAGCCACATTATGAGCATGTGCGGCGTCGGCGGGTTGATGGACCTGACGGCGCGCCGGCATATGAAAACGGGCAAAGCCGAGATCAAATCCCTAAGCGCTCTGGCGATTGAAGAGTTGAGCATTTAGGGATTAACGCGAAGCAAGTTAAATAATGTTTTCTCGCTTATTAAGCCAACATAAGGCCAATCTAATAATGTCTGAAGGTCATATGAGAGTTCTTGTTCTAGGTGGATACGGGCTTATCGGCTCGGCCATAACAAAGAAGCTTATCCGCGATGGCCATGCCGTTACAGGGTTGGCGAGGTCGGCGCAAAAAGGGATGACCCTTATACCTTACGCAAACTGGATAGGGGCTGATATTTCGACCCTGACGCAGCCGGAAAGCTGGCATGACCATCTCGATCAAATTGATATCGTCGTAAATGCCTCTGGCGCGTTGCAAAATGGACTTTCTGATAATATTAAAACGCTGCAGCAGGATGCAATTATTGCCTTAATTAAGGCCTGTGAACAGACAGGCGTAAACCGCTTTGTCCAAATATCCGCCCCGGGCGCTGATATAAGTTCCTCAACACTATTTTATAAAACCAAGGCCGCTGCTGATAATTTTTTGAAAGACAGTACGCTTGATTGGACAATTTTTAGACCCGGACTTGTGATCGCACCTCACGCCTATGGCGGAACAAGCCTCATACGTACACTCGCCGCTTTTCCATATATTCAACCCATTTTGATGTCTAAGACTCCGATCCAAACCGTGTCTATTGAGGATGTGGCCGATGCCGTGTCTATCGCCATAAATGAGCGCATCATTTCCGTAGATGTAGATCTTGTGGAAGAAAATCCCCAAACTTTGCTGGACCTTACCTTGGGTATTCGGGCTTGGTTGGGGTTCACGCCCGCCAAAGCCGTCTGGTTACTCCCTTTTTGGGTCGGAAAATCTATCGCACGTTTCGCAGATTTAGCAGGGTGGTTGGGATGGCGCTCCGCACTTCGAACGACGTCACTTACCGTTTTAGCAAATGGAGTCACGGGTGATGCAAAATCGTGGCAAGACCTATCTAATAAGGCCAACAAAACATTAGCTCAGACTTTAAATGATCTCCCCTCAACAATACAGGAACGTATTTACGCGCGGGTCATGCTCATTTTTCCTTTTTTAATACTGACGCTGGCTGGGTTTTGGATAACCTCAGGTATCATTGGATTTGCGCAACATACTGAAGCTACCGCAAAGCTTGAAGATGTCATGCCTGAGACCCTCTCATATTTATTTGTTTGGCTAGGCGCATCAGCCGACATTTTAATCGGCGCGGCATTATTGTTTCGCCCCCTGACGCGCTTTGCCTGTTTTGCCTCTGTTTTTGTATCTGCAAGTTACCTCGCTGCGAGCGTATATTTCACGCCGCATTTATGGGCTGACCCTCTAGGGCCTATGGTGAAAGTTTTCCCCGTCATGGCTTTAGCACTCGTCATTGCCACTTTAATGGAAGACCGTTGATATGTGGGTTGATTTTTTACGATGGGCCCATGTCATAGGCGCAACCGTTCTTCTCGGGACAGGCGCAGGCATTGCTTTTTTTATGGTTATGGCGCACCGGACACGCGACACAAAAATTATAGCCCATACAGGCAAATACGTTGTCATCGCCGATTGGGTTTTCACCACCTCTGCCGTTATTATCCAACCCATTACAGGCATTTTGCTTGCCCGGAAAATAGGCTGGCCTCTGCTGGAGGGATGGGTTCTTTGGTCTCTCCTGCTGTATGTTTTGGTCGGTGTCTTTTGGTTACCTGTTGTGTGGATACAACATCAGCTTAGAAATATAGCCAAAACGGCTGACGAAAATGCAGAGGCACTGCCCGAACGTTATTTTCGTCTATACCGCATATGGTTCATGAGTGGTTTCCCTGCCTTTTTTGCCGTTCTGGCTATCGTCTGGCTCATGGTGAGCAGGCCAGTAGTATAAATTCGGTAGCAGGTTCGCAAATTCAGATCTTCATAGCGGCGAAGGCCGATCTTATGGTTTTGGTTTAAACGTGAGACAATTTTAAACTCTAAAACGCTTTAAAAACGGCCTCTAAGGTGACACTCGGAGATTGTTTTAATATGCGCAATGCCGGCCTAAGTTCGATTTCCATATGTCTGACATGTGTAACAGAATTTAATGAAACGCCTCCCAACCACCGGAAAAGAGATAGTCCGGCTGCATTCTCGCTCAGGACATCCAGTTCGACGTGGGTAAAACCTTTATCAACGGCCTCGGAGAATAAACACGCGATGATAGCTCGGGCAATGCCTTGGTCGTGATAATCATCCAAGACGGCAATTGCAAAATCCCCTCTGGAATACGGTAAGTAATCCGCGCGGATGATATGCGCGGCGGCAATGGCAGGTTTTGTATCAAGACTGGAGTCTACCGCGCCCCACGCTAAATGATTTTTCCCCTCAAATGTGATAAGCTTGTCTAAGACAGATTGCGGCGCTTGCTTAAAGCTAGAGAAAAACCGAAAGTATCGGGACCGATCCGATAGAGCCATTATTCCAGCTTCGATCAATGGAGCGTCCGCATTATTTAAGGGCCGCAGACAAAGATCACGTCCGTCGGACATTTTAGTGTGTACCGCATCCATAAAATACCCATCCGGTTAACTCTAGACCTAATATATTCTGCAAGGAAAGGGTTTCTTGTATTATAAAATTGCGAAACGGCGATGCACATTCCATAGACACCTATAGCGAAATATACTTTCCCCGGCTGTATTGCAGCTTAATTTTCTAGCGGCAAATACGGCTTGGCCCCATATCGACATGGAAGTGATTGGCGTGGGCGGCGTTGTAATCCGGAGAGAGCGTCACACGGAAAATGCCGCAGGCCTCATCGCGGGCAGCGCGTAGAAACTCCGCCTTTGGCCCCGCCTTATCCCAGTCTTTAAGCACGCTAATGGTTGTGCCGTCTTCAAGCACAAAGCCTGAAATATCCCACGCATTGGCATAGGCGTGTTCAGACAGACGGCTGGTGCCGGCAACATTGCGGCAGCTATATGTATCAAAATGTAAAACTGTCGTGACGCGCTTACCTAAAATCTCCTGGGCGCGGATATTCATCTGTTTGATCCACAATGTATTGGCGGCGGCCATGGGGCAGCGGTTCATAACTTCTGACGGGGAAAATCCAACATCGTGGACGGCGGTCATATTAATACCCAGATCCCAGCCGCAGCCTTTCTCTGTCTCTCGCGGGGGCTCTATAGCAAATTTTAAATCCGGCAACTGCGTCTCCATCGCGTTTTGGCAGACAGCGTCATTGGCGAGCTGGAACGCGAAAAGCTGGCTACTGGTCGCAAGGCCCATAGGCCGCGACAGGTCCAGCGGTTTCCACGGCAAATGCTGCGGCGGGACATATTTATTGCCGATATAGACTGCGCCGCCGGCAATGACGGTAAAAACAAGCAGAGGATTAAGCAGGATTTTTAATGCAGGATGGATAAGTCTTCTCCGTTAGCATGACCGTTACGCGTCTATCAGACAAATAACTTTGGCAATACGCCGGTCGCGGCGATAGCTATCGGCCTCCGTGCCGTAATTTGTGAGATTCAGCGCGCGGGTCCGGCCCGTCCGCTTGGGCGTTGGCACGAGGGATATCATATTGGACGGCACAACCGTATAGACGCGTCCGCGCCGCGGACTTTCCGCCGTGACAACACCGATCAGCTCGCCGTCCTTGTCGAGCACGGGCGCGCCCGACAGGCCGCCCAAAGAGCCGGTAAGACCGCGTGAACGCCGCGTCTCTGCCCAAGCAAAGACCGCTTCACGGCTATTATAGCGTCCGCGCGTAATCATGCGGTTGCGGCCCAGCAAAGATCCGATAACGTCGCCCGCCTTGCCTTGCGGATATCCGAAAAAATAGCCCGGTTCATTAAGGCGCCGGGGTTCCGTAAAATCGGGGGTGAGCGGCGGACGCGACCAGCTTGTACGTAATATAGCCGTATCCGTCGTTTTCGATATCTCGACACTGTCCACTTTGACGCCTGTGCGCGGGCCGCTGACCAAGCCGACCTGATCACAGCCATCGACAACATGCCGCGCGGTCAGCCAGCTGCCGCGATTATCGATTGCAAAGGCCGTGCCCATACCCGACTGGCGCGGTTTGGTCTGGACCAAAACATCGGGATCAGTGGGGAGAATATCCGGCAGAGCAGGACCCAGTTCGGGGCTTTGCTGCGGAGTGATTTCGTTATTGGCGCGTGCTGCATAGAAAAAAATCAGTCCGAGAACCAGCGCGTAAATAGACCAATCAGGAGGTTTGAACGCCATATACTATGTTAGAACTTTACGAAAATAGCGGAAGCCAAAAGGATAGAGCCCGAAATTTTAAAGCTCGCCAGTATAATAGCCGCGCTCATATCATTTGCGATGATACGCTGTGGCAGACCGCGCAGCATCAGATCGGTCATACGAAACAGAAACAGCTGCAGCAAAATCGAGACACTGCCCCAGATCAACATGTCATAAAGCGTTACGGATGAGGCCATACATGAGGCTAGAGGCAAAACCAGCGCGATCAAAAAAGCGCCAAATGATGTCGCTGCGGCGACATTGCCTTCGCGGATCAGTTCGATTTCCTTATGCGGGGTGAGTTTAACATAAACCACCATGCCGATCACATATAGTACTGCGGCCAGCACCAGAAAGAATATCAGCGTCGGAAAGCCGGACGCTAAGGATTGTAAGGCGGGGTCCATATATCAGTCCAAAACTACGGAGCAGCCATGCCCCTCTTTTCAGGCCCTTGAGCAAGGGTCAAAGCGTTCTAGAATATGAACCCAAAGCGGCGCAAGGGCTTATGCAAAACGGTAACTAATCTTTGTGTGCCGCAATCGCGGCCTGGATAAGCTCTCCGGCTTTCTCCCGGCCTTCCCAGCCCACGATTTTAACCCATTTCTCAGCTTCCAAGTCTTTATAATGAGCAAAGAAATGTGGAATGCGGTCTTGCAAGACTTGCGGCAGATCACGGTAAGTCTGAACTTGGTCGTAATATTTTGTCAATTTTTGATGCGGCACAGCGACTATTTTCTCGTCCATTCCGGCCTCGTCTTCCATCAGCAAAACACCAACAGGGCGCGCGCGCACAACAGAGCCGGGCATTAAGGCACGCTGCCCGACAACTAATACGTCGATCGGGTCACCGTCATCAGATAAGGTGTGCGGCGTGAAACCGTAATTGCAGGGATAACGCATGGAGGTGTACAGGAAACGGTCAACAAACATGGCGCCGCTGGCCTTATCCATTTCATATTTGATCGGTTCACCGCCCAGCGGCACTTCAATAATTACGTTAATATCGAAGGGCGGATTTTCGCCAACACTGATTTTAGAAATGTCCATAACGGGGCCTTATTATTCGTCGCGCGCTCTATAGCCGATAGGTACAGAGTTTCAAGCTCTATGCTGTGAAGATTATGGCCGCCGTGCCCGCGATAATCATAATCAGGCCGATAATAATATTGAAGAGCCGCGCCGCGCGTTCATCGCGCAGCACGTCCCGAATGAGACGGCCAAATGCGGCATAGACGGCAAGGCCTTGGAGCTCCAGATAGGTCAGAGTCGAAATCATCATGAAAAATTGCGGCGCAATTGCGCGCTGCGGGTCAAAGAATGTCGGCAAAATACCGGCAAAGGTCACGAGCGCCAGCGGATTAGTCAACTGCAAGGTCAAGCCTTTGAGATAAAGCTTGGCGCGCGGCGGCACTTTGGCCTCCGATTTGAGCATATGATCGACGGGCGCGCGCATAATGGAAACGCCGAGCCAGAAAATTACGAAAAGCCCTGCAATCTTTAGCGCGAAAAAAGCCTGCGGGAAGGCGCTGGCCAGCGCGGCTGCGCCTGATGCCGCGATCAACAGCCATATGACATTGGCCGACGCCACGCCCAGCGCGGCCATCATGGACGGCCAGAAGCCATAGCGAAAGGAGCTACCCATCACCAACATGACGGCGGGGCCAGGGGTTAAGCCGCCCACAAAAAACAGGGCCACAAGGGCAATCCAGGTTTCAAAAGACATAGGGGTGCGCGCAAAGGTGAAAGACAGGGCGGGCTAGCGCGTCAGCTTGCCATTGTCATCCGTATTGCACCCAAAATATACTCTAAAAGAGCCGAAATACCCTAGTCGTTCTTTCCGGCCTTGCGGTCACGGGCTTTAAGAAGGCGCAGGCGCAGCGCGTTAATTTTGATAAATCCGCCCGCATCGGCCTGGTCATAAACATCATCTTCCTCAAACGTCACATGCTCTTGGCTATAGAGCGAGTACTCGGATTTACGGCCAACGATATCGACATTGCCTTTATATAGTTTCAAGCGAACCATGCCTGTGACCAGTTCTTGGGATTTATCAATAGCGGCTTGGAGCATCTCACGCTCGGGTGAGTACCAATATCCGTTATAAATCAACTCTGCATATTTCGGCATGAGCTCGTCTTTAAGATGCGATGCGCCTTTATCCATGGTGATTTGCTCAATCCCGCGATGCGCCATCAGCAGGATTGTGCCGCCAGGCGTCTCGTAAACACCGCGTGATTTCATGCCGACATAGCGGTTCTCCAAAAGATCCAAACGGCCAATACCGTTCGCGCCGCCCAGCTCATTGAGCTTGGTCAGGATGGTCGCCGGAGACATGACCTTCCCGTCAATGGAGACCGCGTCGCCGCGCTCAAACCCGACTTCAATATAAGTGGCTTTATCCGGCGCGGCCTCTGGCGAGACTGTGCGCTGATAAACAAATTCCGGCGCTTCCTCATACGGGTCTTCAAGCACTTTGCCCTCAGATGATGTATGCAGCAGGTTGGCGTCGACTGAAAACGGCGCTTCGCCGCGTTTGTCTTTGGCAATTTCGATGCCATGCTTTTCAGCATACTCAATCAACTTATTACGGGAATTTAAATCCCATTCGCGCCACGGCGCGATGACTTTAATTTCCGGATCCAGCGCATAATAGGCCAGCTCGAACCGGACCTGGTCATTGCCCTTACCGGTTGCACCGTGACAGACGGCATCCGCGCCGACCATATGGGCGATTTCAATTTGGCGTTTGGAAATCAAAGGTCGCGCAATAGACGTGCCGAGCAGGTAAAGTCCTTCATAGAGCGCATTGGCGCGAAACATTGGAAAGACAAAATCGCGGACAAATTCTTCGCGCAAATCGTCAATGTAAATTTCTTTAACGCCTGCGGCCTCGGCCTTGCGGCGCGCCGGTTCCAGCTCTTCACCCTGGCCCAGATCGGCGGTAAAGGTGACAACCTCACAGCCTTTTTCTTCTTGTAGCCACTTCAAAATGATGGAGGTATCCAGACCACCGGAATAGGCGAGAACAACTTTTTTTGGCGAGGCCATATAGGGCTCCTTATTTTGAATTCGCCGCGCTGTTAGCGCCTCTGCGATAAAAAAGCCATATAAGTTTAAGCAAATCGCGCCGCTATGCAGCGCAATGATGAAATTTATGTCTCATGGCGCTCAATCCTGATAAGTGGCGGTCTTTGCGCGCCCTCTAAAGTGATACACAGCCATGATTAAAACTGTCGACTATACCCAGATTGCCCGCGAGCTGTTATCGCGCGCCCCGTCCAGCGCGAATTTCAATCATTTGCGAAAACGCCTGCGCCGACAAGCGGGTGAGACGATTTCGCGTTTCGGCATGATGCGCGCGGATGGCGCGCCGCAAAGATGGCTGGTCTGTCTATCGGGCGGGAAAGACAGCTATGCCCTGCTTGCGATATTACTGGATTTGAAAATGAGCGGCGAACTGCCCGTCGATCTGCTCGCCTGCAATTTGGATCAGAAACAGCCCGGCTTTCCGGCTCATATTCTACCTGACTGGCTGTCCGGGATTGGCATGCCTTACCGGATTGAGACGCGCGACACCTATTCCATCGTGACCGATAAAGTGCCGGAGGGGAAAACCTATTGTTCGCTATGCTCGCGGCTGCGCAGAGGCATATTATATCGCGTCGCACGCGAACAAGGCTGCAGCGCGGTTGTGCTGGGCCATCACCGCGAAGACGCACTGGCGACATTTATGATGAATATGACATATGGCGGACGCTTGGCGTCTATGCCGGCAAAGCTGCTTAATGACGAGGGGGATGTGACCGTGCTTCGCCCGCTGATTGAGACAGCCGAAGCGGATCTGGCCAAGCTTTCCGCCGCGCTGAATTGCCCGATTATTCCCTGTAACCTCTGCGGCTCCCAAGACGGGTTGCAGCGTCAAGCTATGGCCAAAAAACTGAATGCGTGGGACATGACCGCGCCCGGTACCAAATCCAACATGCTGCGCGCGCTGGGTCATATCCGCCCGTCACATCTGCATGATGACGCGCTGTTTGATTTTAAATCCCTTACGCCGCAGGGCGATGATAAAAACGTACCATAGAGAAAGGCTCTGCCGGAGATATTTGTCAAGAATACCCAATTATGTACGCTTATATAGTTGCATCATATAACAAAAAAAGCCCGCCATGTGGCGGGCTAAATCTTGAAATTAGATCACATTAAAAGTTAAAGTCGCCTGTTATCAAACAGGTGCCATTAGGCTGAGCCGTTGTGCCGGACGGACAATTTATACTTTGGGCGCGACGGGAATTCAAAGCTTGAGACGGCAGAGCGCGATCTGTCACTTCACCTTCTTTCACTTTCATTCGGGAGTACCCTTCGCCTCTAACTTCAGAAGTCTGGCCACCTTGACCCCATGCCGGCGCGTCATCATCGCGAACATCCATAGCCTTATCATGGCCTCGCATCTTGGCGTCCTCCTCCCGCATTTCGGCAGCTTCAGCCCGTATTTCAGCGGCTTTGTGAGCATCTTCACTTCTCAATTTGGCTTTTTCAGCTTTCATTTGGGCCTGCTCTGCTTTTGCGCGCGCATCATCGGCGCGTTCCATAGACTGCTCAACCTGCGCTTCGACTTTAATATTTTTCTTATCTTTACCCGGGTCGGCAAATGCCGGAGCTGCCATCATGCCAAGCAGCGCTGTAGTGATTACGATATTTTTTAACATATTTCCTCCTTAAGCGGCCTAGCCAAATTTTGGCCCAAGCGACTTTAATGATTATAAATGCCCCCTCAGGAGATTAGACATAATACTTATGAAACACACGTTACATTTTAAAATATTATTTTACCCCCCTCGGCCGCGGAACGCGGGGGCGAATTTATGCGTTATACTTTATGAATCCAAAAATAGAGGCCCGCTATGATAAAATCTCTTACCGCAATATCCGCTTTGACTCTCACTACAGTATTATCGGCCTGCGCTGCTCCGCAGACGGATACTCCGTGGCCGCGTCCCGAAGCGACTATAATGACGACGCAGATAACCGGACAAGTAGGTTACCGGGAGCGTATAGCGCTGCGGCCGGGCGGCTCGGTCGCCGTAACGCTTGAAGATGTCTCCATCATGGATCCGGCATCAAAAGTTCTGGCCCGTGATGATATTTCGATAGGCGGACAACAAGTCCCGATAGCCTTTACGCTCAATGTTGACCCGTCGGCGTTAAAGCCGCGCGGGCGCTACAGTGTCCGGGCCAAAATATTTGACCGCGACGGCAATCTGGAGTGGATAACCGATACCGCCTATCTGATTAAAACCAATGGCGAGGACCAGGATATGGGTCTGTTGCAATTGGTCAAAGTCGATGACGGAGCGGACAATACGGTTCCCTATTCGACCCATTATCTGTGCGGAACGCAAACTGTGCACGCGACATTTACAGGGGAAAATCTTGCCTTAGACATGGGCGGCCACAGCTATAATCTAACCCGCACAATTTCCGCCTCCGGCGCGAAATATTCACTCAACAGCCCTGACCATAAAGTTCTATTTTGGAGTAAAGGGGATAGCGCTTTTATGGAGATGAATGACGAAGCGCAAGTCAGCTGTATGGAAATCTCTGATACTGAAAACGCTCCCCTGCAAATAGATTTGACCGGGCGCGAATGGGTTGTCGAAGATATCGCCAATACCGGAATTATTGACAGCTCGCGGATGACGCTGAATTTTGACGCAAATGGGCGTCTATCGGGTCTGTCGGGCTGTAACAACTACACCACAGAATTTAGCCGTGACGGTATGAACCTGACGGCCGGCAACATTGCACTAACGCGCAGAGCTTGCGCGCCCGCCCTTATGAACCAAGAACAAAAGTTTCTGGACGTCTTAAGCGGCGTGCAAAGCTTTTATCATGACGGCACGGGAGCGCTCATTTTAAAAACGGCTGACGGCCGCCAAATTTTAGCGCGGTAAACTACCAGCCCCCGCCGCCGCCGCCGCCGCCACCGCCGCCCACAGAGCCGCCGCCCACAGAGCCTGAGGAGCTGGCAGGCGCAGCTGCGGCGACGCCTGTGGCCATCGCCGCGATCATGCCTTTGGTCATATTTGACATGCCGCCATGGCCCATAGTGCCGGAAATATTATTTAGCTGATGGTGTGCAGACTCGCGCGGCATGATGACTTCGAAATGCTCCGTCCACGGCTCTTCGACATCCAGTGCAATCGCGTAAGATAAGAAGCGCTCATATAGCTGCGTTGTCATAGGCGGCGGTCGTTTGCCCGTAATATCTGCAGCGTTCAGGCGGTCTTTTTCCGCCGTTTCCAGATAGAGGCGAAACCCTGCAATTTGTCTACGTAATTTCTGCCCGTCTGGCGTCGGGGCAGCGATCAGATAATTTGCCCCCGCCCAAGTGAGCAGCAGCGCCGCAATCAACGCAAAGCTAAGCGGCGCAAGTGTGCCGCGCGACAGAGTAACTCCCGCAATAATCCCGCCAAAGGCCAGCAAGGTGAATAGAAAAACATATCCGCCATTTCGTTTATAATAGGGATTGCCAAAATGCTTCGTCAGATAGGTGCTAAATTTGCGCGCCGCACTGGCAAATGCGGGGTTGGGCTTTCTGCCAAGCCTAACGGTTTTGCCTTTAAAAGCCTTGTCATACAGAAGCTGTTCTTCGGCGGGGAGGCCTTCGCCATTCTCATTATTTAATGTGATGATGGTTGTGACTTTTTTATCGACATCAATTTTCAAATAATCTTTGATCGCCAAATTGGTCAGTGTTGCGATGATTGGCTGATGACCCTTGATGCGTCGGTAATAAATATAGCTGGCCACAGCTGGAGATAGGTTTTCCGGCGGGCCATAAAGCGGAATAATTGGGCCTTTGTCCGGGTCACGGCCCACGCGATTCCAGCCCAGACCAAACATAGCGAGAAGCGCGGCAAGCGCCATACCCAGCGCCGCCGAGCCGCCATATTGCTCCCACCACTGCGCGCGTTTTTGCGCGGTGGTCAGCGGCGCAAAACTGCCTTGCTCAACGATCAAAGACATTGTCAGCCCTTCGAGGCGTGCAAAGGGCGTGTCGAAAACATACCGTGTGACGGGGCCTTCACGCGCAACCTGCGGCGCGGTGCGGCTATTGCTGCCCTGACCGCCGCGATAAAACACTATGCCGTCCGCATTAATACCGTCAGGCAATTTTAGCGTTATTTCGGCGCGATCAATTGGAAACAGCCAAAACGCCCCGATAGGGTTCCAATAAATCTCTTCGCGGCCATCAGCGCGGCGCAAGGCATTGGGGACGCGGTAGGAAATGGCATAAGTGTGAATTGCGTGCGAAACCATAATATCTTCATCGCCAATTCTAAGGCGCATTTGATTGCCGTTTCGGGAGGTCTCGTATTTGACGCGTTCACCGTCCAGTGTAACGCGAATATCTTCATATCTCTGCGGAATTTTCTGGCCGGTCTCACGCAGAAGGTAGCGCGGAAAATCGCGGAAAATACCCCGCCGGATTTGGTCGCCTTCAACATTGACCGTAATATTTTCTGTAATGATAAGGTCGCCGTTTTCCGTGGCTTCCATAGTGATACCGTAAGAGGTGATACGCTCTTCGGCATGGGCGTAACCCGCAAAGATGAGAGTAAGCGCAACCAATAATCCGATAAAAAATGACCGCATAATGGCTCCTAAAGGTCAATAGACGGCGCGAGGCGCTGTCCATGATCCATATTGAAATATTGCGCGTTATTAAAGCCGAACAGCCCGGCCACGATATTAAGCGGAAAGCTCTGGGCTGCCGTATTCATATTGCGCACTGTGCCGTTATAATAGCGCCGCGACATTTCGATCTTGTCTTCGGTCTCGGACAGCTCATTTTGCAAATCCAGAAAATTCTGACTGGCTTTCAGTTCGGGATAATCCTCGGCCACGGCAAGCAGTCGTCCTGCGCTGGCGGACAAAGCGCTTTCGGCCGCAGCGCGGGCCTGTGTGTCGTCCCCGGCGGCCAAAGCCTTGCCGCGCGTGGCCGCTATATCGGTAAACAGGTCACGTTCATGGGCCGCATAGCCTTTGACCGCAGAAACAAGATTGGGAATAAGGTCGGCGCGGCGCTTAAGCTGCACATCAATATCCGCCCAGCCCGAAGAGACGTGCTGGCGCAATTTCACGAATTTATTATAGATGGCAATCAAAGCGCCGAGTAGAACTATAGCAGCAATGATGAGAATAATGACGGTGTTCATACGGCCCCCTTATATGGGGCTAATGTCGCGATTTAGGGATGCGCCGTCAAGCCAGTCATTGGGTGAGTGTTAGGCTATTCTGGCCAGTTCGTCATCCAGCGTTCCGGACGCGCCGCGATAATATATACGCGCCCCCATAAAGGCCGTCACGGCCCAGCCGGCCAGCAAGCCGCCAAACAGCATGAACTGCCAAACCAGATATCCGGGCTCAAATTCGCGCGGCTGACCCGACCAGCGCCAGAGATATTCATAGCCCCATTGCATGGCGATGAGCAAAACAGGCGTTATCAAACAGACTCCGATCATGGTTATAGCAATATAGGCCGCTCCGCGCGGGCCATGAGCGCGGCGATAGGCCGTGACAAATTGCGTTTCGGTGACATTAGTCGGAACCAGGCCGTCCTCTCGGCGGTAATTATATTCACGTAGGGCTTCTGCGGTGAGGCCGCGATAGCCTGTAAATGTACGCAAAGCGAAAATAAACGCCACGACGAGGCAAATGGTGATAACAACAAGAATCATTTAATTCAGCTTTCCGTCACGCGGTGAGTAACTCTTATACGTAATATAATCACACTTTAGCAAATTCCAAATGACAGGACTGACATGAAAGCACTTATTTTTTCCGGATCGACCCGCAGTGGCTCTATCAATCGCAAACTGACGGGCGCGCTCATCCTAAAATTAGAGGATGCCGGATTTGAGGTCACGCAAATCTCGCTCTCCGATTATGACATGCCGATTTATAACGGCGATTGGGAAGACAAGCATGGTGCGCCTGAGTCCGCCAAAAAGCTGGCTGCGCACTTTAAATCCCATGACGCCGTGATTATAGTCTCGCCGGAATATAATGGCGGCCTGCCGGGTCTGCTGAAAAATACGATTGATTGGCTGACACGGCTGGGCGATATGAAGCATTACCATAGCCCGGTTTTTGGGATTGCGTCCTGCACCCCCGGCGCGATGAGCGGCATTATGTGCATGCGCCAGATCAATTACATTCTGGGCCGTCTGGGGGGCGAAGTTCTCCCGGTGCAATGCGGCGTCGGAAATGCTGGCGATGCGTTTACAGATGATGGCTTGCTCGCGCGTGACAATGATATCAAACTCGCTGAAAAATTCGCCGACGGTCTCAAAACCCGCGTCGCCCGCAAAGGCTGACGTGACACCTCAAAAAGAAAAACTGTATAAAAAGCTCCCGCGTCCAAAACTGACGCGGGCGCGAATTCATATGCTGTATGAACGCCTCAAAGCTCTCGATCCCGCCCCGCGCACGGAGTTGGTTTACTCCAATCCCTATACGCTGACCGTCGCCGTCGCCCTCTCCGCGCAGGCGACGGATGTTGGTGTGAACAAGGCGACCGGGCCGTTATTTGCCGTGGCCGATACGCCGCAAAAAATGCTTGATCTGGGTGAGGATACGGTACGTGATTATATAAAAACAATTGGGCTTTATCGCAATAAATCCAAGAACGTCATTGCGCTGTCAAAAATGATTATTGATGACTTTGCCGGTGAGGTTCCGCGCAGCCGTGAGGAGCTTATGCGCCTTCCGGGCGTGGGGCGCAAAACCGCTAATGTCGTGCTCAATGAGGCCTATAATATCCCCGCTATGGCGGTTGATACGCATATTTTTCGCGTCTCAAACCGGACAGGCATGGCGCCCGGTAAAGACCCGCTGGAGGTTGAGCTTAATCTGCTTCGCGTCACAGCAGACGAGCATTTACTTCACGCCCATCATTGGCTGATCCTGCACGGGCGCTATACCTGCGTGGCGCGCACGCCCAGATGCCAGAACTGCGCGGTTATCGATATTTGCAAATATAGTAAAAAGACGCAGCCGAAAAACTAGGATCTAATTTTCGCAATCAAGCCGTCACTGGCGCGCTCAATCATATCCAGCACAGTTTCAAAGCCCTGCGGCCCGCCATAATAGGGGTCTGGCACATCACGGCCTGTATCCTGCGCGCCGCTAAAATCGCAAAACAGTCCCAAATGCCCTGAATAAGTGACGGGTTTCATCGCATTTAGATGGGCAAGGTTTTCACTGTCCATGGCCAGTACATAATCAAAGCGAGCAAAATCCAGACCTTCAACCGCCCGCGCGCTTTGGCCGGTAAAATCATAGCCGCGCCGCTCTCCTGCGTCCATCGCGCGCGCGTCCGGCGGCTCTCCGGCATGCCATGCACCTGTGCCCGCGCTGTCTATTTCGACGTCCAATCCGGCGGCTTTGGCGCGTGCGCGAAATACGGCCTCTGCAGTAGGGCTGCGGCATATGTTTCCGAGGCAGACGAAGAGGACTGAAGGTTTATGGTCTTGACGCATAATGCGTTTCTATATCTCTTGGCGCGATGAGCAAGAACATCGTCATATTATCCGGCGCGGGGATTAGCGCCGAGAGCGGGATTAAAACCTTCCGTGATGCAGGCGGGCTGTGGGAAGATCATCCGGTGGAGCAGGTCGCTACCCCCGAAGGCTTTGCCGCGGATCCCGTGCTTGTTCAACGATTTTATAATTTGCGGCGCGCAGCTCTCAAAACCGTGACGCCCAACGCCGCCCATATTGCACTGGCCCGCCTGCAATCTGAGATTAGGGCGCGCGGCGGTGACGTCATGATTGTCACCCAGAATGTGGATGATCTGCACGAGCGCGGCGGGGCGAAATATGTCCTGCATATGCATGGAGAACTGAAACGTGTGTTTTGCACAGCCTGTGATTTTCACGCAGATTGGGACGGCGATGTTAGTGTCGATACGCCGTGCCTCGCTTGCAGGACGGTTGGAACCGTTCGTCCCGACATCGTCTGGTTCGGCGAAATTCCGCATCACATGGACGCCATAGACCGCGCGCTTAGCCAGTGCGATTTATTCGTCTCTATCGGGACCAGCGGCGCGGTCTATCCCGCCGCCGGATTTGTGCGCGTCGCTAAGCATTACGGCGCGCAGACGCTGGAGCTAAATCTCGAGCCATCAGAGGGCAACCTTTATTTCGACGAGACCCGCCTCGGCAAAGCCGGAAACACCGTTCCGGCCTGGGTCGAAAATATTCTTGCGGGGTAGTGCGCGGCTTTTAGCGCGGCGCAACGGGCACGGCGATTCGCGATTTTCTATCCCCCGCACAGAAAATTTAATCGCTCAGCGCGGCGCCCGTTTCGCCAAAATACGCTGCAATGTGCGGCGGTGCATGTTCAGTCGGCGCGCCGTTTCAGAAACGTTTTTCCCGCATAGCTCATAGACGCGCTGAATATGTTCCCAGCGTACGCGGTCGGCGCTCATCGGGTTTTCCGGCGGCTCGGGACTATCGCCGGGCATGGCGAGCAAAGCTTTGCAGACATCATCGGCGTCAGCAGGCTTGGCGAGATAGTCCACCGCGCCGGCTTTGACGGCGGCGACGGCAGTCGCCAGATTGCCGTACCCCGTCAGCATCACAATTTTGCAATCGGGACGCGCGCGGTACAGCTCTTCGACAACGTCGAGGCCGTTGCCGTCCTCCAGCCGCATATCCAGAACCGCAAAGGCGGGGGGATTGGCGCGCGCGACGGCTTTGGCTTCAGTTACGGTTTCAAGCGCGCTGACGGTAAATCCGCGCTGCTCTAAGGCGCGGGCCATGCGGTTTCGAAACGGGCCGTCATCGTCCAGCATCATTAATGTAGCATCTTCGGGAAGGTCGTATTTTGTCGACATTGTCGTCTCCTGTATGTCGCGCGGCCACGATGGTCACGCTGCTCTACATGTGTCGGAATGTTATAGTCCTTGGGTTCCTACGTCTATATAGGTGTTTTCGATTGATTTGTCAGACAGAGCGGATCTGCATTTTTGCATAACTCATTATCCGGCTACAATTTTGCGCGCGCCTCAAACCGCGCGCGGGGCCAGCGTATCCGCACAAATGCCCCCGGATTGCGGCGTCGGTTACCAAAGGTGACAGTCCCGCCCGTGCGCTCAATCAGGGTTTTCGCAATAAAGAATCCCAGACCCAGCCCGCCAGCTTGATCCGCGCGGCCCTCACGCGATGTCACATAAGGCTCGCCGAGCCGCGAGCGCACTTGCGGCTCAAACCCTTTGCCGTCATCGAGCACATCAATATGGACATATTCATTATCCCATCGCCCGCGCAGGGTGACGGTGGTGCGGGCGAAATCCACGGCGTTCTCGACCAAATTTGTCAGGCCGTAAATAATCTCCGGCGAGCGGCGAAGCGCAAGGGTTCCCGTGTGATCCATCAGCTCAATCTCGATCTGCGTTCCGAAGCCGGTGAAGGGGTCGACCACCTCATCAAATAACCCGCCCAATGTAATGACATCGTGAATGGCGTCGCCTTCATCGCCACGGCGTCCGAGCTGTTGCAATATATCGCGGCAGCGTTTGGCCTGATCCACGACCAATCGCGCATCTTCATACATCCCGCTATCCGGTGGAAGCTCATTGGCCATTTCCTTAGCCGTGACTTGTATAGTGGCCAGCGGCGTGCCCAGCTCATGCGCCGCCGCCGCCGCAAGGCCACCCAGCGCGGAAAGCTTTTGCTCTTGCGCCAACACAGCTTCTGTTACCGACAGCGCATTGGACATACGCTGTGATTCCGAGGAGGCCCGCCACGCATAAAGCGAGGTAAATCCCATACCGATCATCAGCGCCGTCCACAGGCCAAATTTATAGGTCGCAGGCAGCGAAAATGACTGCCCTGCAAACCACGGAAGCGGCGCGCTATAATGCATCAAAATCAGCGAAAGCATTGCCGTCAATCCCATAAGGAAGGCGACCACGGGCAAACGCAGGGTCGCCGCGCTGGTCACCACGGGGCCGATAAATAATAAGACGAAAGGGTTGGTCAGTCCGCCCGACAACCATAATAATGCGGCAAGCTGCACGATATCAAAACCCAGCTGCAACACGGCCTCTCCATCAGAGACGCGGCGGTCCAGCGGCGCGAGTATCGCCACGGCCAGATTGACCAGCGCGCTGGTTCCGATAACCGCAATGGCAGGCAATACCGGCATTGCAAAGCGCAGACCCAGAACGACGATGAGAACGGCCAAAGCCTGTCCGGCGACGGCGCCCCAGCGCAAATTGACGAGCGTACTGCGACGCAGCCGACCCGGCGCGATACGCGCAAGTCCACTGCGCTGTGACTGTTCGGGTAAATCTTCTGCGATGTCCGGTCTCATAGACGCACAGCTTGCCACGCGCTATGGCCCGCGCAAAGCCCGTATTTAACCGGAGTGCATTATGAAAACCGTATTTATTCTCTCGGCTCTATTATCACTGGCCGTTCTTCCCGCTTGTCAGCCCGAAACGCCTGTGGCGCGCTCCGGCCCGGTGGTAAGCTCAGGAACAGCGCAGGTCGGCGGGCCGTTTACTTTGGTCAACGGCGCAGGCGAAACTGTGACCGACAAAGACTTCCTCGGTCAGCCGCAGCTGATCTATTTTGGCTTTACCTATTGTCCGGATGTGTGCCCGATGGGCTTACAGCAAATGGGCGCGGCAACAGACCTGCTCGGTAGAGATGCTGAAAAATTGCAGACGATTTTAATCTCACTCGATCCCGAACGCGATACACCTGGTATCATGGCGCAATATGTGACCGGAAACGGCTTTCCGGATAATTTAATCGGTTTGACCGGAAGCGTAGAGCAAGTCGACACCGCCAAAGCCGCGTTTAAAGTTTACGCAAAAAAGGTTTCGATGGGCGCCGACACGGATGATTACACGGTAGATCATTCGAGCTTGATGTATCTGATGGATAAGGACGGCAAATTCGCCGCCTTTTTCACCAAAGATGATAGTCCTGAAACTATTGCTAAGCGTATTAAGCCCTATCTTAAATAACGCTATCCGGTCTCGGCCAATCGTGCAGACCGGAGCGGCCAGTCGGGAGTGGCGACAGGCGCGCCGTATAAATAGCCTTGCAAATAATCGACGCCGAAACGGCGCAGCATGTCGGCATCGGCGTCATTGGTGACAAATTCTGCGACAGTTTTAACGTCAAAAGTCTGCGCCATATCAACAATCATTTTGACGAAGACCTGCTTGTGCGGAGTCAGGGCAATATCGCGGACAAAGCTGCCATCGATTTTAATCTGGTCGGCTTCGATCGCGAGCAGGTTCTGGAAGCTGGTGTGTCCTGCGCCAAAATCATCGACAGCGAAGCGGCAGCCCAGCGCGCGGACGCGGCCGGAAAACGCGCCTGCCGCTGAAGGATCATCCAGCGCTACCGTCTCGGTCAGCTCTATCGTCAGCTGCGCCGCCTGCGGGCCCAGCGCGTTGAGCGCGGCGATATAGTCTCTGGCCGCGTCCGCATTCTGGAGCGTGGCTGCGGAAATATTGAGCGCGAGCGCGATGTCATGACGCGCCGCCAGCATTTGCGTCGCAATATCCAGAGCGCGCTTATCGAGCAAATGCACAAGACCCAAACGTTCAGCCGCATCAATCAGCGGCCACGCTGAAACGCGGCGGCCATCCGGCAAGGTCAAGCGCAACAGCGCTTCGAAATGATGGACGGATGCATCGCGCGCATCAACGATGGGTTGGTAAGCCAGCGTAATACGCTGCTCTTCGAGCGCGCTCAATATATCATCTGCAGTGAAGACGTTATCGATATCACGCGGCGTCTCCTGCGCATCGCTGCCGTCCAATTTCTGCTTAAGACTGAACAGCGCCGCGCGCGCATCCGCGCTGTTATCATCAATTGTGATGTGAGCCGTGTCAAAAGCGGCCCTGACCGCGCCTCTGGGCAGGATAAAGGGCGGGTCTGTTATCTGCGTCATCAGCGCGCCGAAACGCGACAGATCAGCGCTCCCGTCTTCGCCGTATAATCCGGCTATAAATGTGTCATGCGAGACCCGGGCGGCAAACTCCGGCGCGTCTAAGACGTCACTCATGCGCAGCGATATTTCGCGCAAAATACGGTTCAAAGCGGTCTGCCCATGCTCGATATATAATCTATCGATGTCAGCGATTTTAAACGCCATCAGTGCTCCAGACATGCCAAACCGCGCGGATACATCAATCAGTGTTTGCACCGCGGTGCTCGCAGCCGCGCCCTTGGGCAGGCCGGTTACGGTACAGCGGCTGCCATGGCGCAAGGCGTCATCTATCCGCGCCGCCTGAGTCGAAATATCACGCCACACAATAAGCAGCTTTGTCGCGCGCTCGCCCTCACCGGATAATCTGCGCGTGTGTTCTTCGAGCGTGATTTTAGCGCCATCAGGGCGGGTGTACGTATAGGGTATCCGGTATTTTGATCCGTCGAAGCGAAGGGTTTGCAGCGCGGCGTCGCGCTCCATGCCTGTCATATTAGCCGCCAACGCATTGACCGTTTTTGGCGCATCTCCCGCGTCAAAGCCAAATAAAGCTTCCGCCGCCGAGATACTTTCAAATGTAATGCACCCGTCATCGATAATGGCGCAGACCGCGCCTGTGAGATCCAGCGCCATACGCGCGGCGCAGTCCATATCGGTCATATGAACAGGCGCAGACGGCATTAATCACCAAAGCCTTCTCCGACACCGAAATCACGGCGTGCAGCGGCGATTGTGACCATAAATCCGGCCATAACGTCCAGCAGAGTCATCAAAGTTATTAAAAAGAAGATCGAGCTGGCAAAAGCGCCGAACATCAAAAACTCGATCAGACAGACGATAAAGATTACCATAGAGAAAGCGTGATTCATCACGGCGGCTTTGCCTGTGCCTGTCGATTTTAAAAGTTCAAAAAATAGCATCAATAAAGCGAGCGCAATCAGCGCCGCGCCGGGGGTAATATCCCATGTCGCGCCGGACGCCATCGGCACAGATATGAAGTCAGTATCGAGCCGCGCGCGCACCCAGTCTGCACTGGCAAATGTTTCCCCGCTCCATGCGATGACGTTATAAATCGCCACCGGAATGAACATGAGGGGAATAATTGTCATAAATCCCATAGTGTCTCTCCCACGGCGCGGCCTTGCGCGCCCAATCAAATATCGCGGCGCCGCCCCGGCGCGCGAATCAAGTCTTAATGAAGGCTAAACACATATGGCTAGCAAGGTGTTAACGCGATATGGGACGTCTTTTCGCTTTGCGAGCACAGATTTACACGATAATCAGCTCCTTTCACCCCGCGCCGACACGAGCGCATTTTCGGGCGCGCATATGACATTTAATCCTGTAGACGTTCTCAAGACCGAGTTCACGAACCGCCCGCCCGAAGACATCTGGCCATCGGTGACAGCGCATTATGACGTTGATGAAACGGATTGGCTCACCCGCCTTACGCCGCTTGCGGCGCCGCGCGGCAATGAAGCACAGCAGATTGAAGAACTGGCCGGGGAGTTGATTGCCGCCGTGCGTCACAACGGCGAAGGCCTGCATAAAATCGACGCGCTTCTTTTAGAGTATTCGCTGGATACCCGCGAAGGCGTTTTGCTGATGTGTCTGGCCGAAGCGCTTTTGCGTGTGCCCGACAAGGACACGGCAGACGCCCTGATTGAAGACAAGATCGGCGGGGCCAATTGGAACGCCCATCTCGGACAATCCGAGAGCCTCTTCGCCAATGCTTCGACATGGGGCTTAATGGTGGCGGGCAAGGTGGTCACGCTGGATAAAAAGCAGGGGGCGGGCCTACTCTCCAAACTGGTTGATAATGCCTCCGAGCCCGTCGTCCGCAAAGCCATGCGCGAGGCGATGAAAATAATGGGCCGTCATTTTGTGCTCGGCCAGACCATTGGCGAGGCGCTTAAACGCGCGCGCAAAGACCGCGACCTAGGCGCCAGCCACAGCTTCGATATGCTGGGCGAAGCGGCGCTGACCGAAGAGGATGCCAGCCGCTACGAAGCCGCCTACGCTGCCGCGATTACGGCCATGGGCAAAGAGCGCTATGAAGGCAAGACAAACCGCGCGGCGACGATCTCAATCAAGCTCTCCGCCCTGCATCCGCGCTATGACGTCTCCCAAACTGACCGCGTTATGACCGAAATGTCCGCGCGGGTGAAACGTCTGCTGGTTCAAGCGCGAAGCGAAGGCGTTGGCGTGAATATCGACGCCGAGGAAGCCGACCGGCTCGAGCTGTCGCTTAAACTCTATGAGCAACTCTTTACCGATCCTGACCTGCTGGGCTGGGGCGAGCTGGGCATCGTTGTGCAGGCCTATTCCAAACGCGCTCTGCCTGTGCTGGCGTGGATTACGGCGCTCGCCAAATATCACAAACAGCGCATTCCCGTGCGCCTTGTCAAAGGCGCCTATTGGGACGCCGAACTTAAAAAATCACAGCAAAAAGGCCTGCCCGATTATCCGGTTTATACGCAGAAACCGGCGACGGATTTATCCTATCTGGCCTGCGCGCGCTTCATGCTGAGCAAAGCAACCGAGGGCGCTATATACCCGCAATTTGCGACTCATAATGCCCATAGCGTTGCCGCCATCCGCGCTATGGCGCCCGAAGATCGTAATTATGAATTTCAACGTCTGAACGGAATGGGCGACGCGCTGTATGACGAAGTGCTAAAACGCTTCGGCGTCAATGTATGCATCTATGCGCCCGTAGGACACCACAAAGATTTGCTCGCTTATCTGGTGCGCCGCTTGCTTGAAAACGGGGCCAATAGCTCTTTCGTTCACCGTCTGATTGACGCGCAGACCCCGATTGGAGAGCTCACAACCCATCCGGTCAATGACCTTAATCTTAGCCTGTCGCCGATTCCGAAACCCGCTCATATTCTGCCCGGGCGGGAAAATTCCAGAGGCGTAAATCTGGATATTGAAAGCCAGTGGCAACCGCTGCGCAAGGCCGTAGAAACAGCCGCGCAAACCAAGCCGGTCGCAAAACCGATTATCCTTGGCAAAGAAAAGCGCGGCGAGGCTCAGCCCCTGCCGTGCCCCTTTGATCACAGCCAGATTGCAGGCCATGTCATATGGGCCAAGCCGGAAGATGTGACGGCGGCGCTGGATAAAAAAGTGAAAAGCGATTGGCCTGTAGCGCAGCGCGCCGTATGGGCGCGCGATCTTGCAGATCGTCTGGACGCCGATATGCCGGCGCTTATTGCGCTATGCCAAAGCGAGGCGGGCAAAACATGGCAGGACGGCATTGACGAGATTCGAGAAGCTGTCGATTTTTGCCGGTATTACGCGGATCAGCTTGAAGCCTTGCCAGACAGCTTTATCGGCTCAAATGGCCAAAGCGTATCGCTGGACTACGCACCGCGCGGCACATTTGCCTGTATCTCACCGTGGAATTTCCCGCTCGCCATTTTCCTAGGCCAGGTCGTCGCCGCATTACTGGGCGCAAACCGCGTGATCGCCAAACCCGCGCAGCAAACGCCGCTCATCGCTTATGCCGCCAGCCGCCATATGATGGATGCGGGCTTGCCGAAAGACCGCTATATTTTCGCGCCGGGCGGGCCCGATCTGGGCCAGACGATCACGGCCCATCCCGCCATTGACGGGCTGGCCTTTACCGGATCCACCAACACAGCGCGCAAGATCAATCAAAGCCTCGCCGCGCGCGACGCAGCGCCTGCTATTGTCATTGCCGAGACGGGAGGGCTGAACGCCATGATCGTGGACAGCACGGCCCTGCCCGAACAGGTTGCCGTCGACGCCGTGCGCAGCGCCTTTCACAGCGCGGGGCAGCGCTGCTCTTCGGCGCGCATTCTCTATCTGCAAGACGAGATTTATGACCGTGTTGTCCCGATGATTACGGGCATGATGGCGCAGCTGCGTTTGGGCGACCCGCGTCCGCGCGCCGCCGATATCGGCCCCGTCATTGACGCGCAGGCTAAATCCAAATTAGACGCGCATATTCAGGCGCATAAAAATAATATCGTCTATCAAACGGCGATGGACGCGGCCTGTGACGCGGGAACATTTGTTGCCCCAACGCTGATCAAAGTGGGCGGCATCACAGATCTCGTCGAAGAACAATTCGGCCCCGTCTTGCATGTGGCGCGGTTCAAAGCATCCAAGCTGGATGCGGTTATCTCCGATATAAACGCCTCCGGTTACGGCCTGACCTTTGGCGTGCAAAGCCGCATTGACGCGACGTGTACCCGCATTGCAAAGGCCGTTCGCGTCGGAAATGTCTATGTCAATCGCGACCAGGTCGGCGCTGTTGTCGGGGTGCAGCCCTTTGGCGGGCGCGGCCTGTCCGGGACGGGGCCCAAGGCGGGCGGGCCGCATTACCTGCCGCGATTTATGAATGTTACGGCGGCGGAGCTCACCGATCCGTCTATGGTCTGGCGCGAAGGTCTGGCCAAGATTGAACTGGCAGAGACGCCCCTGCCCGGCCCGACAGGAGAGGATAACCGCCTCTCCTACGCGCCCAAAGGCACCATCGCCGTGCTCTGCGGCGCGCCGAAATTTCAAGTCATAGCCGATGATATGGCCTATTGCGCCACGCTGGCGGGTAATGTCGTTATCATCGCTGATAATTACGAAAAACTACCGCAGGATATTGACGGGATTGTTTATGCCGGCCCCGCAGACAATGTGGTTGAGCTAAACCGCAAACTCGCAAATCGCGAGGGCGCAATTATTCTGCGTTTCTTTATCTCGGACGCAAAGCGCGCGCCTCTGCCAGATGATCTGCATTATTTTGTCACTGAGAAAGTCATCACAATTAATACGGCAGCGATTGGCGGCAATGCCGAACTATTAGGGCTGAGCTAGAGCCAATAGCCGCGTCTATTCAGAACCGCCCCAACAGACTTCTCATCCCATTTTCATTCTGGGAGAGGTCAAGCCTCGTCCCAGCCTTCAGGATTGCGGGCGCGTTTATTGAGCCACATTACGCCGCGTAGATCGGCAAAGCTCACCATGAGCCGTCCGAAATTAGTGTATTTGGATACCCCATGTTCGCGCGCGCGGTGATTGACCGGCATAAATTCGCACCTATATCCCTCGCGGTTCATCAGCGCGGGAAGATAACGGTGAATATGGTCAAAATAGGGAAGCCGCAAAAACGCGGCGCGCTTGAACACTTTCAACCCGCACCCCGTATCATTACAGTCATCGTTAAGGAGTTTCTTGCGAATGCCGTTGCCGATCCGGCTACCCAGTTTCTTTGACCATGTATCTTTGCGCCCCGCCGTGCGGTCCCCGCCAATGAGCGCCAATGCCTTGGGGGCATCGGGCGATGTGAGCCGCGCATAAAGCGCCGGAATATCCGCGGGAACATTTTGCATATCTCCGTCCAGCGTCGCGATTACTGCCCCCTTGGCCGCTAAAATACCGGTGCGTACGGACCGCGATTGTCCGGCATTAGCGCGGTGGGACACGGCGCGAAGTTGCGGTAATTCTTTTTTTAATGCGGTAAGATTAGCCAGCGTCGCATCCGTGCTACAATCATTCACAAAAACAATTTCGTGGTTAATATGAGACAGCGCCGCATCCACTTCGCGCGCCAGCGGCCCGACATTATCCTCTTCATTATAAACAGGAATAACGACAGATAGATCAGGCACGGCTTGGGATATAGTGTTAGGGCGCTTCTTCGCAGGAGGTGTGGCCATGACGGGCTTTCATTTTTTGACATTGGGAATGCAAATCAGAGCGCGTTTTGGCATAGGCAGGTAGACTGCGCAATGCATGGAGTTCCAACTCATAAGTGAGACTTAAAAAAAATTGAAATTAAATTAAAAAGAATTCTGACAAGTTCGAATATCGCGCGCCCCGTCCAAACAAGACCGACCGATATTAAAGGCTTTTTCGCCGCCCGCCTTAAATAGGGTCTGTCCCTACCGCTTGCATTGGCGGCGCATTTGCGCTTTATCGCGCGCCTACCGCCGTGATGATGAGAGCGCCTGATGGCCAAGACATTAGACATAGACAGCAAGCGCAAAGTGAGCGCGCGTAAGCAGGAGCTTGCGGCCAAAGATGTCGTCGTGGCCAATACCCTTGACGTTGCGCCCGCCGGCCCCAACACTAAAAAAGTCTTCATCAAAACCTATGGCTGCCAGATGAATGTCTATGACAGCCAGCGTATGGCCGATATTTTGGCCCCGATTGGCTACGCGCCGATCGACAGCGCTGAGGGCGCGGATTTGGTGATCCTCAATACATGTCATATTCGCGAAAAAGCCGCCGAAAAAGTCTATTCTGAGTTAGGCCGCATTCGTAAAATGAAAGAGGAAAAAGACGCATCCGGCGAGGGCACGATGACCGTCGCTGTGGCCGGATGTGTGGCCCAGGCCGAAGGCGCGGAGATCACTCGCCGCGCGCCTGTTGTCGATATGGTTCTCGGCCCGCAGACATATCACAAGCTGCCTGAAATGATTGCGCGCCTAGCCCGCAGCAATGACGAAGTTTTAGAGACGCAGTTCGATACGTTAGAAAAATTTGATGAGCTTCCCGTAGAGCGCATGATCAAAGGCTTTGCCGCCTTTGTGACCATCCAGGAAGGCTGTGATAAATTTTGCACATTCTGCGTGGTGCCTTATACGCGGGGCGCGGAAGTCTCCCGCCCGGTTGACCAGATCGTGGCCGAAATTCGCGGTCTTGCGGCCCAAGGCGTCCGCGAAGTCACGCTGTTAGGCCAAAACGTCAACGCCTATCACGGCCCCGCGCCAGCCGGTAGCACCCAAGACGAGTTCGGCCTTGGCGAGCTTATCGCCCATGTCGCCAAAATCGGCGGGATAGAGCGCATCCGCTTTACCACCTCGCATCCGCGCGACATGGACGAGGCGCTGATCGCGGCGCATGGCACAGAGTCCAAATTAATGCCGTATCTGCATTTGCCGCTGCAGTCCGGGAGCGACAAAATCCTCAAATCCATGAACCGCGGCCATAGTTACGCCCATTATCGCGACTTAATTGCGCGCATCCGCGCCGCCCGTCCTGACCTCGCGCTGTCGTCTGATTTCATCGTCGGCTTCCCCGGCGAGACGGATGAGGATTTCGAAGCCACCATGACCGCCGTGCGCGAGATCGGATATGGCAGCGCGTTTAGCTTTAAATATTCTATCCGTCCCGGTACGCCCGGCGCGGACATGGACAATCAAGTGCCTGAAGACGTAAAATCAGAGCGCCTGACCCGTCTTCAAGAGCTGCTCGCAAAGCAGCAAACCGAATTTAACCAAAGCCTGATTGGCAAGACACTGCCGGTCTTGGTCGAAAATGTATCTGCTAAAAATGACGGCACTGTCTTTGGCCGCGCGCCTTATCTGCAAGGCACGCATTTCGCCGCCGGACCGGAGACGGTCGGACAAATTGTACAGGTTAAAATCACCGACGCCGGACGCAACAGCCTGACGGGCCTCCTAGCTTAGTCGCTAAGCATCTCTCCGAAATATTGACAAGCTCTTCAACACCATATTAGCTAATTGCTATAAATGTGGGGATTATACTGAATTGCCAAAACACGTACTAAAGACCTCTCTTAATCATTTTGAAAATGATATTAGTAGAGCATTCACGTTATTAACTCAGAGCTCAAACTTTAGTGATGAAGTCGCTCGACAAGATGTTTGGCGAGCTGCCATCATGATGGCAGTCGGGGCGTCAGATGCTTTTTTTTGCAAAGCTTACGTCGACCTTATTTCCAGAACATTGCGCGCTATGCAAAGAGAATCAAATCTGGAAGTTCCAGATGGAATTTTTAATGTCATGTTTCCGATCAGCATAATAGCTAGCAGAGGGACTAGTGGATTAGGATACCGCATTGGTTCGCGATTAATTATGGAAAAAGAAAGTTTTCTTTCCCTAAATTCTGTAAAAAAGAAGTTCAACGTATTTTACGAACCTAACATGCCCAAGGCATTGACCGACGATAAAATTATTTCTTGGATACATAACCAACGTGTAAAAAAACGCCATTATGGGATTACCTCACGTACATATAGATCGCTGGGGGCTACTCAAAAAAGTTCGGCTAAAAAAAATGCAGGTAAGACTTTCCGAAACTTGTTTGCTAAACATTACCAACGTAGAAATGACTGCATTCACAATTGTGATAGAATCAAAGAAAAACCTCAACGAATTACAGAAAGTATGGCAAAAAAGTGTGTCGAAGATTACCAATTCTTGGTCGGTGAGATGCATGAGGATCTGAGCAAAGAATTCGAGAAGTTCCTGAGACGTATAGGCTGCACACCCGCTACAATACGTAGCGTCTCCTACTAAAGCAGTTCTCGCTATTACCACAATTATTTTGGCAAATAGGTAGGTATAATTACTTCTGAGCCCAGGGGCGTCCTCGCTTAGCGTCAGCCAAACGCACATCCCGCCCTGTCATCCAGAGCCGCAAAGCGGCGAAGGATCCAAGTCTAGGATTATCAGTTAAGCATATAATTCAAAATCTAGGTATGGATTCTTCGGGGCTGCGCCCCTCTGAATGACCGGGTGTTTGGTGTGTTGTCTATCTCACTTTTTTGTCTCTTATTGTTGTTTTAGTAGGGCGTCTGTGCGGGACTAAGGTAAACTGGGTGACCAAAAGTAAAAAAGCGTTTCGTTTATCAAACTCCCTGCCGCCAGCTTGAATGTGATCCCAAGCTTTCGACATGCGCCCTTTTCCACAAAGACGCAGCACAGCAATGTCTCTGCCAGCGGCCATGAGCCGGGTTTCGCCGTTCTAGCTCTCACTGGCGAAGCGCCCCACGTTTCGTCACGCCGTGGTTTGCTCCAACACCGTCTCACCCCCAGCCAGCCAACGATCGCTTGCCTGCCCCGTGAGATAAGAACAGTTTGAATATAGGTCAGGTTTGAAAGGCGGGGATTAGTCTTTTAAAAGGCGCGGTTTTATGGCGGATTTAGAGTTATAAAAATATGGATAGAGCAACAAAGTATCTATATTTTCAAAAAACTACTTTACAAAGCGTGATTTGATCCTTATCGAAAAACGATAATAACTTAAGTGCCAAGCGCTAGGATAAATTCATCGCCACCGATGAATTTGCGGGTCTAGCTGATCGCCGGCACCTCGACTTTTGAGGAGGCGATCATGAAATCCATTTTAATTACGTCCATTTGCGCGGCTGCATTATCCCTGTCAGCTTGCAATGGGTCAGGCTCAATATTCGAGAGCAGCGCGTCGGCGCAGCCCGGCTTAGCCACGCAAGCGGCGCTGGACAGCTATGTCAAAAAATGGGTGCAGGAGAATGACTTTAACGGCGTTATTGCTGTGCGGCGCGCGGGGCAAAATGATTTCCGTTATGCCAAAGGCATTGCCGATTTACGCCGGCAAACATGGCTAACGGAGCAGAGCGTATTTCAAACTGGCTCTATCGATAAATTATTCGCCTCCGCCGCTATATTCGCGATGGCCGATGAGGGCGTGATTGATCTGGACGCGCCAATCACGACATATCTGCCGGAGTACCGCGCCGATACGGGCGGGCAAATCACCGTCGCCGATTTACTGACCAACCGCTCCGGCCTTCCCGAAGGCTTTCGCGCCCTTATCGGCAGCCTGCCCAAACGGCTGCAAATCAATTCCAAAGCCACGGATGAAGAGCTGGGCATAGATATGACGTTGGGACAGGCGGTGAGCGCCTATGCTCAAGGCGATCTCGACTTTACGCCGGGAAGCGCCTTTGATTATAACATCACCAATTGGGTTGTCATACATCACATTATCGAAACCGTCAGCGGCCAGAGCTATGCCAATGTCTTAAATAAATATGTTTTCCGCCCGGCCGGCATGACACGCAGCGGCGTTTTCACCATGGATCTGGATGGCAAGGACGTCGGCGATTTCGATGTCGCCGTCGGCTATGACAATGATGATGAAAACCATACAGGCGACTATCCTCTTCCGGTCATGATTGGCGGCGGAACCTATACAAATGGCGCAGACATGCTCGACTTTTTCGAGGCGCTTTATGACGGCAAGATCATCGGCGCGGACGGGCTGACCCGATTTAATACGATCACGACCCCCGACGAGAATTATGCCTATGGCGGCCGCGTCACCGCTTATGACGGCGCGCCGGAGAAGCTCTATTCCTGGCAGTCAGGCTCAAATGGCGCGACAAATGTTGTTGCTATATATGCCATGGACGGCAGCTATAGTTTCGTCGCCATGTCTAACCGCGCACAAGAGCAAGATGCGCTGTTCGCCTTGTCCCGCCATGTGGAAACATTACCGCAATAAGCGCATAAGACCTCTGGCATAAACGGCGCTGTGCCCTTACATACGAGTCCATGAGCAAAGCCACAGATACACTAGAATTTGACGATGCAGGATTGGTGCGCGATATGGCCGGAGCCGGACACGCCAATCTGGCTCTGATCGAGGACGCCTTTGACGTTTATCTCGAAGCGCCCGGCGCGTCGGTCACGATTAATGGCGACGGGCCGTCGCGCGCACGCGCGGCAGAGATTGTGCGCGAGCTTTATGCGCGGCTGCAGCGCGGCTGGCCGGCCGGGCCGGGCGATGTCCGCGCCCTGATTAAAGCCGTCGGTAAAGGCAAAGTCGCCGCCGCCGCGGTCGAAGCCGTTATTCCCTTTCCGCGCCGCCGGCCGATCGTGCCGAAAACCCCGCGTCAGGAAAAATTTATTAAATCCATGCGTACGAATACGATCGTCTTTGGGGTTGGCCCGGCGGGGACCGGTAAAACATTTCTGGCGACCGCTTATGGCGCGAGCCTGCTGGCGCGCGGAGAGATTAGCCGCTTTATCGCCTGCCGCCCCGCTGTCGAAGCAGGCGAAAATCTTGGCTTTCTTCCCGGTGATTTGAACGAGAAAGTCGATCCCTATATGCAGCCCATCTGGGACGCGCTTTATATGACTTTGGGCCGCGAAGAGACCGAGCGGCGCAAGCTGTCCGGCGAGATCGAAGTCGCGCCGCTGGCCTTTATGCGCGGCCGCACATTATCGGATGCTTTTGTCGTCATTGACGAAGCGCAAAACGCGACGATTGCGCAGATGAAAATGGTGCTGACCCGGCTTGGCGAGCGCGCCACCTATGCCGTTACGGGCGATCCCAGCCAGTCCGACCTGCCGCGCGGCACGCAATCCGGCCTCGCTCATGCTTTAGGCATTTTACAGAATATCAAAAATATAGACGCCATCACATTTGAAGCCAGTGATGTGGTCCGCCACCCGCTTGTCGGACGTATCGTTGAAGCCTATGAAAAGGATGCCAAATCGGCCCTGCTGAACCTATAATGCCCACCCTCTCAGATTTAATCGATATTGCTGTCTCTGACCCGAAATGGACGGCGTTTGTCCCGGATTACGTCCCGCGTATTGCCGGCGCGGTTCAGGCCGCCTGTGATGTTTTGGGCCGCGCGCCGAGAGCGGAGCTGTCCATAGCCTTGATGAGCGACTGTCAAGTCCGGACATTAAACCGTGACTATCGCGGTCAGGATAAGCCGACCAATGTGCTGTCCTTTCCGGCAACCGGCCCGGCCTATGATGACGGATATATTCTAGGCGATATCGCCCTGGCCCGCGAGACCGTTGCGAAGCAGGCACAAAACAAAGGCATTAGCGCCGGCGAGCATTTGACTCATTTAATTATTCACGGATATTTACATTTATCGGGATATGACCACGATACAGACGAAGCCGCCAACATTATGGAAGGGCTCGAGACCAAGGCCATGACCCATTTGGGTTTGGCTAACCCCTATGAGGAAAACTATGTCTGACATTGACGCGCCGCAAATGTCGCCAGAAGCCGGAAAAGAGACTGATAAACGGTTCTTTTCGCGGCTATTGGGGCCTCGCGCCGCAATAAGCGACGCGCCTGAATCCGTTGGCGCCGCCTCACAGAAAAATATGATATATGCCGCGGAGCAGTTCCATGTCCTTCGCGTCGACGATGTTATGGTTCCGCGCGCCGATATTATCGCTGTAGAGCAAAATACAGGCCTGAAGGATTTAACCGCTGCCTTTACCACGGCCTCCCATTCACGGCTCCCGGTGTTTCGGGAAAATCTCGACGAGCCAACAGGCATGGTGCATATCAAAGATTTGCTGCCTTATCTGGCGTTTAATGCCCGCGGGCGAACAGCCAAGACTTATCCTGAGCGCAAAATCCTGAAATCTATTAAACGGCCTGTCCTTTATGTCCCGCCCTCCATGCTGGCGCAGGATTTGCTGCGCCGGATGCAGGCCAAACGTGTGCATATGGCCATAGTCGTGGATGAATATGGCGGCACGGACGGCCTCGTCACACTCGAAGATTTGATGGAGCAAATTGTCGGCGATATCGAAGACGAGCATAGCGACGGCGAGCCGGAAATGATCTGTATTGGCGAAACCAATATGGGCGCAGTCTGGGACGTCGAAGCCCGCGCGGCTATTACGGATTTTGAAGATAAATTCGGACGCGAAATCGCCACAGATGAGCAGGAAGATGATGTTGATACGCTGGGCGGTCTGGTCTTTACCATGGCCGGACGCGTGCCCGAGCGCGGCGAAGTTATCGCCCATCCTTACGGCATTGAATTTGAAGTTCTTGATGCCGATCCGCGGCGCGTCAAACGCCTGCGCGTACGGCCGACCCGGCCCGCCGAATAATTATGTTTCAGGGGGCG
Organism: Robiginitomaculum antarcticum DSM 21748; assembly: GCF_000365025.1. Lineage (GTDB taxonomy): Bacteria > Pseudomonadota > Alphaproteobacteria > Caulobacterales > Maricaulaceae > Robiginitomaculum > Robiginitomaculum antarcticum. The sequence continues at coordinate 1,285,607 of NZ_KB823011.1, read as the reverse complement.
CTGACGAGGTGGCAGACGGCGCGCGGGCGCGGGCCGTTCTTTTTGCTTATCTTGCTGGGCGCCATCAGCGTTTTAGGTCACGCACCGTTTTTCATCGCCCCCGCATTTATCCTGAGTTTTGCTCTGTTTTGGATTCGCATTGACGCGGTGAGCCGCTGGGATGATCGCCCAAAACGCGCTGTGTTCTGGAGCGGATGGGCCTTTGCTTTTGGCTATTTTCTGGCCGGGCTATACTGGATCGGTAGCGCATTTTTAGTGCGCGGCGGAGTTTATGTGTGGATCATGCCGCTTTGTGTTGTGGTTCTGCCGGCCTTACTATCTTTATTCTGGGCTTTCGCTGCGTCCTTATATGCCCGTCTTCGCGTTACACATCTTGGGGTGAGCGCGCTCATATTTGCGGTGGTTATAGGGGCTGCGGAATGGCTGCGCGGACATATTCTGACGGGCTTTCCGTGGAATCTGCCGGGATATATTTTCGAAGGCGGAAACCCCATATCCCAAAGCGCGAGCCTGTTCGGGATTTACGGCCTCACTCTGCTGACCCTATTGCTGGGCGCGGCCTTTGGCCCGGCGCTCATTGACACTCGCAAACACTTCGTCGCCCCGACAGTGTGTCTCGCGGTTTTTGCCGGACTATTTGTGTGGGGCCATATGCGCCTTAACACTCATAGTGATGTTGAGATGACGGATTTAAATATTCGTGTCGTGCAGGCCGCAATCGACCAAACCCGCAAATTTGATCCGGAGTATTATAATGAGATCGTGACGCGCTATACTGAACTTACGCGCAGCGCAGGTTTGGATACGATCGACGTAATTATTTGGCCCGAAGGCGCGATCCCGGGATTGGTGCTGGAACGCCGTGAGGTCATGGACGCGATTGTATCGGCCCTGCGTCCGGGACAGACATTAGTACTTGGCGTCACCCGGCGCGACCTTGAGGGACGCTATTACAATTCCATGGCCGCCATTACAGTTGGCGCTGACGGCTCTGCCGGCCTGAGCGCGCTTTATGACAAGCGCAGGCTTGTGCCTTTCGGCGAATATTTTCCGGGCGGCGGGTTAATTGAAAAACTCGATATGCCGACCTTATCCGCCGCCGTGGCCAGCTTCACAAAAGGCGAGACAGGACTGTTCGCCCCGCCCGGCCTTCCGCCCGCCAGCGCGCAGATCTGCTATGAGATTATTTTTCCGGGCTTCACGGATTTATCGACTGAGCCGCAACCTGACTATATTCTCAATATTTCTAACGACGCCTGGTATGGCCGCTCGACAGGACCGTGGCAGCATTTAAATCAGGTGCGATACCGGGCGATTGAGACCGGACTTCCGGTGGTGCGCAGCGCGTCTAATGGTGTGTCAGGCGTTATTGATCCCTTGGGACGCCGGTTAAATGACACATCGCCTTATGCATTAACTGTAATTGATACTGTTTTACCCGCTCCTTTATGAGCCATTTATATTTAAGTTTCATTAGGTTTAGTATATACTGATAGTTCAGAGCTTGCATTTTCGTTTACTTAGGTTAAGCATATGAGTGATGTTCGGAACGTTTTTGCTCTACAAAAGTTCTCTGTTTTGAACCCAGCAATTTATGTCTGCCACATACATATTGCGCCCCGCAGAGATCACTCAGCATTTAGAAGATCGATATGAAAAAATCACCACACGCCCCGCGTTCAGCCAATCCCGTCGATGTTCACGTCGGATCCCGTGTGCGTATCCGCCGCAAAGTTCTTAAATTCAGCCAGGAAAAACTCGGCGATGCTCTGGGCGTCACCTTTCAGCAAGTTCAAAAATATGAGCGCGGGACAAACCGCGTCGGTGCCAGCCGTCTGTTTAAAATGGCGCAGGTTATGGATGTTCCTGTGCAATATTTCTTCGAAGGCTTGGGCGGCAATGAAGGTGATATGAATTTTGCTGAAGATGAGCAAATGCCGATTGTCTATGATTTTATAAAATCAACCGACGGCGTTGCCCTGGCTATGGCGGTGTCCAAAATTAAAAGCCGCGCCGTGCGCCGCCGGATTTTGGAATTGGCCCGCTCTCTATCCGAAGATGATGATAAATAAAGTCTGACGTCTGTTTATTTGATGCCCGGTTTAGATTAACGGACCCGTATGTCTGCACTTGCCCAAATTCCTGATACCGCAAACCGCCTTTATGGCCGCGCCAAAGGCAAACCGCTCTCCGCTTATCAAAGCGGGTTGATCGAGACGCTTCTGCCCGACATCAGCGTGAGCGTTGACGCCCCTCTGTACGGGCTGGAGCAATTTGACTCGCGCTATCTCGAGATCGGCTTCGGGGCGGCCGAACATATATTGCACCGCGCTTCGGAAAATCCGCGCAATGCTTATATCGGCGCGGAGCCGTTTTTAAACGGTGTGGCCAAGGCCTGCGCCGGCATTGACCGCGGCGGTCTCGACAATATCCGGCTTTATCACGGAGATGTCCGCGATCTTTTTCCCGCTATGGGCCGTCACAGTCTGGACGGTATGTATATACTTTTCCCCGACCCTTGGCCCAAATCACGGCATAATAAGCGCCGGATCATGTCCAAGGAGTTTATCACGCAAATTCACGGCTTGATTAAGCCGGGCGGATTTTTGTGTTTTGCCAGCGATATTCTCGATTATGTCGATTGGACGCTGACCCGTATCGACGCCCATAGCGGGTTTGGCTTTTCGCCTGATAGCAAGGCGGATTTCCTAACACCCTATACGGGCTGGCCCGGAACGCGCTATCAGAAAAAAGCGACCCGCGAAGGGCGCATTCCGCATTATTTTACCTTCACCGCGCAATAGGCGCGCGGCAATATGCATGTTAGGCAGTCCCTATGAGCGAATCCTGCGGCACGTCACATACGAGTACATTTACGGGCATGTCCCCGGCCTATAAACGCGCCTTGCTTATAGTGATCGCTATTAACGGCATTATGTTTATTGCCGAGATTATTATCGGTATCCAAATTGGCTCACAGGCTTTGCTGGCTGACGCGCTGGATTTCGGAAGCGATACGGCAACTTATGGCATAAGTTTGGCCGTTATCGGCGCGCCGCTGGCGACGCGGTCCAAAGCCGCCATGTTCAAAGGCGTGTCGCTAGCTATTATCGCGCTAATCGTTTTAGGCACAACATTTTGGAAATTCTTCGCCGGAGGCGTCCCCGCCCCGCAAATTATGGGCCTTGTCGGCGCGGTTGCGCTGGCTGCCAATCTCCTGAGTCTGGTCATATTGATGCGATGGCGCGATGGCGATGCCAATATCCGCTCAGTCTGGCTGTGCTCGCGCAATGACGCGATCGGAAATGTAGGGGTTATAATCGCCGGCATTATGGTCTTTGTATCCGGCGCGGCATGGCCTGATCTGGTGGTGGCGATCTTGCTGGCCTCATTATTTTTGAAAAGCTCTTATTCTATCATCAAGCAGGCGCGGCGCGAGCTTGTCACCGGCGAAATATCCTCAAGCCATGATTGTCATTAGATTAGACGTTTCTCGCCATAGGGCATTTTGAGTTACGACATATAAACGGAGCGCATATGACCCAACGTCCTCTTATTTTAATTACCGGAGCCTCGGCCGGTATCGGCGCCGCATTAGCCCGTATTTACGCGGCCAATGGCTGGGATCTGGCTCTCGTCGCGCGGCGTGAAGAGCCGATGGTCGCGCTGGCCGAAACCCTCAAGGCGCAGCATGACTGCACATCTATAATCCTTCCGGCGGATTTATCAGACCGCACCGAAAATGAACAGCTTATCGCGCGCGTTCACGCCAAGGGCCGCAAAATTCACGGCCTGATTAATAATGCCGGTTATGGCCTGCCCGGACGGTATCACGATCAGGACTGGGACGCCCACCGCGCCAGCCTGGATCTCATGCTGAACGGCCCATGCGAGCTGGTGCATCGCGTCTTGCCGGATATGAAGGCTGACGGATTTGGCCGCATTATCAATGTCGCGTCGTTAGCCGGTCATTTACCGGGCAGCCGCGGTCACACAACCTATGCGGCGATTAAAAGCTTTTTGATTAAATTCTCCCAGAGCCTGAATCTGGAAATGGGCGAAGACGGCATTAATGTTTGCGCGCTGTGCCCGGGCTTCACCTATAGCGAATTTCATGACGTCAATGGCACGCGCGGCGCGGTCTCTAAAATGCCAAGCTGGATGTGGCAGGAAGCCGAGGAGGTCACCGCCGCCGCCTATGCTGCTTGCGAACGGGGCAAAGCCGTGCATGTGACAGGCGGGGCGAACAAGACCATTGCGGCGCTGGCTAAAATCCTGCCCGAAAGTCTGGCGCTGTCTCTTATGCGCAAACAGTCAGAAAAGTTTCGCCGTGACGACGCCTGATACGCTGCGGGCTGACATGACAAGGGCGGACCCGCGCCTTTATGTGGCGCTTGATTTGCCCGGCGTTGAGGAGGCGCGCGCATTGACTGCGGCGATTGGCGATGCCGTCATCAGTTATAAAATTGGTCTGCAGCTTTTGCCAATTGGCGGCATGGATCTGGCCCGCGAGTTGATTGATCAGGGCAAACATGTTTTTCTGGATTTTAAATTTCACGATATTGACGCCACGGTTGAAAAAGCTGTGCGCTCTGTCGCGGGATTGGGCGCGGACATCCTGACCGTTCATGCCCGACCCGATGTTATGGCCGCAGCAGCGCGCGGCAAAGCGGGCAGCGGCCTTCGCGTTATTGGCGTGACCGTTCTCACCTCGCTGAATAAGCCCGCCCTCGAAGCCATTGGCTATACCGACGATGCGCAGTCCCTGGTCATGCGCCGCACGCAGCAAGCACTCGACGCGGGCGTGGACGGCATTGTCAGCAGCCCGCTGGAGGCGGCCGCCGCGCGTAAAATCGTGCCGGATGATTTTTTAATTGTGACGCCGGGCGTGCGTATGCCGGGCGGCGATAAAGGCGATCAGAAACGCGTTGCCACGCCTTTTGACGCGATTAAGAATGGTGCCAGCCATATCGTGGTAGGCCGCCCCATCAACGCCGCCCGCGACCCGCGGGCAGCGGCGATCGCGATTACCGCCAATATGCGCGGGGGCTCCTGACTTTGTAGGGAGCCTTACCGACACCCGTTATAAACCGGCGCGCCGCAATAGACGGGCGGCGGGACAAGCACGGGATAATGCACGTAAATTATAGGCCGCACGACCTGATAGGCGCGCTGATATTGGCGCACAACCTTGCGCGGACGTGATATGGCGTAGCAATCCAGAACGCGGCCGCCTGTCGGAACATCGACTGTATAAGGACACGGGACCCGCACCATATTGGCGCTTGGCGCGCTAACATTTTGATAGCTATTCTGGCTTGAGAGCGCGAAGCGCTGCGCCGGATAGCTGTTATATGTCGTAACGGGTGGTGCAGCGCGCTGGTTTGAATAGGATGTGCCATAATTTGTCCCGACGGATGTCCATGACGTGCAGCCTTCGGGCGAGGCGCAATTAGGCGTTGCCGAAGCGGGCGCCGCTATGACGAATGCCGCCGCCAGAGATATAACTATAGCTGACAATGCGCCTAACCCAGTTTCAGTTTTTATCATGTCATTACCTCTAACCATATCGCAGACAATATTTATATGACGGACGCCGCGCGTCGAGCGCAGACTCCTGACGGGCGAAAATCTAATGCATTATAGCCCGGCTTATAAAACCGCCGCAGCGCCTTCCCACATTGCGCTGCGGCGGTTTTCATTGGCCCGGCGACGTCTCGCGGCCGGGCTCCCCCCACATTTTTAATAAGTCCAAACGTTTCCGCCATAGCCGCCGGAATTTTGCGTCGCGCCATAAGGCGCAGGCGCGATGTTACGCGGGGGCGGGGCGCAACCCGGCGCCGGAACAGGATAATGAACATTTACAACAGGCCGCACGACTTGAAAGCGATGCTGCTGCACAACAGTAGTCACCGGGGCCGGAGCGGGCGCAGGCTGTTTACACAAAACAGATGAGGCATAGAGGCCGTCCACCGAAGTCGGGCCGGAGGCTTGTGTCCATGACGTGCCGTCGGAATTGACGGCGACAACGCTGGATCCGCTAATAGCTGTCGAGCCGGAGACCGGAGCCGTATAGACTGGATGAGGCGCGGGGGCAGGCAGAGGCCTGAAAACGGGCGCGGCGATAGGCTGCGGTGCATTTTGGATGCAGACAACGCGCGTTGGCACGCTGCAATCAACGGCAGGTGGCGGAGGCGGCGCGGGCCTGTAGACCGGGCGCGGCGCAGGCCGTGCGCAGATCGCCTGTCCGGAGGCGCCGCAGCCTTTCCAGTAATGGGACGGCGCATCAGAGAGCTCAGCCATGGCGGCGCGCGTCTCGATACGGGTGACATTAATTTGCGGGGTTTGTACAAATTCAGAGCGGCGCAAATGATCATAAGGCTGTCCGTAATGTACGCCCATCGGCGCGGTCTGTACGGGTGATTTGCTGTAGACATAGCCCGGATTACACCGGTCACCGACGGCGCAATCGCTGCCGGCAGGCCCCGCAGCCGCGCATCCTGAACCAGCCAGTGTAAACAGTCCGCCCATAGCGGAGCAAATTAGATATTTTAAACGCATAACGCGCTCCCATAATTCAACTCTGCGCGCGGCAAAGCCCCATTACCGCAAAAGGCGGCCCTTAAAATGTAAGGCTGGAGACGGGCGCCCGACTAAAAGTCGTATGCTATTCCGCCGCGTTCCCAATCGCCAAAGCGCGTGGGTTCAGCCCCTTTGGGTCCGGAATATTCTTTGGAAGCCTGAGCGGGATCAGCGGCATATGCCGCCTGTCTGCGTGCATCGGCCTCGCGTAGAGCCCGTTTTGCCGCAGCCGAGATAAGTTTGCCCGGTGCAGCCCCCGGAGCCAAAGCGCCCGGTTTTTGCACAATAGCGCCATCCCGACGGGTTTGGCGCTCAGTCTTATCTATCTCACCACTCATGCTCCGGAAATTACGCTCCGTAGCCAATCGGATCAAGAGGCTCCGCCATGTTTGCGCAGTCTCTTGACGTTAGGGTTTTTTTGACCGCGCCGCTACGACAGTGTCGAAAACAGCAGGCCCGCGAACTTCGCCGCAAATTTACCCTGTGCCGTGCTCATACACAGACGAAGATAATGTCCGTTTAAGAAGCATGGTAAATAAAGTGCTGCCAAACCCCTCCTTCTGTGCCATGCAGCGTTTATGAGCACAGATAATAACCCAGACGCCCCACCCGAAAAAAACAAGCCGGCCAAAAACGGGCGCGCTGCGCGCTTGTCCGCTGCCCGGGCCGTCACGGACATAATCAATGGACGCATTTCTATGGATCAGGCGCTATTTGAACAGCCGCGCTATGCCGAAATGGACGGCCGGGACCGGGCCTTTGCGCGTCTGATCGCCTCAACCACATTGCGCCATTTGGGTCAAATTGATCACGCCATCGCCCAATATGTCGAGCGCCGGCCCTCCCCGCTGGCCGAGAGCTTGCTGCGCACTGCCGCCGCGCAGCTTCTTTATCTGGGCGTCGCCGACCATGCTGTCGTCGCTGAAACCGTGGCCGTGATGAAGCGTAGCCGTGACCGTAAGACCGCCAATGCCGCGCCTATGGCCAATGCCGTATTGCGGCGCATATCCGAAAATAAAGAAACGCTGGCAAGCGCGGTCCCGCCGGAGACAAATTTCCATGACTGGCTGCGCCATCGCTGGGAGCGCGATTACGGGCCGGAGGCGGTGCGCGATATGGCCGAAATTTATGCTGAGATCCCGCCGCTGGATCTGACGGTTAAATCTGATACGCAGGGCTGGGCTGACACATTAGGCGGCACGGTTCTGCCCACGGGCACGGTGCGGCTAACCGGCGCATCCGATGTCACGGCGCTGGAGGGTTTTGAGGACGGGCAGTGGTGGGTGCAGGATATTGCCAGCGCCCTGCCCATACGCCAGCTCGGCGATTTATCCGGCAAAACTGCGCTGGATCTGTGCTGCGCGCCCGGCGGCAAAACCATGCAGCTGGCTCTGGCCGGCGCGGACGTCACGGCCATCGACAAAAGCAAGTCGCGCATGGCGCGCACACGCGAAAATTTGGAGCGCGTCGGGCTGGACGCCACATTAATCACCGCCGACGTTTTAAAATGGCGCGGCGTCGCCGATAACAGCTTTGACATTGTTGTTCTGGACGCCCCGTGTACGTCGACCGGCACATTTCGCCGTCACCCCGAGGCCATACATATTAAGCGGCGCGGGCAAATGCGCGAGCTGGAAGAGCTCCAGATCAAAATGCTGGACGCGGCGGCGCGGCAGGTCAAACCCGGCGGGCTGCTGCTCTATTGCACATGCTCACTTCAAAGTGAGGAGGGCGAGGATCAAATTCGGGACTTTTTAAAGCGCGCGCCTGACTTTAGCCGCAATCCGTTCTTAAACGCGGAGACACGCGCTTTTCACCCTGACGCTCACCGCAACGCGGAACAGTCAGGGGTTTTAAGGTCTTTGCCGCATGATTTGGGTAAATTAGGTGGTATGGACGGCTTCTTTAGCGCATGTTTACGTAAGTCTGTTTAGACCTAGTTTACTGTTCTGGTCTAGGATTTGCAAAGATGTGTACAATATGTACCAAAATGGGAGGCTCCGATGAGCACTTTTAAATCTGTTATCCGTTCCGGCACGTTTCTGGGTGGAACTATAGCGGCTCTGGCCTTGTCTGCCTGTAGTCATTCCGGCCAAAGCGCGCGCTATGCCAATGTTTATGATTTCGAGGGCGGCGGACCTTGCGTTGAAAATTGTGTGGCGGCTAATCCATGCTATGATCCATGCGTTGCAACCGCCCCCGTTTATGTCGAGCCTGCACCGGTTTACACGCCGCAGACTGAAAACGTGATCTACGCCGATTGCTCTGTTATTAACGACATGGCCTGTCCGGCGCCCGTCTATCAGCCCGCACAGGTTTACACCACGCCAACTTATGATGTTACGGTAAATTGCCCGGCTGGCACAACAGCTGCCGGTGACGGCACATGTTTGCAAGATAGTTACAGCCCGCCGGCGCCCGTCTATCAACCCGCACCGGTCTATACCGCGCCAACTTGTCCGGCCGGAACGACGTTACAATCTGACGGCTCATGTATAATGACAGGTTACTCACAGCCGGTTGACTACACACCGACAGATTACCGTCCGGTTCGCAAGTAAATATGATATATCGGCTTAACGCAGATTTTGCGATAGGTTATTAAACACACTGCGCCCCGCCCCGTGAACTTGCACGGCGGCGGGGCTCTTGTTATGGGGCAGCTATGAGCCAAAATGTCTTGATATCCCCATCCATATTATCCGCTGATTTCGCTAAATTAGGCGAAGAAGTCAGAGCCATTGACGCCGCAGGCGCGGATATGATTCATATTGACGTTATGGACGGCCATTACGTGCCGAACCTGACCATCGGCCCTATGGTCGTTAAAGCATTGCGGCCTCATAGCGATAAACCGTTCGACGTCCATTTAATGATCAGCCCCGTCGATCATTTGCTCGAAGCCTTTATTGAAGCCGGATCAGACATCGTCACGCTTCATCCTGACGCCGGCCCGCATATGCACCGAAGCCTGCAGGCGATTAAGGCCATGGGGGCGCGCTGCGGCGCAGCGCTTAATCCGGCCACTCCGGCCTCCGAACTGGATTATGTCATGGACCAGCTTGACCTAATTTTAGTCATGAGCGTCAATCCGGGCTATGGCGGGCAAAGCTTTATCGACAGCCAGCTTCGAAAAATCGAGGCCCTGCGCGCTATGATCGACCAAACCGGGCGCGATATTATCTTAGAAGTCGATGGTGGCGTAAACTCCGAAACCGCGCGCCAGTGCCGCGACGCGGGCGCAAGCGCCTTGGTCGCGGGATCAGCCGTGTTCAGAGGCCATCACGGCAGTTACGCGGCCAATATCACTGCGCTGCGCGGCTAGGGCCGCCGAGCCATGTCGCGCCGCCTTCCGCTAATATCGACGCTGGGCCGAACACTGGTCTATGCAGCCGGGCATATCATGCCGCAAATGGCGCGGCCCGCATCACGCCTGCTGCGTAAAGAGCCTTTTGCCGCCGCGCCCGTCTATATCCCGCAGGGCCGCCGTCAGCGCGGGGAAGCCATAATTCGCGGAGACTATAGCGTTGGCGGTCAACGCATTGAAATCGGCGTTCACGGCGACCCCTGGACAATCCCGCTGCCTTCGCTTGGGTTTGCCAAGCGCATTCACGATTTTAGCTGGCTTTATGATCTTGCCGCCGCCGGCGCACCGAGCGGCGGGCCAAAGGCGCGCGAATTGGTGGCCCGATGGATGGCGACTTACGGCAAATATAACAGCTTTTCATGGGGATCCGACCTCCTTACGGGGCGGATCATCGCAATTGCAGCCTGTTGGTCGCATTTGCTCGATACTGATGACGACGGCGCCGCGGCACGGCGCGGTAGCTTCGCCCGGCAGGTTGGATATTTGAGAAAAATCCGTGGACGTGTTCCGCGCGGCCTGCCTGAACTTCTCAGCGCAGGCGCTTTGTCACTTGGCGGCGTTATGCTGGCTGATAAAACCCTAATGGATAAATCCTTGGACCATCTAGACGATCTTCTGGATGTACAGATTTTGGGCGATGGTGGCCATATTAGCCGTAATCCCCGCGCGGCGCAGCAATGCCTGCATATGCTGCTGTTGATTGAAAGTGTGTTGAAAGCCCGCAAAGACGCCCCAAGCCGGCCGATGCGCCGCGCTATGGACCGTCTGGCTCCGGCATTGGACTTTTTCACCTCGGCTGACGGCAATATGGCCGGATTTAACGGCAGCGGAGAAACGCCGCGCCGCCATCTGCGCGAATTGGCGAAACGCTCAGGGGTCAAGGCGCGCACTTTCAGCTATATGCCGCATAGTGGTTATCAACGGCTGGAGCGCCGCGGCACAGTCTTTATCATGGATACGGGCGAAAGTCCGCCTCGCCCTTATGACCGACAGGCTCATCTTGCCGCGCTGGCCTTTGAGCTGTCGCGGCCAGGCGGACGCTTGATTGTGAATTGCGGATTTTCCGAATTACAGCCGGAAAGCTGGCATGCAGCTATGCGCGAAACCGCGGCGCACAGTACGCTGGTGATTGATAACTGTTCTGCCGGACAGTTAGTCAGCGGGGGGCTCATTGAAAAAATTTACGGCCCGGCCATTCGCGTCGGTATTGAAGGGGTGAGCGCCAGCCGCAAAGAACAGGCCGGTGGCATCTGGCTTGAAGCCGGACATGATGGATATGTCGACAGCACCGGACTGGCCCATAGCCGCCGGATCTATATGGATGATGACGGCATTGATATTCGCGGCGAGGACAGCCTGTATGTCCCTGTCGGGGAGTCTCCCAAAGTTATGGGCGCGACCTATCCCTATGCCATACGCTTTCACATCCATCCGGATGTGCGCGCCTCTCTGTCGCGCGATGGCAGCGGCGCGATTTTAATCTTAAAAAATGGTGAAGGCTGGAAGTTTAAGACCAGCGGCCAAGCCCTCACGCTTGAAAAATCGGTCTATTTGGGACGCGGGGCACAACCTGAACGCTGTCAGCAACTTATTATTAGCGCGAATGCGCTATCGGATAATGATGGACAAGACCGATCAAACCGTGTGCTATGGACGTTCCGCCGAATTGAAGATGAAGGTCAAAAGAACGCGGACCAAGCTGCAGCGGATGATGTTTTAGAATGACGAAGATAAAAACAACGATGATTGCCCGCATATTGGTCTCCTTATGGGATGCCTTCTGCGCATATGTTATTATGTGGCTCACCATAATGGGCCGTTATTACGTGGACGGTGATATCGCACCGGATCAGATTGCCGAAAAATCTGCAGCGGTCTTTGCGCTGTCATGCATAATCATCTGGCTGATGTTTTCGATGTCGCGCGCCGTCTGGCGCTATACCTCGCGCGATGATATCCTGTCTTTGGGCCGGGCCGTTATTGTAATCAGCCTGATGACGCCGTTAATATTGTTTGTGCTGTTTGACCGCGCCAATAATCTTCCGCGCAGCGCGGCATTTATTGCTGGTCCGGCCTTTTTCATTGTAGCAATGGCATCTCGCGCGCTTATCATGCTGACCTATCAACGTAATCTAGGCGGCCTTTTTCGGCGTAGCAATGGCTCCCGCCGGGCCGTCATATTGGTAGGACGCAGTGATCGTCTTCATGACTATTTGCGCGATAAATCCCGCACGCCTCAAGGCGTCAGTTTTTATGTCGCCAGCCTTATCGAGACCAGCGGCCAGTTTAAAGGACGCTCTATCCGCGGCGTTCCGGTCATGGGTACATTCGAAGATATTCCGCGCGAGATCGAGAGCCTGACCCGAGGCAACAATAACGTCTCACCTAGCCTCGTGCTTGTCGATAAAAATCCCGATAAAGAACATCTGAATAAATTGGTTAAAATCGCTGCTGAAGCCGGGGTGCCTCTAACCCGCCTGGAGCGCAGCCCGCGTGAGCGACTGACGCCGCTGGAGGCCGCCGATCTGATCGGGCGGGAAGAACGCCAGCTGGACGATACGGCGGTCCGCCAATTTATCGAAAATAAGCGTGTTATGATTACCGGGGCCGGGGGCACTATCGGCTCAGAGCTGGCCAAGCAGGTCAGCCGTCACAAACCAGCGCGTTTAATCTTAGTCGAGTTGGGCGAATATAACCTCTATCGTGTCGATAAAGACATCTCAGAATATTCGGTCGAGTATAAATCCTATATGGCCGATATTACCAATAGCGAGCGTATGGATGAGATCTTTGCCGCTGAGCACCCGGATATTGTTTTGCATGCCGCCGCAATGAAACATGTGCCGTTGTCTGAAAACAACCCGGTCGAAGCGGTTAATACGAATGTCTTCGGTTCTAAAATAATTATCGACATGGCCACAAAATATGCCACGGACAGTTTCACCCTCATCAGCACCGACAAAGCTGTCAAACCGTCTAATATTATGGGCGCGACAAAACGGGTCGCGGAAATGATGACTTTGGCCGCAGCAACGCAAAGCCCGACATTATCAGCCTGCGCCGTGCGATTTGGCAATGTTTTGGACAGCACAGGATCTGTTGTCCCTCTATTTGAAGAACAGATCAGCCGCGGCGGGCCCGTCACCGTGACCCATCGCGACGCAACACGGTTTTTCATGACGGTTGAAGAAGCGTCATCGCTCGTGCTCCAAGCCAGCGCCCTGTCTTCGGTACAGCGTAAAGAGATGGCCGCCGTCTACGTTCTGGATATGGGTCAGCCGGTGAATATTGCGCAGCTGGCGCGGCAGCTTATCCGGCTGCGCGGCTATGTGCCGGACCGTGATATATTGATTGATTATACCGGATTACGGGCAGGCGAGAAATTGACCGAAGAACTGACGGATATTCGCGAAAGCCTCATCAGCACTTATGTCGATGGCGTACAGCGTTTCACCGGAAAACTGGTCGACCCCAGCTCCGTTCTACGCCGCATTGACAAGCTGATTGCCGCGACGCATGCGCGCGACAGACCCGCTATGCGCGAGGCGTTTAAAAAACTGCTGCCCGAATATATACCCAACGGCAATTTATCCGGAAAAATACATTAGGCCCGCGCTTCAAACGCGGCTACGTCTTTATTCGCACGCCCGCCTGTGATAGCTGCGCGGTCTTGGCTCAGGAGAGAATGTATGCCCGCCCCCAATCCAAATTTAAAACCTTTTAATATTAACGGACTGGCGCCGGTCAAACGCGCGCTGATCAGCGTGTCCGATAAAAGCCGTTTGATTGAGCAGGCCAGCGCGCTGCATGAGCGCGGAATTAAGCTTGTCTCTACCGGCGGAACGCGCAAGGCCATCGCTGCTGCGGGCATTCCTGTTAAAGATGTCTCAGAGCTGACCCATTTTCCTGAAATGATGGATGGCCGCGTCAAGACGCTGCATCCCATGGTGCATGGCGGCCTGCTCGGAGATCGTGATTTACCAAGTCATAAAGACGTCATGCATGCCCACGGCATCCTCTCTATCGACCTTTTGGTCGTCTCGCTCTATCCGTTTGAACAGGCCGTCGTATCGGGCGGCAGTTATGAAATGTGCGTCGAGAATATCGACATTGGCGGGCCGGCCATGATCCGCGCCGCGGCGAAGAACCACGCCCATGTCGCCGTCTGCACTGACGCCGATGATGTGGCCGATGTGCTGGCCGATCTGGACGCCAATAACGGCAAGACAAGCGGCGCGCTGCGTCAGAAATTAGCCGCCAAAGCCTATGCCCGCAGCGCGGCCTATGACGCGGCAATTGCCAATTACCTGACCGCGCAGGCCGGCGTTGCCGTGCCGATATATCGCGCGCAGGGCGGAACGCTCAAACAGGAAATGCGCTATGGCGAGAACCCGCACCAAGCGGCCGCGTTTTACGCAGATGGCAGCCACCGTTTTGGCGTCGCCACAGCCACCCAGCATCAAGGCAAAGCGCTGTCTTATAATAATATCAACGACACGGACGCGGCCTATGAATTGGTGGCGGAATTTGGCGATCAGTCCGAAGGATCAAAACCCGCTGTCGCCATTATCAAACATGCCAATCCCTGCGGCGTTGCTGTCGCAGGCAGCTTTATTGACGCCTATAAAGCAGCCCTGGCCTGCGACCCCGTCAGCGCCTTTGGCGGCATTGTTGCGCTCAACGGTAATCTGGACGCGCAGACCGCCAAAGAGATCGTCAAAGTGTTTACAGAAGTCGTCATCGCGCCCAGCGCCGATGAGGACGCCATCGCCGTCTTTGCTAAGAAGAAGAACCTGCGCCTGCTGACCACAGGCGGCCTGCCGGACCCCGCTGCGCCCAGTCTGACCATGCGCAATGTCGCGGGCGGCATTTTGGTGCAGGACCGCGATAACGGTCATGTGGCTGATAGCGAGCTCAAAGTCGTGACCAAGCGCAAACCGACAAAGGCCGAGATGGCCGATCTGCGCATGGCGTGGACAGTGGCCAAGCACGTGAAATCCAACGCCATAATCTATGTCAAAGACGGCAGCACAGCCGGCATTGGCGCCGGCCAGATGAGCCGTATCGACTCCGCCCGCATTGCCGCGCGCAAAGCCGTCGACGCCCAAGAGGCCGCAGGATGGGACGCGCCGCGCACATCTGGATGTGCGTGTGCCTCCGACGCCTTCTTCCCATTTGCCGACGGCATGCTCGCCGCCGCCGCCGCCGGAGCCACCGCCATTATCCAGCCGGGCGGATCTATCCGCGATGACGAGGTCATCAAAGCCGCTGATGAGCAAGGGATTGCCATGGTGTTTACAGGAATGCGGCATTTTAGGCACTAGGAATAATGTTTTTCCCTGTGACAATTTGGGCAAAGGGCCTCAGCATTAACGACAGTGTCATCACCACCATTTGCTAAATTAATAACATGGTGAACTTCAAGATATGGGGTTTTATCTCGGCGCCGTATAAACGGTGCTTTGGCTTTGCAAAATTCACATTTTCCGTTTGCCCGTTTTAAAACTTCCGCTACAACATCAGGGTTCCTAGTAAAATCAGAAATGATTTTCATCATTTTTGCTGGTTTTTTGGGGGCGTTTAAAAGTCTAGCCTTTCGGCGTTTATCTGAATTTTTTAGAGATTTTATAACGGATTTTTCGAATTTGTGAGAGTCAGCTGTATTTCTGATATCGATCAAACTAAATCCCGCATCTGCTAAACCAGCTAATGCGTCACTCGTATTAAAACTTCCTGGTCTCTCCCCTATAGTTAAAGCCCAGATCCCTTTTGCTGGGTATAGAGTGCCATCAAAATCTGCTGTATACCACCAATCTGGTTTTCTGTAATTTTCTGGTCTTTCGCCTGAATTAAAGCGTTTGATTGCCGCGATTACTTTTTGTTTATTCGCTTTCATAACATTACCCAAATCTCTCCACGAGCTTTTCCAACTCCGGCAATTTGTCCCGTTTCGCAATTCGCAGTTCATAATCTTTTTGCAGGTTCAACCAGAAGCCTTCGCTCATTCCGAAAAATAAAGAGAACCGCAAGGACATGTCCGCTGTTATGGCGCGCTGCCCGTCTATGATTTTTTTAATCGCGGCGCGGTCTACGCCGATAGCGCGTGCGAAACTACCGGGCTTTACGCCCAGATCATCTAGAAAGTCTTCTTTGAGCATAACGCCCGGATGTTCGATCTCAATCATAATTTTCTCCATCAATGATAGTCTATTAGCTGCACGTTTTGGGCAGAGCCATTTGACCATTTGAAAATTATTCGCCACTGACTGTTTACCCAAATGGCATAAAATTCTTTTAAATCCCCCGCCTTTTTCTCTAAACGGTTTGATGGCGGGATTTTTAAATCGTCAATTTTTTGCGCAGCATTAATATATCGAAGCCGCCGCAAGATTTTCTTTTGCAAGCCTGATTCAATTCGCTTTACTTTTCGCCCGGCAAAAATTTCTGCCGTTCGTTTGTCACCAAAGCTCTCAATCATATGCGTTGCTTAACGAACAACACTTAAATTGTCAATATTGTGTAGCCTGTAAAGCTACATACCCGGCGTCGCATTCTTGGCGGCTTTTTCATCCGGGTCGAGGTCGGGTTGTCCGTCAGCAGAGAGCAAAATAGCAATCCATCGCGTAGACGGAAATTGCGCCAAAATGATCATAATGATCACGGTCAGCGGCGCCGACAAAAACGCCCCGACCCCGCCCCAGAGCGCGCCCCATAATGTCAGGGACAGCACGACCACGAGGGCTGATAAATTCATGCTATCGCCCATCATTTTGGGCTGAATCGTATTGCCGATAACAAATTGCGCGCCGAGAAGCCCTGAAGCCATGATTATAATGGGTGTTAGAGTTTCAAATTGCACAAGACCGAATACGACGGGCAGCAAGACAGCGGCAAAACCGCCGACAATCGGAATGTAATTTAGGATGAATATCACCAGCGCCCAGAACAAAGCATTTTCCAGCCCGACCGCTGCCATAAATCCATAGGATACGACGGTTTGCATCAGGCTGATAATGGTTTGCACGCCCAGATATTTTTCAATCGAATGGCGCATACGCAGGCCGACTTTGCCGGCGCGGGCGCGGGCCATTTGGTCAGGAAATAAATCATCCATTTTCTTGGGAAAACTGCTTTGCGCCGCAAAGAGAAACGCAACATAGATCGCGATTAAGAGGAAATTGCCAAAGACGCCCTGGATCGAATTTGCAAAACCGGCCAGACCGGACTGTATTTTGTCGTTCAGGCCTAATTTATTCATGAAGTTCGAAACCGATAAATCCGGTTGCCCAACAAGGCTGCCAACCCAATGGAATATCTCATCCAGTCGCCGTCCATAGCGCGGGGCTTGGTCCACGACGCTGGCGGCCGTGTCGGCGATGATAAAAACAATACCCACCAATCCCGCAACGACGATGAGCACCGCGATGATAAGCGCCGTCCAGTAGGGTATTTTAGAGTGAAGCCGGTCAATCCAGCGCGCTAAGGCATCAATAATCAGCCAGATAAATACGGCCAGCGCAAAGGGCGTGAACACATCGCGCCCGACATAAAGCAGCCCAATGGCCCCTAGAAAAGCAATGAAGAGTAAGCTGGCGCGGGTCGTGGTGGTGGTCATGAAATATCCTATTTGCACGCCAGCATAGACGGTTTAGCGCGAAGTAAAAGAGCCTGCTTTTCTTTGCGTTAAGCTTTGATACAGCATAAGCCTGAAGAAAGAGCGGGAGACTAAGCATGGGCAAATCAATATTTGTAGGTAAAGACACGGACGGCCTCGATCAGGTGTTGCTGCTGAACAAAGCCAACCGGCACGGCCTGATCGCCGGCGCTACGGGCACGGGCAAAACCGTGACTCTGCAGATACTCACTGAAGGCTTTTCCAAAGCGGGCGTGCCCGTCTTTTGCGCTGATGTGAAAGGTGACCTCTCCGGTCTGTCACAGCCGGGAAGCGTCAGTCATAAGCTGCATGACAAGCTTTTGTCCCGGGCGGCAAAGATCGGACTGGATGATTACCGCTACAGCGCCATGCCGGTGATTTTCTGGGATCTCTACTCCAAACAGGGTCACCCTATTCGCGCAACAATTTCCGAAATGGGACCGACCTTGCTGGCGCGCCTCATGGATCTGAACCCGACTCAGGAAGGCATTTTAACAATTGCGTTCGAGCTTGCCGATGACGAAGGCATGTTGCTGCTTGATTTGCAGGATTTGCGCGCACTTCTGAATTATATATCCGATCATAAAAAAGAGATTAGCCGCGAATACGGAAATGTAACCAGCCAGTCCGTCGCCGCCATACAGCGCAGCCTTCTGACGCTGGAGCGCGAAGGCGCGGAGGAATTTTTCGGCGAGCCCGCGTTAAAGCTGGCGGATCTGATGCGCGTCAATGGGAACGGCAAAAAACGAGGTGACGGCAATGACGGCCTGACGCTGGACGATTTAATGCAAACCGACGAGGCGGGACGCGGCATTGTCAGCATCTTGGCCGCAGACGAGCTGATTAATTCACCCAAGCTCTATTCCGTATTTCTGCTGTGGCTGCTCTCTGAACTATTCGAAGAGCTGCCCGAAGTCGGTAATCCCGATAAGCCAAAACTTGTCTTCTTTTTCGATGAAGCGCATCTACTCTTCGACGATGCACCGGACGCTCTGATCGATAAAATCGAACAGGTCGCGCGCCTGATCCGCTCCAAAGGAGTCGGCGTATTTTTCGTGACGCAAAACCCTATGGATATCCCGGACAGCGTGCTCGGGCAGCTCGGCAACCGCATACAGCACGCCCTGCGCGCCTATACGCCCAAAGAGCAAAAAGCCATTCGCGCGGCGGCCAGTTCATTTCGGGAAAATCCCAATTTGGATACCGAAGAGGTCATAACCGATCTGGGCATAGGCGAAGCGCTCGTATCGCTGCTGGATGAAAAGGGCGTGCCCGGCGTGGTCGGCCGCACGCTTATCCGCCCGCCGGCCTCACGGCTTGGGCCCGCCACCAAGCCGGAGCGCAAAACCGTTATTGCCGCCAGCCCGGTAGGCGGCCTGTATGATGACCCTATTAACCGCGAAAGCGCCTATGAAATATTGGCGGCTAAAGAATTAAAGGCCGCGGAAGCGGCTGAAAAAGCGGCGCAAAAAACTGAACGCGAAAAGGCGAAAGCAGAGAAATCGAGGTCGCGGTCACGCACAACGACGCGTCATCGCACAACACGCAAAAAAGAAAATGTTGTGATAAAAGAAATTAAGCGCGAAGGCCGGCTGCTTATGCGCAGAGAAGGGCGAAAAATTATTCGCGGTATTCTTGGCGCGATTATTCGCTGATCCTGTGAGCGCGCCGGAAAAATCCGATACCACGCCGCTTTTCCGGCGAGAGGCGGTCATGCACCGTACCCGCGCGCTTTATGGCGACGTCATATTGCGCGGGAGCCTGCCTGCTTGGATTATCACCGCTCTGCTGTGCGCGCTCGTCATCGGCGCGCTGGCTTTTGCTGTCTGCGTTCACATTGACGGCCAGCCGGCATATCGCTGGTTATTGGCGCAGGTGCGTGGATGAACCGCCTGCCCGTTATTCACCAAACCGAGGCGACGGAATGCGGTCTGGCCTGCCTCGCTATGATTGCCAATTATCATGGTCATGATCTGGATTTAAACGCCTTGCGGCAGCGCGTCTCGGTCAGTCTGAAAGGCGCGACTTTAAAATCGCTCATGCAAATGGCGGGCGATTTGGGCCTAGGCACGCGCGCTCTGCGTCTGGATATGGACCATATCACGCAGCTTCAATGTCCGGCTATATTGCACTGGGATATGAACCATTTTGTGGTTTTGAAAAAGATTGCGCGCGGCAAAGCCCACATTCATGATCCGGGGCGCGGATTGGTGGTCATGTCGCTCGCCGCCCTCTCGGATCACTTCACCGGCGTCGCGCTTGAAGTCACGCCGTCGGCAGACTTCACGCCGGTCACATCGCGTATGCGGGCGCGCATGTCACAGCTCTGGTCGCGACTGATCGGGCTAAAGCGCGCCGTTGTGCAAACCTTGCTGCTCTCTGCAGTCCTGCAGCTCATGGTGCTGGCCACGCCGTTCTTCCTGCAATTCGTTATAGACGGGGCGCTGCCCGGCAATAATTTTCAGCTGCTCGCGGCGCTGGCGATTGGCTTTGCGGGACTCGCCATTATCCGCGCCGTCAGTGAAGGCGTGCGCAGCTGGGCCATCCTGATTTACGGTAATCAGATGAGCTATCAGATGGTAGCAAATGTCTTTCGACATCTTTTGCGCCTGCCCGCTGCCTATTTCGAAAAACGCCATGTCGGAGACATTATCTCGCGGATGAATTCAACTCAGCCGATACAGCAGGCCCTCACACAAGACGCGGTCGCCGTGCTGATTGACGGGGTGATGGCGGTTATTACGCTCGCGGTGATGTTTATGTTCTCGCCGCTGCTCGCCGCAATTGTCGCCGGGTCAACGGCTGTGTTGGCGCTGATCACATTACTGATTTACCCGCATATGCGGCGCACGCAAGAAGACGCCATTGTCACCCGCGCCGTCGAAAACACGCATCTGATCGAGTCGATCCGCGCGTCAACCACGATTAAACTGTTCGGGCGCGAGACCGCCCGCGAGGGGGCGTGGCGCAATCTCTATGCCGACTTTATCAACGCCAATATCAAATACGGTCAGTGGATGATTTGGCAGAAATTCGCCGATACATTGATCGGCGGTCTGCAACTGGTTGCCGTCGTCTATTTCGGCGCGCGCCTGATTATGACAGGCGAGGCCGGGTTTACCATCGGCATGCTATTTGCCTTTATGATGTACCGACAGCTTTTTGCGCAAAGCGCCACGATGCTGTTGACCAAAGGTATCCAGTTTCGCCTGCTCGGATTACATCTCGAGCGTCTGTCCGATGTGGTTTACGCCACGCCTGAGGCGATTACCGATCACAGCGGCGGCCTTGAAAAGGCTATTGCCGGAGAGATTACGCTTGATAATGTCAGCTTTCGCTATTCCGAAGACGACCCGTGGATTTTGCGTCATGTCAATCTGGTTATACCAGCCGGAGAGATGCTGGCCATTACCGGTAAATCCGGCGGCGGGAAAACGACGCTGATGAAGCTTATGCTGGGGCTTTATGAGCCCAGTGAAGGGCGCATTCTGATTGATGGTATGCCTCTGGCGGATTTCGGCATTCAAAACTGGCGGCGCCGTCTGGGCGTGGTGATGCAGGATGACAAACTCATGAGCGGCACAATTGCTGATAATATCAGCTTTTTTGATCCCGAAATGGAGATGGAAACTGTCATTCGCGCTGCAAAAGCCGCTCAAATTCATGAAGATATTGCGTCCATGCCGATGAATTACCTCTCTATGGTGGGCGATATGGGATCGATTCTATCCGGCGGTCAGAAGCAGCGCGTCATTTTGGCGCGGGCTTTATATCACAATCCAGACGTGTTATTTCTTGATGAAGGGACCGCCAATCTGGATGTTCTCACCGAAGCGCAGATCGCCGATGTCGTCGAAAACCTCCCGCAAACGCGGATAATTGTCGCTCACAGGCCCGAATTTTTGAATAGATCAGACAGAATTCTTGAAATTGCAACAATTTAAAATATGGTTAAAAAATATGGTTAATCAATACCTTAGAGTTGTGGATAATATTTAATTAATATATCAGCCAGCTATTGCAACCTTTCAGTGTCTTATGTATTACTTAAGCATATCCTTTAACGATTAACGTTAGGGATGAGAGGAGATTTTCTTTATGCGTGAACTAACATTTGAAGAAATCGAAACAGTTGCTGGTGGATTCCCAATCGACATTGAAGTTGTCGTTGGCACATTCCCCATTGATATCGAAGTATAGAGTTTTTTAATTCTTAGATAATTTCAGGCCCGCTTCCGGCGGGCCTTTTCTGTTTTAAACGGCTCTAAATTAACACTCAAAATTAAGACTATAATCGTAGCACTTTACCCATGTTGGGTTATTTAACATTTTTCTACGGGTGGACCCGCAGTACTTTAGCATTTGTGAAGCTAACGGTTTGCGTTTTAAGCATGGTGTTATTTACAACGTCATCATTAGCTCAAACCTCTGAGAATTTAGGGCTAGCCGTTAGTACAAAAAGCGAAATTTCTCGATTAGGTGACATTATCGTCACTCAAAAATTGACTACATCGAATATTACGCGCGCTCACACACAGCGCGCCCAAAATTTGCAGACCTCGCAAAGCCTTATAGCCTTAAGACGACTTGCAAGCGCAGTCTTGATGGAGCGTCGCGAAGTCGAAAATTCGGATGTCTTTACCGTTTATAAGGACACAGCCAAACAAACAGGTAGCGTCCGTGATTTAGCGATTTCAGAGTTATTTGACCAATATATATATGTGCGCTCGATCGGTCCGGAGCACCCGGACGCTGCAAAAGATATGGCTCAGATCGTCCGGGCTAAAATGGGCGGAGACTGGTTTGTCAGACATCGCGCTCATGTCTTGCACGCAGCATTGCTCGCACGGCAGCGTGACCTTAATGGCGCGTTGAGGGAGCTTAATGCGGGTGCAAAGATAATCCCGTCAAATGTCGACAAGCAAACACGCGAAGCGTCATATGAGCAAAGTACAGTTTTAGCTTACATTTACGGTGTGACAGGCAATGGAGCCGCAACAACAAATGCGATCCAGCAAATTATCACGCAGGGCAGAGAAATGGGCGAACCCGTGGACGGCATTTCGCATTTTAACAATCTGATCTATCTGTCCTTGAAGTGGCGCGAATATGAGCTATCTGCCGACATGTCACGCAAGCTTCTCAGTATGTCCAACCTAACCGATCATGACAGAGCTATTGGATATATGCGCCTATCGCAATCACTTAATAGTTTAGGCAAATTTACGGAGGCCGGACGAGCCGCAGAGGCAGGACTTGCTTTAAATCCACCGGATAACTGGGCTATTAATCTACAGGTCGAAAACGCGATTGCACTGGCTGGAGCAGGACAAGTTAAAAAGGCCCAGCTTGCCGTGGAGAAAATCAAATTAGCCTCTCAGGATAACCCGCGTTTTGAAGCAGTATTTCAAAAAAGCTTTTTACGAATTGACGCGCTGATGGCTGTCGCTGAAAGAAATCCATCTGAAGTCTTTTCAGCGCTTATGACCTATAATAAAGTAGACATGCAGCGCCAGCTCCATGCCAATGAGAGATCAAATAACGAGTACCTTCAAAGCCTGCAAAAGTCTGAGGCCTTGACCCGCGTGCGTGAAGCCAAACAACGGGCCGTGCTGGAATCCGTGACGATACAACGCGACGTGCGGACCAAACAGCTCGCCTTCATGGTTCTTCTGACCGTATTGTTCGGCGTATTTACGTCTATCGGCCTGTTAATGGCGCGGTTTTACAAACGAACGTCGCACGAAAATGCCGCGCTACGGGATCAAGCAATGGCGGGCGAGCGGTCAAAATCAGAATTCCTGGCCGTCATGTCCCATGAATTGCGTACCCCGCTCAACGGCATAATCGGGCTGTCGGATATTTTGTCACGCGAAGCCGAAGCCGAAGATGTGAAGTTCAAAAGCAGCGTTATCATGCGCTCGGGGCTGACCTTACTCGATTTGCTGACGAATATTTTAGATATCTCCAAAATGGAGCGCGGCCAATTGGCGGTGACGCCGGCGCCGATGTCCATCCGCGAATTAATCGATAATCTGCGTGAGCTGTGGATGCCCAAGGCGCAAAATCAGGATTTGGCCTTAACACTGCATGTCGATAAAAACGTGCCGCCCTATTTGATGATTGATGCCATGCGGCTGCGCCAATGCGCAGAAAACATGATCTCCAACGCCCTCAAATTCACGGATAAAGGCCGCGTCCATGTCCATGTCACAGCGACGCCGCCCGGTCCTGACGGCATGTTGGATTTGACATTTATTATCGCTGATACGGGCAGGGGCATGAATCAGAGCCAGATTGATCATGTGTTTGAACCCTTCACCCAAGCCGACACCACAATTAGCCGCGAATTTGGCGGATCGGGTCTGGGAATGGCGATTACCCGCTCTTTAGCGCGAATGATGGACGGCGACGTGACGATAAAATCAAGTGAGGGACGGGGCACAGAGTTCAACATGACAATCCGGGCGCGCCTCGCACAGGCGCCGCAAATATCACGTGAGGCCCGCGCCCCCGAAAAGCTATCGCCCAAAACAATTATGCTGACGGCAGAACAGGCTTCGCAAGGCTTGACCGCGAGTAACCAGCGCATTGATAAAATCGACGCGGCTATCGCGGCGGCCAATCAGGCCGCCAATCAGGGTCTGCGCGGCGCAGATGACGCTCCGGCTGTTGTGAATGAGCCCCAGTCTGAAACAGACGCCGCGTGGCTGCGCGCGCCTGCGCCTTTACCTTTATCCCCTGAACCGGAGAAGACCAAAAGCGGTCTGCAGCCCGCGCCTGAACCCGAACCAAAAGACCGGCCAAAAGGTGATGGTGACCCGTCCGGCCATGTGCCCGCCCTCAAGGCCAAAACCGGTAGCGTGCATTCCAGTGAGTCCTTTAAGGGTCTTAAGGTTCTCATCGCCGAGGACATTGCCTCCAATCAGGACATTCTAAAGGTCTTTTTGACTCCCGTAGGCGCCGTTGTGACCTGCGTCTTTAACGGCGCCGAAGCAATTAAAGCGCTGGAAACCGACCATTATGATATTGTTTTAATGGATGTCCGCATGCCGAAAATGGACGGCATTGAAGCCACGGCAAAGATCAGACGCCTGGGCACACAGCAGGCCAGCGTTCCGATTATCGCTCTGACCGCTGATGCCTCTGCGGAGAATAATGCAAAATGCATGGCGGCGGGCGCCAATGTCTTTCTGACCAAGCCTATTGTCGCGGCCGAGCTGTTCGGCTCTATCCGCTTTGTCTTGAAACAGGCTGAGCAGCAGCGCATGCGCCGCCGCTCCGCTTAGGCCCGAAGCTCTCCGCCCGCCTTACTTACCTGAGCAATAATTCGGTCGGACACAGCGTCGATCTCTTTATCTGTCAGCGTCGCGCCGCTTGGCGAGAGGGTCACATCAATCGCCAGCGATTTATATCCTTCGGCTACGCCCGCCCCGCGGTAAACATCGAACAATGACACATCGGAAATAAGCTCTTTATCTGCGCCTTTCGCGGCTTTGAGAATGTCGCCCGCAGCCACATCATCAGACACGATAAAAGCAAAATCACGGTGTACAGGCATGAATTCGGATAAGGCAAGCGCGCTCTTCGCCTTGCCCGCATTCTTCTTGCGCGGCAGAGGCAGAGCGTCCGGCCAGACTTCAAACCCGACCACCCGGCCTTCTACGCCCAGCGCAGCTAAAGCAGCGGGATGAAGCTCGCCAAATTCAGCGAGGATTTTCTTCGGACCCATTTGCAGACGGCCCGAGCGGCCCGGATGATAATGATCCGAAGCGCCCTGCACAATTTTCAGGTTATCGATATTGGCGCCCATTGCGGCAAGCGCCGCCAACGCGTCGGCCTTTGCGCTCAACGCGTCTATTGCGGGTGCGCCCGTCCAGTCGCGGGCCGGGTCAGCGCGGCGCATGCCGGCCAGCGCGGCGCGTTGCCCGTCCGGGCCGTCGCCGTGATAAACGCCGCCGCTCTCAAACAGAGCCGCGCCGGGATAGCCCTGCTGGAAACTGCGCTGTCCGGCTTGCAAAATATGGATCAACGCGGAGGGACGCATCACGTCCAGATCTGCGCTAATCGGGTTGGTCAGAATGATCGAGTCCGTCTCGCCACCGCCAAAGGCGCGGGCATGATCGCGGGCGCAAAACGACCATGTCACAGCCTCGTTCAGGCCGCGCAAAGCCAAAGCGCGGCGCGCCAGACGGATGCGGGTTTGCTGCGGCGTGGATAAAGGCTCGCTGCGCGGCAGGCGCGGCAGAGAGGTTGCGGGTAAGTGATCAAAACCGGCAATACGCGCAATCTCTTCGACAAGATCGGCTTGCATGGTCACGTCGCGGCGATGAGTCGGAACCTGAATTGTCCAGACGTCAACGCTAGCATCAACGCCAAATCCCAAAGTTTCGAGGATGGTTTTCATCTCGTCATATGTGGGCGCAAAGCCAAGCAGCGCTTCGACGCGGCGCGGATCGAAGTGTACCGATGGCGGCGCGGCTGGTATGTCGCCCGCTATAACGACCTCGGAAGGCTCTCCTCCGCAAATATCGAGAACCATTTGCGTCGCCATATCCAACCCGCCGCGCACAAAGCCTGTATCTACGCCGCGCTCGAAGCGGTATTTCGCGTCGCTGTTCACGCCAAGGCGCTTAGCTGATTTACGAATGGTCAGGGGATCAAAATAGGCGCTCTCAATCAGGATATCAACTGTCTCTAATCCGCAGCCTGTGCTCTCACCGCCGACAATGCCGCCAAGGCCTAAAATGCCCGACGCGTCACAAATGGCGATGTCATCGGCTGTAGCGGTATAGCTTTTATCATCCAGCGCTTTGAACGTCTCGCCAGCGCCCATACGGACAGTAACGTCGCCGGACAGCTTGGCGACATCGTAAAAATGCAAAGGCCGCGCGCGGTCATAGGTAATGAAATTGGTGATATCGACCAGCGCGCTGATCGGGCGAAGACCGATGGCTTTGAGGCGGTCTTGCAGCCATTTCGGCGAGGGGCCGTTTTTGACGCCGCGCACCACACGGCCCGCAAAGACGGGGCAGGCGTCGGGCACAGTTGTTTCAATTGAAATCGGACAGGGGAAGCTGCCGACAATCTCTTTCACCGCAGGCGTTTTCCATGTGCCGAGGCCTGTCGCGGCCAAATCGCGCGCAATATTATCGACGCCCAGCCAGTCAGGGCGGTTTGGCGTCACTTCAAAATCAATGACGGGATCATTGAGCTTTAACGCGTCGGCCAACGCCATGCCCATCGGCAGGCTGTCGTCCAAATCCATAATCCCGTCATGGTCATCGCCCAGCTCCAGCTCGCGTGAACTGCACATCATACCGGAGGACTCCACGCCGCGGATCTTGCGCGGTTTTTTATCAAGACTGAAATCCGCGCCCGGGATATAGGCGCCCATCGGCGCATAGGCGACAGTCATGCCCGCGCGCGCATTAGGCGCGCCGCAGACGATTTGTACGTCGCCGTCAACCGTATCAACCGTGCAGACTTTCAGCTTATCGGCATCCGGATGCTTAACGGCGGTTTTGACTTTGCCGATGGAAAATGGCGCAAGTTTTTCAGCCGGATTTTCAACGGATTCGACTTCGAGGCCGGCAAGCGTCATTGCCTCGACAATCGCGTCAATATCCGCGTCCGTCTCTAAATGCTCGAGCAGCCATGATCGTGTGAATTTCATTATGACAGTCCTGATGCGAGGTTGGCCTGAACCAGCGGGTCGAAGCCATAGTGAGACAGCCAGCGCGGATCGGCGGCGAACATATCGCGCAGATCCGGCATGCCGTATTTCAGCATAGCGAGGCGGTCTACGCCCATGCCGAAAGCAAAGCCCTGATACTCATTCGGGTCAAGACCGCAGGCCGTCAGCACATTGGGATGCACCATGCCGCAGCCGAGGATTTCCATCCAGTTTTCGCCTTGGCCGATTTTAATCGCCGCGCCGTCGCGTTCATAGCGCACGTCCATTTCCGCGCTCGGTTCGGTGAACGGGAAGTGATGCGGGCGAAAGCGCACCTGCACTTCGGTTTCAAAAAACGCATTGATGAAATCCATCAAGCATCCTTTAAGATGACCCATATGCGTGTTTTTATCGATCACCAAACCTTCGACCTGATGAAACATCGGCGTGTGGGTTTGGTCACTATCGCACCGATATGTGCGCCCCGGCGCAATGATACGGATCGGCGGTTTCTCACTCATCATGGTGCGGATTTGAACAGGCGAGGTATGGGTGCGCAGCACTTTACGCTCGCCGCTTTTATCCTCAGGGAAGAAGAATGTATCATGCATATCGCGGGCCGGATGGCCGGGCGGAAAATTCAGCGCCGTGAAATTGTGAAAGTCGTCTTCTATATCCGGGCCTTCTTTGACCGCAAACCCCATATCGGCAAATATCACCGCCATCTCTTCCATGACCTGTTGCACCGGATGCAGGCGGCCTTGCGGGGCGCTGACCGGCAGGCTCATATCCATGAATTCGGATTTTAACCGCGCGTCCAGAGCTTCGGCTTCCAGCTGCGCTTTGCGCGTCTCGACCATAACGCCGATCGCGTCTTTAAGACCGTTCAGCGCGGGGCCCATGACTTTCTTTTCTTCAATCGTCATTTTTCCAAGGCCGGACATCATCCGGCTGACCTCGCCTTTTTTGCCCAGCGCCGCCACGCGGATATCGTCAAGCGCGCGCAGGTCAGACACATCGCTGATTTGCGCGGCGTAACGGATTTTTACTTCATCAAGATCAGACATGCTCGCCTCTAAAAATTTGGCCCGTTTTAGCTGCGCAAGAGCGCAGGTCAAGTTGAAGACGCGGTGGGGCGACGCTCTCATTAGAACGGTTCATGCGAAATTTGACTTGACTTCAGTCTCCATAAAATAATAATTTATTAAAATAATATGGGGGTTTACAATGAAAAAATTATTTTGGCTATTGCTTCTCGTTGTTTTGCTGATTGGTGGATACTTCTTTCTGACCAGCGAAGACGAGTCTTGGGCAACGCGATATGAAACCTTGATGTCTAAAACCGCTACTGACCGCTCAACCGCTCCAAGCTTTAAAGACATGTCGGGTCGCTTTTTAGAAGCCGGGAACCGTATACACATTTTTGAGGAAGGCGGGTTGTATACCCAGGATAATGCTCACCCGTTTGACCGGTGGAGGAAGACTGAATTAACTGTCGTGACGTCGTGTAATGATCAATCGATCAATCCCGATGGTCGCGCATATACTACGAAATGGCGTGACGATATAAGCTGTCATTTCATTGAAAGTGTTACCGATGAAAGTGTTGCAATAAGTACATGGAACAAAATTGACGCCACCTATCCTATCGGTGCCAAACGCGCAGAGATCATATCGGATCTGGAAAACTGGAAAAATTCTAAGAGTTTGGCGCCCGATTCTGTCGCCCTAACACCCTTGACGATATCTGCAGATGGCACGGCAAATCAGGGTAGTCTGCTGTATGATAGAGGCCATTATTATTATTTTGGTTCAAATGGTGTATTTGACACGAATGGTCGTCAAACGCAGAATTCTAAATATTGGTCCGGCCGTGCAGGTCAGCGGGTAACGTCCTGTATGAACACGGTCGCAGACCCACAAGGCAAAGCTTGGACCTACAATACATATGGGGATCTAACGGGCGTCACAGATCACGTAGAACCCAGTAATTGTATTCAGATTGGTGCATCCGGAGACAGTTTGGCAGCTTACAGGGTCACGATCGGAAAATATTCGACTGTTGATGAGGAGACCGCAAGTCAAGCGCTCACCGGATTTGAGAAAATGAAGTCGCAGCAGACCTCCCAATAGTCTCATTTTATATGTCTCTATTTAGAGTTAGTTCGCACGGCTATATATGACTTGAGAAGCGGCTCAGTGCACCCGACAGAGTCGCTCTAGACGCGCGCCCAACCATTTTCTTCACATTAATTTGTGCTTGCTTGGGCGGCGGCGCCTTAGTTCTTGAAGGGGTCACTTCTTATGTTACTCTGAAAAATTGAGATAGACCCCTATAAAAATTTGGCCCGTTTTCGCAACTGACATAGGCGGTCAACAGGGCGTTACGGCGATCTGCTTGACATACCCCGCGCGGAATTTAAACTTTAAGTCAGGGAAGGGTAGGAGAACAGACTATGCTGAATCGTATTTCTTCCATATTTATCACATTTATTTTTACATTCATGCTCTGCGCGCAGGCCCAAGCCGGCTGGGTCGAAGTGCGCTCAGAGAATTTTGTTTTGCGCGGCGATCTAAACGAACGCGACGCGATAAGTCTTGTCCAAGACCTTGAGGGCTTTCGCTATAATGTGCTGAGCCTGTATGGTGTTACGCCGCGGCCCGAAGTCGTGCCCGTTCCTGTCTATACCATTCGCGACAAAAAAACGATGCGCAGCGTTGTTGGCACGGATAATCTTGGCGGAGTTTACAACACCGATTTGCGTGGCCCGATATTTTTGCTCAGCTCGCAGCGCGGTTTCGGACGCGGAAATGAAGCGCGCTATATCGCGTTTCACGAATATTCGCATCATTTGATCGCGGCCTATACGGGGCTGAACTTTCCCAGATGGTATGATGAAGGCTATGCCAATTTTCTGGCCACATATGAGCAGAAAAAAGGCCAATTCGATGTGGGGGCGCCGAAACAGGCTTATGGTCCTGTACTCGCGTTTAAACGCCGATACTGGGTTCCCATGAATATTATGCTGTCTTCGGTTCGCGGTTATCCGTTTTCGTTTACCGATGGCGGTCAATCCGCGGCAAATGGCCGGAGCTTATTCTACGCGCAAAGCTGGTTAATGGCGCATTACATTATTACAACAGATGGGATGTCGCCAAAATTTGCCGCTTATATCGAAGCCTTAAACCGGGGTGAAGATGGCATTGAAGCGTTTGAAAAGCATATGGGCATGACCGTCGATCAGTTTGATGAAATTATATATCGCTATTATAAGTCCAACCGCTTTCAAAAAGTATCTTACACAACTGATTTTCAGCCCGACGACGTCAAACTGACCGTCCGTAAAATGACCAAAGCGCAGGGCTATCGTCATCTCGCCGATGTGACATTGGCCTTTTCAGGCGCTAAGCGCACTAGCGCTGCCTATGACAAGGCTGAAAAGGCGCTGGGGCTGACCGCGCCAATCCTGGTTGGGCGCGCCGATATGGCTCTTGCAAGTGGAAACTATGCTGAGGCTGAGAGCCTTATAAAGCAAGCTTTGGAGCTGGACCCGTCTAATATGGAAGCCCGCCGCGTCGGCGGCGCGTCCGAAATAATGCGCTATGATGCCGGAGAGCATACGCCGGACAGTTTGGGTTTGGGCCGCAAATATTTATCCGACGTCTTGGCGAAATACCCAAATGATCCCAGCGCCAATTATCATTATGCTCTATCCTATCGCACGGATACCAGCCCGCCTGTCGAGGCGTTGCAAGCGGCTTATAACGCGCTACAATATTACCGCAGTCCGAATTATGCCGGGAGCAATTTAAACATGTCACAAGTGCTGTTTTTCGGGGGTGAATACGAAGAGGCCCGCCGCCCTTTGGTTGCCGCCTCGGTCTGGGGACCCACTATGCGGGCGCGCAGCGCAGCACGCCAAATGATAGATGAAATTGACCGGCGCTGGGACAAACCAAACACAGATTAACCCCCTTGATTATCGCGCGGCGGCGCGGTCTAATTTAAAGATGAGCATTCCGGAAAAAGATTATTCGAGACATTCACTGGTTTGGCCCAAAACATCTATGCTTGACGCGGTCATCATCGTTGTTCTGGGCGAGTATATTATGTGGCGGGCGCTGGGTTTGCCGGAGCGGTTTTTAGACCAGCCGGCCACTTTAATATTTAACGCAGGATGGGCGGCGACGCCCTTTGCTTTGATCTGGTCGTTTCATAAATCACTTGATAAATGCGGAAACCTGCTGCTGTCTAGCGCGGCCGGGCTAGCGCTGACCTTTGCAGGATGGGCGTGGTATTACCGCGGCGTGTATATTCACCACACCACGAATGCAGCAAGCGCCACCGATATCGGGCTGGGGCTGTTAATGCTTTTGCTTCCGGCGATTGTGTTCGCGGTTATGCTGTTTATCGCGCTCGTGACCCGGTTGCGCGGCAATTAAGCCCGCACAGGCAGTTTGCGAACCATGCAGATTAAGCCTATGAGCTCAGGCAGAAAAGCGAGATTGCCATGACCCAAATTGATCCAAAGCCGCGCGCATCACTTGCCGGAAAGATTGTCGTTCTCGGCATGGGCTTTGCCATGGTGCTGGCCTATTTCCTGATGGAAAGTCAGGGTATTATGGCGCAGCGGCGCGTGCTTATTCCGTTTGCGATCACGCTCGTCATTGCGCTGGCCGCTATGTATGGCGCTATGCATTTGGCTACAAAGATGAACGCGACGCGGCGCGGACGCATGATAATCAGCAGCTTTTTCATCATGCTTATTTTAATTATGGCGCTCGCCGCATTTTATATGTCAGGCATTGGCTTTTAGCCCGCGCCGAGCACAGCCCGCGCGCCGCGCGCATCTTTTTTAATTTGCGCCGCCAGCACGTCAAAGCTGTCAAATTTCTGCTCAGACCGGATGAATGAGCGAAAGCGCACATCCACCATTTGGCCGTAAATATCGCGGTCAAAGTCAAATATATGCGCCTCAAGCCGCGCCTCTGTGCCGTCCACTGTCGGGCGCGTGCCTGTATTGGCCACAGCAGGCCGCCAGATATCCTCACCGTCAATGCGTAGCTCGACAGCATAAACGCCGAATTTGGGCCGCATCAAATCGGCAAAACCGACATTGGCCGTTGGAAACCCGATCGTGCGGCCGCGTTTCGCGCCTGTGCTGACGATGCCGTCCACTGTCCACGGGCGCGACAGCATATGGGCGGCATGAAACACATCGCCGTTTTTAAGCGCCTCGCGGATTTCCGTGCTGCCATATTTACCGTAGAATTTGTGCAGGCCGACAGGCTCACATCCGCTGACGTCAATCCCGCGCGCGGCGCAATGAGCGCGAAGGCTGTCAAAATCCCCGACGCGGTCACGGCCAAAGCGAAAATCATCGCCGACCAATATATGCGCCGCGCCCAGACCTTTGTGAAGAACTGTTTCGACGAATTCTTCGTCGCTCATATTCTTCAGGTCTGCGTTGAAATTAATCTCGTAAAGACGGTCCACGCCGAGCTGCGGCAAAATATGAGCGCGGCGGCGCCCGCTCATCAAGCGAAAGGGCGGGCTGTCCGGGGCAAAGAACCGGCGGGGATGCGGGGTAAATACACCGATCGCCAAAGGCAAGCCGCGCTCAAGCGCGATGTCTTTGGCCATAGCAATAACGGCTTGATGGCCGCGGTGCAGACCGTCAAAATTACCCAGCGCAATCACGGCGGCCTGGCCTGATACCGGCACGGCGCGATAGTCGGAAAATATGTCCATGTCGGCTCCCGCTAGTCGCGGCGGCTCGTATCGCCCTCGGGGCGTTTCGGTGCCAGCACGCCGCAATCGCCGCGAATGAGCGTTGCGCCGTCAGCTATGCATTTCACCCGCATTTTGATGCGGCCCGTGCGCTGGTTAATGTCTTCGACTTCCGCGACAGCTGTGACGATATCGCCCAAAAACGCCGGCTTGCGGAATTTCATATTCATTTCCAAAAATATCGAGCCCGGTCCGGGCAAGTCATTGCCTAAAATGGCGCTAATCAAGCTGGCGGTAAAGGCGCCATGGGCAATGCGGCGGCCAAAAGCCGTCTTCGCGGCATAGTCCTCATCGACATGGATCGGATTGAAATCGCCGGACAGACGGGCAAAAGTATTTACAGCCTCATCCGTAATTTCCATCGTCTTCTCGGACGTCATGCCGATTGACAGCTCGTCCAAATAATATCCGCGTTGATAGCCCATTACTCACCCCGTAAAAGTTCGGGCCACAATAGCGGGGCCGTTTAATCTATCAAGCCGTAATACGTTGATAAATTGCCGCCGCCCGTTTATGGCCGCGTCATGGAGCGCGGCGCACGATTTTCATCTTTCAGGCATAGCGCCTTCAGGCGCTATTTTGCCGCGCGGTTTATAACGGCCTGCAGCACGCAAATCCTCGCAACCGTCGTGGCCTTTGAGATTTGGGAGGTCACAAGAAGCGCCGCTATGCTCGGTATGATCGGATTGGTGCAGTTCCTGCCGGCCCTGCTGCTGGTCATGGTGACAGGACTGGCCGCCGATAAATTAGGGCGGCGCGCCGTGATGGGCACGTCAATCGGGGTGGAAATGCTCTGCGCGCTATCGATTTTGGCTTTGGCGCTGACAGGCAATTTCCGCGCCGTGCCCGTGCTTGGCGTGCTCGTGATATTCGGTACGGCGCGGGCTTTTTTCTCGCCGGCCTCATCTTCGCTGGTCGTTAATCTGGTGCCCAAACCCGACTTTGCCAACGCCATAGGCTGGGTCACGCTGACCTGGCAGCTCGCCTCGATTATCGGCCCGGCCATTGGCGGCGTACTGCATCTGTTGAGTGCCAAGCTGGCTTTCGGCATTTCGGGCGTCTTGTTCGCGGTTAGCATGACGCTAATATTCTCTATTCCCAAACCGGAGCAGAGCTATGAGACAAAAGCGAATAGTTGGCACACGCTGACGGAAGGCTTTCGTTATATTTGGAAAACCAAAATCGTGCTGGGCGCAATTTCGCTGGATTTATTTGCCGTGCTGCTCGGCGGCGCGGTCGCCCTGCTCCCTATTTATGCCGACGAGATTTTAAATATCGGCAAGCTCGGCAATGGCCTTCTGCGCGCCGCGCCGGGCGTCGGCGCCGTGACCATGATCGGGCTTTTGCTGATATTCCCCATTCGCGATCACGCCGGTAAAATCCTATTTGTGACGGTCGGGCTATTTGGTCTGGCGACGGCCGTGTTCGGCATATCCGCTCTGCCCTGGCTGTCCGTTCTCGCGCTCATCGCCGTCGGGGCTTTTGATATGATCAGCGTGTATATCCGCGAGATATTGCTACAGCTTTGGACGCCGGATAATGTGCGCGGGCGGGTCAATGCGGTGAACTCCATTTTCCTTGGCGCGTCTAACGAGCTTGGCGAAGCGCGCGCCGGATTCATGGCCGCCCGCCTCGGCGCCATACTCACCGTCGCCGGCGGCGGCGTGGCCGCAATCGGCGTCGCGGGTCTATGGGCTTATTTATTCCCAGACCTGCGCAATGCACGGCGGTTGGAGAAAGAGGAGTAACCTCTTCTATCCGCTCATCCCAGCGTAGGCTGGTAAATATAAATCAAAAAATTTAAGATCATCGTCCCTCTCCCTAACGGGAGAGGGTGCCCGACAGGGCGGGTGAGGGGAGATTATTTCTGGCCTAAAAATTGTTTCATATCATAGAGGACTTGGTCGACATCGTCGTATATATCTTCATTTCTAATTCGCCAAATACGGTAATCATAGCGCTGCATTATTTCTGTACGGGCGTCATCATACGCAATATTTTCGTTATGTTGGTGGCCGTCTAATTCAATAATTAATTTTTCATGTTCGCAAACAAAGTCTGCAATATATTTATCAATCGGAACTTGGCGTTTGAATTTTAATCGGCAAAATCGTCTTGATCTGATTTTTTGCCAAAATATAGTCTCAGCATCACTCTGCGATTTACGTAATTGTCTAGCGAAGCTAACCCTGTCCATTATGTCCCCTCATCCGCCCTGCCGGGCACCTTCTCCCATTAGGGAGAAGGCCAATCACCGAGAGATTTTATCAAAAACATAAATATCCCCTACCACTCCAAACTGCCCATCACGTAGCGCGCGGATATACCGTGATCGCGGATGAGATCGAAGGCGGCTTCGCTATTGGCGGTGTCCATGCCGTCAGCAATGAACAGGCAGTCAAAGTTTTCATTTTGCGCGCCGAGCAGGTCAGTGTGGATATTATCGCCAATAGCGAGGATACGCTCCGCGCCCGGGACATAGCCCAGCACTTCTTCGAGCCAGGCGCGCGACAGGCGGTAAATCGGGCTGTGCGGTTTGCCTGCATAAATCACTTCGCCGCCCATATCTTCGTATTTTTGCGCCAGTGCGCCGCCGCAATAAATCATGTGATCGCCGCGTTTAACGCGGATGTCAGGATTAGCGCAAACCATCGGCAAGCCATTGTCGCGCGCCTGTGAGAGCAGCTCGGTATAATCATCGGGCGTTTCGTGATCATCTTCAAACAGGCCGGTGCAGGAGATAAATTCCGCCTCGTCCAGACCGCTGAAATGCAGCTCCAGGCCTTCATAGATGCGGTCATCCCGGTCGGGGCCGAGTTTGAACACCGGACCGGGCGCACGGCGCGATAATTCGTCAATAGTGGCGTCGCCGCTGGTGACAATGGCGTCGTAAATACCTTCGGGCACGCGCAAATCGTCGAGCTGTTCCGGGATAGCGCGGCTGGGGCGCGGGCTGTTGGAGACAAGCACGACCGTGCCGCGCGATTGGCGAAACCGGTTTAGCGCTTCGCAGGCTTCGAAAAACGGCACTTTGCCATTGTGAATAACGCCCCAAATGTCACAAATTAAGACGTCATAATCGTCGGCGATTTGGCCGAGACCGGATATAGGAATAAAGTCTTGAGCCATATTTATTTTCGCTTTGCTGAAATGATAGTAACCGGCTGCGCCAGCATTTGATGGGGCGGCATTTCGGGATGCCCGTTCACATCGGTTGGCCGCGCCTGTATAGCGCGCACAATATCCATGCCTTTCGTGACCTGGCCAAAGACGGCGTAGCCCTGTCCGTCGGGATTTCGCGTCCCGCCATGATCGAGAAATTTATTCTCGCCAATAGAGACGAAGAAATAGGCTGCGCTGGCTGTATCGGGCGCGTCGCGGGCAAGTGACACGGCCCCGTCATGATGGGTCAGGCCGGTTTGCGAGGTCGGTTCGTGATCAACCTCAGGCATAAGCCGCGCCAGATCCAGCCGTCCGCCCTGCACAATATTCATACCCATGTCGAGATTGTCATTATCCGGGCGCACGACGCGGTAAAACCCCTGTCCGTCATACAGGCCTTCATCGACATAATAGAGAAAATCAGCGGCGCTTTTCGGGGCCTTATCTTCATAGACTTCAATCTCGATCACGCCCTGATCGGTTTGCAGCTGCACAACCGGATTGCCCGAGCAGGCGGCGAAGAAAAGGGCGGATAATGTGAGGAGAAAAGAGCGCATGGAGCCGTTTATATTAGCGCTGGCGATTTGCATAGGTTGCCTTGATGATTTCGGCCTGTCGTGAAAAGCCGTTAATTGCCGCGGCGGTCAACCACTTTAATTGCGACGTCGACAAAATAGAAAATAATCAAACTGCCAAATAAGGCAAAGAGCGGATGACGCAACATCAGGAAAAGCCCGATGAAGCTAACCAGTGCCGCGATTATAGCGTAAGGATGGATGCGTTTATACATAATCAGAATATAGGGTCGACGCGGCCGAGTCACAAGGACTAACGTTCCAATTCAACGTCCCAGTAAAGATAGTCCAGCCAGCTTTTATGCAGATAATTCGGCGGGAAGCGGCGGCCTTGGGCCTGCAATTGATGCATGGTCGGACGAAACGGCTTTCTTTGCATCGTCATGCCCGCCCCGCGCGGGGTGCGGCCGCCTTTTTTAAGATTGCAGCGCGAGCAGGCCGCGACAATATTTTTCCAGCTGGTGCGTCCGCCGAGACGGCGCGGCAAAACATGGTCAAAGGTCAGTTCCTGTCCGCTTGCGCAATAGACGCATTCAAATCCGTCGCGCAGAAACAGGTTAAACCGCGTAAAGGCGGGGTCGCGCCCCTGGCTGACAAAGTCTTTCAGGCTGACCACGCTGGGTAGCGGCATATGGAAATTCGGGGAGCGCACAATATGGTCATATTCGCTGACCACATTCACGCGGTCGAGAAATACGGCCTTTACCGCATCCTGCCAGTTCCACAGGGAGAGCGGGTAATAAGAGAGCGGCTGAAAGTCGGCATTTAAGATCAGGCAGGGATAGGCGCCGGAGGTCACCGCATCAGGCTCGGCAATCGGGTTGGCCATAATATGGTCGCCGCGCATTTCGCGGCTGAGCAGCGGATTATTGATCAGTCCCATTAGCCGGCCGCCTGCAAGGCAAATGCCGAACCTGCCCGGCGCGCAATCAAATTTAACGCGCGGCGCATAGACATGTGATATATGTGGTTATGACAGCAACTGAAGACGAATATCCTTTTGATCATCCTATTTAGAATCAATAGCTAGCCTATGTCACAGTTTTTTGACAAGCCAAATAAATACGCCGCTGTGCGTAAAAGCGGAGCCGTGCGAACGCGCTTTGCGCCGTCGCCTACGGGATATCTGCATATTGGCCATGCCCGCGCCGCTTTCGAGGCGTTTGATTTTGCGCGCGTCATGGGCGGAACGTGCCTGCTGCGGATCGAGGATATCGACCATATACGGTGCAAGCCGGAACTGACGGACGCCATATATGACGACCTGTCATGGCTGGGCTTTGCGTGGCCGCAGCCTGTGCGACTGCAAAGCGCGCATTATGAAGATTATGCCGCTGTCATTGAAAATTTGCGAAAGCGCGGATTAATTTACC
Organism: Robiginitomaculum antarcticum DSM 21748; assembly: GCF_000365025.1. Taxonomy (GTDB): domain Bacteria; phylum Pseudomonadota; class Alphaproteobacteria; order Caulobacterales; family Maricaulaceae; genus Robiginitomaculum; species Robiginitomaculum antarcticum. The sequence continues at coordinate 1,247,427 of NZ_KB823011.1, read as the reverse complement.
GCTGTTTTAAAACACGCCGCGAGGTCGATGCTCTATCTTCAGCCGGTATATATACGGGCGAAGCGGACTTTGATGAAGCCGCGCGCCTGCTTAGCGCAGCGCCATTTGCTTGGCGGCTGTCTATGCGGGGGGCGCGCCATGAGCTAGGGGCGGGTTTTGATAAGCTGACCTATTACGAAAGCGCGGCCTTTAACGCAGCAGAGCCGGGCTGGCGCGCCGCAAATCCGGAGCGCTTTGGCGATGTCATTCTCGCGCGCAAGGATATCGGCGTGTCCTATCATCTGGCTGTGACCCATGACGACGCGCTGCAAGGCATCAGCCATATCGTAAGAGGGACAGACCTGGTCGACAGCACCGATATCCATGTTTTATTGCAGGTCTTGATGGGCTGGCCTGTGCCGGATTATCATCACCACGGCTTGATATGCGATCAAGACGGCGAAAAACTGGCCAAGCGTAAAGCCAGCACCGCCATTGCTGAGCTGCGCGCCGCTGGCCACAGTCCCGCAGCGGTGTTGGCCATGGCCGGAATTACCCCATGATCTACGCTTGCTATAGGCGCGCAAATGCGCCTAACACATTGGCACGCATGGCCTGCTGACCCGCATGACTGAGGACTTTATGAGCGATCCCAAAAAACTGACCCCTGCCACATTGGCCGCGCTTTTATGCGCGCGGATTTGCCATGACCTGATCAGTCCGGTCAGCGCGCTGGGCGCGGCGCTGGAAGTTTTTGACGATGACGATAATGCCGATATGAAAGAGGACGCGATGGATCTTATTCGCGTCAGCTCGCGGCAAGCGGCGGACAAGCTGCAATTTCTGCGCCTGGCCTTTGGCGCGGGCGGCTCGGCGCCGGGCGTCATCGGCACGCAGGAGCTGCGCAATCTGACCGAAGGTATGTATGGCGAAGGCAAAGCCAGCCTACGCTGGAAACTGCAAACCGACGGCCTGCCCAAAGCGCCGGCGCGGCTTTTGCTGAACCTGACCATGCTGGCCGTGCAAGCCATTCCGCGCGGCGGCGATCTGACCATTGAGGCGACAGACCAAGGCGGTATGTCCCGCCTCACCCTGACCGCCGAAGGCCCCAAAGCCCGCCTCGCCGACGCCGTTGTCGCGACCCTGTCCGGCAAAGCGCCTGACGATGGCTGGGATGGCCGCACGGTGCAGCCCTTTTATACCGGCATGATCGCGCGTGAAGCCAAAGGCCGCGTTGAAGCCCGCATAGACGGAGACCGCGTCGTCTTTACCGCGCTGATTCCGTCCGAATCCTAAGCCTGAAATAAACCTGCCCGCGGCGGCAAATTTTAGGCCGTCCTTAACCAAATCTACCCATGTTTTGACCCATATTATGTCGGGCGCGCCATTGCGCCTGCGCAGAGGTGAAAACGCAACATGTTCAAAGCCGAACGCGAATTTGTAAAAACGTCCCGCGCGCATCTTGATGTGCTCCGCGGCGCGCTGCCGCTTTTGCAGTGGCAGATCATTATCGGAGCCTGTGATATTCTCACCCAGAGCGCACAATCCGTCCGCGCCCGCGGCATCGCTCTGGCCGCCCGGCAATGCGGCGCAGCAGCAAACGCCGAAAATGAAACGCTGTGCGCGCATATGCTCACAGCGCTGGTCACGCTGACCGACCAATATGCAGCCGGACTGGCCGAGATCGATACCCGGGAGGCCACCGCGATTTATGCAGAGCACACGCCGCAAAGCGCGGGCCACCCGCACCCCGCCTCGCCTCTGCCTGACACATCCGGCGCCGCGCGCGAGCGGCTGGCCAATGTCATCCATCTGGCGACAGAGACGGAGCGTCCGGCCCTGCAAAAGCTGATCGCCGTGTCGCGCGCGGCCAATGACGCGGCTATGCCCGCGCCGCGCGCCGATATCGCCATGCAGCCTTTCGAGGCGCTGATGCTGCCGGTCACCAATGCCGCGCTGTCATCCGCCCATCATCACGGCCTGCGTGTCAGCCTGTCCTATGAAGGCCATGACAGCGAGCTGTCCCAGGCCCTCGCGCCGGCGCTTGAAACCGCCTTGTGCACCCTGACGCGATACCGGATTGAAACGGCGCTGCGCCGCAATCCCGCGCGCCTGCATCACATGTCCCTGACCGCGCAGCAAAGCGCCTCCGGCCTGACCGTGCGTTACGCTGATGGCGGCGCAGCGGAGCAAAGCGCAAGACTGGACGAGCTGCCCGATATTGTCGCGCTTGACGCGATTGGCGGCTGGCTCGCCAATGACGGTGACGCGATTATTCTGCACTGCCCGCTTCGCCCGGCGAGCGCCATGCCCGCCGGGCCGCAAGCGCATGACGCGCCGCAAGAGCCGTCTCTGGCCGATACGATGATGGAGGCCCTGGCATGAAAAAATGTCTCGTTGTCGATGACAGCAAAATGATCCGCCGCGTTGCCGGACGCATTCTCAAAGACCTCGATTTTGAATCCGCGGAAGCCGAAAACGGTGAAGAAGCGATGAAATTTTGCCGGCTATCCATGCCCGACGCGATATTGCTCGACTGGAATATGCCGATCATGGACGGCCTGTCCTTTCTCAAAGCCTTGCGCAAAGCTCCGGGCGGCGACGCCCCTGTCGTGGTATTTTGCACCGCCGAACGCGACGTGGATAAAATCATCGAAGCAATGGAAGCGGGCGCGAATGAATATGTCATGAAGCCGTTTGACTCGGACATTATCGAGTCCAAATTCGCAGAGGCCGGGATCTTATAATCCATGGCTGCCGCGCTCTCCCTTACCCCCAGTTATTATGAGGCGCTTCGCCGCCTGACGCTGGAATTGACCGGCGTCGCGCTGGGCGATGACCATCATTTCGCCATTGAAACGCGGCTGTCCGCGCTGGCCCGCCGCGAAGGTTTTGGCAGCCTGCATGACATGGTCGAAGAGCTGTTCGCGCGCGGACAAACGCGTCTGGCCGTCAATGTCGTCAGCGCGCTTTTGGAACGCGAGCGCCGCTTTTTCGACGACAAACCCGGCATTGCGCTGCTGACCGATTATGTCATTCCGCAGCTTATGGCCGGATATGGCGGCGCGGATCTGCGCATTTTGGTGTTTGGCTGCGGATCGGGGCAGGACGCCTATTCGCTGGCCATGACGCTGGACCGGCTCGAATCGCAGATGACCGGATTGCGCACCCAGATCGTGGCCGTCGACTATCCCAGCTGGGCGCTCGAGCGGGCCAAGCGGGGCAGCTACACCCATTTCGAAGTGCAGCGCGGATTGCCGATCATGGATTTGGTGACCTATTTCACCCGCAACGGCACAGATTGGCGCGTTAATGATTTGCTGTCCGGCCGCGTCGAGTTCACAGATTTCCACCTGCTGTCCAATCCCGAAGCCCTGGGCAAATTTCATATCATCCTGTTCGGCAATGCGCTGGGCCATTACAGCGCGCCCGCCCAAGTGCGCCTGCTGCGTAATATGGCGCCGATCACTCTGCCCCATGGCTATTTAATGCTCGGCGATTATGACAAATTATCCGATATGAATTTTGGCTATGACCGCGTGGACGGACGGGCGGGGCTGATGAAAAAGCGCGAAGAAATCAAGGCCCCTGTCGATCCTTATGCGGGCCGCAAACGCCCGACCGAGCGCACCAGTTTTAATAATTTATAGCGTTTCCGCTTCTGCCGCGCCCCCGGCGTCTGCGGGCGGCCACCCCGTCTCGGGATAGGCCGCATAATCCGGCACGGGCCGGCCCGCTTCAATGCGGTCCGTCAACTCTAAAAGGCGCCCGATAAACCGCTGGCGGTCTTCGGGTGAGGGCGGCGGCAGATCTTCATACGCCAGATATTTGGGCGGCCAGTCGCGGGTCTGCGACTCCAGCTGCGCCAGCCGCGCTTTCTCGGCGCGCAGCTTGACCATGACCAGTTCCTGCGCGGGGGGCAGCGCAGATCGCCCGCAAGCGGGACAGACCGTCTGTGAGGGGCCAGAGTGTTTTGATGATTTATGGTGTCGCGTCATAAAGACCTCTTTAAATATGGCGCAGGACGAAGCCCCGCGCGCCAACAAAGGGCGGCGTCTATCCGGCTGGCGGAGAGACGCCGCAATATAGGGCTCTACCGCGAAGCGATCTCCTTGCCGGAGACCGAGGGGAATATGTTTCGCAAAGAGACGCTTCGCGGTCGGTATCTCACGGCCCTCTCTTGTCAGAGCGCGGGCTCGCGCTAAGATATGCGGCCCCGGCGGAGCCACACTCCAAACCTGTTTGATGTGAGCCGTAACCTCACCTCGCCCAAATCCAATACCGCTCCCCTGCGAGTTTCGAACGTCGACACCCGGCCCTGACGCAAAAGAGAATTATAAAGTACGGGAGTTTTGAGGGGCGGGGATGCATTAAATATTTGATCCAATGAATCAAATACTTAATGCGCAAAGCCGCGAGGATGAATATCCGAGCGACATTATTGTCTAGCAAAGGTTTTATGGGGAGAAGGTCAGGGTAAAGGTGTGGCTTTGAGACTTCGAGAAACCTTATTCCCACCTCAACCGTCATCCGGTGCGCCGGTTCAACTCTGGCTTGACCAGAGGATCCATCTCGCAATAATGAGCCATGCAGCCCTGTGTTTACATGATGGCCTCCAAGCGCCGCGGCACAATTTATATCGGCGTCACCTCTGATTTGGCCTCGCGTGATTGGGAGCATTGGTCGCGCGCAAATCCGAAGAGCTTCACGGCCCGCACCAATGCCCGATACCTTGTGTGGTATGAAGAGCATGAGATTATGACCGACGCCATTCAGCGCGAAAAAAGCCTGAAGCGCTGGTATAGGGACTGGAAAATTGAGCTTATCGAAAAGACTAACCCCCAGTGGCATCCCATAAACCCTGACACCGGAGAATTTATGTATGACGGGGATTGGAGCTAGATCGGTTTTGGTTATCGCGGTCCGTTTGAATCATACTCTCGAAGCACGGTGCGTGAGGAGAGATGGATCCTCGGGTCTGGGCCCGAGTCGAACCGGCGCACCGGATGACGGTGGTGGGGGTGTAAGCTCAAGTACAAAACTGAGCCTCACCCGCCCAACAGGTGCCCCCCCCCCCTGCGCCGTCACCCTCGGGCTTTTGACCCGAGGGTCTATTGCTCAACACCAACTGTGTTTAAAAAGCGAAGAACGAGAGGAGCAGCTAATAAACGCAACCGTCAATTATGAGACGATAGATGGATCCTCGGGTCTGGGCCCGAGGATGACGGAGAGTTGGGAGTGTAAGTCTAAGTGCAAAACTAAGCCTCATCCGCTCCGGCGGCCCGGCTGAGGCCGCGCGCAGCGCCGGAACTCGCAGGATATAGTCGCGAAACACCCACCCCTCCCGCTCATTCCAGCGGAGGCGGGAATCTAAAGCCTCACGTACCGCATTCAAACGCTCTGGATCCCTACCCACGCTAAGGAGTGTAAAAAATAATATTATCTATTGACCTCTTCCTGTTTTTAAACCACAAATGTGTTAGAAAAACAGGAAGACTTATGACAGCTACAGCAATTATCGTCGATGACCCAGCACTAGTAGAGCAGCGGTTGGAACAACTTAATCTCGAACTTAAGCCTCTTCTTGATGTACTCGCACACATAGTCTCTCATAAAAGAGGTTTAACCTTGGATCATCCAACATGGATGATTGGTATTTCTGCGGCAGGTGAAGGCGTATATATGCTAAGAACGCTGCTACGTACAAGAGGCTGGATGCGGGAAGAGGAAAGCAGTTTTGAACTGACGGTTTATTCTGATGACAATCAAGACTTAGCTCTAAACATAGCGAAAGGAACTTCAGCTGTTGGCAATAGCGAACTTAATGTAGAAACAGCTTATTCTCGCGGCCCGCAAACTGTAAATGCTGTGGACTGCAATGCACAGCTGATGTTTGATCTTCCGCCGCCGCCAATAAACGAAATTGAAACTGCAATGAATTCCGATGGGCGTCACACTTGGTATCTATTGTATTATGTTGAGGGCAATAAAATTAAAGGTGAGCTATCATTGCCACTTGGGCTGTCGGCCGACAAGCACATAGCGGATTGGCATGAAAGAATTATCCTGCCTGATGTTAATATAGATGATCACACACCTACTTCGGCTGCTGTAATACCTAATGAATCGGTCGTAAGTATTACACGCAAGAAACGTTCGGTATAAGTGCTATTTAATCCAGAAAACTTGAAAATTGGAAGAAAAAGACGAGGAGTTAATAAAACAGAATTAGCGACTCTCGTTGGCGTCGATCTACGCTCTGTATCCGCATGGGAGGCTGGAACCGCAGCTCCTTTAGGTGATAACTTACTTCAATTATCAGAAGTTTTAAATTTGCCGCCGGAGTTCTTTTCAAACTTCAAAGGTCAAATGCCTGAACCGGAACAAGTTAGTTTTAGAGCAATTTCGAAACTTACTGCCTCTAAGCGTGACATGGCTTTAGCAACAAGTTCAATCGCGTTCTCTTTTTCCAATTGGTTAGAGCAAGCTTATAATTTACCAGTCTTCGATGTTCCAGATTTGCGAGATATAAGTGACCCAACTGAAGCCGCACAAATTTTGCGTAATGAATGGGGTCAAGGCAATCAACCTATTTCAAATATGATTCATCTACTTGAGTCTAAAGGCGTAAAAGTTTTCTCATTGGCCTTGGACATGTTGGAGGTAGACGCTTTCTGCACATGGCGTAATGAAACTCCTTTCGTTTTTCTGAACACAAAAAAGTCTAACGCGAGAAGAAGATTTGATGCAGCACACGAGCTCGCTCACTTAGTTTTGCATAGACACGGTAATTATTCTGGCAGAGAGACAGAAAGAGAAGCTGATCAATTTGCATCTGCTTTTCTAATGCCTAGAGATGGAGTTATTCCAACTAAACCTCGACTTTTAGATATTAACAATTCGATCAAGGCAAAACAGGAATGGGGAGTTTCTCTAGCGGCTTACGTCGTAAGGATGCATAGTTTAGAGCAAATTACGGAGTGGCAATATAGGTCTTTATTTAAGCAACTCAGCCAACGAGGGTACAGAAAAAAAGAACCTTATGATCACCAGAAAGAGCAATCGAAATTGTTAGAATTTGTTTTAAATGACTTACGCTCAGAGAATATATCTTTGGCCAAAATAAGTAATGAATTACAAGTTGGAGAGAATGACTTAATTGAATTATGTTTTGATTTAGTAACTATTGGACTTCCTTCCAATCCAAGTCCTAAGTTAAACAATAAAAATATAAAAAACCATATTTCAATAGTTGTAGACAATACTACATAAAACCGCTCAATTTTATGAAATACATTTCTTACAAAAGTTGTAATAAAATTTTACTCTAATTTCGCAGTGTTTTTATAAAATATAGGCATCTTAGCTCTAACTTCGAGTTTACCCCCCCCTAAACAATCTCAATGCCGTCAAAGAGCGGGTCGACTTCGGCGTTTTGGACGCGGGTTTCGATTGTGGTTTCGGCGTCTTCGAGGTCATCGACGCGGGCGACATGGAACAGGGCGTCGCCGCGATTGACAATGGGAAGGTTGGTGCGTCCGATAATAACGCCCGAATAGCGGGCCAGCACATTGGCCTCGACCTCGCCCAGCGGGCCGGAAATGCTGGCAATCACCGCGCCTTTTTCAACCACATCACCGAGGCCGTGCGCGGCGCGCATCAGGCCGCTAATGGGGGCGCGCACCCAATGGCTGGAGACGGGCTGGACGGGGGTGACCCTGCGGCTTGACGGTTTTAATTTGGGCAGCATGCCGATATAGCGCATCACGCCCAGCGCGCCTTTAACGCCGATGCGCACCGCCGTTTCGTCAAAGCGAAGCGCTTCGCCGGACTCATACAGTAGCATGTTACAGCCCACGGTCTTGGCGGCTTCGCGCAATGAGCCGTCGCGTAAATTGGAGTTAAGCATGATCGACGCGCCGAAGGCGACAGCCATATCTTTGACCACCGGATTGGCGAGATTAGCCCGGATCTGCGGCAGGTTTTCACGGTGGATCGCGCCGGAATGCAGATCGAGGCCAAATTCGCATTTGGACACGATCTCTTTCATAAAGGTATAGGCCAGCTGTGAGGCCGGAGAGCCGGACTCGACCCCCGGAAACACCCGGTTTAGATCGCGTCTGTCCGGCAGATAACGTGACATGCCCAGAAAGCCGTAATTATTGACAACCGGGATTAAGATGAGCGTGCCCTTGATCCGCGACAGGGTTTTCATCCCCGCAAGACGGCGGATAATCTCGACGCCGATAATCTCGTCGCCATGAATGGCGGCGCTGATGAACATGGTCGGGCCGGGTTTTTTGCCGTGAATGACCATGGCTTTGAGCATCATATCGGTATGATCGGCGAGCCGGCTGAGCGGGATCATAACGGTGTCGCGCGTGCCCGGCTTGATTACCGCATCGCCGATTTTAAACGGTTTTGACATTGCGGGCCTAGCCTTTGCCTTTGGTCTTGGTTTTATTGGGCGCGGCATTTTTTTCGATAAATTGAATGATTTTTGTGGCCACATCAATGCCGGTGGCTTTCTCAATGCCTTCCAATCCGGGCGAGGAATTGACTTCCATCACGACAGGGCCGCGCGAGGAACGCAGCAGATCGACGCCGCAGACATTCAGGCCCATGGCCTTGGCCGCAGCGGTGGCTGTCTCGCGCTCTTTGGGCGAGATTTTAATGGATTTGGCCGAGCCGCCGCGATGCAGATTGGAGCGAAACTCGCCCTCTTCGCCTTTGCGCAGCATGGCCGCAACGACCTTGCCGCCAATGACGAGGCAGCGCACATCTTCGCCGCCCGCTTCTTTGATAAATTCCTGCACTAAAATATTGCTGCCGACCCCGCCAAAGGCTTCGATAATACTCTCGGCCGCGCGGTCGGTATCGCTGAGCATGACGCCGATCCCCTGCGTGCCTTCGATCAATTTAATCACGACAGGCGCGCCGCCCAGCCGCTCGATGATTTCGCGCGGATGATTGGTTTTATGTGCAAACATGGTGCGCGGAAGACCGATGCCGCGCTTGCTTAGCAGCTGCAGGCTGCGCAGCTTATCGCGCGAACGGGTAATGGCGACGGACTCGTTAACCGGATAAGCGCCCATAACTTCGAACTGGCGCAAAACCGCCGTACCGTAAAATGTCACTGACGCGCCGATACGCGGAATGACCGCGTCATAATGCGGGAGCTCCTGGCCTTTATAGACGACCTTCGGCTCTCCCGAGGCGACATCTATCAGGCAGCGCAAATGGTCGATCACATCCATGGTGTGACCGCGCGCCTGCGCCGCCTCCACCAGACGGGTATGGGAATAAAGTTTCGCGTTACGGCACAATAGGGCAAGTTTCATATATATCTCCAATAGGGCATGCTAGCACAGCCCGCGCGCCTTATGCACGGTATATCGGGCGCGTCACGCGGATATATCTACGCCTATATTTGACCGTCATACCGCCCGACTTTACCCTTCCCTCACAGCGCGGGCGGCGCTATTCTGGCGCAAATAAGGATAGATATATGACCCTGAAATCCGCGCTTCTTAGCGTTAGCCTGACCGCCCTCTTTTCTATGGGCCTGACCGCCTGCGCGCCCGCCCCGCACGATGTCGACACAACAGCGCCTAAGGAGAGCCGCGTTGTCAATCCTGACAGCGTCATGGTCGCCGCCGCCGATCCGCGCGCGGTTAGCGCAGGGCTTCGCGTGCTTGAAGAGGGCGGCACAGCGGTGGACGCCGCCATTGCCGTGCAAAGCGTGCTGGGTCTGGTGGAGCCACAAAGCAGCGGCATAGGCGGCGGCGCATTTCTGATGTTTTATAATGCTGCCGACAAATCCGTGACTATGTATGATGGCCGCGAAACCGCGCCTATGGCGGCGGATGAGGGCCTGTTTTTAGACGCAGATGGCAACCGCCTGCCCTATGTGCAGGGCATTGCGTCGGGTAAATCGACGGGCGTGCCGGGCGCGGTGGCTATGCTCGCTATGGCGCATGACGATCATGGCCGCTTGCCCTGGGCGCGCGCCTTTAAGGATGCCATCACATTGGCCGATGAGGGGTTCATCGTCTCCCCGCGCATGGCCGGATCGCTGGCGCGCTCGACGCGCTATGGCCTGCTCAATGACCAAAAAGCGGCGCGCGATTATTTCTACCCCGGCGACGGCGAGACGCCGCTGCAAGACGGAGAGCGCCGCACCAATGCGCCCTACGCCGCCACATTGCGCGCTATCTCAGCCGATTACCGCGCGCTGTATGAGGGCGACATTGCCCGCGCTATCATTGCCGCCACGCGTGACGAGCCGCGCCCGGGCGGGCTAACCGAAGCGGATTTCGCCGCCTATACACCCGTGCGCCGCGCCGCGCTATGCAGTGATTACCGCGCCTATAGGATTTGCGGGGCGCAGCCGCCCAGCTCCGGCGGCGTGGCGACGCAGGCGGTCATGGGGCTGCTGTCTAATTTTGATATGCGCGAAAGCCGTGATGACGTTCAAGGCTGGCACAGATTTATCGAAGCCTCGCGCCTCGCCTATGCCGACCGGGACCACTATGTCGGCGATGACCGCTTTGTTCAGGTGCCGATCGCCGGCATGCTGAACACGAATTATCTGGCGCTCCGCGCGGCTAAAATCCAAGACGACGCCGTTATGGCTAAGGTGGAGGCGGGCCGCCCGCCGGGCGCAGAGCAGGCCGGCAAAGACGCGACGCCGGACAGTCCCGGAACATCGCATTTTTCTATTCTCGACAGCTATGGCAATGTCGTGTCGATGACGACAACAGTCGAGGGCGGGTTTGGCAGCCAGCGTATGGCGGCGGGCATGATCCTCAATAACCAGCTGACCGATTTCTCCTTTGTCTCCGTCGATGAGCAGGGCCGCAAAGTCGCTAATCGCGTCCAGCCTGGCAAGCGCCCGCGCAGCTCTATGGCGCCGACCATTATTTTGAACAAAGACGGCGGCGATTTTTATATTGCCACAGGCTCGCCGGGCGGCAATTCGATTATCGCCTATACGGCCAAAACCATGGTCGCCCTGCTGGATTGGGACATGACCCCGCAGGAGGCCGCTAATTTGCCCAATGTTATCGCTAGAGGCGAGAGCGTACGGATTGAAGAAAACCGTATGGACGAGGCGACCTTAAGCGCGCTGGAGATTATGGGTCACGACATTCAGCGCAGCCAGGGCGAAGCGTCCGGCATCCACATTATCCGCAAAAATGCGGACGGCACGCTACAGGGCGGCGCCGATCCGCGCCGCGAAGGCGTAGCGTGGACATTATCTGATTTAGACGCGCAAACCGATCTTAATCCGAAATAACGATGCGCGAAAATTACACCCTGCCGCGCCTTTATGTGGACGCGGATTTGACCGCAGGCGCGGGACTGTTGCTTGACCGCGCGCAAAGTCATTATCTGTCGAGCGTGATGCGCAAATCTGTTGGGGACAGCCTGCGCGTGTTTAACGGGCGTGACGGCGAATGGCTGGCGGAAATAACCGACGTTAACCGCAAAGCCGCGCAGCTCAAAATCGGACTGCAAAGCCGCCCGCAAACCACGCCGCCCGATATCTGGCTGTGCTTCGCGCCGGTGCGCAAAGCGCGTAATGCCTTCATCGCAGAGAAAGCCGCCGAGTTGGGCGCAGCGCGGCTTCAGCCAGTTCTGACAGAGCGTGTGCAATTTCCTAAAATGGGACTGGAAAAGCTGGAGCTGACCCTGATCGAGGCCGCGGAGCAGACAGAGCGGCTGGATATTCCGGCGCTCGTCGATACAGTCTCGCTCGGTAAATTACTCGATGAGTGGGATCCAAAACGGGCGCTGATCTTTGCGGACGAGGCCTCCTCGAACACAGAATGGGAAGCAAAGCCCGCGCTTGAGGCGCTTCCGAACTGCCCCGCCCCCGCCGCCATCTTAATCGGCCCCGAAGGCGGGTTTACCGATGCCGAGCGCGCTAGATTGCGGGACTGTGATTTCGTGACGCCGGTGTCGCTCGGACCGAGGATATTGCGCGCCGATACGGCGGCGCTATCCCTGCTGACGCTCTGGCAGGCGGTGCAGGGGGATTTGGGTTAGTTAGCCCGCGCGCCCTGAAAAGGTATTCTAAAAGTCAATCTTCATTCTTTTTTGAAGGATTTTCTTTCGTGTCAGGGAGCATGTTTGGATAAAGACGGTCTTGATTTTTCGAAGATAACATCATCGACCTGTGCATGTGTCCCATTAGTTCTCCATCTTTTCCATAAACTACACCTGTTCTAGGTAAGTCCGAAATTTTCTCGCCGTCAATATTCATTTCGATCATGAAAAAATTTAAAAAACCAATGTCAATTGAAAGCTGATATATTGAATCTAAATCTTCATTTCCAGAGTACGCACCTTCTGGTTTGTCGCCATAAATTTCCAGACCAAAGGGATTAGTATGGTTGTAGTCCCAAATCCCATGTATTAGCTTATTTCGTTTTTGGGCAGCTTTTGCCATGTCCTTATGTAATTGTTGAAGATTAGATATTGGCAGTTCATGCTCATCAAGCAAACTTATGAGTTTGTTAAATTGTTGCAGCCTTTTTTTGAATGCGAAGTTCTTAATACCCTCTGGTGGTTCAATTTGTATAAGTCTATAAAACCTTAGGCATATTTCCGACAAAACATGCTCTAAAAATGACCATTGAATTGAAACCCGCCCCAGTGCGGCGTATTCGATTTCCGATAATTCAAAAGTTATGTGCGGTACAATGCCATCATCATTTAGAGGAATTGCATATTGAAAAGCGGGTAATTTATCCATTAAATATCCTCTAGACTCAAAGAGATCAAAGAACTAACGATCAATTAAATTTAAACCCTACCCAGCCGTCCTTTAAAGCCGCGATTGACCATGGCTTCGGCGATTTGGACGGTGTTCAGCGCCGCGCCTTTGCGCAGATTATCCGACACAATCCAGAGATTGATGGTGTTGTCTTGCGTGCTGTCATCACGGATGCGCGAGACGAAGGTGGCAAATTCACCGACGCAGTCAATCGGCGTGATATAGCCGCCGTCTTCGCGTTTATCGACCACCATCAAGCCTGGAGATTCGCGCAATATGTCGCGCGCTTCGTCCGCGGTGATGTCGTTTTCAAATTCAATATTGACGGCTTCAGCATGGCCGACAAAAGTCGGAACGCGCACGCAGGTTGCGGTCACTTTAATCTTGGGGTCGAGAATTTTCTTGGTCTCGACATTCATTTTCCATTCTTCTTTGGTCTGGCCGTCAGCCATAAATACGTCGATATGCGGAATGACGTTAAAGGCGATTTGCTTGGGAAAATTATGCGGCGCTAGCGCGTCATTGGAATAAATGCCTTTGGTTTGCAGCCACAGCTCGTCCATGTTTTTCTTGCCGCCGCCGGAGACGGATTGATAGGTGGACACGACAACGCGCTTTATTTTGGCATGGTCATGAAGCGGCTTTAACACCACAACCATCTGGATCGTCGAGCAGTTTGGATTGGCGATGATGTTCTTCTTTTTATAATTCATCGCCGCGTCAGCATTCACCTCGGGCACGACCAAGGGAACATCGGGATCCATGCGAAAGGCCGAGCTATTGTCGATCACAACCGCGCCGGTGGAGGCAATTTCGGGTGACCATTTTTTGGATACATCACCGCCTGCGCTCATCAAAACGAGATCGACTTTGTTAAAGTCAAAGGTTTCCAGATCGTAGCATTTCAGCGATTTGTCACCAAAACTGACTTCGCGGCCAATGCTTTTACGTGAGGCCACGGCATAAACCTGGCCAATATCCAGAGCGGATTCAGACAGGATTTGCAGCATTTCGGTGCCGACATTTCCAGTCGCGCCGACGATTGCGTAATTCAGGCTCATAATATGTCCTTGGATGGGGTTAAGCGGGCGGGCTTGCGGGGCGCGCTTTAGGCGATTTTCGTACCTTGCGCAATGTTTTGCCTGCAGTGACGGCGATAATTCGCGGCGGTGGAATATTTTACCGCGGGCGGCGCACCCGCCACAGCAGCGCGCCGATAACAATGAAAAAGAAAAGTCCCGCGCCAATCTCTGCCAAAGACAATCCCATAAAGACTGGCGCCGACACCGCATAAAGCCAGTTCTGATCTGACGCGCCGTCGCCGGATAAAACCCGAACGCCGGCAATTCCCAGCGCGGCCAGAACCAATGCGCCGAGAACGGAGAGCTGCAGCATAATCACGACGAGACGGAAGTCTTTCTTATCTTGCTGCGCGCGGCGGGCGCGGGCGGCGCGGCTGCGGCGAAAAACGCGGTCTTTGCGGCGTACGCGCGGCGCATCAGGGTTTACTCGCGGCGCGGGGGGGCTTTCGGATTTGTTACTTTGGCCTGTCATTAAGCTATGTTACGCTATCGATATGAGATTGACGAGTACGCTTTCACAGTTTTTGCGCGTCGCAGCTATCTTTGTAGCCGCGTCCGGTTTTGCCGCTCCGGCCCATGCCGGCGAGCCGACACAGGATATTGATATCCGCCCGACCGGAGAGCAGGTGACGGGCGAGAGCTTAAGCGCCGCTTTTTCAGGCGTTACCCATAAGGGCAGCTACGCCATATTGCGCGAAAACACCGGAACGAAAGACTATACCGAAACCACATTTTCCGACGGAACCGTCACCTATAACGAAGGCGATATGGTCGCGACCGGACAATGGCGGCGCTTTGGCGAGCGCATCTGCTATTCTTACGAACAAGACCATATGGCCGGCGGTTGTTTCTATGTCTACCAGGTTGGCAATTGCTATTATTATTACGGCAGCAATGCTGCCGGGATTATGGGCGCGCAAGACGGCCTGTATTGGATAGCGCGCTCCGTCAAAACCGGCGAGACCGCCAGTTGTGATCCGGTGATCGGCTAATGCGCGCGCGGCTCTTGATCCTTACGGCGTGTCTTTTCGCGATGCCCGCTTCAGCGCAATATACGCTCAATGGCGCAGAAGATATGACGCTGTTATCAGGCAAGCAATTGCGCGAAGCCTTTGCCGGAAAGACCCATTACGGCACTTATAAAGACGCGCGCGAGGAAACCGGCACAGACAGTTTTACCGAAAAGATGGGTGTGGACGGGCGCACAGATTACCGCGAAGGCCCGATGCGCCTGAAAGGCTATTGGGATATTCTGGTCGACGATGTCATGTGCTTTGAATATGAAAATTTTCCGGGGCGCCACTGCTTTCGCATGTACCGCTCCGGCACCTGTATTTATGGATATAACCCGCGCGATACCACGGCGCTCGGCCCTGTTAATGCCAATGCGTGGAGCGTTAAATCCATCCGCAAAGGCGACGTGTCGACCTGTGATGATTTGATTGGATAGGTCATGCGGGGTTTATTAAGCATTGCTTTGCTTCTGCCCTTAGTCTCCGTCATTCCCGCTTTTGCGCAGGACATGTCCCATGTTCCTGACCCGGCGACGTTAGAGCGGCTGCGCGGCGATGAGTTGCGCGCCGCCTATTCAGGTAAAACGATTTACGGCGTCTATAAAAACCCGACGTCGCGCAGCGTGACGAAACAATTTACCGAAACCATGGGAGCGAACGGCACAACAGATTATCGCGAGGGCGATTCTCGCTCCGGCGGCATCTGGTATATCGAAAATGATCAAATGTGTTTTGAATATGATGAGCAGGGCCGCGCCTTTGCTCATTGTTTTTACGAATTTCGCAGCGGGTCTTGCCTTTATAGCTATGATAATGTCACATTTGCGGGTGACGCCCCGCTCAATCCGGCAAATTGGGGCAGTAAATCCGTCGCCAATGGCGACTATTCAACATGTGAAGATTATTATGGCTAAATTTAAAACCGCGTCCGCGCTTATACTTTCCGCGCTCTGGCTTGGAGCCTGCGCAGCGCCCGGGAATGGGGCTACGGGGAATGGCGCGATGAGTGAAAAGGCCGCCTGTCAGGCCCAAGGCGGCAGCTATGGCCCCGCAGGTTTAGCCGGTATGGATTATTGTAATTTATCCTATAGTGATGCGGGCCAGGTCTGCACGGATAGCGGTCAATGTGAGGGCCGCTGTCTGGCCAATGATTTCGACGCGGCCGGCTATGACGCCACAGGCCAATGCGAGGCGGACACCAATCCGTTTGGCTGTAATAGCGAGATCATTGGCGGCGAGGTCCAGCCCGGCCTGTGTGTGGATTAAGCCGGGTTTTAATTAAAGATTGCCCGCCAGGGGCAATCCTCTCAGCCTAGGCAAATAGGATTGAGGATAAGCGCGCACGTCCGTCACGGGCCAGCTCGCTCTCGCTGCCTTCAGCCTGAAATAATGTCAGCAGGAATTTTCGCGCCGCCTCATCATCATGGGCGCGGTTCTTCGCCACGGCGTAAAGACAATGATCCATCGCCGCCCCGTTATCGCCTGTCGCGGCCAGCGCTTTGGCGGCCTCAAGACGTGCGTCCAGATCATCGGGGTTCGCCTCGACCTTGGCCAAAGCCGCTGTTACAGCAGGATCAGCTTGCGCCTCCCCCTCATCAATAGCGTCGCCGTCTTCGTCGCCTTCGCGGCCGCTGCGCAGATCGAGCGCGGCGCGCACTGACGCCAGGTCGGGATGGTCAGCCACTTCTTCGGGCGCATCGGTTAGCAAAGCCCGGGCCTCATCCATTCCGCCACTCTCTAAATAAACACGCGCCAGCGCCGCGCGCGCGCCGGTATGCTCGGGATGGACATGAATGGCCTGCGCCAGATCCTGCGCCGCGCCGCCAATATCGCCGGATTGCAATGTGCCCATGGCACGCGAAAACAGCGCCTCGGCTTCCTGCCCGGTATCCGCTTCGCCGGTCAGGCGCGCGACAAATTTCTTCAGCTCAGACTCAGGCTGTCCGCCCATAAATCCGTCAACAGGCTGTCCGTCTTTAAAGGCAAATACGGCCGGAATGGACTGCACGCGCATTTGTCCGGCAAGCTCTTGGTTATCGTCAATATTGACTTTGACCATTTTAACTTTGCCCTCTTGGGCGCGCACAACGCGCTCCAATACGGGCATAAGCTGTTTACACGGCCCGCACCACGGCGCCCAAAAATCGACAATCACCGGAACATCTTTAGACGCCTCAATCACATCCGCAGCAAAGCTGGCTGTATCAGTGTCTTTGATCATATCGGTGGAAACGGGGGCTGCATCATTCATAATAAACCTCTTTATCTATCTGGCTTATGTGGGCGCGCCCGGCGCGCTTGCAAGGGCTATTAAGGTGATGGGGTCGCAGAAAAATCAATTACAAGCGGGTCATGTCCGGTGGAGCGCGCAAAATGCATCATATCCGCGCTGCTGATGGCGGTCGTGGCTGTGTTCTGCAGCGGATGAAAATTCACAATTTCGCAGGCTGCCAGCGCGGCATCGATCACAAGCCGCACTTTTCCGCCTGCATCATTCATCAGGCCGAATAACGTCACTGAGCCGGGGGTCACGCCCAGCAGGCGGGTCATATCCTCGGGCTTGCCAAAGGAGAGGCGCTTTGTCCCGATCTGCTTATGGAGCTGATTGACCTCAATCGCCGTCCCGCCCAGAGCGCAAACCAGAACATATTGCCCGTCTTTGGATTTTAAAAACAGATTTTTGGTATGTCCGCCGGGCAGGCGTGATTTGATGTCCGCGCCCTGCTCGACGGTGAACACCGCCGGATGGTCATGGGTTTGATGCGATATGCCCATATCGGTGAGCTGCGCCAGACAGCCCTGTTGCGTTGTGATCATAATCCTACTCCGCGCTTAAAGGGGGCATAGCGCAATTCGCGGCCGCGGTGAACGGCCAAATCGGGCTGCAGAAACTTTGGCTTTGCCGTAAAAGCGGCTTGATTCTACAGCTACGATTTGACATATACCGCGCTCTTGCAGCTCCCGTTTGGCTACGGATTACCCATGCTGCATATATAACGTCTAAGAGCGGGCGTAGCTCAGTGGTAGAGCACAACCTTGCCAAGGTTGGGGTCGTGAGTTCGAATCTCATCGCCCGCTCCAGACTTAATCCTATATTTCAGATCTTTATGTGCTTTCGTGGTGAAGCTTAATTGGTGTACATTGCTATTTAGAAGCAGGTAGTGGCGTGAATTAGCGTCGTATTTGACTCTCTTAACCTTGCTACGCATCTATTCCTAGGGCGGCGACTTTGAAGCGTCCAAATTTGCTTGCGCCTGGGGCATATGAACAGGACTGAGAACTAATGCCTCTTCAAACATACGGCGCGCTAATGTTGTGTGGCCGTTTTGAAGCGCAATATAGCCGGCATCATTTAAAAGTATCGCAGATAATTCCGGTGTTAAGCCCGCAAAGGCGCGGTCATAATTTTGTTCGAGCGCAAAGCTCAGGCGGCGATTATTATCAAAAATCATGACGCCGGGCTTTAAGCTTAGGGCTTGATTAAATTTTTCCCGCGCCTCGGCGTAGCGGCCCTGCATCATAAGCGATACGCCCATATTATTAATTGTCGGCGCGCGGTCTGCGCCGGTTCTTAAGGCTTGCACATAGCTCTCCACAGCCTCGATCCACCGGCCTTGACTGTCTTGATACCGGCCCCGTGCATTCCAAAGACGGTGGTCGGCCAGATTAACAATAATCGCCTTATTAATGTCTCGCTCGACAGTCTTCGTTTTTCCCAGAGCAATTTCGACCAAGGTTTGACCGGCTAAGCGCGGCGCGCTGTCCGGCGCTTGGGCATAGTGTTCAAACGCGCTCTGAAAATTGGACAGGGCAAGCGCGCAATCCCCCATTTTCAGGTGAACGGTTAAGTCTGAGGGATCATCCCAGTGTAGCGTCTGCAAGGTTTCATAAGCCTTGTCACATGCGTTATTTTCAACAAATAGGTGAGCTTGCATAAATAAATTCTTACGCTCTTCGGCACTAAGGTGAGGCGTTTCGACCCGCCGCACATCGATTTTTGTATCAGGCGCCGATGCATCTATTTTGGATAGAGTGGAAGAACTGGCGCAGCCTGCAAGAAGAGTTGCAAAAATTATAAAGCTATAGCGCATTTTAAAACGCGCCGGCTAAGCGAATGCCGGCCGGCATGAGTAGCAAAATGATGATTGTTGGAAAAATAAATAGAATTAAAGGTACGGTCAGCTTAGCGGATAAGGCGAGCGCTTTTTCTTCTGCCAAGAGCATACGCTTGGACCGCATTTCTTCTGAAAATGAGCGTAACGCCGTGCCTAAAGAACTGCCCATATCTTCGGATTGTTTCAGCATGGTGGTCAGGGCCCGCGCTTCTTCGAGGTCAACCCGGTTGGCGAAATTGAGCATGGCCTCGTGGCGGGGCCGGCCCGCGCGAAGCTCCAAATTCATAAGGTCCAGGCCAACCTTGAGCGGTGGATATCTTTGTCCCAGCTCTTCCGCCACGCGGTTCATCGCTGCGTCCAGTCCCAAGCCGGCCTCAATGCAAGCGACAAGCAGATCCATCATGTCCGGAAAACCCTCACGGCATAGTAATGTCCTGCGCTTTTTTTTGCGTTTAACGATGAAGCCCGGGCCGAAAAGCCCTAAAATAGCAAAAGTCGCAGACGTAAAAATAAGTGTCGAAAATTCATAGTTCTTGGCAAGATACCCCCATGAGGATATCAAGATAAATTGCGGCACAATGACAGCCAGCGTCCGCAAGCCATAAAATGTTTTGACAGCGCTAGGTGAAAAATATCCGGCTTGTGACAATAAATAACGTGTACGCGTGATCTCTGCCTCATGAGGCAGAGTGATCTTAGTGGCGAATTTAGCTAGATTATATCTTTTGAAAATACTTGATGAAGGCTCTTGAGACGTTTTGACCCCGGCCGTAGTATGGGGCTTCAAACGGCGATTAATATTTTTTTGATATTCCAATGTCGTTTTAATCGACATAAAAACCAAAGTGATTGACGCCGCTAAAAATACGATTGAAATCGTAATGATCGCCATCGGTGGCACAGTCAATGTGAGGAAATCCATAGCGCGCTCCTAAATCCGAAAAGCAATCATTTTTCGCATGACAAGATTCCCAATGATCATCCAAATAACGGCCGCGCCGAGGCCGTAATTAAGCATAGGGTTGTCTGCGACTTCGCCATAAAAATTAGGCGCGACAAGGCGGATAGATATGTAGAGCAACAGAGGCGCGAGATTCAGGATCATCGCAGACATGCGCCCTTCCGCAGAGGCGGCCTTGATCTTTAGGCGCATACGCTGGCGGTCACGGATTGTTTTGGAGTTGGCCCGCAATAAATCCGCCAAATTACTGCCCGTGCGCTCTTGCAAGCGAACAGTGGCCGCAAAGAGATCAAAATCCGCATGACCGACACGCTCCGCCATACGCTGAATGCCTTCGCCAAGACTTGCGCCAAAGGATATTTCGTCATTTGTCATGCCAAATTCAGAACCAATAGGATCGGGCATTTCGCGCCCAACCATATTCATAGCGACGGGTACGGGATGCCCTGCGCTAAGCGAACGTACGATGACGTCCAAAGCTTCGGGAAGTTGCGACCCGATCTTTGCGCGGCGGCGCTTCACCAGGACCTTCAGGCCGAATATGGGGCCAAGGGCCCCCAAAGCCAATCCGGCCAAAGCGTAATAATAGTTTTGGGTCAGAGTAAAAAATATGGCCGGCAAGGCTACCGACAAGCCGCCCATTATAACATAAATGCCGCCTTTACCCAGAGGGGCTCCGGATTGGAGAACTAATGTATTGAGCCATCTGTTGACGGCATCTAAATCTCCGTCAGCGTTCAGGCTCCGACTTTTACGCATCTTTTCCACGACAAGAATACGCGTCTCATCGGCCTCTAACTTTTTGAGCCGCGCATTAGCCAGGCGCACTTTAACGACGGCTTGTCGCCCGCCTCCAATTACTGCCTGCATGACTAAGAAAGCCGACGCGAAAATAAGAATATAAATGATATATGAGATGCTTGGAGTCATTAAGCCAAACCGGGATGCGTTAAATTTGACGCCGATTGAGGCATAACCCCTTTAGGCCCAAGTGTTTTAGGCTCAAAAATGTCCGTATTAACATTCAGGCCCCGCGTTATAATGTGATCCAAGCATTTAGGGCGAATGCCGGTGGCGCGATGCTCGCCAATAACCTTGCCTTCTGAGTCCGTTCCGAGCTTTTTATATTTAAATATCTCCTGCATCTGAATAATCGCGCCCTCCATGCCCGTAATTTCGGCAACAGACGTAATTTTGCGCTGACCATCGGACAACCGTGTGGCCTGGATAATCATACCGATAGCTGATGCGATTTGTCCGGCAACGGCTTCCGGTGTGATTTTCATATCGCCCATCGCCACCATCTGCTCAAGACGGGTAATCGCATCGCGCGGCGTATTGGCGTGCAATGTTGCGAGAGAGCCTTCATGGCCTGTATTCATCGCTTGAAGCATGTCAAATGCCTCCTCGCCACGGACTTCGCCTAAAATAACGCGATCAGGGCGCATACGCAGCGCATTTTTAACCAGTTCACGCTGGCGGATTTCGCCTTTGCCCTCAATATTTGGCGGGCGGGTCTCCATGCGCGCAACATGGGGCTGTTGCAATTGCAGCTCTGCCGCATCCTCAATCGTGATGAGACGTTCTTTATGGCTTATACTTTGAGACAGGGCGTTGAGCAGCGTTGTTTTTCCCGACCCGGTGCCGCCCGATATAAGGATTGTGACCCGCGAGGCGCAGGCCGCCTTAAGAAATTCGGCGACCTCTTTGGGCATGGCGCCAAATTCAACCAGCTTGTCAAAGGTAAAAGGTTTTTTTGAAAATTTCCGAATAGAGACAAGAGGACCGTCGACCGCAATGGGCGCGATGGCGACGTTAACGCGCGATCCGTCCAAAAGACGTGCGTCACACATCGGCATGCTCTCATCGACTCGGCGCCCCACCTGGCTGACAATGCGGTTAATAATGCGCAGCAAATGTGCATCATCGCGGAACCGCACTGGCGTTATTTCAAGCTCGCCGCCGCGTTCAATATATACCTGCTTATGGCCATTAATCAAAATATCGGCAATTGAATCATCTTGCAGTAGAGGCTCGAGAGGACCAAGGCCCACCATTTCGTCGTAGACTTCACTGGCGAATTGTTTTTTTTCTTTCGCGTTGAGAATCATTTTTTCGTCGGATGCGAGGTCTTTCACGACACCATAAACCTGATCGCGCAATTCATCATCGTCCAGACGGTCAAGCATGGACAAATCAATTTCATCTATCAATCGACTGTGAATTCGCATTTTAGCATCGACGCGTTCAGAATCGACGGCCGATTTTGTGTCAATAGCTTTGGGACTCTGCATTATGGGCCGGGCGTTAGAAACCAATTCAGGCTCAATACGCTGCGCGGATCCGGTTTTATCTGTAACCTTTATCTCTTTGGCCTGTGGCGTCCCATGAATAATTTGACTAAACCGTCCCATATCTTACTCCTATGCCGCACTATGTTTTAAAAGCTTGCGTTTATATTCAGCTATGCCCTGTTCATGCAGGCTCAAAAAGTTTTGCGTCAGCGCATTTACATCTTTGACGAAACGCCCGCCCGCATCCAGATTGCCTGCGGGTTTGCCACAATTCATGGCATCGCGCGTCGCATCTTCGTGAACGCAAATTAAGTGATCAATCTCGCGCTCAAGTGCATGCGCCGCGTCTTTAACTGTTAAGGAAGACCGCAAAATCCTGCGCTCATATTTATTGATTATAATCTTGACGCCATCTTGAAGACTGGCCTGCATTTCAATATCTCGCGCCCGTTTTCGGGTTATATGTAAGGCCGGAATATTGAGCTCTGTCACCAGATAAAACTTATCCGCAGCAGCAATGGCGGCATGCGTCCATGGCCGCCAGATGCGCGGTATATCCAGCACAATAATATCATATAATGTGCTCGCCGCATCCATAAGCGCCAAGACACAATCCGGACTGACGCGGTCATTTCCGCCTAACAAATTCGGCGCAGCCAGCACATGCAAGCCGGTCTCATGTTTACACACAAAAGCCGAAGCCATATCCGTATCGATACGGCTGGCATCGCCCATTAAATGCTCTGACTTTATGCCTGCAATAAGATCGAGATAGGGTGCAACCGCTCCTCCCTCAAAATCCAAATCAATCAAACACACACGCCCCGGCGCCCCGGCGCGGGCGCTAAGGGCTTTCATAGCGCTATAAGCGGTCTGGATCGCTATACTGGTCACGCCCGCCCCGCCCATGGCGCCCATAAACGCCCAGCATTGCGCATCGTGTGTTTGCACAGGAGTCGGTATAATCATATCGGCGTCAAAATGGTTCATGATTTAGACCTATGCACCTGACTTCAAATCTTCGGCCATAACGGTGACCTCAATGTCGGGCATAATTTCCATTCTTTTTGGTGTGAGCGCGCCAATGAGGACGAAATTAAATCTTACATTTGTAAGCTTAACTGTAATCATAGGCGCAGGCGTGGCGGGATAACCTGCTGTGCCCAGACCGGAGCTGCGGTACTCAATATGAACATTGTCTTCGGTAAGAGGCTTGAAGACATCACACATGCCCCGCCGACGTTTCGTTGTAGAGCCGCAGGTTTGGTCGTTATCCGTTCCGTAGATCAGATCGCTCATCGCTTTTGCGTGATACTGACCACCGGAACACGTGCGTTCTGAGGCTTTGCAAATGCGGGTATAATCCGGAAGAGGGTCCCCGGATTGCGCGCCGTCCTCCATGCCGGTCATATCTTTCAAATCATCGGAGACAGGGTCAGAGGTTGCGGCGAGACGCGCGCCAATGCGCGCGGCTTGAAGCGCGGTATTATATTGGAAAAAGCCGCTGGCCAGATCAATCGCAATTGCCGTTATAGATATCATGACGGTTGAGAGCAAAGCGAACTCAACGCTGGAGACGCCGCGTTTATCCTTACAAAATTTGGAGAGACCGATCATACGCCTTCTCCGACAATGCGCTCTTCATAATTCGCCCGCATTATGATGTCGCCCGGCGCAACCGCGTTGATTAAACCCATTCCGGTATAAGCAAGCTCTGTGGAAAGCTGTACAGTCGTGACAGTTTCGCCGCTACGATAATCCCCCTTCGTATTGTCCACTATGGCGTAAGAAATCGTGATGTCATCAGCTGTCCAATTACGAAGCTTAGCCTCACCGCCCATAATGTGACCGGTTATCGCCAGCGCCTTAGCTTGGCCCTCACGGCTCTGAGGGTCGCGTGTTTTGGACAAATAAATTCCCGCTGATGTCAATGATGTTTCCATCATATGCTTTTGATAAAGCAAGTTGGAATAATCCACTGCGCCCAATCCAAGTAAGATGAGCACAGGGAAGATCAAGGCGGCTTCGGCTGTGATCGCCCCTAATTTATCCCGCAAAAAGCGGGAGGCGGTATTATTGAGCGCCCGCATCTATCGGGTGACGGCAATATTATCACGCGATACAAAGTCGGAGCCTAAAACAACTCCAACCATCTCGCCGTAAATTGTATTATCTTCGCCATTCCCCATAGGCTCGGTGATGAAGACTTTTGCAAAAGCCTGCGCTGGGAGGTTTTGTGTTTTACTATCGTAACTTTGGGCCAGTTCGCCGCAATTCAGCACAGCGGCGTGAATGATGCGGCGGTCCGCTCCGCCGGAACTGCCGCCTGAGTCATGACATTGCGGCGCGCCTTCTTCGGGCGTGTTGGTATTGCCTATACCATAAGACATTTCGCCCGGAATGCGGTCAGATTCGATTTCCCAGCGATACATGGCATACCGGCTTGGCGGCACAGATGGTGTGACCGTTTCGGAGCTATAATTGAAATGATAGACTGTTCCGAAAATATCCAGAGTCGGGGCAGCGTTATGATTAATCCTGACATATTCAAGAAAATTCCAATTACCGTCTCCCATGCTGCCGCCAAGGCCCGTGCAACTATTCGTCGCGAAACACGCATCTTTAGGCAGCCCGAATGCCATTTCGTTTTCGCTAATCTGACAAGTTTTATTTTTATCAGAAGCATAGCCTTTCACCACATTTTTAGCCGGTGCGTATTGCGGATCCGATCTATATTGCGCGCTGCTGTAACGGCCCTTATATATATCAAAACGAACATTGAGCGCAGCACCGACACTGGAAAGAT
Source organism: Robiginitomaculum antarcticum DSM 21748 (assembly GCF_000365025.1). Lineage (GTDB taxonomy): Bacteria > Pseudomonadota > Alphaproteobacteria > Caulobacterales > Maricaulaceae > Robiginitomaculum > Robiginitomaculum antarcticum. Next base: position 1,222,396 of record NZ_KB823011.1, on the reverse strand, counting down.
TCCCGGGACGCAGATTGACGCCATCGGCTCCACCGCCAAAACATGTCGGCGGCGTACTCATTGCAATCGCATCTTTCATAAGATTAGCGCCGCTCGTGCCGTTTGAGGAAAACGGGTCAAGAAACCCAAATGAGCCCGGTGCCAAATTGCTCTCGGGGCCGCTGCCGTCAATAAACCGGATTTGGCGGCGTTGCTGCGCCGGATCTTCCAAGGCTTCGAATAAGGATATGCCGCTCCCTTCGTAAGGGTTGCACACAAAGATGGGAGCGACCCCGCAGACGCCAAATGTAAACCCCGCAATTGACGTGGCGCTTAACGTCACGGACGTGATGCCTTGGGATAATTTGGGCGGGAAGAGAGTTCTAATGGTGACGGGCTTAACACTAACTTCTATATATTTCGCCTCATGCGGATCGGTCGTGACCATATCCGCTGTCGGGGCGTCGTAATCATTGGCGGGAAGGGATTTTAAAAAGCGAAAACTGGAGACCTCCACTTTACCATATCCGGCCTCGCTATAACTCTGGCTATTATTGACAAGACTATTTACCGCGCGCGTTGAGCGTATAATTGAATCTGAACGTCCGTCCAGTTCAGCAGCGCCCGCTCTGGCCAAGGCATCGGACGCACTTTGTAATTGCTCATCTAAATTATAAATACGTGACACATCGACGGACAAGGCCGCGCCAGACAGCATAATCGGCGCAGCGACAGCTGCCCAGATCATAACACCGCCAGAAACATTCTGTGTAAAGCGATTTAAAAAATGTCTTGTCACAGTCATCCTCCTTTTCCCTGCCCACCACAGTATATTTATATTTCAATCTCCAACCCGATGCGGGATTTAAGCCTAGCGTGTGTCTTGCGTCTTGGGCTCAGTCACATTGCCCTGACGATAGCGTTCACGGGCTGCCGCCCGCAAAGTTGGATCTTCGGGAATATTTATATTGGCTTTTTGCGCCGCGCTCGGCTCAATGGATTGCGCCGCAATATTGTGCGCCACGGCGCTATGTTCTGTTTGCATGACCGGAACTGTGGTGGCGCAAGCTGGTAAAGATACCGCAATGGCAATGGCTGATATAAATTTAAACCGCATGATATTCTCCTACTGAATCACGTGACCATATGTGCCGGCAAGACCGCCGTCCTGAGGCGCTTCGACTCGTCCGAATATAAATTGCTCAGCTTCACTTGGCGCTTTGACCCGGTCGAGCGGCGTTGCGAGATCGGATATATCTGCGGCAGGACGCACCAGCTTTGGCGTAATAATAATCACCAGCTCAGTTTCATTTTTCTTATATCGCGTTGAGCGGAACAGGCTGCCTAAAATGGGGACGTCACCGATCCACGGCACTTGAATTTTACTGTCACTGCGCGAGTTCTGCAAAAGACCGGCAATGGCAAAGCTCTGCCCATTGCGCAGCTCTATGGTTGTTTTCGCGCGGCGCACATTGAGCGCGGGAATTTCCACGCCGCCGATACGCACAGCGCGGCTGGTGTCCAGCTGGCTGACCTCGGGCGCGACAATTAAATTAATAATACCGTCATCAAGAACCGTCGGCGTAAAGGCGAGGCCAACGCCGAATTGACGAAACTGGATGGTGATGCCGCCATTTTGGCTTTCGATTGGAATAGGGAATTCCCCGCCCGCAAGGAAGCTGGCTGTCTCACCCGACATGGCAACTAAATTGGGCTCCGCCAGTGTTCTGACGATGCCCTTTTCTTCCAGCGCGTCGATCGTGAGGTCCAAATTTGTTGTGCCGATCAGGCCGGTCACCAAAGCTTTGCCGATAGGAACGCCGCCGCCAAGCAGCCCGCCGCGGCCGGATAATATACCGTCCTGATTTTGGATCAGCAATCCAACACCCAGATCTTTAGCCGTTTCACGCGACGCCTCCACAAACCGGACTTGAAGCATAACTTGGTGACTGTCTTTTATAACGAGACCGTTCGTTACATCATCAGGGGCAAAGCTTTGCGCAATTTTAATGGCGCGGTCCGCAATATTTGACGAGGACACTTTACCGGAAATGTAAATACTATTCGCCATTGAGCGGACTTCGATCCGCTCATTTGGAAATGTCTCGTAAAGACCTTTTTTTAATGCCGCGATGTCATATCCGACATCCACATCGACAATGCCAATTAGGCTTTTCTGATCATCATAGAGCATGATGTTGGTTTTGCCGCTCGTTTTCCCTATAAGATGAAAAGACTTATCGGTAAGCACGACCACGTCAGCGATTTTAGAATCAGCGACCATAATATCGGAAAAAGCCTTATCTGTACGCATCACAACAGGGCTGCCTTTGGTCACAGCCGCCTCGGTTTGGTTGCCGGCAGGTGCGTTTTCAATCCACGCTTTTGCGGTGGCGTGCGGCCCGTAAATCAGAGAGGCGAAGGCGAGGCACGCCGTCAATATGTGCTTGATATTCATGTTTTAACCCTGCGTATCTGAAGCGGTGGAGCGTCCGGCTAAACTATCATTTCCGGGCTGGGGGCTCTCGTCTTTTAAAACGCTAACCGTGTCACGGTCCTCACCTCTGATGATCGTCACAGTCGCCTTTTGAGGAGTGGGTGGTATTTTATTTTGCCGGTCTACAGGGTAAGTTTTTCGCGGGATTCGGCGCGCGGCGGGCGCGGCGGCGTTATGAGCAAGCGCTTTTTCTTCTACGATTGAGACGGGATCAATATCCAAAGTTCCGACCCGGCGCAGCGTTAGGCTCAAGCTACCGAGATCCATTGCAAGTGTTAGTTTTTGCGCTTGGACAGGAGAGACTTCCAAGGTGACCGTTTTCACAACGTTAACGCCGTCCCCCGTTTGATCTGAATTTTGACCTGTGCCGAGGACGCGTATATTTTGTAAAAGCACGTCCGTACCCATTCGGCGCTCTTCACCCTGTATAGCCAAATCACGGGTCAACATAATGTCAACATGGTCGCCCGGCAGAATAAAGCCGCTGACGCCCGCGACATCATTTGTGCGGATAGACACAGCGCGCATGTCTTCGTCAATAATGGCTGATAATGAGCCGCGTCCGCCCGGACCGCTAATTTTATAATTGATCAGCGGTTCATTTATGCCAATGCGGGTAAGAACAACCGTACGCTCTTTGCCATCACCAAAAATTGAGTCGTGCTCACTGAATGTGCCAAGCGGAACCGCGTCTTCCGGCATGTCGACAAGGCGTAGGCTTTCCGGTGTCAACGTATCCCCGAAGTTTAAATCGGCATTGGCAACAAATACCGGAACTGTGCGGGACTGAGGCTTGGCAATTGAACCGGGCGCATTTTTGTTGGACGCAAATTCGCTATGCACCGCATCGTTAATCCACCCTTTAGCCAGCAAAATGGCTAAAATGCCAAAAGCCGCCGAGGCGCCCAGAGTGACTATCGTATTAATACGCATATAACCTTCAATTCTTCCGAGCCTCAGCGGCTGTGGTTCTGGAAAACTTACAATCAAGATGCCCATATTGTGCCGACAAGAGCGTGCGTGATGTGCGCCAAGGGGCACAGCACGCGCTTAACTATCTACAATTTATAGGAATAAAGGCTGAAAACTCGATGTAGGGATAGAGTTACCAAAAGGTTTAATACTGAGGCGGGCCTAAGAGATATCTGACGCTTTGCGATATTCAGTATCCCGTTCAGAGGCAATTAAGCTGCGAACAGTTTGGCCATCATAGCCGATCTCCTCCAAGGCCCGCGACGACATTTGCAGCCCCGCTTCAATAGCGTCAGGCACAACAAATTTTGCGCCCGCTTTATACAAACGCTTGGCATGGTCGACATCCTGGGCGCGGGAAAAAATTGGAATTTCCGGCTTCAGCTTGTGACAGGCCTGCACCATACGCTCCGCACTCACTGCGTCATCGACAGTCACAATGAGCATTGAAGCGTTGTGCAGGCCGGCTTTAATCAAGACTTCCTCTCTTGATCCGTCGCCTAAATAAACGGCCCATCCATGTGCATTTTCCCGCTCCACAGTTTTAGGATTGGTGTCAAGCGCGACGATAATGGCTTGCTTTTCCTGCAATATCCGCGCGATGGCGCAGCCGACCCGGCCAAATCCCGCAATAATGATATGATCTTGAAGATTGGACATCTCATCGGATAATGTATGAGCCGGCGTTTCGCTTTGGGTTTTTTCAGACGCCCATTTTCCAAGACGCCATGCGCCCGGGATCAAGAGCATGGTCAGCGCGGCAATCGCGGCGATCAGAGTGGCCGTTTGACTGGAAACCGCCCCACTGGCCAGACCTGCCGCCATGACGACAAAGGCAAACTCACCTGCCGGAGCCAACAAAAACGCGGCTTCAATAGAGAGCTTTTTGTCCTTTAGAAAGACTGTGACAGAGACCCAGATGATAATGGCTTTTATAACGATTAACGCCGTGACGCCGCCCAGAATTAAAGGCCAGTTTTGGACAACGACGTTTAAATCAAGTGACAATCCAACCGTCATGAAAAACAGGCCGAGCAATAGACCTTTAAACGGCTCCAGATCAACTTCGACTTGATGCTTGAATTCAGTTTCCCCTAATAATAACCCGGCAAGAAAGGCCCCCAGCGCAACGGACAAGCCGGCATTGGCCGATATGACAGCGGCGCCGATCACTGTCAGCAGGGTTACGGCCATCAAATATCCCCGCCCGCCTGCAGCGGCTTTGTGGAACACCCGGCGCATCGCAAACCGGCCCAGAAAAATGATCACCGTAATGGCGATAACGCCCTGTATCAGCGCCGAGAACAGTTCACTGGCAAGGGTGGCATTGGAATGAATGCCAATAAAACCGGCAAAAATTAATATGGGCGCAACCAGAACATCCTGGAGTAATAAGACGCCTAGAGATGTTCTGCCGATCGGGATTGTGATCTCACGGGACTCTGTCAAAAGCTGCATCACAATGGCTGTGGATGACAGCGCAAGCGCCAGTCCGATGAGCACGGCAACGGGCGCGGCAAAGCCGAAGGCCAAGGCCAAGCCGGCAATACACAGTGTACTGAGCGCGACCTGCGTAAGGCCGACGCCAAACACAATCCGGCGAAGCGCCCATAATTTCTCAACGGATAACTCCAGCCCTAACAAGAAGAGAAGAAAAAGGATTCCAAGTTCGGCAAAAGGCGCGATGGCTTCCGGGTTGGTGATTGTGATGTAGTCCAGAAAGGGCAGAGTATCGCTAAAGACCGCAATGCCGCTTACGCCTAATGCGATCCCGGTCAGGATAAAGCCCATCACTTCCGGTATTTTTAATGAACGTAAAAAAGGAACGATCAGCCCTGCGGCCACCAAAAAGACAAGGGCGTCTTTGATAAATACGGCATGTTCTTCGTGACCCATATGTCCTCCTGCGATATTATCCTAGCGCAGATTATGATTCAAAGACGGGCATATATCAATTTTGCGGATAATGACCGATTTGAACGCGCCGGGCGGGCGCAGGGGTCTTTATAACAAAAGAGCGAAATTTGCGTATTACGGCTGAGTTTTCTCTTATGAAATATAATATTAACTAACCCTGTAAGTAAATAATTAGCTTTGTGACCTATATTTGTTTCCTTGGAGGTCCAAATAAGATGGATGATGGAAGTGGAAATATAGCTAACTTTACGGAATTTAAAGATACGCAGAATGTCAGCGAACACGATAACCTAGAAAGCTCACTTGCGGATCAAGACATGTTCCGTCTTGCCATGGAGCATTCCGCTATTGGCATGGCGCTGCTCAATCCATCCGGTCAGTGGCTAAAAGTCAATCAAGCGCTTTGCGATATTATTGGCTATTCTGAGTCCGAACTTTTAAGCGTTACGTTTCAAGACATTTCACATCCCGACGACCTCACAGCGGATATGAATAATATCAAGCAGCTTATCACCGCTGACATCCAAACCTATACGATGGAAAAGCGATATTTTCATAAAGATAAAAGAGCAATTTGGACACTCCAGACCGTATCAGTAGTGCGTGACGAAAATAGCAAGCCGAAATACTTTCTCTCTCAAATTGTAGATGTGACTGAGGCTAAAAAAACCAGCGAAAGCCTTATTCAGGCTAATAATGAGCTACAGCGCTTATCATATCAGATTTCACATGATTTTAGGTCGCCGCTTAATTCTTCAATCAATATGTTGGAGTATCTTGAGGAGGATATAAAATATAAACGCTATGACGAGGTTGCTGACATAAGCCGCGGTGTCGCAAAATCTTTAAAAAAGCTTCATAAATTAGCGACTGATATTATGTCGCTTAATTCTATGAAGATCACCAGTGAAAATCTTCGCCTGGTCAGCGTCGAAAAGGTGGTGAACGACACTTTGTCTTTTCTGGGTGGCGTAACCAATATTACAAATATTCATATTCGCAAAGATATAAGGATTACCGGAACAGTGCGGATAAAGAAAAATCACTTTGCGCTGATCGTGAATAATTTGATTTCTAATTCCCTCAAATTTCGAGACCCAACCGAGCATACTCCGTTGATTATAATCGCAGCCTATATAGAAAACGAAAATCTTGTATTTTCAGTCACAGATAATGGGCTGGGCATTGGCAAACCCTATCACGACCGTATTTTTGGTATGTTCGAACGGTTCCACCACATGTCCGAACAAGGCTCTGGATTAGGTCTTTATATGGTCAAACAAAGCGCTGATGCGCTTGACGGCACCATAACATATGCCCCGACGCCCAATGGATCGTGTTTTAAACTTCGCTTCCCTATCTAATATAAATTTAGGCCCGCGCGGGGCGCAGGCCTGAAGTTTTATTTCTATTCCTCGATCCCGTGAGCCAGAAGCATAAATGCATATTCTTCGGCATAATCGCGCAAGCGGCCATACCGGCCTGAATTTGCAAAATGGCCTGCGCCCATATTAATGCGCATGACAAGCAGGTTATCATCTGTCTTCATCTCGCGCATTTTAGCGGTCCATTTGGCCGGCTCCCAATAGGTGACGCGCGGATCGTTCAGGCCGCCGGAAACAAACATAGGCGGATAATCGCGCGCCTCAATATTATCATAAGGCGAATAGGATTTAATCAAATCATAAGCAGCCGCGTCCGTAATCGGATTGCCCCATTCTTTCCACTCAGGCGGGGTGAGCGGCAGGGTCTCATCCAGCATGGTGTTGAGAACGTCGACAAATGGCACGCCCAGATTAACCGAGCGCCACATATCCGGCGCCTGTATAGTCGCCGCGCCCATAAGCTCTCCGCCGGCGCTTCGGCCCGAGGCTGAAATATTGCCCGCCTGAACATAGCCGCGTTCAACGAGACCTTCCGCGACATCGACAAAATCGTTAAACGTATTGGTCCGCTTGGTGAGTTTACCGTCCAAATACCAATCATATCCCATCATAGAGCCGCCGCGCACATGGGCGATGGCATAGGAAAAGCCGCGGTCAAGCGCTGACAAACGCAAGGTTGAAAAGCGCGGCGTGATAGTCGCGGAATAAGCGCCATAACCATAGAGCCACATCGGGTGGCTGCGGTCTTTCTTGAAGCCTTTTTTAGAAACAATCGAGACCGGGATCAGCGTTCCATCGCGCGCGGGGATCATCAGGCGCTCGGTCTGGTATTGTGATTTGTCATATCCTGACGGGATATTTTGAACCTTGCGGGTCTCCAGTGTTTTAGACTCAGGATCATAATCAAACACTGTCGACGGCGTAACCATAGACTCGTAATTGAGGCGAATTTTGTCTTGGTCAAATTCAGGATTGACGCCGATAGAGGCTGTAAATATCACCTCGGGAAATTTGACGGAATGGCTTTTAAGTTTTGTGCTGTCCGCGTCAGGGTAACCTATAAGCTCCACTGTCTCATAGCCGTTTTTACGTGACTTTAAGACTATTTCATCGGCGAAAGTTTGAAGGTTCATCAAATATACATCGTCAGAGCCTGCCCGTAATGTCGTCCAATTTTCCATGGCGGGAGCGCTGTCAGCAACGCGAACCAGACGCGAATTAGGATGCGTATCATTGGCCAGAATATAAAAATATCCGTCCGCGTGATCAATAGTCTGGGTGAAGCCTGCCGCACGCGGGGCAATCTGAGTCAGCTCTCCGGACAGATCAGCCGCAATAACATAAGACTCCTGTATTTCACCCTGATTGGAGACGATAATAAAATACTTATTCGAGCTGGTGAGGCCGAACCCGATAAAAAAGCCGTCATCGTCTTCGGTATATAATGTCCCGTCCTCACTTTGCGGCGTCCCGAGCGTGTGGGTTTTGATGTTCTTAGCGTGCCAGCGCTCTTTTTCTAAAAGCGCATAGACCAGGGTTGCGCTATCCGCGGCAAATTCGACATTGCCCTGAACATCACTCAAGACGTCCGGCAGATAGTCTCCGGTTGTTAAGTCCCGGACCTTGACCTGATAGCGCTCGTCTCCGGCCGTATCATAAGAATAAGCCAGATAGCGGTTATCCGGACTGATCGTCCAGCCGCCAATCACGAAATAGTCGTGACCCTCAGCCAGCGCCGTCTCGTCCATGAATACGGTCTCGTCGCCTGTCGCCAGGTCTTTGCGCGCGCGGGTGCGGTATTCTGCACCTTCCTCGAAATACCAGCGATATTCATAGCCGTTTTTAATATAAGGCACAGATTCTTCCGTCTCATCCGTGCGGCCCTTAAACTCTTCGAAAAGTGTATCGACAAGCGACGTATGCGGTTTCAAAAATGTCTGGTAATAGGCATTTTCTTCATTGAGATAATTTAGGACATCTTCATCATCCACTGTCGGATAATCGGGATCTTTCATCCAGAAATACTTATCGGCCAAGTTTTGGCCGTGATAATCGCGGGCGCTGTCTTTTTGCGGCGCTTTTGGCGCAGCTATGTCTATCGCCTTAATCCGGCTCATATCTATATCCGTCTGTGTCGTATTGAGCGCAATACCGGGTTGCACAGGCTGCTGCGCATCAACATTGCACGCCGCCATCATAAATGCCGCACCTGCGATCCATGTGAGTTTTAAATGTGTAAGTGTCATGATTATCCCCATTTTCAAGATGGCCGACTGCGACGTCATCTTTGAATTTTAGGGTGTTGTACACGATAATTGAACATATCCAAATGAAGGTTAGGGTTTAGACTAAGTCATCAGCGAAGGTTCATCGCGCCCCGTTAAGGCGTGCACGTCAGTCAGCTTTCGCGCAATAGTGAAAAGCTCCGCTAATACGTCCTCCGGGGCTAAATCCAACCTGTCTTTCGCGGTTTCCAAGACCTCGCCATAAAGGCGTAGCGTTGCCCCGACAGTCCCCGTTCCCGACAAGCGCATGACAAAGCGCGACCCGTTATCAAAGCCGACGCGCAGACCCTGGTTGTCAGAAACGCTGCCGTCAATCGGGTCAGTATAAGTAAAACTATCTGCGAATTTTACGCGGTACTGACCAAAGCTTTGTCCCGGCAAGTTGTCCAGCTGACCGCGTAAATGCCCCATCACTTTATGTGCTTTATCGATATCGACAGCCTCATAATCATGACGGGCATAATAATTGCGGCCGTAGCACTGCCAGTGATCTTGCATAATTTGCGCCACGCTTTGTCCGCGCGCAGCCGAGATATTGAGCCACATCAACACGGCCCATATACCGTCTTTTTCGCGCACATGATGCGAGCTCGTTCCCGCGCTTTCTTCGCCGCAAATCGTAATTTTGCCTGCGTCTAAAAGATTACCGAAAAACTTCCAGCCTGTCGGCGTCTCATAGCATGGCACGCCCAGCGCTCCGGCCACGCGGTCAAGCGCGCTGCTGGTCGGCATGGACCGCGCCACGCCTGTAATGCCGCCTTTATAACCCGGCGCCAAATGGGCATTGGCTGCAATCACGGCGACGCTATCAGAGGGAGAAACAAATAGGTTTTTTCCTAAAATAATATTGCGGTCTCCATCTCCGTCAGACGCTGCGCCGAAATCCGGCGCATTATCCCCGAACATCGCCGCGAATAAATCTTTGGCATTTGCAGGTCCGGGATCAGGATGACCCCCGCCAAATGTTTCGCTTGGCTTGCAATTTATGAGCGCCTCACCCGGCGCGCCGAGGCGGTTAGAAAATATCTCTTTGGCATAGGGGCCGGTGACAGCGTGCATGGCGTCAAAGTATATGGTAAATCCGCCAGATATCAGTGTGCGGATGGCTGGAAAATCAAACAGCTCTTCCATTAAGTCTGCATAATCCGTGACAGGGTCAATAATGGAAATTCTCATATCACCCAGAAAAAGCTCTGCACATGCGGACAGATCGACAGGCTGCGCTGCGACGATCTTATATTCGGTGATCATTTGGCTGCGGGCATAAATCGCGTCGGTCACGGATTCGGGGACGGGGCCGCCATTTTCGCCATTATATTTAATCCCGAAATCGCCGTCCGGCCCGCCCGGATTATGACTGGCCGACAGCACCATGCCGCCCTGCGCGCCAAATTTACGGATAAGATGCGAGGCTGCGGGCGTCGATAACAGACCGTCTTGCCCGGCTATGACCTGCGCCACACCATTGGCCTTCGCCATGCGCAATATGATCTGTATGGCGCGGTCATTATAATACCGCCCATCACCGCCCACAATGAGCGTGCCGCCGCGCAGCTCCGGCGCGCTGTCAAAAATGGATTGGACAAAGTTCTCCAAATAGTTGGGCAGTGTAAAGCGGGCCACCTTTTTGCGAAGACCCGATGTGCCCGGCTTTTGATCATCAAAGGCCTGTGTTGTCTTGATAGCCATGCGCGCGCTCCGTTAAATCTGAAGCTCAGCTTTAACCTGCGCGGCCTGCAATGACGAGGCGGCAAATTTGAAATCCTGATGAAAGTCGCGGCTCGCTTTTTGAGCATCATCCCTATTGGGAAGTCGAAGAAGATAGGCCGGATGAAATGTCGGGATAATCACGCTGCCGTCACGGGCCGGTAAGGTCTGCCCGCGATACGCACTGACCTTTAGGCTTTTGCCTGTCAGGCCGCGCAGCGCAGAATTCCCCAAGGCCAGAATGACTTTGGGTTTGACAATTTTGCGTTCTGTATCCAGCCACCACCGGCAGTGATCAATATCACCGTTATCCGGGCTTCTATGAACGCGCTTGCCTCCTTTAACTTCGTATTTAAAATGTTTCACGGCATTAGTCATATAGCTGTGCGCGCGGTCAATTCCGGCAGCGCCCAACGCGGCGTCCAGGACCTGCCCCGCCGGGCCGATAAAGGGTTTGCCCGCTACGTCTTCGGCGTCACCGGGCTGTTCGCCGACAATCATCAAATCAGCGCGCGCGGGGCCTACGCCGCAAACGGGCTGTGAGGCGTCGCGGTAAAGCGGGCAGCGCGTACAGCCTTGCAGGGCCTCGCCAAGCTGTGGCAAGGTTTGAGGCGCCGTGACAGGCCCGGTAACACCCTCACGCGCCTTAAGCGTTCGCGCCAGAGGGTTGGGCGCGCCCAAGCTGTGATGCATGGCGCGGCTGCGTCTTTGCGCGCCCGCAATCAGGTCCGGAATAAGCGCGGCTTCAGGCAGATTCTTCCAATATTTTTTAGGCATTTCGGCCTGCATCGCGCCGATCTTAAGCCGCGCCGGATTGAAAATGGAGGCAAAGTAAGTTTTCCACTGCTCTTCGACAGCGTCTTCAGATGGCACCGCGTCCCGATTGGCTCCGGCCCCGTAAGTGAGGTCCAACCCGTCCCAATAGGCAGAGCCGTCAGGTGTAAAAATCGCCCAATCCATATGCGCAAAGCGGCGCATGAAAAAGGGCGCGCCGAGCGTGATAATTCTATGTGTCGGCTCAAACCACGCCGCGAATTGTTCCCGGGCTGCGCCACTCTCCGCAATTTTTCGAAAGCGGATAAAGGCATGCATTTTATGGCGGTCACGCCGGATCGCTTTGTCACATTCAGACAGCCAGATAATGTCTGTATCGACCTGATTTTTTATCAAGGCCGGATTATCCTGCAGCCGGTATAATATACGGTACAATCGCGAAAAGCGCTCCGGATCGCGGTGGCATATGACGCGCCGCGCCATCTCAATAAAAGCTTTCGGCGCTTTGACTTCACGTGTTGGCGCAGGACACTGCGCAAGCGGCAGGCCCATATCTTCGAACAATGACACCGGATCATCCGGCCCGCGCCATGAGATAGCCTCCGGCGCAGTGCGGGCCGCGCATAAAGCCCGCGCCGAGTCCTGCCATGCTGTAAAATCCGTATGCGAGGACAGCGCGGCGCAATATATCACAAAAGCACCAATTGCCGGGGCGGCGGTGCAAATCTTTCGCGCAAATTTTGCGCATCCGTCAGCGCGCCGGGCGTCCAGTCCCGCGTAATGATAAAGGGCAGAACTTTTTTCACCGAAGTGGTGAGTTTGGATAAATCGTCCAGACCAAGACGGGTTTGCCGCCGCGCAGATAGAATGCGCTTAACCGATGTTGTCCCGAGGCCCGGCACGCGCAGCAAAAGCGTTTTGCTGGCTTTATTAATATCGACCGGGAACCAGTCGCGGTTGGACAGCGCCCATGACAATTTGGGATCGATTTCAAGATCAAGCATGCCGTCCGGTGCATTGGCAAGAATCTCACCGGTCTCAAAACCATAAAACCGCAGCAGCCAATCGGCTTGATAAAGGCGGTGTTCACGCATCAGCGGCGGCTTGACGGGCGGCAAATCAGAGCTGGCATCCGGAATCGGGCTATAGGCAGAATAATAGACCCGCCGTAATTTATAGCCGGAATATAATTTCGTTGACGTATCCAAAATGGCGGCGTCATTACTGTCATCCGCGCCGACAATCATCTGTGTGCTCTGTCCGCCGGGCGCGAATTTGGGCGGCGTGGCCTTTTTCAAAATCCGGCTACTGCGCGCGTCTTTGGCATCCTCAATAGACAGGCGGACATCGGCCATGGCTTTGCGGATGACCTGCCCCGATTTTTCCGGCGCATAGCTTTGCAGGCTTTCCTCGCGCGGAAGTTCGACATTAATTGACAGGCGGTCCGCCAGCTCTCCTGCGCGCCGGATTAAAAGCGGATCAGCCTCGGGAATGGATTTAAGGTGGATATAGCCCCGGAAACCGTGATCTTCACGCAGAGCACGCGCGACTTCAATCATTTGCTCCATCGTATAATCGGCATTGCGGATGATACCGGAGGACAGAAACAGGCCTTCAATATAATTGCGTTTATAAAAATCCAGCGTGATCTGAACCAGCTCAGCCGGTGTGAACCGCGCGCGCTCGACGTTTGAACTTGCGCGGTTAATACAGTAGCGGCAGTCGAAAATACAAAAATTGGTCAGCAAAACTTTGAGCAGGGAGATACACCGCCCGTCCGGCGCATAAGCATGACAAATGCCCATACCTTCCGTGCTGCCAAGACCGCCATCCTTACCCAGAGAATTGCGCGTCGATGTGCCGGAGGACGCGCAGGATGCGTCATATTTTGCCGCATCCGCAAGGATAGCGAGTTTGTTGATTAAAGTACGTTTTGCCATAATGGCTAATTAGAACATTACGCGAACATGGCAAGCCGTAATCGCCGCCGTATTATCGTATGTTATGCAATTAAAAGCTTCTCTATCGCTGCTTTTATGCTTTCAATACCGTAGGGTTTTTGGACAATTGGAGCGTCTGGAAAAAGCGCGAGTATTTCAGCGTGCCGTCCATACCCGGTCGCAAATGCAAAGGGGATATTGCAGTCTGATAATTTACGGGCGATCGACTCGCTCGTATCTGTTCCTAAGTTGATGTCCAACAGGGCAAAGGTAAGCGCGGACGCTTCCATAGTGGCCATTGCTTCGTCAACAGTTGCTACAGCACTCACCCGGCTGGCCCCGAGCGTGCGCATCATTTCCTCGGTGTCCAGTGAGATAATAATATTATCTTCTACAGTCATAACATGCCCGTCCAAGAGCGCGGACGCAGTCATGCAGTGTTTACCGTGATAGGAACAATAATTGTTACATAAGCCTGTGTAGGCTTTACAAAAATTTTAATAAAATTTTGAAATTCCACGCCGTTTTTCACCTGTTAAACAGGCCTTCCCACCTGCTACTTAACCCCTTATGCGCTATCGGCATAGCGATAAATGAACCTATTGGTTAACGGCGCGTTGGTGCGGTTAAGGAGCCAAATTATATGAGCAATTCTAAACCCCACAAAACCTTGTCAGCGGATAGCGCGATAGGCGTTATCATCAATGCAGCAGGCGGTAGTGCAACAGACATTTCTGATGAGCTTGAAGCTATTCTCAACTCAAAAGGTTACAGCAATATCGCGATGCATTATTGCGAACCCGAAGAATTGGGCGCAGCGTTTGACTCTATAAAGAAAGATAATACTGACCTTTTAATTGTTTTTGGCGGGGACGGGACGTGTAAATCAGGCGCGATCAAAGCGCGCGACATTGGCATTCCGCTCGTTGCGCTGCCGGGCGGTACGATGAACATCTTGCCCAAAGCGCTCTATACGACAGTTGAGTGGAAAGATGCGCTTGAGCTGGCTTTAGCGCAGGAGAAACCGCGCTGGCTTCCCGCCGGCCGCGTCAATGACCACGTTTTCTTTGTTGGCCTGATTATTGGTGATCCGATTAAAATGGCCGATGTGCGGGAAAATTTACGTGACGGCGAGGTTGTCGACGCCGTCAAGCAAGTGCCTGACGTTATTGAGGCCGTGACATCGGGGAAGACGTTTTTCTATACCGTAGACGGAACCAGTTATGAACGCGGCGCGAATACATTGATGCTGACCTGTCCGTCTATGTCTGAAGGCGCCGCCGCGCCCGATGCATTTGAACTGGCCAGCGTTCCGCAAATGAGCATTGCGTCTATTATTGGTATTGGCGCCAAAACCTTGCTAAAAGGATGGCGCGAAAGTGAACATGTTCGCGTGGGAAGCGTCAAGACTGTGAAGATTTCAGGACAGGGGCATTTTAACATTCTGCTTGATGGTGAAGCCGAAGAGGTGGATTGTCACATCGATATATCGCTGGAGCCCAAAGGCGTATTGGTGCTCGCCCCTGATATGTAAACTCAAGCCCCGGAAGACTTATGACATCAATTATCCAGTTTGCAGATATCCATTTCGGCGTTGAGGATCGCGACGCAATGGCGGCTGTTAAAGCCACTGTAGATGGACTAAAACCGGACGTAACGCTCATATGTGGCGATATTACCCAGAACGGAAAAAAGCACGAATTTATCGCCGCGCGAGACTGGATCCGCACACTCTCGGGACCCAAAATTATAACGCCGGGCAATCACGACACGCCGATGTTCGGGATTTTCCAGCGTATATTTGATCCTTTCGGCCGGTATAAGCGCTATATCGCGCCGCTCAGCGAGCCTCATCACACCGACCAGCATGTCTGCATCATGCCGATTAATACATCACGTGGCGTACAGGCTAAGACCGATTGGTCGTTAGGCGTTGTCGACATGGATGAAATGGAAAACAAGGTTAAAGTGATGCAGGCGACTGCGCCGCAAACCGTAAAATTATTTATCGCCCATCATCCCTTTATTTACCCGCCCAGCTCTCCGCTTGATAAAGAGACGCAGCGCGGCCCTGAAGCCTTAAAACGTCTAAGCGAGCTCAATATAGACGGCGTTTTGACCGGACATATCCATGTCCCGTTCTTTCTTGAAAGACAGCCGGATGCGACAGAAGTGCTCTCAATAGGCGCCGGAACACTGTCCGTACGACGGCGCGACCGGGCCGCCAGCTTCAACCACATCCACATTGACGGCGAAGCCATCACGATGACCGAAATTTTCTGGAAAGACGGCAAATTTGACCGGGCTGAGCCGTTCATAAAAAAAATCGCCGAGCTTAAATCCCGGCGACCTGCTATTTAGTCTTTAAAGCGTTTACGCGACAGATTTTTCTTCAGCGTCTTTACGTTTGTCGAAGTCTTGAGCCATATCCTCGGCGGCGTCTTTGCTAATGACTTTGCGGGCGACGGGGAAGATATCGGCCTCTTCTTCATCGACGTGATGAATAACTTCATGTTTTAATTTTTCAAATTTTTTCATCCAAATATCGGCGCTTTGATCCATCGCGTCGAGCTCTTCAATAAGGTCCGTCATATCCTTATGTTCAGCGACGCTGTGGCGGGCCTCTTCAGTCCCGTCAGGTTTTTCCATCATAGCAGAATAAAAAACCTGTTCTTCGGCGAGCGCATGCGCGCCAAGTTCGACTTTCAATTCTTCCCATAAATTTGCACGATTTTCTGAGCCGCTTTGCGTTTTGGCCAGCTCTTTACAAAGCTCACGCTGCTTTTCATGGTCTTTTTTCAATCGGGTATAAATATTCATTATCGGCTCCAGTTATCTGTTCAGTCGATTAACGCGGGCCTGACCTTTTTCGTTCCAATATAGCCGCGCGGTTAAAGAAGCGGCGCGGCCAATCTCAGCACGTTTTCTTTAAGTCGCCGTAGTGAAGAACGGCGTGACCAGTCCTCCAGTTCAATCGGAACCGAGCGCGAGATATAATGCTGCACCGTCTCGCCCAGCCGCAAGGCAAATACCTTGTCATAAACAGCCAGCGTAACCTCAAGATTGAGGTAGAAGCTGCGCATATCCATATTGACTGTACCGATCAAAGAAATGGTCTCGTCAATGAGGATCGCCTTGGTATGGAGCATCCCATTTTGGAACCGCAGGATTTTGACGCCGGCCTCAAGAAGGCCCGTATAAACCGACTCACTGGCATATCGCGCCAAAATAGAATCAATACGCTGCGGCAATATGATTGTAACCTCAATACCGCGCCGCGCTGCATTACTGAGCGCTAAAACTATGGCGTCGTCTGGTACGAAATAGGGAGTCACTATCGTGATAGACTTGCGCGCGCCAAACAGAGCGGAAACGATGACTTCGTAGATTAGGCTTGTGCGCATCTCCGGCCCCGAGGGAATAAGTTGCAGTACAGCATCATTTTGAAATTCTTCGGGCTCACTATCGCGGGGAAATTGAGACAATGTGGCCCGCGAGTAATCTCCCCCCACCGTGTCAAAAATATAATCAGTATTAAATACGACCGCCATAGAGGACGTAATTGACCCTTCGACACGGGCCATAATATCAACCCATTGCCCGACTTCGGCTTCTTGCTTAAAAATAACCGGGTCGACGAGATTAAAGCTGCCGATATAGCCGATAGTCTGATCAATCACGACCAGTTTACGGTGATTTCGCAAATCCGTACGTTTTGACATGGATTTTAAAACGCCGACTTCTAAAGAGCGCTCGACATTAATACCGGCCGCCACCAAACGGTGACAGCGCTCGCTTTTTAGGAACCGGCGGCTGCCGATATCGTCCGCCAGCAGGCGGCAATCGACGCCCCGGGCGGCAGCCTCTTCCAGAGCCTTAAAGACGGTTTCAATGCGGCCATATTCTTCGACAATATAAAATTCAAGAAAACAGCTCGTCTTTGCATTTTTTATGTCTTCTTCAAGGGCGGAAATAATGTGTCCGGCTTCGTCAAATAAACGAATTTTATTGCCCAAAGACGTGTGAAATCCTGTCTCTTTTCCGACAATTTTCGATAGGTCAGCAAAAAAAGGGGCAACATTGGGCGCACTTTCTTCGTTCTCAGAAATTTTATAACTATTCTGATAATATTGCCGGATACGCTCGCCCAGTTTCATGCGTTTGCGGCCCAGTCTGTGATCCCCAAAAAAGAAGTAAAAAATGACGCCGAAGCCGGGAACGGATGCAATGATTATCAGCCATCCCAGCGTTGTATTCACAGCCATACGCCGATAGAGGATACGCATGCCCATTACGACGACAACGATCATATGCAGAATTAGAGATAGTGGTATGCCGATCATAGTGCCCTCGCGCCCGCCTTTCAAACGTAGGCAGGAACAATTGGTTCCTATAGCCATTGCATAGACAATGGAACATCAACTTTTAACGTATAATATTCAAGCCGGCATCGGTACCGGTTCCTATGGTCAATATTTATCTCAGGTCCATCATCAGGTCATTCATACGCAAACCAAAAGCCGAACCTTGGGCAGAATTGCTAACCTGCTCATGCGATATGATATTGTCTGTCTTCAAGAGATCGATTTGGGTGGACGCCGCTCCGGCTTTAGAAATCAGGTCGAACGTATCGCGGAGGCGTCGGGGCATAATCATTTCAGCCTTCAAGAGAACCGCGTTGTTGGTAAAATTTCCCGGCACGGCAATGCGGTTTTATCCCGCTATAAACATGAGGACGTACAGGACTTAAAACTTCCGGGCTCCAAACCCGGACGCGGGGCTTTATTGGTGAAAGTCTGTGCGGATCCGAAACCCGTCTGGGTTATGAATGTACACCTTAGCCTGGGGATCGCGGATCAGATGGAGCAGGTCAAATTTATTGCAGACCATGCCCCGACCAATTCCCGGCTTATTATCTGCGGGGATTTCAATTGCAGCGCGTCCTCGGCGCCCGTCAAATACCTTACCGAGACACTGGGTATAGACTGCCATACCAAGTCGAAACACAAAAGCTATCCAAGCTGGAATCCACGCAAAGATTATGACCATATTCTGACGTCCAGATCTTTACACAGCGAGGAAGTTGATGTTTTACCGGTCCGTTATTCAGATCACCGTCCCGTCAGCTTGATCGTGGAGTCATAAAAAAAGCCGCCCTTGGTGCAAGGGCGGCTTTTTCTCTAAATCGCGTCGCTGACTACATAGATTTTTCAAGCAAATCTGCAAAGCGTTCACCGGCGCGTGCGCTACTATGAGCACGCTTTAAAAGGGTACGCGTTTCCGGGGCTAAATCATCGTGATCCAGCTTGCCTTCAATTTTTTCGGCGAGAAACTCTTCGCCGTCATCCAGCGCTTCAACAGCGGCTTTCTCATCATCTTTGAACAAGCCTGTAAATTTAGTAAAACCGCGGTGAACCACGCCTGACAGGCTTCCGTCATCTTTAGGCTCACCGCCATAGGTACGGACTTGGTGTTGAAATTCGTTGACTAATGCACGGCGTTCTGTGGCCCGGCGGTTAAATTCGGCGCGTAAAGCATAGCTGTCATCTGACATATCAGCGCAGGTTTCGTAACCTTTGCAGCTATCAATAAGCGTTTTAGTGACGCTATTTAATACATTTACATTTTGGTTCGACATGAAAGCTCCTTTAATTTTATGTAGACCGGACAAGCCCGAGATTAAGAGAGAGAGTTCAAACTCACCCGGTCAAAAAAATAACGCCGAAACCGGCGTTATTGTTCCGTAATAGGCAAGGGAGTTGGGCTAATTATGCAAAAAAGATAAGCACAAAAATCACGATGCCCACGAGAACCGCGGCGATAGATCCGCCCAGCACCCAAGGCATGCCTTTAACAGGTTTTGCGCCGCGCGATTCAGTTTGGTCAAGCACGGCGGGATCATTATCGTCGTGATGTTCAGTCATCATCTTTATCCTCTAAAAATTCATGAGCCAGCAAAAGACCTAAAGACAGCGCAGCAGCGGCGGCCGTTACAGGATTTGTCGCAATTTGCGCTAAAATCTTCTCAATAGCAGGGTTGTTTTTAATACTGTCAGGCAGAAGTTTGGCGAGAGGATCGGTTTTGGCAATCGCAACGCCCGCGACCTCTTCAACTTTCATTTTTTCACGATGATCCATAAGGGATTTTGTGAAAAAGATTAAGCCGGTCACAAGGAAAATTATGCCGATCGCCAAAAACGCTAAATCCGCGCCATATTCTCTGGCAATATATATGAATGCAGCCGTCAGTATAAAGACAGCGGCGAGGCTGAAAAACGCCATAGACGCAAACATCCCGGCCATTTTCTTTTCCGGACTACGGCGCGGCGCCCTAAAGATATAAGGCGCCGCAGCGAGTATATATTGTATCATCGACTAAGTCTTAGCGGCGTGTCAGCGCGCCCAGGACAATACCCGCGCCAACGGCAATCGCTATGGATGTCAGTGGGTTTTCACGGATGGAGGCTTCAGCCTGAGTCGTTAATTCGTTGTATTTGACTTTAACGTTTTCGCTTGTGTCACTGGCAACTTGCTTCGCCGTCGTCACTTTTTGACTGGCTGTAGACTTTGCTTGCTCTTTCATTGTCTTGGCAAGCAGGGCAATATCTGAGCGCAGCGTTTCGATTTGTGTTGAAATTTCTGGGTCTTTAAGAGCAACAACATTTTTCTTTGCGGTTGCGGTCGTGGCTTTAGTAGTGGCCATAATAAGGTCTCCTCAACTGTAGTGGGCGCCCGGATTGGCGCAGTCCTATTGTTCAAACGATCTGCACGCCCAAGCGTTCCCAGATTTGCGCAAATTTGGAACTTCCAATGCAGCTAGGCATTTTAAACGCTACACCACAGGAGTCTGCCATGGCCAAGTCTAAAACACCCGAAACCAAAGAGCTCAAAAAATCACTCGAAAAAGCTGAGTTTGAAACCGCTAAGAAAGCCGCCCAAGCCGCTTTGGGCACGGATCCGGAAACCCCTAAATCCTGACTTAATGCCGCCGGTCTAGACGGGGCGGATATCAAACACTAAGCGCGTACCGTATCCGTCTATATCCGTCATGGGTTCGACCGTTCCGCCAAGTTGACGCGCAAATCCCTTGATGAGTTTCTGGCCTGTTCCGGCTTTCATTTCGCCTATTATCCCATTGCCATTATCTGAGACCTCAACAGTAACCCGTATGCCTTGCTGCACGAGCCGTATTTTCACTTGCCCGCCTTTTGCAATCCCGTGCTTTACGGAATTCGTCAGCGTCTCTACAACGAATAGCGCGACCGGTATGGCGGTATCCGCCTCCATGGGATCACATGTGGCGTCAACACTAACTTCAATACCCTTGCGCTCACAGGCCAGGGCAACCGATAATTCTTTTACCAACCGTCCCAGAAATGTCTGCATGTCAACGTAGCGTAGATCTGTGCTCTCATAGAGCCCGCGGTGAACCAGTGCGATCGCATTAATACGGTTTCTCGTCTCGTTGACTGCCGCTAGGCCGGCGGGGTCTGCCACCTTTCTTTCCTGAATGTTGAGCAGAGATATAATAATTTGGAGATTATTTTTAACGCGGTGATGAATTTCGCGCAGCAGCGTTTCTTTTTCATCCAGCGAATCTTTCAATTCACTCTCGCGGGCCGAAATTTCGTCCGCCATATAGTCGATTGTCCAGCCAAGCGTCCGGATCGAAGCCGGCGGGTTTTGGAGTTTACCAACGCGCTGGGTTTGGTCGCCTTCAGCAAATTTCAAAGTCGCGCGCTGCAATTTGCGAATATGTGTCAGAATAAGGCGCTCCGTAGACCACCAAATAGCTAGAAATCCGAACACCCACGCAAAGAGCGGCAGCAATATCGACGACAACGGATTCAGAACACTCCATCTAAATATATTGCTCGCAGGTGCAGTTACCGCGACAAAAATATCTTTTTCGCGGCTGGGAATAATAACGAGTGAGCGTTTACCGCCTGTCTCATCTGTAAATTCAGTTTGATATTCGCCGCTCGCCCGCGTTTCGCGAATCCAATTCGCTTCCATCTGCCGGGCCAATCCGTCATCTCCAAATAAGATAATGCCTTCTGAATTTATCATATAAAGCTTCGCATCTTTTCCGATTTGGGAGAGATCAGCGCGCTGCGCAAGGCGATCCAGGATAAGCCCGATGATCAGAACGCGCTGAAGCTGCTCGCCTTGATATTGGCCATAGGCCAGTAAGAGACGCGATGAGTAATCACTATCGGCATCATAAGCGACGCGCACTTCGGAGTAGTAAGATTGCTGCGGAGTTAATTGCTTAACGATTTCAAAAGCCTGCCGTTTGCTGTCAAGGTCGCGGGCAGCGCAGATAAAATTGCCCCGCGGGTCTGCAATGATAAAGTCATCAAATTGGGGGAATTGATTGAGTATATCTTGTAGATTGGTTTTGCAGCCCTGCCGGCCTACGGTTTCTTCAACAGTCAGGATAACTGATTTCGCCGTATCAATCGTATCGATAATCTCAAACACAGCGCGCTGTGCTGAAAAAGCAAGTTGCGATTCACGGGCGGTCTTATCCTGATTGAAATCGTAGAAAGACTGCCAGATAGCAAATATCAAAAGCGGCAGCATCGCCACCGCAAGTATCAGGCCGAATCTGACGCGTAAGTCTCTCACGGCCCCGAGACTCATTATCTATCAACCAGTGATTTGGCCTCCGCGAGGATGGTATCCATAGCGTCCAGGGCAGAAACGCCGTCCGCTTCGCCGTCAAAATGTCCGGAATCCATAATAATTTCGAGGTTTTTACGGGCGCGGCTGACGCGGCTTTTAATTGTCCCGACGGCGCAATCGCAAATTTCAGCTGCTTCTTCGTAGGAGAGTCCGCTGGCGCCGACAAGAATAAGCGCGTCGCGTTGATCGTCCTGCAACATGTCCAGTCCCCGGCGAAGCTCGTTAAGGCGTACGGATTGCTCGACATCGGCCGTTGCAACAATTGTTTGCTCAGCCACTTCAGGCTCAAGTGAGGTCGCGCGCCAAGAGCGCCGTTTGATAGAATAAAACTGGTTACGCAAAATCGTAAAAGTCCACGCTTTCAGATTAGAGCCCGGACGGTAGCGTTCGCGCGCATTCCAGGCTTTGAGTAAGGCATCTTGCGCAACGTCATCAGCCAGCGCTGCATTTCCGCATAGAGATCGCGAAAAAGCCCGTAAATGAGGGATGAGGGCCGTCAGTTCAGCCCTAAACTCATCTTCATTATACTCCGGGGTCTCCTCGGAGTCGTCATGTGTTTTATCAGTCATTGTGATACCGTTCTGTAGAGGTTCACTCTAACCGTTTTTCTTATTTTTGTCTGCTTTAGCCAGCAGCGCGAGAAAATCATCAGGCACGGGTTCATTTAGAACATCGTCGTAAATTTTTTTCAAACTGTTGCCAATTTTTTTCGGCAGGGGGCGGGATTCAAAGTTGCCGTCACTACGATCATCCGATTTCCTGTACTTGTCGTGGTCGCTCATATTATATTGGCCTTTATCCCCGCTAAAAATGTCTATACGCAATGGAACATAAGTGGTTCCGTACACGTATCCGTGTTACAGTATTGCCTGTATAACCTATGATATACGCGTTTGACCTTAATGCGTTCCATAAATTAAAGGACATTAATAGTGAGTCTTCTTGATAGCCTGGCCCCCCATCTTCCATATCTACGCCGCTTTTCACGCGCCCTGACAGGGAGCCAAGCCGAGGGTGACCGTTACGTGCGGATTGCATTAGAGGCGTTGGTCGCAGGCAATAGCGAAATTGATGAAACCATTGCGCCGAAGGTCGCGCTATACCGCATGTTCCTTGGTATTTGGGACACATCCGGCGCACATCTTGAAGCCGATGGCCAGAACACAGAAACTACGGCAGACCGCATTCGCCGCCTAACACCGCGCTCCCGGCAGGCCTTTTTGCTTAGCGCGCTGGAAGGCATGTCGACAGGCGAAATTGCGATAGTCATGAATGTCTCTGATGACGACGCCCAGGCTCTTCTTGATGACGCCGAGAGCGATATTGAAAAAGAGTTGCGCACGAATGTCCTTATTATTGAGGACGAACCCATCATCGCAGCAGATATTGAGGATCTCGTTGAAGAACTTGGTCACACAGTGGACAGTATTTCGGCCACACACAGCGAAGCCGTCAAGAATGCTTCGGCTAAAAAGCCCGGTATTGTTCTGGCCGACATCCAACTTGCCGACGGCAGTTCGGGTATTGATGCGGTGAGTGATATATTGAAAGAATATGATGTCCCTGTCATATTCATTACCGCTTTCCCCGAGCGCCTTTTAACCGGTGACAAGCCCGAGCCGGCCTATTTAATCTCTAAACCGTTCCGGCCGGAAAATGTCAAAGCGGCGATTAGCCAGGCTCTGTTTTTCCACGGTGCGACCTAATCGACGCGGGCGATAACGATTTATCTCTCGAGACACTGCAACGTCTCGAGCATTGCCGGAAAATTGCGAAAAATAATTATGCCTATTTTGCAATGGTCTATGACCACCAAACCAATGATGAAGCGCAAAGTGTTACGGGCCGCCTTTTGTCGGATACCAAAGCATTTTTAGATTCAACAGAATCTATTTTTGAAAGCCATGCTATCGATAACGGTAACACCTTTGTGGGAGATCATGACGAGGAAATCGCCGCGGCAAATTTACCGGATAAAATTAATGACGCGCATTTGAATGAGGATTGCCGCAAACGTGAAGACAAATTTGTATTGGCGTTGAACACGCTGTTATCGAACACTAAAAATAAAAGCCTGACGTCACTTATGAAACAGTTTAAAGATGCGTCCGCAATTGCTATAGACGCATTAGAATCCCCTAAGCCTGAAAAGACCTAAGCGGACAGTTTAAGCTTATCCAAGTGTAGATAGTGGCTGTCAAAATCAGCCATTTCCGCCATGCCTTTACGGTCCAGAATATCAACACCGGACGGATTGGTTGAAATATATCCCGCGGCACGGAGTTTTGACAGCGTGCGTGAAATGTGAACGATCGACAGACCAAGCGAGTCGGCCAAGAGGGCCTGCGGGATAGGTAGATTAATTGTATCGCTCTCACGGCCTTCGACAGCAGCGAGCCTGCGGTTTAGCTCAAGCAGTAAATGCGCTACGCGCTCCTTAGCCGACCGGCGGCCGATACGAATAATTTGCTCTCTTAATATTGCCTCTTCCTGCACGCCAACCCACCAAAAGGCCGTCGCCAAAGACGCGTTTTGAGACATAGCGGAGAGAAAGTCGCTGGAACTGATACGCCTGAGAATAACTTGCGTTACCGCGCTGACGGCGTGGTCTGACTTAGCCTTGACCATAGCCATCATATCAAAACAATCGCCGGGCAACATGAAATTGAGAATTTGCCGGCGTCCGTCATCCAAAATCCGAAACCGGATAGCCCATCCGGACTCGATAACGAAGACGCTGTCAACCTTTTCGCCAACACGCACAATGTCCTCACCCGGCCGGCGGGTTTCAATCCGGTGGTTCAGCTTGTCCAGAGGATTAAATTTGTCCCCGCCAATGTCGACATAATGCCCGATGCGGGAAATCAAATTTTTCATAGGTTATTTCTTATGAGCGTCGGGCCGGCTTCACCTCTAAAATAAGCTGAGCCGTACGTCCGTTATGGGTCATGCTGTCATAGTGTTTTTGAACGGCGGGCGGATTTGTTTGATATTTTAAACCGAGACTGTCAAGCCACAATCCAAGTTCCCGGCTATTGGCATCGACCTGATTGGCCTCTACAGGTGTATAATCCTTGCCCAGAACCGGCGCAATTTTCACGCTGACAATGTCGCAATTGGCCGTCACGGTCACGGCGTCTTTTAAGTAATTGGCTGAGTGTTGTGCGAGATAATTTTCGTGGAAATACACATCCAGCGTTGCAGGCTTACAGCTTTGCAGACGCATCATTTGCGGATTGACATAGGCCTGTTCGAAGCTTGGACGGTTTTGCGCGGTCATCTTAGTCGTTGTCGCGCCGAGATTGGGCAAGAATGCCAGTGGCAGAGCAAGCGGGGCTAAAAGTGCGAGTTTCATGGCGTATTCCTGTGTATCTTACTTAACAAATGCTCCAGCGGGCCTTCGGTTCCTTAACGAAACTTAATTTTACACGGAACGATGCGACAGCGCCTGCGTACTGAAATCGGTAAGGAGACATTTATGAGCGGATATAAGAGCGGCACAAAAGTTAAATGGTCATGGGGAAACGGTACGGCCACGGGTGAAATATCCGAAGTTTTTACAGAGAAAGTAACCCGTACACTCAAGGGGTCAGAGGTCACCCGCAACGCCGGTGACAATGAACCGGCTTATATGATCAAACAGGACGATGGCGACCGCGTCATGAAATCCCATAGCGAAATCTCGAAAGCGTAACCCATGCAAGACAGCCAAATCCCTGCCGACAAAGCCGGTGAAATCGACGTCAACCCCGCCATGGCTCTGGAGCGAATTGATGCGTGGCTGGACGGATTTATCAGGCTTATACCTAATATTATTGTCGCAATTCTTGTCGTCGTGACGTTCTGGCTGCTTTCCAAACTTGTTAAAAGACTTGTAACGAAAAACTTCAAAAGCCGTGACCGGTCCAACCTTGGCGAAGTGCTCGGTGGATTCATGAAAGCCATTACGCTGGCCGGCGGCATTATGCTGGCGGCTATGATTATATCACCGACGCTAAAGCTCGGTGATCTGGTCGCCGGTCTGGGGATAGGCTCTGTCGCGATTGGTTTCGCGTTTAAAGATATTTTACAAAACTGGTTGGCCGGGCTGCTAATCCTGATCCGCCAGCCCTTTGAGATTGGAGATCAGATTAAAGTCGGCGAATATGAAGGCACAGTTCAACATATTGAGACCCGCGCCACCATCGTGACAACCTATGACGGACAGCGCGCCGTTATTCCAAACAGCGATATTTATACCAATGCCGTCTTGGTCAAAACGGGTAATGATTTTCGCCGCAGCCAATATGACATCGGCATCGGATATGCCGATGATATTGACGCCGCATGCGAGATTATATTACGCGAAATAAACAAGATTGAAGGCGTCGAGACAAAGCCGGCGGCGGAAGCCTTTGCGTGGGATTTAGCCGCCAGCTGGGTGACTATCCGCGCCAGATGGTGGTGCAAGAGTCACCGCTCGGATGTGGTGATGATGCGCTCTCACGTTATCCGTGCTGTAAAGCTCGCTCTTGATGACGCTAAAATCGATATGCCTTATGATACGCGCGTTCATCTCTTCCATGATCAGACCGAGGAAACAGACGGCGACCGAAATGCGCAACGCGAAGGGTGGCCGGCCCCGCATGACGGCGCACCCTCACCGCGTTATAAAGTTCTCGGCAAGGGCGGAACATCTGACCCGGCTATTGCAGAGCCGCGCACATGAATGCGGGGCTAATCAAGCTTTGGAATGATTTGCAAAGCAGTTATTATTTCATTCCCGGGCTGATGGCGATCGGCGCAGTATTGCTCGCGCTTGTGACGACGCAGATTGATCAGCGGCTGGATCCCGAGCTGGTCAACTCGCTGGGCATCTTTCATTCTAATAAAGCGGACGGCGCGCGGGCCATACTGACGACCATTGCCGGATCGATGATGACGGTCGCCAGTGTTACATTTTCAATTACGATGGTCGCGGTGACCAGCGCGGCTGGACAGTACGGCCCGCGCCTGATTGGCAATTTCATGCGCGACCGCGCCAATCAATTCACGCTCGGCACGTTTACGTCCACATTTATCTATTGCATTTTAATCCTGCGTATTGCGCGGACAGGCGATAGCGCAGACGTCGAAAATGCTGTGACCGAATTCGTTCCAAACATTTCTCTACTGGTCGCTATGGTACTGACGCTGTTTAGCGTCGGCGTCATGATCTTCTTTATCCATCATATTCCTGAGACGCTCAATGTCGGAAAAATTACCGGGCGCGTCGGGCGGCAATTGCGCACAGATATTGAAAAAATGTTTCCCAGCACATTAGGCCATTCAGATAAAGACGAAGATGATGAATTCGACCTGTCAGATTTTGATCGCGATGATGCCATTAAAATTGATGCCAAAACCGAAGGCTATATTCAGGCGGTCAATGAAGACGCGCTCCTCAAATGGGCAGATGAGAATGACGCTGTCATACGCCTTCAATACCGCCCCGGAGATTTTATAACCCGCGGTGATGTTTTAATTCAGGTCCGGGGCGAGGGCCTTCATTCCGGTGAAGATGATCTTAAGGGTAAATTGCGCGCCTCTTATGCTATGGGGCAGGAACGCACCGCCCATCAAAACATATTGTTTCTGGCTGATGAACTTGTCGAGATTCTCGCGAGAGCTTTATCACCGGGCGTAAATGATCCTTACACAGCGATGAATTGTATAAATTGGTTTCACAGTTCGATTAAAACGCTGATGCAAGGTAATATTCCTAGCCCCTATCGCAAAGGGGAGAGCGGTAAGGTTCGAATCATTACCTACCCCATTAGTTTTGAGCGCTTTGTCGATACCATTTGTGACAATAGCCGAAGCTATATTGCGACCGATCGGAATGCAGCGCTCAAAATGCTGACCGTTCTGACCGAGCTTGCGGCTCAAAGCCCGAATGATAATTACAAAGACTATTTGAACCTCAAGAGGCAGCAATTGACCGAAGCGGCATTGCAATCCTTACGATCCGATGCAGATCGAAGCGATATTAAAGCGCTCGACGCAAAGAGCGGGAACGCTATTGCAGACAGTGAATATTATGAGTCTGAACGCGCCTCCCAATCTTCAATAGGCGGGCGCGGTTAGGGTTGTAAAAAACATTTGGGATAAGACTGGCCCTGTGCTAGCTGACACAGGCTCGGGGGATTCATTATTAGGTAAGCCAGTCACATGGATGAATTTTGCAGATTATCTGCCCTTGATAAGACCAACCTCCTTGATACTGCCGCAGAATTACGTTTCGACCGACTGACACGTCTGGCGGCAACTGTTCTGAAAACCGAGATTGCGCTTGTCTCTCTCATTGATAAAGACCGTCAGTGGTTTAAATCCAAGCACGGTCTGGACACAAGCGAAACCCCCCGAAGCCAGGCTTTTTGTAGCCACGCAATTAAACACAGCGACATTATGGTTGTGAATGACGCGAGTCTGGATCCACGTTTCGTTGATAATCCGCTCGTGACCGGAGACCCTAAAATCAGATTTTACGCGGGCGCGCCTTTAATTACCAAAAACGGATACGCACTCGGCACATTATGCATTATCGATAGCAAGCCGCGATCCGATTTCGGCCCCGAACAGCAGCAAATTCTGACGGATATCGCCATCAGCGTGATGACGGAGATCGAAGCCGTCACGCAAGAGCGGATTATTGATGACCTAACTGTCGTGAACGAAGAGCTAAAGCATCGTATGGGCAATATGTACGCCCATGTATCGAGCTTAATTTCACTCATGAACCGCAGCGTCGACGGGCAAAAAGAATTCGCCCAGCGCTTGCGCGAGCGCATAACGACTTTGGCCCAAACACAAGCGCTTTTAGCCAATAACCACTATACCAGCGCGCCTATCAATGAAATTATTGAAACCACATTGGCTCCGTTTCAGGTTGAGGGATCCGATAAGCGGATTAATATACAAAGCGCTGACAATTTTGATGTCTCGCCGCGCGGCGCATTTACGCTGACATTGATGATTAATGAACTTGCTACAAATGCTGTAAAACACGGGGCGCTCAGCGCGCCGGACGGTGCAATCGACATTTCTTGGTCGAATGGACAAAAGTTTGATTTTGAATGGCGGGAAGCTGTAACCGGACTAAGCTTTAAAAAAGATCCCGGTATAGGTTTTGGGTCACAAATTCTGCGCCGCATTGTACCGTTAGAATTCAAAGGCGAAGTTGATTACGATCTCGCGCCAACCGGCCTTGTTTACAAATTTAGCGGTGATCCGCTACGGATACGGCAAATTGCCTAATATATGAATGACAGTCGCTTTATCACAGGTTAATGTGAGCGGACGGGCAAGCTTATACTGAGAAATTGCAGACGACATCGTCGGCGCCTTGGCGGCGATATGGGGTTAACGGCCTTCCCTGCCTCCCATATCGTTAGCCAAGGGTTTATTGTCCAATATGCGGGCCGCCTCTTATCTAATTCTGTGTCAGGCTTTCGACGCTTTCAACCAAATGATCCGGATTGAAGGGTTTGGATATAATCTTTGCCCCGCTAAATGCATTATTCTCAACCACTTTTGGCATTTGGCCCGTTAAGAAGAGAAAGGGGATATTGCGGCGGAACAGATCTTTGGCAATCGGCTCGCTTGTGGTCTCTCCAAGGTTATAGTCAAGCATCGCAACATCCGGAGTCTGTCTTTCGATCAAAGACATGCCGCTTGCGACGCCGGCGACCGGACCGATCACGACATATCCCGCAGACTCAAAAGTGTCCTGCAGGTCCATCGCGATGAACGGGTCGTCTTCGACTATTAAAATTGACTTGGTCATAATTTTAAAACGTAGCTAGTCCGCATTTTGTTCCGAATTGCCTGTTGAAACTGGAATGGTTGCCTTGTTGCAGTTTACTGACCGTAAACAAGATTTCATTGAAGCCGCGTGCAATCCGATAGCCAAATTAACGGCTTTTACTCACTTTGTTCTTTTCCTGGTCGGTTTTTAAAAATTCCCGCACAACAAATGAAATAGTGGCGGCGGCGATTGTTCTGAAAATAAAGCGCATTTAGGTCTCCTTTGCTCTAATAACTGTGTGAATGGGCATTTGTTCCATATCCCTGCCGTATTCGGGCCAAGCATGCTTATGAGCGGGCGGCATTCCAAGGCTTTTATACGGCATAGACCCAGATGATTGAGGGGTTTTTATGTATGGACATCAGGCAGACGAAACCGTTGCTACCTATGCGAAGCGGGTTTCGCAGGCTCATTATCGGTTGAAAGCCGTGATTATACGGTAATATGACGTTACATTACCGCTTTGACAAAAACGAATAACTACATTACCCCGCATAGTCGATTGACGTTCCCAAAAGCATTGGGAACCTATAAGGTGAACATACGTTAATCTGACTATCGGCCTTTAGGGCCGATAGCTGTTACGGAGGAGACAGGCCTAATGGAGTACGTTATTGGCATAATCATATTGGTGTTGGACATTTGGGCCATCGTCAATGTACTGCAATCAAGCGCGTCGGGAACTGCTAAGGTTCTATGGACGTTGTTCATTTTGATTGCACAGGTTATTGGCTTAATCGTCTGGTTCTTCATCGGACCTAAATCAAACAAGCGGATCGTCTAAATTTTTCGCGAACTCAATTCTAGAGAGGAATTACCATGAGTGAATATGATACAACTACTACAAGTAAAACACCCTGGATCATCGGCGGCGTTGTCGCGCTGGCCGTTATCGTAGGTGTCATTCTGTTAACCGACATCGATTTGACAGATACCGGCTCACTGCCGGAAGTTAACGTTGAAGGCGGCGAAATGCCTAAAGTTGACATTGACGTTGCTGACGTAAAAGTCGGCACTAAAAAAGTTGACGTTAAAGTCCCAACTATCGATATTGATCTGCCGGAAGAAGGTGAAGAAGCCGACGATCTAGCTGATAACATTGACGTTGACGTTGACGTAAAAGTTGAGCCTGATCAGTAGATTTTGCTCAAGCCTTACCGGCTAAGTTAAATAAGAAGAGCCGCTCCTTTACCGGAGCGGCTTTTTTTGTGGCACTTTAGGGGTGAAATGACGGCGCAAAAGATCGGCATTACGGTTATTGGCTTTCCAGCCAACATCGAAAATATCACCAATAAGCGGCACCAAACCGATCAACCAGTCTAGGAAAATATTAAATCCCATGCGAGTGAGCAGCCGTTTCGGCGCGCCGAGGCTGTGAGCGTGGGCAACAATATATCCGGAGACGCCGAGCGATATGGTATCGCCAATCACGGGGACGAGACCAACCAGTGCATCCAGACCCAGCTTAATTTGTGTGCCCGGCAGGGTGAACTGACTGTCCATAAGCCGGGCCAAACCGTCAATATGGTTGAGGCGCTGCTCTATGTGCTCAGGCGGCATAATTTCGGCTTCAAGGTTTGACATGGTAGAGACCTTTCATATCTGTCAGAACATAGGACTTCGGCGCGGCAAGCTCGCGATTAATAGCATCATGCGTCACATATAGGCCGCCTGTATAGGCTCCAAATGACGGCATAATGATACGCTGCGCCCCGCACGCAAAGCACGGATGGGTGATTGCGCGGCGCGGCGTGCCCACGCGGGCTTTGGGATGTAAGTGCCCGCAAATATTGACCTGAGTGTCATCGGGCGGCTCCGGCATGTGAGTAAGAAAAAATCCGTCAATGTCCAAATGGTCTTCACGCCCGCCTTTCAGGCCGCTTGGAATGTCGGGGTCGTGATTGCCAAGTATCCAGGTGAAGTTCCCAGCGCCGCTAATCAAAAGATTGATCGCTTCGCGGTGAAGATCGGACAGGCGCAGGCCGGCCTCTATATCGTGAAAGCTATCCCCCAGCGCAACAATGTGATCCGGCCTGTAATCCGCGGCGAGATCAAACAGGCGGGCTAGCGTTACCTGCGTATCATAGGCGGGAAGCGGCGCGTGACCGCGCATCTGTAGATAGCTGCCCTTTTCGAAATGCAAATCCGCAACAAGCAATGTCTTGGAGCGCGGCAGAAAGGCCGCCTTGCGGGCGTCGAAAACGATCTCTCCGGCGCGGGTCTGGAATATACGGCCCTTATCCATTGGCGACGCTCCGGCGCACATTATCAAGCATGACCATACCGGCCCCGCCGCCATCAAGTGATTGCAAAATCGCTTTATCCGCTTCGCCGCGAATTTGCTCTTTACCGAGCTGCATCATAGACGGAATAGACAGCGGCGAAGCGTGAGGTAAAACTTTGAACGTGATCTGCCCGTCAATTTCGAGCAGCCAGTCGCGCAGGCGCGGAATATCCAAGAGGTCATTTTCCGCTTCCTCGCGTGCAATACGCAAAAGAATGTGATCCGGCTCATATTTGAGCAGAACATCGTAAATCAAGTCAGTGCTAAATGTCACCTGTTTCATAGAGCGCTGCGCGCCGGGCAGGCGCTGCTCCGTCAGCCCCGCAATTGTTGCGATTTTACGAAATGAGCGCTTCACCATGGGTGAATTTGTTATCCATTCGTTTAGATCATTATCCAGAATATCAGGACTTAAGAGCGAGCGGACTTCATTGACCGGCTCCAGCGATGTAAGCGTCAAAGCATAATCGGTAATGCTGAATGTCAGCGGCTTTAATCCCTCCCGCTCCATGCGTTTGCTCAGCAGAAACCCCAGCGCCTGATTAACTTTGCGGCCCTCAAATGTATGCACCACCATAACGTGGTCATTGCGGTCAAAAAACGCTTCGACCAAGACGCCTGTCGGTGCAGGCAAAGCGGAGAACTCGGACTGCAAATATAGCCAGTCGCGTATTTGCTCCGGTAGGTCGCGCCATTTCTCACGGTTTGCCACACTCGCGCGGACGCCGTCAGCCAGATAGGATGACAGGGGCATCATGCCGCCTGAATAGGCCGGAACCTGAGGTTTTTTTCGCGGCGCAGGGCTGGCATTGAGCGCCATGTCGCGAATGCCCTGATAAGCCAGAACCTCGCCCGCAAATATAAAGGTGTCCCCGGGCGTGAGATTCATGACAAAACGCTCTTCAATCTCTCCAATGATGCGCCCGCGTTTCGATTTGGGGCTGGTTATGCGGCGCACTTTTAATTTGGCATATTCGACAATAGTGCCGATATTCATGCGATGACGTCGGGCCTGTGCAGGACTGGCTATGCTATATCCGCGAGAGGAGGATTTTAACCTGTGAAAGCGCTCATAGGTTTTAAGGGCGTAGCCGCCATCTTCAGCAAAGCTTAGAAGTTTATCAAAATCGGCTTTGGTTAAATGGGCATAAGGCGATGCGCTGCGGATTTCGGCGAGCAGCTCACGTGGTTTGACCTTGCCGGCACAGGCGCGGTTGACAATATATTGCACAACAACGTCCATACCGCCGGGGCGGTAATCCTCGCCGTCTCGCTTCCCCGCAGCGATGGCTTTAATTGCAACATCGCACTCCACAGCTTCCAGCGGATTGGTCGGCACCATGAGCGCGCGCGACGGCTCGTCCAGTCTATGGTTGGATCGTCCGATACGCTGCAGCAAACGGCTGACCCCTTTCGGCGCGCCGACCTGCAGGATCATATCGACATCGCCCCAGTCAATACCCATTTCCAGCGCCGATGTAGACACGACCGCCCGAAGCTTTCCTGACGCAATCATGGCTTCCGTTTTTTGGCGGCGATCCCGCGACAGCGAGCCATGATAGACGCCTATAGGCAGATTATCTTCATTGACCTGCCATAGATGCTGAAACAAAAGCTCGGCCTGAGCGCGCGTATTGACAAAGACAATGACGCTGCGCGCAGATTTGATGGCACGGTAAATATCCTGTGTCGCGAACCGTGGACTGTGCCCGCCGAGTGGAAAGCGCGTCTCCGGCTCAATAATCGTAATGTCGGGTTTAGCGGCAGAAATGACTTCATGAATAGTTGCCGCCTCGCCGCTAACGCCCAGCCACTGCGCGGCCTTCTTCGGATGAGCGACAGTAGCGGACAGACCAAAGCGGATGTGATCCGGGGCCAAGGTCTTGAGCCTCGCCAGGGCCAGAGATGTAAAATCACCCCTTTTATTTGTAGCAAAGCTATGCAGCTCATCAATAATGACGCATTTTAAGGAGGCAAAATACTGCTCTGCATTTTCATAAGACAGCAGCAGCATTAGGCTTTCCGGCGTGGTCAGCAAAATGTCCGGTGGTATTTTACGCTGTTTTTGGCGTTGATATTGTTTGGTATCCCCCGTGCGCACGCCAATGGTGATCGGCAAATCCATATCGGCGACAGGGCGCGTCAAATTGCGCTCAATATCATTGGTTAAAGCGCGAAGCGGGGAGATATATAATGTGTGTAGCGCTGGCTTTTGCGCTTTATCTTTGCCCGACAACTCAATCAGGCTGGGGAGAAATCCGGCCAGCGTTTTACCCCCGCCCGTTGGCGCAATCAGGAGTGTATTCTGACGCGCTTTATAGGCACTTATCATATGGCGCTGATAATCACGTAGCGCCCAACCCTGAGCGGCAAACCAGTCGGTGAATCCGTCCGGAACTTGCCCTTTTGGAACTTGGTTCGCGGCGGAAGAGTTAAGTCTGTGAAGCATGGTGGCGCGTAGTTACTCTGATTCAAGTTAGGATATTAAATGAACGCCTCAGCCGAAAAAAAGGTGCAAATTAGCAGCATTGCCGAGACATGGATGGAGGTGAGAGCGCAGGGCCTGTATTGCAAGCCCGCAGACTGTTATATCGATCCTGTCGAGCCTGTCGGCCGTGCCATCATCACCCACGGCCATGCCGATCATGCGCGCAGCGGTCATGGCGAGGTTTTCGCAACGCCGGAAACGATCGCGATTATGCGGACGCGCTATTACACTAATGACGACACTCACGAGACGGCGCTAGCTTACGACGCGCGCACAGATCTGGGCGGAGGCGTCACATTATGGTTTGCCAGCGCCGGACATATTCTGGGCAGCGCGCAGGCGGTACTCGAATATAACGGTCAGCGCGTGGTTGCCGCCGGAGATTTCAAACGTCATCCCGACCCGACCTGCGCGCCGTTTGAAGTTGTGCCGTGCGACGTTTTTATTACCGAGGCCACATTTGCCCTGCCCGTATTCCAGCATCCGCCGCTGGAGAGCGAAGTCGATAAATTGATGCGCTCCATGCGCGCCCTGCCCGGGCGCACGCATATTGTCGGGGTTTATGCTCTGGGCAAATGCCAGCGCGTTATGAAGACCTTGCGGCTCGCGGGTTACGCGCATCCTTTTTACCTGCACGGCGCGCTCAAACGCCTAACTGAATTATACGAATCTTATGGTCAGGATTTTGGCGCGTGGGAATTGGTCAGCGAGATACCCCGCGCGGATAAAGGCCGTTTTCGCGGCAAGCTCGTTCTATGTCCGCCCGCTCAGATTAATGACCGCTGGTCACGGCGCTTTGCCGATCCCCTGCCCACTGTGGCCTCGGGATGGATGCAAATCCGCGCGCGGGCGCGGCAGAAACGCGCTGAAATGGCGCTGGTTGTTAGCGATCATGCCGATTGGGGCGATTTGATCCGCACCTGCAAAGAGACCGGCGCGCCGCATGTCTGGATTACCCATGGCCGCGTCGAAGCCTTGGAATATGCTCTGCGCCGCGAGGGCATTAATGCAAAAGGGCTGAACCTGATTGGCCGCGATGAGGGCGTGGAATAATGGAGGCCTTTTCGCGTCTGCTTGACGATCTATATTTTACCAATTCCAATCTGGCCAAAGAGACGATTTTATCGAATTATCTAAGAGCCACGCCTGATCCGGACCGCGGGTGGACGCTGGCCGCAATTGCGGGAACGCTGCGCTTTGACCTATTTAAGCGCAATGTCATTAAAAGCCTGATGCAAGAGCGTATGGATCCATTTTTATTTGATCTGTCGCGCGATTATGTCGGAGAAATGAGCGAGACGGTGGCGCTGGCCTGGCCGCAATCTGATAGCCCCGTGCGCCTGAACCGTTTGCCGGATTTGGCCGATGTTATTGACGAGTTTCAAAGCCGGGACAAAGCTGGCATTCGCGATTATCTAATTATGCTATTAGATAATATGACCCCTGCGCAGCGCTGGGCGCTGCTTAAGCTTGGCACGCGAGGCCTGCGCATTGGCATGTCGGCCCGCACGGTCAAACGCACACTGGCCAATATGAAAAGCGTACCGCTCGATGATATTGAAAAGCTGTGGCACGGTCTTGAGCCGCCTTATGAAAATCTGTTTGCATGGATAGACGGGCGCGCGCCCAAGCCGGATATGTCCGGCGTGCTGACCTATAGCCCCGTAATGCTCGCCCACCCGATAGAGGATAAGGATTTTGACCGTATCAGTCCGGACACCCATCAGGCGGAGTGGAAATTTGACGGCATTCGCGTTCAAATATCTGCAGGTCAAAGCGGCGTGAAGGTCTTTTCGCGCAAAGGCGATGATATCTCTCACAGCTTTCCCGATCTGGTTGACGCGGCGGACTTTAATGCGGTGATTGATGGGGAACTTCTTGTCAAACCCGGCGGCGAAATTGGCCGGTTTAATGATTTGCAGCAACGTCTCAATAAGAAAAAACCGAGCAAAAAACTGATGGAGCAACTGCCTGCTCACATTATGGCCTATGATATTTTATCGTTAAATGGTGAGGATCTCCGTAAATTGCCCTTGTCAGAACGCCGCATTCACCTTGCCTCTTTAACCGCAGATCAGAATCCGGACCGCTTTTCAATGTCTGAAAAGCTCAATTTTAAGACAACCGATGATTTGACTGCATTGCGCGAAGAGGCGGCCCAAACCGGCGGTCTGATTGAAGGTCTGATGATTAAAGACAAGTCGTCTTTATATGTTCCCGGGCGTCCGAAACATGGCTGGTATAAATGGAAACGTGATCCGTTTCTGCTCGATGCTGTCCTCATGTACGCGCAGCGCGGCACGGGCAAACGCAGCTCCTATTATTCTGATTATACATTTGGTCTGTGGAATGAAGAGGATAAATTATTGCCGATCGGAAAGGCCTATTTTGGCTTCACCGACGAGGAGCTTAAAGAGATCGACAAATGGATCAGAAATCACAAGCTGGCGCGGTTCGGCCCCGTGCAGGAAGTCGAAAAAGAGCTGGTCTTCGAAGTCGCCTTTGACTCCGCCCATGAAAGTGCGCGCCACAAATCCGGCTATGCGCTGCGCTTCCCGCGCATACACCGCATCCGCTGGGACAAACCCGCCGCAGAAGCGGACAGACTTACCGCTATTGCCGCGCTGATCGGTGCCTAATTTTCGTCTAACCGTTTAATCAAAGTCTTTTTTCCACTTTATAGACAGGCGCTGGCTCTCGCCCGGCGTTGTTTCAGCTTCAATCTCGATATTTTTTCGCGGGGTCCATTCCACGGCCAAACCCGGCGTACCTTCGGCTGAGCTGCGCACTTCGACATAGACATCATCGGCCAGATATTTTCCGGTTGTTATTTGCGCGGCGCCGCTCTCGCTCTGACTGAAATCGAGCGTATCCAGTCCTAGCGCATTTTCCAGATTGCCCATGAGATCAAAGCCCCCGCCGCCGGACAGCTGCGCCAAGGCGGCAGCCAAACGGGCTGTCTCAATCGCGGTCAATTGCGCGGCGGAGCGGCCGAATAAAATACGCGACAGCACTTCGTCTTCAGGCAAATCCGGCTCAGCGGATAGGTCTATCTCAGGACGGTTCACCGTTCCCGTAATACGCACGGTCGCTGTCAGGTCGGAAGTTTCGCGAACAGCGGAAATATCGAGCTGTGAGTTAGTCACCGGCGTTTGGAACACGACTTTACTGTCACCAAACTCGAAACGTTTGCCGATAAAATCAAACCGTCCGCGCACAATTTCTGCCTCGCCGGTGATAATAGGGTCTGTGAACGATCCGGTGATTTTCATGTCCAAGCCCATAGACGCATTTACGCCCCGTCCACGCAGGGCGATGCGCCCCGGTGAGGTCAGCGTAATATCAAGCGCGGTCACCGTTTTGACGTCGTCAGTCTTATTGTCGTCCTCTTCGCCTTCAAAATTGACGTCGAGTGTCGGGCGACCCGCACTGGGTAATTTATCTATGCTGAGGCTGGCATCTTCGGCGACCAAATCTCCGGTCAGAGTCAATTTATTATTGTCATGACTGAATTTGAGATCTCCGCTCATCGTTGCAAAGCCTTCGCGGCGGTCAAAAACCTTGAGGTTTTTTGCGGTCAAATCAAGCGCGCTGCCTTTATCAGAACCCAATCCCATGCGTCCGCCGCCGGAAAGCGAGCCGCCCCCCGCCCCTGATGCGCTGAATCGCGACACGGTGATCGATGTCTCATTCAAATCGGCTGAGAACGCCATATCTTTGAGGTGAAACCCGATTGTGCCCTGTTCAAAACTGCCGCCGGTCATAGATAAGGTGCCGTCCATTCCCGCGGCGTCCAAAGGAAGGCTAAAGTTCAAATCAAGATTGACGTCGCCTTTCATATCCGTTTCGGGCGGCATAAACAGCTCGGCCAGCGCGCCGATATTACCACTTGCAGACGCTTTGCCTTGCAAAGGCTGGGCTGGCGGCCACGTCATAAAGGGCGGGCGCGCAAAGGTCTGCACAGGGCCGGAAAGCGCCGCCCGGCCATCCAGTTCACCGCTCTCGCTGATGGCCTTCAGGTCGAGCTGCCCGTCTATGATCGCGCCGTCAATTGATACCTCTAATGGCGGCACATCGCTACCCGGTTGTTTGACGCCCGTGATCCGCGCGCCAATCTGTCCTTCCAGTCCTGAAGCAGCAGCCGCAAATTTGCCGTCAAAATTAAGGCGGCCCTCTAACGCCGCGCGGCCCGCCAGCGTCAAGACATCGGCCAGCGCAATAGACGTTCCGGATAAGCTCAGAGTCTCATCTGCCCCGCTAAGATCAAATTTGACGTCGCCGCGTAATCCCGAAATATCGCCGTTCGCCGATAAACCGTCTTGCGTTTGTGAGACGCGCAGCGGCGAATTTGTCTCAAATATATAACGGCCTAACTCCGCCTTAACGTTCGCCTCGACCGACAGATCCGGGCCTAGCAAGTTCGCCTGACCTTGTGCGTTTAACGTCAACTCTCTTTGAACGTCCGCTATCTGCGTTGAGCCGGTCAATTTCATGTCAAAGTCGACGGCGTCACGCGGGCCCTTAGCGGTAAAGCTCAGCGCTCCGCCCTCCAAAGGTCCGGCGGTAAGACCCTCAA
This sequence comes from Robiginitomaculum antarcticum DSM 21748, assembly GCF_000365025.1. Classification (GTDB taxonomy): domain Bacteria; phylum Pseudomonadota; class Alphaproteobacteria; order Caulobacterales; family Maricaulaceae; genus Robiginitomaculum; species Robiginitomaculum antarcticum. Next base: position 1,183,079 of record NZ_KB823011.1, on the reverse strand, counting down.
TTTCGCCGCTCATATCTGCGCGTGAATCGGTCAGTTTGACATATGCCGTGACATTTTGCGCCGGGATAAAGCCGGACGGGTCACCTGATACATTGAAGTCAGCCGTCAGCGCCGCCAGATCACCGCCCTGTCCATTGATATTACCTTCAAAGCGCAGATCTCCAAGCGCGCCGTCAAGGTCAGCGACGTTCCAGCTGCCCTTCGTATAGCTAACCCGCGTTTTAGCACTCAGCACCCCGCGGGCATTTTGTGCGTCCAGATCAATTTGTGCGTCCAGAGCGCCCACTTTATAAGTTCCGTCAGCGATGACATTCACATCATTTAAGGTTTGGCCGGATACGATGATTTCGCGCGACTGCGCCTCTATATCAAATTTCAAATTATCGGACGTACCTGACACTTTACCGGCGCCCTGCAGATTTGAAATGTCCAGATTATTCATCATGAACGCTTGTGCATCAAACGTAAAGTCAGCGGCCATGTTCCCGCCTGTCTCATAAATACCGCTGGCTGTGGCCGTCAATTTTTCGGATGTGATGCGGGCCTTATTAAACTTTATCGATTTGTCCTTTGCGAAAATAATATCGGATTCAAATCCGGCAGTATTTGTCAATAATTGCGCCAAAGGCTCAGGCAGGGCGTCCGGATTTGACGCTTGCCCTTGAACCCGCAGCCCTGTGCCGCCTCGCGCGCCAAAGGTTGAAAACGTGCCGCTTAAATCCGCAGGAATGTCTGCAATTAGGCCAGATTTTTTGACATTAAAACGCCCCGATATGTCGCCGCTGCGTTTGGCAATATCGGCGCGCCCTTTTGCACTTAGCGTCAAGCCCGGCAGGCGTATATCCGAGCTAACAATGTCTACACTTTGCGATTTTATATTATAGGCGGCATCGAGTTTGACCGTCACAGCACGGCGCGCACTGTCAGCGAATGCGCCGCTTTGAGCCGCCAATCCCGTCAGATCTGTATCGATATTGAGCATGTCGCCGTCAACATTAATATCAATCGGTCCCGCGAGCGTCGTTAATCTGTTTTCGCCATAGACGATATCGCTGGCCTGCACCTGCCCCGATAATAAAGACGGATCACCAAAGCTGCCGCGTCCTGAAAATTTAACCCGCCCTATTGTGACAGGCGCATCTTTGACAAGGCTCAGCGGAGAGGCGATATCTGCGCTCAACTCCGAAAATGTAAACCCGTTATCCGCAGCCTGTCCGATCACAAATATATTGAGATTTGGCGCGGAGATCTCAGATTGGACTTTCGCGTCTTTAGACAGCGAGTCCAGCTTTGCGGTGACGAGAAGATCGCCGCCTAAAAAATCGGCATAAGGTTTTAAAATTGGAATATATTGCGCGGCGAAATTTAGGCGCAGGGCCGCCTGCTCGCCTGTTTTCTCAATATTGCCGCCTAAAACCTCACGCGCCCCCAACCGCCCGGTTATTACGGTTGATAGATTTTCTGCTTGGCCCGATGTTTCGATATCGAGCGTAAGGAGGTCAGCCGAGCCGGTGCGCAGCAGAGTGGATATTAACCCGTCAGGGGCGGATATAATTTGCGCCTGTCCGGTCAGCAGGTTTTTGCCCGACCACTGCAGATCAATATCAGCGCTGTCTTTGGCGATGTCGCCCAGCGTGCGGGCGTCCAAAACCAGCGCTCCGCCATTGCTGCCATGCATCAGGCTGCCTCTGGCCCGCAGCGCCATAGCCTCGGGCACAATAGGGTCGGAAAGCAGAATTTGTGGAAAATCCAGATTTCGCAGCGCAATTGTATCGATTGTAATACCGCCGCCGCTGTTCTCCGACGTCACGATGAGAGGACGACGTTTCACATCCACGAGGCGCGCTGATAGATTGTCGATATCAATATCCCCGAATAAAATCTTAAGCGGTGACCAGTTCAGTTTTGCATCCTGCGCGGTCAGCCAGACGCCATCCGCATCCGACACGGTTAGGCCGTCGATTGTCAGGGCTCCGATCAGATCGCCGTGCAGGCCGTCAATCTCTATCGTCTGGCCTGCGGGCGAAGCGGCTTCAATGCGGGCTTCGACAATGCCGGCCATCCACGCTGTGGTCAGCACTATGCGCGCAATGATCAGGACGGTGCTGATTAACAGTACCGTGGATAGAATGGCTTTGCCCCACCACCGCACGGGCGGGCTATTGGCCTCCAGACGTTTCACAATCGCGCCCATCAGAATGCCTGCCCGATTGAAATATAGACTTGCACGGGTTCGTCATCATCATCCGGATTAAGCGGGATCGCGAAATCAAACCGGATTGGACCGGCCGGCGTCATATAACGCGCCCCGATACCTGCACCGACTTTGATATTATCAAAGGCGGGGTATTGTTCGTCTGAGATATTGCCCGCATCAACAAAGCCAACGACACCGATTTTGTCGCTATAACGCCAGCGAAACTCTGCTGAACCGTCCATAAGTGAACGCCCGCCAATAGGATCATTATTAGCATTAACGGGACCAATTGCCTGAAACTCGTAACCGCGAACCGAGCCGCCGCCGCCGGCGTAAAAGCGGCTATCGGCGGGGACGTCAGTACTTTCCGCGCCCAATAGCGTCCCGATACGCAAGCGTCCGGCGGCGACATAGCGCGTTTTTTCATCCAGCGGGAGATAACCGCGAATTTGCCCTACGGCCCGAACATAAGGCAAGCCGCCGCTATCGCCGCCAAAGGCATATGTCGGAGCAATCCGTCCTTCTGCGCGCCAGCCCTTGCGTGGATCCAGCAGGCTATCGGATTTATCGATTTTCGCGCTGCCATAGGTCGATATAGTCTGGAAATCCTGCGTCTGCAGCGAGTCTGTTTCCCGGATAACCTGTCCGGTTACGCCAAAATTATAAGAAAATTCGGGGCCTTTAATGACTTCATATCCGATTCCGGCGCGCGCCAATTGCTGATCATAAGCATCCGTCTCTTCGTCCAGAACCGCCGCGCTAAACACAAGGCCCTTACCGTACCCCAGCTCGTTCGGACGCCGCCATGTCAAATCAATGCCGGACTCGCGCTGCGCTAATTTAAGATTGGCCACCAGCATATCCCCGCGGCGGGTTAGATTGCGGCGGGTCAGCTCAGCGGTCACGCCAAAGCCTTCATCCGTGCCGTAATTACCGCCCAGCGCCAAAGTATTGCGGGGACGTTCACTCAGCGACAAAATAATGTCGTGAACCGCGTCGCCATTTGGCGCGATCTCGACAGGCTCTTCCGACAGCCGCGCGCTGCTCGAATTAAACAGTCGCGTTTCTGACAGACGCGAATTATAAAGACCGATCTGTTCGGGATCAAAAAGCTCGCCAGGTTGCGTCGGATTTAACCGATCAAGATAGTCGGACTTTGTGCGGATATTATCCGGATAGACCGCGCGGCCAAATCGGATACGTTCGCCGCCCATTACGTTATAGCGCACGCTGATCGTCGCTACGTCGCGGTCACCAATAACGTCGCGGTCCCGGATCTCAGAGAAAGCATATCCCAGACGGCGAAGTTTGGACGCTATCACGCGCTCTGCATCAATGATTTGGGCAGGAATGGCGGGCTGACCTGTCTTTACCGGAAGTTCATCCTCAACGGCTTTAAGATCATCCTCGCGGGGAGACTCGCCAAGATACCGGATTTGCGCCCTATCCACAGTAAAGAGCCGGCCCGGGTCGACGGACAATAATGGCGCGGGGCGACCGTCTATATCGTCCACGGACGTCGTCAACACCGGATCATAATAGCCATAACTGTTGAGTGCATCTTTAACCAGTTTTTGCGCCTGCCGTGCCTGACGCCGCGCATGCAGTGCCGATTGCGCTTCGGTGATTTCAGGTAAAGTTTCGGCTATCGTCTCTTTAATTTCTTCATCCAGCGGGACTGCATAGCTCACCGATACTGTTTGCGCCGCGCAGGGAGACGCTATCACTGCGCAAATGACAGGCACGCTGAGACTGGCTAAATAATGATATCGCGCCATACAGCTCTTTTAGCTCTCACATCCGGGTATAATATTTATTCCGATCATCGGGTTGTCACTATCCAATTGAAAGAATGAGAGCAACGCAACGTCGCATATCCAGCGCCCCATCGTGATGACATATTGGTAAGCTTGCAGGGTTGAACGGCGGGTGAACGGGCTAATATTCGGCCGCCGCAAATTTATCGTGGGATAAGGCGCTTAACCGCGCACGGAGCGCGCAATATTGACAGCTTCTGAGGCCAGCTTAGTCACAGCGGCGTAATTTCCGACTGCGATTTCTGCGCTCGGCGTCAGCCAACTGCCGCCACAAGCCACCACTTTGGGCACTGCCAAATAATCTGCCAGATTAGCGGCGGACACGCCGCCCGTCGGCATAAAGCTCATATCCCGAAATACGGACGTAAAAGCCTTAAGCATCGGCACGCCGCCCGCCAGACCGGCCGGGAAAAACTTCACCGTACGAAGGCCCAGGTTATAGGCTTTCTGAAGCTCACTGGCCGTCATAATACCCGGCAGGATCGGCACGTTTTTAGACTGACAATATTTCACAACCTCTTCATCCAAACCCGGAGAGACAACAAATGTCGCGCCGCGTTTAATCACCTCTTTAGCGTGATCCAGACTGAGCACTGTGCCTGCACCTGTAATCGCGTCCGGGCAGTCTTTAGCAATCGCCTCAAGACAGTCCATAGCCGCGTCAGTGCGCAGGACCACCTCGACCACGCGCAGACCGCCATCGACCAGGGCCTGAACCGTTTTCTTGGCCAATTCTGTATCGTCAGAGTGAATAAGCGGAACAACAGGGGCTTTTTTAAGGGCGACGAACATAATTTTTCCTCAGGCCGGGCCGGGAGTTTGGCCCTTTTAAACATCAAATGAGAAGAGCATAGGCTCCGCAAAATCCACGGCATCATGTCTAAACCTGAGCTGTTTCGCAAGGGTCATAAGTGCTGTTAAAGAACTCCGCGCCATACCGCCGTATTGCCAAGCCTATATGCAATTTCTGAAGCCAAAAGCGATCCACAGCTTATTGTCAGGCAGATTGATCATCCCTTAGCGCAACGTCAAATCGCGCTCATGTGGCGCGAAAGCTCGCGATGGGTTTAAAGTTCGACACGATTGGCGGCGTGTTTGAAAATATAGCCAAGATCATAATGGACTAGGCAGGATATATAAATATCTCAAACTTACCGTAACCTAGTCTATCAGCGCCGCCATCTAAGCCTTCGCAAACGTAATCCCAAAACCCAACCGGACGCCGATACCGGCCATTAAGACGGCAGGCCGGACAGCACCTTAAGAGGAATTGGGTTTTATTTTTAAGGCGGGAGCCGCCGCTAAATAATATGGCTATTGTACGGGAAATTAGAATGGGTGTTATTGAGATTTTAATGACCTAAAGTTAAACTCTCAATCACTACATTATTTATTGGGGTATTATCAATGTTGGCCGGATTATTTCATAAACAGTATGAGGGGCTAACACTATCGCGCAGTTTGCGTCTTTGGACTGCCTTATGCGTAATTATCTTACCCGCAATATTGTTAGCAATTGTTATCGTCCAGCCTTGGGTCAATCCGAAATGGATGTTTTTTGATGCGCTCACAGCAGCTGAGTTTTCTGATGATTGCTGCCATATTTATTACGGCTTCATTTCGAATTTGGGAATATTTCTGTGGATTTCCACAGCGGCGATAGCATTGTTTTCGGCGCTCATCTTTTTCCTTAACCCCCGCTTGAAACCTTTTTTTGGATTTGCCTTATCCTCAGGCCTTCTATCGGCATGGCTGGGTCTGGATGACGCGTTTCTTTTGCACGAAGTCGCTTTTCCGGAATTAGGCGTCCCGCAATTATTTGTTCTGTTTATTTATGTCGCGCTGGCGGGTGTATACGGCCTCATTTCTTTGCGGGTCATTATGTCAGCTGAATTCTGGATATTAGTGTTGGCCGCAATAGGCGTGGGCACGAGTCTCGGTTTGGATACGCTATTGCACAGTATTGAAGACAACATCGTCATTATGGAAGACAGCGCAAAATTTTTCGGAATATTTAGTTGGTTCACCTTTCATGCTGTAACGTTAGCCAGAATATTTCTCACTAAATATTCAGACCCGGCAGCCCGCCTTAACTCTTCCGGATGAAATTCACGCGCCATTTAATAGGCTATGCCCCCGTTAAAATTCTAGCCATGCTATGCTCCTTCGGGGGAATATACTTATATACACGCCTTTTAAGCCCTGAAGACTATGGACGCTACGCGCTTATGTTTTCTGTCATGGCCCTGATCCATATGCTCAGCCTGACATGGGTCGAGGCCTCATCTTACCGCATGGGCGGTGAGTATAAAACGGCCTCGGATCGCGCCAATCATTTTCGCACAGCGACCACTCTTATGCTTGCCTCGTTGGGCGTTACAGCTCTGCTGTTGACGGTTTTGTTTTTCTTTAGCCGGAACGCTGCTGAATATCGAAATTTTATTCCATTCATGGCAGTGATTATGCCGCTCAACACCCTGATTAAAATTGCCATGGAGGCCCACCGCGCTCAACAGAATGTGAAGCGGTTTATGCTTTCGGCTATGGCAAAGCTCGCCATTGGTTTTAGCGTCGGCGTGTTATTGGCATGGAAGTCGGGTTTAGGCGCTTTGGCTCCTTTTGCAGGACTGGCCACCGGGGCCGTCATTCTGGCCTGCGTCGAAGGACGGTGGGTTTTAGCGCAGGCGTTGAAAGGCCAAACAGAGTCTAAAACCATGAGACGCTGGATGGCCTTTGGTATTCCTGCGGCATTTGCTTTAGGGCTTGATCTAATGCTGTCTTCTGCAGATCGGTTTTTAATCGCTTATTACATGGGGGAGGCCGCCGTCGGGAGTTATGCTGCAGGGTATGGCGTTGCAGACAAAACCGTTGTGTTCTTGATATCGTGGATTGCAATGGCCGGATCACCCCTTCTTATGGAAGCTTTCGAAAAAGGCGATCAAGCCCTTCTAAATAAGCGCGCAAAGGATTTTGCTATATTAATTCTGGTTGCCGGCTTACCGGTCGCAACGGGCATTGCCTTAGTGGCGAACCCTTTAGCCGATGCTATGATAGGCGAGAGTTTACGCAGTTCTGCTAAATCTATTATCCCTTGGATCGCATTTTCAGGGCTGCTCAATGGTGTTCTCGCCTTTTATGTTTCTGAAAGTTTTCATCTTGTCAAAAAGATGCGGCTCAAAGCCGTATTGATGATATTTCCGTTGGCTTTAAATATTATCTTAAATGTGATGTTAATCCCCATATACGGCCTTATGGGCGCGGTAAGTGCGACGCTCATATCCTATATTTTTGCCGTTATTCTTGTCGGCGCGATTGGGAGGAAGCATGTAGCTTTGCCCATTCCGTTTAAGGAGGCGGCGTTAATTATGATGGCCTGCGGCGCTATGTATCCTGTCAAATTTATAGCCCTGGGGTTTGGCCCGTGGGTTGATCTTTTTGCAATGGCCGCGTGCGGCGCCATTATTTATACCGTAATTATTGGAAGCTTCGATATTGCAGGCGTACGGGGATGGGCGCGAAAGACTTTGGGCGCTGCGGCGTGATATAGACGGTTTATGAAGCGCTCGCCGGCTCAAAACCTGTTCGCTGCCGCCAATGTTTTACAAAAGGGCGAATAATTTTATTCGTATAAACACCGATAGCAGGGAGTGGATCTGTTATATCAAAAATTGCGTGATGAGAGCGCGCGGCGTCCCGCATGGCGCCGGTCAAACGGCTGCCGAATTCCCGCAGGGAGATCTGTTTGCTTTTCAAGAGCTGGGCTAAAAGCGTCAGCTCCCCTTTTGTCCAGACATATTCCACCCCTGTCGGTAAGCTCCACGGATCGTTAAAACCGCTAGGGGCCGTGCCGTGCGCCATAGACAGCCCCCAAAGGCTGTGGGGCAGTCCCCCGCATTCCGCGAGGCGGGCAAGGCTGACGCGAGGGTTAATTTCCATAAATGTGACGTCGCCCGTATTGGGGTCGACAATATATTGCAGGCAGCCGGTAAAACTGTAATTCATGGCTTTGACAAGCGTTTCAACGGACTGGCGTATAATAGGGTTGGGCTCTACGGTGATGCCATATGTCGTATAGCCCGTGCCGTCATTTTCATGGGTGCGTCCTGCCCTGATCTCCAAAGCGCCAAGCAGGCGTCCCTCATAAGCTGAATAAATCACGCTATGACGCGGACCCGAAACATAGCGCTGCATTAAAAGTTCAGGGTGTATGTCAGGCCAATGCGGAAACTGTGATTTAAAATCCTCAGCTGTTTTTAGAATAAGCGCTTTCCGGTCAAATATATAGGCATCAACTTTTGACGGTTTCAAGATGAAGGGATAGCCGATTGTCTCTAACGCTGTTTCGATATCTGCAAGACTGTGAACCGCCGCATAAGGGGCAACCGGGCCATTAAGGTCACGGCAAAGATCAAACATAGCCGTCTTGTCAGACGCCAGGCTAATGATCCCGCGATTGGGTAAAATGAGAATAGCCTGACTTTCGAAAAAATCTCTATGGCGGGTCACAAACCGTATACTGGCTTCATTGACGGGCTGGATGGTATCAATTTCGGGGTGTTCTAACAGCCAGTCCCGCACGCGGGGAAAGGCTTCATCTGTTCCCGGCTCAAGCGGCTCATGCCAGAAACTTCCGGTTAAATAACGCGACCATTCCATATAATTGCTATATATCGACACGCCCGCAAATACAGCGTGACCCGCTTTGGCCATAGCTTTCATGACCGGGAAGGCCATCCGTGCGTCCCCCAGTATCAAAATATTATGCTTGGATTTTAACGCCATTCTATGTCCGTATTCAGAGCCCGTAGATATCCTTTTGCAGAGGATCGCGCGCCGACTTCAGTGGCAAGAATTTGTTCGGAGCGCCGACGCGTTCTTGAGAGAATGGATGAAAGTTTCCCCGGCAGGGATTTTTCAGCAAACCGCCATGCCTGCCCGCACGCCTGCTGCATGTTCCTGCGTTTGAAGGCGGCGGTAACTATTCCCGTTTTCAGCAAGCTGTGATGATTAGAGACATATTTTTTGTAATGATCCCCCTCAATCCCGGAATCATAAAATGTCATGCCGTTAATTTCTAAATTCTTGAGAACAAAATGCGTTAGCAAACTTCCCGGGGAGTATTTTGAATATTGTGTGTCATAGGCCACAATCCAGCCATGCAGCACATTATGGCTTTGAAGGTTTAATTCAGCCGCCGCAAGCTTCCCATCAACATACAGACTGGATAGACGCGTTCTGAGGCCCTCGCCGTCCAATGCGTGCAGGCGATCAAACATAGCGCTGACCCAAGGGGGATTGAGGACATCATGCCGCCCGGTGGCTTTATATTGCGCCCGTTTCATCATGATAAGACGGTCAAAAGTTTCAGGTCGTCTGTCATCAAATCGAAATTCGACTTCGGAAAAGTCTTTTTCTAATTTACGGCCCAACCGCCTTATACGTTTATAAAAAGACGGATAAGTCTGCCTTTGAGTATCTAGAAATGTTTCCCACCCCTGTGTGAGATCTGACCCATTGGTTTGAATAAGTCTTAAAATATTGGATTGCGGTAGTTCAACATGAGTTAAGCCGGATGTCATAAAACTATGAACGTGTTCACCCGCTAAAAATGCGGGCAAGTCCAGGGAATAGTCGCTGCGCCTGACCGGGCCGTTTCGATCTGAAAACGGGCCCCCAATACCTCTTCCCTTGCCAAAAGAACTCAAATGCATAGGCCAGTAAAAGCTTAGGCCGTGGTCATCCTCCCCTATAAAAACATTAACATCTTCACGCACATCTCCAACAATTTTGAAAAAGTCAGGGGCAAAAAACGGGCTTCGATATGCCTTTTGCCTGTTTCGGATATCATCCATTTCACGCCAAAACTCTGATGGAATGTCTGAAACTTTAAATCTATGTATTTTGTTTACCATTACCGCTTAGCCGAAAATTGTAATTTTGATGTTAGACCCAATAAGATAGCCGAAGTCGCTTAAGATTGATTTAAATTGCTATAAATTTTGGGTTAAGATTATTATTCAGGATTGGCTGAATTTTAACGCTATAAAATAGAAATGAAACCAAACTTCATAAACATCCTAATCGTGCTCTCATTACATAGATAATCTTGTGAGCGTGCAGATTATTTTAGATCTCATGCTGTAGAAAACATAAGCGCTATACGGTTATGTCAAGCTGTCAAAACCCCTATGGTGAGAGGCAGTGGTTGGCGCATAATCGTCTACAGTCTTAATCAAGCTTACTCCTAGTGAAAGTGGTGCGTATCGCTACTTCTTGAAGAAGGCTTTGATGCTTAATACAAGGAATTGGGTATTTGTAATGGCGTATCTCTTACCCAGACGGCGCGGCTCTTGTAAAAGACGGAAAAACCATTCCAGACCATAATTTTGCATCCAGTTGGGCGCACGCTTTGTTATTCCGGAAATGACGTCAAAGCTGCCGCCTAACGCTATAGTGAGGTTAACGCCTAGTTTATCCAAGTTTTCTTGAATAAAATATTCCTGGCGGGGCACGCCCATCGCGACGAAGAGTATATCGGCTCCGCTATTTCTGATCCTGTTCACACGGTTTTCAGTCTCGTGATCGTCAAAATAGCCATCGCTTTTGCCGGCTATTATAAGGGCGGGGTTATCGGCGAGCAATTGACGCTCCGTCTTGTTCAAGACGGCATTGGTCGCACCTAATAAATATACCGTTTTACCTGAATCCGCTGCAATTTTGGTGATCTTTTGACACAGGTCAATACCGGGAATTCGCTCTGGCAAAGGGTTTCCGAGGAGACGGGACAGCCAGATAATGGGTTGTCCGTCTGCAACCGTCACGGTCGAAGATTCAATGAAACGTTTAAGTCGTTCATCAGACCGTATCATCATTAAAATCGCAACGTTAACGGTTACAATATAATGGGTGTCGGGACTGTTTAAAATGCCTTCTGACCATTGCAATACGTTTTGTTCGGTTACTGCGTTAAACGAACAATTCAATATGTTTTGAGTTTTAGGCTTTTTCAAATCCATTATGATTCCGGCATAGACTCTTTGATAAGTATCGCATCAATCAGGAACTTTGCGGCCCAATTTGGATAAGCCAAAGGTGTATAGCCTCCCCAAATTGGCTGTGATCCTTTAACAGCTCCCCGAATATTTTTATTTCTCGAATTTACATTATGTCTCCTTATGACATAATCCAATGCAGCACCGGCTTTGTCATTTAGTGTAGTGTAATTAAAATATTGACTCATCTTGAACCATATAATTGCCAATTGGCAATTTCCTGTGAGGCATGAGTAAGCATTATAGGGTATGCCCGCTTCACTAACCCGGCCCGGGATGAAACCTGTTTCATCAACATATTCCGCCATATAAAGCGCTGCTTTGAGAGACGCGGAAAGAATACGCTCATCTCCTAATAATAGTCCGCCTTCAAAAAGTCCTCTGATCGCATATGCGATTGTATGGGTGTGAGGCGCATGTCCTTTTTTAAAGCTACAATTTCTAAATAGCCCAATATCTGTTTGTTGTGAAATGGCCCAATACAAATTCTGTCGAGCACCCATATCAAACCCTTCATGAGGGAAAGTTTTGTGATATTCCAATAAGGCCCATGCGACGCGTGTGTTATAGGTATGAATATTGCTTAGATGGGTATGTTTCCGCCAGACTCCATCTTTATCGAGTTGACTTGTCAACCAGTCAGCAGCTTTTTGTGAGGCAAGTTGGAATTTTATATCACCCGTTTCCCTATAGCATCTCAGCAACCCAAACAGCACCTGACCTGTATCGAAGACGATGCCGCGGAGATCATTAAGCCTGTTATTTGGAAATGACCCGTCTTGGTTTTGCATAGTGAGAAGCCATCGACCAATTCGCTCGGCTCTAATGGATGCGTCCGCATCATCATAAGCAGTTGCAATGTCATAAAAGGTTTCAACGATATAACCGGATGTTTCCACGTAGCTCGGACGCCAGCCAAAACCATAAGCCCGAAAAGGGTATCCCCTAAGGTAATAGCCATATCCAACACCGTCATCCGGAGTCGCGTCATGGGCTCTTTTTAGCCAATTTATCGCGGCGGATTGATGCATTTGCAGACCAGCCATAGGTGATGTTTTGCGCAACAGGCCATGTGTGAAAACGGTTGGGGGCTTATACATCATATTAATTTTGCCTGTTAGCGGCTTCTCTTTGAACATAAATACATGGCTCAATGGATAGCAGGGCCGCAAAAGCGAGCCCGCTCGGCCTTGTATTATATTTAAAGGCTATAAAGATATAAGGTGTATTAATAACGACACGATTGAAAAATATTCAATGTCGGCCATTCGCGATATAGGTTTAAGTAACGATATGACAGGGTCTCAAAGGTTTATTCGCGACTTACAAAGTCGATTTGGCGGCTTATTGGATGCGAAAACGAACATTCAATGCTCTATTCGAAAATTGCGCAAAAGACCGTTTGAGCCGGAATTTGAGATATTAAAAACTCTATATCCTAAGGGGCGGTGCGCAATTGATGTCGGAGCGAACCGCGGGCAGAGTATTGAGGCTATCCGCCTCTACCACGCATCAGTTCAAATCAACGCATTTGAGCCCAGCGCCCCTTTATTTAGAAAGCTCGTCACCCGCCACGGGGTCGATAATAATTTAGCCTTACACAATATTGGTCTGGGAAACCGGACTATGTCCGCCGAACTTTATGTGCCGTATTATCGAGACTTTATGTATGATGGATTGTCATCTTTTTCCGAAGGTAGGGCATCAAATTGGTTAAACCCAGACACTGTTTGGAGATTTAAGCCTGAGCTGCTCAGGGTCGAAAAACATCCATGTCATATAAGCGCTTTGGACAAGTTTTCTTTTAAACCCTTTTTTCTTAAAATACATGTGCAAGGTTTTGAATTGGATGTACTGCAAGGCGCAAAACATACAATACGCTCTCATTTTCCAGTTTTGCTCATGGCAAATAATGAAGATGCCGACCTTTGGCTTCGCGCGAAGGGTTGGACTCAATATGCCTATTTCGAAGATAAATTACTTGAAATGAAAGTAAACGATTTGAACCTTTATAATTGCGTCTATTTGCATTCTCAAAATCCAGACCATCGCGGCATTGTGGAAGCCCTTAATTGAGGGAAGGCTATACAAGTAGCTAACCTGCTTAGACGAATATTAATGCAGCGCGGAAATCGCTTTAAGCGGCCATAATATCCGAACATAGGGTCTAATAGAGCTCAGAGGCGCTTAATATTTATACGGGCACCGCACATGTTAAACCGCTTTTGACAGATTCTAACCGTCTAATCCGCTGACCGTATGACCTCTAAAAAAGCCGGTCCGAATTTCTCGAATTTGACATGACCAACTCCGGACACATCAAGCATGGCGTCCGGATTATCGGGACGTTTTTGCGCCATATCGATTAGAGTCGCGTCTGTGAAAACAATATAGGCAGGCTTTCCAAGGGCGCGTGAAATTTCCATGCGCTTTAATTTAAGACGGGACAAAAGCTCTTGATCTCGCTCTGATAATGCATTTTGGGCCGCGCTTTTAATACGTTTATTATTTGTGCGTTTATCGGGCTTGCTCGCCACAATCGCTTTGCACTCAAATGTCTCATGTCCGCCCAGCACGGCGCGGCCTTTATCGGTAACCGTCAGCGCGCCAAAACGTTCAATATCCATATCAATATGGCTGCTGGCGAGCGCTTGGCGGATCAGGCCTTGCAGATAGGGTGATCCGCAGGCCTTCGCCTGACCATACCCCTTGGTGTCCTGATGGCTAAATTGGCGCACGCGCTCTGTATCCGCGCCCCGCGCAACGGCAATAATATGGGCTTGCCCAAAGCGCGCGCCCGTGTCCTCTATTGTCGTCAGAACATGCTTTAGCGGCTCGGTCGCGTCGACCATGACGGGCGGATTGTCACAATTGTCACAATTCCCGCAAGGCTCCGCAGCTTCGCCGAAATAAGCCAGCATAACCTGGCGGCGGCAAGTCGAGGCTTCGCAATAGGACAAAAGCGCGTCGAGCCGCCGAAGCTCTCTGCTTTGATGATCCGATCCGGCGCCGTCATTCATGATAAATTGCCGCCGCATGCGCACATCATCAAGGCCGTAACATAAAGCAGTCAACGCCGGCGCGCCGTCCCGGCCTGCGCGGCCAATCTCTTGATAATAAGCCTCCAGCGAACCGGGTAAATTGGTATGGTAGACAAACCTAATATCCGGTTTATCAATACCCATGCCAAAGGCGATGGTCGCGACGATCACCAGACCGTCTTCAGCCATAAACCGCTCTTGGGTATCAAAGCGAAGCGGCGCGTCCAGCCCGGCATGATAGGGTAAAGCCTTATGCCCGGCAGCGACCAGATGCGCCGCAAATTCTTCGGTGTTTTTACGCGACAGCGCATAAATAATACCGGACTGTCCGCGAACGCCCTCCATAAACCGGGCGAGCTGTAATTTCCGGTCGGTTTTGGCATTGATCGCGAGCGACAAATTAGGCCGGTCAAATCCCTGCACGACAATTTGGCCGCGCCCGTCAAATAAAACTTTGGCAATATCATTTCGCGTTGCCTCATCCGCCGTCGCCGTAAAGGCGGCAATCACCGCACCCGGAAACTCGGTTTTAAGTCTCTCAAGCCGGGCATATTCGGGGCGAAACGCCGGACCCCATTTGGACACGCAATGCGCCTCGTCAATAACAAACATGGCGGGCGAAAGGCTCTTCATGGCCGACATCATACGCGGCGTCATCAGCCGTTCGGGCGAAAGATACAGCAGTTTCGCCTGACCGGATGACACACGCCGCCACTGCGCGACATTGACCTCGCGCGGTTGCCCGGAATGGATACAGGCTACGTCCACACCATTGGCGCGCAGGCCCGCGGCCTGATTATCCATCAGGGCAACAAGAGGCGACACCACGACACTCACCCGGTCAAACAGCAAAGCCGGAACTTGGTAACACAGCGATTTACCCGCTCCGGTCGGCATCACGGCAAGAACATTTTGCCGCGCCATAATCTGCTCGATCACCCCGTCCTGCCCGGGCCGGAATTTATCGAATCCGAATGTCGATTTAAGGATAGAGCGGGGCGGTGTCATAAGCAGGAGATGGCGCGCGGCGAACAGGATGTAAAGTCAGGGTTTAGGGGGTAATTGCTTTTATAATTTCTATAGCGGTCATAGCGCCGCGCGTGAGAAGACAACAAGTCCGTACGTACGACTAAAAAATAGGAAGGACGTTTCGCCTCGCGAACCCATGGTGGAGCCTAGGGGAGTCGAACCCCTGACCTCTTGCATGCCATGCAAGCGCTCTACCAGCTGAGCTAAGGCCCCTAAGGTGTTCCGGCTAAGCCGGAAGCGCTTCGGAGAAGCTTAAAAAATCATGACAAGAGGCGTTAAAGCCGCTCGTCTTGATTTAAGCGCGCCTTCTAATAGAGGGCCGCACGCGGCGCAAGCGGCAATAACCGCTTGGCCGAAATAATGAAAAAAGAGCTAGATTTCGATTTCTTCGTCATCAATGTCGTCTTCATCATCATCGTCGTCATCGGTCGGTAGAACCGTGTCTTCGTCACTGACCAAAGCCGCATCTGCATCTTCTTCATCATCATCGACTTCGTCACTGCTTGAAAAGCCGTCCATATCCGGTTTGCCGCCGGAATCTTCGTCATCATCATCGCCGCCAGAGATTAATGCCGCGTCATCACCGTCAAGCTCAAGCTCGCGGGCTTCATCTTCGGCCTCGTCTTCATCGTCATCGTCATCAGAGGATTTTGATTTAGACTTTTCGTCTTCATCATCTTCGTAATCATTGCCTTCAAAGGGTTTTGCAGCTGCACTGCCCGGCGCGACTGCGGCCGGGTCAAATGTATAAGCGCATTTCGGGCACACTGCCGGATTACGCGTCAGGTCGTAGAATTTGCTTTCGCACTCCGGACAAGTCCGCTTGGTTCCCAAATCAACTTTGGCCACAATAATATCCTTTTTCTCGGGGCCGCCTCATGCGCCGCTTTAATCACCTATGCTTTGCCATAAAGCGCCGCTTTGGGGTTGTCAAAAGGGGCATGGCGAGCCTAAACACCCGCTTGCTTAGCGCCCAAACCCTATGAGTCAACCGACAAAAACTGTGACAATGACATTACCTAAATTTCGCGCGCAGCGCGGCCAGATAACAAACTTTGACGCCGATAAGGCGCAAAGCGTGTGCGGCGGAGCTTTGCAAGGCCATGTTGTGGCGCCAGGCGATAAATCCATATCCCACCGCGCGATGATTTTCGGCGCGATGGCCCGCGGCACAACGACGGTTTCCGGCCTGCTTGAGGGGGCAGATATTATGTCCACGGCCGGGGCGATGCGGGCCTTTGGCGCAGATATCGTGCGGGCCAAAGACGGCGTTTGGAGCATTAAAGGCCGCGGCGATGCAGGATTTAAAAGCCCGCAAAACCCTGTCGATTGCGGCAATGCCGGAACGGGCGTGCGCCTGATCATGGGCGCCGCCGCCGGTTATCCGGTCACGGCGCGCTATGTGGGCGACGCCTCACTGTCCTCGCGTCCTATGGGCCGCGTGACCAAGCCCTTATCGCAAATGGGCGCAAAGATCAGCTCTGATAACTCAAATGACCGCCTCCCTCTTACAGTCATTGGGACGTCAAACCTCACGCCGATTAGCTATGCTCCCCCTATCGCCAGTGCGCAGGTGAAGTCCGCAATTCTTTTGGCGGCGCTAAATGCCAAGGGCACGAGCAGTATTACCGAAGCGCATATGACGCGCGATCATACGGAAAATATGCTACGGGCCTTCGGCGCAAAGCTGGAACAAATCCCAAATGGCGATGGCCAGATCGTGCGCCTGTCCGGCCCGCAAGCTCTGAGCGGATGCCACGTCACCGTACCGGGCGATCCCTCCTCAGCAGCATTTCTGATCGTTGCGGCGCTGATATCGCCCGGATCTGATATTGTCATCGAGAACGTGATGATGAACCCATCACGTACAGGTCTGTTCGAAACGTTGGTGGAGATGGGCGGCCATATTATCGCCGGCAATTTTCGCATCTCCGGCGGTGAAGTCCTGGCGGATCTGCACATCAAATATAGCGCGCTTTACGGCGTAGATGTTCCGCCGCGCCGCGCCGCGTCCATGATCGACGAATATCCCGTATTGGCCGTGGCTGCCGCCTTTGCCCATGGCCCGACTGTCATGGACGGCATAGGCGAGCTTCGGGTGAAGGAAAGTGACCGTATTTCCGCAACGGCAAACCTGTTGTCCGTCATTGGCGCAGATGTGACAGAGCTAAAAGATGGCCTGACCGTAACCGGCACAGGCGGGAAAACCCTCCCGGGCGGCGCGGTAGTCACCACACATCATGACCACCGCATTGCGATGAGCGCGCTGATCGCGGGGCTGCGCTGCAAAGCCCCTGTTGCCATTGATGACGCATCGATGATCGCGACGAGCTTTCCCAATTTTTTTGATCTGTTTACCGGTTTGGGCGCTGCTATGACGCAACCCACATCATGAGCGTTATTGCCATAGACGGAACGCTGGCGAGCGGTAAAGGCACGCTAGCTAAATGTCTGGCGGCGCATATGGGCCTGCCGCATCTGGATACAGGCAAGCTGTACCGCGCGGTCGGCTACGCCCTGCTGAAAGCGGGGCACAGTCCCGACAATGCCGGCGTTGCCATAGCGGCGGCGCAGCGCGTCAATCTTGATCTGCTCTCTGATCCGGCGCTTCTTCACGACGATGTCGCCAGCGCGGCGTCCAAAGTTGCAGTCATTCCCGGCGTGCGGGCGGCCTTATTTGACGCGCAAAAGGCCTTTGCCGCGCAAGATGGCGGCGCGATTTTAGACGGGCGTGATATCGGCACGGTGATCTGCCCGAACGCCGATGTGAAGCTGTTCATTGACGCTGATCCCGAAGAGCGCGCGCGCCGCCGCTATGACGAGCTCATCAGCCTCGGCAAATCTGCGGATTATGACACCGTGCTCGCGCAGCTCAAAGAACGTGACCTTCGCGATTCCACCCGCGCTGATGCCCCGCTAAAACCGGCCGATGACGCGCACATTATTGATACGACTGATTTATCTCCCGATGACGCTTTGGCCCGCGCCATAGTTTTGGTAGAGGCAATTATTGGCTGATATACGTTTGACGCCGCATCAAATTCAGTGCAGTCTGTATGTCCATAAAGGGAGGAGATCATAATGGATCCAATGAGTTTATTAGTATTTTTGATTGTCGGCGGTATCGCAGGCTGGCTTGCGAGCTTGATTGTTCGCGGCGGTGGATTAGGCATAATCGGCAATGTCGTTGTCGGCATTGTCGGTGCGTTCATTGCCGGTTTAGTGCTACCCATGGTCGGTTTGGTCATTGGCGCAGGCATTATCGGCTGGATCATTCATGCCATGATCGGTGCAATTATTTTGCTGCTATTGGTACGTTTGGTTAAACGCGCATAAACTGCACTTTTAAGACTATAACCCGCAAATAAGTCGCGGGAATGAAAAAACCCGCCGCGATGACCATCGCGGCGGGTTTAATTTTGTCTGATCCGCGGGAGGCTAAGCGGCTTCGGCGGCCAGATTACGCAGCACATAATGCAAGATGCCGCCATGTTTGAAATATTCATGTTCATTATCGGTATCGATACGCACATTTGCGGTGATGGTTTTTGTCTTGCCGTCAGGGAAGGTGATATTCACGTCCAGCGTACCGCGCGGTTTTAAGCCTTCAATGCCGGTAATCGTCACGGTCTCGTCGCCTGTCATCCCCAGATTGGTCCAGCTGTCGCCCTCTTGGAATTCCAGAGGCAGAACGCCCATTCCGATCAGATTAGACCGGTGAATCCGTTCGAACGATCCGGCAATGACGGCCTTAACACCTAACAGGATTGTGCCTTTGGCCGCCCAGTCCCGCGAGGAACCATTGCCATATAGCGTTCCGGCAAAGACCACGAGGTCTTTGCCGGACGCTTTATATTTCTCGGCTGCATCAAAAATACTCATAATGTCGCCTGTCGGGACATATTTTGTAACGCCGCCTTCGGTGCCCGGCGCCATTTGGTTTTTGATCCGGATATTGGCAAATGTACCGCGCATCATAACTTCGTGATTGCCGCGACGTGACCCAAATGAGTTAAACTCGGCTTTGGGCACTTGGTGAGCTGACAGATACTCCCCGGCGGGGCCGTCATGTTTAATCGATCCGGCGGGAGAGATGTGATCGGTCGTGATAGAATCACCCAATAGCGCGAGGATATTAGCGTCTTTGACATCTTCGATCGCGTCCGGCGTCATGGTCATGCCGTCAAAATAGGGCGGGTTACGCACATAAGTTGAGGCCGGCTTCCATTCATAGGTTTTGCCGCCGCCGACTTTAATTTTTTGCCACTCTTTGTCGCCTTTATACAGATCGGCATAGCGCTCCGTGAACATTTTGCGGGTAATGATCTTGCGCACAACAGCGGCAATATCCGCGCTGTCCGGCCAGATATCGCGCAGATAAATCTCATTACCGTCTTTATCCACGCCCAGCGGATCGGCTTCAAAATCATGATGCATAGAGCCGGCCAGCGCGTAGGCGACGACAAGCGGCGGCGAGGCGAGGAAATTGGCTTTGATATCCGGACCGATGCGGCCTTCAAAGTTGCGATTGCCCGATAAGACAGAGCAGCTGACCAAATCGCCGTCAGCAATAGCTTCGGACAGCTCCGGGGCCAAGGGGCCGGAATTCCCGATGCAGGTAGTGCAGCCATATCCGACAACGTCAAAGCCCAGTGTGTTCAGCTCTTTTTGCAATTTGGATTTTTCCAGATATTCGCCAACAACCTGTGACCCGGGTGCCAGTGATGTTTTCACCCAGGGTTTAACCATTAGGCCCAGTTCATTGGCGCGTTTCGCGAGCAGACCCGCCGCCATCATAACGGACGGATTGGACGTATTAGTGCATGACGTGATCGCAGCAATAAAAACATCGCCGTGATCGACGCTAAAGTCGCGGCCTTTAACCTGAACCGCGCTGTCACCTGACGGCGTCTTATTATATTCATCACGCAGGATTTGCGCAAATTTCACATTCGCGCCTTTGAGCGCGATTTTGTCCTGCGGGCGTTTCGGGCCGGAGATCGACGGCACGACGGATGACATATCCAGATGGACAGTATCGGTGAAGGTCGGAACGCTATCATCACGCCACAGGCCTTGCGTCTTGGCATAAGCTTTGACCAGATCAATTCGCGCTTCGTCGCGGCCCGTGGCCTCAAGATATTTCAGCGTGTCATCATCAATCGGGAAGAAGCCGCACGTCGCGCCATATTCCGGCGCCATATTCGCAATTGTGGCCTGGTCTTCGAGAGACAGCGTATCCAGACCTTTGCCATAAAACTCAACGAATTTACCGACAACGCCTTTTTCACGCAGCATTTTAACAACCGTCAACACAAGATCCGTCGCGGTGGAGCCTTCGGTCATTTTGCCTGTCAGCTCAAAGCCGATCACTTCGGGGATCAGCATAGAGACGGGTTGTCCCAGCATGGCCGCTTCGGCCTCAATACCGCCAACGCCCCAGCCCAGAACGGACAGACCGTTAATCATAGTGGTGTGGCTGTCTGTGCCGACAAGCGTGTCCGGGAAGGCGTAGGTTTTGCCGCCCGAGGTTTTTGTCCAAACGGTCTGCGCCAGATTTTCCAAATTGACCTGATGGCAAATCCCTGTGCCCGGAGGCACAACGGAGAAATTATCAAAGGCGCCTTGGCCCCATTTTAAGAAGTCATACCGTTCGCCATTACGCTCATATTCGCGGGCGACGTTTTTGGCAAAGGCGGTTTTCGTGCCGTAATAATCGACCATGACCGAGTGGTCGATGACCAGATGTACAGGGTTAAGCGGGTTAATGGCGGCCGGACTTTTGCCCAGATTGGTCATGGCGTCGCGCATAGCGGCCAGATCGACAACGGCCGGAACGCCCGTGAAATCCTGCATCAGGACGCGGGCGGGACGATAGGCAATCTCATGCGTGCTTTTTTTCGTCTTCAGCCAGTCGGCAATCGCCTGAATATCTTCTTTTTTAACGGTTGTTCCGTCTTCGTGGCGAAGGAGGTTTTCCAGCAGCACTTTGAGCGACTTAGGCAGCTTTGAAATGCCTTTCAGCCCGTTTTTCTCGGCCTGCCCAAGGTCATAATAGGTATAGTCGCCGCCGCGCACTGTCATTGTGCGTTCGCATTTAAAGCTGTCTAGAGAAGCCATAGAAGTCGTCCTGTCATTAAGGGTCTTATTTGGACGCCTTATAGGTGGCGCAGGCGTGAAACTCAATTGACCATATTGTCAGGGGGTGAAGATAAATTTCATAAGCGCCAGCGCGCGACGCATTTCTTGACCAAAAGCAAGCGGCGTGTCTCTTCATTCAGACGCCGGACTTTCCTGTGGGTGCAGCCCTAATCCTTGCCCGCATCATTCATCCGCGATTTCAAATCGGAGTGTTTCAACAGGAACGGCATTTGCGTCAGGATAAAGACAAGCGTCAGCGGCAAAAAGCCAAACAGTTTGAAATATGACCAGAAGTCTTCGGAAAAATTGCGCCAGACAATCTCGTTGACGGCCGCCATCGCAAAAAAGAATAGGCCCCAGCGTATGGCAAAAGTGTTCCACGCCTTTTCGGGCATAGCATAGGCCTCACCCATGAGTAATTTTAACCCATTTTTACCGACTAATACGCCGCCAATGCAAGCAATCCCAAAGAGAATATTAACGATAGTTGGTTTCATGAAAAAGAAAATCGGATTGCCTGTAAAGACTGATAAGCCAACTGCGATAACAATAAAGACCGTTGTCATGCCGAGAATAAGCGATATGCGGCCAATTTTGCGCCACGCATAGATCATCGCAATAACCGCTGCGATCATAAACACGGTGGCGGCTTTAAGGATCGCCGTCTCAGGATCCGCGCCGCGGCGCAATATGGTATAAAGCACAACGTAAATCAGAATGGGACCGTATTCGATCCACATGGGCATAGCGGGTTTAGCGGCTGTTTTAAGAGCTTCAGTCTCGAGCAGGTTTTTATTATCAGTCATAGCGCGGCCTTAGCCTATTGCGCCTAAATTGCGCAAGCCATTAGCGGCATAGTGCGCTGGCTTTGCGGGTCGCCGCGGTAATGCCTTTGAGCGAGAACTCGTAACTGGTGGCCGTGCCGCGTTCCGATACGGCAGAGACGCGCATGACGGAGCCGTTTTTCATGGTTTTGACGAGCTTCGTTTCATCCCCGTCTGATTCGACGAACGCCTCATTCTGCGACACATACATCGGGATTTTCGTAGACCCGACGCGGGCATGGGGCGGGCTGGTGCGTTTAAAGGCGTAACCCGTAATCAAGCTGGGCTGTTCTTTGGCCGCGCCGTTCTGCCAATTGGCGACCATGAAAAAGACCTTGCCGTGATTAACCGCGCGCGGCGATTGCTCGGACGGCATGGCCAATGCGTAGCAAATCCGGCTATTGCCCGATCCGCGCGAATAGACCCGCCAATCAGAATAGGTGGCCTCCAGCTTAGGCTCTTCGGCATGGGCGGCCGGAGCGATCGTAAAGGCGGCGGGCAGAATAAGCGCGGCAAGAGTTAGGCTGCGGATCACAATAGGCTCCATAAATTAAAGTGAACTCTATTGTGTCTTTATGTCGTTAAGACAGCCTTAACCCAAATGAAAATCGCAGCGCATTATTGAGCTGCGGTATTATTTTTTCGACAGGTTTGGCACGTTCCAGTCACTGACCGCCGCCAGATCGGGCCCGCCGGGGCGGACGGGACGGGGTGGATAGCCGCCGCACGATAATGTCCGGTCATAAAGTGTCAGCGCCGCAGCAAGGCTCACATTAATGCAGAACTTCGTTGGAATTTTGACAATATGGGCACAGCGCGCCTGCATCTGCGGCGAGAGCGAGCCCATTTCAGGCCCGAGAATATAGGCGCAATTATTGGGATGCTTGAAACTGGGCAGATCGATGCTGTCTTCGGTCAGCTCAATCCCGACCAAAGCGCAGCCTTGCGGCAGGCGCATATCAGCCAGCGCGTCCCATTCATAATAGGGTAGATTTTTTATCGTGCGGGAGGTGTCGGTTTTATTGATCTTGCGCGCATCATGAGCGGCGTTGACGGTAAAGACAAAGCTCGCGCCAAAGGCATTGGCCGTGCGCATCATCGCGCCCAGATTATGCGCTTTGGATATGCCCTCACATCCTATGCCGAAATAGCCGCGCATTATGCGGCAGGCTCTATCGTCCGGCCTTCCGGCGGAATATCGGTCGGGGGCACAAATACGCGGTAGAGCGCATAGACCGAGACCAGCGCGCTGATGACGACAATAAACAGAAACGGTGTTTTGAGCGGCAGAGCGGTAAAGCCAAGCCCGATCAGAATGAAGGTGAATGAATTAACCGAGAGGTTTAACATCACGGCCCCGGCGCTCATCAGCCGCGCGCGGTTTACATCCGGGCTACGGCCCTGAGACATGGCTTGCAGAGGGACCACGAACAGGCCGTTACAAATGGACGCTCCGACCACATCGATTAAAAATCTTTTGGATGCGGGGTCGGCCCAGAAATCATCGAGCGTACCCAGACCGTCGCGCAGCGCGACCGCGCTGTTCAGATAAAGATCAAGCGTAAAGACTGTCACGCCGACAATCCCGATGGCGACGAGGTGCATGGCCTCGCGGCCTTTGGCAAATATAAAACACGATAACGCCCCGATGAGAATACCGATAGTCGAGGCGGCCAGAATGACGATCAGAACCGATTGGTCATATTTCATGACGTCTGCGACATAGGTCGGAAAGGCCGTCACAAATATGGTCGAGAGGCCGTAAAACCAGGCAATGCCCAGCATAGGCCGAAACACCGGCTGGTTGCGCCACGCAAATGTCAGGGCGCTGGCAATCGCAGTGACCGGATTCCAGTCAATCTTGAGCTTGGGCGCGGGCGCAGGCGCTTTGGGCAGGCTCTCGCCCGCAATCCATCCGACAATGGCGAGCGCGATTAAAACAAGTCCGACAATGCGCGGCCCGGTTATCAGGCTGCCCTCGGGAAAGGTTTTGAGCACAAATAACAGCCCGAAGGTCTGCCCCGCTAGGATTAAACAGAACTGGAAACCGGACAGAAGCCCGTTACCGGCGATCAGCTCATCATCGGATAGCCATTGCGGTAGAACCGCATTTTTTGTCGGGGAGAAAAAGGCCGACTGCGTCCCCATCATGACCAGAGTTATCGCCAGAATAATCGGGCTTTCCAGGAAAAACCCGATCGCCGCAATGATCATAATGCCGACTTCGGCGCGCTTGACCCATTTTAAAACGACGCCCCGGTCGACCTTATCCGCGATTTGTCCGGCAATTGTGCAAAATATAAGGAAGGGCAGCGTAAATAAAAGCGCCGCGACTGGCACAACAGAGCCGCGCGGAATATTGTCCGAAAACAGCACGACGCCGCCAAAAGCGACAAGCCCGATCAGCGCTTGTTTGAGCGCATTGTCGTTAAATGTTCCCGCTTGGAACAGCACAAAGAGCGGTAAAAACCGGCGCTGCCCGAATAATTTAATGGCGGTCACTGCGCTCATGATTTGGCTCCGCGGTTCAGGACAATCGACCCGTCAATATGCGAGGCCTGAGCTTCGCGCGCTTCACGCTTAGCACGGGCCACATCATTTTCCACCGTCTTTCCGATATCCGCCGGATTTAACGCGCCCAGATTATCCATATCCAGCATGGCGCGGCTATGGGTTTCAATCTCGGTCTCCAGCCGCGCCATAAAGGCGTCTTTATCAAGTCCGGGCGGAATAGGGTCAAGAAACCTAATCGCGGCCTGGCCGGGATATTTACGCCAGTCGCTTTGGTTCCAGCGCTGCCCGAGATTTGTCGCGGCCGGCACAACGGGACAGCCAAAATCCTTATACATATGGTAGACCCCTTTGCGGTAGCGGTGCTGCGTCCCGATCTGCGACAGATGCCCTTCGGGATAAATCAAAAGACGGCGCCGCTCGCGCTTCACGCGCTCCGCCTCGCGCGTCATTTTCTCGTGCACGTCCGGCCCGCCGCAGCTATCCACGACCACTGCCCCCGCTTTGCGCAGGATCGTCTTAAGCAATGTAAACTTCTCTAAATGGTCGCCCGTGACGAATGAGAGGTCAAAAAATTCGGAGAACATGATGATGCCGTCCCCATAGCTTTGATGTTTAGCCGCAATTATAAAGGCTTCGTTTTGGGGCAATTTATCTTTGCCGCGCACCTCCACATGAATATCAAGCATGACCTCCATCAGAAAACGAATGATTTTGGTATAGACCCACAGGCCCGACATCATCGGCTTACGCCCCGGTATCAACGCCAGCACGGCGCAGATAACCGCAAACACAAATGTCAGACCAAAAAAAACAATTGTAAATAATACGGAATTAATCCGCATCATCGGAAGAGACTGCTCGCTCATATACCCGCCTCCAATACGGCCGTGACAGCGGCCTTAAATTGATCTTTATGCTTAGACAATGGACCGTTAATTTGCCCGTAAGAGCGCGCCAGCCCCGCCTGCATCACGACGCCTAATGCCATGGCGGCTGTTAACAAAGCCGGTTTTTTTACAATGTCGCCGGATGTGATCGCGCGGCGCACGATTTTAGCCGCGGCCTCTGTCGGTGAGCCGCGTTTACCGCCGGCCAAATTCTCAAACCGATGTAAATTAATCAGGTAAAATCGAAACAAATCCCAATCGTCATCGGCTGCGGCGCAATAGCCGTCAATAATGCGCCCGGTCACGACGCTTAGATCACCGCCCGCCGCAGCCGCCGCGATTAAACCCGCCAGACGTTTATGCGTATGCGACATCAGCGCGAAAGCCAGCTTATCTTTGCTGTCATAATGGGCATAGACCGCCCCAAGGGACATATCGGCGCCCGCCGCGATCTGGCGCATAGAGGTACCGTCAACGCCCTGCGCGCCGAACAAACGCACCGCCGCGCGCTCCAGCCGCGCTTTGGGCGTATCGTCAGCCGCGATAACCCCGCGCCCATGATCTGCGCTCTGCGCTACATTATCCATTACCCCGCCTCAGCCTCAGCTTATGAACGAACGTTCGTTCAATATTTAAAGCGATAAACCGCGTGAGTCAATGCGTTAATCTTGGGGTTGGGGAGTTGTGGGGGAGGGTCGGCCTTGGCCGCCCCTTTCTTCCCAAGCAGAATGGTGCCGCAGGGCTCTTGGGTTTACAGGTCATAAGTTTCACCTGTCTTCGTACCAAAAAACGCTTACTTTAAATTTTAATTAGGAAGGAGTTGAAAAATTTAGAAATTCTCCTAAATCTATTATAATGGGGAGCGACTTTAAAATAAACGAAAACTTGGTCAATCAGCTCTCGCTCTTGGCCACCGGAAGCAGCTGCGTCGCTTTGGGCGGGCTGACAGGCGGCGCGGTGATCGCATTTGGGGTATTTGCAGCTCCTGCGGTCGGTATTGGAGCCTGGGGCGTGTCCAAATGGATGAAACGATATCAGACGAAAGACCCGAAATCCTATAGAACCATTCAAAAGATTAAATCCCGCATTAATGAAACACTCGCTGGCGATAGCCGTTTCGCCGAAATGGACAATGACGCTCGCGAATTTGCAGATAAATACCTTTCCAAACTCCTATCAGATTATTGGCCAGCCCCAAAAATGATTGTGGAACTCGCCAGAGATATGGATGGCTTTCCTAAGGCTATAGCGGACCATATTTTAGACGAAATTAATGGAGCAAATTTAAGCGGCGTTCCTGACCACTTTTTCGAAGACGGTGACGCCAGAGATTACGCTGAAAAAATTATTACGATAGCGCTAAATTCAAGTTTGCAGGATGCAGATTATTTCAAGACGCTCCAACCGGAAATTCTGATGCAGAATTTAAAGCTCACGGGACAAATTAAGCGGGATGTTGGTGCCTTCATAGAAAAACTCGCAGAGCTTAAACATTATCTCGGTGAGAAACTTGATCGCATTGAGGACAAAGTCGACCAAGTTCTGACCATTTTACGTGATGGGAAAACGGCGTCTCAATACGAGCAAGACTACGTCGAAAAAACAGTTAGAGAAATGCTCTCCTCAGAAAGGCAGGCGACGCAGGACGCCGTTAAAGCAATTATGGCGGACCCGCCAAACCCTGTTGCGGCCACAAATCGGTTGAAACAAGCCATTGCGGAGCAAAGCGATGCCCGTGCTGAAGCCACGAGCAATGAAATCGAAATGTGGCAAGAAATTGCGACAATCAATTACTTCATTAATGGGGAAGAGGCCGTAAAAGCCTATAATCGTATTATTGATCTTGACCCAAATGATGCAGAAAGCTGCAATCAACTCGGAAACTTACAACTTCGTCTGGGCGATCTGGATGCGGCGTTAAGCGCGTATAAGAGAGTTCTAAAAATTGCAAACACGCGGGACAATGATGAATTACACGCGGTGAGCTTCGGCAATATGGGCATAGTGGCACAGACGCGCGGGGACCTCGACGCGGCGATGGACTATTACGGCAAAGCCTTGGCCTTACATGAAGCGCTCGGCAGCAAAAAAGGCATGGCCGCTAATTACGGCAATATGGGCAATGTGGCACAGACGCGCGGGGACCTCGACTCGGCGATGGACTATTATGCGAAATCTCTGGAAATTGAAAAAGCCCTAAACCGCAAAGAAGGCATGGCCTCTGATTACGGCAATATGGGGAATGTGGCACAGATACGCGGGGATCTCGACGCGGCGATGGACTATCACAGCAAAGCCTTGGCGCTGAATGAAGCCCTCGGGCGCAAAGAAGGCATGGCCAATAATTACGGCAATATGGGCAATGTGGCACAAATACGTGGGGATCTCGACGCTGCGATGAACTATTACGCCAAAGCCATGGCGCTGTATGAAGCCCTCGGCAGCAAAGAGGGCATGGCCAATCAATACGGCAATATGGGCATAGTGGCAAAGACGCGCGGGGATATCGACGGTGCGATGGATTATTACGGGAAAGCCTTGGAGCTTAATGAAGCCCTCGGACGAAAAGAAGGCATGGCCAATAATTACGGTAATATGGGCAAAGTGGCAGAAACGCGCGGGGATCTCGGCGGCGCACGGGGATATTGGCAAAAATCCTTGAATTTATTTACTGAAATTGGGGCGGGGCCTCAAATTGCACTGGTTGAGAGCTGGCTCAAGACGTTAGACACTTAATCCCACTGCAAGCCCACGTCTTCGTCAAGACATTCATCCTCACGGCTCTTCACGTTAAACCATTGATTCGCTGCATTATAGCACTTTATATTAAAGATAAATCCCCGCCCTCTCCATTACCGCCTATGTTTAAACTGTTCTTTTGGTCAGGACGGGGAAGACGTTTCTTTTCTGCCACGAGACGGTATTGGATTCGGGCGAGGTGGGGTTATGGCTTACATCAAACGGGTTTGGGAGCAGACTGCGCTGTGGACTGTGACCTTAGCGAGAGCCGCGTATCGGCCGTGAGATATCGCTGCGGGGATGGCATCTTCGTAAACACTAGAAACTCTTTGGCAGCCTTCGGAGCTGCCGCCCCGCAGGCTTCCTGCTTTTTTGCGGCGCGCCGCCGCCGACCAACCCGGCGCGCATGTGGTCACCCGACGGGCCATCGCATAACGGCGCTTGGGCGTATCGTCAGCGGCGATAACCCCGCGTCTAGAAAAATGAAACCGCTGGCCAAAACATGGCCACATCGCGTCGCGCGGAGACGGGCGCGTTGACATCGTTTCATACAGGCCGCTTAGCGCCCGCAGTCTCGATCAAAAGCCGGAAAAAACTTACCTAAGCTGAGACTCTATTTTGTTTATGAAAGAATTTGGACTAAAATAGTGTATAAGACTCACCAGAATACGGCGATAAACGCGGTTCAATACAGCGACGAGGAGAAGGCCCTATGACTTATGATTCAAATCCGGTTTCGCAGACGCCCAAAAGTCGCGGCCAATCTCTTTCCAGATGGGAGAATGAAGGCGGCTTAGCGCCCCCGCCCTTACCGCAGCCCTATAAATGCACGCCGATATTTGATGAAAACACTTTGCCCGCCGGGCTGCGGAAGACGCATCGCACCAAGGCAGGCGTTTGGGGAATTATTCGCGTATTACAGGGGCGTCTGCGATACCGCATTCTGGATCCTGTATCAGAGACAGTTCTTGATATTGCCCATCCCGGGCGCGTTATGCCGGGCCAGCCGCATCTCGTTGAGCCTCTTGGAGCGATGCGCATGCTGGTCGAGTTTTACAATCACGATCCTGATATTAAGCGAGATCATAGACCCCGGCGAGCCGGGCAGAAACGCCCGTAAGACGTGAGGTGATATCGCTTAAAATACGCAAAGCGCGGGTGCTTTCACATACATCTCTCGTTAGCTCATACCCAAATCATCAAGGCAGGCATCATAATCAGCGAGCAGGGTTTTTGCGCGCGCCATAATGGCCGGGCGGGCCTCCGGGTCATTAAAGACTGTGCCGCGCCGCGCCGTGAGCGCGGTCAGGCACAAATCGGCCAGCGTGTCGGGCGACATGCCGCTATCGACGAGGCCTTTGGTCAATGCGTAAAGCTGCGTTGCGGTCACAGATGCGGGCTTGTTGCTGTCTTTCGCCGCCGTCGGGCGGTTCGCCGCAGCGTTATAAATATTGGTTTTCACCCATGTCGGGCACAAAGTCGTGACATTAATATTGTCCGGCGCGAGCTCCTGCCGCAAGGCTTCGCTATAGCCAACCACGGCAAATTTGGTCGCATGATAAGGCGCCATCCCCGGCATCGTAAAATGCCCGGCCATAGAGGCGACGTTGAGGATATGCCCGCCTTCACCGTTATCGCGGATCAGCGGCGTAAAGGCTTCGACGCCGTAGACCACGCCCATCAGGTTAATGTCGACAATCCAGCGCCAGTCTTCCAGCGCGATATCGCCGGCGCGGCCCGCAAGGCCGACGCCCGCATTATTGACGACAATATGGACTTTGCCGAAAGCTTTGAGGGTCGCATCGGCAGCGGCTTTAACTTGGTCTGGTTTGGAGACGTCACAGACAATGCGCGCCAGACGGCTCCCGCCGCCCAGATCCGCCTTGGCTTTCTCCAGCGCGCCGGCGTTAATATCCGCCATCATCACATTAGCGCCGGCCTCATGAAATTTACGCGCCAAAGACAGGCCAATGCCGCCCGCCGCGCCGGTAATAAACGCCGTCTTATTTTTAAATTCGTTCATGAGATATGTCCCTAATGTGCTGCCCTTTGCAACCTGGGTTAAATAATGTCCATAGCCGCTTTTGTATAATGGCTCTGCAAGCCGGAAGCGGCATCTATAAGGCGGCGTCAGCATGAAAGAAGCTAAGCTGTGATCTATCAGAAGAGTATTATTCAGACCGTACTTAATGCGCTGCACGAACTCTGCGGTTCATGTAATCATTTTCTCGCATTTAAAGCTGCGCCGCATTGGCGCAGCATTTGTCTTGTGTTAGGCAGACTTATGAGCCTGATCTTTAAGCCCGTTTATATGCGATTTTTGATAATGATCTGGGTCTGCATTAGCCTGATCAGCGCCGCGCCCGTTATGGCGCAAACCCCTGATACATCCGGCATTACGCCCGTAGAATCAGTGACCCCGCTACCGCCAAGCTCTACAGAAAGCGCAATCCGCGCCGCGCAGACTGCGCTGCGCAGTAATGCAGGATTAAACGAAGATCAGATCAAAGAAGCCAATGAGCTTTATAATGCCGCGCTGACGCGGTTCCAGACCATTGCGGAGTTGCGCAGCAAAGCTGCCGAAAGCAAAATATTGCGAACAGATGCGGCGGCTCGTATCCAGAAGCTGGAAGATGAGATTGATCAGGCTGAGACGCAGCTGGAAGCGCCGCTAAATATTCCTGATCAAGAGCTGAGCGAACAGGCCCTACTGAGTTATGAGCAACGCATTGCCGAGCTTGAGGCGGATGCCGAACGTCTGCGCCGCGCATTGGAAGAGCTGGAAGTGCGCCTCACTGAGGCCAATAAAGTGTCTACAGGGGGCGCGGCCGAGCGTGACCGTTTGCGCGGCGAGCTGGGACTGGTCAATGACCGCATCGCGGGTTTTGCAACCGATGGTGTCGACCCGATCGAAGAGGCCCGCCAAGCTGTCGCATTTGTCCGCCGCGCCGCTCTGGAGCAGGAGATTGAAACGCTTCTACAACGCGAACAGGCCGCGCCGTTGAGGCTGAAAATATTGCCGCTTGAGCGCCAGCTCATACGCTTGCGGCTGGCCATTACGGACCGCGAACTGACGGCTTTGCGCCAAAAAACAGGGGCGTTTCGCGCCCGCGAGATTGAAGCGCGGATTGTCAATGCACAAGCCGCCGTTGACGCCGCCGGCACTGCCCATCCCCTTGTTCAGGAATTTGCCAGAGACAATTTGGTGTTCGCCAAACAGCTTAAAACTATTGAGGCAGCTGGCGGTAATTTACCGGTTTTGCGCTCACGCCTGCAGGCCGAAACGCGGCAGATCACAAATGACCGTGAACTGGCCGAGTCTATCCTGGGTGAGTCAGATATCGGACGCAAATATGGCGGCGTCTTGCGTCAATTGCGCGATAATCTCCCCGAAGTCGGGCGGCTTAAAAATTCTGTCAGCACGCGGTCTAAATTGCGTCTGGATATTTCAATGCAGCGCGTTTTGGCGCAAAATCGACTACAGGATTTCCCCGCAAGCGGTATTAATGTCAGCGGGCTTTACGCCAAATGGAGACGCACGCATCCCGACAGCGCGCCATTAACTTCTGAGGATGAGACTCAGCTCCGCGCGCTCTATAAACAGCAGCGCGTGCTGTTAACCGAGTTGATCAGCGCCGCCGTGCGGCAAAGCAGCGAGCTGTCTGAAGTTAATGCTCTGGAATCCGAGCTGGCTAATGAGACAAATAGTCTTGTCAAATTACTCGAGACCAAGCTGATATGGCTCCCCAGCGCCGAGCCGATAAGTTTGACCTATTTGCAAGAGCTTGTCGTTTCAACGCAGCGGCTGTTTTCGAAAGACAATTTCGACGAAGTTGCCGGCGGCCTTAAAGACGGCCTTTACAGAAATCCGTTTCTAACTCTATTTCTGACTATTTTGACCATATTAACCTTGCTGGTGCGTCCCAAGCTTCGCAAACGCGTGACCCAGATGGCGCCCCATATTGGCCGTGTTCAGACTGATCAATATAGCTTTACTCCGATTGCGATTTTATCCGGCGCGGTTGCTGCGCTGCGCATAGCCCTGCCCTGTCTCATCGTCGCAATATTACTGATTAATAGCGGGGATTTCGGATTTGCGCCTCTGGCGGGCCAGGCGCTCTTGGCTGTGGGTCTTTTGGTCTTGGGACTGGAATCTTTGCGCAATTGGGCCCGCGAAGGCGCGCTGTTAGAAAAACATTTCAAAGTCAAACCGGCTTTGACCCGCAGGCTGCGGCGGAACCTGAGGTGGTTTACGCCGCTACAGGCCATTTCCGCCTTACTGGTTGTAACCTGCGTCAGCGTTGACGGGGAAGCCTCGACAGCGGCGCTGGGCGTTTTAGGCTTTATCATTGCGACCCTTTCAATGGCGTGGCTGGCTTACCGTATCTTGCTGGCCCGGCAGATGACTTATGATAATTTGCTACGCCGCGACGGCATTGTCGCTAGATACCGCAAAGTCCTTTTCGGCGCTGCGCTTTTGCTACCGCTGATTATTACCGCTCTTGCCATTTCCGGTTATTTTGCGACCGCTTTGGAAGTGCAGGGCCGGATATTACTGACCGCTGCCGTCGCGATTTTTGCCTATCTGATGTATGGTTTGTCACGCCGCAGCCTGACCATTGCGCAGCGCCGCGCCAAATTGGCCCAGCTCATGGAACTGCGCAAAAAGGCTGAGAAAGAGCGCAAGGAGCGTCAGGAGGCTGAAGAGCGCGGCGAGGACGCTCCTGCGACCGCGCCTGTCGATTACGAGACAATCGATATTGAACAGATGTCCCGCCAATCCAGTCAACTTCTAAACCTGGCCATTCTGATCGGCGCGAGCGTTATGGTATATGTGCTTTGGGCCAGTCTTCTGCCGGCGCTGACCATATTTGATACAATCGAGCTGCATCGCTTCAAAACCGGAAACATTGGAGTAGACGGGAGCGAGATCGAGACGGTTCTGACCTTATGGAGCATTATACAGGCCATCGCCTTCACTATTTTGACCATCATTGCGGTCCGCAATCTGCCCGGATTGCTCGAACTGTTCGTGCTGCAACGCACAGGTCTGAAGGAAAGCAGCCGCTACGCCATCACCACCGTTATGGGCTATATCATTATCATCATCGGCTTCCTGTTTGCATTTAACAAATTGGGTCTGCAATGGAGCAGTATGAAATGGATCGTCGGGGGTCTGTCTGTCGGTATCGGTTTCGGTTTGCAGGAAATTATTGCCAATTTCATATCCGGCCTGATTATCCTGTTTGAACGCCCGGTGCGTATTGGCGATTACGTCACGATTGGAGATCAGAGCGGAACGGTTTCGCGCATTCAAATCCGCGCAACAACACTCACTAATCTGGATAATTTGGAAATTGTTATCCCGAATAAAGAACTGATCACCGGGCGGGTGACAAACTGGACGCTGACAACCTCCATGACGCGCCTCGCGGTCAAAGTCGGCATCGCTTATGGTTCCGATACCACACACGCCCACAAAGTTATGCTCGAAACTGCCAAAGCCAATTCTAATGTTCTCAAAACGCCCGAGCCCAAGGTTTTATTTATGGGTTTTGGTGACAGCTCTTTAGATTTTGAAGTCCGGGTTTACCTTCCCAGTTTTGATCTGCGGGTGCCGATGACACATGAACTGCATATGGCGCTCAATGACGCCTTAGCGAAAGCCGGAATTACCATTCCGTTCCCGCAGCGCGATTTGCATCTTATGAGTTCAAATATTGATTTTGGCAGCGCGCAGCGACTCCCTGCGCCGGAGCAGGATGAGTCTAAAACAGGCGCCAAGCCCAAACCGGCATGATATGATATCGAAGCGTGAGATATTTCCTGCAAAAGGCATCAAATCGGGGCTAAAACCGCATAAAATAATACTATAGCAATTATAATAATATAAATGGGCTTATTGTCTCGATAGAGGTTATCACATGACCGAATATACGCCGCCGCGACCTGTCACACCGCTTATGGATATCGCGGCATCCGATCTTCTGGCTTTGCCGGAAATGAAGGGTTTGACTCCGAAGGCTGCCGCGCTGGATTTTGCGGCCGCAATGCTGGAGGGTGCCAAATCCGAACGCTTGGATATGACGCCCGCCGCCTTTGGCGCACTTTTGTCGGAAATTTTCAAAGCCAGCGCGGTCCGGATGCGCGGCGAAACTCTTATAACTTCCGTTGCTGTCAGCGCGCTACCTGCCGAGTGTAGCGCCTTTGCCGTTGTCACCGATGACAAGCCTTTCCTTGTTGCCTCTATTACCGGCGAGCTCGCCGCTCAAGCCACAACCATGGACGCGCTAATCCATCCGATCCTATCACCCGCCCGCGATAAATCCGGCAAACGCGCCCGTAAAGGTGAAGGCAAAACCGAAAGTTACATGGTTATCGTAACCCCTCGCCTAACACCGCAGGCGGCCAAGCGCGCCAAAACCGGTTTGACTGAAACGCTCGGTGATGTCTCAAAAGTCGTGGCTGATTTTGTGCCCATGCGTGCTGCTCTCCATGCCGCGGAACAGGATTTGGCCCGTCTGGACAATCTTAAAAACGGTGAAGCACGGGAATTTCTGCGCTGGCTTTATAACGGTAATTTTGTGCTCATGGGCGCGCGCCGGTTTGATTATACACATATTCTTACGGATGAAGCCGGCAATACTGAACCGGACATTATCAGCGAGTCGAATCTGGGTCTGCTCCGCGACGAGAACCTGCAGGTTTTACGCAATGCGAGCGAGCCGACACAGGTGACAAAGTCAGGTGTTATTCTGACAGAATATGATCCGGTTGTGATAGCGAAATCTAATTTGGCATCGCGCGTACACCGCCGCGTTCGCCTCGATTATATCAGCGTCAAACATTATGCCGATGACGGCGAAGTGGTCGGCGAGACCCGCTTTATCGGGCTGTTTACCGCCGCTGCTTATAACCTGCCTCCGGACCAAGTCCCGCTTCTTCGCGAAAAGCTGGCAAATGTACGCGCCCGCGCCCAGGTTCTTCCCGGCAGTCACAACGCCAAAAGCCTCGATTATGTGCTGGCGACCTATCCGCGTGATGAACTGTTCCAGATCCGCGAAGACGATCTATTACGGATTTCAATCGGAATCGTAAGTGTTCTAGACCGTCCGCGCAGTAAGCTTTTTATCCGCCGCGATCCGTTTGACAGATTTATAAGCGCCTTGGTCTTCGTCCCGCGTGAGCAATATAATACCATCCTGCGTCGCCGCATTGGACAGGTGCTTAAAGATGCTTATGGCGGGCGGGTCTCGGCATTTTACCCGCGCTATGCGGACGAGCCTGTCGCGCGCGTTCACTTTATTATCGGCGTCACGCCTTATAATCATCCCGAGCCTGATGTCGAAACGCTGGAGCGTATGATTGCGCAGATTGCCCAGCCCTGGGAGCAGCGCCTTTTAGAGCTGTCCGAAACGCGGCCTGATGTTCTGGATCCAAAGATTACAGCCCGCTTCGCCTCAGGATTTCGGTCCAATTATCAGGATAATTTCTCCATCGATGTAGCCTTGACCGATCTGGTCGAGATCAACAAACTTGGTACAATTCCCGGCGCCATGCGGATCCGCGCTTATCGCCGTAACGGTGATGACCCGCGTATTTTGCGTGCAAAGTTCTACCGCTATGAACTACGGCTGGAGCCGTCGGGAGTCATGCCGATTTTTGATCATCTCGGTCTCTATATTGTGCAGGAAACCGGCTACGAAATTCTCTCCGGCGAGAGGCGTATCTGGATACATGACTTTGAGATCCGCTTGCCCGAAGGCGCTGAGACCGCCGACGGGACACTGTTTGAAGACGGCGTTCTTGCTGTTTTATCAGGGCATACGGATAATGATCGTTTTAACGCGCTGATCATGCGCCTTGGCCTGTCATGGCGTGATGTTGCGGTCATCCGCACCATGTGCCGATATCGCGCCCAATCCGGCATGGATCCATCGGAAACCGTACAGATTGCGGCCCTGACCGCGCATGGTGATATAGCGCGTCTGTTATTTGCGCTATTTGAAACGCGGTTTGATCCGAAAATGTTTGCGGATATGGGCGCGCGGGCTGAGGCCGCTACTGCCATCGTCGCTAAAATCACGTCCGCGCTCGATACAGTCCAATCGCTGGATTATGACCGCGTCCTACGCCGCCTGTCAGATCTGTTGCAAAACACGCTTCGCACAAATTTCTATCAGCGCGATGATGACGGAGCCCCGAGTCCTTATATCAGCTTGAAAATCGCCAGCCGTGAGCTCGAAGACCTTCCCAATCCCAAGCCCTACCGTGAAATCTTTGTTTGGTCACCGCGCGTTGAAGGCCTGCATTTACGCTTCGGCCCTGTCGCGCGCGGCGGGCTGCGCTGGTCTGACCGCCGTGACGATTACCGCACCGAAGTGCTGGGCCTTGTCAAAGCCCAGCAGGTCAAAAATGCGGTCATCGTTCCGGTCGGGTCCAAAGGCGGGTTCTATCCTAAAGACCTGCCAATTGGCGGGGACCGTAATGCAATTATGGAAGAAGGCATTGCCGCCTATACGATCTTTATTTCCGGGCTTCTTGATATCACTGATAATTATGTCGGAACGGATATTGTACCGCCCCAGGACGTTCTGTGCTGGGACGCGTCCGATCCGTATTTGGTCGTGGCAGCCGATAAAGGCACGGCAACATTTTCCGATATCGCCAACGGCATCGCCATGGACAAAGGCTTCTGGCTGGCGGACGCTTTCGCGTCCGGCGGATCGGTCGGCTATGACCATAAAAAAATGGGTATTACCGCGCGCGGCGGTTGGGAAGCGGTCAAACGACATTTCCGTGAAATGGGCAAAGATATCCAGAATGAGGATTTCACCGTTATCGGCGTCGGTGATATGTCAGGCGATGTTTTTGGCAATGGCATGTTGCTCTCGCCTCATATTCAACTTCTCGCCGCGTTTAATCATCTTGATATTTTCATCGATCCGACCCCTGACGCGCAAAGCAGTTTTGCCGAACGCGCGCGCCTGTTTGCTCTGCCGCGTTCGACCTGGCAGGATTATAATGCCGAACTCATTTCCAAAGGCGGCGGCGTCTTCTCACGCGCGGAAAAGTCCATAGCGTTAACGCCACAAATCAAAGCCCTGACGGGGCTGTCCCGCAATGAAGTCACCCCCAATGAGCTGATCCATGCGCTATTGAAAACCCAGTGTGAACTGCTCTGGTTTGGCGGGATCGGGACCTATATCCGCTCCAGTCTCGAATCCGATTTACAGGTCGGTGACAAAGCCAATGATCCCGTACGCGTCACAGGCTGCGACGTGAGCGCGAAAGTTGTCGGCGAAGGCGCCAATTTGGGCGTAACCCAGGCGGGACGTATTGAATTTGCCCGATCCGGCGGACGCATCAATACCGACGCTATTGATAATAGCGCAGGCGTGGACAGCTCTGATCATGAGGTGAATATCAAAATCCTTCTGGGCGGCGCGATAGAACAAGGCGCGCTCAAAAAGGCTGACCGTAACGCGCTGCTGGAGAGTATGACCGATGATGTGGCGCGCCTTGTCCTGGCTCATAATTATGATCAGACGGGGGCCTTGTCGCGGGCGCAGCTTACGGCAGTAAATGATCATAATGCCTATGAGCGGTTTATGAGCTTGCTGGAACGCGGCGGGCGCCTGGACCGCATAGTTGAAGGTCTGCCGAGTACGGCGGAAATGCGCGCCCGGGAAGCCGAAGATCGCGGTCTGTATCGTCCTGAACTGGCCGTATTGCTGGCTTATGCCAAGATCAAATTATTTGATGATTTAATGGCCAGCGGTTTGACGTCTGATCCCTATTTGCACAAATTATTACAGGATTATTTTCCGCCCGCTTTGAGCAAATTTGACAAGGCCATGGAAACCCACCGCCTGCGCGGTGAGATTATCGGCTCGCGTCTGGCCAATTTAATTGTCGATGTCGGCGGGCCGCTCTTTATGATGCGCGCGGCAGAGCATACAAATGGGATAGTGTCTGATATTTCCAGCGCCTTTATTATCGCTTATGCCGCGCTGGACGGGCCGAATTTGCGCCGCGAAATTGCCGCGCTGGATAATGTCGTGTCTGCCAGCGCGCAATATGACGTTTTGGCCGAGCTCGCCCGCGTCATTTCCCGTATTACCGGCTGGATCGTGCGCCGTTATGAGAGCGGAGAGATCGAGCCGCGCTTGACGCCGCGCAAAAACGCGCTGGCCGATTTGGACAGTGACTGGCTTAACCTGCTCAGCTCCTATGACCGTAAACGCGCACAAGGCCGCGTCTCGCGCTTTACCAAACAGGGCATACCGCAAGAGCTGGCCGAACGCGCCGCCCTTTTGCGCAGTTACGCATCGGGCTTTGATGTTGTCGCCTTTGCCAGCGAAACCGGATGGGACCTGAAACCTGCCGCAGAGCTGTTTTACGATATTGGCGGGCGGTTTAAAATTGACCGTCTGCGCAATGCGGCCATACGCCTGACACCTAAAGATCATTGGGATCGCCTCGCTTTGCGCCGTATTACCGAAGACTTTTACGCCGTTCAGGGACAGCTCGCCTTATTGGCTGCCCGCGCACATAAAACGCGCGGCGGCAAAGCCAACGTTCCGGCCCGCAATGTTATTGATCCGTGGCTGAAAGATCATCTCGCCAGCGTAAAAGCTTACGATTCCGCCTATATGCGCCTCTCCGGCGCCGGCGGCTGGACACTGGCTAAATTTGCGCTTGCGGTGGCACAATTACAGGAATTATCGGTGGGATAATCGAGGGCTTACGCCTGCCGGATAGAGCGCCAGCGAAATCCGGTATCGCAAAGCGACGCATAATTCCACCCCTTGCCTCTACGGAATAAATTCCTATCTTTGAGTCAGATATTGATGAGCCCCTAAGGGGCGACCAAGGAGGGATGTATGAATCCGGAAAAAATGACAGCCCGCGTGCGCGCCATTGTGCAAGCGGCCCAGGCGCTTGCGCTTCAAAATAACCACCAACAGCTGGTGCCCGCCCATTTATTTGCGGCCCTGCTGGAGGAAAAAGAAAAGCTAGCGAGCAATTTGATTGCCGCGGCAGGCGGAGATAGCCTCAAAGCGGCTGCGGGCGCAGCGGGCCTGCTTGAGAAACTTCCCGGTGTGGACGGCGGCGGTGCAGACCGCCTGATCATGAGCGCGCCGGCAGGCAAGGTGCTGGCGAATGCCGAAAAGGCTGCCAAGGATGCAGGTGACAGTTTCGTCTCCGCCGAGCGGCTTTTGCTCGCGCTAACGGGCGATAAAGAGATTAACGCCGTGCTGAAAGAGGCCGGCGTGACGCCGGCGGCCTTGGGTGAAGCGATTAAAAATCTACGACAGGGGCGTAAAGTGGACAGTGAAAATGCCGAAGACGGTTATGAGGCGCTGGCGAAATATGCCCGTGATCTGACTCAGGCCGCGCGTGACGGCAAGCTTGATCCGGTCATTGGCCGCGACGAAGAGATCCGCCGCACGCTTCAGGTTCTGACCCGCCGCACAAAAAATAATCCTCTGCTGATCGGGGAGCCGGGCGTCGGGAAAACCGCCATCGCCGAAGGTCTCGCTTTGCGTATTATTAATGGCGATGTGCCGGAGTCTATTCAGGGCAAGCGCCTGCTGGCACTGGATATGGGATCGCTGATTGCGGGCGCGAAATATCGCGGCGAGTTCGAAGAGCGTCTCAAAGCCGTTCTAAAAGAAGTTGAAGCCGCTGACGGGCAGATCATTTTGTTTATCGACGAAATCCACACTTTGGTGGGCGCCGGTAAAGGTGACGGCGCAATGGACGCAGCCAATCTTTTAAAACCTGCGCTCGCGCGCGGGGAGCTGCATTGCGTTGGCGCAACCACATTGGATGAATACCGCAAACATCTGGAAAAAGATGCGGCTTTGGCGCGGCGCTTTCTGACTGTATTCGTCAACGAGCCGAGCGTCGAAGACACCGTATCGATCCTGCGCGGATTAAAAGATAAATATGAAGTTCATCACGGCATTCGTATTTCCGACGCGGCGATCGTTGCGGCGGCAACTCTGTCACACCGGTATATCACTGACCGGTTTTTACCCGATAAAGCTATCGACCTGATGGACGAAGCCGCCAGCCGCCTGCGCATGCAAGTGGACAGCAAGCCCGAAGCGCTGGACGAAATTGACCGCCGCATTGTGCAGCTTCGCATCGAAGAGCAGGCCCTGCGCAAGGAAAAAGACAAAGCCTCCAAAGACCGCCTTGAAAAGCTGTCCGGCGAACTGTCCGACCTGGGAAGCCAGAGCGCGGATATGACGGCTGCGTGGCAGGCGGAGAAAGCCAAATTAGCCGACGCAGCGGAGACCAAGGATCAGCTTGATCAGGCGCGCAGCAAACTTGCCGAAGCCGTGCGCCAAGGCGATTATGAGCGCGCAGGCCGTCTACAGCACGAAGACATTCCCGCGCTGGAAGAGCACCTCAAATTAGCCGAAGCCGCGCAGGAAGATGGCAGCGAGATGGAGACTGTCACGGCCGAGCAGGTCGCGGGGGTTGTTGCGCGCTGGACCGGTATTCCGGTGGAAAAAATGCTCGAAGGCGAGCGCGAAAAACTGCTGGATATGGAAAGCTATCTGGCCAAGCGCGTGGTCGGGCAGAGCGAGGCGGTCAAGGCCGTATCCGACGCTGTACGGCGCGCGCGCGCGGGTCTGAAAGATCCGGCCCGGCCGATCGGCAGCTTTATCTTCCTTGGCCCGACAGGCGTGGGGAAAACCGAGCTAACCAAAGCGCTGGCTGAATTTATGTTTGACGATGACGCGGCAATTACCCGTATCGATATGAGCGAATATATGGAGCGGCACGCCGTATCGCGTCTGATCGGCGCGCCGCCCGGCTATGTCGGCTATGATGAAGGCGGGGCGCTGACCGAGTCCGTGCGCCGCCGTCCCTATCAGGTTGTTTTGTTCGACGAGATCGAAAAAGCGCATAAGGATGTGTTTAATATCCTGTTGCAGGTGCTCGATGATGGACGCCTGACCGATGGCCAAGGCCGCACAGTGGATTTCCGCAATACGCTGATCGTGATGACGTCTAATATCGGCGCGCAGCACCTGCTTAATCTGGGGGACGGCGAGTCCGTGGAGAAAGCCCGCATCGGCGTGATGGCCGAGCTGGGCGCGCATTTCCGTCCGGAG
This sequence comes from Robiginitomaculum antarcticum DSM 21748, assembly GCF_000365025.1. Lineage (GTDB taxonomy): Bacteria > Pseudomonadota > Alphaproteobacteria > Caulobacterales > Maricaulaceae > Robiginitomaculum > Robiginitomaculum antarcticum. The sequence goes on along the minus strand of NZ_KB823011.1, from coordinate 1,141,702 downwards.
TTTTTAAACCGTGTCGACGAGACGCTATTGTTTGAGCGGTTAAAGCCCGAGCATATGGGCGCGATTGTCGATATTCAGATGAAGCGTCTGCAAGGCTGGCTGTCAGACCGTCGCATCACGATTACGCTGTCCGACGCGGCGCGAAACTGGATTGGCGAGCGCGGCTATGATCCGTCATATGGCGCACGTCCGCTCAAACGCGTGATCCAGAAACAGGTGCAGGATCCACTGGCTGCGCAACTGCTCGCAGGCGATCTGCCGGACGGTTCGGCGATTAAAATTGACCTTAAAAGCGGGAAACTCATATTTACGTGATCAATTTGTGCCTTGACGTACTTTGCACTCTTTTGTACACGCTAACGCGCGTTGAGTGTGGGGCATCTCGTACACCTAAAATTTATATGGCTAAGCTAACATTGTATTAAGCAATGAAGGCTATTGACACTTGAGATAGAATCGGTTGACTTAAAATATGGTGAATTCAGTACATTCTGATACTTTCGAACCCCCGCAGCCTACCAATCTGGACATGAATTCTGTATTTCGGATTGCTGAAAATGCTGCTAAACATTATGGATATACCATAGGTGGAGATATAGTTCGAATTGTAGAGAGTTTGGGCGGTAAAATAATACTGAAAAATTTTTGGGCAGAAGGCTCTCAAGAAGCGGGGTCTTTAGATGTTATCGATCATAATGATTTTACCATTTTTATTCCTGAAGACACTTCCGAAATAAGAGATCGATTTACTATAGCCCATGAACTTGGGCACTACGTTCTACATTACTTATGGCCATTGCAAGTAAAGGGCCGCGAAAAGTTTTGTCTGCGGGCAAGTAGATATGGATCAGATCGACCCGAGTGGGAGGCAAATTGGTTTGCAGCTGCGTTTTTGATGCCTGAAGATGAGTTTAAGAAAGTAGCTAAGAGAAAAAGTAACTCTATTGAACAAATGGCTAAACACTTTGCGGTTTCCCTGAAAGCAGCTGAAACTCGTGCAAAGGTACTTGAAATTGAACTCAAGCCTTAATGAATTACCGAAGTTTTTAAGGCCATCTTTAAAAATGTTTTTAAGTGTTGATCTGATAGGATCAACAAAACTGAAACATGATGAGAACGCTCTCAAATATAATCCAGAATCAGAAAAGTCATTCGAAGCAACGAGTTCAATTTGGTTCAAAGCCCTAATTGACTTCTATTCTGGCTTTGAAGTTATGTTTGCCGAAGCATGGCGCCACGCTTTTACTGATGATGGTATAGCCGAGCCTCGCTGGCCTAACGACAAACAACCAAATCCAAGTTTATGGAAGATAAATGGTGATGAATTAATCTATGTTCTTGAGATAGTACATCCTGGGCAGATTGCGACAGCATTGTATGCTTGGAGACATGCTCTGCTTAGTTACAGACGCTTTTTACGGGATACAAAATCGCGATTGGACTTAAAGGCTACAGCTTGGATGGCGGGCTTTCCAATAGGAAATCATGAAGTGGCTTTTTGGAGTGATTTATCAGACGCAACTCCAGATTTAAGCGAGCATGCGGGCCAATATGGCCAATATTATCGTTTGAATGAATGGTACGAAGCGCAAGAGAACAACTCAAAAAGCGATTATGTGAAAGACTACATAGGCCCTGCGGTCGATACTGGATTTAGATTATCCGCTTACGCAACTGCTCATCGTTTTCCAGTATCTATGGAAATCGCATATTTTCTTTCAAAAATTGATTACGATGGCAAACCCATCGCTGAAATTGGATTAAAATATCATGGAAAGGAAAATTTAAAAGGCGTCTTGGGCGGTTCACCATATCCGATTTTTTGGATCGATACTTCTTCTCCAGATGATGAACTTGTTAAGGCAGAAAATAAATTATTGGGAACTCAAGAAAGTTGCAGTTTATTTGATGTCAGAGAATACGTTACACTTTTCTTTAATGACGAAAAAAATATTTTATTCAGACCTTTTATATATAACTGCAAGGACATTCAGTATGCAGATATTCCACAAGAATATGAGAAGAAAATATATCAAAGATTTCAAGTTTGGAAGTTAGAGAAAGAAAAACTCAAAATCCAAAACGATTTATCCCCCCCAGACGATCATGTCGAAACAAAAATAATTGATCGAAAACAAATGAAAGCTTTGTTCTCAGATAAGTTTAAAAAACTATAATTGATATTTGATAAATCTATGTCTAAGCGAGTTCAAGCTTGTCTTTATCCCCTTGCGTATTATACCGCACCATGAGCGAAAAATTGATAAAGACGGCGCATTTCGAAGATACCGGACAGCGGCTGGATAAATGGCTGGCCACGTGGACAGGGCTGTCGCGGGCCCGCGTCAAAGCTGTGCTGACCGATGGCCGTGTCAGCGTAAACGGCACAGTCGAGACCAAACCGCGCGCGGCGATACTCGAAGAAGGCGAATATATCGTCGACCTGCCCCCCCCTGCCAAAGACATCCCCGAGCCGGAAAACATCCCGATCACCATTGTCTATGAAGATGATGATCTGCTCGTCGTGGATAAGCCGTCGGGCATGACGGTGCATCCCGCGCCCGGACTTTATCACGGCACATTGGTCAATGCGCTGCTGCATCACTGTGCGGGAACGCTGTCGGGCATTGGCGGAGTTGCGCGGCCGGGTATCGTCCACCGCATTGACAAAGACACATCCGGCTTGCTGGTTGTCGCGAAATCCAATGACGCCCATCAGGGCCTGTCCAAGCAATTTGCAAAAAAAACAGCCGAACGCGAATATGTCTGTTTCGTGCGCAGCGCGCCCAAGCCGCGCCGTGGCCAAGTTGACACCCGTATTGCGCGCTCCAAAGGCGACCGCAAAAAAATGGCCGTCATTCAAATGCGCAGCGCGGAGCAAATCCGCCGTTACGGCGAGCTGCCCGAGAGCGAGCACGGCAAACAGGCTGTGACGAATTATGAGACGGTTGAGACCTACGGGCAGCAGCCGCGCGCCGCGCTCGGCACGCCGCTGGTCTCCAAGGTGATTTGCCGTTTGGAGACGGGCCGCACGCACCAAATCCGCGTGCATATGGGCCATATTGGCTGTCCGCTTCTCGGCGATCCGGTTTACGGCAAGGGCCGGGGGTTTGTCGGCAGCGAAGAGATCCTCGGCGGGCTAAAACGCCAGGCGCTTCATGCCCGCACGCTCGGCTTTATCCATCCCGTAACCCAAGAAAAGCTCTCATTTACCAGCGAACTGCCAAAAGATCTCGCTGGACTGGAAGCGCGGCTACTCGCGATATAGCGGCAATAATACGGTAAATTTAGCGCCGCTGACAGCGCCCTCATGGCCGCGGTTTTCGGCGTATATCTCTCCGCGATGCGCGCGAACAATCTGCCTGCAAATCGCCAGGCCGAGTCCGGAATGGGCGCCGAAGGCTTGGCCCTTAGCGCGCTGCGTATAAAAACGCTCAAAGATATTATCCAGATTATCCGGCGGTATGCCAGGCCCGTCATCATCAACTGTTATAACCGCCATCTCGGCGTGCTCGCCCGCGCCGCGCCGCACGCGCAAGCGCACATGTCCGCCCGGAGGCGAAAAAGTCAGCGCATTATCGATCAAATTGCGCACGACTTGTCCCAGCGCTTCGGCAACCCCGGAAATAATAATCGGTTCTCCGGCCGCATTGTCAGCCGACAGATAACGCACAGTCGGGCGGTCGCTTTGCGCCGTTTGATCATAAAGCTGCGCCATATTTTCCAGCATTTTTTCAATCTCGACAGGACCATCCGACTCGCGCGCCAGTTCGGCGTCCATACGGGACGCTTTGGCGATATCCGTAATGAGACGGTCCATACGCATAACGTCACTTTGAATAATACTGACCATTTTATCGCGCTGCGCTTTGGTCTTGGCGCTGGATAATGTTTCCGTCGCGCTGCGCAGGCTGGTGAGCGGGTTTTTAATCTCATGGGCGACATCGGCGGCAAAATTGGCAATATCGTTAATCCGGTTATACAGGCCGTCCGTCATTTCACGCAGCGTAATCGATAGATCGCCAATTTCGTCCTGCCGCCCCGACAGGTCGGGGATCGCACCGCGATTATCGGATGAGCGCGTGACGATCTGGGCCGCGCGGGCCAGACGCCGCACAGGCAGGGCGATGAACAATGTCAGCGCAAGCGACGACAATAATGCGGTGATGAGAGCCAGTAGCGCGATGGGCGCGAGTGAGGCCCGCTCGGCATCGACAATGGCCTGCAGATCGCGCGTCTCCATCGTCAGCACGCCGACCACGGCCTGCACCCGTTTGACCGGGTAATTGACCACAGCAATCAGCTCGCCTTCATCATAGCGCTCCCCCGCCACCGGCTCACCTAACAGGGCCGAGCGTATATCTTCGTTCAAATCGCGTTTTAACAGCGCGCGGCGGCGTTTGACGCTGGGAATGGCCCGCACCAAAGATTGCGCGCCGCTTTCTATGCGCTCCATCATGGATAAATTTTGTGCTATTTGGGGCGGGTTCATCGGCAAGTCTTCAACGCCTGTGCCGAGAGCGGCGCTGTCGGCGATCAATATACCTTCGTAGTCGTATAGCTGAACGCGCGTCCCATCGGGCCAATCGACAAGCCGCAGCACTTGCCGCGCATCCTGAACATTGAGCGTCGGGATCGGCCCGGTGCCTGTGGCTTCGTTGGCCAACACGGACGTGATGAGTTCGGACTGACTATAAAGGCTCTGCAATTTGGTCTGAATAAGGCCCGCGCGCACTTCGTTCAGGGTCAGCGCGCCAATCAGCAGGATCAGCAACCCGACCATATTGGACAGAAATATAGCGCGGGCCAGCGCCGACAAGCCCAGCGCGCGCAGGCGTCTGCGCGGGCCGCGGACCGTTAAAGCGGGCGCTTTGCTAGGCTTCTTTATATTTATATCCGACGCCATATAGCGTTTCGATACCATCGAAACTCTTATCCGTCTTGCGGAACTTTTTGCGCAGGCGTTTTATATGGCTGTCAATTGTGCGGTCATCGACATAAATCTGGTCGTCATAAGCCGCGTCCATCAGCTGATCGCGCGATTTCACATAGCCGGGCCGCAGAGCCAAAGCATGCAAAATGAGAAATTCTGTGACGGTGAGTTTTACCGGCTCTCCATCCCAGCTACAGGCGTGGCGGTTGGGGTCGAGCACAAGTTTAGAACGGCGGATGACTTTATCGTCGCCTTCTTGCGGCGTCGGCATTTCAACATTGGTAAGCTTGGCGCGGCGCAGCACGGCTTTAATACGCTCCCCGAGCAAACGCTGGCTGAACGGCTTGGTGATATAGTCGTCTGCGCCCATATTCAGGCCGATAGCCTCGTCAAATTCGTCGTCTTTGGAGGTGAGAAATATGACTGGTAAATTGCTGGACTGGCGCAGACGGCGCAAAAGTTCCAGCCCGTCCATTTGCGGCATTTTCACGTCAAAAATAGCAATATCCGGCGGATTTCGTGTGAGCGCTTTGAGCGCGGAAACGCCTTCATGATAGGTTCGAACCTCGTAGCCTTCGCCTTCGAGAAACATAGATACGGATGTCAGAATATTTTCGTCGTCATCCACAAGCGCGATCGATGTCATAATTTTAGCCTCCAACCTGGTTCACGCTAACCCGCCGCGCTAATCTTGCCAAGCGGGTCTGCCTTAATTTCGTAATGATGTAGTAAGGTAGGGATAGGGCGCTTTTATGACAAATATTGCCTTAATTCGGGCATTTTTATTGCGCCGTGATGCGCGCCTGCTCAATAGCCAGAGCCGTCCGTGTGGTTATGACAGGCTATGAGTCGCCGGATCAGTCAAGTTTGCGCGCCTCATCCGGCAGCATGATCGGCACGCCGCGGCGGATCGGATAGGCCAGCTTGGCGCGCTTACTGACCAATTCACAGCGGGCGCGGTCATAAGACAGCGGGCCGCGCGTCTTGGGGCAGATCAAGATTTCGAGCAGGCGCGGATCGATCTCGCGCGGGTCATCATCATCGGGTTTTACTGTGTCATTTTCATCACTCATAAGGCAGGGCTTACGCCAGAGCGGTAAAAAGCGCAATTAACAGTTTTCAAAACCTTATTTTCTTGGTTTAACGGTTAGCTAACATGCTCGGCATGTTTTTATCATAGGGGTCATATGTGATTGGTCTTGTTATCGTCACACACGGAAATCTGGCGATCGAATTACGCCGCGCGGCTGAACATGTCGTCGGGCCGCAGGAGCACATGGATACCGTCTGTATCGGCGCGGATGATGATATGGAGCGCCGCCGCGATGATATCCGCGCCGCCGTGAAATCTGTTGATACAGGAGACGGGGTCATTTTGCTGACCGATATGTTTGGCGGCACGCCGTCAAATCTGGCCATATCGCTTCTCAAGCTTGGCGCGGTCGAAGTTCTCGCTGGCGTGAACCTGCCCATGATGATCAAACTCGCCGAAGCACGCCGCACGCATAGCCTCGCTGACGCGGCGGTCAAAGCCAAAGAAGCGGGCATACGCTATATCGCCATTGCGTCCGAAGTTTTGGCCGGAGACGGATAGCGCCTAATGTTCACACCGTATACAGCCCGTGTTACACTCGTCAATAAACGCGGGCTTCACGCGCGGGCCTCGGCTAAATTCGTAGCTACGGCTAATCAATTCGACGCCGTTGTCAAAGTGACCAGTCATAATAATTGCGGCGCAGAGACCGTTATCGCCGACAGTATCATGGAGCTTTTAATGCTGGGCTGCGCCGTCGGGGAAGATCTGACCATCAGCGCTGCGGGCGTTGAGGGTAAACCCGCTTTGACGGCCTTAACAAAACTCGTTCAAAACGGCTTTGATGAAATGGATTGAGCGGCGCGCCCGCCGCGCCTGAGATTTGGGCATTGCGATGCAGCGCCGCCGCTGTTAGGACGCGCCAACTTACTTACATCATAGGGCCCAGCCATGAAAATGAACGGCAATGAAATCCGTGTCGGAAATATTATCAAGCATCAGGACACGCTCTGGGTCGCTGTAAAGGCCAATGCGGTAAAGCCCGGCAAGGGCGGGGCGTTTAATCAGGTCGAGCTGAAAAATATTTTGGACGGGCGCAAGCTTAATGAGCGCTTCCGCGCCTCTGAAACTGTCGAGCGTGTGCGTCTTGACCAAAAACCGCATAGCTATCTTTATCCTGAAGGCGAAATGCGCGTCTTTATGAATAGCGAAAATTACGAACAAATTTCTATTAGCGACGAATTTATCGGTGACGCCTGCGTATATCTGGCTGACGGTATGGAGGTGCAGCTGGAGTTTTACGAAGACCGCCCTATTGGCGTTGAGCTTCCCGAGCAGGTGACGCTGGAAATTACAGAAACAGAGCCTGTGGTCAAAGGTCAGACCGCGGCCAATTCTTTCAAGCCCGCCATTTTAGAAAACGGCGTGCGCACCTCCGTTCCGCCATTTGTCGCCGAAGGCACGCGCATCGTCGTGACGACCGCCGATGGCGCCTATGTTAAGCGCGCGGATTAATTATGGCTCTCTCTCCTTTAATGGCTGTCATGCAAAGCGCCGCGCGCAAAGCCGCGCGTCATCTGCTACGTGATTTTGGCGAAGTTGAAAATCTACAAATCTCCCGCAAAGGCCCGGCGGATTTTGTCTCCAACGCCGATAAAAAAGCCGAAGAAATTATCTTTGAAAATCTTCGTCGTGACCGCCCGGGTTTTGGATTTATACTTGAAGAAGGCGGCATTGCTAAAGGCACGGATAAACAAAACACATTTATTGTTGACCCGCTGGACGGCACGACAAATTTTCTTCACGGCATTCCGCATTTCGCCATCTCTATTGCGCTTGAGCGGGAAGGTGAATTAATTGCCGGACTGGTTTATAATCCGGCTGTCGATGAAATGTTTTATGCCGAGAAGGGCAAAGGCGCTTATTTGGACGCGCAGCGGGCAATGGGAGCGATTCGTCTTCGCGGCGCACACCGCGAGAATTTTAATGAAGGATTATTTGCGACCGGAATGCCGTTTCTAGGTAAGCCCGGACATGCACAATTTCTCAAAGGGCTTCACAAAGTCATGGCAAAAACCGCGGGCGTACGCCGTTATGGCAGCGCCGCGCTTGATCTGGCGTGGACAGCCGCAGGCCGTTATGACGGCTATTGGGAACGCGATCTGAAGCCTTGGGACGTCGCAGCCGGAATTGTGATTGCGCGCGAAGCCGGACTGAAAGTCTGGGAACTGGATAATGATGCAGCCGATATAAATGGTCATAATCCGATGAGCGGCAATATTATTACCGCTAATGAGCATCTCATTACCGAATTAAAAGGCTGCATTGAAGGCGGTTAATCTTTGAAACTGATCCGTGTATCCATAGCGCCTCAGCGCCCAACGCGCTGACAAATTCACGTAATATGTTCTAAACTCTAAACAAAAAGCCGCCCTCCTAAGTTAAAGGAGGGCGGCTTTATCATTAGCTATTTTAGGCGGTCTATTCTTCCGCTTCAGCCTCTGCCGCCGCGTCGGCCGCTTTCTGGGCTTTGGCTTCAGCTTTTTTCGTTGCGGCCTCGGCTTTATTGACTTCGTCAAGATTACGCTTGAGGTATTCTACGCTGAAACATTCAACCTGATCACCCTTTTTGATGTCGTGATAATTTTTAAATCCGATACCGCATTCTGTGCCGGAGACAACAGAGTCGACTTCGTCTTTAAAGCGGCGAAGCGTGGAGAGCTCGCCTTCATGAATAACAACATCATCACGCAGCAAGCGCACGCCGGAGCCACGCTTGACCATGCCTTCAGTGACCAAACAGCCCGCAATATTGCCGAGCTTGGAAATATCGAAAACTTCTTTGACGGTCGCGTAACCCAGGAATGTTTCTCGGCGTTCCGGATCCAGCATGCCTTCGAGCACACCTTTCACATCGTCGATCAGATCGTAAATGATTGAGTAATAGCGGATTTCGACGCCTTCGCGCTCGGCTAAATCTTTAGCCTGACGGTTGGCCCGGACGTTAAACGCAATCACAGGCGCTTCGGACGCTTTGGCCAAAAGAATATCGCTCTCGCTAATCCCGCCGGCTGCGCCGTAAATCACCCGTGCGCGCACTTCGTCATTGCCCATACCTTCGACCGAAGCTTTGATCGCCTCGACGGAGCCTTGAACATCACCTTTAACCAGAAGCGGCATATCGGAGATTTGTTTCTCCTGCAATTTTGCCATCATCTGCTCCATAGAGGCCATAGCCGTCGGAGCCGTCTGGGTGTCACGGCGCGCGCGTTGACGGTATTGCGTAATTTCGCGGGCCTGGGTTTCATTCTCGACAACACCGAAAGGCTCGCCCGGATCGGGCGCCCCGTCCAGACCCATCACTTCAATTGCCATACTCGGCAAAGCCTGCTTGATACGGGCGCTACGCTCATCGGTTAAGGCTTTCACCTTACCCCAATAATCACCGGCGACGATAATATCGCCGCGTTTCAGATTACCGCGTTTGACCAGCAATGTCGCAACAGAGCCGCGGCCTTTTTCGACCTTGGATTCGATAACCAGACCGTCCGCCGCGCGTTTTGGATTGGCTTTAAGCTCCATCAGTTCGGCTTGCAAATTAATCGCTTCCAAAAGCGCGTCCAGGCCTTCGCCCGTCTTGGCAGAAACCGGTATAGCCTGGGTTTCGCCGGACATGGATTCGGTGATAATCTCGTGCTGCAGAAGATCGGTTTCGACCTTTTGCGGATTAGCGCCCGGCACGTCCATTTTATTAATCGCCACGATAATCGGCGCGCCGGAAGCCCGGGCGTGACTGATCGACTCAATGGTTTGCGGCATGACGCCGTCATCAGCTGCCACAACGAGGATAACAATATCCACCGCCGCAGCGCCGCGTGTGCGCATAGCCGAGAAGGCCGAATGTCCGGGCGTATCCAAAACGGTGATTTTCTTGCCGTCTTTCAGCTTGAGCTGATAGGCGCCGATATGTTGCGTAATGCCGCCGGCTTCGCCGCTGGCCACATCTTCTTTACGCAGAGCGTCGAGCAGTGATGTTTTACCGTGGTCAACATGACCCATAACAGCAATCACAGGCGCGCGGGGTTTCATATCTTTGGGATCGTCATCGTCACGATCAGCCAGGAAATTATCCTCAACATCACTATCGGCAACACGTTTCACGCTATGGCCAAAATCTTCGACAATAAGCTGCGCCGTATCGGCATCCAGCAAATCGTTGATCTGGGCCATAGTGCCTTGCTTGATCAGATATTTCACAACATCAGAGCCGCGCTCTGCCATACGGTTGGCCAGATCGGCAATTGAAATGGTTTCCGGTACGACGACCTGACGGGCTTTTTTATCCCCGCCGTCGCCCCCGCTACGGCGTTCTTTTTCACGTTGACGGGCGCGCTTAACCGAGGCCAGACTGCGCTGGCGCTCTTCATTGTCCGCCAGAGCGGAGACAATGGTCAGCTTGCGGCGGCGGCGCGGCTGCTCGCGCGTATTGCGGGAAGGCTTGGACGTGGAGGACGGCTGCTGACGCTTTTGCTTTACGCGTCCGCCCATAGCTTCCAATGCATTGCGCGCCTCGGGTTTTGGCTCGGGTTCGGCGCGCGCTTCGGTGCGGCGCGGGGCTTCGCTCTCTTTTTTGGCCGTGCTGGCTTCACGTTCGGCTTGGCGTTTTTCGTCTTCAGCAGCGCGCTCCTCTTCGATACGTTTTTGCTCGAGCGCTGTGCGTTCTTCTTCCGCGCGTTGCTTGCGGTCCTCGGCCTCAGCCTGTTGGGCCGCGGCGCGGTCTGCGGCAACGGCCTGAGCCGCGCCCAGCGCTTGTTTGCGCTTTACATATTCAGTCTTGGACAGGCCCATTTTGCGCGCGGCAATTGCGTCTTCATCAACACGGGGTTTGGACGGGGCCGGTGCAGCCTCGGGCGCGGGCGCGGGTTTGCCCGGTCCGCCAATAACGCGGCGCTTCTTTTTCTCAACCACAACGGATTTACTCCGTCCATGAGAGAAGTTCTGCCGTACGGTTCCGCCGGATTTCGCCTTCAGGCTGAGCGGCTTGCGCCCGCCTGTATTATTGCCGCCGGATGTGTCATTATTATCAGTCATAAGTCTCTTCTTTGCCGGGGAGCAAATCTCCCCCTCTGCGACAGGAGCCGTAACCTAACGGCCTCTGCCAAATTATCAACACTCCATAGCGCCTGTTCAGGGCGCTGCTCGATCGGCCTGCCAAGCCGCAAAATCGTCTAATTCTTCCGTCCAGTCGGGCGGTATAAGCGGCGTAAAACCATGCAGCTTTAGCGCGACGGTGGTAAAGCTTTTCGCCAATTTCCCCTCAGCCAAAGCTGCGTGGGTGACATCATCAAGGCCAATGGCCCCGCCCAGTTCCTGCGCGCTAAACGCCGCCAGCATTGGCGTTGCGTTCCACGGCGCTTTGGACAGGACGCGGATTTTATTGCGTCCGTCACGCGTCGCATCACTCGCGGCAATACGCCAAGCGGGCGGATTTTCACGCACGAAACTTCGCACATTTTCAAATCCGCTATGCAGTTTTCCGGCGCGGCGGGCCATGCCCATCAAGCCGAGTAGCGACCGGTGAAGCCCGGCCTCGACCATATCGGCCAGTCCGTCGGGCACATCGGTTTTACGTTTCGCGCTACGGTGGATATGGCCCTTATTGACGGCAATTTCAACAGAGGCGCGCGTCGCTTCTACCCAAATGCCGCGCCCGCCAAGCTTCATACCCAAATCAGGTAGAACCTGACCCTGGGGCCCGATCGCGAGACGGATAAGGCGGCTCTCTTCCATCACAGCCCCGGACACAATATCGCGGCGCTCGCGCAAAGCCTTACCCCGCGCGCCTGAGCTAAGCTGAGCCGCGATCTCTTTCGCGTCGGCGGTTTCAAATAAATCTGTCGGAGCGTCGTCGGGGCGCATCAGGGTTTTATAGCCCAACGCGCGTTAGGCCATCTCCTCAGCCGCAGGCAGTGCGACATCCGTTAACAAAATCGGCTCGCCTTCATCATCCAGAACAGGATTTCCATCTTCATCCAGAACATATTCAGGATCAGGATCCAGCGCGCTGGCTTCAATCCAGCCCGCTTTAACGCGCGCCTGCATAATCATCATTTGCGCCGCATCCGAGTCCATATCCATGCCTTCGAGAATGCCGGCTTCGTGTACGGTTTCGCCCGCTTTCACTTCGTCCCAGCCCAGAAGATCGTCCGGAACCAGTCCGGCAACATCTTCAACAGTTTTAATCTCGTTCTCACCGAATTTGACGGCCATAGGAAGGGTAACGCCTTCAATTTCAAGAACATCGTCCTCGACGCCGGCGGCCTTACGGGCTTCGTCCTGTTCTTCGGCTTGTTTGTCGAGGAATTCGCGGGCGCGGGCCTGCAATTCCTGCGCGGTTTCTTCATCAAAGCCTTCGATAGAGGCCAGCTCGTCCTGGGCCACATAACCAACTTCTTCGAGGGTCTCAAAGCCTTCCGTTACCAGAAGCTGGGCGATCATTTCGTCGACATCCAGCGCGCCCATAAACAGTTCGGATTTCTCCAAGAACTCTTTCTGGCGGCGCTCGGATTCCTGCTCTTCGGTCAGAATATCAATGGTCCAGCCGGAGAGCTGTGACGCAAGACGTACATTCTGGCCGCGGCGGCCGATGGCCAGTGATAATTGCTCATCAGGCACAACCACTTCGATGCGTGTATTGGCCTCGTCCAAAACGACCTTGGTCACTTCGGCGGGCTGTAAGGCATTGACGATAAAGCTGGCGGCATCTTCGATATAAGGAATAATATCGATGCGCTCGCCTTGCAATTCATTGACGACGGCTTGCACGCGCGAGCCGCGCATACCGACACAGGCCCCGACCGGATCAATCGATCCGTCATTTGAGCGCACAGCGATCTTAGCGCGTGATCCCGGGTCGCGGGCCACGGCCACAATTTCAATAATGCCGTCATACACTTCCGGCACTTCCTGGGCAAAGAGTTGCGCCATGAATTGCGGATGAGCGCGCGAGAGAAAGATTTGTGAGCCGCGCAGCTCTTGACGCACGTCATAAATATAAGAGCGGATGCGGTCACCGGATTTGACATTTTCGCGCGGCAGACCCTGCTCGCGGCGAATAACGCCTTCGGCGCGGCCCAGATCAACAATGATATGACCATATTCAACGCGCTTAACGATGCCGTTAATGATCTCGCCAATGCGGTCTTTATATTCCAGATATTGACGCTCGCGCTCGGCATCACGCACTTTTTGCATGATGACCTGTTTCGCCGTTTGCGAGGCAACGCGGCCAAATTCAATCGGAGGCAACGGCTCTTCAATCATATCGCCCAGTTGAATATCCGGCGCGTCGAGTTGTGCGGTCGCCAGAGAGATTTGCGTGACGTCGTTTTCAACCTCTTCGACCACGGTGATGACTTTTTTCAGCGCCATTTCACCGGTGACAGGATTAAGCGTCGCGCGAATATCGTGCTCGCTGCCATAACGCGACTTCGCCGCTTTTTGAATGGCTTCTTCGATCGCTTCCAAAACAATGGATTTGTCGATTGATTTTTCTGCCGCGACAGCATTTGCGATTTGCAAAAGCTCAAGGCGGTTTGCACTAATTCCGGTTGCCATAATTATTCTTCCTCTAACGATAGGTCGTCATTATTATTATCTTGCGCGCGCGCTGCGGCGGCTATTTCTTGGCCCTTTGCGATCAACTCATCGGTGATCAGCAGCTTGGCTTCGGAAATCCAGTCAAACGGCATAAAGGCGGTTTCGTCTTCACCCTCCAGATTAATCCCGATCTGGTCGCCGTCTTCGACGCCGGCCAATATGCCGCGAAAACGTTTACGGCCTTCAACTAATCTATCAAGTTCGATGCGGGCCAGATAGCCCTCGTGACGGGCAAATTGCGCCGGCGTTGTCAGCGGGCGGTCAACACCGGGGGAACTGACTTCCAGCGCATAGCCTTCAACCAGCGGATCCTCAACTTCCATTACGGCAGACAGAGCGCGGGACAGATCGGCGCAGTTTTTAACATTCATCATGCCGTCGGATTTACGCTCGGCCATGATCTGCACGGTTGTGCGCTTATTGCCCATGACGCGAATGCGCACGATATCGAGGCCCAGATCATCTGCGACCGGCTCGGCTATCGCTAATATGCGCGCGTCCATATCTGTTTTTGTCTTCATTTACACTCCATGGCGTTCTGAAACTATCGCGGGCGTCACGCCCCAATCGGGACATTAAAAAAACGGCGCTCCGTGGGGGAGGCCGTCGTCAGCGTAATGCTTCAGAACTCATACTTGAGAGCTGTATAAGGCAGAATGCGCGGTTTGTCGAGAGGCAATTACGGTGGGCGTATTAAGGCGGTGAACCGCTTTACCAATATTATTTATCCGCGCGAAAGACTGACCACCCCGTGCGCTTGACCAGATGTTCCAGCGCAATTGTCCCGAGCTTTGAATTACCGGTGGTATTGAGGCCGGGCGACCACACCGCAATCGACGCGATGCCGGGGACGATGGCCAGAATACCGCCGCCGACACCGGACTTACCGGGTAGTCCCACGCGATAAGCAAATTCGCCGGATCCGTCATAATGGCCGCACATCATCATCAGCGCCAATATACGCCGCGTTCTTTGCCGCGAGATAATCGTGTCCTGAGTATTAGGGCCGCGCCGTCCGCCGCACATGAGGTAGCGCCCGGCCATAGCCAGCTGCTGGCAATTCATCGACAGCGCGCAAATATGAAAATAAATGCCCAGCGCCTTTTCAACCGGATTATGAATATTTTTAAAGGCGCGCATATAATTGGCGAGGGCAAAATTGCCAAAGCCTGTATCCTGCTCGCTTTGCGCCACGGCTTTATCAATCGTAATCGTGTTGTCCCCGGTGACCATATGTAAAAAGCGCAGAAATTCTCCGATCACTTCTTTGGGCTGATAACCGGCAAGCAGTACGTCGGCCACGACAATCGCTCCGGCATTAATAAACGGATTGCGCGGAATGCCTTTTTCCCATTCGAGCTGCACAATCGAATTAAACCCGCTGCCGGACGGCTCGCGGCCCACCCGCGCCCAGAGCGAATCCCCGACTGATCCCAGCGCCATGGTCAGAGCAAACACTTTACTGATACTCTGAATGGAAAAGGCTTTGTCCGCATCCCCGGCGGAGAACACATCTCCCTTGCGATCAATAATTGTAATGCCAAAATGGTCGGGCGAAACACATGCGAGCGGCGGAATATAATCGGCGACTTTCCCGCGCAGGGTATGCTGCGCCATCTCGGCGGCAATATCGTCCACAATGGTCTGAAGGTTATGCGGCGTCATGCAATTTGGCTTTCAGGAAGGCGTTAATGCCGCAATACTGACGCGCGAGAGCATTCTGTCGAGTGAAAAGGCGCGCCCTACTATTCATTTTCCAGCATCAATAATTTCATTGAGAGTCTTCAATGCCCGTAGTTCCACCCCGCAGTTTTCGCCACCTAAATCGACACATTTTTGGAGATTACCCATTGCATTTTGCCGTGTTTGTTTAGATGGGGGCCCTTCGTAGAATATTGTCGAAGCTTGATTGGCGTAACCCGAATAACTCCCTCCCTCTATAGCTTTCGCTATCCATCTTTTTCCGGACTCTCGGTTCTGCTCAACGCCAAACGCACATCTGAGTTGAGAATATGCAATCTCGTTCATAGCATCTGCGTTGCCGTCATCGGCCGCATATTTCAAAAGATACAGAACGACGTTATCTTTCTTCCAAATCCAATCTGGAAGCTCCTCATGCTCAAAAATGAGCTCGGCCAACTCGTCACCGTTGTATTTTTCTAATAGCGGTGCAACGCGCTTTTTATCATTTTCTGTTATCTCCCAAGCTTTTTCTAAGGGCTGTAGAGTATCTTGCTCGCAAGCCTTGTAAGGGCTTTTCATCCATTCTGATAATCTTCGCACTGACGCAAGAAAAGATTTTTCATATTCATCATTTTCAATGTCGTCATCTTCCGGCAAGTCGAATTTGCCCTTTTCGATGTATTGGTTAACTCTCTCTTGCAAAGCTATGCCATACGGAAAGTTATCCGTTCTTATAAATGATAGTGACATTTCAAAGCCGTCTACATAAATCACGCGCTCCCGGCAAAGCAGAATACCGACTTGATTTTGTTTCCAAAAGAAACACTCCGGCGCGATTGTTTCATCCGGTATAAACCCTATTCGGTTAAACTGAGCATAGTAGCCTTTGGCTAGAGGCTCTCCGTATATTTCTGTAATCGTTTTTTTCAAAGCATCTGCACGTATATGCTTTTTTCTAACCGATTTCGTAGTTGGGCTTAGTTCATGTAGATATGAGAACGTATAAGAGAAAGGTTGGCCATCGCCATTTATAAGAACTCCGATTTCACCGTCACGGAATGCCTTTGGTAAGCGTCTCTTTGGAAAGAACACAATGTCGTAACTTTCCGATTTACAATGCGCGACCAAAGATTCTAGCTCTGAAACTGTATATATAGATCGAAGTTTATTCGTTTCTCTATTGCATTCTCCAATGATTGATTTTGGCTGTAAGTTTGATTTTTCCCATGTAAATCCAAACGGTTCTAGAACATCTATGCCGAAATCAGGTGCAGGCGTTGCCCGATTACAAGCGAAAAGGCCAATGCCTGCAAAAGAGCAAACAATAGATGTGAAGATTTTCATACGCGTTTTGAGCATAAACTATCTGTTTAATCCCAAAACATCGCGCATATCGTAATGCCCCGCGCTTTGCCCGGCCGCCCAGAGCGCCGCAACCAGCGCGCCGCGGGCGAAGACGGCGCGGTCCAGAGCGCGGTGGGACAGCGTCAGCGTTTCCATCTCGCTCCCGAAAATCACGTCATGATCGCCGGTCACCCCGCCCACGCGCATGGCCGCAAAGCCGATCTCGCCATCTTTGCGCGGCTGGTTACGGCGCAGATTGCGTGCATCGGGCGCGGCCTGCCCCCGGCCTTTGGCGGCGGCGGCGCCCAGCATCAGCGCAGTGCCGGACGGCGCATCAGCCTTATATTTGTGATGGACATCTAGAATATCGATATCAAAGTCGGCAGGAAGCGCTTTGGAAGCTTGCTCGACCAGCGCGGTCAGCACATTGACGCCAAGCGAGAAATTCCCGCTGCGCACGACGCAAACGGCCTGCGCGGCGGCGTCAAAAGCGCGCTCTTCGCTGCCGGTAAAGCCCGTAGTCCCCGACACCATCGCGCCGCAGGACACTTCATGCATGAGCAAGGCGGCGTCGATCGCTGATTTCGGGGTGGAAAAATCAATCAGCACATCACAACCGTCCAGCGCGGCATATAAATCCGTGCCCGCCAACAGCCCCGTCGATTTCAGGCCTGCCATCTCGAAAATATCCGCGCCGTCATGGGCGGGCGCAGCGATTGCGGCGCTCAGCTCTGCGCGCGGATGGGCGGCGATTTCGCGCACAAGGGCGAGGCCCATGCGCCCCGTTGCGCCCAGAAGCGCGATGCGTATTGTCTTGCTCATAGCGCCTTGTAAGCGCGGGGCGTGACGCGGTAAAGCGGCCCCATAAGATTATTTGTCCCCCGATTATCCGAAAGCGATTATGACCGATTTATTTACGCCCCTGACACTGCCGTGCGGCGCCGTTTTGCCCAACCGCATTTGCAAGGCGGCGATGGAGGAAAATCTGGCCGAGCAGCCCGGGCAACTCCCCGGCCCGGCGCTTCATAATTTATATCGTAACTGGGCAGCAGGCGGCGCAGGCCTGATCCTGACGGGTAATGTGATGGTTGATCCGACCGCCATGACCGGGCCGGGCGGCGTGGTCTTGCAGCGCTCGACCTTTGATGACGCGCAGGCAAAATTATGCTTTAAGCGCTGGGCGCAAGCGGGCACATCCGGCGCGGGAAAATTTGTCATGCAGATCAGCCATCCCGGACGGCAGGTCTATAGTAGCCTTTATGATAGTGGTCTGGGCACGCCCGCAGTTGCGCCGTCCGATACGCAGGTCGAGATCAAAGGGCTGAAAGGCATGTTCGCCGCCGCGCGGGCGCTGACCGCCGCTGAGATTGACACTCTGGTCACGCGCTTTGCCGATACAGCCGCCGCCGCGCAGGCCTGCGGGTTTGACGGCGTGCAAATTCACGCGGCCCATGGCTATCTGGTCAGTCAATTCCTCTCCCTGCTCGTCAATAAACGTGAGGATGAGTATGGTGGCAATTTGGAGAACCGCGCGCGGTTTCTCATGAAGATTATCGACGCCGTGCGCGCCAAAACGCGCGCCGATTTTATTGTCGGCGTGAAGCTCAACAGTAGTGATTTCCAGCGCGGCGGATTTGATACGGATGACGCCCGCGCAGTTGTGGCCATGCTCAATCACAAGGCCGTGGACTTTATCGAATTTTCCGGCGGCAGCTATGAAAGCGCTGCCATGGCCGGCCATAGCGCGGATGGCCGCGTCACGCGCAGCATGGAACGCGAGCTTTACTTTGCTGAATTTGTCGAAGATCTCGCCCGCGCGGCAAAGCCCGCTATCATGGTCACAGGCGGTGTGACCCGCCGCGAGACGGCAAATTATGCGCTATCTATAAAAGGCGTTGATATGGTGGGTATAGCCCGCGCCATGGCGGCCAACCCCGATATTCCGCTGGATTGGCGAGCCGGTGAAAACCTGACGACTTCTATTCCGCTATCGCGCCTGAAACATCCCGCCTTTAATTCTCTGGTCGGGATGAGCATGACCAAAGCCCAAATGCGCGCGGCATCGCAAAATAAATCTGTCCCCTTATCTCCCAATGGCTTTATGGCAACGCTGAAAGGTCAGATCGAAAAGGCCAAACAAACGAAGCGCTACAAAGCCTGGCGGGGAGATTAAAATTTCGGTAAAAACGGCCGTGCAGTAACGCTTTGCTAACCATAATGGCGCTAATTACGCCTATGATGAAAAAACTATATTTGACCGTCTCCATTTGCGCCGCGGCCGTGATCCTTCCGGCCTGCGCCATGACCAAATCCGCGATTGACCCAAAAAGCCAGGTCAGCGTGACCCGATCCTTTAAAGACATCACCGCGGCGCGCGCCATTAAAGCGCGCATGCTTCGCGTTGAAGGTTTTGATCTGAACGATATCTCCGTCGATGTTATTAACGGCGTCGTCCTGCTGGCCGGCGCGGCGCCGCGCGATGTGGACAAAGTCGAGGCCGGGCGTATTGCCTGGTCAGCGCCCGGCGTCACGCAAGTCGGAAACGAGATCTATGTCGGAGAATCGCTGGGCTTTGGCGGCAAGACCAAAGACGAACTCATCACAACAGCCGTCAGAACGCGGATGGCCGGCAGTAATAATGTGCGCAATTTGAACTACAGCATCGAGACCCGTAATGGTGTGGTCTATTTAATGGGCGTGGCGCGTAACGATTTCGAGCTTAAAGAAGCCGCGCGTCTGGCCTCTATCACACGCGGCGTGACCGAAGTTGTCTCCTATGTCACCATTGGAAGCGAAATGCCCAATGAATATGCCGCGCCGTCGCAAGGCGCGGTGGTGGCGCAAAGCGGCTCGCCTTATGGGGCGCCAACGGCTGTGACGCCGCAGACCAATGACGATACATCTTATTGGGGCGATCCTATTGCCGATACGGCGCCGCCTTCCGGCGCAGGACCGACAGCGCCACCGATCGACCCCGCCGCCCCGCTACCCTATTCTCCCGGCTCAACAGAACTGGACCCTGACGCGCTCAGCAGCGGCGAGCCGATTTACCGTGATCCCTATACAGGCGAGATTATAGAGCTTCCGCCCGGCACGAAAGTTGTGCCCTATCAGCCCAGTACGCCCGGCGGCCTAGGCGCAGGCGGACGTAAACCGCCCGGCTATGCCGCGCTCGACAGCGCGGGCAATATCGTGGCTGTAGCAACAGAGTTCAAAACGGTTACGGCGCCGCAAACCCGCACCGCTACAATTGTGCCCGCGCCGACTGCATTACGACAGCCTGCGGCCAATCCCGAAACATCCGCGCCTCAACCCGCACCCGTTTACTGGAACGGCGAGCAGTGGGTACGCCAATAAAAAACCCGCCTGACAGAGCCAAGCGGGTTTAACAGTCTAGTATTTTAGAGGCTTATTTCGGGACAAGCACAGAGTTCACAACGTGTACGACACCGTTTGACTGCATAACGTCAGCGGTTGTCACAGTTGCGACCATCCCGTTTTCATCAGCCACTTTGACTTTGCCGTCGGACATGAAGAATGTCAGCGCGTCGCCGGAGACGGTTGTCGCCGTATAGCTGCCATTATTTTCTTTAATGCGCATCATCAGGTCAGCAGAAGTTACGTTACCGGCCACAACATGAGCCGTGAGAACTTTCTGCAAATCAGCACGGTTTTCGTCCATCATAAGGGATGATGTGACGTCAGCGGGCAATAAGGAAAAGGCCGCATCAGTTGGCGCAAATACGGTAAAGGGACCGGGGCCGGACAATGTTTCGACAAGCTGGGCTTGCTTAACGGCTGCGACGAGCGTTGTCAGATTGGAGGCCATAGAAGCGTTTTCAACGATGGTTTTCTTCGCCATCATAGGGGCGCCGCCGACCATTGGGTTTTTCACCATCATGGCTTTTTTCTCAGCGGTCATCATTTTGGCCTGCGCTTCTTCTTCGGCCATTTTGGCTTTTTTAGCGGCCATCATCGCTTTATCCTCAGCCATATCGGCCATTTTCTCAGCCTTCATCGCTTTCATTTCAGCTTTTTCAGCTTTCTTTTCGGCCATCATGGCTTGCTCTTTGGCGACAACAGCTTCGGCTTGTTTTTCAACGCGGTCAGCTGTAGCGCAAGCGCCCAGCGCCAAAACCATGGCCGATGTTGTCAGAATTTTTGTTAAATTAGTCATTATATTTTCCTATCTGGAATAAAGTTCATAACGCGCCGAAATATTTCGGCGCGTCTATGTTATAAATACGTTCAGTTGAGCGTATTGGGTGCCTCACAACTCTGTGAAGCCTGCAAATACGGCTATTTTGGGACCAAAACACCATCAACAACGTGTACGACGCCATTGGATTGCATGACGTCAGCCGTGATAACTGTGGCGGTGCCGCCATTTTCATCTTCGACGATGACTTTTCCGTCACGCATGAAAAAGACGAGGTTGTCACCGGATACGGTGGTGGCCGTGTAGCGTCCGTCATTATCCATGATTTTAGCAATCAGGTCGGTCGCTGTAATTTTACCGGACACGACATGTGCGGTCAGAACGTTTTGCAAATCGGCACGGTTTTCATCCATCATAAGGCTTTTAACCGTGGCAGCAGGTAATTTTCCAAACGCCGTATTTGTCGGGGCGAAAACTGTAAAAGGACCTTCGCCTGATAATGTTTCAACTAATTGCGCCTGCGTTACGGCTGTCACAAGTGTTGTTAAATTCGGGGCTGTAGAGGCATTGGCGACTATGGTTTTATAGTCATACATGGCCGCGCCGCCAACGGTCGGGTTGGCAACCATTATTTCAGGTTCAGCCACCACAGGTGCGGGCTTAACTTCAACAACGACTGTTTCAGCGGCCATATTTGTATCATCAGACATGTCCTTATTATTGTCGGAACAGGCCGCCAGCGTTGTCATCAAAGCCGTTGCGGCGAGAATTTTCGTTAAATGTATCATTTATCGTCCCTAGTCATAATTTTTAGGGCGCGAAGCAATATGGCGTCGCGTCTATATAAATAATACGTGTGCCGGACTATGATAGTTGCCTCACAACTGCGTGACCGCAGCGCGCTACGTGATTGCCCATCGGCAAATCACCCTGTATGCCTCCGATTATGACTTTAAAAATTGCATTCCAAATGGACCCGATCACAAATGTCGACATCACTGCCGATACGACATTCGCTTTGGCCGAAGCCGCGCAGGATCGCGGCTATGATCTTTATACCTATGGCCCGGATCAGCTGTCTTATAATGCCGGACGGATTGAGGCGCTGGCGCGGCCGGCGCAGGTGCAGCGCGTTAAAGGCACGCCCGCCATTCTTGGCGAGCCGGTTCGCCTTAATTTGGCGACCGATGTTGATGTTGTCTGGATGCGCCAGGATCCGCCCTTTGATATGAGCTATATTACAGCGGCGCATATTTTAGAGCGCCTGAAAGGCGAGACGCTTGTCTGCAATGACCCGCAATGGGTACGCAGCTGTCCTGAGAAAATCATCCCGCTGGATTATCCGGACCTCATCCCTGAAACTTTAATTACGCGCGACAAATCCGCAATTGACGCCTTTCGCGAGAGACACAAGGACATCATCCTTAAACCGCTATTCGGCAATGGCGGCGCGGGCGTCTTCCTCGTTAAAGCGGGCGATAGTAATTATGACAGCTTACTGGAGATGTTTTTCGACGGCTCGCGCGAAGCCATTATCGCGCAGGCCTTCCTGCCCGCCGTGTCCAAAGGCGATAAGCGCATCATCATTATTGACGGCGTAGCCGCCGGCGCGATTAACCGAAAACCGCTTGAAGGCCAGACCCGCTCGAACATGCATGTCGGCGGGACGGCCCTGCCGACCGAGCTTACGAAAAGCGATATGATCATCTGCGACGCCATCGGCCCGATGCTGCGCGAGCGGGGTCAAATCCTCGTCGGCATTGATGTCATCGGCGATAAAATGACCGAAATCAACCTGACCAGCCCGACCGGCGTGCAGGAGCTAAAGCGCTTCTCCGGCATCGACGCCGCCGCCCTGTGCTGGGACGCGATTGAACGGCGGCTGGGGGTTTAAAGGGCGAGGTTGGGGGCAAACTTACCGACTGTAAGATTGAAAATCGTTCTTTTCGTAATCAGGTGCCGCGACTGTATATCCACGCCGCGTTGCGTATAAGCCGTTGATAACGCTTATCAGAAAACAGATTCATCCCCGCCTTTCAAACCTCATATATATTTAAGCTGTTCTTATCTCACGGGGCAGGCAAGTGATCGTTGGCTGGCTGGAGATGAGGCGGTGTTGGGCCGAGCTGCAGCTAAACGAGCTGTAGTGACTCCCGCCAGTGAGAGCTAGAACGGCGAAACCCGGCTCATGGCCGCTGGCAGAGACATTGCTGTGCTGTGACCCGGGCAGAGTTCAGGGTCACATGTTGGTCATGCGGAGCGATCCGCGTGCCCGGCAGGAACTTTGATAAACGAAATTACATTTTTAGCTCAGGTACTCCTGTTTACCAAAGTCCCGCACAGACAGCCCTACTTATAACGAAAATGAGAAAAAATATTGAGATAAACAACACACCAAACACCCCGTGATCCAGAGCGCAGCGAAGGATCAATTCCTAGAGGGTTCTGTTACGTGCAAAATTATTTAGAGACGCGGCCCCCAGGCATGGATCCTTCGCCGCCTTGCGGCTCTGGATGACAGAAGGGATGTGCGTCAAAGGACCTATTGTTACTTCATGCGACGAAAGGGCAGGGCCAGGCTCCACAGCAGGTTTGCGGGCCGCTCGTCTTGATGCGGCTTAAGCCCGACGATCATACCCTCATGGCCGGCTTCGGGTTGCGCGCGGTAAGTGCGAAACAGCCTGTCCCACCACGGCAGGCAGAAGCCGTAATTGCTATTGGTTTCCTTAGGGATGACGGAATGATGGACGCGGTGCATATCCGGCGTTACTAAAACTATACGCAGCGCCTTATCCAGCCAGAGCGGTAAACGTAAATTCGCATGATTGAACATGGCAGTGCCATTAAGAAGAATTTCAAATATGATCACAGCGGCAACCGGCACGCCGAGCAGCGCAACGCAGGCGAGCTTATAGAGCATCGACACGATAATTTCTGCCGGATGGAACCGCAACGCGCTGGTCACATCCAGATCGCGATCCGTGTGGTGGACCTTATGCATCGCCCAGAAAATTGGCACGCGGTGGAATATGATATGCTGCACATAAATCAAAGCATCGAGCACTATGACGGTGACCACAATCGTGAGCCAAAGCGGCAAAGCAACAAGATTGAAGAGGCCAAACCCGGCCTGATTGGCCCATACCGCCGTCCCTGCAGCGGCCAACGGAAAGATGAGACGCAGCAAAACCGTATCAACGCCGACAATCGCAAAATTGGTCAGCCAACGCCGGGCGCGCGGCATGACCCGCGCTTTGCGCGGCAATAGCGTTTCCAGCATGATGAAAGCCGCCAACAGCGCTGCAAAAACACCCAGACGCAACACGCCTTCATGTGAGATCAGAAAATCCATAGAGGCTATATAGTGACGCGGACGCCGCTTGGCCATTGGCGATGACGTAATGCCGCATTAGGGTGAGATATGACTTATGCCGCCCATCCCGAAGACATATTGCGCTTTGCCTGCGCGCGTGATGACGTCTGCCTTGGCGTCATCACCCGCGTGACGGGCGGCGCAATGCGGCCGGAAGGTGCGCTGTTTGCGGTCACCGAGAGCGGCGGGATGGCGGGCTATGTCAGTAATGGCTGTGTTGACGCCGATATTATCGCTCAGGCCCGAGCGGCGCTGGCGGATGGCGAGCGCAGGGATTTAATATATGGCGAGGGCTCACCGTTTTTTGATATTGTCCTGCCCTGCGGCGGCGCGATTGCGCTGACGCTTATTCCGGGCCCTGATCGCGATATTATGAGTCAGGGGCTGGCGGGGCTCATAAACCGCGAGGCTGTGACGCTGGATTTAGGACTCGGGTCCCCTTGCGTCTATCATCCCCGATTGCGCCTTCGCATCTCGGGGCGCGGCGCGGCGCTTATCGCGCTTGCCCGGCTGGCGACGGAGTCCGGATTTCTGGTCGATGCCGGATCGCCGGATATTGAGCTTAAAATGCCGCTTGGCGATATCGCCTTTACGCATTTGAACGGAACATCTTTGCCGGGGCGCGGGGACGATAAGTGGACGGCGCATGTGATGCTGTTTCACGACCATGATTACGAGCTGCCCTTGCTCAAGGCTGCGCTGGGCGGCCCCGCCTTTTTTATTGGCGCCATGGGGAGCCGCCAGACTCAGGCAGCCCGCCGTGAACGGCTGGCAGAATTGGGCATAAGCGCGGCGCAGATTGACCGCGTGCGCGGGCCGGTCGGCCTAATCCCGTCTCTGCGTGACGCCCGGCAACTCGGCGTTTCAATACTCGCCCAAATTATTCAGACGGCACAAGACGGGGATCTGTTATGACCGCGCTCATCGTTCTCGCGGCCGGGCTATCCCGCCGTTTTGGCACGGATGATAAATTGCTGGCCTCATTGAATGGAAAGTCTTTGGCGCAGCACGTCATTGATACGCTCGCGCCGTTTGAATTTTCCGCGCGCTATGTTGTGACCGGGCCGGATACGCACCAGAGGGCGGCACTATTCAAGGGCTATAGGATTGTCATCAATGACGCCCCTGAAGACGGACAATGGGGGTCAATCCGGTTGGGCGCCAAGGCGGCTTTATCTCATGGCGCGGACCGCGCTCTAATCACTCTGTCCGATATGCCGTTGGTTCCATCCGCGCATTACCGCGATGTGCTAAAGTGTAAGCGTAGCGCTATGACGAGTGTTGGCGGCGTGCCACAGCCTCCGGCGTTGTTCACCGCAAATGATCTACCGGCGCTCGCCACATTAGAGCCCGGGCAGAACGGCAAGGATGTTTTTGCAAAGCCGCCTGAAATGATTGCTCTGGACGCATATTATGCCGGTGACGTCGATACGCGCGATGATCTGGCTAGGCTGTCACAAGGCTAATCCAGCGCAAAGCCAGACGCAGCGCAACGCATAAAATCAGAATGGCCGTGAGGCGCTTCAGCCACAATTCTGATATTTTCAGGGCGGCCACGCGATTGCCGATTAATCCGCCGATCAAAACGGCGGGCAGGACAGGCCAATAGTCCAGCGCCTGTTTTGCGATGCCGATATCGGTCAGCTTGCTCATCTGTCCGGCCAGTCCGGATATTGCCGGCAGCTTTGCCCGGTTTATTGACAGTAATGATATCGCCATTACGTGTCACATGTTCTTGAATGACGATATGATTTACCCCGCGCGGAACGACGCTTCCGGTGAATATCCGCACAGCCTAGCCGATGCCAACTGCACCGTTAAACGGCGCGCCTGCAGGCGCTTCGCCAATAATGGAGAGCGTCCTGCCCTGCGTGGTGACATCGTCAAGTTTGACGGCGTAGCCATCCATGGCGGAACTATCAAAGGGCGGCTGTGTCAGGCGGGCATGGATATCTTGGCAGGCAATGCGGCCCGCTAATCTATCCACGCGACACGCTTGCGATTTATAATCGGAGCGATGCTGAGAGATAGATGGAGCGCTTCGCAGACAGAAATCATGACATCGCTTAACACCCGCCATGCAGGGATAAAACTCTTTTTAGCTAGCCAAAACGCTGCGAAAGCGGCACAAAAACGGCTATGGCTCAGTTTCTCTTTTTTGGACGGTTTACAGATATCAGTAAAGGCTTCGCCCGCGATTTGCCGGACGGCGTCTCTGACAGCGCCGCCCTTTCGCTCTGGCTGTGCCGGACATTTGAGGGGTTTGAAGCACAATGGCAGCGGGCCGGGGCGCGCATGGCGGTCAATCAAGTGCTGGTGATGGGCAGCGCGCCTGTCACGATCGGGAATGATGATGAAATCGCCTTTATGTCGGCGCTGAGCGGCGGCTAAGTGATCCCGCAAATTGACATATGCGGCGAGGCCTTTGATCCGGAAGCGCGCTTAGCGGCGTTCCGCAAGGCGCTGGGCGATTGCGGCGCGATTGTAAGCTTTACAGGCATGGTTCGCTATGAGGATGGCGTCAACGCGCTAGAGCTATCGCATTTCGAAGGATTTACGCAGAGCAAGATCGAAGACATTTGCGGGCAGGCTGAAGCGCGCTGGGCACTCAGCGGGCTTTTGGTCATTCACCGCGTGGGAAAGATGCAGGCCGGAGAGCCAATCGTTTTGGTCACGGCGGCCGCCACCCATCGCCGCGAGGCGTTCAAGGCGGCGGATTATGTGATGGATTATCTCAAATCTGAAGCGCCGTTCTGGAAGAAAGAATACCGTGCCGACGCGAGTCGCTGGATTGAACCGTGCGGGCGCGATAAAGCTGATTTAAAACGATGGGAGACATAAGTGGCGCACGGAATTAACGAGAGCCTGACCTTCACCCCGGTGAGTATTGCGGTGCTGACCGTATCGGATAGCCGCACCATGGACACGGATACATCCGGCGCGAACCTGCAGCGCATGATTGAGGCGGCAGGACACTCTATTGCTGCGCGCAAAATTGTGACGGACGACAAACTCAAACTTGCGGCCCAGGTTCAAAGCTGGATTGATGATCCCGATATTGACGTGGTCATCAGCACGGGCGGGACAGGCCTGACGGGGCGCGACGTCACGCCGGAAGCGATACGTCCATTATTTGAAAAAGAGCTCGACGGATTTTCGATTGTCTTTCATATGAAAAGTTACGAGAGTGTTGGGCTGTCGACGCTGCAAAGCCGCGCCTGTGCGGGACTGGCCAATAATACATTTATTTTCTGTCTGCCCGGCTCTAACGGCGCGGTCAAAGACGGGTGGGAAAAAGTAATCCGCTTGCAACTTGATAGCCGGCACAAGCCCTGCAATTTGGTCGAATTGATGCCGCGATTGTCGGAGCGCTAAGCGTATGGCGACTGATCCGTTAACCCATTTTGATGCCGATTGCCGTGCCGTCATGGTCGATGTATCCGGCAAAGTCGATACGTCGCGCGTCGCCGTGGCGAGCGGGACGATATCCATGTCGGCGGCCACGTTGGCGCTGGTCAAAAACCGCGCGGCAGCCAAGGGCGATGTGATCGGCGTAGCTGAAATTGCGGGTATAATGGGCGCAAAAAAAACGTCGGATTTAATACCTTTATGTCACCCCTTGCCGCTGTCTAATGTACAGG
This sequence comes from Robiginitomaculum antarcticum DSM 21748, assembly GCF_000365025.1. Lineage (GTDB taxonomy): Bacteria > Pseudomonadota > Alphaproteobacteria > Caulobacterales > Maricaulaceae > Robiginitomaculum > Robiginitomaculum antarcticum. The sequence continues at coordinate 1,113,877 of NZ_KB823011.1, read as the reverse complement.
TCTCTATAAATATAGATGATGAAAAACAATGTATTAATGTAACTTCTACAACTAAAACTTTAGGAAAAACCGGGGTAGAGATGGAGGCGCTGACCGCCGTATCGGTTACGCTTTTAACGTTATACGATATGCTCAAAGCGTCAGATAAATCTATGGTGATTTCAGACATTAAGCTCAACACAAAGACGGGCGGAAAGTCCGGGGATTGGGCGCGCGACGACGCGTCCTCATAGGGGGGAATATGGACACGGAGTATGATTATGTCATCGTCGGCGCAGGCTCGGCAGGGGCCGTCATGGCCGCGCGCTTATCCGAAGACCCTGAGGTCACGGTCTGCGTTTTAGAAGCCGGAAAAGACCATAATCATTTCACTGTAGCCGTCCCCGCAATGGCCGTTTTGCAGCGCCATTTCAAAGGCCGCAACCATGAATATGAAAGCATCCCGCAGACGCATTTAAACAATCGGGAAACCTATCAACCGCGCGGTAAAATGCTGGGCGGATCGTCAGGCGCAAATGCCATGATTTATATTCGCGGACACCGCGCGGATTATGATAATTGGGCATCACAGGGTAATGCGGGATGGGCCTATGACGACGTGATTCCATACTTCAAAAAAGCCGAAAACAGAGAAGCGGGCGCTGATGACTATCATGGCTCCGGCGGTCCGCTTAATGTTGCGGCGCTGCGCAGTCCGGGCAAAATCAATTCACGGTTTTTAGAGGCCTGCAGCGCCCTTCAAATTCCCATGAACGATGATTTTAACGGCGCAAACCAAGAGGGCGTTGGTCTCTATGACGTGACGCAAAAAGACGGCGAACGGTGGTCCACGGCGCGCGCCTATCTTGACCCGAATATGGAGCGTTCAAACCTCATCATTATCACGCAGGCTCAAACCCAAAAAATCCTGTTCGAAGATAAACGCGCCATTGGGGTTCAGGTGAAGATTGGCAAGTCAGCGCGGACACTTAAAGCGCGACGCGAAGTTATAGTGTGTGGCGGCGCATTTGGGTCGCCGCAACTCTTGCTACTCTCGGGTATTGGGCCAAAAGATAAGCTGGCCCCATACGGGATTTCGCAAATTCATGACCTTCCCGGCGTGGGTGAAAACCTACAAGACCATATAGATTACGTAGTGAACTATAAATCTCAAGATATTGATAATCTTGGGTTTTCTTTGTGCGGTTTTATGGATACTCCCAAACAAATCAAAGCCTATCGCAAAGAGCGTAAAGGTTTGTACACGTCTAATTATGCAGAATCCGGAGGCTTTCTATATTTGGATCGCGACGAGCCCAGCCCGGATATTCAGCTTCATTTAGTGCGGGCGATTGTTGATAATCATGGCCGCAAAACCCATTGGGGACATGGCTATAGCTGTCATGTTTGCGTCTTGCGTCCGCATAGCCGCGGCCGCGTCGGACTGAATAGCGCCAATGCCGAAGACGCGCCGATGATTGATCCGGCATATTTTTCTGACCCGCGTGATTTTGAAAAGCTTGTGAAGGGCGCTAAAACGATGTTGCAAATCATGCGCTCTGACGCCTTTGGCGATATGCGGGGTGACGTGCTTTATGATGGTGATAATCTGGATGAGGACACGCTACGCGACAATATCAAAGCGCGGGCAGAGACGATTTATCATCCCGTCGGAACCTGTAAAATGGGTCATGATGACATGGCGGTCGTAGATGATCGTCTGCGGGTTCACGGGCTGGACGGACTTCGCGTTGTCGATGCCTCAATCATGCCAAATCTGATTAGCGGCAACACTAATGCGCCGACCATTATGATCGCTGAAAAAGCCGCCGATATGATTAAGGCTGATCGGGCGGCGGGCGCTTAAACCTGACAAATAGGATGGCTCTTCGTAACATCGACGCCAAATACAGGATCAAATTTTGAATGTGCAGCGGCCGGAAACAGGCTTGCCGTTTTCAACATCACAGCGCGTTTGGCAAGACCAATAGCGTCATGGGCGTGATATAATTTCGCATTATTTCGTGAGATGTCCTGCACCATTGTGGCGCGTTGATAGCGTGCGGCCTGGTAGGCGCGCAAACGAAACGCCATAGGCGCGTCACGGCTGAGGACTTTCGACGCCAGTACCCATGCGTCTTCAATAGCCATGGCTGCGCCTTGCGCCATAAAGGGCAGCATCGGATGCGCGGCATCCCCTAACAATGCGGCGCGTCCATCCGTCCAATTCGGTAGGGCGGGATGGTCAGATAACCCCCAGAGGTAACTCTGCTTACACGCGTTTAGAATATCGCAGACGGGGGCGTCCCAATCCTGATAGGCGGCGCGTAGCTCGGTCATATCTGCGTCTTGCGTCCAGTATTCGTCGCTCCAAGCCTCACGCTTGTGTATTGCGACAAAATTCACAAGCTCGCCGCCGCGTAGATAATAGGCGACGAAGTGCTTATCCGGACCAAGCCAGTTATTGGCCGCTTTGGGGAGTGTGCCTTCGGGGAGCGCATTGGTCGCTACCGTGCCGCGCCACGCGCAAAATCCAGTATAGCGCGGCTCACTATGACCTAACATCTTCGCGCGGATAGCCGATTTTATACCGTCCGCGCCGACGAGAGCATCCCCGCTATATTCGCCTTGAGATGTTTGCAAGGAGATGAAATCAGACCTCTGGGCGTAGCCTTGCGCGTCGTGATCTAAATGCAGGGCTACTCCGCTGTCACGCGCTGCCTTGACCAGAATGTCGTGCAAATCCGCGCGGTGAATGTTGTAATAGCCATGTCCGTAACGCGCCTCATAAGCACCGCGCATTTTTGTCGTCAATAGCGGCTTTCCCGTTAGGTAATCACGCAAGATACCCGCTTCGGGTTCAAATGCAGCGGCTTTAATTTCATCGCCAAGACCGAACGCATACAAGACGGCCATAGCATTGGGGCTAAGCTGCAGCCCTGCACCGATCTCGCCAAACTCTGAGGCGCGTTCAAATAGGCTGACCCGCGCGCCATGACGCGCCAGGGCGATGGCCGCGGTCAGGCCGCCAATGCCGCCGCCCGCAATTAATATATGCGGCGGGCTACCCATCAAGCGGGGAGAATCGCGGCGCAGGCGCAGCGCGAAGTCCGCCCTGCTCCTGCCGGTAAATGCCGCGCGCTTTCATGTGGGGATGATTAGCCGCCTGCATCGGAGAGAGTACGGGCGCAAAGCAAATATCCGTGCCTTCCATAATATCCTGCCATTCAGACCGGGTTTTCGATTTGAAGATCGTGGCAAAGCGCTGCGTCAACTCCGGCCAGCGTTTGCGGTCCATTTGATGGGCGAAATCGGAGTCACCCTCCAGCCCCATCGCGGCGAGAAGCTGCGCGTGGAACTGCGGCTCTATAGACCCGATGGAAATGGATCCGCCATCTTTGCATTCATATGTGCGGTACCAATGCGGGCCGTCGACAAGGCTTTGCCCGCGCGTCTCTGATAATTGACCTATCGGCATGAGCGAGAGCAGCAGGTTGAGCATATGCGCGCTGCCGTCAACCATAGCTGCATCAACAACGCAGCCCTTGCCCGTCTCGCGCGCTTTCATGACGCCGCTAAGCAAGCCAATGGCCAGATAGAGCGCGCCGCCCGCAATATCGCCCAGCAATGTTGGCGGAGCCATGGGCGGGGCTCCGTCAGGTTGTCCGCTATACCAGAGCGCGCCGGACAGGGCGGAGTAATTGATATCGTGCCCCGCCGCGTGCGATAGCGGCCCGCTTTGGCCCCATCCCGTGACGCGGCCATAGACCAATTTGGGATTCACGGCGGCCATGTCTTTGGGCCCCAGACCGAGGCGCTCCATCACGCCCGGGCGCATGCCTTCAATCAGGGCATCGACGTCTTTGACCATTTCTAAAAGTTTGGCGCGGTCGTCTTCGTCTTTCAGATTGAGCGGGACGGCGTGTTTCTCGCGGTCAACCAGCCCCGCCCCGCCAGGCAAATTTAGCGAAGGCGTCGGGCGTGTGATTAACGTCACTTGCGCGCCCAGATCCGTCAGCAAATGCCCGCAAAAGGGCGCGGGGCCAAGACATTGGATTTCAATAATTTTAAGACCGGAAAGGGGCGTGTTCATAAGTCAGATGTCCTGTGAGTGTTGTCTATATAAACCGCAGACCGCAATGCACAATATGGCTTATCCGCATGGCCGCTAACGGAAATTGACGCAGCGCGCGGAACAAAGTCATGTAAACTCTGATTACATAGTCGAATCATTTTAAGCTGATACATTCATTCTGTTCATGAGACTTAATAATGCGATATTTTCTAGCGGTCTGGTTTTTAGTTTTTTCAAGTCTTGTAGGGATGGAGGCTAGCGCGCAAACGCCGCCGGATGACAGCTCTCCTGCGCCGGTGATTGAAACCTTCGTGGATAGCGCGGCAGTAGACGAGCGCATACAGTCACGCCTCCAGAATATTTTTGCTGAACTGGATGACCTCGGCGCGGTGACTGTGACCGTTAATGAAGGCGTCGTGACGCTGGGCGGGGAGACCGCCAATGAGGCCGGCGCGCAAAAAGCGCAAAGCCTAGCCGAGCGTATGGACAGCGTTGTTGCTGTGCAGGATAATATAACCCGAACGCTAGCCGTGCGTGATAATGTGGCCCCTGTGGTGACGCAAATTCGCGGTTTTATTAAAGGCGCAATCAAGGCGCTGCCCCTTATTGCCATTAGTCTAATAATTGCGACAATATTCGCACTCTTTGGCGGGTTTCTGGCGCGCCGCAAAACGATCTGGGCAAAGATTGCCCCTAATCCGTTTCTGGCTGAATTAATGGCTCAGGCCGTTCGGATTATTTTTGTTGTCATAGGCGTTATTTTCGCGCTCAAACTGTTAGGAGCCGGGGCGGTCATTACGACACTTCTGGGCGGCGCCGGGGTTGTCGGCCTTGCTATTGGTTTTGCCGTTCGCGATTCTATGGAAAATTATATTTCCTCTATCATGCTCAGCCTTCGCCAGCCCTTTCGGGCTAAGGACCATGTTGTGATTAATGAGCATGAAGGCATTGTCGTGCGCCTGACGTCTCGGGCGACAATTTTGATGACGTTGGAGGGCAATCATCTTCGTATTCCCAATTCGAACGTGTTTAAAGGCATCATTCTGAACTATACGACTAATTCCGAGCGGCGTTTTGAGTTTGAGCTTGGTGTTGACGCTGCGGACGATCCGGTCGCGGCCATGAAGGCGGGACTGGACTCCATACGGGCATTGCCTTTCGTGCTCAATGACCCCGAAGCTTATGCCGTGATTGAAACGGTGGGCGATTCAAATATCGTCATAAAGTTTATGGCGTGGATCGATCAGAAAGAGACTAATTTCGGTAAAGCGCGCAGCCTGGCCATCAGAGACGCTAAAGACACAATTGAGGAGCAAGGCTTTACCCTGCCAGAGCCTATCTACCGCCTGCGCCTTGATGCGGGCACATTATCAGCGTTGGAGGGACGGCTTACGCAATTGCCTGAGCCTGACAAATCAAAAACGCCAAAACCTGCCCCGCCAAAGCCACAAAAGCCTGCGGCGGTCACTGTCGAGCCGCATGACGACGTCATGGATGTGTCTCCAAATACCCATCTGGAAGACCGCATTGAAGCGGAAATCCAAAATGAAGCGGACAGCGATTTGCTGGATAAAGACCGCCCGCGTGAATAGCCGTCCGTCACGGCTGTTGCTGATGTCTGCTTGTTATCGGGCGGTGTAACAGGGTAGGTTAGCGTTAACGTCGCGCGAAGTACGGGAAACATCATGGTCGATTTAGTCGTTAACGGACAAAAGAAGACGGTTACAGAGGCGACGGACGATACGCCGCTATTATGGGTGCTGCGTGATGAGCTTGGTTTGACAGGCACAAAATTTGGCTGCGGCATTGCCATGTGCGGGGCCTGCACCGTGCATATTGACGGACAGGCCGTGCGGTCCTGTTCCTATCCCGTAGGCGAAGTTGACGGCGAAATCACCACCATTGAAGGTCTCGGTAATCCGCAAGCTCTGCACGCCGTGCAAAAGGCGTGGATTGATAACCAGGTCGCGCAATGCGGCTATTGTCAATCCGGACAGATTATGACGGCAGCGGCTCTGCTTGCCGAAGTGCCGGACCCCACGGATATGCAAATTGATCAAGCCATGTCGGGTAATTTATGCCGTTGCGGCACCTATCCGCGCATACGCGCCGCGGTTCATTCTGCAGCCAAATTGATGGCGGAGGGTTAGATTATGGCCCGTAAACAAAAAAGCAAAGGTTCCCGCGCCGGTAAAATCGCGCGCCGCACGTTCTTGGTTGGATCTTTGGCTGTTGCCGGCGGCGTCGCTTTTGGTGTTTGGCGTTATAAAACGCCTTATGGAAATCCGCTGGCGGAGGGTTTGAAAGAGGGCGAAGCCGCGCTAACGCCCTTTGTTAAAATTGACGCTGACGGCGTAACTATTATTACGCCGCGCGCCGAAATGGGGCAGGGCATCCACTCCACGCTGGCCGCACTGGTTGCCGAAGAGCTGGACATGGCGTGGGACGATATACGCGTCATACACGGCCCGCCGGCAAAAGCTTATCTCAATCAAGCCGTGCTTGAAGAGGGCCTCCCCTACGCGGCAATAGATATATCCGACGCCGCAGAACGTATGCGCGTGATTGCCAAAGGGGCAGGTAAATTCCTGGCGATGCAAATAACCGGCGGGTCAAGTTCGATTCCCGACGGATTTATGAAAATGCGCCTTGCCGGCGCTGCGGCGCGCGGCGCGCTTATTGAGGCTGCCGCGCAGCGCCTCGGCGTTCCCGCTAATGTGCTTGTCACGCAAGAGGGCGCGGTCGTCACCCGGGACGGAACACGCATTGCCTATACTGATTTGGCGATGGAGGCGGCGCAGGTCGATCTGCGCAAAAAACCGAAATTAAAACCGCAATCCGAATGGCGCTATCTTGGCAAGTCCATGCCGCGTTTGGATATGGCGTCTAAATCAACGGGAACGGCACAGTTCTCCATTGATGTGCGCCTTCCCGATATGCTGTTTGCCAGTGTGAAAATGGGCCCGCATATTCTTTATCCGATCAAAAGCTATGACGCTTCCAAGGCCGAAACTATGCCTGGCGTCAAACAGATCGTCAAAATTCCGGATGGTGTCGCTGTGCTGGCGACAAATACTTGGAATGCCATGCAGGCGGCTAAAACGATTCGGGTTGATTATGAGCCGCCATCCTATCCGTTGACAACTGACGGACAATTCGATGCATTAGCGCAATCCTTCGCGGGTGATAGTGATAGCGAGAATCGCAATGACGGCGACGTTGATACGGCTTTGTCCAAAGGTAATATTATTGAGCGTGAGTATAAAGTGCCTTATCTGGCCCACGCCACGATGGAGCCGATGAATGCGACAGCGTTACTTAAAAACGGCCGCTTGGATGTGTGGGCCGGAAACCAATTGCCCACACAAATCGTCAAAGAAGCCAAGGCTATTACGAAACTCTCTGTCGAGAATATCCATGTCCATACAACGTTAATGGGCGGCGGTTTTGGACGGCGTGCTGAAATGGATTATATTAAACAAGCGATTCATATTGCTAAGGCGGTTGAAGGTACGCCTGTTAAACTGACCTATTCGCGCGAAAACGATACGCAATATGACGCCTATCGCCCGCTTGCTATGGCGCGCTTTAGAGCGAAACTTGACGGCGATAAACTGGTGGCACTGGACTCGCAATTCGCGGCACCGTCAATTTTGTCCTCTCAATTTGGACGTATAGGCCTGTCTATGCCGGGGCCTGATGCCACAATTGTTCAAAGCACATGGGATCAGCCTTATGACTTCGCCAATTTCCGGGTGCGGGGCCACCGCCCGCCTGTGATGATGCCGATCGGATCATGGCGATCAGTCGGGGCGTCGCAAAATGCGTTCTTCCTCGAGAGCATGATTGACGAGATGGCGCATGAGGCGGGCGTCGATCCGCTCGAGTTCAGGCTCTCGCAAATCACTCACGAGCCCAGCCGCAAGGTTTTGGAAAAAGTCGCAGAGATGTCAGGCTGGGGCGGCGAGCTCTTGCCGGATCGCGCGCGGGGCGTGGCGTTTTGCCTGTCGTTCGGCGTGCCGACTGCTGAAGTCATCGAGGTTTTGCAAACCGATGACGGTATCAAGATCGATAAGGCATTTGCCGCCGTTGATGTCGGCACAGCGCTGGACCCACGCAATATTGAGGCGCAAGTTTTTGGGGCCATGAATTTCGGCCTTGCTGCCGCTATGACTGGGGAAATTACAATCTCGAACGGTTATGTGGAACAGAGTAATTTCCATGATTATGACTCCCTGCGTATGTATCAAGCGCCAAGCGTTAAAGTCGCCATTTTAGAAAATGGCGAAAAGGTCCGAGGGATTGGCGAGCCCGGAACGCCGCCCGCAGCGCCCGCTCTGGCTAATGCTGTCTTTGCCCTGACCGGCAAACGCATTCGCGACCTGCCGCTGCGCAATCATGTTAAATTTATTTAGGGTATGCCTATGACACGCCGGATATTCGTTACCCTCGCGCTTGGTGTTTCAATGCTATGTGTCACTGCGCCGATTAGCGCTCAAGACACAGCCACGCCCGCGCCGATAGACGCTAAAACTAAAGCTGAAGGCCTCAAAAACTGGGCTAAAGTGCACGAGGTCTTCTCGCATCCGCGCTGCGCCAGCTGTCATGTCGCTGACGGGCGTCCCATGTGGATGGGTAATGGCGATATGAAACCGATCAAACACCCTATGTTTGTCGGCGGCGATCCCGATAATCAAACCGGACAGCCCGGCGCGCTTTGCACGAGTTGCCACGGGCCGAAAAGCTCTCAAACCGAGGGTGGCCCGCCCGGCGCGGATGTCTGGCTTTTGGCGCCCAAAGAGATGGTGTGGTTCGGTCGCAGTTCCGCCCAGATTTGCGCGCAGATCAAGGATCCCGAGCGTAATGGCAACCGCACGCTGGCCGATATTTCCACCCATATCCGCGAAGATGAGTTGGTGCATTCCGGCTGGAAACCGTCCAAAGGCCGTGATCCTGCGCCGTATTCAATCGCGCAAACGGCGGGCTTTTTCACTGCCTGGATGAATACCGGCGCGCCATGCCCCACCGAAAGTTCGTCTGAGTAAGTTTATCACTCAAGTTTATCGCAGGTAGGTTTGTTGTTGTTTAACCGTGTTTTTATCGCGCGCTCTTGACCCATATCCCTAAACATTCGTGGGACCAAAAGAATTCTATCGCTCTCGTAAAATCACGGTAATGAATAAGGCCAGACATGAATTTCAGTTCACGCCGAAGCAGATATTTACACACCTGCGGGCTGGCGCATTGTAAAATATGAGGTATTTACTTTGCGCTGCTACGTAATTGCAATCGACCGCAGAGCAGAATACTAAGCTAAAATTCACGAAAGAGTTTTACATGAAAATTGTTGTAACAGGTGGAGCGGGTTTTATTGGGTCTGCTGTCATAAGGCAGGCCGTTAAAAAAGGCTTTGAAGTTATTAACGTGGATTGCCTGACTTATGCAGCGAACCTGAAGAACCTCACATCTATAGAAAACACAACAGGGTATCAGTTCGAGAAAATTGATATCTGCGATGCAGATGCTGTTCGGTCTTGTCTGAGCAGGCATAAACCCGACGCCATTATGCATCTGGCAGCCGAGTCACATGTCGACCGATCAATTGATGGGCCGGGCGCCTTCATTCAGACAAATATTGTGGGCACGTTTAATTTATTACATGAAAGCCGGCGATATTGGGAAGGTCTGGAAGGTGACTCGAAATCATCTTTCCGTTTTCACCATGTCTCTACTGACGAAGTTTATGGCGATTTATCTATGGAAGACCCTGCGTTTACAGAAGAACATTCTTACGATCCAAGCTCTCCTTATTCAGCGTCTAAAGCAGCGTCAGATCATCTCGTAAGGGCTTGGGCACGCACTTACGGGTTGCCAACAGTGATCACCAATTGCTCCAATAATTACGGGCCTTATCAATTCCCTGAAAAACTCATTCCTGTTGTCATTCTCAAAGCCCTTCATGGCGAGCCAATCCCGGTTTATGGAGCGGGCGACAATGTTCGCGACTGGCTTTATGTTGATGATCATGCTGACGGACTGTTGACAGTTTTGGAAAAAGGAAAGACTGGGGAAACCTATAATATTGGCGGTGATAATGAACGCACGAATTTAGAGCTCGTGAAAACAATTTGCCGATTAATTGACGAAAAAGGAGTAGGCGCAGTCAAAAACTCAAGTTCACTTATTACCTTTGTAAAGGATCGCCCGGGTCATGACCGTCGGTATGCAATCAACGCTGAAAAAATCAAAGATGAGTTGGGATGGACGCCCTCCGTTAAATGGGATGAGGGCTTCGCCCAAACAGTTGACTGGTACTTAGAGAACCCAGACTGGTGGCGTCCTCTCCTCAAGGATGGCATGTTTGGACAGAGACTTGGCCAAAAATAAGGTCATACAGCATTAATCAGCGCTTAAAAATCGGCATTGTTGGCGAGACAGGACAACTGGCCAGAGCAATCTCGCAGTCTCAGGCTGCGCGAAGCGGTCTCACTACGTTTTTCAATCGACAGTCACTTGATCTTTCCGCTGACCCTGAGGATTTGCGCGATGCGTTATCCAAATTTGATCATGTGGATGTGATTATCAACGCAGCAGCCTACACCGCGGTTGACCGCGCGGAGGAAGATCAAGCAAAGGCATTCGCTGTTAACGGAACTGCGCCCGGTATTATAGCCGATTATTGTAATAAAAGAGACATACCACTTGTGCATATTTCTACAGACTATGTTTTTAACGGTCAAAGCCGCTTGCCTTACATGCCTGAACAAGACGCGGATCCTCTGAATGTTTATGGGGCCTCGAAGCTTCTTGGTGAAAAAGCCATCAAAGCCTCGGGCTGCGGCTATGTAATTTTGAGAACCTCTTGGGTTTATGATGCGCAGGGTCAAAATTTCTTCACGACTATGCTTCGTCTGGCAGAAACCCGGGATGAATTAAGCGTCGTTTGTGACCAATTCGGGAGACCGACATATGCCGCAGATTTGGCTGCTGCATGTCTATCAGCAGCCCAAAATATAAGCGTTGATAGCGTGAAATATACAGGAACCTATCATGTTAGCGGCTCAGGACCAATTATCTCATGGGCTGAATTTGCTCGCGCAATATTCGAAATCGCTAAACCTTACCTCAAGAAAAATATGACTGTGCATAATATTCCATCGTCGGAATATCCTACTCCGGCAAAAAGACCATCTTACTCAGCGCTTAACATATCGAATTATGAAATGATGTTTGATTCACAGATGCAGGACTGGCGTTCCAGCCTACAAATTGCCATAGATGAGTGGCAAAAAACCAATTAAGAGGTTTCGTATGACTCGAAAAGGCATAATCTTGGCTGGCGGAAGTGGCACACGCCTCCACCCAAGTACAATTTCTGTTTCTAAGCAGCTTATTCCTGTGTTTGATAAGCCGATGATTTATTATCCGCTGACCGTCCTGATGGAAGCGGGCATCCGGGAAATTCTCATCATCACCACGCCCGGGGATATGCCTGCGTTTAAAAGTCTTTTGAGTGATGGAAAACGCTGGGGAATGTCGATCCAATATGCCGTTCAACCGTCTCCGGACGGACTTGCACAGGCTCTTATTATTGGGGAAGACTTTTTAGACGGATCTGATTGCACATTGATTTTGGGAGACAATCTGTTTTTTGGACAACATTTTACTAAGATTACCCGACGCGTTGCAAAATCATCTAGTGGTGCTACGGTATTTGGATATGAGGTCAAAGATCCATCCCGTTACGGTGTTGTTGGCTTCGATAATAATAATAAAGTCGTTTCTTTGGAAGAGAAGCCTGATAATCCCGCGTCGAATTACGCCGTAACAGGACTTTATTTTTACGATTCCGATGCGACCCGACTGGCGAAAACTGTTAAACCATCGGCGCGAGGCGAACTCGAAATCACTGCACTCAATCAACTCTATCTTGATAACGACGCATTGAAAGTTGAACTGCTCGATGAGGGGACAACTTGGCTTGACACGGGTACCCATAAATCCCTTCTCGCGGCCTCTCAGTTTGTGAGTGTGATTGAAGAACGACAAGGCAAGCGCATTTGCTGCCCTGAAGTTGCCGCTTATGAGAATAAATGGATTGACGCCGAACAAGTTGAAAAACTAGCCCGAAGTCTACTAAAGAGCGGGTATGGAAAATACCTTCTTAAATGTTTGAAAGATTAAACGCTCAGACTCCCTTTTATGCGGCTTTAGGAATACCTATGGCCAGCCGATCTATCCCTGAGTCTTTTCCATGTGATTAGGAAGTGCGATTGTTATCTCAACTTTATCACAGCGATAAAGTTTTGATGTCTAAGAAATACTGAGAATTAAAGACTAGTATCTCTGTGCATCATTATTCAGGAGTGTCCAGATATATTTCAGACTTCTTAGTCGCTTCTATCGGCCAAAATACGATAGCGGATTCGCGAGCAGACCCAATGGTCCAACTTAGCCTCTTAGCAAGATTCCATGATCCGATTTGGCGTCCGGATATTGCGCGTCGTCGCTTTTTTATAATGCCGGGAATTGATTTCATTCCATCTTTGAATCCGGCTACTCTAGCGTCCGAATTAGGGTGGTTCCGATTCCTATAGATAATCCATATTTGGCTGGCCAAGAATAAAGGCAACATAACCAGAAGGAGCACAAGTGGAGTGTTTTTGATAATGAGTGAAAAATTATTTTTATGAGAGTGATAGAATTTAAATCCGGAATGTTTTTCAGTCGAGCTGGAACCCACATGTGTGGCGCGGGCATCGGGACATAAAAGGCATTTTTCTCCGTATAACCGCAATCTGTAACTTAGGTCGACATCTTCTAGATAACAAAAGAAGCTATCGTCAAAACCTCCACATTTTTCAAAAATATCGCGGCGATAGCCTGCAGCAGCCCCGCAAGGTCCGAACACTTCAACTGGGTGTGCCGGGGCAGACGATTTAGGGTGACCCCATCCGGACGATTTTGCTACGCCAAAAATTGTCAGATAATCCCCTATACCATCCAGTTTGGTGGGCTCGTTCGTTTGTAAGAGGGTCGTGCTTAACATGCTGAAAGCAGGATGTGCGGTGCTGGCCGTCTTGAGAGTATCCAACCACTCCGGCTCCGGCCATGCATCCGGATTTAAGGTAATTATCCACTCTGTCCGGGCAAATTTGGCACCTAAATTGCTGCCTTTGGCAAAGCCCATATTATCCGTTGAGTAGTAAATTTCATAACGATCATTTGGAAGTTTCAGGTCACGAATGGCTGTGTCAGGTGAAGCATTGTCAACAACAGTGACTTCAAAGTCCTGACAGGTTTGCGCGGCCAAGCTGTCAATACAGGTCTGAAGGTCAGATCCACTGTTATAAGAAACAATAACAATTCTCGCCCATTTCTCATTGGGTTTAGTCATTTCTTCAGACTGCTGTGGTGTGTGTTAGGGCTTGGCATTCTAGCCTTTCAAACCAATTGCGCAGAATGCTCAACAGCGCGCGCAATCTTTTGTATACTTTGGGTGAGTGGCGTTTTTGGCGACCAACCCAAATCTGTCCTTGCGCGCGTCACATCCAAAACTGCGTAAGGGAGATCAAACCCCCGTGCGGGAGCAAATTTAACGCGTATATCTCGTCCCAACTGCTCTTTAATGATATTAATGATATCACATTCTGTGTGGGCTGTCCCGCTTCCTATATTATATGTGCCTGAATATGTTTTGCTTGTATGATGCAATTTGCCAATGAATTTAGCAAAATCGTCGACATCAAAATAATCGCGTGCGTTGCCGCCTTGTCCAAAAACAGTCAGCTCCTGCTTAAGGAGGCAGGCATTCACAGCGGCTGAAACAAAGCCGTGAGATGTCCCGACTTGCCAGTGACCAATGGGATTGGCCAATCTGAGAGACAGAATGTTGGCACCGCCAAAATTTCTGAAAAAATCTAAACTTGTCTCGTTTAATAGTTTCCCCAGTCCATATGGTGTGACCGGCTGCGTTGATGTGCTTTCGGGTATGGGGTGCGGTTCTGTAGAGCCATAAATCTGCCCCCCGCTTGAAAGATAAATCATCTGGCAATCTGGGTTAATATCAAACAAATTATGGGTAAAATTCATAATATTATTTAAGTCACCTGACACGATATCCGAAACACTTTGATCGACCGTGGAAGGTTTGGACGTGTTGGCGAGATAGACGACCGTTTTGGCCTGTTTCAAATAGCTATCAAGATCCGAATTGTCCGCTCGGCAGCCCTCGACGCTGGGCGCATACACGTTTAGAAAATCAGAAGCAGTTTGCCTGTAAACAGCAACGGCTTTGAAGGACTTTGCATGGGCTCTTTCACAGAGATGACGCCCGATAAATCCGGTACCTCCGAAGAGAACCAACATAAATTCACCTGTAGATTTTTGTTTAAGCTAATCGTATAGAGTCGCCAGCTTAATCGCTAGTAGAAAATCTTTATATTGAATGGTTTAGATGCATAAATTTAGAACTGATATTCAAGGTATGCGAGCGATTGCCGTTATACTTGTACTGGTATTTCATGTCTTTCCCGCACTAATGCCGGGCGGTTATATCGGGGTGGATATCTTCTTCGTTATTTCAGGATTTCTTATTTGTGGATTGATCCTAAAAGGTACTGAACGGGACGGAAAGTTTGACGCAATAGCATTTTATGGGAAACGCATTCGAAGGCTATTGCCTGCGGCGACCCTTGTCCTGATTCTATCGGCAGTGATCGCATATTTTGTACTTCCACAAACGCGCTGGGCCGACACCGGTCGGGAGATAATTGCAAGTACGCTCTATGTTGAAAATTTGTATCTGCATTTCCAATCCACAAATTATCTGACAGCGGACAAACCGGCAAGCCCGTTACAGCATTTTTGGTCGCTATCTGTTGAAGAGCAGTTCTATATATTTTGGCCGATCATAATGCTTGTCATGGTATTTATTTCTAAATATGTCCGTATAAGTTTACGGGCATTATTATCTATATTGCTCATTTTAATATTTGCCGCCTCGCTCGCGTCCTCGATATATATTACAGATGCCGACCCGGCCGCAGCGTATTTCGTTACTCACACACGGATTTGGGAATTGGCTCTTGGGGGGGCGCTGGCCTGTCTGGCTCCATATTTTGGTGTTCCCGCCGCCTTACGTACACCGTTATCGATCATGGGCTTGCTAATGATTTTGATAACGGGATATTTATACAGTGTATCGACCCCTTTTCCGGGATATATGGCCTTGATACCGACTCTCGGCGTTGCCGTTTTACTATGGGCAGGCATGTCGACAACCGACGAATACGACGGGCCTGTACAAAAAGTGCTGTCCTTGAAACCGCTGACTTATATTGGCGATATCTCCTACTCATTATATTTGTGGCACTGGCCGCTTGTTATTTTTGCTATTGTATTATTTGGCTCTGAAATGACGGCAATTATTGGCTTAGCGGTCATCGGAATGTCCGTTTTGGCGGCCGCGGCTTCAACCCATCTTCTAGAAAACCCCCTGCGCAATTCACATCGCCTTAAATCTAAAGTTAGTTCATACCTCCTCGGTACCTTTTTTATGGCCCTTAGCATTATTGCGGGTCTTTTGCTCATCTTGGTATCGCGAGGAAATAGTGATAATATTCAAGTGGATAACCCCCCTCAAATTCAGAGCGATTACCCCGGAGCGGCGGCTATAGGCATGCCTGTAGATCAGCTGCCGGTCACTTATCCTGCTTTCATTCCATCGCTGGAGGATGCCCGTAAAGATATTGCAACTGTTTATACCGATAAATGCCATACACAATTTCAAGACGTTGAACCTACACCGTGTATATATATACCGATTGCAGGCGCATACGGGCAGGTTCGAATGGAAAAACGCGACCGGGTATCCGATGAGACTACAAAGACCGTTGTCATTGTCGGGGATTCGCACGCTGCGCAATGGCTGCCGACATTAAAAGAAATTGCTAAAAAACGAAATTGGACACTGGTAAGCTATACCAAGTCCTCTTGTGCCTTCAACAAGGTTGTTTTGATGCGGGGCAGAGACCGCTATGATGAATGTCAAGTCTGGGGCTCAAAGGTTCAGGGTCAAATCATTGCCCTTAACCCGGACCTGGTTGTGGCAGCGCAAATTTTTAATCATAATGCATTTGGAGCAAAGTCAAAAGAAGAGAGTCACTTTCAACTTGCTGCGGGAGCGGCAGCCTATTGGAATGAGCTTGGCCAGAACTCAATTCCTGTGGCCGCACTGGCTGAAACACCTCGTTTTGATGATCTCGTTCCGGATTGTATTGCGGCGAACCTGCCAAATTGGTCGGTCTGTAATGTCAAGCGTGAGGCCGCATTTGGTCGCGGCGGCTCAGTTTTAAGAGCGACAAAATTGACGCCGACCTCGGCGTTTGTTGATATGACTGAAAATTTGTGTATGTCAGAGGTCTGTCCGGTGATTATCGGAAATGTTCTCGTATATCGTGATCAACATCACCTTACGGCAACCTATGCGCGGACTCTTGCTCCGGCATTGGAAACAAAATTGATTAGCTTGATTGAATTTTAGCCCTATGAGGTTCTGACTTTAGATATAACGTCAGAACCTTAGGTTCGCAGATTAAAGCTGAGCCTTAGCGGTGACATATTTGAAACATGTGTGAATAGCATAACGTATAGACTAAAATAAAAAGCCGGCCTACTCATGTCAGAGCATAGGAATTGCTTAAGCTCCATCCCTGACACCCCGATAGAGTTTTATCGCTTCTTTCGTATTTCCGGAAAATATGACCTTGCTGTCAGAAAGGACAAGGCATGTGTCGCAGACACGGGAGAGCAGGGGCATATTATGCGATGCTAAAACGATAATTTGGGCATTTTCCACCATTTCGTCCATACGTTTTTGAGCTTTGGCGAGAAATTCTGCGTCGCCGGCACCAAGCCATTCATCCATTAAGAGAATATCGCTTCTTAAAGCGGTAGTGATTGAAAAGGCGAGCCGAAGTGTCATACCGCTCGAATATTGATAAATTGGCTGATCAATCCAGTCCCCAAGCTCAGAAAACTCAACGATGCCCGGAATGAGTTCCTTGATTTCATCATAATCAAGACCCAGCATATAGCCCCGTAAAACAATATTTTCACGGCCTGTGGCGTTGGGGAGGAATCCTGATGTCGCATTGAAAATCGACGCAATTTCCCCTTTGATATCAAGTGTTCCACCGCTTGGTGGAAACACACCAGCCAGCGTTCTTAATAGCGTTGATTTGCCCGATCCGTTACGCCCTAAAAGCCCGAGCCGACGCCCAGCTTTCAATTCGAAATTGATACCATCCAAGGCCTTAAAACCAGTCCTGTTCCGCTTCACAGCACTAAAAGATCCCAATGGATATGTGACTTCAAGATTTTTAGCGATGATTCTAGGATAGTTATCAGAGTCGTCGAGTACTATTGATTTTTTTACCATCGGCGCCTTATCTTTGGAGCGGATTTTTTTCTTATTATATGTAAAAGACAATTTTTTTACCGTTCTTTTGTAAGAGCAGAAGCCCCGAGCATATTAAAAATGTAGCTATACCGATTGTTATGCCAAATGTCAGGGCGTCCGGGAAATGCCCTTGCGCCGGATCACGCAGTAAATTGACGTAGTAGGTAAGGGGATTTAAGCGTGCTACAATGTCAAGAGCTGATGACTGAGCCATAGAACGGCTGCTTGTGGACCATATGATTGGAGTAAAGAAAAAAGACAACCGAATGACGGAGGCTGCGATTTCTGAGAAATCACGAATTCTGGCGCTTATAATCGAAACCACTAAAACCGCGCCGACTGCCGTAAAAAAATATATCAATATTGATACAGGTACAAAAAGCATAAAAATATTTGGACGCCAGCCGAATGTAGCGGCAATCATGCAGGCTGTTGCAAGTTGAAAAGCGAGCAGAAATAATTTTTTGAAAACCAAAGATATAACGAATCCGGACCGGGGGAGGGGAGCTTGAAGCAGCATGGACCGATTACGGTAAAAGATATGGCATCCTTCCGTAATGCAGGCTGAGACGAAATTCCAAGCGACAAAACCAAAAGCAACGTGAGGAATATGCTGATTGAGAGGCAAACCTTGAAGTTCGGCTAAAAGCCAACCAATGCCTGTCGTGGGAACGGCGAAACTAATTACCAACCACGCAAGGCCAAGAAAATTTCTTCTATTTTCAATTTGAATTTGCTTGGCGGCGATGGCTGACAAGGCTTTGATATCTCTTAAAGCCCTACCTAAATCCTGAAATGCGTATAATCGTTTAATCATCAGATTCGCTCCACCATTCCATTACTTGTCTCAATAGAATCTATACATTTGCATATGTCGGATTTTAGAAGGTGTCGGAAAAAATCACACTCGCTATGAGACCCAGTTGCGGCTATGTCGCCATCAATATGGATTATTTCCTCCACCTAATGACTTAAAGTTCTACAGATGCCGCGGTGACAAGCTCTAAATTTGAGATAGTGTCACGCATTGTCAGAGCTGGTTATTTTGATTTCAAGCAACTGGCGTCGAAGCTCGTCTATTGAATCGCATAAATACTCAATTGTGCCCGCTTCATTTCCACCGGAGTAGTCCAGCCGGCTTTTAATTGATGCAAGATCAGATAACAGATCTGTAGATACTTTTTCGAATCTCTCTTTTGACCGCGATGCTTTTCCAGTGCTCACCGAAACATCAGCACTTAAAGACTTTAGCTGCTTATCCATGGTGTCTTGCTTATTGGCCAAAGTGGACACACTTTCAGATGAATGCACTCTTAGGGATTGAAGCTCTCCGGCCAAATCGATTAACCGGTCGCCAACAAGGTCAAGTTCATCTTCAAGACTCTTGGCGTTGTCTTCGGAGCTCTGAGAGATTTTAGTAATGGCGCAATTCAAGCGATCTTCTAATTCAGCGTGCCGGTTATCTGTAATCGTCTCTAAAGATAACGCTGAGTTGATCTGCTCTTCGCGTATATCTGATAGGGAAGTGCCAATTTCCAATCTCGCGATCCCTAAGGCATGGGTGTGGGTCCGGCTGATGGATCGGAGATAACTTAAAACCAATGACAGCAGGACAATAAAGAGAAAAGCCGTAAGACCCGCCGCGGCTAAAATTTGATACTGCGTGAAAACAAGAGTTGCGACAAATGCAGAAATAACAAGCAATATAACCCAAAAACTACGTTGCCCTGGTGTCAGGACTGAGCGCAACGCCCAAAGGACGAAATCTACAATCGATGCGAGCGGAGAGCCGTTTTGCCGAAACCGGGATAGCTTTTGTCGGGTATTCGTTAGCATTTACGCGTCTTTCTCGCAATAAGTGAGGAGTAATCAAATAAGTCGAAATATAGCATACAATTTAGCAGTTCAGAATATTTGTGGAAAGTCTCAGGGTAGAGTTTATATGGCTGCACGCCCTCAGTAATTGATACGTCTAATATATCGCAATCCATCTGCTTCTATAAGCTAATATTTATTAATGTAAAATGATCCCATACCGCTAACACCGCAGAAAACTATATGAACGCACTTACGACTCGTTGGTTTGTCTAGCATGTCGTATGTCCTGTACAAACAACATGCAATGACCAGTCTGCGATTCATCAGGTTAAAGTATTCAATCGCAGTTTTCCTTATAGTTAGTGTTCAAACGCAACTAAAATGGCTCAAAACTCTGTATATTTAACTTAGGTCAAGCCGTGCATATGAGAACTCAAATTTGACGAAGTCGGGTAGATCAAAAAGTGAGTTTTGATATTCACAATAGCCGATATATCCTGATAATTTTTGGCATATAAGGCTTGAATCTCAGGAAGATTGGGGCGATAGATAGATCTATACCCATTGGTTTCTGGTTAGAAAGAGGCTTCAAGAGCGCTTTTTTTTGGCTATAACATTAAGATAATATTCCCAATAAAGGGCCCATGGTTCGCGCGGCGAACTTACATTTTGTAGAGTGGGCTTATAAGCCTTCTCGTATCGCAAATGATATTCTAGAATAGAAAATAAGTGTGAATATGCCTAAATCCAAAGAGAAATCAGCAAAAAAATCTGTTGATGTATCAAGCCTCCCCAGTCCTATTATCGTCATCATCGGTATGCATAGGAGCGGCACGTCTGCGCTTACAGGTGTTTTAACCAGACTCGGGGCGTCCGAGCCGAATAACCCCTTGCCCGCAAATGAATTTAATAGTCGGGGATATGGCGAGTCTCGCGGCGTTACGCAACTAAATGACCGTATGCTTCAGAGCGTCGGGGCGGGCTGGACAGACCTTGCCGAAGTTACGAAAGAAGAGGAGCGTATCCTCAAATCTGAGAATTTCGCTGAAGAAATTCTTAATGTTATAAAAGACGAATATGCTGCCGACAAAATTATAGCTCTTAAAGACCCTCGAATTTCTCGGATAGCAAATTTTTGGAGTGATGCGCTCAAGCAGAATGAGGCCTTTGCTCCCAAATACCTTATATCTCTTCGTCATCCGAATGAGGTTGCGAAATCGCTAAATCACCGCGATAATATGAATTTGGAACGGGGGCTCGCCCTGTGGCTGCGTTATAATCTTGATGCAGAATTCCAGACGCGTCGCGAAGTTCGATGTTTTGTGCGCTATGAAAGCCTTTTGACAGATTGGGAGCAAGAGTTTTCACGTATTAAGAAACAAGTTGAGCTTCGCGATTTTAACGTAACGAAAAAAACCCGAGAGAGGGTGGACTCATTTCTCAGCAAAGATTTGAAGAATCATGAATCTGATATTGAAAGATCCGCATCTGCTACTGAATTGGTTTCACTCAGCGAAGAGGTTTATGAAATTCTTTCCTCCGCAGCGTCGTCCAACAAAATTAGTGAGAAACATACGCGCAGACTGAATAAGATAAGACAAGAATTGAATTTTGCCGGACGTGTCTATGGCTCATTGCTTGCAAAAACCGAATACTACGCTCGGGCTCTGAGTAAAGAACTCAAGGCGATCCAGTCGAACCCTATAGAATCCTCGCCGGCAGATCTGGAACACATTAACGCATTAACCACCGAAAAGATCATGTTGTCACAAAAGCTATCCTCAGAGGCTGAGCTGCGTGAAATTAGCGAAAATCACACAAATCAGCTGCGAAAGGCCGTCGCTAAAGGCGAGGAACTTCTTAAGTCATCTACGCATAGAATTGCGTATTTGGATAAACAGATTGTAGATGCCAACCGTGATCGGGCAAGGCTTGGGCAAACTCTTCAATCCGCATTAGAAGACCAGCCTTCAAAGCTTTTAATAAAGAACCTTGAGGAGTCTAATTTACAAATTGCTGAGGAATTAAGGATATTTAAGGATGCAAAGATAAGCTTACAAAGTCGCCTGGTAGAGGCAAATGAAACAATATCCAGCTTAAATCTGAAAGTCACGACTTTTGGGGAGGAAAAGTCTGCAGTCGAGCGCGATTATTCTGAGCTACACAGGGTCAATGATCTTCAAAATCAAAAAATAGATACTCTGAAGGGTGATTTGAAAGATTATTTTAAGAAGAATGAGCAGCTTAAAAACCAAATCGCTAAACTGAAAAAGGCGAACGAAGGCATAATAATCGCTAATGAAGATAGCCGTGAACAGATATCAACTCTGAAGAGTGATTTGGAAAGTGCGCAGACGCGTCATCATAATCACGAATTGGCGATCAAGGCTCTTCAATCTGAGATCGATTCATTGACTAATAATACAGCGACCCTTTCTGAGAAAAACAAGCGTCTTAAAAGTCAGCTAATAGACCTTCAAGGCGAAATTTCTTCACGCCAGATGCAAGCAATAAAGACAGAAGCAAATCTCAAAAACCTCATTTTATCCGAAGCTAAGTATAAGGCGGTAAATTTGGATAATGCTGTCTTCATTCAAACTTTGCGTGATCAATTAATTGATGTTGAAAAGCAGCTTAAAGAAAGACCTGACAATCAGGAGAATTCTTCATCTGCTCAATCGTTCAAAGCTGAAAACCTTTATTTGAGTAAAGAGGTCGAAAGGCTGTCTGCGCTAAATGCCGAATTTAGTGAAGCCAATCGCAGGCTTGGCCGAAAAGTCAGAAAAAGATCTGAAGGCAGAGCTCAAGAGAATGGTGCGGCAGAATATCTTTCGCCAGAACCATTACCAGAACCATTAGGTGTCTTCGAAAGTGATAATTCTTATACGGTGAAATCTTTGCCGCTGGAAACCCAGGCTCTGACGATAGAAACAGAGCCGGTTTGGATTCCAAAAGGGGACATTAAAGCCCTGGACGTGAATGAACGCCAAAAGGCGCTCCTTTCGACCGGTTTTGACCAATCTTACTATCGATCCCAATGTAAAGATATGGGCCTTCCTAAAGACACGGATTTACTCGAACATTACTTGGCTGTCGGGGCCTCACTTGACTTGTCGCCGCATCCTCTATTCTCGCCGACTTGGTACAAGCAGCGCTATGATGATTTAAGTCATTTAGAGAATTCTTCATATTTACATTTTTTAGACTGTGGCGCAGAAGAGGGTCGGTTTCCGTGCCCGCTTTTCGATACCACCTATTACAGGGAGCGTAATCCTGATGTGGTGGCTCACGATATCTTGCCCCATGTTCATTATTATCAGTCCGGCTGGAAAGAAAGCCGGAACCCGTCGGAGTGGTTTTATTCTCAGTGGTATATGCAAACCAATCCTTCCGTTGAACGCGACGGTGTTTGTCCTCTCGTGCATTATATGCAGGTCGGGGAACATATGGGGTTACATCCGCATCCCAGTTTTAACCCGTCTTGGTATAAGAAGAAATACTTAGATGGCGCATCAGCAATAAGTTCACTTGGACATTATTTAGAGCATGGGCGGTTAGTTAATTTGCCAACCAATCCTCAAGCTTCAGTTTTTTCTGATATAGACAGGCCTAAATTACTTGCTGTGGCACATTCCGCTTCCGGACGAATATTTGGGAGTGAGCGCAGCTTTCTGGACGTTATATCTTCAATCGACAGATCTAAATACGGTGTAATTGTTGCCTTGCCTGTTCCTGACCCGGATTACGTTAAACTGATCTCAAGTCATGTCGATGCGGTTCACTTCACTAAGAGAAGGTGGTGGGAAGCTGGCACAGGTATGACGGAGTCCTTAATTTCAGAATACCAGAATCTTATCGAAGCCGAAAAAATCGATGCCGTTTACGTAAACACAATTATGCTTCGGGAACCCTTAGAAGCAGCACAGCGATCAAATGTTCCTGGGATCTGCCATATCAGAGAGGCGATCACCCATGATCCGGATTTGATAGAGTATATTGGCAAGCCGGCTAACGAGATCATCTCTGATGTTCTTGCGCGGAGCGACTTTGTCGTTGGTAACTCGAATGCGACGCTTAATATTTTTGGAGATCCTAGCAATAGTTTCCTCATCTATAACTCAATAAAAATGGAAGATTTCGACAAACCCCGTATTGCCCGGAATGATGATACACTTAGGTTTGGCGCATTAAGCAGTAACTTACCGAAAAAAGGCATTGCCGATATTGTAAAACTTGCGCAGCTTACTTCCAAACGAAAGCTTGATGTTGAGTTCCACTTAATTGGTCCTGAGACTGAAGAAACTGACCGCTTAAAAAACGTCGTCAAGCGGAAGCGATTGAACAATGTTGTTTTTCGGGGTTATATTGACAATGTCGAGGAAGCGATTGGCTCCATTGACGCCGTTTTGAATTTCTCTCATTTTGCAGAATCGTTTGGACGAACGATTGCCGAAGCCGGTGCTGCTGAATTGCCGTCGATTGTATATGATCATGGGGCACTGCCTGAGGTCGTTGATCACGGAGTCACGGGATTTGTTATCCCTTACCGCCGGCCTGAGGCGGCTCTAAAGCATATTGAGGAGATGAGACGGTCTCCGGAATTAATGAAAACATTAGGGAAGGCTGCAAAACAGCGCGCTAATGATCTGTTTTCACACGCGATGATGAAACAAAACGTGAATCAGATGTTTGATTCAATATTGAAAGATAATCCAAAATTTATTCCAAATGAGCGTGAGCGCAATCAATTTGGAAAGACGATAAAATTTAGAACGATGAATAAAGACAGGTCATTTTCTCGCGTAAAGCGCGACATAGCCTCTGTGAGTGTTATTGTTCCGAATTATAATTATGCGGAATATCTTGAAGAACGCTTGGGATCTATTTTCCATCAAACCGTAAAACCGGCGCAAATCATATTTTTGGACGATGCCTCACCGGATAATAGCGTTGCTGTTGCAACCGAATTATTATCTCATCAAGATATCCCTTTTCAGATTATTGCGAATGATGAGAATGCAGGCGTCTACAAGCAATGGATTCGGGGTTTTGAGGCCGCTACAGAGGATTGGATATGGATCGCTGAGGCTGATGACCGGTGCGAAGTTGACTTCATAGAAAAACTTCTCGCTTTGACAGATGATGAAACGAACATTGTCTATGCAGAGTCTAAACGTATCGGCGGTGACGGCGAGGTGACCGCGTCTAATAATCGTGCGCACTCGAAAGATGTGAATCCCATACGGTGGCAAGAAGACTACAAAGCGCTCGGCGTAAGAGAAGTTCTCGACGCTTTATGCTTCCGTAACACTATTCCAAACGCCAGCGCGGCCCTATTGCGCAGATCCAGCCTACACGATGCGGAATCGGTATTGTCAGGACTTCAATATACGGGAGACTGGAAGCTCTATACCCACCTTCTGCGCTCTGGAAATATTGCCTACTGCGCAGAGTCGCTTAACCATTTTAGACGTCACCAAAAGAGCGTGACACGTATCCGCGGCAAATCTCTAGATTACTTATTGGAACTCGCCAATATTCGAGAATTCATGTGTCGTCACTTCCCGATCCGGGAAAAAGAATTTAAGCGTATGGATTGGTTTTTAGATAGAGATTACCGGATTGACGGGATCGCAAAAAACTCCACGATGGAGGCCGTTGCGCCTATTTTAGAAACGTCGAGACAATATACTTTAGGACGTAAAAGATTTGGATTTGTAACAACAAATAATGGATCTTATTATGGCGGCAGTGAAATGCTATGGCGAGAAACCGCCCTATCCTTGCGCAAAAAAGGGCATGACGTATTTGCTGTCATAAAAAAATGGGAACCGCGGCCGGAATTTTTTAACGAAATGGAACGCGCGGGCATTAAATTATTGTTTAAAGACGAAGATGGCTTCGAAAAGCTGATTAAATATCAGCCGGATTTGGTTGTTGTTTCGCTGGGTGATCAGGATGAAGGCATTGAATATTATCCGTCTTTGGTGGATGCGAATATTCCATATGCTATTGTCAATCAACTGACCAAAGAGGCGAGATTTTGGCATATCCGCGAGAATAAAACTGAGGCGGTGTCCAAAGGGTATCTTGATGCCAAGCAAACCTTCTTCACCTGTTGGAACAACCAGCGCGTTATGGAATCCCGACTTGGTACGAAGTTAGGCAATAGCAGTCTTCATTTTAACCCATACCATATTGAGCGATCCATCGTTCCCACATGGCCGGGTGAGACCGATACACAAATCGCTATACCCTCGAAACTCTTATTTATTCATAAGGGGCAAGACATTTTGGCCGAATTTCTGGGTAAAAAATTCTGGAAAGCTCAAAATATAACCTTCAATTTTTTCGGAATTGGACCGGACGAGCAAAATCTTAAAGATCTCGCTAAGAGAAACGGAATCGAAAATTTTAGATTTCATGGACGTGTGGACAATATTTCCGATATCTGGAAGGCCAATCATGCGTTGTTAATGCCGTCTAGAATGGAAGGGCTGCCAATCATGCTTGTTAGCGCCATGTTATCAGGTCGCGTGCCTATATTAACCGATATTGGAGGTCATGCTGAGGTTGTTGATGACAATAATTCGGGCTTTATCGCATCAGATCCTGACGCAAAAGCTGTTGAAGATGCTTTGAAGCGCGCGATAGATCGCCGCGACGAATGGGAGACTATCGGGAACCGCGCGAGGCAAGATATCCTTAATTTTCTTCCGGAAGACCCAATCGCAGACTTTATCACTAAGCTTGAAAATATTAATTGATAGATAGGGACTTGTTTAATGAGGTATTCTCTAAGAACATTTATGAATTTTATTCTGTGTCAATTCTATAATTACCGTCTTCAGTATACCCAAATACTGTCATGATAGGGCCACAAATTTTTCGAAAGATTTTAATTTCTTTTTCATCCCAACCACTTGATTCAATATTTACTGTTCCGGAATTCAATTTACCGCTTGATTGCGGGCGGTCCGTTAGCAAATAAGATTTGACCGTATTAACCTGATGAGGGTTTAACTCCAATAATTCGCCAATCTGCTCAGCAATTAAAGCAGGATTAAGTGCGATATCATGTTGGTCTATTTCAAGATAAGGTACGTGCAACTTTGGCCGTGCGTCCCGCCAAGTTGTCATGGAGTCTCTCCATATCTCGCAATGCCCCTCAAAAGCGACGTGGGGAAATTTTCGGACCGCAGATCTGACGACTTCAATCCCTCTGCGCTTGGTATAAATAATTCTTATGTCGGGAAACGCTTCTTGTATGAAAGGGATGGCCTCTATTCCTGTTGGCCCAGGGGTCTTATCAATGAAAACATTCGCGCCGTATTGTTTCTTATAAATTTCAGCAATCATATCTCCAATTTTACCGCGAACCTCTTCTACTTTCACATCGTGCAACATATGACTGCTGCTTTCGGATTTAGAGGCATGTTTTTCAAAAAAATCATTCGTTGCGGTGATCAAAGGCAGCGCAAGAGGGTAAAAATGCCCTTCTCCGTGACAGGGTAGATTTAAAGTTTTGTGAAGTGTGTTGAGCAATACGCTCGTCCCCGAGCGGCCGCTCCCGACAATAAATATGGGACCTGTCACTCGTCGTCTCCCTAGTTTTAAAAAACTCATGGCCGTCACCTTAAAGAGGCTATCGACGATAGAGCCGGGGACCCGTAAGCTGATAGCGATCACGTAATTGCCGCATCATATACAGATTCTCACAAGACTAAACTACCATAGGAAAATTGATTGCAGCGTTTCAATATCATTATAAAGTGTTTAGTATTCAGCCTTCAAAAATGAATAAATAACGCGCATTTTCTACGCCCTCATACACCGGCTTGATCGGTATTTTCTAAAGGCAGAAACTACGTCGTTATAAGAAATATCTTAGTCATAATTAAATGACGGGCAACTTTTGCGATCATCAGTATAATGCGTCAATCATTAGCCGCCAAAATCCTCAATAGACCATCGATACATGAATTTTTGCGCCATTAGGCCTTGCTCATGTAGATTTGGAAACGAGTCCTCGGTTTCACGGTCATATACACATATTATCCGTTCTTCGCCCGACAGTTCCTGAGCGATATAATGAAAGTTTGGCGCTCTGCCAAACCAGGAAATGAGGGTCTCCAAATTAATGTCATTGTTGATATGCTCCAGGTTGAGCCCTGCGGGTTCCATAAAGGGCACGGACACAATACTCAACTCGAACAATTCTAACATTCTGCGGCAAAATTTTGCAGGATCAGGTACATGTTCTATCACTTGAAGGCATGTCGCGACCTGAATAGGAACGGGGGGCTCCCAAACATAGAAATCTTCAACGACAGATATTACGCCGTCGGCTTGATAAGGGTTATCAATGTCGACAGAGAACTTACTTTCGATATCTCCGTAAAAATCAAGTATAGGACTTCCATTTGACCCTATATCCGCCACGGCGTTGGCCGAAGCCGCAATGACCTCTACAAGACGTCTGCAAACGTGCAGATAAACAAATTTTTTCCGAAGGCGCCAATAATTATCCCAGTCGTCCGCAGTCGTAAGCTTGTCGATTCTTTTGGTGACAAATGCTGCTGTCGCTTTGACATCATTTGATACGGGTTCACTTCCGAACGATTTGATCAATCCGTTAAGAATTTGGACGGCGGCGCTTTCATGAGAGTTGTCTCCATCAATCGCTGCAACCATTGATAAATATTGACGTTTTTCATCAGGTTTTTTTGTCTTACGCGCCGCTTGCATAATTATTTCACGTGCTCGCGGAGAATTGTCCTGAGCCTGATAGGATTTGACCACTTCGCGGATAAGATCGGGAGAGATTGCATTTTTCTTCAGGGCGTCATCAAAAACTGTTTGCACGTCTTCGTAGAGATCTTGTTTTCCATAAGAGGCTGCTAAACGGGCATATACACCTCTGGGCATTGACGTGTATTTTGCATACACAATATCCCGCCAAAGTTCGGACGCTTTGGACCATTCGCCCTTATTCATCAACGCCGACGCTTCATCAATAGCATTGATCATTGCAGGCGTTTCGTCGGAATCTTTGTTGTTCATTTTAATGCGATTTCTCTGTCTCTTGTGTGCATTGGGTATAGCCTACATACACGCTAGGCAAACACAATGCCAAATGAATATATTGAAAGATAGCCAACTGTTTGAATGACTTTGCAACCCGCAAAACATGTGGGAAGGAATAGGAATATTTGTATTGTCACATGTACAGGTTCGTTAAAACAATAAATTCTTAATCTATCAAGCTCAACTCTATAGCGGTTTCACTATGAAAATTAAACTCCATATCGGTGCAAATAAGACGGGTAGTTCAGCCATTCAGCGTTTCATTCGCATGAACGCCGCTAATTTTCAAAAATTTGGTGTGACGGTTCCTGATGTCCGCCTAAATGACACGGGTGTCGTGACGGGGGAACATTCTTTTCTGTTTGAGAGTTTTCTTGAAGATGATTATCCAGGGGTCCAGCTTAGAGAAAAACTGCAAATGTTGGCGAAGCGGGGGTATGACACAATCGCCATATCGGCGGAAAGTCTGTCAAATGAGTATAGGGCGGATTACTTTGGCCCGATTTTCGCTGAATACGATACCGAAGTCTTACTCTATATTCGCCGCCAAGATGATTTGTTGCTCTCAACCTGGCAGCAATGGTCTTCTAAACGTGAAACCAATGTGGATGATTGGCTGGAGCGCGCAAAGGTAAAAATTGGCCGATGGGATTCGCTTATCCGCTCTTGGGAGGAATACATAGCTTCTGATCAAATTAATGTAAAACTTTTCGAACGCCGAGAGATGAAAAATCAAAATATTACGCATGATGCTTTTGATTTCTTCTTAGGGGATGCAGATCCGGTAGAGTTTGATTTTTCGGTCGGAGAAGTGAATCCGTCATTCTCTGATTTAATTGTGCCGTTAGTCTCAGGAAATGAAAATATTTTCAAGAATGTGCATGATAATGGATTTTACGAGTTAGTACGTGAATTGACAGGAGACCAATTTATCTCCGGCAAACGTGTCTCTTTAATCTCTCAAGGTGAACGGGAGCGCCTCTTAAGCAGTTTTGCGGAGGGTAATGAGTGGGTCAGGTCACATTATTTTCCCGAAAAAGAACTACTCTTCTCTCCGCTTGATCATTCTCGTTACGCATATTATTCCAAAGAAGAGATGCTTACTGAGCAGATGCGATTTTTGACTACAATGATTGCCAGTATAGGAAAACGTTTTGTTACCCATGAGAGTAAATTAAATTAAGATAACTGTACAATTGCTGATGCTATCAGAAATTCATAAGGATAGACTCCCTACTTTGCGGCTTCGTTAACGTCCGAAAATATTGTGTCTTAGCGGTTTGTTTAAATTCTAAAATGGTGAGTCAAAGTCGGCAAAACCGGGCGCAGTCTTGTCTTTCTTCGACAAAATCACATTATTAGAATCTACCTTCCATTCCACATTTAAATCAGCGTCATCCCAGCGAATATTAGCGTCACATTCCGAAGAATAGTAATTTGTGCATTTATATGCGACATCGCAATTTTCCTGCAATGTGCAAAATCCATGCAAGAAACCCTCTGGAATCCAGAGCTGGTTCCCGTTCTCTTCTGACAGCTCAGCTGATACGGAACGTCCATATGACGGTGAGTTTTTCCGGATATCGATAGCAACATCTTGTATCCGCCCTCGTAAGCATTTGATTAACTTGCCCTGTGCGAATGGCGGCTTTTGAAAATGCAGCCCTCGAACAGTGCCTGTGTATAGAGAATGTGAAAAATTATCCTGCACAAAAGATACGGATCTTCCGATCGCCTGCTCAAATAAATTATGTTTAAAGGTCTCACTGAAATACCCTCTATCGTCAGAGAACCGTTTCGGCGAGATTAGCCACACGTCAGCGAGTTCGGTTGGTATAAATTTCATGACTCAATAATGTCCGTTGAATTGAAAATTACAACCGCGATATGAGATCGTGGCGTAAAATGATATGTTGACTGACTCTTATAGACCAGCTTCGAAATGAGTGTTTAGATAAGGCAGTTTGAAAAATCGACCCTCTCAAACATGACAATCCACAATATCTCAGTTGCGATCCAGTTTTGAGGCCGGATTAATATTCTATTCTTTGCCGCACTAAATCCCTGTCTATGATCCGGATCTCGCCAGTACTGCTGGCGTATAGTAATACATGTATTTAGCCTTCCGTCATGCGCAGAGCGAAATGTTGTATAAATGTGTTGAACCTGGCAATTTTATTCACGATGTTACCGCGTCCTGTCCAACCACCCTAAGTATAGCCAAATGCATGAAAAACATAACTTTATAGTCAGCGTCGCGCCGATGATGGACTGGACAGATCGCCATTGCCGGTATTTTCACCGCCAATTATCGCGCCATGTTCGCCTCTATACGGAAATGGTTGTGGCCGATGCCGTCATACATGGTGATCGCGATTATCTGATTGGATTTGACGCCACTGAGCATCCTGTCGCGCTGCAGATCGGCGGTAGTGATCCCGATAAACTGGCTAAGGCGGCCCGCATTGGCGCAGATTATGGATATGACGAGATCAATATCAATATTGGCTGTCCGTCCGACCGCGTTCAATCGGGACGGTTTGGCGCGTGTCTTATGGCTGAGCCCGAGCTTGTCGCGCAGTGCTATAGCGCTATGGCAGCCGCGAGCGATGTACCTGTCACAGTTAAGTGCCGCCTCGGTATAGATAATCAAGAGGTGGAGAAAACCCTGCCGCGCTTTATCGAAACTGTTGCGGTCGCAGGCTGCACGCATTTTATTATTCATGCCCGAAAGGCGTGGCTGCAGGGCTTGTCTCCTAAAGATAACCGCACGGTTCCGCCGCTGGATTATGAATTGGTACGGAAGATGAAAGCCGCCTATCCCGCGCTTGAAGTTGTGCTTAATGGCGGACTTGAAACCGTCGCTCAGAGCCTGCTTGAATCCGTTCCGCTGGACGGCTTTATGTTAGGCCGCGCCGCCTATCACACGCCGTGGGAGTTGACCCGAATTGATTCCGAAGTTTACGGCGCGCCGCAATTCACTCCAGGCCGCGAAGACATTGCCCATCACATGATTGGCTATGCCGCCATGCGCGAAGGCGATGACCGCAGCGTCAAAGCGCTGACCCGCCATATTATGGGGCTTTTTGCAGGACAGCCCGGCGCGCGGCTCTGGCGGCGGACATTATCTGAATCGGCCAGCGCCGGGCTCGCGCCCTCGCAGTGCATAGCTGCTGCGCTGGATGCGATGACGCATTCGCGCGACGCGGTCTAATGGAGGCGCAGCTTCTCTATCTTGGGCTCGCGCTTACCGCTGTCGGCGCGCTATCAGGTCTGAGCGCGGGATTATTCGGCATTGGCGGCGGCGCAGTTATGGTGCCGGCACTTTATTACACCTTTACGGCTTTGGGCGTGCCGGAGGCGGTCGTTATGCATTGCGCCGTGGCGACATCGGGAGCGATTATTATCGTCAATTCGATCCGGAGTACGGCGGCGCACCACAAGCGCAAATCTGTGGCGTGGGAGCTGCTCTGGCCGGACAAAATCTGGCAAAGCTATGCATTGTGGATTAGCGCCGGCAGCTTCGTCGCGGCGCTTTGGCTTGCGCCGCTGTTTTCAGGCGCAGCGCTGACAGGTCTTTTTTCCATTGTCGCCGCATTGGTCGCGTTGCAATTTATTTTAGGCCGTCCGGATTACGTGCTGCGCCATGACGTGCCGCGCGGCGTCGCCCCACCCTTGGTCGGCAGCGCGGTTGGCGCCTTGTCTGCTTTGATGGGTATAGGCGGCGGGTCATTGACGGTGCCGCTGATGAGTCTGTGCGGCGTGCCGATACACCGCGCCATCGGAACGGCATCGGGCTTTGGCTTTGCCATCGCAGTGCCCGCGACCCTAGGCTTTATTATATCAGGATGGGGCGTCGCCGGACGGCTCTTCGGTTCGCTGGGCTATGTTAACCTTCTCGGTTTTATCATTATCGCCAGCGTCGCTATTTTGACGATACCGCTGGGCGCGAAGCTGGCGCATAGTCTGCCGCAAGCACGTTTGAAACGAATATTTGGGGTCTGCCTCTTGCTGGTTGCCGCCAATATGGCCCGCAAAGCGGTTATGGGCTAAGATGATTAATATCCTTTTCGTATGCAGTAAAAACCAATGGCGCAGCCCGACCGCAGAACGCATTTTCGCTAAACAGCCCGGTATTCATGTTCGTTCCGCAGGCACATCCTCAAGCGCCCGACGGAAAATTTCTGCAAGTGATATTGAGTGGGCCGATATTATACTGGTGATGGAGGATAAGCATAAGGCGCGCATCACATTTGGTTTTAGAGATGCCGCACGCCACACCCATATTGATGTGCTCGATATTCCCGATGATTATCCGTTTATGGACGAAAACCTCATTGAGATTTTGCGGGCCAAGGTTCATCCATATCTCAGCTAGCGTTTAATCACCCTCACACTGCTCGGCAAATCCGCGCAGAATATATCCGCGACTTTATCCAAAAGGGCCTTGCGCGGAAATGTCTTGCGGTAAGTCAGATAAATGCGGCGATAAGCTGATTTATCATTGAGCTTTTCGGCCTGTACATCTGCCATCCCTGTCCATCGTGGGTTAAGCGCCATGGCCGGAACAAGGGTGACCCCCTGCCGCGCCGCGACCATATTGATGAGCGTTTCTAAACTGGTGGCGCGCACCGCATAATTTTCATTTGCGCTGTCGAGCCGGCATACATCCATCGCCTGATCTCTGAAACAGTGCCCTTCGGCGAGCAGGAGCAGCTCATCGACGGGCAAATCCTGAGTCCGGATCAGGCGCACATCCTGTAGCTTGTGATGCTGCGGAAAGATCACCCAAAACGGCTCATCATAAAGTTCGATAACATCAAGCTTAGGATCCTCAGGTGCTGTTGCCAAAACGGCGGCATCAATGTCCCCGCTTAGTAAAGCTTCGTTCAAACGCTCCGTAATATCTTCGCGAAATTGAAGCTTCAAGTCCGGCATGGCGCCACGGGCGTGGGCCACAAATTCGGGAAGTACATAAGGCGCAATGGTGGGAATAGACCCAATGCGCAGATGCCCCGATAGCGGATCGCGCGCTGTTTCTGCTGCCGATTTGATATTCTCAATCACGGCCAGCGCGTCTTCGGCGAGCGCAACAATGTCTCGTCCCGCATCCGTTACGCGAACTGAGCGGTTATCGCGTTCGAACAGGACGATACCAAGCTCGTCTTCTAGCTTTTTGACTTGTGTGGACAAAGCCGGCTGGCTGACATGACAGGCCTGTGCGGCGTGACCGAAATGCCTGAACTTTGCGAGGGCTTTAATATAGATAAGGTCTCTTACATTCATAAGCTATGCTTATCACAATTATATAAACAATCAATTATACAAATAATTAAATATGCGCGATAGTGTCCTATACGTATATTGCAGCAAACCGTTTGCATCATAAGAGGAGATCACATGTCAGATAAAGTTTGGGACATTAATGACGAAGGGACAGACCGCTGTCCGGTTATGCATCAGGACCGCGCCCATCGTGCGTCAGGAACCATTTCAAATCAGCATTGGTGGCCTGAGCGTCTCAATGTAAAAATGCTACATCAAAACGCGCCTGCGGGTGATCCCATGGGTGAAGATTTTGATTATGCCAGCGCGTTTTTAACCGTTGATCTTGATGCGCTGGCCCGTGACGTCGACGCATTGATGACCGACAGTCAGGACTGGTGGCCAGCTGATTATGGACATTATGGCGGCTTCTTTATTCGTATGGCGTGGCACAGCGCCGGAACATACCGCATTCAAGACGGCCGCGGCGGGGCAGGCTCGGGATCGCAGCGTTTTGCCCCGCTCAATAGCTGGCCCGATAACGGAAATCTGGACAAAGCCCGCCGCTTATTATGGCCCATCAAACAAAAATACGGCCGCGCATTATCATGGGCTGATCTGATGATTTTTGCCGGAAACCGCGCGCTGGAAACCATGGGCTTTAAGACCTTTGGATTCGCCGGTGGCCGCGAAGATATTTGGGAGCCGGAAGAAGACATCTATTGGGGTCCCGAAACAGAATGGCTGGCCACGAAAGATGAACGCTATTCCGGAGAGCGTGATATGGAAAATCCTCTGGCGGCTGTGCAAATGGGCCTGATCTATGTGAATCCCGAAGGCCCGAACGGCAATCCCGATCCGCTAAAATCCGCTTATGACATTCGTGATACTTTCGCGCGTATGGCGATGAATGACGAAGAGACTGTCGCTTTAACGGCGGGCGGCCACACATTTGGTAAAACGCATGGCGCAGCAGAGCCTGATAAATATGTCGGGTCAGAACCTGAAGGCGCAACGATGGCCGAACAGGGTCTGGGCTGGGCGCAAAGTTTTGGCTCCGGTAAGGCCTCGGAAATGACAACCAGCGGCCTTGAAGGTCCCTGGACGACCAATCCAACGCAGTGGGATAATGGCTATTATGACGCCTTGCTGAACAATGAATGGGAGCTGACCAAGAGCCCTGCCGGAGCGCAGCAATGGAAAATCAAAGGCGATGCCGTTCCGACCGCGCCAGACCCAAGCGATCCAACCAAGCGTCAGAACCTGATGATGTCTACCGCCGATATGGCGATGAAAATGGATCCGGATTATCGCAAAATTTCCGAGCGGTTCCATAAAAACCCGGATCAGCTTGCGGATGCTTTTGCGCGGGCATGGTATAAATTGACCCATCGCGATATGGGCCCGATTGACCGCTATCTGGGATCTATGGTGCCGTCCGAAGAATTGATCTGGCAGGATCCTGTGCCCAAAGGCGGAGCGGTGTTGAGTGATTCCGATATTGCGTCATTGAAAACCACGCTTTTATCATCGGGACTTTCAGTGGCTGACCTTGTGTCCACGGCATGGGCCTCTGCGTCCACATTCCGTGGCTCCGATAAGCGCGGCGGCGCTAATGGTGCGCGCATTCGTCTGGCTCCCCAGAAAAACTGGGAGGTCAATGATCCGCAAAACCTCGCCCGTATTCTGAGTGTTCTTGAGGGGGTCAAAACTGATTTTGCTGCAGACGTGTCTCTCGCCGACCTGATCGTTTTAGGCGGCTGCGCAGCTGTTGAAAAAGCGGCCAGAGACGGCGGATTTGACATTTCGGTGCCCTTCACACCGGGGCGCACCGACGCTACGGATGAGATGACAGATACTGACGCTTTTGAGTGTCTAGAGCCTAAAACTGATGGGTTTCGCAACTATCTGGGTGATGATCCGGTTCGCCGGGCCGAGGACAGTCTTGTTGACCGTGCGCAGCTGCTGACGTTAACCGCGCCGGAAATGACCGTGCTGGTTGGCGGCCTTCGGGTGCTGGGCGCAAATCATGGCGACTCCAAACATGGCGTTTTAACAAACCGGGTTGGGACGCTTAGCAATGACTTTTTTGTCAATCTGCTGAATATGAGAACCGTATGGTATCCAACCAGCAAAGGCGAGAACCTGTTTGAGTCCAAAGACCGCGCAAGCGGCAAGGTCAAATGGACCGGTACGCGCAATGATCTGGTGTTTGGATCCAACTCTATCTTGCGCGCTGTCGCCGAAGTCTATGCGTGCGATGATGCCAAAGAGAAATTTGTCACAGATTTTGTGGCTGCATGGGACAAAGTCATGATGGCGGACCGTTTCGACGTGAAATAGTGGAGCGGTTTCCAAATCAAAAAAGCCCCGCTTGTCGGGGCTTTCTTATGGGTGGATTAAAAACCTGTCGATTGCGTTGTGAAATTTAAAGCCGCAAAATCATCATGGACTGCGTAGCCTCGACCTTTTGTAGCCGCCCTAAAAAGCTCATGCCGAGCAAGGACACCGATAATCCCTCGGGAATGACTAATGCTTCAACATCGCGGATCGTCACCGCGCCGACACTGACGCTTTTAAGAAGTATGCGCGCCGCAAAGACTTGACCATTTGCGGTGCTGACCGGAACGTCGAATGTCATATTGCGGACATTATGTCCGGCGCGCAGCGCGTCACCGGGCGTGAGGGCGACAACAGATGCGCCTGTATCGATCAGAAATTTTATAGTCGCTGAATTGGCGCGTGCGTCAGTCCAAAACTGACCGTCGGGAGATTTGAGAATTGAAACAACGGAGCTGCTATATATTGTCGGCTGCGTCAGAATCTGGATTTGCGGCGGTGCTGTTTGCGTCGCAGCTTCGTCTATAGTTGGCGCAGGGCCGTCAGGCGAACTTGCCATAAAGTCTTGGAATCTTTCGTTGCCGTTGAGGGTATAGGCGGCCACGCCTATGCAGGCCATCATTATCAAACTGTCTCGCGCGAGGTTGCTCATAAATTTGGTTTAGGCCTAGAACGTTTATGGGATGTGAAGAGCGGTAAACTTTTGGTGAACAGTCCGCCGCGCGCTATACATGCACTTTACGCGCTGTGTGGAAACGCTAGAAGGCGGTATGACCGACCCCATTCAAGACGGCGCGCCATTTGATGATATTCGCGCTTTGATTAACAGTGTTCCGCCGCGCGATAATGATTGTGCTGAACAGCTCGAAACGGCTTTGGGCCATGACCCGCTACGCTTTTTGGGCGATTTATCTGCGCCTGTGACATGGCTTGCGGGATGGCAGGGAACATTGCGTCCGGACATTACCCGTCCACTTGTTGCTGTTTTTGTCGGCAGTCACGGCGTGGCACAACGCGTTTTAGACACTGATCCGGCGGCGGGCGCTGCGGCGCGGGTCAAGCTGCTCACCGAAGGTCCGGCCAGCGTGCGCAGCCTTGCCGCAACGGCCGAGGCCGCGTTCAAGATTTTTGAATTGGGTACTGAAGTGCCGTGCGCCGATATGACGGAAGGCCCGTCTCTGTCAGAGCGCGACTGCGCCGCAGCCATCGCCTTTGGCATGGAAGTTGTGGCCGAAGGCGCAGATGTTCTGGTGCTGGGCAATGCCGGATATGGCGCAGCAACAGCGGCGGCGGCCGTCGCGCGCGGACTCTATGGCGGACAAACTGAATACTGGGCCGGCGGGAGCGCCGACATTGCGCCCAAACGTATTGCGGCGGTCTCGGCAGCAACGAAACTGCATTCTGATCATTTGACTGACCCACTGGAGATTCTCGCCCGTATGGGTGGGCGCGATATTTCCGGTATGGTCGGCGCGCTGCTGGCGGCGCGACATCAACATATTCCGGTTTTACTCGACGGCTTTGTCTGCTGCACAGCGGCAGCGATTTTGCACCATATCAATCCCGACGCCATTGCGAATTGCTATGCGGCCCACGCCACGCGTGAACCCGGACACAAAGCGCTTTTGGAGCGTATCGGTAAGCCGCCATTTCTTGATTTGGGGATTGGTGTTGGTGACGGCTCCGGCGCTATTCTCGCTATGGGTATGTTGCAATCCGCTTGCCGCGCTGCCACAACTATGGCGGATGGGCAAAACTTCTCGTAAAGCAATGAAAATCGCTGGTGATTTTGCGCTGCACTCTCGTTATAGCGCATTATAATTTTTGATTTCATGCGGAGTCAGCATGTTTGTTTTTGATCACCCTTCCTTCGATGACCATGAAGGCGTTCACGCCTTCGCCGATCCGGCCAGCGGACTAAAAGCGATTGTCGCCATTCACAGCACAGCCCGCGGCCCGGCATCCGGTGGATGCCGACTTTGGTCCTACGTCAGTGAAGACGCCGCTATTGACGATGTGCTGCGCTTGTCCAAAGGGATGAGCTATAAAAATGCCATGGCCAATCTGGATTTGGGCGGGGGCAAGGCTGTTATTATTAAACCCGAAGGTGAATTTAACCGTACGGCACTTTTTACGGCCTTCGGCAAATTTATTGACCAGCTTGGCGGGCGGTATATCACGGCCGAAGATGTCGGCGTTTCTCCGGCGGATATGGAAATTATCCACGCCCAAACCCCTTATGTGGCCGGATTAAATAGCGGCGAAGCTGCCTCTGGAGACCCGTCCCCCATTACGGCGGAAGGCGTTTATCGCGGCATGCGCGCGGCGGTGCAGCATAGGCTGGGTCGCGACGGTCTCAACGGCTTAACTGTCGCTGTACAGGGCATTGGTCATGTCGGCTATGCATTGTGTGAGCATGTGCACAAAGCCGGCGCCCGGCTGATTGTTACAGACATCAACACTGAAGCCTTGCAGAAAGCGCGCGATGAGCTGGGCGCTGTTATTGTCGCGCCCAATGACATTTACCGCCAACAGGCCGACATATTTGCGCCTTGCGCGCTGGGCCGTGCAATCAATCCCGATACTCTGCCACAGCTGAAGGTTAAAATTGTCGCTGGCGCAGCCAATAACCAGCTTAGCACGCCGGAAATGGGCGCTGCGTTACACCGCAATAATATCTTGTTCGCACCGGATTACGTCATCAATGCCGGCGGGATCATCAATATTGCCTCGGAAATCTCCGGCACATATGATCCGGCATGGGTGGCCTCAAAACTTGATGAGCTTGAAGCGACGACGCGTGATGTTTTTGCCAAAGCCGAACGGGCCAAGCGGCCGACCAATGAAATCGCTGATGACATGGCGCGCCAGCGCTTGGGTCGCGCCTGATTTAATCAATAGAGACACAGGGCGTTAAACGGTTAAAAGCCCATAAGGGCTTAATATGACTGAATTCCTTTCGCAGATGAATTGGACGGCATTTCTTGCCGCCATGTTGATTGTCGAGCTAACGCCCGGCCCGAATATGGGCTGGCTTGCGACATTGTCTGCCCAATATGGGCGCAAGATTGGTCTGACCGCCGTATTAGGGGTAGCGCTGGGGCTGGCTTTGCAAATCGTTGCTGCGGCGACGGGGCTCTCGACAGTGATCAATAGCTTCCCGGTCGCCTATCAATTTATACGCTGGGCAGGCGTGGTATTCATGCTATATCTGGCATGGGAAGCGTTCTCTGACTCCGGTATATCCTCGCCCGTCAAAGGTCTGTCCTCAAAAGGCTTTCTGCGCGGTTTCATCGCCAATGTTTTAAATCCGAAAGCACTGGTGTTTTACATTGCGGTGGTCGGTCAATTTGCGACCCCCTCCATCGGAAGCCTGTGGTGGCAAATCCTTATTTTGGGTAGCATCCATTTATTGGTTGCGACTGTCATCCACATTGCAATCGTCATGACAGCGTCCAGTTTTGGCGGAGCGTTTGAGAAATGGCGTAAATCGCTTTGGGCGCGGCTTATATTTTCGGTATCTCTCATTGCCATAGCGATCTGGATAGCCGTTACGACGGCATAAATATGTAAACGCTTTTAGGATGTGGACCAAAGGGCAAGATTAGCCGCGCTCAGCGATCAGACTGTAAGACCATCGGTTATGTCTTGCGCAACCCGGCTGCGTGTCGCGCATTATATATAGAGTACACCCTTTATTTTAAGGCACGAGCATGACCAAACGACTTCACAGATATATCGCCTCTACCGTTTCCATATGCATTCTTGTGGCGTGCTCTTCGGCGCAACCCGCGCCGGTATCCATCGGATACGGAGCCACACCGGTTTTGCCGAAGCCGGAGAGTAAATTGATCCCGACTGTTAACGTTGCCGATGCCAAAGGCTGGCCCGCGGGGCAGACGCCTATAGCCGCAACCGGTTTGACGGTGAATGCTTTTGCGTCCGGTCTGGACCATCCCAGATGGCTATATGTGCTTCCAAATGGCGATGTGCTAGTGGCCGAAAGTAATGCCCCGAAACGTCCTGATGACGGAAACGGGATAAAAGGCTTTTTCATGAAACGTTATATGGAGAAGGCCGGAGCCGGCGTGCCCAGCGCGAACCGCATCAGCCTGCTGCGTGATACAAATGGCGACGGGATTGCCGATGAAAAGACAGCTTATCTGACGGGCCTGCATTCACCCTTCGGCATGGCATTGGTCGACGACACGCTTTTCGTTGCCAATACGGATGGCATTGTCAGCTTTCCCTATAACTCCGCTGCAAAACAAATTACGGCAAACGCCACGCCTATTACTGATTTGCCCGCTGGAGACATTAATCATCACTGGACCAAAAATATTATTGCCTCACCGGACGGCAAAAAGCTCTACGCTACGGTCGGTTCGAACAGCAATATTGCTGAAAACGGCCTTGCAGCTGAGCAGGGCCGCGCCGCAATCTGGGAAGTCGACATTGCCACAGGCTATAAGCGGCTATTTGCGGCGGGTTTGCGCAATCCGAACGGTCTGGCTTGGAATCCTGATAATGGCGAGCTATGGACGGCAGTGAATGAGCGTGACGAACTCGGCGATAATCTGGTGCCGGACTATGTGACGACGGTGAAAGACGGCGCATTTTATGGCTGGCCGTGGAGCTATTATGGGCAAACCGTCGACACGCGGGTGACACCTGCTAATCCGCAAATGGTTGCGCGCGCCATTTCGCCGGATTACGCCTTGGGATCGCATACGGCCTCATTAGGAATTGCCTTTGCCGAGGATGAAACGCTAGGCGCAGATTATTCAAACGGACTGTTTGTCGGCCAGCACGGCTCATGGAACCGCAAGCCCCGCAGCGGCTATAAAGTGATATTCATTCCTTTCACCGCAGGCAGTCCATCAGGTGAGCCGGTAGATATTTTATCCGGCTTTGTGGCCGGTGATACGGCCATGGGCCGTCCTGTCGATGTTGGTTTTGCCAAAGACGGCGCGCTTCTGGTCACAGACGACGTCGGAAATATTATCTGGAGAGTCACTGCCAAATAAGGACCATATTTTCTCTCGCGCTATCTTGCAATTAGTGGATAATGCCAGCATGATAGCGCTGTCATTTACACGCTAGACGCCGAAACAGGCGCGGCGAACGGGGAGAGAATTGGTGAGCAATCGCGTACGCATGGGGATGGTGGGCGGCGGACCGGGCGCCTTTATCGGGGCGATCCACAGATTTGCCGCGCGTCTGGACGGCGAGATCGAACTGGTCTGCGGCGCGTTTTCATCTTCAGCTGAAAAATCCAAATCCATGGCGGAAGAGCTGAGCCTTGATCCGGCGCGATGCTATGCATCATATTCCGACATGATGGCGGGTGAGGCGGCGCTGCCCCAATCCCAACGCATGGAATTTGTCTCAATCGTGACGCCTAATCATATGCATTTCCCGGTCGCCAAAGCAGCGCTGCAGGCGGGCTTTGCTGTGCTGTCGGACAAGCCTGCAACGCTGGACGTCAAAGAGGCCAGGGCGCTTCGCAAAATCGTTGAAAAATCCGGGAAAGCTTACGGTCTGACCCATACCTATCTGGGCTATCCGCTGGTCGGTGAGGCGCGCGGTATTATCGAGGCGGGCGGTATCGGCGAAGTGCGCAAAGTTTATGTCGAATATATCCAAGGCTGGCTGGCCACGCCGATTGAGACGAAACAGGCCGATTGGCGCACTGATCCTAAGCGCTCGGGCGGATCAGGCTGTATGGGCGATATCGGAACACACGCGCATAATCTGGCCGAATTTATGACAGGCAAGCGCATGACGCATGTCGCGGCGGATCTAACGACATTTGTCGAGGGCCGCCGTCTTGATGATGACGGGTCATGCCTGTTCCGAATGGAAGATGGCGTGAAGGGGACATTATCTGCCAGCCAAATTTGCGTCGGTAAAGAGAACAGCCTGTCCATCCGGATTTACGGTGAGATCGGCGGGCTGGAATGGCGGCAGGAAGAACCTAATACGCTGATCCGCACATATGCCGATCGTCCGACAGAAATACTACGCGCCGCGCAGGGCTATTTGTCTGAGGGCGCGCAGGATGGGTTTCGCACACCGCCGGGCCATCCCGAAGGTTATCTGGAAGCTTTTGCCAATGTCTATTTGGACTTTGCGCGCGCGCTACGCAGCGGTGGCGGAGTAGTCACAGGGATAGAGGGCGGCGTGCGCGGCATGGCTTTTGTCGAGGCGCTGCTCAAGTCCTCGGCTAAACATTCAAAATGGGTGGAAATCAAATGAAAACGATGAAGGGTCCGGCCATTTTTCTGGCGCAATTTATGGGCGATGCGCCGTTCGATACGATGGAAAATGCCTGTCGCTGGATGGCCGGCGCGGGCTATAAGGGCGTGCAGATCCCGACCGATAATCCATTATGTATGGATTTGAAGCTGGCCGCTGAAAGCCAGGATTATTGCGACGAGCTTAAGGGCAGTTGCGCGCAGTGGGGCGTCGAGATCACAGAATTATCCACCCATATTCAAGGGCAACTTGTGGCCGTCCATCCGGCCTATGACACGGCTTTTGACGCCTTTGCGCCCAAAGAGCTTCACGGCAAACCTGACGAGCGCCAAAAATGGGCGGTGCAGCAGGTCAAATATGCCGCCAAAGCGAGCCAACATCTCGGCCTGACGCAATCCGTATCCTTTTCCGGCGCTCTGGTCTGGCCCTTTATGTATCCATGGCCGCAACGCCCTGCAGGACTGGTTGAAGAAGGGTTTGAGGAATTGGCGCGCCGCTGGCGGCCCATACTGGATTATTACGACGAATGCGGCGTTGATATTTGCTATGAAATCCATCCGGGCGAAGACCTGCATGACGGGGCGACATTCGAGCGCTTCTTAGAACTGGTGGACAATCATCCGCGCTGCAATATTCTTTATGATCCGTCTCATTTTATCCTGCAGCAGCTGGATTATTTGCAATATATCGACCTCTATCACGAGCGCATCAAGATGTTTCACGTCAAAGATGCCGAGTTTCGTCCAAACGGGCGGGCCGGCGTATATGGCGGCTATCTCCCGTGGGTCGACCGTCCGGGGCGGTTCAGATCTCTGGGCGACGGACAGATTGATTTCAAAGCCATTTTTTCAAAGCTCGCCGCCTATGATTTTGACGGCTGGGCCGTTGTCGAATGGGAATGCGCGCTCAAACACAATCAGGACGGCGCGCGCGAAGGTGCACAATTCGTCG
Source organism: Robiginitomaculum antarcticum DSM 21748 (assembly GCF_000365025.1). Taxonomy (GTDB): domain Bacteria; phylum Pseudomonadota; class Alphaproteobacteria; order Caulobacterales; family Maricaulaceae; genus Robiginitomaculum; species Robiginitomaculum antarcticum. Next base: position 1,070,642 of record NZ_KB823011.1, on the reverse strand, counting down.
CGGATCACATTATTCGCGTGACCGACAAAGCCTTTGACGACTTTGCCGGAGGCGCCGCCGATAAAGCCACCAACCGCAAAATGTTGGGGCTGGACTAAATAAAAGAAACACAGGGGAGAGTAAACATGGCAACAGATACAATGGATATGAAGCACGGGATAAACCCCGACCGCTTGTTCCTACTTAGCTGTATATCATTGATCGTAACGGCAATGACATTTGCGATCCGTGCCGGTATTCTAGGCCAGCTTAATGAGACCATAGGGCTTACAGATACAGAACTCGGCTTTGTAAATGCTATGGCATTTTTAGGCTTTCCTTTAGCCATGGTACTTTTAGGTTATCTTTACACCCAGCTTGGCCCAAGATTAATCATGATCCTGGCTTTTGCAGGACACTTACTGGGCCTTATTTTAACGATGGCCGCCAGTGGGTTTTTAGGACTCTTGGTCTCTACTTTCTTCATTGGGTTTGCAAATGGCAGTGTTGAAGCGGCATGTAATCCGATGATCGCCGATATGTATAAGAACAATAAATCTACTATGCTGAACCGTTTCCACGTTTGGTTTCCGGGCGGAATAGTTATTGGCGCTGTTATCGCTTATATTATGGGCACCAAGCTAGATATGAGCTGGCAATCGCAAATCGGAATCATGCTCATTCCTACCGCAATTTATGGTTATATGATTTTTACAACTCAGTTCCCCGAAAGAATTAAAAGCTCACCTGTTAATGTATTTACATTGCTCATGCTGATTGCCGTTATGGCGCTGCTGGCGCTTTTCGCATTGGTGAATTTGTCTCCAGCGCTGGCCTTCATTAAGACAGTAGGCGGTAAACTTGCTGTTCTGGCAATTGTTTTCGTCTTGCTTGCTGTGTTGCTGCGGCAGCGCGGCAACAGCTGGCGTGATGTCATCTTGCTCTTCGTCATGATGGCTTTGATGACGCTGACGACCACATCAGAGCTAGGTACGCAGCAATGGGTTGAGCGTATTTTGGGGAGCACAGGCGCAAGCTCCATGTTAGTTTTAGCCATGGTGACAGGATTGATGGCTGTTGGCCGATTCTTTGCCGGACCTGTAATCCATGCACTTAACCCTGTCGGTGTCTTGCTTATGTCAGCGGTTGTGACGAGCGCAGGATTGTTCCTAATGAGCATAGCGACAGGTGGAATGATCTATCTGGCCGCAATCGTATTTGCGATTGGGGTCTGCTACTTCTGGCCGACAATGGTCGGTTTTGTGTCCGAATATATTCCGCGCTCAGGCGCGTTAGGTATGTCGCTTCTGGGTGCCTCGGGCATGTTCGCCCTCACATTTTGGAATCCCGTCATTGGCGGCTGGATTGACGCTGCGCGAAAGCAAGCCAATGCGGCAGGCGTGACAGGCGACGCAGCGGAAGTTGTTGCGGGACAAACCGCAATGTCGAATCTGGCATTGTTCCCGCTTATCCTAATTCTAGCCTTTGTAGTGCTGTTTGTAATGCGCAAGCAGGTTGCGGCGGGAGCGGGCGAGCATGTTGCGCTAACGAAGACTTACGAACCTTAAAGCTCGCTGACCATCATCACGGCGCGCCCGCGAATAGTATGTGCGCCGATGGGAGATGATATAGACGGGCCGCGCAGGGGCGCGGTCTCTACAACAGAGCCGCCGCCGGATATGCGTCGCAATATGGGCACGCCGCCGGTCTGCGCGATCAAAGCCACATCTCCGTCTTTAAGTGTGGCGCTTCCGATGTCGATGACTGTCAGGCTGCCTAACGGGGCGAGCGCATTCATCTGGATATCAGCGAGGGGCAGGGCAATGGGGCGGGCAGCATCGACGCCTATCGGTAAATAGCGTCTTATGGGTGAGGTCGCGAGAGCTGCAAACCGCTCCGGCCAATCCAGAACGGGAACCTGCATGAGTGGAAGCGTATTCAAGGGCCGTGCAGGCGGTGGTCCATCCTCAAAAAAACTTGAGGGCGTCAGACCTAATGCGGAGGCTAATTTGATCACGGCGGCGCGGCGGGGGGCATGTGCACCGCGCTCCCAACTGGCGATTGTGGGCTGGCTCACGTCGCAAAGTCCGGCAAGCTGCGCCTGTGACAGGGCATGTTCAAGGCGGGCGGCGCGAAGAATATCTCCAAATTTTCGTGCCATAATCAATCCTATCCTAAAATTATTAGTAAAACCTATTAAATATCAGATAATATTGAAAGCCTTATCCGTATAAAATCAGCAATTTAGCCTGTAAATTCATCGAATCGTGGACAGAATAGTGATTTATGAACGTAGACTGAAGGGTTTCAATAAAAACTATTACAATTTTATAACAAATTTTTTTATAGATTTAGGTTGAAATACTAATAACAAATGTTACCTCTAAGACATGGAAACGCTTTCCATCGAAATTTAATCGTCACGCCTTGGGGCGGGGCCGATAACCAAAAGAGGTTCACATGACTGGTGACTATTGTACAAAAGACGGTGCCCTTCGCATCAAAGAAAAAATCGAAGCTTATTGGGCTGAACGCGGTAAAGATGTTAAAGTCGACCTCGTACCCGGCGGCTTTCTGGCATCTATGCGCTCTGCGCGCACCGATGTTCGTTCAAATATGGTGAACGGTGTACCGTCAAGTAATTCAGAAAACTTTGCTTAATCTCTCTTTAGGGTCCTCTCTCTCTCTTTAGACCCTATTTAAGCAAAGACTGTAAGGCGGATGGGATCTCGCGAAATTTTCGCAAGATCACGTCCGCCTTTAGTGATTCTATGGCCACCGCACTGTATCCATAGCTCATCAATATACATGTGGCTCCGGCGTTTCGCGCCGCGCCTGCGTCAGGTGGACTATCGCCGATAACGACAATGGGCCGCGTCGCGCGGTGTCCACAGGCCGCATATATATGGGCCGCGTCCGGCTTTTTGGCGTCCGGTTCATCTCCGCCAATCACTGTGTCAAAATACAGGCTCATATCAAGCGCCTCTAAAAGCGGACGCGCCAGCCAGCCCGGCTTATTTGTCGCAACTGACAAGTCAAACCCGCGCCGTTTCAAGACGGCCAGCGTTTCTTCGACTCCGTCGAAGGGTCTGGATAATTGTGCAATATCCTGACTGTAGAGTGTTAGAAACTCGGCCTGCATATCATCAACTTCACTGTCCGGCACAACCACGCAGGCATCGCTCAGCGCTTTTGTGATGAGCGCCCGCGCGCCAAACCCGATCAGATTTCGAATCCTGTTATAATTAACAGCCTTGACGCCGTGCCGCGCCACAACTGTATCCAGAACGCGCACCAGATCAGGAGCGGTGTCGACCAGTGTTCCGTCAAGGTCGAAGACAAGGGAGGCCCGGCTCATTTAATCGCCTTTGAAAATGTCACACTTATGTCTCCGCAGTTTAATGACTATATGGAAGCAAAGCGGTGGCCGATGCAAATAAATCCCTTTATAGACACGGGGAAATGCGTTGATAGCGCGATCTGATACTAAAACCATGAAGCGGGTCTTATGAGTAAACACAAGCAACGCGCAGCGATTATTCTTGCGGCCGGTAAATCCACACGAATGAAATCCGCGCGCTCTAAGGTATTGCATAATGTTGGCGGCCGTTCATTGCTAGCATGGGTGGCTGATCTGGCCCGTCAGGCCGGGGCAGATAAAGTCGTCTGCGTCGTGGGCGAGCATAATAATGATGTCCGCGCCGCGGCTGAAACGTTGGGTCTGGATATTGCCGTGCAAGAGCCGCAACACGGCACAGGCCATGCCGTACTTTGCGCCAAAGGTGCGATGGGTGATTTTGACGGTGATATGATTGTGCTGTGCGCAGACGCGCCGCTGATCCGCGCGCAAACCTTGGCTGATGTGTTTGCCGCATTGGATGACGGGGCCGATATTGCTGTTCTGGGGTTCATCCCGGATGACGCAGGCGCTTATGGCCGCTTGGTGACTCAAGATGGGGATCTGCTCAAGATAGTTGAGGCCAAAGAGGCCAGCGACGAAGAGCTAGCGGTTAATCTATGCAATAGCGGTATCATGGCAGGCAATGCCGCGATCATGTTTGACGCCTTGTCCAAAGTCACAAACGACAATGTTAAAGGGGAATATTATCTCACCGACGTGGTCGAAATTGGCCGCAGCGCGGGACATAAAATTGCTGCCGTGACCGCCGCCGACCCGGACGAAGTTGTCGGCGTTAATTCCCGCACCGATTTGGCCATCGCCGAAACGTCATTTCAACGCCGTAAGCGCGCCGCGATTATGGATAATGGCGTCACATTGCGCGATCCCGAGACGACCTATTTTTGCTATGATACACAGATTGAATCAGACGCAGAAATCGGCGCCAATGTTGTGTTTGGCCCGAATGTCACAATTGCGTCCGGCGCGGTAATTCACCCTTTCTGTCATATTGAAGGCACGCAGATCGGCGAGAACGCCCAAATTGGTCCTTTTGCGCGCTTGCGCCCCGGCACGGTGATGGGCGAGGGCTCAAAGGCCGGCAACTTTGTCGAGACGAAGAAATCGATCATCGGCAAGGGCAGCAAGATCAACCATCTGTCTTATATCGGTGATGCCGAAGTCGGCGAAGGCGCGAATATCGGCGCGGGCACAATCACCTGTAATTATGACGGCTATAACAAACATAAAACCATTATCGGGGACGGGGTCTTTGTCGGCTCCAACAGCTCACTTGTCGCGCCAGTGACATTGGGCGCAGGAGCTTACCTCGGCTCCGGCGGGGTTATTACCAAAGATGTCCCCGTAGATGCGCTGGCTGTTGCCCGCGCGGTGCAAGTGAACAAAGAGGGCTGGGCGAAGCGTTACCGAACGGCCCAAGACGCCCGTAAAAAATCTAAATCCTAAGAGAGAACAGATGAGCCAAGCTAAACAAAATGCTGCCCACGCCGCACTGGAACTTGTCGAAGACGGCATGACCTTGGGGCTGGGATCGGGATCGACAGCAGAGTTGTTCATAGCTTTGCTCGGCAAACAAATCCGGCAAGGTATGAGCCTGCGCGGCGTCCCGACCTCTGAGGCGACGGCGGATTGTGCGCGCCAGCATAATGTGCCTTTGATAGAACCGGACAAGGTGGACCGCATCCATTTAACGGTAGACGGCGCAGATGAGGTTGATCCGGAGTTTAATCTGATTAAAGGCGGCGGCGCCTGCCTGCTGCGCGAGAAAATCATTGCCCATGCGTCTGACCGTATGGCCGTTATTGTTGACGCGTCTAAGATGAAAAAAAATCTGGGAGCTTTCCCCTTACCGGTGGAGGTTGATCCCTTTGGTATGGCGCTGACGGCAGAGAAAATCCTCCTCGCCTTGCAAGAGAGCAAGTGTCGCGGCACGGATACCACATTGCGCCAGAATAAGGCGGGGACCGGGCCGCTGATCACCGATGGCGGGCATTATATTCTCGATTGTAAATGCGAGCTCATCCCCGATCCTGCCCAGACGGCACAGTTGCTGAGCCAGATACCCGGCGTGATGGAACACGGACTTTTTATTGGCCTTGCCGCATACGTCATAGTAGGCGCGCCAGACCACGCAAAAATCATGGAAATCAAGGCGGCTTGAGCCGCCCTTGGCGCTAACTCCGCGCCCTGACACGAGATAGAGGAGGCCTTATGGCCAAGTATGACTACGACTTATTTGTTATTGGTGCAGGCTCTGGCGGCGTGCGCGCCGGGCGGCTGGCCGCTCAACTGGGAAAACGCGTAGCGGTGGCTGAAGAAAGCAAACCGGGCGGAACATGCGTTGTACGCGGCTGCGTTCCTAAGAAATTTCTGGTCTATGGCGCGGAGTTTGGCGGCGCGATCAAAGACGCGCAGAAATATGGCTGGACCGTGGGTAAAACGTCGTTTGATTGGAGAAGTTTGCGCGATTCCATACAAGCAGAGGTCAACCGCCTGTCCGGAATTTATGCAACCATGCTTGAGAAAAACGGCGCGGATTTGTTCAAAGAACGCGCTGAGATCAAGGATGCGCATACAGTTAAACTTAAAGACAGCGGTAAAACCATCACAGCCAAAACGATCCTTATCGCGGTTGGCGGACGTCCATGGATGCCTGACATCTCCGGTCACGAACACGCCATTATGTCAGATGATGCATTTCTTCTGGATCAATTGCCGGAGCGCGTCTTGATGATTGGCGGCGGCTATATAGCGTGCGAATTTGCCGGAATTTTTGCCGGCATGGACGTCGAAGTCACGCAGGTTTACCGGGGCGGGCGACTGCTTAATGGTTTTGACGCTGAGGTGCGCGACGCGGTTTTGGACGTGCAGCGCAATAACGGCATTGACGTGCGCTTCAATGCTTCACCCACGGAAATTAAAAAAACCAAAGGCGGCTATATTGTCACTTTTGATAACGGCACGAAAATCGGAACAGACCTGGTTTTCATGGCGACAGGGCGTAAGCCCCACACCACCGGGTTGGGCCTGGAAAATGCGGGCGTAAAGCTTGCGGATAACGGCGCGATTAAGGTTGATAAATACTCAAAAACATCGGTGAATAATATCTATGCTGTGGGCGATGTAACCGACCGTGTGAACTTAACCCCTGTCGCTATTCGCGAAGGCGCGGCTTTTGTTGAGACGGTCTTTAAAAATAATAAAACCGCTTATGACCATGATAATATTGCCAGTGCGGTCTTTACGCGCCCGCCTATCGGTGTGGTGGGTATGACTGAACATGACGCGCGGCAAAAACATGGAGAAGCCTTGACGGTTTACACGACCTCATTCCGCCCGATGAAAAATGTTTTAGCTGATAAATCGCAGCGCTGCTTTATGAAGCTCATCACAGTCGGTGAAGATGAGAAAGTCATCGGCATCCATATTGTCGGCGATGACAGCCCGGAGATTATTCAGGCGCTCGGTATTTGTGTGAAAGCGGGTTTGACCAAGACAGATTTTGATGAGACCTGCGCTGTTCACCCGACTCTGGCTGAAGAAATCGTGACGCTAAAGCCGCGCGAGCCAAACAAAACGACGATTGTGAGTTAGACGGATCTTGGCTGACCCAAGCTGAGAAAAATTTTCCACAAACGTGCCTTTTTATAGCCGCTAACGCAATTATTTGCTAAGACTGACGGCAGAAATTGATAATTTATGCATATGAAAATTGCTGAGCTGTAAATATGACAAAATGGACTCCTTCAAATTGGCGCAAACTCCCCGCCAAACATATTCCGACCGACTACCCGGATCTGGATAAATTGGCCGAGATTGAAGCGACGTTGTCAGGCTATCCGCCGCTGGTTTTTGCCGGTGAGGCGCGCCGTTTAAAGCAGCGCCTCGGCGCTGTCGCGCGCGGGGAAAGTTTCCTGCTGCAAGGCGGGGATTGCGCGGAGAGCTTCCGCGAGTTCCATCCCGATAATCTACGCGATATGTTCCGCGTTCTCATGCAGATGGCTGTCGTGTTGACTTATGGGGCGGGTAAGCCTGTTGTTAAAGTCGGCCGCATTGCCGGACAATTTGGCAAGCCGCGCAGCAGCGCTGTTGAAGTGCGTGATGGCGTAGAATTGCCCAGTTATCGCGGTGACAATATTAACGGTATGGATTTTAACGAAAAATCCCGCATTCCAAATCCCAAGCGCCTACTGAAAGCTTACGGGCAAAGCGCCTCGACGCTGAACCTGCTGCGCGCGTTTTCGACGGGCGGTTACGCCGATCTGCGCAATATTCATGACTGGACACTCGGCTTTGTGGCCGGATCCGAGCAAACGCGAAAATATCAAGAGGTTTGCGATAAAATCTCCGACGCGATGGAGTTTATGCAGGCCTGCGGCGTGACGGCGGAAACCACGCCGCAAATGTCTAGTACGGAACTTTATACTTCTCACGAGGGCCTATTGCTTGGATATGAGCAGGCTATGACCCGCATCGATAGTACGTCGGGACGGTGGTATGATACCTCTGCTCATTTACTCTGGATCGGCGATCGCACGCGCCAGCTTGACGGCGCCCATGTTGATTTTATGAGCGGCATTGAAAACCCGATCGCCATGAAATGCGGCCCGACAATGGAGCCGGATGATCTTCTGCGCTTATGTGACAAGCTTAACCCGGCTAATGAAGCAGGCCGCTTGACCCTGATTTGCCGATTTGGCCATGATAAAGTTGGACAGCATCTGCCAAATCTGGCCCGCGCAATCGAGCGGGCGGGGAAAACTGTTGTTTGGTCCTGTGACCCGATGCACGGCAATACGCTAAAGACGGCATCAGGCTATAAAACCCGCCCGTTTGACCGCATCATGGGTGAGGTCAAAAGCTTTATGGATGTACTGCATAGCGAGAATCTATGGCCGGGCGGCGTTCATTTTGAAATGACCGGCCAGAACGTCACCGAATGCATTGGCGGCGCGATTGCCGTGCGCGAAGAGGATCTCTCCTCACGCTATCATACGCATTGCGATCCGCGGCTGAATGCCGATCAGGCGCTCGAGCTGGCTTTTCTAATCAGTGAACAATTGCGCAGTTACCGCGTCGCTAACAGCGCGCGTCTGGCCAGCTAGCTGTAGTGCAAAGTTATAATCTAATTTGATAAAACGCACGATGGGACTTAAGTCGTCGAACATAAAAAAAGCCGCCCAAAATGGACGGCTTTTCAAAATACTAGAAACCCTAAAGGTCTTTAAGGCCAATAGACGGCTTGAACTGGGCAGATGTTTTCGCCTTGCTCATCATCATTTTTCCGGTGGCCGGATTGCGCATTTCGCGCGACGGACGGTGCTTGGCAATAAATTGACCAAAGCCGGGGATGGCAACGCCATTACCGTCTTTAAGCTCGCTGACGACAATATCGCAAAATGCATTTAGCGTTTCAGTGGCCGCAGCCTGCGTCATGTCACATTTGCTGGCGAGTGCGCCTACAAGTTCTTTTTTGTTCATCGTTATCTCCTTGAGAACCGTTTATGCGAATTTGCATAAACCTTAACCCTAGAGCGCCGTTGATTTGGTTAACAAAAGGTTAACGACTCCCATTTTATGGGCCTTTTGGACGATTATTTAGAAATTAAGGACAAATTACTTGTCATTTAACCGCCAAATCACCGTCTGCCACGTTATAAGGTGAGTCGGAACGGAAAGGCTATATGTGACACAGGAAAAGAAAATCAGGCTTGGAATCGTCGGTGCGGGGGTCTTTGGCGGCTATCATACCGGCAAAGTTGCGGCGCACAGAGACGCTGAATTGGTCGGGATTTACGATTCGGATCAGACGCGCTGCAAGGCTTCCGCAAGTCAATTCGGGTGTAAACCTTTCACGCGCCTCTCCAATCTCATTGCGCAAGTTGATGGTTTGATCATTGCCTGTTCCGCCAGCTTTCATGCCGATGCCGCACTCAGTGCGATCAAATCCGGCAAACATGTTCTGATCGAAAAGCCGATTGCGACGAACGCAAAAGATGGCCGCGCCATTGTCGAGGCTGCGAAGACGCATAATGTCATTTTGCAAATCGGGCATCAGGAACGTTTTGTCATGCAAGCGATTGGAATTGAAAAAGCGACAGAAAAACCGGTCTTCATTAAAGCTAAGCGTATGGGCCCGTTTTCTCCGCGCGGGACGGATGTGTCCGTGACATTGGATCTGATGACACATGATCTGGATATGGTCTTTTGGATTATGGGCGGCCCGGCGCAGCGTATTGACGGACAATCCATCGCCGTCCGGTCACAAACGCCGGACGCCGCGCAGGCCAGCTTATACTTTGATGGTGGCGCTAAAGCGGAGCTGGAAGCCAGCCGCGTTGAAGACGGCCGTGACCGGATGATGGAAATTCATTATCCCACGGGCGTGCTCAAGATTGATTTCGTTAATAAGACGTTCGAAGACACAACGGGATATGGATTTAACGCCGGCTTCGGTGATGACCCGCGCGCCGCTGACAGTCTTGGCGCGGGAACAGACGCCTTTATCACGGCGATAAAAACAAACAGCGCTCCGCCCGTAACAGGCGAGGATGGACTACTGGCCATGATGGCTGCGCTGGAGATAGACGGGGAGGTGTCATGAAACGCATTATCATAGGCTTATTAGTCGTTTTGTTAATAATCGGGATTGCTGCGGCTGTCATTAAAGGCCCGCAGGTCAAGCGGGCTTTAGCCGTTAAACATCTGTTTGATTATGACCGTATCGTCGCCAATTTCTCCAATATGGATAAGGTTTTTCCTGTCCAGCGCTACGCAGCCTCAGAGAATCCCCATGTCTGGGGCAAGACACCCGAAGACTTGCCAGAATTCGTCACTTTAGGCGGAGAGCAGGTTCGTCTGACGGACTGGTTAGAGGAGACAGACACAACCGCCTTCTTGGTTATTCGCGGCAATGATATTGTGTTCGAAGACTATTATAAAGGCACTCATGCTGATGACCGCCGCATTAGTTGGTCCATGAGCAAGAGCTTTGTCTCTGCTATATTCGGCACAGCGCTGGAGCGCGGCGAGATCAGCAGTCTGGACGATAAGGTCACGGATTATATACCGGAGATGGCTGATAGCGCATACAGCGATGCGACATTGCTTAATGTTCTGAATATGAGCTCGGGCGTCGGGTTTAACGAAGATTATATGGATCAGGACAGCGATATTAACCGTATGGGCCGCGCCATAGCGTGGGGCGACAGCATGGACGGCTTTTCGCGTTCTTTAAAGGTGCAGGACCGCGCGCCCGGCACGGCCCGTCATTATGTTTCTATTGATACCCATATACTGGGCATGGTTTTGCGCAGCGCGACGGGAGAAACCTTTCACGAGCTTTTTGAAACGCGGCTATGGTCTAAACTCGGCGCGTCCCATAGCGGCTATTACATCACGGATGAAGGCGGCGTCGCCTTTGTGCTTGGCGGGCTGAATATGACGACGCGCGATTATGCGCTGTTCGGCGCGCTATTTCGTGACGGCGGTAAATGGAACGGAGAGCAGGTTGTTCCGGCGGACTGGGTCGCGGCCAGCACGGCTAAATCCGCACCGTCGCCGGACATCGCAGATCCTTTCGACTATGGATATCAATGGTGGGTACCCGAAAATGCCGATGGTGATTTTTATGCCAACGGCATTTATGGGCAGACCATATATATCAATCCAAAGGCCAATATCGTAATTGTCAAAAACTCCGCCGACCGTGAGTTTACCGAAGCCGGCCCGCGCGGCATGTCCCCCAAACATGAAGGGGTTTTGGTCTCTCAGCAGATTTCGGAGCATTACAGCCGATAGACTCATCATTGCAGCTAATAATACGCGCAGTAAAGTCAGCGAAAGCTTGCCCCGCCTTATAAGAGTCTTAAATACAATTTATGACAACAACGCTAAAAATCGCATCTGCGCAACTCAACCCCACCGTGGGCGCATTGCAGGCCAATTTCGATAAGGCGGCAGCCGTCTATGCGCGCGCAAAAACAGACGGCGCAGATATTTTGGTGCTGCCTGAGCAATTTATTATCGGCTATCCGGCCGAGGATTTGGTTTTAAAGCCTGCTGCCGTCGAAGACTGCCGGGCTTTGGCAGAAGATTTCGCCAAGCTGACAGATGGCGGCCCGGCGGCAGTATTTAACCTGCCATGGCTGGACGGCGGGCGGCTTTATAATGCTGCGCTGTTTATGCGTGATGGCGCCATCACGGATGCCCGGTTTAAGCATCACCTTCCCAATTACGGCGTCTTTGATGAAGCCCGTCTGTTTTCGCGCGGCCCGCTGCCGCAACCTGTCGAGTTTAAAGGTGTAAAAATCGGCCTGCCGATCTGCGAAGATCTCTGGCAGGACGGCGTGGCCGCACATTTGAAAGACCAAGGCGCGGAATTATTAATATCGCCGAATGGATCGCCGTGGAGGCGCACCGCCCACGTTGAGCGCACGCAAGCACTGGGCGCCAAAGTGCATAATGAAGGTTTGCCGCTCATTTATGTCAATCAAATCGGCGGGCAGGACGAGCTGGTCTTTGACGGCTCATCTTGGTCAATGGAAGCGGATGGACGCGTCGTTCAAGCGCTGAAAAGCTTTGTCGAAGATTATGACATTGCAACTTGGGAGAAAGGCAAAGGCGGCTGGACGTGCACGTCGGCCAAGCTGGAAAAACAATTAAGCGGCGACGAGGCCGACTGGCGCGCCATGTGTCTGGGCCTGGGCGATTATGTCAATAAAAACGGCTTCAAACAGATCATATTAGGTCTGTCCGGCGGCATTGATAGCGCGGCCGTGGCGAGTATTGCCGCCGACGCCCTTGGCCCTGACCGGGTCTGGTGCGTGATGCTGCCTTATGACTATACCAGCTCGGATAGCTTGGAGGATGCCAAAGCCTGCGCGAGCCGTATTGGCTGCCGCTACGATATTATACCGATTTCGCCCGCTGTAACCGGGTTTATGGACATGCTTGGCCCGATGTTTGACGGCACGCAGCCCGGAACGGCAGAAGAAAATATACAGTCGCGCAGCCGCGCTGTGACCCTTATGGCTTTGTCGAATAAATTCGGCCCTATGTTGGTCACAACGGGTAATAAAAGCGAAATGGCAGTCGGATACGCTACCCTTTATGGGGATATGTGCGGGGGCTATAATCCGCTCAAAGACGTCTATAAAACCGAGGTCTTCCGGCTGGTAAAATGGCGCAATGCCCTTAACCCCGAGGACCTACTGGGAGGAGACAAACCCTGCCCGCAGCGGATCATCACCAAACCGCCGAGCGCCGAGCTTCGCCCTGATCAAAAAGACAGTGACAGCCTGCCGCCTTACGAGGTTCTGGACGATATTCTGATGGGATTGATTGAGCGCGAAGAGGCGGTAGAAACTGTCATTGCGCGCGGGCATGACCCGAAACTGGTTTCGCGTATTCAGAACCTGCTCTACATTAATGAATATAAGCGTAGACAGGCCCCGCCCGGCGTGAAAATCGGCAATAAAAATTTCGGGCGAGACCGCCGTTATCCGATTACAAATAAATACCGGGATCATATCCCGTTAGAAAGCTAGATTATGACGTCTTCTACTCCCATCGTCCGTTTTGCGCCGTCGCCCACGGGCAAGCTTCACGTCGGTAATGTCCGCACCGCGCTGATGAACGTTCTGTTCGCGCGCGGCCAGGACGGTAAATTCGTCCTGCGTATTGATGATACGGATCTGGAGCGCTCAACAAAAGCCTTTGAAGACGGTCTTAAAACGGATCTGAAATGGCTGGGTCTTGACTGGGACGATACGTTCAACCAATCCGCGCGCTTTTCACAATACGAAGCCGCTGCCGGTAAGCTACGCGAAGCGGGTCTATTATATGCGTGTTTCGAGACGCCGGAAGAGCTGGATAAACAGCGTAAATTACGCCGCGCGCAGGGGCAGGCGCCCATCTATAACCGCGCGGCATTAGGCTTGTCCGATGACGACCGCGCCGCGTTGGAAAGCCAGGGCCGTAAGCCGCATTGGCGTTTTAAACTCTCCGGTGAGAGCGCAAGCTGGACCGATCTGGTGCGCGGCGATCAAAGCATTGATACCGGATCGATCTCTGATCCTATTTTGATTCGTGATGACGGCTCATTTTTATATACCTTGCCGAGCGTCGTCGACGATATTGACGCCAAAATTACCCATGTCATTCGCGGCGAAGATCATGTCACCAATAGCGGCGCGCAGATTGAGATTTTTGAAGCTTTGGGCGGCCCTGTTCCCCAATTTGCCCACACGCCACTTCTCGTCGGCGCGGACGGTAAAAGCCTGTCCAAACGGTTGGGCAGCCTGTCTATGGATCAATTACGCGATCAAGGGCTGGAGCCGACTGCATTGCTGTCACTGCTGGGTAAAATCGGAACCTCCGATCCGGTTGAAGCGAAGCCGTCGCTGGATATCCTGATTGACGAGTTTTCATTTGATAAAATCGGCCGCGCGCCGGCCCGGTTTGACGAAGCCGAGCTGGCTCTGGTCAATGCACGCTACCTCCATGACTTGCCGTATAAATCCGCCAAGCCGCGCCTGGCGGAAATGGGCGCAGATCATGGCGAAGCGTTCTGGACACTTGTTCGCGCTAATATTGAAAAGTTCCGCGACGTGGCCGGTTGGGCGAAGACGCTCTATGCGCCCATGCAGGGGCAAATTGATGACGAGGATGTGGAATTTTGCAAAGAGGCCGCAGATTGCCTGCCCGAAAAAATTACCGATGAAACATGGGGAATATGGACGTCGGAGCTAAAGTCTAAAACAGGGCGCAAAGGCCGCGGGCTTTTTATGCCGCTTCGTAAAGCTTTAACCGGGCGTCAGAATGGCCCGGCCATGGACGAGATACTGCTCTTGCTGGGACATAAGGCGAGCGCGGCGCGCCTTCGCGGGGAAAAAGGCTAAATGCCCGGTTTCACAAAATCTTGATTTTGTCTTTGGATTAAACCTCCTCATAGCCGAGTTTATGAGGAGAGATATTATGCCGAATTTGAAACTACCCCTATTTTTAACGCGTCTTTTCATTGCTCTATTTCTAGCGCCGTGGTGGATAGGTAAGGCTGTTAATATTGATTTGACCAAGGGATTGTTCGCTAAATATTACAATGTGGATCACCTGCCTGACGCCTTGGCCTATGCTATTGGCGGGCTTGGTCTTCTCCTGCTTCTCGCATTTTTACTCGGCTTTAAAAAGCGAATTTCATATGGGTTGATATTTGGGATTCACGCCGTTGGAACATTGATGGCCTTGCCTTATCTGGTGCCTGATTATTTCGATAAATTTGGGATATTTCCGAACACCCCATTTAATATCCTGTTTATGGCGGCGCTGCCGACTGCCGCCGCGATGTTTCTGCTTTACATATTACGGAAGCAAGATTTGTTTCTGACGATCGATAGATAAAAAGTTAGGCAGTCGCCGCCGGTCGGGATGAATTTACCGAGGGCAAACTGCCTAGCGAGTTTGCTAAACACATTGGGTGTTCAGTGTACGGGCAGTGCAGAGATGAAGCGCACCTTCAGCACTCTTTAAATACGCCGATTGGATGTAATTTTCATTTAAAACGAGTGGCCATAGTAAAGCGCGTGTAAAAGCTTGCCTCATCCGCGCCGCTCACTGTGACCCGATAAATCAGTGTTTTTTGCTTTTCCATCCCAAGAGATTTCGCACGAAAATGATCCAGATGGGGTCAAATATAATAATCGCGGCCACAATAAGCGCGCCCCATCCCCAGTGATAGCCCTTCCACCAGATATAAAAGAACAGCCCCAGACTTAGCGGGTAAAACACGGTCACAAGTGTCATACGCCAGAGCGCCTTTATTATACCGCCGGGTGTGGGCGCTGTATCTTTGGGCGGTCGCGCCACTCTATTCTTCCATGAGCTGTCGCGCGACGAGAATGTCAGTTAGCAACCAGTTGTTTTGATTAAGCCAATCCCCGTCATTTTTTCGTTTGAAGACGGCGCAACAGGCGGTTGGAAAAGGGTGAGCGCGCCTCGAAAAGTCTTCGAAAAATTCAGATATTCCGGGATTGTGCGCCAAAACCATAAGCGAGGTGCAGTCCGGCTCGCCGTAATTCTTCAGAATCTTCCGGATGTCTGCGGCGCTGCTGTGGTATAAATCCGGTATATGGCGGATTGATTGCGCGCCGGGAATAATGCGGATGAGACGCTTTGCCGTCTCCAGTGTCCGAGCACTATCACTGCTCCAGATTTCATTGGGCGCGAATCCGCGCGCCGTTAATGTCCGTCCGACGATATCAGCAGACTTGCGACCGCGTGAATTTAGCGGCCTCGCATGATCCACCAAACCCTTATTTTCCCAAGACGATTTAGCATGCCGCATCAGCAGGAGTGTTTCTAACATGGTCAAATCCTATACATATTATGCGGACCGCAAGTGCTTATACCTTATAACATTAGACTTCGGTAATACGCGGTAATTTTCATTTCGCATTCAGCTTGGCACGCTATGATTTAGAGAACCAAAAGGAAAAATCATGAAATATGCTATCATGGCCGCCGCGGTCACTGCACTAGGTCTGTCGTCGCTCGCCGCCGCGAAGGACTCGCTGACGTTTGAGGCAGGCCAATATCAGATAACGACATCTCTCAAAATGGGGGGTCAATCCGTCAATGATGATGTCAGTGTGGAATGTCTGACCGAAGAGGAGAGCACGGTGAGTTACGCAAAATTAGAAGAGATGATGGGCGATGATTTTAGCTGCAGCTTTGATAATATGTCCGAAACGTCAAACCGCATCGCAACCGATGTCTCTTGTAAAATGTCGGACATTGAAGGCGATTTGTCAGGCCGCGCTGTTGTTGAGCATACCCAAACATCATTTGATTTAAATTTCGATGGCACCACGGACGTGTTTGGAAGCGCCGCACCGGTCGAATTGGATATTTCAGGTGTTCAGATTTCTGATAGCTGTAGTTAATCCATTATTCTAAGCGCTAAAAAGCCATCCTCAGGACGGCTTTTACGTAAGCGGTTGCGCGTCCATCTGTTTTCGTAATGCGGCAATCGCGCTGCGAATACGTGTTTTGACCGTACCGAGCGGCACGCCGATTTCATCAGAAATTTCCTGATGGGTTTTATATTCCATAAAGGCCATACGCAGCGCGCTGGACTGCGCGTCTGACAGGGTATCTATGCGCTCTTGCAAATCCGTACTGTCCTGTTTGAAGATAAAATTATACTCGGCTGAAGGCACAACATCGTCGGCGATGATCTTCATCAGTTCAGGGTCGCGAATATCCATGCGCCCATGCTTGCGGCGATGATCAATCCAGCGATTACGGGTCATGCGATATACCCAGGTTGCGAAGCTGGCTTTGGCCGGATCATACATATGCGCCCGGGTCCAACATGTGATCATAATATCCTGAACGATATCCTCGGCTGTTCCTGAGCCGGCGCCCCGCGCCATCAACCAGCCCTTAAGTTTGGGCCCGTATATTTTGAAAAGCTCTGTCAGCGCTTTGACGTCACGGTGGGTCGCAATTGCCGCCAGCCATAGGGCATCACGCTTGGCCGCACTTATTGATTTTGGTGAAACCGTCATACTGCGCCGGTCTTTGATTGAGACCTTGACAGGCATTGTCGTTATTTCAGGCGGTTTTGGCAAGCCGGCGTCCTTTCTTTATGGCATATTGTATAGCAGACATGATGAAGATTAATAGCCGAAGCGGCATGACTCGCGAAATGGTGAAGGCCTTCAGAGCCTTGGGTCTGATGTTCAACCCTAGTGGTGACGAAGATAAAAGCTGTGGTGGTACGTCTGCTAGATTATGCCGTCTTCGGATTTGGGAGATTATAGCCCTATATTTCGCAGATAGATGCCGAATAGACAGCTTGCAATTCTGCTTTTGTTCCCTATTTTCAACCCATGTCTACACCTGTTGAAATGTCTGTTGCCGAAGCGCCCGCTCTATGGGTGCCGCACCGCCCCAAACGTCCGAAAAAAGTGGAAGGCGGCAAGCCGTTTCGCCTCGTCAGTCCGTTTACGCCCAAAGGCGATCAGCCCGCAGCCATTAAAGAACTGGTCGCGGGCCTCAATGAAGGCGAACGCGATCAGGTTTTGCTTGGCGTTACGGGCTCCGGCAAGACATTCACCATGGCCAAAGTCATTGAGCAAACGCAGCGCCCCGCGCTGATCCTTGCGCCCAATAAAACGCTCGCGGCTCAGCTTTATGGCGAATTTAAAAGTTTCTTCCCTGACAATGCCGTCGAATATTTCGTCAGCTATTATGATTATTATCAGCCTGAAGCTTATGTGCCGCGCACAGACACATTCATCGAAAAAGACAGCAGCGTGAATGAGCAAATTGACCGTATGCGCCACGCCGCTACGCGCGCTATTTTGGAACGCGATGATGTGATCATCGTCGCCTCGGTCTCGTGCATTTACGGTATCGGCTCGGTTGAAACCTATACCGCCATGACCGTGGATATTGCCCGTGGCCAAAGCATAGATCAGCGTGGATTAATGGCGCAGCTTGTCCAGCTTCAGTATAAACGTAATGATCTGGCCTTTTCACGTGGCACATTTCGCGTGCGTGGCGATACGATTGAAATCTTTCCAGCACATTATGATGATCGCGCATGGCGTATTGATTTCTTTGGCGACGAAGTCGACACATTAGTCGAATTTGATCCCCTGACCGGGCGCACGCAAGACGATCTAAAGTCTGTCCGCATTTATGCCAACAGCCATTACGTAACGCCGCGCCCGACCATTCATCAAGCCATTAAAAGTATAAAAAAAGAGCTCGACTTGCGTCTTAAACAATATGAGTCTGAGGGCCGCTTGCTCGAAGCCCAGCGCATTGCCCAGCGCACGGAATTTGATCTGGAAATGATGGCCGCGCAGGGATTTTGCAGCGGCATTGAAAACTACAGCCGCTATCTGACGGGCCGCGCGCCCGGCGAGCCGCCGCCCACACTGTTTGAATATTTGCCCGAAAACGCGATAATCTTTACCGATGAGAGCCATGTCTCTGTGCCGCAAATCGGCGCGATGAGCAAAGGCGACCGCAGCCGTAAATTTACCCTGACCGAGCATGGTTTTCGCCTGCCCAGCGCGATGGATAACCGCCCGCTGACTTTCGGCGAATGGGACGCGATGCGCCCGCAAAGCGTGCATGTTTCCGCCACGCCATCGAACTGGGAAATGGAGCGCACGGGCGGCGTTTTTGTTGAGCAGGTCATTCGCCCGACGGGCCTGATTGATCCGCCGGTCGAAATCCGCCCCGTCGCCAAAGACGGCGCGTCGCAGGTCGATGATGTGATTGACGAAGTGCGCAAAACGACAGCGGCGGGTTACCGTTCGCTCGTGACGACCCTGACCAAAAAAATGTCGGAAGACCTGACCGAATATATGCACGATCAAGGCATCAAGGTGCGCTATATGCATAGTGATGTCGACACGCTGGAACGGATTGAGCTGATCCGCGATCTGCGCATGGGCGTGTTCGATGTCATGATCGGGATCAACCTCTTGCGCGAAGGCTTGGATATTCCCGAATGCGCCTTTGTTGGTATTTTAGACGCGGATAAAGAAGGGTTTTTGCGGAGCGAAACCTCGCTGATCCAAACCATTGGCCGGGCGGCGCGAAACTCTGAGTCTAAAGTCGTGCTTTATGCCGATAAAGTCACCGGATCGATGGAGCGCGCCATTGAAGAGACTGACCGCCGCCGCGAGCGTCAGGTTGCTCATAATTTAGAGCACGGAATCACTCCAACCACCATTGCGCGCGGCGTGGCGGATATTGTCGGCGATAGCGAGTCGGGCAAAGAAATCCAGCGGCAGCGCGATACATATACGCCGTCGGGGCAAAAGAAAAAATCCAAACGCGGCATGCGTGAAGTGGCTGAAAGCGAACAGGCAGCTTATGCCGGTCCGAACCTGCTAGCTGTCCTCGCCGATATGGAAAAACGCATGTTCGAGGCGGCAGAAAATCTGGAGTTTGAAGACGCCGCGAAACTGCGTGACGAGATAGCGAAGTTAAAAGCGCAGTAGGATGCTAAATATGATGTTTCACCTGCATTTTTCTTCAACAAAGCTCTTGCAGATTTTGCAGGCAATGAATATATCCATTTTCGACGATAAAGCGAGCTACAGCGAGCCCTGAACACGCCCTTATTTGAGGGTTTTGCATGGGGAATCTGTCAGCCATGATGAAGCTAACTCTTCATCGAATAGCCGCCGGTAACGTCTTGGTTTTGTTACGTCAGACGACGTTTGGAAATTGAGAGTTATTGCTATGGGTAAAGCCCTGCATAATAGCCGCAAAAGCGCTCTTATCTCCCTGCAAGCGCAGGTAGGAGACATGTTCCTGTCGTCTAAACATCAAGAATATCTGGTCGCTGTGGCGGAACTCAGTAGTGCGAAGCGGGCCCTTTAAGTCCCGCCTGAAATTCGCCTTCCGGTTTAATAGCGCTGCGGCGCTCCCGAGATAACCGGTTTTCCAGAGCTTTACGCATATTAGCGTTTTTCTTGTAAGTCCGATAATGTTCAATTCAAATCTTATGCCGGCTGCACTGCAGCCTTTTGCGCCTGTCCATACTGAAGCTCCCGCGCTGCCTGCATTTTCCACAGCGGCAGACGCGATTGCTGCCTATTCGGGTGATGACCATATTTACGCGCTTTATCCATCGAAGATCAAAGCTGCTGCGCGCCGTTTTGTCGGTCGCTTTCCGGGCCGAATTTTGTTTGCAGTTAAGTCAAACCCGCATCCCGAAATGCTAAAAATATTATGGGAAGAAGGCGTTGATACATTCGACGTTGCCTCTATTCGCGAGATGGAATTGGTAAGCGGTCTGTTCCCGGGTGCGAAAATGTATCTGATGCACCCGATCAAATCGCGCGCTACAATCGCGCGCGCTTACAGTCTGGGCATTCGCGATTTTTCATTTGACCATGAAGACGAGCTGCAAAAGATCTATGACTGCACAGGCGAGGCGGGCGACCTAAACCTGCACCTGCGTTTGTCGCTACCGTCCGGCGGAGCCGTCATGCCTTTATCAGGGAAATTTGGCGCAGAGTTTGACGCTGCAGTGGCGCTGTTAAAATCCGCCCGCCCGCGCGTAAAAAGCCTCGGCATTTGCTTTCATGTCGGCTCGCAGTGCTTGTCGCCCGGCGCCTATGACCGCGCGATCAGCTATGGCCGCACTATCGTAGACGCGTCCGGCGTCGATATTGACAGCGTCGATATAGGCGGCGGCTTTCCTGTCGCTTATCCAGATATGCCCGTCCGCCCTATGGACGAATATTTCGATGCAATCCGCAGCTCACTCATCGCCAACGAGTTCGGCGCCGTTGAGATTATTGGCGAGCCGGGCCGCGCTTTATGCGCCGAAGGCGGCGCTACACTCGCGCGCATTGAACTGCGCAAAGGCCATGATCTCTATCTTAATGACGGGACATATGGATCATTGTTTGACGCAGGGCAATTTGCGTGGAAGTTTCCGGTCACGCTGCATCGCCGCCGCCCGCCTGCGCCGTCGCAATTTCTAACCGGGTTTCGCTTTTTCGGCCCGACATGCGATAGTGCGGACACGATGAACGGCCCGTTCCCATTGCCGTCAGACGCCTGCGAAGGGGACTGGATCGAAATTCAAAACCTGGGCGCATACGGCCAGACTTTGGCCACACAATTTAACGGGTTTTATTCAACCCACACCGTCGTCATTACCGACGAAACTCTTTAATTTTCAGGACTTATGACCATGACTAAAAACACCAAAGCCCAGCTGCTCAGCAATCCTGTCGAGCATGTCGATATCACAAAAATTGACGCCCGCCCGATTATAGAGGCGATGAGCAAAATGTCATTTTCTTCACGCGACCTCGCGCGCGCGACAGACATTTTTAAACAAGCCGTTGATGATAAAGAGTGCTCCGTCATTCTGACATTGGCGGGGTCGACCTCTGCCGGCGGCTGCATGCATGTTTACCGCGACCTTGTAAAATACGGCATGGTTGACGCGATCGTCTCAACAGGCGCGTCGATCGTTGATATGGATTTCTTCGAAGCGCTTGGATACAAGCATTATCAAGCCGATAGTGAGGTCGATGATAACGTCCTGCGCGGTCTTTATATTGACCGGATTTACGACACCTATATTGACGAAGAAGAGCTGCAGTCCTGTGATCATGTCATTAAAGACATCACAGACAGCCTGGAGCGCCGTCCCTATTCATCGCGTGAATTCATCTGGGAAATGGGCAAATGGCTGAAAACCAATGCCGTTAAAAAAGGCAGCCTTGTCGAGACCTGCTATGACCATAATGTGCCGATCTTTGTACCCGCATTCTCTGATTGCTCAGCCGGTTTCGGCCTTGTTAAACATCAGGTCGAAAACCCGGGCAATTATCTGTCTATCGATTCTGTGGCAGACTTCCGCGAGCTGACTGATGTGAAGATCAAAGCCGGCTCAACGGGCCTGTTAATGGTCGGCGGCGGCGTGCCTAAGAACTTTGTGCAAGACACGGTTGTTTGCGCGGAAATCCTCGGCGTCGAAGCGGAAATGCACAAATATGCCGTGCAGATTAGTGTGGCTGATGTGCGCGACGGTGCGTGTTCAAGCTCCACGCTCAAAGAAGCGGCAAGTTGGGGCAAAGTGCAGACCACGCAGGAACAAATGGTTTTTGCCGAAGCCGGCTCTGTCATTCCGCTTTTGGCGTCTGACGCCTATCATAGTTGTGATTGGAAAAACCGTCCACGCCGCAACTTCTCAAAATTATTTGAGAAATAGTCATGCAATCTCCCCGTCCGTTAATGCCCGCAAGCAGCGCCTTTTTGGCGCTGCAAGACGATAAGGCCATCAGCTACGCTGATGCCGGAGCTGTCATCATTCCATTTGGCCTAGAAGCCTCAGTTTCCTATGGCGGCGGGACGAAAGACGGTCCTGCGGCGATGATTGCCGCCAGTCACGAGGTCGAGCTGTTTGACGAGGATCTGTGGGACGAACCGATTGACCGCTACGGGCTTGTGACGCTGACGGAGCCTAAGATTGATCCGTCGGATATCCCGGCGGCTTTGGACGGTCTGGCCGCGCTGACGGGCGCTGTGCTAAATGACGGCAAGTTCCCGCTTGTCTTTGGAGGAGAACATTCCATCACGCCCGGCGCAATCCGTCCGTTTCTGGCTAAATATGATGATCTGATCATCCTGCATTTTGATGCCCATGCCGATTTGCGTGACGGCTATGACGGAGAGCATTTCTCCCATGCCGCTGCAATGCGGCGCGTCCTTGATCACCCGACCGTGCCGATCATATCATGCGGCATTCGCAATATTTCCAAAGAGGAAATTCCGTTCTACGAAGCCAATAAACACCGCATCACAATCCATTGGGGTAAGGATATCAAAAACTGGGATGTGGAGCAGATCGTTACCCCGCTCAAAGGTCGCCGGATCTATCTGACCTTTGATCTCGACGGATTTGACAGCTCCGTTATGCCGTCCACCGGAACGCCGGAGCCGGGCGGTGTGTTTTGGCCTGACGCCATGGCGATCATCAAACGCGCCTCAGAAGTGGGCACGATTGTCGGCGCGGACATTAATGAGTTGGCGCCTATTGACGGTCTGCACGGCCCCGACTTTCTGGCGGCAAAACTGGCCTATAAAATTTTAAATTACACCCTTGGCCGCGCCTAAACGGACGGTTTGAAAGATTCTCATGGCACAAAAACGCGTCACCGCGCAGCTGACTATTCGCACCGCCACGTCCAAAGATGTGCGCGCTATTGCGGCCCTTGTTGACCGCGCCTATCCGGTTATGGGCACATATCCCGTGCCCATGCTAAAGGGGCAAATTTCCAACTTCGCCGAGGGTCAATTTGTCGTCGAATATGAGGGCGAGATCGTCGGCTACGCAGCCAGTATCATGTTGCGCGAAGATGTTGCGCTCGCCCCGCATAATTGGGCGGGTATAACCGGCGGCGGGTATGGCTCGTCGCATAATCCTAATGGCGAGTGGCTCTACGGCATGGAAATCTGCGTCGATCCCGCGCGCCGCCGACTGCGTATTGGCGAGCGGCTTTATGATGCCCGTAAGGCGCTGGTTGAAAGTCTGGAGCTGAAAGGCATCGTCTTTGGCGGACGTATGCCGGGCTGGGCCAAGCGCAAGAAAGCCTATCCTGATCCGATGGATTATTTGCTCGCGGTTAAAGATAAAAAAGTCTCTGACCCTGTCGTTAATTTTCAATACCGTCAGGGCTTTGAGCCTTTTGCGATTTTAGAAAATTACTTGCCCGTCGACAAAGAATCCGGCGGTTTTGCAGCGCAGATGATGTGGCGCAACGCTTACGCTCCCGAAGTTCGCAAAAGCGTGCATAGCGAAGCCGCGCAAAAAGACGTTATCCGCGTCGCGACTGTGCAGCTTCAAATGCGCAAGGTGACAAGCTTTGAAGATTTCATGAGCAGTATTGAATATTTCGTCGACAGCGTAACGGCTTATAAATCCGACTTCGTGGTTTTTCCTGAACTGTTTACATTGCCGCTTTTGGCGCTTGCCGAAACCCGCTTGTCGCCATCGGATTCAATTGAAAAACTAACCGAATATACTCCCGTCTTCATCGAAGCCATGCGCAAGCTGGCCGTCAGTTATAATACCAATATTATTGGCGGGTCTCACCCAACACGTACCGATGACGGTGATGTCCAAAATATCGCTTATGTATTCCTGCGTGACGGCTCTGTCCACGCGCAGGAGAAAATCCATCCGACGCCCAATGAGCGGCATTACTGGAATATCAAAGGCGGCGACGAAGTTTCAACAATTGATACGGATTGCGGCCCGATTGGCGTGCTGATCTGTTACGACAGCGAGTTTCCGGAACTGGCCCGCCGTATGGCAGACGAGGGCGCGCGTATTTTATTCGTGCCGTTCTGTACGGATAACCGTCAAGGCTATCTGCGTGTGCGTTATTGCTCACAGGCCCGCGCGATTGAAAACCAGTGCTATGTGGTCTTGTCGGGAAATGTCGGCAACCTTCCGGGCGTGGAGAATATGGACGTTAATTACGCCGAGAGCTGCATCCTGACGCCGTGCGATTTCCCCTTTGCGCGTGACGGCATTGCCGCCGAATGTAGCGAAAATGTGGAAACCGTCGCCATTGCTGATCTGGACCTCACCGATCTATCTTGGGCACGGGCCAATGGCACAGTTCGCAATCTGCGCGACCGGCGCTTTGATCTTTACCAAACACAGTGGAGCGATTTGTAGGTTCTAATCCTCACCCTTATTGGCAGTTGTCCCCACAGACCTGTACCAATAAAAAGAATAATCCCCGCCTCTCCATTACCGCCTATGTTTAAACTGTTCTTTTGGTCAGGACGGGGAAGACGTTTCTTTTCTGCCACAAGACGGTATTGGATCCGGGCGAGGTGGGGTTACGGCTCACATCAAACGGGTTTGGGAGCATTCTGCGCTGCGGAGTGTGACCTTAGCGAGAGCCGCGTATCGGCCGTGAGATATCGCTGCGGGGGTGGCATCTTCGTAAACACTAGAAAAACCTTTGGCAGCCTTCGGAGCTGCCGCCCCGCAGGCCTCCTTCTTTTTATTTCGTGGTCACCCGATGGGCCATCGCATAATCCCTATGCCCGCCCTTTAACTGTCGACTAGCCCTTGCAAAAGTGACGCTTTGACCGCATATCGCGGCCATATAATCACCATAATTCAGGACATCGTCATGGCGCGTCAATTTATCTATCATATGCAGGGGTTGAGCAAGAAATTCGCTAATAAAACCATCCTTGATAATGTCCATCTGTCTTTTTACCCCGATGCTAAAATTGGCGTTGTCGGTGTTAACGGCTCGGGTAAATCGACGCTTCTTAAAATTATGGCCGGTGTTGACCAAGAGGTGACGGGGGAGCATTGGGCCGCCGAAGGCACCAAAATTGGCTACCTCCCGCAGGAGCCGCGCCTTGACCCGACAAAAGACGTCTGGGGCAATGTGATTGTCGGCTGTGAAGACAAGCAAATTTTTGATGCTTATAATGCTGTCGCCGTTAAAATGGCTGAAGAGTATACTGACGAATTGATGGAAGAAATGACCGCGCTGCAAGAGCAGGTCGATGCGCGTGATGCGTGGGACATTGACAGCAAGATCGAAATGGCGATGGGCGCGCTGCGCTGCCCGCCCGCAGATTGGCCCGTCGATAATCTATCCGGGGGTGAGGCGCGCCGCGTTGCGATTTGCCAGCTTTTGCTGTCCAAACCCGATTTGCTTCTTATGGATGAGCCGACCAACCATCTGGACGCCGAGACTGTCGCGTGGCTGGAAAACTATCTGTCTAAATTCCCCGGCGCTATCATATTGATTACCCATGACCGTTACTTTCTTGATAATCTGACAGACTGGACGCTGGAGCTCGACCGCGGCCGTGGCCTTCCGCATGAAGGCAATTATTCGTCATGGCTAGCGGCGAAATCGAAACGCATGGTTCAGGAAGGCCGTGAGGGTGATGCCAAAGAGCGGGCGCTAAAGCGCGAACTGGACTGGATTCGCAGCTCACCCAAAGCGCGCCAGACGAAATCCAAAGCGCGGATTAAATCCTATAATGAAATGGCGGATGAAGCCGAACGCGAAGTTGTGGGCGTGGCCGAGATTCGTATTCCGGTGGCCGAGCGTCTCGGCAATGTCGTTGTTGAAGTGAAAAATGTCACCAAAGGGTTTGGGGATAAAACCCTGATCAAAGACCTGTCCTTCAACCTCCCGCCCGGCGGCATTGTCGGCGTGATCGGCCCGAACGGCGCAGGTAAAACGACGCTGTTTAAAATGATTACGGGTGAAGAACAGCCCGATGAAGGCAGCTTTCGCGTCGGCCCGACCGTTAAGCTCGGTTATGTCGATCAGAGCCGCGATGCGCTAGACCCGACTAAAAATGTCTGGGAAGCAATCTCCGACGGGCTTGACGTGATCAATATGGGCCCGCGCGGCGACGTGCCCTCGCGCGCTTATGTCGGCGCGTTTAATTTTAAGGGTACGGATCAGCAGAAAAACGTCGGCAAGCTCTCGGGCGGGGAGCGTAACCGCGTCCATCTGGCTAAAATGCTGTCCAAGCCGGCGAACCTGCTGCTGCTCGATGAGCCGACGAATGACCTTGACCGCGAAACATTATCGGCGCTGGAAGTCGCGCTGGAGAAATTTGCAGGCTGTGCCGTTATCATCTCCCATGATCGCTTCTTCCTTGACCGTATTGCCACGCATATTCTGGCCTATGAAGGCGACAGCCATGTCGAGTGGTTTGAAGGCAACTTCGCCGATTATATTGAAGACAAAAAACGCCGCCTCGGCCCCGATGCCGATATTCCGCGTAAGCTTAAATTTATGAAATTTGATCGGTAGCCCTATAACAGGATGCTTTAAGCAAATTTATGTATCAATATTTTCTCATTACAGTGGGCTGTATGATATCAGCGGCTCTTTCATCTTGCGTAGTGACGCCTCCGGTTGTTCCAACCGCTAGTTATACTGAAATCTACAGCGGCCCGGCGGGACACAATTTGAAGGTCAATGTCATCCGGCCTGAGATGTTGGAGGGTGAAAAAGCGCCCGCTATTGTAATATACCATGGAGGTGGCTGGCGCTATGGATCGCCGGACTGGATGACGGATGTGGCCACGGCGTTATCAAACCGAGGGGCCGTCACGATTGCGGTGGAATACCGCTTGTCATTGGATGATGTCACGCCTGTTCAGGCTTTCAACGATGTTTGTGAATCGCTGAAATGGGTCAGGAAAAATGCTAAAAACCTGCATATTGATCCGGGTAAAATTGCGGCCTATGGCGTATCAGCAGGCGGGCATTTATCCGCGTCCACGGCGACGGTTGGCTGTGCGGAAACAGTAGCGCCGCCCGATCTTTTTGTGCTTTATTCCCCGGCTATAAATACAGCTAAAGATGGCTGGTTTCTACGGTTAATGGGTAGTCCGTCAGACCCTAGCGCGTATTCTCCATTACAAAATGTCAAAGGTAACATTGCGCCCACGCTGATAATCAGCGGCATGTCTGACACCTTAACGCCGCATAAATATGCTGTAGAATATTGCGAAAAATTAAAATCCTTCAATACGGAGTGCCGGATTGAAGCCTTCCAAGATGTCGGACACCTTTTGACTCGCAATTTGGACAACCAAGAATCAGATTTTGACGTCGCGGAGGCGGATAAAATCCGGGCGCGTCATACGATTTATGATTTTCTGTATGAATACGGATACTTAAAGCGGGTGGAATAATTCTTATATTATAAACATATAACGATTTCTTTATATACATATCCATTCAAGACTGCTAACGAGCACGAATGGAACACTTGGCCACAGCCTTAAAAGCCCTCGGGCATCCGGAGCGCCTGCGCATTGTAGCGCTACTTTCGCGCGGTGAGCTAACGGTGAGCGAGATCACGCAGGTTCTCGGCCTGTCACAGCCACGCGTCACACAATATATCAAAACGCTCGAAGCCGCAGGGGTTGTTCAGCGTTTAAAAGAAGGCAGCTGGGTATTTTCGCGGCTAAAACGCAGTGATGTGCAGACCGTCGGGATTTTGGACGCTGTCATTACGGCTTTGCCACAAGACGATGGAGATATTACGGCAGACCGCCGCCGTCTGGAGTCCGTCCGAGCGAACAGAGCAAAAGCGGCGACAGAATTCTTTGCGGATCTGGCTCAGGATAAGGATAATTTGTCGGCTGAATACCTGCCCCGCGGCGATATAGAAAGCCATATGCGCGCTATGGCGGGGCCGGGGCCGTTTAACCATATGGTCGATCTTGGCACTGGAACAGGGCGTATTTTAAAGGTCTTTGCTGACATCGCTAAGCGCGGGACGGGCATAGACAGTAATCATGATATGCTTCGGGTGGCGCGGCCTAATCTGGCACAAACCGGGTTTCATCATTTATCCGTACAGGCCGGTGATCTGACTCAGACGCCCCTTAATGCGGGTACGGCGGATTTGGTCACGTTGCATCAGGTGCTGCACTTTCTTGATGATCCGGACGAGGCGATACGCGAAGCCGCGCGGCTGCTCGGAGATAATGGCAAGCTGCTGATTGTCGACTTTGCCGCCCATGACCGTGATGAGTTTCGAGATAGTTACGCACATCGGCGTTTGGGCTTTGATAGTGCAGAAATCAGCGCCTTTGCCCGCCAGCACGGGCTGACAGTGACCGAAGAGCGCAAGGTTAAACCGCAGGATGATGCCCCCGCCGTAATGTTATGGCTGGCAGTTAAATCGACCGAAAATAAAGGATCACTCCAATGAACACGAGCGTCGCCAATACACAGCGCTTTGTAGACCGCAACCTAGGCCCCGTCGCGCGCACGGCCCATGCCGACGCCAGCGACGTGCATGTTTCATATGAGTTTTTTCCGCCTAAAAGCGAAGCGATGGAAGAGCGCCTGTGGGAATGCGTCCGCAAATTGGAACGGCTCGGCCCTGATTTCGTCTCGGTGACTTACGGTGCAGGCGGCTCAACCCGCAAGCGCACCCATCGCACAGTAACGCGCATGGCCGCCGAAACGTCTCTTCGCCCTGCCGCGCACCTCACTTGTGTGGGGTCCAGCCGTGACGAGATCAAACAGATTGCCGAAGATTACTGGACGAGCGGCGTGCGCCATATCGTGGCTCTGCGGGGCGATCCACCTGCCGGAATTGACCAAAGTTATAAGCCTGCGGGAGACGGCTTTTCCTATAGCTCTGATCTTGTGGCGGGACTCAAAGAGTATCATGATTTCGAAATTTCGGTTAGCGCCTACCCTGAGCGTCACCCCGAAAGCCCCAGCTGGGACACCGAAATTGATAATCTGAAACGTAAAATCGACGCCGGAGCCAGCCGTGCTATCACGCAGTTTTTCTTCTCGCCCGATACATTTATGCGTTTTCAAGACCGTGTTCTGGACGCCGGAATTAATATTCCCATTGTGCCGGGCCTAATGCTTCAACCCAATTTTAGTGGGCTGAGGCGCATGGCTAAAATGTGCGGCGTAACCGTGCCGGAATGGTACGAAGATTTGTTTGAAGGGCTGGACGATGACGTAGATACGCGGCAGCTTTTGACGGCGTCCTTGGCGTCTGAATTAACGGCTGAGTTGCATGACCGCGGCGTACGCCATTTCCATCTTTACACGCTCAACCGCGCAGAGCTGGCTTATGCTGTAAGCCGCGTTTTGGGCCTGCATAATAGAATGAGGACGCCATAGTGACAAAAAATACGACACAGCGTTGGGACGCCGTTACAGCGCGGGCTGAGGCGCATATTCTGATCTTGGACGGCGCAATGGGCACAATGCTCCAGTGTCAAAAGCTCGAAGAGGCCGATTTTCGCGGCGCGCAATTCGCCGATTGGCCGAGCCCGCTTAAAGGCAATAATGACCTGCTGGTGCTAACTAAGCCGGACGCTGTTGCCAAAGTCCACAATGCTTTTTTAGATGCGGGCGCAGACCTTATCGAGACCAATAGCTTTAACGCCACCTCCATCAGTCAGGCCGATTATGATCTTGACGAATATGCCCCCCAAATTGCCCGCGCGTCAGCCAAGCTGGCCCGCAAATGCGCTGATGATTATACGGCTAAAACGCCGGACAAACCGCGCGCCGTGCTCGGTTCTGTCGGGCCAATGAATAAGACCTTGTCCATCTCGCCCAAGGTCGAAGACCCCGGTTACCGCGATGTGACATTTGACGAGGTCAAGGAGGCTTATCAAGAGCAAATGGAAGCCTTCATTGATCTGGTTGACGCGATATTGATCGAGACGGTGTTTGATACGCTCAATTGCAAAGCGGCTATCGCGGCGGCGCGGACGACATTTGACGCTGTTGGATATGAGCGGCCTCTTTTGATTTCCGGTACAATAACTGACCGCTCAGGCCGAACATTGTCAGGACAGACCGCCGAAGCTTTCTGGCTGTCCATCGCTCATGCCCGGCCCTATGCCGTCGGACTGAACTGCGCGCTGGGCGCAGACGAAATGCGTCCCCATATCGCGACTTTATCCAAGGTCGCCGATACACGCATATTGTCTTTTCCTAATGCAGGCCTGCCCAATGCCTTCGGAGAATATGACGAGTCTCCGTCAGATATGGCCAGTCAAATTGCGCCATGGATGGAACAAGGGCTGATCAATATTATCGGCGGGTGCTGCGGCACATCGCCCGATCACATCAACGCCATTGCGACGGCCGCACAGCAGTCCGCGCCGCGTGCTGTTCCGGTAATTAAGCCGACTCTTCGCCTGTCAGGTCTAGAGCCGTTTGCGATTGCGGTTTAAGGGTTCAGGAAATATATAATGACATCTACGGCACAATTTATCAATATTGGCGAGCGCACAAATGTCGCCGGTTCGGCGCAGTTCAAACGGCTGATCAAAGACGGCAAGTTTGAAGACGCTTTGGCTGTCGCGCGGCAACAGGTCGAATCCGGCGCACAAATCATCGACATAAATATGGATGACGGATTAATTGACGGGGAAGCGGCTATGGTGCGCTTCCTCAAACTGATAGCGGGTGAGCCGGATATTTCGCGTGTTCCCATCATGATCGACAGCTCTAAATGGGCCATCATCGAAGCGGGCCTGAAATGCGTGCAGGGCAAAGCGGTCGTCAATTCGATCTCGCTAAAAGAGGGTGAAGAAGAGTTTCTCGCCCATGCCAAAAAAGTGCGCGATCTGGGCGCGGCCACGGTTATCATGGCCTTTGATGAAAACGGTCAAGCCGAGACGGCAGAACATAAATTTGAATGTTGCAAGAGGGCTTATGACCTTCTGACACAGACCCTTAATTTCCCGCCACAAGATATTATATTTGATCCGAATATTTTCGCTGTGGCGACAGGCATTGAGATGCATAATAATTATGCCGTTGCATTTTTCGATGCTTGCAAGCGTATCAAGGCCGAGCTTCCGCACGCGCGTATTTCCGGCGGCCTGTCCAATGTAAGCTTCGCTTTTCGCGGTAATAATCCCGTGCGCGAAGCTATGCATAGTGTGTTTTTATATCACGCCATTCCCGCCGGCCTTGACATGGCCATCGTTAATGCGGGGCAGCTGACTATTTATGACGATATTCCGGACGAGCTTCGCGAGCGGGTCGAGGACGTTATTTTGAACCGCCGCGATGATGCGACGGACCGTTTGCTGGAAGTCGCGGAGAAATATCGCGGCGATGCCAAAGTCAAAGCTCATGTTGTGGATCTGGAATGGCGCAAATTTAAGGTGGGTAAGCGGCTCGAGCATGCGCTTGTGCGCGGCATTACCGACTTTATCGTCGAAGACACTGAAGAGGCCCGCCAAGCGGCGCAGCGCCCGCTTCATGTCATTGAAGGGCCGCTTATGGACGGCATGAATGTCGTCGGAGATTTGTTCGGGTCAGGCAAAATGTTCCTGCCACAGGTTGTCAAATCGGCCCGCGTCATGAAAGCCGCCGTCGCGCATCTCATGCCTTATATGGAGGCCGAGAAAGTTGAGCTTGGCACAGTCGGGAAATCCAATGGCAAAATTTTGATGGCAACGGTCAAAGGTGACGTGCACGATATTGGCAAAAACATTGTTGGCGTGGTGCTGCAGTGCAATGGCTATGATGTTGTCGATTTAGGCGTGATGGTGCCATGCGAGAAAATACTCGCGGCGGCCAAAGAGCATGATGTTGATATGATCGGCTTGTCGGGTTTGATTACGCCGTCGCTGGATGAAATGGTTTATGTCGGCGCAGAAATGCAGCGCCTCGGCATGGATATACCGTTGCTCATCGGCGGCGCGACAACGTCTAAAACCCATACGGCGGTTAAGATTGAACCCGCTTATACGAATAATTCTACGGTTTATGTGACGGACGCCTCGCGCGCCGTAGGCGTTGTTGGAACATTATTGGGCGAGGGCGCAGAGACGTATAAAACGTCCCTGCGCGGCGAGTATGATAAGGCCCGCAAAGCCCATCTGGCTGGACAATCGAAGAAAGCGCGCCTGACTCTTAAAGAAGCGCAGGATAATCGGTTCAAGCCGGATTTCAAAGACTACACGCCCCCTAAGCCCAACTTTCTGGGTACGCGCAATTTTGTGTCATACGACCTGAAGGCTTTGCGCCCCTTTATCGACTGGACGCCGTTTTTTGCGACATGGGAGATCAAGGGCCGCTATCCCGCTGTTCTGGAAAACCCGCGCTATGGCGAAGCTGCGCGCGATTTGTTTGCCGATGCCAACGTCATGCTGGATCAAATAATTGCGGAAAACTGGGTTAAGGCGCAGGCCGTCATTGGCTTCTGGCCGGCGCGCCGCGATGGTGATGATATCACCATGTTCACAGATGAGAGCCGCACGGGCGTGTTAGCGCGTTTCCATGGATTGCGCCAACAAATCAGCAAAGGCAGCGCGGCAAAACCCAATTATTCTATTTCAGATTTCGTCGCGGGACCTGAGAGCGGTAAAGCGGATTATGTCGGAGGCTTTTGTGTCACTGCAGGGCTGGGAGAAGGTGGACGCATTCAGGCGTTCAAAGATAAGGGCGATGATTATAACGCAATTCTGTTCCAATCACTTACCGACCGTCTGGCCGAAGCTTTTGCCGAGCATATGCATCAACGTGTACGTCGTGAATTTTGGGGCTATACGCCCGAGGAAGGCTTTGCGGGCGATGACCTGATCGCGGAAAAATATGACGGCATTCGACCTGCGCCCGGTTATCCCGCCCAGCCTGACCACACGGAAAAAGCGACACTTTTCCGTTTACTCGATGCGACCAAACAGGTCGGTATAACTCTTACTCAAAGCTTTGCCATGCATCCGGCCAGTTCGGTTTCAGGTTTGTATCTCTCCCATCCGGAATCTGTTTATTTCGGTGTCGGCAAGATTGAAAAAGATCAGGTTGAAGACTATGCCCGCCGTAAAGATATGGACATTGCAGATGTAGAGCGCTGGCTCTCGCCGATACTCAACTATTGAGGCATTTGACTTTGTTATTTGAGGTTTTTCGGAGGCACTCATGAAATTTTCGGTCACAAGACATATATTACTGCCCATTATTTTAGCGGTCGCATTAATTGCGGGTGGCAGCTATCTGGGCCGCAGTGTCTGGGCGCCTAAACCCGTCGACATAGCCGCAGCGAAGACTGAGGTTAAAGCGGTTCTAGCCCGTCAACAGGCGGCATGGAATGACGGAGATATTGACGCCTTCATGCAGGATTATATGAAGTCCGATGATCTCCGCTTCGCCTCAGGCGGCAACATTAATCTTGGCTGGCAGGTCACCAAAGACCGTTATCTGGCACGCTACCCGGACGGCGAAGCTATGGGGGTGCTGGCATTTTCTGATCTTGAGATTGAGATATTAGGGGAGATCGATGCCCTGATTTTTGGTCGGTGGTCATTGGCACGCGCGGCGGATAACCCCCATGGCCTATTTACACTTCATATGCGCAAGAGCGGCGGGCAATGGCAGATCGTATCTGATCACACATCTAGCGCAGAGTGATTTGCAGAGGTGAATATCTGTTTAAATGCGGCCAATTGCCTAGGCGCTCCGGCAGGCTCTTGCTCGCCATGCGGAATTGCGGCAAGGGCGGGTCATGAGTTTTTGGACGCGCATATTCTCTGCTGCGGCCGGACTGTTCGGTCCGGCGGCGCGGCCCGACATAGACGGGCAGCCCGGCCGGATTGACGATGCCGGTTTTGCCGCTGCGCTTATCGCGCTTTCAGCTAAATTGGCCAAGGCAGATGGTGTGGTTACGCGCGAAGAGATCGATGCCTTTCGCAGTATTTTTACGGTGCCACCCGACGCACAAGACGGCATTGCACGGTTTTTCGATCTAGCCAAGCAAACCACAGCAGGCTTTGAAAGCTATGCCAAAATTGTCGCGCGCAAATTCCGCGCACGTCCTGCGGCCCTTGAAGATGTTATGGACGGGCTATTCCATATCGCCTTGGCGGACGGCGTGCTGAGTGCGCCGGAAATGGAGTTCTTGCAAAAAACCTCGGATATTTTTGGGTTTTCCGACCGGGAGTTTAACCGTCTCAAAGCGTCCCATATGGGCCGGGCGGCTGATGATCCTTATCTCATTTTAGGTGTTGATGAAGATATTTCCGACGTGGACTTGAAGCGCGCTTACCGGCGACAGGCTGCGGCAAACCATCCTGACCGCCTGATGGCGCGCGGTCTGCCGGAGCAGTTTCAAGGTCTCGCCAATCATAAAATGGCAATGATAAATGGCGCATACGCACAGGTTTTGGCTGAGAGACAGGCCGCGTCTGGGATCGTAGTGAAGCGCAGGCGTAACTGAATTGTAATACGGTGTGACTTGACCTTGGCGAAAATCACGCCAAATTAGGGGTAGGAGCGATTAGACTATGACAACATATATCAGAGTTTCAAATATGCAGAACGCCCGTCCTGCTGGGTTGATGCAGCGTATAGGCCGAACAGCCCTGTTGATTATGGGCGCAATTGTCGGTTTAGGGCTGTTGCTCGTTACGGCTTCGGCGGCCTTGTTCGTCGTCTTAGCCATCGCATTTCTGGCTGTTATTGCATTTGCCGGGTTTTGGATCCGCGCAAAGATATTTGGCAAGACAGTGCGCGAAAAGGCTTTTGAAGACCTCGAGAAAAAGTTTGGTGCACGTCAGGCCCATTTCAGCGCTCCCGAGAGTGACGTCGCAGACGGTGACGAGATCGTTCTGGATGCACGTAAAACGCCGGATGGCTGGACAGTGGGTCAGTAGATTGCTTTTATTGACTTCTTAGTCTCGCGCTCTATGGGCAGCCTATGGCCGCCCGAGATTTTTTAATTTTCATAATGTGTAACCTGCTTTGGGCGGGAAATTTGGCTGTCAGCGCTTGGGCTTTGGGTCGCCACGGCGTACCGCCCTTTATGCTGGCGGCATTGCGGGCTGTCATTGTCTTTGTGATCATGACGCCATTTTTATTTCGCCCGCGCCCTGAACACTTTTCAAAATTAATGCTTGTGTGTTTTTGCGTCGGGCCGCTTCATTTAGGCTTATTATATACAGGGCTGCAGACCGCCAGCGCGACAGGCGCCGGTATAGTCAGCCAAATGCTGGTGCCTTTCGCCGCGGTTCTCTCCGTAATATTTTTACGCGAGCGGCCTAGCGTGATCACTTTCACGGCAATAATAGGGGCATTTTTCGGTAGCTGCCTTATGATTTATGAACCGGGCGGGTTGTCGGCGGATACCGGACTTTTATATATTGGCGGCGCATATTTTGCTCTGGCAATCGGGTCAGTGCTTATTCGCACAGTTGGAAGGGTGGATTGGCGCATTTATGTGGTCTGGGTTGCCGTCATCATCCTGCCGGTTATGATAGCGGCAAGCTTGTTTTTTGAGACGGGACATACGCAAATTATAAACCAAGCGACATGGCCGTTAATGATTGCCGGGTTGTACGCAGCCCTTGGCGTATCTATTGTAGCGCATGGTCAGTATTTTGCCTTACTGCAACATTATACGGTAAACCGCATTGTTCCGCTGACTATTATAACTCCGCTTTTCACGGCATTATTAGGCCTGACTTTTTTGGGCGAAAATTTGTCACCCAAACTTGTGCTGGGCGCGCTTTTCATTTTACCCTGCGTGTATATTATCGCTACGAGACAACCCGAAATAGCGGCAGGGGAGACTGCAGATGGCTATGTCAGAGAATAAAACCAAACCCACACCTCAATCGCCCGCCAATTTCGTCGCCGCGATAGAGGATCCGATTAAACGCGCTGATTGCCAAATCCTTCTGGGCCTCATGGAGCGGCTGTCCGGATACCCGCCCGTCATGTGGGGCAAGA
Source organism: Robiginitomaculum antarcticum DSM 21748 (assembly GCF_000365025.1). Lineage (GTDB taxonomy): Bacteria > Pseudomonadota > Alphaproteobacteria > Caulobacterales > Maricaulaceae > Robiginitomaculum > Robiginitomaculum antarcticum. Next base: position 1,034,447 of record NZ_KB823011.1, on the reverse strand, counting down.
TCGTCGGCTTTGGTGGCTATCACTACATTTATGAAAGCGGACGTGAAGGAGATTTTTTCCGGATCGGGTTTGCGCCGCGTGCTCAAGATCTATCAATCTATATTATTGCGGGTTATGAGGAGCTTAGCGAAGAGCTTTCACAATTGGGCAAACACAAATTCGGTAAATCATGCCTGTACATTAAACGTCTCTCGCATGTTGATCTAGAGGTTTTTGAAGAGATTGTCCTAAAGGGTTTGGCTATAATGGGGCAAAAATACCCGGACGACAAATGGACATAATTTCTGCGCCATCCCCGAATTTCAACGAGCGTAAATCCGCTGTTAGCCTGCTGGTTTATCACTATACCGGCATGGAAACAGGCGTCGCGGCGCTCCAGCGCTTGAGTGACCAAGCCGCGCAAGTCTCGGCCCATTATCTCGTTGAAGAAGACGGGCGGGTCTTCGCACTGGTGGATGAGGAAAAGCGGGCATGGCATGCCGGCGTCGGGCAATGGGGCGCGATTACTGATGTGAACTCCGCTTCAATCGGAATAGAAATCGTCAATGGCGGGCATGATTATGGCCTGCCTGATTACCCTGATATACAAATTGATGCGGTAATGGCTTTGTCTAGAGATATTCTGTCCCGTCATAATATCACTCCGTTCAGCATCATTGGTCACAGCGATCTTGCGCCGGATCGCAAATATGATCCTGGAGAGAAGTTTCCATGGGCCCGACTGGCGCAAATTGGGATAGGACTCTGGCCAGCTGCGACCGAAACGGATCAACGTGTATTATTTCAACCGGGAGACCGGGATCGCGGCATAGCGGTTGCGCAGCGTGGTCTGGCCCAGATTGGCTATCACCTGCCTGTGAACGGCATTTTTGACTTACGGACCGAACAGGTATTTACGGCCTTCCAGCGCCGATTCAGACCTGACCGCGTTGACGGTAAGCTGGATGTCGAGACGTTAGCTGTCATCTCCGAATTAAATGGTTTGCTGGAACCCCTAAACCGGAAGTAAAGCGGGCGCGCAACGGGAAGGCCGATGTGGGGCAACCTTTGGCCGTTACGCGCCCTAAGTCATAACGTCTAGCGCTTCTGACTATTCTATATACGGATGAAATTAAAAAGCCGATTGGCCGTACAATTTTTGTACCGATTCTGTGCATTTTAGATAGGCAGAATTTCCGGCTTGTAAATGGCAATATGTGTTTTTTCACAGCCTAGCGACAGTCTTTGTACAGTATTTTAACTTAGGCTAAGATATATTCCGGTTTTGAGCTTGCAAGCTCTGCAAATAATTCGACCAGGAATGCTCTGGGGGCGTCCCTTGGAAGTGAGTCTCAATATCCAAATGCGGTACATGTATGTCGCATTTGTCACATATAACATCAGAGCGCACATGCCCTCCGCAATCATTGTGAACCAATATAATGGGCGTGTCATCTTTTGTATAATGATCGCGTCCCCACCGGGCCAATGCAACAATAACCGGGCGCAGGGCCAGCCCTTGTGGGGTAAGGTGATATTCAAAGCGTTCCGGCTTATTTTGGTACTTACGCCGTTCCAGTAAACATTCCTCAGTCAGACGGCTTAGACGCTGTGATAATAGGTTACGGTTTATGCCTAGAGCCCGCTCCAGATCGTTAAAGCGATGCGCGTTGTAAAAGCTTCCGGCTAGAATCATCAGACTCCACCGGTCACCCACAATGTCGAGCGCTGTTGCCAGCGCCGACTTTTCATTAATCAAATCTCGCCAGCCCATATTATACTTGAATCGCCCCCAATTCCGTATTTTTAACGCTAAAAACGCAAGTCTTGCATTAACCTGTGTTGACAAGGTTGCAAGTCTCAATCCAGAAGCGTTGCGAATCAACGGGCTGGGCGGTCGCGGCATGCAAATGTCGAGGAAAGTCCGGGCTCCATTGTGACAGGATGCCGGGTAACGCCCGGCGGTTGATTGGCGAAAGCTAATCTTCAAGGGAAAGTGCCACAGAAAGTAAACTACCTGCCGGCGCTTCGGCGCGGGTATGGAAAAGGTGAAAGGGTGCGGTAAGAGCGCACCGCATCTGTGGCAACACAGATGGCATGGCAAACCCCATCCGGAGCAAATTCAAATAGGGGCAGCTATAGGGGTCACATCCTCTGCCCGGGTTGAATGCTAGACCCCGTCTGTAAAGTCGGGGCCAGATGAATGATCGCTGCTCTTTTCAAAGAGTACAGAACCCGGCTTATAGGCCCGTTGATTCACTTCATTATTACGGTACGGGCGAAATGCCGTGATTATTTACATGGATATGTGAGTGCCGGACCAGGTTGATTTAAAAGCCGTATCTGGATAAATATTGTAACGCCAATGATCGGCACTTAAACGCATTTCAGCTTATCATTGGGTTAAGTAGGACGTAAAATGACGCTACACATAATTAAATCCAAGTCGCGCGGCATGGCTGATCACGGATGGCTGCGATCACGCCATACGTTTTCATTTGCGGACTACCATAACCCGCACATGATGCAGTTCGAAAGCCTGCGGGTTATCAATGAAGACATTGTCTCCGGCGGGAGCGGATTTCCAACCCACAGCCATAAAGACGCCGAAATATTCTCATACATAATTGACGGACAGCTTGAGCATAAAGACACATTAGGCAATGGCTCGGTCGTGGGAGCCGGAGGCGTTCAATATATGGCGGCAGGCACAGGCGTATCGCATAGCGAGTTTAATCCTGATGACGAAAATGCCGTTCATTTTTTACAGATTTGGCTGTTGCCGAACCGCACCGGCGCGCCGCCGCGCTATGAGACCCTGCAGCTTGATGATAGCCTCCGCCGTGGCCGGTTGCAGCTATTTCTGTCCGGTGACGGTCGTGCCGGCTCCATGAAGATGAACCAGGACGTAAGTATATATTCCGCACTTCTGGACGGCGATGAAACAGTAAAATTTGAAGTGACCCAAGGGCGTAGTGGCTGGGTACAGATTGTCAAAGGGCAAGCCGCTATAAATGGACATTCGTTATCCGCTGGAGACGCCTGCGCTTTGACCGACGGGGCCCTTGAAATAACACATGGGCGTGGCTGTGAGTTTATTCTCTTTGATCTGGCAGCCCTGCACTAATTATTAGGAATCATAAGGTTTAGGACGCGGTTTCTAATATTGCTGCCTATATTGCTTTCATGAACCAAAGGGCATGTGCCCGTAATAAGAATTCAGGAGGCCATCATGGCGACCAAAAAGACAAAAACATCAGCGCCCAAAAAAGCTGTAAATACCGTGGAAACAGAAGCCCGTAACGTTGGCACAATGTTGCGTAAAAGCGCGCTGGCCTATGTCGGCCTTTATGTTGCAGCTTATGACCGCGTAAAACCGATCGTAGCTAATACGGGTGAAAAAGCCGAAAAGTTTTTCGGTGAACTGGTTGAAAAAGGCGAAATTGTCGAAGCTCAAGCTGCCGATGTCGCCGTAACAGCTAAAACCCGCGCCTTCGCAATGGCTGCAAAAGCCCGTCAAGCCATGCCTGTCATTGCTAATGACCGCGTCGAAGAGCTGGAAAATGAAATTGCAAAATTGAATAAAAAAGTAGCTGCAAAAGCAAAATCTGCAACGCAGGCGAAAAAAGTGAAGACGCAAAAAACGACGGCTAAAAAAGCCGCTTAAGCGATACCAATTTTTAGAAGCGAAGCGGCATTCGGGTCTCCGGTGCCGCTTTTCTTTTGCCTCAACTGTTATTTGCGGTAACATGTCGAGAAACTTAGCTTTTGAGAGAGCAATATGGCGCGTAAACCCAGTGACATCAGCAACACAGCTTCGCAAACAACGACGGCGGTAAATTCGCTGGTAGGCGTGAGGCGATCCGATTTTGTCAAATCTCTGGGCGTTTTAGTAAAAACAGCCGCGGCGCAGCCTATCCCATTTGCAAAACATGTCGGCGCTTATGCCAAAGAGCTGGTCGATATTACGAAGGGCACATCGGACCTTGCGCCGGATCCGCGCGACCGCAGGTTTAAAGACCCGACTTGGACCTATAATCCGATCTACAAGCGCGGCTTGCAAAGCTGGATGGCCATGCGTCGCGAGCTAAAGGGTTGGATCGAGGACGCGCGCATTTCGACGCCGGATAAAGCGCGCGCAAATTATGTTCTTGATATTATGGCGGACACACTGGCCCCGACTAATACACTGCTCGGCAACCCTGCCGCTATGAAGCGGTTTTATGAGAGCGGCGGTCAATCCGTATTGAAGGGGCTGAAAAATGCCTATGACGATCTACGCAATAATGGCGGCATGCCGTCAATGGTCGACAAGCGCCCGTTTAAGATCGGCGAAAATATAGCCATATCCAAAGGCGCGGTTGTCTATAAAGATGAGATGATCGAGCTTTTGCAATATGAGCCGTCTACGCCCGAAGTTCGTAAAATTCCGATCATTATTGTGCCGCCGCAAATCAATAAATTCTACGCTAACGATCTCTGCCCGGATAAATCCATTATTCGGTTTCTCACCGCATGCGGCTATCAGGTATTTGCCGTCTCGTGGCGCAATCCCGGCCGGCAGCACTGTCATTGGGGCCTGGAAGCTTATGTCAGGGAATTGATAGAAGCCGTCGGCGTGACGAAGAAGATTACGCGTTCTTCGCGTGTTAATGTCATCGGCGCTTGCTCCGGCGGTACGACGATGGCGCTGCTGCTCAATGAACTTGCGGCGCGCGGTGATGACAGCGTCAATTGTTACAGCTTGTTTGTCTCCGTGTTGGACGGAAAAAAATCAGACAGTGAAGTGGGTCTATTCGTAACGGACGCCGCAATCGAAGCGTCCCGCGCCCACAGTAAACGCAAGGGCGTTTTGGACGGGGATGAGCTGGGCCGCATGTTTGCATGGATGCGGCCAAATGATCTCATCTGGAATTATGTCGTCAATAATTACCTTTTGGGTAACGATCCGCCGCCATATGACGTTTTGTTCTGGAATGCCGATACGACCAATCTTCCGGCGCAACTCCATTCTGATTATCTGGATATTTTTAAAGAACGCAGCTTCCGGCCTGACCGGACGACTGAATTCATGGGTCATATGGTCGATCTATCCAATGTCACACAAGACGGGTTTATGGTAGCGGGCGTGACCGATCATATTACGCCGTGGATGGCCTGTTATCGCAATATCCGCCTCCTTGGCGGCGAGATTGACTTTGTGCTGTCCAATAGCGGACATATCCAATCGCTGCTTAATCCGCCCGGAAACCCTAAAGCGCGATATTTCAGCAATGCCGATCATCCACCCAAAGCAACTGACTGGCTCAAAGGCGCCCAAACTCATGATGAGAGTTGGTGGCTGAGGTGGGATAAATGGTTGTCAGAACGGTCCGGAGAGATGAAAGCTGCGCCGAAATCATTGGGAAACAAGGCCCATCCGCCTATCAGTCAAGCGCCGGGTGAATATGTTTTTACTTAGCTGTTGATAACAGAGCGGGTCTTTACTTCGAATGCGAAGCGACCCACCTAAAATATATACGCGGTTGGGGGGTCGCTTATTGGGTTGCATAATTTTCTATGCAGCCTCCACATAAGGAGTTTTCGGTGAGCGATTTTCACCCCAATCTGCCAAAGATCTTTTTTAGTAAAGTTGGCAATCAAAAGCTTCGCACCGCCATATGGTCGGGTGCTGATAAAGGGCGTGGCAAACGCACGCCGCTTTTATTTTTTAACGGCATAGGCGCTAACCTTGAAATAGCGCAGGTTTTTGCCGACACATTTTCCGGTCGCGATATCATAACATTCGATATGCCCGGCGTCGGCGGCTCGCCTGATCCGACAGTGCCTTACCGTCCGTGGTGGGTCGCTAAGGCGGCGAAGCAAATTCTGCAGGAAAACGACTATCACAAAGTCGATGTACTGGGAGTCTCGTGGGGAGGCGGCCCTGCGCAGCAATTTGCGTGGCAAAATAAAGATATGACCGGCCGCCTTGTGCTTTGCGCGACGACAACTGGCTTTACAATGGTTCCCGGCAATCCCAAGGCGCTGTCTAAGATGATGTCGCCAAAACGATATATTGACCGTGATTTCCTCGCCAAAAACTTTGAGACGCTTTACGGCGACGCGGCCAATGGGGGCGTCGATGCGTTCTCGATCAATATGGTGCCGCCGAGTATTAAAGGTTATCTGTTCCAATTGTCGGCTATGATCGGCTGGTCCAGTATCCCTTTTATTCGGCGTATTAAGGCGAAAACGCTCGTGATTATGGGGAGTAATGATCATATTGTTCCTGTTGTTAACGGTAAGATACTTAACACACTTATCCGCCGCTCTCGCCTGAAAGTTATTGACGGAGCAGGGCATTTGTTCCTGCTGACCCGGCGGGCCGAGACGGTCGCGCATATTCGCGACTTTTTCGGAGAGCCGGCTGTGCCAATGCCCGATGTTGAACTGGAACGCGTCCCGTCCGTAAAGGCATCTATCGCGGCGGCGTAATATCTGTTAGGAAATTCTATGGCAAAAAAAAGCGAAAAATCCGGATCTGAAAAACGCAGCACAAGTGATACGGCCCGCCGTATCTGGCTAGCGGGGATAGGCGCATATGGCCGGGCTTTCACGGAAGCGCAAGGCGCGATCAAAGATGTGACGGGAAAATCCAGCGCTGTTTTTGACGAACTTGTCCAGAAAGGTCAAGTGTTTGAAGCCGTCGGTAAGGCCAAGGGTAAGGAAATTGTTTCAAAAGCCCAGGTGCCTGACATTGATATTGACTCTCGCATCAAATCCATGCGCGAAAAGATCAAAGAGGCAGGGTCAAAATCGTCCGATTGGGTCGAAGACCATGTTCCGGATTTTGGCCGCAAAGACAGCGCTAAAACGGATATAGAGTCGCGTTTGGACGTTATTGAGGCCAAACTGGATGCTGTCATGCGTGTGCTCAATGTTAAAGTCGCACCGAAGGTTGCCGCGAAAAAACGAGCCGTGAAAAAGCAGCCGGTTAAGAAGATTAAGACCCAAAGGACACCGGCAAAACCTGTCGTGTCGAAGCCTGCGGCAAAGAAGACTGCTGCTAAAAAGCCGCCGACAAAAAAACCGCCAGCTAAGAAGGCGGCAGTAAAGAAGCCGACCACGAAGAAACCCGCCGCTAAAAAAACCACATCGAAAAAGTCCAAAAAGGCTTAAGACGTAATGGCCCGCCGTCCCACGCGCGAGCTGATCTTGTCGACCGGATTGACCCTCTTTAATGAGGAAGGTCTGGCAGAAATCAGCAGTGTCGATATTGCCAGCGTGATGGGCATCAGCCCGGGCAATCTACATTACCACTTTCAGGGCAAACCGCTTATAATCGAGGAGCTTTACGCGCGCTTCGAAACTGAAATGCGTATGGTTCTGTGTGCGCCGCTTAACAATCCGCTCCAGCTCGAAGATAATTGGGTCTATCTTTATATCATATTTGAAGAGATATATGATTTTCGGTTTTTCTATCGTAATTTAGGCTGGGTTTTTGAAAAAGTACCGGAGCTTGCTCCGCAATTCTCCCGCCTGCTGTCTGCCAAGCAAAACGCTTTCGACAGCATGATTGCAACGCTGCTCGGCAGGAAATTTATCGAGATGTCGGACGCTGAAGCGGCGGCGCTTGCGGAACGCCTGACAATGCACTTTACATATTGGCTGGCGCATTGTGATCTGCGATATGCAGATATGCAGCCTAAAGCCTTGATTAACCGCGGTGTTTATTCTGCTCTTATACAGATTATTCCGTATTGGTCTGAAGATAAAGACGCTGCGCAGCGCCTCTTGTCTGAGTTTTTTGCCGCTCAAGGCTAAATCGCCAAGCCGTTTAATTTAACGAATATCATAAATAGAGGGACTTCCGCATTGCGGATTTGCGTAGTTGCTATGGATAAACCTATATTTATACCTAATTATCCCTTAATTTCCCATTGAATACCATAATATCCCATGATAGGCAGGTCTATAAGCGCGGGAGGGCTGCGCTTGCGGGGACGGTTAGTTTTGCATGTTTTTATCGACGGCCACGAATACGCTGGACGCTAAGGGGCGGTTATCTGTGCCCGCGGATTTTCGCGCCGTTGTCGGTGATGGAAACTTCGACGGCATTGTTGTTTGGCCCAGCTTTGACGGTGCCTATCTTGAGGGCGGCGGAATCGCGCTTTTACAGGATTATCAATCTTTACTCGAGACTATGGATCCTTATGATGAGGCGCGCATCGCATTTGAACGCGCTATATTTGCCGAAAGCCGCCGCTTGTCATTTGACGGGACAGGCCGGGTTACGCTGCCCAAAGATCTGGCGGAATATGCCGGACTTAACGGCCGCGCGACATTTATAGGGCTTGGCCGCCGATTTGAGATATGGTCTCCTGAAGCCTACCAATCCCACGCTGAAACAGCCCGCAAAATGGCGCGCGAGAACCGCCACCGTTTACGGCTTCAAGGGCGCAACTCCGGCCAAGTACAATGAGCGCCGCGCGGCCTCATTATCCGGTCATGCTGCCTGAGGTGATGCACGCCTTATCGCCAAAGTCAGGGGAGCTCTTCATAGACGGCACATTCGGTAATGGCGGCTATAGTCGCGCTATTTTGGAATGCGACGGCGCCTATGTCATTGCTATAGATCGCGATCCAAATGTCGCTGCAACGGTTGCCGCTATGAGCGAAGAGTTCGGCGAGCGCTTCACATTTTATAATGGAGCTTTTTCCGACATGAGCGAGGCGGCGCAGGGGCGCGCTGTTGACGGCATAGTCTTGGATATTGGCGTGTCATCAATGCAAATCGATCAGGCTATTCGCGGATTTTCGTTCCAAAAAGACGGACCTCTAGATATGCGTATGGCGCAAGACGGCCCCGACGCCGCCGACGCAATCGCCCATCTTTCCCATAGTGATCTTATTCAGATTTTCCGGGTGTATGGCGAAGAGCGCCGCGCTAAACGCTGCGCAGATTTTATCATGCGCGCGCGCGAAGAGGCCCCGATTACAACAACGGCTCAACTCGCGGATCTCATGGCCCAGGCCCTTGGTAAGAGCGGTAAAATCAATCCTGCAACGCGGGTGTTTCAGGCTTTGCGTATTTTTATCAATGACGAGCTGGGTGAGCTTTACCGCGCGCTTATCGCGGCCGAAGCACTTTTGACTCCGGGCGGGCGCTTGGTTGTCGTGTCCTTTCATTCGCTTGAAGACCGTATTGTGAAAAGCTTCCTTCGTCGCCGCGCAGGCGAGACGCAAGGGCAGTCACGCTATATGCCGGAAAGCGCTGATACATCGCCCGCGCCCTCCTTCATATTGCCGCACCGCTCTGCGCTGACGGCGTCTAAGTCGGAACTATCCGAGAATGTTCGATCTCGCTCGGCCAAATTGCGCAGCGCCGTGCGGACTGATGCGCCGGAATGGCCAACGGAAGGCGAGACCTTACTGCCCCGCGCGCCGTCATTGGCCATGTTAGGGAAGGTGGCGTGATGCGGCGGATCGGCTTTGCACTCCTGATTTTAATCGGCTTCGGACTTGTTGCAGCGCTATATATAACCAAGACCGAGGCGAAAAGCGTGGGCAAAGATATGGAGCGGCTGCAATCAGACCTCCAGGCTGAAATTTACGCAATACGTGTTTTAGAGGCCGAGATTGCGTATTTGCAAAATCCCGCGCGCTTGTCGGATCTGTCTAGAACCTATCTGGAGCTTCGCCCCACTAAGGCTGATCAAATGATTACGCTGGACGACCTCGTTGTCCGCGTCCCTGTTAAAGCGCAGGTGACAAAATGAACGATTCAAAGAATAACGCCCGCATGGCGCGGGGGCTTTCAGAATTTATTCCCGCGCGACAATTAGTGGTGGAGGATCTGGAGTTTAAAGCCGTAAGAGAAGGTCGCACGCGCATTATCATAGGTGTGCTTGTGTTTTTCGGTGTCTTTCTGATTATTCTGGGCCGTCTGGCGGAGGTTGCGGTCTGGCATGACGCACCACCGCCTTATGATAGCGTTCAGGCCGATATAAAAACCCGGGCTGATATATTGGATCGTAACGGCGTTTTGCTGGCCACAACGCTGGAAACTTTCTCGCTGCACGCTAATTCTAAATTGGTGAGTGATGCGGATCACACCGCAGAGCTTATCGTCACTGTGTTGCCTTATCTAAATTACGACAAAGTGTATAAGCGTCTGACTTCCGGCAAAGACTTTGTATGGATTAAGCGCAATCTGACACCCAAAGAGCGGCAAGCTGTTTTCGAGCTTGGGCAGCCGGGTTTATTTTTTAGAGTCGAGCCGCGCCGCGTTTACCCCTCCGGACGGACCGCGGCCCATGTATTGGGATGGACGGATGTCGACATGAACGGCGCAGCGGGCGCCGAACGCGCATTTGAAACCGAGCTGATGGAAAAGCCTGGCAGTCCTAAAAAGCTTTCGATAGATATTCGGTTTCAAAATGTTCTAACTGAAGAGCTGCAATGGGGGATGGGCAGGTTCAAAGCTAGCGGCGCTGCGGGCGTTATTCTTGATGTGCAGAGCGGCGAAATTTTGTCGTTAGTTAGCCTGCCGGATTTTGATCCGAACAGTTACGCCGCAGCATCGCCACAAACAAAGTTTAATCGTGCCACAATGGGAACGTATGAGCTGGGTTCGACTTTCAAACCCCTGACTATGGCGCTGGCGCTGGAAACCGGCGCGGATCCGAATACGCTTATGCCCGTCCAAAACCCGCTCGTTATCCGCCGAAAATCTATTCGTGATGATCATAAAAGCTCAACTCCACTGGCCATGTTTAAAATCCTCTCTGATAGTTCTAATCGCGGGACGGCGATGTATGCGCTAAATGCAGGCGATGTGGCGCAGCAGGATTTTTTGCGTAAATTTGGCCTGTTTGACCGTGTTCCGATTGAGCTTGCCGAAAGCGCCGCCCCGCAATTACCACGCGAATGGCAGGATCTGACAACGGCCACAGTCTCTTTTGGTCACGGCATAGCGGTCAGCCCACTGGCGCTGGCAACGGCTCTATCTGCACTGCTTAATGGCGGCGAGCTTATTGTTCCAACTTTGCAATATCGCAGCGTCGGACAGGTTCAGCCCCGTAGCCGCGTTATCAAACCGGAGACGTCGGACATGATGCGCGATATGATGCGCTATGTGGTGACAGATGGCACAGGCCGCAATGCTGATGTGCCAGGTTTCGGCCTGATGGGTAAAACCGGCACTGCGGAAAAGCCCGGGCGCGGCGGATATCAAGAGCGTAAATTAGTGACGTCATTTGTCGCGGCGTTCCCGCATAGCCAGCCCAAATATCTTATTTTTGTCACCTATGACGAACCCAAAGCTGCGCCCGGCACTTATGGATATGCGACAGCAGGCTGGAACGCTGCGCCGACTGCGGGGCAAGTGGCCGAGCGTGTTATTACGCTGACTGGAATGCCGCCCGAACGCCAGCTTGCTGAGTTGCTGCCCACTACAACAGGAGGGCAAAGATGAAGCTCTCCATGCTTATCGCGACATTGCCTTTGCCGGACGGAGCCAAAGACGTCGAAATCACCTCACTTACGGCAGATAGCCGGGCCGTAAAGCCCGGCGCGCTATTTGCGGCGCTAAAAGGTGTGAGCGCGGATGGATGGGATTATGTCGGCCAGGCGATTGAAAACGGCGCCGTTGCTATACTGTCGCGCCCCGGATTGACAGAGACGCGCGTTCCCGTAATTGAAACCGAAAACGCGCGCGAAACATATGCCTATTTGGCAGCGCGGCTTTATGCAGGGCAGCCCGAAACCTTGGTGGCGGTCACGGGCACGAACGGTAAAAGCTCAACCGTTGAATTTTTACGCCAAATCTGGAGCGAAGCAGGATTAAACGCCGCCTGTTTCGGGACGCTGGGCATCGCGACACAGAAGGGCGTAACCCCGCTTTCGCATACCACGCCCGATGCTGCGGCGCTGCAAATGACATTGCGCGATTTAAAAGACTCCGGCGTCACCTATGCCGCCATGGAGGCCAGCTCCCACGGTCTGAAACAATACCGCCTTGATGGCGCGCGCCTGTCAGCGGTGGCTTTTACAAATCTTACGCAGGATCATTTTGATTACCATCCGAATGTTGAAGACTATTTTATGTCCAAAGCGAGGCTGTTCAAATCGCTCGCACCGCAGGGCATTCCCGCGATTATCAATGTTGATAGCGAATACGGGCAGCGCATGGCGAAGCTCGCGGGTGAAGCTGGACTGAAGGTTATAACAACTGGATGGAACGGTGATGATCTGCGTATTGCCGAAGTCACCCCGCGCAGCGCGAGCCAAAGTCTTTTGCTCATCCATAAGGGCGTGCGCCATACAATCGAGCTTCCGCTTGCCGGAGAGTTTCAAGTTTTAAACGCGGTAAGCGCCGCGGGTTTGGCCATGGCCACAGGGGTTAATTCTGATGCAGTCTTTTCAGCTCTGAGCCATTTAAAGGGTGTTAATGGCCGTATGGACAGGGCGGGCGTGACCAAGACCGGAGCGCCTGTTTTTGTTGATTTTGCCCATACGCCCGACGGGCTTGAAAAGCTGTTACGCGGCGTACGTCCACACACGCAGGGCCGAATTGTCGTTGTCTTTGGATGTGGCGGGGATCGCGATCCGGGCAAGCGTCCAAAAATGGGCGCGATAGCGCATCACTATTCTGATATCCAAATTGTGACCGATGATAATCCACGCACGGAAGACGCCGCAAAAATCCGGAAAGCTGTCATGTCGGGCTGTCCGAACGCAATCGAAACCGGAGACCGCGAGGCCGCTATCTTGGCCGGACTTGATATGGTGCAGGCAGGCGACTGCCTCGTCATTGCGGGCAAAGGTCATGAGTCAGGCCAGATTGTCGGGACTCACATTATACCTTTTAAAGATGCTGATGTCGTTCGCCGCTTATTAAAGGCGCAGTCATGAGCGCGCTCTGGACATCACACGAGGCTGCGGCAGCCACAGGCGGTAAAATTACAGGGCCGTGGACTGTGTCCGGCCTGTCTATCGATACGCGTACAATTTGTGAGGGTGATCTCTTCGTGCCGTTGAAAGATGTGCGTGATGGTCATGATTTCATTCCTATGGCGCTTGAAAAAGGTGCAGCTGCTGTCATCAGCGAACGCGCGATTGCCGATGTGCCGGCGCTGCGTGTAAACGATGCCATACTGGCCTTACGCGATCTGGCCAGGGCCTCTCGGGAGCGCTGCTTGGCTAAACGCATTGCGGTAACGGGAAGCGTCGGAAAGACATCGGTTAAGGAAATGCTTGGTGCCGCGCTCGCTCCATCCGGCCCGACCCATAAATCGATCAAATCCTATAATAATCATTGGGGCGTCCCCCTGATGATGGCCGCCATGCCACGCGACACTCAATATGCAGTGCTTGAGGCGGGGATGAACCATGCCGGAGAGCTAAGTGATTTATCCGGTCTAATCGCGCCTGATATCGCAATCATCACCAAAATCGCGCCGGCGCATTTGGAGTTTTTCGAAAGTGTCGATCATATCGCTGCAGCGAAAGCGGAGATTTTTGACGGTATGGCGAAAGGCGGGGTAGCAATCCTGAACGCAGATGACAGCTATTTCGACTATCTGTCGAGTGAGGCGAAAGCCAAAGGCTTGACCGTTGTGGGGGTTCACGCTGCTGATTTTAAAGGGGGGCTAAAACTTTCCGGCGCGCATAACCGCATGAATGCTGCGCTGGTGATGGCGGCTGTGAAAGCTGCGAGCGGAGATAGAAAACAAGCGCGTGCCGTTTTATCAAAACTGACACCACCAGCCGGTCGTGGCGAACGGTTTACGGCAAATTTGGCCGGTCATAAATTTACAGTCATTGACGAGAGTTATAACGCCAATCCTGTTTCTGTAGCGGCAGCTATTTCAGCGGTTTCAGGTCAGGGCCGCAAGATCGCGGTCATCGGTGATATGTTAGAACTCGGAACGCAGAGCGTGCAGCTCCATGCCGGCTTAGCCAAAGCCTTGATTGATGCTGGCTTTAGTCAAGTCATCACTGTCGGACAGCATAGCCAGGCTTTGGCGGATGCGTTACCCGAAAAATACCACGCGACGCATCTGGCAGATAAATCAGGTGTTATTACGGCGCTAAAATCCATAATCAAAGACAATGATAGTGTACTGCTCAAAGCCTCGAATAGCGTGGGTCTGGGATCTGTCATCAAAGAACTTCGGGGAAAATAAATCATGCTTTATCACTTACTTTCAGAATTATCTGAACAATATCAGATGTTTAATTTATTTAATTATATTACATTCCGTGTTGGCGGTGCGGTGATGACCTCTATGCTGATTGCCTTTATTTTTGGCCCAAAGCTCATAGATGTGCTGCGCTCCAAGCAAGGTAAAGGCCAGCCCATTCGCCTTGACGGGCCTGAAGGCCATATTATTGCAAAGGCCGGAACGCCGACAATGGGCGGGCTTTTAATTCTTGTCAGCCTTGTTGTATCAACACTTCTATGGGGGGATTTGACCAATCCGTTTCTATGGGTCGTGATGTTGGTTACGGTTGGCTTTGGCGCGATCGGTTATGCTGATGACTATCTAAAAGTCTCGACACAAAATCCTCAAGGCTTGAACAGTAAAATCAAATTAATTCTCGAATTTTTAATCGCGGCGGCGGCGGTTTATGTCTGCGTACAGTCGACGCCGGCGGCGGATGGTTATCATACCGGTCTGGCTTTTCCTTTCCTCAAGGACTTTACCTTAAATTTGGGTATATTCTTCATTCCCTTTGGCTGTATTGTGATTGTCGGCGCGTCTAATGCTGTTAATTTAACGGACGGGCTGGACGGACTGGCGATCGTTCCGGTGATGATTGCGGCTGCCAGTTTTTCAGCCATAGCCTATCTGGTCGGCAACTCCGTATATTCGTCTTATCTGGGCATTCCTTATGTGCCGGGCACAGCGGAAATTGTCATCGTACTGGGCGCGCTTCTGGGCGCAGGCCTCGGTTTTCTTTGGTACAATGCTCCGCCCGCTATGGTCTTTATGGGTGATACGGGATCTCTGGCGCTTGGCGGCGCTTTGGGAAGCGCAGCCGTTGCCGTTAAGCACGAAATTGTGCTGGCCATCATTGGCGGCTTATTTGTGCTCGAAGCGGTCAGCGTGATCGTGCAGGTCGCCTCATTTAAGCTTACGGGAAAACGCGTGTTTCGTATGGCGCCGATCCACCATCATTTTGAGAAAAAAGGCTGGGCCGAGCCGACGATTGTGATCCGGTTTTGGATTATCGCTGTTATTTTGGCCTTAATTGGCCTGTCCACATTGAAGCTGCGCTAGGGGGATATTGTGATTGTCGCGCAAAGTTATAAAGGTCAGACCATTGCCGTTTTTGGGCTGGGCCGAACCGGCATTACTGCGGCGAAATCGCTATCCAAAGGCGGCGCGAAGGTTTTGGCTTGGGACGATATGGAGGCGAGCCGCGACGCTGCACAGGCTGACGGCCTAACGCTGTCGGATTTGAACGGGGCAGACTGGAGCGCAATTGACGCGCTCGTCCTGTCGCCCGGCATAGCCCATGATAAGCCCGCTCCGCATTGGACGGCGCAGCGCGCCCGCGAGAATAATATTCCAATTATTTGCGACATTGAAATATTCGCGAAAGAAATCGCCGCCCGCGCGCCGGAGCGCCGCCCTGTTATTATCGCGATTACCGGCACAAACGGTAAAAGTACGACGACGTCCCTGATCGGCCATATCCTCAATAGCTGTGGCCGTGACGCGCAAATCGGTGGCAATATTGGCCGCGGCGTTCTGGATTTGGAAGCTATGCATAGCGGGACGCATTATGTGTTGGAGCTATCATCATACCAGCTCGAGAGGACATATTCGCTGCGGGCCAACAGCGCCGTGTTTATCAATTTAACGCCGGATCATATTGAACGTCACGGCGATATGGCGGGCTACCGCGCTGCAAAAATGCGAATTTTCGACAATCAACAGACTGATGACATCGCGGTCGTCGGCGTTGATGATGAAAGCGGACAGCATCTGGCCACGGAGCTGATAGCGAAAAACGGACGCCGGATTATTCCAATTTCCGGAAGCCGCGCATTAGGCCGCGGAGTCTCCGTCATTAACGGTAAATTATATGCCTCTATCAACCGAACATCCGTTGAAATTTGCGATCTGCGTAAGGCGCGCGCGCTGGACGGGCAGCATAATTGGCAAAACGCAGCTGCTGCATTTGCAGCGGTGCAGGGGCTGGGCCTTGATCCAGAACAGATCGGCAAAGCGATATTGTCCTTTGGCGGTCTGGCGCACCGCATGGAACGCCTCGGCAAAGTGCTAAGCGTAAGCTATATAAATGATAGCAAAGCCACCAATGCTGAAGCCGCAAGACAGGCTCTTCGCGCCTATAGAAATATATATTGGATTGCCGGCGGTGTGGCGAAAGACGGCGGTATCGCGCCGTTGGCCACTGAGCTTGCCGGCGTCCGCAAAGCGTATTTGATTGGCGAGGCTGCGCCAGCATTTCGCAGCGTATTAAAAAAACAGAAAATTGCCCATAAAATCAGCGGCGATCTGCGCCGCGCCGTTTTATGCGCGACGCGCGATGCGCTATCTAGCGGCGATGATGACCCCGTTATTTTACTAAGTCCGGCCTGCGCCAGCTTTGACCAGTTCAAGAATTTTGAACTGCGCGGAGACGCATTTCGCAGCGAAGCCCAAGCCATAATTGATATGTTTGAAGCCGAAAAGGCAAAAGGTCACGCGGCATGATTTTGACGGCCCAACGCTCTAACCGCTCGTTTCTGCTCGAATGGTGGCGCAGTGTAGACCGCGTCCTGATAGGTATTTTCGCTACGCTCATCTTGGCCGGTTTAATTTTGTCACTGGCAGCCAGCCCTGCCGCTGCAGCGAAATTGGGCGGAACTGATCCCTTTTATTTCTTTACGCGTCATTTGTTTTTCGTCTTTGTCGGGATAAGCGGGGCGATGATATTGTCCATGTTCTCGCCGATGAATGCGCGGCGGCTGGCTGTGCTGGCTTTGCTGGGGGCGATTATTGTTATGTTTGCGCTTAATTTTATTGGCCACGAGGTCAAAGGCGCTACGCGTTGGGTCAAAATCGGGTCGTTTTCCCTACAGCCCAGTGAATTTGCCAAGCCCGGATTTATCGTCTTTGCCGCATGGATGTTTGCGCAGCGCAAAAAAGACATAACATTTCCCGGCATTGCAATCGTTTTTGGCGTTTACATCCTGCTTGTTTTAATGCTGCTCCGGCAGCCTGATTTCGGTCAGAGTTTCTTACTGACCCTATGCTTTGGCGCAATTTTCTTCTTCGCCGGTTTATCACTGGGTTGGATGCTGTTTCTGGGATGCGTGTCAATGGCAGGTGCAGTGGTTGCGTTTTTCGCTTTGCCACATGTGCAAGACCGTTTGATGCGGTTTTTAAATCCCGAGGGCAGTGATACTTACCAGACCGATAAAGCTCTGGAAGCGATCTCGAATGGCGGCATATTTGGCCGCGGTCCGGGCGAAGGGCGTGTCAAAGAGCAACTGCCAGACGCGCATACCGACTTTATCTTCGCCGTCGCCGTCGAGGAATTCGGCTTTCTCATCTCGCTTCTCTTGATTGCCCTGCTCGCGGCCCTCGTGATTCAAGCCTTTCGCAAAGCTTTGCGCCTGAACGACCATTTCGCGCAACTCGCCGTGGCGGGTTTGGCAACTATGATCGGGGTGCAGACTATCATCAATCTGGCCGTAAATCTGAATATGGTGCCGCCCAAAGGCATGACGCTGCCGTTTATCAGCTATGGCGGCTCATCCATGCTCGCGCTGTGCTTTTCAATGGGATTGATACTGGCGTTCACCCGTAAACGCGCGGGCGCTTATGGATATGGAGTCTATTAATGCGCGCCTTGCTTGCCGCCGGCGGGACAGGCGGACATATGTTCCCCGCGCAGGCACTGGCAGAGACGTTGAAAGCACAGGGCTGGGACATCGCCATGATGACCGATACGCGCGGTGAAAAACATGCCGGACGCATTCCGGCCGATCCGATCATCAGGGTGAGCGCAGCAACACTTTCCCCGCGCTTACCGCACAAAGTGCCGGGCGGGATATTGAAACTTCTACGCGGCGTGGGGCAGGCTAAGCGGTTTATTAAAAGCTGGAAACCCGATGTTGTCATTGGCTTTGGCGGCTACCCCGCCTTTCCAGCCATTCGCGCGGCGCAAGCGCTGGGCATTCCAACGATACTCCATGAACAAAATGCTGTCCTTGGGCGGGTCAACCGCGTTTTTGCCGCTAAGGCCGAATACGTCGCCTGCGGCTTTGACTGTCTGTTGCGCGCACCCGCAAAAGCCAAAATCAGGCCGATCGGTAATCCGATGCGCGACGCCGTATTGAGCGCCTCGAAACGTCCTTATACCCCGCCAGGAAAGACGGGACCGATTAACTTGCTTATTGTCGGCGGTAGTCTCGGCTCCACGATCATTTCAACCACGGTGCCCAAAGCCATTAGCGCTTTACCGGAGAGTTTGCGCGCGCGGCTGCATATTGTGCAGCAAACCCGCGCGGCTGATTTGGACGAGGCGACTAAGCTCTATAAAGCGGCAGGCGTTGACGCCCGGTGCGCGCCGTTCTTTGCTGATATTCAGACTTATCTCGCTAAAGCGCATTTTATTATTGCACGCGCAGGGGCCAGTTCAGTGAGCGAAATTGCATTGATGGGATTGCCATCATTGCTGGTTCCTTTGGCTATAGCGATGGACGATCATCAAACAGAAAATGCAAAAGCACTAAAAAACCTTGGTTGCGCCGACCTTTTGCCGGAATCGGAGTTTACCCCAGAGACTGTTAAAAATATCCTCTTGGATAAACTCTGTGATTCGACTTATCTCGAAACTGCATCCCGTGCAGCCCTTAATGCGGCCCGCCCCGACGCAACAGCCCGATTGGCCGACTTGGTCAAGGCTGTTGTCGGAGCCCCGTCCTAGGTCTGCGTCTCATCCGGCTCCGGCGAGAGCCCAAAAAGAAACGATAGTTATGACACCCTCCCTGCCATTTGAACCCGGTCCCATTCATTTTGTCGGTATTGGCGGGATAGGCATGAGCGGCATTGCCGAGGTCATGCTCAATCTGGGCTATACAGTGCAGGGCAGCGATATGCGCGAGACCCCGATCACAAACCGTCTACAATCACGCGGCGCGACAATCTTTATCGGCCAAAAATCAGAGCAGGTTACGGGGGCAGGCGCGATCGTGATGTCCTCGGCTATTAAGCCGGACAATGCTGAACTGGTCGAAGCCCGCCGCCAAAAGATACCTGTCGTGCGTCGTGCTGAAATGCTGGCCGAACTCATGCGCTTGAAATGGGCTGTCGCTGTGGGCGGAACACACGGCAAAACGACGACAACGACAATGATAGCTGCCCTCATGGAAGGCGGGGGATTTGACCCGACCGTGATTAATGGCGGCATAATCAACGCCTATGGCTCTAACGCCAAATTAGGGGCGTCGAAATGGATGGTGGTCGAAGCTGACGAGTCTGACGGCTCGTTTCTAAAGCTGTTCTCTACCGTTGCTGTTGTCACTAATATCGACCCCGAGCATATGGAGCATTATGGCGATTTTGATACGCTGCGTGCCGCCTTTGACAGCTTCATTGAGAACTTGCCATTTTATGGCTTTGCCGTGCTGTGCATTGACCACCCTGAAGTGCAGGCGCTGGTCAGCCGCATCAGCGATCGCCGCGTCATCACATATGGGTTTAACCCGCAGGCCGATATACGCGCCGAAAACCTACACAGTGAAAATGGCGGCACAAAATTCGAAGTCGTGTTCCGCGACGTAGTTACCCGTGAGGAAACGCGTTGGAGCAATATGTTCCTGCCTATGGCGGGGCGTCACAATACTCAAAATGTTCTGTCCGCGATTGCCGTTGTGCGCGAAATGGGAGCAGGCGAGACGCAGGTCCGCGAAGGCCTGGCCAGCTTTGGCGGGGTCAAGCGCCGCTTCACCCATGTCGGAGATGCTCATGGCGTGCGCATTATAGATGATTATGGCCACCATCCTGTTGAGATTAAAGCCGTGCTGCAAGCGGCCCGCGAAGTCACGCAAGGTAAGGTGTGGGCGGTCGTGCAGCCCCATCGCTATTCGCGTCTACGCGATCTGTTTGAGGACTTTTGCACCTGTTTCAACGCCGCTGACGGGGTTTGCGTCGCTGATGTTTACGCCGCAGGCGAGGCGTCAATAGAAGGAATAGACCGCAACTCGCTGGTCGAGGGGATTCGCGCCTATGGTCACCGCGACGTAACAGCCGTAACGCGAGATGATCTCGCAGAGATATTGGCGGATAAGGTCGAGGCGGGAGATGTCGTTGTCTGTCTCGGCGCTGGCGATATTACCGCTTGGGCGCATGAGCTCCCTGAGACGTTAACCAAAGCGATGGGGTAGCGTGACTTTCCCTAATATCATATCCAACCTTCCGCCGGTGCGCGGCAGCCTTAAGGCGAATGTGGAGCTTGCGCCTTATACATGGCTACGGGTCGGCGGACCTGCGCAGGCCTTTTTCATACCCAAGAACGCTGCGGATTTATCGCTGTTTCTAGGTGCTTTGCCGCCGCATATTCCCGTCAACATTATGGGCGTCGCGTCCAATACATTAGTGCGCGATGGCGGCGTGGCAGGCGTCACCATACGTCTTGGCCCGTCATTTGGAAAAGTGTCCTGTGACGGGATAACCGTTACGGCGGGCGCAGCGGCGCTGGACAATATGGCAGCTAAAGCGGCGGCCAGGGCGGGTATTGGAGGGCTGGAATTTTACGCTGGTATTCCCGGCACAATCGGCGGGGCGCTGCGCATGAATGCGGGGTGCTACGGGGCGGAAACTAAAGACGTCGTCAAAACCATAACGGCACTCGACCGCCGAGGGCGTCGCCAGATTATGGAAGTGGCCGAGATGAATTACGCCTATCGTCATTGCGGCGCGCCGGAGGATTTGATCTTTATCGAAGCGACATTTGAAGGCGGCGCCGATGATCCCACCGCTATAACGGCCCGAATGAACGACATCACAGCGAAGCGCGAGGAGAGCCAGCCCATTCGCGAAAAAACCGGCGGCTCGACATTTAAAAATCCTGACCCCAAACAGTCCGGCGGCCGGGGGGCATGGCAAGTCATCGACGCTGCGGGCGGACGCGGCTATCGTGTGGGCGGCGCGCAGATGAGCGAGCTGCATTGTAATTTTATGATCAATACTAATAACGCCACGGCGGGCGATTTGGAAAGCCTAGGCGAGGATATACGCGCCAAAGTCAAAGCCAGTGAAGGCGTCGACCTGCACTGGGAAATTAAGCGTATTGGAGTTTCGTCATGACCCGGGTCGCGGTTCTTTATGGTGGATTGTCTGCTGAACGCGAAGTTTCGCTGAGGTCCGGCACGGCCTGCGGCAAAGCTCTGCGCGAAGAGGGCTATGATGTGGTCATGATCGATATGACGACCAGCCTGATGAACCAGCTACGTGACGCCGCGCCCGATGTGATATTTAACGCGCTGCATGGTGAATGGGGCGAAGATGGCCGCGTGCAGGGCGTGCTTGATCTCTACGGCAAACCTTACACCCATAGCGGGGTTATGGCCTCGGCTCTGGCGATGGATAAGCAGCGCGCCAAAGCCGTTCTGTCCGATGCTGGGATTACTGTACCGCAGGGGCGGCTTGTTGCGCGCGATAGCCTATCCGCCGGGCATCCCATGCCGCTGCCTTATGTTATTAAGCCCAATGCCCAAGGCTCCAGCGTCGGCGTCTTTATGGTTGAGGCGGGAGCCAAGACTCCGCCAAATGAGATCGCGGATATGCCGCAAATGGGCGAATATGTACTTATCGAGCCGCTGATTAAAGGCCGCGAGCTGACTGTGGCAGTAATGGACGGCAAAGCCATGGCTGTCACGGAGATCATTCCCGCCGAAGGCTGGTATGACTATAAAGCCAAATACGCCGACGGAGGCTCTCATCATGTTGTGCCTGCCCACATCCCCGATGATGTTACGCAGATATGTATGCGATGGGCAGAGAAAGCCCATATTGCGCTGGGCTGCCGCGGGCTAAGCCGTGCAGATTTGTTCTACGCACCTGACGGAAATTATCCTCCAGCGGCAAAATTCTCAGAAAAAAATGCAGATATAAACGCGGTATTAACGGACATCGTAAACAAGGTGGTAATGCTTGAAGTGAACACACAGCCGGGCATGACCGCCACCTCCCTTGCTCCGGAGCAGGCGGCGTTCATAGGATTAAGTTTTAACCGGCTATGCCGCTGGATTGTAGAGGATGCCACATGGCCTCGATAATGCGCCGAAAACCTGCCCCGCGCCGCGAGAGTTCTACTCCGCGCGCGAGCAAAGGTCAGGTTCGGCGTGTGAGCCCCCTTAAGCCGGGGCTTCGCAATGCCCGTAATTGGGCCACCGCCCATATGCGCGCGGCGACATATTCCAGACGCGGCGCGCTGCGCATGTTTAGCGTCATTGCCTCATTTACATTGTTCATTCTGTTTTCAGGCCTGTGGCTGGGCGGGTTCTTACCTGATATTCGTAACAATCTGGATGAATATAGCCGCACGCGTTTGATTGCGATGGGCTTTGTCGTTGACCATGTTGACGTGGTTGGTGAAGGCCGCATTCTCGAAAATGAAGTACAGGCGGCACTTGGTATTCGTCCGGGGGATTATCTATTTGAAACCGATCTGCGCGCAGCGCAGCAGCGTGTGCAAAGCCTGCCATGGGTGAACGATGCTATGGTGCGCCGCTTGTGGCCAGATCGCTATGTTGTCCATATTATAGAGCGTAGACCTATGGCGATGTGGCAAAGCGAGCAGCAGCTCCGCGTCATTGATACAGACGGGCGCATTATTGAAGCCGCTTTGCCCGAAGATTTTGCGGCTCTGCCGCGGTTTATCGGTGCAGGCGCGTCGCA
Organism: Robiginitomaculum antarcticum DSM 21748; assembly: GCF_000365025.1. Taxonomy (GTDB): domain Bacteria; phylum Pseudomonadota; class Alphaproteobacteria; order Caulobacterales; family Maricaulaceae; genus Robiginitomaculum; species Robiginitomaculum antarcticum. Next base: position 1,011,561 of record NZ_KB823011.1, on the reverse strand, counting down.
AAACGCAAAAGCCTTTCTGGTTTCCATGACCAGTGCGCCTTTAATTTCTGAACAGGTCGACCTCATCATTCGCGTAGGTAACCGCCGCTGGGACTTACAGCTCAAAGACAGTGGCGCACGCATTTTGCTCCCTGAGAACGGCGCAGATAAAGCTTTATTGCGCCTGTCCAAATATCACGATAGCCACCGGATTTTGGATTTAGATATTGAGACGATTGATCTACGACTACCGGACCGCATGATTGCGCGCCCGCGTCAGGATGCCGGCTCCACGGTCTATGTCAAACGTAAAGGCGAGGCAGCCTAATGGCGTTTGGAATTGCGGGGTCCAGCCAAGCCAAGCGCGGTGAAGTCGCCGCTGTTTTGGATATAGGCTCAAGCAAAATTGTCTGCTTTATCGGGTGTTTTGATCCGGATGTTGGCGTGCGCCTTATGGGCATTGGCCACCATGCCAGCCAGGGCATTAAATGCGGCGCCGTTGTCGATATGGATTCGGCGGAACTGTCTATACGCTGCGCCGTCGAAAAAGCTGAGCGGGCCGCAGGCTTCACCATCAGCTCTGTCTCCGTCAATGTTGCGGTGCGCTCTTTGTCGTCGCAGCACCTCACCGTAGAGACCGGGTTTTCCAGCGGCGATGTGGCCGAGCGCGATTTGAAGCGTGTTATCTCCACCGCATTGGGCGAGTTCAGCGAGCCGGAAGACGCCATACTGCACGCTTTGCCGCTTAATTGGAGCGTAGATGACACGCGCGGCATTCGTGACCCGCGCGGTATGTTCGGTAAACGCCTCGGCGTCGATATGCATTTTGTCACCGCATCAGTTGGACCACTGCGCAATCTGGCGCATTGTGTTGAGCGCTGCCATCTCAGAATTAATAATATTATAGCCTCGCCTTATGCGGCGGGCCTAGGCGCGCTCGTTGATGATGAACTGGATCTGGGCGCAACCGTTATTGACATGGGCGCAGGCGTGACCTCGGCCAGTGTATTTCGCGACCGCGCACTGGTTATGGTTGATGCGGTTCCGATTGGCGGACATCATGTGTCTGCCGATATTGCGCGCGGACTGGCGACCAATCTAAAAGATGCAGAGCGTATAAAATCGCTATACGGCTCCGCGCTCAGCAGTCCCAAAGATGACTACCAGATGATTACATGCCCGGCGATTGTCGAGCATGGGCAGCCGCATCAGGAAAGCCGCGCCTTGCTCACCTCAATTGTCCAATCGCGGCTGGAAGAGACATTTGAAATCCTGCGTGACCGTCTGGCCCGCGCCGGGGTAGATGAATTTGCGGGGCGGCGCATCGTCCTAACGGGCGGCGCGGCGCAATTATGCGGGGCGGGAGAGCTGGCCGGACGCATTTTCGGTAAGCGTGTACGCATTGGACGTCCGCACGGCCTTTTGGGTTTATCCGAACATGCGGCTGGATCGGATTTCGCGACCGCTGCGGGGCTTATCAAACATGTGTTCACGGCGCGCGCCGAAGCCATAAGCGGTACGCCGGATCTGTCGGGGCGTAAATATCGCCGCCGCAGATATGCCGGAAATCCGATAGAGCGCTCGCTGGATTGGTTAAAGCAAAATTTTTAGCATCAATCGCAATTAATCTTCTGCAAACCTTGTTTAGGTTAACAGTTGTTAAAGAGTTTCAAGCGCATTTTACCTGCAAACAACTCTTACTATGGGCGATCACATGATTTCACTCTCAATTCCCAAATCAGTCGAACTTAAACCCCGCATCGTCGTTTTCGGCGTTGGCGGAGCCGGCGGTAATGCGGTCAATAATATGATCCATTCCGGACTGAACGGTGTGGAATTCGTTGTCGCGAATACAGATGCACAGGCTTTAGCGCTGTCCAGCGCAGATCGCCGTATCCAGCTTGGCGCGGATATTACCCAAGGCCTAGGCGCAGGCATGCGGCCTGAAGTTGGTCAAGAATCAGCCGAAGACAGCCTGACCGAGATTATGGAACAACTAGACGGCGCGCATATGCTGTTCATCGCGGCCGGAATGGGCGGAGGCACAGGCACAGGCGCAGCGCCCGTTATTGCGCGCGCGGCTCGTGAACGCGGCATTTTGACAGTTGCAATTGTCACCAAGCCGTTCATGTTCGAAGGCACAAACCGTATGGCCATTGCCGAAGACGGGATTGCCAACCTTCAGCCTAATGTCGATACGCTAATTACAATTCCAAACCAGAACCTGTTCCGCATTGCGACGGAAACGACAACTATGACCGATGCCTTTGGTATGGCTGATGAAGTGCTTTATTCAGGTGTACGTTCCGTTACAGATTTGATGGTTGTTCCCGGCATTATTAATCTCGACTTTGCCGACGTTCGTACAATTATGGCGCGTATGGGTAAAGCCATGATGGGGACGGGCGAGGCCACCGGCGATCGCCGCGCGGTTGAAGCCGCCGAAGCCGCCATCTCTAACCCGCTTTTGGACGATGTATCCTTGCGCGGCGCGCAAGGCGTACTGATTAATATCACTGGCGGTAGCGATCTAACGCTCTTTGAAGTCGAAGAAGCCGCCAGTTTAATCCGCGGCCAAGTCGACGAACATGCCAATATTATTGTCGGCTCCGCATTAGATAATGATTTACAAGGGATTGTCCGCGTTTCCGTGGTTGCCACGGGCGTCGAGAGCGAAGATTTTGATGCAAAAACGGCGCAAACATCGCGCTATGATGTAAAGACATCACGCGGTACGGTCACCACCAGCGTAGGTGTCGGCGAAGGCAAATCTACAGAAGATAAAGACGAAGAAACAATTATGCCTGCCGCTGCGCAATCACCTGTGCATCAACAGATCCGCCAGATTGAAGACCGTTATCAAAGCACGCCAGCCGCTCATACAGCAGAGCCTGAAATTGCGCCTTTAGCAAACCCAACACCAGTCGCTGCGGCTCCAGTTTACACCGCAAAACCTGCATCATCATCAAGACCACAGGCGATCAAGCCGCCATCCGCGCCGGCTCCGGCGCCTGTGCGCCGCGATGCGGACGGACAGCCGTCATCCAGCGTCATACGTGGCCCTTTTGGTGCAATATTTGGCCGCAGGAAAAATGCTGAGACGTCTACGCCGAAACCGGCTCCGAAATCAGAGTTTCAGTCCCGCCCGTCTACAAGCACGCAGGGCAATGGCGACTTATTTCCTGGCTCGGACGATGCAGAACTTGAGATTCCGAGTTTTCTGCGCCGCCAAAACCGGTAGTCTTCTCTGCAATTCTTTTAAATAGGCGTCCTTTGGGGCGCCTTTTTTATTAAGATTTCGTCACCAATAGTAACAGTCTGAAACAAAGCGTTGTGCGGCGATTGGTGCAGATGCGGTTATACCATATTAACCACAGGGCAAATGCGCCCGCAAACAAGATACCTTATGCGCCCGATTAACAGACAAGCGACATTAAAATCCCCCGCGCTTTGCGGCGGCATTGCGCTACATATGGGCGAACATGTCAAACTCACTTTAAAGCCTGCGCCTATTGGAACAGGCATTATATTTGTGCGGTCAGATGTGACAGACAGAGACAACCGCATCATGGCGCGTCCTGACGCAGTCTGTGATGTACGCAATTGCACTAAAATTTCCAATGCGGCGGGCGTAACCGTAGGAACTATTGAGCATTTAATGGCGGCGCTGGCGGCATCCGGCGTTGACAATCTGATCATTGAAGTCGACGGGCCCGAGCTTCCCGCGATGGACGGAAGCTCCGAACCTTATCTAAAACTAATCGAAGCTGCACAGATAGAGCGCCAAAACGCACCGCGGCGTTATGTCGAAGTGCTCAAACCTGTTTTTGTGCAATTAGGCGACGCCACGGCATCGATTGCGCCGCATTCCCGTTTACGTTTGGACGTGGCGATTGAATACGCCGAAGCGGCTATTGGCAAACAACGTGTTGTTATTGAGCCGGATACGCGCTCTTTCCGTGACCGTCTGGCCAGCGCGCGTACCTTTGCCCGCCAACATGAAGTTGCCGCCCTGCAAGATGCAGGCCTCGGACTTGGCGGATCGCTTGATAATGCGGTTGTTGTTGACGAGGACAGAGTTTTAAATCCCGAAGGCCTGCGTTTCGATGATGAATTTGTACGTCATAAAGCGCTGGATTTACTGGGTGATCTTTACATAGCAGGACCAATTTTAGGACAGGTGACGACCCATCGCGGCGGTCATGCCATAAACCACGCATTGTTGATTGCGCTCTTTGCAGACCCTACAGCATGGCGCTTTACCAATAACCGCGTGACGATTTCTGACGAAATGGTCACAGTTGCGCCGTCATCTGTGCTTGAAGAGGCCAGCGCTTAACAGTAAACCGTGCAGAGAATTTCAAGGCGCTCGTGACTCGGACGCCTGCATTTGCGTTAGGTTAACTCATGAATTTGTCAAAATCCGTATTTCGCTCCGTACTCGCTGCTGTCCTTGTCGGCATTACAGTTAGCGGCTGCGCCTCTTTTCGTGAAGAGCGCGCCGCTAAGCTGAACTATGTCGAGCGGCCTGCGGAAACGCTTTATAATGCCGCTTTCGAGAAGCTGGATCAACGCAACTGGACAGATGCGGTATTATTGTTTGATGAAGTTGAGCGCCAGCATCCTTATAGCGAATGGGCTCGCCGCTCTATGTTAATGAGCGCATATGCGAAATACCGGAGCGCCGATTACGAGGAAAGTATAGCGGCATCCGAGCGTTTCATTTCCCTGCATCCTGGGAATAATTCCGCGCCCTATGCCTATTATCTGATTGGCATAAATTATTATGACCAGATCTATGACGTCGGGCGAGATCAGGGCACGACCGTTAGCGCGGAGAACGCGCTGCGTCAGGTCATACGCCGCTATCCCGAGAGCGAATATGCAGCCGATGCACGGCTTAAACTCGAGCTGACGCATGATCATTTGGCCGGAAAAGAAATGAGCATTGGCCGCTATTATTTACGTGAGGGCCAAAGTCTGGCCGCGATTGGCCGTTTTCAGAATGTGGTAAAACAATATGAGACAACCTCTCATACCGAAGAAGCGCTTCACCGACTGGTAGAGGCCTATGTATCTATCGGCCTGATCGAAGAAGCTAAGCAGGTGGGATCGGTTCTAGGCTATAATTATCCGCAAAGCCGATGGTATCAGGACAGTTATAAATTGCTCGCCCGTTATGATGTTGATCTGGATAGCGAAATTAAAAAACCGCGTGAGAACGGATACTGGCGCAGGCTGCGTAACCGTCTGTTTTAACGCGGCGGGCCGGACGCTATATGCTTAGAGGTCTGTCTATTCGCGATGTGGTTCTTATACAGGCGCTGGATATGTCCCTGTCCGGGGGACTGACGGCTCTGACCGGAGAAACGGGCGCAGGTAAATCGATCATTCTCGACTCGCTCGGCATGGCGACAGGCGCGCGCTCTGATAAAGGCTTGATCCGTACGGGCAGCAATAAGGCTCAAGTCACAGCCAGTTTCGATGTTCCGGCCTCTCATATGGCGCGTCGTTTGATCGAAGATGCCGATGTCGATGCGCCGCTGGGCGAAGACATTCTGCTGCGCCGCGTTATCGGGGAGGACGGACGTAGCCGTGCTTTCATCAATGATCAGCCGGTTTCGGTTTCGCTTCTCTCTGCTGTCGGCAACGCGCTTTTGGAAGTGCATGGACAACATGACGGGCGCGGCCTTTTAGATCCGCGCACCCATATCTCGCTTTTAGACCGCTTTGGCGGGTATAAATCCGTCTTACAAAACGTGTCATCGGCATATGCAGCAAAAAAAGCCGCGCAGGATCGCCTTGATGCGCTGATGTCCACGCAGCAGCAAGCGAGCGATGACCGCGAATTTTTCGAAGCCGGAATAGCGGAGATTGACCGTCTGGCGCCTAAACCGGACGAGGATGAGGGGCTGGCGGACCGGCGACGGTTTTTGCAAAACGCACAAGGGGCGCTCACTGAACTGACTGCGGCGCAAGATGCGATGGGCGAGGACGGGGAATATGAAGACCGTTTGGCCGCCGCATTGCGGGGGCTAGAGCGTGTTCAATCACGCATTGGCGCTGGTGACAGTCAAGTGCATCTCAACCTCACAAAGGCCGTGGACGCTCTCGAAAAAGCCCTAATTGAAACGGGCGAAGCGCGCGCGGCTGTAAGCGAGGCCAGCTATGGCTTTGATATTGATCCTAACGAGCTCAATGATGTAGAGGAACGGCTATTTTCCTTGCGTGCAGCGGCCCGCAAATTCAACACCACAATTAACGGGCTAATTGATATTCGCGCTAAGTTTGCGCAGGATTTGTTCGATATTGATAATGCTGACGAAGCCATTGCGCAGGCTAAATCGTCGCTGTCCCGCGCTGCAGCAGAATATGATACGTCGGCGCGCGACCTCACGATGAAACGTAAAAATGCCTCAAAAAAGCTAGACGCTGCGGTGAAAGCCGAACTCGGGCCGCTTAAAATGGGCGGGGCGCGCTTTGAAACCGATCTCCAGCCCGCCCGCGACAGCGCTACTGGACGAGACAAGGTTGGATTTGTTGTGGCAACCAATCCGGGCTCGGCTTTGGGCGCGTTGGATAAAGTGGCGTCTGGCGGGGAGCTGTCTCGTTTTGCTCTCGCGATCAAAGTCGCTCTGGCGGGGGACGGCGATTTGACCCTGATTTTTGATGAGGTTGATGCCGGTGTTGGCGGCGCGGTGGCCGATGCGGTCGGGCAGCGTTTGGCTCATCTCTCTGGCGCCGCGCAGGTTTTGGTGGTCACCCACAGCCCGCAAGTCGCCGCGAAAGCAAACCAGCAATTGCTGATCTCAAAATCTATCATCGGGGATCGCACCCACACACAGGTTACACCAGTCAGCGGCGAGACACGTCTTGAAGAGATTGCGCGTATGCTCTCCGGCGCTAGCGTTAATGACGCTGCGCGCGAAGCGGCTAAGCAGCTCATAGGTACACAAGGGGGCTGATTTATGAGTCCGTCCGATATGACTGAAGCCCAGGCGAAGGGACGTATTAAATTTCTATCACTGGAAATTCGGGCTCATGATGAGGCCTATTACCAAAGTGATGACCCAAATGTGTCCGACGCGGAATATGACTCGCTTCGCAAAGAATTGGTGAACCTGGAGACGCAATTTCCACAACTCATAGTCAAAGACAGCCCCACGCAAAAAATCGGCTCTAATCCTTCATCCAAGTTCTCTAAAATCAAACATGGCGTACCCATGTTAAGCCTTGATAATGTTTTTACCGAAGAAGAATTAAGTGAATTTCTTGTCCGCGTGAAAAAATATCTGAATATAAACAACAAGATATACTTTACAGCTGAACCAAAAATTGATGGTTTATCAGCCGGAATATTATATAAAAATGGCAAATTAGTACGCGGTGCAACGCGCGGAGATGGACGAGTCGGTGAAGACATTACGGCTAATATTCGCACGGTAGATAACATCCCTCACACACTATCAGGCACAGATTGGCCCGAAATATTAGAAGTACGCGGCGAGGTTTATATTGGCCATGACGAGTTTGCGGCGATGAATAAGACGCAGCTTGCGGCAGGGCAGGCAGAGTATAAAAATCCGCGCAATGCTGCGGCAGGCAGTCTTCGTCAAATTGACGCCAATGTCACGGCCAGCCGACCGCTCAAGTTTTTCGCTTATACATGGGGAGAGCTTAGCGCGCCCTTCGCAGCGACGCAGATGGAGGCGGTTGAAAAGTTTAAAACTTGGGGATTTGACGTCAATCCATTGATGGCCCGCTTCGAGACGGCCAAAGGACTGCTGGACCATTATAGCGACATCGCATTGCGCCGCGCCGATCTGCGCTACGATATAGATGGGGTGGTCTATAAGGTCGACGATTTAGCGTTGCAGGAGCGTCTGGGGTTTGTTTCCCGCGCGCCGCGCTGGGCGACCGCGCATAAATTCCCTGCCGAAAAAGCGATTACGGTATTAGAAGATATAGATGTGCAGGTCGGGCGCACGGGTGCGCTGACGCCGGTTGCGCGCCTTACTCCCGTTAATGTCGGTGGCGTATTGGTCTCTAACGCAACGCTGCATAATGAGGACGAGATTAACCGCCTGCGCCTTCGGATTGGCGATAAGGTCGAGATACAGCGTGCTGGCGACGTGATCCCTCAAGTATTGCGCGTTGTGGACGCCGATATTTCCGCTCGAGAGGCCGATTATCAATTGCCAACACAATGCCCCGTCTGCGGCGCGGATGCCGTGCGCGATATTGACGAGAAAACCGGCAAGATCGACGTCGTGCGGCGCTGCACAAACGGTCTGTCCTGCCCGGCACAAGCGGTCGAGAGTCTGATCCACTTTGTCTCCCGCCGCGCCTTTGATATTGACGGCATGGGCGCAAAACAAATTGAAGCCTTTTATAATCAGGACCTTGTCAAAGAACCTGCCGATATCTTTACATTAGAGTCGCGCAATCCCGACATTAAACTCGAGACATGGGAAGGTTGGGGGCAGACCAGCGCGTCCAACCTGTTCGCGGCTATAAAGGCCAAGCGCGAGATTGACACCGCGAAATTACTCTATGCATTAGGACTGCGCCATATCGGACAAGGCACCTCCGAACTTCTGGCTAAACATTATATAAGCTGGGCGGCGCTGTCGGACTCGGCGATCAAAGCCTCGGACCACGCAAGTGCGGCATGGCTGGATCTACTATCCATTGACGGCGTCGGCGGAGCGGCGGCAGGGTCGTTGACGACGTTTTTTGGGAGCGAAGAGCATCGCGCCGTGATCGACCGATTGCTGTCGCAGATCAGCGTGATAGATGCTGAGCGCCCTACACATGACAGCCCCGTATCCGGCAAGACGGTCGTGTTCACCGGAAAGCTGGAGCGGTTTTCACGCGACGAGGCCAAAGCCCGCGCGCAAAGCCTAGGCGCTAAGGTCGCAGGCAGCGTATCGGCCAAAACCGATTATCTTGTGGCGGGGCCGGGCGCAGGCAGCAAGCTCAAAAAAGCCGCTGATCTGGGCGTGAATACCCTGACCGAAGATGAGTGGCTCGTGTTAATTTCTTAAATCGGCGCGCAGACCTCTTTTAGCCATTCGGCCACATCATCCGGTACGTTCGGGCTGATTTTCTCAAAGACCTCCGCGTGATAGGCGTTGAGCCAGTCGCGCTCAGCCGGGCTGAGGAGGTCAACATCGACCAGAGTACGGTCAATTGGTGCAAATGTCAGATTGATAAAACCGAGCATATCGCGTTCGCCGCCTTTGATCGGCTTTGGCGCGTGAACATATTGCAGATTTTCAATGCGGATGCCGTAACCGCCGGATTTATAAAAACCGGGCTCATTAGACACGATCATGCCCGGCTTTAGCGCAATGGCGTTCGGGCCTTTGGAAATACGCTGCGGGCCTTCGTGGACGCCCAGATAAACGCCGACGCCGTGGCCTGTGCCGTGGTCATAATCCAGTCCTGCATTCCACAGGGACATACGCGCCAGCGCATCGAGTTGATGCCCGCTCGTGCCCTCTGGGAAGCGGATGGCGGCGAGCGCGATATGGCCTTTAAGCACAAGCGTAAAATGCTGGATCATATCCGCGCTGGGCGAGCCGATAGCGACCGTGCGGGTTACATCTGTTGTGCCGTCCGGATATTGCCCGCCGCTATCAATCAGGAAAAGCGATCCGCGCTCCAGCTTGAGATTGCTGTCCGTATTCACACGGTAATGCGGGAAGGCGCCATTGGGGCCTGCGCCGGATATTGTTTCAAAGGATAAGTCTTTAAGGCCTTTATAGAGTGATCTGAATTCTTCGAGTTTTTGCGCAGCGCTAATCTCGTCTTGCTCGCCGTTTTGCGCCTCGGTCGCCAGCCAGTGAAGAAAGCGTGCCAGCGCCACGCCGTCGCGCAAATGCGTCTGCGTGGTTCCGGCAATCTCGGCCTCATTTTTCTGCGCTTTAGGCAGCATGACCGGATCCATAGCGCGGTGTATTTTCGCGCCCGCCTTGCCGAGTGTATCAAACATAAACGCGCTGGCCGTAGACGGATCAATCCAGACAGTTTTGCCTGAGAGCTCCGCCAGACCGTCCGGCAAAGCGTCCTCTTCGCGAAGGGCCACTTCATTGCCCAAATGGGCGCGCACAGCATCGTTGACCTTCTGCGCATGGACGTAGAAATCTACCTTGCCGTCATCGTAAATGACGGCGGATGACAGGGGCAGGGGCGAGCACATGACATCCCCGCCGCGAATATTAAGCAGCCACGCCACGGACGCCGGCGCAGTGATCAGCGCAGCATCGGCTTTGGCCTTTTTGAGGCTTTGCGCGATTTGCGCGCGTTTGTCGTGATGTGATATGCCTGCAAATTTCATAGGCTGCACAGTGATCTGCACCATCGGAACAGGCGGGCGATCATCCCATGCGGCGTCGATTGGGTTTTCGTCCAGCGCTACAAGAGCGCCGCCTGCGCCCTCGATAGCTTTGCGCAATTTATCCAGAGCGTCCGGGCTATGCAGGCGCGGATCATATCCAATGCGCTGTCCGGCCGTGACATTATTTACCAGCCATGTGGCAACTCCGCCGCCCTCTAAGCTTTCATAAGTGAACAGGCTGTCATCGGTCTGTGCGCGCACTTGAAGCGTATACCGCCCGTCAACAAACATAATCGCGCGATCTGTCATAACAACTGCCGCGCCCGCAGATCCGGTAAAGCCGCTAACCCACATCAACCGTTCATTAGAGTCAGGCAAATATTCGTTTTGATATTCGTCTTCATGCGGCACAAGCAATCCATCCAGATCCATTTGCGTCAAGACTGCGCGCAATTTAGGCAGGTTGTCCCGGCCAAATTTAGGGCCGCCTTGGACGTTGAAATTCTGAATCATGTGCACTCTCCATGTATTAAAGCGATGCTAAGCATATATGTGTATTTTTACGTGACAATATGCGTTTCAATTTGACATCTTACGCGCCTCTTTGCAGAGACACTCACATGTCAAATCATAATATGTCACGTTCAAACGACAGTTATCGCCTTGTGCAGGGTGTAAAGCTTGCGCGCGTCGAGCAGGACATTCGTGTGACGCCTTATCGTAAGGCAAAAGTCGATATTGAAGACTCCACAGCGGCCAAGCCTGAGGATTTTGATATCCCCCGTTACGGCACTTGGCGCTAAGCCCGGGCTAAAGGTTTACACTTTATTACCTGACATATGCATTTATGCATAGCTCGTGCCGCGTGCTGTCGGTTCTAAAATTCGTTTTCATACCCTATCTAAAGCTCAATCGAACGAAGATGATATGAACAGGAATGACTATGACTGATGCAACTCGCACTCAACCGCGCGGAACCGCGCAACGCCGTAATGGCGGAGAATTTCGCACAAGCTTGATCGCACGCCGCAGTGAACGCGCGCGCCGCCGAGCTTACCGCGCGATATAATTGAAACCAATACGCTTAGGCGTGTTGTCCGATGATTGTGACCCAGCCTTCTAACGAAGGCTGGGTTTCGCATATCAGGCCTGCGGCGGCGAAACCGTCACTCATTTCGCCGGCCTGCTCCACAAGAATGCCGGATAAGATCAGGCGGCCTTTTGCGTCCAGCGCGCCGGCTATATCGCCGGCCATGGCCAGGAGCGGCCCGGCCAATATATTAGCAAAAATCAGGTCAAATTTTTGGCCTTTAAGGGCGGCGTGGTCAAATCCGTCGGCGCGAATGGCCTCAATATGTTCCGCTACATTGTTTACGCCCGCATTGTCTAATGTGACATCGACGGAATCTTGATCGATATCGCTGGCGAGTATTGTCCGGTTTAACTTCATCGCTGCGGCGATGGCGAGAACGCCCGCGCCTGTCCCCAGATCTAAAACCGTCTTTGGGTCAAACCCAAGGGACGTTAATCTGTCAAAGGCGAGCAGGCAGCCCTTGGTCGTGCCGTGATGCCCGGTGCCGAAAGCCAGTCCCGCTTCGATCTGAATCGGAAAGGCGCAGCCTTCGGGGATCCGGTGCGCATCATGGCTGCCATAGATGAAAAACGGTCCGGCCTCTACGGGATCCAATCCTGATTGCGAGAGCGAGACCCAATCCTCGTCCGGCAATTGCGCGACCTGTGCGTCAATATCGCCGGATAGGGACAGCGCTTGGAGCGCCGCTTCGGCCTCAGCTTTGCTATTATAAAGCGCCTGAACTGACATTTGGCCATCCGGCATATCGTATATGGAAACGGACAAGGCTTCCATCGGAGCCTCAAACCCCAGCGCATCGGACAACGCGAAGGCATGGTCATGATTAGTCGTTAAAGTCAGGGCAAATGGTGTATCAGAGGTCATGGCCGCTCCACAAAACTATCAAGCACTTTTTTCTCTCCGGCTTTTTCAAAAGCGACAGTCAGTTTTGTGCCATCAGACGCCTTGACTGCGCCATAACCGAATTTTTGATGAAAGACCCGTTCGCCAATTTTAAACTTGCCCTCTTTCCCATTTTTATTTTTAACAGGACGGCGAATAGCGTGGCCTTCAATATCTTTAGGTTCCCGCCCGAAGACTTTGTTTTTATTGGATTGATAGCGCTCCCAACCCGGACTGGTCCGAGATGATTGCGCGCTGTCAAAGCTTTGCGCAAACCGCTCGGCAACATCGCTTTGTATAGTTGATCCACTATCATAATATCCGGTTTCGGCGCGCGCCGTGACATGATCCGGTGGTAGTTCATCAATAAAACGCGATGGCAGGCTGCTCTGCCAACTACCGTAAATTTGCCGGTTGGCGGCGAAATATATCATGCATTTTTCACGCGCCCGCGTAATGCCGACATAGGCCAGACGGCGCTCTTCTTCGAGACCGGCCAGACCCGACTCATCCATGCTTTTTTGTGACGGGAAACTGCCGTCTTCCCAGCCGGGTAAAAACACCAGCGGAAATTCCAGACCTTTAGCTGAATGCAATGTCATAAGGCTGACTTTGTCATCGGTTTCCTCGGTCTCGATATCCATGACGAGGCTGACATGCTCCAGATAGGCGGGCAGAGTGTCGAACTCGCCCATAGCCTGAACCAGTTCTTTAAGGTTCTCCAGACGCCCCGCCGATTTGGCATCTTTCTCGTCCTTGAGCATCTGGGTATAGCCGCTCTCGTCTAAAATGCGCTCGGCCAGTTCTGTATGTTTAATGTCCCCGACCTCAGCCCGCCAGCGGTCAAGGTCACGGATAAAAGCGGCAATACCGGTGCGTGCACGCCCGCGAATTTCGTCGGTCTTAACAACTTCGCGCGCTGCGGCCTCCAGCGGAATGCGCATAGCCCGGGCGGCGCGTTGCAGCTTTTGCACGCTGGTGTCGCCAATGCCGCGCTTGGGTTTGTTGATAACACGCTCAAACGCCAGATCATCGGTTTCCGAAACGATCAGACGTAAATAAGCGTGGGCATCACGAATTTCCATACGCTCGAAGAAACGCGGCCCGCCAATTACGCGGTAGGGCAGGCCCAGCATGATGAAACGTTCCTCAAAGGCGCGCATCTGGCGAGAGGCGCGGACGAGCACCGCAATATCATTATATTGGCCCCCGTTTTTGTGGCCGTTCTTGCTCTTCCAGGTCTCAATCTCAGTCGATATGGCCCGCGCTTCGGCTTGTCCGTCCCACACGCCGGCCACGACGACTTTCTCACCGCCGGCGTCTTCGGTCCACAATGTCTTGCCCAGACGGCCTTGGTTAGCCGATATAAGGCCGGAAGCCGCGGCTAGAATATGTTCGGTGGAGCGGTAATTGCGTTCCAATTTAATCACTGCAGCGCCGGGAAAGTCAGACTCGAAACGCAGAATATTATCAACTTCTGCGCCGCGCCAGCCATAGATGGATTGGTCATCATCACCGACCACACAGAGATTTTGAGACCCCGTATTTCCGGTATTCTGGGCAAGCAGACGGAGCCACAAATATTGCGCCACATTGGTATCTTGGTACTCGTCAACCAGCAGATATTTAAACTTGGCGTGATATTTGGCGAGAACTTCAGGATTATTCTTAAAGATTGTCACGCAATGCAGAAGTAAGTCGCCGAAATCGACAGCATTGAGCTGTTTCAGGCGGTTTTGGTAAACCTTATAAAGCTCACGGCCTTTGCCGTCACCAAAGCTAAATCCGTCATTGGCAGACAGACGGTCCGGAGTCAGGCCTTTATTTTTCCATCCATCGATAAGGGTCGCCAAATGGCGCGCGGTCCAGCGTTTCGGGTCAAGCCCCGAGGCTTGGATGATCTGTTTCATTAAGCGGAGCTGATCGTCCGTATCCAGAATTGTAAACGACGATTTCAAGCCGACAAGCTCGGCATGGATACGCAGTATTTTCGCGCTAATAGAATGGAACGTGCCCAGCCATGGCAGGCCTTCGACCTGTCCAATTAATTTGGTGGCCCGTGCGCGCATTTCGCGCGCGGCTTTGTTGGTAAAGGTCACGCATAATATTTGCGACGGGTAGGCGCGGCCGAGGCGCAAAATATGAGCGAGGCGATGGGTCAGAACGCGGGTTTTGCCTGTGCCGGCTCCTGCGAGCACGAGAACCGGCCCGTCAATCGTCTCAACAGCGCGGCGCTGTTCGGGGTTCAGGCCATCAAGTAAAGACAGTGTTCCGCCTTCAGCGGGGCGCGCCATATTTACCATGGCCTGCTGAGAAATCGATAAATTACGTGCGGAATCGGGCGGAGTCATGACCGGAACATAGGCAAAACATTCCGGCCTTGCTAGGGGCGAGGTGAATTTAGATATGATGTTATTGACGAAGGCCTATAGCGGCTTTGCCCGCCCCTATAAGGCTTTAAAATAGTAGGCTTTTATCTGTCGTTAGACTGTGCAGGGGTATAGGGGAAATTACCGTGGCGCACGGGGCGTCCCTTTTCATCGACATTCACAAAAACAATTTTATCAATAGAAACAATCTCTTCTTTCGTTTCCTTATTGCGAACATGGCATGTCACAGCAATCGTCGTGCGGGTAACGTCTACTGTGTCTACGCCGATTTCAACGACATCGCCTTGATAGGCGGCGGAGAGAAAGTTGAGCTCTGACATATATTTTGTCACAAGCGTGCGGCTGCTCATCTGGCATCCGGCATAGACACCGCATTCCTCGTCTATCCATTCAAGCAAGCGGCCCCCGAACAGCGTATTGCGGGAGTTCAGATCTGCGGGTTTCACAACTTTACGGGTGCGGTACTTTAAAGCCATATCATCGTGTAAGACCAAAGGATGTATGGTGCAAGCCGTCACGGCTCATACGTATCTAAACTGCAAAACCCGCACAGCTTTTAATCCGTCATAATCCGGCGCACAGCCCAGACCCGCAAATATCCGGCCAGCCCGCCATCATATTTTTCCGCAACCCGTGCATCGTCCATCTGCGCTAAAAACCCCGCGAGCGATTTGTCTGATGACGCGATATGGTCGTCTATGATCAGCCAGAATTCGCGTTCCAGCGCCACGGATGTGGCATGGCCGTGCAGGCTAACGGAGCGTTTAATGCGGGTCATTATTGCGTCTATGGCCGTCCATTTTAGATGCGGCCTTCTCAGCCCGCGTCTTGTCCAAAACCTTCTGTGCTTTGCTCCGTCCGAATTTCGCCCGGTTAGCACTGGCCGAGACGGTTTTATCCACTTTTGCTTTAGCCTTACGGGCTTTGTTCAGATTGATAGGCGCGCCGCTCATTTTACCGCGGGCTTATCATGAGTTCGGGGCGCACGACTTCGTCAAATTCAGCTTCGGTGACGAAGCCAAGTTTAACCGCTTCTTCTCTCAACGTTGTACCGTTTTTATGGGCCGTCTTGGCGACTTTCGTGGCGTTGTCATAGCCGATTGTGGGCGCCAGCGCCGTAACCAGCATCAACGAGCGCGACAAAAGATCGGCAATGCGATCCTCATTAGCGGTAATGCCAATGACGCACCGATTGGCAAACGCCATACAGCTATCAGCCATTATCCGGATGGATTGTAGCATATTATACGCCATGACAGGCTTGTAGACATTAAGCTCGAAATGCCCCTGACTGCCGGCAATGGTGATTGTCGTCTGATTGCCCATTACTTGTGTGCAAACCATAGTTAGCGCTTCGCACTGGGTCGGATTGACCTTGCCAGGCATGATAGAACTGCCCGGTTCGTTTTCAGGCAGACTAATTTCACCGAGGCCGGAGCGCGGGCCGGACGCCAGAAAACGGATATCATTAGCAATTTTGAAAAGGCTGGCAGCAACCGTATTAATCGCGCCGTGAGCGGAGACATAGGCGTCATGCGCCGCTAATGCCTCAAACTTATTCTCTGCTGTGGTGAAGGCAAGGCGGGTGTAATTAGCCACTTCATCGGCAAAGCTTTGGGCAAATTCCGGTTTAGCATTCAGGCCTGTACCGACAGCGGTGCCGCCTTGCGCGAGCGGAAGGAGTTCTTGAAGTCCGTCTTCTACACGTTTGATACCATTGCTTATTTGCGCAGTATAGCCTGAGAACTCCTGTCCTAATGTGACCGGCGTCGCGTCTTGGGTATGTGTGCGTCCGATTTTAATAATGGCGGAGAATTGCTCCGCTTTATCATTGAGCGCATTGCGCAAATATTGCAGAGCGGGGAGCAGGCTGTGATGCATTTCTTCGGCGGCCGCAATATGCATGGCGGTTGGAAAAGTGTCGTTTGAAGACTGGCTGCGATTGACATGATCATTGGGATGAACCGGATCTTTTGAGCCAATTTTGCCGCCCATGATTTCAATCGCGCGGTTGGAAACAACTTCATTAGCGTTCATATTGGATTGTGTACCGCTGCCGGTCTGCCAGACAGAAAGCGGGAAGTGATCATCCAGCTTACCCTCGGCGACATCTTTTGCAGCCGCAACAATCGCGTCTGCGCGCGCGCTATCAAGATTGTCCAGTTTTTCATTTGTGATAGCCGCGCACATTTTAATAATGCCCAGCGCGCGGATAAGCGGCGCGGGCATGATCTCATTGCCGATCGGAAAATTGATCAGACTGCGCGCTGTCTGCGCGCCGTAATATTTATCGCTGGGCACGTCTAGAGGGCCAAAGCTGTCGGTTTCAGTTCTCATTTTAGTCATGATAAGCGTAGTCCGTTTTGAAAATTAAAGAGTAAAAAATATGCGCTATACCTACAGCGATCAGCATGATGCCTGTTCGGGGTGAATTAAGCGCAGCGGGAAATTCATCAGGTCTACTTTGGGTCATCAGCATAATTGTGCCCAGCAAAATACATCCCATCTGCGATAGAAATATGAAAATGCCCAGCGCGCCTAACGGTACAAGCGTCATATGCGCGTTTTTAGAGCGGGTTAGCAAGTGCCGCATTATTTCTTGCGAAAGCTATCCAAACTGACGACTTTGCTCTCATCTGATTTGTCAGACACCTTATCAGTTGATTTTGACGGCGGGGCCTTAGCACCAGCCTTGACTGGATCAGTTTTGACAGATTTTGGTTTAGGCTGCAATTTTGGCGCAGCTGGGGCATTTCCTGCAGGTCTCAGAGCCGGCGCGGTGTCTTTTGTCTGTGGTTTGATCTGCGCGAGTGTGGGTGGACGTTCCTGCATGTGCTCCGGCGGGTCAAATTGTAGGGCAAAGCCGACAGAAGGGTCATGAAAGCGTGTAATGGCCGTATAAGGGACGGAAAGATATTTCGGCACGCCCGCAAATTTTAACGTAACTTCGAATGTTTCGTCATGCGCTTTGAGGTCCCAATATTGATGCTCAAGCACAATCGTAATCTCGTCCGCATATTTACCGGCCAAACTCTCATCAATATCCACGCCCGGATAGCGGGTCAGGAAGGTAATATAAAAGTGATGCGCCCCCGGAAGGCCGTCCTCACGGATAACGCGGCGAATCGCATCGCGGACAACGCCGCGAAGCGCGAGTTGTGTCATCTGGTCGTATTTCATCAAGTCTTGACTCATATCCTTACCCTAAGCCATGGCGCGCGGGGGTCAATACTCTTGCGAAGCCCAACCCTAAGATTTTGCGTTTTGCCTGTAAATTTCAGTGTATAGGAACTCTGCTTACGTCCCATCCGTATAATAAATATAGATAAATTTAAGGATAGATTATGACCAAAATTTCAAGAGCGCTTCTGGCGGGTTTTTTTGCAGCGGCTGTAACGCCTGCGGCCATGGCGGACGAGACGATACGCGGCTCTGACGGCGTTAGCCTGAACGCGCAAACTTTGGCAGAATTCAACGATGCGTGGGCCATGACCTTTTTGCCCGACGGTCATATGCTTGTGACAGAAAAATCTGGTAATTTATGGCTGCTCGGCGCGAATGGCGCGAAGCTGGGCACAATTGATAATGCCCCAAGCGTGGATGCGCGCGGGCAGGGCGGGTTGGGCGATATCATTGCTCATCCGGATTTTGCCACTAATGGCACAGTCTTTATCTCTTATGTCGAACGCGATAGCGGTAATGACGCCCTGTCCGGCGCCGCCGTTGAGCGCGCGACGCTGACCTTAACGCAGACCGGCGGAACGCTGAGCGGACGCGAAACCATCTGGCGGCAATATCCAAAAGTGACCGGAAACGGCCATTATGGACACCGCCTCGCCATCTCGCCTAATGGACATCTCTTTATCACAAGCGGAGAGCGTCAGAAATTCTCACCTGCGCAAAATATGAGCATGAATCTCGGCAAGGTGATCCGTATTCACCAAGATGGCAGCATTCCGGAAGACAACCCCTTTTATGACAATGGCGGAATGGCGGCTCAGGTCTGGACATTAGGGCACCGCAATCCGCTCGGCATTGATTTCGATGCGGCCGGACAGCTCTGGGTGCATGAAATGGGCCCGCGCGGAGGCGACGAGCTTAATAAAATCGTGCGTTCGGAAAACTATGGCTACCCGAATGTCTCTGAAGGCAAGCATTATTCGGGCGTCGATATTCCCGATCACAAAGACATTCCGATTTATGAGGCTCCCGCTGTTTCCTGGGTTCCCGCGATCAGTCCGGCCGGATTCACCCTCTATGACGGCGCGCTGTTCACTGACTGGATGGGGGACGGCTTTATTGGCGGGCTGAGCTCCACAGCATTGATTCGTGTTGACATGGACGCCGAAGACGGCCCTGTCGAGGCCGCACGCTATGAGTGGGACACGCGTATACGCGAAGTGGAAACCGGACCGGACGGCGCGCTCTATGTGCTCGAAGATGACGAAGGGCGGCTGCTCCGTTTGACCCCGAAACAGTAAAGATTGATAAGCAGGCTTTCGGGCCTGCTTTTTTTCAACGCTATTCTCGCTGGGTGTCTATGACCGATCTTTTCATTGCTCCGCATGCACAGCCTTTAAAGGGCACTGAAAATCTGGCCTACGCCACATGGAAGTTCATGCGTAATCCTCTGGAAGGTTTCGGGCCCTTATCTTACCGACAGGGTATAACCAGCGTAAAACATCTGGGCACACAAATGCATATCGTGACCGCACCCGAAGGCATGAATGATATTCTGGTCAAACATACGGCTAAATTTACCAAAAGCCCGATCGATGCGCGCATCCTTGGCCCCGCCACTAAAGAAGGCCTGCTCTCAGTGCATGGAAAGCAGTGGAAGATGCAGCGCCGCGCCGTTGCGCCAATATTTCGCGCCCGTCACATGGCGGACCTCTCCCCGCTCGTTCACACCGTTGTTGACGGATTTAAGTCCAGACTCGGGGCGGGGCGCGATGTTGAACTGAACGGCGCTATGGCCGATTTGACCTTTGACATTCTGGCCAAAGCTTTGCTTGGTGATCCCAAAGGATTAGATCGGGATCGTTTGAAAAAAGCGACGCGGCGCGTCGTGACCAGTGCAGGAACATTGCGGCCTGATGACTTGATCCCATGGCCACGCGGCACGCCGCGCCCTATCGGGCCGCGCGGATATGCGGCTTTGCGGCGCTTGAAATCTGCTGCTGACCACCTGATCAATTCGCGGCAGAGTGACGCCGGTGATGATCTGGTCGGACTGTTAATCGGCGCGCAGGACCCCAAAACGGGGCAGCGCCTGTCTCGCCGCGAGCAGCGCGATAATCTGATCGGGTTTTTCATTGCGGGGCATGAGACGACCGCGCTGACCTTAACATGGGCGCTCTATTTGATGGCTATGGATAAAGGCGCGCAAACCCGCGTCCGCGCGGAGGCCCGCGCGGTTGGGATAGACAAAATCAGCTTCGAGACTCTGGATCAGCTTCCCTTTACGCGCGCCGTGATTGACGAAACCATGCGGCTATTCCCGCCCGCGCCGATCATTAACCGGGAATGCCATGAAGCCTGTGAGGTTTTGGGGCGGGCGATTAATCCGGGCGATATCTTGCTGCTCTGTCCCTATATTATGCACCGGCGCGACGCCTTGTGGGAGAATGCGCTGGCCTTTGATCCTGACCGCTTCATTCGCAATCCCGACCTGCGAAGCAAAGCTGCGCCTTTCATGCCTTTTGGCGCCGGCCCGAGGGTTTGCGTGGGCGCCAGCTTCGCGCTGATGGAATCCGTTATGGGACTAGCCAGCTTGATGGCAGAATATGATATTACTGTAGCTGATGACTGTTTTCCGCGCCCATTAATGACCGTGACCTTGCGTCCCGAAGGCGGGATTAAAGCTAGATTGAATAGAGTCTAAGCGGCAGGGTATCTCAAAACGCGCATAAAGTTATAGCGCTTGGATATTCATCCTCGCAGATTTGCTTACAGTTTCTCCCAGAGCAATATGCACGCTGCGTCTCCGGCAAAGATACTTACCCTGCGGGCGCTTATTTTAGTATATTTGACTCATGTGCATATATGTGCACATATACATCTATGATTAATGATAATGCACCGGGCTCGCGCGCCCGCAGGGACATCGCCAAAACCGTCAGCGCGGTTTTGGATACTAAATTTTTCAAAGCCTTGTGCGATCCGGTGCGCGCGGAGATTATCCGCCGCCTCGTGACAATCGGCGCAGCGGATGTCGGCACAATCGCCAAGACAATGACGCAGGACCGCAGCGTAATATCGCGTCATCTGGCGCAGCTGGAGCGCGCGGAAATTCTGATGAGCCGCAAAGATGGCCGCCGCAGGCTTTATGATATGGCGGGCCCGGATATTGTGACCAAGCTCGAAGATATTCTGGCGGCCGTATCGCCTATGCGGGAGCTGTGTGTTCCCTTTGGCGGACGCGAATGCAACTGCGCAGGCAAATGTGAATGTGGAAGGGCCGCAGCATGACAGTTTTCACCGGAACAGATGAGCAAGGCCAAACGGTCAGCTATAATGATCATAAACGCTATTGGTATCTTTTAGCCTATACGCATTCCATTATTGTCGCATCCTTTTACGCCGCATTTTTAATAACCGGTGCGGCTTTGTGGCTGGTTATGCCGGTCATTTGGATTTTTGGAATCGTTCCTACGATTGACTTGCTGGTCGGTGAAGATACGCATAACCCGCCCGAAGCCGTTATGCCTGCCATGATCAAAGATGATTTTTACCGCTTTTCAATTTACCCGCATTTCGTCATTGCCTTTGCTATGTTCGCGTTCACGATATTTATCGTGGGCAGCTTTGCTTTGCCGTGGTGGGCCTATCTGGCATTGGTGATATCATCTGGTATTGGCAGCGGCGGCATCCTGACCCTTACCCATGAACTGGGTCACAAAACCAATAAGCTCGATCAATTTATGGCCAAAATCGGCAATGCCCTAGTCGGCTATGGTCATTTCTGTATTGAGCATAATCGCGGCCATCACGTCATGGTCAGCACGCCCGAAGACCCTGCCAGCGCGCGCATGGGCGAGAGCATTTACCGTTTTGCTTTTCGTGAAATCGGCGGGACATTTGCCCGTGGATGGCATCACGAGCGTGAGCGTTTGGCTAAATTAGGACACGGGTTCTGGCATTATAAAAATGATGTCCTGCAGAGCTACGCGCTGAGCTTTGTGATTATCGCGATCTGTGTGGCCGTCTTTGGCCCGCTCATTCTGGCCTTCATTGTGCCGCATCACATTATCGGATGGTATACGCTGACACAAGCCAATTATATTGAGCATTATGGATTGCTGAGGGCTAAAAAGGCCAATGGGAAATATGAGCGTACGCAGCCGCGCCATAGCTGGAACACCAATCATCTGTTCTCGAATATGCAGCTGTTTCATCTGCAGCGGCACAGTGATCACCATGCCAATCCGCTGCGTCCTTACCAAGTGCTGCGCAATTTTGATGATCTGCCCAGCCTGCCCAATGGCTATCTAGGCTGTTACAGCCTCGCGGCCATTCCGCCGCTGTGGTATAGAATTATGGATAAAAAAGTCATGGATTGGGCGGGCGGCGATATCACCAAAGTTAATATCGACCCCAAAGCCAAAGCGCGGCTTTACCGCAAATATTCGCCGGAGTTATCCCTGGCGAATAAAGAGGTAGGCTCTAGCAGCGCGGGGCGGGCAGCGTAATCGCTGACCCTGCGCGAATGGTATAGGCGGCGTCCAGGTTGTTCATGGTTTTAATCTGATCCGGCGTCGAACATGTGCGCTTGGACAGGTTATAGACCGTATCGTCTTCCTGCACGATATAGCTCATCAGACCGGTGACCGGCACGCCCATCTGCGTTGTGACATAGCCAGGCTGTGCAGCCTGCGAATTCGCCATATATATTTTGGTCGGTTGCGATGTCATTCCTATAGTTTGCGGCGCTTGCACGGCCGCCGATTGCGGCACAATGACTTCCAATAACGCGCCATTCTGTCCGCCATTTTGCCCGCCTGTCTCGACCATGGCCGTTGCCGCCGCGCCGCTATTATAGCCGCCTGCAAGCCTATTATCGTAGCTCTGCGGGGCCCACTGACCCTGTTGCGATGGCGTGGGCATCGTGCCCGTATTTTGCGCGGATGTATGGGCGGGCGCTGTGCCAATCTGGCGCTGCGTAGAAGGCGCGGTTGCGCTCGGCGCAGTATTGGCAAGTTGTACGTTGGACGTTTGAGTGCCGTCCACTCTCGAACTAAATTTATATTGTGGGTTTTCCTGTGCCGTTGCACAGCTGCCCAGAGCAAGCACGGCTAATGCAGCGCAGGTTAAGCCGGTAAAATATAGGCGCTGGGACATGTCGTCCTCCCTTGTTTTGTAACGCCGCAATCATGCTATGTTAGGGATAACATTATCTTAAGAGGGCGGCGTTTTATGCCGCCCCGCAGAACCGGAGACAATTTATGGATATTATGACGCGTGAAGTAGAGTATTTTGACGGTAAGCAGCGCTGCGTCGGCTATCTGGCTTGGGACAATAGCGTGGTCAGCCCGCGTCCCGGCGTTCTGATTAGTCCGGCTTGGGGCGGGCGCGACAGCTTTGCGGATCAGAAAGCCGTGCAAATGGCGGGCCTCGGCTATGTTGGATTTGCCATCGATGTCTACGGTGATGCCGCGCAGCCTGAAACGACAGACGAGAAAATGGCGGCTATGGGCGCCATAGCTGATGATCGCGACAAGCTCTTAACGCGCGTTAAGGCCGGCATGGCCGCCGCGCAGGCGCTAGACGAGATTGACGGCGGTCATATGGCGATGATGGGCTTTTGCTTTGGCGGCATGTGCACGCTGGATATGGCGCGGCGTGGCGCGGATCTAAAAGCCGCGATCAGTTTTCACGGCGTCATTGATGATCCTGACTATAAACGCAAAAAGAGCACCGCTAAGGTTCTTGTCCTGCACGGATGGGATGATCCGATGAGCGATCATGAATCCATCGTCAAATTAGGCGAAGAGCTAAACGGTTTGGGTATGGACTGGCAGCTTCACGCCTACGGCCAAACCTCTCACGCCTTCACTGTGCCGGGCGCAAATGATAAGAAACTCGGCCTGGATTATAACGCCGATGCTGACCGCCGCAGCTGGGCGGCGGCCACGGATTTGCTAAGCGAAGTTTTCGCGCTGCACGGCACGGATCAGGCGTAGCGGATAGTTAATGTTTCAAGTCCGGTGATGGCGATCTTGACCGTATCACCGGACTTGACGCGGCCCACGCCGGCGGGTGTTCCGGTCATAATAATATCGCCGGGATACAGCGTGACATAGTCGGACAGGGTTTGGATTATCTCGGCCACACTCCAGATCATATCGGCGAGGGGGGCCTCCTGAACCGTTTCGCCATTTAACATGGTTTGTAGTTTCGCGTCCCTCAGGCTAAAATCGCTCACCCGCGTCAGCGCGCCAATCGGGGCGCTATGGTCAAAGTTCTTGGCCATATCCCACGCCTTACCTTTGGCCTTGGCGGCGGCTTGCAGATCGCGCCGCGTCATATCAAGGCCGCAAGCGTAACCGAAGACGCCGCCATCAGCGCCGATTGCGGCGACCAGCTCGCCTTCATAATGCAGATTGTTCGTCATTGTCGGAAAGGGGATTTCGCGGCCATTTTTAACCACAGTCTCTCGGCTTTTGGTGAAGAAGAGCGGCGCAGAGCTTTTAGGGTCGCCGCCCATTTCTGTCACATGATCGGCATAATTGCGCCCGACACAATATATCCGCCGCACGGGGAATTTTCCGTCTCCGGCAATGGGAATGAAAACAGGGTCGGGGCTGGAGGGGCACGAGGTCATAAATCACTTTGCGCTGGAGGGTTGTCACGCTATCTTTAGCGAAACTGATAAGGATCGCCAATGCGTATTGTCGACATAAAAATACAAGACGTCTATATTCCCGCCGCAAAGAAGAGCATTCGCGAGGATGATGTTGAACCACTCGCCGAAGATATCTTAGAAAACGGACTGCAAAACCCGATTTATGTAAGGGAAGGTAAGGGCCGCTATGTTCTGCAGGAAGGCGCGCACCGTCTTGCTGCTCTCAAACTCCTCGGTGAGACTTATATCGCGGCCAAAATCGTGCAGGCGCGCAAGTCTTAAGCGTCTTCTTTTGATTGGCCTGTTAGGCGCGGGCGTTCGCCCCAAACCTGCGAGAAAGGCAAAGACCGCCCGCTATCCTGAACAATTAATACATGTTTGCGGCGCAAATCCCGCGGGTGATCAACACCGCAGCTATGGGCAATCATTTCGACTTCTTTGCGGATATTTTTGCAATAATTCATAACGCGGACGGCTTTGTTTTCGGGATTTAAGCCGCGTTGCAGGCGTTTATTATGCGTGGTCACGCCGGTAGGGCAGGTATTTTCATTACACTTCATGGCTTGAATGCAGCCTAAGGCGAACATGAAACCGCGTGCTGAATTAACGAAATCCGCGCCTGCCGCAAAGGCCCATGCGACTTCGGCAGGTGTTATCAGCTTGCCGGAGGCAATGATGCGGATGCGCTCATGAAGTTTGTAGGTTCTCAACAGATCATCGACGGCGGGCAGGCCTTCGCGGATGGTTAGACCGACATTATCCATAAGCGGCATAGGCGCAGCGCCCGTGCCGCCATCGCCACCGTCAATGGTAAAGAAATCCGGCGCGCTTTTCATGCCGCGGGCCTTTATCGCGATGAGCAACTGCTCGACATGGGAGATGTTCCCGACGACAAATTTTATCCCTACCGGTAAGCCTGTGGCTTCGCGCATAGTATGGACCAGATTAAGTAGCTCTTCGGGCGTTCCGGCATCGACATGACGATTCGGGCTGATCGCGGCCTCGCCTTCAGGAATACCGCGGATTTCAGCAATCTCCGCAGTCACCTTCTCAGCCGGCAATATGCCGCCTTTACCGGGTTTTGCGCCTTGGGAGAGTTTGAGTTCCAACATACGTACATTCGGGTTTTCGCTGGTGAGCTTGACCAGCTTTTCTACATTGAGCGAGCCGTCATGATTGCGCGCGCCGAATTTAGCTGTTCCGAGTTGAAAGACGATATCGCAATTGCCCTCCAAGTGGTAGGGTGACAACCCGCCTTCACCTGTATTGAGCCAGCATCCTGCGAGGTTTGCGCCTAATGAGAGCGCGCGCACAGCAGGCTGGGATAGTGAGCCGTAACTCATCGCGCTGACATTAAAAAAGCTATATGGCGCATAAGGCCGTTTGCAATCCGGACCGATGATGAGCGGATCATCGGGGCCGTATTCTTCTTCCAATTTGGGAAACATACCATTTGCAAATATTGCCGCGCCAGGGGTCAGACGGCGCGTTGATCCGAAAGGCTCCGTGTTGCTGCCGTCTTTTGACACATCATTAATCCAGTCCCGTTCGGCGCGATTAAACGGCATTTCCTCTCGATCCAGCGCAAAGAAATACTGACGGAAAAATTCACCTAAATTACTGAACAGGCTGCGAAACCGGCCAATAACCGGAAAATTCCGGCGTATGGCATCTTTGGTTTGTAAAATATCTATCAGAAAGAAAATGACAAATAACGCAAGCGTCACGCCTATGACGAACAAAAACAAATTGCCGAGAATATTCAATCCCTGCACAGCCGTGCTGGTTAAAAATTCCATGACGCCGGAGCCGCCATTATCCGTTTGGGCAAAAATATGTATCATTGTATCTTCCTGTTGAAAATATAATGCGCCGCGTGTCCATGAGTTGCAAGCGGGGAGAAGCTTCGTTCCTTTTACTCCGGAAGCTTATCCAAGGCCCACGGGTCTTCGTTTTCGTCGACTATCGGCGGAGCCTCACCTAGATCGGGTAGGGGCTGCGTGTCGTTTACAAAATCCTGATCTTCGTCAAATAAATCGCGAAGACGCGGCTGAGCATTTTCGATATCCACTTGCGGCGTACGGCCATAAAGAACGCCGAAATCGGTGTCATCGAGCACCGTCGTGCTGGGCATACCGTTAGACGTCGCGGGGAAATTTCCTCCGGATGTGCTGGTGTCCCGGCCAATTGAGCCGAGACCGCGTGTGCCGCGCCCGACTGAGCCACGGTTAATACGCGGCGTCTCATAGCCATCAACATCGCGGCCCTTCGGTTTGGCAACATATTCAGGGCAATCTTCGTGCATACGTGTTTTATCGCGGCACCGCGTATCATATAGTACGCCGCGCATGCCGCCTTCACCGTCATAATCACCCTGCGCACCTTCGCCCAGTGACCAGCCTCCAGCCCCCGGGGCCGCGCGCCCCGTTCCCGCCACGGGTCCGGTCGACCGTCCGCCGCCGCCGGCATTAGGATCAAGAGGCGATATCCCGCCGCCGCCAATTGTGGGCGTCCGGTAACCGCCGCTTGGGCCGGTATCGGCTTGGGATTGCGGCACGGCGCGGTCGCGTTCCCGCTCGCTTTGCGCAGCATCGTCATCAGCCAAAACCATTGGGGCATTTGTTATAATCGGTGCGTCCTTTGCAGGCGCGTCAGGAGTCACCGGATTGTCCTGTGCCTCGACAGGTGTTTGCGGTGTGACAGCCGCGTCGGGCTCTGTCGGCACTACTATACCGGAAAGCGGCTCTATAATCCCCGGCGTAGCTTCAAGGACTGGCAGTTCAGGACTTTCAGGCGTCTCGATAATGTCCTCAGGCGGTACTAGCGGTGCGTTCTCAAAAATCGGCCCCGGCGTGACGGGAGGCTCGATGATCTCCGTCGCAATGTCCGGTTCTAATTGATCAAGTGGCGGCTCTATGATTGGCTCCGGTGCCAATATAGGCTCAGCGATATCCACTGCGGTAATGTCAGGAGGCGTGATCAGCGCTGGCGCGTCGTCTAAAACGATTTCGGGCTCAGGCGGCTCCATTGTGATTTCGGGCTCTATCGTCTCTATAATTTCAGGGGGTTTGGGAAGGGCGGTTTCATCCGGTTCGGGCTCAGGTCTGGATATAATTTCCGGCGTAGGCATAACGGGCTGAATGATCGGCTCTATCTCGATCTCCGGCGCAGGTGTTGGCTCTATAGTTGCGGGTTGCGGCGCGGCGGGCTGCGGTCTTGGACGCGGAGCGGGCGTCGGAGACGGCGTGGGTATAGCGGGCGTCGGCAATGCTTCCTGTACGGGTTCGGGCGGCTCTTCGGTCTCGCCTACAGAGGCAACGATCCGGATCGGAATAATGTCGGGTATGAGTGGCGGGATGACAATATAATGCGATGACATTGTTAAGGCAGCAAAGAATGCAGAGTTAAGCGCAATCGTCGCTAATACCGCAATGAAGGTCCGTTTTTCAAGGTCATCAACAAAATCAACGACGGCATAGGCATCCAAATAGGGCGAGAATGTATCTGCGATTTTCGCCGGTATGCGCAATAGACTGACCTTGGTAGAGCGCGGGGCGCGCAGATACGCAAAGACTATAAAGAGTCGCCGCGCAATCCAAGGCTATAGCGCGGCGCAGGCGCGGCGATAAGGGCGCACCGCATTACGATTTGGTCAGTCGGGTAATCCTATGGCGGCGGCGAAATTGCGGCAGGTAGAACGGTTCCATGCGCTGCGTTATCTGTCATTGCGCTATTCACCGGTGACGCCGTGGTACCAATGGCCATTAAAAGCAGCCCGATTGAACAGGCGAAACCGATCGCCCATTTTTCATAAGCGGGTTTGCGGCGGGCGGGTGATGTACGCATGAGGGACTCCTGAATGTTTCAGGGTTAATGACGTGATAATTTGGTGCAATAAGGGCGTGATTGTGGCCACTATGTGATTGTTTCGGGCGTAATTGCCGCTACGCCCTTTCGCTTGGTGCGAAGCAGTATCAAGGTGACGCCGAACAGGATCATCACTCCGCCGATAATAAAGGGCACGCTCATCGTTTCGCGTAAAATAATCGTCGAAGCCGCCACGGCAATCAGGGTTGTCATCAGCCCCGTCCCGGCGACAATAGAAAGCGGTAAACGCTGGAGTAGCCAGTAATAACTGCCATGCGCGACAAGGGAAACAAGCAGCGATGAATAGAGAAGCGCCATACCGAAATTGAGGCGGTTATCCGGCGATATCGCATCGATTTGGTTCGATTCTATGGCGAGGGTCAGCGGCCAGAGTACGACGACGCCCATAACAGCGCACCAAGCCAGCAGCTCCATGGGTTTTACGCCTTTGACCTTTTTAACAAAAAACGCGCCCATCGCTTCGGAAAATGCGCCGCAGACCATCAGCCCGATGCCAAAAAGGAAATAAGGCCCTGCGGCTTCATCCGGCTTAGCCGTGGCGATAATTACCGCTCCGACAAAGGCGACGACAATTCCTGATATGCGTTTTGCGCCGACGGTTTCACCTAAAAACATCACGGACAAAATAATCGAAAACGGCACATAAAGCTCAATCATTACAGCGGCGGCGGACGCGGTCACAAATTGAAGGGCCGGAAACATAAAGGCGTAATTCAGCGCGCCAAAGCCCAGCCCTGCGCCGATGACATATTTCATCTGGCCTCTATGGATGCGCAAAAACGGTAGCAGAAGGATCGCGACGATGGTCATGCGTGTGGCGGCATAAAACAGCGGCGGAGATGTATTGGAAATCGTCACCTTCATGACAACGAAATGCATGCCCCAAATGAAGCACACCAAAAGTAGAACTAGAAATTCGCGTAAAGTCATGACGCGCCCTATCACCGCGCGGCGCGGCGCGCTAGAGTCTGAATTATCGTTGGTGAAGGATTTATATGAGTTTCACATTCAAACCGTCTGAAAATCTGTCGCGCGTTGCGCCGTCGGCCACCATCGCCATGTCACGCCGCGCCAAGGACAAGGCCGCATGTGGTCTGGATGTGATTAACCTGTCCGCCGGTGAGCCGGATTTTGCAACGCCGGAGCATATTTGCGCGGCGGCGCGCGACGCCATCGCGGCGGGCAAGACGGGCTATACGGTTGTCGACGGAATTACGGAGCTTAAACAGGCGGCGGTCAGCAAATTTGCCCGTGATAATGATTTGGCTTTTACAACGGACCAAATACATATTTCGCCGGGCGGTAAGGCTTCAATTTTCAATGCCTTTATGGCGACCTTAAATCCGGATGATGAAGTAATTATTCCTGCGCCCTGCTGGGTCTCATACCCGGAAATGGTAAAGTTATGCGGAGCTAAACCCGTTATTGTCCCCACCACTGCAGCGTCGGACTTCAAGATTACCCAGGAGCAGCTCTCATCTGCCATTACGCCAAACACGAAATGGCTGTGTTTGAATTCACCTAATAATCCGACCGGAGCTGTAATTAACAATGCAGAATATGGCGCGCTGGCGGAGGTTTTGCGCGCGAAAACTCACGTCATGGTCATGACGGACGATATCTACGAACATATCATTTACGAGCCAGGCGGTTTTGCAACATTGCTCAACGCCGCGCCGGATTTGGCCGACCGCACTTTGATCGTGAACGGCGTATCGAAAGCCTATGCTATGACAGGGTGGCGCATTGGCGTGGCCGCGGGGCCCAGGCCGCTTATTGCCGCGATGGGCAAGGTGATTTCTCAAACGACTTCAAATGCCTGCTCTATTAGCCAGTGGGCCTCTGTTGCGGCGCTGTCCGGAGTGCAGGAGTATCTTGTGGACCGGCGGGAGAACTTTCGCGCGCGCCGTGACGTGGTTGCATCGGCCATTAATCATACAGATCGACTGTCTTGCATGGTGCCGGGCGGCGCATTTTATATTTTCGCCGATTGTAGTCAGACATTTGGGATGACCAGCGCGGGCGGCGCGCTCATATCTGACGATTTGGATTTTTGTAATGCCGTATTAGATGAGGCCTTGGTGGCGCTCGTGCCGGGAAGCGCCTTTCACGCGCCGGGCCATTTCCGCCTGTCTTACGCCTCCTCGCGCGAAGAACTGGATAAAGCCCTGACGCGTCTTGGCAAATTTTGTGCAGACTTAGTCTAAAATAATAGTGACGATATTATCCGCGTCATTTTCGATGCGCGATTTAATCTGGGTTTTGCGTCCATCCGGCGCAGTGACAATAATGTCGTAACTGCCGTAAAATCCGCATATCGCAGCGCTTAAGACGTCATCCGTAAAAACGATTTCATTTGTCCAGAATGTTGTGTAAACGGTATCGTGCCACGCTATTGCATTAGGTTACTAACCAGACTTTGCGGTACATTGCGGCGTCCGGCTTCCAGCGATTACCTACCCAGAACCCCCATATACACAATATGAATGGTACTATATATCTCTTTAAAACGGACGTGTTGGTCGCTCCCTAACTCTATCCTTTAAGGGTTAAAATATGCGGTGGCGCGTCACAAGGCTTTCTATGAAACCGCAATGTGAAAACTATGCACGTTTCTGTTGCATCGGCGTGCCCATGATCCAATGATCGAGAGTTGCGATGAGCTTTTCTTGCTTTACCGGTTTGGTGAGGTAGTCGCACATAGATGAATCCAGAC
This sequence comes from Robiginitomaculum antarcticum DSM 21748, assembly GCF_000365025.1. Classification (GTDB taxonomy): domain Bacteria; phylum Pseudomonadota; class Alphaproteobacteria; order Caulobacterales; family Maricaulaceae; genus Robiginitomaculum; species Robiginitomaculum antarcticum. The sequence continues at coordinate 980,427 of NZ_KB823011.1, read as the reverse complement.
ACTTTTCGCGGTCATGTTTCAAAGCATGTCCAGTCAGCGCGACAATCGGAATAGGCTCTTGGCCGATTAATTTTTGATAGGCATGGATTGTTTCTGCGGCTTCGTATCCGTCCATAACAGGCATGGAGATATCCATTAAAATCGCACGGTATTTATCAGGGTCGTCTTTGAACTCCCTGACAGCGTCTTGGCCATTATTCGCAAATGTGGGAGCATATTTTGTGTCCTGCAACATCAAGCGTACCACGTCCTGATTGAGCGGGAAGTCTTCGGCGACCAATATCGAAATTTTGCGACCCGAAACGCGCGGGGACGCTTTAATCGGATTTGAACTCATCTCAAGAGAGACAGGCTGAGGCACAATGAGCTGCGAGTCTGAGGCCTCATCAACAGAGGTAGTGCTGTGTGTTTTAACAGCGTCGAGCACAGCTTCAATTTCTTTTAATGTACTTTGTATGTCGTCCCGCTGCTGAATATTTGTCGCCATCGTTTTAGCTTCTGACGGCGCAGAGGGCTCTTTAGCGGTAGGCAGTGAAGAGGGTTCCGGCTCAGGTTTTTGCTCGGAAACATTCTGACTAACTTCAAGAATATTTTGGCAAAGTGCGTCAAGCAAACGCTGTTCCCGCACAGGTTTTACAAGATATTGGGTAATGCCAATTGTTGATAATTCCTGACTGCTTACCGGCTGGTCACAAGATGAGAGCATAATAATTGGTGTTCCTGCGATTTTATTGTTCGCGGCAATCACGGTCGCCATTTCCTGACCATTCATTCCGGGCATTAAATAGTCCGAAATAATGATGTCATAGGGGTGTCCGGCATCTATCGCGCGTTCAAGCTCGGTTACAGCATCAATTCCGTCTTTAACGGCGCAGCTTTGCATTTTCCAACTCGCGCAGCGCTCCAGCAAAATTTTTCTATTTACTTCAATGTCATCAATTATAAGCGCCCGTTTGCCCATTACAGGATCAGCATTACGCGGTCCGGTGCGGGCCTGCGTATCAATCGGCAAATGCATATCAAAATAAAATGTTGAGCCTTGCCCAAATGTGGATTCGACCCACATTTTACCGTTCATCAATTCTACTATACGGCGCGAGATGGACAGACCAAGTCCTGTGCCGCCATATAGACGTGTGGTGCTATTGTCGGCCTGCGTGAATTTTTGAAAGACAGTTTCAATCTTGTCGCGTTCAATGCCAATACCGGTATCTTTTACTTCAATACGGATATTGGCAATGCCGTCTTTTCCTTGAAAAACTGAGACATTTAATAAAACATGGCCTTCTTGGGTAAACTTAATGGCGTTGCCTAGAAGATTGATCATAACCTGACGTATCCGTCCCGGATCACCGAGAAAGTTTCGGGGCAGCGAAGGTGAATAATTAACAATTAATTCAAGATTTTTTTCAACAGCGCGGCTGGAGACCAGTGACATGACATCATCTATCGCTTCGCGCAGGTTGAAAGCTGTGGGGTCAAGTTGAAATGCCCCGGCTTCAATTTTCGAAAAATCCAAAATATCGTTTATAATTGTCAGAAGCGCTTGACTGGAATTGGTTATGACATTGATATATTCACGCTGCCGGTCATTGATTTCCGTCTGTGCAAGCAGCTCCGCCATACCAAGGACACCGTTCATAGGCGTACGGATTTCATGGCTCATATTGGCTAAAAATTCTGACTTAGCTTTAGAGGCGGCAATAGCTTCATCTTTGGCGCGCTCAAGTTCAACTGACTGACGCCGGTCGCGGGTAATGTCCTGCACAAAAGCTCTAATTTTGACGGGTTTACCTTCAGCATTTCGGATGATTTGTCCCGTTGTGTCACTCCAACGCTGATTGCCTTTGTAAGTGTTTGACCGACAAGTGACTGAAAATCTGTCATCTGTTTTGGATATATTTTTGAGCGCCTCGCGCATTGCCGGACGGTCATCCGGGTGAACGATTGCGATAATACCCTTGCTGTGGATCAGTTCTTGATCTTCTTTTGAAAAATAATACTGCAATGTATCACTGAGCTCATATGTCTTATTGGCGATATCATAAACCCAATAGCCGGCATTTCCGAGTGCAAGGGCTTGATGGAGCATTTCGTTGACAGTGACGAGTTCAGTCACATCATCACTGATGGAGACGGTGCGGCCATCCGGCAGGGCCTTTCGGGTAAACCGATGCGCTGTACCATTGCCCAGTCGAACGATATTGGATGCCATATCACGTCCTGTTTGAGCGCGTTGCTTTTGGTGTTCGTCCGATAATCTCTGTTGGGCGATCATGTCAGGCGTCAGCAGACCGTTTGCGACCATAAGCTCATGACACCGAGACAGCGGATCTCCGGCTTTAAGCTGTTCAGGGGTTATCCCGAGATTATCATAAGTTTTTCGGCTGATAAATTCATAATTCATATCAGGGTCAATAATGCTGACTCCGAACGTGAGATAATTATCAAGTATATCAAGATACTCAGCGGCAAGTTCTTGTTTGTATTTCGAGTTTTTCACGCGACCCCCGGGAGCATAGGTAAGCCAATGTGGCACATACAGTGTTAAGAATTTGCCAAAAAAAAGCCCGGTCTTCCTAAGAAGCCGGGCCTAGTCTTCGCTATACCATTCGGGGAGGAATATGTATGCGGTACTCAAACACTTAAGGGGGATATCTCTTGTGTTGACCCTCTCTATATAGCGCGCTCGCCGTAGAAGTGCAGGCCTATAGCTTCACGGCTCCTATGCACTTACGCATAGCTCGGGCTTATATCGGGGATTGCCGCCAGCCTTTACTGACCCGCACCAGAAAATCGCGAAACACTTTTGCTCTGACGGATCCGCGAAGCTCGGCGGGGTAGACAAAGAAGACATCAAAGGGTGTACCGGAAATTTGCGGCAAAACGCGGACGAGTCTGCGGCTCATAGCCGTCATATAATCGGGAATACCCACTATCCCCATTCCGGCCTCGGCCGCACGCATAATGCCGTGAAGATTGTTCACGGCGAGAATAGGTTGGCGCGCAGTCTCTCCCTCTTCGCGTCCCAAACTCAAAATCCAGTTTGCACTGTTTAGCCGCGAAGGCATTAATTTACCAAAGGCGACCAGATCATGATTATCAAGATCTTCGACAGTTCGGGGTGCGCCGCGCTGCGCAAGATAGGTCTGGGACGCATACAGGCTCTGCGAAATCGTACCGAGACGGCGCTCTATGACATCGCCCTGCGTGCTTGGCCACGGCCGCAGCGCGCAATCGACATCAAATGCCGCGAGGTCATGTTCTTCATCTTCAAGGTACAGCTCGACATTGATCAAAGGATAAGCTTTTAAAAATTCCGGTAAGACCGACGTCAGCCAGTTTGCACCAAGTGAAATGGGAGTCGAAACGCGCAATGTGCCTTGAGGTTTATCGCGGCTATCTTTGACAGTGGCCACAGCGAGCGCCGCGCGGTGGGCCATTTCGTCGGCTGCCGCATAAAGAATACGGCCTTGCTCCGTAAGCGTTAGGCCTCGTGCATGACGGTGAAAAACAGGCGTTGCTAGGCTGTGTTCCAGCGCGCTTATCTGGCGGCTAACGGCGGACTGAGAAATCTCCAGCCGCTCTGCCGCGCCGGTGAGCGATCCTGCCTCCGCCGCAGCGTGAAAGGTTTTCAGCTTGTCCCAATCTAGCGTTAGCGGCATAATCGGCCTTTAATTTATTCGGCGGCGGCTTTATGCCCCGCCTCTTTTTCCGCCAGATAGCGTTCCGCTTCCAGCGCGCCCATGCACCCAAGTCCGGCCGCTGTTACGGCTTGCCGCCATTCCTCATCGGATACATCTCCCGCGGCAAAGACGCCGGGAATATTGGTCCGGGTACTGTCGGGAGCCGTGGTGATGTATCCGCCATCATTCATTTTGACGTGGCCTTTAAAGACTTCGGTCGATGGCTTATGGCCGATGGCAATGAAAACCCCATGTGTATCGCGGGTAAATTCTTCGCCGGTATGGGCGTTTTTAAGGCGTACGCCTGTGACGCCTTTGGGATCCGTGTCGCCCAGAATTTCTTCCAGTGTTGTATCCCATAAGATTTCAACTTTGGGATTATCAAACAAACGGTTTTGCAGGATTTTCTCTGCGCGCAGGCTATCGCGGCGATGCACAAGCGTCACTTTGGATGCAAAGTTAGTTAGAAAGAGGGCCTCTTCAACAGCCGTATTGCCGCCGCCAATAACAAAGACCTCTTTGCCGCGATAGAAAAAACCATCACATGTCGCGCACGCCGATACGCCAAAGCCCTGGAAATAGTCCTCGGACGGCAGGCCGAGCCATTTGGCCTGCGCCCCGGTGGCGATGATGACGGAATCAGCGGTATAGGTGTCGCCGCTATCGCCCGTCATCTTAAAAGGACGGACAGAGAAATCGACGTCGATAATGACGTCTTCGTAGAACTTTGTGCCAAATTTTAGGGCGTGTTCTTTGAACTTGTCCATCAGCTCGGGGCCTAATATTTCAGGAAAACCAGGATAGTTTTCAACATCGGTTGTGATGGTCAGCTGCCCCCCGGGCTGCAGGCCGGCGATAATGGCCGGCTCAAGCATAGCGCGCGCGGCATATACTGCCGCAGTATATCCGGCGGGGCCGGAGCCGATAACAATAACTTTGTGGTGGTGGGTCGCGGGCATAGAAACAGTCTCATTTAGCAATTGCGTTTTTGCATAGGTAAGGGGGCCTCGCCCTCTCTGCAAGCATGCGGGTAGGTTATCCCCTAAAAAATACAGGCCAAATGAATGAATTGAGCGTCTTGGCATGCTGCAATATTTGGGGCACAGAATGGGAATGAAAACATTTCTGATTTGCTCCGTACTCGCTCTGTCTCTTGGCGCCTGCGCCGTAACGGTCATTGATCGCGATATTGTCGCCTTTGACACGCCACCGCCTAAAATCAGCGAATATATGGCTGAGCCGTCTATACTCGTTTTCTCCGAGACACAGCAGTGGCGTCACGAAGAAGGTATTGCGGGCGCTGACCTCTATATGATCGAGACCGGGCGGGAGCTGGGTTACGGCGTATTCACGACGGAAAACAGCGCCGTATTTAACGCCCAAAGCCTGTCGCGTTTTAACGTTGTTGTCTTCAATAATGTCACAGGGGATGCTCTGACACCGGATGAGGAGGCGGCCTTTAAAAACTGGCTGGAGGCGGGCGGAGCTTGGGTTGGGCTGCACGGCGCCGGGGATAGCAGCCACACGGACTGGCCATGGTATTCTCAGACTTTGCTGGGCAGTACATTCACCAACCATCCCGCAGATCCCCAATTCCAAGATGCGCGGCTTGAAAATTTGAACCCCCAACATCCCGTTATGGACGGCCTTCCGTCAGAATGGGTGCATAATGAAGAATGGTATTCATTTGACGCGCCCGCGCAGAATTTCGGCCAAATTGTCCTTCTCGGCGTTGACGAGAGCACATATAGTCCCGTGAACAGGTCATATGGCAATTCTAACCTCATTATGGATAAAGACGGTAAAGGCCCGATCGCCCATCCCGTCGCATGGGCGCGATGCGTCCGGGCTGGCCGGGCTGTTTATTCCGCTCTTGGCCACCAAGATACGGCCTATGATATGCCCTATGTGCGCAAACTGATTGCAAATGCGATTCTATGGACAGATAAAAAAACCGATCCTGACGGTCAGGGCTGCTTTAATGCGGGCGGCTAGCTCTGACTTGGTCAAAACGCTTCCATAAATAGTCAGCCGCGCGCCGTGTCTCTGACAGCGCCTCATAAGATTGAGGTGAGCTCGCGGGCTCATACCGAGTCACGCCGCACCGAGTCTGCAGCGAGTCGAAAAGTATCGCGAATTTTCCGGGATCGCCGGAGACAGGCAGGCGGTAAACCGGTTTGCCTGTCACGCAGGCCTCGGTCATCATATTGGTACTGTCTTCGGTGACCAAAATAATGTCCGCCGCATTCAAAAATGCAAAATAGGGATTATCCTCTGCATCGTCATGCAGCCAGACTCGCCCGTGCTCATATGCAAATTGGGCCAGCATTTTACGGGCAAAGTCCGGCGTACGCCGCGACGGCGTAACAAGCAGGGAATATCCTTTGACATGCAGATCGCGCATGGCGTCATGCCACGCAGCCATATCCTCCTGTTTGACGCTCCAGCGTTTAGACGCTCCGCCGATGAGAATGGCGGCATAAGGGGCAGGGTATTGCGCCAGTCTCGGGGCAAATATCTCTGTCTCGTGGGTCAGGCGAGGCGCTGTGATGCGGTTCGGACTACCGACAATAGCAAATATGTTGTCACCGTTCACGCCATCATGCTGCGGCGCAATAACAAGATCGAAGTGCGATAATGACGTCTGCGGGTCTTGGACATAGACGGTGAAGACATCCGCGCCATGGGCACGTTTCAGTGCGCGAAGAGGCGCAATGGCTTGCCGCCCGCATCCAATCGCGATGTCGGGCTTTAGGCCTGTTAGGCCATAGTCATGCGGAGAGCGGCGCAGAGCAAATTGTAAAGCAGGAGGCAGTGCGGCAAAAGTCTTGTCATTTTGGATATGATGGGTTGAAATCGTGAGAGATCGAATATGGGCTGCGGCCTCAGCTAAGCCGAGGGCTTGATTTTCGATGCCCCGCCGCCCGTCGGAGATGACAAGGGCATGCGGGAAGCTATCAGTCATATTGGAAAGCTCTAACCGTATTTGATCCCGGTGATTTCAAAGCCGCGCGCGCCGCCCGGCGCCATAATTTCAAAAACGTCACCGACCTCTTTGCCCATCATGCCGCGTGAAATCGGAGACGTGTTCGAAATTTTGCCCAGCTTCACATTGGCTTCATCCTCACCGACGATTTGATAGGTCGACTCTTCATCAGTATCTTCGTTGACCACAGTTACAGTCGCGCCGAATTTGACGGTATCGCCATTCATTTTATCCACATCAATGATCTGCGACAAGGCGAGCTTGCTCTCAATTTCCTTGATCCGGCCTTCAACAAAACCCTGCTTTTCTTTAGCCGCATGATATTCGGCATTTTCCTTTAAATCACCATGCTCGCGGGCCACCGCGATAGCCTGAATAATCTCCGGGCGCTCTACGGTTTTAAGCTGTTTAAGCTCGGTTTCCAGCGAGGCGTGGCCTGCTACGGTCATGGGGTATTTTTGCATATTTGATCCTGCCTCTTCGGCCTTGAAATTTGGTGAGCGCCGCAGCGCCAAGGCATTAAATCTAGGAAGCCTAACCGTGATTTGCAAGCGAGCAGTGGACAAAAAAAGCCCCGCACAAGGCGGGGCTTCTATATTTATAGCTTATGTCTAGAATTTATACAGATATCCGACTTGTGCAGAGGTGGCTTCGGCATCGAAATCTGCACCAAAAGCCTCACCTTCATAGTCATATTGTGTCAGATCAACACGAAGGCCTTGATTGGCATTGAAGAAATACTTCGCGCCGACGCCATAGGCGGGGCCGTCAACGTCGACTTTGGCAGATGCGCCGCCCGCTGAGCCTTCAACTTCGGCTTTACCATAGCCGAGACGGCCAAACAGTTCCCAGCCATTGGTACGCAGCGTCGATACAGTCGCAAATGCAGCTGCGTTATAATTCAAGCTGGTCTCTATACCGCCTGCATCTTCTTCGGTTAAGCCTGTTGCAAGCTCGCCCTCAACGCCAAAATAGTCGTTAAAGTCATAGCCAAGATGGCCTTGCGCCGTCACAATATCGGCACCGTCATAGTCCAGATAGCCCAGACCGCCATCTATGCTCCACCCGGCATCCTGTGCGGAGGCTAAGGGGGCGAAAGCCAGAGCTGCGATTGCAGCGGCGGAAGCAAATTTAAATGTTTTAGTCATGCGAAACTCCTTTTATTGATCGCTTATGCGTATTTACATAATGCCAATAACGCAGCATTCCAGTTACGGTTTCGTAGGAATATGTAGAGAGGATTCTGCCGTTGTAAAATTATCACACTTAATTAAATCAACGTCATAGACAGGGAGCTTAAATTAAAATAATTTTATAAATTATAAATACAGTCAGGCTCTCGTGACTAAATCCGAGTACAAATTCTTTTCGCTATTCCGGAACAATCTTACCGCGTTCATCTGATAACTGATAAGATATCTTAGTTTCAATGCCGCAGGCATAAACCGGAGACCCGTCCATTAGTGCAGGGGCGTATTTCCAATAAAGAAGCGAAATTTTTGAGTTTTCTTCAAAGACATCATCTGAGCAAGACACGACTTGTATGTCGACAGGATCTCCATCGGGGTCGACATTAAAACGCATTTTGCAATGCCCGCTTCTCGTTGCTTGAAACGGAAAAACAGGCGGTATGCGAATTGTTGGTTTCGGATCAACGCTAGAGTCGAGTGAGCTTCCAGCCCTGCAGCCAGATTTACCTGATGTGCGGTCTGCAATCATAGCGTCAACACCGCCATTATAGACCATATCAAGTACTTGTTCTTGACGTCTTTGCATTTCAGGTAAGTTAGCTAGCCGTTCGTCTTTCTCCCCGGCCGACTCCATATGGCCATTAATAACAGTACCGGGAATCGTATTTGTGCCGGGCTTTACGTAAGACACCGCTTGGCCCCCGACCTCAAAGATTTTCTTTAGGGGCCCTGTTTTGTCGAGCTTGCCGTCCAACGTCATTTCATATGTCATATTTTTTGTGACATCATGCGTTAAAGTGCAAGGTGTTAAGCAAGTCGCAAATGGCGTATTTTCGCCTTCATATGTTAATGCGACTTTTGTACCCGCCGGATGTATATCGAATTCTATATTCCGCGTGAAGGTTGCGCCGGTCGATGCGCAGGCGACTAGCAAAAGTGCTACGCAGAGCATTGAAACTGCACAATAAGACGATCTCATATTTCTTAGGCTAAAGGAAATTTGGCTAATCCCCAAACAAATTCTGCAAACTCAGCACTTCATAATCCTTTTCCGACAGATCCCTGATTGCGGCGACGGCGGCTTTGGCCGCGGTGGCGGTCGTGAAATATGGGATTTTCTGTGTCAGGGCTGTGCGGCGCAGTGAATAACTATCGTCCAGCGCTTGCTTGCCTTCAGTGGTGTTGAAGACCAGCTGCACCTGTCCGTTTTTCATCGCGTCGACAATATGCGGTCGGCCTTCGTGAACTTTTTTCACATAGTCCACTTTGATGCCGTGGCGGCGGAGATATTTGGTCGTGCCGCCTGTGGCCATGATGGTGAACCCAAGACGGATCAGCTCGCGTGACAGATCGGCCATGAGTGATTTATGGCCTTCGCGCACACTGATAAAGACGCAGCCTTTGCTTGGCAGGGTGACGCCGCCGCCCAGCTGGCTTTTGGCAAAGGCCATGCCAAATGAGGTTGCCATGCCCATGACTTCCCCTGTTGAGCGCATCTCCGGCCCCAATACTGTGTCGACGCCCGGAAAACGCGCAAAGGGGAAGACGGCTTCTTTGACCGCGATGGTCTTAAACGTGCGCTCGGAAAACTTACGGCGGTCTAGATCAAATTCAGACAATTTCATGCCCGCCATGACTTTGGCCGCGATTGCCGCCACAGGGGTGCCGACAGCTTTGGCCACGAAAGGCACAGTGCGGGAGGCCCTCGGATTGACTTCGATCAAGTAAACAGTGCCGTCTTTGACCGCGAATTGTATGTTCATCAGCCCGACAACGCCAAGCTCCAGCGCGAGCAGTCCCGCTTGGCGCTCCATTTCGTCAATGACAGCGTCCGGTAAGGTGTTGGGCGGCAATGAGCAGGCGCTGTCACCACTATGCACGCCGGCTTCTTCGATATGCTCTAATATACCGGCCACATAGACATGCTGCCCGTCACAAATGGCGTCAACATCAACTTCAATGGCGTCACGTAAATATTGGTCGATCAACAAGGGGGATTTGCCGGAGACTTTGACGGCCTCGCTAATATAGCGGCGCAAATGACCCGTATCTTCGACGATTTCCATGCCGCGTCCGCCCAGTACATTGGACGGACGAAGTACTACGGGATAGCCGACACGCTCGGCGGCCTCTTCAGCGGCTTTGGCGTCGCGAACAATATCGTTTTTGGGCTGGTGTAAGCCAAGCTTTTGAACCAGCTCTTTAAACCGTTCGCGGTCTTCAGCGCGGTCCAGCGCATCCAGCTTGGTGCCGAGCAGAGGTATGCCCGCATCTTCTAAATCTTCGGCGAGTTTGAGCGGGGTTTGTCCGCCAAATTGCACGATGACGCCAAGTAATTTGCCGTTTTGCTGCTCTGTTTCAATCAGCTCTAGAACATCTTCGGTCGTTAGCGGCTCAAAATAGAGGCGGTCAGAGGTATCGTAATCGGTCGATACAGTCTCAGGGTTACAATTGACCATAATGGATTCGATATTGATGTCCGCGAGCGCATAGGCGGCGTGGCAGCAGCAATAATCAAATTCAATGCCTTGGCCGATGCGGTTTGGACCGCCGCCTAAAATGATGACTTTGTCGCGGCCGCTCGGGCGGCTCTCATCATCGACCTCACCGCCAAAACCGGGCGTTTCATAGGTGGAATACATATAAGGCGTCTTGGCCTTAAATTCCGCTGCACAGGTATCAACGCGCTTATAAACGGGCCGGACTCCGGCCTTGTGGCGCGCTTTGCGCACTTTAGACTCTTTGTTTCCGGTCAGCTCTGCAAGACGGGCATCGGAAAATCCGTCGGCTTTAACAGCGCGCAGCACATCTGCGTCTTTGGGCAGGCCTTCTTGGCGGAGCCAGTCTTCGCTGGCGACGATTTCTTCAATTTGACCTAAAAACCATGGATCAATAGACGTGATTTGGTTGATTTTTTCCAAGCTCAGCCCTTGGCGAAAGGCCTGCGCGACGACCTGCAGGCGATCCGGGGCTTGAATGGCGAGGCGTGCGCGAAGCGCTTTATCCGCCGTGACGCCGTCTTCACCCCTGATATCGAGCTCATTTAATCCGGTTAGACCTGTTTCCAGCGAACGAAGGGCTTTTTGGAAGCTTTCCTTGAACGTCCGGCCAATCGCCATAGCCTCGCCGACCGATTTCATGGACGTGGTCAGAATAGGTTCTGCGCCGGGGAATTTCTCAAAAGCGAAACGCGGTATCTTTGTCACGACATAATCAATTGACGGCTCAAAGCTTGCCGGAGTTGCACCGGTAATATCGTTGTCCAGTTCGTCCAGAGTATAGCCGACGGCCAATTTGGCCGCAATGCGAGCAATCGGGAACCCCGTCGCTTTGGAGGCTAATGCGGAGGATCGCGATACGCGCGGATTCATTTCAATGACAACCATGCGCCCGTCAGCGGGATTGACGCCGAACTGGACATTTGACCCGCCCGTCTCGACGCCGATTTCGCGCAGCACGGCAATCGAGGCGTCGCGCATAATCTGATATTCTTTATCCGTCAGGGTCAGGGCAGGGGCGACTGTGATAGAATCGCCGGTGTGAACGCCCATCGGGTCGATATTTTCAATCGCGCAGATGATGATACAATTATCGTCCTTGTCGCGGACGACTTCCATTTCATATTCCTTCCAGCCGAGCAGGCTCTCATCGACGAGAACTTGGTTGGTCGGAGAGGCGGACAGACCGCTGCGGATAATTTCTTCATATTCTTCGATATTATAGGCCACGCCGCCGCCTGTACCGCCCATTGTAAAAGCGGGCCGGATAATGGCAGGCAGGCCCGTATAGTCGAGTTTCCGAACGGCCTCGGCGACGCCGGCTGTGATATCGGCCTTGCCGTTGTCGTCTTTGGGCGCCGTGATGATTGTGGCGCGCGGATTTTCTAAACCGATCTTAGTCATGGCTTGGGCGAACCGCTCGCGGTTCTCGGCCTTGTCGATGACGTCAGCTTTTGCGCCGATCATTTCGACGCCGTATTTTTCAAGCACGCCCATATCTTCCAGCGCCAGCGCGGTGTTGAGCGCAGTCTGCCCGCCCATCGTCGGGAGCAAGGCGTCCGGGCGCTCCTTAGCGATGATCTTTTCGACAATTTCGGGCGTAATCGGCTCGACATAGGTCGCGTCCGCCATGTCGGGATCCGTCATAATTGTTGCCGGATTAGAGTTAACCAGAATGACCCGGTAACCCTCTTCCTTGAGCGCCTTGCAGGCCTGAACACCGGAGTAATCAAATTCGCAAGCCTGTCCGATAATGATAGGCCCCGCGCCGATGATTAGAATGCTCTCAATATCGGTGCGTTTGGGCATGGTCATCCTATCATATGCGCAGAATCACTGCGATGCGGGCAAAATTTCGTTCTTCTATAGTTTTGGGGCTACACTTTCAATACAGACTTACGTATTTGATGGTAAATCATGGTAATTTCTATGATGCACTTACTGTACGGACATTATATAGCGCCCTATTTCAGTGCGGATTGATTTTTTCTGTGACCTTTTGCGCTCTGTCGCGTAATGTCTAAAACTAACGGAGGATATTATGGGTAGACGCAGTGGTGGATTCAAATGGCAATTTGCTGTGCTGGCGATCATTGGCGCGGCGGTTTATTATTTCATGAACCAAGAGACTGTGCCTCTGACAGGTCGTACACAAGTGCGAACATTAGAGCCGCAACAGGAAATGGCGCTTGGGCTGCAATCTTACCGTCAGATTCTGGCTGACAATCGTGGAAATGTTGTCCAATCCGGCTCAACAGTGAACACGGTCAATGCTATGGGCGTACGTCTGGCCCGCGTTGCAGAGCAGTATATGGTCGAAGAAACCGGAGAGCAGACCGGATATGACTGGACGTTCAACGTAATAAAATCTGAGCAGGCCAATGCTTTCGCTCTGCCCGGCGGCTATACGGCAGTCTATACAGGCCTTATCCCAATTGCTGAAAATGAAGACGGTCTGGCCGTCATTATGGGCCATGAAATCGGCCACGCGCTTGCCCATCACGGCGCGGAGCGTATGGCGCAGCAAAACATGCAGCAAATTGTCGGCGCAGGCGTAATGATGGGCGCAGGCGGTATGGACGCCGGCGCGCAGCGCACTGTGATCGGCCTGTTCGGCGCGGGCGCGCAATATGGCTTCGCTCTGCCATTTTCGCGCAATCATGAATCAGAGGCTGACTATATCGGGCTTATTCTCATGGCGCGCGCCTGTTACGATCCGCGCGAAGCGCCGCAGCTCTGGGCGCGTATGGGGGCCAATAGCGCAGGCGCGCCGCCCGAATTTGCCTCAACTCATCCGGCGTCAGAAACCCGCATTCGCCAGTTCGAAGAATGGATGCCCGAAGCGCTGGAAGTTTATGCGCGCTATTGTCAGTAACTGGAGCATCATGATTTATCATGATGGAACTTGACAAAAGCTCATAATGGTTTATCAAGAAATATCTTGATGGAGCTGATATGCCTGAATTTCGTGAAAAGCCAACGTCTTATGATAATCACCTGCGTGGCACAAAGGTGCGTAAGAAATTTGCTACACAAATGGACGAGCAATTGCTCGAAGACATTCGCGCATTTGCCAAAAAAGAGGGGCGTCAGCTCCAAGCCGTGCTCGAAGACGCGGTTGAGGCTTATCTGAAAGATCAAACGACTTATCGTATGGCTGATGATGTCCGGACAGCGTATGAAAATACTCTGCGGCGCTTTCCTAAAACGCTTGAAATTCTGGCGAAGTGACGCTGCGGTATTTGTCCATAGAGGATGCTATTGCTTTTCACGATGATCAACTCGTCAGGTTTGGCGGCGCGGATGGCGTTCGCGATCTGGGACAGCTTGCATCCGCTATGTTTCGTCCGCAATCGGGTTACTATAAAGATTTAATCGAAGAGGCTGCGGCGCTCTGGGAAAGTCTGGCGAATAATCATCCGTTTGTTGATGGAAATAAGCGTACGTCTCTGATCGTGACGGATATCTTTTTACAGCTCAATGGGTCGTACATAAATTGTCCCGATGATGATGTGTGGAAATTTATGCTCGGTTTATTTGAGCAAAGTGATTTTAATTTCCAAAGTTTAGATGCATGGCTGCGCGCAAATATTGCCGCGCTTTAGGTCTTATATTTACAATATCAAGACAGACTTGAAGGCTAGGCTTATAGCATAAACTATATGCGCAAGGCGTGGATGAAATATCTTAAAGCGTGTCCGCAAAGCGCTGGAACAGATAAAAACTGTCCTGCGGGCCGGGGCTGGCTTCGGGGTGATGCTGGACGCTAAATACCGGTTTGCCTTTGACCTTAATACCGCAATTGGTGCCGTCAAAGAGGCTGACATGAGTCTCCTCGACCGTGTCGGGCAGGCTGTCTTTATCGACCGCAAACCCGTGGTTCATCGACACAATCTCGACCTTGCCGGTGGTGAAATCCTTGACCGGATGGTTGGCGCCGTGGTGACCCTGCGCCATTTTGACCGTCTTTGCGCCCATCGCCAGAGCCAGTAATTGATGGCCAAGACATATGCCTAAAAGAGGTGTGTCGGATGCGACCAGATCACGAATGACCGGCAGGGCATATTCCCCCGTGGCCACCGGATCGCCTGGACCGTTGGATAGAACAACGCCGTCCGGATTAAGCGCCAAAATATCGGCGGCTAATGTGCGCGCCGGAACAATCGTGCAGCGCAGACCCACGCTGCCTAGGCGGCGGACAATATTGCCCTTCACGCCATAATCAATGACGACGACATGTTTACCCTTGCCGGTATTGTCGCTGTGACCCTCATCCCAGCTCCAGCCTTGCACATGTGAAGTGTGCTGCGCGGGCGTAGATCGGCCTTCGGCCAGCTCCGCGCCGACCAGACCTTGCCAGTCCGCGGCTTTAGACTTAAGCGCGCCCAGATCAAATTGCCCGTCGACATGATGCGCAATCACGCCATTGGGCATACCATGATCGCGAATATGAGCTGTCAGCGCGCGTGTATCAATGCCCGACAAACCGATGATCTTACGCGCGGCCATCCATTCGGGCAGCGCCATTTCATTGCGGTAATTGGACGGGACAGTGATCGGCGCTTTGAAGATGGCGCCGACGGCAGCGCGGCGGGCGGGCACGGAAAAGCTCTCATCATCGGCGTCATTCGTGCCGACATTGCCGATATGGGGAAATGTGAAGCAGACAATTTGATCTGAATAGGAGGGATCGGTTAGAATTTCCTGATATCCTGTCATGGCCGTATTGAAGCAGACCTCGCCGGTGGCCTCGCCTTGATAGCCTGCGCCGCGCCCGTAAAACACCGTTCCGTCCGCCAAGACCAGTACCCCGGTCGGTGCTTTGGTCAAATCCTCATAGGGATTGTGAACGCCGTCTTCTGTCGGCTGTGCTTGATTTTTATTAAATAGAGACATACATGACCGCCCTTGCCTAAGAAGTGACTCGCTTTTGCGCGTGCGGAGTTGTACCTATCACGGGTCGCTAAGAGGTCAAGACTTGGCTGCGTCGGGTGGGCTGCGATAGCGAAGACGGTTTTGTGGGAACCGTAAATTCGGGGTAATTATACAGGAGCCGACATGGCACTTCGTGACGAGATTTCATCCTCCACAAAGGACGCGATGAAGAGTAAGGACGCGACCCGTTTGGCGACATTGCGCCTTATCACGGCAGCGATTAAAGACCGCGATATTGCCGCGCGCGCGGATGACCGCTGCGGCGGCATTGACGAAACGGAGATCATGTCTTTGTTGTCAAAGATGGTCAAACAGCGCGAAGAAAGCGCTAAAATCTATGACGAAAACAACCGTCCGGAGCTGGCTGAGCAGGAACGCTCTGAGATCGAAATCATCCGTCATTTTATGCCTAAGCCGTTGACTGATGCGCAAATGAAGTCCGCTGTGTCTGCTGCCATTGAGAAAAACGGCGCGACCTGCCTTAAAGATATGGGCAAAATCATGGGCGAGCTCAAACAGAACTACGCCGGACGTATGGACATGGGTAAAGCGGGTAAATTGGTTCGCGGGCATTTGTGTAGCTAATCCGGGGCGAATATGAATGGCGTAAGCTAAAATAACAGCCCGTCATTCAGAGGAGCATTTCAAATCGCTTGACGATTAGAAAATTAAAATGCCCCGAAGACTCCATATCTGGATTTCGATTTATATACTAAGTTGATACTCCTAGGCTTGGATCCTTCGCTGCGCTCTGGATGACGGGGTGGTGAGTGTGGTATGTCTATTTCAATAATTTATCTCTTCATTTGTTTCGGTTTAAAGTAGGGCGTCTGTGCGGGACTTTAAAAAACAGGGGCTACCTGTTTGGGTACGCGTAAATGTAATTTCGCTTCTTAAAGTCCCTGCCGGAAATACGGATCGCGCCGCATATCCGACATGACGCCCAAACTCTGTTTGAACATCAGCACAGCAATGTCTTTGCTAAGCGGCCGAATTAGCCAGTCGAGGCGCTAGACAGCTCACGCTTAGCGGGCCGGCCTCCTTTGCGTTACCATCGGAACCTACACCCAACACCGTCTTACCCTCCGACCAGCCAACGTCCGCTTGCCTGCCCTGTGAGATAAGAACAGTTTGAAGATAGGGGCAAAAGGAGAGGTGGGGATGAATAAATATATATCCACGGTTTTGAAACATCTCCCGCTCCGCTGACCCCTGCGAACGGGGCCGTTCTCGCGCAATGTTAGCGGTAATTTATCCACGCCTGACCTGGGGATAGCGGAATATTGATTTGCTAAACCCTCCATCATTGCATTGCGGTGTCGGATTATATGGGGCCACACTGACGCTGAGCGCGGTGAATAGGACTCGCAATCATCTGCCCCAGCCCTTAGATGTAATACATGCGATTTACCGATGATTTTATGGACGAGATCAAGGCGCGGACCCGCGTGTCCGACATTGTCGGCCGTCACGTAAAGCTTAAACGGCAGGGCCGTGAATTTGCCGGATTATCGCCCTTTACCAATGAAAAATCGCCCAGCTTTTTCGTCAATGACGAGAAGGGGTTTTATCACTGTTTTTCTTCCGGAAAGCATGGTGATGCCATCAATTTCATGATGGAGGTTGAAGGCTTGTCTTTCCCTGAATCCGTTGAGCGCCTTGCGGGCATGGCGGGCGTATCGATGCCGGCCGAAGATCCGCAAGCTGCCGCCAAAGCCGCGCAAAGTAAAAAGCTGATCAATTGGACCGAAGAAGCCCAGCGTTTTTTTGAGAAATCCCTGCGCCGCAATTTAGGCGCGCAGGCCCGTGTTTATCTTGAGGGCCGCGGCCTGAGCGAGGCCGATTGGAAGCGCTTTGGTATCGGATTTGCCCCCGATAGCTTTGACGCGCTGCGTGATGAACTGGTTAATAAAGGTGCGCCGATGGGCGCGCTTGTCGAGACCGGTCTGGTGATTGAGCCCGAAGACCGTGACCGACAGTCCAATAGGCAACCGTGGGACAGGTTTCGTAACCGTATCATGTTTCCGATCACGGATAGTCGCGGGCGGCTTATTGCTTTTGGCGGCCGCGCTATGGCCGCCGATGCCAAAGCGAAATATCTGAACTCACCGGAGACGCAGCTTTTCCATAAAGGCAGCGTTCTTTACCACTATCCCCAAGCGCGAAAAGCGCTGTCCGATCCGAAAAATCCGGCGCGCGGACTGATCGTGGCTGAAGGCTATATGGACGTCATTGCGCTGGCCCGCGCGGGATTTGAGCACGCCGTTGCGCCGCTCGGCACAGCGTTGACCGAGGACCAGATGAGTCTGTTATGGCGGGCCGGCCCGGAACCAATTTTGTGTTTTGACGGTGATAAAGCCGGGCTGCGCGCGGCGTTTCGATCTATTGAGCGCGCCCTGCCGCTGATCAAGCCGGGGCAGACCTTGCGCTTTGCCCTGATGCCCGAGGGACTGGATCCCGATGATCTCATCCGCGAACGCGGCGCATCAGCCATGCGCAAGGCCCTCGAAGACGCTTTGCCATTGGTCGATATGCTGTGGCGTCGCGAAGTGGACAGAGAACCGCTGGACACGCCTGAGTCTAAAGCGGGGCTTAAAGACCGTATTTACGCCGCGCTTCGCGAAATCGCCCATGACGGCGTGCGCGATCAGTATAAAACGGCGCTGTTGGAGCGCTTCGATAAAGCCTATGGCCGGCCGGCCTTTAAACCCGGTCGCGGCAAATCAAGCTGGGGCCGTAATAAAGGCAATCCGCCGCCGACCTCAGCGCTGAAAGCCCGAATGGGACGGTATGATGATATCGGGATGGGCCGCGCGCCCCGTGAGAAGCGTCTGGTGCAGGCGGTTTTGCATAATCCGGCACTGCTTGAGCGGGTCGATGAGATCTTTTTTGAGCTGAAATTTGACACACCGGCTCTGACGGAGCTGCAAAAATGCATATTTAGCTTTTGGCGCAGCGCAATAGCTGTTGATAAACATGCGATTCGTGCCCATATAGAGCAGCAAGGGTATGCGGCTCACTTAAAGCTATTCACTGCGTTTGGCAGAAATCCTTCCGCGCTCGCGATGACCGGGCCGGATGCAGACCAGGATTTTCGCGAGGCGGAATGGCTTAAAGAGGCGGCAGCTCATCAAGAATTAGACGTTGCAGACGCGCAGCGCGCAGAGTTTAGAGACCGCATGAATGCGGTGCTTCAGGCAAATGACCGTGAAGCGATGAAGAAACTCATGCGGGCCGCAGCGGCGACGAAACGGCAAACCTCGGCTTGAGGCTGTCCATGGCTGCCAGCCAATGGAACGCTTCGGGCCTCTCATGCATACAGTTATCTGTATGAACGGAGCATTTTATGGCGAAAACGCCACCTAAAGCCGCAGCCAAAAAACCTGCGGCCCCTAAAAAAACAGCGTCCAAAGCAAAGACACCAATAAAGTCTAAAACAAAGATTGCGGCAAAGTCCAAAGCCAAACTATCCAAAGTCAAAGAGACTGCGGTTGCGGTTGCGCCCGATACGCCGCCTTTGACGGATACCGGCGAGAAGGCTCCGCTTCTGGATATGAAAAAATCCGAAGTGAAGCGGATGATCACCCTGGCCAAAAAATCCGGCCTGCTGTCAACCGCCGAGTTGAACAAGCATATCCGCACCGATGATGTAACGCCCGATGAGATTGAAGCCGTTTTGGCGATTTTGTCTGATCAGGGCATTAGCGTGGTCGACGAAGACCCCAATGCGAAAAACCCGAACAATCTTTTGGTTCGTAATGAGAACCGCTCCATTCAGGGCGGCAATGCCAAAGCGGATCTCGACCGCACGGATGATCCCGTTCGCATGTATCTTCGCGAAATGGGTACGGTCGAGTTGCTCTCACGCGAAGGCGAGATCGCCATTGCCAAACGTATTGAGGCCGGCCGCGACACAATGATCAAAGGTTTGTGCGAAAGCGCGCTGACATTTGAAGCGATCATGGTCTGGCGTGAAGAGCTGGAAGAAGGGCGTATCCTTCTGCGCGATATTATCGATCTGGACAGCACTTATAATAAATTTATTGGCAAGATACAGATCGACAACTCTGCCGCCGCTGTGCGTAAAGAGAAAATCGAAAAAGGCGAGATCGAAGCCGAGGAAGGTGAAGTCCTTCTGCCGACCCGCCCCGAAGTCATTAAGCGCGACAAAGATTATGAAGAGGGCCAGAAAACCCTCGATGATGATGATGAGATTGACGAAGACGAAAAAGCCAATCTGTCCATGGCGTCCATGGAAGGAGAGCTGCGCGAGTCCGTCTTTCAGCTTTTAAATGATATTTCGCTTGATTTTGCGCGCTTCCAAAAGCTGCAAGACATGCTTATCCGCGCGCGTCTGTCCGGCAAGAAACTGCGCAAGCCGCAAGCCGAAGAATATGACCAAATCCAAGACCGCATCATTGATGCGCTCAAATCCCTGCATCTAAACAATGCGCGGATTGATGCGCTGATCGAGCAGCTCTACGCGATCAACAAACGCCTGATCGGCCTTGAAGGTAAATTGATGCGCCTCGCCGATGGTAACGGCGTTCCGCGTCAGGACTTTCTTGAGTGCTATTTAGGCAGCGAGTTGAACCCGACATGGGTTGAGCAAATGGAAGGGCGCAGTGAAGCGTGGGACCGTTTCATTAAGCGCGAACGCCGCTCGATAGAGAAGATCAGAAATGAGATTGGTATACAGGCGCAAGAGACCGGCGTGCCGGTTGATGAATTTCGCCGTATTGTTCAGACTGTGCAAAAAGGCGAGCGCGAAGCGCGTCAGGCGAAAAAAGAAATGGTCGAAGCCAATCTGCGTTTGGTTATTTCGATTGCGAAAAAGTACACAAACCGTGGCCTTCAATTCCTTGATTTAATTCAGGAAGGCAATATCGGTTTGATGAAAGCAGTCGATAAATTCGAATATCGCCGCGGCTATAAGTTCTCGACATATGCCACATGGTGGATCCGTCAGGCCATTACGCGGTCGATTGCCGATCAGGCCCGGACCATCCGTATTCCGGTGCATATGATTGAAACGATCAACAAAATTGTCCGCACGTCACGCCAAATTTTGCATGAAATCGGCCGCGAACCGACGCCCGAAGAGCTGTCCTCTAAACTCGCTATGCCGCTTGAAAAAGTGCGCAAAGTGATGAAAATCGCCAAAGAGCCGATCTCTCTGGAAACGCCAATCGGCGATGAAGAAGATAGCCAGCTTGGCGATTTTATCCAGGACGAAAATGCGCAGCTGCCCATCGATGCTGCCATTCAGTCCAATCTGCGCGAGACTACGACCCGCGTTCTGGCGTCGCTTACCCCGCGCGAGGAACGCGTTTTGCGCATGCGCTTTGGGATCGGTATGAACACCGACCATACGCTCGAAGAAGTCGGGCAACAGTTCAGCGTCACCCGTGAACGCATCCGCCAGATCGAAGCTAAAGCCCTACGCAAGCTGAAACATCCAAGCCGCAGCCGCAAGCTAAGGTCTTTCTTGGATCAGTAGCTTATGGTTACTGCAGACGAATTTCCTTCCCCTTTCGACTTGGTCTGGACACATGGCAGATTTCTGGTTGCAGCCTATTCACTGTCTAAAGAACTTTTTTAAAGTTTACCGGCTTGCTGGCTGGCGCTACTGAATGTCTACTTAGTTTATCTTACGCTGTTGGAGTAAATTGCGGGGGAGGGCAGATTTCAGTGACGCGGCGCTTCACCCGATAGTCACGGGACATATTCCGCCCTGACGGCTACCGCTTTTACATTGCCAAAACGTGCTTTCGGCTTATGGTTTGAGAAAGGGGAAATTTACATGACATTCAAAACAACATTACTGGCCACTGCAGCCTTACTAATGGCGGGTTGTGGCGCATCGGATACGCCGCCCGCAGACACAGCAGCGCCTACGCCGCTGACGCCTGCGCAAATTCACGATCAAATTCTGACGCTGGACACGCATATCGATATCCCGCTCACTTATATGACAGAGATTGACCCAAGCGGCCCAACCGAGCTGCAGGTTGATTTACCAAAATTGACCGAAGGACGGCTCGATAGCGGGTTCTGGATTGTTTATACGCCGCAAGGTGAGCTGACGCCTGAGGGCTATGCGGCGGCTGGAGCGATTGCGCAAACACGGCTCACGGCCATAGAGCAGCTGACGCAGGTGCACGGAGCTGATTTTGAGCTGGCGCGCACAGCTGATGATGTTCGCCGTATTGTCAGCGGCGGCAAACATGCCGTTCTGATCGGGATGGAAAACGCTTATCCGCTGGGTGATAGCGTCGCTGACGTCCCGGTAATGGCGGCGCGCGGCGTGCGCTATATGGGGGTCACTCATTTCGGGCATAACCAGTTTGGTGATAGCTCTAACGCCGACCCTGTGCGTGATGAGGGCCCGAAATGGAATGGTTTGTCGCCACTGGGCCGTGACCTTGTCGCAGCGCTCAATGATAACGGTATTATGGTCGATGTCAGCCATGCGGGCAAAGCCACAATGATGCAGGCCGCCGAAATATCGCGCACGCCTATTATTGCGTCACATAGCGGGGCTAAAGCCGTTTCCGACAGCCTGCGCAATCTTGATGATGAACAGCTTCGCAAGATCAGAGACGTCGGCGGCGTCGCGCAGATGGTGGCGCTCGGCGTCTATGTTAAAGTCCAAACACCGGAGCAGTTGGCCGCATTGGACGCATTAGGACAGCGGTTTGGAATTTCGTCACGCCCGGATTATGAGGCGCTAAGCGAAGAAGACAAACTGGTTGTCGACCAAGAACGCGATAGAATAATCGCAACAGAGCCTTTGGCGACGGTCTCCGACTTTGTCGATCATATCGACCACGCCGTTAAAATTGCCGGCATTGATCATGTCGGCATTGCGTCGGATTTTGATGGCGGAGGCGGGATCATCGGATGGAAAGATGCCTCGCAGACCGCCAATGTCACGGCAGAGCTGTTGCGCCGCGATTATAGTGAGCAAGACATTGCTAAAATTTGGGGCGGTAATTTGCTGCGCGTCTTGAGCATCGTTGAGGCGGACGCGAAATAGGCTAATATGACCGAGGGCGCACCGCTTATCATCTACTCTAATACGCTGTGCCCCGTCTGTGATGCGGGCATAAGCTGGCAGCGCAGACGGATGATCGAGCTGCTACGCCGCGGCGGGATTGAATTTCGCGACATTAACAAAGAACCGCAGCGCCTGTCACAATTCGGAGCGAGTCTTGAGGATATCCGCATGAAGCTCCACGCTCTGGACGGCGGGGAGCTCTTGGTCGGCGCGGTTGTTGCGGTCGAAATCTGGCGGCGGTCAAGCGGTCAAGCTTGGCTGGCGGCCATTTTCGGCAACCCCGTCATCATGCCGTTGACCCGTGCCTGCTATCATATTTTGGCTAAGCTTTTATATCGGTGGAATAAAGCGAAAGGTCATTGGTAGATTTATCGACCACAAATGAGGAGGATGCCCGCTATGCCCAATGGCCCTGATATTTTTAAACATGCTCTCCCGCACGCCGCTGATGACGCTCATAAATATGATAATGGGCATCTGGCGATATTCGCAGCGCCTGATCTAACAGGCGCGACTCGATTATCGGCGCAGGCCGCTCTGCGTATTGGCGCAGGATTGGTCAGCGTGCTGGCTATGTCACGGGGCGATGTTTACCGCGCCAGCCTCCCGCCTGATATCATGGTGACGCAAGATGCTCTGGGTGGTTTGAATAAGGTATCGGCTGTGCTTGCCGGGCCGGGCGGGATTGCGCCCGCCCATCATGCCGCACTGGATGATTTGCCCGGGGATATGCCGCGCGTGATTGACAGTAGCGCTTTTCCCGCGCCCGCCGGAGAGGCGCAGTTCCCGCCTTGTACTGTGCTCACCTCGCATGACGGCGAATTTGCGAGGATGTTTCCGGATATGAAAGGCTCGCGTGAAGACATGGCGCGCCGGGCGGCGGCCTATTGCGGCGCGATTATCGTCTTAAAGGGCCCCGTGACATATATTGCCCATCCCGATGGCCGCTGCGTTATCAATAACCATCCCGATGCCGCTCTGGCCAAAGGCGGGACGGGCGACGTGCTGGCGGGATTTATCGCCGGGCTGATGGCGCAGCATATGGCGGCCTTTGAGGCGGCTTGCGCGGGGGTGTGGACACACAGCGAATGCGGCGCGCGCTTGGGACGGGGGTTGATCGCCAGTGATCTGCCGGGGGAAGTTCCGGCGGTTTTAAAAGGCTTTTTTGGGGACTAAGACCGCATCTTTATTATGAATATTGTAATATCTCAATTGTTATGTTATTGCATATCTATAAATATGGGAGGATAAGATGAAAACATTACGCCGCCATTACGCAGATGAGGCCGGAGTCGATATGACGCCCATGCTGGATATCGTGTTTATTTTGCTGATATTTTTTATTGTTACCGCGACATTTCTGGACGAGCACGGCACGGCGTTAGCTAAGCCTGCGCCAAGTGAGACCCCGACCCATTCGGTTCCTGTTCTGGATGTCTATATCACAGCTCAAAACGATGTAATCGTCGATGGCAGGCTTTTGTCGATAGAGACCGCGCCGGACCGGGTCGTGACCTTTCTGTCCAGCAAACCTCAAACGGCGGTTCTGTTGCGCGCACATAGCGCTGCCGATCTGGACGGGGTCGTTACTTTGCGTGATGAATTTGCCGTGCGTCAGATTACGACGAGACTGAAGATTGACAGACCCTAATATAGAGTTTGCAGCGAGGCGGCGTCATAGTCGCCGAGCGCGTCGAGCTTGCCGTCTTTGACTTTGCTGGCCCATTGCGGATCCTGAAGCAGGGCGCGGCCCACCGCGACCAGATCAAATTCACCAGCGTCTAAGCGTTCATAGAGATCGTCAAGACCGCGCGTCCCGCTGCCTTTGCCTTGGAAGGCGTCAAAGAAATCCCCATCCAGCCCGACTGACCCGACGGTAATGGTCGGCAGTCCGGTCAGCTTCTTCGCCCATCCGGCAAGGTTTAGGGTGGAGCCTTCAAATTCGGGCTCCCAATAGCGACGCTGCGAACAGTGCAATATATCCACACCCGCATCGACGAAAACGCCTAGAAATTCGCCCAAAGCTTCGGGCGTTTCCGCCAGACGCGCGCCATAATCCTGCTGCTTCCATTGCGAGAAGCGAAGGATGATCGGCATATCCTCACCAATAGCCTTGCGGCATTCGGAAATAATCTCAGCGGCGAATGTGGCGCGGTCTTTGAGATCGCCACCATATTTATCGTCGCGCTGGTTCATAACCGCCCAGAAAAACTCGTCGATGAGATAGCCATGCGCGCCGTGAATTTCGATTGCGTCCATGCCCATATCTTTGGCGTGGGCGGCGGATCGGGCGAAGCTGGCAACAATATCGGCGACTTCGGACTCTGATAATACAGGCGCGACCAGTTTGCCGGTATGCGTCAGGCCGGACGGGCTGTCTGCGTCGGCTTCAGGAAAATGACCTGCGCCCGGTTTTTTTGCCATGCCTGTGTGCCAAAGCTGCGGCGCGATTTTGCCGCCTTGCGCGTGAACGGATTTCACAACATTGCTCCAGCCGGGCAGGGCGTCACCGTAAAATAACGGCACTTTGGGATCATTGCCTGCGCCGGGCCGGTCAACGACTGTGCCTTCGGTGACAATCAGGCCGACATCGGCCCCGGCGCGGCGGCCATAATACTCTGCCACATCTGTGCCGGGTATGCCGGCGGGCGAATGACTGCGCGTCATCGGCGCCATGACAATACGGTTTGGCAGGTCCAGCCCGCGGCAGGAAAATGGCGTAAATAACGTGTTAGACATCAAAGCGTCCTTGTTTTTCATTTTTGTGAATATCTTTCGCGGCGAATATACGGCCATTCATGACCGCGTAAACACCAGCGGGCAGAAGCTGCGCGGCGATTACGGCGCCGCCGACATTAAATCCGGCGTCGGATTTTCCGATCGCGAAGGGGCGCATGGCCCCCGTTAAAATGACTGTTTTCTCGCCCGTTTTCCCTGACAGGAATGCGGCCGTTTTATCCATTGTACTGGTGCCGTGTGTGATGACGACGGCAGTCTCTTCTGCGCTTGACAGCGCGCCTAAAATTGACGCCCGGTCATCATCATTAATCTCCAGGCTGTCCTTGCTCATCAGGGCAATTTCGCGCGGGTAATAGCACCGGCCGCGCGCCAAGAGCTCGCCGAGATGCGAGGCATCCGTGCCGGACAAGACCAAACCTTCGGTATAGGTGTCGTGGTCTTTGTCCAGCGTGCCGCCGGTGGTTATGATAAGGACATCTTTCATGTGGGGGTCTTATCCATCGCCGCCGTGGCCTGCAATCGGAATAGCCATGCGAATTTGCATAGCATATCGGATGTGATATGCGTCAGCAGAGGTTCTTAAAGGCCAATGTCTTACCTAGATATATAGCGTAGCCCGCGCTAAGAGCGGCGTAGACGAGGAGATCCAGATGATTGTGACCATGATGAAGGGCAAAATACACCGCGCGACGGTGACTCAGGCTGACCTGCACTACGAAGGCTCAATCTCTATTGATCAGGATTTGCTCGAACGCGCCGGAATTCTACCTAATGAACAGGTCGATATCCTCAACATCACAAATGGCGAACGGTTTACGACTTATGCCATTGACGCTCCGCGCGGGTCCAAAACATTTGGTTTGAACGGCGCTGCGGCGCGCCGGGTACAGGTTGGTGACAAAATTATCATCATTACATATTGCCAAATGGATGCGGGAGAGGCGCGCAATTACGCGCCCAATGTCGTGCTTTTAGACGAAAATAACGAGGTCTATATTCCTCCGGTCAGCTAGATCATTTTAATATCAATATTGAAAAAGCCGCCCTTGCAGGCGGCTTTTTTATTAGCTCAATACGGTGCCATTCTGGACAGGCTATTCGACAATGCCGTAGCTGAGATTTACAGTGACACTGATGGTTTGCTCGCCCGGCGCGACAGGCGTAGATTCCATAACGTCCATAGCTGCCGTTTGACGGTACATGACCGGGCGCCCACCGCCGCTGGATTCGCTCAGATTCGTCAATTTACCCAGCTCCACTCCGGCCGCTTCAGCCATGGATTGGGCTTTAGCTTTAGCCTTGGCAATCGCATTTGTGCGGGCTGTATTCTCAGCCTCTTCAGGATTTTTAACCGTCATCTGAACCTGATCGATATTATTGATGCCGGCTTTAACCAGGGCGTCGACCATAGCCCCGGTCTTAGCCAGATCGTCTGTCGTCACGGTAATTATATTGCGCGCTTCATAGCCCGTAATGCGCGGCGCTTTACGCTCCTCATAATTATATCGCGGTTGCAGGCTGATCTGTGAGGTTTGTACATTCTCGCGCGGGATACCGGCGGCATCCAAAGCTTCAAAAACTTTGGTCATTTTGGCCGCATTATCACGCATAGCCTGTCCGGCATCTGCGGACTGGCTGACGACCCCGGCCGAGACCATGGCTTGATCCGGCGCGATTTTGACGTCAGCGCTGGCCGAGACGTTGATAACGGCCATCGTCTGCTCCTGCGGCTGTACGTAAGTGGGCGAAGTCGGGGTGCAGGCCGCGATCGCGGCGGCGGCGGCTAATGTGATCAAAATATTGCGCATAGTTAGTCTCCAATTTTGAGAGCCAGATATGCCATAGATGCACACGGACTAACAAGAGGGTTTTACTCTGGCCAAAGCCGCGCTATAGGGCGGCGCTCTATGAGTTTTCTACGCGGCAATGCGTGAACTTGGCGTGAATAGGGGTCTGTAGCTCAATTGGTTAGAGCCGACGGTTCATACCCGTCTGGTTGGGGGTTCGAGTCCCTCCGGACCTACCACGCACTAAGTGCTTTTTACCACGTATAGGTAGTGACGGCTTTGTCACGTTAACTAATCTAGCCGTTATTTTTTGCTAACTGGCGCTTTAGGCGCAAGCCGCTGCCGTCACGATGCTCCATTCGCATTGAGATTTAGTTCTGAATTTTCGTAGCGTGTTTCTTGAATTGAGATGCGTCGGTGATTGAACAGATTGTAGATTTGACCATAGGCTGAAAGTAGTTTTGAGCGTTCCCCACAGATCTGAATTTTTGTACTTTTCGCTCTCGTCTTCGTATGGGAACGTGAGAGCATTCAGCTCTATTGTTTTTTCTTCCGCCGACATCTTGAAGGTGTTGTAGGCCTAAACACTTGAGAGCGGCTCCGTACGACCCAAGTCGATCTGTCACGATACGAGTGGGCTTGATGCCCTGGTTTCTAAGGAGTTTACGCAGTAATCGCGTGGCTGCCTTAGTATTGCGGCGTTGCTGAACAACGACATCAAGTACCGTTCCTTCGTCATCAACGGCACGCCAGAGGTAAACCATTCGACCGTTAACCTTCGTGTAGACTTCATCCAAATGCCAAACAGGAGAGGGACTTTCAGATCTACAACTTATTCGCTTTGCAAAGGTCGACCCGAATTTCTCAACCCATCTCCGGAATGTTTCATAGGAAACATTGACGCCGCGTTCTATCATGAGCTCTTCGACATCACGAAAGCTTAGATGGAAACGAAAATACATCCAAACGGCACCTTTGATTACATCGGGATCGAAGCGATGACGGGTGTAAATTGAGGTTTGCATCGCAATACCTTAGCGAATTGTCTGAAAACGGCCATTAACGTGACGAAGTAACAGGCGCATAGGACCTGCAAAGCTTCGCTGAAACCGTAATGGCTGACACGCCAAAGGCGCCCGCCTTTCGCAGTGTTTATAATGTTGTGATTATACCGCTCATAAATCCTGACGGAGTCGCGCGGCCATTGGCGGCATAATGTTGACGGAACAGATTTAAACCGTGATTGGGGGCCTTTTGAACAACCCGAAACGCGCAGTATTAAAACATGGCTTGACGGGATCGGCGGTAACGGCCCGCGCCTGTTTTTGGATTTTCACTCGACGCGGCGCAATGTTTTTTACACACAGACGGATGAAGATGCCGGCTTTGCAGCCGGATTTACGCAAGACTGGATGGCGCGAAGCGCCCAGAAAATTGACACACAATCCTATCCGTTTGAGCGGGCACAACGTCATAATTCTGATCTGCCTACATCGAAAAATTATATGCATACGCGCTACAATATTCCGGCAATTACTTATGAAGTCGGTGATGAAACGGATCGCGGCGCCATTGACACTTCCGCTGCAATATTTGCGCAAGAGATGATGTATATTCTGACAGAAGATTTATGACCATTTGCGCAAGACTAACTGACGCGATTAATCCGGCCTGACTATCTCGTATTCCAATTGTCGCATAAAGAGATTTTAGATCGGCTTTTTGCGTTGTAATCCGGTGCGCGTGGCCACAGCGCAGAGCTCATCATGTTGATTAAAAGCGCGGTGCTCAAATGTGACTAGGCCCTGGTCAGGCCGTGATTTGCTCTCGCGCAAACCGACGACCTCTGTCTGAATATGCACGGTATCACCGTGAAAAAGCGGCTTTGGAAATTTGACATCCGTCATGCCCAAATTAGCCACGGCTGTCCCCATCGTTGTGTCGCCGACGGATATGCCAACCATAAGGCCAAGGGTGAAATAACTATTGACCAGACGCTGGCCGAACTCGGTTTCTTTTTCGCAATAATCCGCGTCGAGATGCAGCTGCGCCGGATTATGTGTCATAGCCGAAAACAGCACATTATCGGCTTCGGTAATGGTGCGGCGCAGGGCATGATCAAAGACATCGCCCACCGATAATTCATCAAACCACTTGCCCGCCATATTGTAACTCCATTATATTGCGATAGGGTCATAACATGGCCGCGCTAAAATCCTACATTATTCGTTATCTGCTGTCGGAAGGCCGCATGCTGCGCAAGCGGGTTTTCTATGAAAGTAAGATGACCTCACGCGAGATCGTCTTTTTCCATGACCCCAAAGATGCTCATAGCGTTTTATTGGCTTCGCAAATCCCGGCGCTGCTCGATTGGTACGGCCTGACCCTGCGCGCGTTTACGATTACCGATATGCCGCCAAAATATGCACCTGAACTGGACGCTCTTAGGGCTTGGGCCAAAGAAGATGCGCGCTGGCTGTCCGCACGGCTGGGTATTAAATTTCCCGGCCATGTTCCCGGCGAGATTGCGGACGCTCCGGAGGGTACGGCGCAGCTCTTAAAGCTCGGCCATTATCAGGGCGGCATGATTTACTATGCAGGTGAATGGTATTGGGGATTGGATCGCTTGCATTTCCTCGAAGAGCGGCTGCAGGATATAGGGCGGGGTGAGGGCGCGCCGATCACCCCGCCTGTGGATTGGGATCGCAACGATACGCGCAAAACTGACCGCTCCATCAAGGCGTTCCTGTCGCTTCGCAGTCCTTATAGCTATCTCGCCGCCATGAAGATTTATGATCTCGCGCGGCAGCATGAAGCAACCGTCAGTCTTAGACCTGTCCTGCCCATGCTGATGCGCGGCTATGATGTGCCGAAGTCCAAGCGGCTCTATATTGCAGGAGATGTCGCGCGGCAGGCCCGGCGTAAGAATATTCCTTACGGCCTGATTAGCGATGCGGTGGGCAAGCCGACCGAACGCGGCATGGCTGTGCTGTTTTCCGTTCTCGGCACGCCGCGCGAAGAGGCCTTTCTCAAAAGCTTTTACAAAGCCGTCTGGGCGGAGGGCGTCAATGCCGGCTCGGCCATTGGTCTTCGCCGCATATGTGAGCGCGCCGGCATTACCCGCGACGAGGTCGGCGCGGCCCTGCGCGACGAGACGTGGCGCGCAAAAGCGGCGAAAAATCAAGCGGATTTACATGCCGCGGGATTATGGGGCGTGCCGAGCTTTATCGTGAATGGACAGGCGGTGTGGGGCGAAGACAGGCTGGCCCGCATTCAGGAAAATCTATTTCAGAATTGACAAAAATCGACTACGCCATTATCCCGCCTACACTTAACGGAGATTATTCCATGAACACTTTTGTCGTTTTTCCGAGTGTAGGCCAGACCTGCACTTCCCGCTCTGCTCGGTAACGACGCGCGCCATCAAGGCTTGTGACCTCCCGAGCACCCGCTCCGGAGGTTTTTTTATATCCGGAGTCTATTTTATATAAAGAGACTCATATGTCTGAAACATATTTAAAACCCGCGCGTAAAGCGCAGTTTCCGTCCACATGGGGCGGAGAGCTTAAAGCTTTTTTAGCCCTCGGCTTTCCTATTGGATTAGGGCAACTCATATCCTTCGTCGTCTACACGATTGACGCCGCCATGATTGGCCGTCTGGGCGAGACGCAACTGGCTGCGTCGTCACTTGGTTTGGTGATATTCTTTCTGCTGTGGATGCTGGGCTCCGGCGCTGTTTTCGCCGTGACGCCATTGGTCAGCCAAGCTTTGGGACGCAACCAAAATGAGCGCCGCGACGTGCGTATGACGGTGCGGATGAGCTTTTGGCTGATTGCCTTTATGACGCCTTTTGCCTTAATTTTCGGCTTGTTTGTTGAGCCTATGGCTTTGGCTCTGGGGCAGGATCCGGTGGTCTCACAATTGGGCGCGCAATATACGCTGACATTGATATTTGGCTGGCCCTTTGCGCTGATGATTTTTGCCCTGCGCAATTTTCTGTCGGCATTTGGACGGGTCTGGATGCCGATGGTGCTGATCAGTCTGACGACACTGTTTAACGTCGCGCTGAACTGGATTTTGATCTACGGCAATTTGGGGTTTCCACGGCTCGAACTTGTCGGGGCCGGCATTGCCTCTTCGCTCTCCTACGTCCTCAGTTTCACCCTCTTTGCCATCTATGTGACCCGGGACAGTAAAGCCGCGCCGTTTCGCGTTTTTCGCCGCTTGTGGCGTCCAGATTGGAGCCGTATGCGCGACCTGATCACGCTTGGCTTTCCGATCACTGTCATGACGCTGTTCGAAGGCATGCTGTTTAACGTGGCTGTCCTAATTGTCGGCGCGATCAGCGTCAGCGCGCAGGCGGCCTATCAAGTCGGGCTGAATGTCGCTTCACTATCCTTTATGGTGCCCTTTGGCCTGGCTATGGCCGGGTCGGTCCGTGTGGGGCTCGCCGTAGGCGCGCAAAACCTTCCGGCGCTGAAACGCTCGGCGATTGTGACATTTGTAACCTGTGTTGGCATCGTTGCGATTCTAGCCTTAGGCGTGGCCTTTGGCGCGTCGGTGATATCGCGCGTCTATCTCGATGTCAACGCGCCGGAAAATGCAGCGGTCGTCGGATTGATTGCGGGCTTCTTGCCCATCGTCGCCGGTTTCATGGTGTATGACGCAGCGCAGGTTGTCGCCAATCAGCTGTTGCGCGGGCTAAAAGACGTGAACTGGCCGATGATTTTCACAGGCTTTAGTTACTGGGTCATTGGCTTTCCGATTTGTTACTGGCTCGGCCTGCATACGGCCTATGGAGCGAATGGCGTGTGGTATGGCCTGTCTATCGGTCTGTTCTTCGCCTTTGTTTTGCTCTGCGGCCGGTTTATCTATCTGGTATGGATGAGACCCGAGCGGATAATTTTTTCACAAAACGTGTAGAATGTTCTTGTAATGTTCTCATTATTTGAATAAACGGAACGTCCCCCGAAGTAAAACGTTAATTCCCCGTTGACGTTTTAAAAAATGGTAGACGTATGGCCCGCTTTGATGACGCATTTATAGACCGTATTCTCTGGTGTTCCCCCGCCAGACGGATCGGCACGCATCACTGGCGGGCCATCGTCTATACTCTGCCGGCACGTTATGGCGCGGGCTTATCACGCTTTGGGTTTCAATTTCGCAAGGGGAGCGAGTTCGGCAGTGCGCCGGAGCAATGGACGCATGCCAGTAGTTTTCCGGGCTATGCCCGGCATCTGCCCGGTAACGGTCTACCCAAGGCACTGAAATCCATGTTCGAGACCTACCGCAGCGATATTGACCACCATTTGGGCATTGCGCCGCCGTCTAAAGGATCGCAACTTCACCTGGACTTAGTAGCTTAGGTTCAAGGCGGCGTTATTTCACGGCCTGCGTGACGACATTCTCCAGATACTCCTGACGGCCTGAAACCGGGGCAGGGCTCTCATTTTTCTCAAGGCAGTAATCCGCCATTTCGGCAAGACTGGCTTTGCCGTCCATCATTTTCCGGCCCATACCCGTTGACCATCCGGCGTAACGCTGCTCACGAAAATCACCAAGCGTGTCTTTCTTAATCATAGCGGCGGCATTTTCGAGCGCGCGGGCCAGAAGGTCCATGGCGCCGACATGAGCGTAGAACAAATCATCTACGTCGCGGCTTTGGCGGCGCACTTTGGCATCGAAATTTGAGCCGCCATTTTTAAAGCCGCCGCCTTTTAAAATGTAATACATCGCCAGGGTTGTTTCGCGCAGGTCATTGGGGAATTGGTCCGTATCCCAGCCATTTTGCGGGTCGCCGCGGTTGAAATCTATAGAGCCGGAAATGCCCAGAGCATTGGCCATCTCGACCTCATGTTCAAAACTATGCCCTGCTAATGTGGCGTGGTTCGGCTCTATATTGACTCCGACTTCGTTCTCAAGCCCGTAAGCTTTCAAAAAGCCGTAAACCGTGCCGACATCGCGGTCATATTGATGTTTGGTCGGCTCGTGCGGCTTGGGCTCGATCCAGATATCGCCTTTAAATCCGATTTTATGTTTATGCTCCACCGTCATAGTGAGAAAACGTCCCAGTTGATCCATTTCCTGCCCGACTTTGGTGTTGAGAATGGTGTCATAGCCCTCACGGCCGCCCCACAACACATAGCCCGCTCCGCCAAGGCGATGCGTGGCCTCTAAGGCGTGGCGCACTTGCAGCGCGGCAAAAGCCGCGACCTCGGGATTTGGATTGGTCGACGCGCCGGACATATATCGCGGATGGGAAAACATATTGGCCGTGCCCCAGAGCAGCTTCTTTCCCGTGCTGCCCATTTTGCCTTCGATATAGTCGACAATATGAGCCAGGTTGTCGACGTGCTCGCGCGGCGTTTCCGATGCGGCCATAGTGTCGACGTCATGGAAAGTGAAAAACGGATTGCCAAGACGGGTAAAGAAATCAAAGGCGACATCGGTTTTCATCTCTGCCGCTTTGCGGTCATTAACCGCGCCGTGCCATGGCCGGTTAAATGTACCACCGCCAAACACGTCAAACCCGTCCCAGCAGAAATTATGCCAGTAACAGACGGCAATGCGAAGTTGCTCTTCCATGCTCTTGCCGAGAACGTTTTTGCCTTTGTCGTAATATTTAAACGTCAGCGGATTTTCGCTGTCCTTGCCCTCAAATTTAATGGGGTCGATATGATCAAAATAGCCGCTCATGCCCTTAGCTCCTGTGTCAGACTGTGTGTCGCTTTATATAATTTCGTAAATGTCTCGCGCCGCCGCGCATAGAGATCGCGCATATCGGCATCCGGCTCTATCACATGGTCGATGGCGGGAGCCGTGCAGATATCTTCTGCCCGCTCAGACGCCGCGCAAAGACGCGCCAGACGCGCAGCGCCGTAAGCCGGACCGACGGCGGAGGCCGTTCGGTATGTCAGCGGCAGGTCCATCGCGCTGGCAATAATTTTACCCCACCATGCCGAGCGCGAGCCGCCGCCAATGACGGACAAATTCTCGATCCTCGCACCGCTCTCGCGCAATACATCAACCCCGTCAGCCAATGCAAAAGCCACGCCTTCCAGCGCGGCTTGCGCCATGGATAATGGGGTATCTTCGTGGGACAGGCCGAAAAATGCGCCTTTGGCATAGGGGTCATTATGCGGCGTGCGCTCACCTGACAGATAGGGCAGAAAGATCGCGCCGCGAGCGGGTGTTTTTGCGTCTGCCGCCGCGTCATACAGCGCGGCTTCAGTTTCAAATCCGGCAATACGGGCCACGAAATCAACCGCGCTGGCTGCCGATAATATGACGCTCATCCGGTGCCAGAGGCCGGGCAGGGCATGGCAAAATGTGTGAACTGCGCCATCTGTATTGGGCCGGTACGTATCATCGGCAAGAAAGACCACGCCGCTTGTGCCGAGCGAGATAAAGCCTTCGCCGGGTGTGATCACACCTGCGCCCACGGCTCCGGCAGCATTGTCGCCGCCGCCTGCCGCTATCGGCACGCGCGCCATGCCCCAATCATCGGCAATTTTGGCCGATAATGTGCCTGTCACCTCAGAGCCTTCATAAAGCTTTGGCATATGGGCTTGCGTTAACCCCGTCAGCGCCAAGATATCGTCTGACCACTTGCGCTTTTCCACATCGAGCCATAATGTGCCTGCGCTGTCAGACAGATCAGAGGCAAAGTCGCCGCTCATTAGGTAGCGGACATAATCTTTGGGTAGCAGAACTTTGTTGATACGCTTGAAATTTTCCGACTCATGATCGCGCATCCAGTGCAGTTTCGGCGCGGTAAATCCCGGCATAGCCAGATTGCCGGAAATTTCGGTCAGAGTCGGCATATCGCGCATCATTACCGCACAATTTTCGGCGCTGCGTCCGTCATTCCAGAGTATGGCCGGACGGATAACTTTGCCTGATGCGTCAAGGCATGTCGCGCCATGCATTTGCCCTGAAAGGCCGATAGCTTTGACCGCGCGGCGCGCGCGCGTATCTAATTTATGGACGGCTTCCGTGGTGGCGCGCCACCAATCTGCAGGGTCTTGCTCTGACCATAGGGGCTTTGGCCGCGAAACGGCGAGCGGCGCGCTGGCTTGATCAACGACCTTTTGCGCGCCGTCAACCAAAACGGCTTTGACACCCGATGTGCCGATATCAAGACCGAGATACATTACTCAACCGTCAAAGTGACGGATTTCGTATTGATAGAGCTATTGCCGACCATGATTTCAAATGCTCCCGGCTCGACGAGGCGGTCCATATTGATATCATAAAACGATAATGCGTTGTTCGGGATGGGCAATGTCACCGTCTCGCTCGTGCCCGGGGCGAGGGTGACGCGTTTGAAACCTTTAAGTTCTTTGACGGGACGGGTGACTGTGCTGACCTCATCGCGAATATACATCTGCACGACTTCGGTCGCTTCATAGTCTCCCGTGTTAGAGACAGTCACCGAGACGCCGGACTCTCCGCCTATGCCGATTGTGGCCGTTGATAATGTCGGCTCTGAAATCTCAAATGTTGTGTAAGATAGCCCGTGACCAAACGCGTAAAGCGGACTGGCATCGCCAAAGGCATAGCCGCGGCGCGCTGTCGGTTTATGGTAATAATAGGCCGGAATTTGTCCGGCCGTGCGCGGCACGGAGACCGGCATTTTACCGGAAGGCACAGCGTCACCGAAGAGAAGATCGGCGACCGCGGTTCCGGTTTCCTGACCCAAAATCCAGCCATAAAGAATGCCATCGAAATGCGCTTCGACATTGGACAGGCTAAGCGGGCGGCCTGAAATAACAACGGCCACCATGGGTTTGTCGGTCTTGGCCAATTCGTCCACCAGCTCTTTTTGCTCGCCGATCAACGTGATATCATTGCGGTCGCCTTGATGAGTTTCCGACCAGGCTTCACGGGATGTGCTCTCGTCACCGCCAATAGCCACGATAATCAGGTCAGCGTCCTGGGCGGCGGCGACAGCTTTATAAATGTCGCTCCGGTTTGTATTCGGATCGGTCAGCTTGACCCCGTCATCCCACCAGCTGCGGTTATCGGTTAAAGTTACGCCTTTGGACCAGATGATGTTGTCCTCGCCGGCTTTGGCTTTGAGGCCGTCTAAAATTGAGACGGTTTGGCGCGGTTCATCGGAATACCCGCCCAAAATCGTGACATCACTATTCGGGCCAATCACGGCAATAGTTTTATATTTCGACGCGTCCAACGGGAGGATCTTGCCTTCGTTTTTAAGCAGGACAGGGGCTTTAATTGCAGCTTCCAGCGCGACGCCGCGGGCTTCTTCATTACCGGTTACGGCTTCGGCGGTTTCGGCGTCGCCATAAGGCGTTTCAAAGACGCGTCCGCGTACTTTCATTTCTAAAATCCGGCGTACGGATTGATCGACAATACTCATCGGGATTTCGCCGGACTCAATCCGCGGCTTTAACGCATAATAGGCCACGCCGTCCGGCAATTCCAGATCGACGCCGGCGCGCAGGGCCAGCTCTCCAGCGCCGGCAATGTCGGAGGCGATATGATGGCGGCGTTCCAGCTCATTAATAGCGAAATAATCCGCGACAACGGCGCCGTTGAAGCCCCATTCGCCGCGCAGAACTGTATTCAGCAGCCAGCCATTGGCGTGTGACGGAATGCCGTTAATCTCATTATAGCTTGCCATGACCGACGCGGCTTTGCCTTCGCGCACAGCGATTTCAAACGGCGGGAAGAATATTTCGTAGAGCATACGCTCGGACACGGCCGCCGGGCCGACATTCATGCCGCCTTCGGGCTGTCCGTGACCGGTCATATGTTTGAGCGTGGTCAGAACTTTATCATCGCCCAGATAATCCTCGGTGCCTTGAAACCCTTTCACCGCAGCCAGACCCATTTGTCCGACCAGATAGGGATCTTCGCCGAAGGTCTCCTCAATCCGGCCCCAGCGCGGATCAAGCGCTACATCAACGACGGGGGAGAGAACATGGTGAACGCCGCGGGCGCGAATTTCGCGCGCGGTAATGCTGTAAACCCGCTCGGCCAGCTCCGGATCAAAACTGGCCGCCAGCGCGATAGATTGTGGGAACGCTGTCGCGTCTTTGCCTTGAAACCCGTGCAGGCCTTCTTCGTGAAACAGAGTCGGGATACCAAGGCGGGTGTTTTCAACATGCCAGCGCTGCACATCATTGACGATGTTCACCGACGCGGCAGGCGAGCGGGCGCTCAAACGGCGCACTACGGTCGAATCATTGATGTCTTTACGCTCGGACGGGCCTTCCATACCGATCGTGTCCTGCGGACGGGCGAAGCAGCCGACGCCGTGGGGGAATTTCTCCGCCATTTTTTCAGGATTAAAACTTCCATCCGCATTATAAATATCGGCTTTGCCAAACCAGACGCAGCTGATTTGCGCGAGCTTTTCATCCAGCGTCATTTTGGCGATTAAATCATCAATACGCGCATCATCCTGCCATGGGGCCGTCATCTTATCGTTCTGGCGGGAGGCTTCAGACGGGGCTGTTTTTGTGCTCGGAGCGTTATCAGTGCAAGATGTGAGAGACAGCATTGCTGTCAGCGCAATCGTCGCGGCGGTAAGCGGTAAAGTGGTGCGAAATTTCATAAATATCCCCTGTAAGTCTATCGTTGCGGCTCTATTGCGCGTAATTTCTTAAGTCATAATCCCAAATTGACAACGTTGTCAATTAGCTCTAGCAATTAGTTTATGACGCAGCAAGAATCATCATGAGCGCGACAATCAAGGATGTTGCCCAATCGGCAGGGGTCTCATTTAAGACCGTCAGCCGCGTGATGAATGGTGAGGAGGGCGTTCGCGACTCCACACGCAAAAAAGTGCAGGATGCGGCTACGACCCTAAACTTTCAGATCAATACATCGGCACGTAATTTGCGCCGTAGAGGATCAAATTTGATCGCGCTGATTATCTCCAACCCCAGCCGCTCTTATATTGAAAACATTCAAATCGGCGCGATGGAATGGTGTAGCCGCAATGGGTTTCATCTTGTTGTCGAAGATGTCAGCGCCCATCCAAAGGGTTTGTCAGACTTGTTGTCACGCGGCGCCATGGCAGGGGTCATCTTAATTCCGCCTATGTCCGATGACCCGGACATACAAAGGCAATTAATCGATAAAAGTATACCCTTTGTGCGCATTGCGCCGGAGACGGCGAATGATAAAGCGCCCAGCGTGCGCATTGATGACCGTGCGGCGGCCCGGGAAATGACTAAGAAACTCATCACACTTGGCCATAGCCGCATTGGTCTTATCACAGGCCCGTCAGAGTTCGGGGTCAGCCGTAACCGGCTTGCGGGATATAGAGATGCACTGGTAGAGTCGGGATTGACGATCGAAGAAACGCTTATCTGTGAAGGTGCGTTCTCTTACCCGTCAGGGCAAAGCTGCACGTCCGATCTGTTCGATCTGCCTGCGCCGCCAACCGCTATTTTTGCCAGTAATGATGATATGGCAGCGGGCGCAATCGCAGAGACTTACCGGCGCGGCATTGCCGTGCCCGCTGACGTGACCATTGTTGGATATGACGATGTTGCTGTCGCCAGCGTCATCAGCCCGCCCTTATCCACAGTGCGCCAGCCGCTCAAAGACATGGCCGCGCAAGCCGCCGCATTATTATTGGCACGCATTCGTGACGCGCAGTCAGAGCCGCAGCATATAATCCTGCCGCATAGTTTGGTTATGCGGGCCTCACACGGCCCGTGTGGTAAGACGTGAGTGTCATAATAAATCTGACAGCGCTGTCATAAATGATTTGTGTCGCGCGGATCAATGCAATAGGTCATAAATAAGAACGCCGGAAAAAGATACGGCGTCAAAACATAATAGGGGAATTTCATGTCAAAAACTGACACGATGAATGCGGGCGGAAGCGCCGGATTTATTTTACTCATCACCATCGTCGCGACATTGGGCGGATTTTTATTCGGATATGATAGCGGCGTTATCAACGGCACGGTTGACGGTCTGCAGCAAGC
This sequence comes from Robiginitomaculum antarcticum DSM 21748, assembly GCF_000365025.1. Classification (GTDB taxonomy): domain Bacteria; phylum Pseudomonadota; class Alphaproteobacteria; order Caulobacterales; family Maricaulaceae; genus Robiginitomaculum; species Robiginitomaculum antarcticum. Next base: position 941,577 of record NZ_KB823011.1, on the reverse strand, counting down.
CTTTAATTCCGACAGCGTCGGAACAGGATTTTCCGTATCCTCAATGCTGCTTGGTTCTGCGATAGGCGCGTTCGGGGCAGGTTGGCTTGCTGATAAATTCGGTCGCCGCAATATGCTCATTATCGCAGCGGTTTGTTTCATTATCAGTGCATGGGGATCCGGTGTATCAGGCGCGCCGATTGAGTTCATTATCTACCGTATTTTAGGCGGTTTGGCTGTTGGCGCGGCGTCAGTCATGGCCCCTGCCTATATTTCCGAAATTGCACCCGCCCATCAGCGCGGCCGATTAACCTCGATTCAACAAGTCGCCATTATTGCGGGTCTGTTCCTGTCTTTCGTATCAAATTACTTCCTCGCGAAAAATGCGGGCGGCTCTACAGCGGAATTCTGGGGTGGGTATGAGACATGGCGCTGGATGTTCTGGATGGAACTTATTCCGGCTTTTGCCTTCCTAATATTGCTGTTTTTCATTCCGAAAAGTCCGCGTTATTTAATGTTTCGCGAAGATACGCCCGGCGCGCTAACTGTTTTGCGCAAATTGTTTGGTGAACCCAAAGCGTCGCAAAAAGTCAAAGAAATTGAAACGTCATTGGCTAATGATCACAAGCCGAGCCTGAAAGATGTTCTGGCAACCAAAGCCTCCGGCGGCAGGGTTTTCCGAACCATCGTTTGGGTCGGTATTGGTCTTGCCATGTTCCAGCAACTGGTTGGTATTAACGTTGTATTTTATTATGGCGCGGTTCTCTGGCAGGCTGTTGGCTTTACCGAAAACGATGCTTTGCTGATCAATGTCTTATCGGGCGGTTTGTCTATTGCAGCTGTTCTGATCACTTTGGCAACAATTGATAAAATTGGCCGTAAGCCGTTTCTCGTCTGGGGCTCGGTCGGTATGTTTATCACATTGGCCACCGTTGCCTTTGCTTTCTCGCAAGGTGAGCTGGTTGACGGTACGCTTCAACTTCCGGGTCAAATGGGTCTGGTCGCATTGATTGCTGCCAATGCCTATGTCGTCTGCTTTAATATGAGTTGGGGTCCCGTCATGTGGGTTATGCTCGGCGAAATGTTCCCGAACCAAGTGCGCGGCTCCGGCCTCGCAGTGGCAGGTTTTGCGCAGTGGATTACCAATTTTGCGATTACGTGGTCATTTCCCGTTTTCCTTGCGGGCATCGGTCTTGCGGCGGCATATGGCATTTATGCTTTCTTCGCGCTGGTCTCGGTCGTATTCGTGATTGTCATGGTTCGCGAAACCAAAGGCAAAGAACTCGAAGATATGGTCGGCTAGTGCCGCGGATATATTTGGTTTAAAGTTCAGGCATCCGCAGTCATTGCGGGTGCCATTTTTGTATCAGCTTATTTGGAGATGCGCCATGACACGTCAAATTTTAATATCTTTTAGTCTTGCCGCTGCGCTCGCGGCGTGTGCCCCGGACGCGGCGCAGACCCAGACCCAGACGCAAAACAATATTACTCCGGCCCAGATGGAGGCGGAATTAACAATACCGCCGCCCGACTGGATGTATGAAGATGGACAAAGCCATTTTAATCTGCGCGTCGCGCAGATTGAGGCGGCGGGTGCGAATGCCGGCGGAATATTGCTGATCGGTGACAGCATTACCGAAGGTTGGATGGAGCAGGACTTCCCCTATGTTGGACCAGTCGCCAATCACGGCGTGGGCTGGGATGTGACCGAAGGCGTTCTGACGCGCGCCCCGCAAATTTTGCGTGAAGATCCCAAAGCGGTTTTCGTCATGATTGGGACAAATGATTTATCTTATGACCGCACGCCGGATCAAATATTGCCGCCCCTACGGGCATCTCTGCTCGAATATGTGCAGCGCTGGCCGGAGGCGAAAATCTATCTGCAAAGCGTGCTGCCGCGTAATGGACAATGGGATAAGTCAGTCGTCAATTTAAACGATGCACTGGTCGATCTGTCACGTGAAGACGGCCTGTCCGAGCGCGTTACCTTTATTGACCTGTCGCCGGTCATGGGCACGTCCGCCGATGATCTACGCGAAGACTATACCCATGACGGCATTCATTTAACCGAGGCGGGATACGACGCCTGGGCAGAGGCATTGCAACCTTATTTGCCGCGCGACTAAACGCGCCTACGCAATGCCGCCGCTATCCGCTAAACCGTTATGATGGACGCCCTGAACCCTATAGCTTTGCTGGTTACTTATCTGGCACTCGTCGCGATCATCATGGCGCGCTATGTCGTGATTGCGGGGGCAATGCATTGGGCGCTGTGGATGCGCGACGAGAATAAGGTCAAAGCGCGCCGCCTGACCAAAATCATCCCGACGCGCAAAGTGATCCGCCACGAAATTAGACTCTCCCTGATCAGCAGCTTTATTTATGCCGCGCCCGGTGCGCTTCTGCTTGAAATGTGGGAAGCGGGCGGCACGGCTATTTATAGCGGGCCAGTGACGACATTTGACGGATGGGCTTATGTCTTGCTCTCAGCGGGGCTCTATCTATTTGCCCATGACACCTATTTTTACTGGACGCACCGGGTGATGCACCATCCCCGCTTTTACCGCGCCACACATGCCGGGCATCACCGCTCCAAACAGCCGACGCCATGGGCGAGCTTTTCCTTTGATCCGCTAGAGGCCTTGATCAGCGCGTGGTTCCTGCCCGCGGTCGCTCTGTTCATTCCGATCCATGTCGGCGTGGTTTTGGTCTTGCTGACCATCATGACCATGAACGCTGTATTCAATCACGCGGGCTGGGAGATTTATCCGAAACGCTGGCTGTCCGGTTGGTTTGGCAGCGTCATGATTACGGCCAGCCACCATAATCTGCATCATACGAAATTTAAAGGCAATTACGGCCTGTATTTCCGGTTTTGGGATAAGGTGATGGGGACGGATAGAGGGTTGGAGACGGGAAGTTAAGCTTGCCGGTTTCAAAGCCTCTTTGCAATCGACCTACCGGATTGATTGCACTCTAAACTATCCATAGGCGTCGAATTCATGGGTAATGGCCACCGTGATTTGGCGCACGATTTGCGAGGCGCGTTCCAGCGGTTTGATGATGGTTTCGCTAATATGCGGGAAACCGCCGGGTGGCGCGACGGGGGCGTCAGTTTTCTCGGTCAGTTCCTCAGTCCATGACTGGCCTGCGGAAACGGCCGGATAACGCTCTTTAAGGTCAGACAGCACGCTGTCGATCTGGAAGGTTTGCAGCTTTTGCAACACATTAAGCTGCGCGGTGTCTTCTTCGCCGTGCGCCGGAAGCTCGGTTGCGATCATGAGCATTTTCATCACCAGAGCGAGACGCAAGGCATGCAGAATTTTCAGATCTTCGCTTTCGGTAAATTCTGGATCCCATCCCGCGGCTTTCGCGCCTTCGCCCAGATAAATAACGCTGTCATAGACATCCATACGCAGGCGATTGGCCAGATCGCCAAGCCGCGTTGCCCATTCCGAGGTCGATAATGTGTCGGCCACAATCAGGCAGCTTCGCGCGGCCATGGGTTCTTTTCCCGACAGAGCGCGGCTGATCCAAAAGGCTGGATCAAACAATCGCGCATACCCCGTCAATATTGAGATATTAGCCCGTTTCATTGACGCAAAGGCCAGCCCGAATATGGACCGCGCGCGCGCGCTGGTCTCGAACAGGCTGACAAATTTTTCAGGATCAATCGCGGCGGCGCGGCCCAAACCGTAAAAGATATTTGCCGGAACGCCCATTTGCTGCAAGATCGCATTATGCGGAATAGCGCGCAGCTGGCGCGGGTCGAACATATCGCTGCCGGCTTTGGCGCGTTTGGCTGCGCGCGATCCTGTCGGGATCAGCAGGTTTTGCCCAAAGCCGCCGAGCAGGCTGACATAATTGGGGTCGTGATACAGGCTGTCTTGCTGCGATGATAATGTGCGGTAGATATCCCAGCTAAAATCGTTTTCCGTATAAAACGGATCATCATCCACGACGGATGTATCCTGCGCCCGGGTCACGATAAGCTGGCTGACCGTAGCGGCGGCAAGCTGCGGGGTTTGGAACCACATAAAGCCGTCACCGCCTTGAAAGCTGGTCTCATGGGTCAGAGCAATATCGGCGCGGGTAAAGCGGTCCACGGCCCACGGGCTCATCGCGTAATCGACACGGGCCGGAATGTTGCCCGGATGGCCGCCGCGGCCATTGCCTTCACCATGGGTGTTGAACACAATTGCGGTGACGTCTTTAACCCTGTGGCGGACAAGCGCGGCCGCGAAATGAGACTGCAGGCGCTCGATCGCGAGTGTCGCCGGGATTTGTCCCATAAAGCGCCCGGCATCGGAAAAGCCCGTCTGAATAGCAAAGCACCCCCGGTCTTCAATATAGCTGCGATAGACTTTATTGCTGAGCATTTTATCGATAATGCGCCCGCCATTATTGAGCGCGTCGGCGGTCTCAAAAAGCGGTGAAATATCCATATGGTTTTCAAGACCGTAGCGCCGCGCCAGATAGAGCATGCCCAGCGGCGTCAGGCTGTCTTCGCATTCGGCGATCAATAAGCGAATCGGTGTATCGGCATCAATATATTTATGGATTTGCGCCGTTAGGATCATTTGCTGATGGGCTGTGCTTTTTTCCAGCGCGAGCGAGGCAAAATTGACGGGTTGCGGCTGCACATTTTTAGTCAGTTTTGAGGCCCGCATTAAAAGTGTACGGTTATCGGCGGCTTTGCCGGAAATGCCGAATACGGCTTTGACGCCGCTCATCACATGGCGCGCATTCAGGCGGAAATGAATGCGCGATGTGCCGAGGCCGTAATTGATCATATCACTTTGTAAGACGATCATCTTCATACAGAAGGCGGCACGGTCGGAGGCGCGGATAATTTTGTCGATCTGATCGATTGTGCCGGATAATGACAACATGCGGCGCGGCGATTTTCGGGTCAGATTATTGGCCGCTGCGACAAGGTTTTCGGAAATTGTGAGGTCTTCACCAAATAAAGCGAGGTCGCGCTCCGCACTGGCTTTGGCATTGGCCAGTTGGTCAACCAGCTTTTCCAGCAGGGCTTCGCTACCCTTCGGCACGCCGTCGGCGCTGTTCAGCATATCTTGCGCGTAGCTGTGATAGCTCGCGAGCTGCGTGCTTTTTTCCTCAAGGCGAAGGCGTATAGCGTCGCCCCAGCTAATATCCGTTCGCCCGTCAATATCATAACCGACCCAGCTATAGACTGTCGCCAAACGCGGGGTAATGCGGGCCCAGTCTGTCGGGAAGGCTTCGCGCGCAATGGTGATGACGGCGTGATGAATATCACGCAGGGCAATCTGGATGCGCTCAATCGCAGCCTGTGTATCAGCATGTTCTTCTTGCAGGGTCGGCGCGCGTTTCGGCAAATAGGGCAGGGTTTTCAAATGCGCGGATAGCTTATCCTTTTCCGCCTGATCAGGCGCACTGGCCATCGCGCCAAGACAGTCGCGAATATTCCGTGATAACGAAAATGTTGGATGGGCGGTCAGAACAATGCCCTGACCGGGATTCTCTGCCCAGGACTTGAAGGCGTCATATCCCAGCTTCGTTTTTCTTTTGGCTAATTTTACAATCGCAGATTTTTGCGCGGCGAGGCCGTTTGCGCCGCTGCGGGTCATCAAACGTTTCGCGCGGGCAATCGCGCCTTTGTCGGATAACGTTTTGACCAGCGCTTCAATGTCGCGAAATGCGATCTCACGATGCTCGACCTCTTTCGAAATATCATAAGCCAGAAGCTTAATTTCATTGGCTTGGGGATCACTGTCCATGCGTTTCATATGCGCGGCAAGCTGAGCTGACAGATCGGCGTGAAGTGTTTCAATTGTACGTTTTTTCATAATTTTGACCTTAGACCCAAAGCGGCAAGCTGGCCAGTGTTCACACAATAACAGCGCTGTCAAACATATATGCAGCGGCAGTGAACGATGTCTGTGCGCGATGCGTAAGTAAGAGATGGAAAAACTTGCAATTATCGGCGCGGGCATAGCCGGACTTCGGGCGGCGCAGCTTTTGGCGCCTTATGGCAATGTCAGTGTTTTTGAAAAATCACGCGGCGTCGCGGGGCGCATGTCTACGCGCTATAGCGGCGATTACGAATTTGATCACGGCGCTCAATATTTCACGGTAAAAACCAACGCATTTGCCGATTTTCTCTCCCCTTATGTCATCTCCGGACAGGTCACGTCGTGGAGTCCCAAAGCTCTGCCGGAGAGCAAAAGCCTTAAATATATAGCAACGCCGCGCATGAACAGTCTGTGCAAGGCTATGGCCAAGCCGCTCGACATCACGCTGGACACGCAAGTTGCATCCGCGAAATATGACGGCGGAGGATGGACGCTGACCGACGCAGATGGGGCTAATCTTGGGATATTTGACGCCCTGATAGTCGCCGTGCCCAGCGCGCAAGCCCGCAACATTCTGAGCGATGACGTTCCGCAGGCGATTGAGGCCCTATCCCACATCGCAAACTTCACTCTCATGGTAGGTCTATCCGGTATGTGGAGCGGTGCGTGGGACGCAATACGCCCGGACAGCGATGTCATCGGATGGGCCGCAGTCAATAGCGCGAAGCCGGGACGCAATATCGATCATACGAGCTTAGTTATTCAAAGCCGTAATGACTGGGCAGAACAGCATAAAGATGCGGATCGGGATTGGGTGCGCGCACAGATGACCGCCGCGTTTAAAGGCATGACAGGTCTTGATGTCTCAACCGCAAAAATTTTGATGTTACACCGTTGGCGCTATGCCAATGTCTATACATCATTGCGTAAAGATATTTACGCCGATCCGAAGCGAAACTTGATTATCGCCGGAGACGGATGTTTGGGCGGTCGCGTCGAGTCAGCTTGGCAAAGTGGCAATGCTGCAGGCCTAACAGTCAAAGGCTGGATGTCAAAATGATTGCAAAACGGCGCTGCGTCACTACATAGCCATGATGGAAACCAAATCACAGACCTATGCGCGAATAGCCAAAGAAATTACTGCCGTTATTGAGGGTGAGCCGAGCGCGACAGCGCGCTACGCCACGGCGGCCTGTTTGCTCTCGCAGGCCTTTCCTTATTATTTCTGGACGGGATTTTATGTGGTTGATCCAGCGCGGCCCGAAGAGCTGGTTGTTGGGCCTTATCAGGGGACATTAGGGTGTTTACGCATATCTTTTTCGCGCGGCGTTTGCGGCGCGGCGGCGCGGGATAAGACGACCCTTATCGTGGATAATGTCCATGACTTTGCCGGTCACATTGCCTGTGACAGCGCCACAAATTCAGAGATTGTTGTACCCGTTCTGGACGAAGGCGGCGCGCTGGCCGCAGTTCTGGACGTGGACAGCACGGAATTTAGCGCGTTTGATGACGATGACAAAGCGGGTCTGGAGACTATATGTGCAGGCCTTCTGTCGGGGGCACAACGTCATTAAATTCCGGTTTTGCTAGAATATTGGCTGGTTTATGTCTGCCGATATTGGCAATTACGAGCTTAACAGCCTCGTCCGGCGTTTCTGCGTGATATAGAAAATCATTAAGCCAGTCAGGCGTAAATTTCGCGTCACTTGTATGTTTGATCAGACTCAGCAGAGGCACATAATAGCCGTCATTATCTAAAAAAATGACGGGCTTGGCATGTAAGCCAAGACGCAGCCAGCTAATGACTTCTATCGTTTCTTCTAGCGTGCCAATGCCGCCCGGCAGGACAATAAATGCGTCAGACGCGGCGTACATATTTCGCTTACGCGTATGCATATCCGGAACAATCTGGTGCGGGACATCGACATAAAGGCCTTCGCGCGATTTTAAAAACTCCGGAATTATGCCCAATACGTCGCCGCCTGCTTTATGTGCCGCTTTGGCCGTTGCCCCCATCAGGCCCACGCCGCCGCCGCCATAGACCAGACGAAATTCAGACCGGCCAATCGCCTCTCCTGTTTCGCTGGCCAGATCCAGATAGGATTGCTCTACGGCGCCGGACGAGCCGCAAAAAACGCAAATGCTTTTAGGGGAAGTGGGTTTTTTTTCTGTCATATTGCGCTCTTGAGTTTTTATCTATGGATTGTCACTGTGCTGTTTCACTGACTGATTTGGCAAGGCTGAATATGGGCAACCGGAAATTAAATTACCGCTTCGCATTTGTTTGCACGGCTGCGGCTTTAACGCTGGGCGGTTGCGGCGAGGGCCCTGACCAAATTGACCAGACGTCTGCAGACCGTCCGGCCGAGCCGCTTTACGCTCCGGCGCAGATCAGCGAAGTCAGCCTGACAGGGCAAACTGTTAGAATTCAGGGATTTGCTCCGTCAGAAGTCCAAGTCTCTGTTATTGAGCGCGCAACGGGTGATCTTGTAGCGCAAAACCTCACATCACCGGAGCAACTCCGTCAGATGAACTGGGATATATCCTGGGAGATTCCGGATCAGAATGCTCTTAATTCTATACTTGAATATCAAATCCAAACCAGTCTCGGTGATGCTGTTACAGCGATTTCGCCGGAGCTTCTTACTCTTATTCGTCGGTCACCGGACATGCGCACCGGTGCGGCTGCGGTCTTAGTCCTACGGCCCGGCGCGGCAACTTTGGTTATGCAAAGTCCGTTCGAGCCGCCAACGACGCAAGACGGGCTTCGTTTGTCGAGTATAGACTATGATGATGACGGGGGTGTCATATTCTCGGGCATGTCCGCGCAGAACGGGCGTATCCGCATTTATGTCGATGGCAGGGCGATTGGCGATACGGGTCTGGATGAAGGCGGGAATTGGGCAATTATTTTGGGAGGGATAGTTCCAGTGGGGACTTACCCGATTGAAGTGCATTTAATAGGCGCTCCGGGTGAGATTATGGACCGTATCGCTGTGCCGTTCATGCGCCGCGCGCCGGTTGAAGCCGGACAGACGCTGGACTCAAATTTCTGGAGTAGCCCGGCTATGTGGCAATACCGCTACGAACTTCCCGGCGGCGGAGTACAGCATACGGTTATTTATTCGCAAAGCGCCAAGATTTTGCCGCCTCTATCTTCGGTCAAAAGCCCGGCCCAACCCTAGACGCGCAGGCTATCCGCGGCGTCGAAATCATCCGCCGCTTTGGCTTGAAACCACAGTCCATATTTGCGCAAACGGTCACGCAAGACCCAGGGCGCTGCCAGCAGAACAGGCGTAATCACCAGCGTCAATATGGTGGCAAAGCCCAGACCGCAGGCAATGACATATGATATCGGCGCCCAGATTTCGGATGTATTTGATCCGGCAAAAGAGAGTTCCCCTGTGAAAATATTAGCTTGCCACCCTAATATGAGAGGCATTAGGCCGACCACAGTCGTAAGGGTCGTCAGGATAACAGGACGCAATCGCTGCGCTGAGGTCCGTATCGCAGCATCGACGGCATTAAACCCATTCTCGCGCAGGCGCTGATACGTATCGATCAATACGATATTATTGTTCACCACGATACCGGCCAGCGCGATAACCCCTGTTAATGCTAGGATCATGGAAATATAGGGATAAAAAGCCAGTCCGAGCAATACGCCGAAAATAGACAAAATAACCGCCATCAGTGTCAAAAAGACGTGATAGAAACTGTTAAATTGGAGCAGCAAAATGATGCTCATCATTAGAATAATGGCAACACCGGCGGCTTGAAAGAAGGCTGCGGCGGCGGCGTTTTCTTCGGCCTGTCCCAGGAATTTAAAACTGACCGAGCTTGGCAAAACGCCGTCTTCACTGAGCCATGTGTTGATTTCTTCCGTCTGCACATTTGTGGCATAGTCTTTGACCGTATTAGCCTGCACAACGAAATAGGGCTCCAGATCACGGCGTTCGATTTTATCAAGACGCGGACGCGGGATGGTTTTAACTACCGAGGATAAGGGCAGGGCGCCTTGCGGCGTCTGTATCCGAAGGGAGTCCAGTCCGGCCAGATCCCGCTGCCCCTCGGGATAACGGATACGGATATCAACTTCTTCCTCGGCGTCCAGCGGGCGGTATTTCCCGACCAGCGCGCCTTCCGTGATAAATTGCACGGCTGCGCCAATACGGCTGACATCCAGACCCAGACGTCCGGCTTCGGCGCGGTCAATCTCCAGCTCCCATTCAACGCCGGGAAGCGGCAGACTGTCTTCAATATCCTCAAGGCCTTCGAAATTTAAAAGTTTACGGCGGACAGCCTTCGTTGCCGCAATAAGTTCGGTGCGGTTCTCACCCGAAAGCTGAATGCCGATATCCTTACCGATGGGCGGCCCTTGATCGACCGCAATCACTTCAATGAACACGCCGGGAATATCAATCGTGGCTTCCCGCAGGTCATCCATAATCAGCAAGACGTTACGCCGCTGTTTGAAAGGGAGTAGCTCGGTATAAACCCGAACGGCCGTATCAGCCGGAACATTGGACGGGCCGCTGAGCCCTTCGCCGCCCTGTCCTGACCCGGCCGCTGCTGCGCCCGCGACGGTGTAGACGCTCTCTATGCCTGCAATACCGTCAATGCGCCGCTCAATCTCTTTGCCAATAGCAAGGCTTTGCTCGGGCGTGGTATTGCCGCGCGCGCGGGCCAAAATATAGACCTGATCAGACGGAGTCTGGGTAAAAAATGAGACCGGCTTGGGCGGCGGTCCGGCAACGCTGGCCTGGAAGAAGAATACAATAGCAATGGCCAATGCCACCATTGCTGCCATGGCAATAAGCGGAAATTTGATAAGCGTTGAGACGACGCGGACATAGCCGCCTGTAAATCCGGTCAGCTTTGACGGATCGCCTTCCGCGCCGGACAAAAGCGCCGCATTATTATTTTCTTTGGTCTTTTTCTTAAAACCGATTTTCGCGCCCATAACAGGCAGGAAAATCAACGCCATCAGGGTCGACGCCGACAAAACATAGATCATCGTGATCGGGAAATAGGACATGAATTTGCCCGTAATATCCTGCCAGAACAGAAGCGGGATAAAGGCGGCAAGCGTCGTCGCGGTCGAGCTGATAATCGGCCAGAACATACGCTCGCCTGCCAGTTTGAACGCTTCGACGCGCTGCACGCCTTCATCCATTTTGCGGTCGGCATATTCAATAATGACAATCGCGCTGTCCACCAAAACGCCGACAGAGAGGATCAGCCCGAACAGGATCATCATGTTGATCGTCTGTCCCTGAACGAGGAATAAAAACAGCGCGATCAGAAAGCTGCCCGGCACGGCCCAGCCGACAAATATAGCCGAGCGCCAGCCCAGCGCTGCAACGCACACCAGAAAGACCAGAACGATGGCGTTGACCAGCGAGGCAAAAAGCTCGCTCACCATATCTTTGATCCGGGTGGTACGCGAAAGGCTATAAGACACATTCATCGTTGACGGCCAATCTGCGGCCTCTTGCATCTTTCTGACGAGTGCCATGACATTATCTTCAGTCACGATTATGTTCTGGCCCTGACGCTTGCTGACTTCAATAGAGACAGAGGGTCGGCCGTTAAAGCGCGCAAAGGTGGTGACATCGCGATAGCCGCGGCGCACATCGGCAATATCGCCAAGGCGCACGATCGCGCCGTCTTCGGTGCGGCGTACAACCACATTGGACATATCGGCGGGCTCTTTGATCAGGCCCGGCAGTTTGACATTAAACTTGCCTGATTCTGACTCCAGCGCGCCCGCGGGGATCAGGCTGTTATTCTGCGAGACTGCGGCCGCAATCTCGCCATAGGTAATGCCAAGGCTCTCGACCTTGGCCGGATCCAGAACGGCTTCGAGAACATCCGTACGTTCGCCTGAAATATCGGCTGAGAGCACTTCGGGCATGGCCTCAATACGCTTTTTCATATCCTTGGCGCGGCGTTGCAATTCGCGCTCGGGGACGTCGCCCCATAAATTGATAGTCACGATGGGCAGGGCGGAGGTAGAGACTTCCTGAACAATCGGTTCACGGGCATCTTGGGGAAATTCGGCGCGCGCCCGGTTCACTTTTTCCTGCACGTCGGCAATGACGGCGTCTTTGTCAAAGGGAAAGTCGAATTCCAAAATAACATAGCCGACATTGGTCGCGCCAATGCCGTCAATCTGTTTGAGGCCTTCAACCGATTTAATCTCAGTTTCCAGCGGCCGCACCAGCAGCCGTTCGCTATCTTCGGGCGACACGCCGGGCAGGACGACCTGCACATTTACGAAAGGCACGGGAATGTCCGGCTCGGCGTCCAGAGACAATTGGAACATGGCGAAAATGCCGCCCAGCACCATGAACAGCATCAGGCCCAGCGTCATGCGCCAATTGCGGATGGAAAAGCCGACAATGGCTTGTAGGCCTTTGGCGTTAGGGCTCATCTGTGAAGGCATATCCGGGCGGGCCTAGCGGGTGGCCGCGATTTGCGGATCGATTTCTTTACCGACAGAGACAAAATCTTGCCCCTGCACAATGATGCGGGTCTGCTCCGGCAGGCCGGTGACCCACAGACCATCCGGTGTTTCGTCGATTGTGACCACGCGGGCAAAGCGCACGATATTAGCATCGTCGATAAAGCGCACGCCGATTTCGCCCGCCTCATCCAGTGTCAGAATAGAGCCCGGAATTTGCTGCGCCAGCGTTTCGCCTGCGCTTAACGTGACTGTAGCGGTCACGCCGGCTTTGAGTTTCAAATCATCATTGGGGACGTTCATTTCCACGCGAAAGGTCCGCGTGGCAGGATCAGCTTTGGCTTCGATAAACTTTACTGTTCCGGTCACGGTCTGGCCCGTCGCCAATTTGATTTGCGTGCTGTCGCCGCGGCCAATAGCGCCGATCTGGCCTTCGGTCAGCTGCGCGGATACAGTTAAAGGTGACAAATCGACCAGCAGGCCGCAGGGCTGTCCGGGGGCGAGATAATCGCCCACTTCAGCGGATTTGCGCTCCCATATACCGGAAAACGGCGCGCGGATATTGACATTATCCAGCTCGACTTCCGCCTGTTTGACGGCAGCTTTTGCGCCGTCCAGCTGGGCTTCAAAGGCGTTGACGCGGGTTTTAGACTGATAGCCTTTCTCGGATAATATGCGCGCTGCGTTCAGATCAGCTTCGACAGATTTCTGATTGGCGCGGGCCTGATCCAACACGGCGCGGCGCGCATCGACGTCCTGACGGCATAAAAGCTGCCCGGCGCCGACGCGGTCGCCTTCCTGGGGGCCGAGGGCCACGACAAGGCCGGGTGTTTCGGCCTTGACCATAACTTCGCGCGACGCCTCAGTGCGGCCATAAAGTGTATAGCGAATTTCATGCGGCGTTGCGGTGACGCTTTGCACGCTGACCTGCGTCAAAGCTTCGTTTTGCGCGGCGGGCGGCGCGTTGGTTATGGCCGCGTCCGCGCCGAAAAACCAATTGACGACAAACCAGACAATAATGAGCAGCAATGCAATGCCGGCTACCAGATATGAGCTGTTGATCTTCATAATTTGCCTGAAAGGCACCTTTGCCTGTGAACTGCATACATATGGCGCATGGGCGCGCCAAACAACACGCAAATATGTATCCTAGTCCTACGAAAAATAATAAGCTTGATTGAGGCGGGGAAAAGTCGTGTTATGACAGCTGCAGAAATCTCGAAAACGTAAAACCGGGGGTTGGTTTGAGTAATATTCAGGACAAGCTTGACGCGCGCCGCGCGCAGGCCCGAATTGGCGGTGGACAAGACCGTATTGATAAGCAGCACGCCAAAGGGAAATTAACCGCGCGCGAGCGTCTTGAGTTGTTGCTGGATCCGGGATCCTTCGAAGAGTTCGATATGTTTGTGCAGCACCGCGCGACCGATTTCGGCATGGAGAAAAGCCATATCGCCGGTGACGGCGTCGTCACGGGGTGGGGCACGATTAACGGGCGCAAGGTCTTTGTCTTTGCCCAGGACTTTACTGTCTATGGCGGGTCACTGTCCGAGACGCAGGCTAAGAAAATCTGCAAAATTCAGGACATGGCGATGCGCAATGGCGCGCCCATTATCGGTTTGGCTGACAGTGGCGGCGCGCGCATTCAAGAAGGCGTGGCCTCTCTGGCAGGCTATACGGACGTGTTTAAAAACAATATCCGCGCCTCGGGCGTTGTGCCGCAAATTTCTGTCATTATGGGGCCAAGTGCGGGCGGGGCGGTTTACTCGCCCGCGCTGACCGACTTCATCTTTATGGTGCGCGACAGCTCTTATATGTTCCTGACCGGGCCGGATGTGCTCAAGACGGTGACCAATGAAATTGTGACCGCCGAAGAACTGGGCGGGGCCAAGACCCATACGACCAAATCCAGCGTCGCGGACGGCGCCTTTGATAATGACATGGAGGCGATCAACCAAATCCGCCGCCTGTTCGACTTCCTGCCGCTGTCTAACACATCCGGCTCGCCGGAGCGGCCCTTCTTTGACGCGCATGACCGGATGGACACAAGTCTCGACACAATTGTGCCGGATAATCCGAACCTGCCTTATGATATCAAAGAGCTGGTGTTGAAACTCGCCGATGAGAGTGATTTTTTTGAGATACAGCCTGAATTTGCGAAAAATATAATTACCGGCTTTATGCGCATGGAAGGCAAAACCGTCGGCGTTGTCGCTAATCAGCCGCTTGTGCTGGCGGGCTGTTTGGACAGTGACGCCTCACGCAAAGCCGCGCGATTTGTGCGCTTCTGTGACTGTTTTAGTATTCCGATTCTCACCCTTGTTGACGTGCCGGGATTCTTGCCCGGAACGTCCCAAGAATTTGGCGGCGTGATTAAGCACGGCGCGAAACTGCTTTATGCTTATGGCGAAGCCTCCGTGCCGCTGGTCACCGTCATTACCCGCAAAGCCTATGGCGGCGCCTATTGCGTGATGGCGCCGAAACATTTGGGCGGCGACATCAATTATGCCTGGCCCAGCGCGCAAATCGCTGTCATGGGCGCAAAAGGCGCGGTCGAAATCCTGCACCGCAAAGACCTAAGCGACGCCGATAAGACGGCAGCCCATGTCGCCGATTATGAAGAGAAATTCCTCTCCCCCTTCCGCGCCGCCGAACGCGGCTTCATTGACGAAGTGATCAAGCCGCAAAGCACCCGCAAACGCGTCGCCCGCGCCTTCGCCATGCTGGCGGAGAAGGAAATTGCGAAGCCTTGGAAGAAGCACGGGAATCTGCCATTGTGAGCGGAGTTGAACCAACTGTGCTTGATAAATGGTATCCCTACGCCTCTTATAAAATGAAAAGAGGTGTAATTGAAGCTTACTCAAGAGATGGATGCGACGTTGCTGAGTTACTAGCTGAGTATATTCATCATGAATTTGGTTATGCAGCGATACCGACTTTGATAAATGATACTGAACAAACCTTATTTGAGAATGCTCTTCTGGCTTTGGATGTAATTCAACTGTACTATTTCGCGATACAGGCTGAAACTCTCATATGGACAGCGGCGAGTCTTAATAAGGGGCATAACAAAGCGCAAAAGCACGCTGAAAAAGTTTATGCAACTTTTTCGCTTTCGGCCCGAATTAATCGGGAAATTGCCGCTTTTAAGTTGTTGCTTTTCAATGATCTTACTGTGCAAGCAGTTGGAAGAGTTAGGTCTTATAATGAGTGCTTTGAGGCTTTAATGCTTAGTTGTTTTGATTTTCAGTTCGCCACGGATTACACTAAGGCCGAAACGACTGCGGAAGTAAAGCACGTTTACTTCAAGCATTTGTCCAAATCTAAAGCATCAAAGAAAATACTCTCTAATATTGAGAAACCTGAAGGCTACAAAAATCTTCAAAGTATGTATGATGAATTCGTTGCTGATTTGGGATCTGGTGTACACCCTTCTCATTTATCAACAGTTGAAAACATAATGCTAGATATGGAACAATTATTTAACACTCAGACCTCGCGGATTCGAGGTATCAGTCTAGGTGCTTCCCAGCGGTTTACGACTATGGCCTCTGGTCAGATACTTGTTTTTTTGGCAGACGGATTTAAAAAAAATATACTACCAATACTATCAAGTTTTAAAGTTGATATTCCGGATAAAATTTATCCGTCACAACTCTGGGGCTTAGCTAGACAAAATTTAACCACTTTAATGATGGTTCCACTTTTACTCTCTACATGTTCAATTGAAGAAATGTCATGACAAAACCTATCAAAAAAATACTCATCGCGAACCGCGGTGAAATTGCTTGCCGCGTGATTAAGACGGCCCGTAAAATGGGTATTAAGACTGTGGCAGTGTACTCCGACGCCGATAAGAATGCGCTGCATGTGTCTATGGCGGATGAGGCGATCCATATCGGGGCTTCGCCGGCATCGGAGTCCTATCTTGTCATGGACAAGATTATGGACGCCATTAAGCAAAGCGGCGCGGACGCGGTGCATCCGGGCTATGGCTTTCTGTCTGAAAACCCTGTCTTTGCGGAAAAGCTTAAAAAAGCGGGCGTAACCTTTATTGGCCCCAACCCGCACGCTATTGTGTCGATGGGCGATAAGATTACGTCCAAGAAGCTGGCCCAAGAGGCGGGCGTGTCCTGCGTCCCTGGACATATGGGCTTAATTGATGACGCCGAGCATGCGGTGAAAATTTCCAACCAAGTCGGCTATCCCGTGATGATTAAAGCCTCGGCGGGCGGCGGCGGCAAGGGCATGCGCATTGCCTATAATGACACAGAGGCCCGCGAAGGTTTTCAGTCCTCCAAGAACGAAGCGGCAAACAGCTTTGGCGATGACCGTATTTTTATTGAAAAATTTGTTGAGCAGCCGCGCCATATCGAAATTCAAGTTCTGGGCGATAAACATGGCAATGTGATCTACCTGAATGAACGTGAATGCTCAATCCAGCGCCGTAACCAGAAGGTCATCGAAGAAGCGCCGTCTCCGTTCCTGACGCCGCAGACGCGCAAAGCGATGGGCGAGCAATCTGTCGCGCTGGCTAAAGAGGTGAATTATGACAGCGCAGGGACGGTGGAATTCATCGTCGACCAGGACCAGAATTTCTACTTCCTTGAGATGAATACCCGCCTGCAGGTCGAGCATCCCGTGACCGAGATGATTACCCATATCGATCTGGTCGAGCAGATGATCCGCAGCGCGCAGGGCGAAGAGCTGAAGCTGAAACAAGAAGATGTTCAGATGGATGGCTGGGCGATTGAATCGCGCATCTATGCCGAAGACCCGTACCGCAATTTTCTGCCGTCTATTGGGCGTTTGCGCCGCTACCGCCCGCCCGCCGAAGGCGCGCGCAGTGACGGCACTATCGTGCGCAATGATACCGGCGTTTTTGAGGGCGGTGAAATCTCAATGTATTACGATCCGATGATCGCTAAATTATGCACATGGGGCGAGGATCGCGGCGAGGCCATCAAGGCGATGAAATATGCGCTGGACAGTTTTGAGCTGGAAGGGATCGGCCATAATATCCCGTTCTGCGCCGCAGTTATGGCGCATGACCGCTTTGAGCGCGGCGATATCTCCACCGCCTTTATCGCCGAAGAATATCCTGACGGCTTTCTCGGCGTCGATCTGGGCAAAGGCCATCACCGCCACATCGCGGCCGTCTGCGCGATACTGCATGATATCTCCGCCCACCGCGAAGCGCAGATCAGCGGAAGTCTGGCCAATCACCGCCGCCACATTCCTGATGTGTGGGCCGTGCAAGTCAAGGACGATCATTTCACCGTTAAATTACGCGACGCTCAGGGCGGCACTATTTTAGCTGCGATTGACGAGGATAGCGATAAGGCGACCGTTGAGATCGAAGTCATGACGCGCTGGCATCCCGGCGAGCGCTTGGCGCGGGTCTATATTGATAACAAGCCGATGGTGCTGAAGATCAAGCCGAGGCCTGAGGGCTTCGATGTGCATTACCGCGGCTCGGATCTAAAAGTCGCCGTGCGCAATCCGCGCGCCGCGCAACTGGCGAAGCTGATGCCAATCAAACTCGCACCCGATACCTCTAACCTGCTGCTCTGCCCCATGCCCGGCGTTATCGTCAAAGTCATGGTAGCTGAGGGCGATGAGGTTCAGGACGGACAGGCCTTGGCCGTGGTTGAAGCCATGAAGATGGAAAGATGGAAAATACGCTGCGCGCAGAGGGTAAATGCGTCATTGCCAAAGTGAATTGTGCCGCCGGCGATAATTTGGCCGTAGAAGACATCATCATGGAATTTGTCGTGCCTGAAAAAGCGCCGGTCAAATAAAATTAACCATTTGGGAACTTTTATTAACCGTCAGGCGTAGATTTCTTGTGAATAAGTCTGTATAGTGGACGTTACACCGCAACGGACCCGTTCCGATTGCGGTTATTTATGCGCGCTATTTTGCGCTGCCCCCGAAAGGATTTTATGTATTATCTGAATAGCAAGCCCGTCTCTTCAAAACCGTCCCATTTTACACCCAAGCGCCGTTTTCAATGGCGTGGTTTTAGGGATGAAGCCGGCAAAGCGATCAAGACGATACGTAAAGATTTCGAACTGATCCAAACGGAAACCCGCAAAGACACATATTTCATTCTGCCCGGACGGCGCGACATGATTACCCGCCTTGGCGAAGATGAGACGATAACGGTCCGCCGCCGCATGGTCGAAGACGGGGATTTCGAGCAATGGGAAACGGCTGTGGAAACGACCATTCCGATGAAGCGCTCCACCGCAGCGCGGATTGGCCGTCATTTGCCGGTCTTTAACGCGCCCTGCGTGTCTGCCGAAAATGGCCATGATCTCTGCGAAAGTCTGTCCAAAAAATCCAAGTCTTACACTGTTAATGCGACACGTAAGCATTATGTTAAAGGCGATGTCGAGGCTGTGATCTCGCGCGTTAAAATTGACGGCGAGAAGAAAATTACAATTGCGCTGACAAGTCCTGACCGCGAAGCCCTTCAAGAGATGGTGCGCGAGCTTGGCCTAAACAGTGCAGCCAACCAAAATTTTGGCGAGTTCCTGCTCGCAGCGTAATCCAAGTCATACAGTCAATAAAAAAGCCGCGCTCGTTAAAGCGCGGCTTTTTTGTGCCTAAACTTTAATCTTACGCTCGGGACGTGCGCCGTAATGGGAAATCACTTCGGCTGCGGCGAGGCTGGCCCACCGCCCGCATTCGGCCAGACCTTCGCCTTTGGAATAGGCCGCTAAAAACCCGGCAGCATATTGGTCGCCTGCGCCGGTTGTGTCGACAAGCTGTTCGGCCGGTTCAATGCTGATATCAATACGTGAGCGCCCTTGTATAAGTGATGAGCCTTTTTTGGACCGCGTCAGAGCGGCCAAAATATTAAGCTTGCTGACTTCTTTCACAGCATCTTCGAAATTATCCGTCTCATAAAGCGTTGTAATCTCATCTTCATTGGCAAATAAGATATCAATGTGGTTTTTCACCAAATGGCGGAAGGCTTCGCGGTGACGCTCAACGCAAAAACTATCCGACAAGGTCAGCGCGACTTTATTACCGGCCGCTTTAGTGATTTCGGAGGCTTTGACATAAGCCGCCTTGGCTTCGTCACTGTCAAAGAGATAGCCCTCCAGATAGACGATTTTGCCGCTGGCTACTGTCGCTTCGTCAAGATTGTCGTCATTAAATTGCGTCGACGCGCCTAAGAAAGTGCTCATGGAACGCTCGCCATCCGGGGTTACCGCAATGAGGCAGCGGGCTGTGGCCAGGCCGCCGCTCTGCGCGGGCGTGTCATATGTAACGCCTGAGCTACGCATATTATCGGTAAACCGCGCGCCTACGGCATCATCGGCGACAACGCCAATATAGGCTGTGCTTGCGCCCATCATCGCTGCGCCGGCAATGGTATTGGCGCCTGATCCACCTGCGACTTCGACGCGGCCAATGGTGGGTAGAACTTTGCTCATCCGCAAGGCCGTGGCCTCATCGATGAGAGTCATACTGCCTTTGACAATGTCATTACGGATCAGAAAACTGTCATCGACCGGTGCGATAATATCCATAATCGCATTACCAATCCCTACAATATCATGTGTCGCGGTCATAAGCTGTCCTTCATAAATTGGCGCGCCTTAGCATTACCTATTTTTAAATCAAGTGTGGGTTTTTACATCACAGCCGGGAACCACATGGCCATATTACCGTTAAGTTAGAAATACAGACTTGCAGGAGACTTGCACATGACGAAAAAATTAAAACGATTAACGCTCGGCTTCGTTGTCACCGCAATCGCTATTCCTGCATTGGCAGGCGCTACAGCCATTAGCGGGACATCATTCACGGGATCAGATTTTCAAGCCCGTCTATGCCCTGCTCAACTAACGACAGAGCAGTGCAGCAGCAATCCTGATGCTGTGACATTCACGCAAGGCGACACTTTCCCGTCACATTACCGCAAGATCAAATATCACAATGCCTATAATTTGACTGAGCTGTCCGGGTCTCAGGACTACGTCAAAGTCGGCGGACATATCTATGTCGTAAACCGTTCAGACAGAAAAGTCGCGAGCGTCATAACAATTCCCGGAATGTGGGACTAAAGTTACTTAGAAACAGCCGCCTTCGGGCGGTTTTTTTATGTCTAAAAATTAACAGATAAAAATATAAGAAATTCTTTATATCATGTTGACCATCATGGTGCTCCCCTCTATGACACAGCCTAACGGCCTGCACTTTAAATCCCGCAGGCCTCGGAAAATTCATTCAGTTACGCAGCAGGATACAGGGCTATGAGCACTACAGACTATACCGTCAAAGACATTACACTAGCCGATTACGGCCGCAAGGAAATCACGATAGCCGAAACGGAAATGCCGGGCTTGATGTCGCTGCGCGAGGAATTTGGGCAAAGCCAGCCGCTAAAAGGCGCGCGCATTGTCGGCTCGCTGCATATGACTATTCAAACGGCGGTTCTGATTGAGACGCTTACGGCTCTCGGCGCGGATGTCCGCTGGGCGTCTTGCAATATTTTCTCGACTCAGGATCATGCGGCGGCGGCAATTGCCGCTATCGGTGTTCCGGTCTTCGCGATTAAAGGTCAAACTCTTGAAGAGCATTGGGATTATCTCGACAAATCATTCCTGTTCGAAGACGGCCCGAATATTATTCTGGATGATGGCGGCGATGCTACACTCTATATCCTGCTGGGCGCTCGCGTTGAAGCGGGCGAAGCAGGCCTTATCGAAGGTGAGCCGGGTAGCGAAGAAGAAGAAGCTATCTTTGCGCAGATCAAAAAACGTATGGCCTCTAGCCCGGGCTGGTTTACCAAAATGCGTGACCAAATTGTCGGTGTGTCTGAAGAAACCACAACAGGTGTTCACCGCCTGTATGAATTGGTTGAGCAGGGCCAATTACCTTTCCCTGCGATCAACGTGAACGACTCTGTAACTAAATCCAAATTTGACAACAAATATGGCTGTAAAGAGAGCCTCGTCGACGGCATTCGCCGCGCGACAGACACAATGATGGCCGGTAAAACCGCCGTTGTATTGGGCTATGGCGATGTCGGTAAAGGATCTGCCGCGTCTCTTAAAGGTGCGGGCGCGCGTGTTAAAGTCACTGAAGTTGATCCGATTTGCGCGCTGCAAGCCGCGATGGACGGCTTTGAGGTCACTACACTCGAAGATACGGTAAAAGACGCCGATATTTTCGTCACTACGACCGGCAATAAAGACGTTATCCGTCTCGAGCATATGCGCGAGATGAAAGACATGGCGATTGTCGGCAATATCGGTCACTTCGACAATGAAATACAGGTTGTGGCCTTACGCAATTTTGAATGGACCAATATCAAAGATCAGGTTGACATGATTACCTTCCCGAAGGGCAATCGTATGATCCTTCTATCCCAAGGACGCCTTTTGAACCTCGGTAATGCCACGGGGCATCCATCATTTGTTATGTCGGCCTCATTTACCAATCAGGTTTTGGCGCAGATCGAACTGTGGGAAGACTCGAAAGCTAAAACACGGCGCTACGAGAATAAGGTTTATATGCTGCCAAAGCATTTGGACGAAAAAGTTGCGCGTCTGCATCTGGAAAAAATCGGCGTTAAGCTGACCAAGATGAGCCAAGAACAGGCCGAATATATCGGCGTGTCACAGGACGGCCCGTATAAACCCGAGCATTACCGCTACTAAATCACGACCCTACCGGAGCGCTCTGCGCTCCGGTTCTCCCTATAAAAATAAAAAGCCCAAATGCGCAGCGACATTCGCAATAGCGCTAAAAGAGCCTTAAAACTAAAGGAGCGCGCCATGAGCCGCAAAAACTATGTGTTTACCTCCGAATCCGTATCCGAAGGCCATCCGGATAAGGTTTCCGACCGTATTTCCGATGAAATCGTTGATCTATACTACCGCAATTCGGTCGCTGCGGGCATGTCGCCTTGGGACGTCCGCGTCGCAGCAGAAACCCTGACGACGACCAATAAAGTAATCATCGCCGGCGAGACGCGCGGACAAGATGTCAGTCACGAGCAGATTGAAGCTGTAGCCCGTGCTGCAATCAAAGATATCGGCTATGAGCAGGATGGTTTTCACCACGAAACCGCCGACGTCGAAATTTTGCTTCACGCGCAATCTGAAGACATTGCGCAGGGCGTAGATCACGGCACGGGTCTTCACGCGGAAGAGGGCGCAGGCGATCAGGGGATCATGTTTGGTTATGCCTGCTCCGATACCGAAGATCTGATGCCCGCGCCAGTCTATTACAGCCATAAGATTTTGGAGCGGCTGGCACGAGAGCGTAAATCCGGCAAGGCCGCCCAGCTTGGCCCTGACAGCAAGGCGCAAGTTACCATACGCTATGAAGACCGCAAGCCTGTCGAAGTGATGTCGCTTGTCCTGTCGACCCAACATCTGGACGCGGCGATGACCTCTCAAGATGTCGCGCATTTGATCAAGCCTTTTATCCTAGAGACCCTGCCGGAAGCGTGGATTACTGATAATACTGAGTGGCACATCAATCCAACGGGTAAATTCGTAATCGGCGGGCCGGACGGAGATACAGGCCTGACGGGGCGAAAAATTATTGTCGACACATATGGCGGCATGGCCCCGCATGGGGGCGGCGCATTTTCCGGTAAAGATCCGACAAAGGTCGACCGCAGTGCAGCTTATGCCACGCGCTATCTCGCTAAAAATATTGTTGCGGCCGGCCTTGCGCCATGGGTCGACATACAGGTTTCCTACGCCATAGGCGTGGCGCAGCCACAGTCGATTTATGTCAATGTTGATGATAAAAACCCGATTTCCGGTGAGCATTTGGAAGCGGCGATACGGCAGGTCATGGATATGACCCCGCGCGGTATTCGTAAGCATCTGGATCTTAATAAACCCATCTATGCCCGGACGTCAGCCTATGGACATTTCGGACGCAAAGCGATGTCAGACGGCGCATTTTCGTGGGAAAAAACAGATCTTGTCGAGGAATTTTTAGCCGCAATTAAAAATTAGGTTAGTGTTTAGCGGCTCTGGTAAGCACTCCGGTCGGAATTAGCGGAATCATTGCTGCTGAAAGGGCAATGGTTCCGATCCACCAATCTTGCCACACGCTATAGGACAGATTGGCGTAAACGATGATAGCCGCAAGGCTGCCGGCCAGAGCTGCCGCCCGCGCCGGGGTCATCCATCGCGAGTTGACGACAGCTTTACGGATGAGCATCAGAGCGATAACTGTGATGAGAATTCCGACCCCGCCGCCTTCGGTCCATAAATGCAATCCGGCATTATGCGCGTGCACCGGGACGATCGCCAAATCATCAAAACCGCGTGCGCTAAATGTCTCGGTAAAGCCGCGAAGTGAACCAAAGCCGTGCCCGATAAACGGGTTTTCCAAAATTTTATCCCACAAATAACTCCACGTTTCGACGCGCCATTCCCACGAGAACGGCAAGGCTGCTTTCTGAGTATCGCTAAAATTTGAGGCTGCGAAGCCCAGCCACGGCGCGCTGATGAGCAGCAAGCTGAATACAACGAAAATAAGGTTTAGCGTAAACCGGGGTCGCCATAGCGCCAATATGACAGCGCCGCCGCCTGAAAGCATGGCAATTCGGCTGGCCTCATTTTGAAACTTAACAATAACAGCAATAGTGAGAACAAGAAGGAGAGCCGCAATGGCAAATTGGCCTGCGCGTTTCCACCTCGCTTTGTCAGCCCACACCATAAAAATGGCCGGCCATATAACGACTAAAAATACGCTGAGCGCGTGAGAGATATTGCCCTCTATATTGCCCGGATTAGCATCAGGATCTCCGGCGAGAGTGACTTTAAAACCGCTAAGAATATCCACGCTGATGACAATTATAGCCAGCAGCAGGCCATAGCCCAGCCAGACCCGCCAAAGCGCGCGCAGCCTATCAAATTGGCGGCTCATATGCAAGATTAGCATGGCCGATAATGGGGCGCCGACGGCAAATTTTACGAGATTGGAGTACGGGCCCGGATCGCTATCGCCCGACCATGCATTCGACGCTGCATAATATATAACAAATGCCAGACATCCCCATATGGCGGGTGACCAGTATTTTGGCGCAGGAATGCGGTGACCGATGAGCCCGACAAGTCCGGCAAGCCCGACCGCGCCGGCCACAATATGCCCTCCCGCATGGGTTAGGACCAAGATGCAGGAAAAGAAAAATAAATAGGCCAGCAGATCTTTATAAAAAACGATGCGCTGGAACGCATTTTGCGGACTGCCGCGCAAAAAGCTTTCCGGCTTATGTGTAAATGTATCGGCCATAATGCGCTTTCGTCAGGGATTTCCACCTCTTTATGGATGGCTTGCCTTGCAGTGTTAGGAGAGTATCTGGCTTATTTCCCAAATTCACTGGATAAATCAATGGAATATTCACCCGTCTATGCCTAAACTTGTTACGCTATATGCGTAAGGGTGTCAGTGGGAAAACGATTAAAAAACCAGAAGCCGACAGAGATCGCGCTGGCGCTGCGTCGCTATCGCCGCGCCTTTGTTGGCGTGGGTATTTTTTCGGCATTCATCAACATATTGATGCTGACAGGCCCGATCTATATGTTGCAGATTTATGACCGTGTTCTGACCTCAAAATCGATGAGCACGCTGGTCGTGCTGTCTGTTCTGATGTTGGGATTATACTTTGTGATGGGCTTGCTGGAGATGGTCAGGTCACGTATTTTGGTGCGTATAGGAAATCAACTCCAAAATGACTTGAATGGCCGGACCTTCGGCGTGTGGTTGCGGCAAGGTGCCTACGGTAAGCAAGGCATGCGTGTGCGTCCTTTGGATGATCTCGGCACATTAAAGTCTTTCCTGTCCGGGCCTGCACCGGGCGCGATATTTGACATACCCTGGACTCCGGTTTTTATCGCAGTTATTTGGTATTTGCACTGGACGCTTGGCGTGATGGCGCTGATAGGCGCAGTCATCATTTTTATCGTTGCTCTGATGAACGAACTTACAACCCGTAAGGCACTGACAGAATCGCGCGGCCATATGATGCAGAGCCGCCAGATTGCCGATAACAGCCATCGTCAGTCTGATAGCATCACCGCTATGGGCATGGAGCAAAATGTACTTGCCCGCTGGTCGACATCCAATGACGAAGCGGGACGTCTGTTAACCCAAGGCTCCGATCGCGCCGGAAGTTTCACTGCGTCAACCAAAGCCTTTCGTATGGCGTTGCAGTCGGGTGTTCTGGGCGCAGGAGGCGCTCTCGCTGTTCTGCAGATCATTACGCCGGGTGCTATGATTGCGGCATCGATCATTATGGGCCGCGCTCTAGCGCCTATACAAATGGCACTGGGTCAGTGGAAATCCGTCGTCGCTGCGCGAGCGGCTTATGAGCGCTTGGAAACATTTTTCCGTGCGGTTCCCGAAACGCCTGAGGCCTTGCAACTTCCTGATCCAACCGGCAAAATTTCTGTTGACCATATTTTTGCGGCTGTCCCGGGTGGAAAAACCGCTGTGCTTCAAGACTTG
The DNA here is from genome assembly GCF_000365025.1 of Robiginitomaculum antarcticum DSM 21748. Classification (GTDB taxonomy): domain Bacteria; phylum Pseudomonadota; class Alphaproteobacteria; order Caulobacterales; family Maricaulaceae; genus Robiginitomaculum; species Robiginitomaculum antarcticum. The sequence continues at coordinate 915,801 of NZ_KB823011.1, read as the reverse complement.
AATTTTGAGCTTAAACCCGGGCAAGGCCTGGGTGTTATCGGGCCGAGCGCGTCGGGCAAGTCAACGCTTGCGCGGCTTCTCGTTGGGGTTTGGATGCCAAGCCGCGGCAGTGTGCGTCTGGACGGAGCCAGCTTTGACCAGTGGAACCGCGATGCGTTGGGCCGGCATATCGGATATTTACCACAAGATGTTGCGTTGCTAGATGGTACAATTGCAGAAAATATTGGACGGTTTAGCCCGCAACTTGATGATCAAGCTGTCGTAGAGGCCGCCGAACGCGCATGCGTGCACGATATGATCCTGCAATTGCCCAATGGCTATGACACGCCAGTGGGAACGGACGGCGTCGTTTTGTCGGGAGGGCAGGTACAGCGCATCGCTCTGGCGCGGGCGCTATATGGGGATCCGGCGCTTGTTGTTCTGGATGAGCCAAATGCCAATCTTGATGCGGAAGGCGACGCCGCTCTGACCAGCGCCATTTTGGGGTGTCGCAAGCGCGGCAAAACCGTCATTGTTATGACGCATCGACAGAGCGCAATTGTCGCCGTTGATATGCTGCTCGCGCTTAAAGAAGGCCGCCAAGTAGATTTTGGCCCGAAGGCTAAAGTGCTGGAAACGATAACGGGCAAACCTTCGGGTCCGCGCCCCGTGCCCGCCGCGCGCATTACCGGAAATGATAGTTCGACAGTCAGGCCCTCACAGCGTCCACGATCTATCGTCGGCGGAGGAACCGCTGCATCGCGCGGCTTTGCCGGCCCGACGGGGCGCTCCGGCAACCCCCCGACCAAAAAGGATAATTAGATGAACGCGACCGGCCAAGGGGAGGGGCAAGCGCCCGGGGCACATAGCGGCCGCGGCCCGGCTTTGTCAGGTGGAAATTCCACCATGCCATTTGACCGTTACATAAAGCTTGGATTTATCATTGTTTTTCTTCTGTTTTTTTGCGGCGGTCTTTGGGCGTTTACGGCAAAGATACAGGGCGCGATCATAGCGCCGGGTAGCGTGGTCGTTGAAGGAAGGCCGAAAATTATACAACATCTGGACGGCGGTCTTGTGGGTGAAATTCTTGTGGAGAACGGTGATCAGGTTAAAGCCGGAAATGTTTTAATGCGCCTTGATCCTACGGCGCTCACAGCCAATCAATCATTGGTACAGAACCGCTATTATGAAGCGCAGGCTTTGCGCGTGCGGCTTGTTGCAGAACGAGACGAGAAAAAAGATATCGATTGGAATGTTGTTTTTCCGGTCGAAGACCGTAACGAGATCATTGCCAAGGCGATTGCTGATCAAGAACAGCTGTTCCAGACGCGCTTACGGGCCTATTCCGGACAGACCGATCAGTTACAGCAACGCATCGCGCAGGCCCGCGACCAGATTAATGGGTATGAGGCGCGCATTGTTACGCAAAAGGAACAGGCTAAATTAGTCAATGAAGAGGCTAATGCTTTTCGCGAACTGAACCGCCGCGGGCAAGGCTATAAAATACGTATCAACCAACTCGAACGGGAATTTGCGCGCCTTCAAGGCGAGATCAATTCTTCAAAATCAGAAATCGCGCGCATTAAAAACCTGATTGGAGAAACGCGTATTGAGATATTGCAGGTCAACCGGACACGTCAGGAGCAAGTGCTGACCGAGTTACGCACGACTGAAAGTCTAGAATCAGATTTGCGGGAGCAATTGATTACGGCAGATGACCAAACGCAGCGTATTGATATTATTTCACCCGTTGACGGTATAGTCCACAATATGAGTGTGACAACAGTGGGCGGCGTGATTACGCCGGCTAATCCGATAATGGAAATTATCCCCATTAATGACCGTCTGGTCATCGAAACGCAGGTCGATCCCGTCTCTATTGATCAGGTCTATATCGGACAGGCGACAACTGTGCGCCTGTCCGCCTTTAATCAACGCACCACACCGGAGCTGGACGGAAAAGTTCAGAATATATCCGCCAGCACAATGGTCGACCAATATACCGGAATACCGTATTATGTGGTGCGCGTTGAAATTCCGCAGGCGCAATTGGCGCGGCTTAACGGGCTTACGCTCATCCCTGGCATGCCGGCTGAGGCCTTCATCCAAACAGATGAGCGCACGGTTTGGAATTATCTCCTTAAACCGGCCACAGACCAGTTTAACCGCGCTTTTCGTGAAGAGTAATTACTCTTCACGAAGGCTAAGCCCGTCGACAATAATGTCAAAGATTTTTGACTGATGAAATGCGCCGCGAACGCGTTCCGACCCCGGACCTGTCCCGAATAAAATAACATCTTCGCCTCCATGGGTTTCGCTGCGCATATTCACGCCTGTTTGTTGTTTGTAATCCCGATCTTGAACCATCTCTTCGGTCAGCACAGCTGCGCCGCGCATATTCGGTCCGTTCTGATATCCCAAAGTCGTATAGGGAAGGCCGTCCGCATCTTCGAGTGGCACAGTTGTGCCATCATCATCTGTGGTCATAGCCAGCCCTAATATAGGATTGCCGCGCTCAGGGTAGCCCGCAATGGTGAAAACATGGCTGTGGTCAGCGGTGACCAGTATCATGGTCTCATTCGGATCTGTGCGCTCGTAGGCGGCCCGTACGGCAGAGGCTAATTCGACTGTGTCAGTCAGGGCGCGGAAAGCATTTGTGCCGTGATGAGCGTGGTCAATACGCCCGCCTTCGACCATCAGAAAATAGCCTGCGCCACGTCCGTCCAGATTATCAATTGCGGAGACTGTCAACTCGGTCAGGGAGGGGTCGACGCCGTCTTTACGATCAACATGATAAGGAAGATGCGAATTTGCAAACAGGCCAAGAACCTGCTGGCTTTCGGATGGATCAAGCAATGTGAAGTCTTCCGCTGTATCCACGTAAACAAAATTGTCACCGCGGGCGCTCCACTCGCGTGTTAAATCAGCATTGTCTTTACGTTTATCTGCGGTGAAGAAGCGGCGGCCGCCGCCATAAGCGACATCGACTTTGGACATGACAAGCTGCCGCGCAATATCGGCGCATCCATTTTTTAAAGCTTCTTCGGACAAATTATCGTAGCCTTCAAAGCCCCGTGAGCCTGCATGGGCGTATACCGCGGCGGGTGTGGCATGGGTGATGCTCGCTGAGCTGACAACGCCGGTCGACATGCCGGACGCTTCAGCCAAATCCATTATTTTAACTGGGCCGGGTTGTGTTTCACTCGTGCATCCTGCGCTTAGGTTACCCGGCTGTACATTAATCGCGCCCCGTCCGGTGACGAGGCCGGTATTTATGGCGCTGGCCGTACCCGCGCTATCGGGAACTTGCGCGTCAATATTATAGGTTTTGACCAAGGCAACATTAGGAAATGTTTCGAAGAACAGGCTGTGTTCTTCACCACTCTTACCTAGGCTCTGCCCTTCATAAATGCGTGCAGCTGTTATGGTGGAAACGCCCATGCCATCGCCGATAAACAAGATAACATTTTTGGGTTTTTTGCTCTCGGCCTGCGAAGTGACGTCTGCGCCGGTTGCAATGCTGGCGCAACCCGCAAGCGTTAAAAATGTTGCAACGAGAAAAATACGTTTCATGGCAGGCTCCTATTGAGGTGTGTTATCGATTAATACCGCAGGCATCAGCCCGCGCAATGAGTTTCCGACAAATATTTGTCGGGCATGTGACAGATCATCAATTGATATAAGGGTCTCGACGGCCTCGCCGCTTGCAATCAAACTTTCCCGCAAGACGCCAGGAAGAAGGCCGCATGACAGGGTCGGAGTGAGTAAGGTATCTTTTCCGTCAACCGCGATAAACAGGCTGGTGAAACTGCCTTCGCATAATTGACCATCAGAGTTCAGAAACAAAACTTCGTCACAGGCCGTAGATTCAATGAGCCGTTCGCGTTCACCATTATAGAAAGCGCGGGCGTCGGTTTTGTGTTCAAAATTCTGCCGTGTGGCGGTAAGAGACGTCTTCGATAAAACGAGCTTTATTGGCAGGGGCAATTCGTCCAAATCTTGTGTGGTGATCGCAACATATCCGTCTTTCGCGAGTGATATCCTGATCCGTTGAACAGTCGTTATTTTGTCTAAGTTGGATTCTAATTCAATATACAATTGTTTTATATCAATAGTATATCCCAGTTCCTTTGAGCTTTTCAACAATCTGTCTATATGTCTATCCAGCCGCATAAATCCATTCTGTGGCGACCATTTCAATGTCTCAATGAGATGCGGTTTGCCCGTAATAATATCAGACTTTAAAAGGCATTCTTTATATTCCAGTGCGCCGACACTGTCATAGACCACGCCGCTGCCGACGCCGTAGCGCGTCACGTAACCGGATTTGGCCGGCTGTGAGACAAGCGTTCGAATGGCAACATTGAACTTTGCATTTCCACTAGGATCGAAATAACCGATGCCCCCGCAATAGAGTCCGCGCGCGCTGTCTTCAAGCTCTGCAATAATATCCATGGCCCGCCGTTTTGGCGCGCCCGTAACAGAGCCGCAGGGAAAGAGGCGGGCAAAAACCTGTGTGGCGGATACGCCGTCTTGAAGCGTCGTTTCGATCGATGAGGTCATTTGGTGTAGGGTGGGATAGGTCTCCAATGTGAAAAGCTGTGTGACTTTGGTTGTTCCGCTCTGTCCGACGGTAGATAGATCATTGCGCAGCAGATCCACAATCATCAAATTTTCGGCCTGGCTCTTGGCATCGGCTTGCATGTCTTTGGCAATTTGAACATCGCGCTCCGGGTCCGAGCTGCGCGGAGCCGTGCCCTTCATCGGGCGCGCGCGCACGGTTTTGCCGTCAATTTCAAAGAATAACTCCGGCGATAAGGACAAAATATGAGTCTCGCCCAGCGCGCAAACCGCGCCATACTGTACAGGTTGTCTTTGCCTAAGCTGTCCATAAAGAGCGGGAAAATCGGGACGATCAGCACTTTTGCCTTCGAAAGGGAATGTTAGATTAATCTGATAAATATCTCCGGTTTCAATATAGGCCTTTGCCTTTACAAATTTTGCCAGATATGCCGCTTCATCCCAAACAGGCACTAAGTCTGGACGCGGCGTATAAGTGTCCCCATTGGGACGCATTTGCGTATTAAATGCCTTGAATACGCCAAATTGCAATAATGGTGTGGCGGCATCGCTGGGGTGAGGCTGATTTATCGCTTCAGACATAAGGCCCGCTTCATAGGCGACAAATCCCGCTACGTAATAGCCGCCAGTCAATGCGCTGTCGACGCGCGCGAGAGCGCTTTCTATGTCGGTTTTGACATAGGCTTCAATAACCTCGACGGGGTCGCAATAGTAACGTGATCGACCTAGGATTTGATCTTCGAGAAAGATATAGGGCGCCGTCGTCACAGCGTGTCGAACTGATATATTTGTGTCTGTTGATAGGTCTCTGCGGGCTGCAAAACTGTATTGGGGAACAGGCTATGATGAGGGCTGTCGGGGTGATGCTGCCCTTCCAGACACAGTCCGGCAAAGGCGGGCCGGGCTTTGCCATCTCGCCCTATGCTCCCTTTTAAATGCGCGCCGGTATAAAATTGCAGTCCGGGCTGCGTCGTCAGCAGGGCCACGCGGCGGCCAGTCTCCGGCGCTCTAACGATAGCGGCTGTGCGCAGGCCTTCACCGTTTATGACATAGCTATGATCAAACCCTGTCGGCAGCGCGCAGGCGTTGAACCTATGACCAATGATGGCGCTTGAGCGTAAGTCCAGCGGCGTTTTTTCGACCGGATCAATTGCGCCCGTCGGAATGCCCTGCGTGTCAGTCGGCAGATAATAACCGGCTAGGATTTGTGCGCTGTGATCTTTTATGTCCGGGCTATAGCCTAAATTGAAATAGGTGTGATTGCTTAAATTGACGGGGCAGGGCGCATCTGTTTGCGCGCTATAATCCAGCCGCAAATCGCGCTCATTGTCCCAATAGATACGCAGTTGCGCGGATAAATTTCCGGGATAGCCATCCTCACCCTCCGGCGAAACATAGCGCAGGACAAGCGCGTCACGGTCCACTTCGGCAGTCCATAATTTCGTATGGAAGCCCGACCCGCCATGCAAATGGTTTGCGCCGTCATTACGCGTGAGACGGTGAGGGACGCCGCTAAGCTCAAATACTGCCGCGCCTATACGGTTGGCATAGCGGCCTAGGGTGGCGCCGAGAAAATAGGGGTCGGACAGATAAGGTTCAAGGCTGTCATAGCCCAGTACGTTTTCTCCAAGCGCTCCGGTGTTATCCGGAGTTTGGATCGAGCTTGTCCGCGCGCCATAAGGCGTGATGCTGGCCGTCAATCCGGCAGTACTGACGAGTGAGTACAGGCTGACCGCTCTGCCATCCGGCATATGCCCGAAATGGCGCTGGCTAATGCTCATAGTCCGGCGATGATGTCCGGCACGGCCCAGCCGTTTTGAAGGCAGGCCGCCAGCACAGTATTACGCAGCAGACAGGCAATGGTCATGGGGCCGACTCCGCCCGGTACAGGGGTAATTGAGCCTGCAATACTGACAGCTTCGCGGTAAGCTACATCGCCGACAAGCCGAAATTTGCCGGGACGTTTGATTGACGGCACGCGGTTAATGCCGACATCGATGACGCAGGCGCCGGGCTTGATCCACCCGCTTTTGACCATTTCGGGCCGGCCTACAGCGGGCACGAGAATATCCGCGCTGCGGCACACGTCTTCAAGATTTTGGGTGCGTGAATGGGCAATCGTAACGGTGCAGTTTTGCTCTAAAAACAAAAGCGCTGCGGGTTTGCCGACTAAAATAGAGCGCCCCAGAATAACGCAGTTTTTTCCTGTTAAATCACCAAGCGCATCTTTGGCCAGCATCACACAGCCCGTGGGCGTACAGGGGCGCAATCCCGACTTACCCAGCAAAAGCCGTCCGGCCGAAGCTTCGGTCAGACCGTCCACGTCCTTATCGGGATGTATCTGCGCAATCACGCGATCAGAGTTTAGCCCTTTGGGGAGGGGAAGCTGCACCAAAATACCGTTGACCGCGTCATCGTCATTCAGCGCGCGGACCACATCTACAAGTTCATCTTCTGAGACAGTTGCGGGCAGGCGGCGCTCAATACTACGCATGCCGGTCTCCCCGGTAAACTTTATTTTATTACGGACATAGACATGGCTTGCCGGATCATCGCCGACTAAGACGACAGCCAATGATGGCTGTGCGGGCAGCGCCTTAACCGCTTCACTGACTCGCCCACGCAAATCCGCGGCGAAGGCTTTACCGTCGATTTTTTGTGCGCTCATGTCTCAATAAATCCCTAGACTTATGGTAGATACTAATCCTCTACGGGCTTAATCACCAAAATTAGATCGTCTGCCGCAATTTGCGATCCTGCGCTGCCATAGATTTCGTCAACGACGCCGTCAATATCGGCCAGAATTTCGTGCTGCATTTTCATGGCCTCAAGTACGGCAAGCGTATCGCCGATTTTGACCTCATCTCCGCTAGACACTTTAATCTCTAAAAGAAGTCCATGCATCGGCGCTTCAATAGAGCCGTCACCGGCTTTGGCCTCATCGCCTGCGCTGCCGCCCGCCAGATTGATAAGCGCGAAGCTTTGAGTCTGGCTGGTTATGTGAATGTGAGTCTCGCTTGCCGCGAAATAAGTCAGGCCGATTTTCGTGCCGTTATGCTCGAACACGGCTTGGTTATCCGCCACATAAAGCGGGTTAAGTGTAAATATCTCTTCGCCGACAGACGCTGTCAGCACTTTGCCGCGGGCTATGACCTCGACCAGTGTTTCGCCATAAACGAACGGCGTTGGAACAGGCTGCGCGCTGTGCCAGCCCAAAAGTTCGGCCATGGGCGAGACGGCGCGCGACATAGAGCGTTGTTGCCCCAGCGTGAATTGCAGGGCGGCGGCAAGGGCTAACTCCTGGGCGCGGGGGGCCGGGGCTTCAAAGCCGCTCTCGCCATAGGTTTGCCCGACAAAGGCAGTGGTCGCCTCACCCTTGGCAAAAACGGGTTGATCCAGCGCGTCGAGCAGGAAATCGCGGTTGTGTTTTACGCCGACTAAGGCCGTTTGTGATAACGCGGTTATCAGACGCGCGCGGGCTTCTTCGCGGGTCGCGCCATAACCAATGATCTTGGCGACCATGGAATCGTAGAACGGCGACACCGCGCCGCCGGTTTCTATCCCGCTATCAACCCGAATGCCGTCGCCTGACGGCGTAGTGAATAAATGCACAGGTCCCGTGCTGGGCAGAAAGTCATCGGCGGGATCTTCGGCGTAAAGCCGCGCCTCTATGGCGTGTCCTGTCAGTTTTACATCGTCTTGGGAAATGCCAAGCGGCTCACCTTGTGCCGCCATGATCTGCAATTTAACCAGGTCATATCCTGTCACCAATTCGGTCACCGGATGCTCGACTTGCAGGCGCGTATTCATCTCGAGAAAATAGAACTCGCCATTTTTCGCAAGCAGGAATTCGACTGTGCCGGCGCCGACATAATCCACGGCTTTGGCGGCCTCGATGGCGGCTCTGCCCATGGCGGCGCGCAGCTTTGGCGTCATGACGGGACAGGGCGCTTCTTCGAGAACCTTTTGGTGGCGGCGTTGAACACTGCAATCGCGCTCGCCCAGATGAATAGTGTGACCGCTCTGGTCTGCAAAGACCTGTATCTCCACATGGCGCGGCTCCATGATCGCTTTTTCAACAATCAACTGGTCATTGCCAAAGGCGTTTTTCGCCTCGGATCGCGCCAGTTTAATCGCGTTTTCAATCTCGCTTTCTTTATGGACAAGACGCATACCGCGCCCCCCGCCGCCTGCCGCGGCTTTGACCATGACGGGCATTCCGATTTTTTTGGCCTCTTTGATCAATACAGCGTCACTTTGATCTTCGCCTTGATAGCCGGGCACGCAGGGCACGCCCGCCGCGATCATGGCGCGTTTAGACTTGGCCTTGTCGCCCATAATATCGATGGCTTTGACGGGCGGGCCGACAAAGATGATTCCGGCCTCATCACAGGCGGCAGAGAAGGCGGCGTTTTCGGATAAAAAACCATAGCCCGGATGGATGGCGTCCGCGCCAAATTCTTTTGCAGCAGCAATAATTTTATCAATGCGCAGATAGCTCTCGCCTACAGGGGAGCCGCCAATATGGGCGGCCATATCCGCCATTTTAACATGCGGGGCGTTCACGTCAGCGTCTGAATAGACTGCAACAGATTTTATGCCCATCTCGCGGGCCGTGCGTATGACGCGGCAGGCAATCTCGCCGCGATTAGCCACGAGAAGAGTTTTGATTAATTTGCTCATTATAACCTCGCTACGCCGAATGTGTTGGATTTAAGCTCGCGCGCTTTGGCCTCGCGGCAAGTCATCAAGCAGAAGCCGAGAACTTTGCGGGTATCGCGCGGGTCAATCATACCATGATCCAGAGTCCGTCCGGAGGAGTAAAACGCGCTTTCTTGGCGCTCAAAAACGGCTTCAATATGCGCCTGCTGTTTATCGGCGGCCTCCACATCAAGAGGGACGCCTTTGCGTTCGGCGCGCACTTCGGCCACTTGGCGCATGGTTTTGGCCGCTTGCTCGCCGCCCATCACGCCCGTGCGTGAATTGGGCCAGCTAAAGATAAAGTCGGGCGCGTAGCTAAAGCCGTTCATGCCGTAATTTCCGGCGCCAAAACTCGCTCCGATATAGAAGCTAATCTTCGGCACACGTACATTGGACACGGCTTGGATCATTTTTGATCCGTGCTTGATCATGCCCGCCTGCTCATATTCTGTGCCGACCATATAGCCTGTGGTGTTGTGGAGGAAGACGATGGGCATATCCGCACTGTCGCAAAGCTGAAAGAACTGCCCCGCTTTAGTTGCGCCGGAGGGGTCAATCGGGCCGTTATTGCCGATCATCGCGCAGGGCATGCCCATGACGCGTCCTTGCGCGCAGATGGTGGCGGGACCGTAGCGCGATTTAAATTCTTCGAACTCGCTGCCATCATAGAGGCGCGCCATCACCTCGCGAACGTCATAAGGCGAGGTATATTCCGGCGGTACGGCGCCGGCTATTGTGGCGGGGTCATATTTTGGCGGGGTAAAGCCGCGCGGCTCAGACATAGGCGCGCGTTCATTCCAGCCCAGACCATCAATTATATCGCGGGCAATGGCAATGCCGTGGGCGTCATCTTCGGCCAGATATTCAATCACGCCGGAGACGCTGGCATGCATTTCCGTGCCGCCCAGTTCGCGTTCATCGACGACTTCGCCTGTGGCAGCCCGAACAAGTGCTGCGCCTGCAAGCGCGGCAAGGCCGTTATTTTTCACGCCGACGACATAATCGCTCATGCCCGGCATATAAGCGCCGCCCGCCGTAGACGGGCCGTGCAGCACAACAAGGGTCGGTATACCCATGGCGCTCATGGTTGCCAGATTGCGGAAAATCACGCCCGCATTGGCCCAGAGCTCGACTTCATATTCCATCAAATTTGCGCCCGCGCTCTCCACTAGGTGAATGAAGGGCAGCTTTTGACGCATAGCGATTTCTTGAGCCTGCCGCGCGGCCTGCCAGCCGCCTGTCGTGGCGGCGCCTGCGCGAATGCCGCTATCATCGACCCACACCAAGCAGCGCACGCCCGAGACATAGCCAATGCCGAGTATGGACGAGCCGCCGGGCAGGGAGGTGTCGGGATTGCTATCATCCCACAGATAATTGGCCATATTAAACAGACGCAAAAACGGCATGCCGGGATCAAGTAGACGTTTCAGGCGGTCATTGGGGGTCAGTTGCCCGCGTTTCTCGAATACCGGACGACGCAGCTCGCTTTTATCGACGGTGCGCTGCTCCAACTCGCGCATTTGCGCGATTTTATCCATCATGGCGCTGCGCTGGCTCTCGAACCGATCTGATCCGACGGCAACTTTCGATTTAAACGAACTCATATAATGCAGCCTTGTTTTTGAGATTGTTTTACAGATTTAGGCGGGCAGGGCTAGGGCATTTGCGGAAGGTTTTACGCAATAAAAAACCCCGCGCGAGGCGTGGTTTTACATCGTAGATCGCTAAGCGCTCTGCTTTTTCAAAATCTTATCAATCGTATCGTTTTTCAGATCATCAACGCTGGCGGAGATGCCCATGGCGTTGGCGATTTTGACGACGTCGACTTCAAGCATGCGATTTTGGCGCAGCGCCGCCGTAGAGCGTTTTGCCGGACTCGGCCATATCGCGGAAGCTTTTCGGAGGCGTGAACCGCGCGCCATATTGCTGCGCCAGACGGTCAGCCGTGTCGACAAAGGCCTGAAGGCCGATTGTGTCGATATATGAGAGTGGGCCGCCGGTCCAGGGCGGGAAGCCCCAGCCAAAGATCGCGCCAAGGTCCGCGCTTTGCGGATCGGGAACAACGCCTTCGGCGTAACAATGCGCTGTCGGGATAAGCTGCGCATACATAAGGCGCTGCGTGACTTCCTCCGGGCTGGGCTGCTGCTCCGCCAGCGGATAGTGATCCGTCATGCCTTTCCACAGGCCCAGACGTTTGCCGTCCTCGGCGTAATCGTAAAAGCCTGCGCCAAAGCGCCGTCCAGCGCGTTTCCATTTGACGACCATGTTTTCCATGAACTCTTCGGTTCCGCTCGGCACGTATTTGTCACCCATTTCCTCGCGGGTTGAGGTCATGATATCATAGCCAAGCTTTTGCGTTGTATCATCGGACACGGCCAGCGGGCCGATGGGCAGGCCGAGATTAAGCGCGCAGTTCTCAATCAGCGCCATAGATACGCCTTCAGTCACCATCAGGCTCGCTTCATTAGCGTAAGGCGGGAAGACGCGGTTGGTAAAGAAGCCGCGAACGTCTTTGACAACAATCGGCGTTTTGCGGATTTTCTTATTATAATCAAACGCCGCGGCCAGAGCGAGATCGCCCGTGCCATCATGCGGAATGATCTCGAGCAGCGGCATACGCTCTACGGGGGAGAAGAAATGCATGCCGATAAACTGATCCGGGCGGGAGCTATGCTTGGCCAGACCGCCAATGGGCAAGGTCGAGGTGTTAGACGCAAAGACAACGTTTCTGCCGATAACGGCTTCGGCTTTTTTGATCACGTCAGCTTTAACATCAGGACGCTCAAAGACAGCTTCAATAATCAAATCAACGTCTTTCAGATCGTCATAATTATCCGTTGGCGTAATGCGCGCCATAAAGGCATCGACTTTTTCCTGTGTAGACTTGCCGCGTTTCAGACGCTTGTCTTGACGCTCTTGCGCGTAGGCGACGGCCTTTTGCGCGTCTTCCATAGAGCGGTCGAGGACAATAACATTCATGCCGCCTTGCGCGGTGACATAGGTAATACCGGAGCCCATCAGGCCAGCACCCAAAACGCCAACGGTTTTAAGTTCGACTGTTGGCGCGTCCTGCGGACGTTGCGCGCCTTTCTCGGCGGCCTGTTTGTTCACAAACAAAGTGCGGATCATGTTTTTCGCAACCGGGTCCTGGAACAGCGACATGAAATATTTGGTCTCAACGCGCAGGGCCGTATCCATCGGCAGCATTGTGCCTTCATAGAGGCAGCTCATAATCGCTTTGACGGCGGGGAAGTTGTTCTTACTTTGCTTGGTGGCCATAGCGTTAGCGGCCACGAAAAACTGGACAGCATTAGGGTTCATTGAGCCTGCACCACCGGGCACTTTAAAGCCTTTTTGATCCCATGGCGCGAGGACTCCGGAGACATTGTCTTTTACCCAGGCTTTGGCCACATTAATCGTGGTGCCGGCCTCGACAACCTCGTGGATCAGGCCTTGCGCTTTCGCCGTCTTCGGGTTGGTTGATTTGCCGGATGTTATCATCATGGCTGCAGGCTGCAGGCCGATCAGGCGGGGTACGCGCTGCGTTCCGCCGCCGCCGGGCAGAAGGCCAACCAGCACTTCGGGCAGGCCGAGCTGCAGCTTCGGATTATCGGCAACGACGCGGTGATGACAGCAGAGCGCCAGCTCCAGTCCGCCGCCTAGCGCCAGACCTTCAATCGCTGCTGCAACAGGTTTGGCTTTCTTGCCTTCGCGCTGCATTTGGCGGACCGTGTGACCGCCTGTTTCCAGCGCGCGCAGAGTTTTATTGAGATGAAAGCCCTGCTCAAAGCTTTCTTTGGTGACGGGGCCGCCGGTTTTTTCCAGCATGCGCAGATCCGCGCCGGCCATAAAGCCATTATCTTTGCCCGAGGCAATAACCAAGCCCTTCATGTCATCATTGGAGATGAAGTCTTCAACGAATTTTGGAAATTCAGCCATCAGGGCTTCATTCCAGACATTCATGGTCTGGTCTTTGATATTAATGGTCATCAGCGCGATGCCATCGGCGTCCACGTCGATTGTAAATGTTTCGTAGCTCATAATATGTCTCTTTACGTTATTTGGCCGGCGTTAAACGCGCTCAATGATAGTCGCGATGCCCATTCCGGCGCCGATACACAATGTGATCAATGCCGTCTGCTTGTCTGCCCGCTCCAACTCATCGACCATCGTGCCCAAAATCATAGCGCCTGTTGCGCCCAGAGGGTGACCCATGGCAATCGCGCCGCCATTAACGTTCATGACCGAGTGATCGACGTCCATGGCTTGCATGAAACGCAGAACGACTGCGGCGAAGGCCTCGTTCAGCTCCCAAAGGTCGATATCAGCGGCGGTCATGCCTGCATTTCTCAGCGCTTTTTGCGCCGCAAATTCAGGGCCCGTCAGCATGATTGTCGGCTCTGACCCGATAGAGGCCATAGAGACGATGCGGGCGCGGGGTTTGATATTAAATTTCTTACCGGCCGCCTCATTGCCGACCAGAACAGCGGCTGCGCCGTCAACAATGCCGGAGCTGTTGCCCGCATGATGGACGTGGTTAATCTCTTCAATTTCCGGATAACGCTGCTGCGCGACATTATCAAAACCAAAGCTCTGGCCCATCATCGCAAAGGACGGATTTAGCGAGCCAAGGCTTTGCATATTGGTGTCAGGACGGATGGTCTCATCGCGGGTAATCACCGGAAGGCCGATCACGTCTTTGATGGGCAGGATAGATTTGGCAAAACGGCCTTCATCCCAGGATTTTGTCGCGCGCTTATGGCTCTCGACGGCGTAAGCATCGACATCATCACGGCTAAAACCGTATTTTGTCGCGATCAGATCTGCGGAGATGCCTTGCGGGACAAAGTAATTGTCCATCGCGGATTGGGGATCGGTCGGCCATGCACCGCCATCACTGCCCATCGGGACGCGCGACATGCATTCGACGCCGCCGCCCATGGTCAACATACATTCGCCGGCTTTGACTTTCGCTGCAGCGATATTCACGCCTTCAAGGCCTGAGCCACAAAACCGGTTCACTTGTATTCCGGATGTCGTTTCAGCGAAACCCGATTGCAGCGCTGCGGTGCGGGTAATGACCGCGCCTTGCTCTCCAACAGGGGAAACAACGCCAAAGGCAATGTCTTCAACGCTGTCGGCGGGAAGGTCGCTGCGGTCTTTAATGGCCGTCATCACCTGCGCGGAGAGGTCAAGAGCGGTAATTTCGTGCAGGCTGCCGTCTTTTTTGCCTTTGCCACGCGGGCTGCGCACGGCATCGTAAATATAGGCTTCGGTCATGATCGTCCTCTCTAGATGTATATATGCAGTCAGATAACGTCCCCGCTGCACCAATAGTTTCACACGCCGTTTTCCGGCGATTTGATTTGGGCGGAAAGAACCCGATTAGCATTAGGCTGTCTAGTCTAGATATGCACTTTTTTTCATATGCCAATGTTTAGGCCTTATGCGATTTTGGCATTAAATCTGGCCGATAGCGAGAGCTGTGCTAAAGCTAGCCAAAACGCAGAGTAAATGGGGGACTATATGCCGAAACGTGAACAGCATAAGCTCTATTGGAAAGCAGTGCTGCGCCTAACCGCAGGGCTGCTCGTCATATGGTTCATCGTGTCTTTCGGCATGGGCATTTTGTTTCGCGAGTTTTTTGACCAATTTAGCGTTGGCGGCGCGCCGCTCGGGTTCTGGATGGCGCAAAACGGCGCGATCTATGTCTTTGTCATTCTGATCATCGTCTATTGCTACCGGATGAACGCGCTGGAGCGCAAATTCGGCATAAAAGGTTAGAGCCGTGGATCAGACCTTTTGGACCTATTTCTTCGTCGTCACGACATTTACCCTCTACATCGCCATTGCCATTCGATCTATGGCCAAGAGTACGGATGATTTTTACGTCGCCGGACATGATGTTCATCCGACAATAAATGGCATGGCGACCGCCGCCGATTGGATGAGCGCAGCCAGTTTCCTGTCTATGGCCGGGCTGATCGCGTTTCTGGGCTATGGCGGCAGTGTTTACCTGATGGGCTGGACAGGCGGCTACGTTCTGCTGGCCTTGCTGCTTGCGCCCTATTTGCGCGAATTTGGTAAGTTTACTGTGCCGGATTTTGTCGGTGACCGTTATTATTCTAAAACGGCGCGGGTGATTGCTGTTATCTGCGCGCTATTTGTCAGCTTCACCTATATCGCCGGACAGATGAAGGGTGTGGGCGTGGCCTTTAGCGGCTTTCTCAAGGTGGATTTCAATGTCGGCATCGCCATCGGTAGCGCAATCGTTTTCGTCTATGCCGTGCTGGGCGGGATGAAGGGCATTACCTATACGCAAGTCGCGCAATATGTCGTGCTGATCTTCGCCTACACCGTGCCCGCCATTTTCATCAGCTTGATTATCACCGGACATGCCATTCCGCAGCTCGGCTTTATCGGGAATGCGGCCGGGACAGATATGTCCATGCTGGAGACGCTTAACACTGTGGTCACCGATCTCGGCTTCACCGCTTATACGGAGACAACTAAGACAAAAATTGATGTATTCTGTATTACCGCCGCCTTGATGTTCGGCACAGCAGGCTTGCCGCATGTTATCATTCGCTTTTTTACGGTAAAATCAGCCCAAGCGGCGCGCAAATCCGCGGGCTGGGCGCTGGTGTTTATCGCGCTGCTCTACACCGTCGCGCCTGCCGTAGGCGCATTTGCGCGGCTTAATTTCATCGATACGGTCAATGAAGCGACCTATATTGAAGACGGCGAAGATTACGCCACCCGCGCCGCCGCCATCGAAGCCACAGGCGGTAAGCCCGTTCCGGCGTGGTATAAGGATTGGGAAAAAACCGATCTGGTCAAATTTGACGACAAAAATGGTGACGGCATCATGCAATATCGCGGGCCAAATGCGCCGGACGGTCTGGCCAATGAGGTCGAGCCCAACCGCGATATTTTTGTGCTCGCCAATCCGCAGATCGCCAAACTCCCCGCATGGGTCATTGGCCTTGTTGTGGCGGGCGGCCTTGCGGCGGCGCTTTCGACGGCGGCAGGACTTCTTATGGTGATTAGCTCGGCGGTTAGCCATGATCTATTAAAGCGCACATTCACGCCGGATATGACCGAGAAACAGGAAATGCTGGCCGCACGTTTATCGGCAGCCGTGGCTGTGATTTTAGCGGGATTGATCGGCGCTTTTGCGTCACAGCTGCCTTTTGTGGCGCAGGTTGTGGCTTTTGCTTTTGGCCTAGCGGCCGCATCACTTTTCCCCGTCATATTCCTTGGCATTTTCTGGAAGCGCATGAACCGCGAAGGCGCAATCTGCGCCATGCTGACGGGCCTGATCCCGACATTCGGCTATATTTATTATTTCAAATTTATCAATGACGATGCAGGCGCGTGGTGGTTTGGAATTTCGCCTGAAGGCATCGGTTTTGCCTTTATGTGGCTGGCGCTCATCGTCGGAATAGTCGTTGCGCTTCTTACGCCGCCGCCGCCCGAGGAGATTCAACAGCTCGTCGAAGATATCCGCATACCGGGACGGGCAGGGGTTAAGTCTTAAGCCCCGCCCGCACAGCTTTGATGCGGTCATTCAGGATGTCGATCATGGCGCTGTCCGGTGTATTCTTGACGCTATAGTCTGCTATCGCTTTGATCTGCAGCGCGCTGATTTCAGCATAAAGGGTTTCACCTTTGCGAGTCAGATAGAGTGCGGATTTGCGTTTGTCAGACGGGTCATTTTCTTTGCGGATATGCGATGATTCGAGTAAGGATTTGACGGCGCGGCTGACAAGGCCTTTATCCATGGGCGTGACAGCCACAACCTGCGCGGAGCTGCGCCCCGGCGTATCGGCAATGGCGGCTAAGACCCGCCATTGCGACAAATTCAACTCGCCTTGCGTCTTTAATATGCTTAATGTGTGGCGCGAAATGAGGTCGCCCAGAACGACGGCCTGATAAGGCCAGAAATTTTCAAGTTTAATCGCATTATCCATATTGGCTTTATAGAGTTTTTAGTTGCAATTGCAACCATTTTACGCTATTGAAGATTTAATAGTTGCAATAACAACAATATGGAGTGAATGATGGCCGATCTTTTTGATAATCCAGCGGGACTGGACGGGTTCGAATTCATCGAGTTCTCTGCGCCCGAAAAAAATGTACTTGAGCCCGTCTTTGAGCTGATGGGATTTACCAAAGTCGCGCGTCACCGCTCTAAAAATGTCGAGCTGTGGCGTCAGGGCGGCATCAATCTGATTACGAATTACGAACCGACCAGTCCGGCTTATTACTTTGCCCGTGAGCACGGGCCGTCGGCCTGCGGCATGGGGTTTCGGGTTCGCGATGCGCGCAAGGCTTACGACCATTTAATCGCGCAGGGCGCTGAGCCTGTTGAGATGAAAACCGGCCCGATGGAGCTGTGTATTCCCGGCATTCGCGGCATCGGTAATTCTATCATCTATTTGATCGACCGTTACGCCGATGCTGGCCAAGACGGCCTGTCTATCTATGATATTGATTTTGAATATTTCGACGGTGTTGAGAAACATCCCGAAGGCTGCGGCTTTAAACTGATCGATCATCTGACCCATAATGTTTATGGCGGACGCATGGCCTATTGGGCTGATTTTTACGAAAAGCTGTTTAACTTCCAGGAGATCCGTTATTTTGACATTAAAGGCGAATATACTGGCCTGACCTCCAAGGCGCTCACCGCGCCGGATGGTAAAATCCGTATTCCTTTAAACGAAGAAGGCAAGTCCGGCGGTGGCCAAATCGAAGAATTCCTGCGTGAATTTAACGGAGAAGGTATTCAGCATATCGCTTTGATCTGCGATGATCTTTATGCCGCTTGGGACCGCTTAAAAGCGCAAGGCGTTCCATTTATGACCGCCCCGCCGAAAACATATTACGCGATGCTTGATGAGCGCCTGCCCGGACATGGCGAAGACAATGAAGGCCTCGAAGCCCGCGGTTTATTACTGGACGGCACGACTGAAGGCGGAGAGCCGAGACTGCTGCTGCAGATTTTTGCGCAGCCCCAGGTCGGCCCGGTCTTCTTTGAATTTATTCAGCGTAAGGGCGATTATAAAGACGGCTTTGGTGAGGGTAATTTCAAAGCCCTGTTTGAGTCTATTGAGCGTGACCAGGTTGAACGCGGCGTGCTAGAAGTCGCTGAGTGAATATTAGGCGTCTCATAACGCGTTTTCCGTGGGCGCTGGCTTTAGCCGTCGCCGTCAGCATCTATTTGGCTAAAATCGTGGCCGAGCAGGGCTTTGGCCTAACAGGTTTTTATGCTCTGCTGTTTGGCACAGTTGTGGCCGGAATGATCTGCGCGGCATTATGTGTTGCGATTGAAAAAACATTTTCAATTGCATTGTTTCCAGCGCCCCAAATTAACGAGACTGCACAAGAGGAGAGTGATAATGACGATCAAAACTGATGGTTTCCACCATGTAGCCTATCGCTGCCGCGATGCCAAAGAGACGGTGGAATTTTATAACGGCGTCCTGAATATGGACTTTCAGCTCGCCATTGCCGAAGATCACGTGCCGTCAACGGGCGCTTATGACCCCTATATGCATATCTTTTTGGATGCCGGAAACAATAATGTACTCGCGTTTTTTGAACTGCCCGAGCAGCCGGATATGGACCGCGACCGCAACACCCCTGACTGGGTGCAGCACATCGCGCTACGCGTCGACAGTCTTGAGGATTTGCTGGAAGCCAAAGCGAATTTGGAAGAGGCCGGAATAGAGGTTCTTGGCCCGACCCATCACGGCATATTTAAATCCATCTATTTCTTTGACCCGAATGGCCACCGTCTTGAACTCGCTGCCAATATCCACACACCGGAACAAATGGCACAATTACACGCTGTCGCGCCCGACATGCTCAAGGAATGGAGCGAGACGAAAAAAGCGCCGCGCCACGCCGCTTGGCTGCATGAGAAGATTGCCAGCGAATCCTAATCGTTAAATTATTTACCCGAAAGACTCGATATGAAACTTGCCACATTAAAAAATGAAACACGCGACGGACAGCTCGTTGTTGTCTCGCGCGATTTAAAACGCGCCGCGGATGTCACAGATATTGCGCCGACATTGCAGGCTGCTCTGGATGACTGGGAAACCGTCGCGCCGCAACTGGCCGCGCGTTTTGAGCTGCTCAACGCCGGAAAAGTCGATGGCGATATGGCGTTTGATCAAGAGCATTGCGAGAGCCCATTGCCACGCGCCTATCAGTGGCTGGACGGCTCCGCATATCTGAACCATGTCGAACTCGTGCGCAAAGCGCGCGGCGCCGAAGTGCCGGAGAGCTTTTACGAAGACCCGCTTATGTATCAGGGCGCGTCGGACACCTTTATCGGCCCGCGCGATGACATTGAAGCGATCACAGAAGACCACGGCATTGATATGGAAGCCGAGCTGACCATCATTACCGATGACGTGCCGATGGGCGTCACGCCGAAACAAGCGGCCAAGCACATCAAATTGATCATGTTGGTCAATGATGTGTCCCTGCGCGGCCTTATTCCGAATGAGCTTCGCAAGGGCTTTGGTTTTGTGAATGGCAAGGCCAGCAGCGCTTTTTCACCTGTCGCGATTACGCCGGACGAGCTGGGTAAAGCCTGGGGCGAGGGCACAATTGATCTGGATTTGAAAGTCGACTATAACGGTAAGCCCTTCGGCAAAGCCAATGTCAAAAATGATATGACATTTGATATGTACCGCCTTGTCTCTCACGCTGCGAAAACGCGCCATCTGGCAGCCGGCACAATTATCGGCTCCGGCACTGTGTCCAATAAATTCGAAGGCGGTGAAGGCAAAAAGATCGAAGATGGCGGCGTCGGCTATAGCTGCATCGCCGAAATCCGCATGATCGAAAAAATCCAGACCGGTGAATTTAAAACGCCGTTCATGCAGTTTGGCGATGCTGTCGGTATTGAAATGGATGACGCCAATGGCAAGTCTATTTTCGGACGGATTGAAAACACAGTCGTAAAATACGACCCGCCAAAGGGCTAACCCTATGATGACGCTGTATGGATATTGGCGCAGCTCAGCCTCTTACCGCGTGCGCATTGCGCTCGCGATGAAAGGGATTGAGGTCAAACATGTCGCCGTTAATCTACGCGATGGCGCTCAAAATGAGGCGGCGCATTTTGCCCGTAATCCGCAAGGCTATCTGCCGGTCTTAGAACTGGAGGACGGCACGAAGCTAACGCAGTCACTGGCCATACTTGATTATCTGGACGCAATTGTGCCTGATCCTGCTCTTATGCCTAGCGACGCGGTACTGCGGTCCAAAGTCCTCGCCGCGTCTCTGGTCATTGCGTCCGATATTTCGCCCATTCAAAATTTATCTGTGCTGAAATATATTCGATCAGACTATGGCGCGGATGATGAGGGCGTAACGAAATGGGTACGCCACTGGATTGCCAAGGGATTTAACGCGCTCGAAGAGATTGCCGAGACGAGGACGAGCAAATTCCTCTATATGGATGAGCCGGGCTTTTTCGAGGTCTGCCTTGTGCCCCAAGTTTATAATGCGCGGCGGTTTGGCGTGAATATGGATGCTTTTCCACATCTGTCGGCTATTGATGCCGCGTGCCGCGCGCGTCCTGAATTCGCTATCGCTGCACCTGAAATGCAGCCCGATGCGATGTAATTGATTAGGGCTCCAAAGCCTTATCTAATATACGCTGATCTTTGCGAGTCGTACCGGTTCGCTCCCCTAGAAACTCACCTATGCCGCGCAAGGACTCGATATCATCCGAGAGCGCTTTAATTAAAATGAGCACGGGAATGGCGAGAAACATACCCATAAAGGACCACATCCATGCCCCTACTGCGACGGCGAGGAAGACCACCACAGCATTCAGCCGCAGGCGGCGACCGACGAGCATAGGCGTAATGAATTGGCCCTCAAAGGCGGTTAACAAGAAATAGCACACCGCAGGCAATAAGGCCAAAACAATGGTTGGCGCGCTAATAAATGCGACGAGAAATGTAAGAGACACACCAATAATTGCGCCGACAAAAGGAATGAAATTCAGCAGGAAAGCCCCGATACCAAACAGGATTGGATCCGGCATGCCTAAGCCCCACATGACGAGGCCGACGGCGAGGCCCAATCCGGCATTAATGACGGTGATGGTTAAAAAGTATTTTGAGACGCTCTGCTCGATCGATTTCACCAAAACAACAGCGCGTTTTTTATCTTTGAACGTAGGCATGACCCGCACCAGTTTTTCATAAAACAAATCTCCGGATGAAATCAGAAACATCATGACAGCCAAAGTAAACCCTATCTGCCCTAAAATACGCGGGGTTGTCTTCGCAATCGATGAGAGCGTTCCGCCTTCGCGTATGACGACCTCTGCCGGTCCATCTGCGCCTTTAGACATTTTATCAATTTGGTCCGAGGCTTCGATAACCGGTTCCATCGCGCCTGATAAAATCTCAATTTTTTTGACTGCATTGGGGATCAGGCTTGGAAGTGTTTTGATACGGGTTTCGATCGGGCCGGCCAGAAAATACAGGGTGACGGAGATGACAGCGAGAACGGATAATAAGATCAGAAGCGCGGCGAGACCCGGTTTTATGCCGACCTTGCCCATAGTCCGGCGCAAGGGGCTGAAAATCAAAGCCAGAATAATCGCAGTCACTACGGGAATGAAAAAAGACTGTGCGACCGTTAGCACGCCTAATGACATGATCCAGAATATACCAACCACGGCCCAATTAGAATATCGTTGGGGGGCTTGACCATTTTGCACGGTTTTAGGGGTACGGGGCTGCTTTTGCTGTGCGCGTTGCTCGGTCACCATGCCATACCCTAAATATAGTTTTCTATAAAAAAAAGCCCCGTCTTAAAGGCGGGGCTTCTGAGTTTGGTTTCGCTGCCTATTCGACGGCGTCTTTTGCGTCACCGATCGCATCTTGCGCGTGGCCTTTGGCGTTTTGCGCTTTGCCCTTGGCTTCAAGAGACTTATTGTCGGTGGCTTGGCCGACTTTTTCTTTAATCTTGCCCGCTGTTTTGTTGCCGGCGCCTTGGATGTGTTCGCTTTCCATGATATTTTTCCTTTTGTTTGTTTCCACATACAATTAACGGGCAAACTCAATATTGGTTCCTGTCAAATGCAGTGAAACACAAAAATTACTCAAAGCTCCGTTAAGTCTGACTTTCAATGTCCGCTTGCGGCACGACCGCATCAGCGCGACGGTCCTCTTTCCCAGCATAATCAGTGTTAATCTCCGCGCCGACAAGCAGCGCGAGTGCGGATACCCAGAACCACATCAATAAAGCGGCCACAGCGCCCAGCGAGCCGAAAGTTTCATTATATTGGTCAAATGCCGACAGATAGAAAGAAAACGCCACCGACGAAATGACCCATATGAGGGTCGCCGCGAATGCGCCGGGGTAGACTTGATTGCGGTTTTTAAGCCTTACCCGCAAAGGATCGCGGCGGGACACGAAATAAAAGGCCACCGCGCCTGCGAAAAACACGCTGAGTATTACCAGCCAGCGGAGGATCAGGATTAGGGCTTCGGCCACAACGCCGAGCCGCAATGCCTCTAAAATAGGTGGAACAGCTCCGATTAAGATGATCGATAAAATAGCAAAGGCGATTCCGCCCAATGTAAACAGAAAGGAGACGAGCCGTTGGCGTATATAGCCGCCTTTGACGCTCTCGCCATACATGGAGGTCATTGCCATCAACAGAGCATTAATTGCTTTGGACGCGCTCCACAGTGCAAATAGAAGTGAGAAAATAGCCGCAAAGGGCGTCAGCGTCGCCGGACTGGTCGTGATACGGGTAAGTTGCGCGACGATCAAATCGAGGACCGGATCAGGTACCGCGCCGTAAAAGGTTGTGGTGACGACCGAGACATCTGACTGCGAAGAAAAAAACCCCCAGAGCATAAGCGATCCTGCTATTGCGGGAAAAATTGACAGAAATGCATAAAATGAGACGCCGCCTGCAACCAGCGAGACATTTTTTTTAGCCAGATTATTACCAACACGAATGACGCTGCGTATGCCGCGCAGTTTTGCGATTGGATTCGCCAGAGCTGTCATACTGGCAAGAATTGAACCGCCTGCCTGATCTGCATCTGCCATAATGGTATCCGTAACAATGAGTGCTTTCTGTTTATGCCCTATAGCGCAGGCGTCAATACGGCAGCTCTGTGTATTCTGTGTATAGTGTTCAGTCCGAATTATTTATTACTTCAAGCATTGAAAGTTTTGCGAACTTTATTTTTGTCGATGTGACAAGACAGAAGGCTGTAGGGTCTACCTAACATAAAAGGGCTGCCCTCGGAAAATGCAGTGGTGAGCGGGGTCGCTTATTAACCTCACAAACTGGTGACTATTCAAGCCTTTTGCGCCTTTTAATTGAGCTTCGAATTCTGAGGATGGCCAGGCCAAACCCTGTGAAAAAGAAAAAGACAGCGAGGGATGCGACTGTTTTGATCCACCAGGAGTTAAAATTTTCGCGGCTCTTCCAATCCATAATATGGAGGCCCCACATGAAATCAAAGGTTCGCCATAATCCGGTTCTGACGGCTTTGAGCTCGCCTGTCATGGCATCAACATAAAAGCTGGCTGCATCAGGTTTTTTAAAATCTATCCGCCAGACCGGCCCAGCCCGGCCATATTCACGCGGGGCTTTTTCTTCGAAGAGAGTGGCCGTGGTTTGCGCACTTCGGCCGGCATAACTGTCTATTGCAATTTGGGTGGCTAAGACCTCATCCATCACGTTTTGGACTTCGCCCGTTTTGGCATTGAAGGCCTGCGTTTTTTCTGATGTGGTAACAATATAAACCGGCTCTCCGGCGATTAATTTTAGAGTTAATGCATCAGAATTTAAGGCATGTTTTGAGATGAGTTCAGAGGGGTGGAGGATATCTAACTTCGCTGAGACAGTCTGTGGCAATTGGGTAGCGCGCAAATGCGTGCCGCGGACTTGGTCGATAGGGAAAAGCGTCATGAACAAGCCTGAGATTAACCACAGACCCAGTTGGAGACCGATGCCAATGCCAAACCACAGATGCAGCTTTCGTAAATTGCGGTTTAATATCGCTTGATTCATTTAACCCTCCCCAGAGCGAACACGCCTGTAATAAATATTACAGGCGTGAGTTATTAATGACCGTTATGATCCATATGGGTATCAAGGCAATCCTGGCCATCGTTAGCCGTGTTACAAATCGCGGTAATGCGATAGCTGTTATCACGACCCCTTTTGACCATAAAGCTAACACTGTCCCCTTTGGCATAGCTGGACAGATCAACAGTTGAGGTAATGCCAAAGCCCATTGTCATGGCCGACATGCCGACCCCGTCAATGTCTTGATGATCAATTGTAGCTTCTTTGCCGTCGGGACTGATGGAAACAATTACGCCCGTAGTATGACCTGTATCGCCCATCATTTTATCATCACCCATTGTAGTGGAGTGCATAGGGGTCTCGTCTATTTCGGCATGATTTCCGGTATTAGTGGTGTCTTCCCCGCAGGCCGTGAGGCTGAATGCGGCCAAAGCCGTGATCGTAATTTTAGTAAGCTGTTTCATGAGTTTTTTCCTTCGAGGGTTTTATATGTTGGGTGGGTGTGTTTGGAAGCTGTCGTCCGATCCAGATAAAATAAATAGCCGGAATCACGATGAGTGTGAGAAGGGTCGTTGACACCATACCTCCCAGCATCGGCAGAGCAATGCGGCGCATGACATCGGATCCTAAGCCTTCAGTGATAAATATGGGGGCCAGGCCGGCCATCACCGTTGTAACGGTCATAAGCTTTGGTCGCACGCGCAAGGCAGCGCCGTGACTGACAGCGTCGAAAAGAGCAGCTTTTGTCTGAGGCACGTCTGTCCTAACTTGTTGGTCAATATAAAGCAGCATGACGACTGCGGTCTCAACAGCAATGCCGCCTAATGCGATAAAGCCAACGGCCACAGCTACGGATAGATTATAGCCCGCCAGATAGACGGCCCATAGCCCGCCGACGAGTCCAAAAGGCAGGGACAGCATAATAATCAGCGTCCGGTCCAAGCGGCTGAAATGCAGCATGAGCAGCAAAAATATCAGGCCGACTGCGGCGGGTATGGCAATTTTCAAGCGCGCATTGGCCCGCTGCATTTGTTCATATTGGCCCGACCATTCTATCGCATATCCCGGTGGCAGGGTAATTACGCCAGCGACAATCTCTCTGGCATCATTGACATAACCGCCAAGATCCCGACCCGAAATATCGACAAAAACCCAGCCTGTCAGGCGCGCATTTTCTGAGCGGATCATGGGCGGCCCTTCAGTATAGGCAATGCTCGCGACCTCGCGAAGCGGAATATGCGCGCCTTTTGGCGTCGGAATCAGAATATTTCCAATATCGGCATCGGTTTCGCGAAACGCCCGCTCATATCGCAGCATTATATTATAGCGCTCCCGGCCCTGAACGGATTCAGCCAAGGTCATACCGCCCAGCGCGGTTTGGATGACGGATTGAAATGTGCCCATATCAATATTGCGGCGGGCAAGTTCTGAACGGTTCGGTGTAATTTCCAGATATTTTCCTCCCAACACGCGGTCGGCAAAGGCGGAGCGCGTCCCGGGAATATCTGTCACAACCCGCTCAATATCCCGCCCGATAGATTCGATTACCGTAAGATCATCTCCGGTGACTTTAATGCCGATCGGCGTGCGAATGCCTGTTGAGACCATGTCCATTCGAATTTTGATAGGGTAGCCCCATGAGTTCACAAGGCCCGGCATTTTAAGGCGGCTATTGAGATCATCGACGATACCATCAGCCGTCATGCCCTCGCGCCATTCCGATTTGGGTTTTAGTCTTATCCAGCTTTCAATCATCGTTAGCGGTGCAGGGTCTGTGGCCGTATCTGCCCGCCCCGCTTTGCCAAAGACGGATTCAACTTCGGGCACGGTTTTAATCACGCGATTGGTTTGCCCCAGAATTTCCCGCATTTTTGTGGAAGACACGCCAGGCAATGTTGTGGGCATATACAGCAGCTCGCCTTCATATAAAGCCGGCATAAACTCTGTGCCTAATTTTTGTGCCGGAATTATAACGCTGGCAGTAATCAAGAGCGCGACAATAACCGTTATCCATTTGAACTTTAAAGCTGCCCATATAACAGGCTTGTATATCCAGATGAAAAACCGGTTGAGCGGATTGGACGTCTCCGGCCGCATCTTGCCGCGTAAGAGCCAAATCATAAGAACCGGTATAAGCGTTACTGATAATAAGGCGCCAAACGCCATGGCATAGGTTTTGGTGAAAGCGAGGGGAGAGAACAGACGGTAGCTTTCGCCTGTCAGGGCAAAGACCGGCAAGAAAGACACGACAATTATCAAAAGCGAGAAAAACAAGCCCGGCCCAACCTCTTGAGCGGCTTGGATAAGAACGCGTTTTCGGGTTGTCTCGTCCGGCTTTCCTTTAATGTCGGAGAGCTTTCTGACGCCGTTTTCGACCATGACAATCGAGGCGTCAACCATTGCGCCAATGGCAATAGCTATGCCGCCCAGAGACATAATATTGGCGGTAACGCCTTGGGCAGACATGATGATAAATGCCCCTAAAACGCCGAGAGGCAGGGTGATAACAGCGACAAAGGCGGCCCGAAAGTGAAGCAAAAAAAGCAAAATGACGAGCGCGACAACAAGCCCTTCTTCAATCAGCTTATCTTCCAAATATGAGACAGCCCCTTCAATGAGCGGGGCGCGGTCATATACGGTAACGATCTCGACGCCTTCAGGTAGGCCGCGCTGCAGATCGCTCAGTTTTTCTTTGACCCGGTCAATGACGTCCAGCGCATTTTCGCCGTCCCGCATTACAATAATACCCGCAACGGTTTCGCCTTCGCCGTTAAGTTCAACAATGCCGCGGCGAAGGGCGGGGCCTTCAATAATGCGGGCAATATCTGATAAAATAACCGGCGTGCCGTTCTTCGCCAGAACAACGACCTGTTCCAAATCCAAAGCGTTTTTGACATATCCCGAAGAGCGGATCACATATTCGGTCTCTCCTTGCTCTAAAACGCGTCCCCCGACTTCACTACTGGCGGAGCGGATTGTCCGCGCAAGCTCAGATATCGAGACGCCGTAGGATTTGAGTTTATTAGGATCGATGAGAACCTGATATTCACGTTCAAAACCGCCTACAGAGGCCACTTCGGACACGCCCTCCACACCGGAGAGCTCAAGCTTTAAGAACCAATCTTGTAAGCTGCGAAGCTCAGCCAGATCTGTTTGTCCGGTTTTGTCCACCAAAGCATATTGATAGACCCAGCCCACGCCTGTGGCGTCGGGGCCAATTTGCGGGATAGCGGTCTCAGGGAGTTCAGACCCTAAACGGGAGAGCGCCTCGACCACACGGGAGCGCGCCCAATAGGGATCAACATCGTCTTCAAATATAACGTAAACGAAGCTCGTGCCAAACATAGAGGAGCCGCGAACGTCTTTTGTTTTGGGCAAACCTAACAAATTTGTCGACAGTGGATATGTCACCAGATCTTCAACAATTTGGGGCGATTGACCCGGAAATTCAGTACGGATGATAACTTGGGTATCCGTCAAATCCGGCACGGCATCTAACGGCATATTTTTAAGCGATAGCCAGCCTCCCATTGCCAAGGCGAGCGCAAGGACAATGATTATAAGCTGGTTAGCCACTGACCACGCGATCAGTTTCGCGATAGCCGATTTTGACGGGTCCTTACCGGCCAGATTATCCAGCTTTTCGGTCGTCATCGGGTTGTGCCTGCCATGGGATCCGGCCAAGCCACAACAGCTGCATCGGAAGAAGAGTAAGGATTGGCGGGTAGGCCTGCCTCTTGCAGCCACAGGCGCCCGGTATTCCTATCTTTATAAAGGATCAGGCCTTTAGATTTATAATGCGCCGGCGCGCCTGAGAGTAGCCATGGATCCAGCGCCGTCATTAACCTGGAGAGGTGTGACGCAAGAGGCTCGGTTGAGGCCGTATTCTTTGCGTTGGATATAACGGTCGCGGACGCGTCTAGAATTGGAGACAGCCTTGAACCTGAAAACCTGTCTTTGAGCGTATCGATTAAGGCAAGGGTCGGGTCGAGGAAGTAAGGGTCAATGGCATAACCATCTATAATCGCTTCATGAAAATAAAGCGCTGTATCGACGATATGGTCAATCTCGCTCAATGTTTGCCCGTCTATAGGCAATTGCGAAAGGGGGGTGGCGGCGTCAAAATTTGCAGCAGGCGCGCTTAATTTAGATAGTCCTTCGCGAAGACTGGACTCGGAGTCCAGCATGAATTGACCGCTGGAGACAATGCGTTCGCCCGCCGTCAGGCCGGACAAAATTTCCGTGCGACCACGTATGCTGGATCCAATCGTGATATGTCGGCTTTCAAAACGACCGTCACCAAGAGCCATGATGACATGGGCTCCGCGTGAATCTCTCAATATGGCCTGACTTGGGACGACCAATTGGGATGAAGGAGCGTCGGTTTGTTGAGTTTCGAAAACAATATCCACATAAGCTCCGGGACGCAGGGAGCCCGAGGCATTTTCGACACTGATCCGGACCTTGGCTGTGCGCGTATTTGAATCAATAGTGGGATAGATATAGTCTACAGTACCTGTTTTTGGCGCGTCAGGCGCACTCTCAAATTTTAAAGATGCCGCTTCACCTATTTGTATTTGCGGTAATTCAGATTCAGGCACTGATGCAATGACCCACACTTTAGTGTAGGATTGCAGCTTCATAACGGGATCGCCGGGTTTGAGATAATCACCGTCGCGAACCATCAGCTCGGTCACGACCCCTGCGCTTTCTGCATAAACCGGCATGCGCTCTATAACCTCACGAGAGGTTGTTAGGCGGTCAATGAGACCCTCTTGCATACCTTTGGATTTGAGCCGCTGGCGCACAGAGGCAATCCGGCGTGCATTGCCAATCTGCAAAGAGGCGAGGTAATCCTTTTGCGCCGCGATAAGCTCAGGCGTATAGATGCGGTATAAACGCTGCCCCCGGCGTACAATATCGCCTTCGGCTCTTACGGTTAGCCCGTCGATCCAGCCTTCAAGCCGTGAGGCTGACATGGATTCAAGCCGTGTATTGGGCTCAACCGTACCGTAAGCCCGTATGTCGCGGCTTACATCTTCTGTATTAACGGTCACGGTGCGAATGCCCATAGTCTGTATCATTTCCGGCGAGACTGCCACGCCGCTGCCTTGGCCTTCATTTTCATAAACCGGTATATAATCCATGCCCATGCTGTCTTTTTTCGGCACAGAGGATTTATCAGGAAGACCCATAGGGTTTTTGTAATATAGAATTTTGCCTTTGCCTGAAGATGTTGACGGCCCGCTATCCGCAACGGGAACCAAGTCCATGCCGCAGATAGGACAGCTGCCATTTGGGTCATCGGAAATATAATGCGGATGCATCGGGCACGTATATTTCACAGTCTCATTTGACGCTATGTTGGCCGAAGGATCCGAACGCTGCCCTGATGGCGCCTCGCCGTGATCAGATCCGGTTTCGTCATGCGATCCTTGGCAAGCGATTAAGGTCAAAGCCGACGCTGATATGAAAATATGTTTGAAATTTATCATGGTGTCACCAAAAGGCTATTCATCGCCACAACCATTTGGTCGCGCGTCGCTTCTTCCTTAACAATCTCTGCTCTCAGCATGAGAACCGCGATTTCGCCGTCGAGGATCGGGGAGTAGTCGCCCATTCCGGCTTCATAAGAAATCAATTCCGAGGCGGTTTGAGCCTCAATAGCACTTATTTTTTGCTTGAGAATCGATATGTTCTGAACCGCAGTTTCCCGCTTGGCGTCATAGCGGGACCATTCAGACTGAAATCGCCGGGCGATGGCCATGCGGCGCGCGAGACTTGCATTTTTGTCAATCTTCGCCGCGCGTAAATTTGGATCCTGACGGTCTCGGGCCCATAATGGAATTGTAAAGCTGATCCCGCCTGAAACCCAATCATCTCCATCAAAATTAGACCGCGGTAGCCCCTGACTGGACTCACGTTGCTGATAGGTCAGATTGGCGCCCCAATCCGGTTTATAATCCGCTTTGGCTCTTTGCACTTCTGCATCTGCTATGGCCACTTGCGCGTCGGCGACCCGCACGCCGTAAAACCGCAGAGCCTGTCCTGTCCAAACCGTCTTGGACAGGTCGGGTAAATCTGTCTGGGGAATGAAGCCAAGGAGATTAACGAACGCGGCCTCGATTTCTGACTCTTGCCCGTCAAGCCGGGCTAGGGTTCGCGACACTTCTGTGCGCTCAACATCGACTTGCGCCAAACGGAAGACAATGGGCCGTCCGGCGTTAATCTCGATATCTATAATATCAGCCAGTTCGTCATATTTTGTCTGACGCGCAAGAGCGTAATCTCTCTGACCGTCAATGCTGCGCTCTTCAATCAGTAACATTAACAGATCGCCGCGAAGCCGTGCAAATTGCTGCTCGCGTTTCAGCTCGTGTTGAGCAGCGTTTCTCAGTGATAATAACGAATTTGCTTTACGCCCGGAGCGGCTCGGGAAAGCTTGACGAACGCCTATGGCTTTATTGGAAGGCAAATACTCTGAAAATGAGGGATTAATGAACGGTACATTATTGATTTGCAGTGAAATAACGGGGTCGGGTAGCCCGAGGGCGGCCTCAGCCCGATGTCGATAGGCGTCTGCGCTCAGGTTTAATGCATCTAATGAGGGATGTTGGCGAAGATTCGCTTCGACTTCAGAAAACCGCATAGGTCGCGCCTCAGCTTGCGGTAAGGGCGCGTTATAGCGCCCTTGCGAAACTAAAAGCTCCGGCGCATAAATGTCGTCTTGGGCCAAAGCTGAGGGCGTCAGGCATACCGCGCTTATGCTGCTCAAGGTTAGCGAAAATATAGCGGCGCGTAGCCGGTAGTGATGAAATGGTATGTAGCGGATAAGCATCCGAAAATCTCCAATAAGACAGGCTGGTAAGCTCAGAGCGTCAGCTCTGAACAGTCAATCTGATTGGAATCTAAATGAGGAGTCTATCGATGCGAAAGAGCAGACTGTCGATAGGTCGCAAAGCCAACCCTAAAGGCGGACCGGTGCTTTCGAGCAGCCTAATTTCAGGCTGCGGCAGAGCAGATGATTTATAGGCAGAAACAACGAAGTCTAAATCGGACGGCAGAGATATGTGCGAACCTAACTTTGCATGAGATGAAGATACGGCACAATCATCACAGTCCGCGCAATGTTGACCGGGTGCTTGCGCTTCACTCTCATTTGGTTGGCTAACGCTTGCATCATGACATGGCGGCGTCATAACTTTACTGGCTTGTGCTGACTTAATACCGGCTTCGCCATGACCTGTCACGCAACACGCCATAACAGGCATCGCCGCCAAAATGATGGCGGCGATAAAGCAAAACACTATCGCAATGACTCTCATGGGGCACAAATAGCTTAAAAAGATTAAAGAAGTAAATACCCTTATAGGGTATGCCCTGTCACACCGCTGTGTTTAAAATTGCAGGCATGAAAATTTAATTGGACTGCACTTTTCGTCATACAAAAAGATTTGTAGCGTTCCCAAGGTCATATTTTAAGGGTTTAGTCAATAATTTGAGGGGAAAGGATGGCTCCGCAAGCAGGACTCGAACCTGCGACAAGCTGATTAACAGTCAGCTGCTCTACCAACTGAGCTATTGCGGAATAGACCATTTCAGTAGGCGCGCCTCATAACAGCGTTGCGGCCCGTTCGACAACCCATTTTTTCGTCTAAACGGACACAAAAATGCAGTAGCGTCCAAGCAGGGATCTACAGGCAAAAAAAAGGGAGCCGAAGCTCCCGAAGGTATTAGGTGAATGGTGGGATGTCTTCAATGAAGACTTAACCTGTATGAACGGGCATGGTTAAGAAGAGGTTAAGTCTTGTCAATTTATTTACCATATGGCTATGATAGCCATAAGAAAGGGGACTAAAATGCGCGAAATTACCACATATCAAGAGTTCTGGCCTTATTATTTGCGCGAACACAGCAAGCCTGCGACGCGCGCTTTTCACTATTTTGGAACGGCTTTGGGTATTGCCGTTCTGGTCTGGGCCATTGCATCGGGGTATTGGTATGCGTTTCCGCTGATGTTTGTGATCGGTTATTTCTTCGCTTGGATGTCCCACGGTTTTATCGAACGTAACAAGCCCGCCACATTTACCTATCCGCTCTGGTCGTTGTTCAGCGATTTCAAAATGCTATTTTGCTTTGTCACCGGACAAATGGGAAAAGAACTTCGGAAGGCTGGCGTTAAGCCTTCCGAAGTCTAAGTCCCAAACGGGCAGTCGGGACTTAATAGGTGCCGCTCAGCTCCAGACTTAATGTGCGGCCATATTTGCGGCGTCGGAATTCAGTAAAATCAAGTGTGCCGATATCGCGGCGATCCGTGAAAATCTGGCGCTGCGCCTCTTGAGTGAAATCGAAAAGATTGAAGGCGGTCAGGCGTAATTTCAGGCCCATAATATCTTTATGCTCGACAAAAATTGAGCTATCCGGCGCGTTAAATTTAGCCTCACTGATTGTCCTGAGACGAAAGTCCGGACTGCCTTCGGAGCGGTACAGACCAAAACCATAAGCATAGTCCGTGTTTTCGATATCGTGGCGAAAGCTCAATTGGGTATTGTAGATACTGGCATTATTCAATCGCCGGGAGCCTCCTGTCAGGGGATCGTCAACATCGGAGTCCTGGACATTTGCCTTCAAGGTCAGCTCTGTGCCTTTATAGCCCCATTTTTCGCCTTTAAGCGTTAATGTGCTGTCGAGACCGTAAAGCATAGCCTCGTCAATATTGCCGACGGCATCACCATTTTTACCGATTGGAATACGGTCAACAAGATCGGTTATAAGCTCGCCGTAAACCCGGATTTTAAGGGAATTGCCGTCACCAAAGTCTTTATCAAATTCTGTTTCCAGATTCCAGCTTTGCGCCGGAACAAGGTTGATGTTGCCCGTTGTGTTGAAATCATCGCTGATGTCCACCGAAGATATAAAATCAAAGAAGTTAAGCTGTCCGACTTCGCGCTCGACTTTCGTCCTGATTGAGAAAGAGTCTGAGGGTTTATATGTCGAGGCAATAAACCCTTTAGGCCGGAAGAAATCACGGGTGAGGCCGCCATTAGACTGCGATATTTCTGAATATTCGGCGCCAAGGGAGGCCTGCAAGTTCCACTTCTCCGACATTTTACGGCTATGGGTAATGCTCGCCTCAGTTCGAATTTCTTCGACTTTGGATGACGCGCCTTTCAGCGGTTCCGGGCGGTATGCGCCGCCGTCCAGAACCTGCAAATCCGCATCGATGTCGAGTGTATTGAGCGCCCCTTCCAAACTTATTTGCCAATCGCGTCCCTCACTGGGTATCCATGAATATTCCGTGCGTAAAATACTTTCGCTCTCATCAGCTACGCGGTTAAAGATTGACCCGTCCGCGCGGTTATCCGGGCTGGTAAAGACCTCAAATTGAGACTGCGTTGGGGAATGCTCAAAGCGGTTATAAGCGATGGTTTTGAGTTTACCGTTTAAAAACGGAAATTCGTAATCTGCACCGATTTTAGCGTTCCACTCATCTTCGGAAAACCGCGCGAGCGTAAAGACATCATTACCTCTGCTCGTCCCGGCAGTACGTTGTGAGGTTTCGCTGCCGCCATAATTAGAATGGTTGTATTCAAGATTGAGATTACCGACATGTTCCTCCTTGGGCTTCCACGCTAGATCAAGCGTCACGCCGGGAGTTTGCCCGATATCATATCCAATTTCATCGCGAGTCTCGAACACTGTTCCACTGGCGTCGATTAAGTCTTCACGGCCATATCCGGCTTGGCGGAACGCCTCGCTGCGTAGCTCTGCTGTGTATGATAAGGGGCCTTTCTCTCCGGATACTGTGAAATGAATATGACTGAAATTCGGTTCATTACGGTCACGTAGAGTGCTCTCCCAGCTCCATGTTCCGGATAGGCCCTTGCCTTTGGATGTGACGATATTGGCCACCTGTCCTGACAGACCAGGAATGCTCAAAGATGCGCCGTCTTTGATCTCAACCCGCACAACATTTGTAGCCGGAATACGGTTTAGCTGGCTGCCGACATCTGTTTTGCCGGTCAAACGCTCACCGTTAATCAGAACATTGGCCCCGCCTTGTCCCAAGCCGCGCCGATCTGATGCCCCCTCGAGGGAGAACCCCGGAACCTGAGCGATCATATCCAGCGCAGTGCGCGGTGCATATTGCTTGAAATACTCCTGATCAAAGCTCTGCTGGTTTGCTGTCTGCGCAAAAGCCGGTAGCGCAGCTGTCATGAGGGTGAGCGATGACGCGACCGCGAGAAGCGGTTTTCTGATTTTTAACATAATAAGTCTCTGGGTTTGAGGGGGTGGTTATTTACCGGGTCTTGGACAGAACATAAACGGGGTCATAATTGTGTCCGTCATGTCGGATTTCAAAATGAAGGTGGGGCGCCCAAACTTTATTGATTGTACCGACTGTTCCTATAATTTGTCCGGCTTTAACTTTGTCACCGACTTTGACTTTGAACGCGCCAAGGCTGGCGTATCGGGTTTCAAGTCCGCCAATATGTTTGATTTTAATCAACCCGCCCCAATTGCCGTATTTATTGGCAAATATTACAGTGCCGCCCAGGCTCGCTCTGACGGGCGTCCCAATCGCGGCATTATAATCGGTACCGGAATGATACTCGTCTTTGTCTTTGATATATTCGCCATGACTGGCCATGACGCTGGTGCTTGTTAGGGGCGCAAGAAATTGAGGCGTTATTTTGATGCCGGATTTTGTGTAATATGGAAGGTCTTCACTGGAGTGAGCGTGGTGAGTTTTAAGCGATATTGACGCAGGCGAGATTGGCGGAACCGGCGTAGCAACAGACGCTTTGGTCGATGTAAAGTCTGTATGTTCAAATTTACCAATTGTAATATCGCGCGTTTGACGCTCATCACCATTTCGCGAGTGAGACGAGATATGAAGGCCGTCTTTACTAATATCGGCAAAGATGAATTTGTCCAAATCTGAAACGATCTTTCCAATAATCTTTTTATAGGGTTTGGCTTGGTCTGGAGTTAGAGCTGTGCCGTTGATTGACCAGATAGTATTATTTTTCACTATGGAATTCTTTTTCAACCCTCCATTATAATAACCGTCGGCTTTGAGCTGTTGGGTTAGTTCACCGCGAAGATCATCAAATTTTGTATGTGTCTTATTCGCTTTATACGCTTCGGCTTTCGCCTCTGCTCTACTGGCGGAAGCTTCAGCTCTGGCACTTATGGCTTGTGCTCTGGCTTCGGCGCGCGCTTCTGTGCGGCGCTCTTGCGCGGCTTCGACCCTATGACGAGCTTCTATAGACACGCGCTTGGCGTCTGCGCGGCGCTCCGCTGCGGCTTCGATCTCATCGCGAACAGTATCATTGTACATCTCACGTGCGTCTTCTCTCGCCTCATACGCGGCTTCTCTGGCCTCATTTTCGGCGTCTATATAATCGTGATAGTGATCATTGGCGGCTTCGATGTGTGTTTCAAAATCTTCGCTGACTTGCTCGTCCAAACGTTCGGCTTGACTTCGAAGCTTTTCAACCCGTCCGTCCCAAGATGAATTTTCGGTTTCAAAGCGGCTAAAGTCGATGTAAAATTGGGCCATCTCCGCACGGAAATCACCCCAAGTGCTGCTGATTTTGTCAATACGGCGGGCAAATTCACCATTCTCAATCGGGCCGCCCTCTGAGAAGACCGGAAAAACCGGAGCTGCAGGCAGGGTGGGCACCGCAATCGGCGCGACTTGGACTTTTATAGGAGCCATGGATGGCACGTCGACTTGCAGCGGGACCATTGGCGACACTTCGATTTTCAGGGAGTTAGAATCTGCTTGCGGGACGTCACCGGCGAGCTGGCTTTCTGATACATCTGCATCTTTGGGCGTAGACGCAGCATTGGCCTGCGAGGTTGCGCTAAAATAAGCTGCGCCGGTAAGCACTAATGCCATTGCAAATATACCACTCGCGCTGGGATTACTGTTTTTGAGTTTTGGGTCAACCAATCGGGTCATGCGGTCAAGGATGGGGGTATGACGCGGTCCTGTCGCAGCCAGGCTCAGTTTCTGGCTGTGCAGGGCGTCCGGCAATGCCGCTAATGCGCGTATCAAAGCGTTCGGGCCTGCGGATTTTTTGACCGCCAAATCATCACAGGCCTGTTCGCGATCCGTATCAATACAGCGCGAGATATAGTGAATGGCAGGATGGTAGAAAAAGACGGCTTTTATGGCATTTTGAACAAGATTGAAGGCATAATCATAGCGGCGGATATGGGCCAGTTCATGAAGCAGAATGGCTTCGACTTGATCTTGGGGCAGGGCCGTCAGAAATCCGACCGGAACAAGAACGATCGGTTTTAATACGCCCAGCGTAATCGGTCCTGTGACGCGGTCAGAGATAAATAATTTCACGTCTCGCGATATGCGCGACTGAATGGCAAGACGTGCAAAGGCGGCGCACCATTGCGCGTTTGGCCGAGTCAGTCCTTTGCGGCGCAAAGTGCGGACAAGATATACCCCCCCGGCATAGCGCAGAGCCATAAATACAAACCCTAAACACCAGAGAAGACCTAAAATTGGCAATACAGCATTCAAATTTAAAGTAGCCGCGGCCAGACTTTGTGCGCCGTTAATTAAACCTGCCGCCTCATCAGGCGCTGAGGAGATTGTGAGTGTATAGCCTGAAGACGCGACGACGATATCTTGAGCCATCTGCGTGACGGGATTTTGAAGGTAAATCCAAAACGTCACAATAAAAGCGGCGAAACAGCTTAGCAATATTGCGCATTGCGCTAAATACCGGGCCGATGGATTGTCACCGCGCCACACAGCGCGCATTACTATAACCGCCGCGCAGGCTATGCCGCCTTGCCATAAGCTATGCAGTAAAGCCCATCCCAGGCTATTTAAAATTTCATGTGTATATAGTGACATAAGGCTCTCCCGGCTTAGGTCTGGGGCTCATCCAATTTTGCGATAAAAGCTCTGATTTTATTGATCTCGGCTTCTGATGTTTTTTCATTCCCTAAGGCATGCATCACAAGTTCGGATACGGAATTGCTAAATGCGGTTTCCACGAATTGATCAAACAAATCTGATTTGGTTACGTCCTCTTTGACGGCGGCGCTGTAGAGGAAGGATTTGCCTTCGCCCGGCTTGCGCGCAACCATACCTTTGCTATGAAGCCGCTGTACCTGTTTTAAGGTCGTCGTGTAACCCACATCTTTGGTGGCGCTGAGGATATCATGTATCTCTTTCACGCTACAGGGCTGCTTGGCCCATAAGACATTTAATATGGCGGATTCGGCTGCGGAAGGTTTTCTATTCTTTTTCATATCATTCGCTTAAACGACAGATGTCGTAACGTCAACATAAAAAAGACAAATGTCGTAATTAATATTTTGTAACAGTTGAGCGCAATGGAATATCTGGGGATTTTAAGGAGGCACCACCCGGAATTGAACCGGGGTGGACGGATTTGCAATCCCCCGCTCCTAAGAGGCTGTTAATGCCGCAGTTTGCACCTTAGTTACTGAATTAAGTTTTATAGAAACTTATGGAGGCACCACCCGGAATCGAACCGGGGTGGACGGATTTGCAATCCGCTGCGTAACCACTCCGCCATGGTGCCGTCACATAAGAGGCGCGGTATAGTGCAGGCTGCGTGGCGCGACAATGGTTTTTTAGGCCAATTCCGACGTGATTACAGCGGCGGCGCACGGTTATTACGGCGCTGCATATTGTCCATTCACAGGCTAAATCGTTTGAAGCTGCGCGCCTGCGGGGGTATAGACCGCCAAGATCGGCGTGACTCGCGCCATTGACCCCGCGCATTCTGCGCCAGACCGGAGCTTTACAATGTTCGATTATGCGGCGGCCCGTGAACATATGATCGACTCGCAGGTTCGTACTAATGATGTAACGGACCCCGATATCCATAATGCGTTGCGGCGTGTGCCGCGCGAGGCCTTTTTACCGGCGTCCAAACAGGCTTTAGCCTATAGCGATACGAATGTCGTCACCGATGAGGGCCGGGTTATGATGCGTCCACGTGATTTTGCCAAGCTTGTTCACCTCGCCGACATAAAACCTACGGATGTTGTGCTTAATATTGCGGCAGGCAGAGGTTACGCTGCGGCGGTTCTATCCCATCTGGCTGATACAGTTGTCGGAGTTGAAGAAACCGAAGAGATGGCTGACCGCGCCAGCGATCTTCTTATGGCTCAAAATGTCGTTAACGCTGCTGTAGTGCAAAGTGATCTGAAATCCGGAGCGCCGGAACACGGGCCGTTCAATGTTATATTTGTCGGCGGCGCCGTAGACGAGGTTCCCAAAACCTGGCTGGACCAACTGGCCAGCGGGGGCCGTCTCGTTGTCGTGCAGCCCTATGGCCCGGTCGGTCAGGCGCGGCTATATACCAAGACCGGAAATGCTATCGGCGACCGCATCGCCTTTGATGCCAGCGTTCCACTTCTGCCCGGGTTTGAACCGGCCATGGAATTCGTTCTTTAGATTGTGCGGTTCTACGCGACATGTCTTTCGGCCCTAACGCTACTGAGTGTTGCTGCGGCTCTGCCGGCAGGCGCAGAGACGCTTCAAGAGGCGCTGGCTTCGGCCTATCAACAGCATCCACAGCTTAAAGCCGAGCGCGCGCGCGTCCGCGAAACAGACGAAAATTTTGTTCAAGCGCAAGCCCAGGGGCGTTTTCAGGCCAGCGCACAAGCCAGTGTCGGCGCAACATCATCTATTATCCGCTCAACTAATTTTTTTGGCGGCTCCAGCGAGACGAAAGACGCTTTTGTCCCGCGCAGTTTTGCCATTACCGGACAGCAGCCGCTCTATCAGGGTGGACGCGTTCGTAGCCTGAAGGGGCAGGCTAAATACGGGATTCTTGCTGCGCGCGAGGGACTTCGCAATGCAGAGCAAAGCGTATTGTTACAGGCCGCAACCGCCTATGCAGATGTAATCCGCGACGAGAAAGTTGCGGCTATTCGCCGGAACAATGTGCGGGTTATCGCCCGCCAAAGTGACGCCGCGCGCGATCGCTTTGATGTTGGAGTCGGCACCCGCACTGATATTGCTCAGGCCGACGCCCGTCTGGCCAATGCCGAGATCGGACTGGCTCAGGCTGAAGCCCAGTTGCAAGCCAGCCGCGCAGCTTATATCCGCGCCACCGGACATCCGCCCGAGCAGCTCCAGCCTGTACCGGATTTCGTTATGCCGGATACGGTGGAGCAGGCAGAACAGACAGCCCTGATCTATAATCCTCAGATAGAAGCGGCGCGCTACACGCAGGACGCGGCGCGCTTCGGGATTGATGTCGCTGCTGCGACGGGTAAGCCGACCATATCTGCGCAAACCTTTATCCAAACCTCTGTGGATCAAAACTCTTCAATACTCGGACAGGACGCAATAGGATTTACGCTTAATCTTACCGTGCCGATATTCACAGGCGGTCTGACTAGCTCGCGTATCCGGCAGGCGAGCGCCTCCGAAACCCGCGCCAAGTTTGAGCTTCGCAATGTCGAAGACGCTCTGCGGGAGCAAGTCACGGCGTTGTGGGCACAGAAAATTGCGGCCGAGCAGTCTCTCAACGCGGCGCGGCGGCAGGTCGAAGCCGCAGAGGTGGCATTTGAGGGCGTGGAAATTGAACTTGAGGTTGGCACGCGCGACGCGCTGGATGTTCTCAATGCGGAGCAAGAAGTTCTTAATGCGCGTCTGTCTGTCGCCCAAGCCGAGCGCAATTTGTCGGTTATAAAATTTCAGCTTTTAAATTTAATGGGCGGCTTTGACGCGCTGTCCTTATCTCTTCCGGTCATTATCTATGACCCGGCCGCAAATTTCGAAGACGTTTCGACATATAAGCCTTTAAAACCTCTTCAGGATGCCTTTGACACCTTCCCTATAAAGCTGCCAACAGTCTTCAAATCGTCCACAGACGAGTAAGCATCTGATTCTCCTGTGAATTGATTCGTGCAATCGCTGGACAATCTGCAAGGGTTCTTCTAATTCTTAATGAATTACGAATGGCCGACTCGGGGATGGGTGGCCAAGCGGGGACTTAAAAGCAAAATGTCAGAGCAAACGCCTGAAAACCTAAGCGAGCGTGAACCGTCTATGGAAGATATTCTTGCGTCTATTCGCAAGATTATTGCCGATGACAGTCCGGGGGAATCAAGTCCCGCAGGCGATCAGACATCTGCCACCCCCAAATTGGTGGTGAGTGAAACGCCCTCTGCTCTCTCTGAGCCTGAGCCTTTTGACCTTACGGGAATCATGGATATCGAAATCGATGATGATTCAACCCAGGATCTTCTTGATATGGTCGAGTTTGATTTGACTGATGATCTGGCCGAGTCCGGGACTGATGGCAATGTTGAGTTCCGCTCCGCGCTTGAAATACCGGATATACAGCGCGCGGGCGATACACCGACGGCCGATCTACCCGGCTCCACGGATATATTGGATCTAACCGACATATTGGATATGGATGGCGAAGATGCCGATGCCGATATCAGTGACGCCTTGGACGCCTACGCGCCGATCACGCCTGCGCCGGAGCCTGCACAAGATGACGACCCTGTCGAAGCGCCTAAGGACGCACTCTCAGAATCTGAAGATGATGATCTAGACGCTTTGCTGAATGACTTGATTATGGAAGACTCCGTGGCCGCAGAAGACACAGGAATGTCCACAGTCTCTGAACCGTCAGCACCGCCGGTAACCTTTGAAGATACGGCGTCTGATGACGGTCACGATATTTTAGATATTTTTGATGCTGATGATATGGAAACGTCCGATACAGTATCGGGTAAGCGGGATATGGCAGGCTCCGCCGTGTCTCAGGATGACGATATCGATTTGGTTAAATCGCTCATGGCGGATCTGACCGAAGACAATGACCATGACCAACGCGATGATGACAGTGTTCACGCCAAAAGTGATGATGACATTGATACGGTCTTGCTGGATACGATTCTGGACGGTGAAGACGATGATTTGGCGGGCATTTCCGCAATATCTGATGCGGATGCCGCCCTAGACTCTCGCCCGGAGCCGATACGGACCGAAGTCGGTTTTGACGAACTGTCTGATCTGATTGCGGACTTGCAGGCCGATACACGCGAGGCGCAGGCCCGCGCCCAAAGCGTTCAAAGCGCGCCTGTATTGGACATCTCTGACGATGTGGAGGCGGCTGATGAGACGCAGACAGCCAGTGACGTTACCGGAACCGCGCCTCTGGCCACAGCCATCGCCGTCGCACCCGCAGCCGGAGATATTGCTGACGATTTTTACGATACGGACGACTCCGCCGCCGATGAGGTATTCGACACCTTGATTGACGAAATTGTCATGGATGACGCTGAGGATATTGATAATGATACCCAGCGTGATTCTCACTCTGCGTCGGAGACGACCTCGTCAAAGCATGGCGAATCGGATAACCAGACTACTCATGATGAACAGGAGGACGATATGTCCGCAGCCAAAGGCCGTGAGGCCATTTCTTCCCGCGATACATATGAAGACACCTCCAGCGCCTTTGCCTCTCTAGGCAAAGTGGTCGAAGAAAAAGCTGTGTTTGCCGAACGCGGTCCGCGCATTGGCGATTTGGTGCAAGAGGCGCTGCGCCCCATGCTTCAGGAATGGCTCGACGCGAATTTAAAAACCATAGTGGACCGCGCTGTGGCGAAAGAAATCAAACGGATTTCAGGCGGGAAATAAGACTTTTCAATCCCGAATTACGGGATTACA
The DNA here is from genome assembly GCF_000365025.1 of Robiginitomaculum antarcticum DSM 21748. Classification (GTDB taxonomy): domain Bacteria; phylum Pseudomonadota; class Alphaproteobacteria; order Caulobacterales; family Maricaulaceae; genus Robiginitomaculum; species Robiginitomaculum antarcticum. The sequence goes on along the minus strand of NZ_KB823011.1, from coordinate 873,733 downwards.
TATAGCTCAAATTTGGCCCCGCTCACCGCAGCGGGGTTTTTCGTATTTAATGTCTGGACGTGACTATGCTTGATAAAGCCTTTGCCCCGAAAACTGCCGAGCCTCGGCTGTATCAAATCTGGGAAGATAGCGGCGCGTTCAAACCGCGTATGGACACATCGCGCGAGGCGTTCTCGATTGTTATCCCGCCGCCCAATGTGACGGGCAATCTGCATATGGGCCACGCAGTCAATAATACGCTGCAGGATATTTTAATCCGTTATAACCGTATGTTGGGCAAAGATGTTTTGTGGCAGCCCGGCACGGATCATGCCGGTATTGCAACTCAAATGGTGGTCGAGCGTAAACTCGCCGCGCAGGGCAAAGCCCGCAAAGATATGAGCCGCGATGAGTTTTTAGAGCATGTCTGGGCGTGGAAGGCTGAGTCCGGCGGGAATATCACGCAGCAGCTTCGCCGTCTTGGCGCGAGTTGCGACTGGTCACGAGAGCGCTTTACGCTGGGCAATCCTGAAGACAAAAGCGATAAAATGGCGGAGGCCGTGACTAAAGCTTTTGTCGACATGTATAATGATGGACTGATCTACCGCGATAAGCGCCTCGTCAATTGGGACCCGCATTTCCAAACCGCGATCTCCGATCTGGAAGTCGAAAATATCGAAAAAGACGGCTTTTTCTGGCATTTCAAATATCCTTTGGATGGTGATCAAACCTACACTTATGTTGAAAAAGATGAGGACGGGAACATTACTCTGTCCGAAGAGCGTGATTATATTTCTATTGCGACAACGCGCCCGGAGACCATGCTGGGCGATGGCGCGGTCGCGGTGCATCCCGATGATGAACGCTACGCCCCGATTATTGGCAAGATGGTGCGTCTGCCCTTATCACATCGCTTGATCCCGATTATTACCGACGAATATCCGGATATGGATTTCGGCTCCGGCGCCGTGAAAATCACCGGCGCGCATGACTTTAACGATTATGACGTGGCTAAGCGTAATAATATTCCGATGTATTCGCTCATGGGGACGCGCGGCGAGATGATTGAATCCGAGATTATGCCCGCCAAATATGTCGGCATGGATCGGTTCGTCGCGCGCAAAGCCGTCGTCGCTGATATTGACGCTGAAGGTTTGCTGATTAGGGTTGAAGACAAGAAAGTTATGCAGCCTTTTGGCGACCGCTCGGGCGTGGTCATCGAGCCGATGCTGACGGATCAATGGTTTGTTGACGCCGAAAAACTCGCCGTCGACGCGCAAAAAGCGGTTGATGACGGCCGCACCAAATTCGTGCCGGAGAATTGGAAAAAGACCTACGATCACTGGATGAATAATATTCAGCCCTGGTGCATCTCACGCCAACTCTTGTGGGGGCACCAGATTCCGGCATGGTACGGGCCTGAAGTTAAATCTGTCGAGAATTTGAAGCGTAGTTCCGCTGATATTTTTTTAGGGGGAAGTGGATCGGATGTAATCCATTCTGATCTGCCAATCTTTGTTGGTAAAGATGAGTTTACTATTCTCGAAATGGCCAAGGAATTTTACGGTAAAGACGTAGAAGTTCGCCTAAGTAATGATCAACCTTCATATGTACGGTGCGGTATTTCAGGCGATAATGAAGGCTTGAAAAAATATGTTGAGCTTGCTCGAGACCCCGACGTTCTCGACACATGGTTTTCATCCGGCCTGTGGCCATTCTCAACAATGGGGTGGCCGGACAAAACGGATGAACTCGCGCGCTTTTATCCGGGTAGCGTGCTCATTACCGCCTTTGATATTATCTTCTTTTGGGTCGCGCGCATGATGATGCAGGGCCTGTATTTCATGAAAGATGTACCGTTCAAGGATGTCTATATTCACGCGCTGGTACTGGACGAGCAGGGCAAGAAAATGTCCAAATCCGTCGGTAACACGCTCGACCCGCTCGACCTTATTGACGGCGTGACGATTGACGAGCTGGTTGCCAAGCGCACGCGCGGCCTCAAAGATCCCCGCAAAGCGCCGCAAATAGAAAAGTCCACCCGTAAACAATATCCGGACGGGTTTGAGCCTTACGGCGCGGACGCGCTGCGTTTCACGCTCGCGGCCATGGCAGGGCAGGGGCGCAATATCCGTCTCTCGGTTGAGCGCATAGCTGGCTACCGCAATTTTGGTACCAAATTATGGTCTGCCGCCACCTTCGGCCAGATGAATGGCTGCGTTCCGCAAGTTGGTTTCGATCCGGCCGAGGTGACACTTACGCTCAATAATTGGATTATTTCTGAGACGGTAAAAACCACCAAAGAAGTCTCGCGCTGTATCGAAGCCTACCGATTTAACGATGCCTCCGATGCGATTTATAAATTTGCGTGGGACACATTCTGTAGCTGGTATCTGGAATTGTCCAAGCCGATCCTATCCAGGGATGCGGGCGCGGCGAAGACTGAAACGCAAGCGACATTTGCCTGGGTGCTAGACCAAATTCTGAAACTGCTGCATCCCTTCATGCCCTTTATTACTGAGGAGCTATGGAGCGAAATCACGAAAGATCGTGACACCATGCTTATCATGGCGTCGTGGCCAAAACTGAGTAATGATTTAATCGACAAAAAAGCTGTCAAAGAACTCGACTGGCTGCAAACTCTGATCACCAATATCCGCTCTGTGCGCGCGGATATGAACATCCCGCCGTCCAAGAAAGCGCCGCTTCTGATGCTGTCGGGTAAACTTGATCCGCGTTTATCCGTCTATGCGCCGCAGCTCTCGCCCATGGCGCGCGTTGAGCGCGTCGAGCTTGCGGCAAGCGCGCCTCAGGCCGCATTGCAGACCGTTGTCGACGGCGTAACCTTTGCCATACCGCTGGAAGGTTTGGTTGATTTTGACGCCGAGCGCGCGCGTATGGATAAGGAAATTGCCAAGATCGAAGGCGAGCTGTCTAAAATTGACCGCAAATTGTCCAATGAAGGCTTTCTCGCCAAAGCGCCGGATGCTGTGGTGGCCGAGCAAAAGTCCCGAAAGGCGGCATACGCCGCAGAAATGGAGAGCCTGATCTCAGCGCGCGATGCGCTACCGCGCTAATTGGCTTTGTCAATTTTGCGAATGTCGAACCAACTCCCGGAATGAACCGTTGTCGTTCCGGTAATGGGTTTGTCAGCATTGCCAAAATGAATGAACAGCACATAATCAAAATCTTCACGCCAATTTTTTGCAAAGGATGCGCGTCGATCTGTATCGAGATTGGCCAAGCGTTCCGGCTTGCCGTGCTCGACGGTATAGGCTGAATGCTCCGGTTTGACTTTGATTTCCATGATCGGAAATAAAGACGGAAAAAGACCGTCGCGATCCGTCACAAAATATCCTGCGGTATGGTAATATCCGCGATAGGGAAGCAGGCGGACTTTAGGATTTGTATTATAATTCATGACAGGAAATATTTTTGAGCCCATTGGCACGACGTCTGTGGCTGCGCGCAATTCGGCTATATGGGCGTCGTTTTGGGTAAATATTTGCCTTGTCATCCCCACCTTAACGCCGAGAGATATAAATAATATTATCAAAAACGGTATGTAAACCGGACGTTTAATGGATTTTATCGCGGCAAATAACAACATGAACCCGATCGGTGCAAAACGGATATCTACTAAGGCGATACCGCGAATTGTTTTTGGAATGAAAACGCCAATGGCGATCATGACAAGTCCTAGAAAAATAAGCCTGGGGTCAGATTCTACCAAGCGCAATATCGACATGATCAGCAATATAATGAGCGGAACGAGCGTCAGGCGCAGCATGGTAAAGTCCGGATAGAGAGACATCGCGCCCCAAATCGTACTGATCTTTCGACCCGGCAGCCCATATTCTGTCAGTGTAAGTCCGGGCGTATCGCTGACTTGCATGAAAACATAAATGCCCGGCAAAATAAATATGAGCGCGATACTCAGAAATGTACGGACATCTTTGAGTTCAATTTTACGGGCTTTAATCAGCGGAAATAATTCCCAAAACCCCAGCAGGAGTCCCAAAATTGTTACGGCGATTAAATGCAAAGGGGTTAGCGCTAAGGCTAAAGACAAAAAAGCGGCACGCGCTTTTTCCAGTCCATGTGCGCGCTACGTATCCAAAGCGCCAAAACTATTAAAGTCAGGCCCATTGAAAATATAAAATTTACAAATCCCCAGCCGGCCATCGCTGAATAAACGAACAGTAAAATGCCGAGATGGACTGCAATAAGGCGGCCATGCGCGGCGCGGGCAACGGACAGTCCGCCGATAGCGAAGGTGATCAGTGCAACCAGAGCAAAGACGCGACCGGCGGCCTCCAGACCTATTAACGGGCCGAATATCTTAACGAATGTGGCAATACCCCAATATTGATACCCGTCGCTACGGCGTTCGTAGAATTGCTGGAGATAAGCGCTGCTCTCCAGATTTTAGACGATATGAAAGCGGGCGAGATGGTTGACGTAATCGGCTAGGGGCAGGTTAGTGATACCCCAGAACGGAATGGCTATCCATATCGCTGCGATGAGCGTAAACAATCCGAATATAATCGGTTGGGATGAATGTTTTCGGACAGCGCCCATTATTGCCCCCTTGGCAGTCCGGTTAAAGCGCCTAGCTTAAAGATAAGCAGGCTTAATAAATTTTTTGACGATGAACGCGGAGACGTACCAGCAGGCCAATACGATTGGAATGCTGATTAATCCGTCTACAGCATAATGCCAGCCCAGAATAATTGACCCGATATAAATCACGATATTAAAGAGAATAAGAAGGTCTCTGGCGATAGCGGTCTTCCAAAACAAAATCAGAAGCATCAGGCTGGAGGCGATATGCAAACTCGGCGCGGCGCTAATCCCGCCAAACCGCATTTGAGGTGTGTAATACATCTCCAGCAATATTTGCTGCGTGTTGACCGCGTCTAGATAATATTGTCCATGGAAATCATAAAGCTGATCAATGAGCGGGGCATAAGCGGCGTAATCGCCGGTAAATTCACCATAGTAAACCGGCCCAGCAGAAGAGAGCAGAATTGCCCCGATCGTTCCGGCGAAAAGCCATAACAAAATCATGGCAAGCAGATATTGATAGCGACGTGACGGCTCCATACGCTCGCTGACAAAACAATAAACCCATGTCCCTGCGATCAAAGCGGCCCAATATGTATAGACTTGGTCAATGCGTTTAAGGATATTCGGAACGTCAAAAAGCCATTGAAAAGCGCGGTATGGATCGTGTCCGAAAAACAGTGCTTTGTCGATATTGCGAAGCGGCGTGTCCAGATAGAAGGGCTGAATTTCCGGGATCATTACTTTGGACGCCATAAAATTTGTTTGTAACCAGACAAATGTGGCCGCGCCGATGGCCAGCATTATGAGCGCCCGCAGCAGGCGCGCCGGATCGGCTTTGACTTTACCATGCAACTTGATAAATACGCTGCCTTCGCCGGAACCCAGCGCAAATTGCATCAGCCGCAGGCACAGGAAAAACATCATAAACAGACCGGCGCGCATAGCCATTTTGAGGGCCAGGCTTTTGGCCCTTACGCTGCCCTCGACCGTCGGCGTCGTCACAGTTCCGTAAAGAATTTGCACGCCAATATGCCATAATGCCAATAGGCAAACCATAAATAAGATAAGTTTCCACGGGGCTGTTATTGGCGATAGCCATTTGCCCCGTATAGAGCGGTCATGACTATAGATGAGATTGGTCATGATGCCATAAGCTTATGCCGGACGGGCTCTGTAGCGCCGATAAGGCCTGATAATTTGCCGGCAAGCCACCAGCCCAGAAGCGCAATCGGGATGGCGAAAATACCGTCAACGGCGTAATGCCAGGCCAGAACAAAACTGGAGATAAAAATAAATCCGAAAAAGGTAAGTGCGGCGGCGCGCCAGACCGGTTTATTCCACGCCATTAACACTAAGAGGAACGACGTGGCGCAATGCATACTGGGGAAGGCTGATATGCCGCCCAGACCCAGAGACGGGCTCTCATAGACTGACCACAGAATATCCTGGTAATTGACCGCGCGAAGCGGCGAAACCTCATCAATTAGGGTCAACGCGCCCATTTGGGCGGAATAAGGGTCGGGCAGGCCCGTAATGGCGCCATAATAACATGGTCCCGCCGAGGAAAAGATCACGGCCAGCACATTGCCGCCGATGAACCATGTCAGCATGAGCGCGAGCGGTACGCGGTAACGGTCTCTGGCATCTGCGCGGCGTGTGACGAATGACAGCGCCCAGATCCCCACCAGAATAACTGCCCAAATATCGTAAATAAAGTCCATAACACGCAGGACAATTGGAACGTCATAAACCCAGCGAAACAGTGTCCACGGGTCATTGCCTAGAAAGAATGCGCGGTCGAGGCGCATAAAAAACTCGTCCCACACATAAGGCTGAACCGCAGGGATACGCGTCTTAACGGTAGAGTAGACAAATATGAACGTCGCAAAACTGAAAAGCGCAATGACCAGCTTGATGGGGAAGGCATAGGGACTGGCTTGGCGGCTATGCCACTTAAGTTTCATATGATTGACTAGCGATATCTCGCCGCTTTGCTGGGCTTGCCGCCAGAGCCAGATCAGGCCGCATATCGCCATAAACAGCCCGCCATTACGCGCCGCGTGACTGGCATAAGACGGGAAAGCAGAATGCCCTTCGCGGTAGGCATCTGGAAACGCAATAACCATGCCTTGCGCAAGTATTAACCATATGCCGAGAAGGCTGAGCACGAGCGCCATGCCGCGCGCGTCCTGCCGGGTGAGCAAGGTGCGTATAAATTTGTTTATATCGCCCCGTGATTCGGCCTGTACAATATTCACCATTATCTATCCATTTGTTTGAACGTCTCAGCGTTTGCATGGAGTGGTAAACGAAAAGGGTAAAAATAATGCTGATGGGGATGTTCAATTAATTTTTCCGATAAACGCCGTTTTAACCCTGTTCGTTTACAGAGGCCCGAAATCAGGTGAGGGTGAGATGACACAGACGAAATATTTGCATCCGGTCGAAAATGGGCCGGTTATTACTGCCGGACGGCGCAAAGATGATGTGCCGATGGTCGATCTGTCGCTCGTTGTTCCGGTTCTGAACGAAGAAGACTCTATCACGCTATTTCTCGATCGCGTCGAGCCTGTCCTGCAAACCATTTCACAAGACTACGAAATCATCTTCGTCGATGACGGGTCAACCGATATGACGATGGCGAGTATAATGAAAAGGCGGATCGAAAATCCGCGTATCAAAGTTTTGAGTTTGTCACGAAATTTCGGTAAGGATGTCGCCCTCTCTGCAGGGCTGAAACACACTCTTGGTAAGTCGGTAGTTCCGATGGATGTTGATCTTCAGGATCCGCCGGAGCTTATTCCTGCTATGTGGGCGCGAAAGCAGGAGGGCTATGACGTCGTTCTAGCCAAGCGCAGCTCACGCCAATCGGATAGTTGGTTTAAGCGCCAGACAGCCGGTATGTTTTACCGACTTCATAACAAGGTGGCTGACATTTCGATCCCCGACAATACCGGGGATTTTCGTATGCTGGACCACAAGGTGATCGACGTCATAAACCGCCTCCCTGAACGGACGCGTTTTATGAAAGGCTTGTTTGCATGGGTCGGTTTTACCCATAGCGAGATCGAATATGAGCGCCAGCCCCGCGCGGCCGGACAGACTAAATGGAAATACTGGAAGCTCTGGAATTTCGCTTTGGACGGCATTACCGCCAGTTCAACATTGCCGCTGCGCATCTGGACATATTTAGGCGTTATAGTTGCGCTGGGCTCCTTTGCCTATGCCGCCTTTATGGTAGCGAAGACCTTGATAGGAGGGCCGGATGTGCCGGGTTATCCGTCGCTTATGGTTGCTGTTCTGTTTTTAGGCGGTGTTAATATCATGGCGACCGGAATTTTGGGTGAATATCTGGGGCGGGTTCATGTCGAAGTGCGCAACCGGCCACTTTATGTCGTGCGCGAAACACACGGAATTGCAGGCGATCATCATGAATAAAGATGTATATATCCGCATGGATGAATTGCAGGATAAACATTGGTGGTTTGCCGCACGGCGTAATATTTTAACGACGCTGATTTCAACGCTAAAACTAGGTGACAATGCCCGGATATTAGAAGCGGGATGCGGGACAGGCGGAAACTTGCATATGTTGTCGCAATTCGGTGAGGTGACAGCTTTTGAGCATGATGATGACGCCCTCATTATGGCTCGCCAAAAAGGCAGCTATACGCTTGCTCAGGGCACATTGCCGCAAAAATCACCCCACTATGCCGAGCCGTTTGATTTGATTGTCGCCTTTGATGTTGTCGAGCATATTGAAGAAGATATTGAAAGCCTCAAAACATTACGCCAATCTTTGCGGCCGGACGGCTCGATTGTGATCACAGTTCCTGCCTTTCCCTTTTTGTGGAGCAAGCATGACGAAACACACCATCATTTCCGGCGATACACGCGTAAAAACCTAAGGACTGTGTTAGAAGAGGCCGGATATAATGTGGCCTATATGTCTTATTTCAACACCATGTTGTTTCCGGTCATTGCCGGCATACGCACACTTAAAAAAATATTTGGTATGACGGGCAGTGCCGATGATACGATGCCGACAAAAGCCGTAAATTCCATTTTGCAGAAGGTTTTTGCCAGTGAACGCCATTGGGTCGGCAAAGTGTCTATGCCTTTTGGTGTCTCTCTTGTCGCGGTTGCCAAAGCCTCACCATATGCGGGGTAATGTAATGCGCGGCTCTTCCAATTCTCATACCGTTGAGCTTATTCAATTTATTATTGTTGGTGTGATAGCCACAATTGTGCATATGGGCGTGGCATTTTCGCTTCATTATGGGTTTTTAGTATCGCCCTTTAATGCCAATTTGTTTGCGTTTAGCGTGGCGTGGTGCGCGTCCTATGCGGGTCAATTTATGTGGACATTTAAAGATAGCGGAGCCGCCCATAAGAAAGCTGCGCCTAAATTTTTATTGGTCTCGATCCTGAGCCTCATTCTCAATCAAGTCATTGTCTGGCTTATTGCCGAGCGGTTAGAGCTGCCTTTCTATATCGCGGTCTTCGTCGTTGTGTTTTCAGTCCCTTTGGTCACTTATACTCTGTCCAAATTCTGGGTTTTTCGCCGCGCGTGACAAAATTTTTGGACTACAAGCTGACGCCTCTATTGCTTTTAAGTCTGATCTTTGCAGCTTGTGCTGCGTACCGCTTTAATGTGCCGCTCAATCACGATGTCGCATGGATTTTGACCGGTGCAGAGCGCCTTTTTGACGGCGGCGTTTTCGGACGCGACGTTGTCGACGTCAATCCGCCTCTGCCGTGGCTTATCAATCAGCCCGCCATCTGGCTTCACAAAGCGGGACTATCGCTGGCCAGCGCTTTTAACGTGCTCGTGTTAACTCTTACGGCGATCAGCCTATACCTTAGTTGCCGCGTTATGCGTATTGAGGGCTATCGCGCAGATTTGCTTCATTGGCTGATTGTGGTGATGGCCTATGTGGGTCTTCTTGGTGCGGGGTATCATTTCGGACAGCGCGAACATATAATGGTGATACTTATAGTGCCGTATATTTTGCTTTGCGCTGCGCGGGCCGGACGGCGCTCTCTACCCACCGAATTGATTGTGAGCGCCGCTATTTTCGCGGCTTTTGGGCTGTTTCAAAAACCATTTTTTATTACGATCCCGCTGTGTATGGAGTTGTGGCTACAATCCCGGCGGATTGGAATGTTAAAACTCTTCCGTTTAGAAATGATAATCCTGCTTATCTGCGGGCTGACATATGTAGCCGGAGTATGGGTGTTTGCGCGCCCTTATTTGACGCACGTTTTACCCGGCGTACTTTCAAATTACGCCGCATATAATGTACCGATATTCGAGGTGTCGATTAAGGGCTTGGTCCGGATGTCGGGGCCCGTAATCCTTACCCTCATTACTGTGCTTCTCGCACGAACAAGAAACGTCGTCATTCACGACTTTGTAAAGGCATTTGTCATCGCCGCAATCGGCGCATATCTGGCCGCGCTATGGCAGTCCAAAGGATGGATGTATCACATATTATCCGGAAATATGCTTCTTCTGATCGCGAGCGGTATTCTTATCGTCGATATTACCGCGCGCCGGGAAAGATCATGGCATCCTGTAATATTGGGAATTATCTTTATGATCGTATCGATCTCCCCGACACAAGTGCATTTAGATCAAATTCACCGGTCTGAAAAAGATATTCGTACTGTGGCCGCTATGACGCAAACTATTAAGGCCTCGCGGGAGCCGCGCCGGGTTTATGCCTTCGTCACCTCGCCGCGTAATGTCCATCCGGCTGTGATCGCAGGCCGCGGGGTTTGGGTAGACGAGGCGGCTGTCTTGCATTTCCTACCGTCATCCGTTCGGTATCCAACGGCGGAGCATGACCGCGTAGCAGGGGCCCAGCTTGACGCGGTGATGGACAGACTTCTTGCAGATCCCCCGCAAATTATATTTATAGATAATGCCGGTCGTAAATTAGGATTTAACAATCAAGACTTTGACTATGTAAAATATTTGTCCGAACACTATCCCGACCAGGCCCTGGCATTGTTTATGCGCTACGAAGAAGGCAACGCTATAGAAGATTATCGTTACTTCGTCTTAAAATAGTGGGGCATGATGGATCAATTTGATGAGAGCCGGGAAGCCTTTCTTGGATTTAGCCAATATTATCATGACAGCCTACATGCCGGGCTTTTGGGACTGGATATGGAGCGCCGCGCGGCCGTCAAAACATTTTTCAAATGGGTGGTCATCGGATTTGCTATCGGCTTAGGCGGGTTTTTGATCACCCGATATATGGGCTATGGGGAAGCTGGATTTTTTGTGGGCTTTATAGGTGTCGTCTTCGGCTTATTCATGGCCGATAAAGGCATGGCCAAAGTTCGGGTTAAAACCAAAACGCATCTGGTTGGCGGGATTTGTAATTATGTTGGTCTGGCATTTGAGGCCGAAGTGTTCACGCCGCTTGATCTAAGCCGGATGCGCGAGCTTAAGCTTTTACCCGGCGCCACCCGACAAAAGTTTGAAGACCAAATATCGGGCAAGGCGCATGGCGCGGACTTTATACTCCATGAGGCGCATCTTGAGCGTAAAAGCCGGAACAACAAAAATAACAATTATGTAACCGTTTTTCGCGGCATTTTGATGACTCTGGACTTTCCGAGTGATTTTTCCGGCACAACACTCATATTGCGCGAACGGTTTTTACAGACGAAACGCAAGGGCAAGCTCAAACGGGTGGGTTTGGCGGATCCTGTGTTTGAAAAGGCATTCGAAGCCTATGGCAGCGATCAGGTCGAAGCGCGTTATTTGCTAACGCCTACATTTATGGAGCGGCTCATTGATCTCGAAACCATATTTTCAGGCAAGAATTTACGCGCGGCATTTGATGGCGGGCAACTTATGATTATCATTGAAGCAGGTAATCAGTTTGAAGTCGGCTCGATGTTTAAAACGCTCATGCAGCGCAAACGCACGGACAAACTCATCGAAGAAATCGGCCTTATTTTTGATATTGTTGATACGGTTCTCAAACCCGCCGCTAATAGAATTGATTATAAATCAAAGCTCCCGACAAAGGGTACGTGATCTGACGGCCTGTCCTTGTCCCGGACATATTTATCGATGCGGACAGACTGGAGTTTATCGGCCGCTTGAGGTGATAGTAGGAGATGGTCAATGCGTATGCCATTACCGCGCGGCCATGCCCCCGCCTGATAATCCCAAAATGTATACTCGCCGCCGCGTCCGTCTTTTTGCATGAAAGCCGACGTTAATCCGGTAAAGATAATTTCGCGAAAGGCCGCCCGCGTGTCAGGACGAAACAGCGCGTCATCTATCCATGCTGCCGGATCAAAACAGTCTTCCGGACGTGGAATAACGTTATAGTCTCCGGCCAGAATGAGCGGTTCTTCATAGCCCAGAAGCCGCTGAATATGTGATTTAAGCCGGGCCATCCATGCCAATTTGTAGTCATATTTGGGGCCGGGCGCAGGATTGCCATTCGGCAGATATATCGACGCCACCCTGACGGCGCCCTGCGGCGCGGAGATCACGGCCTCAATATAGCGGGCCTGTTCATCGCTCTCGTCGCCGGGCAGTCCGCTAATGTGCTCTTCAATTGGAAATTTTGAAAGTATCGCAACGCCGTTATAGCTCTTCTGGCCATGAGTAATAATATTATAGCCGCGCGCTTCAATCTCTTCGCGCGGAAAGCTCCCATCAACAGTCTTGAGCTCTTGCAGGCAGGCAATATCCGGAGATTTGTCATCCAGCCATTGCGTGACAGCATGCAGCCGGGCTTTGATCGAGTTCACATTAAATGTTGCAATATCCATGACAGCTTGCTGATTGTATGGGGGTGATTTGTCAAGCGCAGGAACGGACGTTCCGGATTTTCTTTGACGGCGGCGGCATATCCGCTACTGTCAGGTGACTACAGTTCTGGGAGGAATTTATGGCTGTCATTCGGAAGCCTTACGATTTTGCAAAAGCAACGTTTTTGCCGTTTGAAATGGGCGTGTATTTCTGGCGGCTTATGGCATGGGGCGCTTTGGTCACAATATTACTATCAGTTTTGATGATCCCGTTTCTTGCAGGCGATTTCAAAGCTTTTCTGGGATGGGTTTCGGCAGCGGATGCATCTAATGATCCCCAAATCATATTTCAAGCTTTTGGTCTGATGGGAAAGATGTTTTTAAAAATGATCCCCGTTTTGCTGCTTATATGGGCTGTGTCGGCGTCGCTTCTTGTCGCCTTTCACCGCCGCGCTATATTTGGTGAGATACGGTCTGGATTTCCGCTTAGATTTGGCCGAAGCGAGTTCTCTGTTATGCTCATGCAATTTGTCACAGCGTTGATTATTTTTGGTGTGGTTATTGTATTTTATATCGTCTTAATCGTTTTAGCTATCATTACGGGCTTGGGCATCCCCGGCGTACAGGCAAATGCGCAGCCCTCCGGCGCACTCATCCTTTTGTTCTTTCTTGCCGCAATCGCATTGATCTGTATTTTAATCTATCTGTGTATCAGGTTATCAGCGACTGTTGCCGCCACGGTAAAATATGACCGTTTTGCACTCTTAGAAGGGTGGAAGGCGTCAAGAGGTTACTTTTGGTGGATGTTCCTATCATTTTTAGTCTTGGGGGTTATTGGATTCATCATCAATCAAGTTGTTCAAATTAGTCTACACCTCAGTTTGCTTGGCATGTTCGCAAGCGGCATGGATCAGACCGCCATGGAGGCCGGTGATTTTTCAGCATTTATGGATTTGATGAAATCACCTTTGTTTTGGATTGTAGCGTTTATTTTCGCGGTGTTCTTTCAATTTATAAGCTATGTTACGAATTTCTTCGGACAGGGTGTAACAGCTTATATTGTTCGGGATGATGAAATATTGCGCCCTGAAACTATGGCCAATATATAAGATTAGTAAAACTCCATAGCCCCGCCCCGTGCGGGGCTTTATGTTTTTAGTTAAATGCGTATAGTGAAGCCTATATAATTTTGGAGATATTATGTTCTTAAGAGTGTTATACACCGCAATTTTTGCATTTGTTTTGTCCTTATCGGCGCACGCGAAAATTCCTGCTGACGTTCTTAAGCCTTACAAAGCTTATACTGTGGCTCTTGAAAATGGTGATGCAAAAGCGACAATACGATATGCAAAGCAAGCATGGCAAGCCGCAGAGAAACATTTGGGGGATCATAAAACAACTGGAGATTTGGCCCAAAATTATGCCGATTCACTTGTGATGGATTATTCAGAAGATCAACGTAAAGCTTATGAACGCGCAATCGAACTCGCTCACTACTACGAGGAGGATGCCAAATTAATTGCTATGGAGCGGCAAATAAAAAAGACGCAAACCAGCTTATATGGGGGAACTAAAACTAAAGTTCGTCACATGCGTGATTTATCTGAAGCTGATAAAATGATTGAAGAGTATGGACTGGAAAACAGCACGTTTCACGCCGAAGTGATTTTTCTGCGTGGTCGGGCTGAGTATGCACGCAGAAATAATTCATCGGCTCTGAAATTGATTGATAAAGCTATCGCGATGTTTGACGCGGCTGATGACGGCATATTCTCCGTATTTCCGTATTTAGCAAAATTAGACCGCGGCGATATCCTGCTGGCGCAAAACAAAAAAATCGACGCGGCATTACAATATCAAAAGGTTATGCAGAATGTAGAAGGAGCTGTTCCAGCTGATCATCCTTATGTCAAACGCGCTTTTGGTGATTGGATGAGTTTAAGGTTCGAATTTGAAGAAGACGGCACATTGGAAGAGGCCGAGCAGGCGGGCGTGTGCGAGTGTTGGCCTTTCAACGAACTAAAAGGGGAAATACAGCCGCTAAAACGTGTGCCACCCGTTATGCCGCGCAATGCCAATCGGAGCGGGCATAGTAATCTCCTATTCGATTTAAATACAGACGGTCAACCAACGAATATCAGAGTCATTCGATCCACTTCGGCTATCTTTTCAAGGCCGTCAGAACGTGCAGTCGAGCAGTGGGTGTACACGGCAGCCGATGAAAATACCGACCCTGAAAGTCGGAAGGACATCCCGGTGAAAATCACATACCGTTTGGCAACAAGCGGAGGGAGAATTATTCCCGAATAGATTGCCCCACGTTTATCTCAGCCGCGCTTTAGCGCGGTCAGCGTCGCGTTTCAAAAGCGGTTTAAGATAACGTCCTGTCCAGCTGTCTTTGACTTTGGCGACATCTTGCGGCGTGCCGACCGCGACAATTTCTCCGCCGCCATCGCCGCCTTCGGGCCCGATATCAATGATCCAGTCGGCGCATTTCACCACATCCAGATTGTGCTCAATCACGATCATGGTATTGCCGCTACTGACCAGTTCCTGCAGCACTTCAAGGAGTTTATTGACGTCCTCGAAATGCAGACCTGTCGTCGGTTCATCGAGAATATAAAGCGTTCGCCCCGTGGCGCGTTTGGCCAGTTCTTTGGCCAGCTTAACGCGCTGCGCTTCGCCGCCTGACAGGGTCGTCGCCTGTTGCCCGACCTTCAGATAGCCCAGACCGACGCGTTCTAGCGTCACCATTTTATCGCGTATGGTCGGCACAGCCTTGAAGAATTGTGAGGCTTCTTCGACGGTCATATCCAGCACATCAGCGATGGATTTACCCTTAAATTTAATCTCCAGCGTTTCGCGGTTATAGCGCGCGCCCTTGCAGGTGTCGCAGGTGACATAAATATCGGGCAGGAAGTGCATTTCGATTTTTATTACGCCGCCGCCCTGGCACGTCTCGCACCGTCCGCCTTTGACATTAAACGAAAAGCGTCCGGGTTTATAGCCGCGCGTCTTGGCTTCGGGCAGGCCGGAAAACCAGTCGCGTATCGGCGTGAAGGCGCCGGTATAGGTCGCAGGGTTGGATCGAGGCGTGCGTCCGATCGGACTCTGGTCAATGTCGATGACTTTGTCCAAGCGCTCAAAGCCTTCGGCGCTGTCATGGGGCATGGGCCGGGCGGAGGAATTTCTGTTGAGCTTGCGCGCGGCCGCTTTGTAGAGTGTCTCAATGGTCAGGGTGGATTTACCGCCGCCGGAGACGCCTGTGACGCAGGTCAAAAGCCCGACCGGGAACTCCGCCGTGACATTTTTAAGATTATTGCCGCGCGCACCTCGAATAATCAGAGATTTCTTAGGGTCGCGGTCGCGTTTCGGAACGCCGCTGCCGATTTCTTTTTTACCGGTCAGATATTTGGCGGTCAGGGATTTACGGCTTTTCTTGATCTTATCCGGCGTTCCGGACGCAACAACTTCGCCGCCATGGACGCCCGCCAGAGGCCCCATATCGACAACATAATCCGCGGTTAAAATAGCGTCCTCGTCATGCTCGACAACGATGACTGTATTGCCCAGATCCCGCAGATTTTGTAGTGTCTCGAGCAGGCGGGCATTATCGCGCTGATGCAGCCCGATGCTGGGTTCGTCCAAAACATACAGGACACCGGTCAGACCGGAGCCGATCTGGCTGGCCAGACGGATGCGCTGTGACTCGCCGCCGGATAGCGAGCCGGATCCGCGTCCCAGCGTTAAATAATCCAGGCCGACTGCATTCAGAAAGACAAGACGGTCACGGATTTCTTTTAAAATCCGTTCCGCGATTTCTAAATCCCGCAGGGACAAATCCTCACCCAGTTTTTCAAAACGTGCCAGGGCATCGCGAATAGACATTTCGCCTGTTTCACTAATATCCATGCCGTCAATTTTAACAGCCAAAGCTTCGGCGCGTAGACGCTTTGCATTACAGCTATCGCAGGGAACATTGGACTGGTATTTGCCAAGCTCGTCACGCATCCAGCTACTATCCGTGTCGCGAAACCGACGCTCTAAGTTCGGGATAACGCCCTCAAAGGCTTTGGTGGTTTCGTAACGCCGCCCGCCATCTTGATAGACGAATTTAATACGTTTGCCGCCTGTGCCGTATAGCACCGCTTTCTGCGCTTTGGCTGGAAGGTTGTTCCATTTCGTATCTATCGAAAAATCATATGTGCTACCCAGCGCAGACAAAGTCTGCATATACAGACCCGTGCGTTTATTGCCCCATGCTGCAATTGCGCCTTGGGACAAGGTAATATCACCGGAGGGAACGATGAGTTCCGGATCAAAACGCATTTCGACGCCGAGGCCGTCACAGACAGGGCAGGCGCCATGCGGATTGTTAAAAGAAAATAGGCGAGGCTCAATCTCGCTAATCGTAAACCCTGAAACGGGACAGGCAAATTTTTGTGAAAACAAAATGCGCTGCGATTCGTCATCGGCATATTCTGCAATGGCCAGACCGTCGGCGAGGCGAAGGGCAGTTTCAAAACTGTCGGCAAGGCGCGTTTCCAAATCCGCCTTGATAACGACGCGGTCGACGACGACGTCGATATCATGTTTGAATTTCTTATCCAGTTCGGGCGCGTCTTCGATACGGTAAAACTCGCCGTCAATTTTGGCGCGTTGAAAACCGTCTTTCATCAATTGCGCGAGCTCTTTGCGGTACTCACCTTTACGGCCCCGCACAATGGGCGCCAGAATGTAAAGCTTCGTCCCTTTGGGCAGCGTCATGGTGCGGTCAACCATTTGCGCGACGCTCTGGCTTTCAATGGGCAGACCGGTGGCGGGGGAATAGGGGACACCGATACGCGCCCAAAGTAGGCGCATATAATCGTAAATCTCAGTGACAGTGCCGACGGTCGAGCGCGGATTGCGCGATGTGGTTTTCTGCTCAATTGAGATAGCCGGTGACAGGCCTTCAATGCTGTCTACATCGGGCTTGCTTTGCAGCTCGAGGAACTGGCGCGCATAGGCGGACAAGCTCTCGACATAACGCCGCTGCCCCTCGGCATAGATTGTGTCAAAGGCCAGCGAGGATTTGCCGGAGCCCGATAAACCCGTAATCACGATAAGCTTATCGCGCGGCAGATCAACATTGACGCCTTTGAGGTTGTGCTCGCGTGCGCCGCGCACCTGAATAGATTTTAGAGAGGACATAGATAGCCGAAAGTTTGGTGGTTTGAGCGCTAGATGGCAAGGCCACAGCATGAGTTCAATAGATGTATGTGAGATAAGCTGCAATTGCCGCGGCATCATTCTTTATTCTCTCTCACACAAAATAACGCTCAAATTGCGTTGTATTACCGCGCAGCAATTTTTAGCATAGCTGTTAAGGTTTTTGTTCCGTGAGGATTGAATGATAATTCGACTCCAATGCGTTATCTCACGGTCATCCACAGCTTTAAGCTTGCGGGGTTGCCGATACGGTGGACAGATTAGCCGATACGCGTCAATTTCACCTCAAATCATTCAGGCTCTTGAAATTAGAACAAAAATCGAACATATAGAGCAAAACATTAATGCGAGGTCCAAATGGCGGGTTCAATAAACAAAGTAATTCTGGTCGGCAATGTCGGCAATGATCCGGAAATCCGGTCATTTAACAATGGCGGTAAGGTCGCCAATTTCTCTCTGGCCACGTCAGAGAGCTGGAAAGATAAAAATAGCGGGGAGCGCCGCGAGAAAACGGAATGGCACCGCATATCGATTTTCAATGAAGGTCTGGTCGGCGTGGTTGAGCGCTATGTCAAAAAGGGCTCCAAGCTTTATATTGAAGGCAAGCTCCAGACCCGTAAATGGACGGATCGCGACGGCAATGACAAATATACGACCGAGGTCGTGCTGCAAGGCTATGATGGCAATCTGACCATGCTCGACAGTCGCGACAGCGGCGGCGGGGGCAGCCGTTCAGGCGGTGGTGGAAATTATGGCGGCGACCGTGACCAAGGCCGCGGCGATTATGGCGGCGGCGCGTCACAAGGCGGCTCACGCAGCGCCTCGACGATGGACGGTCCGAAGCAGGACTTTGAACTGGACGACGAAATCCCGTTCTAGGCTGATAATGTGACCATCTTTATCGGCACAGTGCTCAGCAAAATTACATCGGGCAATCCGCAAGACGCGCCTGTCTATGAGGAGTTGACGCTTGAGGTGAAGGCGTATGACGTTGACGCCGCGCGGGACGCTATGGCCAATATGGCGCGTGAACGTCCGCAAATTGCGGCTAATCGTGCTGGCGCTATGCTAAACCGTGAGGTCGTAAACGTGGTCGATGTACGTCCCGTCTTGGCTGAAATTTATACGCAGGGCGTGCGCACCTTACGCCAACGGCACTTTACCGATTTGGATGCATTTAAATCTCTTTCGGAAGAGGGCGCGGCTTAAAAACAGTCCTGCCCTTTTCTTGCCCCATTCCTATGTGTTATAGACTAACATCATAGGATGGTAGTGTGGTCGATCTGATTGAATATGAGCGCGGCGCGCAAGTGGCCGTTTCGCCGCGGGGGCTTTCGCGCTTTCGGTCAATGCCGGTATCAAAAATTATTTCCGCGCTGTTTCGCGACCCCCGACATTTCCAGATTACCGCCCTGTCCACCCTCGTTCTGCTCGGCGCATTTTACTATGCCTTTGGCTTACCGCTCTGGCACGTTCTGAGCTGCGTCGGCAGCACAGTGGCGACGCAATTTGTCGGCGACAAGATTACGGGTCGCCGCTTTGATGCGCGCAGCCCGCTAATTAGCGCCTTGTCGATAACGCTGTTACTGCGCACGGGCTCAATCTGGCTGTCTCTGGCGGCGGGCATCATCGCAATCGGCAGTAAATATGTCGTGCGCTGGCGCGGCAAGCATATCTTCAATCCCGCTAATGTCGCCCTCGTTATTCTCGCTCTGGCGTTCGACTCCGCCTGGGTCTCGCCAGGGCAATGGGGCGCAGCCCCGTGGCTGGCCATTGCACTGTTCGGGGTTGGCGGCGCGGTGACAAAGAAAGCCAGCCGCTGGGATGTCAGTCTCGCTTTCCTCGCCAGCTACGCCGCACTGGTCCTCGCCCGCGCTCTGTGGTTGGGTGATCCGCTCTCTATTCCGGTGCATCAGCTTCAGAGCGGCGCGCTCCTCGTCTTTGCATTCTTTATGATTTCTGATCCTAAAACGACGCCCAATGCCCGTCTCGCCCGCGTGATCTACGCGGCATTAGTAGCCATAGTGGGCTTCACCATACAATTTGCGCTGTTCAAATCGGCGGGCGTTATATTCGCGCTTGTCCTGACCGCGCCACTTGTTCCGTTCTTTGATAATCTCTTTCCGGCCAGCCGCTATTATTGGCCCAACCAAATCCGCAAACCTGTCTCCCAATCCCCCGTAGCCCAACCTGAAGGAGTGTCTCATGATACTGTCCAAACTTAAAACCGCCCTGACCGGAGGCGTCGCCATGTCCATGCTCGCGGTCGGTGCGCCCGCAGCGGCATTTTGCGGCTTTTATGTCGCCAAGGCCGATACAGATATGTTTAACGATAGCTCCCGCGTTGTGATGACGCGTGACGGCGACCGCACGGTCATCACCATGGCCAGCGATTATGAAGGCGATCCGACCGAATTTGCGATGGTGATTCCGGTGCCGACCATTGTCACCAAAGATCAGGTTCATGTCTCTGATGTGACACTTCTGGATCATCTGGACGCCTATACCGCGCCGCGCTTGGTTGAATATCACGACGGTAATCCCTGTGTGTCCGACGAATATATGAAAAGGGATAGGCTGGACATGGCCCCACCCGTCGTCGCTATGGGCAGTTCCATAGAATCCGAAGCCGCTTATCTGGGCGTCACCATTGAAGAGAGTTTTACGGTCGGCGAATATGACATCTTGATCCTCTCCGCGCGCGAATCCTCCGGTCTGCAAACTTGGCTGACTAGCAATGGCTATAAAATCCCGCCTGCTGCGAACCGCATTCTTGATAGTTATATCAAACAGGACATGAAATTTTTCGTCGCGAAAATTAATCTCGAAGAACAAGCCAAGTCCGGCGGCGAAATGCTGCGCCCGATTGCCGTGGCGTTCGAGTCTCCGAAATTCATGCTACCTATCCGCCTCGGCACAGTGAATTCCAAAGGCTCACAGGATATGTTTGTCTATGCGCTGACCCGTAATGGCCGCGTCGAGACCACCAATTACCGCACAACCAAAATCCCGACGGACGTCAATCTTCCTGTCTTTGTCGAAGATGATTTTGACAGCGTCTATCCGGCCATGTTTACCAAAGCCATTGACCGCGAAGGCGGCTCGGGTGTGGTTATGGAATATGCATGGGATATGAATTGGTGCGACCCTTGCGCGGCTGATCCGCTTTCTGTGGCGCAACTTCGTGAACTCGGCGCGTTTTGGGTTGGCGATGACGGCGACATGCAGCGCGGCGGCGTTAAAGGACAGGCCCGCGACGTTTTCGTGACCCGTCTGCACGTGCGTTATGACGCACAGAGCTTCCCGGAAGATCTAAAATTTCAGACAACGGGAAATAAGGAGAATTTCCAAGGCCGCTACGTCATGCAGAAACCTTATGACGGCTCTATGGATTGCAAAGCCGCAGACCGTTACAAAAAAACAGTCAATAGGCGCCAAGAGACAGAAATTTCTACACTGGCGAATTTGACGGGGTGGAGCAAAACCGAAATTCGCGGAAAGATCGACGCGTCCGGCAAGGGCAAGAAGTTCGATATCGACAGCGGTTCGGGTGAGCGCTGGTGGGACGATATCTGGGGCAATAAAAAATAGCCGTTTTTTCAACAGCAATATTGTCGCAAAAAAAGCCGCGCTCCTCGCGCGGCTTTTTGGTGTCTGGACTCTCGTTTAGTCGGCAATAACCGCACAGGCAATACGGCTGCCTGCTGCGCCGCTAGGCTGGCTTTTATAATCATCTGCGCCTGCATGTATAATGAAGGCCGAGCCATTGGTGTCTAGCAAAGCCGGGAGGCCGTCGCGTCCAACAAGACTGACTTTGGTGTTTGTACGGGTAACGTCAACCATGCCTGAGACGGGGACGTCAATATTTTCCATATCTCCGGCATGCGGGCCAGTAGACGTGTCTTTGCCGTGCATAACACCGGTCGGGTTATAATGACCGCCGGCAGAGGTGAAGGCGGGGCCCTCACATGATCCGGTTTCATGGAAGTGGATTGCGGAGGTACCTTCGATGAGGGATGATGACTTGACTGTAAAGTCTACGCCATTTGCGACATCTTTGATAATGACATTACCGATTTGATTGCCGCTGGCATTCATAAGAGGAAAGCTGCGCGACATCATTTTTGCCGGATCCGGCGCTACAGGCTGGGTTTGTGTGGATGTGGCCGTGGGCGTATCTGCTTTCGGTGCGATAATCTGATTATCGGGTGTTTTATCGCCGCACGCCGTCATTGCGGTGGCGGTTAAAAGCGAAAGCGCAAGGGCTGTTATCTTAGTCATATTTGGCCTTTCAATATTTAAAAAAATTGAACATTACTAGTGCAACGCACAAATATGAAAAACGTTCAAAAGTTTGCGCCTGCCATAGCCTAATGCTAGGCCTGTCTGGATAATACGCACGGCCCGATTCGGGTCGTCATCAGCAATTCCGGGATAATATTTTGAGCGACGATACAGATAGTCCTGAGAGCGAACAGCCGCCGATCAAACCGCCTAAAGGACCGCCCGGCGATCCGCCAGTGACGCCGCCCCATGAAGACGTCTCTCCGGTGTTCATTGAAGACGAGATGAGCCGCTCTTATTTGGATTATGCGATGAGCGTGATTGTATCGCGCGCCATTCCTGATGTGCGTGACGGGCTGAAACCTGTTCACCGCCGCATTATCTATTCCATGCATGAGAACGGCTTTACCCGTGACAAGCCGTTTATGAAATCGGCCCGCGTCGTTGGTGACGTTATGGGTAAATATCACCCTCATGGCGACAGCGCGATTTATGACGCCCTTGTGCGTTTGGCGCAGGATTTCTCCATGCGCCTGCCGCTGCTCGAAGGGCAGGGTAATTTCGGTTCTGTTGACGGCGATAATCCGGCGGCAATGCGCTATACCGAGGTCCGCATGGACCGGGCTGCAGGGGCACTCCTTCAGGATATAGACAAAAACACTGTCGATTTTCAGGATAATTATGACGGCAAGGAGAGTGAACCCGTCGTTCTCCCGGCAAAATTTCCTAATCTTCTGGTCAACGGAGCGGGCGGTATTGCTGTCGGCATGGCCACCAATATTCCGCCGCATAATTTAGGCGAGATTCTCGACGGGGCCATCGCCTTACTCGAAAACGGCACGCTTTCCGATGAGGAAATCCTTGAGATGATCCCGGGGCCGGATTTCCCGACCGGCGGACTGATTATGGGCCGCGCCGGATCTAAATCCAGTGTTCTGACGGGACGCGGCTCGATCATTATGCGCGCCAAAACCGAGATTGAGGAAATTCGCAAAGACCGCTTCGCTATTATTGTGACTGAAATTCCCTATCAGGTGAATAAAGCCAATATGATCAAAAAGATCAGCGATTTGGTGCGTGAAAAGCGCGTTGAAGGCATTTCGCATATTCAGGACGAATCTGATCGAGTCGGAATGCGCGTCGTGATCGAGCTTAAGCGTGACGCCGTCGCCGAAGTTGTCCTCAACCAGCTGTTCCGTTTCTCACAATTACAGCAGAATTTCAGCTCCAATATGTTAGCTCTCAATGGCGGGCGGCCGGAGCAGATGAGCGTAAAAGTCATGTTGCAGGCTTTCCTCGCTTTCCGCGAAGAAGTGATTGCCCGTCGCAGTAAGTATGATCTGGCGAAAGCGCGTGACCGCGCTCATATTCTAGTTGGCATGGCAACGGCCGTGGCCAATATTGACGAGATTATCCGCATTATCCGTAGCTCGGCCAATCCTAAGGCTGCGCGCGAAAACCTGTTGTCACGCACATGGGATGCCCGCGATATGGGCGCGCTGATCCAATTGATTGCTGATCCGCGCTCCAAACTCCTCGATGACGGCACGATCCAGCTGACCGAAGAACAAGCCAAAGCCATCCTTGATTTACGTCTGGTGAAACTGACCGCGCTGGGCATGGACGAAATTACGGACGAAGCCGAGAAACTTGCGGCGCAGATTACGGATCTCCTGGATATACTGCGCAGCCGCGACCGCGTCCGCACAATCATTGGTGAAGAGTTGACTGAAATGCGTGAAAAATTCGCGACGCCGCGCCGCAGTATCTTTACCGAAGGCGGTATTGATTTTGACGATGAGGATTTGATTGCGGTCGAAGATATGGTCGTGACGGTCACATCGTCAGGCTATGTCAAACGCACGCCGCTGGATACCTACCGCGCCCAGCGCCGGGGCGGCCGCGGCCGCTCCGGCATGGCGATGAAGGACGAAGATTACGTCACCACCGTTTTCGTGGCCTCGACCCATACGCCCGTGCTGTTTTTCTCCTCCACAGGCATGGCCTATAAACTGAAAGTCTGGAAGCTTCCGGTCGGCGGCCCCGCCACACGCGGACGCGCTCTGGCTAATATTTTGCCGCTTGAGGCAGGCGAACATGTCAATTCGATTATGGCATTGCCTGAAGATGAAGAGAGCTGGGCGGATCTGGATATAATGTTCGCCGCACGCAGCGGCGGCGTTCGCCGTAACAGCCTTGCCGATTTCACGCGGGTGAACCGCAATGGCAAAATCGCGATGAAACCCGATGAGGGCGACGGCATTGTCGATGTGCGCATCTGCACTGAAGACGATGATGTGCTGCTGACAACCGCGCTGGGTAAGGCTATCCGGTTCAAGGCCACGGATGTGCGCCGTTTTGTCGGGCGGACCAGTTCGGGCGTTCGCGGCATTAGACTGGCCGAGAATGACGAAGTCATTTCAATGGCCATATTGCGCCATGTCGATATCGAAACGGACGAGGCGCGCGCCTTTATGAAGCACGCCAATGCCATGCGTCGCGCGTTGGGTGAAGACACCGACGATGACGCCGAAGACGATATCGAAGTCGAAACATCTCTGGGCGAAGAGCGCCTGGGCTTCTTGCAGGCCAATGAGCAATATTTGCTGACCTTGGCCGAAGACGGTATGGGCAAACGCAGCAGCTCTTATGATTACCGCTGCATGAACCGCGGCGGGCAGGGCGTGACGGCGCAAAACCTGTCGCGCAAAGACGGCAATGATGCGCGGCTTGTACGCAGTTTCTCAATTGAGGAAGACGATCAGATTATGATGGTCACGGATGGCGGACAATTAATCCGCTGCCCGATCCGCAATATCCGAATTGTCTCTCGCAGCTCAATCGGCGTACGCGTGATTAATGTGAAAGACGGAGAACGCGTTGTCTCTGTTGAACGCATTGAGGACAGTGATGAGGATGAAGAGATCGTCGAAGACGGCGTGGAAGCTCCGAATGAAGGCGGGGAAGATACAGCCGGCCCAACCGACGAATAAGACATCCACGCCGCCCGCTTATCCGGTATTTTTGTTAATAATTGGCGAGCCTTTATTCGCTAAGGGTTGAATAGTGTCACCTGTAAATTTCCGCCCCTCATGCTCTATTATGATTATGTAAAATAATATTTTGTGCACCTTTTCGCTTATGTGCTCCGTATCCCGTTCAGCAATTATGCATAAGTCGCCAGCCGGGTGGGCTGGTCAATAATAGGGCGAACACATGTCTCACTACTCTTTACTTAAAACACTTATTGCAGGTACGGCGCTCAGCGCCGGCGGTTTTATGCTGGCAGTCACGGCACAAGCCGACGCAACGCCGGACTGTAATGCGAATGCAGGTGAGCCAACCGCTCTGGAATGCGGCGTAGGCGCAACAGCGACGGGCGTTGATGCCACGGCTGTCGGTACAGATGCGACGGCAAATGGTAATTCGACCACAGCTGTTGGCGGCGAAGCTAATGCAACAGGCGCGGGGGCCACGGCTATTGGCTGGCGTTCTGCGGCGACGGCTGAACGCGCGCAAGCTTTTGGTCACTTGGCGCAAGCAACAGGCGTTCGCTCTCTCGCGGTCGGTGAAGCCGCTATGGCCATGGGTCTGGAATCCATTGCAGCGGGTAATATGGCTGTCGCAGAAGGCATTGATGCCATCGCAATCGGCACAATGGCAACCGCTACGGGTAATTCGACGACAGTCTTGGGCGGCGAAGCGTCGGCTAATGGCGCAGGCGCAACAGCTATTGGCTGGCAATCATCAGCCAGTGCAGAGCGCGCGCAAGCCTTTGGTCACTTGGCCGATGCCTCCGGCGTTCGCTCATTAGCGGTCGGCGAAGCCGCAACAGCCATGGGACTTGAATCTATTGCGCAAGGCAATATGTCGACAGCAAATGGCATAGACGCCGTTGCAATCGGAACCATGGCGAATGCACAAGGCAATTCCACGACGGTTGTCGGCGGCGAAGCTATGGCGATGGGGCCGGGCGCATCCTCTTTCGGATGGCAGTCTTCTGCCGGCGCAGAACGCGCGACGGCTCTGGGCCATTTGGCCAATGCATCGGGAATCCGGTCTTTGGCTGTCGGTGAAGCCGCGCAGGCGGGTGGTCTGGAAAGTATTGCTATGGGTAACCAGTCCAGCGCCACAGGTAATGACGCGATTTCTATAGGCACTATGGCAAGCGCAAACGGCAATTCGACGACTGTTGTCGGCGGTGAAGCCAGTGCAGCCGGTCCGGGCGCAACTGCATTCGGGTGGCAGGCCAATGCCACTGCCGAACGCGCCCATGCTTTCGGTCACCTGGCCCAAGCCTCCGGGGTTCGCTCTTTGGCCATTGGCGAAGCGTCCAACGCGTCCGGTTCCGGCTCTGTGGCTATAGGTAACATGGCCAATGCATCAGGCATGAATTCAATAGCCATTGGTAACGGCGCTGTCGCTACAGGGGCTAACCAAGTCGCAATCGGCGGTGCAAACTCGACCACACGTTTGTCGGGTCTAAACAGTGCGGCCAGTTTAGCGGCCCAGTCCGGCGCTATAGGCGTTGTGACAACCGACCAGGCCGGTAATCTGGCAACAGATTACACATTAGGCGCAGGCCTCTCCGCCAACAGCTCTCTGATTGATCAGAACAGCCGCGATATTCTTGACAACCGTGCCGGCATTGCTGCTGCAATCGCTCTGGATACCGCTTACGTCCCTGTCGGACAAAAATTTGCGATCTCCGGAGGATACGGCTTTTATGACAGTGAAGGCGCTGTCTCCGGCTCGGCTGCGGTTCGGGTAAACCAAAACTGGCAGCTTAATCTCGGCGTCACAACCGGTACTGACAATGGCAGCACAGGCGGTCGCGCCGGCTTTAAAGCCAGCTGGTAAGTCTATGTATTTTATATCATTTACGGGCCGCCTTCGGGCGGCCCTTACTCTCGTTACGATATTTCTTTTTTCCGCATTACCGTTACAGGCGCAACGCGCTGTGCCGGATGAAAATGTCTTCGCACGCCTGGTTTGGTCGACGATGATCGCGCTGGATAATGCCAACCGCACAGGCAATTACTCCGTTTTATACGCTCTCGGGTCGCCCAGCTTCCAGCAAAAATACCCTATTGGTCAATTAAGCCAGAGCTTTTCAAACCTGCGCACGCAGCGCGTGGATGTGGGCCGCGCCATTATGATCAAGCCGACTTACTATATTTCACCGGCCATCATTCCCAGCGGCGATCTGCGTCTTCGCGGCGCTTTCGAGTACCGTCCGCAAGCGTTGCGGTTTGATCTCATCTACCGCAATATAGACGGCGGATGGAGACTTCATGCAATCTCCGTGGCCCAGATGGACTCCGACGCACCGCGATAGATCTGAAATAATTCAATGTCGATGTCATAAATAGACATTAAAACTACAATTATAAAATCACATGCTCGAAGATAAATTAGATTATGTTTATTCACTAAGCCGTTGTTATTTATAACTATTAAGGGTTATACTGGATTATGAGTAGCCCCGCTTTCGAAAGACTTATTTTATAACGGTTCTGGTGCAAATGTGGAGCTATCCGACATAAATAAGCGGCCTAAAAACGATAGAAGCAGGCTTTACAGTCATATCATTTAAACCGCTTAATGATTTAGGGTTTTACTGGAAATCATAGCGCGCTCGGCTATAAGCCCGTTATGACTCAACGTATTGCGCTTTATCCCGGAACATTTGACCCCCTGACCAACGGCCATGCCGATATCATCCAACGCGCGCGAAAGCTGTGCGACAAGCTGGTGATCGGGGTTGCGATAAACCGAGAAAAAGAACCTTTATTTAGTCTCGACGAACGTGTTGATATGGTCACGACCGCCGTAAAACAGATGGACGGCCATACGCCGGTTCAAGTCGTGCCGTTTGAAGGCCTTCTCATGCATTTTGCGCAGGCGAATAAGGCGCAAATGATTGTGCGCGGCCTGCGCGCTGTGTCTGATTTTGAATATGAATTCCAGATGGCCTGTATGAATGACAAGCTTGACCCGACTATCGAAACTGTGTTCCTGATGGCCGACCCGCAGCATCAGGCAATTGCCTCGCGGCTGGTTAAGCAAATCGCCCGCCTCGGCGGCGATATCTCACACTTTGTTCCGCCGGAGGTGGAGTTCAGACTGAAAGATAAATTCTCATGATTTCACGTTTTGTTATCAGCGCCATATTGGGCGCAACTTTATTTGGTTCTGCTTGTGCAAAAGAGGCCGAGCCCGCGTCGCAAACTACTGCCGCAGCCGCAGACACCTGCGCCGATGGCGGGTTTTGCGCTCCGGACAGTGCTTGGCGTACGCCCGCGCAGGACAACCTACTTTATGTCACAACGAATAAAGGCCTGATTGTTGTCGAGCTGATCCCTGAAATTGCGCCAAATCATGTCACGCAGATCAAAGCGCTGGCGCAAAAAAAGTTCTACGACATGATCGTGTTTCACCGCGTTATTGACGGCTTCATGAACCAAACGGGCGATCCGACAGGAACAGGCATGGGCGATAGTGATCTGCCGGATATTCCGGGCGAATTTACCTTCCGCCGCGATTCTTCAATGCCGGTTTCCCTTCTCAACCGCCGCCAGGTTAATCCGCGCGATCCGAATGCCGGCATTGTCGATGTTGGGTTTTACAAGAGCTTTCCGGTTGCAACCCGCCCGATATCCGATGCCGGATGGTCACTGGATGGCAATACGGACGGCAAGGTGGACGCCTGGGGGCTGCACTGCTCCGGCGTAACCTCTATGGCGCGGAGCGCTGAGCCGAATAGCGCAAACAGTCAGTTTTTCCTCTTGCGCGGCACGGCACCATGGCTTGATCAACAATATAGTGTGTGGGGCAATACGGTTTATGGCCGCCAGCATTTGACTGAGTTCAATGTCGGAGTAGCCGGTGAAGACGCCGGCTTCGTGCCGGATCAAATGGAAACTGTGCGTCTGGGATCTGATTTGCCTGAAAATGAGCAGCTTGCTATTCAGGTGCTTAAAACTGATGGCCCCGATTATCGCCGGTTTATTGCAAATCAAAAACTTGCTGACGGCACTTACCCCGATATTTGCGAGATCGTTATTCCGACCCGCATCAAACCTTAAGACACAATAGGATTTAATATGTCTGATACACTTACACTGACTCTGGATAATAATAAGGACGATATTGGTGATGTTATTATCAAAATGCGGCCTGATTTGGCACCAAAACATGTGGCGCAAATTTCTAAATTGGTAGGCGACGGCTTTTATGACGGCCTGACCTTTCACCGCGTTATTCCCGGCTTTATGGCGCAGGGCGGGTGCCCTGACGGCACCGGCATGGGCGGCGCCAAGCAAAAAGTTGACGCCGAGTTTTCCAGCAAGCCGCATACGCGCGGCGTTTGCTCTATGGCGCGCTCGCAAAACCCGAACAGTGCGTCCAGCCAGTTCTTTATCTGTTTTGACGACGCCACATTCCTTGACGGTCAATATACTGTTTGGGGTGAAGTGACGTCCGGTATGGAATTTGTCGACGGCCTGCCCACAGGTGAGCCGCCGCGTATGCCCGGCAAGATCGTCAAAGCGGCGGTGAGCTAAGCCTACCACCTCGTATTTATAAGAGGTCCGGTTATGGACGTCTCCTTATTTGACTTCGATTTGCCGGAGCGCGCGATTGCGCTCCGGCCGGTCAGCCCGCGTGACAGCGCAAAGATGCTTCATGTTGAGGGCAGGCACATAACCGATCACCATGTGTCCGATCTGCCTGATTTATTACGGGCAGGGGACATTCTTGTCTTAAATGAGACAAAGGTTTTGCGCGCCGCGCTGACGGCCATACGGCCCGCACGCGCCCATGGCGGCGGCGGTGATGTTACCGTCGATATTAACCTTCACAAACATGTCTCGGCTACGACTTGGCTTGCGTTTGCGCGTCCGGCTAAGCGTCTGAAGGTCGGCGATGTGGTCAGGTTTTCCGGTGATCTGACAGCAAAGATCACGGCTAAAGCTGACGCCGAAGTGACTTTGGAATTCTCCAAATCCGGCGATGCGCTGGAGCGTGCTATACAAGCGTGCGGCGCGGCGCCTCTGCCGCCTTATATTGCCCGCAAACGCGCCGCCGATGCCGCCGATTTCGAGGATTACCAGACCGTATTTGCGCGCGACATGGGATCTGTCGCGGCGCCGACAGCCGGGCTGCATTTCACGCCTGAGCTTTTAGCTTTACTTACGTCCAAAGGCGTTAAATTCGCCAAACTGACGCTCCATGTCGGGGCAGGCACATTTCTCCCGGTTAAATCCGACAATACCGACGATCATATCATGCATAGTGAATATTTCGATATTAGCGCGAATGCCGCTGCGACGATTAATGCGGCCCGCATCGCGGGCGGACGCGTGATTGCTGTTGGCACTACTGCGCTGAGAGCGCTGGAAAGCGCTAGCGTTGATGGCCTGCTGAGAGCGCAGGCGCGCGAGACAGATATTTTCATCACTCCGGGTTATAAATTCCAGATAGTTGATGGCGTGATGACGAATTTTCACCTGCCCAAATCGACATTATTTATGCTGGTCAGCGCGCTGGCCGGACGCGAGGTCATGCAGCGCGCCTACGGCCACGCCATTACTCATGATTACCGTTTTTATTCCTATGGCGACTCATCTTTGTTATGGCGCGTCAAATGAAATGAGCCACAAAAATAAAACATATAAGATTGCTCGTCGAACCGCGTTAAAAGCTCGTTTGAAGAATAAGGTTGCCGTAGAAAAACTATCGCTTGATTGGACTGCCTTGGTCAATGAAACCCTAGTACCATTCAATTTAGAGGAGACTCTTGCGTTAAGAGACTCCACAACACATTTCAATCCTTACAGAGCTGATCACACTGAAGAATATATCATGAGCATAGCTGAAGTGCTGCCTTTTGTTTCAGCGAATATTGGGGACCTTACATCTGAAGAGGTATTTGTTTTTCCGTATAATTGGTCATCTGTTGGGGCCTTTTCTACAATAATGGCCAAAGTGTCTGCTCACTTGAATGAGATTTTATATCTCTGCGATGATGAGATGAAAATTTGTTCACTCGATTTCAAAAAAGCAATTATCTTTGATGGGGATCGAACAGGAACAGGTGATCTACTGAACCAACTTCGAATACATGTTTTTGGTGACTGGGCATTAAATTGGAATAAGAGTTAGGCGTCCTATGAGTAATTTCCCCTTTAAGATCGACGCCACAGACGGCACTGCGCGCACGGGTAAGCTGGTCACGCCGCGCGGTGAGATCCGAACGCCGGCCTTTATGCCGGTCGGCACGGCGGGCACGGTTAAAGGCGTCTATATGGATCAGGTGCGCCGCGCCGGGTCAGACATTATTCTTGGCAATACCTATCACCTCATGCTGCGGCCCGGCGCAGAGCGCGTCGCCAAACTGGGCGGGCTTCATAAATTTGGCGGCTGGAGCGGGCCGATCCTGACCGATAGCGGCGGGTTTCAGGTCTGGTCATTGTCCAAGCTGCGCAAGATGAGCGAAAAGGGCGTCGAGTTCCAAAGCCATCTGGACGGCAGTAAACATATGCTGAGCCCCGAACGCTCTATCGAAATACAGGCCGATTTACTGGGCGCCGATATTTCCATGCAGCTGGATGAATGCACGAATTTCCCGGCCACACGCGAAGAGGCAGCCAGCTCTATGGAACTATCCCTGCGTTGGGGGCAGCGTTCGCTCGCGGCATTTGGACAGCGCGAGGCGCAAAACCTGTTCGCCATCGTGCAGGGCAGCACCTTTGAGGATTTACGCATTCATAGCGCGCAGGCCAGCGTGCAAGCCGAAGCCGGCGGGGCGCGCTATGGCGGCTTTGCCATTGGCGGGCTGGCGGTTGGCGAAGGCCATGAGGCGATGTGTAATGTGCTGGACTATACTGTGCCGCATCTCCCTAAAGACCGCCCGCGTTATCTTATGGGCGTGGGCAAGCCGATTGATCTGGTTGAGGCTGTCGCGCGCGGCGTGGATATGTTTGATTGCGTTATCCCGACGCGCTCCGGCCGTCACGGACAGGTCTGGACTGACAAAGGTCCTTACAACATTAAAAATGCCCGCTTTGCCGAAGATGATACGGCGCTTGACGAAAGCCTGCCCTGCGCGGCCAGTCGGGATTATAGTAAAGCCTATATCCATCACCTGATCCGTTCGGGAGAACTTCTAGGAGCCATGCTGCTCAGCTGGCATAATATTGCCTATTTTCAGGGGCTGATGGCCCGCATGCGCGCGGCGATAGCTGAGGGCGAATTTAACGCTTTTGTCGATACTTTTCGGGCAGAACTCGCGTCGGAGGCGGTTCCCGGTCAACAGGTCTGATCGGGCTTTCAGGCGGCACGATAATCCGCATCGGTTCTTTCACGGAACTGGGCCGCGCGGGATAAGCGCAGCCATAGGCCCCGCCGACGCCTTTAAGAAAGGCCCGCCTGATGCGTCCCCGTTCATAGGCTTTGCGAATCTCGCGTTCATATTGATGCGCGCCTGTGATTCGCCGTATGATGGAGCGGTAAGGTATCCATCCTGTCGCCGCATCCTCTATAGCATTGGTCGCCGCATTACTGGCCGCTTCTGCAATCTGTTCTGGCCGGGAATTTTCTAGCGCGGACACATCTGCGCTATTGCCCAGTACAGAGTTAAGTGCGTTGATCTCAATAATCAACGCAGTGCAATGGACAGGTCCATTAATCGCATAGGGATAGGTGATGCGCTGAAGAACAGCAGGAATAGACCGTTTCATTAAATTAAAATCACGAAAAGGCGCCCTAAGAGCGTCGGGAATACCGCGCCGCGTGTCAGAGACCGATTTCTTGGCAAGAGACATATATGTGGGAGGGCTGTCAGGAGTCCGGGTTGGGGCCGGATGTGTGACGCAGGCGCAGAGAAGAACTACCACGGTCATTACCGCGAAAATCTTCATCAATTTAGCCGGCCAATAGGACATGCGGGCTAACTAGCCTCACATGCGACGAAAAAACAAGCACTCTGGTGTTTTATAGCCTTGACCCAATGCCGCTGCCTGCCTATCTAGCCGCGAATTGGGAGCTGTTAGCTCAGTTGGTAGAGCAACTGACTTTTAATCAGTAGGTCCAGGGTTCGAATCCCTGACAGCTCACCAAATTTCTCCACTGATTTTGCATGCGGCCGTCTCCCTCCGCTAAGGGAGTGCCGGTCAGTATTGATGCAAAAAAGACACAATCGAAGATTAATTATTAAAAACAGGGCTGTCGAGCGTGTTGAACTCTAGCCAAATCAACTTGATTGCGTTACGTGCAAAGCAATGTGACTCGTCACCTTAGGGTGTGTTTTTAATTCTTTTCCTTCGGATTTTACCGATTTGTGGAATTTCGAGGAGAAAGATTAGAGAACTCTGAGCCAATGCGTGTGCATTTATGATTCGAGTGAATGCCGCCGCGGTCGGAAAATTGGAGAAGCCTATTGAGATTTTGTGAGTTTGAAGGTACCATTACTTCAAGTTTCACGGTTAAAACGGTTGAGAGTTAGGTAAATTGCCTAAATTTTGCCATTTTGATTTATAATTTTATTTTAAATGGAACAAATTTGATATCTGCGCTTTATAAGTGCTATAATCTTCGAGACCTCTGTGGTCACGATACTGGAGGAAAACCATGAAAAAAAGTTTATTAGCTGCAGCTGCTTTGGCTGCTTTGATGGCAGCGCCTAGCGTTGCTTCTGCACAGGATACCGGTTGGTATCTGCGCGGTAATGTTGGTGCGGGCGTCTTTGACGAAGCCACATTCACTGGCGATTTGGTCGGCGAAGTTCAAGGTGAAGCCAATTTGGCTCCGTCTATTGGTCTTGGCTATGAGTTTGGTAATAACTGGCGTCTGGAACTGGACGGCACGTATATTTACAATGATCTCGGCGCGATCAGCTCTATTCCGAGCACGTCTGCTGATTTCCGTACATATTCCGCAATGCTGAACGCGATTTATGATTTTAACGACTTTGGTCGTTGGGAACCTTATGTCGGTGCCGGTATTGGTTTTGTTCGCGGTCATCTTTCCGCTCAAACCTCTGACTTCCCGTCCGCAATCCCATTTGGTCCGGGTACAGGCGCTGTTAATGTAACCAATGCAGCTTGCTCACCAATATGTGAGTTCTCTGATAATGATTCTGGAATTGGCTATCAGCTGATTGCGGGTCTGGGTTATGACATCACAGAAAACCTGACATGGGACACACATTATAAATATATGGGTCTGACCGATCTGGACTTTAACGGCATACGCCGGGCTCCAGGCGGCGGCGCAGGCGCTGAGATTTCAACACAAATGGAAGATGTCGGGGCGCATATGCTTATGACAGGTTTCCGTTATAGCTTTGGTGCGGCTCCGGTTGTTATGACTCCCGTTGCTGATTACCGCTGTTGGGATGGTAATATGGTATTTAATGCCAGCCAGTGTTCTGTTCAGCCCCCTGCAACTAAAATCTGTGCTGATGGATCCGAGATCCTTGCATCTGATCGTTGCCCTGTAACAACATATACATGTTGGGATGGCCTGACGGTTGTTGAAGATCTGGCGCTTTGCCCGGCTCCGCCCCTTCCTCCTGTTGTTGTAGATTCTTTCTGTGACCAAGGTGATACACAATTCGTTGTTTACTTCGAGTGGGACAAATCCCGCCTGACTAACGAAGCGGCTGCTGTTGTTGACCAAGCGTCATCAATCGCTCAAGCCTGTGGCATTAGCGGCGTTGTTCTAGAGGGTCATACCGATACCTCCGGTTCTGCCAGCTACAATATGGGTCTGTCCAGCCGTCGTGCGAATACAGTGAAAAGTGCTCTGGTTAGCCGCGGCTTCCAGTCTACAAACATCACGACACAAGCTAAAGGCGAATCAGAAGTCGCCGTAGCGACCGGTGACGGCGTACGCGAACCTCTGAACCGCCGTACTGAAGTTGTCATCCGCCTGATCCCAGGATCAGACACTGGAATGATTATTCAGTAGAGCGTCTCAAATAGACTTAGAAAGCCCGGCTTAGGCCGGGCTTTTTTTATGCTTATGAGCGGTCCGGCGGGATTCTGTCTAAAATTGGTTCTTAAACCCTGCAATGCGGGGCTTTATCCCGACGCATGGCTGCTTTAGGCTGCGGCCATGTCCATTAAAATTACGATTTCCGACGAAGAACGCGCTCTGTTAAATATTATCGCGTCCCATCAAAATGATATGGTTGAGCGTGTCCAGACATGGTCGGCCATTAATAGCGGAAGCCATAACCGCGCCGGTCTCGACGCGATGCGGGCTAATCTTCGCGATGCCTTTGCGTCGCTGGGCGGGCAGATCGCTGAGCCCGATTTAGCTCAAGGCACATATGTGACCGCTGCGGGCGAACAAACCCATGTCGAATACGCTCCAGCGCTTGAAATTACAGTCCGCCCGGACGCGCCGGTTCAGATTGTGCTGACCGGACATTATGATACTGTTTTCCCGGCAGACTTTCACTTTCAGTCCGCAACATGGACGGATGATGAAACCCTGAACGGCCCCGGCGTTGCGGATATGAAGGGCGGCATTATCGTCATGATTGAAGCCCTCAAAGCTCTGGAACAGTATAGTGCAGCCCATAAGGTAGGATATACCGTTCTGCTTAGCCCGGATGAGGAAATCGGCTCGCCCGGCAGCGCGCCGCGCCTTGCCGAGCTAGGACGCCGCAGCCATGTCGGGCTAACATTTGAGCCTGCGCTGGCCGATGGCTCACTGGCCGGTGCCCGAAAAGGCAGTGGCAATTTTGCTCTGATCATCAAAGGCCGCGCCGCACATGCAGGACGGGAGCACCATCTGGGCCGTAATGCGATCACTGCCATGGCGCGATTCGCTGCGGCAGTGGACGCGCTGAACGGACAGCGCGAGGGCGTCACCTTCAATATGGCCAAAATTGACGGGGGCGGCGCAACCAATATCGTCCCCGAGCTAGCCGTGGGGCGCTTTAATGTTCGGATGATTGAAACCGAGGATTTGGCGTGGATCACAGCGCAAATTGATAATCTGGTGGCGGATGTAAATACCGAAGACGGAATTAGCGCCGAACTCACGGGCGGATTTTCCCGTCCGCCAAAGCCTATGGCGCCCGCAAATGCTCAGATATTTGATTGGGTCAAACAGGCCGGGGCCCTGTTGGGGCAATCGATTAAATGGTCAATGAGCGGCGGCGTCTGTGAAGGCAATAACCTGTGGGCGAGCGGATGTCCGAATGTCGATACGCTCGGCGTGCGCGGCGGCGATATCCATTCTGACCGTGAATATGTCAAAGTCGCCAGTTTTACTGAACGCGCGCAGCTAGCGGCGTTGATTCTGATGAAAATTGCGGGCGGCGAATTTAATGCCGCCACCGTCAAAGAGATGGCTATGGCCGATCTTGCGTCATCGACAGCGGCAGCACAGTGAGCTTATTTGTCCGCCCCGCCCGCGCCGGTGATCTTGACGCTATATGTCATTTGGCCGAGCTGGCCGGACCGGGATTTACCTCGCTATCGGTTGGCCGGGAGCGCTTGGCGGCAAAGATTACCGATAGCGAAGCAGCGTTTAGCGCCGTTCTGGACGCGCCTGAAAATGAAAAATATCTGCTAATATTAGAAGACAGCGATGATGGAACGATCGCGGGGATGAGCGCGGTGAAATCGCGGGTGGGTAATAATGCGCCGTATTTTAATTATAAACTCCTGCGCCTGACACAGGCTTCGTCCGCGCTGAAAGAAACCTTCGGTATTGATATTTTGATGTTGGTCAATGAATATACGGGGGCCAGTGAAGTCGGGACCTTATTTGTTCATCCGGATTATCGCGGCAAGACCGCGAAAAAACGGGGGGCGGGCCGCCTGATCAGTCAGGCCCGATATATGATGATGGCTATTGCGCCGCAGCGCTTTGACCGGACGGTTATTTCTGAACTGCGCGGGGTTGTCGATGAGACAGGGGCCAGCCTGTTCTGGGACGCTGTCGGACGGCCGTTTTTCCGGATGAATTTTGACGAAGCCGACGCGATTAGCGCCGCGTCGAAAAATGAATTTATCGTCGATCTGATGCCGCGCTACCCGATTTATGTTGATTTATTGCCGGAGCCCGCCCGCGCCGTCATAGGCCAGACCCATAAAGACGGCGCAGGCGCGCGCCATTATCTGGAGGCCGAAGGGTTTCGTTATGACCGCGTCGTCGATATTTTCGATGGCGGGCCGTGTCTGACAGGCCATCGCGACAGTCTTCGTACGGTACGCGATAGCCGGGTGATGACGATAATCAAGCCGGAGAGCCGCACTATAACTGCACTCGTATCAAACAATAAAATCAACGGCTTACGCGTTATTCTTACATCAGTTTCTATAAATGATAATGGCGTAGGTGTGTCGGATAGTGACTGCACCGCTTTAAACTTAAACCGCGGCGAGCCCGCGAGACTATGGATAAAACGATCATGAGCGATATGTTTATTTCAGGACAGTGGGTCGCCGCATCCGGCGAGGCCATGGACAGCATCGACCCGTCATATGGGCAAACAATCTGGACTGGCCGGAGCGCGGATCGCTCCGATGTGGATAAAGCCATGCGCGCGGCCGAAGCAGCCTTTGAGGGCTGGTCGCAAACCCCATTATCTGAGCGCATCGCGATTTTGAAACGCTTTGCCGAGATTGCGGCCTCTAAGAACGATGAGTTGGGCCGTCTCATTGCGCTGGAAACAGGTAAGGCATTATGGGACGCGACAGGCGAGGCGGGCGTTGTCGGCGCCAAAGCGGGCGTCACCCTTACCGCCTATGAAGAGCGCACAGGCACGCGCACGCTTGAGACAGGTTTTGGCCGCGCAGAGCTGGTTCACCGCCCGCATGGGGTCATGGCCGTTTTAGGGCCGTATAATTTTCCGGCGCATTTACCCAATGGGCAGATATTACCGGCGCTGCTGGCGGGTAATACGGTCGTGTTTAAACCCAGCGAACTGACCCCGAAGACCGGCGCGTTCTTAATGGATTTATATCACGCGGCAGGATTTCCGCCCGGCGTTATAAATCTGGTGCAGGGTAGCCGCGCGACAGGCGAAGCGCTTTTAGCGCATGAGGCTTTGGCGGGCGTGCTGTTTGTCGGATCTGCGCCGACGGGCGCGGCCATTCATAAACAATTTGGCGGCCGTCCGGATATTTTACTGGCGCTGGAAATGGGCGGCAATAATCCGCTCATCGCCTGGGATGTCAGCGACCCGCAGGCGGCAGCGAGCCATATCGTGCAATCCGCCTTTATCACAACGGGGCAGCGCTGCACCTGTGCGCGACGTATTATTTTGCCGACGGGTAAGTCCGGTGATGCGATTGTGGACGCGATTATTGCCGCCACAGAGCAGATCAAGATCGGCGCGTGGGATGATGACGGCATCTTTATGGGCCCTCTCATCAGCGCAGATATTGCCGGAAAAGTGGCCGGCATGGCGAAAGATCTGCCGGGCAAAACGCTAAAATCCATGCAGCGTATGGATCGCGGCGGCGCGTATTTGTCTCCCGGAATCGTAGACGTGACCGGGCAGAGCGTGAAAGATGAAGAAATTTTCGCGCCCAATATGCAAATCATCCGTGTCGATAATTTCGACGCCGCGATCACCCGCGCCAACGCGACAAAATTCGGTCTGTCTGCAGGACTAATATCTGACGATCACAATAACTGGGATATCTTCAAATCGCGCATCCATGCGGGCGTGGTCAACTTTAACCGCCCGACAACAGGCGCGTCCGGCGCGCTGCCCTTTGGCGGACCCGGACTGTCCGGCAATCACAATCCCGGCGCTTATTATTCCGCTGATTTTTGCGCGTGGCCTATGTCCAGCCAAATCTCGGCCAAGGTCGAAACAGTGACGGCGCAGGGCCTGCCGTTTAAGGCGTCATAATGGGCGCGCGGGAGGCTAATTTCGATGGCCTGATCGGGCCGACCCATAATTATGGCGGTCTGTCGCAAGGCAATCTGGCCTCATCGCGTCACGCCGGCCTGATCTCCAGCCCGCGCGGCGCAGCGCTTCAGGGCCTGGAAAAAATGGCGGCGATGCACGCGGCTGGCTTGTGGCAGGGCATTCTCCCGCCGCAGCAGCGTCCCTATCTGCCCGCTCTGCACCAGATGGGGTTTACCGGTAGCGACGCGCAGATTTTCGCCGCCGCATGGGAGAAAGCGCCTCGATTAATGCGTAATCTCATGTCAGCCAGTTCGATGTGGGCCGCTAATGCCGCGACGATCAGCCCGTCAGCGGATTGCGCAGACGGAAAACTGCATTTTACGCCCGCAAACCTCTCAACCATGCTGCACCGCTCTATCGAGCACGAGCAAACAGGCCGGTCTTTGTCGCGCGCTTTCCCTTTTGCGGCCGTTCACCGCGCCCTACCGGAGCAGAGCGTCTTTGCCGATGAAGGCGCGGCCAATCATGTGCGCCTGTGCGGCGCGCGGGGAGATCAAGGCGTCGAGCTACTGGTCTATGGCCGCGACGGATATGATAGCGCGCGGGCCGGCTATCCGGCCCGCCAGACCGTGCAGGCTAGCCGCGCCATTGCGCGCAGCCATGGCCTAGATCCGGCGCGCACCGTCTTTGCTCTGCAAAGCGACGCTGCGATTGACGCAGGCGCGTTCCATAATGATGTGGTCTGCGTCGGCGCGATGCAGACATTGTTTTATCACGAACTGGCCTTTGCCGACACGGAGGTGATGAAAACCGATATTCGCGCCGCGGCCAAGGGCGTTTTCGAGCCGATATTTGTTGAAGTCGCGAGCGCTGAGGTGCCGATGGCCGACGCCATCAAAGCCTATCTGTTTAATTCCATGTTGGTGCAAATGCCCGGCGAAGATCGCCTGACTTTAATTGCGCCGCTGGAAACACAGGAGAATGTAGCGACACGTCAATTCTGCGATGTTTTGACAGCGGGGAACGGCCCCATCGGGACGGTGAAATTTGTCGATGTACGCCAGTCTATGCAAAATGGCGGCGGCCCGGCGTGCCTGCGCCTGCGCGTGACCCTGACCGAGGCTGAGTGGGCGGATGTCCATGACGGCAACCGGTTCACGCCTGCGCTGCATCGCGATCTGAAGGCATGGGTGAACACGCATTACCGCGAGAGCCTCGCGCCTGATGATATTCGCGACCCCGCCATCATGACCGAGAGCTTCGCCGCGCTCGATGCGCTGACCAAAATTATGGATTTAGGTGATGATTTTTATCCGTTCCAGCGGGGGTGATTTTGGGAACCTTCCCTTGGAAACATAACTACTGTATTATTTGTTTGGAGAGCAAAGAACTCTCTAGCGAACACATCATACCTAAGTCGTTGGGGGGCGTTTTAACTTGCAGGTGCGTATGTGAAAATTGCAATAACCATATGGGGCATCAATTTGAAAATGAGGCAAAAAATTCTGACCCTGTTCGAATCGCAATTTCTAACTTAGCTGAAGCACTGCCGAATCTCTACGAAAGTATTAATCGAAATAGCGAATATTCAACTACAATTGATGGGCAAGATTTTTCTCAAATCTACCGCAATTCTGGTATTTTTTCGGCTAAAAGGCTTAATGATGGTTCTCTTTTAGTGGATGAAGCCGAAACCAAAAACATATTAACTCAGCATTTGAAAAAAGATGGGCTATCGAAGGCAGAAATAGCAAAGGCTTTAGACTTAGTCAGTAATGCCCCTTTTGAACATATTGTAGATATATCAAATCAATACAGCATTAAAAAACGACAGAATATTCATTCTACTCCTAAATTAACGGGAAAACCATTACCCAAAAACTTAATTTTAAAAATCGTTTATGAATTCGCTTGTGCCAGATTTGGGGAGCGAGTTATTGAGGCTTCACCTCAATTTAACTTAATACGAACTTTTTTATTAGGAGGGAAAGATCAATTTTGTTCTTCAAATATAAAGCAATTCGACGGGTTAGTTTCTTTACCATTCCATGGGATTGCATTTGAGGGAAATACACCGTTCGCTACTTTCCAAATTAGATTGTTCGGGAGTATCGCATACAAAGTTTTTATACCAAATTTAGAGATATTGACCGTAAAAACAGTCTATACACATAACCTATTAGACAATTCAGAGCACATTATTTCTGATTAGCCTTGCGCCCGCCGCTCTTCGCATAATCTTGAGTGCCGCGATTATAGACTTTGTCGGCCGGCAATATATCTGTCACGCTGTGCATCTGCTTATCCGTGCTCATCCGTTCATAGAGCGGGCCGAAGTCCTGCTGCGTGGCGGCGAATAGCTCGTCAAAACTATCAATCGCAAAATAAACCTGCTGGAAATCGTCAATACGGTAATCCGTGTGCATGACCCGCTCGAGATCAAAATGGAGGCGGTTAGGACTGCCTGATTCAAGACTGAATACGGACTCCGTCCGCGAGGAGACAATACCCGCCCCGTAAATGCGCATGCCGGCATCGGTTTTAATCAGGCCGAATTCGACCGTGTACCAATAGAGCCGCGCCAGATTTTTAAGGCAGTCATGTTTCAGTGCGCGCAATCCGCCCTTACCATAGGCCTGCATATAATCGGCAAAGACAGGCTGGGTCAGCATCGGCACATGACCATAGACATCATGGAAGATATCCGGCTCTTCAAGATAGTCCATCTGGTCTGCGCCCCGGATGAACCGGCCCGCCGGAAAGCGGCGATTGGCCAAATGGGTAAAGAACACATCATCAGGCACAAGATGAGGCACCATAACAACTTCCCATCCCGTTAGGGCGTGAAGTTTTTTATTTAATTTTTCGAGATCGGGAATGCCGCCATCATTGAGGTCTAGATGATCCAGACCTTCAAAAAACTCATCACAGGCCCGGCCTTTTAGAGCTTGCGCTTGCCGTTCATACAGCATGGACCAGACAGCGTGTTCGCTCCGCGAATATTCGTCCCAGCATTGATCAATGGTAAAATCATCACGCGGGGTCTGTCTTTTTATAACGGCGTCATTTAGCGGCATGGGCATCTCCGGGTTCAATTCAAATGTAAGGGCGCCGCGCTCAATTAAAAGAGGCGTTTCAGGCCGTCATTAAAATTGTATCCCGCAAAAGGCCGCGTGACTGGCCAGAGACGCAAAACTCTGCCAAGGAACGGCTATGAGCACTGAGTGGGACAATTATTGGCAAGGGCGCAGCGGCGTGCGGGCCGGCGCTGCGCTGGACGGTGTTGGCGTTGAAACCCATACCGGAATTGCCGGGTTTTGGGACGATATATTTACGCCGTTGACGCCAACATCCAAACTCGTGGACTTGGCCTGCGGGGCCGGGACGGTGTTGCGCCGCGCGCAGGCGGCGGGGATAAGCGATCTGACCGGGGCAGATATTTCAAGCGGCGCGATTACTGCGCTTCAAACCAATATGCAGGATGTTCAAGGCGTGGTTTGCGCGCTCCCGAAAACGCCGTTCACAAACGGGCAATTCGATATTGCGGTCAGCCAATTTGGATTTGAATATGCAGGCGCATATGATGCGGCGACTGAGATTGCCCGTATCATCGCGCCGGGCGGCCAATTTGCGGCGCTCGCCCATTACAAGGGCGGGGCAATTGATAAAGAATGCGCGGCCAAATCAGCCAAGGCGCACGTTTTAATAGACAGCCGGTATCTGGATGTGGCCAAAGATGTGTTCGCGGCGGCCAATGCCCAGGATCAGGTCAGTTATAACGCCGCGATTACCGCTTTAAGTGAGCCGAGAAAAACGCTGGACGAACTCGCGCGCAGCGGTATGGCTTTGGCCAAACATATACAAGCCGGAACGGCGCAGATGTTTGGGCGGCTACAAAATTACGCCCTGCCGGATGTTATAGGATGGCTGGACGGTAATGCCGCTGAGGTCACAGCCTATTTATCGCGCATGGAGGCGATGCAGAACGCGGCGCTGTCCGCAGATGATGTCGCAAAGATTGGGGCGGCTCTGCGCAAGGGCGGCATGGCCCCGCTCGAGCCTGACGTATTTGCGCCCGACGGTGACGCCAAACCCATTGCCTGGACTATCCGCGCGTCAAAGCCTTGATTTGCGCTAGCATATGCGCGCCTGAAAGCTTCGGGCTTTCCCCCGCCGCAAAGGCGGCTTTGATCCGGGCGGTAATATAATCATTCACCGGAGTGGCGAGACCGACATCGTGTCCCAGAGCGATGACCGCGCCGTTGAGCGCGTCAATCTCGCTTTTGTCTTTACCGGCGATCAGATCCTGCGCCATGGATGAGCGCGCCTGAGGATCGATTTTAATGATAAAGGGCATGAGCCGGTGATAGATAAAATCGGGCAGGCGGAGCAGCGGAGCGAGTATCTTCGGATTGACTTTGCCCAAACGCGGCGGCGCGATATTGGCTGCGCCGAGTACGGCAAGGGTTTCGTCAATGCTGAGCGCCAAAACGCGGCGGTGATCGCGGCTTCGCAAATGCTCATAAATAGTCAGTCCCGCCAGGGTATTGCCTGCATTAGACAGGTTCATGAGTAATTTAGTCCATTGCGCCGCCGCCATATCCGGCCGCGCCTCAACATCCAGATTAGCCGCCTTCATGCGATCAATAAGCGCGGCGAGGGACGGGGTATCCTCAATTGCGATCTCGCCTTCTGTTCCCATGTGAAACCGGCCAGCATCCAGCGCCAGTACATTATTGGGGATCATAGCTTTGAAAACACGGTCCCCGCCAAGGGTAGCCGCCAGGATATCCGTATTTCCGACACCGTTTTGCAGGCTGATGATAAGTGTCTGAGGGGCGATGACGGGAGCCAGCTGCGCGGCGGCCTGCGCTGTATCCTGACTTTTAACGGTGATAAAAATAACGTCGCAGGCGCGAAGCTCCCCCACCTCGTCAGTATAGCGCGCCATCTCCGGTGTTACCCTTATATCGGGCTTGCTAAAATGGGTCAGGGTAAGGCCATATTGGGCAAAGCTTTGCGCGCCGCGCGGGCGCCCAAGAAAGATAATATCCTCTCCTGACGCGGCCAAATAGCCCCCGATATAACTGCCAATTGCGCCTGCACCGAATATACCTATCGTGAAAGTCATTGGCTATCTCTACCATGTCCTTGCGGCATAGGGCAGGGGTGATGGGCGTGAAATTGCAACCATGCCTCCTCTCAGACGTATTAAATGTACATTTGCGCGTCGCCTTTCATTTGGCTAACGTTCAGATATGATATGATAATATCAAATACCGATATGGTTAAACTGCTGGAGAACATTATGTGCGATACTCATGACATTGTAAGCGAAGACCCGAAACTGAGCGATATGCTGACCAAGCGGCGACTTATACAAGGTATCGCAGCGGGATCTGTTATTGGCATAACCACAGTTAATTCGGGTTGCGCAACCAATCCGGAAACAGGCGAATCACAATTTATTCTGGTTTCCGACGCGCAGCTTAGCGAAATGGCCGCAGCAAGCTGGGCCGAAGCCAAGCAAAAACAGCCCGTTATGACCGATCCGCGTTATACTCAGCGTCTGGCCCGTGTCGGGTCGCGCATCTCACAAGGCGCCGGTCGTGCTGACCAGCCTTGGGATTACGCCGTATTTGATGACGATACTAAAAATGCTTTCGTTCTGCCGGGTAACCGCGTCGGATTTTACAAAGGCATGATGGATTTTACCGATAATGACAGCCAAGTCGCTGCGATTATGGGCCATGAGGTCGGTCACGTCACAGGCCGTCACGCAGCAGAGCGCGTGAGCCAACAAATGGCCGGCGGTC
Source organism: Robiginitomaculum antarcticum DSM 21748 (assembly GCF_000365025.1). GTDB lineage: Bacteria > Pseudomonadota > Alphaproteobacteria > Caulobacterales > Maricaulaceae > Robiginitomaculum > Robiginitomaculum antarcticum. The sequence goes on along the minus strand of NZ_KB823011.1, from coordinate 829,204 downwards.
TCGCCGTGCAGCTGGGCGGCGCTTATGGTGGCGCGAAATTGATGGAACGCTGTAAAGAGATGGACCTCCAATATCGCCAATCAGGAAATTATACCCGCGCCCGCCAAAATGAAGTCCAAAAATGCGCGCAAGACGCACAGAGCAACTCACAGCTCGTGACAGCCGGTCTGGGCATGGGCCTGATGTACGGCATCATTCTCCCCTATAGCCGCAAGCATGAGCTGCAAGCCGATCTGCTCGGCGCGCAATATATGCATAAGGCGGGATATGACGTTATGGAATCTGTCCGCCTCTGGGAGAAAATGGCCGAAGCCAATCCGTCCCGCCAACCGGAATTCATGTCAACGCATCCGGATCCGGCTAGCCGGGCTCAAAAACTCAATGATTATATCAAGGCGCAAGGCTGGGCGTAACGCCGCGATCTGACCGCTTTATCTGTTAAAAAGCGCGCAAGAGGGGCAATGCCGCCTTGCGCGCTTTTCCTTGGGTGTGTAAGACCCGCGCCATAGAAAATTAATATGCCGCCTTAGCTCAGCTGGTTAGAGCGCTGGTTTGTGGAACCAGAGGTCCTCAGTTCAAACCTGAGAGGCGGTACCATTTTCCTTAAACCCTCATTTACCATAATCACCTAATGCTGTGTCATGGACATAGCTGCGTCAGACTCCGGTAAATCACCTCTCTCAATCGACGATATCCGCGCGGCGGTCAGTCACCCTGATGCCGAGCAGCGCAGCGCCGCGACGCAGCGCTTGTGCCACAGCGTGCGCAGAGGTGATCTCAGCGCCGCTGACCGGGTAAAAGCCGCGGCAGTCCTGCAGCATATTGCCGGCGATGTGGCCGCCATAGTACGCCGCGCGCTGGCCATAACGCTTCGAAATTCGCCGGAACTGCCCCATAACGTCGCCAAAATATTGATCCGCGACATTAATTCTATTGCTGTACCCATCCTGGAGTTCTCACCGGTTTTGACTGATGATGACCTGCTTGATATTTTGCGCTCCAAAGCGGCGGCTAAGGTCATGGCCATTGCCCGGCGACCGACATTAACGGGCTCGATAGTGCGCGCCGTGATCCGCTTTGGTGACGGCCCCGCTCTGGCCAATCTGGCGGCCAATGACGGCGCACCGCTGGATGAGGCGGCCTATGAGGATATGATTCGCCTGTCCAAAAGCGATGATCTTATCGAAGAAAGCCTGATTGCGCGGCGTGACCTGCCGCCGCTTGTCGTCGAAAAGCTTATTGCGCAGGCGAGCGAAGAAATTGCCATTCGTATCTCACAGCGTCATGACTTGCCTGTGCAGCTGGCCATTACGCTGGGGCAGCGCACGCGCGAACGCGCGACAATCGATTTTATCGATCAGAGCTGGGTCGCCAAAGATTTAAAATTGATGACCCGCCGCCTGATGGATGAAGGCCGTCTGACCGATAGCCTGATGGTGCGCGCAGCCTGTTGCGGCCAAATGCGCTTCACCGAATACGGTCTCGCGGCGCGGGCCGGGATCAGTCATGCCAAAGCGGCGTTGATGCTACATGAATCCGGTACATTTGGTATGCAGGCGCTCGGCGTACGCGCGCGGCTCTCTCACCTCAGCGTGCAGACTCTGCGCGGCGCGGCGGCGATATTTCGCGATCTAGAGACCGCTTCGGTTCAATATGACCGCGCCTATTTCCAAAATTTGATGATCCAGCGCGTCTTGACCCTGCCTTACGGCATGGATGAAGATGATGCTGATTATTTGCTGGAAAAGCTGGATGGATTGACGGATTACGCTTTTGATTTGGAGGCTTAGGTCGAAAACTGCTCGCGCAGGATTTTCTCGTCCAGTTCATGACCCTCGTCAAACAGCAATTTGAGCTCAATATCATGGGCGGTTTTGACGCTAACATGATGAATATCGCGAAATTCCTGATCATCCGCTGTAACGCTAACGGGGCGCTTTTCAGGATTTAAAATCTCAAATTCAACATGGGCATCGATATCCAGCAGCGCCCCGCGCCAGCGCCGGGGGCGAAAGGCGCTAATGGGAGTTAGGGCCAATATATCTGCGCCGAGAGGGAGAACAGGGCCATGAGCGGATAAATTATAGGCCGTTGACCCGGCCGCAGTAGCCACCAATACGCCATCGGCTATCAGCCGTTCCAAACGGCTGCGCCCGTCGACTTTAATTTTTAAATGCGCTGTCTGACGCGTCTGGCGAATAAGTGAGACTTCATTTATGGCGAGCGCTTGAACGTCACCGTGCTCACCGCTTGCGCGCATAAGGAGCGGCCTGACAATGGCCGCTTCAGCCTTGTCGAGGCGTTCGTGCAAATTATCTTCTTCAAAAGCGTTCATCAAAAACCCGATTGTGCCGTAATTCATGCCGTAAATCGGCGTTCCGGCGCGCACATAATCAATATGGCGGTGCAATGTGCCCAGCAAAAACCCGTCTCCGCCGACAGCGACAAAGACGTCGGCATCGCCCGCATCCGCCTGACCATAGCGCGCGATCAGCCGCGAAAGCGCAGCTTGCGCGTCGGGCTTATTGCTGGCGAGAAACCGGATGTGACGATAGGGCTTGCTCATCGCGCGTACAGCTACTGCGCCGCCGGGGACTGGGCTTTCAAATAGGCGATCACCGCGTCACGGTCATATTCGTCGCGAAGTCCGGCAAAGGCCATACGTCCGCCCGGCACGAATGCAGACGGCTTTAGCAGATAGGTGGACAAGTTCTCTTCAGTCCAGACCACACCACTCTCTTCCATGGCCTGTGAATAGGCGAAGTCTTCAACCGCTGCGGCGTCGCGGCCCACAATATCCCACAGGTTCGGGCCAACGCGGTTGCGTCCACCCTCATTGACCGTGTGACAGGCTTTGCAGCGCTTATAAATCTGTTCGCCGCGCTCTAGGGCGCTCACCGGCTCTGCCGCAGCGACCTTAACGGCAACCGTAGGCTGGCTTATGACTTCGGGCGCAGGCGCTTTGGAAGGACTGTCATCACCCCCGCATGCGGTCAGGACAAGGGCGCTGCTGATCAGAACCGGAAAGAGGACTGTTTTCACGATATATATCTCCTAATATAGTCATATAGGGCAGTGGTTTGCTTAAGTTTAGACCATATCACAGGACAGGGCGAAACCCCGAACTTGATGTGCGTAGGCCGAATGTCGTGCAGGCTGCGTATAAATACGGGCGCGGCGATTTGTACTTTGCCTCATACGGCGTGATCGTGCGAAAAATACGAAAATTAAATCAGGATATTGTTATGCCATATACGCCTCCGATCAAATCCATGAAGTACTTACTCCACCATGCCGTTGATTTTGATGCGGTGCTGGCCTGTCCGGACCATAGCGACACGACGGCAGATTTGGTCGGCGATATTCTGGATGGCGCAGGGCGCTTTGCCTCTGATGTTCTGGCGCCAACCAATTGGGCGGGTGATCAAACGCCAGCCGCGCTTTCAGGTGATGCGGTGACCACCTCTCCAGGGTTCAAAGATGCCTATAGCGCCTATGTGGAAGCTGGATGGCAAGGATTAGGCATGGCTGTCGACCATGGCGGCATGGGACTACCTCAAGCCGTTTCGGTTGCGACCGGAGAGATGACTTACGCCGCCAATATGGCGTTCGGCCTATGCCCCATGCTGACGGCGTCGGCGATGAAGGCGATCGCCGCCCATGCCAGTGATGACTTAAAAGCCAAATATTTGCCCAAAATGGTCACGGGTGAATGGTCGGGCGCGATGAATCTCACAGAGCCGCAGGCCGGATCTGATCTCGGCCCCGTGCGCACCAAAGCGGTGGATAAGGGCGACGGCACCTACGCAATTTCCGGACAAAAAATCTACATCACATGGGGCGAGCATGATTGCGCGGACAATATTGTCCATCTTGTCCTAGCGCGCCTGCCTGATGCGCCCGAAGGCTCTAAGGGCATTTCGCTATTTCTCTGCCCCAAATATTTCGTCGGCGATGACGGCGCGCTGGGCGAGCGTAACAGCCTGAAATGTATCGGTCTGGAGCATAAATTAGGCATTCATGGCAGCCCGACCTGCACGATGGAATTTGACGGGGCGACAGGCTGGTTAATCGGAGAGCCGAACCGCGGCCTGGCGTGTATGTTCACGATGATGAATGAAGCGCGTCTTTTTGTAGGCGTGCAGGGCGTCGCGATTGGCGACCGCGCTTACCAGGCGGCATTGGGCTTTGCACGTGAGCGCGTACAAGGGCGCACGCTGGGCAAGCAGGAGACCATTATCGGTCACCCCGATGTGAGGCGGATGCTGATGGATATGAAAGCCCGCTTGATGGGCGCGCGCGTGATCTGCATGGCCACCGCTGTGGCGGGAGATATCGCCGCCTCCCACCCGCATGAGGAGACGCGCAAAGCGGCGCATATCCGCGAAGCTTTGCTGACTCCGATTGCCAAATCCTATGGCTCTGATGTCGGCATTTCTGCCACATCAACCGCCGTGCAGGTGCATGGCGGCATGGGCTTTGTCGAGGAAACCGGCGCGGCGCAGCATTACCGCGACAGCCGTATCGCCTCGATTTACGAAGGCACAAATGGTATTCAGGCGATTGACCTGCTGGCGCGCAAAATCCGCCGCGACGGCGGGGCGGGTATGATGGCTTTGATCGAAGAGTTGTCGCAGATTCCGGCTTTACTGGTAATGACGACTGCCGAGACAGGCGTGCGCCTCGGCAGTAGCCGCGATGCGCTGGAGCAGAGCCTGGCCACATTGCGCGAAGCGACGCAGATTATGCTGGATATCGACGAGGCAGACGGTCTGGGCGGAGCGAGTAATTATTTGATGCTCTGCGGCCATATTATCGCCGGTTGCCTGCTGATTAAGGGCATGTGCAACGGCCTGCTGGCGGGTGATCCGCAGGCTGAGAATATGCAAAAGCTGGTCTGGTATCACGCCCTTGTGGTTATGCCCGAAGCGGGCGCGCACCTCAATTATCTACGCCGCGCGGGCCGTGTCCTATTCGACTATCCCGAAATCGCTTTGGGTGATTTGTAGGACTAGAGAGACCGTCATCCCCGTTTTGAGGGTCGGGTTTTATTCCCACCCATACTCCCAAGCTCCGTCATCCTCTGGCTTGACCAGAGGATCCATCTTACAATTGAGAGCCATGCAGGCGGGCTTGTAAGCCTCTGTTTCACCAAGATTTTTAAACACGGCATTGTGTTAAGTCATGGATCCTCGTGTCAAGCACGAGGATGACGGTTCGGGGCGTTGGGCGCTTCAAAAAAGCGGATAAACAAAAAACAATCCCCGCCTCTCCTTTTGCCCCTATCTTCAAACTGTTCTTACCTCACAGGGCAGGCAAGCGTACGTTGGCTGGTCGGAGGGTAAGACGGTGTTGGGTGTAGGTTCCGATGGTAACGCAAAGGAGGCCGGCCCCTGAAGCGCGAGCCGTTTAACGCCTCGACTGGTTACTCCGGCCGCTTCAGAACGACATTGCTGTGCTGGCGCTCAAACAGAGTTGGGGCGTCATGTCGGATATGCGGAGCGATCCGCGTGCCCGGCAGGGAGTTTGATAAACGAAATATATATACGCGTACCCACAGGTAGCCCCTGTTTACCAAAATCCCGCACAGACGCCCTTTTAAATAAAATAGAAAGACAATGGCACAGATCATAGCCCGACCTAAAGATAACCTAAGCACCCGCAAGGCCGGACGGCGGCTGCGATCAGAGCTGATGGCCTTAAAGCTTAAACATAATAAGCTGGCCTATGCACAGACCCGTCGCGCGCAAATGCGTCTGGCCGATGAGGCGCTGGATTATGACGATCCGGCGCTGGATGCGGCGCGCGCGCGGCTGGTGCAGTTTCGGATCGACGCCGAAATAGACCGTATTGACCGCGAAATCACCGGATATATGCGAAATGGCGGACAGCCGCCGACGCCCGCGCAGAGGGAAACAGCGCAGGAGCGTGAGGATGAGCGGCGCACTTGGGAGATGATCGAGGCGGCTTTGCGCGCAAAATCCGCCCCCGCGCCGCGCAGATCAAAGGCTTGTAATGGACACTGGCGGGCGTGGCATCAGGGAGCTATAGACAGATAAACATCATTGAGAGACTGATATGTCCGCACAAAATTTCTTTGCCCGTATGACGGCCCCCAAAATTACCGCGCGTAAGGGCGGACAGCCGATCGTCTGCCTGACGGCTTATGACGCACCGACGGCGGCGATACTCGATGAGCATTGCGATCTGCTGCTTGTCGGGGACAGTGTCGGCATGGTTGTGCACGGACTCACCACCACGGTGGGCGTCACGCTGGATATGATGATTATGCATGGAAAGGCCGTGATGCGCGGCAGCACCAAAGCGCTGGTGGTCGTAGATCTTCCCTTTGGGAGCTATGAGGATAGCGTTGAAACCGCCTTTCGCAGCGCCTCGCGCGTGATGATGGAAACAGGGTGTCAGGCGGTCAAGATCGAGAGCGGAACCTATGCGGCGCAGACGATCAGCTATCTTGTAGAACGCGGCATTCCGGTGATGAGCCATGTCGGCCTTCGTCCGCAAAGCATGAATGTTCTGGGCGGCTTTCGCGCGCGCGGGCGCACGCAGTCTGTGGCCGATGAAATCATCGAAAATGCCAAAGCCGCAGCCAAAGCCGGATCCTTTGCGGTTGTCGTTGAGGGCGTTTCTGAAGAGTTGGCGGATAAAGTCACGGCCGCCGTGGATGTTCCAACCATCGGCATCGGCGCATCATCAGGCTGCGACGGGCAGATTCTTGTGACGCCGGATATGCTGGGCCTGTTTGAGCGCGTGCCGAAATTTGTCAAAAAATACGGCACTATGCGGGCCGACATTGATGACGCCGTCAAAAGCTATGCGTCTGAGGTGAAAGCCCGAACATTTCCCAGTGCGGACTTTACCTATAAATTCAAGTCCTAGCCCTTCAGCGCCGCGTCAAGCAGGGTCTCGAGACGATCCACATCTGCGCCGGCAACGAATGTGTCATTAATGATAAAAAACGGCGTGCCGTTAAGCTCAGGAATGCGGCGGGCAAGATCGAAACTGTCTTCAACTTGTTCGGCTAATTTATCGTCTTTCATATCCTTTTTCAGCATTTCGACATCAAGCCCCGCCTTCTTTGCCAAAGCTTCTACGCGTTCCGGGGCCAGGTTGCTTTCATTCATCATAGCAAAATGCATTTCCGAATATTTACCCTGACGCGCGGCGGCAAGCGCGGCAAGGGCCGCATTACGTGACGTTTTTGTGCGGCGGTCAAGCAAGGGGAGTTCTTTGAAAATAATACGTACATCGTCGGGATATTTATCGATTGTGCCGCGCACCCAATCTGTGGAGCTTTTGCAATAGCCGCAATTATAATCGAAAAATTCGACAATTGTAACTTTGGCGTTTTTGGGACCGATAGAGGGGTCGCGTGAGTCGTTATAAAGCTGCGGCGCGAGCGCGGCCATGGCCTCGGCCTCTTCGCGGCGGTCAAGTTCAAGCAAAGCGTCGCGGATGAGTTCGGGCTCTTCCAGAAGATATTCGCGGACGATCTTGCGAATTTCGTCTTTGCTCATTTTCGGGCGGCTATCCTGCGCGCAGGCACTCGTCGCTAGAAAGGGCAAGACAAGCAGAAGGGGCATAAGGCGGGCCATAAGGGTCTCCGTTTACTTTTGAGTGCGCGTCAGCGCGGATTATTCGGGAATGATTAGCGGCGCTTGCTGTCTTGGGCAAGCTGTGCATCGGAAATCACGACAATGTCATTGGCGCGGCGGTATTGAGGCGTATCGCGGGGGATTTGCTCCATAGCGCGCGCCGCAAAGGATGTCGCGCGGCGCAAATCGCCCCGGGCATAGGCCTGTTCGGCCACAGCATATTGCGCAAGGCCCTTTTTGTTCTGATAGCCGTAAGCCTGACTGAGCAGATACCATGAATAGCCGTTTTCCGGCTCGGCCTGCAGGACGTCTTTGAGCAGGTCAACGGCCTCGATAATGCCGTCAGTACTATTTTCGTCAATCAGAGACTGGGCCAAGGCTTGCTTGAGTAGCGGGGCGTCGGATTTTAATTTGATTGCGTTGCGAAGGGAGGGCTGCGCCAAGCGGGCCTTGCCGCTTTTATAGAGAATTTCGCCGCGTAGTTCGTGATAGTAAGGATTGTCCGGAAATTCTTCAATAAGCGAGTCAACGCTCACCAAGCCTTCTTTCAGATTGGCTGCGCGGAAATGGGCGACGGCGCGGGCGAGGCGGGCGGCTTCGCTCTGGTCGGAACTTGGAAATTTTGTGAAGGTTGTCTGAGGCGGATCGATGAAACCGCGCAATTTGGCCTGCATGATCTGCATGCGGCGAATATCTTCGGGGCTGTCTATTTCATCTCTGTAAGGCGACTCATCGACAACTTCGCGCAGATTATCAATACGGGCAGAGGAGAGGGGGTGAGACCGGAAATAAGGAAACCGTCCCTGTTCGCTCATCACTTCTTGGTAGCGGAATTTTTCGAAAAATTCGATAAGGCCGCGTCCGGATTGACCGGAAATTTCAAGATAATTAGCCCCCGCTTGGTCGGCAGAGGACTCGTTAATGCGCGAATATCGCAGCACGTCAAGCACTGCAAATTGCTGCGAAGAACCGAGTATTGCCGCGCCGGCTTGGCCTTCGCCCGCCAAAATTGCGGCCAGACCTATGCCTGCGGCAACTAAAAATGTGCCGTATGCGCTGCGCTGCGTCTCACTGCTGCGCGCCAAATGGCCGGACGCTATATGGCCCACCTCATGCGCCATAACGCCTTTAAGCTGGTTGGGCGTCTCAAATTCAACGAGGATACCTGTGTGAAAGAAGACCTTTTGACCCCGCGTTACGAAGGCGTTGAGTGACGGATCATTAACGATATATATGTCCACGCTTTTGGGATTAAGGCCTGCTGCGCGGATGATCGGATCACCAAATTCGCGCAGTGTTTCTTCTATTTCTGTGTCCCTGATCAGAGACTGCGCCAAAGCTTGACCCGCCAGAAGCAGGGCAAAACTCGCAGTGATGAGGACGCGCAGAAGTTTCACGGTTCAGGCCTTGTATAAAAAATATGTATTTAGGTTATAATTCAGGCTTTCTGATCACGCCATGAACAAAACCAGCAAAGGCCAGCTTATGACCAAAATTTAACGAAATCACTCTGATGAACAGGCCGTTTACGAGGCTTTTACAGCCGCAACGGATTGTATATTCGCGCCGGGTTTTGTTTTGCGCGAACATTTACCGTCGAAAAATGCACCATTGGCAATGGTCAGGTGATCTTGAATAAGATCAGCCTGTACATTTGCCGTCTCGTGAAATTCGATTGTCGACGCCGTAATATTGCCGGTCACTTTGCCGTGAACCATAACTTTTTCGGCTTTGATGTTGCCGTTGACTGCACCATTTTCGCCGATTGTTAGCGTCTTAGCAGCGATGTTGCCGTCGAGCCGTCCTTCAATCTGCACATCGCCATCTGTCTTAATTTCTCCGGTCACGACAAGATCCGCAGCAAGTATTGAGGGGACACCGCTATTCTGAGGGCGGCTCACATTGTGTTTTTTGCTCATCTCTGTGGATGTGGAAGACGAACCGGACGCCTTAGTCTTGCTGAACATATAGGCCCGCTCTGATAAATTTTTCCGGATCTTTCGTCTGACCCTGAAAAATTACTTCGTAATGCAGATGCGTACTGGTTGACCGGCCTGAAGATCCCATACCGCCGACTTTATCGCCCTTGGTGATATTGTCGCCCTTTTTAACTGAAGTTTTGGCCAGATGGGCATAGCGGGAGACTATACCATGGTCATGATTGATCTCAACGACGCGGCCATAACCGGCGCGTATCCCGACAAAGCTGACTATGCCGTCCGCTGTCGCGACAATAGATGCGTTACGGCGACCGGCAAAATCAACACCGCCGTGAAAGGCTGTACGTTTCGTGAATGGATCTTTACGGGCGCCAAATGCGCTGGTCCGATAAAACTCATCATCAATCGGATGGCCCAAAGGAATAGAGCTGAGCGCGCGGTTCATGACACTGGCCTGCTGCACGCGGGCACGTATTGATTCTGTTCGCGGAAGAAAGGCGTCAGTATCCAATGCGCTATTACTTTGATAAGCGATTTCAGGTCCGCCGGATCCATAGGGTCCGAGTTCTAGTAATTCACTGACATTCAGACCGGTCTCGCGCATTACGGCACGACTGTATTCGATCGCGCTTTGCGCTTTTAATTCGGTCGTGAGCAAAATGTCGTTCTGGTCTTTGGCAAGTCCGGACAGGGATGCAGCGGCGAGTGTCGAGGCGTCGCCGTCATCCGCTGTGATGATGTCACTGCGGGATGTGCGAGGCAATCTATCGCGAACAACAGGGGCCATCATAACGGCGCTATGGGCATATTGGAAAGCGCCTTTAGATTCGCCGTCGCCGGGTTTGCGGTCGCCGCGGGAGAACATAATTTCCCGAAGGACACTGTGCCGTTGTTCAAAATCCGCCCGGGCTTGCTGAAATTCACGGCGCTGGCTTTCTAATAGAGCGAGCGCATTGGCTTCATTGGCGTGGCTATTTGCCAAGCGGCGTTCGAAATCGGCTTCGAGAATTTTGACCTGTTTTACCGAGGAGCGCAGCGGATTGTTACCGATGGCCAAATTGGCAAAGGTGAATATGCACCATGTCAGAGTAAGCAGTGTTGCAGACACAGCACAAATCTGCACCTTTTGCCCAATGACAAATGACTGTATTTGACCACCGCTACGGTGAATAATTTGACGCTCAGGAAACCACTTTTTCAAGTTATCTCCAAACGCGCCAAGAGCTTCGTTAATCATGCGTCCCCGAAAATTGTATATCCCCTAATGCACATAATACACAAAAATTCGGCTTGAGATACAAGTAAAAAGAACATTTAAAATTCAATGGGTTGCAGAATATGAAATCCATGTAACCGTGCCGTAATTAATTAAAAACATTATAAACTTAATCAGCGGCTAAAGGCATGTACAATTCCTTTTTCATGCCGGCAAGGTCTCTGGCCTGTTCGTTGAAGGGAGGTTTCAACAATCCTGCAAAATATTTACGCACTTTTTTGTGAAACGTTGGCACAACCTCAAGCCCTTGCCGCATGCAGATATATTCGAACCATTTTCGCCCTGCGGCTACATGGCCAATCTCGTCATCATAGATAATTTGTAAGACTTTAGCGCTCTCGTGATCGCCTACAGATTTGAGTTTTGTAATCATTCCCGGCGTGACATCCAGCCCACGCGCTTCCAATACCATAGGCGCAATCGCCAGCCGCGCCGCAATATCATCACGGGTCGCTTCGGCGGCTTGCCATAATCCGTCATGGGCGGGCAGATCACCGTAAGTTATGCCCAAATCGGCCATTCGGTCGCACATAAGGCCGAAATGACGCGCTTCGTCGTGGCAAACGCCTGACCAATCCAAAATAAACGCGGTGCGGTCCTGATCAGCGATTAAATCATGATCTGCAAACCGCGCGACCATATCTGCGGCCATATCGATAGCGTTAAATTCGATATGGGCGACCGCATGAAGCAGTGCGCCGCGCCCGGCAGGTGTGCCCAAACGGCGACGCGCGAGGTCGCCCGGCTCAACAAGGACCGGCTTTGCCGGCCGGGCAGGACGTGTCGGTATAGTTGTGGAGGAGGCAAAGGAGAACAAGGCAGAGTCCAAATTGTCACGAAGGGCAAAGGCCGCTGTCACCTTGTCCCTAGGTTCACTCGCCCTCAATACGGCTATCGCGCTATGTCTCACGGCGTTCATCTATGTCGCTGCAGCCAGAACCTCTTCGACATGGCCTTTGACTTTTACCTTCGGCCAAGCGGCTATGACTTTTCCCGATCGGTCAACCAGGAGCGTTGCGCGCTGTATGCCCATATATTTTTTGCCATACATGTTTTTTTCAACCCAAACGCCGTAATCCTCGACCATTTTTCCATCTGCATCGGAGATTAAAGTTACCTTCAAATCGCGTTTGGCGATGAACTTATCATGTTTTTCGACGCTGTCTTTTGATACGCCGATAATCTTGACGCCTAATGTATCAAAGGCTTTCTTATGGTCGCCAAAGGCGATAGCTTGCGTTGTGCATCCCGGCGTATCATCTTTTGGGTAGAAATAAATGACGGCTTTTTGCCCTTTTAAATCCGATAATGAAATGTGTCCGCCGCCATTAGTCGGCAGAGAAAAATTAGGTATAATATCATTAACTTGCGGGAAGTTACTCATTTATTTTGCTCCAGAAAGTGCGGCTTTATATTGTGCGTTTAACAATCGTTCTGACGGAAGGGTTGCCTGATTATGGAGGATGCGTCCACCCCCCGAATTGACGCTGCAACGGGTGGTGATAGCAAAGCCGGACGGCTATGGGGAGCTTATACGCGCCATCAAATGAATTTGGCTGCCAAAACAAGAGCGGCGCGAAAATATGACGGCTCGCCCAATACACGTCTTTACCGCATCGGGCGGCCGCTATTGGGATTTGGCGTAGAGCTTCTGACGATTCTGCTCGGCGCAATATTTGTCTGGTTTAACGTTCTATTCTTTTTCATGCGCGCCGAAACTGTCGACCTATCTCCCTTTAAGTCGACGGCGCAGTCGCTTTTATCCGAGCGGTATAACGGACAGTCGGCTAACCTGGACAGTCTGCGTATTGAATGGTTCCGGGATGAACAAGCGCTTGGCTTTGTAGCTCGAAACCTCACAATTTACGATAAAGCGGGCGAGGCTGTAACAAATGCTGGGACAATGAATGCCAAATTCGGATTGCGCTCTCTTATCATCGGCTCGCCCGTCATAACAGAGGCTGAGTTAACCGGGGGAAGCTTAACGGTCATACGTCGCTCAGACCGTACCGTCATGGTAGGTCTTGGCGCGCCCGCAAATGCGGATGCATTTTCGCGTGATGTGAGTAATGTTCAGCCCATTAATGCCGCCCCCAAGCCCGGTCAGACCCGCAAATGGCGTAGTATTAAATCTCTGCGGCTGCGCGAAGGGCAGATTTACCTTATTGATGAGGTGGAAGGAATTAACTGGAGACTTGATTCCGTAAATCTTGACTATCTTTCAAAAAATGACGTAATTTCTCTCGATATGAGCTCAGATATCGCGTCCAATGGACAGATTACGCCGCTTGGCATTTCGGGAGTCGCAAATAATGCGCTGACTCAATTTGAGATTAAAGTGAATACGGCGGAATTCTATCCCGCTAAATTAATCCCTACGCAGGGTCGCTTCGCGGCGATTAGTACCCTGGATGCGCCCGTGGCGCTGGATGCCGATATTCGTGCGACGGATACCGGCCTGACGCGCGCCGAGATTGGATTTTCTGCAGGGGCCGGACGCATCAAGGCGGGTCAAGAGTGGCGCAGTTTTGACTCTGCCCGTTTTACTGCCGGATATGATGTTTTAGAGGAGGCCTTACGGCTTTCCGATATCGAAGTGAAATCGGATTTAATCACGCTTTCAGGTCTGATGAACCTGGGTGATTTAGGCGATCCCGAAAGCGGTTTTTTTAAGCGGCCCGTCAGGTTTGATGCCGTGCTGGAAGACGTGGTCATAAACCCGGGGCCTCGATTTGCCGAACAGATACGACTTCCCGACGCCTCCGCCACGGGACAATATGATACACAGAATCCGCGTGTTATTCTGGACGCTTTGGCCATTAATTTTGGGGCATATAATGGCGCCTTCATTGGAAATATTGGATTTGGAAATAGCGATAAGCCACTGACAGATATAATCCTAAAAGGCGAAATTGGAGGTGACGTTAATCCAGCGGTCATTCTAAAGCATTGGCCCGTCGACTTTGCGCTGGGAGCACGTAATTGGGTTGAGCGCGCTTTACTGTCCGGAGATATTTCGCAGCTCAAGCTGGATGTGTCGATTGAAGAAGATGATCTTGAACGGGGCATATTGCAAGACGAGGATCTCGACCTGACCTTTAATTTCGACAATGCAAATGTAAAGTATATTTCGACCATGACTCCGCTTGAAGATGCATCTGGCTTTGCGCGCTTACAGGGTAATCAATTTTCTTTGACAACGACACAAGGACGTATTGGCAGCGCTTTAACACTGACGGGAGGGCAGGTTGATATTCCGCGCCTTAACCCTAAAGGCGGCGACTTTACGATAATGATTGAAGGTGAGGGCCAAGTCCCCGATTTACTACATTTGATTGATGAAAAGCCGTTCGAATTTATGAGTAAGGCCGGAATTGATCCGTCTGGATTTACGGGGTTCGGAAGCGTTAAAGTCAATGTTAAACGGCCGCTTCTTGAATCTTTTGAACAGGATCGTCTTGACTATTCTGCGACAGGCGAATTTTCCGATGTTTCCGCACCCATCAAATTTGGTGACTATGCCCTCGCGGATGGCCGGATTTCGCTAAATGTGGACAAGACACAAATGGCGATCAGCGGTCCGGTGTCAATCGGCCCGTGGCAGGCCGATCTGTCTTATTTAGATTTGTTCGACGGGGGGGTCGCGCCGTCGCGTTATAGCGTCACCGGACGCTTGACCCGGGATGATCTGGATAAGTTCGGTATCGGTCAGCGGGCCATGTTCGATGGCGCTGCTGATATCTCGGTCAATGCGACAGGCGACGGCTTATCCATTGATGCGGCAACATTGAAAGCGGATCTAACGCCTGCAACGCTGGCTTTTGATAATGTCTGGCGGAAAAATGCGGGCGAGGCAGGCACATTGACGGCGCAAATGACTATTGAAGACGACCATATAGAACTTAGCGGTGTAAATATATCAGCAGATGGCCTTGATGTTTCCGGAGATATTAAAATCGCGAACAACTTCAAACTGTTATCGCTGAATATTCCTGTTATGAATATTGATAATATTATGGAAGGGAGCCTTACGGGGCGCAGCCTTGACGATGCCGGATTACGACTGAATCTAGACGCAAAATCGCTTGATATATCTCCGTGGGTTGAGAACTTCCTGCGATTTGATGATCGTGGCGACAGTGTTGCGCTGACACTTAACGCGTCAATAAACAAACTTAACTTTTCACCGGATTTGGCGTTGACGGGCGCGGTAGTGTCCTATCGCGGGTCAGAGGCCGGAGTGGTGGCTATGTCGATGATTGGCGATCTGGATGGACAATCCATGAATGTGGAAGTTACCACGCCCGTGGCCGGCGGGCGCCGTACGCTGGATATGAACCTTCCTAATACCGGCAAAGCCATGCGCGGACTTTATAATTTCAGATCATTAGAACGCGGGACATTAAATGTGGCGGCTACGTTGCCACCCGCCGGAGAATCCGGCCCTATTAACGGAACGGCGGACTTAGAGGCGTTCACGCTCGTGAACGCGCCCATATTTGCACAAATATTGTCACTGGCCTCACTGCAAGGCCTATCGGATGCACTGGATGGCGGAGGAATGAATTTTAAGGAGTTTCACGCGCCCTTTACCTATGAGCAAAATATTTTGACGCTGGATGATGCGCGGATGGGCGGCTCCTCAATCGGCCTGACAGCCAGCGGCGCGGTCGATTTTGGTGACCAGTCTATGACGCTGAACGGAGTCTTGGTGCCCAGCTATACGATAAATTCTATGCTCGGCGAAATCCCGCTACTGGGCGATATAGTGGTGGGGAAAAAAGGCGAAGGCATTTTCGCTCTTAATTATTCGGTGAACGGCCCGTTTGATAAAACCCAGATTGCAGTCAATCCATTATCAGCGTTTACGCCGGGGTTCCTGCGCCGTATTTTTGACCCTGTCGAGCCGGACACTACGACGGATGTTCCCGAAGAGACATCAGACCCTCAAACCGGAGACTAAAGAATCGCTAGATCGCTTCGGCCACGACTTCGCCGTCTTTGAGGCGCAGTGCAATATTTCCCGAAATCATGTTGAGTGCATCTTCGCCAAATAATTCACGTCGCCATCCCGACAACGCCGCCACATTGGCTTTCGCGCCAAAAGCGGCAATTTGCTCAATATCGGACGCATTTGCGATCAGGCGCGGGGCAATATCCTGATACTCGCTGCGCAGGCGCAGCAAGGTTTTAAGCATATCCACAGCCGGCCCTAGATTAGGCGGCATATGCTGCACTTTTGGCGCGGGCGGAGCGTAGGAGTCTTTATTTTTAATCGCATCCGACATGACGGAGAGTAATTTATCAGCTGATTTGGACCGCTCAAACCCGCGCGGGACACCGCGCATTTTTGATAAAGCTTCGCGGGACATAGGCCGCTGCTGCGCCAGAGCGTAAATACCGTCATCTTTTAAAATACGGTTGCGCGGCACGTTTCGACTTTGCGCTTCTCGCTCGCGCCATGCTGCGGCAGCCTTCAGAGCGGCCAAATAGTCCTGCTTATTACTGCGGATTTTCAGGCGCTGATAGGCTGTTTCAGGATCAAAAGCATAGAGCAGGGGATCGAGTTGCCCTTGCATTTCTACCAAAACCCAGTCCAAGCGGCCTTTATCTTCGAGTATCGCAACCATGCGCGGATAAATATCGCGCAAATGCGTGACGTCGCCTAGCGCGTAATGGAGCTGTTTATTGGATAATGGCCGGCGGCTCCAATCGGTGAAGCGCGCACCCTTGTCCAGATTGACGCCCAAAAACCCTTTGACGAGCGCCATATAGCCAACGCTGTCGCCATAGCCCAGCGCCATTGCCGCGATTTGGGAATCGAAAACATTAGGCGGGACATCACCGCATAGGGCGTAGAAAATTTCCAAGTCCTGACGCGCGGCGTGCATGACTTTGATTATGCGCTCGTCCATCATGAGATCCAGGAACGGAGAGAGGTCTAAGCCATCCGCCAGCGGATCAATAATGGCCTCATTGCCCGGGCCGGAGGCTTGGATCAGGCACAGAGTGGAATAAAACGTCGAATCGCGCATGAATTCCGTATCAACGACGATGAAATCATGTTTGGCGAGTGCATCGCAAAAGTCGGAAAGGGCTTGGGTATCTGTAATAATTTGCATGGCCACGCGTTAGCAGGGCAAGTGGCAAGCGTCACGGAGTTATTTAACCTTCTGCATCGCGCGCAAAAAGATACTGGCCAGAACGGGTAGGGTTGGACTATAGAGCGCGCTCAATTCACTGCGGGCGTGGTGGAATTGGTAGACACGCAAGACTTAAAATCTTGTTCCTGTATAGGAGTGCCGGTTCGATTCCGGCCGCCCGCACCAACCTTCGTCCTGACGGACTTCAGTTGGCAGGCCATCCGGCACAAATATTTGTTGCTGGGACGTGCTGCGAAGGTTGTCCCGCCATAGCCTAAAAGGCGACGGCGGACATTTTATTACTGAGGCTCCTATGACCGAAACCCGTTACGATAAATTAGGCCAACTCGGCGGCAATACCGCCTTGCCGCAGAGCCCTGACGAGGCGCAGTTGGAACGCGTAGATAATCCCTGCGCGGATGAGCCGTATCTTGTGCGTCTGGTTTGCCCTGAATTTACCTCGATTTGCCCTGTGACGGGCGCGCCGGATTTTGCCCATATTGTTGTGGATTATGTGCCAGATGAATACTTGGTAGAGAGTAAGAGCTTTAAGCTCTATATGGGCAGTTTTCGCAATCACGGCGACTTTCACGAGGCGTGTATTACCTCTATTGGTAAGCGCCTCGTCGCCGAGCTTAAGCCGCACTGGCTACGCATTGGCGGTTATTGGTATCCGCGCGGCGGCATCCCGATTGATGTTTTTTATCAAAACGGCAAATGCCCCGAAGGCGTTTGGGTGCCCGATCAAGGCGTTGCCCCCTATCGCGGACGCGGTTAATCCTCTAAGCGCGTAGGCGTATTATTCTGTGCGCCCTAAAGACGGAGGCCGAAATGACGAAAATGACCGTGGTCAACACGCCCGAACAAATGGCGATGTCAAAGCCTTGCACCTGGACGCAGCTCAATGAGGAAGCCGCGCGCACAGCCGTGCAGGAGCGCGCCATGGCGTCCATGCTGCATGATTTGATATTGGGGCAAAAATCGTTTCAATCCGCGCTGGCCAACCATCTGGCTGAAAAACTGGCCAATGCAGAGTTTAAAGCTATTCATATTCGCGAGACGATTGCGGACGCTTACAATGCCGACCCGTCTATGATTAAATCAGCCTCTGCCGACCTTTTAGCCGTGCGCCAGCGTGACCCTGCGGCCACATCATGCCTGCAAGTCTTTTTGTATTTCAAAGGCTTTTTGGCGCTGCAGACATACCGGATTACGCATTATTTGTTTACGCAGGGCCGCGATATGTTTGCCTATCATCTGCAGAGCCGCTGTTCAGAGCTGTTTGGCGTTGATATCCATCCGGCAGCGAAAATTGGCCACGGTATTATGCTTGATCATGCTACCGGCATCGTGATTGGCGAAACGGCTGTTGTCGGAGATGGCTGTTCGCTTTTGCACGGCGTGACCTTGGGCGGAACGGGCAAAGAGCACCAAGACCGCCACCCCAAAGTGGGCGAGGGCGTTCTTATCGGCGCAGGCGCGAAAATACTTGGCAATATCACCATCGGTGATCACGCCCGAATTGCAGCCGGATCTGTTGTGCTTAGCGCTGTATCCTCTCATTGCACCGTTGCGGGCGTGCCCGCCAAACCGATCGGCGGGCCGTGTAAAAACCCTGCGCAAAATATGAATCAAAATATACTTAAGGATGACACATGACTCCCACACAGATTTCTACCGTTAAAGCCTATCTGCAGAAACGTTTCGGCATTGACGGATTTGACCTGCGCGCGCGCAAAGTCGCCGACAGCGTCGAGGTTTATCTCAATGATGAAATTCTAGGCCTGCTTTATATTGATGACGAAGACGCCGACGATATCTCATATGATCTGAATATCTCTATTTTGCAGCAGGATCTGACTGACTAATGAGCCTTTACGCCCTTGGTGACATTAGCCCGCAACTTCCCGAAGACGGCTCGCATTATATCGCGCCCGGTGCGCATGTAATGGGTAATGTCAAATTAATGGCGCATAGCTCTGTCTGGTTTGGCGCAGTATTGCGCGGCGATAATGACCTGATTACGGTCGGCGAGCGCAGTAATGTGCAGGATAATTCCGTGCTGCATACTGATCCGGGATGTCCGCTGACCATTGGCTCTGATGTCACAATCGGTCACCGCGTTATGCTGCATGGCTGCATAATCGGCGATAACAGCCTGATCGGGATTGGCAGCACAATTTTAAACAGAACCCGCATCGGTAAAAACTGCCTGATCGGCGCCCATTCGCTGATTACCGAAGGTAAAGATATCCCCGAAGGCTCCATGGTCATGGGCAGCCCGGGCAAGGTGGTCAAACAGCTCACCGAGGCGCAAATCGCCATGCTAAAGATGAGCGCACAGATATATGTGGCCAACGCCAAACGCTATCGGAACGAGCTACGGGCGTTGTAATAAACCCTAACTCTAACCTGACTTCTTCACAAATTCAGTTTTGAGTTTCATCGCGCCAAAGCCGTCAATTTTACAGTCAATATCGTGATCTTCGTCGACAAGCCGCCCGATTTTGACCTTTGTCCCGACTTTTACGGTTTTGGACGTGCCGCGCACTTTTAGATCTTTAATTAAGGTTACCATATCGCCCTCGGCCAGGTCATTGCCGTTGACGTCGCGGTAGACTTTTTCGCCGCTTACGGCGTTATCGGGGTTCCACTCATGTGTGCACATGGGACAGATCAGTAGCGCGCCATCTTGATAAGTGAATTCGGCTTCGCACTTTGGGCATTTTGGAAGTAGTTCACTCATTATCTTTGTCCATCTCTTCCATAATATATTCCGCGTCGCTTTTGCGCTCGGCATGGCGATAATTTGGAAAATCCAATGACCAGCTAAACAAGAGTGCCGCAATGCGCAAGGCGGCCGCCGCGCTCATCGCTATGGCGGCGCGGATCTCGAACCCTAAAGTGTCGGGCAGGGCGACAAATAATGCTCCGCCTAGGAGCGCGGCGCTGATGTAAATTTCTTTAGAAAACAAAATTGGGCGCTCTGAGCAGATCACGTCACGCACTATGCCGCCAAAGGTGGCGCTCATCGCGCCGAACAGAATCGCGATTATGGGATGCGAGCCTGTGCGCAGCGCGATGGCTGTTCCAAGTACGGAAAACAGCGCCATACCGATGGCGTCAGCATAAATCAGCCATTTCATCGTGCGTCCCATAAAGACGCGGTAGAAGATACAGGCCAAAGCCGCGACGGCGAAACAGATGAAAATATCGTTCGGCGTTGTCACCCAAGTCACAGGCGTTCGCCCGATGAGGAGGTCGCGAATCGTGCCGCCGCCAATTCCGGTTAGCGTCGCGACAAAGGCGACGCCGATAATATCCATGCGCTTGTTTAGTCCCATCAAGGACCCGCTCAGCGCAAAAACGGCTGTCCCGATATAGGCAAGTATTGCGAAAGACAGGGGCATTATGACGGCATTTTCCATATGTCTAAGCCTTACTTTTGTCGATTGTGCGCCGGACAATCCACCATATCACAAATGCGCCGAGCATTTTGCCTGCAATCGATATCGTGACATTAGGCACGGTGAGTTGATTGTCACGAATCATTTCCGCGCCATAGAGAAATATAGTTGTGTCGAGCGGCGCTGCGAGGGCGGAGGACACCAGCACGCGGGTTGAGAGCTTGTATTTCGTGAATGTGAACATCGCCCAGTCTATGATCTCGGAAATAGCAAACGCTGCGCCGCTGGCCAGCGCCAGTTCTTTGCCCGCGAAAACCGCGGTCAGCATCAAGGCAATGGCCATAGCGATCAGGACGTTGTGGCCGATTTCACGCTGCGCGAAATCGCGCACAACAAGAACAAGACCCGTAACGATGGTAACTGGATTAAAGGCCCAGCCCGGCAGCAACTCCCACATCGGCGCCCATGTAAAACTCCAATTGATAAATGGAATCAGCAGCACATAGACTAGCGTAAACGGAATGGCCCATATCGGCTTTTCACGGCTTTCAGAAATCTCTGCAGGTTCGGAATAGGTCGACATGCCGCTCTATACTCCGGTGGCTGTATTGTGTAACCCCCGTTAATGAGTAGAGAGTTATGAGCACAGACCCGAAATTTTCGCTAATTGTGGCCAAGTCGCGTAACGGCGTTATTGGCCTCGATGGTGACTTACCGTGGCGTCTGTCCGGCGACCTGAAGATGTTTAAACGCGTCACATTAGGCAAGCCGGTGATAATGGGCCGCAAAACATGGGAGAGCCTGCCTTTTCCACTCCCCGGGCGTCCCAATCTGGTCGTTAGCCGGGACAGTGATTACGTTGCGAAAAAGGCCGAGACCTTTAGCCTCATTCACGATGCCATCGGGCGCGGTTATGAACTCGCAGGCAGTAGCGGCGCGGACGAAGTTATGCTCATTGGCGGCGCGCAACTGTATGCGAAATTGATGAAATATTGCGACCGCATGTATATTACAGAGGTCGATATAATGATTGAGGGCGACGCTCATTTTCCGGCTGTCAACGAAGCGCAGTGGAGACTGTCTCAACACACAGACTGGATGCAGGGTGAGGATGACGACTATCGCTACCGTTTCCTGCAATATGAGCGTGAAACATCTTGATAATGGGCGTGGCGCTGCCCACATAGACAATAACATATTAGCGGAGACAACATGAACGATAAGATTGAAGGCGATCTGAATAATGGGTCCCCATGGGGAAGCGGATCAGGCGGTAATGGCGGCGGTAAGAAACCCGGCGGCCCGTGGGGCAACGGTAATGGCGGTCCTCGACCCGTGCGTCCGGTCAAACCGCGCGCAAATCCAGGCCCGCAGGATTTTGAAAAAGCTGTCGAGCAGCTTAAATCCCGGTTCGGCGGGGGTCGCAAAGGCGGCCCTAACGGTCCGGGCGGCGCGAAATCAGGTAAAGGCATTCCGCTTCCACTTCTTGTTCTTGGCGCGCTGGGCTTTTTCCTTGTGGTCACATCCGTTTATAAAGTCGATGTTGGTGAAGAGGCCGTTATTTTGCGTTTTGGCCAATATAGCCGTACAACGGCGCCGGGCCTTCATGTGAAAATGCCGACCCCCTTAGAGATTAAAGAACTCGTCGATGTAGAGCGTGAACGCTCTGTGGATATCGGCACGTCGTCAGAAAATTTAATGCTGACCGGGGATGAGAAAATTGCCCGTGTAGCATATTCCGTGCGCTGGCGCGTCGGAGATTCTGCGGATTATGTGTTTAACGTTGCCGACGTCCCGAGCGCCGTTCAGGATGTGGCCGAAAGCGCAATGCGTGAAGTTGTCGGCAAAACAACACTTGAGGATCTCAGTACGTCAGGCCGTGATATTGTTGCGCAGCGTGTTCAGGTTTTGATGCAGGAAATGCTCGATGATTATCAGGCGGGCGTTATCGTCTCGCAAGTCGAACTTAAAGAGGCGCAGGAACCCCGCGCCGTTGAGCAGGCCTTTCTGGACGTTGTTGATGCCAAGCAGGATGCCGAACAATCTATCCTCAAAGCCAAAGCGGTCGAAAATACGGTGATTCCCCAATCCAAAGCCCAAGGCGATCAACTTATTCAAGAGGCGCGCGGTTACAAAGAAGCCGTCATCGCCGATGCCAAGGGTAATGCCGCGCGCTTTGATTCTGTCTATCAAGAATACAGGCGCGCCCCTCGCGTGACCCGCCAGCGTATCTATCTTGAGACGATGGAAGAGGTTTACAAAGGTAAGCCTAAAATTATTATTGATGGCAATGCCGGCAGTGGCGTCGTGCCGTATCTGCCGCTGGATCAAATCAAGAAAACTAACAATTAGGGGATGATGATGAAGCGTTCTTTCTTGGCCATAATTATGGCCGTAATCGTTGGCATCGGCCTGATGTTATCCGTCTATACCGTTAAAGAAATGGAGCAGGCGCTTATTCTCCAATTTGGTGAATATAAACGCGTGGTCAATCCGTGGGACGGCAATGCCAAAGGCTCTGACGCCGGACTGAAATATAAGTGGCCCTGGGAACAGGTCGTCATTTTGGACCGCCGCAATCTGGAATTGGATTTCGATCCGGTCCGCATTCGTGATGTGAACTCCAACCCTCTCCTCGTCGACGCCTTTGTGCGCTACCGTATTACTGATCCTGTACAATATTATCAGCGCTTTAAAACCGAAGCGCGTTTGAAAACCAGTTTCAAACCTATTGTCGAAGCCAGCCTGCGTGACAGTCTCGGTAAGGTAGATACACCAACCATTATCGCCGGTAAACGTGCCGAGTTAATGCAGGACATTCAGAACGCGGCTAATGCGGCGGCCAGCGGTGCCAATTACGGCATAGAGGTTATTGATGTGCGTATTAAACGCGCTGACTATCCGGATGAAGTTGCTGAGTCAGTTTTTGGCCGGATGCGGGCTGACCGTTTCGAAGTTGCAACCGATCTTCGCGAAAAAGGTAAAGAAGACGCGGCGCGGATTGAAAACGATGCGAAACGTCGGGCGCAAGTTATCCTCGCTGAAGCGCGTGAAGAAGCCGAGCGCACAAAAGGTGAGGGCGATGCTGAACGGACGCGTATATACGCCGAAGTTCATAGTCAGGATGCTGAGTTTTATCAATTTTACCGCTCAATGGAAGCTTACCGTGAAGGTCTGGCCGGGAATGAGACGCAATATATTCTGTCGCCGGATAGCGATGAATATCTGTCCTACCTCGGTAGCCAGAGCGGACGCAAGCGCTAGACATCGCGCCGGGGCGCATATTTGCGCCTCACGAAAAATTAAGTTGCGTCCGGCGGCCAATTTGGCAGGCTGGACGTAATTATGTAAAGGATACGACTATGACAGTTATGCGCGCCGCTCTGCTCGGTTCAGCTCTGCTGACATCATCATTTGCGGCGCAATATGTTTTTGCGCCCCTTGCTTCTGCGCAGGTCTCCCGCCCCGTCGATTTTGTCGATCTGGCTGAGCGATTATCGCCCGCAGTGGTCAATATCTCGACATCACAAAATATCGAGCCGAATGTCGAAATGCCTGATTTTCCAAATGGGTCACCGCTGGAACGGTTCAATGATTTCTTCGGGAATGGCGAAGGCCGCATCGCCTCTTCGCTAGGCTCCGGTTTTGTCGTTAATAAGAACGGTACGATTCTGACCAATAACCACGTTATTGTAGACGCTGACGTGATTGAAGTGACCTTTCCTGACGGCGAAACCTATACTGCAAAGCTGATTGGCCGTGACCCAAAAACCGATGTTGCTGTCCTTAAAATCGAGGCCGGGCGCGATCTCCCCTTTGTCGAAATCGCCAATAGCGATGATGTCAAAGTCGGTGAATGGGTCATGGCGATCGGCAACCCTTTTGGGTATGCGGGTACGGTTACGGTCGGCATTGTATCCGCCCGTAACCGCAATCTCGGTAATAATGCATTTGATGATTTTATTCAAAGCGATGTGGCGATTAACAAAGGTAATTCCGGCGGGCCATTATTTAATATGGATGGCAAAGTCGTCGGTATGAATACGGCGATTATTTCGCCGACAGGCGGGTCTATCGGCCTGTCATTTACCACTCCCATTAATATAGTATCGCAGGTCTCTAGCCAGCTCGAAAACTATGGCGAGACCCGGCGCGGTTATCTGGGCGCCAATGTGCAGCCTGTGACGGCAGACATTGCCGCCAGTTACAAATTGAATGATGCCAAAGGCGCGCTCATTAAAAAGGTTGAAAAAGACGGCCCTGCCGATAAGGCGGGACTGCAGGTGGGAGATATTATTCTGTCCTATAATGGTGTGGAACTTGAAAAATCTTCAGATATTTTTCTCAAAGTCGCAGACACTAAAATCGACAGTGCTGTGAAGGTGCGCTATCTTCGCAAAGGCAAACGCGTTGATACGGCAAATGTCACGATCACGCGCCTGAAAGAAGACCCAGCCGAGATACAGGACGGTGAAGTGCAAGCGGCTAAAGTCGTGGCTATGGGTGTTGCCGCCGAGTCTCTTACGCCTGCACTGCGCCGCAAATACCGCATTCCGGGTGACGTGAACGGTGTGCTGATCACCCATATTAAAAGCCGCTCAGCTGCATCCGGGAAACTTCGTGTCGGCGATGTAATATCGCAAATTGAGTATAAAGACGTAAAGAATGTTGAGGACTTCAAGTCAAAGGTAGATGCGGCGTCGAAAGAGGGTTTGCCGATCATGATTTTAGTTAATCGCGGCGGTTATCCAGTTATTTATTCGGTTCGCGACAGTAGCTAATCCGCTATAAACTCTGAGTCATTATAGCCCTGAAAATATAGAGCTGTTGTCAGGTCGGTGTGATTAATCGCGCAGTGCGCGGCGGCCGCGACGGCTGGTTTTGCGCGATAGGCAATCCCCAATCCCGCCGTCGTAATCATCGCCAAATCATTAGCGCCGTCACCTATGGCGAGCGCTGCAGCTGGACCGCCAATATCGGCGCTATATGTTTCCAGTGAAGCTTTTTTGGCTTCACGTCCCAAAATCGGTATTTTCACTTTGCCCGTCAAAACCGCGCCATCATCCAATAATATATTGGCTTGGTTGTGATCAAAGCCCGCAGCGTTTGCGACGCGCTGTGAAAAGAAGGTGAATCCGCCTGACACAATGACGGTCTTTGCGCCATTAGCCGCCATTGTTCGGGCTAGGATACGTGCGCCCTTATTCATTGTAATGCGCTGATCGAAGCAGGTTTGCAGCGTCGATAGCGGCAATCCTTTTAAGAGTCCTACGCGCTCCGTCAGTGCTGCGTCAAAATCCAGTTCACCGCGCATGGCGCGTTCTGTGATGCCAGCCACATATTCACCAGCCCCAGCGAAATCAGCCAGTTCATCAATGCATTCCTGCCCGATCAGCGTGCTGTCCATATCGCAAATCAACAGCGCCTTATTACGTGAATCTGTTGCGCTCATGACGGCCACATCGGCCTTTATTCCTAATGCGGCGAGGTCTTCAATAATTGCCGTTTGATAGGCCTTTCCGGACATCATAGTTTCAATGTGGGCTTCAAACGCCTTGGCTTCGGACAATACTTTATATGGGGATACACGGCTTGCGCGTTTCAAAGTGAGCGCCTCAAGTTCGAAAAACGTCTGCTCATCGGCAGCCGGGAGAACCCCGCAGACTATATAGCTTTTTACCTTACTCACCGCTAAACCCTGCCCATGATCACTCTTGAGAAAACAGTATTTTGTATTGCAGGCCCGACGGCCAGCGGCAAGAGCGCTGTTGCAGTGAAGCTTGCCAAAACTGTGGGCGGAGAGATTATCAATGCCGACTCGATGCAGGTCTATCGTGACCTGCATATCATCAGTGCGCGTCCTGAGAGTTCTGAAATGGACGGTGTGCCCCATCATTTGTTCGGTCATATTGATGGTGCGCAGCGTTATAATGTCGGTGCGTGGCTATCCGAAGCGGTTCTTATCGCGAAACAGATTAGCGCGCGCGGGCTACACCCGATATTTGTTGGTGGCACGGGTCTGTATTTCAAAGCTCTGACAGAGGGCCTCGCGGTCATTCCCGATGCCGGGAATGAGGCGCGTGAGCAGGCGGAAGCGATATTGCGAGATGAAGGGATATCCGCGTTGCGCGACCAAGCCGAGCATCTCGATTACATTGCTGCCGGGAAAGTCCTCGGCGATGACCCGCAGCGATTGCAGCGTATCGTGAGCGTTTCGCTCGGCACAGGCAAAGCGCTTTCAACATGGCAAGCGCAAACAGTTCCGGCGATTGCCGCAGAAAGCTGGACAGGGGCCGTCCTGATGCCTGACCGGGCCGCATTATATGCGCGTATTAACGGTCGGTTCGAAGCAATGGCAGAAAATGGCGGGCTGACTGAGGTTAGCAAGTTACAAGAGAGGGGGCTGTCTACATTATTGCCAGTTATGAAGGCGATCGGCGTGCCTGAGCTCATTCGCGCAGAAAACGCTGCTGACGAAATGGCGGTACTGTCCGAAATTGAGATGGCAAAGCAGCAAACGCGCCGCTTTGCCAAGCGCCAAATGACATGGTTTCGTAACCAAACGCCGTTATG
Source organism: Robiginitomaculum antarcticum DSM 21748 (assembly GCF_000365025.1). Taxonomy (GTDB): domain Bacteria; phylum Pseudomonadota; class Alphaproteobacteria; order Caulobacterales; family Maricaulaceae; genus Robiginitomaculum; species Robiginitomaculum antarcticum. Next base: position 802,252 of record NZ_KB823011.1, on the reverse strand, counting down.
GCCAAAATTTGACAGTGGGACGGCGCTGCTGGAGTACTGGCAAGACTTTGCGTAGATTTCTATTTGACCTATGAGGTCGGGTGAATTATTGCTTGAGTGTTCCAGTTTTGGAACAGTCATGCGTAAACTCTTAGTCTCATTTGAGACGGGCCGCTTTTAGCGGCTCTTTTTTTTAGCGTTTATCGCAGCTTAGCTTGGATAAAATATTAAATCACGCTAGGCCAAACTATGAGTAATTCACCCGAAAACCGCCTTAGACCAACTTTGCTTTTAATTGGCGGCGCGATTGCGGTCGTGGCGCTTTTTATGGTTGCGCGTCATGTTTTCGGTATAACCGAAAGTGACGTAAATACGCTTTTGTCAGGTCTCTCCGATTCACCATGGGCTGTTCTCATATTAATCCTGGTTTTCGTACTGGCCGCATTTATAGGTGTTCCGCAATGGGCTTTGATAGGGGCAAGCGTGATCGCTTTCGGTCCCGTCATGGGCGCGGCTTATAGCTGGCTTGCGACAATGATATCGGCGGCGGTCGATTTCTGGGCCGGGCGTCTCTTAGGTGAGAAGCATCTGGCAAGGTTGCGGCGTCCGTGGGTAGAGCGTTTTGTTGCGCGCCTCAGAAAAAGTGGATTTTGGGTAAGTTTCGGTGTTCGCCTCGTGCCAAGCGGCCCGTTTGTTTTGGTGAATATGGCGGCGGGAATGTCCGGCATGAAATTCATCCATTATCTTGGCGGTACGGCTCTGGGTATAATGCCTAAGATATTGGCGATTGCCTTTTTAGGGGAAAGTCTGATTGCAGCCTTGTCCGGTGATCCGTGGCGTATTGCTTTGGCGATGATCGGTTTTATTATTGTCATCGGGATTGGTTACGTCCTTGCCCGCAGCCGCGCGGCCAAACGCGCAAATATTTTGCCTGTGGAGCCGCTCTAATACAGCGAAATGCTTGCATTTAATTATCTAAAGCCGATAAGAACTTAACTCATTACTTACGACGAGTCGCTACATTTGATGCTGTCAGACTTTTAAGATAACTCGAATTGGCGGAGCGCATCACGGCGCGGCGGGATATAAATATATGCTCTCTAATCTTTTTGGACTTCTATCGGCTGATATCGCGATCGATCTCGGAACCGCTAACACCTTGGTCTACGTCAAAGGACGCGGCGTTGTTCTTAACGAACCGTCCGTTGTCGCTTTTTCTATGAAAAACGGCCGCAAGGTTGTTCACGCCGTTGGTCAGGACGCGAAAATGATGCTGGGACGTACGCCGGGTAACATTGAAGCCGTCCGGCCGATGAAAGACGGCGTGATTGCCGATTTCGAAGTCGCGGAAGAAATGATCAAACACTTCATCCAGAAGGTTCATAACCGCCGGAATTTAGTGCATCCTCAAGTCGTCATCTGCGTTCCGTCCGGCGCAACTGCTGTTGAGAAACGCGCGATTCACGATAGCGCAAAAGCCGCTGGCGCGCGTCAGGTGCATCTTATCCCTGAGCCGACTGCCGCGGCGCTGGGTGCCGGTCTTCCCATTCACGAGCCCTCGGGCTCTATGGTTGTTGATATTGGCGGCGGAACCACTGAAGTTGCGGTTCTCTCGCTGGATGGCGTGGTTTACTCACGCAGCGTACGCGTTGGCGGCGATAAAATGGACGACGCGATCATCCAATATATTCGCCGCACAACCAATTTACTTCTCGGTGAGATGAGCGCGGAGCGCGTGAAAAAAGAAATCGGTTCCGCGACAATGCCTGAAGATAATGAAGGCATGACAGTACAGATTAAGGGCCGCGATTTGATGAACGGCGTGCCGCGCGAAATCCGTGTCACAGAGGCCATGATTGCGGAGAGCTTGGCTGAACCCGTTGAGCAGATTGTCGAAGCCGTTAAAAATGCGCTGGAATCCACCCCTCCGGAACTCGCGGCTGATATTGTCGATAAAGGCATTATGTTGACCGGTGGCGGCGCCCTTTTGCGAAATCTAGATACTGAACTTCGCAACCGTACGGGGCTGCCAGTCTCTATCGCCGAAGATCCGCTGTTTTGCGTTGTTCGCGGCTGCGGTGCTGTTGTTGAAAATCTTAAGAAATGGAAGGGCGCGCTGTCTGCGGGTGTTTAACCGACACTTTTTCGCAACATGTGCGTAGGATCGGTTCATGGCACGTTATGATACCGACCCGTCCAATGCCCGCCAATCAATGGTGCGACGCGTCGCAATTCTTGCGCTGATCTTTGCCATTATTTTGTTTTTACTCGGACTTAATGGACGGCAACCCCTCGGAGGCGTACGTCAGCCTGCTGAGACTTTGAGTACCAAGGCTCTCAGTGTTTTAAATATGCCGGTTCGCGGCACTGAAAATCTGCTGTCAGGTTTTCGAGATTACCGCGATCTTGTCGAAAGAAATGGCACTTTGGAGGCTGAAAACACCCGCCTACGTCTTGTCGAGCAAGATTATAAGGCTGTTAAAGCCGAGGTGTCCTATCTGAAAGATATATTTGGCGCGGACATTGAAACGGGGCGGTTTCGAACGCGCATTACGGTGCGGGCTGTCAGTGAGCAAAACGGCCCATTTGTGCATTCCGCTCTAATTAATTCGGGAAGAAATCAAGGCGTTCAAAAGGGGCAGGCGGTTTTAACGAAGGACGGGCTCTATGGCCGCGTCATTCGGACAGGCCGAAGTTCGGCGCGGGTTATCTCTGTACGCGATCTAAGCAGCCGTATTCCGGTTATAAATTTACGGAGCCGTGAGCGGGCCATTCTTGCCGGAGATAATTCGGCCTCACCGCAGCTTAGTTTTGTCGGGGATGGGGACTGGGTAGATGGCGACGAAGTTGTAACCAGCGGGGATGACGGCGTTCTACCGCGCGGCCTGCCGATTGGCACCGTATTTGGTACCGAAGAGACGGGGCGGCGGGTTCGGCTATTCTCGCGCCGGTCGATTGATTGGATGTGGGTACAGCCGTTTTATGCCATTGCTCCTCCTGTCTCTGAGCTGTTGACCGATGAACTCGCAGACAATGAGGACGCCCCTATTGCGCCGCGCCGCGATGACAGACTCACGGCCTTGATTGAGCTTATTTCCGAGCAGTCTTTATCGCAGTCAGATACTCTTGCCGAGCCTGTGACGGAGCCGCAACCATGATGATCCGCGGACGTATCAGCCGATCTCAATCCGTCCTCTATGCCTTTCAAGGGCTGGGCTTCGGACTGATACTTGTTCTTGTATCGGCAATTGATTTTAGCAGTCCATGGCTAACCGTTACACCGCTATTTCTCCCGGCAGCGGCGATTTACTTATGGCCTTATCGCGCTGACTACGGCGTGTCTGTTTTCTGCGCGCTGCTTATCGGGCTGTTTCAAGACTTGGTTTCGGGAGGGCCGCTAGGGCTGTTTGCCTTGAGCTATGCACTTCTTTACGCCGTGACCAATCCGGCGCAGCAAATTCTGCCCAGAGCCAAGATATCTAATATCGTAATATACAGCCTGTGGTGTCTGGCGCTTAGTGCAATGACGTCCATATTTGGAGCCCTGTCATTGGGGAAGTTCCCTAACCTCGTCACCTTGCTGGCATGCGGGCTGCTATCGATACTTTTATTTGCCGTCATATTCTGGTTCCGTGATATACTAAATGCGCTGACGGGGCGCGTAGACCTTCGCCGGGCTCGGACATGAGTGACAGAGAAAAGTTAAACAAGGAATTTTCACGACGCGCTTTGGTTTTGGGCGGCGGGGGAATGACTCTATTTGGCATTATTGGCGCGCGATTGCATAATTTGCAGGTCGTTCACGGACAAGATTACCGGACGCTGTCTGAAAATAACCAGTTTAATTTTCAGATTATCGTGCCGGATCGCGGGCGGATCATAGACCGTAACGGTTTTGCGCTCGCTACGAACCGTATGGATTACCGGCTGATGATTGTTCCTGAGCGGATAGAAAACATAGATTTAACACTCAGGCATCTCTCAACATTTTTGGATATTGGAGAGAGACAATCACAGCGCATTCAACGTGATATCAAGCGCAATCGCGGTTTTGTCCCGGTTTTGATTGAAGATCATTTAACATGGGAACAGTTCGCCGCGTTAAACCTAAACTTGCCGGATCTGCCCGGCGTAATCCCGCAATCGGGCCAAACGCGGCAATATCCACCGGATGGCGAGTTTTCACATATCTTAGGCTATGTCGGTAAGCCCGGACCAAAGGCTCTGGAAGAAGACGATAACCCGCTGCTGCGGCAGCCGACGTTTCAGATCGGCAAAACCGGTGTTGAGGCTGTGGTCGATAAGCGCCTTCGGGGCGAGCGCGGCCGATTGAAAGTCGAAGTCAATGCGCTGGGCCGAATCGTGCGTGAATTCCCGAATGAATCGGATGCCGCACGTCCGGGCGAGGACGTTTATTTAACTATCGATTCAAAGCTACAAACGCAGACGGCTAAAGCCTTCGGCGAGGAAAGCGGCGGCGCAGTAGTAATGGACGTACAGACGGGAGAGCTTCGCGTATTGTTATCTATGCCGACATTTGACGCCAATTTATTTGTCAGCGGACTCACCCAAGCGGATATGGACCGCATGAACGCCGATGAGAAGCGCCCGCAATTTAATAAAGTCATTGGCGGTGGATATCCGCCAGCCTCAACTTTTAAGATGGTCGTCGCTATGGCCGGGCTGGAAAACGGTTTGATAAACCCAAATGAAAGCGTTTTTTGTAAAGGCAAAGTGCAGCTCGGCCCGCGGACGTTCCATTGCTGGAAACGCCGCGGTCATGGCCGGATGGATATGCGTAATGCTGTGAAGCATAGTTGTGATAGTTATTTTTATACAATGGCTGAGCGTATTGGGATAGACCGTATCAAACAGATGGGCCTTCGCATGGGTTTGGGTCAAACCTTTGATATTGGAATTGAGGGGCAGTCGCCGGGACTTCTCCCAGATGACGAATGGAAACGTAACCACCTTAATGATGCGTGGCGTACGGGCGATAGCTTTAATGCATCAATCGGTCAGGGTTTTGTTCTGGCCACGCCGCTACAACTTGCCGTTATGGCCGCACGACTTGCTAATGGCAAATATGCCGTGACTCCGCATCTTATTGTTGGTGGCGGCGTTCCCGATTTTGATCTTTTGAAGGTCAACCCTGAACACTTAGGACATATGCAAAGCGCGATGTATGCGGTTTGCGAAGAACCCGGAGGGACAGCGTATCGTCCGAATTCTATGGGTTTTGAAGGGGTGAAAATGGCCGGAAAAACGGGCACAGGCCAAGTCAAAGGAATATCTGCTGCAGAGCGCGCCGTACGCGTACGCAGAAATGAAGAACTTCCCTGGAAGTTTCGCGATCACTCAATTTTTGTCGGTTATGCGCCTTTCGATAATCCGCGCTTCGCCGCGAGCTGCATTGTCGAGCATGGCGGCTCCGGGGCGAGAAAAGCGGCTGATATGGTCCGCGGCATGCTCCGAAGCGCGCTCGCTTCTGATGGATATGAGACGCGCGCAAACCTTACAGAGGACATGTAATGATTACCCGGCGATCTGAATATGGGGGGTTGCGTGGAAAGCTATTCGAGATTGACTGGCTGCTTCCGACGCTGATTTTTATGACGGGCTTGCTGGGCGTAGCTATGATCTACGCCTCGACCAAAGGCGTCTGGGATGCAGGCGCCCAGCAACATTTGACGCGTTTGATTATGGGGTTGTCCCTGATGATTCTGATTGCCGTTATTGATTTTCGCTTTTGGTTCGGTATGGCCTATCCGGCATATCTCGCATCGCTTTTATTGTTGATTGGCGTTGAGGTGTTTGGTGTATCCGTAAATGGATCACAGCGCTGGCTGGACATATATGTGACGCGAATACAGCCTTCGGAAATTATGAAGCTGGCAGTGGTTCTTGCTCTCGCCAGATTTTATCATGATTTACCGGACTGGCGCATCTCAAAGCCGACAGGGGTTCTCGGCGCATTAATTATCATTGCTTTGCCGGCATTGCTGGTTTTGCGGCAGCCCGACCTTGGAACCACCCTGCTTATTATCGCCCCGGGACTCATGATTATTTTTCTGGCAGGCGTACGGTGGCGCATTATCGGCAGCGGCCTTATCGCTGCCGCTATCGCTGTACCGCTATTTTATAAATTTGGTCTTAAAGACTATCAGCGTGAACGCATTTGGACATTTTTGGATCCGTCGCGGGATCCGTCAGGGGCCAGCTATCATATCACCCAGTCAAAGATTGCTCTGGGATCGGGCGGAGTTAACGGTAAAGGCTTTATGAAAGGCACCCAGGCTAATCTCGATTACGTGCCCGAAAACCGTACCGATTTTATTTTCACTGTTATCGGCGAACAGTTCGGCCTTCTAGGTGGAATAGGCATGATGGCGCTTTATATGGGTATAGCGGCGATATGCATGATTATTGCGGCGCGAATGAAAAACGTGTTCTCTAAGTTAATGATAGCAGGGATTACCGCGACATTTATGCTCTATGTCTATATCAATCTGGCGATGGTCACGGGCCTCGCGCCCGTTGTTGGTGTACCGCTCCCGTTGATTTCTTACGGCGGCACAGTGATGCTGGTTGTTCTCGCCGGTTTCGGTCTAATTTTGTCCGCCCATGTTCACCGCAATTCGGATTTGCCGCGCGGCGCAGGTTTGCTGTTATAGCCCGCAGTTCTAAGACATTTCTCGTACAAACACTCTTAAAGCCTTTTTTCCGCGCGAAATCGCAGCATCAAGCTGCGCTAATATCGGGCCGGCTTGAGCAGGGCTCGCTTTGGACAGGGTTGCGGCAATGCCGGATATTTCGCTCAGACCAATATTTGCTGCTGCGCCTTTGAGCGCGTGACCAGCTTGCCCAAGTTCATGATCGTTCCATTGGTCGAAAGCTGCGGCCATATCCTTATAAAGACCGTCTGCAATAGCCCAGAATGATTTAAATACAGATTTTAAATCAGAAATATCATATTGCGCGGCTAGGGTCCCGATAATACTGGCATCAATAACACAGCTGCCTTGTGATATTTTAAAGTCAGGATCACGCGGTAGATTATGTTCTATCTCGAAATGTGTTTCCAATATATGGGCTAAGGCGTCAGGTCTAAGCGGTTTGGCTATAACGTGATCGACCCCGCTATGTTGATAGGTATATTTTTCCGAAGGGGAATCGTAGGCGGTGAGGGCAACGATTATAGTCGTCTGATTTGCACCCGAATGGCGCCTTAAATATTGCGTCGCCTCTATACCGTTAAGCTGCGGCATATCAATGTCCATAAGAATGAGATCGAATTTTTGTATACGGCACGCCCCGATAACCTCATATCCATTATTGACAAGCGTTGGGTTAAATCCGCAGCGTTGTAACAGAGTCCGGGTTAAAACCCGGTTTGTGTAATTGTCTTCCGCAACTAGAACATTCAGCATATTTGCAGTTTTAGAGACCGGTTTGGATTGTGTTAAAGAGTTTTCACTGCGCGGTTTGGACGTGCTGTGAAGTTTTGAGTGTCCGCCGTCTTTCGGTGCAGCAGCACTTTTTTCGGTTTGCGGAGTAAGAGAAATATTGGATTTTGGGGCAAGCATAACAACTCCGAAGCTAATATATTTTCAACCTAAGATTAAATTATAACCAATGTGTAAAAAAACGCGATTAACTTGCTGCAGACAGCTGCCGTTTTTTGCTTGATTTAGCGCCAAACAATTGAGACTGTTAAGAAAATATAAATCGTCTTTGTGTCGATCAACTTTCGGGGGAATTTATGGCAGCACCAGGCACGGCCCAGTGGTCATCACGTTTTGCTTTTATCATGGCTGCAGTCGGCTCTTCTGTAGGTCTCGGAAATCTATGGAGATTTTCTGCCGAGGCTGGATCTAATGGCGGCGGTGCATTTGTTATCATTTACTTCATATGCGTTTTGTTTATCGGAATTCCGGTGTTGATGAGCGAATATTTGGTTGGTCGGGCCGGACAGGCATCCAGCGCCGTCATGAGCGTTGAAGATTTGACTGTGCAGTCCGGTGTATCCAAGGGCTGGGCGAGTTTTGCCTGGATCGGGATGGTCGCTGCGTTTTTGATCGTCAGCTTTTACTGTGTCGTGGCGGCATGGGTATTAATGTATATTCCGAAATTTCTTTTTGGCGCCTTTGAGGGTTTAACGCCTGATCAGATTGCCAGCCAATTCGGAACTGATGCCATTGGTAAAAACGAAGACGGATCGGCAATTTGGAGCTCGCATTTTAAGGTTTTTGGCTGGTTCACTTTGTTTGCGGCCTTTACGTCTTTTTTGGTGTCCCGCGGGGTCAATAGAGGGATTGAGGCGACGGCAAAGTTCTTGATGCCGCTCTTTTTCGCTCTCTTAGCGGGACTTTCTATTTATAGCCTTTATACGGGTTTTAATACGCCCATTATTTTGGATGGTGAACAGACAAATGGCGGCGCAGCTGCGCTAGGCTTTTTGTTCACACCGGATTGGGGCAAGGTCAATATTGATACAATCCGCGGTGCACTCGGACAGGCCTTCTTCTCAATTGGAATTGGTAGCGCAATTATGATTACCTATGGGTCGTATTTGCCGCGCAGCATTAGCATTCCGCGCTCGTCGATTTTCGTCGCCATGACGGATACCGCCGTCGCTATTATAGCGGGTCTGGCAGTTTTCCCGATCGTGTTCTCACACGGTCTCGCTGTAAATTCAGGCGCAGGTCTTTTCTTCCAGACGCTTCCTGTTGCTCTGTCAAACGCACCACTCGTCGGTGCAGCATTTTTCTTCCTCGCTTTCTTTGCGGCTATTACGTCGTCAATATCACTGTTTGAGCCCTCCGTGTCGTATGTGGTCGAAAAGTTTGATCAAAGCCGCGGCAAAGCCTCTATCATGCTGGGTCTACTGATGTGGGCCCTTGGCGCGCTCTGTATTTATTCGCCATGGTTTTTCGGACTGATTGACGGCAAATTGACATCGACCATCATGCTTCCGCTCTCAGGACTGCTTCTGGTCTTATTTGTTGGCTGGCGTTTGAAAAAAGCAATTTACGATGTCGAAGCGGCGGGTATATCCCAGGGTATGGCCAATCTCCTTTATATATTGATCCGATTTGTCGCGCCAATCAGTATTGGATTGATATTGATATTCGGCGTCTTTGAGACGTTTCTTCCGGAACTGTACGGGTCAATTATAGGACTGGGGACACCTTAAATTAGGGGTAGAATTAAAGGTTAACGCGGGCCATTGCTCATGTTAAACTGAGAAAATAATGCGGCATTCATATTACATAAATCTAGCTTTGTTAAATTAGATTAGACTTAACGCCGGGAACACATTCCGACAAAGGACTGCACAGAATGAAACAAATTGCTATCGCTATTGCTCTTGGAGTTTCACTTGCGGCCTGCGCAACTGTCGAAATGGCGCCGGTTCAATCCGGTTCGCTCATGTCACAGGCCGAGGTGCAGGATCGCTCAGAAGTGAAGATGAGCGCGCGGAAACTATCCAGTGTGTTTTCGACTGAAGGGTGGTCGCGCATAAATCCAACAAACAAAGCGCAATCCGCTGTTAATATCCTCGTGCGCGGGTTAAAAAAAACGGGAGAGGTTGTTGACCCTGTCCGTAATTATTTGTCCCGCCGCAGCGAAGAGCAAATGATTGTCGAAGATATTGACCGCGCTAATGATTATGTCACGATGACAAATGATACAGCGAAGCTCTTTTTGCTCAATAACCCGAGCGCAACGGATATTGTCAGCGAACTTTCCGATCTTGAAACCGCTTTACTCTCCGCGCGTCAAGCAGAGGCCGTTTTTCGTGATGCATTAAAAACCCAGAGTTTACCCCTAGACCATGAATCGATGATGAGTCTGACACGATCCGTGGACTCCCTTCGTGATACAACAGATATTTTTGGTTCGCGTCTTCGCGGTGGATCTCCCAAAACGTCTTAGCTGCACCGCGTCTATCCCCAAAGCTCCGGCGAAGGCGGAAAAACCAAGTCTTTTTTATACTTTAAACCATGGTTGATGTCCCGTGACAGCAGGGCAGGGCCATCCAGATCTACAATATCGGCCAGTTGCGCCAGCAAAAACATCGGTGCCATCGCGAGTGATGAGCCGACCATACATCCCGCCATTGTTACAAATCCCATATCCTTGGCCTCTCTCATCAAACAAATGCCCGCAGTTAATCCGCCGCATTTGTCCAATTTGATGTTAACCGCGCGATAGCCTTGAGCCCACAATCGGGCCAGATCGGATTGCTCATGCAGGGCTTCATCCGCACAGAGTATAGGGAGCGCATCCGGATTATTGAATGCATCAATATATCCTGCACGTACGGGCTGTTCGATCAATAAAACCGGCCAGTCTCTCAGTTCATGACGGAATACAGAAAGTTCATTAGGATCAAGCGCTTCATTTGCATCTACAATTAATTCCGCATCGGGTCGGGCCGTCATAATAGCCTTCGCGCAATCCAGTCCGTCTTTCCGGCCAATTTTGATTTTAAGAACTTTATACTGCGCAGCCGACTTCGCCGCTTTGGCCATGGCTTCAGGCGTGTCTAGCGATAACGTAAAGGCCGTGCGCAAAGGCTGCGGGGGAGGCAGCCCGGCCAGTGTCCAGACCGGACGGTCTGCGGCTTTGGCTTCTAAATCCCAAAACGCACAATCCAGCGCATTTCGCGCTGCCCCGGCAGGCAGCAAATCCTGTAAAGCGCTGCGCTGCGCTCCTGATTCGATTTGTGGTCTGATAGTTTCAATTTGCGAAATTACGCTATCCGGGGTCTCGTCATATCGTGCATAGGGCCGACATTCCCCGCGGCCGGTCAGACCACCGCGGCCAATATGCGCCTCGACCACATCGATCTGTGTTTTTGTGTCCCGCGCAATACGGAAAACTCCTTTGACAGGATAGTTTTGAACAGTGTTAAAAAGTGTTTGCATGGGCCGTTATTGTGTTGACGTTTCATCATCAGCTTTGCACGTTGCAAGCTATGAGCTCAAGTGCGGACATAGCCGATAAAGCCTTTATTACTAAAATAGAGAATGACCGCTTAGTCGTGGAGGTTCTGGGCCGGTGGACCTATGAGACGGCCGGACCAATTGACAAGGCGATGCAAAATCAGATTGATTCTGGGGGTCATGAGCATGTGACCTTTGACCTGACCCGTTCCGAAGCGATTGATACAAGCGGCGCATATATTTTAGCACGGGCCCTTAAGGGTCGCGATGGGACGATATCTGTGTTCGACACAATCGGGGCGACTGAGGGGCAGAAAAAATTGCTTACCGCAGCAGCAGACGCCCGAAACGGTGAACCGCCCCATAACCAGCGACAATGGTATGACGTGATAACCCGACTGGGTGAAGCCACGGTCAGAGGCATCAATGAAATATATGACACACTGGCTTTCATAGGCCGTGTGGTTGTTGTCTTGTTTAAATCCATTGTTCAGCCGGGACGGGTGCGGTGGCGCTCTGTCGTATCGCTTATTGAACGTGTCGGGCTTGATGCGGTACCCATTATTATCGTCCTATCCTTCTTCATTGGCTGCGTTATCGCCTTTATGGGTGCGCAGCTTTTGGCAACATTTGGTGTTCAAATATTTATGGTCGATCTGGTCGGACTCGCCGTGCTGCGTGAATTTGCGGTTCTGATTATGGCGATTATGATGGCCGCGCGATCAAATTCGGCTTTCACCGCGTCCATCGGTTCGATGGTCATGCGCCAAGAGGTTGATGCTATGACTGTCATCGGTCTGGATACGGACGGCACATTAGTGGCGCCAAGAGCTATGGCATGTCTCATCAGCGCCCCAATCCTAACCGGAATTGCTATGGTGTCGGGATTGATCGGCGGCGCAGTTGTCGCAAATCTCGTGGAAGACATCTCATTTAATACCTTCTTTCTTCGAATTAGCACGAATATTGAAATCCAGCACTTCTGGGTTGGAATGATTAAAGCGCCGGTATTCGCCTTTATTATTGCTGTCATCGGGTGTCGTCAGGGTCTTGCCGTGACGGGCAGTGTTGAGTCGCTGGGCCAACGCACAACCTCATCGGTCGTTCAGGCTATATTTGCCGTTATCGTTCTCGACGCAATTTTTGCCATGTTCTTCATGGAGATGAACTTCTGATGGCTGACGCAAAATTTGATATTACGGATGACCATCCAATTGTCGCAAAAGGTATAAAAACGGCTTTCGGCGATAATGTTGTGCATGAAAATCTGGATCTTGAGATTAACAAGGGCGAGATCGTCGGCGTTGTCGGCGGCTCGGGCACGGGTAAATCCGTCCTTCTCAATACACTCCTCGGTCTACGTAAACCTGATGCGGGTACAGTTTATATTTACGGCACGCCGCGCGGGCAATTATCGGAAAAAGAACGTCAGGCTTTAAATAACCGTGTCGGGGTGCTGTTTCAGGGCGGCGCGCTTTTCTCGTCTTTAACTGTGCGCGAAAACGTTATGGTTCCTATGCGCGAACACAGTAATCTTCCGGTCAAACTAATGCGCGAACTGGCGGATATGAAGCTACACCTCGTGGGGCTTCCGCCGCATGCCGCAACGCTTGCGCCGTCTGACCTATCCGGCGGCATGCGTAAACGTGCAGGGCTGGCGCGTGCCCTTGCGCTTGACCCCGGGCTTTTATTTCTGGATGAACCGACTGCGGGTCTAGACCCAATTGGCGCAGCGGCCTTTGACCAATTAATATTAGACCTTCGCGAGGCGCTGGGACTTACGGTTATGATGATCACTCATGATCTGGATAGCTTGTATACGATTTGCGATCGGGTTGCCGTGCTGTTGGATAAACGCATTGCGATTAATGATAGTTTAGATAAAGTGACTACGGATCCAAACCCGTGGATACAGGAATATTTTGGCGGACCGCGTAGCCGCGCTGCCGCAGTCGCCGGTAACCGGGGCGGATTGAAAGAGAGTAAAAAATAATGGAAAGTCGCGCGCATTTTGCATTGATCGGCACATTTGTCATGTTGGCTGCGACGGGCATATTGGCGATGATTCTCTGGTTGTCAGGTGCAGGTCCTAATCAGGAATTTGACGAATATATCGTCACCTTTGACGGGCCGGTTCGCGGGATTCAAGAGTCAGCTGAAGTGCGCTTTCAAGGCATTAAAGTCGGTGAAGTGACATCAATCCGGCTTGATCCCGATAATCCGAATAAAGTACTTGTGCGCATCGAAGTGTTTAAGGAAACGCCGATCGATGTAAAAAGCTACGCGCAATTAGAACCGCAAGGTTTGACAGGCCTAAGCTTTGTGCAACTGACAGCCGGTGGCGGCAATTTTGCTCTTCTTAAAGACCAACCCGGTCGAGGGCCTTATTTCATAGAAGGCCGGGGTAGCCAGCTCGACAGTTTACTAGCCGGCGGCGGCGATATTCTGGAGATGGTGCAGCGCACTTTATCCTCCGTCCAAAATATTCTTTCAGACGAAGCTGTCGTAAATTTTAACAAAATTCTTGATAATGTTGAAGTCCTCACACGGGCTTACCGTGAAACCCCGCTGGATATGGCCCGGGTAAATACAATGCTGGAGAGTATTGATCAGGCTGCAAAAGATGTATCTGTCGCTTCAGTCGCTGTGGACGAAACCGCCCGTGATGCACAAATTGTGATTAATGATGTTGTGAAACCGCTGACAACTCGTCTGGAGAAAACACTGGAAGAGGTTGATAAAACTATCCTTGCTTACCGCGAAGTGGCAGGGAGTGCGAATACACTGCTTGTAAATGCCGACGGGACTTTGGCGCGCATTGATGGACAAATTATCCGCGATCTGGAACTTGCTGTCATCGATATGCGTTCGACATTGCAGTCAATATCACGATTGACTGAGGAAATTGAACGCAACCCGTCCATGTTTCTATCCGGAAAAGATCGCGAACGTATAAAGGTTCCCCAATGATAACCCGCCTTAAAATTAGCTTGATCGCTGCTCTGTTGGCCGCAACACCGGCTTGTGTTTCGCTTTTTCCTGAACCGGCAAAAGCGCCGACAATTTACCGCCTTAATGTGGGAGCTGATCTCGTTGAAAAGCTGGCTGACACCAAGGTTATTCGTGTTGATATGCCAAATGTGCCTGCGTCACTGCGGGGCCCGGATATCGCGGTTTCACCTGATGGCCGTACAATTGCCTATGCCGAGGGGGCAAAATGGGAGGCCCCGGTTCCCAGCCTTTTGCAACGCGCCATTATTGAAGGGTTTGACCGGAGCCAATCAATTCGCGCTGTTTCAGCAAATACTGGTGCTGATAGTGATTTTCTTCTGTCGATTGATGTCCGCGAATTCCAAGCGGTGTTCATTAACGGCGCTAAAACGGCACCGCAGGCCAGCGTTGTTATGGATGTTGTTCTTGTCAAAGCCGGCGGACGGACATTGGTCGGAAACAAGCTTGTTAAAGCCAAGTCGACTGCATCTGAATATCGCGTTGAACGTATTGTCATAGCTCAAGAAGACGCCATGCGTGAGGCAATTAATGAGATTGTAACTTGGTCTGAAGGGAAAGCAAAAACCTATGTGGAGCCTCAGAAAAAGCGTTATAACTAAAGACGTTCTTTAGCCTAACGCAGTGTCACAGAGAATAAAGGCGCGGCCCTCCACAGTTTGGAGCGTCTCGCGCAGGCTTTCACGATCATCTGCACCGCCCGTCAATAACTGGTAATAGCGTTGTGCGAAGTCTTCGGCTTGGTTACGAAAATTCTCGTCAGTCGCAAACGCCTTTTTTAAATATCCAATTTCGCTTGGAAGCCTAAGCGTGACGACGTTTCGCATTTCAGCCGCACCCTTAAACCGGCGTGTGTTGACCGCCTCGATCACGCAGCCTTCATCAACGACGCTATTGGGCGAAAGTCCTATAGAGGACAGCCTCGAAATAATTTCCGCTTTGATTTGGTCAAATGTTAGTACTGGGGTGTCGGACGGTTGAAGGGCGTTGTCATCATTGTCGATACCTCCTAAAAACCCGCGCCAGCTCCACCCCGATTTAGCTTTGGCCTTGCGTCGCAGATTGTTTAGCGCAGGCTGGCTTATGACCGGTGAGAGCACATCGGCATTTGTGTCGGGAATAGACAATATAGGGTGCTCTTCAATATCTAAAGTCAGATCTGGCGACGCTGATTGAGATGCATCTTCAGGCTGCGCTATGTCCAGGGTGTCCGGATCCTTTTCCTGTTTGGGAGACAGATCCAGCATATCAGTCGGTACGACGGTTTGAGTCTTGCTCTGAGGCTTAATCTGCGGCTCTGGTGTGCGGCGGATTGCGGCGATACTATCTGCTATATCCGGCTCCGGCTCGGAGGCTGACGCAGCAGGTCTGGGTGATAAAGGTGCAGGCGAAGGCTCCGATGCGGGCGCGGTCCGGGGTATAGGGGCTATATCCTGCGCCCCCTCATTAGACTGATCTGAAGCCATTTCAGTCATGGCAGTTTCTTCGGCTTCAATATCCTCAATCGGGGACTGGCCGGTCAGAGGACGAAAGCGCAAAAGGTTTTTGCGCCATCCTGTCGCTGCACGGCTTTCAACAACCAGCTCCTCCGGCTCACCTGCGGCGCGGCGGGACATACGGGCTTCAAGAGCGTGCATATCATCTTCGATACGGCCGATTTCCAAACGCGTGAGAGCCAGACTGTCGCGCACACGTTTAGCCGCGCGGTCGCTAATACTCTCGGCGCGCGAATTCGAATAGCGCACCATATCTTCCATATCCGCAAAGCGCTTCTTAACCGCGTCATCGGCGAGCTTGGCAGATTGCGCCAAAGCCTCGACTGTTTGCCGTCCGGCCTCGCTGGCACTATTCAGGCTCTCCGTGCTCACCTTGGCCGAAAGCGACATATCGCGAAGACGCGACAAGCGGTCTTCAATACTGGCTTCCATTTCCTGCTGCTCATCGCGAAGCTGCGATAGAAGAGTCTTCATATCATCAGCGTGGCTTGAATTAAGCTCGCCGAGGCGCTCGGCCTGCTGGCGAATATCCTCGCCTAATTTGGCGATCTTGATCTGGCTATCGGACAATGTTTCAGAGGCAGATAAGGCATTACTGCGCACGATCTCGGAACTGGCATTTATCTTAGCCGCAGCGCCTTCCACGCTGACGCGGGCCTCTTGTATTTTCTGCTCGGCCACATGAGTCGAACTGGACAGCCTCTCATTATGCTCGGTTAGCATATTTGATAATGAGGCCATGCGTTCGTCAAAGCTGCCTGTGAGCGATTTCAAAGCCGTACGCTGCTCCGTCAGGCGCTCGTCCATAGTTAGGGTTTGCGTTTTGGCTTCGACATGAGAGGCGGTCAGCGCATCGGTATGTGCGCGCAAAACATTCTCCATCCCTGCAAGACTTTCCATGGCTGCGCTAAGTTCGCTATCCACCGAAATGATCTGGCTGCGCACCGCAGAGGCGAGACTGGTCGCGCGGCTCTGCGCCGCCGCGTCCGGGCGGCTTATCTCATCAGCCGCTCTGACGAGACTTTGTGTCTGCGAAGCTAATTTTCCAAAACTGGAAATTAGAAAGCAAATGGCAAAAATCAGAGCTGCCGGGATGAAGGCCAGAGCAATGAAGCTAAGCTGCTCGAAGCTGGTCGCAGTCGACGTCTGTGCGCCGTTCATGTTAGCGAAGTAATACGCTGCGCCCACTGCGCCTATCCAAAGAAGCGCGGCCAGCCAGCCCGCAATCCAAACGCCATGCGATTTCGCTTTGGGTAGTCTTTTCACATCACCCGGTAGCGCCGCCATAGTGGATTTAGTCGTATTTTTGACCGGCTTCACATCCGGTTCGATGGAAGTAATCTTTGCTGAAATATTTGACATAGCGTCCCCTGGCTACACTAACCGCCGCCATAATTGTAAATAAAGCCTTGCGAACAGATTAAGTAAATAATCGTTTTTTTCTTTTAGATTGTCTTTGCCTCGGGGGGAAGGGTGCATAGACACCGTATCGCCAAAGGCTCGCAAATGCGATATTTAGCTTATGGACTGCCTAATGGTGGGGGATTTATGACACAGATTAACGGCGCAGAGCGCGCATATCTGGCGATGGGAAATCATCAAGCCGGGGGAAAATTACCAATTTTTGACCAGAACGGACAAGAGATACCTGCGCGGGTAATACGCGCCTGCCTCGATAAAGGCCTGGCTGAACGGTGGTTTGCTAATCCAATGAAACCGGATTGGTTGGTTTGCCGTATCACGGATCAAGGCCGCAAAATGCTCGGTTAATTGCTGATCCGGTAGACGCGCATCGGGTAATCTTTCCCCATATCGACGCGGATTAGCCAGTCGGGTATATTTCCGGCTTCGATCTGTGAAAGCAGGCCATTTGGCGCAATTTGGCGTATCATCCGCGTCTCCGGGAACTCTTTGCACGCGATAATATAGTCTGCGCCTATATTCGTAACGAGGGTGCGTGCATTATCCGGTGATCCGGCAAAGACCTTTAACGCGGCCAAATTACCCGCCTCATTACGGTGATAGGGCGCGGAGCTGACGCTGTGATGGGTGGCCACTAACATAGGCGCGCCGAGGTCAATCTGTGTGAGCGCGAAACCTGCGGGTAGCGCATTTAATTTTTTGAGCCAGAGTGGGGATTGGCAAGTCAGAAGGCTTGAGGGCACCGGATTTGCGGACGTTGCGTCGGATATTTCAATCTGCTTTTGGGAGTCGTCAGTGATGTTAGATGGCGCGACCGCCGTCAAAATTAGTGGTATAAATATCGGGGAGAAGAGAAATATTGCGCCAACCCTAACGAAGGCGCGTTTGATATCTCCAGTTATGTGGTCGGCTTTTCCGACAGCCCAGCACATAGCGAGCGCTGCGAGCGGCGCGGCAAAGGCGCCAACAAATGTCATCAGCCGTAATTGTATAAGTCCCGCAAGAAACGTGATGATCACCACAATCCAGAGCAAACGCTCTGCAGGCGATGAAATTATACTGCGCGGCGGTTTTGTATCATCGGGTCGGAACTTTAAGCTGAGCAGTGCAAGTATCGGAAGAATGATGAGTGCGCTCGCCGTGACTAAATCTGTAGGCGCATAAGTCAAAAACGGCATAGCTTCGGCGACATTGGACAGCCAGACGCTCTGCAAAAGCGGGTCAAGCTCAGCGTAAGGGCCGCCAAGACATTGCGGGAACACTGCAATTGTAACAACAAGTGCGGCGAGTCCCGCAGCGCTTACGGTTCCCAGCCGCTTTGCAAATCCTATTACTCGATTACTGAACAGGCTGCATCCGAACATGGCCATCGCAATAGCTGCGCCAAGAAGCAGATAGACCGAAGACAGAGCGTCACAGACGGGCGCAAACCATAAACTTGCCGGTCGTGACAATGCGAGGCAGACCGCTATACCCGCCAGCATTGCGCCGCCAAACAGGCTCATCGCGCGTCCATTCCGATCTTCCCCCATAGCCCAGTTCATACCCACTGCGCCGCACAAGGCGATCACATAGGGCAGGGCCTCAATACCAAGCGAGAGACTGATTGCGCAGAGCGCGCCGGATAATGCGGCGAAACGGGGACGGGTGCTCGAAACAATTAATGACAAAGCCGCGCCGAGGGCGAGAATGATTTGCAAGCCGTGATGGTCGATACGGCCCGGCATAAATTGATTAAACAGCGGAAAACACATGCCTGCCATCAACGCGGCGCTAAGCGGCATCCATTCACTTTTCGACAGATGCCGCGCAATAGCCGTCACCAATAACAGCATGATCAGAAGTAAAATAGCCGGATAAATGACGACAGCAGCGAGTTCTGCGCCCGGCGCGCCGAAAATGGGGGTGAACAGCTTAATCAGACCGCCAATAAAAATATCCGGAATGCGGGACCAATGGGATTGCAACGGATCCGGCGGAAAGAGCCGGTACTGGTTCATATCCCAGAAAGATTGTCCGCCGAGCCAATCGCGAACAACGGCGAGGCGCATATAATCGTCATTCCCGGGCAAGCCGCCTTGCAGGAGTATGGGGGCGGATTTTATCGAGCCGGCCACCATCATGACAGCCCAGACAAATATGGCCGGAACGGATCTTTTCAACGCGGCTGCCATAATTCCCCTTGTCTGGGCAGGGTAGAACGTTTGGCTTAACAAGGATTTACCTAATCAAATTCAAGACTAACTAAAGACCTCTGCTTGCACATGCTCATCAGCCAAATCCGCTGAAGTGGGCAAGTCGGGCTGTAGCGGTTTGCGCCATTTCCACAGAATAAATAGCATTAGGGCCATGGAAAGAACCAATAGAATCATGTCCTTGGATGGATCCAGCGTCGTGTTAAATACTGTCGGCGTGGGTAATACGCTGTCATCATAGCCCATCATGGTCGAAGCAAAGAGGTTGTTGGCGACATGCATGCCGATCGCGCTTTCAAGTCCGCCATCCATATAGGTCAGGATACAAGCAATCATTCCGAAAGCGAAATAGCTCCCCATTGTTAAAACAAATGTCCCGTTTTCCGCACCCTTGGCGGCTTCAGGATTGCCCAGATGCAGCGCCATAAAGCCGGCAGAGGTGATGACAAAGACAATCCAGGGGTTCTTAATGTATTTGCCAAGGCCTTGGTTTAAATAACCGCGCAGCAGGATTTCTTCCGCAGCCGATTGCAGGGGGATGAACAGAAGCGAGATGAGGGCGTAAATCGCGAATCGCGATGGATCAAAGACATATTCATAGTCCGAGAGGCCTAGAAAATGCGTAGCGAACCCTAACGCTGCAGCAATGACCCAAAAGACGAGCATTGTTTGAAATAAACGGCCCCATCTGAAATGGGTATGAGCGGTTAATAGTGATTTTATTGGTCTACGGTGAACAAATTTAACGGCGGCGAACACACCAAGGATCATCGGAATGAACGAAATAAGAAGTAAGGAATAGAAAAACGGCGATGACGATATGGCCGCAGAAAGTATATCCTGACTTTCCGCGCCGTCACCACTTCCGGCGACAACTGAGAAAATACCCACAATCGCCACCAGCGCTGCAATTATTCCGCCAACTATATGAAGTACTTTACGGCTTTCAGGTGATGCCCGCTCCCCTAAGAAAAACAGCAGCATCGGAACGGTAATAACCAAAGCGACTATAAATGTAACGACCAGCATACCGATCATAACTGCTGCAGGCGAGATGGCGGCCGCTTCAGGCGGCATCAAATATGACATCATTGGAAGCGCGACAAGAAGTTGTCCTAATGCGAAAACACCACCCGCAAAAAACAGGCCGAACAACCAATATGGCCATGTCGACTTGCCGCGCAGAGCTTGCGCGAAATAGGCTTGAATTGGTGATATTGTGCTTTGGCCTGTCATAGGTCCCCCGATTAATATTGAGCATCCTGACGCCCGAAGGCCAAGCTTAATTAAATATGGAGGCTATGGCCATAAAAAACCGCCCCCGACAGACTATCGGGAGCGGTCATAATTACGGCTAGTGGTGGCTGTCGACGAAGCGCTCGCTGCCCTGGACGACATAATAACCGTCCCATGGATTATAACATTCTTTGACGCTCACGACATCCATATGATCGTAGTGCCGACTCTCAATCAAGACGCGCTGACAACTCGTCCGGCTCTGATAAGAGGCATATGATCCATAAGTAGGACGGTAGAAGCTGTAGGCGCTTGGTGCCCAGCGATAAGCCGAATAGCCCGGTGTTCCGAAGTTAAAGCTGACACCCAGACGGCTGCGATAGTCGGACCGGTAACCGCGACGTCCATTCACATGATGGTTATTACGGTGCGCATAACGCCGTGCGTGTTGACTCTGAGCCTGACGGACATGGCGTCGCTGTTCGATACGGCGGTGCTGACGGGCATCTTGGCGACGTTCTACACGGCGGTGTTGTCTTGCAGCGCGGCGCTGTTCTGCACGGCGGTGTTGACGGGCGTCCTCACGACGATCATGTCGACGTTCAACGCGGCGGTCGCGTCGACGCTCTGTGCTGTGATCATCGTGGCTGCGTTCAACACGGCGTTCGCGTCTACGCTCTACTCTGTGGTCATCACGGCGGCGGTCAGTTGCGCGCTCATTACGGCGGCGTTCGCGGCGGTCTGAGCGTCGGTCACTGCGGCGATCCGGGGAGACTTGCGCCGTAAGAACGATGCCAGTCTGCGAGCTTTGTACATTGGCTGTTTCTTTGAGAGACATATTTGCGGGTGTGGCCGAAGCCACGCCGACGCCGAATGTAGAGAGTAGTGCAGCTGCGGCGACGCCTTTCAAAGCGTTACCCGCTGTAAGACCTGTGGGAGTGAAGTTAAACATGGCGGGCTCCTTTCCTTCTGTGAGCCTCTCCGTCTTATACGGGCTTATCTGAAAGGCGTCTGAGCCGCTTGTTCATCTTTTGTTGGGATTTATATTTATATACATTAACTATGTTACAGATTAGCCCCGATACCGCGATTAACTTTAAGCACCTTCGCCAATATGTGGGCGATGACACGGCTTTAACGGCCGAGGTCTTTGGGCTGTTCCGTCATCAAACAGATATGTGGTGCAAAGCTCTGGATGCCAAAGCGGATGATGAAACTTGGATCAGCATCGCCCATACGCTCAAAGGCACGGCGCGCGCGGTCGGGGCCTGCGGTCTGGCCGATGTATGCGAAAACGCTGAATTACTGACAGGCAAAAATGCAACAGCGACGGCGCGAACCGTCGCTGTTCAGGATATCCAAAGCTGGATTGAAGCGGTCAATCACCGTATTTCACGGTGGGAATACCGCCAGACACTGGCGGCATTGCGCAGCTGATTTAAGCTACTTTTTCCTTTGATGCCGCTTCGCCGCGAATATAATTCAGCATCGTATCCGCATCGGAGACTTCAAACGGATCCGTGGGGCAATTATCACCGAAATCAGCTTCGATAAACATTTTCTCGATCTTGCCGTCACGCACAAGCATAGAATAGCGCCAGCTGCGATAACCGAAGCCCAGATTGTCTTTATCAACCAGCATACCCATTTTGCGGGTAAACCGACCGCTTCCGTCCGGAAGCAGGAATACATTTTTGCGGCCTTGGGAAACGCCCCATTGGTGCATGACAAAGGCATCATTCACGGACAGGCAGACAACTTCGTCTACACCGGCATCTTTAAAGTCATCGTAAAGGGCCTCATAACGCGGAAGATGGCTGGTCGAACAGGTCGGTGTGAAAGCACCGGGAAGGGCAAATAAAACGACAGTTTTGCCGCTAAAGAGCTCATCTGTGCTGAGGTCTTTCCAGTTAAAAGGATTGTCGCCGCCAACAGACTCGTCGCGGACGCGGGTTTTAAATGTAACATTAGGAACATGGGTTCTCATGTGGTCTCCGTATAATAGAGTTGAAATTGTGCTCGCCGAAACGCTGAAGCGCTATCATCCGGCATGATGCCCTTTACCTAGGGATTGTATCAGTAATTTAAAGGGATATGCGGCATTTACTTACAGATTAGGTGTAAGGGTTATTACCCGCCCTGACTGTCATGCGGATCGGGACGCCGGGAAGATCAAAATCCTCTCGTAATCCATTGATTAAATACCGTTTATAGCTCTCAGGTAGCGCGGCCTCACGGCTTGTCTTTAGGATAAAGGTCGGCGGACGCGCTTTCGTCTGGGCGATATAACGCGGCTTGACCGGGCGTCCGTTTTTAGTGGGTGGCGGATGCTTGGCAACGCGCTCAATTAACCAGTTATTGAGGTCGGATGTCTTCACTTTAACTGACCAGTTTTCCATGACGTTTATAACAGCCGGCAGGATACGATCTACATGCCGACCCGTCAGGCCGGAGAAAAACAATATTGGAACGCCTTTGATTTGCGGCAGCAAGCGCGTGGTTTGCTCGCGAAGCGATTTGGCCAAAGCTGACTTATTCTCGATTAAATCCCATTTCGTCACAGCGATAATCATGCCGCGGCCTTCACGCTCGCAGAAATCCGCAATTTGTAAATCCTGTTTATCGAACGGGCTGTTGGCGTCCATCAGCAAGATGACAACCTGTGCAAACTTTATGGCCCGAAGCGTCTCGTTAACACTCATTTTTTCAAGCGTCTCTTGTACCTTGGCCTTTTTGCGCATTCCGGCTGTGTCGTGGAGTTTGACCGGATGGCCGTTCCATTCCCAATCAATCGAAATAGTATCGCGCGTTACCCCGGCTTCAGGACCTGTCACCAGACGGTCTTTACCAATCAATGTATTAATCAGAGTGGATTTACCGGCATTCGGACGGCCGACAACCGCGATTCGAATGGGCGAGGGGCCGGCTTCTTCTTCATCTTCGCCCTCAGGCGTTTCAGGCGCATAGAATTCAAAATTTTCAAGGGCTTTAGCGAGGCGGTCGTCAAGCTCGTCAAAGCCGATATTATGTTCTGCGGAGACTTCGACGGGCTCGCCGAGGCCGAGGCCGTAGCCTTCGCCGGCACCGGCGGCAGATGCGCGGGGGCTTTCGCATTTATTGGCTACCAGAATAACCGATCTGTTCATCCGGCGCACATAGTCGGCAAAAGTCGCGTCAAGCGCGGTAACGCCCAACCGTGCATCGTAGACGAACAAGCAAATGTCTGATTCAGATATGGCCATTTCTGTCTGAGCCCGCATACGCGCTTCCAACGTTTCGCCGTGCATGTCTTCAAACCCGGCGGTGTCGATCAAAGTGACGTCTTGGCGGCGTAAACGCGCATGGGTCTCTTTACGGTCCCGGGTGACGCCGGGCGTGTCATTGACGATAGCAAGCTGTCGCCCTGCCAGACGGTTAAAGATTGTGGATTTGCCGACATTAGGCCGTCCGATGACCGCAATTTTCGGCAGGCGGATTTCGGCTTCTTCGACTTCTTGACCACCATCAGCGATAGTAGCATCTAGATCGTCAAAATCTTTTTGGAGTCTGTCAGACAGACGCTGTTTTTTTGTTTTGCGGGCCATAAGGCGGGCCTTAACGCAGCGCGATCAGATCCGCATCATCATTAAGCAGATAAACGGTCTGCCCGGCGATAACGGGCTGTACAAATATAGAATCGCCAATGTCATAGCTGCGCAAAACGGCTCCTGTTCTTGGATCAATCTCGGCGGCCTGTCCGTGCGAGCTGGCGGTGAACAAGCGTCCGCCGGTAAAGATCGGTCCGACCCAGCTGATTTTACCCTTTTTCTTCTTGGGCTTTTCATAGGTCTCTAATTGCGTCAGCCACACGACTTTACCGTCCGCTCTGGACAGGCACACAATTTGGGCATCTGTCGTCACAGTATAGATAAAGTCTCCGGCCATCAGCGGATAGCCGAGCGCGCCTGCGGGTTGGTTCCATATGCGTTGACCTGTACGAAGGTCAAATGCGCTCATCGCGCCGGACTGGGCTGTTGCAATGACGTAACCGTCAGCGACTGCCGGGCCTGCGCTTATGTCGTTCAGGCTTGAGAGCGGGGTGAGTTTCCCGGCGGACGAAAGTGCGTCCTGCCACAAGACAGTACCGTTTTGCGCGCGAAGGGCTACAATTTCGCCGGATGCAAAGGGTGCTAGAACCACATCGTCAATGACGGCCGGGCTGGGTGAGGTCAGCATACGCGCAGTCTCGATAATACCCTGATAGGTCCAGAGAATTTCGCCGTTATCAGCGTCAAAAGCAAAAATCTCATTATCATCCGTGATCGCAAAAACGCGTCCATCTGAGACTGTCGGGGCGCTGTGTAGAGGAGTCTCCGTGCCGCGGTCCCAGATTTTGGCGCCCGTGCGTGCATCCAGCGCGCTCATCACACCATAACCTGAGGAAGCATAAATCCGGCCACCGTCATATGCAACACCGCCGCCAATTGATTCGCGATCCACACCGCTACGTCCGCCGCCAAAAAATCCGCGCGGATTAGCCAGACGACCTTTAAATCCCGTATCACGACTGCGTGTTGCTTCGCCAAGATCTACCGTAATTTTGTAGTCCCAGATTTTAGAGCCGTCGGATGTATTTGCCGCTCTAACGGTATTGTTGGCGTCCATTGTATATATAACGCCATTGGCAATGACCGGTGTTGCAACAACGCGGCCTTTTTTAGAGCTGCCTTTGCCAATGCTTTTTTTCCATGCGCGGGTCAGGTTTGCGCCAGAGGCTGTAACGCCCATCACATGCGCGGGATTGCCGCCGGGTTGAGCCCAGTCTGAATTTATATAAGGTTGAGGCAAGACAATATCGGCAGGGGCGAGATCTGAGCCGACTTCAAGACTGTCAGATAAGGACAGGATAGTAATACGTTCAGATTCTTCCGGGATGTCGCCTTGCGATGAGTCCGTAGACCCGTTCTTTGAGAACGGGTTTAAATCGCTGATACGATCGCCAACGCCGCCAATTGTAGAGCAGCCCGTCAGGGTTATCGCGAACACCGAGGCCAGAAGCGCGCGGGAGAAATGGGTCTGTGTCATTATATATCCTGTCGTCGTGACGTCGGGTTAATCTTCGGTCGGTTTATTATCGGCCGGACTGGCGGGAACTGGCGCCTCAATATCCTGCGTCGTCTCAATTTGTGTGTCGGAATTGGTGGCCGCGTCCTTGGCGGGCGTTTCTTCTGCATCACTTTGCAAAGACGGCGTAATCGCCATCATCTGTTCGGCGCGGGTTTGCACGCCAGGCGTGACATCAACGCCGCGGGATAATAGCGCAAATTTAGACCGCGCCGTACGCAGATCGCCTTGTTCAAGGGCTGCAAAAGCGGCAAGCTCCTGCGCCAAATGCTCATAGGGCGAATCACCCGCAAGGAGAGGCTCAATACGATTATTGGCTTCGTCATAGCGGCCCTGATCCATTAATATATATCCGGCCTTTAAGCGCGCAAGATGTACGTGGCGTGGATCGGAAAATGTGTCGGCGGCTTGATCAAGCAGCTCTACAGCTTTCTCGGAATCACCCTTTTCAAGCGCGATACCTGCAGCCTGCATTAAGGATAGTCCGGCATAGCCCGGGCGGGCGGCTTCACTAATGGCCAGAAAGTCACTTTGCGCGGCGTCCAGATTGCCCGCATCATATTTCTCATAAGCGGCGAAGTAAGAAATTGATGCCGATTTAGCTGCGCGATCATTGCGGTAATCCATGAATTCATACAGCGCCGCGCCCAATACAAGCAAAACCGCAGCGGCGGCCAGATACGGCCCCCATTTGCGCAGTAATTCATTATACTGGTCCTTGCGAAGTTCTTCTTCAACTTCGTTGATGAAATCGACCATATCGTCCTCAGTCAAATATTAGCGCAGGCATGTCGGCCCTGCGGGAATCCCGCGTTAAATTTCGCGCGAACCTACGCGGCGCGGATGCGGGGTGCAACCGTTTAGACCATTACGATTAGGCTAACTTCACCAATAACTCTGCCAAACAAAAGATCGCTGGCCAAGGCTGCTTCGACAGGGCACATAAATCCAAACGGAGAGTATTATGAGCACAGTAAAAGCGTGGGCTGCAATGAAAGCCGGAGACGAACTCAAGCCTTTTGAATATGAACTGGATGCGCTCAGCGCAGGCGAAGTCGATGTTAAAGTCACAAGCTGCGGGATTTGTCACTCTGATGTGTCAATGATTGAAAATGAATGGCGCAATGCGCAATATCCACTGGTTCCAGGCCATGAAATTATAGGCACTGTTGAGTCTGTCGGCGATGGCGTAACCCATATTAAGCCTGGTGATACGGTCGGCATCGGATGGATGTCAGGCTCTTGCCTAAGCTGCCAAACCTGCATGTCAGGCTCGCAACACCATTGCCGCAATTCCCAAGCGACGATTGTCGGTCATCATGGCGGCTTTGCGGACAAAGTGCGGGCGCAGGCCGCGTGGGCGATTAAGCTTCCTGACGGGCTGGACGCGCTGAAAGCCGGACCTTTATTTTGCGGCGGCGTGACTGTGTTCACGCCGATCGTTGATTACGGTATACAGCCCACCGACAAAGTCGGCGTTATCGGTATTGGTGGTCTCGGACATTTGGCCGTCAAATTTCTAGCGGCTTGGGGATGCGAAGTCACAGCTTTTACGACCAGCATGGATAAAGAGGCTGAGCTTAAAGAGCTGGGCGCGCATAAAGTCGTTAACACACGCGATGAGGGCGCGCTAAAAGCGTTGCGCGGCACATATGACGCCGTGATTTCGACCGTTAATGTCGATTTGCCATGGGGACAATATATCGGCGCGCTGGCCCCGCGCGGCCGCCTGATCACAGTCGGTATGGTCATGAAACCGATGGAGGTTCGCGCAGGGCAACTGATCACAGGGCAGAAGGCTGTGGGCGGTAGCGATACTGGCTCGCCGGCCATGATTACAAAAATGCTCGAATTTTGCGCCCGTCATGATATTTTGCCTGAGACTGAGGTCTTTGCGATGGACGATGTCAACGATGCTTTGGCGCGCCTGAAATCCGGCAAGGCCCGTTACCGCGTCGTACTTGAAGCCTGACATGAGTAAGTCGTTTCATAACGAGCAGGATATTGCGGCTCATCTCTATGAGGCTGCGAAGGATTTACGCGTTTTAAAATCGGTCGCATGGCCTGGAGAGGTCAGGGAAGCTTTTCTAGCAGCGAATGGCACAAAAATGCCCGTCGTGACTTATCCCGATGTGGATACGGCCCCTGCCAGACAGCATCTTCAAGATGCCGGCGTAATGCTGGATGGAGATGCGCCTGTTATGGAGTGGTTAAGGCGCATTCACGGCGTTCTGAAAACCCAAGCTGAAATGCTGGATGCGCGCGAAACTCGGGCTTTTTACACGCATTCTTCAACCTTATTCGGAACGCCGCAAATGCTAATGCTGGACGGGAAAACGCAGGTCATTGAACTGGCCCGACACATTGATGAGACCCTGCGCGATCTGGAATTTGAAAACCTTGTGCTTGAAGGCGCGGACGATGCTTTAACAGCACGGCAGTTCGCTGCCGAGCTTGAACCCAAAGTCGCAAAATATTTTGGCGAAGATGCCCCGAATATCGAGCTGTCTAAAAGCCTGTCTGCTAAGGCCACCGCAAGTTCGCGGCGAATCCGCGTGCGTGATGATGCGCAATTTACGCAAATGGATGTCCGGCAACTTTTGCAACATGAAGCTTTAATTCACACGGCAACCGCTCTTAACGGTAAAACGCAAAACCATTTTCCAATTCTCGGCAGCTCTCATATGGGTACGACGCAAATCCAGGAAGGCCTGGCTGTTTTTGCCGAAATGATTGCCGGCACGATGGACCCGAAACGCTTTCGCCGTCTCGCCGACCGCGTCATTGCTATCGATATGGCCGCTGAGGGCGCGGATTTTATTGAAGTCTACCGCTTTTTTATCGGCCAGACGGGTGACCGCGAAGAATCATTTGAAAATACGCGTCGCGTCTTTCGCGGCGGCGTTCTGACGGGCGGGGCACCATTTACCAAAGATCTCGTCTATCTGAACGGGCTTTTACGCGTGCATAATTTCCTGCGCAGTGTCGTCTCTCTGAACCGCGCAGATCTAATCCGCGTTTTGTTTGTTGGCAAAATGGATCTCGAAGACGTGCCCGCCATTGCCGAACTTATCGACAACAAACTGATCGAGACACCGAGATATATGCCGAGATGGGCCAAGGATCTACGCTTCGTCGTCAGTTACCTAACCTATTCCAGCTTCCTGAACCGCATTAAACTGCCTGGCTTTCAGGGCTATTATAAAGACCGCCTCGCCGCCGTTCCCTCGGTCTGGCATTTTGATAAGCCGGGTTAGCCTTCACGCCGCGTTAAAAACGCCAGCCTTTCAAACAAATGTACGTCAGCTTCATTCTTGAGCAGCGCGCCATGAAGCGGCGGAATGGATTTTTTCGTATCGTTTTCGCGCAGTGTTTCGGGGTCAATATCTTCGATCATCAAGAGCTTGAGCCAGTCGAGCAGTTCTGACGTTGACGGCTTTTTCTTCAGTCCGGGCATTGAGCGAATATCGAAAAACCGCTTCATTGCCGCAGACAATAATCGCGATTTGATATTAGGGAAATGCACATCGACGATTTGTTTCATCGTCTCTTCATCGGGAAACTGGATGTAGTGAAAAAAGCAGCGGCGCAAAAACGCGTCGGGCAGGTCTTTTTCATTATTGGATGTGATTATAATGACGGGGCGGTGGACCGATGTGACCGTCTCTCCGGTCTCGTAAACATTAAACTCCATCCGGTCGAGTTCTTGAAGAAGGTCGTTAGGAAATTCGATATCGGCTTTATCAATTTCGTCAATGAGCAGGACAGGACGTTTTGCGTGAGTGAAGGCGTCCCACAATTTGCCACGCTTGATATAGTTTTTGATGTCGTGGACTTTACCATCACCCAACTGGCTATCGCGGAGGCGCGCGACGGCGTCATATTCATATAAACCCTGCTGCGCTTTTGTGGTCGATTTAACGTGCCATTGCAGCAAATCCGTATCTAGAGACTTCGCGATTTCATGGGCCAGAACGGTCTTTCCGGTTCCGGGTTCGCCTTTAATCAGAAGCGGCCGTTCCAGTGCGATAGCCGCGTTAACCGCAACTTGTAAATCGCGCGAGGCAATATAGCTGTCTGTACTTTGAAAACCCATAATAACGTCCTGTATTAATTTCTTCGCGCTCATAGCGGCGGGATTGCGCGGTTTCAATCATCTTGTAGTGTATAGCGGGCAGGCCGCGCTGTATGACTGCAGAAATCAGTTGTTAAAATCGATTCTCACCGCTAATGCGCCCTCGAGAGAGACGCATTGATGGGGTAGATCATGACGGCTGCGAATACAAATAGTGTTACTGTTCCCGAAGGCTATGCGCCAACGGCAGATGAAGCGTTTATGAACCCTGTTCAGCGCGAATATTTCCGCCAGAAACTTCTGGAATGGAAAGCCGATATACTTACGCAAACACAAGACACGATGAGCTCGCTCAAAGAGGACAGCATGTCCCATCCGGACAGTCTGGACCGTGCGTCTGCGACTGCTGACCGGCATTTGGAGCTGCGCTCGCGGGATCGCCAGCGTAAGCTTATCAACAAGATCGACAAAGCGCTGCGCAAAATAGAACATGGTACATATGGTCTTTGCGAAGAGACCGGCGACGAGATTGATGTCAAACGTCTTGATGCACGTCCGATTGCGACTCTGTCCATTGAAGCGCAGGAAACGCATGAGCGCGGGGAACGTACCCGCGCGGGCTAACGTTTTAAATACGCCCTGATATCTGTGAAAACGCCGTAGAACATGTCTTCGGTCAATCGCTTCGTATTCGTGTTGTATCGCGAGCAATGATAGCTTGAATAAAGCCTCAGCCCGTTTGGCAAATCATATATGACGTGATGCCCGAAGGGATAATCTTTCAGACGAAGTCCAAATGCACGGATCGTGCTGTCATGGGAAATCTTGCCCAAACATAATAAGGCTTTCAGGCTGCGCATTGCCTCTATCTGATCGACCAAAAACGGACGACATGTATTGATCTCCGCGCCGACGGGTTTGTTTTGCGGCGGTAAGCAGCGCACGGCATTGGTGATCATTGCACCGGTTAGTCGGAGCCCATCATCGGGTTCGGCGCCGTATGTGCCTTCACTAAATCCATATTCATTTATCGCCGCATAAAGCAGATCGCCCGCCCAGTCGCCGGTAAAAGGACGGCCCGTGCGGTTTGCGCCCTGCATGCCCGGCGCAAGACCGATGATCAAAAGCGCGGCCTCTGGGTCACCAAAACTCGGGACAGGCGCATTATGCCAATCCGGATACTGCGCGCGCAGATCCAGCAAAAACGCGCGCAGGCGCGGACACCGGGCACAATTACGCGGGGGCTCGGTAAAGGCGGCATTATTCATGATAATCGTCATCATCAGGCTCGACCATTGGCAAGTCGCCATGGGCGCGGCGGGCGCGGCCGACCATATCGGCCATATCGGCCATATCGATGATATTATCAGCTTGCCGGCGCAGCTCATCGGCGAGCATGGGCGGCTTTGTTTTTTGGCTGCTCACCACGGTAACGCGGCAGCCCTTGGCTTGAACCGCTTTAACAATGGCGCGAAAATCTCCGTCGCCGGAGAACAAAACAATGTGATCTATATGGTCTGCTATATCGAGCATGTCGACAGCCATTTCCATGTCCATATTGCCTTTGGTGCGCTTGCGGCCTTCGCGGTCGACAAATTCTTTGGCGGGCTTGGTTACAACGTGATAACCGTTATAGTCGAGCCAATCGAGGAGGGGACGAAGCGCAGAATAATCGTCGCGCTCAATCGTAGCTGTGTAATAATAGGCGCGGATCAATCGTCCGCGGGAGCGAAAAACGTCAAGGAGCTTTTTGTAATCAATATCAAAATCCATTGATTTTGCTGCGGAATAAAGATTGGCTCCGTCAATAAAAAGGGCGATTTTCTCGTCTGTATAAAATGCCATTTTGTCCTCTAATAATTTTTAAAATATAAAGCGAAAAATATGTCTGTCTTTATCGCAATCGGGGCCAATATGCCAAGCCTTATCAAAGGTGTGACACGCGCGCCTGCGCAGAGCTTTGAATATGCGGCCGGGCAAATGCGCCGGTTAGGTATTGTAATAACCCATAAAAGCCGGCTGTGGCAAAGTCCGTCATGGCCATCGGGGCGGGGCTATCCGAATTTTGTTAATGCGGTCTGGAAAGTCGAAACCGATCTGTTGCCGGAGGACTTACTGAAAACGCTTAAATCCATTGAGCGTGAAATGGGCCGCGAGGCGTCACAGAAAAATGCGCCGCGCGTTATCGATTTGGATATTATCGACTATAACGGTCTTCAACTTAAAACTGGCGATTTAACTTTACCCCATCCGCGCATGACAGACCGGGCTTTTGTTTTGTTTCCGCTGGCGCAGATTTCGCCGGACTGGAGACACCCCGAAAGCGGGATGTCTATATGGGAGGCGATTGCCCGCCTCCCAAGCGATGATGGACTAAGCTGTGTGCCGAGACCCTAATTAATTGCGTAGACCAGCGCGATACGCGTGACTGTATCAGTCTGCTCGACGCCGACAGGAACATCAGTGTGATAATCGACGCGGTAGCCGAATTTCGCCGACAGATTACCCATCAGATTAGCTGAAATCCCAATATCGTTCCATAAATACGTGTCCGATGATGAGGTGATAACTTCGGTTTTGTTGTAAAAGCTTACGGCCTCATTGAAATTATATTTAAAATCGGACGAACCGCGCAGGGCCGCTTCACCGACACTCTCGCTATCGATATATCCGGGCTGTCCAAAGATGCCGGTTTCGCGTGTTTCTTGGTTGCGATACCCAAGCGCTGCTTCCAAATCCCAGAATGTAGGCTCGCTTTTCAGCGCATGATAGCCTGCGCCGGCACCGACAAAATAGCCATTTTGGTATGATCCGAAATCATCTTTGAAATAATCGCCGGTTCCGAAAACATATACATGTTCGTTGATGTCGCGGTCCAGTTGATAGCCGAGAAAGAGGCGGTTTTTCGTATCCTGATCATTGACAGTGCCATAATCCACTGTGGCATCAAATTTATTACGCCAAACCCCGGACTGGCGTTGTAATGCCAAACCAATGCCGAGATCGGTCGTCTCTGTATTGCCGGTTGTCGCATTGCCCGACAGGCTGGCTTCTCCGCTCCAGCCATCATCCTGTCCAAAAGCAGGGGCGGTAACAAGCGCGGCAATCGCGGCGCTGATGATATATTTATGCATTAAAATCTCCAATAAATTGCGCCGCCATTACAGGTGCTTTGAAGGCGGTTGCGGCGGGTTAACGATATTTTGGATGAATGTAAGATTAAGGTGCAGTCAGGGCGACATTAGGCGCAGATTATACGTCCAGATCTTCAACAAATTCGGCATTGTCCTGAATAAATTGATAGCGCAAATCAGCCCGCTTTCCCATCAGGGTCTGAACCAGCGCTTCGGTCGAAGGCATATTTTCCTCGTCCACCGTGATGCGCGCCAATGTTCGACTTTCCGGGTTCATTGTCGTTTCTTTAAGTTGCGCAGGCATCATTTCGCCCAGACCTTTAAACCGGCCAATTTCAATTTTTCCGCGTCCGGCAAATTCTGTTGCCAGGAGCTCGTTTTTATGCGCCTCATCGGAAGCATAGATCGATTTACCGCCCTGCGTAATGCGAAAGAGTGGCGGCAGAGCCATATAGAGCCGCCCTTGCTCAAGGAGTTCGGGCATATAGCGGAAGAAAAATGTAATCAGCAGGGCGGCAATATGCGCGCCGTCCACATCAGCATCGGTCATAATGATCACGCGCTCATAGCGTAAATCTTCAATATCGAATTTTTTGCCAATGCCGACGCCCAGCGCGGTGGACAGATCATTAATCTCGGCATTACGCGAGATTTTATCAGCGCTCGCGCTCTCCACATTGAGGATTTTACCCTTCAGAGGTAATATGGCCTGCGTCTTGCGATTGCGCGCCTGTTTCGCGCTTCCGCCCGCACTGTCACCTTCGACAATGAAAAGCTCAGTGCCGGCCGCGTCCTTATTGGAGCAGTCCGCCAATTTGCCGGGCAAGCGAAGGCGCTTGGTCGCGCTTTTGCGGGATATATCGCGCTGTTTGCGGCGTTTAATGCGCGCTTCCGCCTTCTCAATCACCCATTCTAAAAGCTGCGTCGCTTCTTTTGGACGGCTGCCCAGCCAAATATCGAACGGGTCGCGCACAGCGTTTTCGACGATGCGCGTCACTCCGGCATTAGACAAACGGTCTTTGGTCTGGCCTTGGAATTGGGGCTCAGAGATGAAGACGGAAATCAGCGCGCCGGCGCTGCCCATGACGTCATCGGGCGTCACAATACCGGCCTTTTTACCCATGCCGGACAGATCAGCATAGGCCCGAAGGCCTTTGGTTAGCGCTGCACGCAGGCCCGCTTCATGCGTGCCGCCGCCTGCCGTAGGGACTGTGTTGGCATAAGAGCGGATAAGACTGTCGGCTTCCCCAAACCCGGACGGGCTCCACGCCACGGCCCATTCCACGCGTCCGTGGCCGCTGGATTTCTCCGTGCGCCCCGCAAAAATTTCAGGCACGACGCGGGCCTTTTTACCCATGGTTTCGGCTAGAAAATCTGCCAGCCCGCCCGGAAAGTGAAAAACAGCCTCTGACGGAACAGCGTCAAGCTTTTCGACCAAGGACGGATCACACGACCAGCGGATTTCCACGCCGGGCTGTAGATAG
This sequence comes from Robiginitomaculum antarcticum DSM 21748, assembly GCF_000365025.1. Classification (GTDB taxonomy): domain Bacteria; phylum Pseudomonadota; class Alphaproteobacteria; order Caulobacterales; family Maricaulaceae; genus Robiginitomaculum; species Robiginitomaculum antarcticum. The sequence continues at coordinate 768,167 of NZ_KB823011.1, read as the reverse complement.
GCTTTGGCGCGCGCCATGCGAAAAATTCTAGCGGGCTTGAACCGCGCTTTAGGCCCGAAAATCTCAGGATCAGGATGGAAGCTCAGTTTTGTGCCGCGCCGGTTTGGCGTATCACCGATCTTGACCAATTTGCCCTGCGGCACGCCGCGCGAGAATTCCTGACGGTAGATTTCTTTGGACCGCGCGACTTCTACAATTAAATGGTCGGCCAGCGCATTGACGACAGAGACGCCGACGCCGTGCAGTCCGCCGGAAGTCTCGTAAGCGTCACTGTCAAATTTACCGCCGGAATGAAGTTCTGTCATGATCACTTCGAGCGTGGATTTCCCTTTGAATTCAGGGTCGGGATGCGAATCAATGGGAATGCCGCGCCCGTTATCGGTTACGGTTAGGTAGCCTTCGGCGTTCAGATCAACTTCAATACGGCTGGCATGTCCGGCGACGGCTTCATCCATGGAATTGTCAATGACTTCGGCAAAGAGGTGATGCAGAGCGCGCTCATCCGTGCCGCCAATATACATGCCCGGGCGCAGGCGGACAGGTTCCAGCCCTTTGAGGACACGGATATTTTTACCGGAATAAGCAGCTTCGGCCTTATTTTTATTTTTATCTTCCTCGCCGCCGAACATATCTTCTGTTGGGGGTTCATCATCCATAATCGAATCACATTTCTATTAGCAGTAAAGTTAAGCGTGCGGTGCAGGGCGGTTCAAGGACGCAGAGGTTAATATGCCCGTTTTTCGTGCCTTTTTGCAGGTCATAGCATAAGCTAAAGCTTGCGAGGCTTGCATTTGTATCCACAGCTTTATATACGGCGCCTTGATACGGCGTGTATGCACTTGCACGCCTTTTTTTTACTGGAGACTTTATGGCCCGCGTTACCGTAGAAGATTGCATCGACAAAATCGACAACCGCTTTGATCTCGTTCTTTTGGCCGCGCACCGTTCGCGCAACATCTCTGCCGGCTCTGCGCTGACGGTTGACCGTGATAATGACAAGACCCCGGTCGTGTCCTTGCGTGAGCTTGCCGCCGAAACGCTTAATCTTGATGACCTTCGCGAAAGCCTTGTTGTTGGTCTGCAGCGCGTCCTGCTTGATGATGATCTGAAAGATGATGAAGACGAAGTCGTTATTGCCGGCAATATTGAACAGGCGCCTGAAAAACCTGCGGAAATGAACGCTGACGAACTGCTCCGCGCTTTCCAAGGTGATCGTGATAACGGCCCTGACAACCGGTATTGATCATCAAAATTCCGCATAAGCAGGGATTTTGATACAAGACACTCTCATAATTTAAAAAGCCGCCGCTAAGGGCGGCTTTTTTATTACGCGCAGCCGTAATCGCATACTGACGCATCGGGTCGTCACAAAAAACAAGAGGCGGTCTCGCCGCTGCACGAGCGGGGAATTAAAATGCGCGGACTCATCCGCGAAGCTGAGCCTCCGATGGAGACCAGAAGAGAAATGTTTTACGAAGGGTCAGCTTCGCGGCGATATCTCACGGCCGATACGCGGCTCTCGCTAAGGTCACACTCCGCAGCGCAGAATGCTCCCAAACCCGTTTGACGTAGGCCGTAACCCCACTTCTCCCGAATCCAATACCGATCTCTCATAAGTTCCGAACGTCGACACCCGGCCCGCCACAAGAGACAGTTTAAAGATAGGGGAGACTTGAGGGGGCGGGGATGTATCTTTATATATCAACGGTTCACGCCCCCCATTCTCAACCTGCGTCATCCTCGGGCCTGACCCGAGGATCCACGGCGCGTCGTCGAGCCGTGTTAAAAATAAGTGTGTTGAACCAACGGTTTAATGCCTACTCACGCAGGCCTGAATGGAGAAATAGATCCTCGGGTCAGGCCCGAGGATGACGCATAGGTGTGGGTAGGTGAGGGTTATTAATCCACACAATATTATGCGAATTACAGCCTTGCCCGGACCAAAATTGCTCCACTAGACCGCCTTAATCAGCGCGTGTTTCTTCTTGCCCACACTGATTTTGACGACGCCGTCAATCAGCTTGCCAGACAAAGTGTCCTCGTGGCTGCCAACTTTTTCGTCATTGATCTTTAGCGCGCCGGCTTTGATGTGGCGGCGGGCTTCGCCGTTTGATCCGGCCAGCCCGACCAGCGTGGCTGCGTTTAAAACGCCCATAGTTTCGATCTCGGCGGCAGCGATCTCAAAGGTGGGAAGGCCGTCAGCTGTTCCGCCTTGCTCAAAGGTTGTTTTGGCGGTTTGCTCGGCCTCGCGGGCTGCGTCCGAGCCGTGCAGCATGGTCGTTGCCTCATTTGCCAGCCGCACTTTGGCCTCGTTAATCGCCGCGCCGTCCAGCGCTTCTAACACAGCAATTTCGTCCAGCGGCACATCGGTGAACAGGCGTAGGAAGCGGCCGACATCGGCGTCTTCGGTATTGCGCCAAAACTGCCAATACTCATAAGGGCTGCGCGTAAATTGAGGGTCAATATTAGCCTCATTATTCAGCCAAACCGCGCCGTCTGCTGTTTTACCCATTTTTCCGCCCGAGGCGGTGGTAATCAGCGGCGTGGTAAAGCCATAACAAATATTGCCCGTTTTACGGCGCGTCAGATCGGCCCCGCTGACAATATTGCCCCATTGGTCAGAGCCGCCCATTTGCAAGGTGCAGCCATAGCGGCGGTTAAGTTCGCAAAAATCATAGCTCTGCATGATGGAGTAATTAAACTCTAAAAACGTCATGGGCTGTTCGGTCTCGAGACGGCGCTTCACAGTATCGAGTTGAACCATACGGTTAACCGTAAAATGCGTACCGTATTCGCGCAGCAATTCGACATAGCCCAGCTTGTCGAGCCAGTCTGCATTATCAACCATGACGGCACCGTTCGGGCCGTCAAAATCAATCAGCTTGGCAAAGACCTGACGGATGCCGGCCTTGTTAATTTCTATCTGTTCATCGGTCAGGATGGGGCGCGATTTATCCTTATCCGTCGGGTCACCGACTTTGGTCGTGCCGCCGCCCAAAAGAACAATCGGGCGGTGACCCGCTTGCTGCAGACGTCGCAGCATCATGATCTGGACCATAGAGCCCACATGCAGGCTGGGCGCTGTGCAATCAAAGCCGATATAGCCGGTCAACGTGCCGTCATGCGCGGCCTTGTCCAGCGCCTGCTCATCCGTGCATTGATAGAGATAGCCGCGCTGGGTCAGAACGGACATCAGGTCTGATTTATAAGCGGACATGGCACTCTCCCAAAGCTAAGGTAGCCGTGTAACAAAGCGACTCGACACGTCAAAGGCCAAATGAGCATCAAATACATGCCCAAACGAATAAAAGTGATCGGATTAATGAGCGGCACCTCCCTGGACGGGGTGGACGCGGCCATAATCGAGACTGATGGTGAGCGGATACTTTCTTTCGGCCCCGCCCGGACCCTTGAATATTCTGACGCAGAGCGCACTGTCCTATCGGAAAGTATGGCCGCTGCCGTAAACTGGAATTTCACCGGCCCGCCGCCTAATATTTTTTCCCGCGCTGAAGCGCTTATAGACGCCACCCATCGCCGCGCTGTGGCGGGATTGATGGAGGCGAGCGGTCTTGGCAAAGACGATATTGATTTGGTGGGCTATCACGGACAGACAGTTTTGCATCGCGGGGCGACGCCGAAGCGCAAAGGTGAGAGCTTGCAAATTGGAAGCGGAGAGGGTCTCGCTGCCGCCACGGGCTTACCTGTTGTCTTTGATTTTCGTAGCGCCGATGTGGCCGCTGGCGGGCAGGGCGCACCGCTCGCTCCGATTTATCATAAAGCGCTGTGCGATTATAGCGGCCTGACGGGACGCATTGCGGTCGTCAATATTGGCGGCGTCTCCAATGTCACGCTGATTAACGGTGACGCGCCGCTTATCGCTGGTGATTGCGGGCCGGGCAATGGCCCGCTCGACAGTTGGGTCAAGGCTAAGTCTGGCAAGGATTATGACGCGGGCGGTGCGCTGTCGCTTTCGGGCAAAGTCGATTTTGATTTGATCGCGTGCTGGCTGACGGCGCCGTTTTTTATGCGGCCTTTGCCGCGTAGTGCTGATCGTTATGAATTTGACGTATTGGGCGATTTGGCAGGCATTAGCACTGAGGATGGCGCGGCGACTTTAGCCGGCTTTACGGCTCAAGCGATCGCCCGCGACATGGCTAATTTTGACCCACAAACCGTTATCATATGCGGCGGCGGTCGGCACAACCGCGCCATCATATATATGCTGCAAAGCCATTGCGGCGGTAATGTCGTGAGTGCTGATACGCTCGGCTGGGACGGTGACGCGCTGGAAGCCCAGGCCTTTGCTTATATGGCGGCGCGCACGCTTTGCGGTCTGCCGCTCAGCTTTCCCGGCACGACTGGCACGCCTGAGCCGATGGGCGGCGGTGTTTTAGCTAGCCCTAAATAACGTCGCAGGCAGTTTAATCAAAAACACGCGAAAAAATCGTATCGACATGTTTGGTGTGATATTCATCATCAAACATAGAGCGAATCTGATCTTCGGACAGGCGGGCGCGCACATCGTCATCTTTGAGCAAAAGGTTCAAAAACGCGCCTTCGCCGGCATCACCTTGAGTGCGGAAAAGCTCCCAGACCTGCATGGCGTTACGCTGCACAAGGCTATAGGCCGTCTCGCGGCTCTCTCCGGCCTGTGTCAGGGCGAGCAGGAAGCGCTGAGAGTTATGAAGTCCGCCCAGACGGTTCATATTGGCCGCCATTTTCTCAGGATAAATCACAAGGTTTTCAATCACGCCCGCCAGTCTGTGCAGGGCAAAGTCCAGGTGCACCGTGCTGTCCGGGCCAATGCCGCGCTCGACGGAGCTATGCGAAATATCGCGTTCATGCCACAAAGCGACATTTTCCATCGCGGGCATCACGGCCATACGGACAAGACGCGCCAGTCCTGTCAGGTTTTCGGTCAGCACCGGATTGCGTTTATGCGGCATGGCCGAGCTGCCTTTTTGGCCTTTGGAGAAAAACTCCTCGGCTTCCAGAACCTCTGTGCGTTGCAAGTGGCGAATTTCGACAGCGATATTTTCAACCGAGCTGGCGATCACGCCGAGCGCCGCGAAATAGGCGGCGTGACGGTCACGCGGAATGATTTGGCTTGAGACCGGCTCTATGGCGAGGCCCATTTTTTCGGCCACATGCGCCTCTACGGAGGGGTCGATATTGGCAAATGTCCCGATAGCGCCGGAGATCGCGCAGACAGCAATTTCTTCGCGGGCCGTAACAAGTCGTGCGCGGCCACGGGCAAATTCAGCATGGAACCGCGCAAGTTTGATCCCCATCGTTGTCGGCTCGGCATGGATACCGTGGCTGCGCCCGATGGTGATCGAATATTTATGCTCTTTGGCACGGTGTTCCAACGCGGTCAAAACGCGGTCCATGCCAACCAGCAAAAGATCGGTGGCGCGGGCCATCTGTACAGATAATGTTGTGTCGAGAATGTCAGAGCTGGTAAACCCCTGATGGACGAAGCGGCTATCCTCACCGATAAATTCGGCCAGATGGGTCAAAAAGGCGATGACGTCATGTTTGACTTCGCGCTCGATCTCGTCAATGCGCGCGACGTCAAACTCCGCCGCGCCGCCTTTATCCCAGATATTTTTCGCCGCCGCTTTGGGAATAACGCCCAACTGCGCGAGCGCATCACAGCCATGGGCTTCAATTTCAAACCAGATACGGTATTTCGTAGCGGCAGACCAAATTTCGGCCATCTCTTTGCGGGCGTAACGATCGATCATAATTGCGACTCTTTATCTAGGTGACGTGTCGCGCGCATTGCCCCCGCCTTGGCCGAAGGTCAAGGGCAGGGGTGAAATTTGCTTCGCTTATCTGACCTGGTCTTTTAAACTTTCATTGCGTTTTTGTGCTTCGGCCCAATCCTTAGGCAGCGTTTTAGCCGCGTATAGAAAACACAGAGCACTAATAATGAAACCTGATGAAACAATAGTAAGACTAAATCGAATGGCTTCAACTTTGGTGTGGTTGACTTCAAATATATCAGTCAAAATCCCGACAAGAGTTGGCCCGCCACCCAAAGCAATGAGATTTAAAATCAAGAAGAAAATTGCCGTTGACATGGCCCGCATATTGATTGGCGCAAGGGTTTGAGCGACGGCAAATGACGGCGCCAAATACATGCCAATAAAAAACAGAAAAACGCCGCCAAAAGCCATATGTAAGAATGTGGAATTTGCCCAAAATGCTCCAATGATCAAGGGCAAGCAAATCAACACTGTGACAGCCGGAATTATGCCGTAATATCTCAAATTACCCTTAGCGAGTTTATCGACAATCTTGCCGCCAAGAAGAGTTCCGGCAGCATAAAGTGTAATGTTTAACGCGCCCAAGATGTACATCATTTTTTGAAAGCCATATGGATTTTCCATTGCTCCATCAAATGGAAGCAAATAGTCCACTTGCCATGTCGCGACTGCGTAAGCGACAAATGATGCTGTCGTTATCCCCATGCACATAGCCCACCACGACGGAATAGATAAAAGGGTTTTTAGGGCTGTCTTAAAGGGAATTTTGGTTGCAAGCTCGGGCGTATCCGTATCTTGAATGCCGCGCTGTGGTTCGCGAATAATCAAGCGAGCGGCCACAGCAAAGACCACGCCGGCTATGCCAAGTGAAATCAGTAGTTCGCGCCACGTAAACCCAACGGCTTGGCTGCCAAGTAGATATCCCGTCAGGGCGTAAGCGATACCTTGACCCCAAGGTATTCCAAGAGAGTAAACACCTAAAGCCCCAGACCGTTCTTCTTTTGGGTACAGGTCAGAAATCATAGAATGTGAGGGTGGTGAGCCGCCGGCTTCACCAATGCCAACGCCCATTCTGGCCAAAGCAATAGATGCAAAACTTCCGGCCATACCGGTTAATGCTGTAAATCCACTCCAAACTGCAAGCGAGATTGTGACGATATTTGTACGGTTATAACGATCCGCCAGCCACGCAATGGGGATGCCAATAGAGGTGTAAAACAGTGCAAAGAAAATACCTTTGAGCATTCCCAATTGCGTATTTGTAAGTTCTAAATCTTTTTGGATAAAAGGCGATAAAATGCCGATAATCTGACGATCAATAAAATTAAAGGCGTAGACCAATGTCAGCAACAAGAGGACAATGGTGCGATACCTTTTGCTGGGCGTTTCATTGTTCATATTTTTCCCCTGAATATTCAAAGGGAATTGACGCGATAAGCGCTTCGCGGTCAAGCGCGAACCGTTAGAGGCGCAAGATTAACCAACAGGTTTTATCTATGGACAGGACGTGTATAGATTCCGGTTTTCCAATCGACGCGCTGCGCCGATTGGTTTAAACCATAAATACAGGCCAAGCTTAAATATTAAAGAGCTTGCCCAAAAATCCTTTTTTCTTTTTAGGCTTTGGCTTGCCGGGCTCTTGAGTGTTTGGCGCGCTATTGGCCTGGGCCTGCGCGCCTTCAAGCTTTCCCGGCGCTTTCCTCCTGACGCGAACCCGTTTGGGTTTGCCTCCGGCCTGAGCCTTCTCAGGCTCAGGCGCGGGGGACTGCGCTTTAGCCGGAGCTTTCTTCCGGGCAGCAGGCTTGGCCTTAGGCGCGTCTTTCACCGGAGCATCAGCCGCTTTTGACGGCGCGGATTTACGTGTACGCGTGCGTTTTGGCTTATCTGATTTGCGCTCAGCGGCCTTCGTTTCAGCAGGCTTGGCTTGCGCTTTTGCCGCTGCAGCGGGCTTAGCCTCACCGCCGTCTTTGTTCGGAGCTTTGCGGCGCACGCGCTGGCGTTTGGGCGTGGCACCGTCACCTTGAGGAGCGGCGCCCGCAGGCTTATCATTGGCCTGTGGTTTCGACTCGCGCGGGGGTTTGCCCTCTGTGGACGATGAACCGCTCTCTTTTTTCGGCGCAGACTTGCGGGTGCGGCGGCGTTTGGGCGCGGCGGCTTTGCTAGCGGCTTCGGGCGTAATAACTTCTAAGCCTTCAACAGGTTTAGACGTTTCAGCTTTGGACGTCGTGTCTGTGGTGTTACTGCCGGAGTTATCACCGGACGTCTCGCCCTCGTCACGGCGCTTACCGCGACCTCCGCGGCGGCCTCTACGGCGGCGTTTGCGGCGGTTACTCTCATCTGAATCCGACGCATCGTCTTTGGTCGGGCTTGGCGCGGAGGCTTTGCTTTGGGTCTCGCTGCTGTCACTCTCAGATGTATCAGAACTATTGCGGCGGCGTCCGCGGCGATTACGGCTAGTGCTGCCTGCTTTAGTATCAGAGCTATCGTCGTCATCGCTCTTATTATCATTATTATTTGTGCGTTTCGGACTGGAATTACGGCTCTGGCGCTCATTGCGCTTGGCCTCTTTCTCCATGACTTCGACTGGATCGTCGCCTTTTTCCTCGTTCATTTCAAGACGCTCAATCTCGAACTCAGGACGGTGCATAGAGTTGTCGCTGAAAATTTCTGTGAACATATCAAAGCGCGTATCAACGCTGGAAAGCAGGTCACGTTTTTCGTTGAACAGGTAGAGCGCAACATTTGGCGAGACTTTCAGTCGAATGCGCTTGGCGCGGTTACGTACGCCTTCTTCTTCGACGGCGCGGATTGCTTTGAGCGCGCTGCTCTCAACACTGCGTTTACGGCCTACACCGCCGCAATGCTCGCAAGAGGCAGAGCTGCCTTCGAGAAGGCTGCGGCGGCGGCGCTGACGGGAGATTTCCATCAGTCCGAACTGTGAAATCCGGCCCATTTGTACGCGGGCGCGGTCCGTGGACAGCATGTCTTTCATGCGTTTTTCGACCGCACGGTTATTACGGTTTTCGTCCATATCAATGAAGTCGATAACAATCAGACCGGCCAGATCACGCAGGCGCATCTGGCGCGCGACTTCCTCGGCAGCTTCAAGATTGGTTTTTAGCGCTGTGCGCTCGACATTACGTTCTTTGGTGCTGCGGCCGGAATTGACGTCGACAGAGACCAGAGCTTCGGTAGGGTGAATGACCAGATAGCCGCCGGATTTAAGCTGCGCGACGGGCTCAAGACTGGCTTCGATTTGCTGCTCGACCTGATAGCGCAAAAACAGCGGAATATCGTCCGTATATTCGACAACATTTTCAGCTTGGGCCGGCATCAGCATTTCAATGAAATCGCGCGCCTGTTCATAGGCTTCACGGCCCGCCACGAGAACCTGTTCTGTGTCTTTGCTGAACATGTCGCGTAGGGCGCGTTTAACCAGATCGCCTTCTTGGTGAATCAGGCTTGGCGCAGAGGATTCCAGCGTTTTCTTGCGGATGGTTTCCCACAGGCGGGCCAGATAATCAAAATCGCGCTCAATATCGGTTTGTGTGCGTTTTGCGCCCGCTGTGCGGACAATAACGCCCATACCTTTGGGCACTTCAAGGTTGGACATAATGCCTTTTAAGCGCTTACGGTCTGCACCATTGGAAATTTTACGAGAAATGCCGCCGCCGCGCGGCGTATTGGGCATTAACACGCAATAGCGTCCGGCCAGCGACAGATAAGTTGTTAGGGCTGCGCCTTTATTGCCGCGCTCTTCTTTAACGGCCTGAACCAGCAAAACCTGTCCGCGTTTGACAACTTCCTGAATTTTATAGCGGCGGCGCAATTGCTGCTGCCGGCGTTTTTTGTCCATTTTGGCCTGCTCGACCGCGACCTCTTCGTCGTCCTCATCGGCGGCGTCTTCAGCCAGTTCCGCATCGATTTCATCGTCATCATGATCATCTAAGTCATCGGGGATATCAGCAGGGTCGAAATCTTTCGTCCGTAGATTTTTGGCAACGACAAAATTGTCGGAAGCCTGCGCCGTCGGATCAATTTCGTCATCGGGATTTGACGCGGCTATGCGCAGGGCGGCAGCAAAGCTGGCCGCGGCTTTACGCAATGGGTCTTTACCTTCGTCATCTGATGATGATTTTTTACTGACGCGCGCGCCTTTTTTAGCGCTAGCGGGTTTAGAGCGGCTACGATTGCGGCTATTGCGTGATCCCTTGCCGTTATCCTCATCATCGTCGTCGTCATCATCGTCATCACGGCTATGCGCGGCTTCGGCTTCGAGCAGCTTGACCTTGTCGGCATGCGGGATCTGATAATAATCGGGATGAATTTCGCTAAAGGCGAGGAAGCCATGACGGTTTCCGCCAAATTCGACGAATGCGGCCTGTAATGACGGCTCTACGCGCGTGACTTTGGCGAGATAGACATTGCCGCGTAGCTGTCGCTTGGCGGCACTTTCAAAATCAAGTTCTTCGACTCTGTTCTGGTTGACGACAACGACCCGTGTTTCTTCCGGGTGGGAGGCGTCGATAAGCATTTTCTTTGACATGTAAAACTCCGACCGTCGCATGCCTCGGAGCGGGGCTGCGCTGACGCGCGCCTTCACCGTGATCCGTATTCATGGACGATATATTTCTATGATAAATTAATGTTGCCGCACGCGCAGCTTCGCCGCCGGGACAGTATCCGGGCTGTGAAGGTTTAAACGATGCCGTGACGTGCATAGGAACTCTCTAAAGGGGCGTGGATTATGTCCGCGCGATCTGTCGCAACCGGCGGGATTTTTTCGATGCCCGGCGCTCTAACGACTCTCTCTAAATGGCATAGGGGGCTTAAATTGCAAGGTAAATTCTCTGCCACCCTGTGATTGCACATGTGTATGGATAGCTGAATTAAGAGACTGGTAACCAAACTTTTAGAAAGCCGTGGTCAAAGAGCTCTATGATACGTGTTCTCCTGATATTTGTATGCTTCGCTTATGGCGTTACATTGGCGTTACCTACCTATGCTGTGTCGCTGGGCGACATGACGCTGCGCAATTCAGGAGGGCAAACACATCTGATCATCAGCTATGATGGTAAAGTTTCCGAGCCTAATATTTTTACCATGGAGGACGGGGCGCCGCGCGTCGTCATTGACATTACTGACGCTATGGTAAGCGGTGCAAATTTGCAAGCTGTAGCGCCTTCGGGCGCGGTTAGTGCCGTGCGCTACGCCCCGCGCGGCAGCGGCATGCGTATCGTTATTGACTTGGCAGATGGAGCGAAACTTACGGGCTTCACTCATGGCGGGCAGCAGACTGTCGTCATGCTGCATGGCGTCGATGATAAAAGTATCGACAATAACGCAGACGGGCAGGGCGGGGGGCGGCTTAGCGAGAGCGGGATTCCTATCCCGCGTCTCAAACCTGTCCTTGGTGAGCAGGTTTCTGTGGCCGGTACGCCGCAGATCTCCGCGTCCGGACTCCCCACGCCGCGTCTCAAGCCAACACTGAAGCCCGAGGCTAAGCTGCAGAAAAAAGTTATTGTCATTGATGCCGGACATGGCGGCTATGACCCAGGCTCAATTGGCAGGGCCGGAACGCATGAAAAAACTGTCTCACTGCGCGCCGCAAAAGAGCTTAAAAGCCAGCTTGAGAAAACCGGACGATATAAAGTTGTGCTTACCCGCGCGGGCGACGTCTTTATTGAGCTGGATGAGCGCGTGCGTCTGGCGCGCCGCGCCAAGGCGGATCTGTTTATCTCCTTGCACGCCGACAGTATTAGCAAGTCCAGCCTTCGCGGCGCGTCGGTCTACACCATCGCCGATCACGCGCGCAAACGATCAACCGATCTTGTTGGCAGCCAGAACTGGATCATGGATATTGATTTGGACACCACTCCCAAAGATGTCGATGATATATTGGTCGATCTGGCGCAGCGTAAAACATTTAGCTACAGCGCCGCCTTTGCCGATATATTAGTGCCGGAGCTGGCGGGGGTGACGACGGTGATCGGCAATACCCATCGCCGGGCCGGTCTGGCGGTGCTCCTGGCGCCGGATGTGCCTGCCGTGTTGATTGAAATGGGATATCTGTCGAATGCACAGGACGAAAAGCTGCTTAACAGCGCCCCCGACCGCCGCCGTAAAATGGGCGCGGTTGTCAAAGCCATTGATCGCTATTTCGTCGAGGTCGAAGGGTAGGAGCTTAGTTTCTGCTGCAATTTACTCGACAGAATCAATAGGTCTGTGCCATGTTTAGGACAGATTTGGCGTCTATTGCGCCCCGTAACACCGGAAATATCCTATAAAGGCTGGACATGAGCGACACACCGCCCGCTACACCCGAACACCCTGCTGCTCCGGTGGAGCCCGTAACTCCCGTTGCAAAAACGCCTGCGCCAAGACGTAAACGCGACACATTCTGGAGAATCGCCAAATGGACTGTTGCAGGTGGATTTGTCACCGGACTTGTCGGACTGGTAGTGGTTGCCATTGTCATATTCTCATGGACGCGCAACCTGCCCAATCTGCAGGCCATTAAAGACTACCGCCCGGCGGAAATGACCCGCGTCCATGCAGGTGACGGTAAGCTGATCGCGGAATATGCTACGGAGCACCGCGTCTTCGTTCCCATCAGCGCAATCCCCCTAGAGCTGCAACACGCTTTCGTCGCGACCGAAGACCAGCGCTTTTATGATCATAATGGTTGGGATCCGATTGGTTTGACCCGCGCCGCGATTATGGCGATTCCAACGAAATTGCAGGGCAAGCGCGTCGGCGGGACATCGACCTTGACCCAGCAGATAGCCAAAAACTTTATTGTCGGGGATGATTACTCTATCAAACGCAAAGTGCGCGAAATCGCGATTGCCCGCCGGATTGAGAAAGCGCTGACCAAAGACCAGATCCTGGAGCTATATCTGAACGATATTTATTTTGGCCGCCGCTCTTATGGGATTGCTGCGGCGTCGCTGAACTATTTCGGGAAACCGATGAGCGAACTGACCGTTGGTCAATTGGCCTATATGGCGCTGCTGCCCAAAGGCCCGAATAATTATCGTTTGGACCGTCCTGAAACGTTGCAGCGTGCGATCAGCCGCCGTAAATATGTGCTCGGACGGATGGTCGAAGATGGCTATATTACGCAAGCCACGGCTGATATTGCCGCTAATGAGCCTTTGGTCGCAACTGAGCGCCTCGAGGGCGAAGAATATCTGGCGGCGGAATATTTTGTCGAAGAAGCCCGCCGTATGGTGTTCGACATGTACGGCCAGGACGAAGAGATGGTATATACTGGCGGCCTGTCCGTCCGTACGACGCTGGACACAAAAATGCAGCAAGCCGCCCGGCGCGCCATGCGCAGCGGTCTGGAGGAATTTGACAAGCGCCACGGCTATCGCGGGCCTATCGGGTCAATTGATGTATCAGGTGACTGGGGGGAGGCGCTGCAAACCGTGGATTTACCGCGCGATATTGAGTCGTGGAAAGCCGCAGTGGTTCTCGATGTCAATGACACGCGCGCGAAGCTTGGCCTGTTGACGGTTGTCCGTGAGGAGCGCGATGATGACGAACCGCCGGTCGAGACACTTAAAAAGTCAGACGGCACGCTAGCCTTTGCTGATATGAGATGGGCCCGCAAAGACTTGCCAAGTAGCCCAAGTGTCGGCCCGTCTCTATCGGGAGTGGATGATGCTTTGAAGACCGGCGACGTCATATTGGTCTCCGCGAAATCCAAAGCCGGTGAATATGCTCTGCAGCAAGTGCCGGTAGTCAATGGCGGCCTGATTGCGATGGACGCGCATACCGGACGCGTCATGGCGCTTGTCGGGGGGTACAGCTTTTCGCAAAGCCAGTTTAACCGCGCCACGCAAGCTTATCGCCAGCCCGGATCGGCGTTTAAACCCTTCGTGTATGCTGCAGCCTTAGAGAGCGGCTATACGCCGACGACCACCGTATTGGACGCGCCATTTGTGATTTCAACAGTCAGGGCGGATTGTTCGGGCGGCAGTGGCTCCAGCGGGAGTGCGTGCCTTTACAAGCCTAAAAACTACTCTCAACAATTCTACGGCATGTCGACCCTGCGTTTGGGTCTGGAGAAATCCCGCAACGCCATGACAGTGCGGTTGGCCAATGATATGGGTATGCAGCCCATTATGGATTACGGTAAAAGTTTCGGCATTTATGATGAAGTGCGCCCCGAATTGGCGTGGTCACTCGGCGCGGGGGAGACGACGGTTATGCGTCTCGCCGGTGCCTATGCCACACTGGTCAATGGCGGCAAGAAAGTCACGCCCACCATTATTGACCGCGTGCAGGACTCGCGCGGGCTTACGATTTATAAAGCCGATAGCCGGGACTGCATTGGATGCAACCAAGACGAATATACTGCCGGCCCTCCGCCTGAGATCCCCGACTTACGCGAACAGGTGATTGACCCCGTGACCGCGTATCAAATGACCTCAATGCTCGAAGGCGTTGTGCTGCGCGGCACAGGCGCGGGGCTGCGCCGTCTGGATCGTCCGCTGGGGGGTAAAACCGGCACGACCAATGATGAGGTGGATGCGTGGTTTATGGGCTTTACGCCTGACCTGGTCATCGGCGTTTATGTCGGTATGGATACGCCTGAGCCGATGAATGAGACCGGCGCCGTGGCGGCCTTGCCAATATGGCGCAGCTTTGCCTCGCAAGCGCTCAAAGACGTCCCTGTTGTGCCGTTCCGTATTCCTGAAGGCGTGGTGCTCGCGCCCGTTAACGGCGCGACCGGCCAGCCGTCCTTTATCGGTGCGCCCGGCGCTATATTGGAAGCGTTTAAGCCCGGAACCGAGCCGCAAATTGGCGGAACGGGCGGATTTGGCGGGTCGATTGGACAGGGTACGGGAAGTTTTATCACCGATTACAATGGCGACGATGCCCCGTTGCCCTATGGCGGTGAGGATGACGATCTGGATAATCTGTTGATTGATAACCCGACGCCGAAAACGCCCGCGCCTGATGTCCCGGCTAAAAAACCGGAGCCGAAGCGCGAAGATGTACTTGAAGACGGTCTTTACTAGAACCGACGTTACAAACCATCTTGCCCGCACCGGCGGGCTCGCTTAACAGGCGGTATGAAAATCCTCCTGACAAATGATGATGGCATCCACGCCCCGGGCATGGATGTGCTCCGGCAGATCGCAGCGAAACTGAGCGATGATGTATGGGTCGTCGCCCCCGCCAGCGAGCAGAGCGCAGCGTCGCGTGGCGTGTCCCTGCATAATCCGGTCATGCTGCGAAAACTCGAGGACCGCGTCTATAGCGTCACGGGAACGCCAACGGATAGCGTCATTCTAGCGATGCGCGAAGTTTTGGCCGACAGCCTTCCGGATCTGGTGCTCTCCGGCGTTAATCGCGGGCAAAATCTGGCCGAAGATGTAACATTTTCAGGTACGGTTGCGGGGGCTTTGCAGGGTATGCAAATGGGCGTTCCGTCTATCGCGTTATCTCTGGCCAGAGGCTTTCAGGGGGCCAAAAGCCTGCCTTGGGAAACAGCACTGGCGCACGGCCCTGATGTGGTCAAAAAACTTGTCGATACAGGCTGGCCTAAAGACGTTGTAATGAATGTTAATTTTCCCGACCGCGCGCCGGATAAGGTTTCGGGTATTCAAGTGACCCGCCAAGGTCATCGCGATTTTCATATGACGGACGTCGTTAAACGCGCCCATCCGCGCGGGGGTAGCTATTTTTGGCTTACTTATGGCGGACAGCGTAGCAATCCGCTTACCGGAACCGATCTGCGCGCTATTTACGATGGCTATATCTCAATTACGCCGCTTCACACAGACCTTACTCATCTGGGCAGCCTTGATGACCTTGCGCAAAGCTTCGAGGGGGCATGAACCCCGCGCAGATGGATTTAATCCTGCGGCTGCGGCAAAAAGGAATTCATGACAATAATGTCCTTCGCGCGATTGAGAGCGTGCCGCGTGATCGGTTTTGCGCGCCTGAAGATGCGGGGCGGGCCTATAATGAAGATATGCTGCCACTGCCTTGCGCGACCATGATGCCGCCGTCCTTTACGCTGGCCGTTATGCTTCAATCCCTCCGCCTGGCCAGAGGTGATAAGATTCTCGTTATCGGGGAGGGTAGTGGTTACGCGGCGGCTTTATGCGCCAAAATGAGCGCGCGAAGCTATCTGGTGCAGCGCTATCAGCGCCTTCTGACCCGGGCGCGGACCATATTTGCAGCTTGCGGTATTGCCAATGTCTCTCAGCGTCATGGCGACGCACAAAAAGGGTGGGCAGGGCAGGCTCCATATGACAAGATCCTGATCGCGGCCAATGTCAGCCATGTGCCGCCGGCTCTGACCGTACAGATTAAAGCGGGCGGACGTATTGTCGCCGTCGTAGAAGGCATGATTACCATTATTGAAGGCGACACAGTGACGTCTCTATTGCCGGCGGAAATGCCGGATTTGGAGCCCGGACGGTCTAAGGCGCTGTAAACGCCTTTAAATTCATCAAGATTTAACCTTGCTGCGCAACGATGTCGCCCAAGATTTGGGAGATATTATGACACATTTGACACTTTATAAAAGCTTGGCCATCGCAGCGCTGGTGACGATTGCACCTGTTGCAGCCGCGCAAACTTACGCGAATACAGCGCAGGAAGCCGACGCTATCCGCATGTATCAGGCGCAGCAGCGCGCCTCTGCCGGATATACACAGCCGCAGGCTAAAAACAGTCCGCTTACGGTCACGCCTGCGACAACGACTGTAGCACAATTGCCGGCTAATGCAGAAATTGTACCGGCGATCGCCAGCCACACTGTGGGCGCAGGCGATACACTTTACAATATCGGACGGCGTTACGGCGGCATTAAGCCGTCTGCCATTATGAATGCCAATAAGCTGAACGGAAGTGATATCAATATCGGCCAGGTTTTGATCGTTCCGGGTCAGAGTATGGTTGTTACGCAGACTCCGCCATCATCGCCCACGGCGTCTAACACAGTTATTTTGCCGACGAATAAATCATCTGCGGTAACACGGGTCGTTGCGCCTTTGCCGGATCCAAATCTGCACGGGGTTCTGCCCGGTGATACGCTCTATTCCATTGCCCGTCGCAGCTGCGTCACGCCGGATCAGATTGCAGCTTTATCGAATATTAGCGTGAACGGAAAACTTCAACCCGGACAGGTTTTACGATTACCCGTCGGGCACTGCGCGCCATAACGTCCCGCACATCGCTGAAAACAGGCCGCATCCCGCTTTGAGGTGCGGTTTTGTGTTTTAAGGGAAAAAACTTGGCTGCTGGCCCGTTGCGTTTAGAACTGCGCTCTCTATATATCCTGCAAACGCGGGCGACTGAGCCACGCAAAATCTTATATAGGGGACTTTATGTTTTTTCCACTTATGCAAGCCGCCCCCGGCGGCAGCGGAATTGTCGGCAATCTTATTTTATTCGTGCCGCTTATACTGATATTCTATTTTCTGCTGTGGCGCCCTCAACAAAACCGGGCGAAAGCGCATCGCGGCATGATCGCCGGATTATCGCGCGGGGACACGGTTGTGACCAGCGGCGGGATCGTAGGTAAAATTACCAAAGTTGATGATAATGACGTGACCGTTGAAATTTCCGAAGGTACGCGCGTTAAAGTCGTCAAACAAACCATCGCTGATGTGCGCGGCAAGCCGGCGCCTGCCAATGATACAGGCAAGAAATCCAAATCCTAAAATCTATATTTAGTCGTCAGTAAGGCCGCGCCCTATGCTTTATTTCTCCCGGTTCAAGATCATTATGATCACCATCGCTTTGCTGTTAGGCATTATCCTGGCCGCGCCCAATCTCTTAAATGAACAAACCCGCGAAAGCCTTCCCGGGTTTCTTCCAAAAGAGACAATAAATCTGGGTCTGGATTTACAGGGCGGCGCACATATGCTTCTCGAAGTCGATATAGACGATGTCATGAACCGCGTGCTGACCAATGAGTTGTCAGCGGTTAAACTTAGTCTGCGTGAAGCTAAAATTATTGCGACTAACATTACTCAAGACGGTAAAACGATTACCGGACGGGTTGCTAAAGCTGAAGATATTGGGCCGGCAATGACGGCTATGGGCGATTTAGCGGTTTCGATTAAGGATAATCAAATTGGCGGCGCCAAGACTCTCAAAATTGAACAGGTTGGCGAGCGCGGTTTTCGCATTACGCCGACCGAAGATTATGTGGACGATATCAAAAAACGCACAGTAGATCAGTCTATTGACGTATTGCGTAACCGGATTGACCCAACCGGAACGACAGAAATGACGCTGGCGCCCGAAGGCGATAGCCGTATTTTACTCCAAGTTCCGGGCGCTAAAAATGTGGGTGAGATTAAAGCGCGGATCGAAGATACAGCCAATATGAGCTTTCATTTGGTGCGCGAAGCTGATGAAAACGAGCTGCGCCGCGCCGTAGATCAAGGCAAAGTCCGTCCGCTTCATATTTTGAAGTTTGACGACGGCGGCGTCCCTTATATCTTGAAAGAACGTCCGGAAGTTACGGGCGAAGACCTTAAAAATTCGTCGGCGGGCCTGCATCCTGAGGGCGGCTACGCAATTGTTAATTTCACATTCAATACAAAGGGTGCCGTGGCCTTTGGCCGGACAACATCGAATAATCTTGGCAAGCGTTTTGCGGTTGTTCTTGATGATGTGGTTATTAGTGCGCCGCGTATTAACGGGGCTATTTTAGGCGGGCGTGGTTTTATCGAAGGTGATTTCACCTCAGAGAGCGCGCGTGAGTTGTCACTGTTGCTGAACGCCGGCGCGCTGCCGGCCAAGCTAGTTGTGGTAGAAGAACAAACGGTCGGCGCGGAGCTGGGCGAAGATTCTATTCGTGCGGGCAAGGTTGCCGCCTCAGTCGGTCTGCTCGGCGTCGCTATATTTATGTTCTTCATGTATGGCTTTCGCTTTGGATTATTTGCCAATCTGGCTCTGACATTTAATATTATTCTTATAGCTGCAGCCTTATCGCTATTGGGCGCGACGCTGACCCTGCCGGGAATTGCGGGTATTATCCTGACAATTGGTATGGCTGTGGATGCCAATGTTTTAATTTTTGAGCGTATCCGCGAGGAAGCGGCTAATGGCCGTCCGCCGCTTAACGCCATTGATACTGGCTACCGCCTGTCTATGGCGCCGATCTTGGACGCCAATATCACGACGCTAATTGCGGCGGCGACGCTGTATTTTGTCGGCTCGGGTCCTATCCGAGGCTTCGCCGTTACCCTGATGATCGGGATCGTAATGAGCGTATTTACCGCCGTCATCGTTGCCCGCCTGTTCACCTCTATTTGGCATAAGCGCGCGCGGCCAAAAACTTTGCCGATTTAGGAGACTGCCATGTTTGATATTTCTATGGTGCGGATCCTTCCGATGTCGCCGAAAATTCCATTTATCAAAATGCGGATTATTGCAGGAATTATTTCTGTCGTAGCCGTATTATTCTCACTGTTTCTATTTTTCTCCAACGGGCTGAATTACGGCATCGACTTTAAAGGCGGCTCCGTTATCCAGTTTACGATGGATCAGCAGCCGGATGTCGAAGCCATTCGCAGCGCCGGTAACGCCCTTAATATCGGGGATGTGGGCGTGCAGACAATATCTCTTTCCGGCAGTGATTTGCCCGGCGTCCGTCTCTCTTATGCCTTGCAGGATCCTGAAGCTCCGTTCGAAGGCACTGAGGACGAAATTTCTCTCAAAGACGCCCGTCTGCAGCAAGACACATTGGAACGCGTCCAAACGATGCTGGAGACCGAATTTGGCGTACAGCGCGTCAATATGAGTGCCAGCGTGCTGGGCTCCAAGGTCTCGGGCGAACTTCGCACAAAAGGCATGATTGCCGTTGTCGCCTCGCTGACCATGGTTTTGCTCTATATCTGGATCCGGTTTGAATGGCAGTTTGCGCTGGGCGCGGTTATAGCGCTGGCTCATGACGTAGCGTTGACGCTGGGCGTGTTCGAACTGCTTCAGATTGAATTTAACCTCTCCATCGTCGCCGCGATTTTGACGATTGTGGGTTACTCACTCAACGATACGGTGATCGTTTACGACAGGATACGGGAGAACCTTCGTAAATATAAGAAGATGCTGCTGCCCGACGTTTTAAACCTGTCGATCAATGATACTTTGTCCCGTACGATTATGACGTCATTGACGACCTTACTGGCATTGTTCTCACTCTACATTCTTGGCGGTGAAGGTCTGCGCGGCTTTAGTTTCGCGATGATCTGGGGCGTCTTTGTCGGGACCTACTCCTCTATTTTCGTGGCTTCGCCGCTTCTGCTTCTGCTGGGCGTAAAGCGGCCGTCAGGTGAGCCTGAAAGGGCCGTGGCCGTCTAACAGCGGAAGCTAATTTGCATAAAAATAAGCCCGCTTGCGCGGGCTTATTTATTGGGGAGTATCGCCATCAAATGGCTGGAGGAATTAAGACATATTTTGTTCAGCAAATTCCCAATTGACTAATTTATCGAGAAACGAATTCATGTAATTCGGACGACTGTTTTGGTAGTCCAAATAATAGGCGTGTTCCCAGACATCCATGGTCAGGAGCGGCGTGACGCTCTCATCTGTCAGAGGCGTTTTTGCATTTGGCGTATTGCGTACCTCTAAAGAGCCGTCTTCATTTTGAACAAGCCAGGCCCAACCGGAGCCGAACTGGCCGCCGCCTTTAGCTTTAAAGGCTTCGCAGAACTTATCATAACTGCCAAAGCTCTCATCAATCGCTTTAGCGATTTTACCGGACGGCTTGCCGCCGCCTTTAGGGGTCATGGAGTGCCAGTAAAATGTGTGGTTCCAAACCTGCGCGGCATTGTTAAACATGCCTTGGCGTTCTTTCTCGCCGGCTGTATTTTTGACAATCGCAACAAGGCTGGCATCTTCAAAATCCGTGTCTTTGATCATGTCATTGAGTTTGTTGACATAAGCCTGATGATGCTTGCCGTAGTGATAGTTCAGCGTATTTTCGCTAATTGTCGGGGCAAGGGCGTCACGGGCATAAGGTAGGTCGGGCAGTTCAATAGCCATAAGTCTCTCCATTTATAATGTGGTCTTGTATTTACTACGGTTGATACGCCGCTACAGTTCCGTTTGCGACCCGTAATCGACCGAATTTACCAAAAGAGTTTGATTTGTCCCGAGAAAAGACAATTTCCGCGCCGCCCTCCGCGGTTGACGCCTTGGCGGTACATGACCCTGACCGCCGCCGCGCCGCTTTGTTCGCGCCAAAGGGCGTGCGCGATGATCTGCTGACGCTTTACGCGTTTCACTATGAGCTCGCTAAAATCCCGGAACTGGTCAGCGAACCAATGGTTGGGGCGATCCGATATCAATGGTGGCGTGACGCGGTTGAGGAAATTTATGGCGGCGGCAATGTGCGCAGTCACGAAGTCAGTACGCCGCTGGCGCAGATGGTGCGGCGCCGCAATCTGCCACGATTTGGGCTTGATAAATTAATTGATGCCCGCATGGGTGATCTGGAGGCCGAGCCATTTGCCGATATTGCGGCAGCGCGCGATTATGCGGCGCAGACGTCGGGCCGCTTGATGACATTAGCGGCGCGCATTGCTTCACCTGATGAAAATATGGATTTCGCACGATTGCTGGGGCGCAGCTGGGGCATGGCGGGGCTGGTTCGGGCTTATGGCTATTACCATAAAGCTATGCTGCTTAATTTGGATTATGGCGATCTGCGCGCCGCCGCATTGGAGGATTATAAGGTGGCAAAGGCGAGTGCAGGCAAAGTCAGCGCCGACCTTATCCCGGCCATTGCTTATGCGGGTCTGGTACCGAAATTTATCGCTAAATCCGGCGGTGATTTCGACCCTCTCACCACCGGGCTCACACTGGGCCCGCTGGCCAAGCAACTCCGCCTTATGGGCGTAGTCATAACGGGGCGGGTTTAAGCCACCTTAATCCATTTCTCAATATCGACCAATGCGCGCTGCGCGAGGTGACGTTTACGAAAACGGGTCTTATCTTTACCGCGTATGCGCTCGCCATTCGGGCCTTTAAAGACGATGCCGTCAATGGGCGGGAAGAGGCCAAAATTGACATTCATGGGCTGGAACTTGGCTTTTGGCCCGGTCATGAATCCGCCTGTTACATGTTCGATGAGCGCGCCGAGCGCAGTGGTCGGCATAGGTGCGCCGCGTTTATTTCCCATCGCTTGCGCTGCAGCCATTTGGCCGGCGATCAGGCCCAATGCCGCACTTTCAACATAGCCTTCAACGCCCATAATCTGGCCGGCAAAGCGAATATCTTCGCGGCCCTTAAGCTGGAGTTGAGTATTGAGCAGCTTGGGCGAGTTGATAAATGTATTGCGGTGAATGCCGCCAAGACGCGCAAAAACTGCGTTCTCCAATCCCGGTATTTTGCGCAAAATCTCGGTTTGCGCGCCATATTTCATCTTGGTCTGAAATCCGACCATATTGTATAATGTCCCCAGCGCATTATCCTGACGCAGCTGCGCAATGGCGTGCGCTTTAACGGTTGGATTATGTTTATTGGTCAGGCCGACCGGCTTCATCGGACCCCAGCGCAGCGTTTCCGGCCCGCGTGAGGCAATCACTTCAATCGGAAGGCAGCTCTCAAAATAGGGCGTGTCTTTTTCCCAGTCTTTGAACTCAGTCTGGTCGCTATTAACTAAGGCATCGACAAATTCAAGATATTGGGCTTCATTGAGCGGGCAATTAATATAGTCCGCGCCGTCTCCGCCCGGCCCTTTTTTGTCATAACGGCTCTGCATCCAGGCAATATCAAAATCGATGCTATCCTTATAGATGATGGGCGCAATGGCGTCGAAAAAGGCGAGACTGTCGACGCCCGTTTGCTTGAGTATTGCATTCGCCAGAGGTTCGCTGGTGAGCGGCCCTGTCGCGATGATGGTATTGCCCCATGACTTGGGCGGCAGGCCTTTGACTTCGCCCCGCTCAATCGTGATCATCGGATGGGCGTGCAAAATCATTGTCACCGCTTCAGAGAAGTGATCCCGGTCAACGGCCAGCGCGCCGCCGGCGGGCAGCTTGGTCATATCCGCCATACCCATAATCAGTGAGCCGGATCGCCGCATTTCTTCGTGCAAAAGCCCGACGGCATTACCAAGCTTATCATCACTGCGAAACGAGTTTGAGCATACCAGCTCCGCCAGCCCATCTGTCTCATGGGCGGCGGTTTTACGCTCGGGGCGCATTTCGTGAAGGATTACGGGAACGCCGCGACTGGCGATTTGCCATGCCGCTTCTGATCCGGCGAGTCCGCCGCCGATAATATGCACTGGTTTTGTCATGGACGCGATGTAAGGCAGGGGCTAACTCCGGGCAAGTGCGTCCATTGGGAAATTGCAGAGCGCGCTGGCGAAACTCTCGTCTCAGAGCGCTATTATAGTGCGATTGCCCGCAGCGTGGATTTGTTTAATACTGCAGCAAAATATGGGGATATTTATGACACGCGCACTCTTAATCTCATCCGTCATGCTGACGGCAATATTGGCGGCTTGTTCACCTGAAACGTCCGCGCCGCAGGCTGACACGGATTACCAAGACACGCTGCAAACACAGCTTTTGGACGCACAGCCCGGCGACATCATAACAATACCTGCAGGCACGCATAGTCTGAACCGCGGGCTAAGCCTTTCCGTGGACGGGGTGACGATACGCGGCGAGGGGATGGGGACATCCATCCTGTCATTTAAAGACCAAGTCGCGGGGGCAGAAGGCCTGCTGGTCACGGCAAGTGATTTCACCATCGAAGACCTGGCGATTGAAGACACGACCGGCGACGCGCTTAAAATCACAGAGGGCGAGAATATCATCATCCGCCGCGTGCGCACAGAATGGACAAATGGGCCGAGCACGAAAAACGGAGCTTACGGCATTTATCCCGTCCAAACGACGAACGTCCTGATGGAAGATAATGTCGCCATTGGCGCGTCTGATGCGGGGCTGTATATCGGGCAATCCAAAAACGTGATTGTGCGTCGTAATCGCGCTGAATTTAACGTTGCGGGAATTGAAATCGAGAACACAGTCGACGCCGATGTCTACGACAATATCGCGACGAATAATACCGGCGGCATTCTCGTCTTTAATATGCCGAACCTTGCGCAGGAAGGAAAGCGAGCCCGCCTGTTTAGAAATGAGGTCTATGAGAACAATACGAAAAATTTCGGCCATAAAGGCACGCCTGTCGCCAGCATTCCGGCAGGGTCAGGCATTGTCGTCAACTCTAATGACCACGTTGAAATTTTTGATAATGATGTGCGTGACCACCGTACGGCCAATGTAATTATCTCCAGTGTCTATTCGACGAATTACGCGCAAGACAATGCCAATCCGGAATACGATCCTTACCCCGAAGCCATTTATATTTACGGAAACCGATTTTCGGGCGGCGGCAATTCGCCGGACGGTCTGGATTTAAAAGCTCTGAAAACCGCCATGTATGGCCTGACAGGACGCTTTCCGGATGTGCTCTGGGACGGCTTTAAAAATGACGCTAAAATGGTCGACGGAAAGATGCCGGAGGCCATGCGCATTTGTATCAATAATGGCGATACTATGATGATCAATGCGGACGGACCGGGCGGATATAAAAGCCCGACCAAAGATATGGCTGATCATAAATGCGAGCTGGAGAAGCTGCCCCCTGTTACGCTCGCTTTAGCTGACTGATGTGGCGGGCATTTATTATAGGTTTGGTGACAGCCCTCCTTTGCGCCTGTAGCAAAACGCCAAGTGAGCCTGTCTTTCACGCGCAGGGTAATCCTGAAATATTGTCCGAGTGGAATATTTTGTCGGTTGACGGGAAAGACTTGCGGCTCTCAGGACGCGTTGTTCCTTATGATCTAAACTCGGCACTGTTTTCTGACTACGCCCATAAATTACGGACAGTTTGGGTGCCCGACGGGCAGATGGCCGAATATAATGACACAGAGACCTTCGCGTTTCCCGTTGGCACGATCATTTCCAAAACTTTTTACTATCCGCGCGACGGCGACACTGACGCTGTTTTAAAAACCGATGATAATACCGCGCAACGTCTAAATGGCCGTTTCGATTTATCCGAAGTGCGTCTGATCGAGACGCGGCTTTTGGTGCGGCGCGAAGCAGGCTGGGCAGTATTTCCTTATGTTTGGAATGCCGCGCAGACGGAGGCGAAACTCAAACGCATAGGTGATATTATCCCGCTCGAGATAAGCGGCGAAGACATGGATACGGCGCAATTCTCCTATATTGTGCCCAATGTCAATCAATGCTCGGGGTGCCACGCGACCAATGCCACAACGCGGGAGATTCTGCCGATTGGGCCTAAGGCGCGGCATTTAAACAAGGATTATGATTACGACTCGGCATCGCAAAATCAGCTCTCGGCCTGGCAGTCACTGGGTATTTTAGGGCCGATTTCAATCTTGGGTGACGCGCCCAAAAATGCGGACTGGACGGATAGCGCGCAAACAGCCGCCGCGCGCGCACGGGCCTATCTGGATATAAATTGCGCGCATTGCCATAATCCGGTCGGGCCTGCCGATACGTCAGGATTAAACCTTGAGCCGGACGCGCCGCATGGCCCCGCTTTAGGGATATGTAAACTTCCCATTGCGGCGGGAACAGGAACCGGCGGGCGAGATTTTGATATCGTACCGGGCAAGCCGGAACAGTCCATCTTTACCTATCGCATGGCCTCGACCAATCCGGCGGAAATGATGCCCGAACTTGGACGGTCACTGCGTCACGACGAAGGCGTCGATTTGGTCACTCAATGGATTGCGCAGATGGACGGCCGCTGCGACCGGGGATGAAACAAAAAAGCCCCGTCCATAACAGGCGGGGCTTTTTGATTTCTCAAGACTTTCCCGAGCTTACCTGCGATAGCCGTGCGGCATATCCGAAGTATTATTCGGGTTATAACGCTTGGCCAGTTCTGTTTGGCGGCTGGTCATATCCTGAACCTCGCCATCAATCACAACGCGCCTTGCGCCGGTCATGACTTCCAGAGGATCGCCGTCCCACACGACAAGATTTGCTGTTTGCCCAACCGTCAATGTGCCCAAATCCGGACGTCCGAAAATTTGGGCGGGCGTCAATGTGATCGCTTTGAACGCCTGATCCCATGTAAAGCCCTGCGCGACGGCATTACCGGCATGTTGCGGCAGTAGCCGTACATTATGGCTAAACTCGCTGCTACGCTGCATGAAGGCCACGCGAACGCCCGCTGCTTGTAGGCGCGCGCCATTATCGGCACGGGTCGCGACCTGATCAAAGCTGTAAGGCAGGGTTTCCTGCGGATCGATCAGCACTGAGACATTAGCCGCTGTCAGCGCGTCTGCAACCATCCAGCCTTCAGATGCGCCCAGAACGACAAGACGAAGGTTTGGAAAGTCGCGTTTTAGTCCGGCAATGGCCTGCAAGTCAGAGGCGCGATCAGCCCCGATCATCAGCGGGATGCGTCCGGCGACAACGGGGCGCAGCGCCAGCGCATCGGCGCGGCGCACAGCATCACCGTCATCGGGCGAGGTATAACGGCGCGTGGCGTCGGATAGGCCTTGGCGCAGCTGCGCCATAGATGCAGAGCGGTTGCCGCCCGCAAGATTGGCGCCATTGCTGCCCAGTTGCACATAGGCAAAGGCTTCGGGGGTTTGAACGCTGTCAAAATCACCGCTCATCGTGGCAATTGCGCCGATGCCGCCAAATACGGAGGCTCGGGGGGACAGCCCGATGGCCACATGGGTGACGCCTTCGCCGCGCGTGGCGGAGACAGAGGAGGATTTAGGATTAAACCCTTCTGCGGCTTTTAGGCTGGCCTGGCTTATGCTGTCACCGGCGCGCGTGTCGCGCGTTGAGGATTCCAATGACACTTCGACAAGGCCGACTTGTCCATAAGGCGCAAAAATGCCGGGCGTGACCCATAGGCCTGTGCCGTCAATAATGCTTGTGCCATTTGGCTTGGGCGCAGCGGCGGAGGAATCTGTTGCGCCAATGCCGCGGATTTTACCGTCCTGAACCAGGACTGTCGCGTTCTCAATTGTCGGGCCGGTATTCGTCACGACCTTGGCGTTGATAATCGCAAAGCTATCCTGAGCCATGGCCGGTATAGCGATGGCCAGTAAAGAGACGGAGAGGGCGGTGGTTAGTAATTTTCTCATTGTCGTCTCTCCTATTGCGGGGTTGTCGGTTGAAGGACGGGAGCGTCAGTTCCGGGCTGGCCCAACCTAAAGTCACTTACAGGTTTAAGGCCGCTGGCGCGGTCATAGACCAATGCGCCGTCTAGATAGACGCGGGTGGCGCGGGCGTAGGTCGAATAGGGATTGCGCGACCAGATCACGACATCGGCGCGTTTACCCGGCTCTAACGACCCGACCTCCTCGTCAATGCCCAGCCCTTTGGCAGGATTAAGCGATAGCCATGTCCACGCGTCGGCCTTGCTGATATCAAGTCCGGCGCGGTTTCCGTCAGCCAAGGTCTTGGCGACTTCCTGATTAAGCCGTTGAATGCCGTCTGCGCTATCAGAGTGGATCATCGCGCAGGCCCCCGCCGCGTGAAGATAAGGCAGGTTTTCGCGAATGGCGTCATAGGCTTCCATTTTAAAGCCCCACCAATCGGCCCAAACGGCGGCGCATGTGCCTGTTTCGGCGAGTTTATCGGCCACTTTATAGGCCTCAACCGCGTGGTGGAATGTCGTGACTTTATAGTCAAATTCCCGGGCCATATCGAGAACCTGCATCATTTCGTCAGCGCGGTAGCAATGCATCTGCACCAGAATTTTGCCGTCCAGAACATCGGCCAGCGTTTCAAGCTGCAGATCGCGCGTATAATCTTCTCCGTCATCGCGCTTTTGTCTATAATCCGCCGCTTTAATCCAGTTTTTGCGATAATGCGCGAAATTACCCATGCGGGAAGCGGGACCGCCTTTTCCGCCATAGACCCGTTTTGGATTTTCGCCGCAGGCCATTTTCAGCGTGTAAGGCGCGTCGGGAAATTTCATGCCTTGGACGCTGCGTGAGCTGATATTTCGCAGGGTTACGCCGCGCCCGCCGAACAGATTGGCTGAGCCGGGCAGGATATGCAACGTGGTCACGCCGCCGGCCAGAGCTTCGGCAAAACCGGGATCTTGGGGCCACACGCCATGTTCGGCAGAAACTTCGGCTGTGATCGGGCTGGTCGCTTCGTTGCCATCGCTATGGGCGTTCACGCCCGGGGTGGCGTAATCGCCCAGATGGGAATGAATATCGATAATGCCCGGCGTTACCCACGCGCCATTAGCATCGACGGTCAGGGCGCCTTCGGGCGCGCCGATACTGCCTTCGCCAAGAGCGGAAATCTTGCCGTCGACAATCAGAACATAACCGCCCAGAATTTCTTCGCCCTTACCGTCATATATATTGGCATTGGTGATGAGCGTCGTGCGGCTGGGCAGAGCCTTATAGGTCGAGGCATAACTGATCGCCGGAGCATCGCCGTCATTTTTCGCGTCGGTTTTATCTGATGACGTATCGCAAGCCGACAGCGCCAGCGCGGCTGTTAGGGCTAGGCAGAGTTTAAATGGTGTTTTCATGGCGGTCTTGTAAACAAAACCGCCCCTGCGCAGCAAGCCAAATCGCAAGATGCGGCAATTGGTTTTCCCAAACTTATATACGCCGCATCATCTCGATTTTAAAACAGTCATCACGCGGCAGAAATTCAGAAGACTCGCATTGTGCCTTCAGAACGCTACCGTCTTACGCAATCTTAATCACCCTGCCATGCAAAGGCTGAAATCGGTCATTGCGTGGGGGCGCGGCACTGGTCTAAACACACATCTGAATCGCCTGCATATTTGCAGGCCTATCTGTATGGACCGTCTATGTCGTTGAATAAATTATTGCTCCGCAGTGCTGCAGTCAGCGCGCTATGCCTCACATCAGCCGCAACAGGCTTTGCGCAGGTTGAAATCTCCGATACCCGGACGACTGGCGTCGCGACAAGTACGGTTGATAATGGCGCACCGGGCGACATTGTGGTCACGTCTACGGGCCGTTTTGAGACCACAACAGGCGCAGCCGTGACGCTGGATAGCGATAATGATGTTACTGTTGCCGGCACGGTTGATATTGATAATGCTGATGACACGACGGGCATTCTCGTTCAGGGCGGCAATACGGGCAACGTCAATTTTAGCGGCAATATAACAATCCTCGAAGATTATACCTCTACGGACACGGATAACGATGGCATAAATGACGGGCCGCGCGCGCAGGGAACCGGCCGCACCGGAATACTTATTACCGGCGCCAGCCCTTTTACCGGGAATATCGTATCAACAGCCGGCAGTACGATTCAAATTGAAGGCAATGACAGTGCAGGTTTCCGCCTTGCAAATATGACAACTGTCAACGGTAATTTGGACTTTAACAGCAATATTCAAGTTTTGGGTGATCGTAGCGTCGGAATGGATGTGGCCGGTAATGTTAACGGCGACGTTGATGTTGGTGGCAATATTCAGGTGGGCGGCGAAGATGCGTCGGCTGCACGTGTTGACGGTGATGTCAGCGGACGCGTCAGCTTTACCGGAGCGACCAGTAGCTCGGGTTACCGTGTTTCAACACGTCAATTCCGAACCGTTCGTGCGCTTTATGGTGCCGAAGATACGCAGGAAGGCGGCAATGCTGTGCGGATTGGCGGTAATGTCGATGGCGGCGTCATATTTGAGGCGACGCGATCTGATGCAGGCTTGGTAACAGCTACACCAACAGTAATGCAGGGCGGCGTTGCAGCGGCTGTGCTCATTGCAGGAGACGGCACGCCGATTGTTATCGGACTGCTCGCTGATATCACCGACCCAACCGCCGAGGGATATGAAGAGCGGCTGCAATATAGCTTCGTTAATGAAGGCACGATCGGCTCCAGCGCCGTACTTGATGACCGCTCAGCGACGGCGCTGCGCATTGAAAATGCGCAACTCACAAATGGCTTTTCCAACACAGGACAAATGAGCACGCAAACTTTTCGCACGGGCGTCCCAACGGACGGCAGCGCGAATGTCGACGGCGATGTGGCCCATGCTTATGGCATACGGGTCGCGGATGGCGGTCAAGCCGGTACGTTCAATAATACCGGGACTGTCCGTGCTGT
The DNA here is from genome assembly GCF_000365025.1 of Robiginitomaculum antarcticum DSM 21748. Taxonomy (GTDB): domain Bacteria; phylum Pseudomonadota; class Alphaproteobacteria; order Caulobacterales; family Maricaulaceae; genus Robiginitomaculum; species Robiginitomaculum antarcticum. Next base: position 738,289 of record NZ_KB823011.1, on the reverse strand, counting down.
AGCTTCAGAGGCCACTGACCTGGTCTATGAAGATGGCGACAATATTCAGGGCGCCAATAATGTCATCGCGACAGGCATTCAGATTGATGCGGGTGCATCACTGACACAGATCGATAATCAAGGCATAATAGAAGCCTTGCTGTCCGGACGCAGCGGACAGGCCTATGCCATTGTTGATCAATCCGGTTCTCTGGCTGTTATAAACAATCAAGGTTATATCCAGGCGACCGGATCGACGTCGGATTCTAATGCCCTTTCGACAGACGCAGCGCCGGTATTTACGCTTGTGGCCATCGACGTTCGCGCAAACACAACCGGCGTGACGATCACTCAGTCCCAACTCGCCGACGAAGATCCTGACGATGATATCACGCCTGTCGCTCCGCGCATTGTCGGCGATATTATGCTCGGCAGCGGCGATGACACGCTTAATTCCAGCGCCGGTCTTTTGGTCGGCGATGTCAGCTTTGGTGATGGCAATGATCAATTAATATTGTCCGGGGGAACTGTATTGGTGGGCTCAGTCACTGACAGTGACGGTCTGTTGACGGTCGACGTAACGGGAGGGTCTACGCTGGCCTTAAATGACGCTGTGCCTTTGAATGTGACGACGGCAAATTTTGACGGGACGTCTATACTGTCGACTCTTATCAATGGCGCAACCGGACAGGCCTCGACATTAAATGCTACCGGACAGGTTAGTTTCGAATCCGGCGCGCGTATCACGCCGACACTCAGCAATATTATTGGCGGCGGCGGGACATTTACCTTGATTAATGCCGGTACATTGACGCTCGGCGACGATATTTCTACATATCAGCCTGAAAATGCGCCGTTCTTATACGATACTCAGATTAGCCTTGATCCGACGAATGCCAATGCTTTGATTGCTACATTGCGCCTGCGCAGCACGCAGGAACTCGGCTTGGATAGCACTCAGACAGCGGCATTTGATGCTGCATTTGGCGCATTTGGCGCGGATTCCGATTTGGGCGCCGCCTTTGCAGGCTTGACGACGCAGGAGACTTTTAACGCAGCCTACAATCAGATCCTGCCCGAATTTAACGCGGCCGCGGGCCGCTTTGTGTTCTCCAATGTCGATGGCGCGACAGGCGCAGTTGCTACCCATCTGAATAATGCCCGACTGTCCGATGAAAAACCCGGCGGCGTATGGGTCGAAGAATTTGCTTATTTCGCAGACCGTGAGCTTGTGGGTCTTTCTGACGCCTATCGCGGCTATGGGTTCGGCTTTACCGGTGGTCTGGATACGCAGTGGGGCCCGTTCCATACGGTGGGTGTCAATCTATCCTATAGTGCCACAGAAGTCGAAGATGTGATCGGCATTGATGATCCGCTTAATGTCTCAACATTCCAGACGGGGATATATGGCGGTATTGAGCGCGGCAATATATATGCCGACGGCTATGTGGGCGCAGGCTATAACAGCTTTGAAAGCCGCCGGAATATCACTATCGGAAGCTTTGCGCGGCAGGCTGAAGGGGATTGGCAGGGCTATCATTATAATGCCACGGCGAGTGTCGGATATGATTTCGATATTGGAAGCCGGTATTTCGCGCGCCCGGCTGTGACGGTGACATATTTGTCCTTGAAAGAACAAAGCTATATTGAGGATGGTTCCGACGCGATCCGTCTGAGTGTAGAAGAGCGTCAGTCCGATTACGGGAGTGCGACAGCCCTGTTTAATTTTGGCGCGCGCTTTGAGGGCGAAAAAGTCTGGTACGCGCCGTCTGCGCGTATTGGCGTGCGCAATGACTTCGCCAACGATCCGATCACAACTACGGCGTCATTCGCCAATATCGGGGCTCCGTTCAGTGTCACCAGCCAGGAATTTCCTGATACCGGCATGGTGCTGGGCGTAACCTTTATGGCTGGCAGCGGTTACAGCTCCTTTGGATTTGATTATGATGCGGACATACGTGACGGCTATAGCCGCCATATTGCCCGCCTGGTCCTGCGCATGCTGTTCTAGAATATTGTCAAAATCTTAAAAAAGAAAAGCCCGGTCATCGACCGGGCTTTTTTTATGGTCTGGCAAACAGTCTACGCTTTGTAATATAGATCAAATTCGACCGGATGCGGATGCATATTGACGCGGTGATGATCTTTCATGATCAGATTAATGTAAGCATCAATCTGATCATCGTCGAAGACGCCGCCGGCTTTTAAAAAGTCGCGGTCAGAGTCCAGAGACTCCAGCGCTTCTTTCAAGCTTCCGCAGACTTGCGGGATCTGCGCAGCTTCTGCCGGCGGAAGATCATATAGATCTTTATCCATGGCATCGCCCGGATGAATTTTGTTCTTTATTCCGTCCAAACCGGCCATAAGCAATGCGGTAAAGCACAGATAAGGGTTTGCCATCGGATCAGGAAAGCGCGCTTCCATACGTTTCCCATTCGGCGAGGCCGTCCACGGAATACGGATGGAGGCCGAACGGTTACGCGCGGAATAGGCCAGCATAACAGGCGCTTCAAATCCGGGAACCAGACGTTTGTAAGAGTTGGTTGACGGGTTAGCAAATGCGTTGATCGCTTTGGCATGTTTAATCACGCCGCCAATGTAATACAGACAGTCTTTGGACAGTCCCGCATATTCATCGCCCGCAAAAAGCGGCTTGCCGTCTTTCCAGATTGATTGATGAACATGCATGCCTGAGCCATTATCGCCATGAACCGGCTTGGGCATAAATGTCGCTGTCTTGCCATAAGCATGGGCGACATTGTGCACGATGTATTTATAAAGCTGCATGCTGTCCGCCATCTTTAATAAGGTGGCAAATTTCATGCCCAGCTCATGTTGTGACGGTGCAACTTCGTGGTGATGCTTTTCAGGTTGCAGGCCCAGCTCTGTCATGACCGCGAGCATTTCCGTGCGCATATCCTGTTCGCTATCAATGGGCGGAACAGGGAAATAGCCGCCTTTAATGCCCGGACGATGACCTTTATTGCCGCCAACATATTCCGTGCCGGTATTGTAAGGGCCTTCAAGGCTGTCAAAGCTGTAACCGGTTTTATTAGATGCAGTATTCCAGCGGACATCATCAAAAACGAAGAATTCCGCCTCCGGTCCGAAATAGACTTCATCGCCGATTTTCGCAGATTTGATATAGTTTTCAGCCTTTTTCGCCGTGCCGCGCGGATCGCGGTTATAAGGCTCGCCTGTATCAGGCTCCAGAATATCGCAAAAAATCGTCATGGTATCCTGTTGATAGAACGGATCTATGCCCGCTGTGTCCGGATCAGGCAGCAAAACCATGTCCGATTTATCAATCGATTTCCAGCCTTCAATAGAGGAGCCGTCAAACATGGTCCCGTCTTCGAACAAGTCTTCGTCAACCATAGAGGCATCGAAGGTCACATGCTGCATTTTGCCTTTAACATCGGTAAAGCGCAGATCGACATAACCGATCTCCTCATCTTTGATTTTTTTCAATATCTTATTTGACATTCTTCATCTATTCCCTTTGTTGAATGTGAACATATGGCGACGTTTAAGACGTCTTTTGTGATTTTATTATAGCGCGCTATCACCTGCTTCGCCGGTCCGGATACGGATAGCCTGTTCTACAGTAGAAACAAAGATTTTTCCGTCACCGATTTTCCCGGTTTTCGCGGCAGTTTGAATAGCTTCAAGTGCGGCGTCGACCTGCTCGTCGGTGACGACCAGTTCGATTTTAAGCTTGGGCAGGAAGTCTACGACATATTCCGCGCCGCGATAAAGCTCTGTATGGCCTTTTTGGCGGCCAAAGCCTTTGGCTTCAAGTACAGTCATGCCTTGCAGGCCAACTTCTTGTAAGGCTTCTTTGACTTCATCAAGTTTGAAAGGCTTGATGACGGCTTCGATCTTTTTCATGGGCTCTCTCCGAACGCGGCTGGTGTTAGCCTAGTGATAAAAGAGCCCTAGGCTGAGTCGAGCAAAAGCGCAGTATTGAAGAGGCTAATTCGATATTCAGGCAAATTGTGCACTCTAATTATGCAGTTCATATGCTTTGCGCTGAAATATTCATCATTGATTTTATCATGTGAAACGGAATTTTCGGGTGAATCGTCACGTTTAACCCTATATCTTTGGGTTGAAGGACGTTAGACCGCTTTACTTAGCTAGACCATTCATGTCGTTCGAGGGATCCATGCCAAAAAACGAAAAAGATGTGCCTGAGCGCACGTATATTACTGATAAACAGGCGCTTGATTTTCACGCCTATCCCACGCCAGGAAAATTGGCCTTATTGCCAACGAAACCCATGGCGACGCAGCGCGATCTTTCGCTGGCTTATTCCCCGGGGGTCGCCGTACCCGTCGAGGCGATTGCTGCAGATCCTGACAGCGTTTATGATTACACGTCCAAGGGTAATATGGTCGCTGTTATCTCAAACGGAACAGCCATCCTGGGACTGGGCAATCTGGGCGCCATGGCGTCCAAACCCGTTATGGAAGGTAAATCCGTCCTGTTCAAACGCTTCGCCGATATCGATAGTTTCGATATCGAGGTTGAGGAAGAAGACGCGCAGAAATTTATCGAATGCGTGCAGCGTTTCGGCAATACATTCGGCGGCATTAATCTCGAAGATATTGGCAGCCCGGAATGCTTTATTATTGAGCAGGAACTTCGCGACAAGCTCGACATTCCTGTCTTTCATGATGATCAACACGGCACAGCGATTATCGCGACGGCGGGGCTTATCAATGCCTGTCATCTGACGGGCCGTAAATTCGAAGACATTAAAGTTGTCTTGTCCGGCGCGGGCGCAGCGGGTCTGTCGGTTCTGGGCTTAATTAAACGTCTGGGCGTAAAAGATGAAAACGCGATAGTCCTCGATAGCCGCGGTGTGGTATATAAGGGTCGTGCAGAATATATGGATCAATGGAAAGCGCCGCACGCCGTTGATACAAAATTGCGCACGCTTGCCGAAGCCATGGTTGGCGCAGACGTGTTTCTGGGCCTGTCCGTGGCCGGGATTGTGAATAAGGACATGGTCAAATCCATGGCTAAAAATCCTATTATCTTTGCGATGGCCAACCCCAATCCCGAGATCAGTCCGGAGCTTATTAAAGAAGCGCGAAGCGACGCTATTATTGCGACAGGCCGAAGCGATTACCCTAATCAAGTCAATAATGTGCTCGGATTCCCTTACATCTTCCGCGGCGCGCTTGACGTGCGCGCGCGTAATGTAAATGAAGAAATGAAACTGGCCTGTGCCCATGCGCTGGCTGATCTCGCGCGTCAGGACGTTCCCGAAGAAGTGGCCGCCGCTTATCACGGCAAACGCCCGCAATATGGCCCCGAATATATTATTCCTGCACCATTTGACCCGCGCCTTATCAGTGAAATTCCGCCTTATGTGGCTCAGGCCGCCATGGATACAGGCGTGGCACGTAAGCCGATTGAGGATATGGAGGCTTATAAGCATTCATTAGCCCGTCGTCAGGATCCGACAGCGTCTCTGCTTCAAGGCATTCAGTCGACCGTTATTGATAACCCTAAAACGATTGTCTTTGCGGAGGGCGAGGAGCCCGCTGTTATCCGCGCCGCGCAGGCCTATCAACAGCGCGGGCTGGGCAAGGCTATCCTGATTGGCCGTGAAAAACCTATCCGGGATAATATGAAGCTGCTGGGCATGGAAGATGACGGAAGTCTCGAAATTCTCAATGCGCGCCTGTTTGACCGTAATCCGGAATTTACCGAAACGCTGTATGCCAAGCTGCAGCGCTGGGGCTATTTGCGCCGGGATTGCCAGCGCCTGGTCAATAATGACCGGAACGTCTTCTCTGCGCTGATGCTGCACCACAATCTGGCTGACGGCATGGTGACCGGCGTGACGCGAAGCTATGATATTGCGCTACGCGACGTCCGTTTGGTGCTAAACCATGATGCTAATGAGCGCACTATGGGGGTGTCCGTAATCATCAGCCGGGGTAAAACGCTGTTCATCGCCGATACCAATATCACCGAATTGCCGAGCGCAGTGGATTTGGCGGATATCGCGACAACAACAGCGAAATTTGCACGCCGGTTCGGGTTCGAACCCAAAGTGGCCTTTTTATCCTATTCGACATTCGGTAATCCGGTTGGTGAACGTATGGAAAAAGTGCGCGACGCTGTCCGCATTCTGGACGAGCGCGGCGCGGACTTTGTCTATGAGGGCGATTTAGCCGCTGATGTGGCGCTAGACCCGCTGCACGGCCTGAAATATCCATTTTCCCGCCTAAACGGCGCGGCCAATGTCCTGGTTATGCCGGCCATTCACTCCGCGTCGATATCAACAAAATTGATGGACTGTGTCGGCGGCGCAACTGTGCTTGGCCCGTTCCTGACGGGACTGGAACGTCCTGTGCAGATATGCGGCCTTGGCGCAACAGCCTCGGAGATTATCCGCATGGCGACACTGGCCGCCTTTGACCCCGGCCGCGAGCCTGAAGACAGCTAGCTCGTGAGTGACGGGACTTTAGAGGAAAAGCTCGCAGCGGTTCTGCCTGAAGCCGTTATGCCGCCCGTGACAAGCGGCAAGGGAAAGATCGATCTGACGAAAGGCCCGGTGCAGGGACATATCCTGCGTATGCTTGGCCCGTTTGCGATTGCTGTGATCGCGCTGCTGTCTGCCGGTATTGTCGATACAATCTATCTGGGAAATCTGACCGCCGCCGACGGGTCTGCGGCGCTTGGCGTGTTGGCGCTGTCCGCTGTTGGGTTTGCCTATCCGCTGACATTCTTCGGCAATAGCGTGAATATAGGCCTTGGCGCAGGGACGATGAGCGCTCTGTCGCGCGCCATAGGGGGCGGAGACAGCCAGCGCGCAGCCCGCCACGGCGCGGCGGCAATACTCTTTGCAATATGCGTCATGACGCTGGTGACAGCCCTTATCTGGTTCACTCTGCCTATATCGCTTGATTTGCTAGGCGCGCAGGATGAGGCGCGGGAGATGGCGACGACTTATCTGGCAATCTCTCTGCCTGGATTAGTTATTGTCTCTATCTCTATGATTTCAAACAATATTTTAAGGGCTGGTGGCGAGGCTATACTGCCAAGCGCTATCATGATTTTGGGCGCGCTGCTGAATATCATTATTGATCCTTTCCTTATATTCGGCTGGGGGCCGTTCCCCAGACTGGAAGTTCAGGGCGCGGCGATTGCCACCGTTTTCGGCAATACGGTCGCGGCCATATTCGGCTTGTACATTGTGCAGTTCAGGCGCAAGGCGGTGTCTTTCGCCAAAATGACCTTTGCCTCCATCCGCCATGCCTGGGGCGTCATTGCCCAGGTTGGAGCTGTTGCGGCTGTGACAAATGTGATTGTCCCGGTCGGTGCAATGGTAGCCGTTGCGGCAGTTACGCGCGAGGGCGGTGACACTTATAATGCGGCTTTCACATTAGTCAGCCGCGCCGAGCTAATCTCTGTGGGTCTGCTTTATGGCTTATCGGCCTGTATCGGGGCTGTCATAGGGCAGAATGGAGGCGCCAAACGGACAGACCGCGTGGAAGAAGCTTTTCGCGTGAGCTACCGCATTTGCATCTATTGGAGCACGGGAATGGCCGTTGTCCTGGCGCTACTGGCCGGGCCGATCACGGGCTTGTTTACAAATGATCCTGAAGTGTACGCTCTGGCGAAATCTTATTTCTGGATCGTGCCGATAACGATCGCTGGATATGGCTTTGTCTTCGTCACGGCGGCCGGATATAATGCATTGGGCCGTCCGTTCTATGGCCTAGCTTTTACCATCATCCGCTCACTCGTTCTTTACGCTCCGCTTGTGGCGCTGGGCGTGAATTATGGCGGCATGATGGGCGCATTTATCGGCATAGCAATCGCTAATATTGTATCAGGATTACTTGCGCGGTACTGGACGCTTCACAAAGCGCCAATGACCGCGCGCAAGAGTTAGTCCGCCGCTGTCCTACGGCTAGGGCGTGACAACATTGCGGCACTTTTGTTGAGCGATTTATCTATTAATGCCAAATTGGCCTTACAGCAGAAGACAGTCAGAGCGAAGGCCACTGCCGGGGCATTCTACGACTTGATTTAATTCACTGGATTAAATTATTCGCTGCGCGAAGCGTCTGCGAATGGTACGGGTGAGAAGACTCGAACTTCCACATCTCTCGATACCAGAACCTAAATCTGGCGCGTCTACCAATTCCGCCACACCCGCACGATGCAATCGATATCAAAGTGATACCATAGTAGTGCGCGCGATTTGCCTCTCATCGCGCGCGCCGTCAATAGTTATATTCAGCTTTCGCTGCTTAGCTTTCAAATCGGACGCTATCGCCCAGGGGTGCACGGTCTGTCCGCGCTTGATTGGCCGAATGATCAGGATCGGCATAGCCAAAGCTCATGCCAAAGAGGATGCCGCGCTCCTCAGGGACATCAAATATCTCTTTAACGGGGCCGGGGAATTGACCCAGCGCGCCCTGCATACAGCTATCAATGCCGCGCTCCTTCATTAGCAGAGACAGGGTCTGCGCGTAGATGCCAACATCAACGGCTCCCATAATGCCCAGATATTTTTCCATTGTAAAAAAGATGGCGTGCGGCGCACCGAAAAATTGCCAGTTACGGCCCATCGCCATATTGCGCGCCGGTTTGTCTTCGCGCGCGATTCCCATGGCGGAATATAGCGCATTGGCGCTGCCGAACTGGCGTGTGCGGTGCTCGTCTTGGTATTTTACATTCCATTCAAAGTCAGGATATGGCGCTGTGCCGCTCATGATCTCGGCCAGCATGGCACTCGAGACAGTTTTGGCCTTGTCGCCTGACACCACCAAAGGCTGCCAGGGCTGGGTATTGCAATTAGACGCCGACATCTGCGCCGCTGCGAATATATCCTCCAGTTCCTTCTGAGGGACGGGCTTAGGCAGAAAGCCGCGCACAGAGTAGCGCGAGGCAAGAATATCAGTGAGACTCATATCGGCTCCGGTAAAATTCATATGAAAAGAGTTGCATATGAAACCGCCATCCGCAAAGAATGTAAAGGCAAAATATAATCTGACATGCCATCAAAATGGCGGCGGATGGGGAGATTACGCCGTGTTGGTGCACCCATTTGACACAGAGGAGCGCCGCGCCTTTCGCGAAATGGTGGCAGGCTGCATCAAAACCGAAATCCGGCCCTATGCCCATGACTGGGGCGAGGCGGGCTGCATTCGCGCGGTGATTAAGCCGGGTGTAGAACTGCCGCTTGAAACGGTATTAGCATATCTGGGTGGGAAACTCGCAAAGTATAAATTGCCGCTTTACGTCTATTGTATGGAATAATTGCCGCGTAATGCGACAGGTTAGGTGCAGAAGTTTGAATTGCGCCAGAGCGTTCCGGCGGCGTTAGGGCTCTGAGTAAAGGTGCCGCGAGCCTTTAGTGGGAGGGGTCTCTGCGCCGCCGGCAAAGCATTGGGCGATCTCCATCCATTTGCGCGCCGTATCGCCGATCGTTTTAATCTCTGTATCTGCGATATTGCGGCATTGGGTGACGACTTGGCAGAACTGCTCGGCCGTTCCTGTCACGCGGTTATCCAGTTGTTTGTCGTTCCATTCCCATATCTCGCCACCCGGCGCGTTCAGGCGCACATAAGGTTTAGGCAAGGGCGGCGCGATTTGGTTGACCTTAAAGCTCCAGCTATAGGTAGTGACGCCCAGATGGGCGATATTTTTGAGGCGAGGCCCGTTTTTGCGCTCCACGCCGAGCGCGTCAAAAATAGCCTGGGCATGGGCCCAATGCTCCATCTGGCGGGCAATGATACAGCTTTTGACGCTCATATCCGGCCCCGCCCATTTCACCCGCGCCTCGGGGTCGGCCTGCGCAAATGTCTGCGCTATATCCTCGCATCGGCTCTGCCATGCCGCGAAAATTTGCGCTTTGGATTGCTTACCGAAATAGGCGTTTTGCAAAGCGATATGAGACTGCCCGCCAACCAGAGCGCTCATCATTTTCATCATGAAGCTCTGGAATTTATCAGGTTCATTTAGGGTCATATCGGCCGCGATATTCCACAAATGAAGATGAGCCATAATATCGCCTATCGTCCAGCCTTTGAACAAGGTGACCGTGCTGAAAATATCCTCGCGGTGATTTTCGAGCAGATCGGCGATAGAGTGACATTCAATGTTAAAGGCGCGGCTGAGGTCTTGCATCATCATTTTAATCCTCACCGCTCTGCGCGGCCCATGACGGTTTTTGTTTGGTCACAAAGCTCATAATACCCTCTTTGCCTTCATCGGACAGCATGGCGTCAGCGAATTTATCAGCCGCATAATCCAGCAGTTCAGCGCGCGGCATGTCGCGGCTGGCGAGTAAAATTTCTTTCGTCAGGGCATTGGCGCGCGGCGCGCAGGACAGCACGCCCGTTCTTATGTCGCGCTCTATCTCGTCAAATTCGCCTTCATGACTCACGACATAATCCGACAGGCCGGCCTCTTTGGTCTGCGCTCCTGTAAAGCGCGCCGCCGTCAGCATAAGCCGCCGCGCGGTGGCTATTCCTACGCGGGCAACGACGATGGGCGCGATTTGCGCGGGCACAATGCCCAGCGCGGTTTCTGTGAGCGCAAATTTGGCATCCGTGTGCACGACAATGATATCGGCGCAGCACATCATCCCCAGTCCGCCGGCAATCGCCGCGCCTTCAACATAGGCAATTACGACTTGGGGCAGGGCCTCGATCTTTGTAAACAGGTCTCCGCCTGCGCAGTTCATGGCTTTGACGGCGTCGTGATCCCCGCCGCCGGATAAGATTTTGCCGAAACTTTTCAGATCGCCGCCTGCGCAAAATGTTCCGCCTGCGCCGCGCAGGGTGATGCCGCGAATATCGTAATTGTTGTGACAGTGATCGAGCACAGCGCTTAACTCTGCCGTCAGCTCTGCTGACAACGCATTGCGGTTTTCCGGTGAGTTCAGCGTAACGGTCAGCCAGCCGCGATCCAGCGTAGTCAGGACTTTAGTCGTTTCAGGCAGGCTCATCTTTACATCCTCGCTATGCCAAAGCTGTTGTCTTTGACCTTTTTGCGGCGGCCTTCCCAGACGGTGGCGAGCAGAAAGCCCAGCACTTTGCGGGTATCGCGCGGGTCAATCATGCCGTCATCCTGACAATGGCCGGAGGTATAAAACGCATCCGACTGACTATCAAAAATATGAGTGAGCATAGCTTTTTGCTGCGCGGCGATTTGTGGATCGATTTCTACGCCGCTGCGTTCTGCGCGGCCCTCAGCCACAATGCTCATAACAGTTGCGGCCTGCTCACCGCCCATCACGCCGGATTTGGCATTGGGCCATGTCAGCAGAAAGTCAGGGTCATATCCGCGGCCGCACATGCCGTAATTACCTGCGCCGAAACTAGCGCCAATCATCAGGGTAATGCGTGGCACGCTCATATTGGTGACGGCCTGTATCATCTTGCTGCCATGTTTGATCATGCCGGCACGCTCAAATTGCGTCCCGACCATATATCCAGTGGTGTTTTGCAGGAAGATAACGGGCGTATCAGCCTGATCCATAAGCTGTATGAACTGCGCGGCCTTGGTTGCGCCTTGTGTGTCAATCGGGCCGTTATTACCAATAAGTCCAACGCGATAGCCGAATATGCTCGCTTGCAGACAGACCGTGGAAACGCCGTAATTGGCTTTAAAATCGGTAAAGTCAGAGCCGTCAACAATCCGGGCGACAACTTCGCGGACATCATAAGGGACTTTGTAATCCGTCGGGACAATGCCCGCGATTTCGTCGGAGTCATAAATGGGGTCGTCAACTAGAATTTCGCCAGCTTTTGGTGACCGCGATGGCCAGTCCAGGTTATCGATAATATCGCGGAGCAGGGCGACGGCTTGCCCGTCATCATTGACCAGATATTCGGCAAGGCCCGAGACTGTCGCGTGCATTTCCGCGCCGCCCAGCTCGTCTTCGGTCGCGATTTCACCTGTTGCGGCCTTGAGCAGAGGCGGCCCGGCAAGGAAGGCCTTACCGCCGCCTTTCACTGCAATGACATAATCGGACAGGCCGGGCATATAAGCGCCGCCCGCGGTCGAGCTGCCATGCAAAATAGAGATCACCGGAATGCCTGCTTTGGACAGGCGCGCCAGATTGGCAAAGAGCGTCCCGCCTTGGAAAAACCCCTCGACGGTATAATTCATCAGATCCCCGCCCGCGCTCTCGACGAGATGAATAAAGGGAAGCTTTTGCGCCAGCGCAATTTCCTGGGCGCGCTGAAGACGATAGCCGCCGCCAACCGTCAGTGCGCCGGCTTTAATGCCGCTATCATCTGTGACAATCACGCACCGAGCGCCGCTAATATAGCCAATCCCCGCCATGATGGTTGAGCCGGGAATGCTGCGCGCCTCTTTCTTGGTGTCCTGTAAATAGCCTGCAAGATTACCGATCTCGACATAGGGCATGCCGGGGTCAAGCAGGCGGCCCAAACGTTCACGAGGTAAGAGTTGCCCGCGTTTTTCAAACCGGTCTTTTTTGCTGGCCGAGAGCGCGGGCGCGCGGGCGTTAAGCTCGGACAGGCGATCAATTAATGCCAGCATATCGGTGCGGTTTTTCTTATACCGATCAGAGGACGTATTAATCTTGGACTTATAAACGGGCATTAATTGAGTCCAACTTGCTTTGCGATGTCTTCAGTAACGCTGATTGGAACATTCAAAAGGATTTGGGAATAGCCTTTCGCTTGAGCATCATTTCGAAGGCTCGCCGCGCCGCCGCCGCCTAAAACGGTGTTGATCAGGATGTTCATGGCGTGTGCGCCGGGCATGTAAAATCGACTTATAGACTCAGGTGTTGCGCCGAAGTGACTGAAATGGTTTGCAATATATTCCGGCGTAAGCGTTGCCCAGATATAAGGGAGGTAGTCCGGTTTGCGCGCAATAACGCCAATATTCGCTGTGTCACCTTTATCGCCTGAGCGGGTAAAGGCGAGTTTGATAAGCTGGATTTCAAGACTAGCATCTGCCACATTTTTCGGCGTCGGGCCATGGCCTTCATCGAGCAGGGGCGGCTGAACGCGATCTTCGAAACTCTGTGTTTGCCCGTCGACATCAATCGTGATCTGAACGCCGTCTTTAGGGTTGAGGTAGGAAAACAGCCTCACAACGGGTGAGGGGCGCGGGCGGCCTGCGCCTGTGAAGCCTGATAGTCCGGGCGGGGTGGCGAGGCCAATGCCCGCCAGCTCTTTGAGAAATATGCCGACCCCGCGCATGTCAGGATGTTTGACGGCCACTTTCGCAACGACTTCATCGCTGCTGCGCGGCGCCCCCATCTGACTGCCTGCACCGATAATTTCGACGGATGTCTCGGTAAAATCACCAAGGCCAAACATGGCCATTGTTTTGCGGGCGCGTGCAAAGGCGGCATCGCAAAGTTTTTGGGCTTTTTCATCAGCGCGAGCGCCATAAAGCGTCAAATATGTACCTGCGCGATAGCCGTCCATATAGGTCATGCAGGTTTTATAAGCTGGCGGGGCAGGCAGGCCATGTGCGGCGCTAACATGAACACAGTCTTTGCCAATCTGTGATATCTCAACATTTGAAAAATCGCAGACCACGTCCGGCAGGATATAACTGCGCGGATCGCCAATCTCATAGAGCATTTGCTCGGACACGGTGCCAACACTGACGAGCCCGCCTGTGCCTTCGGGCTTCGTCACGTCAAAGCTGCCGTCTTCGCTGCATATCGCGATGGGGTAGCCGATATTGACGATATCGCCCGCCGCTTCCCAATCGGTGAAGTTGCCGCCCGTGGCTTGTGGCCCGCATTCAAGGATGTGTCCGGCGAGTGATCCGCTGGCCAGCTTGTCCCAATCGGTCTCACGCCAGCCAAATTCATGGATTAGCGCGCCAAGTGTCACCGCGCTATCGACGCAGCGGCCTGTGATGATAATATCCGCGCCCATATCCAGCGCTTTTGCGATAGGAAATGCACCGAGATAGCTGTTAATGCTCATGATTGTATCAACGGGTGGGAAGGGCGCGCCGCTAAACATATCGGTCAAACCTTCCGCTGCTATAGCCTCTTTATTTGGCATAAAGTCGTCGCCAGTGACGATCCCGACTTTCAAATTGAGGCCCTTTTCGGCAATGAGTGCGCGGACAGCTTCGGCGCAGCTTTGCGGATTAACGCCGCCCGCATTGGCGATGATTTTCACGCCGCTGCTTGCAATCATCGGCAGAAAGGGTTTCATCACATAATCGACAAAATCCGTGGCATAGCCTTTGGCGGGGTCTTTGGCCTTAGCGCGGGCGAGAATCGACATCGTGATTTCGGCCAAATAATCGTAAACGATGTAATCCAGCCCGCCCGAAGCGAGGAGTTGAGGGGTCGCCATAGCGCTCTCGCCCCAATAGCCGCTGGCGCCGCCAATCTTCACATTTTGATGCGTCGCGCTCAATTGATGCAGTTCCCCTTGATTATATGCAATTAAGTGCATATCAGTTGGATAACGAAATTCAAGACACATTAAAGGGGAGCCTCCCATGAGAGAAGCCGTAATCGTATCCACCGCCCGTACACCGATTGGCCGCGCCTATCGCGGGGCGTTTAACGCCACGCCGTCACCCAGCCTTGCCGGTCACTGCATCGATCACGCCGTCAAACGCGCAGGCATTGATGGCGCGTTAGTAGAAGATGTCGTCATGGGCTGTGCCCTACAACAGGGCGTACAGGTTACAATTGGCCGTAACGCCGTTTTCGCCTCCAGCTTGCCTGTCACGGTTCCGGCCATGAGCGTGGATCGTCAGTGTAGTTCCGGCATGGTCGCCATCGGCATTGCCGCGCGAAAGATTATGTGCGGCGAAGTCGATATCGCCATTGGCGGCGGCGTGGACAGCATCTCTATGGTGCAAACCCCGGAATTGCGCGTTGCGCCTGACCCGGCTGTCATTGCCAAGCATCCGGCGGCTTATATGCCGATGCTTCAAACCGCTGAAATTGTTGCGTCGCGTTACGGCGTATCGCGCGAGCGCATGGATGAATATGCGCTGATGAGCCAGCAGCGCACACATGCTGCGCAGCAAGCCGGCGCCTTTGACGACGAGATTGTGCCATTTGCCTCCACCATGATGGTGATGAATAAAGAAACGAAAGAAGTCTCCAAACAGGACGTGACGCTGGAAAAAGACGAAGGCAACCGCCCGTCCACCACGCTTGAAGGTCTTCAGGGTCTGAAGCCTGTGCTTGGCCCCGATAAGACGATCACGGCGGGCAATGCCTCGCAGCTCTCCGACGGCGCATCTGTCTCCGTTCTGATGGACAGCAAAATGGCGTCACAGCGCGGCCTGACCCCACTGGGGATTTATCGCGGCATGGCTGTGGCCGGGCTGGAACCGGACGAAATGGGCATTGGCCCGATTTACGCCGTGCCGAAACTGCTTAAAGCCCATGGCCTGACGGTTGATGATATTGACCTGTGGGAGCTGAACGAGGCTTTCGCTGTGCAGGTTCTGTATTGCGCGGACAAGCTCGGGATTCCGATGGATAAACTCAACGTTAATGGCGGCGCAATCTCTGTCGGCCATCCTTATGGTATGAGCGGCGCACGGATGAGCGCACACGCGCTTATTGAGGGCAAACGCCGCGGCGCGAAATATGTTGTCAGCACGATGTGTATTGGCGGCGGCATGGGCGCGGCCGGGTTGTTCGAAGTCGCATAAGTGGCTTGGTACGATTTTGAGATTGTCGCGAAGAACTTATTTCGGCTTCATTCGGGAGCTTTGAAGCCATTTAAGTATACATGCAAAATCTCTGTCGGGGCCGAAAACGAAGCAGACGCAAAACGTCTGGCAAAAAAGAATATGGATAGGAGTGCTGAGGAGCGTCAGCATCCGAAACTTTTAGATCAAGGGGCCATCCCTGAAGTCGAAATAACCGTAATATCAGGTCCGTTTGACAAACCAAATTTTCCATTCGGAACCGAATTAGAATGGTCAAAAATGAGCGAGAATTATTTAAGATGAGCGAAATTAAATTTGATAATCGTGTTGCGATTATAACGGGCGCGGGCGGCGGTTTGGGCCGAAGTCATGCTTTGGCATTGGCGGCGCGCGGCGTCAAAGTTGTCGTCAATGATCTGGGCGGCTCCGTCGACGGTAGCGGAAGCAGCGCCACAATGGCTGAGAACATCGTCGCTGAGATTGAAGCGGCAGGCGGCGAGGCCATCGCCAATGGCGCGAATGTCACGAAAATGGACGACGTTCAGGCCATGGTGGCGCAGGCCATCGATAAATGGGGCAAGGTTGATATCCTGATCAATAATGCCGGAATTTTGCGTGATAAAAGCTTTTCCAAAATGGAGATGTCTGATTTTCGCCTTGTTGTCGATGTGCATCTTATCGGCTCTGCCAATTGCACCAAGGCCGTCTGGAACCACATGAAAGAAAACGGCTATGGCCGTATTGTGATGACGACGAGCAGCTCCGGTATGTATGGTAATTTCGGGCAGACGAATTACGGCGCTGCCAAGGCCGGGCTGTCAGGCATGATGCGCACGCTCTGCCTTGAAGGCGCGAAATATAATATCCGCGTCAATACGCTGTCGCCAACAGCGCGCTCACGCATGACTGAAAATCTTATGCCAGAAGAAATCCTTGAGAAATTGACCGTTGAGTCTGTTTCTGCGGGTCTGGTTTATCTATGCTGCGATGACGCGCCGAACAGAATGATCCTCTGCGCGGGTGCTGGCGGCTATAGTGAAACCAAAGTGTTTGAGACCCAAGGCATTAATTTGGCTGAGGGCGATCAAACGGCGGAGAATGTTGCGGCAAATATTGATAAAATCCGTGACACAGCCGGTCAAGAAGAATTTACAAATGGCGGCCAGCAGGGCGCGAAATTCCTGACCCGCGTCCAAAAGGGAGAGTTTACATGAGCGATTTAAAACAGTTTCGCGCGGAGACGCGCGCCTGGCTTGAAGAAAACTGTCCGAAATCAATGCGCGCACCCGTCAAATCTGACAGCGAGATGTATTGGGGCGGCCGCGGCGCAAAGTTTCAATCCGAAGACCAAAAACTCTGGTTTGAGCGTATGCTCGCCAAGGGCTGGACCGTGCCCAGCTGGGATAAAAAATATGGCGGCGCGGGCCTGAACCGCGCGCAAGCCCAGATCCTGAAACAGGAAATGAAACGTATTAATGCGCGCAATCCGCTGCCGTCCTTTGGTATTTGGATGCTTGGCCCCGCACTCTTAAAATTCGGTAGCGAAGACCAAAAATTAGAGTTTTTACCGCCAATAGCCCGCGGCGAAATCCGCTGGTGCCAAGGCTATTCCGAGCCGGGCGCAGGATCTGATCTCGCCTCTCTGGCCACGAAGGCTGAAGACAAAGGTGATTATTATCTGGTCAATGGCCAAAAGGTCTGGACCAGTTATGCCGACCAAGCCGACTGGATTTTCTGTCTGGTGCGCACGGATAATTCCGGCACAAAACATCAAGGCATCAGCTTCGTTCTGTTCGATATGGAAAGCGAAGGTGTTGAAACCCGCCCGATCAAACTGATTTCCGGTAAATCGCCCTTCTGCGAAACCTTCATGAATGACGTCAAAGTCCCCAAAGAAAATTTGGTTGGTGAAGAGGGACAGGGCTGGAATATCGCCAAATACCTGCTGACCCATGAGCGCGAAATGATTGGCGAGTCGCCGCTCTCGCGTAGCCTGTCTGAAATGGCGGTGCAGCAAACCGGCACGGTCGAGGGTAAAATGCCTGACCCCTATTTGCGCGGTAAAATTGCCGAAGCCGAGATTGATGACTGGGCGATGTCCATGACCATGGCGCGTATGCTCGCGGAGGCCAAAGCGGGCGCGTCGCTGGGCGCGAATAGCTCTATGCTAAAATATTACGGCACAGAGCTGAATAAGCGTAAGTTTGAGTTGTTGATGGACGCCGCCGGACATGACGGTCTGGAATGGGAAAGCGAGCGTAGCGAAGAGGGCAATTTGGCCCGTACATGGCTGCGCACCAAAGGCAATTCGATTGAAGGCGGCACATCCGAAGTGCAGCTCAACATCATTTCCAAACATATCCTTCAGCTTCCCGGGGCGTAAATATGGCACTTGTATTAAACGAAGACGAAGTCACGCTGCGCGACACAGCGGAAGGCTTCTTTGCCAATAAAGCGCCCGTCACGGCACTGCGCAAACTGCGCGATGCACGCGATGAGACTGGTTTTGACCGCGCGCTTTGGGCGGAAATGGCCGATATGGGCTTTGCCGGCGTTTGCGTCGATGAAGATCATGGCGGCGTGGATATGGGCTTTATGGCGGCCGGACTGCTGGCCGAGCAAATGGGCCGCAATCTCTCGGCGTCACCGTTTCTGTCCACGGCTATATTGGCCGCAACAGCGATCCGCCACGGCGGCACGGCTGAGCAGAAAGCCAAATGGTTATCCGCCATTTCAGGCGGGCGGGCGGTTATGGCGCTCGCATTGGATGAAGGCGCAAAGCACAATCCAAAGGGTATCCAGACCCGCGCGGAAACGTCGGGCAATGGCTTTAAAATCAATGGCGCGAAAGCCATGGTCGTTGATGGCCATGTGGCTGATCAGTTGATCGTCGCGGCGCGCATGGATGATGAGCAAATCGGTCTGTTTCTGGTTGATCCGAAAACGGCGGGCGTGGATATTGAACGCACAATCATGGTCGACAGCCGTAATGCGGCGCGCATCGACCTGAAAGACGTTGAAGTGACGGGTGACGCGCGTCTCAGCGAAGGCGATGATGTTTTGACCAAAGTCATGTCCGCAGGCCGGGCCGTTGTCGCGGCAGAGCTTCTCGGTGCGGGCGGGGCGGCGTTTGAGATGACCGTCGCCTATATCAAAGAGCGGAAGCAATTTGGCAAAATCATTGGCGAGTTCCAAGGCTTGCAGCACCGCGCCTCGCATCTTTATTCCGAATATCAACTGGCGCGCTCGGCTGTACTTGCTTCGCTGACGGCGCTGGATGAGGGCGATGAAAACGCCGCGAAATATTGCGCTATGGCGAAGGCCAAGCTGGGCAGTTTTGCCAAGCTGGCCAGCCAAGAAGGCGTGCAAATGCATGGCGGTGTCGGTATGACTGACGAATATGATATCGGCCTTTACATGAAACGCATCCGCGTATTGCAAGAACTGCTGGGCGATGCGAGTTATCATTTTGATCAACTGGCCACGCAAAGTCATTACTAAAATATAAGAGGGAGAGACCATGAAAACCGTTAAAGCATCTGAATTACAGGGTATGATCGGCAGCGATATTGGCACGAGTGACTGGATAACTGTCAGTCAAGACCGCATCAATAGATTTGCAGAAGTCACTGAAGATCATCAATTTATTCACGTTAACGAAGCGGCCGCTAAGATGACGCCATTTGGCGGAACGATTGCGCATGGCTTTCTGACTTTGTCTCTATTGTCTAAATTCAGTGAAGGCGCCGGCCTTGTCATTGAAGGCGTGAAAATGGGTGTGAATTACGGATTTGAAAAAGTCCGCTTCATCAATCCCGTTCCCAGTGGCAGCAAAGTGCGCGGCCATTTCAAACTTAAAGACGCGGTTGAGAAAAAACCGGGCCAGCATTTGCTCACCTATGAAATCACCGTCGAGATTGAAGGCGTTGAAAAACCGGCGCTTATCGCCGACTGGCTCGGCATGCAGTTCACGGGCTAAAAGGCACCATTATAGCGGCCCGGTCTGAAACAATTTTACTTTTAACCCGCCATGGGCAATCGGCGCATTCGTCGGGAGCCACGGCAATTTTGTAGACTCTGCCAGCATAGTATCAGACGTGACCATGCCGATGCGCCAGCCTGAAAAACGATCCCGCATGACCTCCCCAAAGGCGTGATAGAGCGAAAACAGCTCTTTTTTATTGCCGATACGCGACCCATAAGGCGGGTTGACCATAACCAATCCGGGCGGGCCAGCCGGCGGTTTCACCGACGATATGGCGAGCGGGGCGAAGGTGCAGAATTGCTCTATTCCGGCGCGCCTTGCGTTCTGCTTCGCAAAACCGATAACTTTTTCATTGCGATCAGAGCCGTAAAACCCTTGCAGTTTGGACGGCGCCGGATGCGCCTCTTGCCAATCGCGGCGGATCTGCGCGACCTGCGCCGCGTCAAATGTAGCGAGCTGTTCAAACGCAAAGCGGCGCGACCGTCCGGCCATAAATCCTGCAGCGATCTCGGCGGCCTCAATGATAAATGTACCGGAGCCGCACATCGGATCCAGCACAGGCTCGGTGCCGTTATATTCGCAAGCGCGCAGCAATAGCGCCGCCATCGTTTCGCGCAGCGGCGCTTTGCCCATGGCCTGTTTATGACCGCGCTTGTGAAGGCCCGCGCCGGAGGTATCGACGGAGAGAATGACATTATTATCGTCTATGCGTGCTTTGATTACGATCTGCGCGTCATCGGCATCTTTAGCAATGATTACGCCGTGGTCTTCGGCCATAGCGCGCTCTATGCGCTCGGCGGCTGCGCCGGCATGATAGATTTTACTTTTCTGACTGGTGACGACTTCGACGCGCACCCGCAGGCCGGGCGGAATGGTGTTCCCCCAGGCGAATTTGCGCGCGCGTTTATCGAGCTGTGCCAAATGAAAGGCGCGGATTGTACCGATACGCGCGAGCACTTTGGACGGCCCGCGTAGGGTTAAATTAGCGCGCCACACATCGCTCCAATCCCCCCAAAAGGTCACGCCGCCATTAACTGTCTTGGCTTTTTTATAGCCGGCCTCAATCGCTTCGTCGCGCAAGACGCGCTCCAGCCCGGGCTGCGTGCCGAGGAATATTTCAAATTTTGTTGCGCTGTTCATGGCCTGCCCATGTCGCATTGAAGATAGTTTGTATAGGGCGTAACGCGGTATCTCTGATTTCTCTTTTATCTGCGTCTCTTTATCTCGTGTTAAAAAGGGCGTCTGTGCGGGACATTAAAAAACAGGGGCTACCTGTTTGGGTACGCGTAAATATAATTTCGTTTCTTAAAGTCCCTGCCGGAAATACGGATTGCGCCGCATACCCGACATGGCGCCCAAACTCTGTTTGAGCGTCAGCACAGCAATGTCTTTGCTAAACGGCCGAATTAGCCAGTCGAGGCGCTAGACAGCTCACGCTTAGCGGGCCGGCCTCTCCGGCGTTACCCGTCGAACCTACACCCAACACCGTCTTACCTGCCAGCCAGCCAACGTACGCTTGCCTGCCCAATGCGATAAGAACAATTTGAAGATAGGGCAGGATTCAGGGGTGGGGATGAATTTATTTATATCCACCAAACTAAAGCTCTTAACACTCCGAACCGTCATCCGGAACGCCGGTTCGACTCGGGCTTGACCCGAGGATGACGGTAATTGGGAGAGGTGCTCAATCTTCATCCACACCAGAAACCTGGATACACTACTTCCGCCCCGGCAACGTTCCCAGCATTTTACAGATTACGCCGAGCATGACTTCGTCTGCGCCGCCGCCAATAGAGGCGAGGCGGCCATCGCGAAAGCGCCGCGCTATGAGTGTTTCGTCCATATAGCCCATACCGCCCCAATATTGCAGGCAGGCATCCGTGACTTCGCGTAAGAGCCTCCCGGATTTGACTTTCAGCATAGAGACCAGCTTGGTGATGTTTTCGCCGCGCGCATATTGCGTGACGCATTTTTCGACAAGGGCGCGGTATAGCTCGACCTCAATTTGGAGCTCGGCGAGGCGGTAATGCACGACCTGATTATCAAGGATCGGTTTGCCGAAGACTTCGCGCTGCCGCGTATACTCAATGGTCTCGTCGATACAGGCTTGAAGGCCGGGCAGGGTGGAGACCGCCGCCCAGAGGCGCTCTTCTTCGAATTGCTGCATCTGATACATAAAGCCTGCGCCCTCGGTGCCGATCAGGTTGGCTTGCGGCACGCGCACATCTTCGAAAAATATCTGTCCGGTATCACTGCTGTGATTGCCGATCTTTTCCAGCTTTTTGGCGCGCACCACGCCCGGTGTCTCCATCGGGATCACGATCAGGCTTTTATTGCTGTGTTTATGGCCGTCCGAAGTGTTGCAAAGGGCAACCATAAAATCGGCCTGATAGCTGTTAGTGATCCACATCTTGCCGCCATTGATGATGTAATCATCGCCGTCTTTGCGGGCTTTGGTTTTGATCGCGGCCACATCTGAGCCGGCGGAAGGTTCAGACACGCCGATGCAGGCGACCATATCGCCCGCTATAGCGGGGACCAGAAACTCATTACACAAAGCTTCGCTGCCATATTTGGCGAGCGCGGGCGTCGCCATATCAGTTTGTACGCCGATCGCCATAGGGATGCCCGCGCAGTTAATTGCGCCCAGCGCTTCGACGGCGGCGACCTGGTAAGTATAGTCAAGACCCATGCCGCCATATTTTTCCGGTTTTTGAATGCCGAGAAGCCCTGCATCGCCAAGTTTTTTAAAGACGTCATGCGCCGGAAAAATGCGGTCTTTCTCCCACTGATCAACATAGGGGTTAATGTCTTTTTCAATGATTTTACGCATTGTCCCGGCAATGGCGCGGTGCTCGTCAGTGTAGATATCCATGTTTCGTCCGGCAGTAATAAGAATGTTAGAACAGCGTAATGGCGCAGGCCTTAATATGCAAATCATTGCATATACCGCTTTAATGGGTCTACACGAATGAATAGGAGACGATTATGAAAACCCTGACATGCGATTTATGTGATCACAAAGCAAGCGCGGAGACTTTCGACGACTGGATGCAAAAGCTGATGCCGCATTACAAGACGGCGCATAGCGACGTCATGAATGACAGTAGCAAAACCAAAGAAGACGGTATGCGCTGGATGGCGGAGAATAAAGCCCGCTTCGACGCGGCCTAGCCCTTCCGTGCAGACTGGCTTGCCCGAAGAGATCAAGACGCTCATCATTGGCGCAGGCTTTGGCGGAAATGCGTGCCAGCGGTAAAAACCGCACGCTGAACAGAATTTTGCCGGTGTTGCCGCGTATATGTATCTGGCGAGTACATTCTGCGACACGCGGCGGCCGGATAGCCCGGTCAGTATTGCCACATGTCTGATAAAAGCATCCCGAAAGGTATGGCGGCGACAATGAAAGTCGTGAAGGCAGGAGTGTTGAGCGATTCCGCTGTGCCGACAAGCTCTGCAAAATTGATGTGAATGGACGCTGTGGCATGTTGCCTTGCGCGCGCGAGCCGCTATAAGGCGCGCTAATTAGATTCCCCGGGCCAGATATAATCACATGCCGCCCGCCCGAGCGTAGGATATTACCATGCAAATTAAAGACGTCGACACCAAAGGTCTGTCACATATTTATGAAGTTATCGTCCCCAAAGACGAACTGGCGACTAAGCTGACAGCCAAGATTGAACAAATGAAGGGCGAAGTGCGCTTAAAGGGCTTCCGTCCCGGCAAGGTTCCTGTCTCTCATATCCGTAAAATGTTCGGCAAATCGATCATGAGCGATGTCATCACTGAGACTGTGACCGAGACCAGTCAGAAAGTTCTCGAAGAGAAAAAGCTCCGTCCCGCCGTACAGCCCTCAATTGAAATGAAGTCTGATGCGGAAAAGCTGACCACGGGTGATGTGGATCTGGACTATAAATTGTCTGTCGAGATTATTCCTGAATTTGAACCGGCTGATCCGTCAAAACTTAAGCTGACGCGCCTGACCATGGATGTTGACGATAAAGACATTACAGAGCGTCTTGAAAAGCTTGGCGAAGGCCAAAAAACCTATAAGAAAAAAGCCAAAACCGCCAAAGCCAAAGACGGCGACGCGGTTCTGATCGACTTTACCGGCCGCGTTGACGGCGAGGCCTTTGACGGCGGCGCGATGGAAGGCCATCAGCTTGTACTGGGGTCCAACTCTTTCATCCCCGGTTTTGAAGAGCAGCTCGTCGGCGTTAAAGCCGGTGACAAGCTGGACGTGAAAGTCACTTTCCCCGCAGATTACCAGGCTAAAGATCTGGCCGGTAAAGACGCGGTATTTGAAACTGAAGTGCATGAAGTCCAGGGCGCGCAAGACGCCGAGATGAACGATGAATTTGCCGCGCGTTTCGGCGTGGCTGATATGGACGCGCTCAAAGCCGCCATTAGTGATCAAGCCAAAGCCGAAATTGACGGTCAGTCGCGCATGAAGCTTAAGCGCGTCATTTTAGATGAGCTGGACAAACTCCATGATTTCGATCTGCCGCCGGGCATGGTTGAAGCCGAATTCGGCGCGATCTGGCAGCAGGTTCAGGCTGAAAAAGAAGCCGGACAGCTTGACGAGGACGACTCCAAGAAAACAGATAAGCAGCTTGAGAAAGATTACCGCAAGATTGCCGAGCGCCGCGTGCGTCTTGGCCTCGTTTTAGCGGAAATGGGCTCCAAGCAGGACATCCAAATCACTAATGAAGAGCTGCAAGCCGCTATGGTTCGCGAAGCCCGCAACTATCCGGGTCAAGAGCAGCAAGTGTTCGAATTCTACCAAAAGAACCCGAATGCTGTCGCCCAGCTTCGCGCGCCGATTTATGAAGAAAAGGTCGTGGACCTGATCATCGAAGCCGCCGAAGTCAAAGACAAAAAAGTTAAACGCGACGTTCTCTTTGCCGAAGACGAAGGCATTTAGTCTTTGACTTAGGTTACGAATTGAACAGCCCGGCCTTTGCGCCGGGCTTTTTGTTTGCTTAAATCCGCGTCCCGTGTCTCATAAAATTCTAATCCATCCGGGGTCTATATGAACGAAACGAAGACGCTAACGTTTCTAATTGAAACCGATATTCAAGGTAATCCTGTAAGTTTGGGCTTAGATAGTGATCATTCTAATGCCTAAGGCTGTGAGACTGCTAATTAAAACTGAACCAAACCCACATACGCTCTTGCCATTAAAGATGGGCATATCAATATAACGGTAACACTTTTTGTTCACCACAGTGTCTGAAGATCGGCGCGAGTCGCGGTGAGAAATTTATTTAAGGAATAAAGATGCAAGATCCTAAAGACGTTATGATGAACCTCGTTCCGATGGTCGTGGAGCAAACCAGCCGCGGTGAACGCGCATTTGATATTTTCTCCCGCCTGCTGAAGGAACGCATTATCTTCCTGACGGGCGTGGTCGAGGACGGGATGAGCAGCCTGATCTGCGCGCAGCTTCTGTTTTTAGAATCAGAGAACCCGAAAAAAGAAATCAGCATGTATATCAACAGTCCGGGCGGCGTTGTGACGGCGGGGATGTCGATTTACGACACCATGCAGTATATCAAAGCGCCGGTTAGCACGGTTGTAATGGGGCAGGCGGCCTCTATGGGCTCGCTTCTATTATGTGCCGGCGAGAAAGATATGCGCGTGGCACTGCCCAATGCGCGCGTCATGGTTCATCAACCGTCGGGCGGCTTCCGCGGTCAGGCTTCTGATATCCAGCGTCACGCCAATGATATTCTGGCGATGAAAAAGCGCCTGAACGAGATTTACGTTAAACATACCGGCCAGAAATACGCGACGATTGAGAAAACGCTGGACCGTGACTTCTTTATGACAGCGCAGGAAGCCAAGGATTTCGGCATTGTCGATCATGTTTATGAGAGCCGTACGGATACAAAAGACGTCCTTCCGGGCTAAAGCCGCGATATTGACAGCACGGTATCAATGATATTGTAACTTAACTGTCATATTCGGTCATGGTAACGGCCCTAGGGCATAAAAATTGCAAAGTGGAGCTGATATGTAATTGTCAGCGCGACACTGGGAGAAAATATGAGCAAATCTGCCGGAAGCGATTCTAAGAATACGCTTTACTGCTCGTTCTGCGGGAAGTCACAACACGAAGTTCGCAAGCTAATTGCCGGACCTACCGTGTTTATATGTGATGAATGCGTAGAGCTGTGCATGGATATTATCCGCGAAGAGGGCAAAGCCTCTGTGGGCAAACCGCAAGAAGGTGTGCCGACACCGCAAGAGATTTGCGACGTTCTGGATGACTATGTCATTGGCCAAAGCATGGCTAAGCGTGTGCTCTCTGTTGCCGTTCATAATCATTATAAGCGTTTGAACCACGCCGGCGCAAATTCTGAAGTCGAGCTGGCGAAATCCAATATTATGCTGGTCGGACCAACAGGCTGCGGTAAAACGCTCCTGGCGCAGACACTGGCGCGCATTCTCGATGTTCCCTTTACGATGGCGGACGCAACGACATTAACCGAAGCCGGTTATGTCGGTGAAGATGTTGAAAATATTATTCTCAAATTGCTGCAAAGCGCGGATTACAATGTTGAGCGCGCGCAGCGCGGCATTGTCTATATTGACGAAGTCGATAAAATCAGCCGTAAATCCGACAATCCCTCCATCACCCGAGACGTATCGGGCGAAGGCGTGCAGCAAGCGCTTCTCAAGATTATGGAAGGCACTGTGGCCTCCGTACCGCCGCAGGGCGGCCGCAAGCATCCACAGCAGGAATTCCTGCAGGTCGATACAACCAATATTCTATTTGTCGTGGGCGGGGCCTTTGCCGGACTGGATAAAGTCATCTCGAATCGCGGCGAAAAAGCCTCAATCGGCTTTGGCGCTAATGTCAAAGATGTCGAAACACGCAAAACAGGTGAGATATTGCAGCAGGTTGAGCCTGAAGATCTGGTTAAATTTGGCCTTATTCCGGAATTTGTCGGCCGTCTTCCCGTCATTGCCACGCTGACGGATCTGGATGAAGAGGCTTTGGTCACGATTTTGTCCCAGCCGAAAAATGCGCTGGTGAAACAATATCAAGCGCTGTTCGCTATGGAAGATGTGCGTCTGACCTTTAACGAAGAAGCGCTTAAGGCCATCGCTAAACGCGCTATCTTGAGAAAAACAGGCGCGCGTGGATTGCGGTCCATTATGGAAAGCATCTTGCTCGATACAATGTACGACCTACCGTCTTATGACGGCGTAGAAGAAGTCGTCATCAATGGTGAAGTGGTGGACGGGAAAGCCCAGCCGCTGCTAATTTATGCAAAGCAGAGTAAGGCGCAGGAAAAAGCGTCTTAACTGCACCCGCGCGGTTGAATTAAACGGCGGGCTATCCCACCTTCATAAGACAGCGGTGACGAATCGCTGTCTGAATTTGATAAGGGTATGCCTAATGAGTGATGCGCCAATCTGCCTTCCTGTTCTTCCGCTCCGCGATATCGTGGTGTTTCCACATATGGTGGTGCCGCTTTTTGTCGGGCGCGATAAGTCCGTCAAAGCTCTGGAAGAAGTTATGAAGTCCGAAAAACGGATTTTCCTTCTGACGCAGAAAAGCGCCAAGGATGATGATCCGACAATTGATGATATTCATCACAAGGGCTGTATTGCCACGATCTTGCAGCTTCTTAAGCTGCCTGACGGCACGGTTCGCGTGCTGGTCGAAGGTGAGATGCGCGCGCAGGTCGACAAATTTACCGATAATGATGATTATTTCGAAGCGTTTGCTCAGCCGCTTGTCGATATCGATGAAGCGCCGTCTAAAACCGAAGCGCTGATGCGCAGTGTCACCGAACATTTCGAGAGCTATGTCTCACTGAACAAAAAAATTGCCGAGGAGGTTGCGACCTCAGTAGCTGAGGCCGAGTCTGCGTCGCGTCTGGCCGATGTTGTCGCCGTGCATTTGAACGTCAAAATGAACCAGAAACAGACCCTGCTCGAAGAGTTGTCCGTATCCAAACGCCTGGAAAAAATATTTACATTGCTGGATGGCGAAATCAGCGTGCTCAAGGTTGAGAAGAAAATCCGCGGCCGCGTTAAACGCCAGATGGAAAAAACGCAGCGCGAATATTATCTCAATGAAAAAATGAAGGCGATTAAAACTGAGCTTGGCGGCGGTGAAGAAGCCAATGACGAAATTGGCGAGCTTGTTGAGAAAGTTGAGCAAACCAAGCTGACCAAAGAAGCGCGCAATAAAGCTGATGCTGAGATCAAAAAGCTCAAACAGATGAGCCCGATGAGCGCCGAGGCTAATGTCAGCCGCAATTATCTGGATTGGCTGCTCTCCGTGCCGTGGGGAAAAACCAAGCGCACGCAGAAAGATCTGGGCAAAGCACAGGATATTCTGGACGCGGATCATTACGGCCTCGAAAAAGTCAAAGAGCGTATTATCGAGCATTTGGCTGTGCAGACCCGCACCAAAAAACTTAAAGGCCCGATTCTGTGTCTTGTCGGCCCTCCGGGCGTAGGCAAGACATCCCTTGGGCGCTCGATTGCGCGCGCGACCAACCGTGAATTTGTGCGTGTGTCGCTGGGCGGCGTGCGTGATGAGAGTGAAATCCGCGGGCATCGCCGCACTTATATCGGCTCTATGCCCGGACGCGTTATCCAGTCCATGAAAAAAGCCAAGCATAATAATCCGCTGTTCCTGTTCGATGAGATCGACAAAATGGGTAGCGATTTTCGCGGTGACCCGTCCTCCGCCCTATTGGAGGTTTTAGATCCGGAACAAAACAGCACGTTTAATGATCATTATTTGGAGGTCGATTACGACCTTTCCAATGTCATGTTTATCACAACGGCGAACAGCCTGAACATGCCGCAGCCTTTGCTGGACCGCATGGAAATTATCCGTATCCCGGGCTATACTGAGGACGAAAAAGTCGAGATTGCGAAACGTCATTTAATTCCCAAACAGATCAAAGATCATGGCCTTAAAAAAGGCGAGCTGGATATTACAGATGCGACACTTCGCGATATTGTGCGTTATTATACGCGCGAAGCGGGCGTGCGCTCGCTGGAGCGCGAATTGGCCAGCCTGTCGCGCAAAGCGCTACGCAAGATTGTCGGCGGAGATTTTAAATCCGTCACGATTACGCCTGAAGTGCTTGGCGACTATCTGGGCGTTCGCAAATTTAAATTCGGCGAGACCGATAAAGATGACCGCGTCGGCGTTGTGACGGGCCTGGCATGGACCTCAACCGGCGGCGACATTCTAACCATTGAAGCGGTCTCCATGGCCGGTAAAGGCATGATGAAAGTCACAGGTAACCTGAAAGACGTGATGAAAGAATCCATCAGCGCGGCCAATAGCTATGTGCAATCGCGGGCACCTGAATTTGGTATTAGTCCGCGGACCTTCCGCAGCACTGATATTCACGTTCATGTCCCGGACGGAGCTACGCCCAAAGACGGGCCGTCCGCCGGGATCGGCATGACCACGGCGATTGTATCTGTGCTGACCGGCATTGCAGTCAAAAAAGACATCGCCATGACCGGCGAGGTGACTTTGCGTGGTCACGTCACGGCGATCGGCGGATTGAAAGAGAAATTGCTGGCGGCTCTACGCGGCGGTGTGAAAACGGTTATCATCCCGCAGGAGAATGAAAAAGACCTTGCGGACGTGCCTGACAATGTCAAAAAAGGTATGACTATCATCCCGGTTAGCCATGTCGATGAAGTCTTGAAACATGCGCTTGTCGCGCCGATTACGGCGATTGAATGGACGGCGCAGGACGCCGCTGATCTGGCTGGCATTATCAGCCGCAGCGAAGGCGGTACGGGAAATGTTGTCGCGCATTAATTCTGCATAAAAGGCGTTGCAAAAATCAGACACGGGCGATATAGCGCGTCTTCGTCCATGGGGGCGGTTAGCTCAGCTGGTAGAGCATCTCGTTTACACCGAGAGGGTCAGCGGTTCGAACCCGTTACCGCCCACCATTTTCAAAACATCTTCCTGAAATTTTTATAAATTGATTGCCCTTCAGGGCTTTCAACCTGTCAGAAATTTTGTCTCATAAAAGATGAGTTTTCTGCATAACAAACGTGAATCCGTGTTGACGGGTCTATAGGGCGCGGCTAGTAAGCGCGCTCGCTAAGCGCAATGATTTGCGCGGGTGTAGCTCAGTTGGTTAGAGCGCCGGCCTGTCACGCCGGAGGCCGCGGGTTCGAGTCCCGTCACTCGCGCCATTTTTCGGAATGGACAGATTGATAAGTGCATGATAAACCTCAGTTTTTAGAACTGAGGTTTTCTTATGTCTATGTGTAGCGCAAAACTTGCACACAAAACTGCACACAAATTTGCACACAAACACTATGTCTAAGGCGTCTGACCCAGATAGATTTTTACTCTTAAAGGGTAAGCGCTGGTATTATAATCGGCGCCCACCTAAGCGATTCAAACATGTAGAGCCTCGTGCGCTAATACGGCACTCCCTTAAGACAGTTTCATTGCAAGACGCCAGGGTCAGGCGTGACGCCTTAGAGGTTGCGGATAACGCTTTCTGGCAAGTACTATGCGTCGAATCTGCAGCCAATGGCGGCGTAAGCGCTGCCACGCGTGAAGTTGAAAAAAAACGACACTTAGCCGCCGCTTCACGCGCGTTAGCTCTGGGCTTCGCTTACATACCCACTGACGTACTTGCAAAGGATGGCACGACACAGGAAATATTAGAGAGGCTGAATCACCTAGAGCAAACCGCAGGGCCAAAAGGGGTAGCGACTGAGCATGTCACTGACTCGCTTTTGGGGGCTATAAAGAAACCCGTTCATACTGCGATGAGAGTCTCAGAAGCTTTTGAGTTATATCTTGAGAAGATATCATTTGATGACCAATATAACAAAGATGCCGATCAGCTCTATAGCTGGAAGAAAGTAAAGCGGACATCAAGAGACTATTTTATTGAGGTGATGGGTGACCTCAATATGGACGAAATTACTCGGAAGCATGCGTTGAAATATGAAGATTGGTGGCGAACCCGGATGAAGACCAATAAGAACGGTAAGCGCGGGATAAAGCCAAACACTGCCAATCGGCATCTTGGAAATATTCGAGGGCTTTATGGAGCCTACTACAAATATATTGGTGACGAAGACAGACTGAACCCATTCCGAAATATGCATTTCACAGGGACCAGCAAGTCATCTGTAGAAGCTTTTGAAAATGAGTGGGTGCGAGACCGTATACTTGTGCCCGGCCTCTTTGATGGCCTCAATCTAGATTTAAAAGTTATGATATATGTTCTCATAGAAACTGGGGCACGTATGAGTGAGATTTGTAACCTCATGCCAGAAGATATTAAAATGGAAGAGCAAATCCCGTTTATATCTATACGCCCAAGAGATGACCGAGAGTTAAAGACACCTGATTCAGAGCGCGAAATTCCGCTTGTTGGCGTGGCCTTAGAAGCTATGAAGCTAACTCCAAATGGTTTTGAGAAATATAGGGGCAGGGGGACTCTTGTCTCAGC
Organism: Robiginitomaculum antarcticum DSM 21748; assembly: GCF_000365025.1. Classification (GTDB taxonomy): domain Bacteria; phylum Pseudomonadota; class Alphaproteobacteria; order Caulobacterales; family Maricaulaceae; genus Robiginitomaculum; species Robiginitomaculum antarcticum. Next base: position 707,179 of record NZ_KB823011.1, on the reverse strand, counting down.
TAATCTCATCAAGGCTTTTCGTAACCGGGACCTATTGCCGACGAAGAACCATGTAATCTATTCTCTCCGCCATGCATTTGAGAAACGCATGCAAGAAGCGAATATTGATTACGCTTTGCGATGTTTGTTAATGGGGCACAAGAATGACCGGCCTGCCTACGGTGATGGCGGTTCAATGGAGTATCGACGTGATGAGTTACTGAAAATAACTCACCCATTTTCGTCTAGAATTTTCATTGGTTGAGCAACGTTTGATAAAATCAAGTTCTCGGTTCTCCATGTTACCAGTTTCGCAAAGGGCGAAGCTTTTAGTGCTATGCTTGGATGACTTTACATTTAAAACCCCGGCGTGATACTCTCAATTATACTATAAATAAGAACATGCAAGTTCCCTATAAGTAGTATGTGGGTGGCGTCGGTTGGGAGGCCGGAGCCAACGATAAAATTGTGGATACTATGGAAGCCAGAGGATTTAAAATGAATTCTATTTCCCTTATTAGTTTGTCTTTCTTAGGGCTGTGCCTGGCTGGCTGCCAACCTGTGGCCAGCGCCTCGTTGGAAACGCGCACTGAGGGAAAGCCAAACTTTCTTTACATTATGACTGACGAGCATAATTTCAGAACCATTGGCGCTTATCGTGACTTGCTGCCCGAGGCTCAGGCTAAAATGTGGGGCGAAACAGTTGTCGAGACTCCGAACCTCGACTATCTGGCAGACAACGGCGCAATCCTGACAAGCATGTATGCAACATCTCCATCTTGTACGCCGTCACGGGCTGCCATGTTTACAGGGGATTATCCTCAAACAAATGGCATAGAAAAGAATGGAAAATCACTAAGAAGAGATGTCCCGACTATTGCAAATGTTTTAGCAGATAGGGGCTACAGGACAGGATATGTTGGCAAATGGCACCTTATCGGCAACGAAAAACCAATGTGGGCCCCGGAGTACAGTTACGGATTTGAAGACAAAGCCTATATGTTCAATGGCGGTCATTGGAAGGGCTTTAAGTTTGATAAAAATGGTACGCCCAAAGTTATGAGAAGGCCCAAAGGGACGGATCAAACATCCTTTGCGACTGATTGGCTGACGACACGTACATTGGACTTCATTAAGGCCAGCAAAGATACGGATAAACCATTCTTCCATGTTCTTAGCATTCTTGATCCCCACACTCCAAATACTGTGCGTGCACCTTATGATACGATGTATGCTTTGGAGGACATTAAGGTTCCGGCCACATGGAATGTGCATTATGATGACAACATGCCGAAGTGGTGGAATCCAGAGATTGACGCTGCCACAAAATTTAAAGATCCGAAAACGAAGGAACAATATCGTGGGCGTCCTAAAATATCTAATGCAGATATGCAGCGGATGATACGCGAAAATACTACGCAATATTTTGGTATGGTCAAAGCGATTGATGACAATATTGGACGGATAATCGAAACTTTAAAAAAAACTGGTGAGCTTGAGAATACGGTCATCATCTTCTCGGCAGATCACGGTGACCTTTTGGGTGAGCACGGGCGTGACAACAAAGGTGTTCCATATGAAGGCTCCGCAAAAGTGCCATTCATTGTGTACTACCCGAGTAAAATTAAGCCTGGCACGGTCATCGATAAAGCTGCCAATAACACCGATATGATGGATACAGTTTTAAGTCTTATGGATGTTAAAAACTATGACCAAACTACGACTGATGGACGGGACTTAACACCATGGTTAGAAGGGCGTGAGAGCGCATTATTGAAAGATTTGACGTTTGTGAGGTATAATGGGTGGGCAGGTGCTTTTACCGACCGTTACAAGCTGGTATTTGAGAAGACTAAGACGCAACCTTGGTTATTCGATTTAGAAAAAGACCCTACAGAGACCGTGAATTATTTCACGGATCCAGCTTATACGGAAATCATTCAATCGTTGAGTGTAGAGCTTTTAGAATATGGTGAAACGTACGAGGATTCCATCGTTTTGAGCAAGCAGGTTAAATCTCGCCTTAAAGAACTAGCGGCCAAATAAAGACTTTCGTGCAGCTACGTGCTTACCAAATAAGGTATCTATAACCTTAGCGCGGCATCAGTTATCAGCACATGAAGGTATCGAGGTTTACAACAATAGTTACGTGTGAGGTCTATCAGACGCAACGGGCCTTAAGTTTCAGCTTAAACTTTACGCATTCTATTTTCACCCCGTGTCAACTCGCCATCGCTATTAGAATCGAGCTTCAAAAATAGCTGCTCTGCTGCACTTTGGTATTCTGGGAGCGTAATCTGTCCGTCTTTATTTCCGTCCAGCCCTTGATATCGATCAGAGTTCCTTTGTTTCCTTCTGTTTGCACGTTTTTTATGGCGTGAGCTTGGACGAGAAGCCGTTGCAGAGTGGTCGGAGGAATGTCGACGAAAGTCATATTGTGTGAATTCGTCCCTGTCTATGATGTTATCATTGTTAATGTCGGCGCGGTTAAAGCTGCTAGATTTTTGCTGAGAACGACGCGCTTTGCGGAAATGACTAATTTCTTGTTTCGAAAGCACATGGTTGCCGTCTCTGTCGGTAAGTTCGAAACGCGTCGCTGACGCTGCCATAAATTCATTTTTTGAAATTACGCTATCTTTGTTCGTATCGGCCGCGGGCGCGGCGGTTGCTAATTGGCATTGAAAAAAAAGTCAACAAAGATGCTGATGCGATATAATGTGCTTTTCTCTTCATAGTTTTATTCCTGTATTCGCAGAATTTATATAGTCTTATGCCCTCTAAACGATTGAAGCCGTGAAATCCTGCGGACGATTTTTATCATTATAAACTACCGTACTTAACCGTTTTCTTGGGACTTCAATTAACAAAAGTATAGTCTTACTGAACTTTTTTATTGTATTTGTCTTATTTATACTATTAATGGTAAAAATGGGTGAGGTTTTGGGAGGCTGTATGTCTAATTTTAATCGGTTTATCTGTCGTGAGCGTGTCTATTTAGCTGCAGGGAGCATTGCGGCTAAACTAAAAGTCCTGAGCGTTATGCTTGTGACTTTTCTTACTTACAGTCTTAGTGCGCATGCGGTTGATGTCACTGTGCCGCCTTCTATATCGGCCACATCTTCAGGCGGAGTATGCACAATAACGGGATCCTACACGATAACTGGGGTGGATACTGACGGTCGAACTAATGGGCAGGATCGATATCGCACACGGATTACTCGAAACGGGACCACTGGCGGAACCCCCTCTATTGGTGCGCCTAATGGGAACGCAACTGTTACAAAGGGAACTACCGAGCAAGCGTCTGCAATGTATGACCTTAGCGTTGCGTCGGTTGGAAGCGCGATGTCCTTGTTCTTTAATGTGACTGAAAGAGATAATCACACAGGTGGTGCCAGCGATGGTGATGTTGTGTCTTCTACCGAAATTACTCCGGCTATTCTGCGAGCTGCCGGCGGTGAGTGTGAGGCGATTGCCAATTCGATAGATCCGGTTAACACGGCGCCAACGGCTGATGCGGGTCCAGACCAAAATATCACATCTGATGCAGGGCTAATAGTTACGTTGAATGGCGCTGCATCTTCAGATCCTCAGGGTGATACGTTAAATTATACTTGGACCCAAACAGGCGGAACGACCGTTACACTCAGCGACGCCAATATTGCCATGCCTACGTTCCCAACCCCTAATGCGGACACTACGCTAGTCTTTAGCCTTATTGTGAACGACGGCTCTCTGGACTCCGCTCCGTCCACAACAACAGTGAACTTCACATTTGTAGCAGGTAATTCAGCTCCAACGGCTGATGCGGGTGCAGATCAAACTATCACAGCGGCTGGCGGCGCAACGATTACTCTCGACGGTTCCGCCTCTTCAGACCTGGACGGTGACCCGTTGACTTACATGTGGACACAAACCAGCGGAACAGCGGTTGCTCTCAGTGATGCGACGGCTGTCATGCCGACATTCTCCGCGCCGAATGCTGATGCGACGCTCGTGTTCAGTCTTGTCGTCAATGATGGCACTGTAGACTCCGCTCCGGCTACAGCGACTGTGACGTATACTTTCTCTGCTACCAATACGGCGCCTGAAGCCAATGCGGGGCCTAATCAAGACATCACAGCGGCCGCTGGCACGACAATTACGCTGGACGGTTCGGGTTCAACGGATATCGACGGCGACACGCTAACTTATATGTGGGTTCAGGCAGGAACGCCGTCCGTCACATTGACGGGCGCGGATACGGTCTCTCCGACCTTCCCGGCGCCAGCTGCGGATGAAACACTTTTCTTTGACTTAATCGTAAATGATGGCACGGTCGATTCTGTGGCGGACCGTGTGCGGATCGCCTTTACAGCCGTCGCCACCAATACAGCTCCGGTAGCTGATGCGGGTGCAGATCAAGCGATAACGGCTGTGGCCGGCACGAGTATTACATTGGATGGCTCGGCCTCAATGGACGCCGATAGCGATCCACTGACTTATATGTGGACCCAGACGAGCGGGACTGCTGTTACGTTGAGTGACGCGACGGCAGTGTCTCCGACCTTTGCAGCGCCTGGTGCAGATGCGACGCTCGT
>NZ_KB823011.1:0-701970 GCF_000365025.1 Robiginitomaculum antarcticum DSM 21748 | reverse complement strand
ATGTGGACCCAGACGAGCGGGACTGCTGTTACGTTGAGTGACGCGACGGCAGTGTCTCCGACCTTTGCAGCGCCTGGTGCAGATGCGACGCTCGTATTTAGTCTTGTTGTTAACGACAGCACGGTAGACTCAGCTCCGGCTACGACAACTGTGACTTACACCTTTATGGCTGGCAACGCGATTCCGGTAGCCAATGCTGGTGCGGACCAGGCTATTACAGCTTTGGCTGGTACGACGATCACTTTGAACGGTACGGGGTCGAATGATGCGAACGGTGATCCTTTAACCTATGCTTGGACGCAAACGAGCGGGACGCCGGTCACGCTGAGCTATGCGAGCGCAGTCTCACCGACATTCACCTCACCCGGGGCGGATGCGACGCTTGTATTCAGCCTTGTCGTCAATGACGGCACGGTGGACTCAGCACCCGATATGACCACTGTCACTTTTACATTCGTAGCACCCAACGTGGCGCCTGTAGCCAGTGCTGGCGCAGATCAAAACATAACTGCTGTGGCGGGTACGGCGATTGCTTTAGATGGTTCGGGATCAAATGATGGCAATGGAGATGCGCTAACGTATATCTGGACTCAAACGAGCGGAGCAGCGGTAACGCTTAGCAACGCAAACGCAGCCTCTCCAACTTTCACGTCTCCGAATGCGGACACAATACTTGTGTTTAGTCTCGTTGTTAATGATGGCACAGTGAACTCTGCGGCAGATACGACCACTGTAACCTATAATTTTGTAGCGGCTAACGACGCTCCAGTTGCTGACGCAGGTGCGGATCAAAGTGTCATGGCTTTGGCAGGAACGACAATTACGCTTGATGGTTCGGGTTCTTCAGATGCGGATAATAATCCCCTGACTTATGCTTGGACTCAGACAAGCGGCGCCGCGGTCACGCTTAGCGATGCGGCTGCAGTCTCTCCGACGTTCTCGGCACCAAATGCGGACGAAACTCTCGTGTTTAGCCTTGTTGTGAATGACGGCACTGTGAACTCGGCGGCAGATACCACGACCGTCACATACAATTTTGTTGCCCCGAATGTAGCACCAACCGCTAATGCTGGAGCTGACCAGAGTCTGACGGGCGTTGAGGGGGAAACGGTTACTCTCGATGGCTCCGGCTCGAATGATGCCAACGGTGACGCACTGAATTATGCATGGATACAAACGGGAGGGACTGCCGTTACTCTGAGTAATGCCAGTGCGGTATCACCAAGCTTTACGGTTCCCGAGGTCGCGGGCACCACAGACTTTGTATTTGAGCTTACCGTAAATGACGGCGCTATACAGTCGACTGACACAGTGACGGTAACAGTTGAGCCCACCGGATCAATAACGCTTGTTGTGCAAGCCACAGGCGAAGATCGGCGGTTCAGATTTAATTCTAACTTGAGCGCGCTCGATGCAGAGGTTCAAACGATGGGCGGCACAGGCCAGTTGGTAGCTAATGACGTCGTGAGCGGTACTTATACAGCCCGGTTCGCAGATGTGTCACAGCTTGGTTTTGCGCTGACAGGAATTAGCTGCGACTCTGGTAGTGCCGCAGCTAACACGTCCACGCGCACGGCGACGATTGCTCTGGCACCCGGTGATAATGTGACGTGTACATTCTCGACTGTGAATTCACGAGCAGAAGCCCAAAAGGCCATCGGGACGATGGTCGCGAGCCGCAATACAGTATTATTGGCGAACCAGCCACAATTTGGACGTCGGATGGATCGCTTAAACGGACGGCGTAGCGGGAATGGCGGCTTGTCAGCTGGCGGGTTTACGCTTCCAGGATCAGAAAAGCTACCAATTCAAGTCGCAATGTCGAACGGCTCGGCAGCTGTGAAAACAAGCTTGTCTAGTATTTTAAACACTGGCGATAAACGCCCTAAATACGATATTTGGATCGAAGGTATCACGTCTAAATTCAATGTGCAGAATACTGAGGGCGACTATAATATTTTGTATGCTGGCGTGGACGTTCTCGCAGGTGAGAATACCTTGTTTGGGATTGTAGGGCAGTATGATGTTTTCGACTCTGATCGTTCAGACGATACTTTCTTATCAAGCGGTAAGGGATTCATGGTCGGCCCCTACACGACAGTTAAGCTGAGTGAGTCACTTTACTTTGACGGACGCCTTGGGTTGGGTCAGTCTGATAATGAGGTCTCACCTTTAGGAACCTACCGTGATAAATTCGATACAAATCGCTATCTCGCAACGGGCTCCATTACGGGTGACTATCAGTTCAAAAATGGCATATCTATTCAGCCCACACTTGGCGTGCGGCACATTACGGAGCAGCAAAAAGAATATGTCGATAGTCTTGGTGTTATCATCCCCGGTCAAACGATTGACCTGAGCACGATCAATTTGGCTCCTCGAATTTCAAAAGAATTCCGAGTTAATAAAGATCTCATAGTATCCACATTCATGACTGCAGAAGGTATCTACTCATTCGGTAAAGCTCAAAAATTTGTCAGTAATGATAATATTCGTGGTCGTTTAGAGGGCGGTCTCAGTTTTAACACTAGCAATGGGCTTATTTATAATTTGTCAGCCTTTAGCGACGGTATTGGAGCAAGTGGCTTCTCAAGTGAAGGCCTCCGCTTCTCCATTGGATATACACCGCGCTAGTTTCGGTTCTGGAGGTTAAATTTTAGCCGCCTCACCAAATTTTGCTACAATTTATGGATATAATATGATGCCTGCAAATTTGTCTCAAACCCCATGTCGGGTTCATCGTGTTCTGCTAACAGCATCGATATTAGTGCTTGGATCTATGATTGCCTCGTGCGGAGGCGGCGGGAGTAGTAGCGGAGGGTCAGGTGTGGCTGTATCACCTCCTCCTCCTCCTCCTCCTCCTCCATCGGGCAAAACTTTCAGCGTCGACGGTATGGCGATAAAAGGTTTGATGCTTGGCGCCAGCGTTGAAGTTATCGATCCTGGCAATTCATCACAAGCTTTAGTGCAGGGTGAGACATCCCAGACCGATGGAAAATTTCAGCTCACTATTCCAGCCTCAGCAAACTTTGAGGGTGATTACATAAAAATATTAGTGAAAGGCGGAGCAGGGGCAACCATGATATGCGACGCCCCAGCCGGATGTGGGGCAGGGACTGTCTTAGGGGATGTAGTCTCTATCGACGATAGTGTTGTCTTAACATCTACGCTCAAGGCGCCCGCAGATAACGAAACTGTCAATGTGAACTTGACGATGTTTTCAACACTTGCCTCTCGTTTCGCGGAGACTGCAACTGGCGGTCTCACGGATGCAAATTTGGCGACGGCTGACGGTAAAGTCACAGACGTCTTTGATTTAGGCCAAGTCGATATTCGCGCAGTAAACTTGCTTGATGTTACAGTAGTGCCGACCGATACGCCAAGCGCTGCCACTTACCGCATGAGTCTGATTTCAGGCGGTTTCTGGGGCGCTGCTGTCGATGATGGCGTAGCTATAGGTGCAGCATTGAGCGCTTTGGCTGACGCTTTTGCAACTGGCGATGGAACCATCATTGGAAGCGAAGCCGTCGACACCGCAGCAACCAGCCTTGATGAAATATTAGGGAAGGCTCTGGAGCTTTCAGATAAAAGCCCGATTGAAACAGACGATTTTTTTACGGTCGAGAATGCCTTGATAAAAGACTGGGTAAAGGCCGGGGAAGTTCGCCGCGATGATGAATTTGCTGAAAGTAATTTTTTTGTTGATATGGTCAGTGACGATACTCCAGACGTCTTATCTGGCACCATAACAACTCAAGCTTTGCAACAAGCTATAGATGCCGCATCAAGTGAAACTGGCGGCGGAATTGTGCAGCTTAGCACTGGAAACTATTCATTTAGTGAGATTTTAATGCGCTCCAATGTACGCCTCGAAATTGGATCTGGGACAGTTATAACTCCCACAAATCGCAAACTGTTTTCCATCGCAATTGCCAATAACTCGGCTCAGATTAGCAATGTTGAAATTACGACAATTGACCGTACGGGGCGGTTCTCAATTGATACGCGCAGCTTTCCGGTCAATGGAGACATTCGTCCCTTCCAAGTGGGTTTCGTCAAGAACCTATCTCTCTCAAATTTTGACGTCTTGGATGGGTTTACAAAGTTTTCAGCCATTGCTTTTGTTCCAGCTGATGATGGTCAGGATCCGACTAACAATCCCAGCTTTAACAATATTCCAGAAAATGTTTTGGTGAAGAATGTATCAACCTTTGATACGCATTACGGCTACGGCATGGTGCAGATGCAGGGAGGACGTAATGTGCTCTTCAAAAACATTTACAGCGAGGGCGGAGCCACGTTGCGCCTTGAAACAGGGTCTCCGTCGAACGGTAAGTCGGGCCCTAATACGGGCGGCATACACGACATATATGCTGATGGCGTCACGAACGAGCGCGGTCACACAGCGCTGCATCTGTCTCCGCATGTGAAATATAATGGTAAAGTCATCGCGAAAAATCTAGTGTCAAATGATAGCGGCTATGTTGTCCAATCCCAAAAAGGGTTTAACCGCGACGGTGTTGAGGGTCTGCCAAATGGCAATTTTACGCCCAAACCGCTTATTATCAACGCCATAGCGACCCGGACTGATGGCGCGCAAAATGCAACGATTAAGTTCAAGGACTTTAACGCGCTTCCAGATGCCGAGAGAAATGGTATCAGTTATACGGCTCTTCCGGACACGCCTGATGAAGAGTCAAAGTTCTTTAAGCCTCTTGCTCCGATAACGGTTTTATCCGCGACTGGCTTTGAAAAACCCGGACTTATCGAAGACGGCTTTTTCGGGTTGATATATGATACTGAAACAGTTGATTCTTATGCAGACACTGATCCGAATACGGTCGAAATTTTATTCAGGCGCGATGGATTGTAAATTATCTATGAGGGGGGCACGGCAAGTTTGCTTCAGTGCAGGCCCTCTTCGTTTTAAATTCGTCTGAAGTAGGGTGTCTCTTATTTTTGTTCCATTTGTCCTTGTTCCATTTACCCTTCTTTTTCATCGTCTTTTTGTTTTTCTTTGGACTGAGTCTCGGGCCGCCGAGCTTTTTCCAGTTACCTGCAAATATATCGTCTTTTGAGATCACGTCTGGATGATGTTTAAATCCGATTGCCTCAACATTGGTAATACTGATGTTTTGCGAGAGCGTATCTTGCATAGATACAGCCGCAATCGACGGCCCTCGAAGTTCGGGCTGCGAGATAGCACCTGCAACTCGGGTTATCATGGGGTGAAGCGCTTCAGGATAGTATTTTAGGTGTGTGTACCGAGTGATGATAGGGCCGTCAGTATAAGTGCTTTTAACATTATCAATTATTAGAGAGTCATATTTTCCAGGTTTTAAGTTGTCTTCTGATGTGTAGCGTGTCCTTGATACGAAGGGGGCCGCGATTGATACCGCATACTCGCTCCCATCGGATACAATATTCTGAGCAACAATGCTCCCATGTTGCATGGTGTGAGGTTGAAACATTAGAGCTGCTTGTCCGCTTTGGCTGTAAGCGCCTTCGACGAGTATATCGTTCAAACCGCCGACTTGGGCCTTGTTCATTGGGATAAGCCCTGTCTCCAAGCGAACAGCGACCCCGCCAACGCTTTTGATATTACGGAATATAATATTCTCGCCGGAATGGGCTTGGATAGCTCCGTAACCGTAATGCGCGTTAGTGGCGGTTATATTCTCCACATTACCATTCCGGCCATGCTTTGCACGTTCACCTGAATGGCCATCCCAACCAAAAATAAGAGAGCTGAAAACCGTGTAATTATCGATCACATTAAAGTTTTCAAAGCGAAAGCCATCACAGTCACCAACGCCAATTACTCTCAGTTTTGTCACTTCGGGGGTGACGTTATCCCCCGTGAAATCAACTGTGAATCGTTCTGCAGGGCCAACCAGTGCGACATCGCTAACGGCACTCCCGCTATTGCCGCAATTAAAAAGATTAGCACCTCTACCGTTCCCGGGAACTAATGTGACTCCAGGTTCAAACATGACGTGCACACCGCTCTTCAGGTCAACATTGAATATTTGATATTGGCCTGCCGGCACGATGACTTGGCCGCCGCCTTTTTGGTTGACGACATCAATGGCGCGCTGGAAAATCTGGCCATCTTTTTGACCTGATGTTTCGTAGCCCTTTTGACCTATCGTGACCGTATTCAGTGCGGTCGATGTCGTATCTATGGTGGTTTCAGTTGCCGAGCTCGAGGTGCATGACGCGAGTGTTATGACTGATGCAAGCGTAGCGACGAGGATTCCAAAAGTTCCCGTGGAATTAGATGTGAGCTTCATGTTAAATGTCCTCGAAAGATAGAAAGTTATTATTCGTAGCTACTCTATTCAAACTGAATGCACACGAAATGTTACGTTCATGTTCACTTCATTAAAGCGCAAGATTTTTTGTTCCTAAATAGGGGAATAAGTACGCTTACCGTAGGGGCGATATATAGCTCGCAGGGTTAAAATTGCGAGCCATTCTTATTGAATTCCAATCATAACGATTGGGCGCTTTAGTCTTTCTTATTCTTCTTTTTGCCGCCTTTTTTATTTTTCAGCGTTGCCTTGAATTCTTCAAGGTTAAGAAGATCGTCATCACCAGTAACTTTGTTGAACTGTTTAGTGATGCCTTTGATTTTGCCTTTGCCGTTCCGAGTTCTGAATGCAATGTATTCTTCGAGGTCTATCATCTCGTCCGCATTGGTATCGACTTTCGCAAAACGCTTTTTGACCCATTTTTCATTAGGCTCGGCTTGGGCGACTGATGTGAGGCCCATTGTTGCGATGACTGTGGCGAGGAGGGTTAGTTTGAAATTTGGCATATCTTTATCCTATGTTAGTTTGGGATTTAAAGTTATGTGAAGTCCACAAGAATATTCACAAATCCCAAGTGTCGTGAATCTTCTAAGTTGTTATTATTATTGTACTTTATTTTACTCTCTTATTCGTTCTTATTCAAATATTTTACGCACTGAACGGTAGGTCTAAACCTCATCAAATCCGACGCGATAAGGCCAACCGCTCATTTGTTTCGGCTTGGATTTGGTTATGTCTTCTGATTTGTCCCACGACTCAAATGTGAAGCTTTGATCTGAATGTGAAACGCGGATGATACCATAGCCTTCGGTTTTGAGGGCTGGATCACTTACGGATTGTCCGCGGCCCTTACGATACTTTCTGAACTCGGCGAAGGTTAATTTGGGGTTGGCAACGGCTTTGATGTTCATTTTATTACCAAAGCCATCAATAAAATCGCCGGATTCTTTTACACCTTTGCGGGCATTGGGTAGGGGCGTAATCGGGTCAAACCAACGTTGCCAATAAGCCCCACCTGCAGGACCGGAAAACTGAATTGGCCCATCCTCAAAGTCGTCAATCCCGAGGCGGACAACTGTCGCGAGATGTTGATCACCGGCGACCATAACCGCGCCCACATCTTTGACGAGCTTTACGGCGCGCCTGCGGGGCAGGGGCGGGTACCCATTGGAATCAAAGTCTGTTACAGGTTCGCCGGTCGGTGACGTTTGTGGGCATCCCCAGACAGAGGCTGTCACCAACATTTTCGGCGCGCCCGGATGCATGTCTTTCCATTCTTTTAAGAATGTTTCTTGGCGTTCTCCCAAGAGTTCAGACACGTGTACGTCCAAATTGTCTCCAAACATGGGCGTTGTTTTCCATTTGCGGTCTTCGACAACAGCAATGCTCACCCCGCCATACATGAAAGCGGAATACATGACAGGAATATCGTTTAGAACGGGTGTTGGGTCAAATGCATCGGGGTTGTGACTGGCTTGAATGCGGTGAACCATAAGCGTTAAATCAATACCATAAGCGTAGCCGCCGTGGTTTTGACTATTGTTGGGCGCGGCTCGGCCTGCATGTCCCCAAATGTTTCCGTGCAATACGTCGTGATCGTCAAGCAGCATAATTGTGGGCGTGCTCCGCGTGACTTCGCGGAAAGACCAATACCAGAGATACCAACGGTAAAGCGTGTCTATTTTTCGAGTTTCTACGTTGCTACGTCCCAGCCTAATAGGGTTGTGCTCATAATACTGATCTCCGCAAACCATCAAGATATCAGGGTCGTGGGCCATCGTGTTTTTGCGAATTTCGTTATGCGGGAAATAGAAGTTTTCGGGCGTAAACCGTCCAAGGCTCCGAGCGGTCGGGAGCTGGGATTTAATCGGTCCGCCTTCTAAAGAATTGGCCGTAGAGGAGATGCAGCTATAGAGCGCCGCAACCAGATCTTTATCTTTCCCCGGGTCTTTCTTTACCGTGCCAGACCAAAGGGTCTCGTTTATCCCTGCAAAAGTTACCCGGAAGTCCCAATCTTTGCTGCTGTCCCACTCATCATCACGAAACAGGGCAGAGTATCCGTCGAGGATAGGGGATGTACCTACAGTTTTCCACTTTGTCCCTGCGGGTTCGCGGTACTGAAGCCGCGCTTTTTCTGGATCGCCTTTGCCCAGAGGCATGAACTGAGCAGAGAGTTTTAGAACATTCCCGGTGAGAGAATGCATGGTGCCCATTATTGGGCCGAGCGCGCGTTCAGGATGCGCTGCAAGTTTATCACCGCCGACTTTTATGTCTTTAATACTCCAGCGCGCTCCGACTTTAGCCACTTCGGGTGAGGACAAAAGTGAAATTGCTCCAAGGAGCTCGTTCTCGTTAACCCCAGTGCGCCTTGCATAGCTAATGGGTTGATCTGTTTTCGGATGGAGCGCTGTCAGCAAAAGGTCATAGCGGCTGCCTTTACGGCTAGCTTTCAGCACAAGCTTTACGCCTGTTTTAACAAAAGTAGTTCGAGACTGGTCAGTCTCCTTCGCATCCCATTCTTCGTAAGTTATTTTGACGGCATCAGAAGCGTGATCACGGAAAGCAACACGGCCATTCGTGTCAACAATAGCCATGAATCCGCCATTCTCACCGCTGCCGCGCTGCGCAAGAGCTGCGGCCCTGTAGTCAAGTCTGCCTTGGCCAACACCGACTAGAAAGCCAGCAAATCCTTTTGCATCTTGATTTGTCAGCGGGGTGAAAATAGCTTCAAGATGAATTTTATCACCGTCAGCCTGAACATCATGCGTCAACAAACCGAGGGTGCGAACCTCATGACCTTTATCTCCATTGAGACATTCTGCAATGCCATTTTTCAACTGCCAATCCTGAAAGCGGTTTGACCAGAAGTCAGAGCTTATCCACGGGCGTTCACGACTCGTCGGCAAGAGAAGTGTCTCTAGAGCGTGGGAAGGTTCTTCATGGGCGTAGGATGTTTGCCCCATAACGAGAGCGGAAATACCTCCAGATACACCGGCTTTTAAAACGGTTCTACGCTTCGTGTTTAATAGCTTGTCTGACATATGGTCCCCAAGGTGCTTGCAAGAACGTTGTTTTATTTTTTCGCCGCTATTGACCTGCGAATCGGGGCAAGTGCTTTTTGCTTGTATTGTAGTATTAATAATATAATAAAAGGAGTCAATGAAGAGTTGGACGGATAAATGTCCGACCGCACAACACAATTCCTGACGTGTTCAGTAAAATAATGAGGACATTATGCTTACATCCACTCGGACTTTAGTTTTTTCTTCAAGCTTGGCGACGTTATTATTAGCGGGCTGCAGTCATGCCGCAGAGCCAATGAAAGCACTTGTTAGCATTGAAACCGGTCATACCGTTTCTAATGTCCGAACAGCTACGGGCCCTAACGGCGAATATATCGTTGCTAGCACATATGACGGCATAGTTCTTGGGTATAGCTTTGATGGCAAGAAGCTTTGGGAAAACGCTTTATCAGGGTTCATGAACCATGATCTTTGGTGCGATGATGTGACGGGTGACGATGTTGATGAGTGTTTCGCCGCTAATGCGGATGGAAACCTTTACGCCATAAATAGTAAGGGAAAAAACCTCTGGTCATTTAAGAAAAGCGAGACACCGCTCTCGGCAGTAACCGTCGTACGCGACAAGAATGATACGCATATTGTTGTCGGGAGTTACGACAAGAATATCTATTATCTAGATTCTAGAGGCGCGCTCACAAAGACATTGGACTCTTCGACTTACGGAATAGAGAAAACACACGCTCAAGCGGGCAAAAAATTTCCGAAAGCTAAATATCACGTCGCAAATTTTTTAAGGCCCATGAGCCAAGCCGACGGCACTGATAAACTCTTCCTACATGCAACGAATAATCACATGATGGGGAACGGAACTTATTATATATTTGAGCCGCTAGCCGATAAGCCCAGCAAAACCATTAAGGGCAAAACGCGAGTTGTGGGGGATATAAATATTCTGGAAGAGGACGGTGTTGCAACTGGCGACGTGTTGGTGGGTAACTCGAACGTTATTAAAAACTCGGTCACAGGCGTTTTAAATATAGAAACAGGTGTCCAGAAGAACGTTAAAGTCAGAACATTAGACAAAGAGCTAGACACCTTCGGGTATCGGGTTGTTCAGCCCTTAATGATCGAGGACCAAGGACAGGCCAAGCGTCTCGTATTATTTGGATCCCAGATTGCTCTAATGTCTCCGCCAGGAGGCAATGAAGTCTCAGAAATCATTTCGTCTAAGTATTCTTATAATGACATTTGGCAAGATAAGGCATCTGGTCGTTTGATCCTCGCGAGTGAGCAATCCGGCGGAAGTGCAATTCACGTTTTAGCGCCCTCGGAACCGGGCTGGAAAGAGGCTTTCAGCACGTTGAAGCCGTCTGAGACGCTAGCCGATGTAATTTCAGGAACTGCTAAAATAGCGCAGCTCGTCAAGTCTCATGAGCCCGAAACCGCTGACCTTACGGGTCGCCAAGTTATTTTTGCGACTGAGAATAAAAGAGGCGTAGAGCCGATCATAAAACGATTAGAAAAGGCGTCAGATAATCCGATCTTCCTCAACAATGTAGGGCTGGGCTCCGCGGAGGCCTATGACCGTTCATTTGTTACGAATAAAAAATATCGTGACCGTCGTGATGGGCGCCGCAAATATAATGGCAAGCAAGAGAATTATATTCGGAAAGTCAAAAAGCAAGCGAGAGGCGCTCCGGGCGTCGCAATGTGGGGCGGCCATGGTAACGACCCGCTAATGTTCACAATGGACACGAAACGCAAGATAATAGATGTGGCTAATGGCAAGAAAGTCATCATGATTTTCCCTGAAATGGCGGATCCCAACGACGACTTCAATTATGTAATGGATAATATGATTTACCCGCTTGCCGAATACGGCAAAGGTAAAAACTTCAATTTTCATGTACGTTCCAAGCATGCCTTCTGGCAAGCCGACATTCACATGCCAAGATGGTCCCGCCTTATATCGGGCGAGTTTGCCGATGTCTTTGTTCCGTCCATGGAAGAAACAACTGATAAGTCGATGGAACTTAGCCTTTCTGGCCGTATGGGCATTTGGGCCGCGGGCTCTGTAAATGAATGGGCCGCTCGAAGCGCGCGCGATAACCCTAGCTATTCTCGCTTGCGGCAACATGCTCACCAGATGGTACCAAACCATTTCTTGCGCCAACAAGTTTACGCGATTGCGAGCGGGGCTACTCAGTTAGATAATTCGTCTATAGATCAAGAGTATGCGAGCGTGCTTTGGGAGATGATTTCTAAAGGTGTTTTATATGCCCCTGAGCGCAATCAAATTGTGAGTTTAAATCCCGTTCATCTGAGTATGATTGCGCCTGATCCTCTTTATCTTCGCGATAGTCAAAACGTAAAATGGAATACGTTTTATGACACAGCTGAGGAGACAGATAATCCGAGGGTATTCAGCCGAATGAGCGGGTCTTGGCCGGGCGCGCAAGTGACAGAATGGGACTTTTCGCGCTACGCGGCTAATGAAACAGAACGCCGTCACAACTTCATTCCGCAATATCCAAATGGTATGGTTTTGATGACGCCTACACAAGCCGGCGCGGAGAATGATCCTCGCGGATTACTCGATGATAATTTGCACCCGATCTATAAGGGTCGATTGACAGAGTTTATCTCCGATGGTCGTGATTATATTTCGAATGATGGGAAGACCCGTCATGGGGCTGATACGTATTACATCAAAGTCGCCGATGCGATTGAAGCGTCTGCCGATGTTCTGCCGGTCACGGTATCCGGTGATGTGGGTTGGGTTGTGACGGAAATAGAGCCTAAGCGACTACGCCTGACATTGATTGACGGAGGTTATCTAAATCCGGCCGAGCGCCAAGCCAAAGTCAAATTCGGTGCATCTTCGCCGGTGTCTGTACGCGATGTTTTAACCGGGGAAACGTCCAAAGTTTCCAAGGGCGTTGAAATCACGTTCAACATTCCGCCGGGCTTGTTCCGATTTATTGATATTGAGCTTGAACGGCCTTTGATCGAAGAGCCGCGGTAATACGGTTTTAAACTTTAAACTAAAAAGCCCGCCGGAGTTAACGCTCCGGCGGGCTTATTTTATTAAATTTGCCGTATTCTTACAGCGTCACTGAAATGGGCTCAGAGCCATTAGAAACCGTCTTCAAGGCGTCCAATACGGCGCGTTTGCCTGTTTCAGGATCGCTGACAACGACTTGATAGGTCCCGGTGGAGTCTGCCATGGGACGGAACGTCGGCTTCTGACTACGAACTGTATAGATGATATCTTTCGTTGCGGCATCAACCAGTTGGAACACGGGCTTGCTCGCGCCCTTCACAGTGATCGGCGGTAGGTAACCAGCATTGTCCGGGACAAAACTGTCCATCATTTTGACCGTAACGGGGAAGCTGTTGAATTGCGCATCCTTAGCAGGATCCGAGAGCATGGACCAACATTGGACGGTGATGCTTTGCTCGGGTTTGTTAAACTTCACAATCCCCAGGCCTGAACCTCTGTCTTCGAGTTTTAACAACTTATTTTCACGCGGTTTTTTTGACCCGTTATTAAAAGCAATCACCGTCATGGGCAGGCCGAAATTGTCCATATAGTCACCTGTGATAGGCTGCGCCGGGTCGTAAACTTTGGACGGCGGAACGAGCGGTTCAAACAGGCGCGGATAGCCGACATTGACGGCAGGGCCGGCGAAGGCAAAGCTTCCATTGCGATGGCTCTCAAGGCCGTATTGAATGACGGCCGGTAAATGTTGATCGCCGGCTATATTAAAGGCAAAGCCTTTACGCAGTTTTTCCACCGCTTTGTTGCGCGGAGTTTGCGGCCAGGCGTTACTGTCATAATCCCCGACTAAGCGCTCATACTTGCGGCCATGAGTTGTTGCCATAGAATTGAAAACCGTTGCAGAGAAAACGGCTTTCATATCCGCGCCATGCCAATCGGTAGCCCAGCTTTCGAGGAAATTCAGTTGACGCTCACCGAGCAATTGCGCGCCCGGCAAATCAACGGATTTAGGATCAAAATTGGGGTCAATGATGTGGTCATAGCGCGGGCCGTCCGGCGGCGGCGCAAATTCGCGTGGTCCGGATTTATACATGCGGTCAGAAATAATCGCAAAGCTGATACCGCCATAGGTCATCTCGCCGAAATAGGCGGTAATGCCGTCCGGGCTTGGCCGAGGGTCTGCGGCGTCCGGATGGTGAGAGGTTTGCGTCATGTGAACCATGTTGACCCACATGGCCGGCATTTTGTATCCGGTGCGGTCATCCGGAACAAATTCATACGGGTCCATGTCGCTGACCTTGCCGCCTGCGCCCCAGATATTGCCTTGGATGACATCATGGTCATCGGGCAGGCAAACGGACGGCATGTCTTTGGTCAACTCGCGCCATGTCCAGCCATGCAAATACCAGCGTCTTTGGTAATCCAAAACCGCGCGATCTGTCGGTAACATTTCAATCCCGTAGCCGCCGGACTGCTCGTAGAATTGATCGCCGACAAAGGCGACGAAATCAGAGTCGGTTCGCCGTGCGTTATCGGCATAAAACGTATTAGGGAAGGTCTCGTGCGTATTGCAGGAAATGTCGAGAACGGAAACCGTGTCTTTTTCAACGGGGTCTATTTTTATCGTCCCGCCCCAATAATTGGTTTTGGATGTGCCGTCCGTAAACTGCATATCATAGACGATGCGGTACTCAGTATCGTTAGTGCTGTCCCAACCTTCAATGCGGAAGCGGGCGGTGTCGGATATTGCGTCGATCTTAGCCTTTGTAGCGGCATTCCACTTCCCACCGGATTTAATTTCAAAGCGAACCGTTCGGTTATCCTTGGCACCCAATGGCGGCATTTGCGCCGTCAGTTTCATCGTGCCTTTGCTAAGTGTGAAATGTGAAAACAGGATGGGGCCGAAAATGTTTGCAGGCGTAACTTTTAATTTGGTTCCTGAGGCTGTCCAGTTGGAAAACCAAAATTTTCCGCGCTGTACCCGGTCTTTATATTTACCGCGAAAGTCAGGTTTGGGACTTTTGCGGCGATCGGAATGATTAGTCGCAAGTGCGATGTTCCCGATGAGAAGATTGCCTTTTACGGGCGCGGTCAGAGTGGCTATAGCCTCACTGCCGCCGACCGTAAAGACTGTCAGTTCTAAAGTGTAACCGTCTGCGTTAGGCTTGGCCAGCAGCACAAGGTCAACGCCGGCTTTCGGCATTACGACTGGCACGGTTTCATCGCCGATAAAGGCAAACCCGTCTTCGGAGATACCTGCGGGAATACCCGAGCGCATATCAATGATTGGGCTGCGGTAGTCTTTTATCGGGCCTTTAATGCCTACAAGAAAGCCGGCGGATCCTGGCAAGTCATCACTGCCAAGAGAACCGCAAGACACTTTCATAGTCATGGTGCCGGTCTCTGCGGTTAATTGATGGGTGAGAAGGTGCAGATTGCAATTCGGGCGGCCATGAACCGTTTCCACGCGGTGGTTATTGATTGACCAATCTTGCAACGGGTTGGCCCAATATTGTTCCCCGGTCCAAACGCGGTCGTTTTGCCTTTTCCAGTCGCTCACAAAATCTTTGGAAGCCACGCTATCGAGTGTCTTCACGGTCGGGGAGCAGGCCGACGCCGTGCCCAAGGCTGCGGTGCCGGCAATGAAATTTCGGCGTGATAGTGCTGGGTTGACGGCTGCGAGATTTTTAGATTTTAACATAATTAATTTTCTGATTTTTACAGGATTATTTACCGGTCGTAATAACGCCGGCGGCTCCGGCTTGTTCTTCACGACCGTATTTCTTAACATAGGCTACGCAGCGCGGATCAACGCACTTTTCTTGCCAACGTGCGACCACGGCTGCAATTTCCGTTTCAGTTTCTTCGACCTGGCCTTTGTCACCGGACTCGGATATCCACGTATCCAGAGTGTTGCGCATGTCGCTTAGGGCGTCTGCATAGGCCGGGTCACCGGCAAGGTTATTGACCTGGTGTGGGTCCGCCTTGACGTCAAAAAGTTCTTCTGCAGGGCGGGTAGGTGCCATCAGCACAGACTGCGCGGGCGTAAGTTTACCTTCGGCATACAGCTTTCGATATTCTATGGTATGCGCTTTTTCATCACGGTAGCTTGGCAGAAGGTAAGGTGTGTCCGGGAATTTGTGGCGGATGTAGTGGAATTTATGTGTACGAATTCCGCGCATGTGATCGAATGTGTAATCAGCGCGGTCACGGCTCAACGGAACAAATGTCCGCTCGTCAACGTTCTCGCCAAGAATAGCACGGCTTTCAAAATATTCCGGAACAGGAATATTCGCGACCTCCAGCGCAGCCGCAGAGACATCAATAAGACTCATCAACTCTTCACGCCGGGCGCCGTTTTGGCGGATAAAATCCTGACCTTTAGGGTATGTAATGAATAGAGGCACATGCACGCCGCCATCATAAATAAATTGCTTGTGCCGCAGCATACCCATGCCATGATCTGAGATGAAAAATACGGCTGTATTGTCTGCTTCTCCGGTGGTTTGCAGCTTTGCCAGAATTTCGGCAACTTCCTGATCTGTTTTTACAATGGCGCGATAGGAATCGTTAAATTTCTTCCGCTGGGTTTTGGTGTCCGGATAATAGGGCGGAAACTCGGGCTTGCTTTCGTCAAATTCGATGCCTTTGAGCTTCTTATTCTTGTCGCCTTTTAGCTGGATTTGACCAAAGAACGGTTTGCCGGCGGCCAATTTCGTCCAATCAAATTTCGGACCGACTCTGTCGCCAATATGACCTTCAACATCGTCCGGACCTTCGCTGTAAAGGCCGCGGCGATCGTAGACGAAATTATAGTCATCTTTGCCGATGTTAAATGTGGCGTAGCCATTTTGTTGAAAAATTTCAGGAAGCGTCAACTCGCCCTTAGGTAAGTAAATGGCGTCCCGGCCTTTGGAATCGCGCGTACGGCGATGGTTATGAACGCCCGTCGTTGTCGGAAATTTTCCGGTCATCAAGGCAGAGCGGGTCGGGGAGCAAATCGGGTTTGGCGAAAACACATTCAGCAATGTCACGCCATCCGCGGCCATTTTGTCCAGCGCGGGGGTCTCAACCGTATTATCACCATAAGCTGACATCCAAGGCGAGACATCTTCGACGACGATCCAAAGAATATTTGGGGGTTCTGATTTTTCTGTAGCGGATGTAGCGGCACTTGAGGTCTCCGGGTTTGGCGCGCCTGAGCAGGCGATAAGCGCGAGAGCGCCTGTGCTGAGTAGAATGGACTTGAATGTCATTGGGTTTCCCTTTCAGTTCTTTGTTGTGATAACAATTTCATTGGTTTCGAGGCGATCAGAGACTGCGCTCAACGTTATTTTCCCCGGCTTATCGCCGGATTGAATGATAGCTACGGCTTTACCGGAAAAAGCGCGGCGATAATTCGTGATAAATGGCTCTTCCGAGGTTGGGTCCCCGTTACCTACGGCGGCAATTTTGCCTGCACCCTTCACTTTAAAGCGGATCATGTTCTCTGCATAAGGTACGATGTGCCCTTGCTTATCCGTAATTGTAACCGTGATATATGACAGGTCCTGTCCGTCAGCTTTAATCACAGAGCGGTCTGCTTCAAGGGTCATCTTAAACGCGGGGCCAGCCGTTTTGATCTCAGTTTTTGCATGTATTTTTCCATCCTTATAGGACACTGCCGAGAGGGTCCCGGGCGCATATTTGACATCCCAGCTTAAGCGGTAAGGCGACTCAAACTGCTTTATCTTTGGTGAGTGGCGATTGTTAAGGGGCAAAGTCACGGTGTCTTTGCCCATAGTTTTACGGCCCAAAGAATTCCCGTTCAAAAACAGCTCAACATCTTCGCCATTGGAATAGGCCATGACGGGTATGGTGTCTCCCTCACGGCCTTCCCAGTTCCAATGCGGTAGAATGTGAACCATAGGGGCGTCTTTTTTCCAACGGCTCTGGTAAAGATAGAAACGATCTTTTTTCAAGCCGACTAAATCAACAATGCCAAAATAAGAACTGCGCGACGGCCAGTCTTTGTTCCAATAGCCACCAGTTGCATGGTCGCGTCCGCTATAAGGCGTCGGTTCGCCGAGGTAATCAAAGCCCGTCCAGACAAATTCGCCCATCACGTCTTTATGTTTGTCTAGTCCCAGAAATTCCCAATCAGGCGGGTAGCCATTACGCGGAGAAACAATGTCGTAGCTTGTGACCTGAAGGCTTGGGTGCTTCTTGTAAAACTCGACGGGGAAATGATAAACGCCGCGGGAACTCACGACTGAGGACGACTCTGTGCTGACAATGGGCCAATTTTCATTGCGAGCGCGAAGCTCGTCATAGAGAGCGGGCATATAGTTCACGCCGATTAAGTCGAGTTCATCGGCGATGCCGTTATCAAACGGGAAGGGGTATTTACTTAGGCCCGCCGTCACAGGCAACGTCGGATCGAGTTCGTGGATTATTTTTGCCATGTTCTGGGTA
The DNA here is from genome assembly GCF_000365025.1 of Robiginitomaculum antarcticum DSM 21748. Taxonomy (GTDB): domain Bacteria; phylum Pseudomonadota; class Alphaproteobacteria; order Caulobacterales; family Maricaulaceae; genus Robiginitomaculum; species Robiginitomaculum antarcticum. The sequence continues at coordinate 684,178 of NZ_KB823011.1, read as the reverse complement.
AGTGGCATGCCAATTTCAACTTCGCTTTGTTCGAGTACTTCATTGCCAATGCTCCAATTGAAGACTGAGGCATGTCCGCGAAACTGCTTAATCATGTCCGTCAGGTCGCGCTCATACCAGTTTTCAAACGCCAAGCCGTAGCTATTTTCGGTGCCATTTTTTGGCATCTTCCAAACATCAAAAGCTTCGAGTTGAAGCAAGATACCCATTTCGTCCGCGAGGTCGACCAGATGAGGTGAGGGCGGGTTGTGGGAGGTGCGAACTGCGTTCACGCCCATCTCTTTCATGATTTCTAATTTGCGCTGTATGGCCCGGCGATTGGCAACCGCACCGAGCGGCCCATTGTCATGATGCAAGCAAACGCCGTTAATCTCGACGCGTTTACCGTTCAGAAAAAAGCCATCGCTTTTGTGGAACTCAAATTCGCGAAAACCTAAACGGCTTGAAAACTTATCCGTGATATTGCCATTTTGGATGAGGCGGCGCTCAACGGTGTAAAGATAAGGCGTTTCTGTTGACCATAGTTTTGCGCCGGGAACTTCCAATTGCATGAGAACGTTGTTCGCGTTTTCATTACTTACATCAGCGCGCTTGCTCGCGACAACCTTGCCGTTGGCATCTTTGATTTCGACTTCGACTTCCGCGCTGGATAATTCAGTATTTAGCACTACTGACATATTGACGACCGGATTATTTGGGTCCGTCAAATCAGTGCGCATATACCCGTCTTCAGGAGACAAATGCGCCTCAGCATCAATCTCAATAAAGACGTCGCGGAACAGCCCTGCGCCTGCATACCACCGCGAGCCTAGATCTTTTGGCTCTAATTTGACAGCGATGACATTGTCACCGGCTTTTAAAAACTCCGAAACATCATAGCTAAACCCGATATAGCCATAAGGACGATAGCCGACAAATTCGCCATTGACCCAAACAGAACTGTGCTCCATCGCGCCGTCAAATTCAATTTTTACACTTTTGCTAAGCGCGCTTTGTGGGAGCGTGAAATGCTTGCGATACCAGCCTGTACCCGCTGTAGGTAGGCCTCCGGTGCGTGCATTGTGCTCCCGGCTAAACGGGCCTTTAATGGCCCAGTCATGGGGCAAGGTAACAGCTTCCCACCAGCGCTCATGCGGGTGATTGATGGCCTCGGCAACGTTCTGATCGCCTTTGGCAAATAACCAGCCGGAATTGAACAATCGGCGTTGACCGTCCGTATAGCCGTCAATGGTCTCAAGCGGTATTTCTTTAAGTTCTTTATCGCCGCCTGTAACCCAAGCTGGAGCATCTTTCGCGACGGACGGAATAACAGATTGCGCAGGTTCCGCGGAGACGGAGTTTCCACATCCGGCAAGGCCTAAGCAGAGCAAAGCAGTGGTCAATGATAAGGTCAATCCGGTGTGATAGGGTTTCATAACTTGCCTGTCAGTCTGTGTTTCATTGCTCAATCAATTTTATTCTGGAATTGGCCGGATGTTTTCGTCCCGTTTCCATTTTTCTAAGATATTTGTCATGGTTTTAACACGCTCCGGATGGTCGCCGGCGACATCATTTTTCTCAGAGATGTCGTCCTGTGTATTATAGAGCGAATAATCACCGGAGACTTTAGCCATGAGTTTCCAAGCCCCATCTATGACGGCGGCGTATTCATTTTCATAGTGACGGTATAAAATTATCGGCTCGCGCGATGTAATCGGTGTCCGCGCTGATGTCATCAATTCAACTCCGTCCAAGCCTTCCTTATTGGCACCCGCCGCGCTCATTAGGGTGGGCGCGACATCTAAAAGGCTGACCGTTAAATCTGTTCTTTGGCCCGGTTTAACTTTGGCAGGCCATTTGACAATCAGCGGTACGCGCGCGCCGCCTTCAAACAAGGCGAGGCCGCCGCCTTTACGTCCCGTAAGGGGCGGGCGAGCAAAATATCCGCCTTGATCAGACGTGAAGACGACGATGGTGTTATCGGTCACACCCGCATCTTTTAAAGCCGCTTCAATTCGGCCAACAGAATTGTCGATAGCTTCGACTTGAGTGGCGTATTCCGCCTGCACTTGGCTGACGCCTTTGGCGAGGTATTTATCGATATGTTCTTTTTGCCCCACCGTCGGACGGTGAACGCCGTACCACCACAAATTTAGGAAAAAGGGTTTGTCCGTCTTTACGGCATTCGCAATGACTTCTACCGCGTCGTCAGTAACCCGGTCAGTCAGATACTTATCTGCGGGCGCATCTTTGTAAGTTTCAGAATATTTAAAATATGGGGGATAGTAACTCGAAGGGTGGCCGCTATTTGTTACGCCATGCTGAGTATCAAAACCCTGATGTATCGGATGGAAAGGGTCATGACCGATATGCCATTTGCCGACAAAATGTGTGTTGTATCCGGCAGGCTTTAAACGTTCTGCTATAGTTGTGGCTTCTAGTGGCAACCAGTTCTTAGAGGGCATCTTTGCAGGGTCGGTCTTCCAGTAAGAAAACTCCTTAAGTGCGTTCCCGTATTTGTCAAAATCTGTTTTTACGCCGGAGCCGACGTGGCGGAAAAAATCGTACTTCGCGGGATACTCACCCGTAATTAGCCCTACGCGGCTCGGACTGCAGACGGGTGCGGGGGAGTAGGCGCGCTCAAAGCTAATGCCCTCTTTTGAAAGCCGGTCAATATTGGGTGTTTCAATAAACCCTGAACGATCGCGAATATCCATCCAAGCCAGGTCGTCAACGAAAAGCAAAACGATATTGGGCTTGTTCGAACTATGCTGCGGCTGTATCTGCGGGCCTGCTTTTTCACTCCCGCCGCTACATCCCAGCAGGAAGACGGAAATAAGCGCTGATACTACCGTATTAACTGACGTATTTGACTTAAAAAAGTTCAAGACTGGTTCCCAAATTTATCTAACGTTGGTTAACTCGGTTATCTTTATTTGTAGTATATATATGATTATATGGTTTTGTCCATTGCCAGAGGCATTTATTTAAGTCTCGTTATTTGAAGTACACTTTGCGTAATGAAAGCATAATAGCTCGGCCTAACGGATCCAATGCATCCTCTTCGTACCCAAATGGAATATTACCTTGGCCGTTCACAGCTGATTGCTTGCTATTCGTTATATTGGTGACGTCCAAGGTTATGCGGAGATCTCGGCGCCAGTCCGTGCGCTTTACTTTTCGGCCATTAGGTTTGCGTCCAAGCTCATAAAATACCCGCAAATTGGCTTTCGAGAGAGTATTGATATTCAGATCTCCATTGCGGCCTTGATTGCCGGGTAGGGAGCCAACGTCAATCCTGGTCCCAGTTTCATAGGTTCCATAGAGTGTTCCGCCATAATTCTTGCGCCGTACATTAATACGGGCGCTGATTTCGTGCTTAGGTTCACCGCCTTGCCGACGCAATGCCGCTCCGTGTAGTAAGTCGAAAACCGGCCCATCTTGAAGAAACTGGAATTTATCCTCCAAGCGCCACGTGTGGTAAACGGAGAGAGATATTTGATCGCGCGGCCATTTCGTGCCTTCACGCTTCGTGAACCGTTTTTTCCAGTTAAACCCACTGCGCACAGAGGCTTGCTGCGTACGGTGCGCGTTAAGAGGGCGAGCATCAAGGCTTATCAGGGTGCCCGTTTCGCTCCGCTGTAACCGTTCAGGAAAGGCTTCCGCGACTTGCGGGGTTAAGAAGGGGAATGAAGAAATCGCATTGTCGGTCGTGCGGGCTTGATAGCGCGTGTTAAATGAAAAGCCCTTGTTCATACGATACTTTGCAGATATCTTTAGCGTCCGTCTTCGCTCGGAATCTAGGTCCGGATTCCCACCGCTTACCCGGTCTATAAACACGGATCTTCCGGCCTCAAAATCTGTGACACGAATATTGGAATCTCTGATAACGGGGTTTCCAAGCTGTGTCAGCTTCGGGGCGCGATCTTGGTAATCAAGTGAGCCCTCTAGACGTAATTTATCCGAAGCGTTCCAGTTCAAGCCGGTGCCATACCTCGTTAAAGTTCCAAATCCATCTAGCCCGCGAACAGCTCCGCTTAGCCGCCAAGACAGCTTTCCGGCGGCCTTCGGCCTGCCGCGGTTCCCGGTCAACGGAATGCTCATTTCTGTACTAGCTTGGGCAGCTTTACGCGAAAACATATTTTCCAGATGCCTATCACTATCGATTTCGACTGAGTTTAAAACGGCATCAACATATTCGAATCTGACGGACCCTGTTACATCGCCAGCAGGCATGGCGGCAACTTTTCCGCTGATTCCTGCTTTCAATAACAGGGTTTCTTCGGACCGATTGCTTCGGGTGTTAATCAATATAGGAAACGGGCCAAACGGATTGAGCGCTGAGTCATTTTGATAGAGACGATCTTGCAGGCCTGCCACTCCATTATCCCGACTTGCTGTGCGGGCATTTGTAACATTTGAATGCCGCCCTTCAAGTGACCAGCGCCAATCCGAATAATCACCAAAGATGCCGATATTCGTCTCAATGTCGTCTTTGGCGTTTCTCCGTTTTATCGGGCCATCATAGCGATGAAGTGACACGGATTGTTCGAACGGTGAGAACAGATTATCCGGCGGTAATATGAGCTGAGAACCGACCAGCCCACGTTGAGACTCCGATGTAGAGAACTCCGCATCTATTGACCCCGATATAGATAATCGTTCCCCAATTGGTTTGAAAAGACTGGCACCGAGAGTCAGGGATTCGGTTTGAGGTTTGAGGTCGCGAAACTCTTGCGGGTCTATGTCCGAGCTTTCGTTGGCGCCACTTAAAAAGTCTTCAAGTTCGAGCGGGCCGAGGCGAGCCGCATCCGGTACACGCGCAATCGTTATGGGCTGGTTTCCTAATGCAGATAAGGTGGGATCAATCTCACCGGATTGGTTGAGTGCGGTAATCGTACCGCCTAAAGAAAACGGATTTTGTATATTCCGTGCAGGGATATTCCGTTGCGCTTGTTTTAAATTTTCTGTTTTTTCATAGGCTGCATTCAATGAAATGCGGACTCTATTTTTTATTTTAAGTGTATCGAATTCGGCAGTTCCTGATGTCCCGCCTCCTTCTGTCGTCGTCTTGGCTGTGGCCTTGCCTGTTGCTGCGTGAAAGCGCGATCTTAAGATAAAATTGAGAACGCGCCGTGACGGGTCCGATGTAAACTTAACGGCTGTGTTGGGGGGTAAAACCTCGACACGCCGTACGGCCTCTGTCGGAAAGCGTTTGATTGCCTTCATGCTTGTCACGGGCCGTCCATTGAGAAGTAATAGGGGCGGTTCGTCAGAATTTGAGAATGTCTCTGCCCTTATGGCATCTAGCAACTCTCCTATGTCGCCAGCCCCGAATGCAAGGATATCCCGTATGCCAAATACGATATCTGGCAATACTGTGCTTGTTTCAGTAAACCCACCTTGCTTAACGCCGACTACAACGATTTCATCTGGGAAGTCATAAATGTCAAAGCCCGCATTTGGGGGCTCCTCAAAGGATGCTTTGGGAGGCGGTGCTTTTGGTGTTATCGGTTTTGGTTTTATTGTTGAAGTGATGGGCTGAGCAGGTGAGGTTTGAGCATTTGCAGCTATTGGCGCAGCGCAAAGCATAGTACCCAGAGTGAAGCGGCAAAATTTGCCAAATAGAATGTTCAGAGGATAAATCGAAAAACCACTACGGTGCATAGTATTCTATCTTACAAGAAACGGCCCATCGCGCGGGCAGTATCGATCATGCGGTTTGAGAAGCCCCATTCATTATCATACCAAGCCATAACCCTAACAAGATTTGCATGGCTGACATAGGCGTGCTCGCGAATGAAGCTGGATGAGTTAGGATTGTGATTCATGTCCACTGATACGAGAGGTTCATCAATGTAGCCTAAAATCCCTTTAAGGGATGACTCGCTAGCTGTTTTAAATTTCTTATCGATGTCTTCTGCATTCGTTTCTTTTTCGGTAATCACCGTTAGGTCAACCATTGAAACGTTAGGCACGGGCACGCGCACGGCGACGCCTTCAAGCTTACCCGATAGGTCCGGTATTACTTTCTCAATCGCCCTGGCGGCACCTGTGGTCGTCGGCACCATCGATAGGGCTGCCGCTCGCCCGCGGTAGGGGTCTTTGTGAACGGCATCATGTGTCGGTTGATCGCCAGTATAGGCGTGTATAGTTGTCATCATGCCGCTCTTAATGCCGTAATTTTCATTTAAGACTGAAAGGAGAGGCGCTAGAGCATTTGTCGTGCAGGAGGCATTGGAGAGGAAGATGTCTGTCGCATCTATCACATTGTCATTGACACCATACACAATCGTTTTTGTGTTGTCCTTAGCTGGCGCTGACATGAGGACGCGCTTGGCCCCCGCCATTATGTGTTTCCCGCAGAGGTCTTTGGTTAAGAAAAACCCTGTGCATTCCATTACAATATCTACACTGTGGTCACCCCAAGGAATATCCTCAGGATTGCGTTCTGCGTACATCGCAATTTTGGAACCATTTACGTCGATTGAAGTCTCTGAGGATGCGATGGTTCCAGGGAAAGGACCATGAATACTATCATATTTTAATAGGTGAGCGAGACGTTTTGCATCGGCCAAGTCATTGATCGCCACGACCTGCATATCTGTATGTTCATTTTCAGCAATGGCTCTGAGAACCATGCGGCCAATTCGGCCAAATCCATTAATTGCGATTCGAAGGGGCATAATAAAGTCCTAGAATTTCGATGTGGGTATGATCTGGTCCGTCAATTTAAGCGGGGTCATGAAGGCGAGAAAGAATCCCGCCATCTGCATATATTGTTGATCCAGTGATGAAGCTGGCCTGATCCGAACATAGGAAAAGAGCCGTATCCGAAATTTCTTGAACGTCGGCAATCCTCCCGATGGGATGGCACGCTTCAAGGTCGTTAAGTGCACTTTCGTTTCCAATAAAACCGGCCCTTAGCATTGGTGTCGCCGTCGCTGCAGGTGCGAGTGTGTTGACGCGAATCTGTCCGCCAAGGTCAACAGCGAGAGCCCGTGTTAGGCCGTGCATCGCTGTCTTGCTGGTCGCATAAGCTACGAATTCGGACTTTGTGGCCCGTGCATGGACGGTTCCAATATTTAGAATGCTGCCTGAATTTTTAGATAAATCATCTTGAAATATTTGCGCTAGCATGAAGGGGGCTAGGACGTTCACATTGAAGCTGATTTGCATGTCGGACACTTTTAAATCCGCAGTTTTGCCCAAAATTTGGATTGCCGCATTATTTATCAGGACCTTTACAGGGCGATTGCCAATGGCATTGCGAACCGATTCTTCAAATTGGATTCGTCGCTCCGGATCATTGACCAATTCATTAAGGCCGAGCTGAATAACCGCGTCATAATCTTTAGTATCTTCTGGCATTGTGCGAACCGTGCCGACAACGAAATATCCAGCTTCTCTAAATGATTTACATAGCGATCGACCTATACCGCCAGCCGCCCCTGTAATAATAGCAACTTTATCTTTATTTGAACTTGTCATTACTGTTCCCCCAGTTCTTTCAGATAGATATTCTTAATGCCTACCGCTAAACTACTTGCGGCGGGAATAAAATATAAGCGCGTCATAATAGATACTATAAATACTATATATTAATTTCAATGTAAACCTCAATCATTGGTTGACGACATCCTTAATCATGCTATTTATATTATAAATAAACACAGTGTATGGAATGTTGCTGGCATTGTCAGTATTCAACTCCTTTGCAGAAAGCCCTCGTCAGTGTTTTAATGACGAGAGGAATAGGAGAATGGTCTTGGGCTCAGACAAAATCCCTAAAGTCAGACGCAGTCAAGGCGCGTACGGGAAAAATGATAAGGATGGATTTATTCATCGGTCTTGGATGAAGGCGCAAGGATTCCCTGAAGACGTATTTGACGGACGTCCGGTCATCGGCATTTGCAATACATGGTCTGAGATTACGCCGTGCAATTCTCACCTGCGCGAACTTGCAGAATTCGTAAAGCGCGGCGTGTGGGAAATGGGTGGTCTGCCTTTAGAGTTTCCAGTCAGTTCACTTGGTGAAACCCAAATGCGGCCAACGGCAATGCTGTTTAGAAATTTACTGGCGATGGATGTTGAAGAGTCTATTCGCGCGAACCCAATTGACGGAGTGGTCTTGATGGGGGGGTGTGACAAGACTTCCCCGGGGCAGTTAATGGGCGCGGCTAGCGTAGACTTGCCAACGATGATTGTTTCTTCAGGGCCTATGTTAAATGGAAAATTCCGAGGGCGCGATATTGGCTCGGGAACAGATGTATGGAAGTTTGATGCCGAGGTTAAAGCCGGCCGTATGACTCAAGAAGAGTTTATGGCTGCCGAAACTGGAATGTCACGCTCACGCGGAGTGTGTATGACTATGGGGTCTGCCTCTTCATTCGCCTCAGTCGCTGAAGCCTTGGGGGTTGCGCTGCCTATGAATGGGACGGCTCCTGGGGTTGTTGCCGAGCGGCAACGTATTTCTCATCAAGCGGGTAGGGAGATTGTGCGCTTGGTTAAAGAAGATTTGTGCCTTTCGCATTTCCTTACGCGCGAGGCTTTTGAAAACGCAATTAAAGTACATGCGGCCATTGGCGGTTCAACCAACACAGTTATCCATTTACTCGCTGTAGCAGGCCGTCTGGGTATTGATCTGACGCTAGATGATTTTGATGCATTAACTCAGGGTATTCCGCTTTTGACGAATGTTCAGCCCTCAGGGAAATATTTGATGGAAGAATTTCATTATGCCGGAGGGGTCCCGGGTGTGTTTTCCCGGCTAGGTGAACATCTTCACGGTGATGCGCCTACCGTTTCAGGTCGATCAATAAAAGAGATCAGTGACCGCGCGGAAATCTACATGGGAGATGTAATTTGTACCCTGGAAGACCCCGTTAAAAAAGACGCAGGGACGATTGTTCTTCGCGGAAATATCTGTCCTGACGGCGCGATTATGAAGCCAAGTGCAGCGTCTCCTGAGCTTTTACAGCATACTGGCCCGGCCCTAGTCTTTGAGGATATTGAAGATTACAAAGCGCGGATTGATGATCCTGACCTTGATGTCACCAAGGATACGGTTCTTGTGCTACGCGGTTGTGGCCCAAGAGGTTACCCGGGAATGCCTGAAGTCGGCAATATGGCTTTACCGCAAAAACTACTCGCGCAGGGCGTCGAGGATATGGTGCGGGTTTCTGACGCCAGAATGAGCGGTACAGCCTTCGGAACTGTTGTTTTACACGTGTGTCCTGAGGCGACTGCTGGTGGTCCATTAGGACTGGTCAGGACGGGCGATATTGTAAAACTAGATGCGAAAGCCCGGACTATTAATGTCGATGTCACTCCAGAAGAATTAGAGAAGCGGACAAACCCGGCAATGGATAATTTTACTCCAGAAAGCCGTGGGTATGTTCGCTTGTATCAAACAACTGTCGAACAAGCCGATACGGGGTGTGACCTCGATTTCCTAAAAGGCGGTAGCGGCAGCGACGTTAAAAGAGAGTCTCATTAGTGGCTGATGATACATATATCATTGCTGGAATGTGGGGCACAACCAATTTGACCTTGTCACTTGTAAACTCCGTATCAGGCGCGGTTAAAGCGGAAAAGGTGGGGCCGGGGATTTCCAGACTTAGTGGACGAAGTCCTGAAGATGTCTTGTTCTCGATTATTGATCCGTGGACGTCGCAGCACGAGGTCCTGACCGTTCAGCTTAGCGGCATGGTTGGCTCTACTTTAGGCTGGGTTGATGTGCCATATCTTAAATGCCCGCTCGATATTCGGGACGTTTCGGCAAGTACATTAGATTTCACTAAACGCGGCATGCCAATCTCGATTGTTCCGGGTCTTTCCTGTGAAAACCCCTTTGGTCATCCTGATGTAATGCGCGGCGAAGAAACAGAACTGCTTTCATGGACGGCCAGCGCTACAGATGAACAAATGAAGAATTCGGTTCTCTGCATTCCTGGTACACATGCTAAGTGGGTTCAGGTAAAGGACGCGCGTATCACCTCGTTTTTCACATCCGTCGTGGGTGAGGTTTATCAAGTAATCGCAGCGAATGGTGTTTTAGCCAAGCCGCATTATCAGAAGTCTGTTAAGTCTTCAGTCGCATTTTTTCGTGCCGTAAAAGACATATCGGCTCAGCCGGAGAATCTGATGAATTTATTGTTCACAACACGTGCGAACACTGTTGTGGGTCGGTTCACCGATGCAGATGCTACGGATTATCTGTCTGGTTTGTTAATTGGAGCGGACGTCAATGCGGCTATAAAGTGTTTCGGGTTGGACGCTATGAAACGCAATCCTGTTCCATTAATTGGTGCTTCATATTTAACTGAGCGTTACAAGCAGGGTTTGTCCCATTGGGGTGTATCCGCAGAAACCATTAACGCGGCAGAAATAGGGGCAAAGGGTCTGTTTAGTGTGTTCCAATCGAAAGTTCATGCACATCCACTGGAGTTTGCACAATGAGTTTGTTAGGGTTTAAAAATCCGATTATTGCTATCTTGCGCGGTATAAAGCCTGAAGAAGCGATAGACATCTGTGAGGCCCTTGTTAGCGAAGGTGTCGAGATTATTGAGGTGCCGCTAAACTCACCGGATCCATTTGTAAGTATCAAGAAACTTGTCGATCATTTTGGTAATAAAATATTGCTCGGCGCGGGAACCGTACTGCAACCGGCTCAGGTCACGGCGCTGGCGGATACGGGGGCAAAGTTGATGGTGACACCGAATTTCGATCCAGAAGTCGTTGAGGCGGCGCTGCAGCATAAACTCATTGCTGCACCTGGGGTATATACACCGTCTGAAGCTTTTGCCGCCTACAAGGCCGGTGTGAAATGCATTAAATTATTTCCGGGCGGGCGACTGGGGCTTCCATATTTGAAGGATATTCAGGCTGTTTTGCCGCCAGATTTGGACGTTGTGATCGTTGGCGGTGTTGATGCGGCTAATGTTGGGGCATGGATCAGCGGCGGAGCGGCGGGCGTCGGCGCGGGGTCCTCAATATATATGCCCGGCGACACGCCTGAAATAGCGGCAAATAAAGCTAAAGCCTTGGTTAAAGGCCTACAACAATAAATAAAAACGAAGACCAAGTAGGGGAAAATGATGGGACTAACAAATTTAGATTACGGAGTGCTGTTCGTTTATGCAGTCGGCTTGTTGGGCGTGGCCCTGTGGGTCTCCCGCGACAAAGTAGGACACGAAAAAGATACGGAAGATTATTTTCTAGCCGGTAAGTCTTTGCCGTGGTGGGCCATTGGCGCATCTTTGATTGCCGCTAATATTTCCGCCGAACAAATTATCGGTATGTCCGGTTCGGGCTTTGCGGTTGGTTTAGCCATTGCCTCTTACGAGTGGATGGCAGCCATTACTTTGGTCCTTGTCGCGAAGTTCGCCTTGCCCATCTTTCTGGAGCGCAAGATTTATACCATGCCGCAATTCCTTGAGTCCCGGTTTGGTCCGTCTGTTAAATACACCATGAGTGTTTTTTGGTTGGTGCTTTACGTCGTCGTAAACCTGACAACGATCATGTGGCTCGGCGCTACGGCAGTGAACTCACTGACGGGTCTTAGTATGTTTCATGCTATGTTGGCGTTGGGTGCATTCTCGGCAGCATACTCGCTTTACGGGGGTCTTAAAGCGGTTGCCTTTACGGATATCATTCAAGTTGTCTTGCTTATATTTGGCGGCTTCTTGATCACATATATCGCATTGGATAAACTTAGCCCCGATGGTGGTGCAATTGCTGGGTTTAGTCATCTAATGGGTGAGCTTCCAGGCAAGTTTGATATGATCCTGTCACGCGATAATCCGGAGTACAAAAACCTTCCGGGTATCGGCGTATTGCTGGGCGGTATGTGGGTTATGAATATCTCATACTGGGGTTTCAACCAATATATCATTCAGCGCGCGTTAGGTGCAAAGAACCTTGGCGAAGCTCAAAAAGGCCTGTTGTTTGCAGCCTTCCTGAAGATGTTAATTCCGTTTATTGTGGTCATTCCTGGCATTGCGGCTGTAATGCTCGCACCAGATATTGCCAAGCCGGACCAAGCCTATCCTGAGATGCTGAAGTTAGCACCGACGGGTATTCGGGGTTTGATTTTTGCAGCTCTTGTGGCGGCGATTGTCTCTTCCTTAGGCTCTATGATTAACTCGATCTCGACAATCTTTACTATGGATTTAGTGAAGCCTCTAATTGCTCCTAACGCGACTGAACACCAATTGGTGAACACCGGGAGAGTGGCGAGTTTCGTGGCTTTAGTTATGGCTCTATTCTTGGCAACACCTCTGCTTGGCAGCGCTGATCAGGTCTTCCAAAAGATTCAAGATTGGACTGGTTTCTTTACACCAGGAATTGTCGCTATATTTGTCTTGGGCATGTTCTGGAAGCGGGCAACAGAAATGGGTGGCCTTGCCGCCGTGATTTCGTCGATTGCGCTCTCCGCTATATGGCCGATGATATTCCCAGACATGCCGTTCATGGACCGCGTCGGGGTTGTCTTCCTTCTCTGCGTAGCAATTGGTGCTGCAGTGTCATTGCTGCAAAAACCTTCAGGGGCGGGCATGGCCGTAGATCTGAAAGGCATCGACTTCAAAACCTCGCGTGGATTTAATATTGCGGCTGTGATTATCACTCTGATGTTAATCGCAATTTACGCAACTTGGTGGTAATCAATATTGGGAAATGGATGCTCATGCGGCACCCATTTTTATTTATACAAAGGGGTAATTTTCGTGAGCCATTCAAGACATTATACAAGAGTAATACTGTCATCCCTTGCTCTTTCCTTACTTGTGAGCTGCCAAGCGGCTTCTAAGGAACAGGCCAAGCCAATTCCTCAAGAAAAGGTCGTTTCTGATAAATGGCCAGCGCAAGCTGGGCCCCATAGCATGACCCTGACAATGCCTCCGGGTAAGACCGGCTTTTATTCGGCGCCTCAAAACGCTGGGAAAAGCTTTGATTTTATGAAGGATTTTGGCGCTATCGCAGATGGGGCCTCTGATGATAGTGCGAGATTACAGAAAGCTCTCAATAAACTTTCTAAAGCGGGCGGAGGGTCGATTTTTATTCCAAAAGCAGAATATGTATTTTCTGGTATAAAAATTAAATCGAATACCCATATTGAAATTGAAGCGGGTACAATTATTCGGCCCGTTAAATCATTTTCAAAAGGCGGCAAAAATAAAAAGGAAGCAAAGCTATCTTCAATAACCATTTTTGATTTCGGCAAGCGTTCTGGTAAAATCGAAAATGTCAGCATTGTCGGAAAGGGCGGTGTTTTTGTTGTTGAGTTGCACGCCTACGCCCCAGGTATCGCCGTTTTTAGCTTGGGCAATGTAGATAATTTTCAAATATCAAATGTTCATGTCAAAGATGCTCTTACAAAGTTCTCTGCAATTACCATGGGACCATCTGCCAAGAAGGACTCTGCACGCGGATTTCCAATCAATGGATATGTGTCTGACTTCACTCAGACAGGGGCCGCTTACGGCTATGGAATAGTCCAAACCCAAGCGGCGCAAAACGTTTTCTTTGAAAACCTTCACGGCGTAGGAGGTGCCGTCCTTCGAATGGAAACGGGCGCAAAGGGAGTGAACGACGACCAATTTGGCGGTCTTGCAAATGTAATCGGCAGAAATATATCCTGCAAAGACGGCAATGCCGCGTTTATGATATCACCTCACGCCATGCATAACGGCGTTGTCGCTGTTGAGGGCGTAAAGTCAGAGGGGTGTGGCTTCGCAGTGCGCATCGGCAATGGCTACGTCGCTAAAAAATACAGTAATCCGAATCTTGAAGCGGGTACTTTTGCGCAGGGAACGCGCGTATCGAATATTCACGCAAAGTTTGGTGAAAATGCACAACTCAAACGTAAGCATTTTAAATATATGCCGGAGAGTTTGCTGAGTAAAATTTCTAATGAGAGTGAAGATGGGTCTAGTCATCGGGGCCCATCAATTGCGCCCGTTCTCAATATTGCGAATTTTCCGATAGGGGTTTTGAACGTCACATCAGAAGGGTTTTCGGGCACGCCTGATATTGCCCTAACGCCTTCCCCAAGGATAAAATAAAACTGTGTATATTTATAATATTAATGTACATATGGAACAGGGACGGTAATATTGCGTCACGCATTAGATTAGTAAGGATAGAACTATGTCATCTGGGGGAATAACGCGCGCACTTTTGGATGAGCTTGGTGGGAGTATCGTCCGGGGCGATTATGTTATTGGCACTAACTTACCTGCTGAAGCTGAAATAGCTGCAATGCATAAAGTTAGCCGAACGGTAACTCGGGAAGCGATGAAGATGCTTGCTGCAAAGGGTTTGGTAAAGGCTTGGCCGCGGCGCGGAACCATTGTGCAGGACGAGGAAGATTGGAACCTCATGGACCCTGATGTTATGACCTGGCTCTTGGAGAGAGGCATGTCAGTCAAATTGGTCAAAGATTTTTTAAATATGCGCTTGGCTATCGAGCCAGCGGCAGCGGAAATGGCAGCGCTTAATAAGGCTGATACGTCGGAAGTTGAAAAGGCTTTGGACTTGATGAAGCGCGCGGCGACGGGCGGTGGAGATGCATTATCTGCTGACTGTATGTTCCATGCCAGCATACTAAAAGCGAGCGGGAACCGCTTTTTTGCTCAAATGTCGCCTTTGGTAGATACGGCCCTTCGTATGACAATTAGGGTCACGAACCAGATTAAAGGCGTTCAGATGGCTAGTGTGACGGATCATGAAGACATTTTTACGGCTATCAAGTCTGGGAAAGCTACGCGCGCCCGTAAATTAATACACGGGCATATTTCTGCAGCGCTTGATCTCGTTGAGGCGACTTACCCTGACGACAAACTGCTTTAACGCGTAACTGGAAACCCTTGGGTTTAGTTTCTGTCTGTAAAGGCTACACTTTAAAACATGGTACACGGTCTATCCCTTGATAGCTTACTAATTATAGTATAAATATGAAGAATGAATGCGGTCGAGTATTCATGACTCCAAAATAAATTAGGCGCGTCAGGGGAAAATATGTTGATGACTAGGTTCAATCATTCGGAAATGGTTATTGGCGTGCCATGGTTCTCAAAGCATAATCTTCGGCGTATTTGGCTTGCCTTTGCGACACTCTTAATTGCGGCCTGCCAAGCGAGCAGTGAGGGAGATGTGAAGAGTCAAATTTCCGAACAGCCCAATATCCTCTGGGTCATGTCAGAAGACATGGGACCCGAGCTCGGGGCTTATGGAACGCCGCAGGTTAAGTCCCCCGTTATTGACGCGCTCGCTAAGGACGGCATGGTTTTTGAACAGGCTTTCACAACAGCGCCCATTTGCTCGATTAGCCGTTCAGCTCTCTATACGGGGATGTACCAAACCTCGATCGGCGCCCATCAGCACAGAACATTAAAAGGCGATAAGCGGCCACTGCCTGTCAACGTAGCACTGTTAACGGATCACTTTAGGAAAGCTGGATATTTCACCGCCTTGCTGACAAAGGTTTCAAAAGATGAGGCTGCAAATACATGGCTGAACCCTCGCGCTAAAACCGATTGGAATTTCACCTATGAGGGTGAACCTTATGACAGTAACAATATTGCAGATTTGAAAGACAATCAGCCGTTTTTTGCACATGTGCAATTTGCAGAAACCCACCGGGGTCGTGATTGGGAAGATGCTATTAACAAGATCGATCACCCAGCTGAGCCTGAGAAAGTTGATATCCCGCCTTACTATCCGGACCACCCTATCGTGCGAGAAGATTGGGCGGATTATCTCAATGCCGTTATGGCGTTCGATTTGAAGACGGGTATTGTTCTCGAGCGCCTGAAAGAAGAGGGTTTGACCGACAACACGATTGTGATTGTTCTATCTGATCACGGTCGCGCCATGGTTCGCGGGAAGCAATGGCTTTATGACTCTGGTCTGCATATTCCCCTGATTATTTATGTCCCTGAAGGCGTAGAGTTGCCATATGGATTTAAGCGTGGCAGTCGGTCTAAGCAGCTTGTTTCGGGCATCGACATCACAGCCACGACTTTGGCTCTAGGCGGGGCTTACAATGCTGATGGTATGCAAGGCAGACCATTTCTGGGTGGCGAAGCCCAGGTCCAAGATTACGTGTATGCAGCACGCGACCGAGCGGACGAAACGTCTGACTATATGCGAACTGTGCGCAGCGATAAATTTCGCTACATAAAAAACTTTTACCCTGACCGGCCCTACACACAATTCAACGCGTACAAAGAAACTGAATACGCGCCATATCGTTTGATGTTCCGGTTATACAATGCGGGGATGCTAGGGCCGATACCGTCGCTGTTTTTTGCTGACCGTAAGCCTGAAGAGGAATTGTTCGATGTGGTCAAAGATCCGCACAATGTAAAAAATCTTGCGAACGACCCCGCTTATACCGGCGTGCTTGCGGACATGCGAGGACGTTTAGCAGATTGGCAGGAAGAAACGGGCGATATGGGCCGGGTGCCGGAGGACCCGGCTGTTGCAATCGCAATATCAAAAAAAGGTATGAAAAAGAGGCGGCCTCAGATTGCCGAGCTGGAGGCGAATGAAGGTGTTTGGCGTCCGGATGGTATCCCAACCCCGTAGATCGCAGGAATGACTATGCCGGAGAATTTTTCTTATGAACTTGAGCAGGTCATTCCTGTCGGCAATACGCTGGGGGAGGGCGTTCTTTGGCGACCCTCTGATCAGACAATTTGGTGGACTGATATACAGGAAAAAGCCTTGTATTGCTTGGCGTGGGGCGCGGAAACACCCCGTGAATTTCTACTGCCTGAACGTTTAGGGGCGTTTGGGTGTGTTGCCGGTAACGATGCAGTGTTTGTTGCGGCTTTCGAGACGGGATTCGCCTATTTTGAACCTGAAAGCGGACGTATTGATTGGGTGTACCAACCGAAAGAACTGGAAAAAGGATGTGGCCGGAGGCTGAATGATGGGCGCGTGGGTCCTGATGGAGCCTTTTGGGCTGGTTCTATGTTGGAATGCGCGGATGTCGCTGGTGGTGTGAACCAAACAGGGCTCTACCGAATGGCAGGTGATGGCACGGTGTCATTTGTTCATCCTGGTCTTAAGATCAGTAACGGCCTTACGTGGAGTCCTGATGCCGCCCGTATTTACGTGTCAGACTCAACAAAAAGTACTGTGTTTCAAGCTGATTTCGATAAAGAAACAGGAAAGTGCGGTGAATTTGAAGTTTTTACAGAAACGATTGGAGGCGCACCAGACGGGGCAGTGACAGATAGTCTTGGAAATTACTGGTCAGCTCTTTGGGGGGGGCGGCGTGTTGCCTGCTATGATCCTAATGGGATTGAGGTTGCGAAGCTAAAAATGCCAGTGCCCCATCCAACTATCCCAGTTTTTGGAGGGCCCAACCTAGATCATCTTATTGTTACATCTGCTCATGAAGGGCTTTCCGTTCCTGAAATGGAATCTTTTCCGCAATCAGGTCACGTTTTTATTTATAAGACCAATGTTAGGGGGGGCGCTCCCGACCGCTTCATAAAAAATATGTAGAATTAGGCCTTTAGCTCGCATGTATTGAACTAGGCAGCAGGTGAAACTGTCTGCACGATAGATGCTCCAAGTATGTCACCATGTGTGATAAATACGCACCACTTTAAAATTAGGTTGCAATTAAGACCAAGTTTTTGGGCTTGCAGGTTGACTTATCAGTTCAGTCTTATTTATAGTATAAATACTAACAAATGCTATAAGCCAATTTAAATTGCGTGTTGTCAAAGGGGAGAGCCATGAAAAGCTCCGAAACCATACATAATAAATCAATCTCAACGAGGCCTTTTATGTCCAGAGCTCTACGCGGCGTAGCAACGTTTGCGATAGTTACGGCATTGCCTCAACTTGCTATAGCGCAAGCCCCTGATACGACGCCGCCACCGACGAATTCGGCGGGTGAGCCGATTGATGAGATTGTCGTAACGGGTTTCCGTCAGTCGATTAAGGATGCGCTGGATGCAAAAAGAGCATCGGGTAATATTTCAGATGCCATTAAAGCCGAGGATATCGGTAAATCTACTGACCAAAATATCGCTGAAGCGCTTCAGCGTATTACCGGTGTTTCGATTAATCGCGGCGAGAGCGGCGAAGGCACTACCATTGTCGCTCGCGGCGCGCCAGCGGCTCTGAATAATATCACACTGAACGGTGTTCCGTTAACTAATGGTGGCGAAGGTAGCGCAGTAGATTTGTCTCAATTTTCATCAGATGTACTGTCATCTATCGAAGTCATAAAAACGCCAAGTGCGTCTCTGGATGAAGGGAGCTTGGGCGCGTCTATTGTATTAAATAGTTTTAGCCCCTTGGATTCCAGAAAAAATCGCCGTGTAATCGAAATTCAAGGCCGATATAATAGCTTTGTTGGCAATAAATCAGTGCCAAGCCTGTCGGATTTAGCTCAGGACCATAAATTCAGTGCTTCGCTATCTCAGAAATTCTTGGATAACACGCTTGGTGTGTCAATTGTTGCTGTTGACGAAACGTCAACAGCCCGTCGTGACCAGTATGATGTGGGGCAAGGCTATCGGCCTTACAATGCTTCAAGGTTTCGTGGCGGTGCAATCAATGCAGATACAGGTGAGTTCATCACACAGTTTGATTACGGCGATGGCAATGGTCTAAGAGATATTATTGCGCACATGCCGCAGCAGGTCAGGCTAACGAATAATCAAGTCACAACTGATCGACGGACCCTCACGGGGACGGTACAATACAAACCGACAGATGATTTGAACGTTAAGCTAGACGTGACTTATGCGTCTCGTGATACGGATCGGCGTCAGAACGAATTTAGTGCCGTAAGCAATATTGGTAACCGGGATACGTCTAACGCGGACTTGCAGGATCATCTTGTTTTTGACCCGAATACATTTGTATTGGTCCGGAACATCCACACAGCGTCAGGTGCACGAAACAACAACCGTGAAGATGTTTTGCAATATGCTGACGTGAGGCATGAGACAGAGCAGGATACGCTTACAATTTCTGGCTTGGTTGAGAAAACATTTGGTGATTTTGATTTCTCATTGCAAGCTGGGCACTCTAAAACAGATCTAACGACTCCGCAGCGTCAATTTACACGGTTTCGGAATGCGCGAAATCGCGATACCGGAGTTACGCTCGGCTATGATTGCGAAACAACTCCTGTCGTTTGCAGTTTTGTCATTCCTAATGACTATATCAATGACCCGACAACTTTCTCCTACAATACGGCCAACATTTCTGAACAAACAGGGTCTGACGAAGCAAAGTCCATATATTTTGATACGGAATGGAATCAAGAATTTGGGCCGTTTACGAGCTTTGAGGCTGGTTTAAAATGGTCGAGCCGTAATAAACAGTACGATGATTCGTCAGTTGGCTTTAACGCTGCAGCTACGGGAAACATCTTAAGAGATAACGGCTCAACATTTGCGGATTTCGCAATTCCAGGTGTTGTTCCTGATAATTTTGGTGCAACCCTAGGAATTGATGCTAATCCGCCCGGCGCAAATTTCGTAGGTTTAGACGGTGGGTTAGTTATTTCACAACTCAATGACTTGGGTTTTGTACCCCAGATTAGACGCAACCTAAGAACATCCCTAGATATTACGCAGGATGTCTGGGGTGGCTATGTGCAAGGTAACTTCGAATTTTTTGGTGGCGATATATTCGGAGACCTCGGGGTGCGCGTTGTGCAAACCGAGCTAGAATCCCGGGGCTTCTCCGGCTTCAACTATAACTCCTTCAATTTTGCCAATGACGATAACGTGGCATTTTTCGGCTCAGAGGCCGCCGTGCTTGCTCAGCTAGGCCAAAATACACCTAATGACTCGCCTGATACGCAAACTTTAGGAACCAACAAATACACGAATGTCTTACCGAGCATAAACGTGAATTGGCTGGTGCGTGATGATATGATGTTGCGATTTGCAGCATCACAAACGATTGCCCGTCCTCGCATAAATGACCTGAGGTCAGGTTTCAGTTTGACTGAAGATATATTTAACACGTCATCTCGAGCCACTATCGGCGCTCCCAGTCTGACACCGTTTAAATCACAGAACTTTGACATATCTTATGAGTGGTATTTCGATAGCAACTCGCTTTTCTCAGTGGCACTCTTCGACAAGACGCTCAAAGATTTTGCAGAAACTGGGTCTTTTGCGTCTTACTATCGTGATTTGAGGGGGGAGTATTTCAACGCTGACGGATCGGTTTTACCTGAAGGCCAAATTGATTTTGTTGCATCATTTGACTCTGTTTTTCTTCCGTTTTCTGGCGGTGCTAACCAAGCAGGGTGTATGCCGAACAGAGAGCAAGTTTTGGAAACGCCTGTGGGCGAAGGATTTTGTGATGAAGTTCTCGTTAGTCAATCACGAAACGGCACAGGCGGATATGTGAGAGGCGTAGAGGTCGCTTTTCAGCATAACTTTGAATATCTTCCAGGTGCTCTGAGCCATGTAGGCGTCTTGGCAAACTATACCTATTCGGACAGTAGGGCGGATGAAGAAGAAGATGAAATTACGAATTTCTTCTTCCCGGAAACGCCCCTGCCTGAGACCTCCGAGCATACGTTAAACTTGACGGGATTCTATGAAGATGATCGTCTCCTAATGCGTCTTGCCTATAATTACCGCACAGACTATTTGGTCGATCGCAGCACACGGAATAATAATGCTGTGTGGACAGAGGGTTTCGATACGCTAGACGCTTCTGGTACATTCAAGATAAACAAAATGTTCTCATTGAATTTCCAGGCGCAAAACCTACTGGATACGGTTACACGTCAATATGTTACGACGGGTAATGGTGACCTGCCGGCTGAGCCGTTCGAGTTTGGCGGGAATAAAGACCGTACCTTTAGGTTAGTGAATACTGGCCGGATTTATCGTGCTGGCGTTCGGATGACATTCTAACGACCTAAGTAGACTCCTGGCCGGATTTACCGACTTTGATGACGTGCGGAACACTCAGTGTTCCGCACACAAATTTTTACACAAGCCTTTCGGTTACTAATAACATTTTCGCCCTGGATATAAGGACGGGTTATGACTTCACAGAGGAACACTTTCTGTTTGGTTGTAATGGTTTGCGCAATTATAGCCGCGTGTAACGGTACTGGTACGCGAAGTAATATCGGTTCAGTTGCAGACACAGACAGATTCCCCGAAAAACCAAATATCATTTACATACTCGCTGATGATCTCGGCTATGGCGATATCGGGGCTAACGGTCAGAAACTTATCAAGACTCCAAATATCGATAAGCTGGCACAAAACGGCATGCTTTTTACGCAGCATTATTCTGGTGCGCCTGTTTGCGCGCCGTCTCGTTCAACCCTAATTGAAGGCAAGCACACAGGGCATACTCAGGTTCGCGGAAATGGCGGCGCTAAAACAGACGCATATCTAAAAAAAGGTACGCCAACACTTGGAAGTGTACTGCAATCCGCTGGTTATACGACCGGAACGGTCGGGAAATGGGGCTTGGGTTCGTATAATGACGAGGGCGCGCCGAACCTACAGGGTATGGATTACTTTTACGGCTTTATAGATCAAACTTTGGCTCATAATTACTACCCAGAATATCTATGGGAGAATGGAGAAAAGCAGTTTTTTGATAATGGCGGCATTTCTATGCATGGCAAACCCGCGAGCCTCAAACATGTCGACATCAAAAACCGCCCTATCGAAGATTCTTATAAAGATTTTGTTGGACAGGATTACGCCGCTTATTACATGCAAGACAAAGCGCTGGATTTCATTCGTAAGAATGCGGACGAGCCATTTTTTCTGTATTATGCCTCGCTTATTCCGCATGCCGCTCTGCAAATTCCTGATGAAGAACTAGAGCCCTATGAATTTGACGAGACGCCGTTCTCAGGTGGCTACTACTCACCGCACCCGCGTCCCAAGGCGGCGCGAGCGGCTATGATATCGTTATTAGACCGCCAAGTCGGCGAGATAGTCGCGCTGACTAAACAATTAGGCATTGCGGAAAAAACCCTGATTGTTTTCACGAGTGATAATGGTCCTGCAATCGAATCTTCTTCGCGAGCGGACATAGATTTTTTTAACGCAAGTGCGGGCTTTCGCGGTTATAAGCGCTCTCTAACGGAAGGCGGTATCCGTGCGCCTTTTGTGGCGTACTGGCCCGGCGTAATTAGCGCTGGAAG
The DNA here is from genome assembly GCF_000365025.1 of Robiginitomaculum antarcticum DSM 21748. Taxonomy (GTDB): domain Bacteria; phylum Pseudomonadota; class Alphaproteobacteria; order Caulobacterales; family Maricaulaceae; genus Robiginitomaculum; species Robiginitomaculum antarcticum. The sequence continues at coordinate 662,022 of NZ_KB823011.1, read as the reverse complement.
TCGGTCTAATCATGTCTCTGCAATGTGGGACACTTTCCCAACCGCAGCTGCATTGGCAGGTGTTGATCCGCCTAAAGACATAGATGGCATTTCATTCTTGCCGACACTTTTAGGCCGGGATGAGGCGCAAAGACAGCATAACTTCATGTATTGGGAATTCCACGAGAAAGGCGGCGACGGCGCGGCGCAGGCTGTGCGGCTCGGGGATTGGAAAGGCGTTCGGCCTTTTGCGGAAAGAGGCAAAACACCCTTTGATCAAATGCCGATTATGCTATTTGATTTAAATGCTGATAAATATGAAACGACTGATATCGCGGCACTTCATCCTGAGATTGTGAAGGAAATTGCGGCCATTATGAGCGCCCGACATCGGGCAACAAACCCGCGTTGGAATTTTGAGTGATGAACGCGCCTATTGTTCTCAGAAATTTAGTATGCGCTGCTCTTCTCGCAGCGGCGGGTTGTGGTGATACTAAGACGGCTCCATCTGAGGCTCTAACTCGCTCGACCTATGCATCTGGTGAATATCTATCTGATAACCGGTCACGCTCACGTCTTACTCAGGATTGGTCCTTTCATCTCGGTGATGTTGAGGGGGCACAAACGCCAGATTTTTCTGACATAGATTGGCGCAAACTCGACCTACCACATGACTGGAGTATTGAAGGGGAATACCGTGAAGCAAACCCAGCGGGACGCGCCGGGGCATTCTTGCCAGGCGGCATTGGCTGGTACCGCAAATCATTGAACTGGAATCCGGCGTGGGAGGGCAAACGCGTTAATTTGACATTCGACGGCATCTACATGAATGGTAGTATTTATGTAAATGGAGAAAAGCTTGCCCATCAACCCTATGGGTATATCGGCGTAAATATCGACGTAACAGACTTTCTAAAGCCCGGCGTAAACGCAGTTGCTGTGCGCGTGGACCATTCCAAAATGCCAAGCGGCCGGTGGTATACGGGCTCTGGTATTTACCGCGATGTCTGGTTGGAGGTAACAGAGACGGTACACGTTATTCACAACGGGTCTTATGTTAGGGCCGCCGAAGTAACAGCGCAGAGCGCAACACTTTTAGCCACACACGAAATTAAAAATGAAACGGGCAAAACTCTAACTGGCAAGGGGAAGCTCTCATTGTTGGATGCCAAGGGCGACATGGTCGCAGATACAATTGGCGATGTGACCCTCAAGCCGGGCGAAGTTTTTGCACTTGATCAAAGCATTGTTATCAAGTCGCCGAAACTTTGGTCCCCAGAAACCCCCGAGCTTTACACAGTGGTATTCGAGCTTTCTAAAGGCGATAAGGTCTTAGACCGTTATGAAACTCGGACTGCATTTCGCTCTATTGAATTTACAGTTGATAGAGGCTTTATTCTCAATGGCGTTACGACTCTCATTCATGGCATGTGCATGCATCATGACGGCGGTCCGGTCGGGTCAGCTGTGCCCATTGATGTCTGGCGGAGGCGTTTTGAGCTTCTGAAAGAGGCGGGAGTGAATGCTGTACGCACGGCGCATAACCCTTTCGCGCCGGAATTTTACGACCTCGCAGATGAAATGGGGTTTCTCGTGATGAACGAAGCTTTTGACGGATGGGAAACTGAAAAATCTGTGTTTGATTACGGTCTGTACTTTGATGACTGGTGGGAAGAAGATCTGATGGCGTTGATCCGGCGCGACAGAAATCATCCCAGCATCATCATGTGGAGCATTGGAAATGAGGTGAGGGACCCGACCGCCGAAACACAAAAGAAACTGGTAGATACAGTCAAAGCTTTGGATTCCACTCGTCCTACTGTTCAGGCTCGCGGTTATTACCTACCACATGCTGACATTGCGGGTTTTAATGGCCACGGCGAATATATGAAAGCGCTTGAAAAGCATCATACCGAACATCCTGACCAAATCATGGTTGGTACGGAAATGACCCACACGCTGCATACGCGCGATGTCTATAAATCGAAAACAGAATACCGGACACGCGACAATCCTGCCCCGTGGGAAATGCGCAACCCTAAACGCTCGCCTATTATGAAGTGGCGTGCGCACGTCAAAAAAGGCGTCCATGACGTTCCAGATTTTACGGAAGAAGAAGTCTGGCCAAATGTGACGAAGAGTTACGCGTCCTCATTTGATAATAATTTGGTTCGTATGCCTATCCGCGAAGAGATTAAGGCCGTCCGTGACTTACCATACATGATTGGGTCCTTCCGTTGGACAGCTTTCGATTATATGGGCGAAGCGAAATATTGGCCTGAGCGGACAATGAACTTTGGGGTCATCGACCTCGCAGGCCTGCGCAAAGGTGCCTATCACCTTTACAAGAGCCAATGGGCAAAAGACCCAATGGTTTGGGTCGACCCTCACTGGACACACCCGGACAAAGAGGGCGTCACAATGCCGGTTGTGTCCTATACAAATCTAGACGCCGCGGAACTCTTCGTGAACGGTAAATCCGCAGGCAAGCAGGAGATGACGGATGACATGCAAATAGTCTGGCATGTGCCATATCAACCGGGCCAGATAAAAGTTATTGCTACGGGAGATAACGGCGAGCGCGAAGAAATAATCCGCAATACGGCCGGGGAAGTCAGTAGGGTCGCTCTCCTTCCTGACCGTACAATGTTGCCTGCAGATGGCCGTTCACTTGTTCATCTAGAGATAAACCTCGTGGACAAAGACGGCACCTATAATCCTCACGCTGACAATCGTGTGTTTGTGTACGTGTCGGGCGGCGGGCGGTTAATCGGAATTGAAAACGGTGACGTACTGGAATTGCAATCAACCAAAGATGATAACCGCAAGGCATTCCATGGAAAATTGATGGCCCTCGTGCAATCCAATGGCGATAATCGATCTATTGAAGTTGAGATCGCGTCACTGGGGTTGAAAACCAAAGTCTTGGTCGTTGACGTGATAACTGTAGATTGATGGTTGAAAATGCGAACAGGGTGAACACTACAGCGAATGAATTGGACACATTTGTTCTCATGAGAGGGGATACCGAGCTCGTCATTCGGCCAGCGCTAGGCGGGGCTATTCAATCGCTAAGGTGGCGGAAGCAGGACATCTTACGCTCCGGGTCGAAGCAAGAGACAGATATTGTTCAAATGGCGAGTTTCCCTATGGTTCCTGTTGTGAACCGTATTCCAGATGGAAAGTTTACGTTCGAGGGACGTTCAGTGGAACTCGCACCTAACTTGCCGGGCACATCAGATTTCATCCATGGTTTTGGGTGGAAAAGGTCGTGGTCGATTGAAATGCAAGGGGAGTCCGAAGCGGTACTGAAATTGGAGTATGAGTCTGGATTGTGGCCATGGGCGTTCGAGGCGCATCAAAAATTCAAACTTGAGAACAATGGCCTATTCACAGAACTTTCTGTTACGAACAGATCTGAAACGCATATGCCTGCTGCATTGGGTTTTCACCCTTATTTTCCGATGACATCTAGCACGCGTCTTAAGGCCCAATATGACGGGTATTGGGGCAATAATGATCGGCAACATGCTGTGCAGAAAGTGTCTGGGTCGACCCGTAAAGATTTTACGGTCGGCGCTGATCTTGTGGACACAGAATTTTTGGACACGTCCCATTACAATTGGCTTGACCGCGCAATTCTTACCGAGCCAGGTTGTCCTACAGTATCGATAACAGCCTCTCACAAAGCAAAGCACTTACATGTCTTCTATCAACCAGGCGGTGATTTCGTTGCTATTGAGCCGACATCTGGACGCAGTAATATGTTTGGTGTTCCGCCGCAGGATTATGAAATTCTAGCACCTAGAGAGACATTTTCAATCTGGATGAAAATTGAAGTTGAGTAAAACTCAGGAGTTTAATATGAAAAATATGATTAAAAATTGGGTACAGTTATCCTTACTAATTTTCACCGCCACCATGTTTGCGAACTGCCAAACAAAGGCCGAACAGCCTATGCCGCAAAGTGCAGTCCGTCCGCTGCAAATCATTTTGATGGCGGGTCAGTCCAATATGGAAGGGGCAGGGAACTTCGATGAGATTCCAACTGAAACACGCGTTAAACTGGAAGCTATTGATGACCGCATACAGATCAGAAATGCCGGGAATGTTGCTTCACACATTCGTTACACGCTGAGTAAGTTTAAGTTGGAGAAATATGGATTTGAAAAATCCTTTGGCCCTGAAGTCGGTTTGGCCGTTGAACTTGCAGAACGCTATCCTGAGCAGGAATTTTTATTTATCAAGACAACGCGCGGCGGGACATCCCTTTACGGGGCGTGGAATCCGGACTGGAGCGCAGAAAAAGCGGCAGCAGTGGAGAAGGGGCCTCAAAAGCAATCCACGCCTTATTACGCAATGCACATGCAGCAGGCCCAAGAGGCGCTGAGCGGGTTGAAGGCAAGGGGAGAAGATTATGAGGTAGCCGCAGTTTTATGGCTTCAAGGTGAAAATGATGGCGGTAAAGAAGCGGCGGCGCGAACTTACGAAGCAAACTTAAAGGCGCTTATTATGAGATTTAGATCTGATTTGGATGAGCCTGATTTGCCATTCGTTATTGGTCAGATAAATTCGACTTATGGCCGGTTTAAAAAGGGTCCGGACATGGTTCGCGCGGCCATGGTGACTGTGGCGGAGGGCGACATTAACGTCAAAATCATCCGCACAACAACAGATCGTACGTGGCCAGACTTTCCAAAACACAGCGATAATGTCCATTACAATACGGAAGGTCAGTTGCGTTGGGGGCACGCATTTGCAGAGAAACTGAAAGAGTTGTCGGCGTTTGAATAACGTCCGGTAATGATTTAGTTAATTTACTTGATGTGGTGACTTTAATTATAGTATAAATAATACTATACAATTTGTATCAGGTCATTACTGCGGAAGTGTCACTTATGAAAAAATTTCTCCTATTATGCCTGGTCTCTACCGCTTTAGTGGCATGTTCTCCGTATCAAGACGCTATGTCGTCGGATGCGTCGCAAAATACACATCAACAAACGTCTGGGACGTCCTCTCTTTCCGGTAGTGTTATCAATGTCGCTGACCGCGGTATTGTTCCGGGCGAAGATGTGACTATCAAGGTCAATGAATTGTTAGCGAGTCTTGAAGGAGCAGAAAACGTAACGCTCAACTTTCCCAAAGGGCAGTATGATTTTTATCCAAAATATGCTGTCGAAAAATACCGCTACGTGGCTAACCATGATAACGGCCTGAAGCGAATGGGCTTCCCAATCTACAATACGAAAAACATCACCATAGACGGGAACGGGTCACTATTCATGTTCCATGGCAGGGTTGTTCCGGTCACGGTTGAGAGCACAGACGGCGTTACGCTAAAAGACTTTTCAATTGATTTTATTCGTCCGTTTCATGCGGAACTGAAAATTGTTAAAAGTAACCCTGAGCAAAAGTCATTTGTCGCCGAGATTGACGCTGCTATGTCTCCCTACGAAGTTAAAGGCGGAAAAATCCTATTTGACCGGCTAGGGCAGATGGATCCTATAGGGTCCAATATTGTCATTGATTCCAAAACGCGCGCGCCAATTTTCAATACTCGTGACTATGTTTTAAATGGCAAGTCCGTGAAGGTAACTGATTTAGGAAATGGTCGTGTCCGGTTTGATAAAATCAATAAGACTGCACCGCCAGTTGGTAGCGTGTTGGTTGTCTACGGTGTTCACCCCACCAGCCGCCTTGTTCCGGGTATCCATGTTACAAACTCAAAAGATGTGAAAATTGAAAATGTCACCGTTCATACGGCCGGCGGCATGGGCTTGATTGTTGAGCGGACGGAGAATATTCATTTAGACGGATACAAACTTACGTCAGCTGAAGGCCGAACTGTCGCAACCCGGGCCGACGCTACGCACTTTATCGGGTGCAAGGGCGAGATTTTAGTTGAGAATAGTACAATGGAGCACATGCTTGATGATGCGATCAATGTGCACGGCGCGTACGTGAATATTGATGAATACCTCGGTGATAACAAATTTCTAGCGTCTATTAGCCATTTTCAACAGATGGGTTTTGTATTTGGCGAGGCTGGAGACAAGGTCGCTATCTTGTCACGCGAAACCGTTCTGCCGTTTCATGAAACAGAGATTAAGTCCTTTACGCCGATTAACGAAAAGCGCTTTCTTCTGACCTTGGACAGCGTTCCCGAAGACTTACCTGAAGGCCCGCTATCATTGGAAAACCTAACATGGAATCCCAGTTTAACGTTCAGAAACAATACTGTCCGTGAAAACCGGGCACGTAGTATGTTGGTCACAACTAAAGGGAAGGTGCTTGTTGAGAATAATTATTTCAGTTCCCAAATGCACGGTATTTTGCTCGAGGGTGACAACAAATTTTGGTACGAGTCCGGGGCGGTAGAAGACGTTACGATTCAAGGTAACACATTCGTCAATAGCGGCTTTTTGGGCGGGGCGGCTTACCCACTGCTCGCATCACCCTTGTTCACACAGCAGCAACGTATTGGAGAGGGACATTATCACCATAATGTCAAATTTAATAACAACACGCTTCGCGGTTTCAATGGTTTGCTTGTAAAATCTTTGTCCGTGGAAGGCCTCGAAATCATAGGAAATAAATTAGAGTTTTTAGACGATTATCCTCCGGTGAGCAGCTTTCCTGCCATAGACATCAACTACTCTAAGGACGTCATTGTTAAAGATAATGTAGCTACTGGCTTCGACTGGCCATTGAAAGTAACAGTCTCAGGGGATAGCGAGAATGTTGTAGTTGAGAATAATTCCGGTTTTACAGCATCTGAATGATGAGACTGGTTATGTATAAAGCATTAGGGGTATGTTTTTCAGTATTGCTGTGTTCAGCGTTGGTTTCTTGTCAAAATCAGACGACTGAAAGGCGGCAAATATCCGACTTAGCGAAGCCCAACATCATTATCATTTACATTGATGATTTGGGTTACGGAGACCTCGGGAGTTACGGCGCTATTGGCGTAAGAACGCCGAATGTAGATAAAATGGCCAATGGCGGCGTTCGGTTTACTGACGCTCATTCATCCGCCGCGACGTGTACGCCGTCACGCTACTCACTATTGACGGGCGAATATGCTTTCCGCAACAATGCTCGTGTTTTACCGGGTGATGCTCCGGCCCTCATACAGCCTGGTAAACCGACCTTGCCGTCTATGCTCCAAAAAGTTGGGTACACAACGGGTGTCGTGGGGAAATGGCATTTGGGGCTAGGTGATGGGAATGTCGATTGGAACGACAGCGTTAAACCAGGCCCGTTGGAAATTGGATTTGATTATTCTTTCCTTATGCCAGCAACAGGAGATCGTGTCCCTACTGTTTATCTGGAGGGGCATAAAGTTGTCGATGCCGATAGCAATGACCCTATTGTTGTCGACTACCGCAATAAAGTCGGAGAGCGCCAGACAGGCCAAGAAAACCCTGACTTGTTACGCTATGCTGCTGACCCTGGGCACAGCAAAACAATCGTTAATGGAATTTCGCGTATTGGCTATATGGGGGGCGGCGAGAAGGCTCTCTGGGTTGATGAAGAATTTCCTGATGTCTTTACCGAAAAAAGCGTCGAATTTATTCGAAAGAATAAGGATAATCCGTTCTTTCTATTTTACAGCTTCCACGACATCCATGTCCCGCGTTTGCCTCACCCAAGATTTAAAGGTCAAAGCGATATGGGGTGGCGCGGTGATGCAATTGTCCAGATGGATTGGATGACAGGGCAAATTATCAATGAGCTGGAAGTTCTTGGTATTGCTAATGAAACACTGATTATTTTTACGAGTGATAACGGTCCGATTCTGAATGATGGATACGAAGATGGTGCGGTCGAGAAACTGGGCAATCACAACCCCGGCGGTCCGTACCGTGGCGCTAAATATAGTATTTATGAGGCCGGTACACGTGTTCCCACAATAGCCTATTGGCCGGGGATGATTGATAGCCGCGTCAGCGGGGCCCTTATATCTCAAACAGACCTATATGCTTCACTGGCGGCAATACAGGGGCACGATCTCGTCGCGGGCGAGGCTGTGGATAGCCAAAATATTCTTCCTGCTTTGCTGGGCCTGACCGACAAAGCGCGCGACACATTATTTTATGAGGCTGTTGCGGCAGTGGCTCTTCGAAAGGGGAACTTAAAATATATCGCCCCAGCGCCGAAGGGCAAAAAGAACCCTAAGTTTCTCGCTCGCAAAGGCGTCGAGTCGGGACTTTCCTTTGAACCGCAGCTTTACGATTTATCCGTTGACCCCGGAGAAACGGAAAATATTGCGCCGGAAAATGCCTCTAAGGTCAAGATCCTGCAAGCCGAACTAGAAAAGCTCATGGTTGCCGGAATCCGATAATAGCCGTAATGAAATACTTCCATTTCAATAAATCAAAGTCCCTAATTCGCCTATTATCCCGATGGTCATGGCCAAATTTTTATAAGGATCTGATATCGCCCGCCGCAAAACAGAAGCTGAATGGCTCGAAACTCTATCCAGTGATTTGAAACATCATGAAAGCCGGATCGATAGCGATCCGCAGTCCAATCCAGTTAAGCTGCTGGCCTATGATATTTCAAAAGCTGTTGAAGAGCGCAGCATTGCGTTCAGAGATATTGAATCCCTTGTAAAATCCATCTCGGATGAAAGTGCAATTCGCCGGGCCCGGCGTTTGCATTACCGTGCCGGCGTTCGTCCAGAACCTGATATCAATGATATTATTCGGGTGCATGCTGTCTCAAAAGCTGAAGCGGGATTTGACGCGTTCAAATCTTGGGCCGAGTCGGCCGGGCAAGGCATCGTCTTAACGGCTCACCCGACATTTTCTCTTTCATCCGAAGTTCGCGACACGCTTGGCGAGATTGCCACGGCGGGGTCTGGCGAATGCGGGAAGCAGACAGAGCACCTAAAAACACTTCCGTTCTTGCAAAAGAGCGCTCCAACACTGCAGGAAGAACATGTCGATACACAATCGGCGATCCTGAGAATTCAACAGGCTCTTGCGAAAGTGAATGCCGTTGTTCTGGACGTCGCCGCCGAAAAATTTCCAGATCAGTGGGCCGAACTCACGCCCTGTTTGGCGAAAGTCTATAGCTGGGTCGGGTACGACATTGATGGTCGGACGGATATTGGCTGGGCAGATGCCATTCGCCTTCGTCTTTCCGAAAAGTATGAGCAACTTTGCCGATACCGTAAGTCAATCGAAGCGATTAAAACTGAACCTACCGCCGCATTAGCCGAGCTAAAAAAACGCCTAACTCACGCCTGCGAAAGCACGGAGAGGGACTTAACGCTCTTCAAAGAGGATATGCATGATCCGGAGAGCCTGATTGCTGCGGCCAATAATCTGACCCGGGATTCAGAGCGCCGTATTCGGTCAACTAAATCCCTGTATCCGCTCATAGAACAGGCGATCAAAGAAGCTGGATCGCAGAGCGTCCAGCGGGATTTGCTTGTCTTGCGCTCAAGCATACGTACGTTCGGTCTTGGCACAGCTCGGATTCATTTCCGCTTGAATTCTCGCCATGTTATCAACGGCGTGCGCGCAGCCTTTGGCATTCGCGATACGGGCAGTGATACGCGCACGCTTTTGCAGCGGGCATCAGAAATGACCCGTAAAGTGAAGCCGCTGCAAGTCAATTTTGCGGCGTTGGAGCTTGAGAAAAACACGGCTCACCAACAGATGATGCTGGTCGCGCAAATCCACAAATATATCGACGAAGAAACGCCGATCCGCATGTTAATTGCTGAGTGCGAAGATAGTCTTATTCCGCTTGGCATGTTATACCTCGCGCGGCTGTATGGTTTGCAAGATCATCTGGATATTTCGCCTTTGTTTGAAACAGCAGAAGCGCTAAATAATGGCGGGCGTATTATAAGTAAGATGCTCGATAATCCTGTGTATCGGGACTATGTGGAACGCCGCGGCGTCTTCGCGATCCAAACCGGGTTTTCGGATGCGGGCCGCTTTATGGGCCAGCTCCCGGCGACCCTAGCTATTGAGCGCTTACAATCTCACCTAGCGTCTGCGCTGGGCAAGCGCGGCCTGACGGATGTCACAGCCATTGTCTTCAACACCCACGGCGAGGGCATGGGGCGCGGCGGACATCCCGGAGACCTGAAAGACCGCATTGATTATGTGATGAGTCCTTGGGCGGTCAGTCAGTATGAAGACGCGCACGTGCCGCTCTGTCATGAAACCAGTTTTCAGGGCGGAGATGGATTTCTGTGGTTCCAAACCGACGCCTTGGCACATGCAAGTGTGGCCTCAATTATTGCCGCAAGACATGCTGATCGCTCCAAGGCGCAGGACGACCCCTTCTATACAGATAGAGATTTCTCTTGGGACGTGTTCCGTACGCTTTCAGCTGAGCAAGAAGCGCTTTATAATAATCCTGATTATGTGAATCTGTTGGGCGGATTTGGTCAAAATCTATTAGTTCCAACAGGGTCGCGGGCGGTGAAACGTGCGTCGAGTGACGGCAAAACCGAAACTTTTGACCCGAGGCAGATTCGCGCCATTCCCCACAATGCGATCTTGCAGCAATTCGGAACGCCCGCAAATGTCTTCTACGGACTTGGCCGCGCAGCCGGAATTGACCCTGAGAAGTTTTCGTCATTGATGGAAAATTCGGACCGGGCGCGGTCTCTTTTCACGCTGGCTACCACCGCATCTAAACGCGCGAACATTTCGATTTTGACGGGCTATGGCCGCTTGTTTGATCCGGGATTTTGGATCAGCCGGGCCTTGTCAGGGAATGAGCCCGCATTGTCCGAAAAATGCCTCCAAGTATCGGAAACTCTCAAAACGTCTGAATGGCGATCCCAAATAACCGATCTGGCCAACAGTCTTCGGATCGATATGTTTGAGAGTGCCCGTGTCATGGGCGTCGAGCGATCAGATGATGACCAGAACCTCAAAATTCTCCATGCTTTGCGCCTCGCCGTGATCATGAAAATGTTGATATTGGCGACAGAACTCCCTGCTTATAATGAGAACGGCGTGTCTCAACTGGATATCTTGCAACGTTTACAAAGCTTCCAAATCGATTCAATTGTGCATGATTTGCAAAGTGCTTATCCATCACAAAAGCAATCTAATGATTGGGTCGATCAACTCATTGAAAAGTCGGACGTCCAATCGTCGAAGATGGGAGGGTTCCCGCATATTGCCGAGACCGTCATCAAGCCGATGACGCGCGGAGCGGCGCTTGTTCGGCAAATTTCAATTGCAATCACCCATAGCTATGATGCATTTGGGTGAATTAGATTGCCCTGTCTGTCTTCTTATAAGTTGGTAAATTAGCACTCGTTATACAGAAGTATTGCGAAGCAACACGCATATCTAATTTGAAACCTCTTTGCTAACAGTTCTAAAACCAATGTGATTAGTCGAAAAATCACCTTCTTGGGGTTGCCTGGCAGGGGCTCTATATCGCGCGCAAAAATTTGGAGCGCACAAGAATGAACCTCCCTTTATGGCATATACTGGATTTTGGTCTTGTGGGCTATACGGGGTTTTTGTCCATTCCCAGACATTTCCGATCATGTCGTATAACCCGTAGTCATTCGGCGGATAACATCCAACAGGTGCCCGCAATTGATAACCATCTTTTAGAGTGTTCTGTATAGGAAAAGCGCCTTGCCAACTATTTGCCATCTCTTGTCCCTCGGGTGCGCGTTCGTCGCCCCAGACGAATTCCGTGGTATCATTAGCACGGGCTGCAAATTCCCATTGTCCTTCACTCGGTAGATCGCGACCCTTCCACTTGGCATAGGCTTGGGCATCTTCAAAAGATACTTGCACAACTGGTTCAAAGCCTCTGTCCTTAATAGAGGATCCTGGCCCTTCGGGAGCACGCCAGTTCGCGCCTTCAACAAATTGCCACCAATTTAGATTTTTGGCAGTCGGTTGTTTAAATACGGCCCCGCCAGCTGTATTGAATCCGGCTTGTGGTTTTTCGGCCGTTGTTACGTATCCAGTCTCTGACACAAATTTGGTAAACATCTGATTGGTTACTTCCGTCGTGTCGATGTCGAAACTGCTGAACTGAACCGACCTTTCCCTTTCTTCGGGGTAAAACATATTGCTGCCAATGATTGTCCGAGCGCCTTCTATTTGTACTGTCGTGGAAATTTTGCCCAAACAAGTTTTTGTGGTAGCTGGGGTCTTCTGAGGAGAACAGTTAGCTATGCAGATACTAAGAGCGACAATGTATAAGTACTTCATAGGTCTTCTTATATAATATCCATGAGCAAGTCTAACTAAGACAGGTTTGTTTCATGCATACCTACGCACTTTATCATCAACATTAGGACGCCTCCCTGCGAAGGCGCAGTGCCGAGCTCGCGTGAATGGAGCCTTGGCAAGCCAAGTCTCCACCTTTCGGGCTTTGATCCTTCCCTCACTGACGTTCGGCTGGCGCTCCGCTGCTCACGCTGCGGCGGTAAGCGGCGCGCGGGCGCGCCGGCATTGAAGGTGAGTTCCCATCCTCGGGGGACAGGGGGAGCGGACGACCAGTCTGCCGAAGGGCAGCCCAGCCGCAAGGGCCTTGGTGCCATGTCGTTTTGAATGCGTTTTAGCCGTCCTACCAAAGCCCTTGCGCCCGGTCTTTTTACCCTTCGCCTGTCTGGCCTCCTTGCCGCTCCCCCCGCCCCCCTGCGGGGGGAACGCGTTCGCGTCCAAGTGCTGGGCGCGGCGCGCCCAATTCTTGGGGCGGCATTGGAGACAAACCGATGACCCCGCGCCAATCCCAGACCCCGATTCCGGCCCCTTTCGTGCCATTTGGCTATTTGCCAAATTTTCACAAACCTACGGTTTCCACCATCCGAATTTATGTCGCTTGCCTTGCCGCTTATAATTGCGGCCACCTGCACGGTAGATGGATAGACGCCGCGCTTGGCGAGTCTCATATCTGGGATGAAACAAAAGCCATGCTTGCCGACTCGCCGGAGCCTGACGCCGAGGAATGGGCAATCCACGACTATGAAGGTTTTGAAGGCGCGAGCCTTTCCGAATGGGAGTCTTTCGAGAGCGTTGCGGCAATCGCCAAGTTTATTGAAGAACACGAAGAATTAGGCGGCAAACTCTTAGAGCATTACGGCTCTGACTTGAACGATGCCCGTAAAGCCCTAGAGCATTATCACGGCCAATATGAAACCCTCGAAGATTACGCGCGCGAGTGCACCGAGGATTGCGGCCCCAAAATCCCAGAGAGTCTTGAATTTTATATCGACTATAAAAGCATGAGTCGAGATTGGGAAAATTCGGGCGATATTTTCATAATTGAGACAGGCTTTGAGCAAGTCCACATTTTTGGGGCGTGGTAGTCATGGCCTGTTACCAAGTTAAACCCAGAGAAGATGGACGCGGCCCTTATCGGTGGTTGCATGTGGTCAAGACCCGCAACGGGAAAGCCCTCCGTCAGGCGTCAATATATTGCCAAATCGGCGACGACTTGAATGTCAACGAGGTCAGCCGCCTCATTGGACTATGCAGCACCGAAGGTTTTGAAATGCGCAGGGCGCAATGACCTTCGCGGAAAAATTCGAGGGCTTTGTCTGTCTTGGCGATAGCCTGTCTTGCGAGGTCGGAGCCTTTACCGTGACCGCCCGCATAGCTCATGATGATTGCGCGGACGCGCCCGACGAGCGGCAAGACGGATTTTGGCCGAGCCTGTATAAAGATGACGCGGGATTCATCGGCCCAGGAAATGGTTTTCGGGATCGTTTTGCCAAAGCTCAAGGGAAGGCCGAAGCTACCATGGCGGCTTGGACAGCGGGCGAGTGGTTTTTTTGCGGCGTTATCTTATCGGTGACCATCGGCGACATAAGCCTAACCGACCACGCCGCGAGTCTATGGGGCATTGAGGCGAATTTTCCGAATAGCGACAATGCCTATCTGACCGAGGCCGCTAATGACTTGCTCGGCGAGGCGATAATCGTGGCCAAGGCCGAACAGACGCGGCAACTCAAAATACTCTCCGAGGCCAGCGCGTGACCTTTAAACCCGAACCCACAGAGGTGGGAGAGCAGACCCTGATTGATGGCGTTTGCCCCGTGACAATGCGCGAAAAACTGACAGCCCGAACAACGCATCCGATGGTTGCTGGCCCTTCTTTAGGTCCGAACCTGAATGCGCCTCAGAAATCTTGCGACATCGGCCTTTTTGATGAGGTGGCTCGTTCGCAGATAGACCTTTGTGACCTCATCGCAAAATTGGAGACTTCCAAATGACGAAAGTAAAAACTAGAAAAACCAAAAGCCTCGCCTGTGAGGTTAAAATGCTGCCGATTGCTGATATGCACGTCAGCAAGCTAAATATGAGGTACGGCAAAAACTCGCCTAATATTGATGATATTTATCCGAGCGTATTGGATAAAGGTATCAATCAATCCATGCTTGTTCGTAAAGAAGGCAAGGGATGGGGCGTAATCGCCGGACGCCGCCGTTTATTCGCGCTCAAAAAGAAAGCCAAGGAGACAGGAGCGGCACAAATCGCGCCTTGCATAGTAATGGAGAGCGGCAACGCGAAATCAGCGCGGGAGGCCTCACTCTTGGAAAATATTGCGCGGGTTCCGGCGACAATGTTGGAGCAATTTGGGGCTTATAAAGGCCTCGCCGATAGCGGCAAAGATGTGGACGAAATTGCGCAGGTTTTTGCTATACCTGCTAAGTCGGTCAGGCGGGTTTTGGCACTTGCCAACCTTTTACCTGAAATTCTGTCTTTATTTGACGACGACAAAATTCGGCAACCTACTTTGGAAGCCTTGACCTTGGCGACGCCTGACCAACAAGCCAAATGGCTTGAACTGTTTCACGGAGAAACTTACGCCCCCCAAGGTCATAATCTCAAAGAATGGCTAACAGGCGGAGCGCAAATTAGCACGGAATGCGCTCTATTCAATGTGGCGGATTTTGACGGGACAATTATAACCGACCTCTTTGGCGAGACGGATTATTTTGCCGACCCTGATGCCTTCTGGCCTTTGCAAAACGCCGCCATTGCCACTGCCGTGAGTGAGTGGAAAGAGCAGGGATGGACTGAAATTGTCGTCTTAGAACGCGGAACGCGGTTTGACCGCTATGAGCACGGACAGCGCAGCCAAGAGCAGGGCGGGAAAATATACATTGCCACAGGCCATGACGGAACCGTTACGCCTAATATCGGCTTTATGCCCAAATCTGACATCAAGAAAATAGACGCCATTCTCGGTGTTGATAACGGCGAGGGGAGTTCCAAGTCCAAATCCTCAAAGCCAGAAATGTCCGGCCCACTGAAAGAGTATGTCGCTTTGCATCGTCATGCGGCGATACGGGCCTCATTGCTAGGCCACCCCAAGGCCGCACTTCGATTGACGGTGGCCCATATGTTTGCAGGGTCATATCTGTGGAGCGTAGCCCCGCAGCCAACCAAATCGCGCAAAGAGGCCACTACGATAAGCATTGCCAATAGCAAAGGCGCGGTAATTTTCGAGGCCGAGCGTAAGGCGGTTTATGAATTGTTGGGAGTTAAACCTTTTGACCACCCTTACAGCCCGTCCAAGCATTTGGCAGAAGGCAGCGTAGCGCAGATTTTTGCGCGGCTCTTAGAACTCGGTGACGCGGCGGTCATGCGCGTGATGGCCCTCGCTATGTGCGAAAGCTTGACCAAGGACGCGGACATCATTGAAGCAGTCACCTATGCTGTGCCAGTGGACATGACCGCGCTTTGGGAGCCTGATGATGCGTTTTTTGACATCTTGCGCGATAAGGCCGTTATCAATGCGATGGTTAAAGATATTGCCGGAAAGCGGGCGGCTGACGCCAATTTGACCGAAACAGGTAAGGTGCAAAAGGCCATTATACGGGACTGTCTGGACGTTAAAGGCTCCCGCGAAGCTCGTCCCGACTGGCGTCCTAAATGGATGCAGGTTCCGGCTACCCATTACATCGACAAGGCGACATGCCCGCCCGCAAGTGAGTGCGCTTCCTTATCAAAAGTGATGGTGACAGACGAGAAAAAGGAGACAGACAAAGCCGCCTGAATTAAGCGGTGTTCGGTGCAATAGTCTCCAAACTTGCCGAACATTTAGCCGCCTCGCAATCGCGGGGCGGCTTTTAGGGTTTGGACTCCCGCTTTTTTATAGCGGATTTGACCATTTCCAAGCATTTATCTATGCTTGCAAGGAGATTCTCAAGTTCATTTGGGTCGTTTTGGTCGGGAAGTTTGAGAATAGTATCGGCGGCGATTTGAGTTAACTGCAGCATGGAAATTGGGGCCAGCACGATATCGGGGTCAAGCGCGGGCGTATCGGTTCCGGCCTCGCAGTAGTCTTTGTCGAGCGTTATGCCGCCGCTCGGTAGCAGACTTAAATAGAGTGTCTGACTATAATCAGCTTGGCTTACCATAAGGCCTCCGGTTCGTTTAAACGCATCCGAAAAGCCGGATGTCGTCAAAACAGAGAACCGTAGGACTCTGTGCGCGGTATTTAGGCCGCACCTTTTCAGGCAAAGACCATTGGACATTACGCACCATCCGGCCAGAGCCGAATGTGCATTGATGTCCCAAGACGCGCCGGGCAGGCCGTCTACGGTTTTCAGAGGGGTTGACGATCCCCACGCGCAGATTTTGCTACGCGCGATCATTGACTAAGCGCGTTTGAGAATGAGAGCAATAGAGATAGCCGCAAATAAACCCGCCCGATTGTGTATCAGGCGGGCCGGCATGTAAGAGAAACAGCTTAGGCGCAGCGGGTTCAAGGCCATAGCCAATATCGGCACTTTTATACCTTTGATACGGCCCAGATGGGCATAGACCCTGCGGCCGCAGATATTGAGGCGCTCAAAGGCTCGGGAGATACCGTCTTTCCCTGATGTGCCGCAGGCACGGCCCCAGCCTTTGCCGTCATCATTCAAACCCCCTCTAAAGATATAGAAATCCAGCTCTTGGGACATCAGGAAGTTTCGGACGCGCCGGAGAGGCATTTGAGGCGATCATGGCCGCCCATAGCGAAAAAAAGCGTCAAAGTTGCCGGTGTCAGTCCGCGTAATACATCCAATCCCTTTGGGCATGTAGTTTTAATCGTCGGTTCCATTTGTCAGATGCGCCGCGCCCAATCCCCTTGCTGTCACCCTTAAATGAGCAGGCGGCTCGCCGCCTTTCAACCGCTCCAGACACACTAATTTCCTCTTGGGCCTAAAAAGAGAAGGCCCAATTCATCGCGACACAAATTAGCGTCTCTTACGGGTGCGAACGCGCAGTGCGCGTTCGGCCTGCTTTATGATTTGATTCTATTGAAGGCGTGATAGGCGGCGGGCCGCCCGCTTCCATTTGGTTGTCAGCAAGGGGATTGGCCCCGACGCGGCAAACAAATGGAGACTAAACTATGTCCAAAGCAATCGGATATATCACAAAAACTGACACCGGAAACTTCGAAGGCCTGTTAGCGATGGGCGTCAATGAACGCATCAAAATCGTCGCCAATGAGTCCAAAACGCCGAAGTCCCAGGAGCCGGATTACCGGATCTTCGGAGAGCGTTTAAACGAAGTCGGCGCAGGCTGGAACCGCGTCGGTGAAACCTCAGGGAAAGATTATATCTCCCTGACCTTTGAACACCCCAATATCAGCGACCGCAGGGTCTATGCTAATCTGGGCCGGGTCAAAGGCACTAAAGAGAAGAAATTCGCGATGGTCTGGAACCCCCGCGCCTAAGCGGTTTCTCTTAAATACCCCCGCCCGATGCACTATCGGGCGGGTTTTTTGTGGTTATATCCATGGCGCATATCTTGCAGATTATCATGGTAGAGGCACTGTTTTGATGCTAGTTTTTGGTGTAAAGGAGTGTTTTGCCTTATAAAATTTCACCGTGGAATACGTTTCCATCCTCTTCCTGGGAGGTCGTGCGGCGCGTGGAGTCTTATAAGAAACTTTACGCAAAAACAGCGCCTATAGACTTGCTGGCCGCCCAATTATCAGATGACGCCGTGCAATTAACAGCGCTCAAACTCTACCCAGAATTTGAAAAATACGGGCTTTTATTTCCGGCAAACCCGGAGCTTTCCGCTGTTGATGCCAATGTGTTTTGGCACCCTGATCATTTTAGTTCCGCGGTGAGGTTCCATGTTCTTGAGGTAGCATCCGTTCGGCCTGAAGCGAGGCCCATCAAGCTGTCGGATTATCCAGCCAAACGCTCCTATTTTAAGGGCGCAGACGGCTCTTATCATGCCCGGTTTCTAGGCGCAGGGTTTTGGTTTCAGCTGCATTGTGATGATTTGGATTTAGGAAGTGAGGATGTCTATATCGGGCTTGAGTTTAATCATGCCAAGGGCCGTGAAAAGCGGCTTAAAACCGCCGCTCTAATCTTTGGAATTCTTGATGGATCACTGCCCGCCCGCACGAATATTCACACGCCAAAACGGGCCGATTTGCACCGAAGCGCGGCGCTGGTTTACGATATTCGCAGCTCTGGCGGGTCATGGAAAGACGCCATAGAGGCCCATTTTGGGAAAAAATACTTGATTAAAAATCCCGATAAATTTGAGTATGCGCGAACCATTGTTCGCAATCATTATTTGCGTGCCGAATCCCAGTTACGCGGGCAATTTTTAAAGATTTTAAACCAGACTAGATAAGCCCGTTCACACTCCAAATGAGCTTATTTTAGATGAGCGGTTATTTTTGAGGGTGCAAGTTTAACCATATACAACCCCGTAAAAATATGCCCCGAATCACTTAATGGCAGGGATATCAGGCCCCTGCAAAGACAGAAACTGACTGGGAGGTGGACATGGGCCGTGTTTTGAAATGCCCATTTGTGGATGTTAAGGAGGCTGCAAAATTTCTTCATCTGAAACAAAACACACTGCAGAATATGAGATGGAACGGGCAGGGGCCAAAATACAGAAAACATGGGCGCAAAGTCGTCTATCACCGGGATGAATTGAAGCAGTGGTCATTGCGCCGCGAAGAAGAAACGCAGCCGCGCGGTAAAAAAGCCTCCCAAAATGTCTGATGCTTGCACCATAGTCACCGAGCATTTTGTTCGCGGTGTTTGCAATCACCGGCTCAGGTTTGGCGGTGGCCAAACAATAATTGAGCGTCCAAGCGGAATTAAAATACACAGCTTTCGGCCTTTTGCGACATTTGGAATGGTGCGGTGGACGCGCAACGATCACGGTACAATTCTCTGGAATCTATATATTTGTGAAACCCAAAAAACGGGGCGACTGACTGAAATGCCTGGCGTCTATCCCGGCGCTGAACTGCTGCTGCGATCACGCGGCACGAAGGCCACGCGCCGCTTGCTGGCGCGTTTGACGAAGCTGGAAAAGCGAGTGGGTAGTGACCTCGCCGTCGTCCCGGCCAGCTATTGGCGGCAGTATCATCATACGGAAATTTGCAGGGATGACCCGCCCCAGATAAGTCAATATTTGGCACAGAACAATGCTTAGAAATTCGCTTATTGCCATGATTATTACGGGCGCAATTGTCGTGACAACAGCTCAAATTGCTTTTCCGCCTAAACCTTTTTTGCTCTACAATCCTAGTCCCAGTGCGCCCATTGGGTTTTATAGATTGCGCAAGAATAATATGCCCGGTCTTAATTCTCAGGTCGCGGCTTACGCGCCGGAATGGGCGCGCAAACTGGCCGATGAGCGCGGATATTTGCCCTATGATTACCCCCTCATAAAGACGGTTTGGGCCGTCGAAGGGGATGAGATTTGCTATCATAAAAACGGGGTGAGCGTCCCAAAGCATGCTGATATCTCCCGGCAGTCGCAGGATGCTTTGGGGCGCGACATGCCGGCTCAGTCGGGGTGTATTACCTTAAAATTGGGCGAATATTTTCTTGTCTCGCCGGATGTGCAGACCGGGTTTGATAGCCGTTATTTTGGGCCTGTTACGCTCGAGAATATCCTCGGAGAAGTGGAATATCTCGGGACATCAATATCCGCTAAGTCCGGTAAAATGGGGGAATTAGGGGGGTGAGGTTAGATTGGTGGATATTGCAAGATAAAAGGGCTGGGCCTGTCAGCCCTAAGCCATTGTCTGCACATCGTTTTTTAGGGGCCACCGTTTTGAGTGGTGACCCAGGCTGTTGCTTAAGAACCCCTATAGCAGCGGGGATTACGGGCGGGCCACCTGCGAAAATTCGCAGATTTAGCAGGATTACAGGTCAATGAGCGGGCGCGGCGATGATCCCTTCAATGTGAAGCTTGGAAAAATTTTTGCGCCGAATGGCACTGGACAGTTCTTAAGTCTGGCCGGGCGCGTCAGGCACGCGGCAAGGAGTTCGTCCAAAAAGCGCGGGGGCGGAAGCCGCTCGAGGTTCGCGCCAAGAGCTGAAGAAATGTTTGTCAGGCGCATTGTTGTGAAAGTCAGCCTAGTCAAAAACGGCGCCGCGCAAACTGCCAGTCTTAATCATCACCTGGACTATATTGAGAGAGACGGCGCTGGGCGGGATGAGAGCAAGGGCATTCTCTATGGCGACGACGGCATATCCCCGGATAAATCAGGCTTTGCAGAGACCCTGAAAGACGACCGTCATTACTTCAAAATTATCGTCTCGCCCGAGGACAGTAAGGACATGCTCAGCCTCACCGGGTTCACCCGTGATTTTATGCGCCACATGGAGAGCGATCTTGAAACGCGGCTAGAATGGGTCGCCGCTGATCATTACGACACTTCGGTGCCGCATACCCATATTGTTTTAAGAGGCAAGACGGCGGACGGGAAAGATCTCGTCATCCCGCGGGCTTATATCTCGCGGGGGATGCGGGAACTTGCTGCCGAACTCGTAACAAAAGAGCTCGGCTATATTCGGCAAATGGACGCCGCCATGAAATTGGCCGCTATGGTTCCTGAAAAGCGGTTCACATTATTGGACAAGAGTTTTGTGACCCAAGCCAAAGATAACGTCCTTGATTTGTCGGCAGGGCCGGACGCCGGGTCAGAGGCCATTTGGCGTCTGGATATGGGACGGCTCAAACGGCTTGGAGAAATGGGGCTGGTAGAGAAAACCGGGCGGCGCATTTGGAAGCTAGATGAGGGGTTTGAGCGCACCTTGCGGCGCATGGGCGAGCGCGGCGATATTATCCGGACGTATCAGCGCGCCATGACGGAGGCTAAACTTACCCGCCAAGTTCACAGCGATGAAATTTACGATCCCTTTGATGCCAAGGCGCAGACCGTGACTGGCAGGGTGGTGAAAACCGGCCTCCGCGATGATGTGAGTGACCGCAGCTATATGGTGCTCGATTGCACTAGTGGCGAGGCGCTTTATGTGGATACAGGCGGGGCGTCTAATATCGAGGGCGTTGCGCCGGGGATGACTGTTCAGGCAAAACCAAAATCGATCACGCCCAGGCCGTCCGATTATACGATCGATACCATCGCTCACAGAAGCGGCGGGCGTTACAGCGTGGCCGCGCATATGGAGACGGATAAAGAAGCGCGGCCTCAGTTCATCGAAGCTCATATAAGACGGCTTGAAGCCATGCGGCGCGCGGGCCATGCCGAGCGCGAAAAGGACGGAACCTGGACTGTGCCGCCAGACTATTTGAAACGGGCCGCGCGCTTTGAAAAGTCAAAAGCCTTGGCGGGTCCAGTGGACGTTCGCATAGTGAGCGGCAGCCCGCTTAAAAAACTAGCCGAAATGATGGGCCGGACATGGCTGGATGAGCAGTTAGTGCTTCCAAGCGGGTCTGACGCGCCTGAGGGGTTCGGCCAAGACGTAGAAACCGCCAAAACCCTGCGCCGTAAATTCCTATTGGATGAGGCGGTCATCAGCGCGCTCAGCGAGCCTATCACGTCCGAGCATTTACAAACCCTAGAAGCCCGCGATGTGGCGGACGCCGCGAGTGACATATCAAGCGATATGGGTAAGCCGTTCGCAGAGATGCCAGCCAGCGGCAAAATCTCCGGAACATATGTCAAAGCGGTTAACCGGCCGAGCGGGCGTTACGGTGTTATCGAGCGGTCAAAAGATTTTACCCTCGTGCCGTGGCGCGAGACGCTGGAGCGCAATCCAGGCCGCTCTGTCACAGGGGATATTAGCGGGCACAGTATTTCCTGGACGCTCACAAAGGGGCGGGAGATTTCTTGAATGCTACGTAATGGAGGAACGATAATGAATCGGAATATATGCAGAGCGGTCGGCATGATAGCGCTTTTACTGGCGGCGTGCGGCGCGCCTGATAATGAAGCCACGAATGAAAACTTCATCCAAGTCCTGAACGCACATTACACTAAATACCATGAGTGCTTTCCAATTGGCAAAATGGAGGCTGGGCAGACCTTTTTGTTTGTCGTGGAGGTGGCAGACGATGGCAAGGTCCTCGGGGCGAAACGCAATGCGCGAGACTTAAAGCCGTTCTTAGCGCTGGCAAGAGCCGGAATTATGAGCGTGCACGACACGACGCTTGAGCTGAAGAATTTTAGCAAGACGGAACAGGTTCCCGCAAAGGGTTTTCGGCTCACAAAAGCCGGGGAGGCCGCTATCCAGCCTAAGGCGCTAAACAGGGGGCCTGACAAAGACATGTTGCAGCTTTGTTACGGACGCCGGGACATTGTTGAGATCATGAATTTTACCGCGCCTGTCGTGCAGAGCAGCGCGGCGACAAGCCATGTCAAATATCGCTACCGATTAGCCGAAGTCCCTGAGTGGGCGATCATGCCTGAATTAGCGCCGCGGCTTGCTCTCGGGCCTGCCGCAATCGCAGGGGTATCAGAAGATAGCGATGATTTGGTTTTGAGCGATAAAGGATGGGTGCATACCGATGAGTTCAAGTAAGGCAAATATTGGGAGCCCGGATCAATCCGATAGTATCAAACAGGTTATTGTGTTGGTCCGAGGGAAGCCTGTCATTTTGGCGAATGACCTGGCACAATTCTACGAAACGACTACGAAAGCCGTAAATCAGTACCGCTCGCGTAATGCGGATAGGTTCACCATAGATTACGCCTTTCAGCTTACAAATGAAGAAGTAAAGGTTTTGAGGTCACAAAATGTGACTTCAAACACTGGGAGAGGCGGGGCGAGAGTTCTGCCGTGGGCATACACGGAACATGGAGTTGCCATGATGTCGATGGGCATGAAGTCCGAAAGCGCAGTCCGGCTATCAAAAGTCATCATTGATACCTTCGTTGATTATAGGCGCGGAACTATCCCCGCCAATCCAGTCATCTCCGGCGAGAACAAATTTAAGCATAGGCGATCATTGCAGCAAAAAATCTACAAGCAGATGGAGCAATTGCTTGATGTGAAGCTGCCAACGTCCGAGGGGCACACGGTACGGGAAGAGCTCGGCACTATTGCGACGAAATCACTGGACCACATTAAAGCCGTTCTGGAGGGCCCCGCTAAAAACAATGAGAAGATATCCGCCGAGGTTACAAAAATACTAGCTGAAGCCGAAAAACTCTATGCAGAAACGCGTAAACTCAATGTCGAAACCGATACCCTTATCTTGCAAAATTATCGTGCCCGGTTGGAGTTCATTCGAGACTTACGTGAAATGGCACAGCAATTGGAGCGCGATGATTGGATTGAGGTTTTTGATGAGGGTTTTGGAAGTCTAGATCACGCTGGATTCGATAAATCATGAACTCTCATACGGGCATCGCAAATTTTGTCCTAATGCGTACTGTGGGGGCAAAGGAGACATCAGAATTGACTTAAAGCAAAAGGAAAACGACATCGTAATCAATGGACTGTACTGAATATTCAGTTGTGGACAATGCAGGTTGCAGTCTGGAATAAACAACGAATCTCTTTTATATTCTACATTTGTTCCACTGGGATGGGGTTTTATTCTTGATTGACGTTTTTTTATCATATCAAAACGAGGATAGGCGTTTAGCCGAAACGCTATCCAAAGCGCTATTGGATATGGGCTATTCTGTATGGTGGGATGTAGACCTGCTGCCTGGTGATGATTTTCAATCCGAAATAACTTCAGTTATTGAGAATGCAAAGACTGTTATCGTTTTATGGACATCAAAAGCCGTTGACAGCCATTTTGTCAGGGACGAGGCGACACTCGCTCTAAAGTTAAAGAAATTAATATCGACATCGTATGATATCGAAATCGATGAAATTCCTCTTGGTTTTAAACAAACACAGACCTTAGACATAAAGCCGGCTTTTGATGCTCCAAAATTCTCGCTACCAGACGACATCATACAAGCAATAGAAAAAAAAGTGGGCAGCGAAAGCCCGGGCGAACATGAACCAACAGAGACAGAAAATTTAGAATTAGAAGCGGGACCACCTAATCAAATCCAAGCGTGGAAGAAAATTGAAAGTAAGAAGTATGATAAGTCTTCATATGAAAACTTCCTAGAAAAATATGGTCACAATACGCCCCTCTCAGTCGTGGCTCACAACAGAATTTCCGAACATCAAAACAAAAAAACCGGGTCGTTAAAACGGTTACTCTTTTGGGTCTTAATTGTGCCCGGTGCTTTAATCGCGCTATACCTGAATACACCCAAATTAATTGAGAAGCTGAATAGTTCAACTGAAGCGGAAAATGTCGAATCTAATCCGTCAGACCCAAAGCCGGTAGAACGTGAAGCACTAGAAAAAAAGAAAGAAAGCCAATCGAAAACGGACAAGGTATTACCAACGAGCGTGTCGCCAAAAAAAGTTCTCGATGCCACCAGTTCAGATGCGAGATACAAAGGCTGGCGCGTCCCCGAAAATAGCTGGTTCGGAAAAGTCAATGGTGTCACGATTCTTTCCGAAAATGAATCTCGGGTATTTTTATCATCAATACCTGATAATATTTCAATATTTGTCACAATGGCGGATTTACCACCAAATATTGATAAAAATGATTACGTAAAAATTGCTGGCGAAATTGACGGCGTTACCCGCTACATTACTCTCGAAAAAGGAAGCGTTATCAAAACCAATAGGGCTTCAGTTTATAGAAGGTTTCGTAAAGATTACGATGACGTTGTTTGCGTACAAAAAAAGATGTCAGAATATGGGTATTATGACGATTTTATTGATGGAATTTCTGGGCCTTATACTAATCTAGCAATTGACATGTTCTTGAAAAAATCTCCAATTTTAAAAGAATTATCTTTGACAAAAAATTCAACTAGCTTCGAAATTTGTAATGCGTTTAAAGATTTATCGCTAAAACAATATTCAAAAATGGTGAGTGATAAATATTCTCAAGCGTTGATTGATCGAATGGATAAATCCAAACGAGAATATCAGTCTGATTACAATCCGCTTTCAGAAACTTTTTACGAAAGAATGCTGGAGTCTGATAAGGAAGCTTGGGACAAAGCCGTTAGAAGCAGTAAAGCAATCGACTTATATAACTATTTGATTGGTGATTATGTAGAGTATGTAGAGGGCAACAGGGCAAGGCTAGAAAAAACAGATTTTCGTATTAACAACAAAAAAACAGCGCAAGAGAAACTGGGAATAAGTTTTGATCCAAGAATAGCAAATCCACCCTCAATATTTATAAACACCGATAAACAAATGGGCGTAACATACTCTTTTAAAATTAGTGTCGAAAAAGATTCTAATTATTTGTTTCATGAGGGGGCAGATGTTCACGGCGTTTCAACGTGTTTGAATTCTGGCCTGTTATCTCAATGTTATGCTGATGGTATTTGCTCTGAGAAGGATTACAAAACTCATGTTGGAAGTTCGATAAAAGCTTGTGTTCCCCTAGAAACACAAGTTACATTTTTAGGGGGAGTTTTAAGTAGTAAAGTTAATGAAGATCTGTGCAGCCAATATTCTCGTTATATAAATGCCCGAACGGGCCATAATACGCAAGCTTGGGTGCAATCACCTTATGGCTATGACATATGCGCTCTCCATTACTCCAAAGAAGAATTAAACCGAATATTCTCGAAATAAGAAGCTATATTAATAGTAGGATATTCGTGTAAATGAGAGTGATTGTACTTAAGCTAATGTCTGCAATGGGGATTTTGCTACATTTTCTCAGAGTCCATAACCGCTCAAAAAAGGACACTGGTTTAATTATTATAAAGAGCCATTATATGAGGTCTTAATCGATATAGCCCTTGAAACTGCTCGCCATGAAACGACCTTTGATTATAACCACTGCACTTATCCTGCTGGTAGGGCTTGTCAGTTTATTCCTGAATACAAGCCATCTGATGCTGCGTGACGGCACTCCTGATGATCGGCTACTCACAACAATGCAATATATTGCTCTTGATGCGCAAAAAGCTCTTGATGAAACGGGTCAAATTCCTGATTCCCTAAAGGAGTTGCTAAAAATACTCGGGAGACCCGAGCAAGATGAAATTGGAGTATCCTATGAACGTCTTGGTCCGTCCACGATAAGCCTTTGTGGCGATTTTGAAAAACGTTCTGGGGGTCAAAAAACGGCTCATCCATATTTTGATGTGAGTTGGGAGTTGGATGAAGAATTGACTACTCCGCGTCCCGTAAAAGGCCGACACTGCTATGATATGAATCTAGAAATGACTGAGGGTGTCATTCGACACGATGCATTATTGTACAGAGAAATGGACGCCAGAGCTACAGCGATTGAGTGTGCGTTTGGGGTAGCAGGAGACATTCCAAGAGATATACAACACGCTCGGGAGCTTAGCGCTCAAAACAGAGCCGACCCTTCTTGTAGTCCCGCGCTTAGTTTCTTATGGCAACCCGACCAAACTCTACAGTTCTCGAAATTAGACAGTTCGACCGTGAAGTTATGTGCGGAGTTTGCAGGGACGTATGACCCATCCCGCGAGCCAGCTCGAATTTTTGATCCAAAAACGGATGCGCGATTTTCTGTGTTGGCGCAAAAGCGTCCGAATGCCGGAAAATTTTGCTACCTGATAAAAATGCTCTTCCCTGATCCTCCTGCGACTATTCCTACATTTACAACGAACGAACCATTTGGTGAAGAGAGCGTTCCGGAGAAACAACGGGATGAAGTCATTAAAGATAAACGCGCGATCGGTGATGTCGTTAATATTCTTAGGCTTGCGAGATGTGCGCATTCAATTAAAGGCGCGCCACCTGCGAGTATAGATGATGCAATCCAAACAATCGTGTCCAATCCTTCTGTTGCCCGAAGATATAGTTGCGGGTGGGCACCAAGCTATTATCACCCCACTAATAATACTCCGGTCGCCACTTATACATCCATTGACGACGGAAAAGTTCGAGTTTGTGCGGAATTTCAGAATGCATGGAAGCATCCGTTGGCATTAGTATATAGCAGTAGCGCATTGGCAGATTGGCCAAGAAGTTTACCTGAACTACAGCGGTCTTTCAATGAACCGGGTCAGCACTGCTTCGAAGTGCAGCTCTCAGCAATTGGAAGCGGCACCTATTGAGAAATTTAGCGCCTTCAGAAGTTTATCAATTTCGTGACCACAAGTTCATTTTTCATCACAGAGTTAATCAAAAACTGAGCGTCCTAAAATCGCCCAACGTAAGCCTCTGGGCTAATGTCTGGTTTGGGGATCGTTGCGACTTCAACAAAGGGGGCATTGCGGACGTCTGGGAGAGGCTTAAATCGCTCAAAATAAGCCGTTCGCTCAAGTCTCTTGCTCCGTAGGCATATCCTCTTTAGTTTGAATATATGTTCAAGAAGGCTGCACTTATAATCTCGGCTACCATTTTACTCCTAATGGCCGCTATTTTCTTATTTGCAACAGACATTGAAATAAGTGTGAGTGAAACTGAGGCCCAATCGGCAATCGATGATTATTTAGTATCTGACAACTATCATCGCTTCGGCGTTAATATTTCCCCAAAGTCCATTTCGATTGATTTTAAGGCGGATAATAGCGCTCATATCAAAAGCGAAATGACGTTAGAAGGCCACGGTTATTCTGGTCAGTTTGATGGTAAGTTTTCAACAGGCATAACTTATCGCATTCCTCGGTTATATCTTGATGAAATAGAGTTGATTGAAGGTGGATTTCTAACAGATAACGAAACCAAATCGGAGTTAAGTGAGTTAAGGGACGCAGCGCGAAACGTATTACGGCGTAAGCGTAAAAGCCTTGAGGAGAAGAACCCAACAGATGCTAGGATTTTACTAACGGATGAAAAAGTCCTTGAGGGACTGATTCTTTCAGGAACAAAGAAGTTTTTTGAAACTATACCAATTTATAACCTCAAGCGCTCTGGAAAGACAGGTATGATTGCCAGACTAGCGCTAAAGGACGTGCGGTTTACTGATGATGCAGCATTAATTACACTTAGCCCCGTTGCAGCCTTGTTACGAATACTCGCCATGTTTGGGGTATTCTGTCTAATTGTAGCCTACTTCTTATGCTCAATTATCCTTCAATTCATCCTTGGTCGTTCAACGACGTCCAATAACGGATAGCAAACATAAACCAGAGCGTCCTAAAATCGCCTAATGTAAGTAGCCCAGAACTTCTACTAATTCCAATTTCAGGACATTGGAAATCACAAACTTAGTGTTATAAAAGTACCTATGGCGAATACATCAAGTGATAAAATCAAAGTTCTCAAGGGGATTTTCACCGCTTGGATCTTGAGTGCGGCATTTATTGGATTTGGGTTTTGGTTGTCATTTTCGCAAGATTGGTTCTCTACTTATTCATTATACCAAGTTATAGCGATTACACTTATTCCTCCAAGTTTTTCACTTGTTGCAGGTATAGCATGGGCTGCACGAACACGTCATTTTGAACAAAATATTGATGGATCTGCACCAATAAATGGCACGCCATTAGATATCACCTTGAGATACATTCGAAACACAACAGAGCAAGTAATTATTTTTACGCTGGCATCAATTTGTTTGGCAGCCTCTGCTCCAAAAGAAGCTGCTTCTATCTTGCCTATATTAGGTGGTTGGTTCTTAATCGCCCGAGTGCTATTTTGGATTGGGTATAAAAAGTCGCCGTTATTTCGTGCGATAGGTTTTGCATCCACATTTCATCCTACGGTTATAATGCTGATAGTCGCTACTTTAATCATTCTGTTTAATCCCTGACGCCGCCAAAACCGAGTGGCTTTAAATCGCCTAACGTAAGCCTCTGGGCTAATGTCTGGTTTGGGGGATCGAGCTACGTTTTCTCAGAGGCCATAAACGCTCAAAGAAGGCCGCTCGCTGATTTCTACAATCGGTTAAAACCGACGTTACATGGGCTATAAAAACAACCTAGGAGTTTTTATAAAGGCGATTCATAGATTTGAGTCCGTGCGGCGTTACCAGCCCTGTCCGTGAAACAATGACGCGCCCTTCTTTTTTGCAAGATGGGCATACCGCAATTTCAGGCAATTGTCGGCTAAAAAATGACCACCTGGTCCTTTCAGTTGTCCAATTGATGACACCCGAAAACCCGAATATGCTCGCACAATCTAAACAACCTAGCTTATCAGCAAAAGACATCTCTGAACGTAAAGCAAATTCGTATCTATGATATGGAAGATGTTTTTGGCTTAGCTGCTCCAGGTGCGCTCTAATTTCCTCAAAATTGTTCGCGTCATTTGAAATTGAATAACATTCGTCGCCTTGCTCTCCAAAAATACAATATACTACGTCGTCTTCAAAACAGGCATAGCTTAAATCGGAGAGTCGAAAAGTTTCGTACTTCTTGGAACTTACGCGCTGATAAACAGCTTTATGAGTTATGTAAGTTTCATTTTTGAACCTAAAAAACCAACTTGCGGTGAACAAGGCTATGCCAGCAAGAAAAAACAAGACTTGCCCATCCTCGATAAACTCATGGAGGCCTAACCCTATCATCAAAATTGGCAAAAGCAGAGAAAAGTAAAAACGGATTTTATTAGGCTTTGAACTGAGAATAATCGGTTCATTTATGTTTCTGGAAATCATGTAATCTTGATTAGCTCATATCTCTTAAAACATATTTACACTTCACCCCCCGATAGGCCATAACCGAGCGTCTTAAAATCGCTCCAACTAAGCCTCTGAACTAAGATCTGGTTTGGGGGTAAACTTCCTTTACGAAGGCGGTTAAATTGGGTCAAATTTTTGCGCCGCTGCTTCGGTTTCACTTATAGCCCGCGTCATGCTTGCAAACACAGAGGTGAACTCAAAAATAACAATAGCCCCGCTACCAAGCAAATAACGCCTACTGCAGAAATCCCACCCGTAAGCTGTTGGACGCCAAATCCTAACAGGGCGAGCCCACCGGTCATCACTCCCCCGTTAGTTACAAACATCATCCGCTAGAAAAAGCTAATATGGGCGCGCGCTTCTTCTTTGGATACTTTCAGGGATCCAATCAGCTCTGCACTCATCCCGTGATCGTATTCAAGAGCATTTAATTCGGCCGCGAGTTCAGGGGAGGAAGCAAGTTCATTGGTTGTCAACGAGCGCACCAATCCGGCTTAGGTGCTAGAGCGCGTCCTTTTTTGTGAGGCCAAGCCAACAATTGGCCAGCATCAATGCCAGCTTTCGCCACATCAACGTCATTTGCCGTCAAATCAACAACGAGGCGGTCATAACGGTCTTCACCGTAATCACGGACGATCTTGATTTCCTTACCGCGTGTAAACTCCACCAAAAACGCTTTGGCTTCATAGCCAATCTCGCGCTCGGCTTCACATTTCGCGCCGCCGCGTTGTTTCAAGCTGCCGGTTTCAGGGGCGTCAATATTGGCAAGACGAAATTTCAAACCATCTAATCTGCCGCTATCGCCGTCAGACCAATATATTGATTTAAAGGACAGCGAGGACGGATCTTTTGCACTTGTCGAATCTTCCGCTAGAGCACAGCTGACAAACAAAAATGGAGTAATTAAGGCAAAGGTGAGCAGAGTATGTTTCATAGCCAAGGAACTACACTTTAAAATGTGAAGACACTATCAATTCTATCAAAGTATCAGAACTTGGGGATGATTTCTTGCGAGTATATCATGTCGCGCCGACCTGTTTCAGATAATGGCGGGATACCTGTTACCGGATACCCCTCTGATCATAAAGCCAGCCAATTTAGGAATTGTATCTTATTTTCACTCGGTTTGACTCGTATTCACTCGCTTTCACTAGATTTCACTCGTATTCATTCGGTTTCACCCGCGTTGACTCGGATTGGCCCGTTTTCACTCGCATTGGCCTCCATTCGGCCTTTTTCACCTAGGTTCAACCGGTTTCACTCGTGTTGACTCGTATTCGCTAGGTTTCACTCGGTTTGGCCTGTCAAACCCTGTCAAACACCCCATTGTCAAATATAGTTCGGTTAAGCCAGCTTGAGTTCCAACAGCAAAAGGAACTTAGGCTATGTCGCCACAATCCATACTCATCGGTCAGATCATTATCGTGTTCACCACGATCATTCTGACCACATGGTATGCAACGCAGTGGGTCGCCTTTCAGTTTGACTATGATGCTTACCTCGGAGCGCCCTGGTTTGTTATTGGCGAACATGGCGTCTACGCGCCGTGGATGTTATTTCCGTGGTGGTATTCATTCGATGCCTATGCCCCGCACGTCTTTGCCAAGGGCGGTCAAATCGCGACCGCCGGTGGTTTCATAGGAATTGTATTTGCTATTATCGGTTCCGTTTGGCGCGGACGGCAAAACGACAAGCTCAATACATTTGGGTCATCACGCTGGGCGAGCCATAGGCAAATGAAGTCCGCTGGTCTCTTTGAAGATCACGGCGTGTTCTTGGGCCGGGAGAAGAAAGATTATATCCGGCATGACGGGGCAGAGCATGTCATTACCATTGCGCCGACACGGTCAGGGAAGGGTGTTGGCCTAGTCGTTCCCACATTACTGTCTTGGACCGACAGCGCCATCATTCACGACATTAAAGGCGAGAACTGGAAACTCACATCCGGATGGCGTTCAAAATTCTCAAACGTGTTATTGTTTGATCCGACGAACCCGGCCAGCGCGCGGTACAATCCCTTGCTCGAAGTCCGCAGGGACGAATGTGAAGTCCGCGACGTCCAAAATATTGCCGACATTTTGGTAGACCCAGAAGGTATTCTTGAGCGCCGCAATCACTGGGAAAAGACAGCCCATTCATTGCTCGTCGGCGCTATCTTACATGTTCTCTACGCTGAGCCCGAAAAAACGCTCGCCCAAGTCGCAACTTTTCTCTCTGATCCGAACCGCCCGTTTGAAGACACGCTCTATGTGATGATGAAAACCAATCATCTTGGAAATCAAGACTTCGCCAAGGCTCATCCCGTTGTTGCGCAAGCCGCCCGCGAGCTTCTCAATAAATCCGATAATGAGCGTTCAGGCGTATTGTCAACGGCGATCAGCTTTCTCGCGCTCTACCGTGACCCCACGGTCGCCAAAGTGACCTCTGACTGTGACTGGCGGATTGATGATTTGGTCAATGGAGAGAAGCCGGTTTCACTATATCTGGTCGTGCCCCCATCAGACATCTCGCGCACGAAGCCTCTCATTCGGCTGATCCTAAACCAAATTGGCCGCCGCCTCACGGAAAGCCTCGATGTTGGCGTGGTTCAAAAACGTCGCCGCGTGCTCTTCATGCTTGACGAATTTCCGGCGTTAGGCCGTCTTGATTTCTTTGAAAGCGCGCTAGCGTTCATGGCGGGTTACGGCCTGCGGGCTTTTCTCATTGCCCAGTCTCTCAACCAGATTGAGAAGGCTTATGGCCCCAATAACTCCATTCTCGATAATTGCCATGTCCGCGTTGTCTTTGCCACTAATGATGATCGGACCGCAAAGCGGATTTCCGACGCGGTCGGCAGCACAACAGAGATGCGGGCCATGCGGAACTATGCCGGTCACCGCCTCGCGCCTTGGCTCTCGCATGTCATGGTTTCGCGCCAAGAAACGGCGCGCCAGCTCATAACGCCGGGTGAGGTCATGCAATTGCCTCAAGACGAGGAGATTATTCTTCTCTCCGGCTTCTCGCCCATCAAAACCAAGAAACTCAAATATTACACTGATAAGAATTTCACAGGCCGCGTCATTCCCCCGCCCTTGCTTTCTCCAGAAGGTCCGTACCCGTTTTCCCCTAACAGCGCGGCAACAGACTGGACAGAGAACGGCGCCCCCATGACACGGTTTGTGGATGGCCGCCTTATTACAGCGGCGGAGAAGAAAGCGCTCAAGAATACGAGTGTCAGGGCCGGAAAAGAGCGCACGCCTGAATTGCCAGGCGTCCCAAGCAAAAGCGGGCCAGAAGCGGAACGCGAAAACGAGATAGGCACCGAATTAAGCCCGGCAGAACTCGCGGTCTTGCAGATCGGTCACCTACCGCAAATTCTCAATCCCCTGCAGCGCGCCCACGCCATGAACACCGCCATAGACCCAGAGTTAGGAATATAACGATGCCCAGTGTCAAACCCCGTATTCGCGCCCGTATCTCGCCGTATAACCATAACCGCCTCACATTGCTCACGCGGCAGAGCCGGCATTCTCAGGCGCAAATAGTCGATAAAGCTCTGACGCATTATTTTCGCAGCAATGAGGATGATGTGCGCGATGAGGCGTTTCTGCGCCGCCTCGATCTCATGACCCGGCATGATTTGCGCCATTCCCAGGACCTACGCGTGCTCACGGAAGGGTTCACGCTTTTCATGCGCTATTTTCTAACCGTTATGCCCCGCGTGAACGACGCCGACCGGGGATCAAGAGCGTCTGAGGGGACGCAGCATTTCAATGTCTTTGTCGACCGTCTTGCCGATCAAATGAAGGGCGGGGGATATACATTTAAAAACGCTCTCAAAGACGTGCTGACGACGGACAATGAT
This sequence comes from Robiginitomaculum antarcticum DSM 21748, assembly GCF_000365025.1. GTDB lineage: Bacteria > Pseudomonadota > Alphaproteobacteria > Caulobacterales > Maricaulaceae > Robiginitomaculum > Robiginitomaculum antarcticum. The sequence continues at coordinate 628,365 of NZ_KB823011.1, read as the reverse complement.
TTTTTCACCCGCGAAGAAATTTCGCGGATGAAGAAACACCAGACTATTGCCGTCAATGACGGGGCGGAGGTTGTCGATGCCGCCGAATAACCCCGTCACCGCTGCCCGCACGCTCGACATGCTACGCTCCGCCATGGGGCCAATAATGACCGCTGCTTTGGACGATCCAGACATCATCGAGATTATGGTCAACCCTGACGGAGCGCTTTGGTTTGACCGTCTCGGGCAGGGCTGCACCAAGTCAGAAACCGCCGTCACGCCGCAAGCAGCTGAACGTATTGTCAGGCTTGTTGGCAGTCACATTAATCAGGACGTGACGCCCTCAAATCCAATTGTGAGCGCGGAGCTTCCAAGCCACGAGGGCGGCGGCGGGGAACGCTTTGAGGGCATTCTGCCGCCCGTCGTTGCCGCGCCGAGTTTCGCTATCCGTAAAAAGGCCGTCGCCGTGTTTACGCTCGGGGACTATGTCGAGGCAGGGACAATGACGCCGGATCAATCGGTCGCGCTGGGCGAAGCGGTGATTGACCGTAAAAACATCTTAATTGTGGGCGGAACGTCCAGCGGTAAAACAACGCTCGCCAATGCGCTGCTCTTTGAAGTGGCGCAGACCAATGACCGCGTCGTTATCTTGGAAGATACGCGCGAGCTGCAATGCGAGGCTGACGATGTTGTAGCGCTTAGAACCCACGGGCTCAATGTCACGCTGGCACGCCTTGTGCGGTCAACGCTCCGTCTTAGGCCAGACCGCGTGATTGTCGGCGAGGTCCGCGGCCCAGAAGCCCTCGACATGCTCAAGGTTTGGAACACAGGCCATCCCGGCGGGATAGCCACAGTCCACGCTAATTCCGCTGAGGCCGGGCTGCTCAGAATAGAGCAGCTAACCTTGGAAGCGGCAACCAACGCGCCAAAGGCGTTGATCGCGGAAGCTATTGATATCGTCGTATTCATCGCAGGACGAGGAGCCAAACGCCGCGTCGAGACCGTTGCCATGCTGACAAAATTATCAGGGGATGGCTACGAGCTCGTGCCCCTTAAACCCAAATCACCCCCAACCCTAACCCTCGTAAAGGAGACTTAAAATGCCGGGACCATTCACCAACACAAATATCAGTCAAAGGATCGTCATCGGACTATTCATAACGGCTGCAGTGATAGTGCTCATGCCGCAAACCGCCCACGCGGCAGGCTCGGCAATGCCCTGGGAAGCGCCGCTTACCAAAATCTTAAAATCAATCGAAGGCCCTGTGGCTAAGATATTCGGCACCATTGTCATTATTATGACGGGCCTTGGATTGGCTTTCGGGGATGCAGGCGGCGGCGTTCGTAAACTCATTCAGATAGTGTTCGGCCTGTCTATCGCGTTTACAGCGACAAGCTTCTTCCTGTCTTTCTTCAAATTCTCAGGCGGGGCGATCATCTAATGACGGACCATCTCGCAGAAGGGTTCGCCATACCGGTTCGCCGCTCGCTCACAGAGCCCATTCTACTCGGCGGCGCGCCGAGGACAGCGGCCATTGTCAACGGCACCATGGCGGCGGCGTTCGGCCTGGGTCTTCAGCTCTGGGCGCTCGGGATCATCTACTATGTGTGCGCCCATACGCTCTGCGTCTTCCTCGCCAACCGTGACCCTCAGTTCGTGGAAGTCCTTATTCGTCACATCAAACATAAGGGATATTTGGCATGATGAACCTCACAGAATATCGAAAGTGTCCGGACAGGCTGTCTGACTATCTCCCTTGGGCCGCTTTGGTCGCCCGCGGCGTGGTTCTTAACAAAGACGGGAGTTTCCAGCGCACGGCGGAGTTTCGGGGGCCTGACCTTGAGAGCTCGACAGAAGAAGAACTGATTGCCACATGCGCGCGTCTGAATAACGCGCTGCGGCGGTTTGGGTCAAGTTGGGCTCTCTATTTTGAAGCCGCCCGTATTCCTGCTAAATCCTACCCAGAATCCGAGTTTACTAACGCCGCGGCATGGATCGTGGAACAGGAACGGCGAGGGGCCTTTGAAGAGACCCGCGAGCTTTACGAGTCCGCTTATTATGTGACATTTCAGTTTATCCCCCCCGCCGATACAACGAACAAAGCCGCAAAACTGTTCATCGAAACGCCTGACGAAGAGACTGAACCTTCCGTTCAAGATCACCTCCAAAGCTTTATGTCCGAAACCGGTAGATGCTTGGACCTGCTGCAGGCTCAATTCCCGATGGCCAAGTGGCTGGGTAATAACGGCACGCTGACATATTTGCATTCGGCTGTATCGCCTCATCGTCACCCCATTAAAACCCCTGATACCCCCGCCTATATTGACGCCCTCATCGGCGGCGCGGATCTTGTGGGCGGCCTTGTCCCCAGGCTTGGTGATCACGCCATCAATGCTGTCAGCATTCTCGGGTTTCCCAATGACACGACACCCGGGATTTTGGACGAGCTTAACACCCTCGGGTTTTCCTATCGCTGGATGACCCGGTTTATGCCGTTAGGTAAGGCGGAAGCCACAAAGGTCATTACAAAAACCCGCCGGCAATGGTTCGCCAAGCGCAAATCTGTCGCCGCGCTACTCAAAGAAGCCTTGATTAATGAGCAATCGGTTCTGGTGGATAGCGACGCGGACAATAAAGCCTCGGACGCGGACGCCGCCCTGCAAGACCTTGGCAGTGATTATGTAGGTTACGGCTATCTAACGACGTGTATTTGCGTGATGCATGAGGACGCGGCCGTCGCTGATGCCCGCATACGGGCGGTTATTCGTATCATCAACGGTAGAGGCTTTGCCACTATTCACGAGAAGGTCAACGCCGTTGACGCCTGGCTTGGGACGCATCCCGGTAACCCTTACGCCAATGTCCGCCTTCCGCTCGTCTCGACTTTAAACCTTGCTCATATGATGCCGCTCTCAGCCGTATGGGCGGGGCCGGAAACAAATGCGCATCTGGACGGCGCGCCCTTATTATATGCGACAACCGAAGGGCATACGCCGTTCAGGCTGGTAACGCACCAAGGCGATGTGGGGCATACCCTAGTCGTGGGGCCGACAGGCTCGGGTAAATCGGTTCTGCTCAACCTGCTCTCCCTTCAGTTCAAACGGTATGAGGGCGCGCAGATTTTCACCTTCGATAAAGGCCGCTCGTCCCGCGCAGCTATTCTGGCATTAGGAGGTGATTTCCACGATCTTGGCGGCGCTGATACGGGCCTCACGTTCCAGCCGCTTCAAAATATCGATGACGAGGCCGAAATTGCCTGGGCGCTTGAATGGGTCTCAGGGCTTCTAACAAGCGAAGGCGTAGTGATAACGCCGGATATTAAAGACGGCGTGTGGTCAGCACTTGGTAGCCTTGCGAGCGCACAGCCGGACCAAAGAACGCTCACGGGACTTTCGGCTCTTTTGCAAAATACAGACCTTAGACAAGCTCTTAAGCCGTTCACGCTGGAAGGCGCTTACGGCCATATCTTGGACGGGAGCGAAGATACGCTTAAGCGCAACAGCGTCCAAGCCTTCGAGATGGAAACGCTGATGCACACCAAGGCGCTAGTTGCGCCCGTGCTGACCTATCTTTTTCATAAGCTGGAAGCCCGGTTCGACGGCAAACCGACATTCCTGATTTTGGATGAAGCTTGGGTGTTTTTAGATGACCCCATGTTCGCTGGCCGCATCCGTGAATGGCTTAAAGTGCTGCGCAAGAAAAATGTGTCCGTGATCTTCGCGACGCAATCCTTGGCAGATATTGCGGATAGCCCTATCGCGCCTGCTGTGATTGAAAGCTGCCTATCTCGCATATTTTTGCCCAATAACCGGGCAATGGAACCACAACAACAAGACATCTACGCCCGCTTTGGGCTAAATAAGCGGCAAATCCAGATCGTTGCCACAGCGATGCCCAAACGGGATTATTACTTTCAGAGCCATGCTGGAAACCGTCTGTTTGATTTGCAGCTCGGGCCCGTGGCGCTTGCCTTTTGCGGCGCGGGTTCTGAGCAAGACCATAAAGATATTGACGTCGTTCAAGATAAGGCGGGCTTGGAAGCCTTCGCGGGCAATTGGCTACGTTTCAAACGCCTTGAATGGGCCGCCGACCTCTTGGGCGCCGAATTTACCACCAATGATGAGGAGGATGTGCCATGGCTCGACGCGGCCGAGTAAAAACACGCATAATCACGCTGACAGCAATCGCTGTGTTGGGGTTGGCCTATACGCCGGCCGCGCACGCGCAGTTTTTTGGCGGTATTGTCTATGATCCCACCAATTATGTTCAGAACTTTCAAACGGCCGTCCATAATCATAGCCAGCTCATAAGGCAGGCCCAACAGCTTCGAAATGAAGCGAATATGCTCATCAATCAGGCTAAAAATCTCAAAAAGCTTGATCTGAACGCTGTCAATGAACTCAACCGGATCTTAGGCGAAATTGCCTATCTCAACTCCCAGGCTGAAAATGTCGCTTATGAGGTCAGCCGGACACGCCAACTTGTCAAAGAACAATACCCAGACGACTACGAAGCTTTTAGCGATGACGATCTTGCGAGGCGGGCCGAGCAGCAATGGCATATGTCGCAGGCAGCTTATGCGGCTTCGATGATTATGCAGTCCAAAATGGTCGAAAGCCTTGAGGAGGATAGGGGCCTGCTGACCAAGGCGATGAACAAAAGCCACGGCGCGGCGGGCGAGTTGCAGGCCGTTCAATCAACCAATCAACTCATCGCGCTATTGGTCAAACAGAACATGCAGATGCAGCAAATGATGGTCTCGCAATACCGGGCGGACAGTATCGATGCCGCCCGGCGTATCGCCATCGAGAAAGAAAGCCAAGAGCGCTTTAAGCGGTTTTCGGGTTCGCGCTCTGCTTATGCGGGGGCAGACAAGTAATGGATGATCTCGGCATAATCGACGAATTCGTCAAAACCTTCTCTACTTATATTGATAGCGGGTTTGGGTTGCTCGGCGGCGAGGTCCAGTACCTGACAGCCGTCTTGATCGGTATCGATATCACCTTGGCCGGTCTTTACTGGGCCATGGGATCAGACAGTTCCATCATCGGCAAGTTCCTGAAAAAGGTCATGTATGTCGGTGTTTTTGCTCTCATTATCACCAATTTTTCGGCGCTCTCGGGCATCATATTTAGCAGTTTCGGCGGGCTAGGGCTGGAGGCAACTGCGACGAGCCTGACCGTCGATGATCTGCTCCGCCCCGGCTTCATTGCCAATACGGGATACGAAGCCGCGCATCCTTTGCTTGACGAAATAACCAAGCTCAGCGGACCCGTGAAGTTCTTTACAAACATTGTGCTGATTGCGGTTCTGGCTCTCGCCTGGATTATTACGCTATTTGCCTTCTTCTTTCTCGCCATCCAGCTTTTTGTCACGATCATTGAGTTCAAGCTGACCACATTGGCGGGATTTATCCTCATCCCGTTCGCTCTTTGGAATAAGACATCATTCCTCGCCGAAAAGGTTCTCGGTAATGTGGTGGCTTCGGGCATCAAGCTCATGGTGCTAGCTATCATCGTCGGCATTGGCTCTACTATCTTTGGCGATATTACGGCTGCGTTCGGCAGCCCGCCCGCGCCCGGCGTTCCTGGTCCGCCGCCTGCGCCCATCAGACTTGAAGACGCCGCTTCAGTCATTCTTGCCAGTATGGCATTGCTTGCCCTCGGCATATTTGGGCCGGGTATCGCCACGGGCCTAGTGTCCGGCGCGCCGCAACTGGGCGCGGGAGCCGCCGTCGGGACCATGGCCGCCATTGGCGGCGGGGCGATTGCGGGCGGAGCGGCCGCAGGAGCGGCAGGCGGCGCAGCGGTGAAAGCATCCGGGACCGCCGTCAAGGCTGGCGCTTCAATGGCGGGCGGCGCGCGGTCAAGTTTTACGCTGGGTAAAATAGCGTCCGGCTCAGGCGGCGTAAAAGGGGCAATGGCGGGCGCTGCTGGTATGGCGCAAGCCGCCGGAGGCGCTGTGGCCAAGGCCGGAGCCGCGGGCGCTAAAAAATTAGCCGCGCCTGTCACAGGCGCACATGCCAGCGGATACCGCGGCGCGGTTAATGCCATGTCCAAAAAAGGCTTGAAGCCAAAGCCTAAGGATGAAGCCAGCGGAAGTGAGCCCAATTGGGCTAAAAAGGTTCACCGTAAACAACAAACCCGTAGCGCCGGACGCTCGGCCTCAAATGCCATTCGCAATAGCGATAGCCACGGCGGGGCAATGGCCGTTTCACTTCAGCAGGAGGATTAGGATATGTGGAAACGCAGCCAATCAAAATACAGCATGACGCCGGTTCCCGACACGCCTTATCAGCGAGCCAAGCAGGTGGTCGATGAGCGCCATGGATCCGCCCTTGTAAGGGGTAAAAATTGGCGGCTCGCTTTCTTTGGGCAGACGGCCCTGAGTGCCATACTCGCGCTTGGTTTTGTCTGGCAGGGCGCTCAGGCCACAATCATGCCTTATGTCATAGAGCTTGACGCCAATGCAGGCGTTAAAAGCGTCAGTCCCTTGCAGGGCGATTACAAACCGACAGATGCCCAAATAGCGAGTCAACTCGCGCGGTTTATCAAAAACGTGAGAAGCATATCCATCGACCCTGTTGTTTTGCGCCAAAATTGGCTCGACGCCTATAATTTTACCACTGACCAAGCTTCGATAACGCTCAATGCTTACGCGCAGGAAAACGATCCGTTCTCAGAAGTCGGACAGCGCAGCGTCACCGTCGATGTCACCAGCATTGTGCGTTCATCCGATGATAGTTTTGAACTTCGATGGCGCGAAACGTCATTTCGAAGCGGCGCGCAGATTGGCGTAGCCGACTTTACCGCAAGCCTATCGGTTATTACCGCGCCCCCTCGCGATGCCGAGACGCTGCACCGCAATCCCCTCGGCCTCTACGTCCACGGCCTCAATTGGTCAAAAGACCTCAATTCAACAGGAGTCTCCCGATGACATATCCACCCGCGCTTACGCGCTCAGTAAAAACTGTATCTGCTCTAGCCATTGTGACGTCCCTTTCAGGCTGCGCGAGCCTTCAGAGCGCGTTCAATGATTTGAAATCATCAAAGACCACAACGCCAAGCGAAATGTCAAAGGCTATCCATATCCCAGAAGCGTCGGGCGAAGGTGAATATAGCATTCAGTCTGCCGTCCATACGCCTAGCATTGTGATGCCGGGGCAGATGAAAGCCAAACCCGCCAGTATCGAATTTTTTGATAGGCCAAGCGTTACGGGCTTTCAGGCGGTAAGTTATGCTAATCAGGCGGCAATTGTTCAGCCGTCCTCGGAGAATTACCTCAACGCCATCCAGCTCTATCCCTATACGCCGGGCTCGGTCTATCAAGTCTACGCAGCGCCGTCGCAAGTCACAGATATTGCGCTAGAACGCGGTGAAGCGCTCACGTCGGTTTCGGCAGGGGATACGCAGCGGTGGACCGTCGGCGATACCGTATCGGGGTCGGGCGCCAATGAACAAGTGCATATTTTGGTCAGGCCGATGGCGGCCAAGCTTTCGACAAACGCCGTCATTACGACCACAAAACGGACTTACTATCTGGACCTAAAATCGTTCGCCGACACTTATATGGCGGCAGTATCGTGGCGTTATCCGCATGACGTTATCAAACAGCTTCGGGGCCCCGCACCCAAAAAGGCTCGCTTTACAAAAGCCGGTTTCAAAACGTCAGACTTGAAGCTGAACCCAGATGAGCTGCGGTTCGATTATCTCATCAAGGGCGATAGCCCGAATTGGAGACCCACGCGCGTCTTTGATGACGGTAAGAAGGTTTTTATCCAATTCCCAAAAAATATGGCTGTATCCGAGGCGCCGCCATTATTTGTAACTGACAAAAAAGGCAAAGGCAGTAAGCTGGTCAATTACCGGGTTAGAGGCGAATACTACGTCGTTGACCGCTTGTTTGACGCTGCCGAGCTTCGCCTCGGCGAAAAAAACCAGACCGTCGTCCGGATTGAGCGCTCATCATGACAGAAAGCTCACCAGAGCTCGCGATCAGGGCTAGGCCGCGCGCTGTGCGAAGATTTAGCCGTAAAGCTCTCATGGCCGGCGCTGCGGCCCTTGGCTCTATAATGTTCGCAGCCTTAGCCTTCGCGCTGCAATCGCCCGACTATAGCGGCGAAAACGGCAATGAGCTTTATAATGTAACCCATAAACCGATGGCTGACGGTTTGGAACTACTGCCAAAATCTTACGGCGAGATGAAACCCAAATTGGGACCGCCATTGCCTGGAGACCTTGGAGCGGCCTATCTCGTGGCTCCGGTCGAACCTATGGCAGAGGCATCGAAACTTCAGCGCCCCGTGTCATATTCAGCTCCGCGTACCGCGCAGCGGCGATATCAGCAAGCTCCTGATCTAACGCCGCCGCAAAATCCTGGAAGTTCTGGACTGTTTTTTCAATTGAGTGGGCGGGGCGAGCAAACCGGACATAGTAAAACTGCCAATCTTGATCCGCAGTATTTTGCGCAATCTCCGCAATATCCTGATTTTACGCCGCCGCCCTCGGCCTTTGATGCTAACCCACTGGACACGGACCCGAACAAACAAGACGCCAAACAGGCCTTCTTAGACCGGGACGCTGACGACATTTATAACAGTCACGGCCTCGTATCCCCGCGCTCGCCCTATCAGGTCATGGCTGGTAATCTTATTCCCGCATCACTGGTGACGGGCTTAAACTCGGACTTGCCGGGGCAAGTAATCGGCCAGGTCACTGAAAACGTCTTTGATACGGTTACGGGTCAGCATTTACTGATACCGCAGGGGTCACGCCTGATGGGCCGATATGACAGCGTCATAGCCTTTGGGCAGAGCAGGGCGCTTGTCGTCTGGACGCGGCTGATACTCCCGAACGGCGATAGCATACAGCTTGATAATTTACCGGGATCTGATGCCCAGGGCTTTGCCGGCCTTAAAGACAAAGTCGATAAGCATACGTGGCAGTTCATCAAAGGCGCGGCGCTATCGTCTTTGCTTAGTATTGGATCCGAACTCGCCAGTGACGACGGCGACCGTCTGACACGCGCCTTGCAAAATGCAGGGCAAGATACGGCCAATACAGCAGGCCAGCGGATCATTGACCGTAACCTGAATGTACAACCCACCCTCAGAGTCCGGCAGGGCTGGCGTTTTAACGTCATTGTCAGCCGTGATCTCATCCTCAAACCTTACGGAGATTGATTATGGCCGACGCCAACACCCCAAAACTAAAATTGTTGAAACTACCTGACACCAAGCCAACGAAGCGCACGATTACAATCGCGCCTGAACTTGACATTGAGTTGAAGGCTTACGCCCAAGTCTATGAAAAGACTTACGGAGATAAGCAGGACGTCAACACCCTCATTCCGTCAATGCTAGCGGGTTTTCTCGCCAGCGATGCCGGTTTCAAGAAGGCTAAGCGCGAGCTGGCCTAATCACCAACGCCAATAACGGAGGAATTTCCCATGGCAACTATAGGCACTTTTAAACACACCACGAAAGGCTATGAGGGAACCATTGCGACCCTTATGACCACACACCGAAAGGTCAAATTCGTCCCTAACGAAAACCCTAAGAGCGATGACAGCCCGAACTATTTTATCAAGTCTGGCCGCAGTGACCTAGGCGTCGCTTGGGACGAGACAAAAAAAGAAGCGGGCGAAGAACCCTTTGATTACATCCGTGTCCTTTTGGATGGCCCTGAAATGGATAAGCCAATCAACGCTGCACTGTTTGATCGCGAAGACGGCGCTGACCTCGTTTGGTCACGACCTAAGCTTCAAAAAGATAACTAGACAGTATGTTTGGCGAGATTCATCGCGCCAAACATAATTCCATGGAAACTCATGAAAAAGACTTGAAGATCGGTTTAGCGATAGCTGCTAGACATATTAATGCATATGGAGATAAATACTGGCCTATATTTGAACGCCTTGAGAATGACCTGGAAACAAAGAAACATCGTGCTAATAGGCTTAAGAGGCGTTTAAAGTTCGCTGAAATAGATGACGATCCAAACCTAGACTGATTCGTCAGGCAATGGTTCGAGTCCTGTTTTTGAATTTTATCTCTTTATAGCTTTTAATATGCACACAAAAATGCACACAAACTTGCACACATAAAATTTATAAATACATGTAAGTAATTGAAGTTATTATAGATTTATAATAATTTTGAGTCCCGTCACTCGCGCCACTTCATCTTGAAGTGGAAATAGATAAGACATTGAGAGGGCTCGGTCTTTAACCGGGCCTTTCTGCTATTTCGGACGCACCCCAAAATGTGGATAGAAAGCGCCGGATAATCTGGTCATGCTTATTGTTTAGTGTCACGCCTTTATCTAGCTGTTAATATCTGGCAAAAACCACCCGACGCATCTTCAGGCGCGGCCGTTCTCCTTCTCTATATCTTTCTCGACTGTAGTCTTTGTTTTAGATTGCGATCAGCAGCCGCCATTCTATGAGTGCATGGTCGCGAAATAATTTGACACGCGCGGCTTTCGAGATGTCTTTTGTCCGCAGCATAGCAACAATTAACAAGGGGAACAAAATCTTTTCTGGCCCAGGCCGAATTCTGTCCCGTTCATGTGACAACGGACGGTCATTATGGCATGCTATCCTGACAATGACCGTTTGAGGCCGGACAGTTTTTTCTTTACACCTTCTGGAAATCTGGCATTGATTTTAAAGACAAGGAGTGCGGAAAATGGACATTGGTCGACGGCATTTAATGGCATTATCCGGATCTCTGGCCATTGCCACCCTTATGGGCGCTGCGGTACCGGCACTTTCGCAGACAAGCAACACAGCCAAGATAAAACCGCCGCGACTGAAAAAAGGTGACGTGGTCGGCCTTGTCTCTCCAGCCAGCAAAAGCTTGGAGCGGTTTGAATATCAAATTTCTGAAGAAGTCGTCACGGCACTGGGCCTGGTACCAAAACGTGGCCAATATGTGGGTAAGGATTTCGGCTATTTAGCGGCTCAGGACATAGAGCGCGCGGCCGATGTCAACGCGATGTTTGCCGATAAATCTGTTAAGGCGATTATGGCTGTGCGCGGCGGCTGGGGCTGCGCGCGAATCCTGCCCTATCTTGATTATGATATGATCCGCGCTAACCCTAAGCCCCTGATTGGTTATAGCGACATTACTGCCCTGCATTTGGCGCTTCAGGCTAAGACGGGACTTGTGAGCTTTCACGGGCCGAATGCGGCGAGTGCTTGGGGAAAAAGAACGCTGGAATACTTTGAGCCCTTATTATTTGACGGCGCAAAACCGACTTTCAAAAACCCCGTTTTGGATGACAACCGGCTGGTTCAACGCAAATGGCGCACGCAAACGATTACGGGCGGTAAGGCAAAGGGTCATCTGATCGGCGGGAATTTGACCGTCATGACGGCATTGGTCGGTACGCCCTATATGCCAAATACAGATGGCGGCATTTTGTTTCTGGAAGACGTAGACGAGGCTGAATATCGTATTGACCGGATGCTGACGCAGTTGGGGCAAGCGGGCCTTTTAAGCGGTCTTAAAGGTGTTGTATTCGGTCAATGTACGAGTTGTAACACGTCTAGCGGCAGTGGGTTTGAGCTGTCCGAAGTCCTGGAACAGCATTTCAAACCTTTGGGTTTGCCAGCCTTTCACGGCGCATTCTTCGGGCATATGGCTGATCAATTTACCATCCCGCTCGGTATTGAGGCTGAGATCGACGCAGACACTGGCACGCTGCGTTTGCTCGAAGCTGCGGTTCTCTGATCCGTACTGGCCTGTGTTAGCTTACAGGCGAGGATGATAAGCTGTGTCATCATGGCACGTCGAACCCGGAATCGGAAATCTTATAATTTAAATTATGGGTAAGAATGCGGGTGATTATGTAGGTAGAAAATTTGTAGATGACACCTAACAACTGAAATACATAGATAAATGAACTGAGTTTGGTTCCGGTCACTCGCGTCACTTCATTTTGAAGTGGCGCAAAAGTCCCTCTTGTTTACACACGCGGTGAAACAGCCTAGCTTTCAGTTATGCATCGTCTTGTACACATTCCCCTCGCAGAACTTGTCTTGCGTAAATGGCGAACCGGCCATTCATAATCCACTGTCATCGTTTGAATTATTTATACGCTACGACCTTGATGGAGAAAAAGAATGGACCGGAAAAAATACGAAAAAGACATGCGCGGCGCGGGCAAGCTCGACTACGAGATCTACCTGAAAACTGAACATTTACTCGCCTGTCAAAAAGCGACGGAGGACTTATGTCATCCGGATGAGCTTCAATTTATGATCGTCCATCAAATCGAAGAGCTGTGGATGAAGCTCATCGCGGCCTCGCTTCTGGATGCCAATGACGAAATGCGCGCGCGCAATAGTCTTAAAGCACTGACTCTGTTTCGCCGTGTGCATATTTGTCAGGAATTGATGAGCCAGCAGCTGACTTTACTGGAGACGATGTCGCCTAAAGATTATCAACAAATCCGGCTTTTGCTGGGTAATGGCAGCGGGCAGGAAAGTCCGGGCTTTCGTGTTCTGCTCAAAATGCCCGCAGATTTATGGACGACCTATAAAGATGTCTATCTGGACGGTGATAACCGTACGCTGGAGCAGGTTTATGACAGCGATTATCGTCATGATGACGCCTATATGGTGGCAGAAGCGCTGGCCGAATTTGATGAACAATTTCAAAAGTTTCGCGGCGATCATATGCAGTTGATTTACCGCACGATCGGCGTTGCGGCGAAATCGTTGAAAGGTCGCCCTGTTGAGATTCTCAATGACGGCATGCGCCAGAAATTCTTCCCGGATCTCTGGCAGGTTCGCGCCGATATGACAGATCGGTGGGGCAGCACTTATGGTGAAAAACGCGACAAGCTCACGCCGAGCTCTGATGCGTAAGCACTTTCACGTCCCGGATAATTACTTTCTCTCCCATAGCGTCGGATGCTTGCCGAAGGCTGTTCAAGACGCCGTGAGCGAGCGCTATTTCGGGCCGTGGATATCGGGTGAGAACTGGGCGCAATGGATGTCTGCTGTGGACGGTTTTCGCGCAGGCGTAGCACGCCTTCTTAGCGTTAAAGCATCCACAGTTTGCCCGCAGACAAATATCTCTTCGGCGTTGACTAAAATACTCTACAGCCTACCGCGTGAAGCGGGGCGCAATGTCATCGTCCTGTCAAAATCTGATTTTCCCACTATCGGATTCGTCTTTAAACAGGCCGAGCAACACGGCTTTAAAATCAGATATGTGGAGAAATCTCCGACAGAAGTGCAGGGCTGGGCGGACGCTATCGATAAGACTGTGGCGCTGGTTCATATTACCCATGCTCTGTCCAACACATCACATATTTTGCCTGTCGAGCAGATCTGCACATTAGCCAAAGCGGCGGGCGCGTCTAGTGTAGTCGATGCCGCGCAGTCTTGCGGTATCGCGCCTGTGACGCCCGCGCTTTGGGGCGCTGATTTTTTGACGGGAACGGGCGTAAAATTTCTCTGCGCAGGGCCGGGCGCATGTTTTTTATACGTCTCGCCGGATATGATTAGCCGCTGCGCACCGATTGATGTCGGATGGTTTTCGCATGAAAATCCGTTTGAAATGGATATAGAGCGGTTCACTTACGCTGATGATGCCATGCGGTTTTTTGGCGGAACTCCGTCACCTGCGCCGCTTGTATCGGCTGTCGCAGCCTTGACGCTTTTGGGCGAGATTGGGCAGGACAATGTGATTGAGCGTGTAAAGAACCATATTGCTACGCTGACAGCGGATATGCCGGATGACGTCCTTGTCTCTCCGCGTAACGGACAGCCTCACGGAGCGGCCTTTGTCGTCGCGCCGACTGACCGCAGCGCATTACGCGCCGCTGTCAAAGCCAATGACATATTATGTGACGAGCGTGAGGAGGGCTTTCGCTTTTCCGTGCATGGCTACATAAGTGACACCGAAGTCGCCGCATTACGCAATCTCGTGCTTGCGCATTTATAGTAAGAAATTTGGCGTTCCTATCACAGCGTAAATCGCTGTAACTGCGATCACTATTGAAACCATTAGAGCCAGCTTAACGCGCTTGTCAGAGGCAGGCAGCGCGCTGACCAGCGCAAGTCCGCTGACCAGCGCGATGCATATGACGGCCAGCCAGATCATGACGCGGCGGACTTTCGGCGCAGAAGAAACCACAGCAGTAGCATAATAAGAAGGGCGGGCGGGCCATACCAGAGCAGGCGCGTATTATTTTGTATGGGGGGATTGCGCAGGACGAAATCGCCATAGCTGTGCTGCATGTAGTCCATGATTTGGGCTTCGGTCTGTCCCGACGCGAGCCGTTCGCGCACCATAACGCGCATGTCAGCGGCAAGCGGCGCATCGCTATCTTCGATAGATTGGTTCTGGCAAACGACGCAGCGCAGTTTGCGGCCAATGTCTCGTGCTTGCGCCTCAATTTCCGGCGGATAATCATAAGCGTCTTGCGCGAAGGGGGGCAAAGCGAACAGCGCAATGCAAAGGAGGGCTAGCAGCGCGCGGATCATGATTCGGCCTGCAATTTCTGGATTAGGGGCAATATCTCTTTGACCACGACATCTGGCGATAAAGCGCCGGAATATTTATATCGAATGCGTCCGGACTTATCGACAATATAGGTTTCCGGCGCGCCCACAACGCCAATCTCCACAGCCAATATACTCGCCGGATCAAAGGCGACGACGTGATAAGGATTTCCATTATCCGCAAGCCAGTTTTGCCCCGCTTCGCGTGTGTCGCGCCAGTTAATGCCGACCAGTTGAAAACCGTCAAGCTTGCGCATTTCCATCAGGCCGGGATGCTCATAAATACAGCTGGTGCACCACGAGCCAAAAACATTTACGACGCTGACCTGGCCGAGAAGCACGCTGCGATCCACAGTTTGCTGCTCGTCAAACAGGCTGGTCAGTTCAAATTCGGGAAAGGGCTCGTCGATAAGCTGTGAGGGGAGAGCGGCAGGGTCGCGCGTAAGACCAATCGCCAGCGCGATGCAAAACCCGGCAAACACAGCAAGCGGTATAAGGGCTTTCCAATTCATGACGTCAGATCCTTATTGATCTGCATTCGCTTATCTCCAATGCTTATGAACCCTGCCAGCGCCATTATCAGCGCGCCAATCCAAATCAAGCTTACAAAAGGTTGGTAATAGGCCCGGACAATATAGCCTTTTTGAGGGTCGCCCTCACCAATCGCCACAAACACTGTATCCTTTAGCCGTAAGCGAAACCCGGCTTCCGTCGTAAACATGGGGGGCTGATCATAATAACGGCGCTCGGGCAGAAGATCGGGCAGGGTACGGCCCTTATGGGTGACGCTGATCACAGCGCGCATAAATTGATAATTCTCACCCTCACCGACGCCTAGATCAGTGAGCGTAAATTCATAACCTGCCGTGCTTATGGCTTGTCCCGGTTTGAGGCGCGCAATATTTTCCGCCGAGCCTGTCGACATGGCCGTTATGCCGGCTGTGACGACAGCCATGCCCAGATGGGCTAGGAGGAAGCCATATGTTGCGGCAGGCAGGCGGGTCAGGCGGCGTAGTCGGTTCGGCCCTGCCGGAGTTTTTGAGAGAAAAGCCGTAAATGTGCCGTAAGCGAGCAAAGCGGCAAGACTATAGCCGAGCACTGCGCCTGCACTGCGCCCGAATGCATAAAGAGCCAGCCCGGACAAGACGGCGACAATCGCCCCGGCAATCAATTTACCTTTAATGCGTGACAGGCTGTCCGCGCGCCATTTCAGTAAGGGACCGAAGGACATAAACACGATCAGCAGCAGCATGACGGGCGTGTAGAGGCGATTGAAAAACGGCTCTGCGACCGTGATCTTCTCGCCGGTAAACATGTCGATAAACAGGGGATAGAACGTCCCGAGCAAAACGATAAAGGCCGCGACGATAAGCAGTATATTGTTGAGAATAAGCGCCCCGCCGCGTGAAACGGTCGCGATGGTGACGCTTCCCGTCAATGTACTTGACCGAATGGCATAAAGCGTCAATGCCGCGCCGGTTACAACGGCCAGAATGATCAAGATAACAACGCCGCGCGTCGGATCCACAGCAAAGCTGTGCACGCTAACCAGAATGCCGGAGCGCACGATAAATGTCCCGATCAGGCAGAGCGAGAATGTGGAAATGGCGAGGAGCACCGTCCAACTGCTCATAGCGTGGCGCGTACCCAGTACCATAATGCTGTGCAGAAGCGCTGTGCCGAGAAGCCACGGAATGAAGCTGACATTCTCCACCGGATCCCACATCCACCAGCCGCCCCAGCCCAGTTCATAATAGGCCCAGAAGCTGCCGATTGTAATGCCGGCTGTTAGAAAGCTCCATGCGAGCAGTACCCATGGACGAAGCCAGCGTGCCCAGATGGCGTCGACTTTGCCTTCAATCAGTGCAGCTATCGCGAATGAGAACGCTAGCGAGAATCCGACATAGCCCATATATAAAAGCGGCGGGTGTATGGCGAGGCCCGGATCCTGAAGCACGGGGTTAAGCCCTGTGCCGTCCATTGCAGCGGGAAACAATCGTTCAAACGGATTAGAGGTAAACAGGGTGAAGCCGATAAAGGTCGCGCCCAGTCCGCCCTGTATGGCAAGGGCTCGCGCTTTAAGCGGCGCTGGCAGGGCCTTGCCGAACGTTGCGGCGAGCGCGCCGTATAGCGCCAATATCAATACCCAGAGCAAAATGGAGCCTTCGTGATTGCCCCAGACTCCGGATATTTTATATAAAAGCGGTTTGGACAAGGCCGAATGATTAGCCACGAGCAGTACAGAGAAATCACTGAGCAGAAACGATGTGGTCAGGGCTATAAAACTCGCGGCGATTAAGATAAATTGCAGTAAGGCGGCACGGCTGGCCAATGCCATCAGAGCGCCATGACCGCGTGCTGCCCCCCATAACGGCAAAGCAAATTGCAATATGGCTACGCAAAACGCGGCAATCAGCGCAATATGTCCCAGCTCGGCAATCATGGCGCGACGCTAAGCTGCTTGCGGGAGCTTCGCAAGACAGGCTGAACATATCACGGCGCGCAAATTGGCGCACTGAATACCGACTTTGAGACCCTGCTTTAAGACAAAAGGAATTTCAGCGCCAAGCGTTGCGAATCTATTCCACTGCGCTATGAGAGGCCGTTATTGTGTTGACCTATCTGCTATCGGGGTGCGACTCAAAAACGCCGTTAATAAGGTGGGCAAGCACGCCGCCATGGAGTAGAAAGACATTATGTCCGATTTCCTGCGTGAATATCTTCCGATTCTCGTTCTGCTCTTTGTGGCAGGCGGGTTTTCTGTGGCGCTTTTACTGGCCGCCAAGGTTTTGGCGCCGTCTGAGCCTGACCGTGAGAAGCTGTCGACATATGAGTGCGGGTTTAATGCTTTTGACGACAGTAAAATGAAATTCGACGTCCGGTTCTATCTGGTGGCCATTCTATTTATTATCTTCGATCTGGAAGTCGCCTTCCTGTTCCCATGGGCGGTTTCGCTTGAATATATCGGGGTTTATGGCTGGACAGTGGTTATGATTTTTCTAGCTGAGCTTTTTGTCGGTCTGATCTATGCTTGGAAAAAAGGTGCGCTGGACTGGGAATAACCCGTCTATGTGCGCGAAGAGGTTTTTATGAGCGAAATTATCATGCCAGCCGGCACCGCCGCCCGCGATTTGGGCACGCCGGCCTATGATCCCAAAAAGCATGATCCGTTTTTTGACGGGATGTCCGATCAATTGGCGGATCGCGGCTTTATCACTGCGGCGTCAGACGATTTGGTGACATGGGCGCGCACGGGCAGCCTGATGTGGATGACCTTCGGACTTGCGTGCTGCGCGGTAGAGATGATGCAGGCGTCTATGCCGCGTTATGATGTCGAGCGTTTCGGTTTTGCCCCGCGCGCCTCCCCGCGCCAATCCGACGTGATGATTGTGGCCGGAACTCTGACCAATAAAATGGCGCCTGCGCTGCGCAAGGTCTACGATCAAATGCCTGCGCCGCGTTATGTTATCTCGATGGGAAGCTGCGCCAATGGCGGCGGTTATTATCATTATTCCTACGCGGTTGTACGCGGGTGTGACCGCATTGTACCTGTCGACATTTACGTTCCCGGATGCCCCCCGACCGCCGAGGCGCTGGTCTACGGCATTTTGCAATTACAGAAAAAAATCCGCCGCGAAGGCAATATTCAGCGCTAAGCGCGGAGCAGGATGATGAAAGATATTCTCAACCATATCACGGCCGAGCTTGGCGAAGCGGTGATTTCCTCTAATCTTGATAATGACGAGATGACGATCGAGATCCGCCGCCGCGATATCGTCAATGTACTTACACTCTTGCGCGACGAACCGAGTCTGAAATTCACAACGCTGATCGATATTTGCGGTGTGGATTACCCGTCTCGTGAGCGTCGTTTCGACGTTGTCTATCATCTGCTGTCTATGCCGCATAATCACCGCGTGCGGGTTAAGCTGTCGACCGAGACCGAAACGCCTGTGCAGAGCGTTATTTCGGTTTACCCGTCCGCGGATTGGTATGAACGTGAAGCGTTTGATATGTACGGTATCGCCTTTGAAAATCATCCTGATCTGCGCCGCCTGCTGACCGATTACGGTTTTGAAGGCCATCCTCTGCGCAAAGACTTCCCGCTCTCCGGCTTTGTCGAAGTGCGCTATGACGATGCCCGCAAAGCCGTGGTTTATGAGCCGGTGAATTTACCTCAGGAGTACCGCAGCTTTGATTTCATGAGTCCTTGGGAAGGAGCCAAATACATTCTCCCGGGTGATGAGAAGGTTGAGGAAAAATCGTGATCGAATCCATGAACGAAACTCATCCTGAAGACGACCGTAAATTTACGATCAATTTCGGCCCGCAGCATCCGGCGGCGCATGGCGTTTTGCGCCTTGTGCTGGAGCTTGAGGGCGAAGTTGTGCAGCGCGTTGACCCGCATATCGGACTGCTGCACCGGGGCACAGAAAAGCTGATCGAGCATAAAACTTATCTGCAAGCGCTGCCGTATTTTGACCGGTTGGATTATGTCGCGCCGATGAATCAAGAGCATGCCTTTTGCATGACCATTGAAAAATTGTTGAACATTACCGTGCCGCGCCGCGCTCAATTTATCCGCGTTCTGTATAGCGAAATTGGCCGCATCCTGTCGCATATGCTCAATATCACGACCCAGGCCTTGGATGTCGGCGCGCTGACTCCGCCGGTCTGGGGCTTTGAAGAGCGCGAGAAGCTCATGGTGTTTTACGAGCGCGCCAGCGGCTCACGCATGCATGCGGCTTATTTCCGACCGGGCGGTGTCCATCAGGATTTACCGCCGGATCTGATTAGCGATTTGATGAGTTGGTGCGATCAATTTCCGCAAAAGCTAAAAGATATTGAGACCTTGCTGACTGAAAACCGGATTTTCAAACAGCGTAATGTCGATATTGGTGTCATCTCTAAACAGGAAGCCATACAGCTTGGGTTTTCCGGCGTGATGGTGCGTGGTTCCGGCATTGCCTGGGATCTGCGCCGCAATCAACCTTACGAAGTCTATGATGAACTGGATTTCAAAATACCACTGGGTAAAAACGGCGATTGTTATGACCGCTATCTCTGCCGCGTTGACGAAATGTATGAGAGCGTCAAAATCATGCGCCAATGTTTGGAAATGATGCCGGACGGCCCCGTTCTGACACTGGATAAAAAGATCGCGCCGCCGCGCCGCGTGGAAATGAAGCAAAGCATGGAGGCGCTGATCCATCACTTCAAACTCTATACGGAAGGGTTCCACGTTCCGGCGGGGGAAGTCTATTGCGCCGTTGAAGCGCCTAAAGGTGAATTTGGCGTCTATCTGATTTCTGACGGAAGTAATAAGCCTTATCGCTGCAAAATCCGTGCGCCGGGCTTTCCGCATTTGGCTGCTATGGATTATATGAATAAAGGCCATATGCTGGCCGACGTATCCGCGATCCTGGGCTCGCTTGATATCGTATTTGGAGAGATCGACCGATGAGTACCCGCCGCCTCGCCATACGCCAGCCTGAGAGCTTTACGCTTTCCGCTGCCGCTAAAAAAGAAATTGCGGGTTGGGTTAAGAAATATCCAAAAGCGCGGCAACGCAGCGCTATGATACCTGCGCTATGGATTGCACAAAAAGATGGGGATGGCTGGCTGCCTGAGGCCGCTCTGCGCGCAGTCGGTGATTTGCTCGATATGGCTTATATCCGCGTCTACGAAGTCGCGACATTCTACACGATGTTTAATTTGGCGCCTGTCGGCGTGCACCATGTGCAGCTTTGCGGGACGACTCCGTGCTGGCTGCGGGGATCAGATGATCTCATCGCCATGCTTAAGCGCAAAATCGGTCCCAAGGGCAGCATATCTGAAGACGGTAAGCTGTCATGGATAGAAGTGGAGTGTCTGGGCTCTTGCGCTAACGCGCCGATGGTTCAGATTTCTAACGCTCAAAGCGATCATTATTACGAGGATTTAACGGCTGATACCCTTGAGGCTGTGCTGGATAAATTGGTGGCCGGAGGCGCGCCTGGACAAGGACCGCAAAATGGACGGCATACGTCCGAGCCTAAAGGTGGTACCAAGGTATTAACCACCCAGAATTTGTCAAAAGCCCGCGGCAAACTCACTAAATTGCCCAATGCTGAGACCAAGGCTAAAATAAATTATTATGAGTGGGATCCCAAAGAGCGCCGCGCGACACGGGGCGGATGGGTGGATCCCAAGCTTAATGCTAATCCCGACCCTAAAAAACGTCCTGATAATGCCGGTAAAGATATGTCGGCCGGGCTGATCGATAAACCGGCTTTTGCCGCCAAACCCGAACGGGCCAGCGAGCCTGCGTCCAAGAAACTAGGCGACAAACCGTCGGAAGTCGTGTCGGATGCAGCAGATGTGCCGTCGCCGCGCAAGGCGGTTAAGACCAAAACCAAAACAAAAGCCTGGAAACGCACGCCTGTGAAATCCGACGCGGTACCTTCGAAGCCCAAAGTGCTCTACACAGACGGGCCATCAGAAGGTGATCCTGATGATTTAAAGAAAATCAAGGGTATAGGGCCGAAATTTGAAGCAAACTTGAATGCGAGCGGTGTCTATTATTACCGCCAAATCGCGGCATGGAAAGCTGCGGACATCAAGACTGTCGAAGACAAGGCGGATAAATTTACCGGCCAGATTAAACGTGACGAATGGGTCAAACAAGCCAAGGCGCTGTCCAAACACGCGGCAGGGCGGACGAAGGGCAAGACATAATGACCGAGCTTCTTCAAGATAAAGACCGGATTTTCCAGAACCTTTACGGGCTTAAGGATCACCGTCTGGACGCCTCGCGCGAGCGCGGCGCGTGGTATGGCACATCCGCCATGATAGAGCAGGGCCGCGACTGGATTATCGGTCAGGTCAAGGCTTCGGGCCTTCGCGGCCGCGGCGGGGCAGGGTTTCCGACAGGTCTGAAATGGTCATTTATGCCTAAAGAAGTGGGCGCGCGCCCGCATTATTTAGTCGTCAATGCCGATGAGTCTGAACCCGGTTCATGTAAAGACCGTGATATTTTGCGCCATGATCCGCATTTGCTGATCGAAGGCTGCTTAATTGCGAGTTTCGCAATGCAGGCCCATGCGTGCTACATCTATGTGCGCGGCGAATATATTCAGGAACGCAACCGCTTGCAGGCCGCAATTGACGAAGCATATGCCGCAGGACTTGTCGGCAAAAATGCCAGCGGAACGGGCTGGGATTTTGACATCTATATGCATCACGGCGCGGGCGCTTATATTTGCGGTGAAGAGACGGCTTTGCTAGAATCTCTCGAAGGCAAAAAAGGCCAGCCTCGCTTAAAGCCTCCTTTTCCTGCGGGCGCAGGTCTTTATGGCTGCCCAACGACTGTTAATAATGTCGAATCGATTGCTGTTGTGCCGACGATTTTGCGTCGCGGCGTGGACTGGTGGACGCAATTTGGCCGCGACAATAATAAAGGCACGAAGGTTTTCTCGATCTCCGGCCATGTTAATAAGCCCTGCAATATTGAAGAAGCGCTTTCTATCCCGATGAAGACGCTGCTTGAGGAATATGCGGGCGGCGTGCGCGGCGGCTGGGATAATTTGAAATGCGTTATTCCGGGCGGCTCCTCCGTTCCGCTCCTGCCCAAAGAAATTTGTGATACGGTTTTGATGGATTTTGACGCCCTGCGTGAACATCAATCCGGCCTCGGCACGGCTGCTGTGATCGTGATGGATAACTCCACGGACGTGATCAAAGCGATTGCGCGCCTGTCTTATTTCTACAAGCATGAGAGCTGCGGTCAGTGCACGCCGTGCCGCGAAGGTACGGGCTGGATGTGGCGCGTTATGGAGCGCATGGTGCGAGGCGACGCCGAAACAGCAGAGATTGATATGCTGCTCGACGTTTCGAAACAGGTCGAAGGCCATACCATTTGCGCGCTTGGTGATGCCGCGGCGTGGCCCATTCAGGGCCTTATCCGTCATTTCCGGCACGAGATTGAAGACCGCATCGATAATTACCGTGCGGGCAAGCCCGTCTTTGTCCCAGTGGCGGCGGAGTAGGGCGTGTTGTATAAATCTAACTATTTATATCGACTGTGGCTTAGTTTTTTAGCCGCTTTTTTAATGAATTATTCTGCTCTTGCATTCGCTCAGCAGAGGTCAGAAATTGATGTTACAGTGACTGAAGGAGTAGCAGAAGTCAGTGTACCTGAGTCTTATGTAGCGCCTGATAGGCGCGTAATAGAAAGAAATATTCCAGCTGTAACGCGACAAGTTACCCATAGAGTGGTTAAAACTCCACAGTCCCTCGATACAATTAATGGCATAAAGGGAAAAATTGACTTCAGTAGAAATCTATTTGAAGAATATCATTGTAAGGAATGTGTGGATGGGTCTTGTGAGGCTGAACTGGCTAGGTTTAAGGTATGTCAATTATCAGTTCAAATTATCGAATCTGAAATTGAAAATATTACATCCACCTCCAACTATCGTATCTCTGCACTAAATTATGAAAATATGATTTTCCATAATCACGCAAGGCAGACTAAAATTATTTTCTTTATTTCCAATTTTATTCTTATGGCTGGTTTTATTGCAGCTTTGGTTGAATTGTGGAATGCTCAAAAACTTAGAATAAAAGCTTCAAAGATAAGAAATAATATGGACAATACAGATGTCGTAGTTTCGCCTAGTGACATTGATGTAACACTGGGTTTTGACAGGTTAGCTTTAAAGTCCAGTATAAATGGTGTTGCGCTGTTTGTGATCACAATATTCTTCTATTTTATGTATATAAAATTCGTTTACTCGGTAGTATGACTATGAGCGACCTACGCAAAATCAATATTGACGGCACGGAATATGAAGTGCCGGCTGAATATACGCTCATGCAGGCGTGTGAAGAAGCGGCAGGCGTGGAGATTCCACGGTTTTGTTACCATGAGCGCCTGTCTGTGGCGGGTAATTGCCGCATGTGTCTGGTTGAATGGGTCGGCGCGCCAAAGCCTCAAGCCAGTTGCGCGCTGCAAGTCAAAGATTTGCGCCCGAACCGTGACGGCACCCCAGCCAATATCCTCACCAATTCCGAGACTGTGAAAAAAGCCCGCGAAGGCGTGATGGAATTCTTGCTTATTAATCATCCGCTGGATTGCCCGATTTGCGACCAAGCTGGCGAGTGTGATTTGCAAGACCAGGCCATGGCGTATGGCCGCGATTTTTCCCGCTTTGAGGAAAATAAACGCGCAGTAGATGATAAATTTATGGGCCCGCTAGTCAACACGATCATGACGCGTTGCATCCAGTGTACGCGCTGCGTTCGCTTTATAACCGAAGTGGCGGGCGTCGAGGAAATCGGGATGGCTAACCGCGGTGAAGACGCGGAAATTACAACATATCTAGAGAAGTCTTTGACGTCGGAATTATCCGGTAATGTGATCGATTTATGCCCGGTGGGAGCGCTGACGTCCAAGCCATATGCCTTTAATGCCCGTCCGTGGGAACTGGAGAGCGTCGAGAGCATCGATGTGATGGACGCTGTCGGCTCTAATATCCGCATTGATAGTAAATCCGGACAGGTTCTGCGCATTCTGCCGATCATCAATGAAGAGGTGAACGAGGAATGGATTTCCGATAAAACCCGCTTTGTCTGGGACGGTCTGACACGGCAGCGTCTGGATAAGCCCTATATCCGCGAGAACGGTAAGTTGCGCGCGGCAGGCTGGGACGAAGCCCTGGCCTTGGCAGCTGATAAGCTGAAAGGCGGTCCATCACGTATAGCGGCGATTGCCGGCGATTTAATGGACGCGGAGTCCATGAAAGCGCTCAAAGATCTGATGACGAGCCTCGGCGTACGTAATCTTGATTGCCGTCAGGATGGCAGCGTCGTTGGCGGCGGACCGCGTCAGGACTATTTGCTCAACACCACCATCGCCGGATTAGAAGACGCTGACGCCGTCCTTATTATCGGTGCCAATCCCCGCCTGGAAGCCCCGCTCGTGAATGCCCGCATTCGTAAAGGTTGGCTTCATGGCGATATGGCTGTCGGCTTATTGGGGGAGGCTGTTGATCTGACCTACAATTATGATCACTTAGGCGCGGGAAGTTCTGATCTTACAAAATTCATGAAGTCTACCAAAGGCTTCGCAAAGACCTTTAAAGCCGCCAAGCGACCGGTCATAATCATTGGCCAATCCGTTCTCACGGGTGATAACGCGCCCGCTTTGCTGCGCAGGGTCGGTGAATTTGCGAAAAAGTCTGGCGTTGTGACACCGGGCTGGAACGGATTTAACGTATTGCACACAGCCGCGAGCCGCGTTGCAGGTCTGGATATGGGCTTTTTGCCCGGTGAAGGCGGCGTCGGCACGGCGGGAATTATATCAAAAGCTGAAGCGGGAGAACTGGACACAGTCTATCTTCTTGGCGCCGATGAAATTGACAGCGATTTTGGCAATGCCTTCGTGATTTATCAAGGCAGCCACGGTGATAACGGCGCGCATAGCGCCGATCTTATCCTGCCCGGCGCGGCCTATACCGAAAAATACGGACTTTACACAAATACAGAGGGCCGCGTTCAAGCCGCCAACATAGCTGTGCCCCTAAAAGGTGATGCTAAAGAGGATTGGGCGATTATTCGGGCGCTATCGGCGCATTGTGACCGGGTTCTGCCTTATGACAGCCTGGATCAGCTTCGCGAGAAATTATTTGCCGATCATCCCGTCTTTGCGGGGCTGGGACACGCTCCCGGCGCGCAAGGTGCTGAGGACTTTGATCCGGCAAAAATGGGTAAGGCGGGCGATTTGGCTGATTATAATTTCGCCGTCAGCGTTCGTGAGTTTTATCTTACCAACCCAATCGCGCGGGCCAGTAAAGTAATGGCTGAATGCGCAGCGCTAAGCGATATAACGCCACTCGTGGAGGCTGCTGAATAATGTTTGCCAATTTCATCATGCCCGGCGCATTTGGTCTCCCAAACTGGGAGAATATGGATGATGTCCAGTTTTTCTGGCTGAAGGTTGCCGTCATCGTCGCCTTTGTCCTGATTTTGTCTATAACACTGGCATTTCTAATTTTGGCCGACCGCAAAATCTGGGCGGCGGCGCAAATGCGGCGCGGTCCGAATGTTGTTGGCCCGTTCGGCTTGCTGCAAAGCTTCGCCGATCTTTTGAAATTTGTGTTCAAAGAGATCATTATTCCGGCGGGATCGGACAAAACCTTGTTCATTCTCGCGCCAATTATATCCCTGACCATGGCGTTTCTGGCATGGGGCGTTGTGCCTGTCGCGCCGGGCTGGGTGATTTCCGACATCAATATTGGCGTACTTTATATTCTCGCGATTAGCTCAATGGGCATTTATGGGATCATCATCGGGGGCTGGGCCTCAAATTCCAAATATCCGTTTCTCGGCGCGCTGCGCAGTGCGGCGCAAATGGTATCCTACGAAGTGTCCATTGGCTTTATCATTATTACAGTTCTTTTGGTTGCGGGCTCTTTGAATCTGACCGAAATCGTTATGGCCCAAGGTCATGGATTCTGGAACTGGCATGCATTTTACCTGAACAGTCCACAAGCCCTGCTTATTGCGCCTGTGATGTTTTATATGTTTATCCTGTTTTTTGTTTCCGCACTAGCCGAGACAAACCGCCCGCCTTTTGATTTGCCCGAAGCCGAGTCAGAGCTGGTCGCCGGATATCAGGTTGAATATAGCTCAACGCCATATCTGTTATTTATGTTCGCAGAATATCTAAACATTACATTGATGTGCGCTTTGATCACGATTTTATTCTTAGGCGGATGGTATGCGCCCCTTGATATTGGCGTGCAGTTCGTTCCGCCCATCTTCTGGTTTGTAAGTAAATGCGCCTTTGTATTCTTCATGTTTGCCATGGTGAAGGCGATTGTGCCGCGTTATCGTTATGACCAATTAATGCGCCTCGGCTGGAAGGTTTTCCTGCCGACATCGCTGCTGGCTGTGATGTATGTGTCGGCCTGGGTCGTATTTGTTGGCGGTAATGCCGCAGGAGGGGCGTGATATGACGCGCGTTAAACAATTTATTCGCGGGGCCATGTTTCTTGATTTTATCGGAGCCTTTTGGCTTGCGCTGAAATATTTTTTCCGTCCGAAAGTCACGGTTAATTATCCGTTTGAAAAAGGCCCTTTGTCGCCGCGCTTTCGCGGTGAACATGCGCTGCGCCGTTATCCCAGCGGCGAAGAGCGCTGCATTGCCTGTAAATTATGCGAAGCGATTTGCCCGGCGCAGGCGATTACGATTGAAGCCGAGCCGCGCCCGGATGGGTCACGCCGGACAACCCGCTATGATATCGACATGGTCAAATGCATTTATTGCGGTTTATGCCAAGAGGCCTGCCCGGTTGACGCCATTGTTGAGGGCCCGAATTTCGAATTTGCGACAGAGACCCGCGAGGAGCTTTACTATGATAAGGAAAAGCTTCTTGATAACGGGGATCGCTGGGAACAGCAGATTGCAAAAAACCTAGCCATGGACGCGCCGTACCGCTAAAGCGGGCGCAGAATCAAAGGGCCATAACCGTGCTTCCAGTCTTATCATTTTATCTGATCTCCTCCGTTGCCATTGCCGCAGCCTTTATGGTCGTGGCCTCGCGCAATCCGGTGCATTCGGTTATGTTTTTGATCCTTACCTTTTTCTCGGCGGCGGGACTGTTTGTCCTAATGGGCGCAGAATTTTTGGCGCTATTGCTTGTCATGGTTTACGTTGGCGCGGTCGCTGTATTGTTCCTTTTTGTCGTGATGATGCTCGATGTTGATTTTTCTGAAATGAAGCGCGGCTTTTTCAGCTATTTTCCGATGGGCGGCGTTGTCGCTGTCATCCTTTTAATGGAGCTAATCGTTATTGGTGGATCATATTTCGCTGATAGCGAGGTGACGCCTGAGCCGCGCGCGGACGGCCTGTCTAATATCGAAGCGTTCGGCAATGTGCTGTTCACCGACTACGCCTTCTTCTTTGAAGCGTCAGGCCTGATCTTATTGATCGCTATGATCGGCGCAATCGTGCTGACCCTACGTCACCGCACGGGCGTGCGCCGGCAGGATATTACCAAACAGGTTTCGCGGACACGCAAAGACGGTGTCGAATTGGTCGAGATTGAGAGCGGAGCGGGGACAGGCGAATGACCATTGGATTGACAGAATACCTCACCGTTGCAGCGATCATATTTGTGATCGGCACATTCGGAATTTTCGTAAACCGCAAAAACGTCATTATTATTATGATGTGTATCGAGCTTTTATTGCTCGCGGTGAATATCAATTTCGTCGCTTTCGCTACGCATATGGGCGATATGGCCGGACAGATTTTTGCAATGTTTGTTTTGACCGTGGCCGCCGCTGAAGCGGCTGTCGGTCTTGCAATTCTGGTCGTGTATTTCCGAAACCGCGGCGATATTGCGGTTGAAGACATTAACCTGATGAAGGGCTGATCGCAGCATGATGTATTTAACCATAGTCTTCGGTCCGCTTCTTGGCGCGCTGATTGCGGGTCTATTTGGCCGTAAAATCGGCGAATCTGCTGCCATGAGCGTCACGACAGCGTTCTTGATCCTGTCGGCTGTGCTGTCCTGGGTTGCGCTTATCGCTATCGGCTTCGGTCACACAGCCACCGATATAGAGCTAATGCGCTGGTTTGATGTCGGCGATCTGAATGCCGGCTGGGCGCTCAAAATCGACACACTTACAGCCGTCATGATGGTCGTTATCACATCGGTTTCCTCGCTCGTTCATGTCTATAGTTGGGGCTATATGAATGAGGATGACAGCAAAGCGCGTTTCTTCGCTTATCTGTCGCTCTTCACATTTGCCATGTTGATGCTGGTGACGGCTGATAACTTCATCCAGCTTTTCTTTGGCTGGGAAGGCGTGGGTCTGGCCTCTTATTTGCTGATCGGATTCTGGTATAAAAAACCGTCCGCTAATGCCGCGGCGATTAAAGCCTTTGTGACGAACCGCGTAGGCGATGTCGGTCTTGCGCTCGGCGTTATGACAATTTTTCTCGTCTTTGGTAGCGTCAAATTTGATACAGTGTTTTCACAGGTCGCTGACAAACAGGATCTTGTCTTACCGTTTCTCGGCATGAATTTTGGCGCGATAGAACTTATCGCAGCGCTGCTTTTCATTGGCGCTATGGGTAAATCAGCCCAGTTTTTTCTACATGTCTGGCTACCTGACGCGATGGAAGGCCCGACGCCCGTCTCGGCCTTGATCCATGCCGCGACCATGGTGACCGCTGGCGTATTTCTGGTTTGCCGCGCTTATCCAATTTTCGAGGCCGCGCCGATTACGTCAGGGTTCATCACACTCATTGGCGCGCTAACGGCCTTCTTTGCCGCAACCGTGGGCCTTGTGCAAAATGATATTAAGCGCGTTATTGCTTATTCCACCTGTTCGCAGCTCGGCTATATGTTTTTCGCGGCAGGACTTGGTCTTTACAATGCGGCAATGTTTCATCTCTTCACCCATGCCTTTTTCAAGGCCTTGCTGTTCCTTGGTGCAGGCTCGGTCATTCACGCCCTTCATCACGAGCAGGATATGCGCAAAATGGGCGGCACGTATAAGCTGATCCCGCTGACCTATATCTTCATGATTATCGGAACGCTCGCGCTGACCGGTGTGGGTATTCCAGGCACAAAAATCGGTTTTGCCGGTTTCTTCTCCAAAGACGTTATAATCGAGGGCGCGTATGCAGCTGCGAATGGCGGTATTTATTCGCCGGCAATGATCGCCTTTACGGCCGGTCTACTCGCCGCCCTGATGACATCTTTCTATTCTTGGCGTTTAATTTTCCTGACATTCCACGGCAAATATCGCGGCAAGTCAGACGTTCTTAATAACGCGCATGAATCCCCGCCTGTGATGCTGATACCGCTTATAATGCTGGGCCTTGGCGCAATATTTGCGGGTCTGTATTTTTATAAATATTTCGTCGGCGATTATGCGGCCGCATTTTGGGCGCATAGCCTACCGGTCGATAATGCCTATAGCGGTACCGGATTGCCCCCGGGCATGGCTGAGTCCGCAAGCCATGGCGCGGATGTGTCTCAAAGCGCAGAGGCCTCCTATGCTGAGGCGGGCGGCGACCATAACGAAGACGATGGTGGTCATCACGAATTCCCGGCCTGGGTGATTTGGTCTCCATTCATTGCCATGCTGACCGGTTTTATCATCGCATGGTTTATGTACATGTTCAAAGACGGCGCAGCCAAACGCACGGCAGCCTCTATGCGCGGTGAGGGTGGGGTCCTTTACAAATTCCTGCTCAATAAATGGTATTTCGATGAGCTCTACGATCTCATTTTTGTGCGGCCTGTCCGCAAGCTTGGTGATGTTTTTTGGAAAATCGGCGATCAAAGAATTATTGATGGCCTTGGCCCCAACGGGTTTGCGGCGCTGGCCTCGGGCGCGGCAAAACGCGTCTCAAAATTCCAGAGCGGCTATCTTTACCATTATGCATTAGTCATGCTTGTGGGCCTGGCCGCCATTATTGCGCTCGTCTTTTCGGCGACGGGGTCTTAATATGTTAGACGGTATTCCAATCCTTACATTTATCACCTTTATCCCGCTGGTTGCGGCTTTGGTTTTGATGATCACGGCCCGCCTCTCCAAGCCGGATAGCCGGGCGCAGATTGAACGTAATGCGCCTATGGTGGCCCTTTGGACCAGCTTATTTGTGCTTGTTCTGGCGCTCTTGCTGACCTTCTCCTTTGATCGCACAACGGCGGATTTCCAATTCGTTGAAGAAGCCAACTGGATTAGCGACGGAATTAAATACCGCATGGGCGTGGACGGCATCTCCGTCCTGTTCATCCTTCTTACGGCTTTTCTGACGCCGCTCTGTATTCTGGGCAGTTGGAGAAATATCAAGAAGCGCATGCTGGATTACATGGTAGCGTTTTTGATCTTAGAGACGCTGATGATTGGCGTGTTCTGCGCGCTGGATTTGGTGCTGTTCTATCTCTTCTTCGAAGCCGTTCTTGTGCCGATGTTTATCATTATCGGCGTATGGGGCGGGAAGAACCGCATTTATGCCAGCTATAAATTCTTCCTCTACACGCTGCTGGGCTCAGTTCTGATGCTCGCGGCCATGCTGTGGATCTATTATTACTCCGGTACGCAGCTCGGCGCGCCGACGACGAATATTGAAGTTCTGATCAATGATCTAAAAATTCCCGGCGGGCCGCAAATCTGGCTATGGCTGGCTTTCTTTGCCAGCTTTGCCGTCAAAATGCCGATGTGGCCGGTTCATACCTGGCTACCTGACGCCCACGTTGAAGCGCCAACAGCCGGCTCTGTCATTCTGGCGGGTATTTTGCTGAAACTCGGGGGCTACGGGCTGCTGCGCTTCTCTATTACGATGTTCCCAGAAGCGAGCGTGACGCTGGCTCCGCTGGTGTTCTGGATGAGCGTGATAGCAATTATTTATACGTCGCTGGTCGCTTATCGACAACTCGATATGAAAAAGCTGATCGCTTATTCCTCTGTCGCCCATATGGGCTTTGTGACCATGGGCATCTTCGCCATGAATGTTCAGGGCGTGCAGGGGGCCATTTTCCAGATGCTGTCTCATGGCGTGATCTCCGGCGCGCTCTTCTTCTGTGTCGGCGTCATTTATGATCGCATGCATACCCGCGAAATCGCATTTTACGGCGGGCTTGCGAAAAAAATGCCGATATTTGCGGCAATATTCCTCCTCTTTACAATGGCCAATGTCGGCTTGCCGGGTACGTCAGGTTTTGTCGGTGAAATTCTGACCATGATCGGCGCTTATCAGGTTAATCCATGGATTGCGTTCGGCGCGGCCTTCGGCATGATCCTATCTGCGGTTTATGCGCTGCATCTGTTCCGCGAAACAGTGTTCGGGGATGTGCAAAATGAAAAACTGAATGACATCGCCGATATGAATGCCCGCGAACTTTGGGTGTTGGTACCGCTGGTCATTATGACCTTGGTATTAGGCGTTTATCCGTCCCTAATTACGGATATTACCGCAGTCAGCGTTGATAATCTGATTTCAAATTTTAATGCAGCCAATAGCGCTGTCGCCGGAGGTTAGTGAGATGTGGATGACCCTACAGCCCGTACTCGGCGAGATTATTCTTGCGATCACAGCATCGCAATTTATGCTTTTGACAGGCCTCAGCAAGTCGAAAAAACGTCCTGACCTGATCCGCCTAATGGCGGTTGTCGGTCTGCTGGCTTTTGCTTTCGTCGGTTTTGTGACGGATCGCAATGTCACCGAAACCTTTGGCGGTGCGTTCATCAATGATGACTTTGCCCGTTATGTGAAACTCATTATCGGCCTTGCCGGCGCTGCCGCTATTGTTCTGTCGCGCAATTACCTGCGCAGTGAACGTCTGGATCAGTATGAGTTCTCCGTTCTGCTGGTTTATGCCGTTCTTGGCATGGGTATAATGGTCTCATCTAATGACCTGCTGACGCTTTATATTGGCGTTGAAATGCAGGCTTTGGCGCTTTACGTGCTGGCCGCTTTTAACCGTGATAGTCTTCGCGCCTCCGAAGCCGGATTAAAATATTTCGTTCTCGGCGCCTTATCATCCGGAATACTTCTTTACGGCGCATCGCTGATATATGGCTATTCCGGCAGTTTGCGTTTTGACGGTATCGCCTTGGCGCTTCAAGGGGATTACGGCCCGGGCTTGGTCGGCGGCATGATCTTTCTACTCTGCGGGCTGGCCTTTAAAATTTCGGCGGCGCCTTTTCACATGTGGACGCCGGACGTCTATGAGGGCGCGCCAACACCCGTAACCGGATTTTTTGCGGGCGCGCCGAAACTGGCGGCAATCGCTCTGATTGCGCGCGTTCTCTACGAACCTTTCGGGGATCTGGCCGAAGGCTGGACTTTGGCGCTGATGGTGTTTGCCGGACTGTCTATGGTTGTCGGCGCGCTGGGCGGGTTGATGCAAACTAATATCAAGCGCCTTATGGCCTATAGCTCGATAACCAATATGGGCTACGCGCTTGTGCCGCTTACCGCCGGGACTTTGGCCGGTGTTGCAGGCATGCTGACCTTTATGACCATTTACGTCGTCACTGTAATCGGCGTCTTTGCCTGTATCCTACAAATGCGTATCCGCAACGGCATTGTTGAGCAAATCAGCGATCTATCCGGCCTTGCCGAAACCAATAAAGGGCTGGCCATAACCCTGACCGTCATGATGGTCTCGCTAATCGGCATTCCGCCATTTGCAGGCTTTTGGGGGAAATGGTTCGCATTTGGCCCAGCTATTGGCGCCGGCCACTACTTCATTGTTGTTCTAGCGCTCGTCGCCAGTGTTGTCGGCGCATTTTACTATTTGCGTATTATCCGATTGATGTGGTTTGCAGAAGCCAATGAAGGTTTTGTCGCGGCCCCGCGTATTGAGCGTAGTTTCTCGCTCGTATCCGCAGTTTTATTGCTGGCGATGGGGATCCTGCCATTTATTACCTATCCGGGACTGAATCTGATCCGCGACGCAGCGTCCAGCCTGTTCGGTTAAGAATTGCGGTATGAGCATTTTGATACGCTGGACAGTACATCCAGCGAAGCGCGCCGCCGCGCCACCGCCGGAGATCACGGGCCTTTATGGATTCAAGCCGATAGCCAAAGCGGCGGCCGGGGGCGCTTAGGGCGTGAGTGGATATCGCGGCGTGGAAACCTGTATTGCACGGGACTTTACCCTCATGACGGTCCTATGGCGCAGGCCGGACTGCTGAGCTTTTGCGCAGCAAATGCCGTCGCAGACCTGATCAAAATATATTGTCCTGACACAGATACGAGACTGAAATGGCCCAATGATGTTCAAATCAAAGGTGCCAAACTGGCCGGAATTCTGCTGGAATCCGTTCGTGGCTGGGTCAGCGTCGGGATCGGTATTAATATCCATTTTCATCCAGATGACCTGCCTTACCCGGCAACGCATCTGGCGGCGCATATGGACATAGATGATCCCGAAGAAATTCCGGATGCGCGGGCTATGGTGCCTTTACTCTCGCAGCTCTTTGAGCAGCAACGTGATATATTGCGGCGCGAGGGCTTTATGCCCATTCGCAAAGCATGGCTCGCCCGCGCTGCACATTTGGGCCAAAAGATTGAAACATCCTCACGCGGTCAGGCTATCTCCGGCATGATGGAGGGGCTGGCCAATGACGGCGCGCTTGTCCTGCGCTTGCCCGATGGCGGGATAGCGCGTATCTCTTCCGGAGAAGTGTTCAGTGTGGCTGGGCAAAACCGAAAGGACGCCAATGCTGCTGGCAATTGATACGGGAAATACAAATACCCTCTTTGCAATTCATAACGGTACGGATTGGGTGGTTGAATGGCGCATTGCGACCAATGCCGCACGCACGGCTGATGAATATGCGGTGTGGTTTCACCAGCTCATGGAGATGCAGGGGTTGAAGTTTACGGATGTGACAGGCTGCATTATCGCCTCGGTTGTTCCGCAATCCCTTTTCAATATGCGCAATCTGGCGCGGCGGCATTTAAATGTTGAGCCCATGATTGTGGGTGAGGGCGATCTGGATCTGGGTACAAAAGCGCTCATTGATAATCCAGAGCAGGCGGGCGCTGACCGTTTGGTCAATGTGGTCGGCGCGCTTACGCGGTATAAGGCGCCATTGATTATCGTCGATAGCGGAACGGCGACAACATTTGATGTTGTCGATGAGGATGGAAATTTCATCGGCGGGATTATTACGCCCGGGATTAATCTGTCTGTACGCGCCTTACACGAAGCAGCGGCCCGTTTGCCGCGCATTGAAATCCGAAGACCGTCAAAAGTTGTTGGAACAAATACTGTGGAATCTATGCAATCGGGTATTTTTTGGGGCTATATTGGCCTGATCGACGGATTGGTGAATAGGATTAAGCAGGAGCGTTCAGATTTGAAATTTACCGTTATCGGGACAGGCGGAATTGCCTCACTATTCGAAGGTGCATCTGATACGATTGAGCATTATGACAGCCGCCTGACCATAGACGGTCTGTTTGAAATTTATCGCCGCAATGGCGGAGCCAAGAGATAATATGTCAAAAAATAGAGATGAATTTGTCTTCCTGCCGCTTGGCGGAAGCGGCGAAATCGGGATGAACCTGAACGTATTTGGCTTTGGCCCACCCAGTCACCGCAAATATATCATCGTCGATCTCGGCGTCACATTTGGCGATCTGACAACGCCCGGTATTGATATTATCATGCCGGATATTGAGTTCTTTAAAGGCATCGAAAAAGACCTGCTCGGTATTGTGCTCACTCATGCCCACGAAGATCATATGGGCGCGCTGGCCCGGTTATGGCCGGAGCTGCGTTGTCCGGTTTGGGCCACGCCGTTCACTATGTATTTGGTCAAGGACAGATTGGATGAAGCCGGACTGACAGGTGACGTTAAACTGCACGAGGTTGGTCTTGAGGCCACATTTTCTATCGGCCCCTTTGATCTGCGCTTCATTCCGCTTACCCATTCTATTCCGGAGCCAAGCGCACTGACAATCACCACTAAGCTTGGGACGGTTTTTCATACCGGGGACTGGAAAATTGATCCAAACCCACTCGTTGGTGAGAGCATTAATATCAAAGCGCTCGAGCAGATCGGCGATGACGGCGTTATCGCTATGACCTGTGACAGCACAAATGTGTTTACGCCGGGCGAGGCCGGAAGCGAGTTGGGCGTACGCGAAGAGCTGACTAAGCTCATAGGCGAATTTGAGGGCAAAAAGATTGCTGTAGCCAGCTTTGCCTCCAACGTCGCGCGGCTGAGCTCCGTATTGCACGCGGCAAATGAAAATGACCGCAGTGTCTGTTTGGTCGGTCGATCTATGCACCGCATGGTGGGCGCGGCTCGGGCCGTTGGCATTATCGGAAACCAGCCCGTATTGCTGGACGAGAATGAAGCGTCGCAAATGCCGGACGGTAATATTTTGTATTTATGTACAGGCAGTCAGGGTGAGTCGCGCGCAGCCTTGTCTCGAATTGCGGCGGGCGAGCACCGTAATGTCAGTCTTAATCAAGGCGATGCGGTTATTTTCAGTTCTAAAATCATACCCGGAAACGAAAAGACGATCTTTGCGCTTCAAAACCAATTGGCTGAGCGGGGCATAGAGATTGTCACCGAAAAGTCGCGTGATATTCATGTCTCCGGCCATCCCTGCCGCGACGAGCTGACCCGCATGTATGGCTGGATCAAGCCCAAAATTGCTATTCCTGTACACGGCGAGCGCCGGCATTTGATCGAACATGCACGCCTCGCCGCTGAGCTTGGTGTTCCTCGCACACACGCGCCCGATAACGGACAAATGATCCGTCTGGCTCCGCATGGCCCTAAAGTGATTGATATAGTGCCGTCAGGCCGTCTGCATCAGGACGGCGAAATGATCGTGAGCGCTAATGATGAAGGATTGCGACAGCGCCGTAAAATGAGCTTTGCCGGGCATGTGAGTGTCTCGCTGGCCGTCAATAAAAGCGGAAAAATCGTCGGCGGTCCCGATCCGCGCATTAGCGGCTTCCCCGAAGGCCGTGACGGGCAGGGCGTCGAAAATATGCTGGACGATATTGCTGATATTGTAGAGCGCAAATTTGACTCGCTCCATCCGAGTGTCCGTAAGGATGAAGATAAGGTCGAAGCGGACATTGCCTCGGCAATACGCAAATATTATAGGCACCAGCCCGGGTTCAAACGCCCTGTCGTCGAAGTGACGGTGCTGGCGGTATGACCCAAATATGCGACTTTAAACTCGGCCCGTTAAACCATGTCGGCGTTGCAGTCCCTGATATAGAGGCGGCGGCGCAGCATTACCGTGACGTTTTTGGGGTCACTGATATTACAAAACCGCAAGACCTGCCGCCGCAGGGGGTGACATTTGCTTTCGTGAACCTGCCCAGCGGGCAGATCGAACTGATTCAGCCTTATGGTGAGAATTCGCCGATTGAGAAGTTCCTAAAGAATAACCCCAAGGGCGGACAGCATCATGTCTGTTACGAGGTGGATGATATTCATGAGGCAAAGTCTGTAATGGAAGCACGGGGGATGACGGTTTTAAATGATCCGCGCATTGGCGCGCATGGCACGCCCGTAATATTTTTGCATCCGAGACACAATCAAGGCGTTCTTATTGAATTGATGGAAAAACAAATAAATACAGATGATTAGCGAGACATTTCGATATGAATCCATTTAACGCATTCGTGCTGTTTATGGTCATTTGGTGGATCATATTGTTCATGGTTCTGCCCTTTGGCGTGCGTGGTCAACTTGAAGATAATGACGTTGTTCCGGGCAGTGAACCCGGAGCGCCGACAAAGAGTCTGATTAAGAAAAAGCTTCTTATAACGACAGCTTTGGCGGTCCTCACATTCGGGATCGTGTACTGTATAATCGTTTTTGATCTGTTCAATATTGCCGATCTTCCGTTCATTCCCAAAATCACGTAAAACAGCAATAGCAATTGCGGCGCGCGGGCTGCCAAGCTAGACCGCATCCAACGTAATTATAAAACCGGATTCGCGTCATGCGTTTGTCTCAATACTTCCTGCCCGTTCTCAAAGAAACGCCGGCAGAGGCCACGATTGCCTCTCACCGCTATATGCTGCGCGCCGGAATGGTACGCCAGCAAAGCGCGGGCATTTATGCTTGGCTGCCTTTGGGCTTTCGAGTGCTCCGTAAAATTGAACAAATTGTCCGCGAAGAACAGGATAAAGCCGGCGCGGTTGAGATGTTGATGCCCACGATACAGTCCGCTGAACTATGGCGCGAAACAGGGCGCTATGACGCTTACGGCCCTGAAATGCTGCGTATTAAAGACCGTAGTGACCGCGATATGCTCTATGGCCCGACCAATGAGGATATGATTACCGATATCTTCCGTAGCTATGTGCGCAGTTATAAAATGCTGCCGAAAATGCTCTATCATATTCAATGGAAGTTCCGCGATGAGCGCCGCCCGCGTTTTGGCGTGATGCGCGGCCGCGAATTTTTGATGAAAGACACTTATAGCTTTGATGTGACCAAAGAGGACGCTGTCAAAAGCTATTACAAAATGTTCGTGGCCTATCTCAATACATTTGACCGTTTGGGTCTCAAAGCCATTCCGGTCAAAGCCGATACAGGGCCGATTGGCGGCGATCTATCCCATGAGTTTGTTATTCTTGCGGATACGGGCGAGAGCGAAGTTTTTTGCCACAAAGATCTGCTGGATATGAACGCGCCGGGCAACGTTGATTTCGCCGGTGACCTGTCAGCGCATGTCGATAGCCGGACGTCATTATATGCCGCAGCTGACGAGATGCATGACGCTACCGCATTTGCCGCGCTTCCCGAAGACAAGCAAATGAGCGCGCGCGGTATCGAAGTCGGCCATATCTTCTATTTTGGTGATAAATACTCTGCTCCGATGAATGCTAATGTAATGGGGCCGGACGGTAAAGAACACGCCGTGCAAATGGGCTCTTACGGTATTGGCGTATCGCGTCTGGTCGGCGGTATTATCGAAGCCAGCCATGACGAAGACGGCATCATCTGGCCTAAATCCGTTGCGCCTTTTGGTGTTGGGATTATCAATTTAAAAACCGACAATGAAGACACGGATAAGGTCTGCGAAACGCTCTACGCGGCGTTAGCTAAGGCCGGGATTGATCCGCTTTATGATGATAGCAATGACCGCGGCGGTGTGAAATTCTCGCGCATGGATCTGATCGGATTGCCTTACGCCATTACGGTGGGTCCGCGCGGCGTCGCTGAAGGCGTCGTCGAGATTAAAACCCGCGCCACGGGTGAACGCCAAAAGCTATCACCAGAGGCCGCGATAAAATTCCTAACCGCCGAGTTTGCTGCCTAATGGCTAAGCGCGCAAAGCCGTTTAATAAATTCGAACGTAGCATTGCTATGCGCTATCTGGGCGCGCGTCGTAAGCAAGGCGGCGTCGGCCTGATCGCCTGGATCAGCTTTACCTGTCTCGCGCTCGCTATTGCCGCACTTATTATTGTCATGTCGATCATGAACGGCTTTCGTTATGAGCTTGTCAGCCGTATATTAGGCGCGCAAGGCCATCTTTATGTTGCAACAGCAGCGGATTATCCGACGGCTTTAGACGTGAGTAAAATCGCTGATTTTATCCGCGCTCAGGACGGCGTGGATGTGGCCTTTCCCGTTTTAAACCGTCAAGCCTTTGTCGCCAAAGATGATCGCGGTTCACCGGCAATTGTCAAAGGCGTTACGCCTCAGGATTTGGCGCGATTAGAATTTGTGCTCGACGGCGTTCAATATGGTGACTTTTCGCAATTTGGGGCGGGTGAATATGGCGGCGATATTATAGGTATCGGCGAAATCATGGCGTCGACATTAGGCGTTTCCGTCGGTGATGATGTCATGCTGATCTCGCCGAAGCCAATCAACACGGCCTTTGGTTCAAATATACAGCGAAAATCCTATACAATCGGAGCTATATATTCGCTTGGATTTGATGATGCTGACAGCCTTTATGTCTATATGCCACTTGAGCAGGCGTTGTTATTTTTTGATCAAGGGGAGGCGTCAGACGAGATTGAAGTGCGCCTAAAAGACCCGGATGATGTCGGGCGTTTCGTGACGATGTTACGCAACAACCCGGATTACGCGCTTTACGTGACGGACTGGCGGCAACGCGCGAAATCCATAGCGGGCGCGCTTCGGGTAGAGCAAGTAGCGATGCGATTTATCCTGATGATCGTGGTCGTAATTGCCATTTTCCCGATTGTTGCAGCCATGATTATGCTGGTCAAAAATAAGGGTCGCGACATTGCAATTTTGCGCACAATCGGCGCGACGCGCGGCTCTGTTCTTCGCATTTTCTTTATGGCGGGCGTTCTAATCGGCCTTGCCGGAACAGCGGCAGGCATTATTTTAGGCGTGCTGTTCTGTCTTAATATTGGCGGTGTACAGGCCGTGATCGAAGCTGTGCTGGGCGTTGAACTCTTTCCGCCGGATGTCTACCAACTCACGGGCGGCGTGCCCGCGCGCATTGAATGGGCTGAAGTCGGCATGGTGGCGTTCTGGGGGTTTTTAACCACAGCGGTCGCTACATTCTTTCCTGCTTTGGGCGCAAGCAAATTAGATCCCGTGGAGGCGTTCCGCTTTGAATAACCGCTCCGCAACACCCGTATTATCTGTGCGCAATCTGACCCGCCAATATCAAAGCGGGGAGAGCGTTTTGAACGTTCTGCTCTCAGCTAATCTGGATATCTATCCCGGAGAAGTTGTCGGCTTAATCGGCCCGTCAGGGAGTGGTAAATCAAGCCTGCTCCATGCGGCGGGTTTACTGGAGACACCGACGGCGGGTGAAGTCTGGATTAAAGGTCAGGAATGTCTGCGCCTTAAAGATGACGCGCGCACGCGCATCCGCCGCGAAGAAGTGGGGTTTGTCTATCAATTCCACCATTTACTGCGTGAATTTAACGCAATAGATAATGTGGCTTTGCCGCAAATGGCGGCGGGCGTGCCGCAAACGCTTGCGCGCAAAGAAGCCGCGCGCTTGCTGACCGTTATGGGGCTAGCCGAACGTATGGAGCATCAACCCGGCCAAATGTCGGGCGGGGAGCAGCAGCGCGTGGCCATTGCCCGCGCTATGTCAAATAAGCCGAGCATAATTTTGGCGGATGAACCCACAGGCAACCTGGATCCAACGACATCGGGCAATGTCTTTCAAAGCCTGTTTGATCTAACCCGCACCGAAGGCGTGTCCGCGCTTGTCGCGACCCATAATATGACCCTGACAGACTATATGGACCGCGTCGTTACAGTGCGCGACGGGGCGATTGTTCCTTACAGCTAGGACTTATTGTGGTCTGTCCACAGGCCATGCACAGTTTATCCTCAGATAACTTCACTGACTTATCCACAGGCTATGTTCCGCACTGATTCGTTTTAGACTTGACGAAAAGAACAAAAGGGGAATATATAATCCGAACGTAACAAGAACATAAAAATGGGAGTGAGTTATGAAACAGTTGGTTGTGGATTTGTCGACAGGAATGGTTGTCGCGGGCTTTATTACGGTTATGACTGTTTGGATGATGATCATCGGGGGTTAGTTTACCCCATCGGAGCGGATAATGGCACAGCGTGAGCCTGACTTTATACATTTGCGCGCGCGCTCGCCTTATTCTTTGCTTGAGGGCGCAGTCACGCTCAAGGCGCTTGCCAAATGGTGTTATGACCACCGCATGCCGGCTATCGGTTTAACGGACAGTAACAATATGTGCGGGGCGCTGGAATTTAGCGAGACCCTCAAAGAGCGCGGCGTACAACCCATTATTGGCTGTACATTATCTATTGATTTAGAACTGCCGGGGCAGCCCGGTCAAACCCGCCGCGACCCGGATGGAACACTGGTTTTGCTAGCGCAAAACGAAACCGGTTACGGCCATCTTATGGCATTGTCTTCTGCAGCCTATCTTGATGTGTCAGCCACGGATATGCCGCATATTCTGGCCAGTACATTAGAGGCGCGCAGCGAGGGCGTGATTGTGCTGACCGGGGGTTATGACGGCGCGCTGGATCGGTTTGTGCGTCAAGGGCGTTTTGAAGAGGCGCAAGCTTGGCTGTCCAAATTAGCGTCAATATACGGTGACCGCTTATATATCGAATTGCAGCGTCATGACGAGCCGAATGAAGCGCAAACTGAAAGCTGGCTGCTGGAGCAGGCTTACGGGCGCGGCATTGCTATTGTTGCCACTAATGAGCCGTTTTTCGAAGACCGCTCTATGCATGCGGCCCATGACGCATTACTGGCTATATCCGAAGGAAGTTACGTTCTGGAAAAAGACCGGCGCAAAGTGACATCCGAGCATTTTTTAAAATCGCCCGAAATGATGGTCAAATTGTTCGAAGATTTGCCCGAAGCACTGAACGCCACAATCGATATTGCCACGCGCTGCGCCTATGCATCGCCCAAGCGCGCCCCCATCCTGCCGGGTTTTGGTGATGAGAATACGAGTGAAACCGATATATTGCGCGCGCAGGCCCATGACGGTCTGACCGCGCGTCTGGACATGCTACGCTCTCTCGATGAGATGTCAGCGGATGAGCCCGCCTATCGTGAACGTCTGGATTTCGAACTTGATGTGATCGCGCAAATGGGGTTTCCGGGTTATTTTCTGATCGTTTCGGATTTTATCCGCTGGGCCAAAGAGCAGGGCATTCCGGTAGGGCCGGGTCGGGGTTCCGGCGCGGGCTCTGTTGTGGCGTGGTCGCTGCTCATTACCGATCTGGACCCGTTACGTTACGGTTTGCTGTTTGAGCGCTTTCTCAATCCAGAGCGGGTCTCCATGCCCGATTTCGATATTGATTTCTGTCAGGAGCGGCGCAGCGAAGTCATTCAATATGTTCAGCGCAAATATGGCAAAGACCAAGTTGCCCATATTATCACCTTCGGTACGTTACAGGCCCGTGCGGTCGTGCGTGATGTCGGCCGCGTGCTTCAAATGCCGCTGGGGCAGGTGGACCGTCTGGCCAAAATGGTTCCGGCTAATCCCGCTAATCCCGTCACATTACGCCAAGCAATTGCTATGGAACCGCGACTTCGTGAGCAGCGCGATACGGAGCCGGCTGTGCGTCAGCTTCTGGATTTTGCGTTGGAGCTTGAAGGTCTTTACCGAAATGCGTCGACCCATGCTGCGGGCGTTGTTATTGGCGATCGGCCGCTGACAGAACTTGTGCCGCTCTACCGTGATCCGCGCTCTGATATTCCCGCGACGCAATTCAATATGAAATGGGTTGAAAAAGCCGGTCTGGTCAAATTTGACTTTCTGGGTCTTAAAACGCTCACAGTTATTGATAAAGCTCTGAAATATCTGGCCGCGCAAGGGCGGCCCATTGATCTTGACCGCGTCAGCGTTACGGACAAGCGCGCCTATGAACCGTTGGCCGAAGGGGCGTCTGATGGTGTGTTCCAACTGGAAAGTTCGGGTATGCGCGACGTTTTGCGCAAAATGCGGCCCGGCACAATTGAAGAGCTGACGGCGCTTATCTCGCTTTATCGTCCCGGGCCGATGAAGAATATCGATACCTATATTGACCGTAAATTCGGTCGCGTGGATATCGAATATCCGCACCCCATGCTCAAGGATATCCTTGAAGAAACCTACGGCATTATCATCTACCAAGAACAGGTGATGCAAATCGCGCAGGTGCTGTCCGGTTTTTCTCTTGGCGAGGCGGATTTGCTGCGCCGGGCTATGGGTAAAAAAGACCAGGCCGAGATGGATCGGCAGCGCTCTCGCTTTATTGAGGGTGCGGCCAAGAATGATGTTGACCGCCGTCTGGCCAATGAGATTTTTGATCTCGTGAATGAGTTTGCCGGTTATGGGTTTAATAAATCCCACGCGGCCGCCTATGCCATGATTTCTTTCCGGACAGCCTATCTGAAAGCGCATCATCCGGTCGAATTTTTGGCCGCGACCATGGCGCTTGATATCGCCAATACGGATAAACTGGCGCAATTCTACGCTGAGGCCAAACGATTAGAACTTGATGTCGTCGCGCCGGATGTGAATCAGAGCTTTGCGGATTTCGAAGTACGCGAAGGCAAAATTCTTTACGCGCTCGGCGCTCTAAAAAATGTGGGCGTTGCCGCTATGCAGCATGTCGTTAAAGTGCGCGAGGAGGGCGGGGCGTTTACTGATATTTATGATTTTGTACGCCGCGTTGACACGCGCATTGTCAATAAACGCGCGCTGGAAAATTTGGCCCGCGCAGGCGCATTTGACGCGCTTGAAGGTAACCGGGCCATGCTTTTGGCCTCTGCCGCTGATTTGCAAGCTATCGGCGCGCGCGCCAGTGAAGAGCGCAGCTCTGCGCAGGTCAGCCTCTTCGGCGGTGCGGATGAGCAGATTATGGTCGAAAAA
The DNA here is from genome assembly GCF_000365025.1 of Robiginitomaculum antarcticum DSM 21748. Classification (GTDB taxonomy): domain Bacteria; phylum Pseudomonadota; class Alphaproteobacteria; order Caulobacterales; family Maricaulaceae; genus Robiginitomaculum; species Robiginitomaculum antarcticum. The sequence continues at coordinate 585,000 of NZ_KB823011.1, read as the reverse complement.
GAGCTGACATCCGCTCCGCCCTGGGATGATGTGCGTTCGCTTGATGAAGAATTATCAGCTGTTGGTTTTTATCTTTCCGGACATCCTTTAGAAGGTTTTGCTGAGCGTCTTGAGCATAGCCATACGCTGGCCTGTGATCTCGAAACGGCTTTTAAATCCGGCAAACGCGCTGTGCGTATGGCCGGCGTACTTCACAAGCGGGTTGAGAGGATGAGCCAGCGTTCATCAAAGCGTTTTGCATTTCTAGAAATGTCCGATCCCTCCGGAGCTTATGAAACATTGGTCAATGCGGATCTGCTGACAGCAAAGCGCGACATTATGCAATCGGGAACATTGCTCGATATTGCGGTCAAGATCGAAGACCGCGACGGAGAGATCAAGCTTTACACCAATAGCGTTGATATTCTGTCCGGCGCAAGCGGTCCGGCCAAAAGTAAAACAAGCGAGCAGCCGCCACGCGGCGTCACAATCTATATTGATACAGCCGAGGCGCTTTCAGCCCTGAAATCCCGTATAGACAGTTTGGCTGATGCGCCGGCGCGATATTACGGGGACATGCATATTATTGCACCGCTGGGTAATCTGCGAGAATATGAGATTAAACTGGCGGACCGCGTCTCCATGGATAAACGGTTTTTGGCGAGTCTTAAAAGCGTACCCGGCGTGTCGCGCATTGAGACGATGGCGGCGCTTTAATACTGCTATTAATTATGATTTCAGGCTTGCATAGCGCCGTAATTTTGCTATGCGGGCCGCTCAAATCTTACGCGTGGGTGCGGCGGCTTCATTTTACATAGAAGTTGTCGGTCCGGTGAGTGAAAACTTGCAAGCCTGCGTTAGCCAAACCGGAGAAGGAGAATATCTCATGGCACTACCCGAATTTTCTATGCGTCAATTGCTCGAAGCTGGCGTTCACTTTGGTCACCAGACACATCGCTGGAATCCAAAAATGGCGCCCTATATTTTTGGCGACCGTTCTAACATCCATATCCTTGATTTATCACAAACCGTACCTTTGCTTCATCAGGCTCTGGTTCAGGCCCGTGATGTTGCTGCGTCCGGTGGCCGTATTATGTTTGTCGGCACGAAGCGCGCCGCATCCGATATCGTTGCCGATAGCGCTAAACGCTGCGCGCAGTACTATGTCAATCACCGCTGGCTTGGCGGCATGATGACGAACTGGACAACAATATCGCGTTCCATTTCGCGCCTGCGCGAGCTTGAAACAAAGTTTGAAGGTGAAGTTGATACCGGCCTGACCAAGAAAGAGTTGCTGAACCTGACGCGCGAGCGCGATAAGCTTGACCGCGCTCTTGGCGGGATCAAAGACATGGGCGGAATTCCGGATCTGATGTTTGTGATCGACACCAATAAAGAAAGCATTGCGATCAAAGAAGCCCGTACATTAGGCATTCCTGTTATCGCTATTTTGGACTCCAACTGTGATCCGGATAATGCTGACTTCCCAATTCCGGGCAATGATGATGCAGCACGCGCAATCGGTTTGTATTGCGATCTGATGGCGGACGCTATTCTTGACGGCATGGCCGATAGCGCAGCCGGCCGCGGTATTGATCTCGGTGCATCGGCTAATCCTGTAGAACTGTCTGCCGCTGACGAGGCCGCTATGGCCGCGCCGGCTAAAGAAGAGCCTGTAAAAGCATCGGCCAAAACTGAAACGCCAAAAGCTGAAGCTCCAAAAGCCAAGAAAGCTGAAAAACCCGCCGACGATATTTCACTGATTGATGGTGTTGGTCCGACCTATAAGAGCAAGCTTGAAGAAGCCGGTTATACGACCTTCAAATCCATTGCCGATTTGGAAGAAGCCACAGCCAATAAACTTGATGAAGATCTTGGTTTGGGCGGGAAGATCGTCTCCGGTGAGTGGATTGAGCAAGCCAAAGAGCTTGTCGCTGGTAAGCCGCCACGCGCAAAAAGCGACGCTGCACGCGCATAAAGTTGTTTAGTGCCGGCGCGTCATAGACCGCGCCGGCATTTCATCTTTTAATTTCGCCCCTATATACGGGGCAAAACCCTTATTGAAGGAGAGCAAAATGGCTCAGATTACGGCCGCTATGGTCAAAGAACTGCGTGAGAAAACATCCGCAGGTATGATGGATTGCAAAAAAGCATTGAACGAAACCGGCGGAGATCTTGAAGCTGCGGCCGATTGGCTGCGTACCAAGGGTATTGCCAAAGCTGACAAGAAATCCAGCCGCGTTGCTGCAGAAGGCCTTGTCGCTGCGACCACGAATGGGACAACCGGAACACTTACCGAAGTCAACTCTGAAACTGATTTCGTGTCACGTAATGACGAGTTTCAAACCGCTGTTCGTCACATTGCGGATTTGTCCTTGGACGCTGAAGGCGACACGGCTAAATTGGCTCAGATGGAGACCAAGACCGGTCAGTCCGTTACAGATTTCCTAGTGACACTTGTTGCCAAAATAGGCGAGAATATGGGTTTGCGCCGCACGACTCTCTTGTCGGTTAGCCAAGGTGTCGTCACGACCTATATGCATAATGCTGTTGCTGATAACCTTGGTAAAATCGGTGTTTTGGTTGCCCTGGAAAGCTCAGGCGATAAAGACGCTCTCGAAGCTCTTGGCAAGAAAATTGCCATGCATGTTGCGGCGACTGCGCCGCTTGCGCTTGACGTTGATAGCCTTGATCCAGCCGATGTTGAAAAAGAGCGCAACGCTCTGATCGCGGAAGCGCGTGAGTCCGGTAAGCCCGAAGCCATTATCGAGAAAATGGTTGATGGCCGTATGCAGAAATTCTTCAAAGAATCCGTGCTTATGCAACAAATCTTCGTCATGGACGGTGAAAATACAATTGAGCAGGTGGTTGAAACTGAAGCCAAAACATTGGGAACGCCGATCAAACTGACAGGTTTTTCCCGTATGCAACTCGGCGAAGGCATTGAAAAAGTTCAGGAAGACTTCGCCGCAGAAGTTGCCGCTACGCGCGGTAATGACTAAATCCAAATAAAATCAGCCGCTGCGCCGCAATTCTTTGGCGCAGCGGCAAGTTTATTGTATGAGTCCCCGAAATGACTCGGTTTTTCCAGTTAAGGGTGACCGCGTCCGGGGATTTTTTATGGCCGAAAAAATTAAATATAGCCGCGTTTTGCTCAAGGTGTCGGGCGAAGCCCTTATGGGTGACAAAGCATACGGTATCGATGTTGCGATGACCAATAAGGTCGCGAATGAGGTCAAAAAGGCTCATGATGGCGGCCTGCAGGTCTGTCTCGTCATTGGCGGCGGCAACATATTTCGCGGTTTGTCTGCGGCCGCATCAGGAATAGAGCGCTCAACCGCTGACTATATGGGCATGCTGGCCACAGTCATGAATGCTTTGGCGATGCAAAGTGCTCTAGAGCGTATCGGGGTTACAACGCGCGTCATGTCCGCAATACCCATGACCACAGTGTGTGAACCCTATATTCGCCGCCGCGCTGTACGGCACCTTGAAAAAGGGCGCGTCGTAATTTTTGCAGCCGGAACCGGCAATCCTTATTTTACCACTGACACAGCGGCAGCTTTGCGCGCGGCCGAGATGGACTGCGACGCACTTCTGAAAGGCACGCAGGTTGACGGCGTTTATGATAGCGATCCAAAGGAAAATCCGGACGCAAAACGTTATGATACGCTGACACATATGGATGTGATTGCCAAAGAACTGAAAGTTATGGATAGTTCAGCTGTGACCTTGATGAAAGAGAATAATATCCCCATAATTGTCTTTTCGATACACAAGCCTGACAGTTTTGAAAATGTGATGAAAGGTGAGGGTATCTGCACCATAATCCGGACATAAAGCCCGGCTATGGCGCGAACCGTCAAGGAGTAAACAATGTCAAACAGTTTTGATTTAGGCGACATCAAACGCCGCATGGAAGGCGCCATAACGGCGCTCAAGCAGGAATTTTCGGGCCTGCGTACAGGGCGGGCTCATACCGCTTTGCTGGATGCGATTACGATTGAGGCTTACGGCTCGCGCGTACCTATCAAACAGGTTGGCGCGATTAGTGTGCCGGAGCCGCGTATGTTGACTGTACAAGTCTGGGACAAGAATCAGCTCGGCGCTGTTGAGCGGGCCTTGCGTGAAAGCAATTTGGGTATTAACCCGATGACGGACGGGCAGCTTATCCGGATTCCGATGCCGGCCTTGACCGAAGAGCGTCGCCGGGATCTGTCGAAAGTTGCCGGAACCTATGCTGAAACAGCTAAGATTTCCGTGCGTAATGTACGTCGCGACGGCATGGATACGCTTAAGCGTATGGAAAAAGATAGTGACATTGGCGAGGATGAGCAAAAAGCATTCGAAAAAGATGTGCAATCGGCTACAGATGATTGTGTAAAACGTATCGATGACTATCTGGCCGTGAAAACTGCAGAGATCATGCAGGTCTAAGCTGACGTGAAAGCTCACCCGCATTCCCCAGGCCCTATGCCACATATCGCCATTATCATGGATGGGAATGGCCGCTGGGCGCAAGCTCGCCGCAGGCCCCGTTTATTTGGACATCATGAAGGCGTAAAGACGGTTCGCCGTATTGTACAGGACGCAAGAGATATTGGCGTCAAGTATTTGACATTATACAGTTTCTCAACTGAAAATTGGAATAGACCTCGTACTGAAATCCGGGCTCTGTTTGACCTCCTCAAACGCTATGTCGAAGATGATCTTGAGGAGCTTCACTGCAATAATGTGCGCGTGCGAATCATTGGCCGGCAAGACGGCTTGCCCGACGATATCTTAAGGGTGATCAATCATGTTGAAACGCGTACCCGTGAAAATACCGCATTCTCGCTGAATATTGCGTTTAATTACGGGGGTCGCGACGAAATATTGCGGGCCTGCCGCATGGCAATTAAGACCGGGATTTTGCCAGATGATCTTGATGAGGCTAAATTCGAACAGCTTTTAGATACCGCAGATTTACCGGAGCCTGACCTCGTCATCCGCACGAGCGGGGAGTACAGGATTAGCAATTTTCTTTTGTGGCAAGCGGCCTATGCGGAACTCATGTTTACCGATGTTTTATGGCCCGACTTTAAAAAATCTGATCTCGAGGCGGCTATTGAGAGCTATTTTGCGCGTAACCGCCGTTATGGCGGTCTTGATACTGCGGATGTGGCCTAATCATCGCCAAACGGCCTCCATATAAGGATTTATCCAGCCGGATTTTTACTGCTCTTTTTCTCACCGCTATTATTATTCCGTTTTCTTATTTTGGTGGATGGATATTTGCCGCTATGACCGCGCTTCTCGGGGTAAGATTATCCTATGAATTTGTGCGTATGTCTGACCCGGGCGCCCCGGGGATAGCTTTTGTTATTCCTACCGTGTCGCTCATTGGCGCACTTATCCTGTTAGTGGCTGGATTTGGTTTGTGGGCTATAGGACTCGTTTTTATCAGCGCTCTTATAGCGGGGGTCGAACGCTTTCGTCGATCCGGCGTCATCTGGTCCGTCTTCGGTCTTTTATACATTGCCTTACCTGTACTTGCGACACAATTTGTGCGCAGCGATGCAGCCGGATTTACTTCCCCCGCTTTTCAGCGGTTCCTCTTTGTTGTCTTGGTCGTAGTGGCCGCTGATGTCGGAGCATATTTGGGGGGGTCAAAACTGCGCGGCCCGAAAATAGCGCCGAAATTATCGCCAAATAAGACGTGGTCAGGCTTTTTTAGCGGACTGATTTTTGCCTGCATTGTCGGAATGGTATCCATGGCCATATTTGGGAAGCCTATTATATGGGGCCTGCTCCTCGCGCCTCCGATTAGTATAATCTCCGTTGTGGGAGATTTTTTTGAAAGCGGACTAAAACGTCGCCTCAATGTCAAAGATACAGGGCAACTTCTGCCGGGACATGGCGGTCTATTAGACCGACTGGATGCGCTTATGGCGGCGATGAGCATATTTGCCGTCGTGCTGCTGCTGATTCCGGCGCTGTGGGCCGTATAGCAGTGTAATTTTAAGTTTTTTCACCATGGCGACTGTGGCAGTGAAGCCATAGACGTTCCGGAGATGATCGGCCTATATGACCTTGATACTGCTTATCCTGCTTGGCGCTGCCGCCTTTTTCATTGTGATTTCAAGTCTCGTCTTTTTCCACGAGCTCGGACATTACAGTGTCGCGCGCATGTTCGGCATTGCCGTCGAGCGTTTTTCCATAGGGTTTGGCAAACCGCTCTGGCGCCGTCGCGCGAAATCCGGAACAGAGTGGGTCATAGCGGCCATACCGCTGGGAGGTTATGTCAAATTTCTCGGCGATTCAGGCGCGGCGAGTAATCCCGACGCCGAGCAGCTCGCGCAAATCAAATCTGATATAGACCAAAAATACGGTGAGGAGACATCGGGTAAAGTGTTTCACTTTAAACCGTTATGGCAACGCGTCCTCGTCGTTTTGGCCGGGCCAATAGCGAATTTCATCCTCGCAGCTGTAATCTTCACAGGGTTTATTTTAATGAACGGAAGAACGGATTATCACAGCTATGTCGCTGACCTTGTCCCTGGAGAGGCTGCAGAGGCGGCCGGCTTTTTACCCGGGGACTTAATTCTTACATTTAATGGCCAGCCTGCTGCGACGCAGAACAAGCTTCTACCTTTAATTGCTCTGCATGCGGACACGGATATTGTAATGGACGTGAAGAGAAATGGCGAGATTAAACAAATTGAAGTGCGGCTATTGCGCATTGATGGCAAAGACTTTGTCGGCGGTGACGCAGAAAAAGGGCGTCTTGGCATTGCACCATCTCGCATAGATGAGCATAAAATTATCACCACATACAGTCTGCCCGGCGCCATGGTGGAGGGCACTAAAGAAGTCGGCAGTGTTATCGGCCATACCGGAACCTACATCAAACGTATTTTTACCGGACAGGAAAGCGGTAAACAGCTGGGCGGAATCGTCCGTATTGCCGCTATGACCGGCAAAACGGCAACGGATGGCGCGCAAAGCGACCGACCGGTGTCAGAGCGCATAAGTGGTGTCATTCAGGCGCTTATTTACCTTGCGGGAGCTTTCTCTATAGGGTTAGGTGTCGCAAATTTAATGCCGATTCCAGTGCTCGACGGTGGACATTTACTCTTCTATGGCTATGAAGCCGTTGCTGGACGTCCTTTAAGTCAAAAGACACAGGAAATCGGCTTTCGTATGGGTTTTGCCTTAATTTTAGGCTTGTTTGTAATTTTGACGTGGAATGACATCGGATATGTTCGCAGCCTCTTTTAATTCCGCCCGTCAGTTTTGTGCTGTCTTTGCCACGACGATGACGTGTTTTATCATCGCGCCGGCGCTTCATGCTCAAGAGGCGACAGTGCCTGCAGCGCCTGTGCAAGTAGAGCTCATCAAAACCGTATCGGTAGTTGGAAATCAACGTATCGAAGCCAATACGATAGCCTCCTATCTTCTCTTTGCACCGGGTGACCGCTTTGATCCGCGCCGCATCGATATGTCCGTCAAAACGCTGTTTGCAACAGGTCTGTTCGCGGATGTCCTCATCGAGCCTAACGGCGGCGATGTCATCATCCGTGTGATTGAAAACCCAATTATCAACCGCGTGATTCTCGAGGGCAATAAATCTATAAAGAGTGATAAGATTACTGATGAAGTCGAAGCTAAGCCGCGCTCTGTCTTTACACGGGCAAGAGCACAGGCCGATGTTCAGCGTATTATTGAGCTATACCGTGTGTCGGGCCGCTTTGCCGCTGACGTCACGCCCAAAGTTGTTCAGCAACCGCAGAATCGCGTTGATCTCATTTTTGAAATTGACGAAGGCCCCACAACAGGTGTGAAGCGCATTAATATCCTCGGTAACCGGGAATTCTCTGATCGCCGCCTAAAATCTGAAATGGTAACCGAAGAGTCTACTTGGTACCGGTTTTTCTCTTCTAACGACAATTACGATCCAAACCGTCTGGAATATGACCGCGAACAATTGCGTAAATTCTACACAGATCGCGGTTTCGCCGACTTCCGCGTTACATCCGCTACGGCTGAACTCACGCCGGATCAGGAAGACTTTTATATTACGATGAGCGTTGACGAGGGCGCTGAATATCGCTGGGGTGAAATTGACGTCAGCACTGAGCTTGAAACGCTGGATAAAGATATTTTGTTAGCGCTAATTCCCATTAAAACCGGTGAGATTTACGAGAGTTCAAAGATAGAATCGACGATTGAAAACCTTACATTTGCCGCAGGCGCGGCGGGTTACGCTTTTGTTGATATCCAGCCCCGTGTGAAATATGACCGCGAAACAAATACAGCTGATATTACATTTGTAATCGAAGAGGGCCCCCGGGTTTATATTGAGCGAATTGATATTATCGGGAATACCCAGACTCTTGACTATGTTATCCGCCGCGAATTGGAATTGGTTGAAGGCGACGCCTTTAACAAAGTGCTGCTTGACCGCTCCCGCAACAGGGTGCGAGCACTACGGTTTTTTGAGTCTAAAGACGGCGTTGAAATCACCGAACGCCAGGGTAGCCAACCCGACCGCGCAATTGTCGAGGTCAAAGTCAAAGAAGTTCCCACCGGCGAGCTATCCTTCTCTGCCGGCTTCTCATCTGCTGACGCCTTTCTGGTTGACCTGTCTATTACCCAGCGCAATTTACGAGGCCGCGGACAATTACTCCGTTTTGTAATCCGGGCGAGTTCAAACCGTCAAGAAATTGACCTGCGTTTCACAGAGCCGCGCTTTTTGGGGCGTAATTTGGCCGCCGGTATCGAAATCTTCGACGTGACTAACGACTTTCTTGAAGAAGCAGGGTTTCGCTCGCAACGTACAGGCGGCGCCTTGACGATCGGCTTCCCTGTCACCGAGTTTACAGCCCTTCAAGGCCGTTATGCTTTGCGGCAAGAAGAAATTCAAATTCCCAATATCAATTGTAACGACCCCGCAGTGGCGTTTGATCCACAGACGGCCAGTCTCTGCGCGCAAGAGGGCGGACGCCTGACATCCGCGCTGGGATATACATTCTCATGGGACCGTCGTAACGACCCGATTGAGCCGACACGCGGGTTTGATTTGCGCTTGTCACAGGATTTTGCCGGCGTTGGCGGCGACGCAAAATATTTACGGACTGAACTGAACGGCAATACTTATTACGGCATTTTCAAGAATGTCATTGCCTCAGGCCGCATATCTGCCGGTTATACGCAAGGCTATGGCGATGATTCGGTACAGCTTAATGACCGCTTCTTTAAAGGCGCAAACAGCTTCCGCGGATTCGATACGGCGGGTCTAGGCCCGCGTGTTATTCAGGTGGATGACGCGACCGGCGAAGTCATAACCAAAGGCAATGCGCTGGGCGGTAACTTCTATGCCATTGGTGCAGCAGAGGTGAGTTTTCCGCTTGGATTGCCGGAGCAATATGGCATTCTGGGCTCACTCTTTGCGGAGGCGGGCACTGTCGGCCTTCTGGATGATGAGTTCAAATTTTCGGATCCGGTATCGGGACAAGACCCGGACCCAACAACAGGAACCACAACTTTGGTGGTTGATGATCTATCTCTTCGTGCTGTCGTTGGCATAAGTGTTTTCTGGGACAGTCCATTTGGCCCCATCCGGTTTGATTTAGCTCAACCGCTCGCTCGTGAAGAGTACGACCGTACGAAGTCGTTCCAGTTTAACACCCGAACAAGGTTCTAATATGTTTATACGTCAATTTTCCCGCATCGCTCTTATCACAATAGCGACCGCCTTTTTTGCCGCTGTCGCGAATGCACAGTCCGTTCTCGTTGTCGACCAGTCGCGCGTTATGCGTGATTCCAATGTCGGCAAGCACATCACTAACCAAATGAAAGCCATTGGCACGCAGATGGACAGTGAAATGCAGCAGGCTGAAGCGCCGATAAAGTCTGAACTGGATAACCTTCGGGCTTCAATGAGCGGCATGACAGCTGAGCAGCTTCGCGCCCGTCCCGATCTCGCGCAACGCGCCTCGGATTTGCAGGAAAAAGTAGGTAAGTCACAGGTTGAGAAACAGTATAAACAGCAAGAATTCGTGGTAACACAGAAAAAAGCGGCTGCGAAGGTCAACGAAAAGCTCGCTAAAATTCTTGAGGCCGTCGTTTCTGAACGCGGCGCGCAGATTGTTGTTGACCGCTCAATGGTTATTTACGGTGCGCCAACTGTGGATATTACAGCCGATGTCATTCGTCGTCTTGACCAAGAAATGCGCACCGTGCCCGTGACACGCGAGCGTCTTCCGCGTAAATCATAAGCAACGGGGCGAATCACGCCTCTCATTGCTGCGGAGATATTATGGTCGACAAGCGCTATTATGACTATCAAGGGTCAGTGCGTTTGTCGCAAATTGGGCAAAATACGGCCTTACAGCTCTCTTTTAATACAGACCAAACCATAACTGATGTGGTGCCTCTGTCTGTTCGCCGTGCTGACGCGATCAGTTATTACGCCGGGAAAAAATATAAGAGCGATCTTCAAGCTGCAACGGGTGGTATAATCTTATGTAAGCCTGAGGATGTGGAAGTTGTTCAGGAGGCAGGCGCCATTGCGGTCGTTACGCCCTTTCCGCGCGCAGCCTTTGCGCATTGTGTTTCGAAACTATATTGCCGCAGGAGCTTTGAGACCGGAGACGTCCGTATCTCTCCATCCGCAAAAATAGCGAAAACCGCAAAAATCATGCCCGGCGCCGTTATCGGTCCTGATGCGGTCATATCTGAAAATGCCACGATACAGCCCAATGCTGTTATTGGTCCAGGCGTCTCAATTGGAGCCGGCAGCCATATCGGCGCTGGCGTACTGGTTATATGCGCCGAAATCGGCAAGCATTGCCGTATCAATGGCGGAGCGGTCATTGGGGGTGATGGGTTTGGTGTCGACCGTGACGCAACGGGAAATGTTGAGATTGATCATATTGGATATGTTAAAATCCATGACTATGTCTCGATCGGATATAATACTACAATTGACCGCGGCATGCTCGGCACGACGGAGATTGGCGCACGGTCGAAAATCGATAATTTATGTCAAATTGGCCACAATACCTTAATTGGAGAAGACTGTATGTTTGCTGCACATACAGGCATTTCCGGGAGCTGCGAGATAGGTAACCGTGTCGCTATGGGTGGAGGCGTTGGCCTGGCTGATCATATTACAATTGGCGATAATGTGATATTGGCGGCAATGGCCGGCGTGATGAAAAGTGTACCAGCAGATGAGGTATGGTCAGGCTTTCCGGCCAAACCCTTACGGCAACATATGCGTGAAATCGCGATATTATCGCGCATGGCCCGGCCCAAAAAGTCATGAGCCTGCGCGCCGGCAAGCCCGCACCCCCTTTTAGCGCGAATGTGATTAAAACTCTAATCCCCCACCGTTCCCCCATGCTGATGTTATCTCGTGTCCTCTCTTTGGGCGAACAGAGCATTGTGACCGAACATGACATCACGGCGGAAATGCCTGTGCTTGCGGGTCATTTTCCGGACATGCCCCTCATGCCGGGCGTGTTACTCGCCGAAACGGCAGCGCAAAGTGCCGCTGTTCTCATGGATCTAACCTACGACATAGAGGCGGGAATAGAGTTTCTTGCGCTCACCGGAATAGATGCCGCCAAGTTCAGAAAGGCGGTGAAACCAGGTGATACAGTTCGTGTAGAGCTTCGTATTGCAAAAGCCCGTAGACCTTTATTTAAATTTGAGAGCGATTTATTTGTCGGCGAGACTCGTGTGGCACAGGTCGCATTTACCGCAAATCTTATGAAATTTGATTAGGACGCATTATGTCAGTGACTATACATCCGACCGCAGTTGTTGATCCCAAAGCGCAGCTCGGCACGAATGTGAAAATCGGTCCGATGTGTGTGATTGGTCCTGATGCCCAGCTTAATGACGATGTTACACTCATCAGTCACGTAAGCATTTCAGGTCACACAAATGTCGGAGAGGGCAGTACGCTCTATCCATTTGTATCCTTAGGCCATCCCCCCCAAGATTTTAAACATAAAGGTGGCCGTGTCAGCATTAAACTCGGCAAGCATAATACATTACGTGAAAACGTAACCGTGCACCCCGGAACCGATGTCGGACGCCCCGAGACGGTAACCGGAGATAATTGCTATTTTATGGTGGGGTCCCATGTCGCGCATGAAGCGCGGCTCGGCAATCATGTGACATTTTCAAACTACGTCCAAATTGGCGGCTGCGTCACAATTGGGAATAGTGTTATCATGGGGGGGCTATCCGCCGCCCATCAATTTACCCGAATTGGCGATCATGCTTTTGTCGGTGCTATGGCGCTGGTGACTACCGATGTCATTCCTTATGGTTCAGTTATCGGCAACCATGCTCATCTGGCCGGATTGAATATTGTGGGTCTTAAACGCCGCCATTTCCCGCGTGAGACAATTTCTGATTTACGTAGCGCTTATCGTCTCCTATTTGCCGAAGAGGGGACATTTAAAGAGCGTTTAGCAGATTGTTCGCGGCTATATGCCGACCACACACAAGTTATGGAAATCGTGCGATTTATTGAAACGCAGGACAAGCGAAGTATTTGCATGCCGCATACAGGCCGATGATATGACGGTCTTAAAGCGTATAGGTCTCATAGCCGGGGGCGGGGAACTTCCCAAAAATGTGCATAGGGGCGCAATGGCACAAGGCATAGATGTCTTCACCATAGTGTTAAATGATTTTGCAAGCCCAGATGACTTCCCCACCAACTCTGAGGCATTTCGTTTAGGCGACTTTGGCAAACTTCTGAAAACTCTTGAACATCAAAAAGTAGACGCGGTTTGCTTTGCCGGCAATGTGGCTCGGCCGGATTTTAAAACATTTCGACCTGACCTAGGCGGTATGAAATACCTTCCGGGAGTTATTGCGGCGGCGGCCAAAGGTGATGATGCTTTACTGCGGCATGTGAGCGGAATTTTTGAATCAAAGGGGATGCCACTTGTGGGGCCTCAGCAGTTCTGTTCCGCCTTACTTGCCCCCGAAGGAGTTTGGGGCAAGGTTGTACCGGTGGCGCCGCATTTAGCAGATATTGACATAGCCCGCGATATAGCCCGCGAGATAGGCCGACTCGATATCGGGCAGGGCGCTATTGTTGCTCGCGGACTTGTTCTGGCAGTTGAAGCTGCTGAAGGCACCGATGCAATGCTTTCTCGTATAACTGCGCTGCCCCAAGCCTTGCGAGGGACTATTACTTCGCGCTCGGGTGTTCTGGCCAAGATCATTAAGCCCGGACAGGATGATCGCATGGATTTACCGACAGTTGGCGTATCTACTGTCGAAGCTGCTGCAGTGGCTGGGCTGGCCGGAATAGCGGTCGAAGCCGGACGGGCTTTTGTAATAAATAAGGATCGGGTTATCGCTTCGGCTAATCGTCACGGCCTTTTTGTTATTGGTCTGCCGCCCAATGGCTAAGCATATTTATGTCGTTGCGGCAGAGCGCTCTGGCGATAGCCTTGGCGCGGCTCTCATTGACTCGCTACGAGGTAAATCACCGTATATCCAAATTAGCGGAATTGGCGGGGCCCAGATGAATGAGCGGGGTATAAATTCACCTATCGATGTAGCGCCATTAGCTATTCTCGGTATTTTCGAAGGTTTGGTGAAATACAGAACCGTCATGCGATTAGTGCGACAAGCGACGGATACAATATTCAAGTCCGGCGCGGACATGGTTGTTTTAATTGATAGTTGGGGTTTTATGATACGCGTTGCGGAGCGTCTAAAATCGCAGGGGTATGACGGAATCATTGTTAAATATGTGGCACCTCAGGTTTGGGCTATGCGTGAAGGCCGCACCAAAGTATTGGCGCGAAGCGTCGACCATTTGCTAACCATACATAATTTTGAAGCCCCGTATTTCACGCGCGAAGGACTCGATGTGACATATGTCGGTAATCCTGTCTTCGATGACGATTATAGCGCAGGTGACGGCGCAGCGCTTCGGAAGCGGCTGGGAATTGACGGGGATGATCCGGTGTTGTGCGTTCTTCTGGGCTCGCGTCCTGCTGAAATTATTAGGCTGGCAAAACCTTTTGGAGATACGCTAGCCCTTTTGAAATCCAAATATCCAAAGCTGCATGTCATCTCGCCATTGGCCGAGAACACAGCGCAATTAACACAGGAGCACACTCAAAAGCTTGGCGTATTTGAAGATGTCATATGGCTGGATGAGCGTGATAAAGCGGATGCTTTCGCGGCCTGCGATGTCGCATTGGCTTGTTCAGGAACTGTGACTACGCAGCTCGCCATGGCAGGCGTACCGACGGTTGTGGGGTATAAGCTCGGAACATTGTCATATTTGGTCGCATCGCGACTGTTTAAAGCGGATTATGTGTCGGTTGTTAATCTGGCCGCGAATGACGAATTGATGCCGGAGTTTTTGCAAGAGGCTTGTGAGGCTCAAACCTTGAGCGCGCCATTGCTTGATCTGTTGCAAGACAAAGATTTTCGGCAATCGCGCCGTGACGCGCTTTTGGCTGTCACGCAAAAGATGCGGGCCGGGCAAGGTAGCGCGAGCGACAAGGCCGCCCGCGCGCTGCTGAATCTATTCCGCAAACAGTCTTGAGGGTTTCCGTCTTAGCGCTCTTCCATTGGAACAAAATCGCGCTGAGTCGGACCTGTATAAAGCTGGCGCGGACGCCCGATACGCTGGCTAGGATCCTCTAACATTTCATTCCACTGTGAAATCCAGCCGACAGTGCGGGCCAGCGCGAATAAAACGGTGAACATTGAGGTCGGAAATCCCAGAGCGGATAGTACGATACCGGAATAGAAATCTACATTCGGATAGAGTTTCTTCTCAATAAAGTATTCGTCTTCAAGCGCGATCTTCTCAAGTTCTTTAGCCACATCTAGGACAGGATTGCGAATGCCGAGTTCATCTAGAACTTCATGCGCGACTTTCTGCATCACGCGGGACCGGGGATCGAAGTTCTTGTAAACGCGGTGGCCAAAACCCATCAGTCGGAAGGGGTCGTTTTTATCTTTAGCGCGGGCAATAAATTCAGGAATACGGTCAACAGAGCCGATTTCGCGCAGCATATTTAAACAGGCCTCATTCGCGCCGCCGTGGGACGGACCCCACAAACAGGCTATACCAGCCGCAATACAGGCATAAGGATTGGCACCGGATGAACCGGCCAGACGAACTGTCGACGTCGAAGCGTTTTGCTCGTGATCGGCGTGGAGAATGAAAATCTTATCCATGGCACGCGAAATTGTCGGGCTGACATGATAGGGCGCGGCCGGAACAGAAAAACACATATTCAAAAAGTTTTCGGCATAATTCAGGGAATTATCAGGGAAAACATGCGGCTGTCCGATGGAATATTTATAAGCGCGTGCGGCAATAGTCGGAATCTTTGCAATCAGGCGGTGCATCGCCACATTACGCGCATCATCGACGGTCGTGTGCGTGTCGTCATGGTAGAAACCGGAAAGCGCGCCTACAGTACCGCACATCATCGCCATAGGATGAGCGTCGCGGCGAAAGCCGTGAAAGAAGCTCTCAATCTGATCGTGCAGCATCGTATGCTGCGTGATTGTGTTGGTGAATTCGGTATTTTGTTTTTTATTGGGCAGTTCACCGTGAATAAGGAGATATGAGACTTCTAGAAATGTTGATTTCTCAGCCAATTGCTCAATGGGGTAACCGCGATAAAGAAGCTGTCCTTTTCCGCCATCAATAAATGTAATCTGACTTTCAGTAGAGCAGGTAGAGGTGTAGCCGGGGTCAAATGTAAAATGTCCGGACGTTTTATAGAGGCCGCGGACATCAATAGCAGGCGCACCCAGGCTGCCCGAATAGACCGGTAGGTCGATATTCTTTCCATCAAGTGAAAGTTTCGCCGTGGCCGTCTGTTTAATCAAATTTTCCATTATCTATCCTATGAATTATATCTTAGCGCGTCTTCGAGACGGCCCAGTGTTTCTTCTCGTCCCAGTGCGTAGATCACCTGTGACAAATCTGGCGAAGGATGCCCTGCAGTTAAAGCTGCGCGAACGGGTTGCCCGATTTTACCAAATCCGATGTTATTATCCGAAACGAACCGGTCTAAAATCATGTGAACAGCATCCGCTGTCCATTTGGTATCTTCTAAGGATTTCAACGTCAAAGTCAAAGCCTGCATAAGCGGCAAAACGCCCTCGCGCCTTAGAGGTTTCGCGGTTTTTCCTGTTATTTGCAAAGGGCGGGAGAGAAGAAGATATCGCGCTTGTTCGGCCATTTCTTTCAGGGTTTTAGAGCGCGGTTTTAATGCGTCTACTGCCCGCGTGACCCTCACTGTTTCCGCGTCTGTCAGAGACCTGTCATTGGCGCCAATTAAAAATGGGAGAGCTTCGGCGAGCAGGTCCTCATTCGACATCAGCAGAATATGCTGGCCATTTATATAGTCCATTTTGTCAAAATCCAGCCGTGCCGGGGATTTAACAATGCCGGATAAATTAAAGGCAGCAATTGCGTTTTCGTCTGAGAATATCTCGTCATCACCATGTGACCAACCGAGTTTCATCAAATAATTACGAAGCCCAGGCGCGATATAACCCATATCGCGATAGGCATCCACGCCGAGTGCGCCATGACGTTTTGACAATTTCTTTCCATCCGGGCCATGTATCAGCGGAACATGCGCATAGTCTGGGACGTCCCATTCCATAGCCTCGATCATTAATTTCTGGCGGGCAGCATTGATCAGATGATCGTCGCCGCGAATAACATGGGTCACGCCCATATCGTGGTCGTCGACAATGACGGCCAGCATATAAGTCGGCGTGCCGTCAGCACGAAGCAGGACAAGGTCGTCAAAATCTGAATTCTCCCAAGACACATGGCCTTGAACAAGGTCGTCAATGCGGGTCTGGCCGTCTGGAACTTTGAACCGCACAACATAATCGCCATCTCCATCGGGATGAGCATTTTCTCGGTAAGGTGAGCGAAAGGCGCGGCCCTCATTTTGCGCAATCCGGCGCTGATCTTCGGCTTGTTCCGACGTAAGGTAGCATCGATAGGCGTGACCAAGCTTCACTAATTTATGCGCGATTTGGGCATGGCGGTCAGCGTTTCGGCTTTGATATACAATATCGCCGTCCGGGTTAAGGCCGAGCCAATCCAGACCGTCAACTATAGCCTGCGTCGCCTCAGGCGTTGATCGCGCGATGTCCGTGTCCTCGATACGCAGCAAGTATTTGCCTCCGTGATGGCGGGCAAAGAGATAATTAAACAAAGCTGTGCGCGCGCCGCCAATGTGCAAAAAACCTGTAGGCGAGGGGGCGAACCGGGTAACCGGCGTCTTTCGGGCCATAGAATATCTCTTTCAGTGTCTGGTCAAATTTGGCCGGGAGGCTTAACCTGCATCTGATAACATGCGCGGGGGGGCGGGCAATAGAGCAATCACACGGCATATATGAAACCAACGAACCGCAAGTCTGCGTAAAACAGTACTTTTTCGAGCGATGGCGGATTTCGTTCGAGGTGGGGACTGTTATATTCGGTATAGGCATAGCGGCCTATTTTGCGCTGCCCTTTGAGCCGGACCTCTATGGTTTGACGACCCTCTTGCTGATTTGCGGTATCGCACAATGGAGTGGACGTCATTATAACGGCGTTTGGGCAGCGGCGCTTGTTCTGATGCTTATGGTGCTGGGCATGTCCCGGGCGGCCTTGCATAGCGCGGCTGTAGACTCGCCGATATTGCCGGAGCGCGCGCAAGCTTACACGGTTACTGGATGGGTTCAGGCCGTTGAGCGGAGCGGTAACGGCTATCGCCTCAATCTGCGCGTAACCCAAATCGAGCAGTATGGAAAACCGCTCGATGATAATCGTCGGCCTTATGCAGTGCGGATCAAGGCAAAAGGCGCACAGGATATTTCACCCGGCCAAACTATACGTATCTTCGGGCGGCTAAGCGCTCCGCCGCGACCGGCTATACCGGACGGATATGATCCGGCGCGGCGAGCTTTTTTTGACAAAGTTGGAGGAAACGGTTTTGCGCTTGGTAAAATCGAAACCGTTGATATGGCTCAGGTCGGTTATGCACAAAGAATTGCCCGTGCCAGAGCCGGATTTCGGGCCCGCATAATTAAACGCATTCAGGCTAAGGCGCCCGAGACGACTGCGGGTCTACAAATTGCGCTGATTACCGGAGAGCGGGCCTTTATAAATCCGGATCAGGTTCAGGCGTTAC
This sequence comes from Robiginitomaculum antarcticum DSM 21748, assembly GCF_000365025.1. Lineage (GTDB taxonomy): Bacteria > Pseudomonadota > Alphaproteobacteria > Caulobacterales > Maricaulaceae > Robiginitomaculum > Robiginitomaculum antarcticum. The sequence goes on along the minus strand of NZ_KB823011.1, from coordinate 566,827 downwards.
GGGTCACAGGCCTCGCCCATATTTTGGCTATATCCGGATTACATATGGGACTGGTCGCCGGCGGTGTTTACTGGGCGCTGACATGGCTGCTGGCCAGCATTGATGTTTTGGCGCGCCGCTATGATGTGCGTAAAATATCTGCTGTTTTCAGCTTGTTGGCCGCCACGCTTTATCTTTGCATCTCAACAGGGGCCGTGTCGACACAGCGGGCATATGTCATGGCTCTTATCGTATTTATGGCCATTATCATCGGGCGACCGGCTTTGTCGATCAGGTCTGTAGCTGTCGCAGCATGGGTCTGCTTGTGGATACACCCGGAAGCGGTTGTTAGCGCAGGATTCCAGATGAGTTTCGCAGCGGTCCTGGCTTTGGTGACTGTATATGGCATTTGGCAACAAAGACGTCCCGCTAACTTCTCCAAAAGCTTAGTGAGACGGGGCGTGAATAATCTGACTGGCCTTGCTGTGACATCTCTTGTTGCCGGACTTGCCACAGGTGGATTTGCAGCACTGCATTTTCATCATCTCTCAAGATATGGATTTTTGGCGAATGTACTCGTAATGCCGATCTTCACATTTTTGATTATGCCGGTTGGTATTCTGGCTGTCGTCCTGATGCCATTTGGTTTGGACGGTCCATTCTTGCAAGTCATGGGCTGGGGTCTTGAGCGTTTATTGGCCGTAGTCACGCCGATATCGAAATGGCCCGGCGCATTTATTGAGGTGCCGGGCGGAGCCCCTTGGATTTTGTGCCTCTACGCGCTGGGGTTCACCGTGCTCTGTCTGGGCCATCGGTGGACGCGTCTTATCGGCGTATCACTTTTAACTGCTGCAATCACGGGGTGGACGCTTCTCCCGCTGCCGCGTTTGCGTATATCAGAGAGTGCTGTTCTTACATATTGGGATATGACCGATGACGGAACAACACTTTATGGACGCCGTCTGCGTGCAGATAATTACGGACGAGATATGTTTTTAGAACGCCTCGGCCAAAGCAATGCGCAGATTGTGAATATGCAGGAGAGCGATGCCGTATGCGACGCGGCGGCCTGCCGCTTCATCATTGATGACCGGAATATATCTATTGTCGATACGCCTGAAGTTTTGGCCGAGGAATGTGAACGTGCGGATCTTGTACTTCTTACGCAGCGCCCGGCGGGCCCGCGGCTCCGGCGTCAATGCCACGACAAATTAGTTGATTTGCGCGCACTGGCTCGAGATGGCGGTTTGGATATTTATCTGACAGAGGAGGGGATCAAAATGAAATCCTCCGACCCGCCCTCGCGAAAGAGCCGGCCATGGGCGGGTAGACGCTAATGATATTTGCGGACCAATCCGACGAGAATGCCTTGAACCTCAACGCGGTCAGGTCCAAAAGTACGGGTCTCATAATCCGGGTTTTCGGCTCTCAATTCTACGCCTAGCGACGTTTTGTTAAGCGTTTTGAGCGTCGCTTCCTCTTGGTCAATCAAGGCCACAACGATTTGGTTGTTTCTTGCTGTATTGGCTCTGCGAATGACTACGATATCACCGTCTAGAATTCCAGCGCCGGTCATGGATTCGCCTTCGATTTCGAGCGCAAAATGATCCGGGCCCATCATATTGGGTGGCACGGAAATCATGCGATGCGCGTCTTCAATCGCTGCAATAGGATTACCTGCAGCGATTTTCCCGACAAAGGGTATTTCGTATTCATCATTAGCCGCAACGGGCAGGGGCGAAGATTTGGTTTTCAGCTTAGCCGCTTCAATCTGCGGCATTTTAAGAACTTCAAGCGCGCGGGCCCGATGCGGCAGACGGCGGATAAAACCGCGTTCTTCAAGCGCTGTAATCAGTCTGTGAATGCCTGATTTGCTTGCCAGACCCAGAGCGTCTTTCATTTCGTCATATGACGGGGACACACCACCGGCTTTAAGACGTTTATCAATAAAGAACAGTAAGTCATGTTGCTTCTGGGTAAGCATAAAACACTCCAAAATAGTCGAATCATCACTGAACAAATCAGCAACATACGCTTTTGTTCTATGTGTGTTCCGCTTTTGTGTCAAGTGGCGTAGCCGAAAGACCGAGAAGTCGCCGCGTCGCAAGTTCAACATTGTCTTGCCGCATCAGGCTTTCCCCGACAAGGAAGGCACGCGCGCCATGAGCCGTTAGATCAAGTATATGACCGGGAGTGAAAATTCCGCTTTCGGCGACCAAAAATTTCTCGATCGGAATGCGAGGCGCTAGGGTTTTAAATGTTGTGAGGGTTGTTTCAAATGTTTTGAGGTTGCGGTTATTAATACCGATCAAATTCCCTCCGAGCACTAATGCACGGTCAAGTTCGTCCATGTCATGTGTCTCTATTAAAGAGTCCATGCCCAGGTCTTTAGCCATATTAAAAAGGTCTTTAGCCAAACCGTCTTCGATCATCGCCATAATAATCAGTATGCAATCTGCGCCCATAGCGCGGGATTCGTAAATCTGTAGCGGATCGACCATGAAATCTTTGCGAAGCAGGGGGAGTTTAACGGCCTTGCGAACTTCTGCGAAACCGTCCGCGCTGCCTTGAAAGCTCGGGCCGTCCGTTAAGACAGACAGGCATGTTGCGCCGCCTGCCTGATACGCCCGCGCAATATTGGCAGGATCGAAATTATCGCGGATAAGTCCTTTAGATGGACTCGCTTTTTTTACTTCGGCAATTAGGGCAGGGCCCCGCGCTTCGGCGAGCGCGCGAGCAAAACCACGCGGGGCGGGCGCATCTGCGGCGCGCGCTTTTATGTCTGCGGCATGGGGGCGAAGCGCGTCGACTTCGTCATGTTTATACGCCGCGATTTTTTGGAGTATATCGCTCATCAGCCGGAATATGACATGCGCGCGAGTTTCGTCAGCGTTTGCAGCGCTGCGCCGCTATCAATGGCCTGCGCGGCCTTGGCTGCCCCTTGCGAGAGATCATCGACCAGTCCCGCCACAATTAGCGTCGCTGCCGTGTTCAAAATAACGCAATCGCGATAGGCGCCTTGTTGTCCACGTAGCACATCCGACAGCTCTTGGGCATTGAGTTCCGCAGACCCGCCGCGCAATTGTTCCAATGTATAAACGCCTAATCCCGCTTGCTCCGGGTGAACGGTAAACTGACGTATTTTACCGTCTTTAAGCTCGATGACATGGCTTTTGCCTGTGACGGTTAGCTCGTCCAGGCCATCGTGCCCGTGCACAACCCATGCATGTTTGGACCCGAGCGACTGTAGCGCTTCGGCCATAGGTCGGCACCATTTTTTGTCATAAACGCCGACCAATTGACGCTTTGCGCCGGCAGGGTTTGTGAGAGGGCCAAGAAGATTGAATAATGTGCGGCGTCCCAATCCTGCGCGCGCTGCCGCAACATGGCGCATGGCCCCGTGGTGCTTCGGCGCAAAAAGAAAACCTACGCCCGCTTCGGTTATGCACCGCGCGACAGTGACCGCATTCGCGTCAATGTCGACGCCCAGCTCAGCCAGAACATCGGAGCTCCCGGATTTGGATGAGACGGCGCGGCTACCATGTTTGGCGACATGAGCGCCGCAAGCGGCAGCCACAATCGCCGTGGTTGTTGAGATATTGAATGTATTGTGGCCGTCTCCGCCCGTTCCGACCGTATCGACAACCTCGACATCCACTTTGACAGGGCTCATATGCTCACGCATTAGACCCGCGCCGATCTCGATATCCGATGTTGTCACGCCCACGATTTCAAGCCCAAGAAGAACTGCGCCGATTTGTGCGTCCGATGCGCGGCCTGATAACATAGCCTGCAAAACCTGCGTCATCACTTCTTCAGAGGGGTGTTTGCCTTTGACAAAGGCGTCAAAGGCCTCGTTGAATACGCTCATTTCGTAAGCTCCAAAAAGGCTTTGATAATGTCGTGACCATGCTCTGAGGCAATGGATTCGGGATGAAACTGTACGCCGTGAATGGGGCGTGAAATGTGATAAAAACTCATTATTTCATCGTCTTGCGTCCAGCCGTTCACGCGCAGACAGTCGGGCAATGAGTGACGTTCAACAGCAAGACTGTGATAGCGCGTGGCATTGAACGGCTGATTAAGGCCGGACATCAGCCCGCTATCATCATGAAAAACCGGAGACACTTTGCCGTGCATAATCGCTTTAGCGCGGATGACTTTGCCGCCAAAGGCCTGGCCAATCGCTTGTTGACCAAGGCATACGCCAAAGATTGGTAAATCGTCCGGCGCAGTTTTAATAAAGTCCAGCATTATGCCCGCATCGTCAGGCGTGCGCGGGCCGGGCGATAATATCACGCCGCTCGCGCCCAGAGCATGGGCCTCAGCGGCGCTCATATCATCATTGCGGATGACTTTGACATCTGCGCCTAATTCCTGCGCGTAGTGGACGAGGTTGTAAGTAAAGCTGTCGTAATTATCGATCATCAGGATCATAAGGCATTCCCGTCAAACCGGCTGGCATGGCTAGCCGCTGTGAACAGAGCCTGCGCCTTATGCTGCGTCTCTTCATACTCAGCCTTTGGATTGCTATCGAGCACAATCCCCGCGCCTGCACGGACATGCATGACGCCGTCCTTTACGATAGCTGTACGCAGCGCAATCGCGGTATCCATATCGCCCTGACAGGAGATATAACCCACGGCTCCTGCATATATACCCCGTTTTTCGTCTTCAAGCTCATCAATTATTTGCATCGCGCGAATCTTAGGCGCGCCGCTGACTGTGCCTGCCGGAAAGCCGGCAAATAGCGCGTCCAAGGTATCGAATGCAGGATCCAGGCGGGCTTCAACATTGGAGACGATGTGCATGACGTGGCTGTAGCGCTCTACGGTGAAACTCTCTGTGACTTTTACAGTCCCGGGCAGGCTCACCCGTCCGGCATCATTTCGGCCCAGATCAAGTAGCATTAAATGCTCGGCGCATTCTTTCTTGTCCGCCAGTAATTCGGCTTCCAGTTGGGCGTCTTGCTGCTGCGTTGCTCCGCGCGGCCGAGTACCCGCAATAGGACGGACGGTAACAACATCGCCGCGGCGGCGGACTAATATTTCAGGACTGGATCCGATAACAGCGTGATCTTTGAAATTTAAGAAAAACAGGAACGGCGAAGGATTGAGCCGGCGAAGCGAGCGGTAAAGCGCAAAAGGGCTAACCGGAAGATCAGCACAGAAGCGCTGTCCTATGACAACTTGAAATACATCCCCCGCGCGTATGTAATCTTTGGCTTTTTCGACGCGTTTTGAGAATGCACCCAGACTCTGCCCGGCTTTAGCTATGACTTTGCTGGACTGGCCTTGCGTGACAGGGCCGGCGTTAATCGGCGTTTGTAAATCACTGCAGATCGCTTCAAGTTTGTCTTTTGCTTCCGCATAAACCTCTTTCGCTGTTTTATCAGATGGGCGCACAGGCGTAGCGAGAATAATTTCCTGCGCAATGAGGTCAAATATGGCGATGACCGTCGGACGGATCATAATGCAATCAGGCGTACCAATCGGATCAGGGCCGGCCGCTCCGATATCCTCGACATGTCGCACCATATCATAACCAAGATAACCAAACAGCCCGGCTGCCATAGGGGGCAGTCCGTCAGGCAAGGGCAAACGCGACTCGTGCTCTAATGAACGTAAATTATCCAGCGGAGCGCCTTCAAGCGGCGTATAATTATCTGATGAGATAGCGTCCTGGCCACGCGCAATCTCGCACGCCAACCCAGTGCAACGAAAAACGATATCTGGGGAGAATCCTAAAAAGGAATAACGGCCGCGCTGCTCACCCCCTTGAACGGATTCATACAAAAAAGCGTAGGGACGGCCTTTTGCAATTTTTATATAAGCTGAGACAGGCGTATCGAGATCATTGATAACACGCCGGTAGACGAGTTGAGGTGCGCCGCTTTCATAAACGGCACTAAAATCGTCCTTATGCGGACAGAGATCTTCTGCCGCACCGTTGACACGCCCCGTGTCCGCCAAAGTCATTTACTCAGTAACGCCGTTAATCTGACTCATACGGTCTTCAAACATTTGCACGGGATTCTCGCGTAAAATATCTTGACGATAAACCATCTGAATATCGGACGATAAGTCCTCTGTGGATTGCGTTTGCATAGCGTCTGCAAAACCGCCTGACAGCCGGTCCGTATTGGCCGAGACGCGCGCAACAATTGCGACTTTGCGTGTGAGTGGATCGGTCCCATTACCTTGGACAACCTCGCCCTGTCGCGCAGTCAAAAGCTGGGACAGAACTTCCGGTGATAAGCCGGGGGAGCGGTTAGTTCGTACCATTGTGCGAGTTTCAATATTTGTTCCGGCAGGCACGCTTGCGGCAACTTGCTCTAGGGTTTCGCCGTCGCGGATACGCGTTGCCAGTGTGCGTGCTAAATCGGCTAATTTTTCGTCGATTTGTTTCGCAGTCCAAACCGCTTTTGCCTTTTCTTTGACATCATCAAATGAACGCAGTTTAGCCGCAATAACGTCATCGACGCGTATCATGGCATAGCCGCCCGTGCTGGTTTCAAAAAACTCTGTCGGAAATCCCGGCTCAGCGGTGAAGAGCTGGCGCAGGATTTCATCATCGCCGGTAGTTCCCGTTAAGGCCCCAATGCCGGATAATTTCTTATCATCGCGGGTTACGCCAAGCCTAGAAATATAATCAATGGAGGCGACGGACACACCGGACTCTTTACCGGCGTCTTCAAAAGCCGCGCCCGTTTCGATAACATCTTGCAATTTACCAAAGCGTTCAAACAACACGGCTTCGGCCTGATCGCGGGTTAATTCAGACACTATACGTTCGCGCTCGGCCTCTAAGCTGGGTTTAACGGCCGGCGTGATGCTATCAAGACGTGCAACATAAGCGCCGCCTAAAGTCCCTTCGCCTGAAATAATTTCACCTGTCTCAGCTTCAAATAAAGCTTCGGCAACCCGCGGATCTGCAATCGTCACAGGACGCACTTCAGTATATATAATTGGTGGAGAAACGCCAACCGCCGTTGCCGCATCAGCAAAACTTTCTCCGTCGGCCAGACGTTGTTTCACATCCTCGGCCAAAGTTTTATTAGTGACAGGGAGATAGGTCACGGATCGTATTTCGAGCTCACCGAGCTTACCATCGGCGAGATCAGCTTCGTAAGTCGCCACCACATCAGCTTCGTCAATCTCAATATCTGATACAGTATCAAAATTTTCTATCCGTAAAATCGTAAACCGGCGATATTCAGGCTGCGTGTAGTCGGCTTCGTTCTCAGCAATAAATGTTTGTAACACTTCATCCGATGGCGCCTCGGGCGTAGAAACAGAATCGCGTGTCAACGTCAATATCTTAACGAGGCGCTGCTCGGTCAAAAATTTATAGCGCTGTTCGGCATAAGCCAGAGGGGCTTTGATGCCGGAAATAACCGCGCGCGTACTTTGCTGTCGGCGCAATTCGCGTACTGTGCTGGCTTCGAAATCATCCCGATTGAAATCGCGGCGATTGGCAGCAAAAAATTCGTTGACCTTTTCTTCAGAGAACTCACCGGTCATTTCGTCTCTAAAGACTTCGATATCTGACAGAGACTCGCGTACAACTGTACGCGCTACGCCGATATTTAATATATCAGCATCCAAATCCATAGCGGCTTCGGTTAATAGTCCACTCATAACGGTTTGATTGAAACCGCGTTCATATGCTTCCGCTGCCGTCATACTGGTGTTGTTTTCGCGGTTATAAATATCCAGACGCCGCTTGAACTCAGTTGTATATACCCGTTCAGTGATCTTGTTTTTACCCACTAGAGCAACGGAGCCTTTGGCTTTTGGCTGAAAGATATCCGTAAATCCAAAAATAGATAAACCGATCACCAGAAGGACAATAATAATGCCGAGTCCGATGTTACGAAAAATATTAGAGCTTTGCTGGGCCATATCGCCTTTATCTCAGTCTGAAATCATGTTCTAAAACGTCGGCGCTTAACTATCACGGTCGGCGCTAAATGCAATGATAGAGGCGCAGACAGATGAAGAAACTCGTCGCAGCAAATTGGAAAATGAACGGTGAGGGGAGTTGGAGCACCAAACCGGCGGCGCTAGCGAGCCTATTAGGCGATAATATGCCCGAAAATGTGCAAGTGTTATTTTGCCCGCCCGCCGTATATTTGGACCGCATCGCCACAGAAGCTGGCAAATTCGGTATGAATGCCGGCGCGCAAAACTGCCACGCCAGTGCGTCGGGCGCATTTACAGGGGAAATCAGCGCGCAAATGGCGGCGGATTGCGGTGCAGATTACGTGATTTGCGGACATTCAGAACGCCGCGCTCTATTCGGAGAAACTGACGCGGTGGTTAGAGCTAAGGCTGACGCTGTTATCGCAGCGGGCTTGTCGGCTATAATTTGCGTTGGCGAGACTTTGGCGTATCGAGAGAGCGGCGAAGCGGAGGCAACCGTAGAGATGCAGCTTAAAGGCTCGATCCCTACGACCTCCACAGCACTCAATACAGTCATAGCCTACGAACCTGTCTGGGCGATCGGTACGGGCAAAACCGCTACACTTGACGATATCGAACAGATGCATGGTCATATTCGTAAGGTATACGGACAGTTATTGGGCGACAAGAGTGCAGGCAAGCTTCGTATTCAATATGGTGGATCAGTTAAACCGGCCAATGCCAAAGAGATTCTGTCGGCCAAGGGCGTAGACGGCGCTTTAGTCGGCGGGGCGAGCCTGAAAATGGAAGATTTTGCCAAGATTATTCTAGCGGGCTAGCGGTGACGCGATTGAAGCACTGACACTATATCAGCCAGGTGAATATCTTTGGCGCGAAGTAAAACCATAAGGTGATAAATTAGGTCTGCCGACTCGTTTTTTAAGGCCTCGTCATCTTCGGCCACTGCAGCCAGCGCGGTTTCCACGCCTTCTTCGCCGACCTTTTGAGAAATTTTATGAAGCGGACCTGATAAGAGTTTTGCGGTGTAACTCGTTGTTTTATCATCGTTTTGTCGAGACTTTATAACGTTTTCCAGCACGCCTAGAAACGACAGAGACGGCGATTTGGCCTCAGCAAAACAGCTGACAGTGCCGTTGTGACACGTCGGGCCGTTCGGCCGTGCCATGACTAAAAGAGTATCATTGTCACAATCGACGGTCATATCGACGAGCTCCAGCGTATTGCCGCTGGTTTCGCCCTTCGTCCAGAGCATCTCCCGTGAGCGGGAATAGAACGTAACAAGACCCGTCGATGTTGTTTTTTCAACAGCCGTCTCATTCATATAACCCAGCATCAAAACTTGACCGCTATCAGCGTCTTGTACAATTGCAGGGACGAGGCCACCGCCTTTTTCAAAATCAATTTTCATAAACGTATCTCTATACCTTCAGAGCCAAGGTATTGTTTTAAATCAGGAATAGTAATTACTGATTTATGGAACACACTGGCTGCCAGTGCGCCGTCAACACCAGCTTGTATGAATATATCTTCGAAATGCTCCGGCGCGCCTGCGCCGCCCGATGCAATTAGCGGGACGGGGCAAACGGTGCGAGCGGCTTTAAGCTGCGCAATATCGTAACCTTGGCGCATGCCGTCCTGGTTCATACAGTTCAAAACAATCTCGCCTGCACCGCGCTGAGTGGCTTCTTTGATCCATCCCAGAGTATCGCGGCCTGTTTCGCGCATTTTATCGGGATCGCCGGTATGGGACTTCACACGGTAAGCCTGTCCGTCGTGAAAGCTATCAATGCCGACGACAATACACTGGCGTCCAAATGTACCGCTTAACAGATTAATCAGATCAGGATTGATCAGCGCCGGACTATTGATAGAAATCTTATCTGCGCCCGCATTCAGTCGCCGTGCAGCGGTATCGACCGAGCTAATCCCGCCCGCCACGCAGAATGGAATATCCAAAGCTTTGGAGACGCGCGATATCCATAAAGGACTGACCTCGCGCTGCTCAGTACTCGCCGTAATATCATAAAAGACAAGCTCGTCAGCGCCTTGGTCGCGATATCGCAGCGCTAGATCCTCAATGTCGCCGACATCTTCGTGATTGCGAAACTGCACGCCTTTAACAACGCGGCCATCGCGCACATCAAGGCAAGGAATTATTCGCTTGGCGAGCATGTGATAGCCTCTTCAAGCGTGAATTTGTTCTCATAAAGCGCTTTGCCAATAATAATACCATAGGGCGAGAGCGATTTTAGCGCTTTTACGTCGTCCAATTTCCCGACGCCGCCGGACGTTATGAGTGGTGCATTGGGGAAGCGCGCCAGCAGATTACGGTAGAGCTCAACGTTCGGGCCAAGCAGTACGCCATCTTTAGCGATATCTGTCACGAGAAGCGCCCCGTAATCATATGCTGAATAGCGTTTAATAATTGAAAGCAGATCTGTCGACGCGCTTTGTGTCCAGCCTTTCAGGGCCGGACGGGCAACTCCCGCCTCGTTAATATGGACATCGAAGGCGAGGCAGAATTTATCTGCTCCGAACTTATCCATCCAAGACATAACTGTTAGGGGGTCGGTTACGGCGATAGAGCCCAGCACAACCCGCGACACGCCGCCATTTAAAAGTTTTGCAATTTGATCTGCGTTGCGAATGCCGCCACCTGTTTGCACGTTGATCGGCGTTGATTTCGCAATTTCAATGATTAGATCGGTCTGCGCAGCGTTTTCAGTCCGCGCGCCGTCTAAATCCACAATGTGAACCCACTTCGCACCGGCCTTAGCAAATGACGCCGCAACGTCAGTTGGAGCGCCGTCATAATTGGTGCGTAGGTCGAAGTCGCCTTTGAACAGGCGCACACATCCGCCGTCCATGAGGTCAATCGCCGGATAGATCATTCGCCAAGCTCCAAAAAGTTTTTCAAAATACGCGCGCCCGTCGCACTGGAGCGCTCAGGGTGAAATTGACACCCATATACATTGCCTTGTCGGACAATCGCAGAAAACTTTTGTCCATATTCGGACGTTGCAAGCGTGTATGTGCTGACGGGCGCAGCGTAGCTATGCACGAAATAGGCATAATCTCCTGCGCTAATCCCCACAAGAAGCGGATCATCGGCCAGATCACCAAGCTGGTTCCATCCCATATGCGGGCTGGGTAAGTCAGCCGTGTTCAGAGCCTCTATCGCCCCGTCCACCATGCCGAGGCAGGCGACGTCGCGTCCGCCTTCTACGGAGAGGTCAAATATTAGCTGCATACCCAGACAAATGCCCATAACGGGTTGTGTCAAGTTTTGAAGAACAGGTACCAGTTGGGCTTCCCGCAATATATTCATAGCATAGGGCGCAGCGCCGACGCCGGGGATGAGCACGCGCGGGGCGCTATATATAACGTCTGCATCACGGCTGATCTGATATGACGCGCCGAGGCGGTCAAAGGCAAAGCCAACGGACGCCAAATTCGCGCAACCTGTATCAACGATAACGACATCGGTTTGCGCCGCCATTACAAAACGCCCTTAGTCGACGGTACGGCGTCCCCATAGCTGCGCGAGAATGCAGGGCGAAGCGCGCGGGCAACGCCCTTAAAGCTCGCCTCGATAATGTGGTGGGTATTATCTCCGTCCACATCAATTTGAATGGCTGCGCCTAATGTTTGCGCGAGGCTTTCAAAAAAATGCGGGCACATTTCGGCGGGGAATGCGCCGACGTGATCCGATGGGAATGTGCCCTTAAAAGTCATGGAGGGACGGCCTGACAAATCAATCGCCACGCGCGCCTGCGTCTCGTCCATAGGCATAACAAATCCAAAGCGGCCAATACCGGCCTTGTCACCAAGCGCCATTTTCAATGCCTCGCCTAATGCCAGAGCACAGTCTTCTACTGTATGATGGGCGTCAATATGAAGATCGCCCGCACATTTCAGGCGCAGGGAAAATCCGCCATGTTTCGCCAAAGCTTCGAGCATATGATCGAAAAACCCAAGGCCTGTATCAATCTCTATTGGCGCGGATTTATCCAGCTCGACACGAACGGATATGTCTGTCTCTTTGGTCGTACGCTGTATTTCAGCGATTCGCGGCACGACTTGCTCAGCTTTACCCACGCCAAATGCAGCCAGCGCTATATCGTTCTCTGATGGCGACCCGATGCTGATGCGAAATAGCCCGGGGAGTTTAGAGCGAAAATCGCGAATACAAACATTATATGCCTGTAGCGCGCGCAGCATGGCTTCCGCATTAGAGCTGGTAAATGCAATGAAATTGGCCTCGCTTGGAAAAACGTCAGAAACAAATTTTGACTGTGCTAAAACCCCTTCAAGGCGTTCGCGCTCAGACAGTGTTTCGGTCAAACGCGCGGCGTGAAGGCTCATGGCTGCAGGAGATAACGCGGCAGTTACAGCTTTTTCAACCGGACGGGGAACAGGATAAGGCGGCAGGACTTTGCGCATCAGGGCGATGACAGCAGGATCAGCCAGCGCCACGCCCGCGCGTACGCCTGCGAGGCCATAAGCTTTGGATAATGTACGGGTGATGACGAGATTACGAAATTCGCCTAATCGGCCGACATATCCATCAGCGCTCGAAAACTCCTGATAAGCTTCATCCACTACGATCAGGCTATCAGGACAGGTATTACATAGCTTCTCTAACAGGTCTGCCTCTATAATGTTGCCTGTTGGATTATTAGGAGAGCATAAGAAGATCAGCTTGGCTTTGGGTGCAGCGGCTAACATTGCATCTTTATCCCACGTAAAATCGTCATTAAGAGGGACTTCAATGATATTTGCGCCCTGAATTTGCGCTGCTGTTTTAAAATAACCGAATGTCGGCGGGCAGATCAAGACGGCGTCTTTGCCAGCATCGCAAAATGTACGCAGTAATATATCTATGGCTTCGTCCGCGCCGCGGCCCAGCATGATGCGGGCCTCGTCCACACCATATAACCCGGCAAGACGCGCCATCAGAGCAGGAGGCTGCTGCGCAGGATAGCGGTTATAATTGTCCGCACCTTTCATCGGCGGCGGGGCGTAGGGGGATTCGTTGGCGTCGAGGTGCAAAGCGTCGCCCGACGCGCCGCGCGCGCTATAGGTGGACATCGCTGCAATAGTAGGCCGCGCTATGGTGTTGGGCCAATCGTTCATGACATAGCCGCCAGACGCAGGCTAACTGCGCGTTTATGGGCTTCCAGTCCTTCAAGCTGCGCAAGACGCTCAACCGTTGGGCCTAATGCGCGAAGCCCGTCTTGGGATAGCTCTTGCAGAGTCGTAAATTTCATAAAGCTCTCCACATTGACGCCGGAATAAGCGCGCGCCGCGCCTGCCGTGGGCAGGGTATGGTTTGTACCTGAAGCATAATCGCCGACCGATTCCGGCGTCCACGGCCCTATGAAGATTGATCCGGCATTGTCGACGCGCGCCGCTAAATCCTGTGCGTCGCGGGTCTGCACAATTAAATGCTCCGGCGCGTAAGCATTGATGATGTCCAGACGATTATCACCATCTGCGATAATGAGCGCGCCGGATTTCAGCGCGGCTCTCGCTATATCCGCGCGCGGCAGGTCAATAAGTTGCTGCTCAATCTGCGCGTTGACCTCATCGGCTAAGGCGCGCGAACTGAGCACGGCAATGACTTGCGCCTCACTATCATGTTCGGCTTGGCTCAACAGGTCAGAGGCGATGAAGGCAGGATTGGCATTGTCGTCGGCAACGACCATAGCTTCGCTGGGTCCGGCGGGTAAATCAATAGCGGGGCCGGAGGCGGGCAGGGCGACTTGGGCCTTAGCGGCCGCAACCCAGCTATTGCCCGGGCCGAAAATTTTCGCCACGCGCGCGCAGCTTTGCGTCCCATAAGCCAATGCGCCGATAGCCTGCACGCCGCCTGCACAATAAATTTCTGTCACGCCGCAAAGGGCCGCGACGGCCAAGACAGTTTTATTGACGTGACCATCCGCTTGCGGCGGAGAGACGATTACCCGGCGGGATACGCCTGCAATGCGGGCGGGCAGGGCGAGCATCATCACGGTGGAAACCAGCGGGGCTGTGCCTCCGGGTATATAAAGACCAACGCTGCCCAGAGGCTTTGCCACGCGGCGGCAAATGACGCCCGGCATAGTCGACATCTCTATGTCGTCCGGCTTTTGTAGGGCGTGAAAAGCCTCTATATTTGCCATCGCCATATCGATTGCTTTGCGGTCCTCTATAGAGAGAGTGCCGAGCGCTGCGTCGATATCAGATTGAGAGACGTGAAATGCGGCCGCACTAACCCCGTCAAACTTCACTGTATATTCAGCGACGGCATCGTCACCGCGCGCTTTTACATCAGCTAGAATCTCGCGAACGGCTTTAATCTGCTGCTCGTCTTCGCCCGCAGCGGGGCGGGTGAGGGCGGTAATGCGCTCATTTGCGGTTAAAGATGTCCAGTCAAGCAGTCGCATATCAGGCCATCATCTTCTCTATGGGGAGCACAAGGATTGAGCGCGCGCCTTTGGCTTTAAGCTGTTCAAGCGTTTCCCAGAATACGTTCTCTGTGCACACAGCCTGAACGGCTACCATATCATCCTGTCCCGCGAGCGGTATAACTGTCGGCGCATCCGCGCCCGGGAGAATGGCTGTTATATCGGCGAGCGCCGATTTTGGAGCATTGAGCATAATATACTTACTATCTGATGACGCCGTCACGCCATCTATGCGTCGCACGAGCTTATCATATATATCCTGTTTGGCCGGAGATAATTTGCGCGCAGACTTTATCAGTACGGCTTCGCTATTCAAGATGGTCTCAAACGCCGAAAGGCCATTGGCTTCCAAAGTCGCGCCGGACGACACCAGATCACAAATCGATTCTGCGATATGTATGCTGGGCGCAAGCTCCACTGCGCCTTTCATTTCGACAATCTTAGCGTTGATGTTCTGATCCTTTAAGAATTTTCGTAAAACGCCGGGATAGGTGGTCGCGATTTTTGTGCCCGCCAGATCAGACGGGCGCCTAATCGCGCCGTCTGTCTCTGAGGCGAGGCATAGGCTGCAGCGTGAAAAGCCAAGGCGGCGGTCGACGTCCGCGTCCAGACCGCCCTCTGTGGTCAGTTGTTCTTCGACCAAAATGTTTTCGCCCGCTATGCCCAGATCACTGGCCCCTGTGGAAACAAAAGCCGGGATATCATCATCGCGTACAAGTAAGAGATCAATAGGCAGGTTCTTGACCCGGGTCAGAAGACCGCCGCCGCGCACAGAAAAGCGCAGGCCGCATTTTTTAAGTAGGGCAAAGCTATCATCGGCGAGCCGGCCTTTTTTCTGTACGGCAATGCGTAAACGTTCTGTCATAATGTGTCTTTCTGTGCGTCCAGACGGTCTAATACGACGCGATAGCCCTTATGGGGCTCTTCTTTGAGGAAACGGGCAACTCGCCCGATTGTTGTGGTTGATACGCCTGTGCGGGCATTTATATCCCGGTAGGACAGCTCGCCCCGATGAAGTATTTTAGCGACATGCCAGCGCTCTGACAGCGCGCGCAACTCTGCCGGCGTGCACAAATCCACCAAAAAACGCCGCATTTCTGTCGGCTGCTCTATTGTGACCAGCGCCTCCGCCAGAAACGTAAGGCGCATAGCCTCGTCTGTCTGGCGCGTTTCATTTATAGATTTGACATCGGTCATTATGGCCGCCTTACTGTGTTAGCATGCTGGTACAGTAAGTCTTATGGGAAAGGCAAGCAAAATATTCAGATAAAACAGAAATTACATAAATGGCGGAAGGGGTGGGATTCGAACCCACGGATACTTGCGCATCGCCGGTTTTCAAGACCGGTGCATTCGACCACTCTGCCACCCTTCCGCTAAGCGCGCGAGTTAACAACAAGCGGCGCGCCCTGCAAGCCCGAAGATACACTCATATGTATTTTCTCCACTGGCATAGGCATAATTGCAGTTTCAAGGACTTAATTGAAGCTGCAAGAGTCGTTAACAAAGCAGTCACTATGCACGATAATTAGATATTAAGGGTGTTATCTAACGTGGTATTAAAAATGTTTGTTTATAGATATTTCCGTTGACCCGTAAAAATACGGGCGACAAAATAAAAAGGTGAATGAGATGAATGCGACTAATATTAGAGGCATAGGGTACTTGGTTTTGGCAAGCTTAACTGTAAACTTAACAGGATACGCAGCCGCTGATAATAATAAAGCTGCACCAATCCGTTATATGGGTGCCAATGCCGGGGCCAGCGTATCGACTTATAGTGCCGCGCCCCGCACAGTTGCTCAAAACCGCCCTTATATAAGCCAGCATAATTACGTCTCACCCAGAGCGATAACGCCGCGTCCGGTTGTTCGCCCCGAAGATTTTAAATCACCTGTTTTTCCACAAGATAAGTTCCATGCCCGCAAAGTCGACAAAGATCTTTACATGCATCAAAAAGTTGGCCGTCCTTACCGCATTGCCGGGAAAAGCTATACGCCTAAGCACAACCCGAATTACGACGAAACGGGCACTGCCTCATGGTACGGTCCCAGCTATTACGGCAAATTAACAGCTAATGGCGAAACCTTTGACATGAACGGTTTGACCGCGGCTCATA
Organism: Robiginitomaculum antarcticum DSM 21748; assembly: GCF_000365025.1. Taxonomy (GTDB): domain Bacteria; phylum Pseudomonadota; class Alphaproteobacteria; order Caulobacterales; family Maricaulaceae; genus Robiginitomaculum; species Robiginitomaculum antarcticum. Next base: position 550,355 of record NZ_KB823011.1, on the reverse strand, counting down.
AAACCTTGCCGCTCAATTCCCTTGTTCATGTGACCAATCTCGAAAATGGCAAAACTATAACTGTGCGCCTGAATGACCGCGGTCCATTTGTCGAAGGGCGTGAAATAGATCTTTCAATGGGCGCGGCTAAGGTATTAGGGATTACCGGACTGGCTAAAGTTCGCGTTCAATATGCCGGGCCAGCCGATCCAATGGCCAGTCAGTATGTCCAGCGTGATAACTCTAAGCCGGTAATCGCGACGCCTGCGCCAATGCCTAAAGTTCAGCCTAAGGCCCCAATGACCGCAAATCTGGGTGTCCCAACATACAAACCGCTTTCCGTCATTCCCCATACACCTATGGCAATGCCGACTCCGCAGAATGTTAGTGGCGAAAATGTTCAGTCCAAAGTTCCCGAAGCTTTTGACTTTTCTGCCCCGAGCGCCCCGATGAGTTCTGATATTGCGCCGCTTCGTCCCGCAGAGACCAAAGATGAAAACCGTCCGGCGCAAGACTTTACGGCTCCTGAAGGCGGCGTCATGACTCTGACGATTACCGGACCTATCCATATGGCTAGCGCTGACACAGATCACGGCGCACGGTTCATTCCCGCTGTTCACCGCGGCGAAGCTACAACCTCTTCTGAAATGCCGGCATCCGCACGGTACATTCAGGCCGCAGCTTTCTCATCAATGGACCGTGCAGAGTCGATTCGCCACAGCTTGAGCGCTATCGGAACATTCTCAGTCTCCGAAATTGAACGTAATGGTCGGCCGCTTTACCGCGTCCTTGTTGGTCCATTTGCTTCACAAGCTGATGCAGACGCCGCGCAAAACGGTGTTGCCACTCTGGGTTATACGGATGCCCGCATCATTGAGATGTATTAAATTTGATACCAAGCCTTTACCCATAGCCTCCGCTACGGGTAGTCATAAACGCGGTCATTCGACCGCGTTTTGTGATTCTTGGCTACAGGTTCTTATGTCCACTTTTTTATACCGTATCTTTTTTGTACTTATTGCTGGAGCCCTAGGGTCGGGTTTAGCTAATGCCCAATCATCCGGATTTGAAACATCTGCCCCCCATGCCCTGATTATGGACGGCGAGACGGGCATCGTTTTATACGAAAAAGATGCCCGTAAGCCCATGGCTCCGGCGTCCATGACCAAGATTATGACAGCGTCGCTGGTCTTTGACCGTATTCGCGACGGTTCGCTCTCTCTGGATACAGAGTTTACTGTCAGCGCCGATGCCTGGCGCCGCGGTGGTATCTCGTCGGGTAGCTCGACCATGTTTCTTGAGCCAAACACTATTGTCAGCGTCGAGAACCTCCTTCGCGGCGTAATTATTCAAAGCGGCAATGACGCCTGCATTGTTCTGGCGCAAGGGATTGCCGGATCAGAAGACGCATTTGCGCGCATGATGACTGAGCGCGCGCAAGCCCTCGGTTTAAAAACCGCGCAATTTCGCAATTCAACCGGATGGCCGCATCCCGAACATGTTATGAGTGCTTACGATTTAGCTCAACTGGCCCGCTACATGATTAATGAATACCCGGAATTCTACCCGCTATATGCCGAACGGGAATTTACGTGGAACAACCATACACAGAGGAACCGCAATCCTCTTCTAGGGCGTTTTGACGGCGCGGACGGTCTGAAAACCGGTGCAACTGAAGAGTCCGGCAAAGGTCTCGTCGGGTCTGCCAAGCAGGGCGACACACGGATCATTATTGTTGTGAATGGATTGCCGACAGTCAGTTCGCGCAGAGTTGAATCCGAACGCCTGATGCGCGCCGGTTTCACCGAGTTCAAAGCTTATAAATTATTCGCTCCCGGCGATGAGGCTGCGCGCGCAAATGTGTTCATGGGTAAGTCAGATACAGTCGCGCTAACCGTTAAAGATCCTGCAAATATTGGCATGCATAAGTCGCTGCGCAGCGAGATGAAGGTACGGGTTAATTATGACGGCCCTGTCGCAGCACCGATTGCGCAGGGACAGAAAATCGGAACTCTTACGGTTACAGTACCGGGCCAAGCGGATAAAACATTTGATTTGGTCGCCGCAAATGCCGTTGAGCGCAAGGGCTTAACCGGGCGAATATGGTCAGGATTTGGCCGCTTGTTTGGAGGATCATAAATGAGCCGGGGAAAATTTATTACGTTTGAGGGCGGAGAAGGCGCGGGAAAAACTACTCAGGCCAAACGTTTATGCGCTGCGCTTGAAGCTCAAGGTATTGAAACGCTGCTGACGCGAGAGCCGGGCGGTACATTCGGTGCAGAAGCAATCCGGGAGCTGGTTTTGACGGGCATAGACGATCGCTGGTCAGGCATGACCGAGCTGTTGCTGATGTATGCGGCTCGAGTTGACCATGTTGAAAAATTAATTGAGCCCGCATTGGAGCGGGGCGTCTGGGTGGTTAGCGACCGTTTTGCCGATAGCACACTGGCTTATCAAGGCTATGCACGCGGTGTTGATATCGAGCGCATCATGAGCGTGCACCAAGCCGTTATGGGCGATTTTGGTCCTGATGTGACATTCCTGTTCGATATAGACCCGGTGCTGGCCCTAAAGCGAGTCGAAACGCGGGGCGAGCAGCTCAGCCGTTTCGATAAAGAAGCGCTGGATTTCCACAAAACAATCCGCGACGCATTTTTGTCGATTGCACAATCAGACCCGGACAGATTTGTAAAACTGGATGCCGCCAGCTCGCGTGATGAGATTTTTGCGCAAATTAAATCAGGTATGTCAGATAAATTTGACGGCCTGAAGATTTAGAGCGGATATTGGCGCGCGCGGCGAACACAGAAACTGAATATCCGGAGGCCGATCGCGCCAGTGGATGTGCTCATCCGCGACATGTCTATGACTTGTTAGGGCATGGGGCCGCTGAGCAGCGTGTTGCAGCGCAGATTGCCTCGGGGCATATGCACCACGCTTTGTTGATTACAGGCCCCAAAGGCGTCGGCAAAGCCACATTAGCGTACCGGATTGTCCGCAAGGTGTTAGGCGGAACTGAATCACATGTAGGCCGTCTTGACGTTCCCGCAGATGACCCGACAGCCAGCCGTGTGGCGTCACTGGGACATGGCGATTTCCTGCTCCTGCGTCCACCCTATGATTTTAAACTGAAAAAACTTCGCAGCGAAATTGTGGTATCAGAACTACGTCGTTTGTCGGATTTTTTTGCTCATAAGCCTTCTGAAGGCGGATGGAGAGTTTGCCTGATCGACAGTGCCGATGATTTGAATATTAGCGCGGCAAATGCCCTTCTCAAGACGCTCGAAGAGCCGCCTTCAAACGCGCTTTTGATATTATTATCCAGCGAGCCGGGGCGGCTTTTACCGACCATTCGATCAAGATGCATGAATCTGAGTTTGCGCGCCGTTCCGAAGCCCGAGATCAAAAACTGGTTGCTAAAGCGTGACGTGACCGAGAAAACGGCTGATATTGCCGCCGCCTTATCACGCGGCGCGCCGGGTAAGGCCTTTGCTCTCGCGCAGAGCGAAGCCAAAGTCCTGCGGCCGCTCGCCGATATTTTATCGCCGCAGTTTCTTCGCAGCAGCGCTCAAGATCACCGCATTGCGGGGGCATTGGCTGCGCACGGCGCTGCGACAGATCGTGATTTATTCTGGGACAGTTTGGTAGATATTATTGGTGAGCAGTCCCGCTATTCCGCAACGGGGGAGTGGAACAGTGCTTTTGGCCCGATGCAGCTTCCGAGACCAACAGAGTTCTGGCTGGATCTGCGGGACCGTTTGACAGAGCTTCGCAGGGCAGAAGACAGCGTGAATATGGATAAAAATGTGACAATGTTGACGGTCTTTTCGGCTTTGCGCGGGGAGGCTGCCTGATGTGGGTTGATAGTCATGTCAATCTTCATGGCGAGAAATTCGCCGAAGATCTGCCGGAAGTAATCGCGAAGGCGCGTCACGCGGATGTGCGCACAATGTTGACGATTTGCTGTAAGCTATCTGAGTTTGATCAGGTTCTTGCTGTGGCGCAAAGCCATAAAGATATATATTGCAGCGTCGGCACTCATCCGCACGAAGCCAAAGACAATCCCGATATTATGGCCGCCGATTTGCTTGCTCATATCCATCATCCCGAAGTCATTGGCATTGGCGAAACGGGGCTGGATTTTCACTACAATTACAGTGATGAGGACGTGCAATACGCCAATTTCAGAGCCCATATTTCGGCTTCACGCGAGAGCCAATTGCCCTTAATTATACACAGCCGGAATGCAGACGCGCAAATGGCGCAAATTTTAGAGGAGGAACACGACAAGGGTGTTTTTCCGCATTTGCTGCATTGTTATACAGGCGGGGCAGAGCTTGCCCGCCGCAGCGCGGCGCTTGGCGGTTATATTTCGCTATCGGGCATATTGACCTTTAACTCGGCCAAAGACATTCGCGCTCTGGTTCCGGGGCTGCCCGAAGACCGTATATTGATTGAAACGGACTGTCCCTATTTGGCCCCCATGCCATATCGCGGCCGCCGCTGCGAGCCGCATATGGTGGTCGAGACCGGAAAGAAATTAGCCGAAATTAAAGGCTGGAGCCTGGCTGAGACGCAGGCGCGCACGACGGATGCCTTTTTCAGACTGTTTTCAAAAGCCCAACGTCCAGCTAAGGCCTCTCATGAGTAGGGCGATGTACCGCGCGACTATACTCGGCTGCGGCAGTTCAGGCGGCGTGCCCCGCATCAATGGCGATTGGGGCGTATGCGATACTGAAGAGCCTAAAAACCGACGGACTCGCTGTTCGCTGCTCATCGAGCGCTGGGAAGGGGGCAATACGCCGCCGCCTGAAGATCAGCGTACTATCATCCTAATTGATACATCGCCTGATTTGCGCGAGCAGATTTTGCGAACTGACATTCGCCATATTGACGCAATTTTCTATACACATGAACATGCAGATCAGACACACGGCATTGATGATTTGCGCGCCATTGCTTACAGCATGCGACGCCTTATCCCGGTCTATATGAATGCACCGACAGGGCGTGAGCTTTTTGATAAATTTGAGTATATTTTTCAGATCCCAAAAGGGCGTAACCATCCGCCAATTTTAGATAAAAAACCCTATCTAAGTAACGGAGATATAACCATAATTACAGGCCCGGGCGGTCCTCTGGACTTAACAGTTTTCGACGTTAGTCATGGCGATGCCAATGCGGTCGGCTTCCGTATTGGCCCATTCGGCTACGCGCCGGACGCGCATGAGCTGTCGGACACGGCTTATGACATCTTGCATGGCGTGCCGCACTTCATAGTTGATGCGCTGCGCTACCATAAACATCCTACACATGCCCATTCCGATAAAGCTCTAAGCTGGATCGCGCGTCTAGAGGTCAAACATGCCATCCTGACAAACCTCCATATCGACATGGATTATAGCGTTCTGGCTGATGAATTACCGGGACTGCACGAGCCGGCTTATGACGGGCAACAGATTATATCGAGTTTAGACTCAGGTTGAACCAACACTCTTAAATTGGTAAAGACGCTATTGTTCAGTATGTTGTATCTATAAGTTAGCCTAATATTAGTTTTTATTTCTCATAATAATGATTATGCAACTTTTGTATTAATGTGCCTTTAAATCCCAAACTACAAGTTTAGTATCCTAAATAACATGCTGCCCTCCACCCGCATGAAATTTATGGCAAAAAAAAAGCGCGCTTCACAGCGCGCTCCTGTTTTACAATAGGTTTGGATTCTAATCGTTATGAGCGCCAATGAACCATGCATCTTTATCGAGATTGCGGCTAATGCCAGTAAATAAGTCAGCTGTGTCCTCGTCGCCATTATCCCCTGCTTCGGAAATCGCCTTACGACACATCGCGCCGAAGACCATGATACGTTTGGTCAGCTCTTCAACGTGCACTTTTTGATCTGTAGCCTCGACCGGATAAGCGTCCAGCTTCGTATCTTTAGTAACTGTTTGCAGAGTTCCCCGGGGTTGCCCGCCCAAAATCACGATGCGTTCTGCGATCAGGTCAGAATGCTCATATGCGCGCGCTGCGACTTGATCGAGTAATTCATGAAGGCCGATAAAACTTGGACCTTTTATTGTCCAATGCGCTTGCTTAATAGCGACCTGAAGGTCGATAGCGCAGCTGAGTGTCGGCATCAGAATATCGAGTGACTTTGTGCGCGTATTTTTATCCATATTATTGACGTAATGTTGTGGCATGGGATGTCCTCTCAAAACTCTATTTTAGTGGGTATACTGTATTTAACGAAGGTTATGGCCCAATGTTCCGTCTCCTAACCAGTAATATCGTCGCAGGTATAAAAACCTTTAAAGTCTGAGCGCTGTCGCAAAATTAAGCTTCTACCCGCAAATGTAAGCTTACGGCGCAAGTGGGCTCCATCCCGTCGAAGATAAATTCGACATTTAGACACATTGCCCACTTGCTCGAAACGCCAAGTCTTTTAGGGTCGCAGTATGACTGCCACAGCAAACCAAACGGCTCAGCCCGAATATATGATTACCGATATACGGGCGCGCGTGAACACGCGTCTTACGGATCTGTCGATTGGGTCCGATTTTGCCCCGCGCCTAAATGCGGCCATCGCGCACAGCCTGCTTGCGCCCGGGAAACGCTTTCGACCCCTGCTCTGCATCTTGCTCACGGCTGAGTTTGACGGTGATATAGATGCCGCAATGGACGCAGGCTGCGCTGCGGAAATGGTTCATACGGCCTCGCTCATTCTGGATGATCTTCCCTGTATGGATGACGCCGACCTCAGACGTGGCATTGCAACGACGCATTTACAATTTGACGAGAGTACAGCTATTCTGGCTGCGGTTGCTCTTCTTAACCGAGCCTATGGCGTGATTGCGCGGACTGACCAGATTAGCGCGCAATCACGGGTAAAGTTGACAGAGCTTTTATCGCGCGCGGTCGGGTCACATGGCCTGATTGCAGGACAGGTTGCAGATCTGGAAAACATTAATACGGCGGCTGATGCAGCTCATGTTGAGCAAGTCAACGCCCTGAAAACCGGCGCTTTATTTGACTACAGCATATTAGCTGCCGCGAACATTTGCGACTTGGATGAGGACCAAACCAATCACTGTCAGGAGTTTTCATCGCAAATCGGTTTGGCGTTTCAGCTCCTCGATGACCTCAAAGATCAACTTATGACCGAGGTCCAAGCGGGAAAAACCATTGATCGCGATATTGGCAAAGCCACGCTTTTGGCGCTTGATGGTCATGTGGGTGCCAAGACGCGTCTGCGCGGATATTTGCGATCAGCGGATGAAGCCCTAACCGCTTTGGGCGTTGCGCAAAATTCGCTCATCCGCGCTACGATCGCCGCGCAATTCAAAATGCCGGATACGGGCTGATGACCGCGCTCGATATTGACGGCGTCACCGTTCATTACGGGCAAACCGCAGTTTTACACAATCTGACTTTTTCTGCTGAGCAAGGCGGGCTTATCGGATTAATCGGGCCAAATGGCTCAGGAAAAACCACTTTAATTAAAACAATTTGCGGACTGATCTCGCCTAGTTCGGGTCATGTTAGCGTGGCCGGAACGCAAATTCGACGCGGTGTCGATAGCCGAAAATTTATTGGATTTGTGCCGCAATCTATTGGTCTCTATCCTCATTTGACAGCCGCCGAAAACCTGCGCGTTTTTGCCGGATATTGCGGCCTGCCCCGCAAACTGATTGCAAAGCGTGTTGGCGAGGCCTTAATACGGGTGGGCATGGCCAACCGCGCCGAGACCAAAGCAGCGGAGCTTTCCGGCGGCATGAAACGCCGCATAAATTTTGCCGCCGCAATCTTGCATGAGCCAAAGCTTTTAATCCTCGACGAGCCGACAGCAGGCGTTGATAGCCCTGCCCGCGACGCCATTCACAAAACGGCCAAAGATCTTGCCGCATCGGGCATGACAATACTACTCATCACGCACGAGCTAGAAGCCGCAGAGCATTATTGCGATAAAATCCTGCTACTTAACGACGGAAACTTATGCGGCTATGGCGCACCGTCAGCGTTGCTGTCACAGACTTTCGGATCCCAAAAAGAATGTGTCATCACACTTCAAGCTATCCCCGACATAGGCGCTGTCACGGCGCTAACGGCGCTTGGATTTGAAACCACGGATCATCCGCGTCAGCTTAGAAAAATGATACCCGATGATGAGCTGCCAGCGATTAGCGCGCAGATCAAAGCGGCAGGCGTCCAAGTTCGGGAGATTGCCGTACGCGAACCGGGATTAGGCAGCCTAATGTATAAATTATGTCGTCCAGACCCAAAGGCCGCCGCATGATCCGTGCCGTTTTTTATACTTTGTTTCTGCGTCTCTGGCGCGACAAAGGCGCTATGGCTATGGCGTTTTTATTGCCCGGATTTATCTTTGCAATATTTGCGACCATTTTTGACAATGCCGCCGGCGGCGATCTGGATTTACGCATTATTATGGCGGTGGACAGTCCCTCTATGGCGACGCAAAATCTGGCCGCCCAGATTGCCCGTGACGCGCCGTTTCAGACGCAATGGGCCGCGGATCCAGACACGGTCTTCGATGATGTGCGCATGGGGCGTTACGATGCGGGTATTATCCTGCGCGGCGATATAGCCGATACGCAAAGCGCCCCGATTATAATTGTAACTGAGCCGAGCCGTAAGATCGCCGGTGATGTATTGCGCGGCCAACTGCGCGCCTTTCTATCCGAGACGCGGCCTGACCTTCTAATACGGGAAAGCCTAATGTTTTCCGGTCGCGCGACAGGGCCGTTGACTGACAAACAACAGACCCGCGTCAATATCGTGCTTATTCAAGCCGAAGGTGGCGCGCTGAATGTAACTGACGGGCCGCTCGGCCTAATAACGACACATAGCGCCAGAGCGTCCGGCGAGACAGGCATTATAGACGACCCGTCTATCGCTTATTACGCCGGAGCAACTATAGCTATGTTCCTGCTGTTTTCGGCCATGCACGGCGCTGCAATATCGCTGGAAGAGCGCGGTAGCGGCATTACGGATCGCCTTTTACTTGGTCCGAGCGGGGCTATGGCGATGATGACCGGTAAGTTTTTCTATCTCACTGCCCAAGGATTTGTACAGGCCTGGGTTATTCTTATTGTCGCGGCAATTGGTTTTGGCGTACCTGTGTTTGACGCCGTCTTGCTGCTGGCGATCATCAGCCTAATCGTCTCAGGCGCCTGCGCCGCACTCGCTCTACTGGTGAGCACGATAGCAAAGAATACGATACAAATGAATACCTTAGCGACATTTCTTGTGCTATTATTCTCGGCCATAGGCGGATCTATGATACCTCGGTTCATGATGCCGACATGGCTTCAAACTCTAGGGAATTTTACCCCAAATGCATGGGCGATAGAGGCCTATTACGCCTCGCTCGCGCGCGGTTCTAACATATTGGCGGTTGCGCCTGCTCTTGCTATACTTTGCGCCATAACGGTCATTGCGCTGATAAGCGCCAGCGTACTGTCCCACCGCCTGATGAGGTTTTAGAATTGTCTCATACAACTCATATACCGACTTACTGGCCCGGCCTTGTGCTGGCGGGTTTGGTGTGTGGAGGATGGCTTGCACTTCATATATTTTTGATTTTCGGATTTGACTGGCGCGCGGCTCATCCATTGTTTAACATTAGCGCAATTGCGCTACAGGTTTGGCTTTATGCCGGAATGTTTATCGTTGCCCATGATTCCATGCATGGCTCGCTTTTCCCCCATCACCCCAAAGCCAACCACGGTGTTGGACAGGCGATTTTGCTGGTTTATGCGGGATTCCACTGGCCGAAAATGCGCCGCGCCCATCATGCTCATCATGATAATCCGGGCACAGCGGATGATCCCGATTTTAACGCCGATAACCCGCATAATTTTGCGCCGTGGTTCCTACGCTGGTTCCTGACCTATTTTGGCTGGGCGCAAATGGCGATTATTACAGCTATGGCATTGATATATATGCTTGTATTTGGCGCGGCCTATTCAAATATATTGCTGTTTTGGGCCCTGCCCGCGCTTCTTTCCGCGCTGCAGCTTTTCTATTTTGGTACCTATCTACCGCACCGTCATGGCGAGGCATTTGCCGACCACCATAATGCGCGCTCAAATGATTATAACTGGCTTGGATCGCTGCTGTCGTGTTTTCACTTCGGGTATCACCATGAACATCATCTTTATCCCTATGAGCCGTGGTGGCGACTACCACGCCGCCGCGCGGAGACACGAAAGGCGCATACGAAATGATCGGAAATATCGTCATTGTCGTGGTAAGCGTTATCGGGATGGAAGTCTTCGCACTGCTGTTTCACAAATTTTATATGCACGGCCCGGGCTGGGGCTGGCATGAAAGCCACCATAAACATACGGAAGGCTATTTTGAGACCAATGACCTCTACGCTGTGTGGTTCAGCGTGATTGCGGCAGCGCTATTTGTATTAGGCAGCCTGTACTGGATGCCACTCTGGTATATCGCTCTTGGCTTTACGATTTATGGTATTCTTTATGGCTTCGTCCATGATGGATTAGTCCATCAACGCTGGCCCTTTCGGATCACCGTCAAACGCGGCTATCTTTACCGTCTCATACTCGCCCACCGCATGCATCATCACGTCACCACTAAACACGGCGCGGTCAGTTTTGGCTTTCTTTGGGCTGAAAAACCGGACGTGCTGAAAGCGCAACTGAAAGCCAAAAAAGCGGCATGATTATCCCGCTGGCTTTTGTGCTCACCTTATCGATTGTCGTGCTGTGGAGCGCTCGACCGATCATGGCGACGATCACAGCTCTGCAACTCTTTTTTATTATTCACGTCGGTTCAAATTTCGGTAAAATACGCAATGCCATGATCGCCAGCGACGTTCCGACGGAACTCGCGACAAGTCAGGCGCTGTATGTGTCGGTTATGAACGCTCTATATGCCGTTATTGTGCTCGGGCTGATTATTTTAATCATTCATGTCGTGAAGCGTATTTTCTACATTAGAAATGAAGCTAAAGCGGACGTTGATAAAACATTTCCCTAGATGTCTCTATTGCTTTTTTTCGCGTTAAAGCAGGGCCAACGGCACCGAGGGCCAATGTAATTTTTCGCGGTTTGCTGGCGCTAACACGGCCCTCCCAAGCCTGAGGCCCGCCTTCGCGCAGTCTTTGTCCGATCTCGCGATACACGGATAGCGCAGCGCTGATCGCCCAGGCACAGCGAAACGGCAGTTCTTTAACCCCTGCTTTTGCGCTGTCATAATAGGCTTCGGCAATATCAAGCTGCGCCATCGCTGCCTTATGCGCGGCAGGCCAGTTCTCAGGCTTCGCCAGCTCATGAGCCGTAAGCGGTGCGCCTGCGGCGTTTAGCAGATCCTGCGGGATAAAAACACGGTCTGCACGGGCATCATCAACTAAGTCGCGGGCGATATTAGTAAGTTGGAAGGCCAGTCCCAGATCACTGGCGCGGTCAAGCGTGGCGTCATCTCGCACGCCCATAATATTGGCCATCATCACGCCGACTACGCCGGCGACATGGTAGCTATAATCCAAAATATCATTGACCGTTTTATATACCCGGTCTTGCGCGTCCATCTCAAACCCTTTGAGAAGCTCAAAAGCATGTTTATGGTTAATGTCATGCGTTTTAAAAACGCGCGCTAGTCCTGCATATATCGGATTGTCTGTTGGCTCGCCGTTTAACGCGGCCGCCGTTTCGGCACGCAGACGCTCCAAACGCTCGCCCTGCCCTAGTTTGTAATCCGCGATTTGCTCATGGCCCATAATCTGGCCGTCAATCACATCGTCGCAATAGCGGCACCACGCATAAAGCATGGATGCATCATCGCGCAACGCGGGCGGCAAAGCCCGACTGGCGAGCGCAAAACTTTTGCTGCCTTGCTTTATCGCAGAATGACCATGTGCAGTGACAGCGTCCATGCCGTATTTACGTCATTCCACCGAAATAATCGGCTTTACCCAGAGGCACGCCATTATGCCGCAAAATATTATAGGCTGTCGTGATGTGGAAATGGATGTTTGGGAGTGTGAAGCCCGACAAATAACTAATGCCGGTAAAGTCCATATCCCGCGGGCCCATTTTAAGAACGAACTTGCGGCCTTCTTTGCCGTCAAGATCAGAAGCCGGCACCGCCATGCAGTCGGCTTTGGCTTTGGCAATTAAAACATAGAGATCATTAAATGTAGTCTCAGTTTCTTCATAGGCGGGCGGCTCCATGCCCGTTATGCGGTACGGCGCCATTTTAGTCAGCGAGCTTGCGATCTGAACCTGTTTGATCAGGTGATGCATATCGGGGGCAAGGCGGGCGTTTAGAAATATGGATGGATCAATACCGCGCTCTTTTGCATTGGCCTCACCTATGCGCAAAATGTGCTCAAGATTATCAAGGAGACGTGGCAGCGCGCCGACGGCATTGGACATAGATAAAGTAGACATAACTAACCTTTCAATTGGGCTCTGAAATCATCGGCAATGACGCCGGCTGTGGCTTTCGCCGCGCCGACAACGCCCGGAACGCCCGCGCCGGGATGAGTCCCTGCGCCGGTAATATACATATTGCCAATCACGTCATCACGGTTATGAGGCCTGAACCAAGCCGATTGTGTGAGTATAGGCTCGACAGAAAACGCGCTACCGTGATGGGCATTCATAATGTCACGAAATCCAAATGGCGTCAGCGTATGCAGTACGTCAACATCACGATTGAGGTTCGGTATGGCGTGCTCTTCAAGATAATCTAGAATTTTTTGCGTATATACCGGGCCGACTTCGTCCCAATCAATATCAACGTGACCTAAATGCGGGACCGGCGCGAGAACGTAATAGGCAGACTTTCCTTCGGGCGCCATATCGGGATCGGTGACGCAGGGCGCATGGAGATACAGCGAGAAATCATCCGGCAGTTCTCCGCCCTTGCCAAATATCTCGGCAATCAGCTCTTTATAACGCTGTCCGAACAAAATGATATGATGTTTCATATCCGGATGAGTGGTGTTGAGACCAAAATAAATGACGAAAAGTGACATAGAGTGGCGCTTTTTCGCGAGCGATTTACCATAGCTCTGCCCACGTTTGTGGCCGCGCAAAAGTTTGGAATATGTATGTACGACATCAGCGTTAGACGCGACTAAATCTGCCGGCAATGTCTGGCCGCCTTCAATGGTTACGCCCGTAACACGGTCGCCAGCCGTATGGATATCTGTGACTTCAGAATTCAGCTGCACTTGTCCGCCTATGTCTTTGAATAAACTGACAAGCCCTTCAACCAAAGCGCCTGTGCCACCCTTAGCGAACCAAACGCCGCCCTTGCGTTCGAGTGCGTGAATCAGGGCGTAAATAGCGCTCGTTGCAAAAGGATTGCCGCCTACGAGTAGCGATTGAAAAGATAGAAGTTGCCGGATCTTCTCGTTTTTTACGAATTTGCTGACCTGAGTATAGACGCTGCGATCGGCGCGAAGTCGCACAAGCTGTGGAGCGGCAGCGAGCATCTGGCTAATATGCAGGAATGCGGTCGTGCCCAGCTTTTCATATCCCTCGCGGTAAAGCTCCTTGGAATAGTCTAGGAAACGGCGGTAACCCACTACATCATCAGGGTTTTTATCTGCTATCTGCGCCTCTAATTCCTCTTGACTGGCGGCGTAATCCAGAACGTCACCATCTTCCCATTGCAGGCGGTAAAACGGATCGACGGGCAGCAAGGTGACGTAATCGTACATGGACTTACCGGCCAGTTGAAACAGCTCTTTTAAGCAATCCGGATCAGTGATGACGGTTGGCCCGCCGTCAAATTTATAGCCGTCAATTTCATAAACATAAGCGCGGCCACCAGGTTTGTCGCGGTTATCCAGTAATGTCGTCTGGAACCCCATGACTTGCAACCGTATTGCAAGCGCAATCCCGCCAAACCCTGCGCCGACGACTACCGCTGTTGGCTTTATCTCTGATTTAGACTTTGGTGTAATTTTAGTCATAGCGTTCATTGATTTTGTGTCCGTGCTGCGCGCTCGCGCTTGATAAAGGCTTTCTCGCTGAAATTATACAGCGCTTTAGATACGGGCACAGGCGGCTTTCCGATGAGAATTCGCACTTTGTCGCGCCTTTTAAGTTCATTGGCATAAAAACGCTTTATAAGACCATCACTAAGGCCATAGAATCTTTGCAGAATTTTGTATCGACCCTCAGGCTTTGCCGCGCGAAACAACATTCGATTGAGGAGACGAAGAAAGCGTTCATTTTCAAAATGCCCTATTTGAACAGCTGGAAATATTGTATCAATATTTTTGAATGGGTTTTCTGGATAATCTTCGAAACCTTCTGAAATTTCTTCTGAAATAATATCAGCAATTATTAGTGCATCTGGAAGACTGTACCCGGAAATCGCGTGGTAAAATCCACCGCGTATTCCTATTTCTCTTTTTGACCAATCCCTATCATTGTCAAAAGCGTTTTCATCCACTGCAAGAGTTATGGGCAAGACCCCCTTCTCGCGTTGAATAACTTCATAGTCATACATACCCAGATTATCGCGGATATAGTCTTTGATCCGCGCATCAATCTCTTGGCGTCGCAGCTCCGGCCCGTCTGTGTAATATGTATCCTCAACCAGCATTTCGGTATCGGTAAACGGCAGGCAATAGACAAAACGGTATCCGCCGAACTGCTTAACTGTGGCGTCCATGATAATGGGGCGCTCAATACCATGTGGCTCTACCGTCTTGATGACGTGGCCGACGAATTTCTGATAGCCAAGAAAAACATTGTCATTGGGCTTAAAGCCGCGCGCATCTAATACGCATTTTGCACCATAGCGCCGGCCTGTTTCTGTCATCACAGATGTTGAGTCGATTTTAGTAACTTTTGTATTGAGCAGAACTTTCAATCGCCCGCTATTAATATGAGGCTGAACACAGGCGCGGAGCGTATCGCTGTTCCCCGTGCAGTATGGTATTTCTAATGTGCGCTCCCGTTTGGGAAATTTCACATCATAGCAACTCCATTGGTAAGCTATAAATGGCGAAATCCAGTCATTCAGATGTTCAGGAATATCGGTTAGGTTGAATGACCATGTATGGTCGCCGGCGATACGGCCGCTGGCCTCAATGACTAAAATTTCTATCTCGGGATTAGCATCAAAGCACCGCCACGCCGTCAAAAGACCCGAAAGCCCGGCGCCAACAATAATCATATCCGACTGCGTATTCATGACGTGGTGATAGCAGTCCCGCCGCCACTGTCCAGCACTGCCATTTACGCTGGACAGTTTGGCGCGGTTTAATAGTTTGTAATCACGTCAGGAGAGCGTGCATGTCATCAAATTTCGATTTAAAATCCTTTCTGCCCTACCAGTTATCCATTTTGTCACGGCGGGTAAGCGGATTGATTGCACGTGAATACGGGCAGCGCTTCGGTCTTAGGCTGAATGAATGGCGCGTCATGGTGGTCGCGGCGCAGGACGAGCCGCGCTCGTCGTCGGAGATTTGCCAGATTACACTCATGGATAAAATGTCGGTCTCCCGGGCGGTTAAAGGCTTGGTCGATAAAGGGTTCGTACTCCGCATTCCTTCAGATTATGATAAACGGCTGCACAATATTGTTCTGACCCAGCGCGGCCGTGAAATATACGCGGAAGTCATGCCGCTGGCTCGGGCTTATGAGACGAAATTACTGGATCGTTTGTCTGAAACAGAGCATAGCGCCTTGGATGCGATACTGACGAAATTGGGCGAAGCGGCCCTAAACTTAGAGCGTTAAACACGCCGGATTAAATGTGGGTGATGTCTAAACTGTATCCAAGTGTCTATGCGCCCTCAATGTCAGACAACTGACAAGACGGGCTCTGAATTTGCCTCACAACGGTTTATGGCCGCTTCATATTTTATTTCCGCTCATTGCGCTAAGTTCCGTTCTGAGGAAGTTTCGGTACATATTCATTGTCATGTTTGGCTAGAACCTTATCAGCGACAAAGGCGCCACGCCCATCTAAAGAGCCTGAAACCACAACCCCCTCGCCTTCACCAAACAGATCAGGCAGCACGCCTGAATACTGTACCGATAGCGGTTTGTCGTCCGGCTCTGCCTCAAAATCTGCGACGCTAAAACTATGATGCGTTCCGCTTTCGCTCTTTAATGTTCCAGGAACAACCATGCCGCCGATTCTAAAAATCTCTGATTTAGGGATAAAGTCTGCGCGGGTAACGGCGCTGGGGCTGTGGAAGAACTGCGTATTGCTGCGCAAAGCGGTGATTAGAAGGATGACGCCGGCAATCGCCAGCACGGCGCATCCAAAAAATACAACGAGACGTCTGTTACGCTTTGGCGGAGCCATGTTTACCTCTTTTGATTTCAAAAACATGTAAGTACAAATTACCGCCTTGGCAATTTTGCCATGCAGTTTAAGAGACAGAAGAAAGGATGCAATCTGACCTATAAGCTGACACTCGACAATTGCGCGATTGCGCGCGGGGGACGGATAATTCTGTCTGGCTTGTCTATGACGCTTAAGCCGGGCGATTTCATATGGGTTACAGGTGAAAACGGTGTCGGCAAAAGCTCCGTTCTTCGATTGGCCGCCGGCATATTGCGGCCTGAAACCGGGTCTGTGGGGTTCAATCAAGATAGTGAGGACGTGCCAGCATCGCAGCTTGTCTCTTTGTTGTCACACGAAGACGGCTTGCACCCGGCGCTTACTTCGGCGGAAGAAATGCAGGTCTGGATGCAAAGCGATGATATGTGGGACGCCCTGCCCGCCGCATTTCAACTGCAGCAACTGCGTGATCGACCCATAAAGACCTTATCAGCAGGACAGCGCCGCCGCGCCGCCATTGCCCGCCAGATCGGCTCAGACAAACCCATATGGCTATTAGACGAACCGCTTAGCGCTCTGGACGCAGAAGCCAGAGAGGCATTAATGGCGGCGGTAACGAATCATATTAATTCTGGCGGCGCCGCCATGATTGCGACTCACCACGTCCCAAGTCGCATCAGCGCGGGCGCATCTATTTTGAATTTGAGTGCAGCCAGATGAGCCTGTTGTCCCGTGAACTTCTGCTGACTCGCCGCCTTGCGGGAAGCTGGGTCTTTGCGCTTGTTTTCTTCGCACTTTTTGCATCGATTTGCGCCATTGCGCTGGGCGGATCACGCGCGGTTATGGCGCCCATTGCGCCCGCCCTGCTCTGGATTGCGCTCATTCTGTCGGTACTACTTGCCACCGGAGGATCATGGCAGGCCAGCCTACCCGACGGCTATCTAGAACAGTTACGTCTTTCAGGGCGAAGCTTTGCGGGCTTTGCGCTCAGCAAAGCGCTGGCTATGGCTCTGACGATCATTGTACCTCTTTTAATCGCGGCGTTTCCGGTTGCCATTGCGTTCGGGCAGTCAGCGCAGGCCGCGCTTGGTCTGACGTTAAGCTTGGTGCTAGGCAGTCCTGCAATTCTTGCTTATGCTCTGCTAGCCGGCGCCGCAACACTGAGACTGTCTCAGGGCGGCATGGTCATTATTCTGATCAGTCTGCCCTTTCTCGTTCCAACGCTGATGTTTGGTTTAAGTTTTTCACAGGCCTATGAACGTTACGGTTTCAATGCTGACGGACTGGCGTTAATGGGGGTCAGCCTTATTTCTGTCGCGGCGGCCATTCCGGCAGTTGCGGCGATATTGCAAGCCACAATGGAAGATGGATGATAAACTGGCTCTCTAACCCCAAACGTTTTGAACGCTTCGCCGGCACAGCTGTGCCCATTTGCGGCTGGTTAGCGCTTGTGCTGATTGTGACCGGATTTTATTTTGGTCTCTACGCCTCGCCCGAAGCGCAGGGCTTTGGTCAAGGCGTACGTATTATGTATGTTCATGTGCCCAGCGCGTGGGTCGCAATGGCGGGCTATAGTGCTATTGCCGTGATGAGCTTTATAAGTTTTATCTGGCGCCATCCTTTGGCGGATCGTGTCGCCTATAATTGCGCCCTGCCAGGCACCGTCTTTACCGCGCTTGCGCTGATCACAGGGAGCTTATGGGGGTCGCAAAGCTGGATGACATGGTGGGTATGGGATGGCCGCAATACATCGACATTAGTTCTTTTATTTATCTATCTGGGATATATCGCGATTTGGTCGTCGATGGATAACAAAAAACTCGCTGCACGCATTGCCGGGATACTCGCTATGGTCGGGGCAATTAACCTGCCCATCATCAAATTTAGCGTCGATTGGTGGGATGACGTCATGCACCAAAAAGCCAGTATTTTAACGACGGAGAGTTCCAACTTTCCACTATCAATGCTTCTCCCGCTTATGCTGATGTTTTTCGGCGTGAGTTTCTTTTTTGCTTGGGTCGTCTTACGCGCCGTGCTGCGCGATATTGCAATTAAGCGCAAAGACAGCGCAGCTAAAATCAACGCGCCAGCGACTGCGACCCTGACACGGATGGAGCCATGATACCCGATTTTGGTAAATATGACTTTGTGGTGTGGACAGCTTATGGCCTGACCGCGCTCGTGCTTGTTGGTTTGTGGCTGTACGGACGTCGTAAATGAGTGATTTCGACGTTACCGAGCTGGGTTCTACCGCGCTTATACGCGCGCGCACATTAATGGCGCAGCTACGAAATAAAGAAAGCGGCTGTCCATGGGATGTTGCGCAGGATTACAAATCCATTGGCCGTTACACTATCGAAGAGGCATATGAAGTTGTTCAAGCGATAGAGAATGAAGATATGGCTGAGCTCAAAGACGAGTTGGGCGATCTTCTTCTTCAAGTTTTGTTTTATGCGCAAATGGCGCAGGAAGACGGATATTTTGACCTCGACGATGTCGCCAATGGCCTCGTCGAGAAAATGGTGCGGCGTCATCCGCATGTATTTGGGAATATAAGCGTAGCAGATGCTGACGCGCAAACCCTAGCGTGGGAAGAGCAAAAAGCGAGCGAGCGCGCGCAGGCCGGTGATTCCGTGAGTGCTCTTGATGGCGTTGCGCTGGGACTGCCAGCCCTGCTGCGGGCGCAAAAGCTACAAAAACGGGCTGCACGAGTGGGCTTTGACTGGCCGGATATTGCGCCTGTTATCGACAAACTCAAAGAAGAAGCCGACGAGATTGCCGAAGCGAAATCAAACTCTAATCCAGCTCACATCGCCGAAGAAGTCGGCGACTTCCTGTTTGCCGCTGTAAATATGGCGCGTCATTTGGGCGTGGACGCTGAAGACGCATTGCGCGCGGCGAATAAAAAATTCACACGGCGATTTACGCATGTCGAAACGCACGCCGGCGAAACATTGTCCGAGATGACACTGGATGACATGGAAACACTCTGGCAGGATGCCAAGCGCATCGAAAAGCTTTAACCCGCGATTAAATCACTGTGTTTGCTGCGATAGATACCGGCATCAGAAGACCGCAACCGCACTTTAATATCCATAACGCCATTATCACGCATCTGTTCGGATATTATCTCGCCATGTTCATGAAGCCACGCCCGGGCAGCAAATTGCGCGGGTGGAATGATCGAATGAATGATTTCGTCACTGGCGCCGAGCATTTCCTCAATCCGCATCAGCAGCCGATCCACGCCCTGTCCGTTTAGTGCTGAAATACCAATCGCGCCGGTATGATCATCCCCGTCCAAAAGACGGCGCGCGGCATTAACTTCTGACTCGCTCTCGTCATCGTCAAGCAAGTCAATTTTATTGAGAACTTCAAGAATGGGCTGCCCGTGTTCAGGCCCGGCATTGAGCGAGCGCAGAATATCCATAACCACATCACGGCGGTCATCAGCCAGCGGGTCGGTAATATCACGGATATGTAAGATAAGATCAGCTTCTTGCACTTCTTCCAACGTTGCACGAAACGCAGTAATAAGATCGGTTGGAAGGTCGGAAATAAATCCAACCGTGTCAGAGAGAATGGCTTTGCTTCCGCTCGGTAAATCCAAAAGGCGGTGCGTTGTATCCAATGTGGCGAAGAGCATATCTTTGGCGAGAACGTCGCCGTCCGTTACGCGATTGAAGATTGTCGACTTGCCAGCGTTCGTATAACCCACCAAAGCCACGACCCGCTCAGGTGCCCGCTGGCGCTGCTTGCGCTGTAATTCACGGGTGCGGCGCACATCGTCAATCTGTGATCTCAGCTTGGATATTCTCTTGTCCAGCATACGCCGGTCACTTTCGATCTGCGTTTCGCCCGGCCCCGCCAAAAAGCCCTGACCGCCGCGCTGACGTTCTAAATGGGTCCAGGTACGCACGAGGCGAGAGCGCTCATAAGCCTGCCGCGCGAGTTCGACCTGAAGTTTACCTTCTTTGGTCGCAGCGCGCAGGCCAAAAATTTCCAAAATCATACCCGAGCGGTCAACGACTTTTACATTCAATTTACGTTCGAGATTACGCTGTTGTATCGGCGCGATACTGGTATTAACGATCAAGATGTCTATATCATGGGAGTTTATATAGGCTTTAATCTCGTCCAGTTTGCCTGATGTAAAATACTCGCCAGCACGAATTTCACGTAATGCGACAAGATCTGCGCCTGCCACCTCAACTTCCAGCGCTTCGGCCAGACGCCTGGCCTCTTCGAGTTTATAGTCAGAGTCATAAGCCCGGTCCGACGACAAAACGGGTTGAACAACATAAGCGCGCAGTACGCGCGATTCGAGATCAATCATGGTGTTTATTCAAGCTCGTCACTCTCTTCTTCACTCATTAGTGACACAGGGCCATTGGGCATAATTGTGGAAATCGCATGTTTATAGACCAATTGAACTTGACCATCACGGCGTAAAAGCACGCAAAAATTATCAAACCATGTCACAACACCCTGAAGCTTCACGCCATTGGTCAGGTAAATCGTCAGCGATGTTTTGGATTTGCGGACAGAATTAAGAAATGTGTCCTGAAGATTTTGTCGTTTATCCATTATGTTTATCCCAGCTACCTTCTAACGCAAAGTCTTATGGCGCGTATGTGTAGGTTTCAAGACCAAAGCTAGCGCATGAGATAAAAAACTCACTTACGCCATAACGAGGGCGAAAAAGCCGCTAATGCGGCTAATACTTCAACCCGACCGATCAGCATTAAGACGGACATAGCCGAAAGCTGTAACCCGTTTAAATTGGAGTAACTTAATTCTGGAAAAGTCGCGCTCAGAAGCGGGCCGATATTGGATAGACCTGCAGCACTAAGTGCGACAGCATATTCAAATGTTATACCCGCTGCAGCCAGCGCAACGATACCCCCCACAAAAACAAGCGTATAGCCAAAGAAATACATCCAAATTGAAAGAAATAGCGAGTCGGGTAGTTTCTGGCCTTTAAATTGAACTAATTTCACGCGTGACGGATGGCTCATTCGGTCAAGATCAGTCGCCGCGTGGGAGAAAAGTAAAATTAGTCGAATAATTTTAAGTCCGCCTGCCGTGGACAAGGCCGAGCCGCCAATCAGCGCAATCATGATCAAAAATGCGGGCGGTAGCATATCAATGCCAATGACCTCATAGTCGAAACCGGCAGAGCTAACCATAAAAGCTGATTCAACAATTATATTGAATGCTTCACCCAGACCGGAAAACATAAGCCCAAACGCAATCAGTAGAATCATAATCGCAATCAATCCGCGATGTTCTATATTAGAAAAAAAATGGCGTATTGAGCGGTTATTCGGGGAGGTGCGTTTTAGAATGTCAGACAGCACCCCAATATTGGCTGCGCCAAGTATACAGGTTATCGCCATTACGCCTGTGGCAAACCGCCCAACATAAGATGAGAGCGGCCCGGATTGTGGTGTTATTCCACCTGTTGATATCGATGTGAGCGAGAGACAAAATGCGTTGAATATCGATGTTCCGCCCATTGCCATAAGAAGAAAGCAAATTGCGCTTATAGAGAGATAGACAGCACCAACAGTTCTCCCAACTTTGAACAGGCGGCTGAAAATATCACCGCGCTGCAGCGTAAATAACTTGGAGATATGAACGCCTGTGCCGCCCAAATTTATAGCCGCCAGGATCGCCACGGCAAATGTTGCAGTAATAACGCCGCCGATAAACTGTACTAAACATTGATAGATTATTAGGCTTCGCGGCAAGTCTTCAGGCGTTAGTGTCGTCGCGCCAGTTGTTGTAAAGGCCGATACAGCTTCAAAATAGGCTTGTACACCGGACCCTGTTGCCCCTGATAACCAGAACGGGATCGAGAGGAGTAACGGCGTCGAAACCCAGAATAAAAGTAAAAACACCAGCGCATCAACCTGCGTCTCATGCGAACCTGTATCTTGCGTAATCAAACGTAAAATTCCGCCGATAAGCGCAGAGAAGAAAGCCGAGCCTGCAAAAATTACTGCAATAGGAAATTCGGCCATGACAACCGCGCCAAAAACGGCAATAGCCAAAATAAAGGCACATAGAATAAAGCTGTTTCCGAGCCAGAATATGAGGCGAGTAATAGCCATAATAATGCTTTAAAATGCGCTCATGGACACTCGGAAAAGACGCTCGACTTCGGACAGGCTGTCTTTCTCTGCTAATAGGACGATACGGTCTCCGATTTTCAGGACAAGTTCAGGAGATGGCTCGAAAACCTGACCTTGCCGTAAAATTGCGCCAATGGCGATTCCTTCCGGAATATCGACGGCATTAAGCGCTTTCCCGGACAGAGGCGATGTTTCCAAAACCTCGCCTTCCATGACCTCGGCCAATCCCTCTTCAACAGAAAAAAGATCGACAATACGGCCGCGTCGGACGTGTCGCAGAATTGAGCTCACCGTACTGCCCCGCGGGTCTATAACCATATCAATTCCCAAAGTCTGTTTCATGCTTTGCAAAGACAGGTCGTTGATCAGGCTATAGGCCTGTTTCGCGCCGAGCTTTTTAGCCAGGACGCCTGCCAAGATATTCGTTTTGTCGTCATTAGTGACAGACAAGACGCACTCAGCGTCCATCACGCCCGCCTCTTCCTGAACGCTGGCATCCATCGCGTCGCCATTAAGAATTACTGTGCGCTTTAAAGTGTCAGCCGCATTTTCAGCAACGGTTTTATCAAGCTCGATAACCCGCACCCGAATGCCGGGCGTTTTTTCCAGTCTCGCGGCGACATAGGCCCCCACATTCCCCGCCCCGATAATAACGATGTGACGGGCCTGCCGCCCTTCTCCGCCAACAATATCAAGAAGGCGCGCCGTATGCTCGGCCTTTGTCACAACATAAGCTTCGTCGCCCGGAACAAGCGGGTCATCAGGTTGCGGCGCAAAAACCTGACCATCACGAGATATGCCCACGACGCAGGCATGCAATCCTGAAAACAAATCCGGAATTTGGCGTATGGGCGTATTAATGATGGGTGTATTTTCCTCAATGCGCAGAGTGACAAGGTTGATGAGACCATCACCGAATGGAACAACATTGAGCGCGCCGGGCGTCGCAAGTCGACGTAATATCGACTCTCCGACTTCCACTTCGGGCGATATAATAACATCAATAGGCAGATTTTCGCGGCTATAGAGGTCGTTATACTCGCTCATCAGGTAGCTCTGAGCCCGAACGCGAGCGACTTTGACCGGCACGTCGAATATAGAATGTGCGACCTGACAGGCAACCATATTTACCTCGTCAGAATACGTCACCGCAATAATCATATCAGCATTTTCAACGCCGGCGCGTTTAAGGATATCCGGATGTGAGCCATGACCCACCACCCCGCGTACATCTAATTCGATCGTGATCTGACGGATCAAATCCTGAGAAAGATCGACAACCGTGACTGAATTACTTTCAGAAGCAAGCTTTTGCGCGATCCCGTAACCCACGCGGCCTGCTCCGCAAATGATGACATCCATATTCTACTCCCGCCCCGATGGCGGCACACCCAGAGATTTGAGTTTGCGGTGAAGGGCTGAGCGCTCCATACCAACAAATTCTGCTGTGCGCGATATATTCCCGCCAAATCTTTCGATTTGCGCGATCAAATATTCCCGCTCAAAATGTTCGCGCGCATCCCGAAGCGGCAAGGCGATCATACGTTCTGAGTTGTCTTTGCCGTTCTTTCGGCGCACGACTGACACTTCTGGGGGTAGAGTTTCAAGCGTAATAGGTGTGCCGGGATCTCCGGTGGCTAAAATCAAAAGCCGTTCGACATTATTGCGCAGTTGCCTCACATTTCCTGGCCAGTCATGAGCCTGTAAAGCTGCCATTGCATCATCCCCGATCTGACGCGGCGGCAGGCCAGTCGATGTTGAAAGCCGTTCGATAAAGTATTTTACCAGTTGCGGAATGTCTTCCCGCCGTGAAGATAATGCCGGCGCAGCGAGCGGCATGACATTCAAACGGTGGTAAAGATCCTCTCGGAAGCGCCCTAGACGGGTTTCGTCTTCCAGATTGCGAGAGGTCGAAGTGATGAGCCTGACATCAACTTGGACATCTTCAGATCCGCCTAATCTGACAAATCTCTGCTCGACCAAAAGCCTTAATAATTTCCCCTGTGTTTCCAATGGCATATCAGCAACTTCATCTAAATATAAAGTTCCCAAATGCGCGCGTTCCAACAGCCCTGATTGTACGGCGTGCGTATCTTGATCTTCCACGCCGAACAGCACCTCTTCAACCCGGTCCGGCACCATAGACGCGGCATTGACTGCTTTGAACGGACCGTTTGAGCGTCGGCTTTGACTGTGTATCATACGGGCGAATAACTCTTTACCTGCCCCGGATGGTCCGGTGATAAGAACGCGGCTATTGGTCGGTGCGATACGGCTTATCTTCTGCCGCACAAAGCTGATGGCCTGACTTTCACCGATAATATCGTCATCATTTGCTGATCTTCCCTTAAGCTCGGCATTTTCTTGTTTGAGCTGAGCGGCTTCCAACGCACGGTGCGCCGTGACAATGAGCTTTTCACTTTTAAACGGCTTGACGATATAGTCATAGGCCCCCTTACGAATTGCGGAAACAGCTGTTTCAACAGTGCCATGTCCGGAAATGACAATAACCGGAATGTCTGGATCACTCGCCTTGAATTTATCTAATAATTCTATCCCGTCCATGCCCGAGCCTTTGAGCCAAACATCCAGAATAATAAGGGAGGGTTTACGGGCCCGGAAAGCCAAAATAGCCTCTTCACTACTGGCGGCTTGTTTGGCCGAAAGTCCTTCATCCTCTAATATTCCCGCAATTAGGCTGCGGATATCCGCTTCGTCTTCAACGATAAGAATTTCAGATTTCATATTTTTCATCATTCAGCCGCAATTCTGTTTGAAAGTTGTCCTGTGCCCATAGGGATTTCGATGCAGACATAGGCGCCGGAAATGCTGTCCGGACGGTCTTTTAGATTCAGTGTTCCACCATGATCTTCAATAATGCGCTTAACAATAGCCAGGCCCAGCCCGGTTCCGCTCTCGCGAGTCGTTACGTAAGGCTCAAAAAGCTTATCTACATTTGTTAGCGGCCACCCCGTTCCATTATCAATGATATCGATGCGTAGCGCGCCTTTAAATTCTCGAAGAAGGACCTTAATTTGCCCGTCAAGTTGATCCAAACCATCTGCATCCACACGCGCTGTTACTGATTCGCCTGCATTTTTCAGAAGGTTGGTTAGGGCCTGGCCCAAGAGGCGCTCATCTGCGTCGATTATAGGCGCGCGGCCAAACTCGTTTTGATTTATAAATTCAATATCGGGAAAGGCAACGCGCTGCGCAAACAATGTCCGGTCTAAAAGCTGTTCAAAATTAACGGGTTCAATTGTGAGCGCAGGCGTGCGGGCAAAGTTAGAAAAAGCCTCAACCATGCGTTCTAAACTATCAACCTGCCGGGTTATCGTTTGTGTCAAATTAACAAAGGTTTCGGGCTCAGAAGTAATCTGTTTTAGATATTTACGCTCGAGCCGTTCTGCAGAGAGCTGGATCGGTGTCAGTGGGTTTTTGATCTCATGTGCGACGCGTCGCGCAACTTCTCGCCAAGCACTGTGGCGCTGCGCAGCCACAAGGCGCGTCATATCATCAAAAGTTATAACCCATCCTGTGTCTACAGTCTCGCCGTGATAGCTGGAAATACGCAGGTCGAAATTACGCGTTCCAATTTCGCCTTCATAATCGACTTGGTCGGCGATTTCGCGTCCAACGCTTTCTTGGGCACGTTTAAAGGCAGCTTTAAAGGCGGGAATAGCAACACCTATAGGCTGGCCGATGCGGCTGCTCTCAATATTGCCAAGCAAATTAACAGCAGATTGATTCATAAGTGTTATACGCCCGTCTTGAGATAGGCCGATTATGCCCGCAGATACGCCAGATAGAACAGCTTCACTGAATATACGACGCTGTTCTGATGTATCATGCTCTCGGATAAGGTCATCGCGCTGCGCCCCTAACTGACGAGTCATACGATTAAAAGCGCTAGCGAGATCGGCAATCTCGTCCCAGCTACCCTGCGTGGTTACGCGTGCTGAAAGATCGCCGGATCGTACTTTCTCAGCTGCCTGAACGATATTACCCAATGGCGTCACGATACGACCCGCCAGAACGAGGCCAAGCCACACTGCAGCCATAAGAAGCAGAAGAGCGGATTGGACATATACTGAACTAAAAAGTTTATTAACTTCATCTTGGCGCGTTGTGGACGCTTGGAAGCGCTCATTAAGCTCAACCAAGCGTACAATGGAATTGAAAGTGCCCTTCTCGACATATTTGCCGACATAGAGATATGCGTCTTCAAACCCGTCAAGCCTTACAAGAACAGTCAGGAAGTCGATATTAATGTGTGTATCCATCGTCAGAAATGTATCTTCTGCAGACCGCCACATTTCCGGACTTGGCAAACGAAATGGGGGGGCTGCCGCGCTTTCGGCGCGCGCGAGTATTTCGCCTTTGCGATTGACGATGTAAACACTGGGCAGCTCACGGAATACAGCCTGGGCAATGAGATAAGACGTAAAAGTAATTCTGTTCGCAAGAAGAGCACTGTTTTGGTTGAGGTCGCCGGCCATAGCATTCATTTCTTGGCGCATTTGCCGGTCTTGCTGCAGCATGAAGCTAGATGTCAGCAAATTGGCTTCTGCCATGCCAATCTCAATTGTTTCGTCCCATACCGAGTTGATGTCGCGGTTCATGACAGAGGCAAAAAATGATCCTATCACAATGGCCGGCAGCAAAGCCGCCAGTGAGAATATAAGAAGAAACCGACGGTGAAGTTGCGGCGCGCTCTCACCTGCTTTAGCAGAAAATAAATTGCGCCAAACGCGGTAACCAAGATAATAAGCTAATCCGATTATTATCACAAAATTTGCGTTGAGGATGTCTCCGGCGCTAAATGTCTTAAACTGAGTGCCGGTAAAAGCAAAAAATGCGCCCGTACTAATAAATCCCACGGAAAGTAGAAAGAATATTCCAAATAATAAAGAATGCACAACGACATTAGGCGCAGTCATAAACGGCGCAGTCGGAAGATTTAATTTGCCTCTATCCGGCATAATTTACAGCTCGACCTCATCTTTAATTTATCAAACTGTTGCAATGATACCCCAGTGTTGCAAAAGATCAACACTATTCAATGTTGAGTGTTTTGAGCTTCGTCCGGAGCGTATTGCGGTGAATACCCAGAATTTCTGCCGCTCTGGCCCTGTTACCCCCAGTTAGCCTTATCGCTTCTTCAATCAATGGGGTTTCAACCCATTGTAGGGCGGTCTGGAAGACGGTCTCTTCCCGATCCTTAAATTGCGGTTGCCCAGCTTTGTTTAAGAGGCGTTTAGCGGCTTCACGAATAAGTTTTTCCATATTCGCTGTATCTTCATCGCGCGGATGCATGGCAATTTTTTTCGAAAATTCCAAGGCGACCATTTCTGCCGTGATGACATCATCCGAATATAGTACAGCCAGCCGCCGGACCAGATTTTCAAGCTCCCGCACATTGCCACGCCACTCATGTCGGTAAAGCATGTCCAGCGCGTCTGCAGCAAAGCGGCGGCTCTGATTGCTTGACGCATCAGCATTATCAAGAAATGCGTCAGCAAGTTCATAAGTATCGCGCTCGCGTTCCGATAAACGCGGGATTCTTATTTCAGCGACATTCAATCGAAAGAGCAAATCATCCCTAAAGTTTTCCTGCTCCGCCAGACGATGGAGATCTTTGCGGGTCGCCGAGATGATACGCGGTCGATCAGCCGAAGGAATGTTTTCGCTCTCTATCATCAACTGTAGAAGTCCGTTTTGTTGATCATGGCTTAAGCTCGAAACTTCGTCGATATATATGTCGCCTCCGCTCACTTTCTGGAGCGTCAATGAGATATTATCAAAGACCGTCTCGCGAATGAACGGGCGGTTTTTACGGGTTCCGCCCTCATGGATGAGCCGTGCGACCAGATCTTTACCGGTTCCTACATCGCCTTGGATAAGGACAGGAAGATTACCGGATGCATAACGCGACACCGCACGGTAAACGGGCTGCATTGCCGCGCTACGACCTATCATCGGCGAGCTGTCAGTCTTCTTTATCGCGCGCGCTCGCGTTGGTGTCAGGCTACCCGCAGCGCGGCTAACCGCGCTGGTCACATCATCAAGATCAAAGGGTTTAGGAACATATTCAAAAACATCATGCTCTCCGGTCTTGAGCGCTGTGGATACCGTATTATTGGCTGAGATAATGATAATCGGCATATTCGGACGCGCGCGGCGAAGCGCCGGCAGATGGGTAAAAATCTCTTCACCCCGCATTAGAACATCCGACAATATTATATCCCCCTCTCCGGCTTCCGCCCATTTGAGGAGCGTATGCGGATTATCAGTTGAGCGTACATTATAGCCTGCGCGCGTGAGTGATTTACTGAGGACCAGACGGATAGTATCATCGTCATCGGCAAGTAGAATTTGGGCGGCCATATTAACCTCGGTTTTGATATGCTGGAAGTAAGATTGAGAAGACAGTCTTCCCGGGTTTGGAACTGACCTCGATAATTCCGCCATGTGCGTGAATAATTTTTGATACTAATGTTAGCCCCAGACCGCGGCCGGCTGGCTTGTCAGTTACAAACGGATGGAAGAGCTGGCTACGGATATGCCCGGGGATGCCAGGACCGTTATCCGTGATTCTGATTTCAACAGGCAGAGCAAGTTTACGGCCTGTTTCGCTGCGCGACATTCCGGCTCTGTAGGCTGTTTGCAGAGTAATCTCATTACCTGTTTTATGCTGCACAATCGCTTCCAGCGCGTTTTTTATAATGTTGAGCGTAACCTGCATCAATGCGTCGCGATTGCCTGATACATCAGGCAATGATGGATCATAATTCTCGTTAAACGCTATTTCCCCATTCATGGATTGTGCCAGAAGACGAGTCTGACGCAAGACTGTATGGATATTGACAGCTTCCAGACTTTCCATGGAAATCGAGCCAAACGCCTCCATCCGGTCGGCTAACCGCCGGATGCGGTCTGTTTCCGTGGTTATCAACGCTATAAGTTCTTTGGCCTCGTCAGATTTTGCTTCAGATGCAAGCAGTTGCGCCGCTCCTTTAATGCCGGCCAGCGGATTTTTAAGCTCATGGGCGAGCATTCGGCCAAGCGCCTCGACAGCGTCGGAATCCTGCAAGCTGCGCCCTGTAACGCGTCCGGCTGGCTCTTCGCGAATAATCAGCGCCACATTATTTCCAACAGGAAACGCCGTTAGGTGACAGAGCGTATTGGCCTCGTCAGCGCGTCGCAGAGCAATATCCTCAGCGATCACGGGGCCGCCGGTTGCGCTAACCCGCGAGATCGGCAGAGCCAGAAGCTCGGGATTTTCGGTCAGTTCGGATAATGATTTGTTGAGAAGCGATTGCCGACTGCGCTGCAGCCACAGCTCGGCATGATTGTTAAGCCACTGAATCTTATGGTCGGACTGCGTAATGATTACAATTGCTATCGGCAGGTCGTCCATCAAAGCCAGTTGATGAATGTCTTTAAGCTCGACCATCACGCTGCCTTGCGGACAAATCGGCCGTCATAAAAGCGGGTAAGGTGGGTAATAACGTCTTGAGGTTCACTTAGTGTACAGGCCAGTCCGCGAGCCCTGATTCTGTCGTCAGAGGAAATATCAACATCAGAACGGTCAATATAGGCGGCCAGATGTTTGCGCATCATACGGCTGCCCAGCGCTTCTCCGTGAAACTCCAGCGCATATGCATAGTGCCGTAGAACAATGTCGCGTTGCGCCTCTCGTGATAGAGGCGACTGATGCCGCTCACCAAATGCGGATTGGAAGTCTGCAATGAGCCATGGCGCGCCAACCAAAGCCCGTCCAATCATGACTCCGTCCGCGCCCGATTGCGCAATAGCCTGACGGGCGTCTTCAGGTGTGAGGATATCGCCGTTTACAAGTAAAGGTTTGCTCACTGCCTCCCGCGTTTTACGCACGGCCGCCCAATCGGCTTTGCCTTTGTAGAACTGGCAACGCGTTCGCCCGTGTATTACGAAAGCTTGCACGCCAACGTCCTGCGCGCGGGCGCAAATTTCAGGGGCGTTAAGCATATCATCGTCCCAGCCCAGCCGTGTTTTCAATGTAACAGGCACATCAACCGCCTCGACAGTGGCTTTAATCAGCTCTAGCGCATGGTCAGGATCCTTCATCAGCGCAGACCCTGATGCACCTCTCGTCACCTTTCGGGCCGGGCATCCCATATTGATATCGACAATATCGGCTCCGCCGCGCACACCCATGCGCGCGCCTTCCGCCATCCATTTAGCTTCGCGCCCTGCAAGCTGGATAATTAATGGCGACATCTCCCCTACGCCGGATGCGCGTTGGAGACTTTCCATATTGCCTTTGGAGAGCTCTTCACTGGCCACCATTTCGGATACAATCGCGCCAGCGCCCAGATCACGGAGTATCTTTCGAAACGGCAGATCGGTCACACCCGACATAGGCGCGACGAATATGCGCGTGTCAATCTTACACTTGCCGATGTGAAACGAATTGTTCATGCTTGCCCTTACCGCGCATAGCTGCGCTGAACAATAATTCATCGCTCATATAGGAGTGACATGGCTGACACTGCACTTATATTGGTCGCTGCGGGGCGCGGAACACGGGCACAGCAGGACGTGCCCAAGCAATATCGTGTTATTGCTGGAAAAACCGTTTTACAGCATACATTAGAATCATGCGCTAAAGCATTGGTGTTTAATAAAATTATTTTTGTTATTTCTGAGAATGATGAATTGGTATCGGACGTAATTACGCGATCATCCATCGATATTCGATGTACAACAGGCGGGGCATCTCGCACAGATTCTGTGCGTGCAGGACTGCAAGCCCTGCGAGAGTATGACATTGAACATGTTTTCATCCATGACGCTGCCCGTCCTTTCGTCTCTTCAGGCCTATTACAGCAACTATCTGAAGCGTTGGATACGCATGACGCCGCGGCGCCTGCCCTTCCTGTAACGGATGCACTGAAAACAAAATCCGGCGAGGCATTTGACCGAACAACTGTTTTACGTATGCAAACGCCACAGGCCTTTCACTATGACAAGATTATGGCCGCATTTGACGCTCTACCGGCGGGGCATCAGGCCGCAGACGATATCGCTATAGCCAAAACACACGGACTTTCGTTAAAGTTCGTTGAGGGCGAAGAACGCAATTTCAAAATAACGTATCCAGGTGATTTCGAGCGGGCCGAACATATGCTGCAAACTGATAATTATATGGCCGTAGGCCAAGGCTTCGATGTACATCAGTTCGAAGCGGGCGGGACGATGATGCTATGCGGTATTGCGATTGATTGCGGCTACCGCCTGAAAGGGCATTCAGATGCGGATGCAGGGCTGCACGCTCTGACTGACGCCATATTCGGGGCGCTTGGGCTCGGCGATATTGGCGATCATTTCCCGCCTACGGATGACGCGCACAAAGACCAAGATAGTGCCGAATTTCTGTCATATGCGATAGACAAGATAAGCGAGCGCGGCGCAGAGCTTCAACATGTCGATCTCACCCTGATCTGTGAACAGCCTAAGATTAAGCCACACCGCGCCGCCATGAGAGGCCGTATCGCGCAGCTTTGCGCCCTGCCCCTTGAACGGGTTAGTATTAAAGCGACGACAACCGAGGCTCTCGGTTTTACAGGACGTAAAGAAGGTCTGGCGGCACAGGCCATTGCAACGCTAAAAATACCTCAATGAACCCGATTCTCGAAGATATCTCCGACCAAGCTGCCGCAGTGTTAGAGAAAGCCAATGCTGCAGGCATCAAAATTGGAACGGCAGAAAGCTGCACAGGTGGCCTTATTGGTGCGGCGCTAACCGCCATACCGGGCTCATCTCGCGCGTTTAGGGGTTCAATTGTTGCCTATGATAATTCAGTCAAAATGAAGCTTCTTGGCGTTCTAGCCTCAACCTTACGCGACCATGGCGCAGTCAGCGCGCAGACAGCAGAAGCGATGGCAACCGGCGTAGTAAAGGCGCTGAGCTTAGATGTTGCGGTTTCTGTGACGGGCGTCGCCGGACCGGGCGGCGGTACTCGGGCAAAACCTGTCGGAACAGTATGGATCGGCATTGCGAAACATGTCGGAGATGACGTATCTGCCACCGCCCATCTGTATGAATTTGGCGATATTGGCCGCAATAAGGTGCGGGACTTAACCTGTCTCGCCGCGCTAAAAACCCTAAACGAGGCGCTTTAAGTTTAAATCTTTAAACTCTGCTGCCAGGTCTATTTTCGGGTCTTCCTTAACCGGCCGCAAAATTTGCGCGGCCCGCAATTTGAAAATATCCATGATTTTATCGGTGACGGAGCCGAATTTTTGCGCGGCCAGTAAGTTAAGCGGGAAGGATTTGAGAGTCACGTTCACCATGAAGTCGATTACGGTTCGTCCGTCTGAGAGTTCGGTAAATTTCCAGTCATTAATCAATGTTTTCAGCGGCCCTGGTTTATCGCTATTTCGGACGATAACGCTGCGCTTTGCATAATCAATTGTCACGCTACAACGCACAGATTCTGAAACCATTTTATAGGCGACGTTCATTTGCGCCTCGAATGTTTCAATATCTCCAATGCGTTCGCGGGGGCCGAGCACCCGCATGCTTGATACAAAATTGAGAAACGAAGGATATTGCTCCACATTTGTTACCATGCCGAGAAGGTCGTCAGGACGGTAGGGCATAATTTCCTGCAAATGGGCTTTAGGCATTCAAAGCCCTCCGAGCCGCGCGAAGCTGCGCAAAATCGCTATCGGCGTGATAACTGGAGCGTGTCAGCGGTGTAGCCGAAACCATTAAGAACCCTTTCGCGCGCGCAATCGTTTCATAGGCTTTAAATTCATCAGGTGTAACAAAGCGTTCAACGGCGG
The DNA here is from genome assembly GCF_000365025.1 of Robiginitomaculum antarcticum DSM 21748. Taxonomy (GTDB): domain Bacteria; phylum Pseudomonadota; class Alphaproteobacteria; order Caulobacterales; family Maricaulaceae; genus Robiginitomaculum; species Robiginitomaculum antarcticum. The sequence continues at coordinate 517,102 of NZ_KB823011.1, read as the reverse complement.
CATGTTTACGGGTCGGTTGCAGATATTGCCCGATTGTCAGAAAATCGATACCGGCAGAGCGCATATCATCCATAACCTGCATCACTTCAGACTTGGTCTCGCCAAGACCAACCATTAGACCGGATTTCGTAAATTGGTTAGGATCGCGTTCCTTGACACGTTCCAAAAGACGCATGGAATGATAATACCGCGCGCCGGGACGGATAGAGAGATAAAGGCGAGGAACCGTCTCAAGGTTATGGTTAAAGACATCGGCTTTGGCGTCAATGACGGCTTCTAATGCACCAGCTTTGCGCAGGAAATCCGGCGTGAGTATTTCAATTGTTGTTGCCGGAGAGGCCAACCGTATCGCTTTGATAACATTGACAAAATGCTGAGCGCCGCCATCGGGAAGATCGTCACGGTCCACAGACGTGATCACGACGTGCTGGAGCTTCATTTCGACCACGGCCTGCCCGATTTTTTCTGGCTCGGCTTCGTCAATACCTGTTGGAAGGCCGGTTCTAACATTACAAAATGCGCAGGCCCGCGTACAGATTTCGCCCAAAATCATGAATGTGGCGTGGGATTTCTCCCAGCACTCACCGATATTAGGACAGGCCGCTTCTTCGCAGACTGTGACCAAACCCTTATCTTTGACGATTTTGCGGGTCTCTGCATAGCCCTTGGAGGTGGGCGCTTTAACTCTAATCCAGCTTGGCTTACGCAACACCGGCGTGTCTGCACGCTTTTGCTTCTCAGGGTGACGCAGTGTGGTCACTTTGTGTGGCGGGGATTTTGCATCGAATAATACGGTCATAATGTCTTATATGGGCCTTTGACCTGATTTTAACAGCTTTAGGCTACCTAACTGTTTCGAGTGCGAATTTGAAGGGCAAAGATGCAGAGTAGTGTCGCAAAAACAGACTTGAAACAGTCCCCGCGAAGTGCTGGCGTGGCGATAGTGCGTATGGGCGTGGTATCGCTAGTTGCCTTTGGCTATATCTCTACTATGGCGCGCGGCCCTGGCACAGAAGAATATGGCCGTATATTCGGCCTTGATCCCAGTTGGCACGGTATGAATGTGCTCTTTATCCTCGCCGGCTTTTTCGCCCTTAAAACCCTCTATACTCATGGCTCTGCATGGCTCATGTTGAAAAGCAGAACCAAGAACAATCTTCTTCCTGTTGCTATGTTTGCATTTGCTGTTGTGGCAATCATTTACCCCTTGCTAGGTAGTCCGGCCGCAACTCCGATAGACACAGCCGTGCGCCTCAGCCTCTATGTATTGAGATTGATAACGTTTTTAGACCCCGGAGCGATTTTACCGGGACTTATGGATGATGCAAAATATATGGGGTCGATACAGGGCGCAATATGGACATTACGGTGGGGCGCAATAGCCTATATCGGCACGGCCTTGGCGTGGCAAATTGGAATATTTAAACGTAGCGGCTTTGTCATTTCGGCCAGTTTGGCGGTACTCATCCTATACATGCTGGGTCTACAAAATTATATAAGCAACTGGGTTCAAACCCCTGAATTCATTCAAGCGCCACTGCGGTTGGGTACAATGTTTATGCTCGGCGCAGGCGCTTTTGCCTATTGCCAATCAATCAAAACACCGAAATTCAGACAATTAGTTATTGCGGGCTTTACCCTAATCGCATTGACGGCTTTTCAATTTTATGTGCTTCCATGGACGCCGTTAATAGAAGTTATAGCCGCAATTGCCTTTGCTATGCTGGCGGGTGCTCTTTCGCTTTATATCGATACTACCGCCCTTAAATCGAAATCTATTACAGATATTTCGATTTGGATATTCCTGATCCATTGGCCTGCGGCTCAGCTTATTTTGCTGGCCAGCCCAAATCTATCTTCTTGGCAATTAATTACGATAACCCTACCCGTCACTTTTATCTTATCCGTGATTATGACGGCCTTGCTGTCATCTATTAAGACTTATCGGCGCACCCAATCACAAACTGTGAAGGTTTAATATGTTTCGCGCTGTCACAATCTCCAAAGGGCATGATAACTTCTTCACGCCGCTACGTATTATTATGGCGCTAATGGTCGTATTTGGACATGCCTTTGTTGTCTATTACGGAGCATCTGATTTTGAGCCGAAAGTATTCTTACATTACACGCCCAGCTATTTGGCGGTAAATGCCTTTTTTATAGCATCCGGGTTTTTAGTGACAGGAAGCATGCTCTATCGGGGTGATTTGCGTGAATTCGGCGCCGCGCGTGTATTGCGGATTTATCCTGCTCTTTTTGTGCATGTTGTCATCGTGGCATTTGTCTTGGGCGCAATCATGACTACCCTACCTTTAGCTGATTATTTTATGGATCCTCAAGTTCTGGCACAACCTGCCTTTGTTTTGAGTTTTTATGATACAGACATGATCCTGCCGGGCGTCTTCACATCTAATGCAGAGCAATTATCCTCAGCAACGCTTTGGACTTTGCGCTATGAACTGCTGGCTTATATGGCAACGGCAATCATGTTCGCGACAGGGTTGATGCACAAAAAATGGATGATTGCCGCGCCCTTTGTACTGAGCGTTATTGGGTGGATTGCAGCGCATAGACTGGGTATATTTGACGCCTTTCCAGCAACAGTTCAATCCATATTACGTTTCAGTGTTGCATATGGTCTGGGTGCAGCGCTCTATGCCTATCAAGACTTCATTCGTCTTTACTGGCCTATGGTTTTGGTGTTCGGACTGATGACGTGGTTATTGAAATCTACGCCCGAAGTTGAAATCCTGATGAACGTTACAATAGGCGCGGCTGTCTTTACGCTCGCCTATATGAAGGTGCCAAAACTAGATAAGCTAAAAGGCGCTACGGATACGTCTTATGGGATATATATCTATCATTGGGCGGTTTTACAGACGATCAAAGCCATACTTCCCGACATTGGATTATGGACACTTATGATTACGGCCACACTCATAACACTGCTAATCGCCTATGCGTCCTGGATATGGATAGAGAAGCCTGCATTAGCCCTAAAACCGCGTTTCAGCGCTTGGCTCTCACGCCGCCCGCCAGAGGCTGCACCCGCCAAATAGTCTAAATGTGAATGACCCGATCATAGGCATCTAGAACAGACTCATGCATCATTTCAGACAATGTCGGGTGCGGAAATACCGTCTCCATTAACTGTTCTTCTGTTGTCTCAAGGGTCTGGGCTATGGCGAAGCCCTGAATAAGCTCCGTCACTTCTGCGCCGATCATATGCGCGCCAAGGAGTTCGCCGGTTTTGGCGTCAAATATGGTTTTTACCAGTCCCTCAGGCTCTCCAAGGGCTATCGCTTTGCCATTGCCAAGGAAGGGGAAGCGCCCGATTTTGACGTCATGTCCTGCCTCTTTCGCCTGGGCTTCGGTAAAACCAACGCTGGCGATTTGGGGATGGCAATAGGTACAGCCCGGTATGCGGTTAATATCCAGCGGATGCGGATTTTGACCCGCAATCTTTTCAATACAAATCACGCCTTCATGACTGGCTTTGTGGGCCAGCCATGGCGGCCCTGTCAGGTCACCAATCGCATATAGGCCCGGCACGCCGGTGCGCGAGTATTCATCAACGGTGACGTGAGTCCGCTCGACTTTTACGCCGACCGTCTCAAACCCCATATCTTCGACATTGCCAACAATGCCTATCGCCAGAATCACGCGGTCAAACTCAAGAGTTTGCGTTTTGCCGCCGGCTTCAATCTCTGCCGTAACGGACTTACCCGTTTTGACGCTATTAACTTTAGCGCCCGTCAGAAATTTCACGCCACGTTTCTCAAATGCTTTTTGGGCCAGCGCCGAAATCTCAGCATCTTCGGCCGGCAGGATACGGTCAACCATTTCAACCACAGTGGTCTGCGCGCCAAAGGCGCTAAAAAAGCTGGCGAATTCCATCCCAATTGCGCCGGAACCTATCACGAGTAAATTCTTCGGCATGGTATCCGGCACCATCGCTTCTTTGGCAGTCCAGATGAATTTACCGTCCGGCTCCAATCCAGCTTTCGAAATAGTGCGCGCCCGAGCGCCTGTGGCCAGAATGACATGCTTAGCCGTGAGCGTATCGTCACCGACAATCACTTTAGGCGCGTCTTTGCCTTTTTCTAATTTTGCAAAGCCCTTAATGACGTCGATTTTGTGCTTTTTCATCAGATAGGCCACGCCCGACGAGAGCTGCTTGGCGATATCTCGCGAACGTTTGACGATGGCTTTGAGGTCATATCCCGCATCAGCCGTCAGTCCGTAAGCTTTGGCGTGCTGCATATTATGATAAACTTCAGCCGAGCGCAGTAGCGCTTTTGTCGGAATGCAGCCCCAATTCAGACATACGCCGCCTAAGGCATCTTTTTCAACGATTGCGACTTTCATACCCAGCTGCGCCGCGCGTATTGCGGTGACATAGCCGCCCGGGCCGGACCCGATAATGATAACGTCGAAGCTTTGATTGGCCATGATATGATCCTGAGTAACTGCGCAATCCTGCTAGCAAAAAAGCCGCTCAAACCCTAGAGGCAATGGCGATATTTTCATTTAATTCGGCTCTGGGCGGCCCGAAATTGTCTCAATCACCTGCATACGAACTACATCGGCAAATTCTGCGTCTTCAATTGTCCCGATCATGTCAAAAGCTTCGTCATTACGGCCGACGCGGGCATAGCCAATGGCGATTTTACTTTGCGCCGTGACGCGGTAATCTTCACTTTCAATCTCATCCGCCAGCGGCAATGCCCCGTCAATATCCCCAATCGCTAAGCCGTAATCAACAATCGACAAATAAGCTTGGTCACGAAGTCGCGGATCTGAAATTTTACCCGCTTCATCGATAAGGCGCTCGGGAATAGTCTTCTTGGGGAGCTGCGGCGCAACGCCTGTACCGACAACAACATCTTCGATAGGGTCACTTTCAGGCTGTTGTGAAACGGTATCCGGTTCTACGGAACCCTCCAGCGTCTCTTTGGGCAGCACTTCTATCTGGTCCTGGGGCGTAGGCGCAGGTGCGTCGCCGTTATCATCATTGTCCTGAGGCGAACTATCATCATCTGCGGGTTCAGGCGTAACCATACCGTCTATAGTCGACTTACTGCTCGCGGTTACTTTACGTTTGGTGTCGGTCAACATTTCCTGCCCCCGCTGCGCATATTGCGTCGCTTTTTCGGGATGCATAGCAACGAACACGACCAGCGCGGTAATGGTGGCCGTCAATAATGTTGCGAATATGGCCTTGAACATGGCCTGTCTCCGTTAGCTCAGTCAGGACAGGCTAACTTATACGGTCATAATGGCAAGTAAGAGACTCTTCGCCTTACAGGCGAAGGCCTTTTACAGCATCATCGTGATCGGTTGCTCGATATAGCGCTTAAACACTAAAAGCCATTGCGCGCCGATAGCGCCGTCGACAACGCGGTGATCACACGTCAATGTCACGGTCATAACAGTGGCGACAGCCAGTTCGCCATCTTTAACGACCGCGCGCGGCTCCCCTGCACCGACCGACATAATCATCCCGTGTGGTTCATTGATAATCGAGCCGAATTCTTTGATTCCGAACATACCAAGGTTTGAAATACTGAACGTACCACCCTGATATTCTTGGGGTTTTAGTTTCCGCTCGCGTGCCCTAGAGGCCAGATCTTTCATCTCAGATGAGATGGTCGACAGGCCTTTATTGTCGGCGCCGCGCACAATCGGCGTAATCAGGCCGCCATCAATGGCCACAGCCACGGCGACATCCGCGCTATGATGGTAAGCAATGCCGTCAGGCGTATAGCTGGCATTGGCTTCGGGATAATGTTTTAGAGCCAGAGCCGATGCCCGGATCAGCATGTCATTGACGCTGATTTTGACGCCTTCGGGCGCTTGTGTGTTCAATTCTTTGCGCATGGAGAGCAAAGCATCAATCTCGCAATCAATGACCAGCGGGAAGTCCGGCACATCGAGATTGGAGCCCACCAAGCGCTTGGCAATGACTTTGCGCATGCCGTCTAGCGGAATAAGGTCATAGCTGCCCGGGTTAATACCGAGCTTTTCAAGGTAATTCGCTCCACCCCCGCGTACCGGCCCGACATCTGTACCGGCGTCTGCATCCGCTTTGGGAGCGGGTTTATCTGCTGATTTGGGTGCATATTTCGCGCCATCAAAGCTTTCAATATCACGTTTAACAATACGTCCGTGCGGGCCGGAGCCTTTAATCGCGGATAAGTCATACCCCGCATCCTTGGCCATACGTTTGGCCAGAGGTGACGCTTTGAGGCGGTCATCACTATCCCGCTCACCCCGTTGAACAACGGGGTCCATCTCCTTATCCTTCGGTTGAGAGTTAGATTCAGCATTTGATAACGACTTTTCGGCCCGCTCTTTTTCTGCACCATTTTCTTTCGAAGACTCTTCTGGTGATGGATCCCGACTTTCGTCGGGACGAGCGGCAGGTTCGGCATTCGACTTAGGCCCGCTATTGCCCGTCTCAAACCCGTCCAAGGCGCTCTCATCTTCATCTTCTTCGAGCAGGATCGCAATCGGCGCATTAACTTTCACGCCCGCAGAGCCTTCGGCCACGAGGATTTTAGCCAGAGTACCCTCTTCGACGGCTTCGATTTCCATCGTCGCCTTATCCGTCTCAATCTCGGCCAAAAGGTCACCGGAACTCACCGTATCACCCTCTTTTTTGAGCCATTTGGACAAGGTCCCTTCTTCCATCGTGGGAGACAAGGCGGGCATTAGAATTTCAATGGGCATAACTATTTAACTCACTAAGAAGGCGGGCAATCAGGATCATTTAATAATGATATGGGTTCACATATTTTTTCGATGAAACCCATCTCATCAAACTTCACGAGACCAAGTTCCGTATTAATCCAAGGACGATATTTTCCGTCATACTGTTCTACAGCTATATAACCCAACTTTTCAAAAGCTTCTTTGTCAGTTTCATATGAGCGGCGTTTAGAAACATATATTTCTAGCTTTCGATTTGCTTCTGTTTTTTGATCGAAACTTTGCCCGCCGTAATGTTCTGCAGTAGCCTGATCAACAGTTACATCAATGTATAAAAAAGCAAAACCTATCATGCCAAACCAAGGTAAGAGCAGAAAAAAAAATTTCAGCGATCCATTCATTTATTTGTAGCACACTGTCTTAGCCGCCTTAACCACATCATCGGAATTCGGTAATGACAAAGCTTCTAAATTCGCCGCATATGGCAGCGGGACGTCTTTTTGGAAGACGCGGGCGGGCGGGGCGTCGAGATAGTCGAAGGCCTCGTTGACGACGCGGGCAGCGACTTCGGCGCCTATACCGCTCTGTCCCCAGCCTTCTTCAGCACAAACAAGGCGGTTCGTTTTCTTGACCGAGGCTACGACTGTATCTGTATCCAGGGGGCGGAGCGTTCGCAGGTCGATGACTTCGGCGTCAATGCCCTCTTCGGCAAGCTTTTCGGCCGCTTCCAGTGCGCGGCCAACCATGCGGCTATGCGCAACAATGGTCACGTCACTGCCTTCGCGGCGGATTTTAGCCTTGCCGATGGGGATAAGAAAATCATCCATATCCGGCACGTCAAAGCTTTCGCCATACATCAGTTCATGTTCAAGGAAGACGACGGGGTTCGGGTCGCGAATAGCGGCTTTTAGGAGACCCTTGGCATCAGCAGCGTCATAGGGCGCGACGACTTTCAGACCCGGCACATTGGCATACCAACTACTATAATCATGGCTGTGCTGCGCGCCGACGCGGCTGGCTGCACCGTTCGGACCACGAAACACGATAGGACAGCGCATTTGACCGCCGGACATATAGAGCGTTTTTGCCGCAGAATTGATAATATGATCAATGGCTTGCATCGCAAAGTTCCATGTCATGAATTCGACAATCGGGCGAAGACCGCCCATGGCCGCGCCGACACCAATACCGGCAAAGCCGTGCTCCGTAATCGGCGTGTCGACGACCCGCCGGCTGCCGAATTCTTGAAGCAGTTCGCGTGTGACTTTATAAGCGCCCTGATATTCAGCGACCTCTTCGCCCATAATAAAGACTTTATCGTCGCGGCGCATCTCTTCGGCCATAGCGTCCCGCAGGGCGTCACGAATAGTCGTTTCTTTCATCGCGACATTAGTTGGTATATCAGGGTCATTTTGCGGCTTGGTCTTCGGCACAGAGGGGGGTTCATCGCGATTGGCATCCTCATTTTCGGGATGCGCCGGGCCGGCTGTTCCGGGTTTATCTTCGCCCTTATCTTCGATCTCTTCGTCCGCAGAGGTGTCATCGCCGGAATCATCGGTCAGTGCGCTTTCATCCTCGCCGTCTTCGAGAAGGCGCAGGATAACCGCGCCAACTTTGACGTTTTGAGCGCCTTCAGCGACAACGATTTCGCCGACAACGCCCTCGTCAATAGATTCGACTTCCATTGTCGCTTTGTCGGTCTCAATCTCGGCCAGAATATCGCCAGAGGTGACGCTGTCCCCCTTTTTGACAAGCCATTTTGATAGTGTGCCCTCTTCCATCGTCGGAGACAGAGCAGGCATTTGAATGTTGATTGGCATGAATTCGTCCTAGATCAGGGGCATAAGCGCGAGGATCATCAAGAGCAGACCGACCACAGACACGGCCCAAGCGAGCGTGCGCGCCCACGGGATACCAAACCAGTAAAGCGGTGCATAAGCGAGGCGGGCCCAGAAGAATATCGCAGCGCCCAGCGTCGCCCCGGCAACGCCTGCGTGCATCGCGACGGCGGCCAGCGGCACAAATAAGACCATGGCTTCGACCATATTCTGATTGGCCCGTTTGGCCCGTCCGGACATCACGTTAGGCTCGGCCATGCTGTCACGCGGACCGGCGAGCGTGCCAAGACCATATTGTTTTGTACCGAGCAGCGCCTGCACGACGATCATCACAATAAAGAGAATAACGCTGAGTATCAGATAAGAAATTACAGTCATGGTTTAGGCCTCCAGCAATACGTCGGTGTAGAGCTCTGACGGATCGGGCTCCGGCGAGCTTTGCGCGAAATCCGCACTGTCATTCACAACGGCTTTGATGTCTTTATCAATCGCCTTAAGCGCGTCAGTATCGGCCCAGCCCTCTTTTTCAAGACGGGCTTTGACGGCATCGATCGGGTCGCGCGCGCTACGAATGTCATTAACCTCATCGCGTGTACGGTACTTTGCCGGATCCGACATAGAGTGACCACGATAACGATAGGTTTTCATTTCGAGAATCATCGGGCCTTTGCCGGCACGGGCATGATCAATCGCCTTTTTAGCGGCGTCACGCACGGCAAGCACATTCATGCCGTCAACCTGTACGCCTTCGATCTCAAAACTTATACCGCGTTTAAAAAGCTCGGTTTCGGCGGAGCTTCGCTCAACCGATGTTCCCATAGCGTATTGATTGTTTTCAATCACAAACACGACAGGCAAATCCCATAATTTAGCCATGTTGAAGGTCTCATAAACTTGGCCTTGATTTGACGCGCCATCACCGAAAAATGCGATGCTCACTGCGCCATTATCGAGATATTTATTGGCAAAGCCCAGACCCGCACCGAGCGGAACCTGCGCGCCGACAATGCCGTGACCGCCATAGAATTTCTTCTCAGTCGAGAACATATGCATAGAGCCGCCTTTGCCGCGGCTATAGCCACCTTCACGGCCCGTCAGTTCAGCCATAACGCCGCGCGCTTCCATATCACAAGCGAGCATATGGCCGTGATCGCGGTAACCCGTAATCATCTGATCGCCCTCTTTCATCGCGGCGCGTATACCCGTTACAACGGCTTCCTGGCCGATATATAGGTGACAGAATCCCGCTATCAGGCCCATGCCATAAAGCTGTCCGGCCTTCTCTTCGAAGCGGCGGATCAGCAGCATATCTTTGTAAAACTGAAGAAGCTCATCCTGCGTGGTTTTCAGCGCTTTTGGCGCCGCCTTTTTCTTGGAAGTTGTTTTTGTTTTTCCAGCCATTTACCCTCACAGAAATATATTAGTTCATATGTGAAGCACATAAACCATAGCTTAAAGCATATTAGAGGATTTTACGGCTCAATCGTCAAGAATAATCACTAGGTCGTTCACATGTGAAAAACCTAAATGCTGACGACTTTCCTCATCAAGGCGGTCTTCAGACAAGTGTTTAGCGCGTAATTGATCCGCGTGGTGTTCTAAACCTACGCGCTGCGCTTTGACCTTCGCAATTTTATTTTGAAGCGCAGATAGCTCGGCGCGGGTCTCTGCGATTTGAACCATGCCCTGCCGTCCGCCGATCATATGAATAGCCAGATAGGTATAGAGTAGACCGACACAAATCAGGATGAAATGCCGTTTGAAGAATAGAAAGGTCTGTACCATGGCGTGATAGTGCCGCCCCATGGTAAATGTAAGGTTAAGGCAGGACGCTTGTGCCGGCGTAATGCGCTTGCGTGCCCAGTTCTTCTTCGATCCGGAGAAGCTGGTTATATTTTGAAAGCCGGTCAGAGCGCGCAAGGCTGCCCGTTTTGATCTGTCCGCAATTTGTCGCGACAGCTAAATCAGCAATGGTCGTATCCGAAGTCTCGCCGCTACGGTGACTCATCACAGCGGTGTAACCTGCGCGGTGCGCCAGATCCACGGCGTCGAGCGTTTCGGATAATGTGCCGATCTGGTTGACTTTGATGAGAATTGAATTGGCCGCGCCCTGATCAATACCTTGCGACAAGCGCTTCGGGTTGGTCACGAACAAGTCGTCACCGACAAGCTGGCAGCTATCGCCGATTTTATCGGTTAGCGCCTTCCATCCCGCCCAGTCATCTTCGTCCATACCGTCTTCTATAGAGATGATCGGGTAATCAGAGGCCAGCGCAGCGAGATAATCAACAAAACCGTTTGAATCGAGAACTTTGCCCTCACCTTTGAGATTATATTTGCCGTTAGTAAAGAATTCGGAGCTGGCGACATCAAGCGCAAGGAAAACATCTTTGCCGGGATTATAACCTGCGCTCTCGACGGCCTTCATAATGTAGTCCAGCGCAGCGCGACTGGAGGACAGTCCGGGGGCAAATCCGCCTTCGTCGCCGACATTAGTATTATGACCGTCGGCTTTTAATTTGGCTTTCAAGGCATGGAATATCTCGGCGCCGCAGCGCAAGGCTTCGGAAAAACTCTCTGCGCCGACCGGCATAATCATGAATTCCTGAACATCGATGGGATTATCGGCATGTTCGCCGCCATTAATGATATTCATCATCGGCACAGGCAATGTATTCGCGTTCACGCCGCCAATATAGCGGTAAAGCGGCGCGCCCTGTGATTCGGCCATGGCTTTGGCAATGGCGAGCGAGACGCCAAGCGTTGCATTTGCGCCGAGGCGAGATTTATTATCCGTCCCGTCCAGATCAATCAGCAGCGCATCAATGGCGCGCTGGTCTGCAGCTTCCATCCCGTAAAGCGCGTCGGCAATGTCGGTATTGACGTTTTGAACGGCTTTGAGCACGCCCTTCCCGCCATAACGTTTGCCGCCATCACGAAGCTCGACTGCTTCGTAAGCGCCTGTGGATGCGCCGGACGGTACTGCCGCGCGGCCAAATGCGCCGTCTTCAAGCAGCACTTCGACCTCGACGGTTGGATTACCGCGACTGTCTAAGATTTCACGGGCGAATAAATGTTCGATAATGGCCATAATAGGGTTCCTTGACGTCGACGCTTGAAAATAAAGACAAAAAAATAGGCCGAAGCAAATGCCGGCCTATTTCCTAATCGGTTTGCAAACCCTAATCTTTGGGCTGCAGGATTTGACGTCCGCGATACATGCCGGACTTCAGATCAACATGGTGCTGACGGCGAAGCTCGCCGCTATCTTTGTCTTCAACATAATTTGTTGCTGTCAGAGCGTCATGTGCGCGGCGCTGGCCACGGCGGGATTTGGAAATTTTACTCTTTGGGACCGCCATAACGGTTCTCCTATATTTTAAATACGGCACTTGCCGTGTCAAACTCGGCGCGTCCTAAGCTATTGCGCCCGCTGTTGCAAGTAGGCTGTGGATGAAATCTTCAGTCACGCTGCAGCTAGATCCAATTTTTGATACGCATAACTATGCCGATCCCGATCGCGCAGACGATACACAGCCCGACAACGATCCAGAACCCCATAGGCTCTAAGCTACTCCCCCCATCGGCGACCATTGGCATGCCGCCCACATTAATCCCGAACAGGCCCGTTAAAAATCCGAGTGGTAAGAAGACGAGCGAAATGATCGACAGGACATACATATTTTGGTTCATGCGATCGGAAATTACAGCTGTAATTTCTTCCTGGATGAGGCTTAACCGCTCACGCAGAGCGTCTAGCGCATCACAAATACGGGCCGCCCGATAATATTGGTCCAGAAAGCTTTGTTGCTGGTCTTCTGTAAAAAAATCAACCTTGGCGCGGCTTAATGTCAATAATGTTTCGCGCTGCGGCAACAGGTAACGGCGTAGGGATATGATGCTGCGGCGAAATTCCATAATTTCAAGTCTGCGCTTTTTATTTGGGTCACCCAAAGCTTCATCTTCGGCGCTATCAACCTGTTCATCCAGTTCGTTAATATGCGCCTCGATTCGCAGCTGCAATTCCTCAATTATGGCAAGCAGTAAATCCGGTGTGGTATGCATTTTGTCTATACGTGATGCGGCCGCATCTACAGATTTGACTGGCCGGCGTTCGCTGGCGATAAAAGTTGTGTCGTCCATCCAGATACGGACAGACACCATATCATCGGGCTGTGAACCTTCATTGAAGTTGATTCCGCGCAGCACAATCAGGATATCTTTATCGTTGACCATACATTTCGGACGCGGGCTCGCCATCCTTAACGTTCTGACATCCTGCGCGCCGGCAATCGATGTCAGTTCGGCGACATCTTCCGCGCTCAAAGACAGACAGTGTTCTATTTCGAGAAAGTGTTTGTTATCACCAAATGCTGTTCGTAAAATCTGGGTCATAACATATTCCTGTACCGCTAAACCAAGCGGCTTTGTGTTTTAGCCGCTTTGATAAATCCGGCAAACAAAGGATGCGGTTTAAAGGGACGCGATTTTAGCTCCGGATGATATTGAACACCAACATACCATGGATGATCTGGAATTTCGACAATTTCAGGTAAAACTCCGTCTGGCGAAAGACCGGAGAATTTTAGTCCCGCCGCCTCCAGACGATCTTTATAGTCCACATTGACCTCATAACGGTGACGGTGACGTTCCTCTATATTCCGAGTGCCGTAAATCTGTGCCACCAATGACCCTTCTGTGAGCGTTGCCGGATAGGCGCCCAGACGCATGGTGCCGCCCAGATCACTCTTGCCTTCACGCTTCAGACGCTCATTGCCGCGTGTCCATTCTGTCATTAGGCCGACGACATTCTCACCGTCGATTTCTTCGAATTCTGAGGATTTAGCAGTTTCAATCCCGGCCATATTACGCGCAGCTTCAATGACCGCCATTTGCATGCCCAGACAAATCCCAAAATACGGGACATTATGCTCACGGGCAAATTGCGCTGCACGGATTTTCCCTTCCGAGCCACGGTAACCGAAACCCCCGGGAACAAGAATACCGTTTAGACCTTCAAGATGCGTCAGCGCGTCATCACCCTCGAACATGTCGGATTCAAGCCATGTAATATTAATTTTGACCTCATTGGCGATGCCGCCATGAACCAGAGCTTCGGTCAAAGATTTGTAGGCGTCAGGCAGGATAGTGTATTTTCCAACCACGCCAATATTCACCTCGCCGTCCGGCTCCGCCAGCGCTTTGGAAATCCCTTCCCACCGGGCCAGATTAGCATCCGGCGCGTCCTCAATGCCGAAATGCGCAAGCACAGCGCTGTCCAAACCTTCGGCATGATAGGCCAGCGGCACGTCATAAATAGATTTGGCGTCTAGACCCTGAATGACAGCTGATTCGCGCACATTGCAGAAGCGGCCAATTTTTGCGCGGTCACTATCGCTAATCGGACGGTCAGCACGGCACAGCAAAATATCGGGTTGTATGCCGATAGAGCGCAGCTCTTTGACGCTATGTTGCGTCGGTTTGGTCTTCATCTCACCGGCTGCGGCAATAAAGGGCAGTAAGGTGACATGCATGAAGCAGGTCTGGCGCGGCGGCAGCTCTTGGGAAAGTTGGCGCAACGCTTCGAAAAACGGCAGGCCTTCAATATCGCCGACCGTGCCGCCAACTTCGCAGAGCACAAAATCCACATCACCGGCATCGGACAGAACAAAGGATTTAATCTCGTGCGTCACGTGCGGAATGACTTGAACCGTTGCGCCGAGATAATCGCCGCGGCGCTCTTTTTCGATAATATTTTTGTAAATTCGGCCCGTCGTAATATTATCGCCCTGCGTGGCTGATACGCCGGTAAAGCGCTCGTAATGACCCAGGTCCAGATCGGTCTCAGCGCCATCATCTGTGACGTAAACTTCCCCGTGCTGATAGGGTGACATCGTGCCGGGATCGACGTTTAGATATGGGTCAAGCTTGCGAAGGCGAACTTTATAGCCGCGGGCCTGTAATACCGCGCCGAGCGCAGCCGAGGCCAAGCCTTTGCCAAGCGAAGAAACAACGCCGCCTGTAATGAAAATATATCGTGGCATAGCCGTCCCGATGTTTTGCGGATCCGGCACGACGCCTATTCGTCGTCGCCGGCGTCCGGTTTTGTTTCTGTCGCGGCGTCATCACCCTCCTGGGGTGTCGGCTCGACAACAACATCGGTCTCACTATCAGGAGTTTCCGATTGCAGGTCATCAGCAGGCACAACGTCAGCATTCGGGTTTTGAGTATTATCGGAGTTGTCCGTCTGCACAATACCTGTTTCCGTGTTATCCTCAGCCAAAGCCGAGGTATTGCTATTTTCAACAGCAAAGAAGATCGATAGTAGCACGCAATTGAGGATAAATAGCGTTCCTAAAATCGTTGTTGCTTTGGTTACCGCATTAGCAGAGCTGCGACCACTCATCAAACCGCCGCCTCCGCCTCCGCCGCCGCCTATTCCCAAGGCGCCGCCTTCGGAGCGCTGAATGAGAATCAGTCCAATCAGAACGATACAAATTAAAACCTGAATAATCAGAAGTACGGTGGTCATGGCCGGATCCTATGGGCCATAGGCCCAAGCTGTGAATTAAAGCGCGCTCGATAGCTTAAACGCCGCGCTTTCGCTAGGGCTTATATGTGGATTTGTTAGAGCCGCTGCAAGTCCGAAAGCGAATCATCCCTGTTCGCGCATGATACGCGCTTTTTGGCGGTTCCATTCGCGCGTCTTAACATTGTCTCGTTTATCTGAATGAGACTTGCCAATACCGACGCCGACAAGCAGTTTTACAAAACCCTTATCGTTAAAGTACATCTTCAGAGGGACGATCGTGCGGCCTTTACGCTGTTGCTCGATAATCAGCTTTGCAATCTCGCGTTTCTTTAATAGCAATTTACGCGGTCGTGTCGGCAGGTGATTAAACTGGCTTGCCGGAGCATAGAGAGGAATATTCGCGTTGATGAGCATTATCTCGCCATTTTCGACGCCGACATAGCCCTCGGCGATATTGGCCTTACCCTCCCGCAGCGCTTTAACCTCGGTGCCGACAAGACTAATACCCGCTTCGAACGTATCTTCGATTTCAAATTCAAACCGCGCGCGGCGATTCTGCGCGATCAATTTGTTATTATCGTCGGATTTTTTCTTCTTAACCGCCATATTAGATCGTTATGCCTGCGCGTTTCATCGCCGCAATAACCGCCGCCTTCGTTTCATCGCGACACGGCGTCATCGGCAGGCGAACATCCGGCCCCATGCGGCCCAGTTCTGTCAGAGCGTATTTCGCCGGAGCCGGACTTGGATCTAAAAACAGATCTTTGTGCAGACGATCAAGTTTTTCGTGAAGCTTACGCGCCAGAGCGTAATCACCGGATAACATAGCGTTGTGAAAGGCTGCGTATTTATCAGGCGCGACATTGGAGCCGACAGAAATGCAGCCTTTACCGCCGTAAACGCTATGGGCCAGTGACGTCGGATCATCACCGGAGAGTTGAATAAAATCCTCGCCGCAGCGGTCAATTAAAGTGGTAACGCGGCTAATATCGCCTGTCGCATCTTTGCAGCCAATAACAGTGGGGAGAGTAGATAACCGCGCCATTGTTTCGTTGGAAATGTCCACTACACTGCGTCCCGGGATATTGTAAACAATAATGGGTATATCGACAGCGTCTGAAATGGCTTTAAAATGCTGAAATATACCTTCCTGACTGGGTTTATTATAATAGGGCGTCACAATAAGAGCGGCGTCCGCGCCAAGGTCTTTGGCGTGACTGGCATAGCGGATCGAGACTGTTGTTTCATTGGATCCCGCGCCGGCAATAACGGGCACGCGCCCTGCGGCCGCCTCGACGCAAAGCTTTATAACACGTTTATGCTCGTCATCTGATAATGTCGCAGACTCGCCCGTTGTGCCGCAAGGCACTAGTCCATGCGTCCCTGATTCGATCTGCCAGTTCACAAAGTCGCCAAAAGCTGTCTCGTCGACTTTTCCGTCTTTAAACGGCGTGACCAGCGCAGTCATAGAACCGTGAATGGGCTTTTGTGTTGTCATGAGTACCTCGATTGCGGGTTTCCCCTATATTTGTGCAGCGTCTTAGCTTTCTTTAGTTGCCCCGTGCAAGCCATCCATTAGAATTGCCTCATGCGATTTTTAAAATTTTCTCACATAGTCTGCCCAATTCTTCTCATATGCCTTGGCATTATGGCGGTTTTTGGCCCGATCAACGCTACGGCCCTGGCACAAAGCATTCCTGTCCCGCGGGTGAAACCTGTGCCGGAAGGCAATTCTCAAATATTGTCACAAACCGATGCACAAAATTTTCGGATGGGCATGCGCGCTGCAGATCAAAACGGTTGGGATGACGTGGCAAGATATCGCGGGCGCATCAAAGACCCCATTGCCCGTGATGTCCTAATATGGCGTCTGGCTGTGCGCACCAATGAGGTGTCACTAGCCGAAATCACGGGATTAATGTCTCGCCATCCCGATTGGCCGAGAATGATCACAATCAGAGCGCGCGCGGAGCGGATGCTTTTCGAAGATCCGATGTCTCCGCAGCGCACATTGCAATGGTTCCAGTCTTTACCGGCCGAGTTTCAAGACCCTGCGTCCGGCGAAGGTCGCGCAGCTCTGGCCCGCGCTTATTTCGGCGTCGGTGACGAACGAAATGGCCTAATCTGGTTACGCAAGGCCTGGCGTGACAGCAGATTAACAAGAGACCGTCAAAAAGAGCTTTTCGCGCAATATGGGGGCAAGCTTACGCGTGATGATCATGCCGCGCGTGCCGATCATCTGATCTGGCTAGGCTCGCGCTATTATAGCAGCGCCGAGGCTCTCTTGCCCTTTATGAACACGTCCGACCGCAAACTGGCCGATGCCCGTATTCGCGTCGGGGCTAATCGGTCCGGAATGGACAGAGCTATTGACGCGCTATCACCTGCACAGGCCAGAGATACAGGGCTTCTGTTCGAGCGCGCGCGGTGGCGGCGAAAACGTAAAACCAAAGATTATGCTCTTCCGGTATATCTGGAGATCTCCGCCCCTGCATCGACAGACCAAGGCAAAGACCGGTTGTGGACCGAGCGTAAAATTATGGCCTATTGGCTCATCTCTGAAAACCGGTTTGCTGAAGCCTATCAAATGATCACGCCCCACGGGCTTAAAGAGGGCCTGGCTTTTGCCGAAGCTGAGTTTCTCGCCGGATGGCTATCCCTTCGTAAATTAAACCAACCGCAACGCGCCAAGATGCATTTTGACCGGCTGCGTGGCGGCGTGTCGACGCCTGTATCTGTTGGCCGCGCTGCCTATTGGCAAGGACGTGCTGAGTCAGCTTTGGGTCTACCCGCAGCGCAGGCGCGATATGCAGAAGCGGCGAGCCATCCCAATACTTTTTATGGTCAACTGGCCATCCAAGCGTCAGGAACAGGCCGAAGCACTCTGTCTTTGCCACCGGAACCGGGTGCAGATCATATGCGCGCACAGTTTGAAGCCAAGCCTATTGTCCGCGCGCTTCGTATGATTGGGGAGACTGGAAATGAGTTGGTTTTCCGTCAATTTTCCTATCAGCTTGACGGCGATGTTTCACAATCCGGTGAACTGACGCTTTTGGCGGATCTGGCTAAAGATTATCATTTTTATTCTCCGTCTGTTCGCGCAGGAAAACAGGGCGGGCGGGTCGATGCCTTAATGACGGAAAGCTCTTATCCAATTCCCGATGTCATGAGACGTCTAGGTCCGGGATATGATTTGCCTTTCGTGCTGGCTATTGCGCGGCAAGAGAGCGAATTTGCGACGACCGCCATCAGTCACGCCAGAGCGTATGGTATGATGCAGATGATCGACTCAACGGCTAATGCGACGGCGCGGCGTCACCGCGTCCCCTATTCTCAAAGCCGGCTGATTACAGACCAGGATTATTCGGCCATGCTGGGCGCCTTACACCTCAAAGATCTACTCGAAAAATATAACGGCAATTATATTATGGTCGCCGCAGCCTATAATGCGGGACCGACACGGGTTTCTCAATGGGTCGAAAAATATGGCGATCCGCGATCCGGTAGCATTGATCCAGTAGACTGGGTCGAAAGCCTGCCCTTTTCAGAGACGCGAAATTACATTCAGCGGGTCATGGAAAACCAGCAGGTTTATCGCGCAAGGCTGAATAACAATCAATCTGTGCTGACCTTGCGGCAGGATTTGGCCCGGTCTTTCTAGAGTGCCCTTCTAAAATAGCGCGCTACATCGCCATAGCGCGGGCCATGACATCAGGGTCAACATTGCCCCCCGACAAAATCACGCCGACATTTGCGAAATCGCCAAAGCTATTAAATCGACCGGAAAGCGCCGCGGTGAGTGCAACAGAGCCGCCTGGTTCCAATGTGACGCCTAGGCGCTGCTTTGCAAGTTTCATCGTCATCAGGCATTCTTCGTCTGTGACTGTACATACGCCGGACAGGTTTTTCGAATTTATCGGCCATGTTAAAGCCCCGGGTTGAGGCGTCATAAGCGCATCGCACAAAGTTGGCGGTGGACTGATAAGTGTAACCCGGTTGCCGTAAGACAGGCTCATTTGATGATCGTTATAATCTGCCGGCTCCGCGCCGAATATTTTGGTGTGCGGAGACAAGTGCTTGAACGCCGTACTGATGCCCGCGCAAAGCCCGCCCCCGCCCAAACAAATAATCAACGCGTCCAGCGTTATATGCATCTCTTCGCATTGTTTGGCGAGTTCAATTCCGGCCGTGCCTTGACCGGCAATAATGTAAAGGTCGTCAAAGGATGGAACAACGATCCGCCCGTCGCGGGCGGATATATCTGCGGCAATCTTTTCACGCGACTCGGTCATTCGATCGTAGCTGTGGATACGCGCGCCATCGGCAAGGACGCCATCGACTTTCACTTTAGGCGCATCGCTCGGCATCACGATAATTGCGTCAATCCCCAATTCTTTAGCGGCGCGCGCTACGCCTTGCGCGTGATTTCCTGATGAGAATGCCACGACACCGTTCGCGCGCTCATCTGCGCTCATCGCCGAGAGGCGGTTATAAGCGCCGCGATATTTAAATGACCCTGTATGTTGAAGGCATTCGGCCTTGGAAAAAATATTGTATCCGGCGATCTGCGAGAGCACTTTGCTTTGAAGCACCGGCGTAAGTTTTGTTTTGCCCCTCAGACGCTGCGAAGCGTCCGCAACATCATGATAATTTATGCTCATATTGTCTCCCTGCGCGGCGTTTTGATTGACCTGATAGATGTAAATTGACACAAGAGCGCAACAATAAAAACACATAAGGGAATATATAATGCAAGGCTTGATGATGGATCACGATCTGATGATTTCAGATTTGATTGAACACGCGGCAAAGGTGCATAATCGCCGCGAAATCTACACATTGAACACGGATGGAACGGAGCACCGCTATACATGGGCGGACTGCGCCAAACGCGTTCGCAAACTGGCAAATGCCCTGCTCTCCGCCGGTGTTAAACCCGGAGACCGGATTGCAACGATTGCGTGGAATAATTACCGTCATGTCGAGATTTATTATGCGGTCAGCTCCATCGGCGCAATTGTTCACACGATTAATCCCCGTCTCAAGCCCGATCAAATTGCGTGGATGATCAGCCATGCCGAAGACAAATATATAATGTTCGATACGACATTCGGTCCGATTATCGACGGCATTCATACCCACTGTAAATCGGTCGAGAAATTCATCTGCCTATCCGACAGAGCCGGAATGCCCGACTACAAGGCGGAAGTTCAAGATTATGAGAGCTTTATAGAACACGCGTCTGACACGATTACGTGGCCACGGTTTGACGAGAAGACGGCGTGTACATTGTGTTATACATCCGGAACGACAGGCGATCCCAAGGGCGTCCTGTACTCTCATCGCTCGACTATTCTTCACGCCATGGCCGGTTCATTTCCCGATGTGATCGGCGCGCGTGCAGACGCAGTGATCCTCGCCGTCGTGCCCATGTTCCACGTTAGCGCGTGGGGGCTCGTTTATTCAGCCGCTATGGTTGGCGCAAAGCTTGTCATGCCCGGGCCCGGTCTGGATGGTAAAAACCTGACCAAAATGATTAATCAGGAAAAAGTCACGCTCATGGCGGGCGTGCCGACTGTCTGGCTAGGTATTCTCAACTATTTGCGCGAGACCAAGCAGTCTATGCCTACTGTTGAAAAGGCATTGGTCGGCGGCTCGGCCCTGCCCGAATCACTGTTGCGCGCTTACGAGCAAGAACTGGGCATACCCATGCAGCAAGGCTGGGGTATGACGGAGACCAGTCCGCTGGGCAGTACATATGCGCCCGACCCGATGACGGATTATCCTGACTATGAATCCACGGTCCCTCATAAGCTACTGGCCGGACGGCGCATTTTCGGTGTGGAAATGCGCATTGTTGATGATGAAGGTAAAATTCTCCCCGAAGACGGCGAGACCAGCGGGCATTTACATGTGCGCGGGCCTTGGGTCGCCAAAGGTTATTTTAAAGGCGCGGGTAGCGATGCTTTCACCGACGATGGATGGTTCCGCACGGGTGATGTTTCAGCGCTACATCCCGACGGCTATATGGAAATTACTGACCGCTCTAAAGACGTTATTAAATCCGGCGGCGAATGGGTAAGCTCCATTGAGATCGAAAATGCGGCGTCTGATCATCCGGATGTGGCGATGGCGGCGTGTATTGGTGTCCGTCACGAGAAATGGCAGGAGCGCCCAATTTTAATTGTGCAGCCTGTTGCGGGTAAGACGCCTGATAAGGCTGAAATAAAGGAATGTATCGCGGCAAAATGCGCGAAATGGTGGATGCCTGACGCGATTGAATTTACCGATGCGCTTCCGATTGGTGCCACCGGTAAAATTCTCAAGCGGGAATTAAAGGTTCAGTATAAGGACTACGTATTAGACTAAACGTTAACTGTTTCGTCTTCTTTACCCTCGCCTATACCGAAGAGCTTTCCCTTTTCGGTATATGTAATGATAAATAGAGATAATAGTCCCAGACCCACAAATCCTATCATCATCGGCACAACGCTGCCGTTAAATTGGCTGGAGACAATCCAGCCAAATCCGGCAGCGACAGTGGTTGTGAAAAAGCCGTAAACAGCACTGGCCGTACCGGCAATATTGCCCTGTGCTTCCATAGCCAGCGCCGAGAAATTCGCGCCCATCATACCGAAACATCCAAAAACAATGCAGAACATCGGCAGGAAGACATACAAATTCGGCCCGACAATACTCATAGTCAGAGCTGTCGCGGCCGACATTGTAATAAATACGAATAGAACAGTATGACTGATGCGGCGCATCCCGATGGCTTCGACAATCTTTGAATTTGCAAAATTCGATACGGCCAAAGCACCCGCAATAATGGCAAACCACAACGCAAATTGATCGCCACGTCCGAATACAACATCAAAAATCTGCTCGCTGGCCGCGATAAATGAAAATAGAGACCCAAAGATGACGCCGCTGGCGACCATATATCCGCAGGTGACGCGGGTCGATAGAACCGACCAAAAGCTCTTCATTACCCGGCTAAACTTCAAATCCTGACGGTGGTCTTCCGGCAAAGTTTCGGGCAATCTTATATGCGCCCAAATTATCAATCCGATCGCGCCGATTGCCGTAACGCCGAACGTCCAATGCCAATCAGCAAATGTCATAATGCCCTGCCCGATAGCCGGCGCAATAATCGGAACAATCATAAAGACGGTCATGACAAGGGACATAATACGCGCCATAGCCCGCCCGGCCATAAGGTCGCGTACAATTGATACGCCGATGACGCGGACGCCAGACGAGAAGACGCCGTGAACAAAACGGGCGACGAGCAGCAGAGTAAAGCTTGGCGCAATCATGCATAAAACGCCCATAGCCGCATAGCCGATCAAACATATATTCAACAAACCCTTGCGCCCGAACCGGTCACTAATGGGACCGAAAATTAGCTGCGGCGCGCCAAATCCGGCAATATAAGCATAAAGTATAAATTGCTGGTGATTGGGATTTTGAAGCTCAAAATGCTCACCGATGACGCCTAAGGCCGGCAACATGACATCAATTGCCAGCGCGTTCAGAGCAATCATGCATGCGACCATGCCCACGAATTCCCATACAGGCATAGGCAAAGGAGCGTTCGATAAATGCTGTATGCCGACCGGTTTTCTCATGCCGCGCGCTATGCGCTACCCCGCGCTGTAGTGCAAGTGTTCAAAACGTATAGGTGATATGTCGGTTAAACATTTACCGTAGCAGATTGACTACTCCATAAATGTCGTAATTTCCGGTAGATCTTTTTTGATCAAAGCGTGTTTGGGAATTGTGCAATCTATCGCGGGATAACCCACGACCATCAGAACGAATGGTTTTTCGGATTTTGGACGCCCGCAAATTTCAGTCAGAAAGCCCATGGGCGCAGGCGTATGGGTTAGCGTCCCAAGCCCCGCACTGTGCAGGGCTGTAATGAGCATACCTGTCGCGAGGCCGACGCTCTCAGTCACGTAATAGTTCTTTTTGTCCTGCCCCGGGGTTTCGCCGCCGCGGCGCTGTGCAAACACTGCGATGAGCCAAGGCGCGGTTTCCAGAAATGGCTTGCTGGCATCTGTTCCGAGCGGAGCAAGAGCGTCCAGCCATTCTTCGCTGGCACGGCCACCGTAAAACTCAGCCTCTTCAGCCTCGGCAGCCATGCGGATTTGCCGTTTCGTCTCAGAATTAGAAATCGCGACGAAATGCCAAGGCTGATGATTGGCCCCGCTTGGCGCGGTTCCGGCGGCGCGGATGCAGGTTTCTATCAAATCGCGCGGCACAGGCTCATCTGAAAAGTCTCGAATAGAGCGCCGGGTCAATAATGTATCCAGCACCGCTTGGGCGCGGGCCTGCATTTCAATTTCGGAGCGGCGATCATAGCCCGTCAGCGCAATGTGGTCGTCCTTGACGCTCAAAATTTCGTCCAATCCAATATCACTTTGCCGCTTTTTCCTGTCTCCATAAGATCGAATGCATCTTGAAAATCCACTGCATCGAAATGGTGGGTAATCATCGCGCGCATATCCAGACCGCTATCCAGCATGGCCAGCATTTTATACCAAGTATCATACATTTGGCGGCCATAAATACCGCGCAGAGTCAGCGCCTTACCGACAATTTTACCCAGATCAACCGGATAAGGCTTTGATGGTATGCCGAGCATGGCAATATTCCCGCCCATCAACATCAGATCGAGCATCGTATCGAAGGCGCTTTGCTGCCCGCTCATCTCCAGCCCAACGTCAAAACCCTCGCGCATACCTATGGCAAGCATGACCTCGCGCGGGTTCTCATTCAAAACATTAACCGTGCGAATATCCGGCGCGACTTTACGGGCCAAATTAAGCCGCCAATCATTGACATCGGTCAACATAATGCGGCGCGCTCCTGCCCGCCGCGCGATAGCAGCGGCCATGATTCCGATCGGGCCTGCGCCCGTAATTAAGACGTCCTCCCCCACCAGATCAAAGGCGAGCGCAGTATGCACGGCATTGCCCATCGGATCCAAAATCGCTGCAATGTCCAGATCAAAATCATCATTCAGCGGTATGATGTTAAATTCCGGTAGGGCGAGATACTCGGCGAACGCACCGGGCAAATTAACGCCAATGCCTTTGGTGTCGGGGTCAAGATGGAAGCGTCCCGCCCGGGCATTGCGGGAGCGGTTGCCGACGATATGGCCTTCACCCGAGACTTTATCTCCGACTTTGACGCGGCGCACGGTCGAGCCGACAGCGGCGACAATACCGCCATATTCATGCCCGACAACCATAGGGACAGGGATATTTTTCTGTGCCCATTCGTCCCATTTATAAATATGCATATCCGTACCACAAATCGCGGTTTTATGAATACGGATCAAGACTTCGTCCGGCTCTATGGTCGGGACAGGGACGTCCTGCATCCACAGACCTTTTTGCGATTTCGCCTTGACCAAAGCTTTCATAGTCTCAACCAATGGGATCTCCTGTCGCGTCGTTGCAATTCTGAGGGTTTATGCTCACCGTTCTTATCGTTTCTGTTATTGTTTCACTAGCCCTAATCATCGGTGCCGTGATCGGCCTGTCCAGGTGGTTCAATGATAAAGCTTCGGGATTCCTCTTGGCGCTAGCGGGCGGCGCGCTGATTTATGCCGTTACCGCTGAACTTATCATGCCGTCCATAGAAATTGCGTCTCTGTGGCCTGTTGTAATTGCCGTCATGCTCGGCGGAATTGTCTTTACGGGAGTTAATCATCGTATCGATAAGAAAACTGATAACCCAGATGGACTTGGCCTTGTAGCCGCAGTCACGCTGGACGGGGTTCCTGAAAATATTGCATTGGGCGTGGCCCTAATATCCGCCGGTCCGATGGCTGTTACGGCTCTGGCCGGATCAATTTTTCTATCCAATTTGCCTGAAGCCGCCGGCGCGGCTCAAGAGATGAAAAAGGCAGGCCGCAGTAAAAAAAGCATTCTTACCATCTGGTCGGGAACCGCCTGTCTCCTGATTGCGGCAGCTGTGCTGGGCAATCTGGCTTTTGCGCATGTTCAGGATGTCACCCTTAGCTATATTCAGGCCTTTACAGCCGGAACAGTTATTGCCTCGCTCGCCACCGAGATTTTCCCAAGCGCTTACAAAAATACGCGGCATATGGCCGGTATTGCTGTGACTTTAGGTTTGGTACTGGCGATCTGCCTGCAGGAGATCAGTCATTAGATTACGCCCAGCTCTTTACCGACTTTTGTAAATGCGGCGATCGCGCGGTCAATATGCTCAGGCGTATGCGCCGCGCTCATTTGCGTTCGTATGCGGGCATTTCCTTTGGCGACGACGGGATAGAAAAATCCGATGACGTAGATACCTTCATCCAGCAGCTTCTCAGCAAATTTTTGTGCCAAATCCGCCTCATATAACATAACCGGAATGATCGGGTGGTCGCCGGGCTGCAAATCAAATCCGGCTGCGCTCATGCCTTTGCGGAATTGCGCGGAATTGCGCCGGAGACGTTCACGCATATCATCGCCCTGCTCAGCCATCTCTATCGCTTTGAGGCTCGCGCCTACCAGTGAAGGAGCCAGACTGTTGGAAAACAGGTAAGGCCGTGATTTCTGGCGGAGCATGTCGACGACTTCCTGCCGCGCGCAGGTAAACCCGCCCATGCCGCCGCCAAGGGCTTTGCCAAGCGTTCCGGTCAATATATCGACGCGGCCCAGCGCGCCTGTATGTTCCGCGCTGCCGCGGCCACTCTTGCCCATAAAGCCTGTTGCGTGGCAATCATCCACCATGACCAACGCCTCATATTTATCAGCCAGATCACAAATTTGCGCTAGCTTGGCGACGAAGCCATCCATCGAAAATACGCCATCCGTGGCGATTATAATACGCCGCGCGCCCGCCGCGCGTGCCGCCTTGAGCTGTGTGTCCAGATCGGCCATATCGGAATTGGCATAGCGGTAGCGCGCCGCCTTGCACAGGCGTATACCGTCAATGATTGAGGCATGATTGAGACTGTCGGAGACTATCGCGTCTTCCTTACCCAATAGCGGCTCAAATAGTCCCCCATTGGCATCAAAACACGCTGCATAAAGAATGGTGTCGTCATAACCGAGCCATTTGGCCAGCTTTTGCTCCAGCGTTCTATGCTGCACTTGCGTTCCGCAAATAAAACGCACGCTGGCCATGCCGAAGCCGTGGTCATCCAGCGCGGTTTTGCTCGCGGCAATCAGATCGGGATGGTCGGCGAGGCCCAGATAATTATTCGCGCAAAAATTCAGGACGTCGCGCGTCTTGCCATTATCCGTAACCGTGATCTCGACGGCCTGTTTGCTCGTAATGAGACGCTCGGTTTTATACATCCCGGCATCGGCAATATCGGCTAGCTCATTTGAAAGGTCAGCGAAAAAATTAGCGCGGGTCATGGCAAATATCCTATTGGTTTTGTCTGTGCTAGCAGGTTTCGCCGCGCAGGCAAATGTTGTGGATGGTTAAGTGTTTCTGATTGGACAGAGCTAATATGTTCTGCTTATGTTCTGCTATGAGAGAACGTACCGTCCCAACAGAGCTGCAAACGCTATATATTGATTTCGATGCCTTCTTTGCTAATGTGGAGAAGCAGGACAATCCTGCGCTCCATGGCCGTCCTGTGGGCGTGCAGCCATTTGACTCCCAATATTCAGGGGTTATCGCCTGTTGTTACCAAGCTAAAGCCGCAGGCATTAAGCGCGGGACGAAGACCGCCGAGTGCAGAGACCTTTGCCCTGAAATCACACTCCTACCCGCCCGCCATGACGTGTATGTCGATTACCATAAGCGGATCATTGCGTGTATCGAACGGCATTTAAAAGTCGAAAAGGTTTGGTCGATTGACGAAATGGAATGCGACCTTCGCGGCTTTACCCGCGCACAAGCGATCGAGATTGCCCGCAAAATTCAGACGGATATCCGCCTTGATATTGGCGAATATGTAACGCCCTCTATCGGTCTGGCCGCAAATCAGCTTCTGGCCAAGATTTGCTCTGAGATGGAAAAACCAAATGGTTTTGTTGTGCTCCATCCCGCCGATATGCCGGGTAAATTATTAAATGTGCCGCTGGGTGATATCCCCGGTGTCGCCAAAGGCAATTTACGTCGGCTGGACGCGGCCGGAATCTGGAATATGGAGCAACTCCTCGCCATATCGGCCAAACAGGCGCGCGCTTTGTGGGGCAATATTGAAGGCGAGCGCCTCTGGGCACAGCTTAAGGGCTATCCGGTCATGCGGCCCCCGACAAAGCGCCGGATGTTTGGCCATGGCCGGATTTTGACGCGTGAATGGTCTTATCCCGACCGGGCAAAAGAATGCTTACGTCTGCTCACCTGCAAGGCGGCAAGGCGGCTGCGCGCGGACGGATTTTACGCACGGAAACTCTCGATTTCACTCTCCTTCATCGACGGGCAAAAGCTGGGCGTAGAGCGGCAATTCCCGCCATCAAAGGATGATTTTCGATTTGTCGGGGAAATGGATCAGGCCTTCACCGCGATGATCGCCGTGTCGCGTAGTAAACGGGTCAAAAAAGTCAGCGTAACCCTACACGGCCTGTCAAAGCCGGAGGAAACACCGGGCGATCTCTTTACCTGGAGCGAAGAAAACGCGACAAGGACATCCCGTGAAAAACTCAGTGATGTGATGGACAGTATCAATTCAAAATCAGGTCAGGCGCTCATTCATTTGGGACCGCGTGAAGCGCTGCCCGGCGGCTATGCCGGCGCTAAAATTGCATTTGGCCGAGTCCCGACAGACGATGATTTCGCCGAGTCTAAAATGACACGAAAAATCCGGCCCCGCGCGCGATTATGAGCCCGGCAGATGAATTTGCGGTTTTGCTGCGAAGCATTCGCAATTGCCGCGTTTGCGAAACATCTCTTCCGCCTCTGCCCCATCCGGCGCAGCCTATCTGTATGGCAAGTGCACACTCAAAAATCCGGATTATCAGTCAGGCCCCCGGAAATTTAGCCGACAAAAAAGGGCTGCCGTTTTATGATCCCAGCGGAGTGCGGCTGCGCGACTGGCTTGGCGTTAATGAGGCTCAATTTTATAATGTTGACAATTTCGCTATCACGCCGGTCGGATTTTGCTTTCCGGGATATGACAAAAATGGTGGAGACTTACCGCCGCGGCCCGAATGCGCGCCGCTCTGGCAAAGCCGTCTGGATACAGAGCTTCGGGATATTCCGCTCACGCTCCTTGTCGGCGGCTACGCGCAGAAATGGGTTCTCGGCAAAGCGGCAAAGCGCACATTGACCGAGACCGTGCGGAACTGGCGCGATTACGGGCCGGATATTTTGCCCCTGCCCCACCCGTCATGGCGCAATAATGGCTGGATCAAAAAACATAACTGGTTCGAAGATGTCCTAAGCCATTTGAAAGACCGCGTGGCAGATCTAGTTAAGTGACGTGACTTCGACGCGCGCGCGCCCGCTTTTTCCGGCAGTGTTGACGACGCGCAAGGTATAAAAACCCGGCTTGTCCGGCGACCAAAGCGTCGCTGTCGGATCCAGATCGCTTTTGCTGAGTTTAGACCCATCAACATACCAGGCCAGCGCGCTGCCGTCCGGTGATAGCGCGGATAATGGCAAGGATTTAGACCCGTCGGTTACGCTTAAGGCAATTTGCGCACCGTCTTCCGGAAACAGGATTTGCGGTTGCGTCTCGTCAGGCCCTAATACGCGCGCAAGTCCGGTCGGAGCCGTTTCAGATGCGCGGTAAGGTCTGGATAGGCCTGGAACGTGGGGCAATAAGGCGAAAACATCAAATAATAGCGGCGCGGCAGCATCGCGCCCTGTCATGCCGTAGCGCGGCGCGCCGTCCGCGCGACCCGTCCAAATGACCACAGTCCACTCATCCGTATAGCCTGCCGCCCAGGCATCGCGGTGGCCGTAAGATGTCCCGGTCTTATAAGCAATAGGCGGCGCATTTTGCGACAGCCAAGACGGAACATGTCCGCGTGGATGCGGAGCCTGGCGCAAAATGCGGGTAATCTGCGCGGCGCTTTTTTCGCTGATAAAGGCTTTGGGCTTTTGGCGATCTTGCTTTTCATGCCAGGTGAGCGGCGCGGCCATGCCGCCATTGGCCAAAGCGGTATAAAGCGTAGCCAGACCTTCGGGCGTCACGCCAAGCCCGCCAAGGGCGACCGCGAGACCGCCGCCCTCTGCGCTGCGCTGGGGCACTGACATATTAATGCCGGTAGCCTGTAATGCCGCTTCGAAACGGGCGCTGCCAATCTGGTCGAGCGCGATGACGCTGGGCACATTAAGCGAGTGTTGCAACGCTTGCTCAACGGTGACATCGCCATGATAGCGCCGCGTAAAGTTCTGTGGCTGGTAAGAGCCGAACCGCGTCGGCGCGTCCATTAATTTACTCCCCGGGCTAGCGATACCGTCTTCGAAAGCCAGCGCGAAAATAAAAGGCTTTAGCGCCGAGCCGGGCGAGCGCATTCTCTGCGTCATATCAATCCAGCCGCCGGGAAGATCGCGTGATAGTGAGCCCAGGCTGGCCCGCACTTCACGCGTCGGATTATGCACAATCATTATGGCTATATTGCTGAGGCTTGGGTTTTGCGCCGCATAAGCCGTGGCCAGTCTTTGCGTGCGGTCTTGCAATCCCGCGTCCAATGTCGAGCGCGTATAAGGTCCGTTTGCCGACAAGCGGTGCGCGGTCATCCACGCCGTTTGCGGTAGCGCCAATCGCAGTGGCGGCAATCCGGCTTCGCGCGCCTCAAAGGCCTGCCTCGCGGTCAAATGATCCGACGCCTCCAGACGCCGAATGATATCATCGCGGCCCTTACGGGCCATGGCTGCGTGACGATCCGGGCGGCGCGCTTCGGGCGCTTGCGGCAAAGCAATAAGTAGGGCGATTTGCGCGTCGGTTAATCCGTGCGGCTCATAACCGAACCAGGACAGGCTGGCCGCGCGCACGCCTTCTAGGTTTCCGCCATAGGAAATATGGGTCAAATAAGCTTCTAAAATTTCATCCTTTGACAAACGCATCTCTATTTGCGCCGCCCGCACCATTTCGATGGCTTTGGAACGCAATGTGCGCGGACGCGGCTCTAACTGACGCGCCAGTTGCATAGTCAGCGTCGATGCGCCTGAGACAAATTTTCTATTGCTTAGCGCGCTTTTGGCTGCGCGAAGGACGGCCACCGGATCGACGCCGCAATGATCGTAAAACCGTTTATCTTCAATCGCGATCAGGCGCTGCGTAAAGCGCGGATCAATATCACCTAGGCGCGCCTTTAGACGCCAGCGTCCGTCCTCAACTGTAAAGCCGGAAAGCCACTGCCCGTCACGCGCTGTGACTTCGGGCGAGACGATCTGAAGCTTCTCAAGCGGCGGCGGAAAGACCCAATTGGCGAGGATGAGAAGGCTGACAATAAAGGTCAGTCCCCATTTAAGCCGTGCCGAATATGTAATTCGCCGCGCCACATTACCCCGGCTTATCGGTTAGGATTGTTATGCGCCCAGCCGGCGTAATCGCAATATCGCCCGGGCGGTACATGTCTTCGATAATTGCGCCGGGAATAGCAAAGTCGCCCGCGGTTACGGCGCGGACAACATAAGCCATACGAACCCAGTTACGATTGCTGAGCTTGAGCGAGCCGACAAAACGGTCGTCGCGAGCCTCAGCCATGTCCAGATCCGCAATCTCGCCAACCCATTCAAACGGGCCGTTAATACCCCCATTTGTTTTTCCGTCAGCGGGGCGCAATATCGTCTCAATCTCCAACCCTGCCGGAAGCAGATCGGCGATCACCGTCTGGCGTGTGCGGTTCATATCGGAGCGCACAGTCAGGACGATGACGGCTTGCTGCCCTTTGACCATGGAGCTTAAATCCACAGGGTTTCCGGATATGGAATAAGACTTTTTATTGGCTTGATAGCCTTGGGAAACGGGCTGCGGCGCGCGGTTCGGCGTACCGTAAATGCTGACGACCCGGTAGATGTCCGACTGCCCTGTATTGGTGAAAGCAATATCACCGGACATTTCAGCTCCGCTTAACGCGACGGTCTCATTAGAGCCAAAACCGCTGACGCCGCGTGATGACACATCTATATCTGCCGCGCCCGCGCGAACCGCCCGCATGGCCATAATAGTTTGGGCTTTCTCCTGCGTCGATAGCATATCGGGATCACGGAGTAATTTGGCAAAACCGGACTGCGCCTGAGCTACGCGATCAGGCATTTTCGCTTCGTCTGATAAATAGACCAGCGCCGCACTGTCGCGCAAAGGTGTCTGATAATAATCTTTATTATCATCATAGCCGACAGCGCTAAACGCGGCGTCGAAGGCATTTTTGGCCCGTACGCTGTCGCCCATCATGGAAAATCCTGTGCCGATATGAGCAAAGGCCATAGGCGAGCGCAGGTTTTTGCGGTGTGTGTCGTAGAAATAGCGCATTTTTGACAAATCGCCCTTGCCGCCGCGCGCGAGAACGTAATGGGCATAGGCTGCGGTTTGCGCCATACGGATTTTCCGTGCTGCGCCGTCACGGTCACTTTGGTAGCGGTAGTCTTCATACGCCAGAGAGGAATAGCTTTCCATACGGGTCATTTCACGCAGCGCACTATAGGCGCGGCGCATGACATCATCCGGCACGTCATAATCTTTCGCGTCTGCGCGCTGCAGAAACTCAGTCGCGTAAGCGCCGAGCCAAGCTTGACCGGCATTATCGCCCGCACGCCACAGACCGAAGCTGCCTTGCGCGTCCATACGGTTGCTAATTTTGTAAACCGCATTTTGCATTTGCCGTTTCAACTCACCTTCATCCGTGCGCGGCATGCCGCCCAGATCAGAGGCATATAAAAGCGGTAGGCCCGAACTGACGGTTTGCTCCGTGCATCCATAGGGATAGCGCACCAGCGAGGCCGCGTAAGCCGTCGGGTCAAGATCCGGAGACGCAGAAAATGAGATATTGATCTGTACGCTTTCGGGATTGAGGCCTGTCATCAAATCATCAGGCATGGCCAATGTCTGGTTCGGACTCATCCGCGTCTCTATACGGCGTTCGACCGGCATATAAGGCGAACGGCTCTGGATTTGATAATCCGAGCTAACCGTATAATCGCCCGGGCCGGTGACAGTATAATCAACCGTGCTAATGCCTTCATCGTCAGAGGACAGAGTAATCAGGCCGCGCTCTCTTTGCTGTTTGGCGAGTTGAACAGCTCCGCTGGAATCGGCAGATGTTTTTAAATCGCCGCCAGTGATAGTATAATTATAGAGGCCGGAATCACCTTCGACATTATCCAGCGACAGGGTTGCAATGGCTGTGTCCCCCGGCGCGATAAAGCGCGGCAAGGTCAATGTGGCCGGAACGCGGTCGCGAATTTTCATGGAGCGGCTGGCACTGCCGACCGATTGGTCATTCCACGCCGTCGCCATCAAGCGCACTTCGCCGTTAAAGTCCGGCAGGCTAAGCGGAATAACGGCTTTGCCGCCTTTGACATTTATAATGCCGCTCCACAGCGCCACAATACGGGTCGGCGTAACCGTCAAACCTTCGCCGCCCAGACCGTCACCGCCGGAATTGGCCATAGCGGCCTGCCCCATATTGGGGTTTAGCAGCCGCGCATAATCATCGCGCACTTCCAAACTCAGAGCCTTTTTGCCAAAATACCAGTCCTGTGCATTCGGGCTCTCAAATTTGGTGATACGCAATATGCCTTCGTCCACCGCAGCAAGCGTCAGATAATTTTGACCGTTGCCTATTCCGTCTATCTTGACTGTGACATTCTGCACCTGGCGCGGGCGGGTGACTTCGGGCGCTTCAATAGACAGGCCTAAAGTTTGTGCTTTTGCACTCATTGCAATATGGGCTACTCCAACGGCACGGCGCGGCACCGGCCGGGCGGCTGTGTCGCGCGGTGTGTAAAGCGTAATCATGGCGTAGGCGCTTGCCCCCCATGACGCATCTGTACGAATTGAAATTGTACTACCGCCTTCGGGAATAGTGATTGCGCGGATTTCGTGCACTTTATCGCTGGCAATGACCAGTTCACCCTGTCCTGCATACGGGGCTTTAAGGGTTAGTTCGACAATACTGTTTGGGCGCGCCGGCTCTGTCGGACCGGCAATCACCAATTGGTCAGGTCGGTCGCTTGTGCTCGCTCCGCCCCAGCCGACGCTGAATTGATAAGATGAGGTTACATCTGTTTCAGGATCCGTCACGATAAGGCGGTAACGGCCCCAATCCAGGGTCTGGCTGACTTCCGCCATACCGTCGGCACCAGTGGCGACCTCACCGCTATCGCGTAGCTCGTCATTAATGGTGTAGCGGTATTTCCACTCCCCGCGGCTACGATACCAGACATAATCCCAGTCCTCATAAACCAGCTTCCAGTCCAGCGTTTTAGCTTGCGGCGCGCCTTCTGCGTTTACCGCCAAGAGATCAAGTGTGGCAGGCTTGCGCCGGGCGGCGCGGTCATCGTCGAAATTTGGACGAATACCCAGATAGAGCGGGTTTGTGCGGATCGCGATGCGGCCCGAGTTTTTGACGTAACGTCCGCCCGGCTCTGCAATCCCCGCTGTAATCTCGCCGCGCAGCGGGTGACTTGAGCTAATGTTCAGACCGGCCAGCGAAGCTTCTGTAATAAGCTCGCCCTTTTCATTTGTTATGCCTTGAACGAGAATGACACTTTCTTCCTGAAAAGTTTCGGTGGCCAGTCCGAAGTTAAAGTCAGAATAAGCCGGGAACGGATTGGGATCTACGCGTACGCGCATTTGCGCTTCGGCTGTCAGGTTCTTGCCCGGTCCGCCATAGAGAAATTCGCTGGCCAGAGTGATTTTAACGCCGTCCTCATTGGTGACAAATCCGTCGCCCGATTTGATATCGACCGTGATTTTCTGCGGAATGAAATCCTCAACCGCAATCGATTGTGACCCGACAAGATCAAGTCCGTCTGCGTAAATCTCAACGCGCCATACACCGCGCGGAGCCGATTCGGGCAGATCGAAGCTATGTACCCAAGAACCGGAGAGGAGGTCTTTTTGTGTAAAGCGCTTTTCCAGCGCGACAATTCCGTTAGGGCGAACGAGTTTAAATGTCCCGTCGCGCGGGGCCGCTGCGCCGCGATGGCTACGCAGCATGGCCACCAAATGCACTGTCTCGCCCGGACGATAAACGCCGCGGTCCGTATAGATATAAGGATCCAGCGCGCCGCTGACTGTTCGGCCGTTCACATTGCGGTCCGAGAGGTCCAGAGGACTGCGCTGCATGTCCAGCATCGCATAATCTCCATCAGGACCATAGGCCATGATCATCCGCGGCGCGCTTGCGCCCTGCCCTTTGAGGAGCGCACCGTCAAAGCGGGCGTGACCGTTTACATCCGTGCGCGCCTCGCCCAAAACGCGGTTATTACTCGCCACAAGCGTGACGCGGCTATTAGAAACCGTGCGGGCGGTATTGATTGAGCGTAGGGTGATGTTAAGCGCGTCATCACTTTGATAGCTGGTGATGGCCAAATCAGTGACGATAACCCAGCGCCAAGCCCGCGCAGGACGGTTTTCGCTATCGTCACTTTTACGTTCCGCGCTGATGACATATGCTCCGGGTTTCAAATCACCAATGATGTTTGCAATCGGCACGACAGTCGTGACTGTCTGGTTTGACTTTGATTTCACCGATATTTCACCACTCCAAACGCTTTCACGAACAGATGTGGCAGCGTTCTCATAGACATAACTATAATCGCCTTCTGCGGCGGACTCTCCGGATTGCGGGTCACGCTGCGCGATGATGCGGTCATTCACAGAAGATATGTCCAAACTTATCGTGTCGACATTGATGGTCTCAATCGCCAGCCCCTGCGCGCCAATGCGCGGCAGGATGATGCCGTCGCCCGCAAAGCGCAGGACAGAGGGCTTGTCACCAAAGTCAATGGTGACGTTACGGTCTTCGGCCAAAGTTTTACCTTCCGGGCCGGGCAAACCGGCTTTGATGGTCAATTCATATTCTCTGGAAAAATCAAAACCCGAGAGACATACGCGCCGGCCCTGTACAGAGGCCGCCAGCTTTGCATCCGGAGTGGTCGTCACATAATCGGTGAAGCGCGTATCATCCATTCCGATCGAGTCTGTGAAATTCAGACAGGCCTTGGTCAGATTGCCGCTCATATCCGGCTCCCATCCCTCAAACCGAAAGGCAATATCTTTTTTCGCGTCCCCTCCATCTTCGGAGACCTCCCCAAGACCATCATTATTGCCGAAGGGCTGCGGCTCAGTAATGACAGTAACAGGCGTGTCGGCCTTAGGCGTCGGGTCGGGCTGTCCAATCAAAGCGTATCCCGCCCACCATGCCGCGAAAACGAGTGCAATAATTGCGGCGATCAAACCTGCCTGTTTATTCATAATCCTGCCCCTGTTGTAAGTCGCCCCTTTACCATAACCATGAATAAGGCAACGTCACGGCAATATATGGAAATTTTTGAGGCAATGTCACGGCAAAATGTTTACTCTATTTTTACCCTGTCCTTAAACGCAGTTCTAACCGTTCCCCCTTAATTAATTCTCCTAAGACGTCGGGTGGGAGTCCGGCGCTGTAAAAATGGGAAAATATTATGTCTATTAAAAAACTTGCTATGGCAGCGAGCGCTGCCACACTTATGACTGCATCAACAGCCTACGCATCCGTTATCGATCGTCCATTCTTTAAAGTTTTGGGCGTCGTTGTCGTTTGGGGTGCTGATGATTTTGCAGCTGACGCGACAGATGGACCGGTTGTGTCTGACTTTGTTCTATTGACCGAAGGCAGCGGCAATGCCGGTAAAGATCTAATTGGCGGAACAGCGGCTGATACTTTTGCTGTCGTCACTGGCGACCTAGACCCGGTTGACGGAACAACGGCTACCGGCGGCGGGACAATAGATCCGATTACGGGCTCAACAATCGGTGACACTAATTCAGACGGTTTGCTTGATGCCGGAGATACGCTCACGGCATTCGGGATCGACAATACCCTTGATATCGACGGCGCTTTATCGAACGTTCACAAAGGATCATTTTATGTCGCATCTAACGCTGCATTTGACATCTATGCATCGTCTTCTAACGTTGTCGCAACAGGCGATTTTGCCGGCACAACTGATGCTTTAGGTGTCACAACCGGAAATATGACGGCCTCTAATATCAAATTCAGTCTTGGCGTTGCAACAGCAGATTCCTCTTCTCTTTCCGGAGTTGGCGATAAAGCGCAGGATCCGTCAACCGGCGGAACGGGTATCGTCACGGCAATTAACAGCCTTGATGATATGGCATCTGCGACAAAAGTCTTTGACGGCGGTCGCCGTACAGCCGCCTCGCGCGGATCAATTGCTCAGCAATCCGTCCGTTTCGACGCCCAATATTCATTGATAGACCCAAATGCTCCCGGCGCGGACAAGGGTTACGATTTGTCAATGGGTTCAGGTACGCTTCAAGCCGACGTTACTTACACAGTTTACGTCCCTTAAGAATACGCGTTTAGTTCACGCAATTATAGCCTTCGGCTCGCGCCGGGGGCTATTTTTTTGGCTCAGCGTATGCAGCTTTTAACGGCGCACTTTAACGAATGAAAAACGGTTTAAGACTACGCTAACCAAATACTTAATCATATCCGGGGCATAAAATGGGCATTCATAGTTTCGCAAAATTAACAAGCACGTCTGCGCTGATCTGCGCGGCCTTATTGGGTCTAAGCTTTGGGACTGCGCATGTCGCGGGAGCCTTTGGACTGGGCGTACAGCCCAGTACGGTCGAAATGACCATCAAGCCCGGTGACCGACAACGCCAAGTCGTCACGATCGGAAATGTTCATAAGACAAAAACTATCAGTTTGACCATGTCCCTGGCTGATTGGAGTCTGGATAAAGACGGCAAGCTCGTATTGGACGCCCCGGGTGACAGCCCGCGCAGTGCCTCCGAATGGGTCCGCTTCTCGCCCGCTTCAGTGACGTTGAAACCTGAAACATCACAGGACGTGGTGGTCGAAATTACGGTGCCCATGAAAGTCGAAGAAAAAGGGGATCACCGCTTTGCTTTACTCGCAACCACGCTTCTACCGGAACTGGATAAGCGCGGCGATAACTCCGGCGTGTGGAACCGCTATCAACTCGCCTCCCTGTTTTATCTGACACTGACGCCGTCATCATCCGAACCTTCAGTAAAGACTGTTTCCTTTGTGGGCGGTGATGCGCCAATGCTTTCGATGGAGATTAAAAATGAAGGCAATGCGCATGCGCGCCTTCAAGGTATAGCCCACGTTAAAAATGAATCCGGAGAAACGGTGTCCGAGACTCCGCTTTCGACTGTCGTTCTTGATCGTCAAAGCCGCACTTATAATGTCAAACTCACCGATAGCGAGAAGATTACGCCCGGTGAATATAGCGTTGAATTTGATATGAACAATGTCTTCGCGCCGCAAAATAAATTCCGCAGCACTGCCGTCGAAATATCACCGATCATATTTGTAGCGGATTGATCTTAACCGCGTGAAAAGACCATTGTTCCAATATAGCCTGCTCGGCACTGCGGCTATGCTGGCCGCTGCACCCGCAGCAGCCAGTTTTTTAGATGATGACTTTTATTGTCAAAACTACGGCTGCGCTGTGGTCTATGACAGTGAGAACTACCAAATCTACGATAATTATATCTTCGATACCGGACAATGTTGCGTAGCCTATGGCGCGCCGATGCAAACATATTATAACCCAAATCAGACATTTCGCACGACCGGAACAACCAATGCGGTTGCTCCCGCTCCCGCAAATGGTCAGGGGTTCGGGTTTGATATAATTGAAGGAAGCCTGACGCGGTCGCGGATAGATGACGGGGACGGATATCTGGATGCTTCGGATACTTACTCGGCCTTCAACCTGTCCAGCCAGACCGATCTGCAACTTGACGCACAAGGACGCGCCTACAGTCATAGTTTTTGGGTTTCATCAAGAAATACACGTTTCTCGCTGCGTGCGAGAGCCAATATCAGTGACGCCTCCGGCGATTTTGCCAATACGCTGACCCTTGGTGATATCCAATTGGAGACGGCAATTTCGAACCGCGGCACAGATAACGGTTTTTCCTACGGCTCAGATGCAAGAACCCAAAACGTAACAATATTGACGGGGATAAATGATCTCGGGGATTTGGAAAGCAATCCGACACGCCTGATTCATTTTGGGCGCTCAGCAGGTATTCGCAGACGTAACGGTAATCTGGGGGATCAAACAATCCGTATTGATTTCAATTACCGCATGCCCGACTATGATATGTCCATGGGCATTGGTGAAATGAACATAGATGTCACCTTTGATTTTTACCGTGAGCAAAGCTCCAACCCCTAAATCAAAAATAGCGCCACGGTTTTAAAACGGCTGCATTTAAATCTCACTCTATTAGAAGACAAAAAAAAACGCGGTGCCGATAAGGCGACCGCGTCAAGTTGGTGTTCTTTTACAGTAAGCTACGGACTGCCGATAACGTCTCCCTCTTTGTAATCTCCACCTTCATAATTGTCTTGAATGTGGTTGTCCGCAATGATGGTCGTCGTCCCCTCATCTTCGACAAATTCCCGTTTTGTGATTTTAGTGAGGGCGCCAATAGCCGTTTTACTCATAAGCTGGCGTGCGGGGTCGAGGGCAACGGCCATTTTAGTCCCCGGAACCGAGTTAGGATTATTAGTCTTCACAATTGTGAGTTCATAATTGCCCGCTGCCAGATCATCAAAGGCATATTGGCCAAAGCTGGTGGTCAAAATATCTTGGGGTAGAGTTAAACCCGACTTATCCGTCAATCGAAGACGCGCGCCTTCCAAACGGATTTCGCCGCGCTCATACTCACCATTTGCGTTCTTATCAATATAGGCGAAGCCTGTAATCTGTCCGCGCTGAACAATCGGCAAATCAACGGTAGTAATATGTCCATCCCGAATAGTCGCGCGTAGCAAAGTCTCATCAGAGAGCGCAAACCCCAAAGGTAAGCTTCGACCGTCCAGAGTCATGGTTTTAATCCCGGTTTTAATATTCTGGATCGTGTAATAACCGCCACTGTCAGTGCGCAGCGCGAGCCTTTTGCTTCCGCCTGCAACGCGTAAGGTGATGCCGGGCAATCCCGGCTCCCCGTCTTGGCGGACACCGTCGCGGTTTTTGTCCAGAAAGGCGCGGCCTTTTAAAACGCCGCGACCGGTTTCAGTATTTTTGAACTTACGTCCCTCATTAAAGTTATAACGTCCATCAAGCCTCAGGCCAATGCGCTGTTCCCCTTTTAAATCATTACGGTAGCTAAGGCCCATAGTCAGATTATTATTAATCTGCAATCGGCGCCCCGCACTGAGAGTAAAATATGTATCCGGCTCGCCGCTGCCTTTGCCCCCGAAATTTTGAAGTACGCCAAATGCGGCTGTAACGCGGTTTTTACGTCCGAATATATCGCCGGAATCTGCGTTGGCGACCAGGCCGCCGCGCACAAAACTTTGCTCCGGAGTCCAAACAGCATTGATCGTCGGTGCAACACTTAATTTGGCGGATTTAGGCATATTAAAGCTACGGGCTTTAATCGAATAGGCCATATCGGCGCGCTGCGATAAGGATGTCCCGCCCTGCTCGCTTTGACTATATTGCGCCCGGATTGTTCCAAGCTTTGTTGTTTGGTACCCCTGAACGGACAGGCTGTAACCGTCTTCAGTGAGCTTAGTTTCAGAAGTGTCTTCACGGCTATATTGGGTATAGGCCGCTGTTAAGTAAGTATTGGTTTTCGCTAAAGTGGTCGACCCGGTAAGGCCCCAATTATCAAGCGTGACGGCTGTGCCCGCCCCAACGGATACGCCTGATGTTGAGCGCTGGACACGCAGGGCGACGCCCGGATTTTTTAAAGGACCGATAATACGGCGCGCGCTATATTGCAAAGTGGAAGATAATGTTGCCTGATCCTGTCCGGGTGAGCGAATGTCCGGGATGGTGCGCCCATCCTCTACATCCTCTTCACCCCGTTCGATCTCCGCAAGACGTTTTTCCAAGGCTTCACGGGACAGAACTGATTTTAAAAATTCAGCGCCATCATAGCTGGCCGTGACATCGACGTCCCAATTATCAGTAATTTTCATACGCGCCGCAGCCCCTGCGCGAATGTCCAGTGATTTATCCCTGTCCGGCCCCGAGAAATAGCCCATATCGCCGCGTGCATTCCATTTTACACGACTGCCTTCTTGGCTGCCAAGTTTGCCGCTGAGGAAAGACAGGACAAGCCTTTGATCTTCGGATTGCTCATCATAGCGCATAGATAGTCCGGCTTCCCATCCGTCAATGTCGGCCCAGCGCAGTCCCGCCGCCATCCCGCCAAATGTAAATCGGGACTGCTCATCGCTAACTTTGACGCTGCCATTGACCGGCGTGCCTGCAGCCAGAGCCCAGCGGCCTTTCTTACCAGCTTTTGATGCGCTCGCCCCTCTAATACGGCGAATACCGACCCCGTCCAGTTCACGAAGGTCGGCAGAATAATCTCCAACTGTCCCGGAAAGCCCGTTCAGCGTACGGTATTGCAATGCGCCCCAACTGGGCTTTAGCTCTCCTGAACTTGTCGGCATATCCGGAATTTCATAGCGTATTTTGCCGTTAAGGCCTCGCGCCCTGAAATTAACCGTCACTTCGTTTCTGACATCCGGACCGACGGTAAACTTTAGGCTCTCAAGCGTGAACGTCTCCGTCGAGGCCAGATCGGATATCTTTGAATCGGGCGCAACGGACCCACTTAGCCGTTCATCGAGTTCGATACTGACCCGGTCCGAACCCGCATCAACAGTGATATGCGTTCCGGTCAGAACCTCGATTGCACTAACCGGCAAAAGAAGATTGACGGCGTCGATATAGGTCGCATCTTTGCTGACGCCAATCGGGCGCCCTTTATCACGGATGAGCCCGGTAGAAAGATTAAGATCGAACTCGGCGCTGTCCTGCGCGCGGCGAATTGATACCGTACTACGGTCCGGGCTCATGGTAACAAAACTGCCCAGTTCGTCGGCTATAGGCAGTAGCGGCAGTAATAAGACGGGGCCCACAGACTTCGCAGCGGGCTCAGGATTAATCAAAAGGGAATCATTAACGTAGATCTGAAATCCTGTGGCGACTTTCAGACGGGGATCCAGTTCGAAATGCAGAATTCCGGCGACTTCATCATGTTTGGGGCGCGCGCCGGATAGAACAGCAATGGCGTTAGGGGTTAACGTTATTGCTTCCGGCGTAACCTGCCCGAATATGCGAAGCTTACCGATCGTTTTACCATTAGCTTTGATAACGCCCGTATCAGTATAAAGCTCCATGCGAACGCCGTCCTGACTACGCCTAACCACAAGCACGCCTGCCTCTCCGTCGAAGTTATAGCTATCATTAAGAAAATCCAGGATAGGTTCTGCGCGAACGAAAACATGACCCTCTTCATTGCGCATGACCTGGGCCATCGGCAGAGCTTGGCCTTCAATCGTAATCGACAGAGCAAGGTCAGGAGTGGCGATCAGCTTGTTTTTGGTTTCGACAATTTTCTCTATGGCAGGGTCAATTGCTGGCGTGTTTGTCGATTGAACTGTGCTCAAAGAAGATTCGTTCTGAGCGAAAGCACCGGACGCATAAGACATGGCGCAGATGAGCAGAGCGCAACACAACCACATGCGTAATGTGTTGAAAAATATAGGAAATAGCGCGCCCACGGGCGGATCTAGCAGATAGGCAATTCCATACGGGCCAGACAGGACGCGTCTAAGCGGCACTGCTGATTGAGGCGGACAGGAATTATTGTCCATCCGCCACGTACGGAATTGAAAACCTCCACATTGACAGGTGTGTCGGTCAAGTTGAACTTGAATTGCTGCTCAAGCACAACTTGCTCCCGGCCAAGTGTCACCTTGTCCGACAGTTTCCGGGACATCAGCGCAGACGCGCTGTTGTTTTTAGTCTGCGGCTTCATTGGGATATCGCGGCGACATTCGCCAAGAACCCAGTAAGCCGTATTTAGACCGGGAATAACGA
The DNA here is from genome assembly GCF_000365025.1 of Robiginitomaculum antarcticum DSM 21748. Lineage (GTDB taxonomy): Bacteria > Pseudomonadota > Alphaproteobacteria > Caulobacterales > Maricaulaceae > Robiginitomaculum > Robiginitomaculum antarcticum. The sequence continues at coordinate 475,027 of NZ_KB823011.1, read as the reverse complement.
TAAATGACGTCTCCCCGTCGATGATATCTAACATGAGCGGGGTATTCCCAGTCTCTTGCGCATTCACAAATGGAGCCTGAAACAGCCCGACCGTAAAAATCATCAATAATTTAAGTAAAGACTTCACTTCACCACCCATACACCAAGTTGCGATCTATGCCGCATAAATTATGTATAGCCGAACGAGGTTATCATACCCTTAGTAAGAAGTGAATATTAGGGTTAAGTTACACCAAGTAACCCATTGTTTTATAGTGCAAAACTATTAACGCGCATCAGAACGAACAGTCATGATTTATCTCGCCGCTATTACCGTGATAAATCTTCATTTTCACAGCCTAACAAGGAGCTAATCCCATGATCTATAAATCCGATATGCGGGAGATATAGTTTCCAATTTGCGACACGGCCGCAAATTAACTCGCGGGATAAAATTTTTTTGATTATTCCCATTCAATCGTGCCGGGTGGCTTGGACGTCACGTCATAGACGACGCGGTTTACGCCCCGCACTTCATTAATGATACGCGTGGCTGTACGGGCCAAAAAATCATGCTCGAATGGATAGTAATCAGCGGTCATGCCGTCTGTTGACGTCACAGCGCGCAATGCAAGCACATGCTCATATGTGCGGCTATCCCCCATAACACCTACTGTTTTAACAGGCAGAATTACAGCAAAAGCTTGCCATATCTCGTTGTAAAGTCCAGCTTTTCTGATCTCGTCGAGATAGATAGCGTCCGCTTCCCGCAGCGCATCAAGCTTCTCGCCTGTAATCACGCCGGGACACCGGATCGCCAGCCCCGGCCCCGGGAATGGGTGACGCTCAACAAAGTCTTTATGCAGGCCCAGCTCTTGTCCCAGTGCTCTCACCTCGTCCTTAAACAGCTCACGCAGCGGCTCGACCAAGGCCATATCCATACGCTCAGGCAAGCCGCCGACATTATGATGAGACTTAATCGTTACGCTCGGCCCGCCGTCAAATGAGACCGATTCGATCACATCGGGGTATAATGTGCCCTGAGCGAGGAATTTTGCACCGCCAATTTTCTTGGCTTCCCGTTCAAAAATATCAATGAAGGTCCCGCCGATAATTTTGCGCTTCTTTTCGGGATCATCGACACCTTCGAGCAAAGACAGAAACTCTTCACCCGCATCTACATGAACGAGGTTCATATTGTAATGCTTTGAAAACAAAGAAATAACCTGCTCTGACTCGCCTTTGCGCATCATGCCGGTATCGACATAGACGCAGGTCAGTTGATCGCCTATCGCTTCGTGTAGCAGGACCGCAACGACAGAGCTGTCTACGCCGCCGGACAGACCGCAAATGACTTTACCGTCGCCGACCTGTTCGCGAACTTTCGCAATGGCTTCTTCGCGAAAGGCCTTCATGGTCCAATCGCCCTTCATTCCGGCAATACGGTGTGTGAAGTTACGCAGTATATCTGCGCCCGCAGGCGTATGGACAACTTCGGGATGGAACTGCACGCTATAATAATGACGGGTCTCATCAGCTGTTGCCGCGAGCGGTGCGCCATCAGATTTCGCAATAACTTCAAAACCTTGTGGGAGTTTACTGACGCGGTCGCCATGACTCATCCACACGCGTAATGTCTCGCCGGGAAGCGCGACGCCTTCGAATAATGGACTGTCAGAGACGATTTCAATATCAGCACGGCCAAATTCGCGTGTGTCTCCCGCTTCGACTTTCCCGCCCAGCTGTTCGCACATGGTTTGCTGACCATAGCAAATGCCGAGTACCGGAACCCCAAAATCAAAGACATGCTGCGGCGCACGCGGACTCTTGGCCGTTGCAACGCTGCTTGGACCGCCGGACAGTATAATCGCTTGCGGGGCAAAGCTGTCCAGAAAGTCGTTATCGACTTTATTATAAGGATGAACTTCACAATATACTCCGCTCTCACGCAAACGCCGCGCGATCAATTTGGTCACTTGGGAGCCAAAATCAATAATCAGTGCACGTTCGTGATGTTCGCGTAACTCGTCTTGCAAAGTGCTCATCTATCTTGTCCTGCTATTCCGGTGTGCCTTCGGGCATGTATTCCATGATGGAGAAGAAAAATCCGTCTGTACCGGTCGAGGCGGGTGACATGGTCAGAGAGCAGCCATCGGCCGACCACGGCTTAGCAGCATCAACGCCAAAAACATCTTCCCATAATTCACCTGCGCTTATCAGCGTAAAGGCTTTATTTTCTTCAATAAATTTATATATCTGCGATTCGTTTTCTTCGGCTATGACCGAGCATGTCATATAGATGAGATAGCCGCCCGGGCGCACATATTCGGCCGCTTGGCGCAACACTTTAGCTTGTTCAGACAAACGCAAATCAAGGGCTTGCTCGGATAGGCGCCATTTCGCGTCCGGTTTACGACGCCATGTACCGGCGCCTGAACACGGCGCGTCCACGACAACGCGGTCGACCTTGCCCTTCAACGCGTCCAGCGTGTTTTCGCCAGGGGAATGAACGGTTACATTTTGCACGCCTGCACGGCGCAGACGCTCAAAGATCGGAGAAAGTCTGCGTTTATCGACATCAAAGGCGTGAAGCTGTCCTTCATTTTTCATCAAAGCGGCCAGTGCGAGCGTTTTCCCGCCGCCACCTGCGCAGAGATCCAGCACAATCTCGCCGGGCTGCGGATCGATAAGGCGCGACGCGATTTGGCTCGCCTCGTCCTGAATCTCGACCTGACCAAGCTGATACTCTTTTTCAATCTGAATATTCGGCAAACGCCCCTGAGGTCCGGGTGCAGGGATGCGCAGTCCTGTTGCCGCAATCGGGGTGGGCTCAACGCCGTGCGCGGCAAGCGCAGTCAACATGGCTTCGCGCGTGGTCGTCAGCGTGTTGACGCGCAAATCAAGCGGCGCGCGGGCGCACATGGCCTGCCCTTCGGCCACAGCCTCATCGTCAAAATTATTTTCAAAGGCGGGCCACAGCCATTCGGGGACATCCGCCCTCACCCATTCATCAGCGGCGGCTAAAAGCTGCGGATGTGTCAACGCAGCCCGCTCATCATCCGTCAAATCTTTGGGCGAGAACTTATCGCCGTCAAATGCGGCTTCAATCTCAGCCACCTCCATGTCCCAGCTATGCACAACTGTTCCCAGCACAATAGCGCGCGGACTGTCATCGCCCATCATATAGGCCAAAGAGCTTTTGCGGCGCAGGGCATCATGGACAACATTGCCGATAAAGCTGCGATCTTTGGATCCGGCATAGCGGTTTGCTTTGCCCCAATCACGAAGTGCATCCGTTGCCGGCGTATGCCGCTGCGTGATGTCCGTTAGAACTTCTATTGCCGCCTGTATGCGTCCGCCAAGTTTCATTTAAAATACCGCCAGTGCGAGTTTTATGATCATAGCGAATAAAATCAGTGTCGAGGCGAGGAAAGCCGAGAACCGCATAAGGATATGATTAAAGGTGAGGTGAATGGCCGCGTGCACGATGCGCAAGGCGACGAAAGCCCAGGCCAGCAAAACGAGATTATGATCGGCCTGCGCGGTTACAAAGGCAATAATGCAGACCGCAATGAATAAAAGAGGAACCTGGTATTGATTGTCAAAATTGTCACCGGAATTTTTAATCCAGCCGCGCGGCCAGCCGTTTTTCACAACGTCACGCATATCGACTTTGCCGCGAACCGCAGACCCAACGCGCGCCCAGACCAGCCAGCATGCAATCAGCATCATCATAATAGCCTGTACGAATACAGGTTTGAAAATATCGAGCGTGTTGTCCATTATGGAGTCCTCTAGCCTTGCGTATAATTGGGCGACTCACGCGCAATCGCGACGTCGTGGACATGGGATTCACGCAGGCCCGCATTGGTAATTTTGACAAAAATTGCATTCTCGTGAAACTGCGCAATATTATGCGATCCGGTATAGCCCATGGAGGCGCGTACGCCGCCCAAAAGCTGATGCAAGATCGGCGCAGCCGGACCTTTGTACCCGACGCGGCCTTCAATGCCCTCGGGAACGAGCTTCATCGCGTCCGTGACTTCCTTTTGGAAATACCGGTCGGCCGATCCGCGCGCCATAGCGCCAACGCTGCCCATACCGCGATAGGCTTTATAGGTACGGCCTTGAAACAGGAACGTCTCTCCGGGCGTTTCTTCAGCGCCGGCGAGTAGCGAGCCCACCATGCAGGCTTCTGCGCCTGCGGCTAAGGCTTTCGCCATATCGCCGGAATATTTAATGCCGCCATCGGCTATGATCGGAATGTTCGCCTCTTTTGCCGCGCGGACGCAGTCCAAAATCGCGGTCAGTTGCGGTACGCCCACGCCGGCGACAATGCGCGTCGTGCAAATGGAGCCCGGGCCGATGCCGACTTTAATGCAGTCCGCTCCGGCTTCGATTAGCGCTTTGGTCGCGTCATATGTGGCGACATTACCGGCAATCACTTGCGTGTCCGGATAGGCTTTTTTGAGGCGGCGTACTTGCTCTAAAACTTTGGAGCTATGACCATGCGCCGTGTCGATGACGACAGCGTCTACGCCTGCGGCAATCAAGGCTTCGCAGCGCTCAAATCCGGCATCGCCGACGGTCGACGCCGCGGCAACGCGCAGGCGTCCATGCGGATCTTTACAGGCATTGGGGTAGCTGCGCGCTTTTTCCATATCTTTGACCGTAATCAGCCCAACGCAGCGATAGTCGTCATCAACGACCAGAACGCGTTCGATACGGTTTTTATGCAAGAGCCGTTTGGCTTCTTCGTCGCTCGTGCCCTCTTTAACCGTGACAATGTCGCGGGTCATCAGATTCTGCACCTGCTCGTCCGGATTAGTGGCGAACCGGACATCGCGGTTTGTGACAATGCCGACAAGTTTTCCGCCTTCTTCGACGACCGGGATACCGGAAATCTGGTGATGGGAGGCCAGATCCCGAAGCTCGGCCAATGTGGCTGTCGGATGGATCGTAACAGGATTGACCACCATGCCCGATTCGTAGCGCTTGACCTTGCGAACCTCTTCGGCCTGCTCTTCATTGGTCATATTGCGGTGAATAACACCGATACCGCCCGCTTGCGCCATGACAATGGCCAGCGGCGCTTCAGTCACGGTATCCATTGCCGCGCTGATTAAAGGCGCATTCAGTCGGATAGATTTCGTGAGCCGTGTCGACAGATCGGCTTCGGCGGGGATGAGGTCAGATGCGCGGGGCTGCAAAAGCACATCATCGAAGGTCAAGCCCTCGGTAATCTGCATGGGGATTCTCCATAGCTTTTGCAGACGCGCAATAACAGAGGATATGGGGAAGCGCTAGGGGGGCTAGCGCAATTGTTTACACCTTTGAACAGTGGCGCGATATTGTGGAAATGTTGTAGTCGCAATTCTATTTTACATTTCAGTCAATCTATCCCCGTGATTCATGCGCTCATGCAAAACGGCTGCGATACCGATTTCACCATCCATAAGGACTTTCCAATAGACTCTGTGTTTTTCGTAATCCGCATAATAGCCATCAACACCATATGCTGCTGGAATTGAACGCCACAAAATCTTTCGATCAACAATCATGTTAAAACACTCGAACAGACCTGTGATATATGCGTCAGCCTGAACTTCGCCCCAAGTTTTAGCCGTATAAATATATATATCGTCTATTTGATGACTGGCAGACCGTAGAATACTATAGGCCATATTTGTGCCTAGAGGGTACGGTTGCGCTGAATAATATCCTTAGCTGATAGCGTAAGATAGTCTTCATCCCGTGAAGCAAAAGCCTTCTGTAACTCAGCTTTTTTGATTTCGAATATTTTGCGATCGTAATCGTTTTTATCTTTACGGATAAGGTCTCGTACATATTCACTGTAATTGTCATAATCTCCGTCGCCAGAAACTTTATGCGTCACAAATTTTCCAAGACTGCCGCTAACACGAATGTTGAGATTAAGGGGTTTGTTCATAGTTTTATATGTTAGTGCGATTGAGCAGTCTGTCAAGATATTCAAAGAATATCTTTACCCTTTAAACCCGAGGGCAACGAGGTACATTTCCGGGCTACCATCGCGTGAAGATTTGGGTTTGGCGTGTTTAACCGTTTTGAAATGGGCTTTCAGGCGGTCTAACAGCGCTTTTTCCGCGCCGCCCTGAAACACCTTTGTTACGAAATGTCCGCCGGGTTTAAGGCTCGACATGGCGTAGTCTGCAGCGGCTTCAACCAAGGCTACTGTACGCAAATGATCAGTCTTGCGGTGTCCCGTCGTATTGGCCGCAAGATCAGACATGACCAAATCAGGCGCGCCGCCGAGCATTTTTTCAATCACGGCCGGTGCATCGGGATCCATGAAGTCTTTCTGAACAAAATCCAGCCCGCCTATGGGTTCGACAAATATCAGATCAATACCAATGACTGCGCGCGCGCCGCGCTCCATCGCAATCTGTACCCAGCCGCCGGGCGCAGCGCCCAAATCCACGACAAGGCTGTCCGGCCTGAACAGACGAAATTTATCATCCAGCTCCTGAATTTTAAACGCCGCGCGGCTACGGTAACCTTCGGCTTTCGCTTTGGCGACATAGGGATCGTTAAGCTGGCGTCTTAGCCATAATGTCGAGGAATGCTTGCGCTTGCGGGCGGTTTTGACCTTTTGATCCATTAAGCGCATATGTTGCTCAGATGTATCGGGTTTGGTCACGCGGCCGCGGCGCGGGGGTTCATCCTTTGCCATTGTGATTGCCTTTGTTTTGCCGCTTATTATGCGATGCGATAAGGCCCATTAACATACCTTCGCGCAAACCGCGATCCGCCACGCGCACACGCTGCGCAGGCCACATCTCCAGCAGCACATCCATGATCGCGCATCCGGCGATCAAGAGGCTGGCGCGGTCATAGCCAATACACGGTATATCTGCGCGCTGATTAACTGTCATGGCGGCCATTTTGCGTGAGAGGGCCGTGACATCCGACCCGTCCATCCATAATCCGTCGACTTTGTCGCGTTGGTAATATGGCAGATCCAGATGGATACCGGCGAGGCTTGTAATCGTACCCGACGTGCCGATCAGATGCCCGCGACCTTCCGCAAATGTGTTCGTAAACCGGTTTTCACACCCCGCTTTGGCAATTAAACCGCGCACATGAGCTTTCATCGCTTCATAACGGGCGGTAAGGCCTTCGGGTGTTTCATTGTCACCTGGTATAGCCTCGGACAGGGTTACGACGCCTGCGGGCAATGAGGCCCAGGCACTAATCGGCGGCCTGTGAACGCGGTCCGTGCCCTCACCGGCTCTTATGCGACGAATATCGACCCAAGATAGCTCGCTGGAGCCGCCGCCAATATCAAAAACCATGGCGACATCTTTGGTTTTATCGATCAGTGTCAGACAGCCCATCACAGCAAGGCGCGCTTCGACACGCGGCGAAATCAACTCGAGAGTAATTCCGGTTTCGGATTTCACACGGGCCAGAAATTCGTCACCGTTACGCGCCTGACGACAGGCTTGGGTGGCAATACAGCGCCAGCGGGCCACGTTTTTTGCCTTCATTTTCGACGCGCAAATTTCTATCGCGCCGACGGCTGCGTCCATAGACTTTTCTGATAGCTTTCCGGAAGAGGACAGACCGGCGCCCAGCCTGACGACCCGGCTGAAGCTGTCAATAATACGGTAAGTCTCTCCCGTCTGCTTAGCGATAAGCAAGCGGCAATTATTTGTGCCAAGATCAAGCGCGCCAAAGGTGCTGGCGTAGCCTGACGGGCTGTTGCGCGGTTTGCGCTGCCCTGCCCAACGGCGCGGCGTCGACCCGCTGCTCTCCGTTTTATGTGGACCCTTGGCGGACGTGTGCTCGTCCGACATGGCGTTCCTTCAATGTTTTGTCCGCGTCGCCAAGCAGGCGCTCTTGCGGATCAGTTCCCGCACATCATAAACGAATGCGGGCAGTTTCAAAGGAAATTCGATAGAAGACTCTAATGGATGTCGATATGGTCGGACAGCGCCGCCCAGTCCGGCTCTTCCGCCAGGGCTTCCATGGCATCGTGTTGCGATAAAAACACCTCGCCTGTCAGTTTTTTGAAAAATGTTGAGCGGTGAAGGCGGTCTTTGACATGGCTGTGAAGCTCGGAAAGATGCAATTTGGCACCCGCCATATCGAGACGTTTGTTGATGCTCATCAAGCTGTTTAGCGCGCTGGCGTCAATGCGGTTGACCGCCGGGCACATCAAAACCAAATGCTTCATGTGCGGGCTTTGCTCGACCAGTTCGGCCACGCGGTCTTCAAGAAAACGCGCATTGGCAAAATACAGACTTTCGTCAATGCGCAGGGTTTTGATCCGTTCGCTTGTCTCGACATTATAGCGCGAGGCATCGCGGTAATGCTCTGTCCCCGGAAAGCGTCCGACCAAGACGGCATGGGGCCGCAGCGTCAGGCGGATATGGATTGCCATAGATAATATCACGCCCACTAAAACGCCGATTTCAATTCCAAAGACCAGCACGGACATAAAGGTCGCAAATGCGGTGAGGCCATCTGCTTTGCTATATTGCCAGGTGCGCCATAAATGCCGGAAATCAAATAGCGAGAAACAGGCGACTATGATCAATGCCGCGAGTGTCGCCAGCGGTAAATGATAAAGTAGCGGCGTTAAAAATACAGCTGTTAGGCACATCAGGGCTGCGGTTATCACGCCTGCCATCTGCGTTTTGGCGCCTGCGCTAAAATTTACCGCAGAGCGCGACATGGAGGCATTGACCGGATAGCCGCCCGATATACCGGCGCTGATATTGGCGACGCCAAGCGCGATCATTTCACGGTCCGGTACGATGCGCGACCGTGAACGGGCGGCGAGAGTCTGAGCCGTCGACATCCCGTCCACGAATCCCACAAGACCAATTAGAAAAGCCGCCAAAATAAGATCCCGATACATAGCCCAATTGGTTGACGGGATATCCAACCGCGGCAGGCCGGATGGCACAATACCAACGACAGCGACATTAGACTGCTCTGATAGACCCATTGTGTAAGACAAGGCGACGGTAAAAATGACTGCCACAAAAGGTCCGAAACGCGCCATAAGACGCGCGCCGCGCGGTGGCACGCCCAATTTATAAAACCCGAAAGCGGCGTATCTTCGAACCAAAAGTAAGAAAACGATAGCACCTGCGCCAAGATAAAGAGTCGGTAAATTTGTCTGGATAAGCTCGGGAAGCATAGATCTCAGCAGCTCAAGCGCAGTATTTCCGTTTGAGGAGACGCCGAAAATATGGCGCAGCTGGCTTATCATGATCAATATGGCCGCACCTGTCACATAGGCAGATACGACAGGGCGGCTGACAAAATTCATCACAGCGCCTGATTTAAGCAGGCCAAGACCGAGCATCATAAGTCCCGCCAAAACGGCCAGCATCGCCGCAGCCTCCACCCGCATTCCCTCAGGCACACTTGCAATAGCTGCCGCTGTCATGAGTGAGATCACGGCGGTCGGTCCAACGGACATATGGCGCGACGTACCGAGCATGGCATATACGAGCAGCGGCAATATCGCGGCGTAAATGCCCATTTGTGCAGGCAATCCTGCCAGCAAAGCATAGGCGAGAGACTGCGGCACAAGTAAAACCGTTACGATAATGGCGGCGGCAATATCATCCGGCAAAACGGAAGGGCTGTAATGCATAAGCCAGCTGGGTAAAAATATGATCCGGCGTCCGCTCTTTTTATCTTGGGTTGAATTGGCCATTTTCAGGCCCTAGCTTTGGGCGTGACGCGTTAACATCGGCCGGAATTGCTCAAGCGCAAAACCGGCCGCGCCTGCTGCCGCGATGACGGCGTCGACGCCATCAGTTTTCGCGTTGGAAAAAGCCCATAAAACCGCGCTGCGCATGCCGCCTGCGCAATGGGCCAGAATGGGCTTGGGCAAAGCCCTAAAAGCCTCTGCAGCCTCTTTGACGAGTTGCTCGGATAAAGCCCCGCCTGCCATAGGCACATAGGCGTATTGCAGACCGAAGGCTTCCGCGGCGATTCGCATATCCTCAGATGAGGGCTGACCGAAAACTTCGCCGTTGGGACGGTTGTTGAGAATAGATTTTATACCGGCTTCACTCAATGCAGGGATATCAGCGGGAGAAATTTGTCCCGCCGCATAAACGTCCTCGTTAAGCTTGCGCAGTCCGCCCGTCATCCTGTCATCTCTTTGGCTTTAGTAACAATAGCGTCCGTTGTAATGCCAAAATGCTCAAACAACGCGTCACCCGGCCCGGACGCCCCGAAACTGTTCATTCCGATAAAACCGCCTCGGCGGCCTATCAAAGCATCCCAGCCCTGACGAATACCGGCTTCAATTGCAATTTTCGGAAGCTCTTTGCCCATCACGGAAGTGATATATTTCTCGTCCTGCTCCATGAAGATATCCATGCAAGGCATTGATACAACACGGGCGCTGATCCCATCTTTGGCCAGTCGCTCATGCGCTTCAACGGCTTTGTGCACTTCAGATCCCGACGCCACTAGAACAATTTGATCTTTGCCCGCACCCGCGCGAAGGACATACCCGCCCCGCTCGCACATATTCCTCGATGCATCATCACGGACTGCCGGAAGGCCTTGGCGCGTCAGCGCCATGATAGAGGGTGAATCATCGCGTTGTACGGCAAGTTCCCAGCACTCCGCCGTTTCAAGCGCGTCAGCCGGACGGTAAACATAACAGTTTGGGATGGCCCGAAGGCTGGCCACATGCTCGACGGGTTGATGAGTCGGGCCGTCTTCGCCGACGCCAATACTGTCATGGGTCATAACATAGATGACCCGCACGCCCATCAGAGCGGAGAGGCGGATCGCCGGACGGGCATAATCTGCAAAGACGAGAAATGTGCCTGAATACGGGATAATCCCCCCATGCAGCGAAAGGCCGTTCATCACCGCGCCCATAGCATGTTCGCGAATGCCGTAATTAATGTAACGCCCGCCATATTCGCCGGCCTGTATTTCAATGGCTGTGGCCGGCGTTTTTGTCTTGTTTGAGCCTTCAAGGTCTGCAGAGCCGGAAATCATAGTCGGAATAGCTTCGGTTATAACTTTCAATACGTTGCCGGAGGAAGCTCGCGTTGCGATCTTGGGTGCCGATTTTGCAATGCTGTCTTTATAGGTTTGCAGCGACTCCATCCAATCGGCAGGCAAATTGCCGGACATATCAGCTTCAAATTGATCGGCAGCCTCGTGTCCGGCCAGACGGTCCGCCCACAAACGGCGGGCACGTCCACCTTTGCGTCCCGGACGTTTCCACGCTTTGTAAATATCTTCAGGGACATCAAAGGCGCCATATTCAATACCCAGCTCATTTCGGGTTAACGCAATCTCTTCTTCGCCAAGCGGGGCGCCGTGAGCGCCGGAGGTCCCGGCCTTATTTGGCGAGCCTTTGCCGATGACGGTTTTGCAGGCAATCATGACGGGCTGATCGGATTTTTGCGCGCGGCGTATCGCGCCCGCGACTTTGCGGCTGTCATGGCCATCTACAGAAATGACCTTCCAGCCACAGGCCTCAAAGCGCTTTTTCTGATCCGTGCTGTCAGACAGCTCCACGGCACCGTCAATTGTAATGCTGTTATCATCCCAGAACAGGACAAGTTTACTGAGCTTTAAATGTCCGGCCAGCGCAATCGCTTCCTGACTGATCCCCTCCATCAGGCAGCCATCACCGGCAATGACATAGGTGTGATGATCGACGATGTCGTCGCCATATTTGGCGTTCATATGGCGCTCGGCAAGTGCAAACCCGACAGCATTGGCAATGCCCTGACCTAAAGGCCCTGTCGTTGTCTCAACGCCCGGCGTATGTCCATATTCCGGATGGCCAGCCGTATTGGAGCCAATCTGACGAAAGTTTTTAATCTGCTCCAATGTTACGGCTTTGTAGCCGGTCAGATGCAGCAGGCTGTAAATCAGCATAGATCCGTGACCTGCGGAGAGGATAAACTGGTCACGATCCGCCCAGTCGGGGCGCTTGGGATCGAATTTGAGAAACTTGTCAAAAAGTACGGTCGCGACATCGGCCATGCCCATCGGCATGCCTGGATGGCCGGAATTGGCGGCTTGGACAGCGTCCATAGACAGGGCGCGAATGGCGTTTGCCATCTCTGTATGTGTGATTTTGCTCATGGGGATTTTCCTGACTCATTTGCTCTATCGTCTAAACGATTGTCAGGCGCGCGCAAAAGAGATTGTGTAAAAATGAGGTGTTTTTAGCCCAAACCTTGTGGAAAAGGCGTGTTTTAGCCCCAACCGAAGCTTAGCGCTGCGTGATAGGTGAGCAGCGAGGCCAGATATGCGAGCACGAAGAGATAGGCAAATGTGATCAGCGGCCAACGCCAGCTATTGGTTTCTTTCTTGATAATCGCAAATGTTGACAGGCATTGCGGCGCAAAAACGAACCACGCCAGAAACGCCAAAGCCGTTGCCAGAGACCAGTCCACCGCCAGCAATCCGCCGAGTTTGTCGTCTATTTGCGTTTCTTCCAGGGCGTAAAGCGTACCGAGCGTGCCAACCGCGACTTCGCGCGCGGCCATGGACGGAATAAGCGAGAATACGATTTCAGTGTTAAATCCGATCGGCGTAAAGACAGGCTCCAACACACGGCCAATCATGCCGGCAAATGTCCCCTCAAATCCGCTATCACGGTTCGGATAAGTGCCCAGAAGCCAGACAATGATAGAGGCCGGCAGGATGATGCGCCCTGCCCGATTAACGAAAATCATAGCTCTGTCCCAAAGCCCGCGCAGATAGTCTTTGAAGACGGGGGTTTTATAAGACGGCAGCTCAATCAGCAGAGAGCTTTGTACGCCGCGCGCCAAAATCCGCTTGAATATAAAAGCCATGATCATGGCAAAAATAATGCCGACGATCACAAGGCCAAGTAAGACAAGGCCCTGGAGGTTAAACGGCCCCACATTTGATGCCGGGATAAAGGCTCCGACAATCAGCAGATAAACCGGCCAGCGCGCTGAACATGTCATCAGCGGCGCTATCATAATTGTGGTCAGGCGGTCTTTTTCATTCTCAATCGTACGCGCCGCCATAACGCCGGGAATAGCGCAGGCAAAACTGGACAGAAGCGGGATAAAGGCCCGCCCGTTCAGACCGACCTTGGCCATCAAACTATCAACGAGGAAGGCCGCGCGCGCCATATACCCTGACGCTTCCAAGAGCAGTATGAAGGCAAAAAGAATAACAATTTGGGGCAGGAAAACAATCACGCTGCCGACGCCGGCGATAATGCCGTCAGAAATTAGGGATCGTATCCAGCCCTCCGGCAGGACGCCGCCGACAATGCCGGACAATCCAACAAAGCTGTCCTCAATAGCGGTAATAGCCGGTCCTGACCATGAATAGACGGCCTGAAACATAAAGAACAGAATACCAAAGAGAATGACCACACCCAAAACAGGATGCAGGACGAAACTATCTATACGCTGCGTAAAGGTTTCAGCTTTCTGTATACGGCTCACACATCCGCGCGAAATTGTGCGCGCTTTGGCTTGCAGTTCTTTGAGCGTACCGGGTTCCGGTTCCGGCTTAGCGGCGAAATTAGCGGCGACATCCCCTGTCCATTCCTGAAGGTAATCCAGCAAATGTGCACGACCCGCAGCCCGCACGGCCACGCAGGAGATCACAGGAACGCCGATTTGCGCTTCCAACTGCTGCACGTCGATATCGATTCCGTCGCGCGCGGCCATGTCCATCATATTCAGGACAAGCACGACCGGCAGACCATAATTCTTGGCCTGAAGAACATTATGCAAATGGGTGCTGACATGCGAGGCGTCCATCATAAACATGATAGCATCCGGCGCGCGCTCTCCGGTCAAATTACCGCGCACGGCGTCAATGGCCACGCGCTCGTCCATGCTGTGACCACAATCGCCATAGACGCCGGGCAGATCGAGTAGCTCAATCGGCGCACCGGACGGCAGAGTGAACGCGCCTTTGCGGTATTCTACGGTCACGCCGGGGTAATTGGCCACTTTAGCGCGGCCGCCGGTCAGGGCGTTAAACAGCGAAGTTTTGCCGCAATTCGGCGCGCCGAGCAGCGCCAGCCGAACGGCACGGGTTTTATTGTCTGCTATCATGACATCGGCTTCAGCCATGGATAGGGCTCACAAAAATGCAGGCCGCTTCACGGCGGCGCATCGCAATCAAGGCTCCATTTAACCTGACGGACATGGGATTACGGCCAAAGAGACCAAAATGCAGAGCTTCGACCTCGTCACCTTCGGCAAACCCGATCTCGCGCAGACGCGTCTCGACGCCCGCTTCAACGGATTCAATCGTTGTAATCCGGGCAACAATGTTCTTTTTAAGCGTATCGAGTGTTTGTGCGTCAGGCATGAATGAATATCCGCAATTGAGCACTTTCATTACTGCGAACTGTTCTTAATTGCAACAGGGCTATCGCAGCAATATCCTAGTGAAAGCATGGTATAATCTGGGAAATTCGGCCGTAAATTTGATTGCAGCTCCCTTCGCATTTCATTGCAGGTAATGCCATATTTGCCGTGGACAGCGCGAAAACCCTAACCTATAACGCGCCTCGCTTTGGACGCCAAAGTTATGCCCGAATAGCTCAGTTGGTAGAGCAACGGATTGAAAATCCGTGTGTCCCTGGTTCAAATCCAGGTTCGGGCACCATCCTTCGCTTCTACGAAGCTTTAGATGGCAGGCCATTTTCCACTTAAATCCAATTTCAAGCGTTTACGAAGCCAAAGATGCCACGCTGCAACCTTGGCGAATGCAGGCTCATTTAAGTAAGCACATGCTATAAACAAAGACGTGTTGAGCTTAGGGTAAATATGCCCTCGACAGGGGGCTTCAGATTTTTGCCGGCGGCCGAATAATTTGCGCCTGAGCGATACTGTCAAAATTCAATTCCAGGAAAATGACTTGGACTTTCATTCAGCAAATTTTGCAAATCACGTTCTACCCTCTAAAGCAGGTGCTATTTCCCGGCATAGCTCGTTTCAATTTGTCATTTACAGCGAAATATGACAGCGTCGATTCTTAAAACGACCGTTGGGAACCCTCCCGCCAACACGCACGTATCAAAAGCAACTTTTACCCTTTAGGATCTACTATGACCGACGCCGCTAAAATCATTGAGCAAACGCTTGAAGATACTAAAGAGATCGTAAAAGAGCGCCAGAGTATCGTGACTTATCTGTGTTGGGCTTTGCTGTTGGGCGCGCTCGCATTCGGCATATTCACGCAAAGCTGGAACATGGTGTTTCTAGCAGTAATGGTTTTTATCCTGACGATGCTGCCGTTCTTTTTCCAATCTGTTGTTCACATCAAACTTCCTATTGGGTTTGTCGGAGGCATTGTTTTTTTCATGGTCGGAACAATATTTCTTGGCGAAGCCGGAGACTTTTATGAGCGGTTTTGGTGGTGGGATGCGTTTTTGCACACATTCTCTGCTGTCGGCTTCGGCTTAACAGGGGTGATAATCGTCCTATTCCTCGTGCGAGGAGATCAAATTTCGGCAAGCCCGCCATCCATGCTTGTGTTGATGGCCTTTAGCTTTGCCGTTTCGATAGGCGCGGTCTGGGAAGTTTTTGAATTTGGTATGGATCAGATTTTTGGCACGAATATGCAAAAAAATGGTCTTATGGACACAATGTATGACCTTATAGTCGATATTATTGGCGCCGCAATGGGCGCCATGGCGGGTTATATTTTTCTAAAATCCCGCCGGCGCGGGCGGGGTTTGCTCTCCAATACTATCGAAAAGGTAATTGAAGAAAACCCTGAGCATTTTGAAGAAAAATAGATGATTTTGAGAGCTTCAGTGGTGCGTTAAAATGTTACATTACGCCCCTGCTCTATTGATAGGCTCATACGTGACGTCATGCTCTAACGCAGTTGACTATCCTTACTCCCGCGCCGGTTAAAGCCAATCACGGCGCGGTTACTGTCACGCTCATTCTGGCAGAGGATGCAGGTTTTGACTCCGGGGACAGCAAGCCTGCGGCGTTCAGGGATGTCATCACCACACTCAACACACAGTTTTGCGCTCTCGCCTTTGGGCATTTGTCCTCTTGCAAGTTTCACGGCATCCGACACCGTGTCATCAATCTGATCCTGTAAGGCTCCATCACGTGTCCATCCACCAGCCATAATGCATTCCTCAGTAATAATTTTAAGAGTTTACGATATGGGCGCGAAAATTCTAAAATCAATAGCCTCCCCTTTTTGCCGGAATTAACTGTACGCATAAAAACTAGCGTTTAATGTCGAGCAGTTCGCAAAGAAGGGCATTCAAATCATCCATAGAGGCAGGTTTTTCAACCACATGACAGGTCTTTAAACTCTCAATAGTCGTGCTTCTTGTATCGCCGGATAAAAATATGACAGGCATAGATTGCTCTAAAAGGGTGACGGCTAAAGCTTCGCTGGTCCCGCTTCTTAAGTTAAAATCGAGAACCGCAATATCCGGCCGCGTGTCTTCCAAAGCTTTTGACGCCCTTTCAACGGTCGCGAACGGCCCCATAACGGTCCAGCCCATATCTCTTAATGACATTTCCGCCTCTATGGCGATAATGGCTTCGTCTTCGACCAGTAATACAGTACGGTTTTTGTTCATAATTCAGTCTATTTTACATCAAAGTTTTTTGGAAATACCAAAACTGCTTCAAATCCTTCCGGTTTGTAACTCAACTCTGCGCTGCCTTCCAGAGAATATTCAATCGACTGTTTTATAAGCCGCGACCCGAACCCTGTGCTGGTGGGAGTTGAGACGGGCGGCCCCCCGGCTTCCAGCCAGACAATTCTGACGTCATTGCTGCCTAAATCCGTTGTTTTTATCGTCACAGTCCCGCCATCTTTCGATAGCGCCCCGTATTTGGACGCATTTGTGGCAAGCTCGTGGAGAACCAGACCCAAGCTATGTGCGCTCTCCGCGGACAATGAGACTGTGTCGCCGGATATAGTGAGCTGCGATGTCTCCGAAGCATAGGGCCGCACTTGCTTGTCAATCATCATTGCAACATCCGCTCTGGCCGAAGATGAGTTCATCAATATTTCGTGGGCCGCTGAAATAGCCCGAAGCCGTGCGTTAAATGATGTTTCGAAATTTTCCATATTTTCAGCAGACCGCATGGTTTGCTTGGCAATTGCCTGTATTGTCGCAAGAGAGTTTTTGACGCGGTGATTGAGCTCTCTGACCAAGAGCTCACGATGTTCTTCCGCATTTTTATCGGCCGTAATATCGCCAATTGTTCCAATCAGCCGATCAATGTCACCATGATCATCAAAAATAGGCTCTCCGTTAATAGACACCCATTTTACAAGTCCATCGGCAGCATTTATACGCGTTACAATATACCAAGGGTCTTTGTTGTCTAAAGCATTTTCCATAATTTCTGATATATGGGCCTGCTCCTCGGGAACGACATGGTTCAAAAATGTCTCATGAGACCAATTTTCTATTCCGTTGGGATATCCGAATATATAATCATGTCGCGCAGAGCGTTTTGAAGTTTTTGCGACCGGATCAAGTTCCCATACTCCCAGCTTCGCCGCATTAAGCGCGACATTTAAACGGGCTTCATTTTCCTTTAAACTCATTTCTTGTTGCTTATGCTTTGTGACATCAGAAAAGGACACGGCAAACCCGTCACCCAGTTTGATAGCGGTCACTTCGATCCACAAATTAAGACCGTCCCGGTTATAATAGCTTACAGTCTCGAACGTTTCTCCTGTTTCAACCACATTGACATAGGACGCGAAAAATCCTTCCGCTCGACTTGCCGGAAACTTATCCAGATACCTGGATCCTATCAAATCTTCTAGGGGGTGTTTGGCTATAATTACGCCTGCATCATTTGAATATTGCCAGATGAAATCTTCGATGGAGCCTTCAGAGTTGCGCACCGATTCAAAAACCATAAACCCATCCGGCGAGAGTTGATGAGCCGCTTTCAAACGGGTGTCCAATGTTTCTGCCATATCTGTATACAGGCGCTGCTGCGTCACATCGACAATAACAATCATTATCCGCGATACTAAGTTATCCACGCTCAGTTCAGGTTGATAATAGACTTCTACAAACCGGGGGCCCGACTTTAGCGAACTTAAGTCCAGATTATACTTGAAGGGCTGCCCTGAAAGCGACGACTCTAATTTAGGGGCAACTTGCGCGTAGATCGCGTCCGTCATGAAATCCCGGGGGTGTTTTCCAATTACCTCGTCCGGCGTCATCCCGTATAGCGTTGCATAAGCATCATTTGCATAGGTAAATTTAAAATCCGGTCCCATTTCTGCGACCATAATATGCACGTTTTGACGGGCATGCTCATTCTGTGCTTTTAATTTTGATAACATTTTCAGGGCTCTCTACGACAGCGTCCATCATAATTTCGCTGTGACTCGTCTTGGCAAAACTCTCTAATATATAATCGGGTAAAGGGCTTATTTCAATTGATAATCATCAGGTTCAAGAGGTGATTTCATTCATTCTGCTCATCATTTGACGCCTCGCACATTTGACCCATCGTACGTATTTCAATTTAATAGAAGTAGGAATTTGGACAGACCGCATATCCCCATATCACGGACTTGTTTTTAGGAACACGCGAAACGCTGTGATAGCCATGAATCCATCTTGCGCGCTTCCATAAGTGATTACGTCAAGAAACCCAAAAAGGGAGAGAAAAATGTTAATTAAAGGAATGATTGCGGGCTTTATCGCGACGCTAGTCTTATCGGCTATAATGGTCATGAAATCTATGATGGGCCTTATGCCGGAGCTTGACGTAGCCGCTATGCTGGCCGGTATGCTTGGAGGCAGCATTGCTCTGGGCTGGCTTATGCATTTTGTTATCGGAACAGTAGCTTGGGGCGGGGGTTTCGCCCTAATCTATAAGCTTATCCCCAGCGGCAATAGCATTATTAAGGGTATTGTCTTTGGGCTGGCCGTCTGGCTCATCATGATGGTCGTTATGATGCCTATGGCCGAGAAAGGTCTCTTCGGAATGGATCTCGGTATTATGGCGCCGGTCATGACGATGATGCTGCACATTATATTCGGCGGTGTTTTGGGGGCGGTTTATGCCAAACTCACACCGGATAGCGTTGCCAGTACATAAAGTTATAAGACCGACTTAAAGCTATGTAAAGCCACACATATTTGGTGCAGCCGCCCAATGTTTCAGTATATAATATAGCGGCTGCGCCTTAATCAATCCACGCCTCGCGTCCCCGTGCTATGCTATGTTATGAACCATAAATTCACATGCACGCGCGGCCTGTTAGCCACGATAAACGCCATGCCGGCGGCGTATAAACTCTACCGTCAACGTATCGGGTATTAATTTTAAACTATCTGAAAAGTGTCAAAGCATTCGTTTGATATCACTATAAGCTCCGCGAATATTTAAGGTAATCTCTACAGTTACATCACTTCGATTGCGCCAAAACCAGCCATGGGAGCCGTCAAATTCAGCTGTTAATTCGCCCGCATCAGTGACTTCGGCGCGACCTTTGCGGTAGCTGATGAAAGCTCTGCCCGAACCATCAGCATGGAGGTCGGAGTTGAGATGGCCCTGGTTCGTGACCCATTCATATTGAGCTATCCCGTCTTTTTCCATCGTCAATTTGACCTCGGCAGCTTCGCCCGGCGCTAATGTCACGGTGACAACATCTTGCCAGTTCTGTTTTTGCGCTTCAGTTGGAGCGGGCTGAATAGCTTCCGAAGGCGCAGCGTCCCCTACAGACGCATTTACTGTACCTTCTGCTATCTCTGCGGCCTCTGCAATTTCCGCTTCTTCAGCAAGTTGCTGTTTAATCTGCCCCATTTCGGTGAGGCCCAGCACTTTGCCAACGCCTGTCGGGTCAATCGCATATTCGGCAGGCAGAACGACCGTTACAAGAAGGGCTATGGCAGCCAGAATAGCTATAACAGTTGAACGTATGAGCTTGCGGCTACTTGGCAGCTCAGCACGGGTGGGCATATCTTCATTATACATTGTCTGTAGTCTCCTAAGTTACGGCATAGCCGGTGAGTTGATAGCCAATCAGCAAAAAGCCAGCGGCCAAAATAACGACATTTGCCGTGAAAGCGTGTTTGAAGAAACTGGGCGTTCGCCGCCAAAATCCCATAACAATCAGGATTGCTCCGAGTGCAAGCAGTTGTCCGGCCTCAACACCGACATTGAAGGCGAGCAGGTTCGGCAGCAGCCCGTCCGGCGAAATTTCATAATCAAGTATTTTAGAGGACAGACCAAAGCCATGGAAAAACCCAAAAATCAGCGTCGCGGCCTTGGTATCGGGCTGAACGCCAAACCAGCGCTGATAAGCCCCCATATTGTCGAGGGCTTTGTAAACGATTGATAACCCGATAATTGCGTCTATGAGATAGCTGTTAATCCCGAAATTAAAATAGACACCCGCTAACATTGTCGTGGAATGACCGATAGCAAACAGGCTGACATAAATGCCAATATGCTTCATTTTGTAGAGAAAGAATATGACGCCTAAAAGGAACAGGATGTGATCATAGCCTGTCACCATATGTTTAGCCCCAAGATAGAGAAACGCGATTAAATTGACGCCCGTGATTTCTTGGATATAGCCCTTATCGCCCTCGGCAACGGCATGTGCAAAGGCCTCGCCGGAGATCGTTAAAATCATTGCGAGAAGAAACAGCGTGATGATGAGAAGCCGGGCTGTCACGCCGCGAAAAGCAGGGTTTGGAGAGTTAAGATGCATCTCTCACCTCCCCTACTCTCATGCGGCTTAGGCCCAACTTTGAATTAAGTTTTACCATGATAAATATCCTATTGAAATGTGATGCCGAACCGAGCAGCGATCCAGATCGCGACACAGTAAAGGCTGATTGTGATGAGGCTGGCGACCAGTAGCGAAAACCAGAAATTAACGCCTCGCTCCATCAAAGCCGGCAAGATTAGAAAAAACGGCAGGCTCGGCACCACATACCAAAGCGTTGCGCGGACATGTCCTGCCACCTGCGCAATGTCGCCGCCCGTATCCCGCCAGAGCCAGATAATGGCCAGCAGCGAAATCAAGGGTAGCGATGCAATTAGTCCTCCAAAGCTTGGATAACGCTTCGCAATTATGGAGATGACGGCAATCAAAATTCCCGACGCAGCAGATTTAATGATAAAATACATCATACATATACCTCCGCAGAGTGTGCGGCGATATGCATGACAAAATTCGAATTAGCGTCATAAATGTCGCCGCTAAAGGACATGGTTTGCGCGTGCATAACACTTGCAAATTGGGGTGATGCAAATGCGCACCCTGATAATTTAAGTAACATGGGATTATACCCTCCTGACCAAGAATAATTGGCCGGCTAACCTCTAAGTCAGCCGGTAATACTCAAAATCAGGCGCGGTCAGGGAACGGATCAGGGGGGAGCTTATGGGTCGGATAAGAGGTCTGAGCGTAAGGCGAGTCCAGGCTCCGAGTCGTAACTGTTACAGATATGGATAATGCGGCCACATCAAGCACTGTAAAGTGAAGCTCGGCACCATGTTCAGATGTGTCATGAGAATTATCATGATGATCCGATATGTCCACACTTTGAAGGCTGTCATGATCTTCATCGTCTTGTAGGTGTTGATGATGATCTGCAGACAGCACATCCCCAACAAATGGTTGTATATGCGCCGTCATATGGGCTGCCGTTATCAGCCCTCCAGACACCAAAAACATGATACAAAACAAAGATGTCAATAAGTGACGCATTACATCTTTCGTATGGTGAGGACGGTAATAAGTAAACAGGAAATCGACGGCAATTATTCTATTAACAAGTGAGTTTAAAAGCTTGCACGGCCCTAATTCGCTAAAGTTTATAGTCACACTGGATATCAATCAATCCACGCCTGTCCGTTTACCCTTATGATGCAATTATGAGTAAGGATTTGATATGCACGCGCGGTCTGGTGGCCACGATACATGCGATGCTCACGGCGCTGGGCGCTCTGCCGATGGGGCGCGAGCTGTTTAAGCTGAGCGATGATCTGCGCCGCGCGGCGCGCAAGCTCTCGCGCCTTGAGCGCCTCAATGCTGTGATCCGGCGCAAGGCGCAGATTTTGGCCTCACCGCAGTGGCGCGGGCGGGTCATGTGCCGTCTCGGCGGCGAGAGAACGCTGTCCGCATGGGAGCGGCGCAAAGCGTCCGAGGCGGCGCGTATCGGGGCGTCCCACCGTAAGCCTAAGCCGCTATGGTGGATAGAGCAGCATCAGGCCAAATTGCGGGCAAAGGCCCTGCGCACAGCCGGATGGGCGCGGCCCTGTGATGAACATCCGCTGATCTATGCCGGAACCCCGGACTATGCGCTGGAGCCGATTAAGCGCGGGCCGAGCGTGCTGCGCGGATGCAGCCTCGCGCGGCGGGAGGCGCGGCCCCCGCACAGGCTAGATGCGCTGCCGACGATTTATTTTATTCCCTCTGAATTGAGAGGCGGCGGGGACGTTGTCGCGCCTGCGCCCACGACCCCTCAATACGCGGCGCCTTCGCCGCGCACGCGCGCCCCGTTAAAAGCTAGGCCTGCCGCCCAAGCCGTCCCTCAGGATTGGCGCTCGGGATGGGAAGACATCTCACGCCAAACGGCAATTGATGAGATATTTGGCGGGGAGAAACGCGCAAGGGCATCGCCTTAACCGTTGAAATTCTATTCGGGGTTATGCAGCACAGTCTGCCGGCAATTCCGTGCGCTTAGTTTTAATATCTCCATGACCGCAAATTCATTTCACATACATATATTATATGGTTTAATTGGACCATGATCCGCCGCGCTACCCACTCACTCCCGCTTGTCTTCATTTTGGCATTGATTGCGGGCATTACGCCTTCAGTTCAAGGCGATACCGGCGAGCAGGCCGCGCAGCCGCATTGCGCTATCCTGCTTCACGGGCTGATCCGCACGCCGCGCTCCATGTCCAAACTTGAGCGCGCTTTGGATGAAGACGGCTATCAGGTGGTCAATTTGGGTTATCCGTCCCGGGAGGCCCCCATTGAAGAGCTCGCCCTCATCGCCATCCCTCCCGCGCTGAACAGATGCGAAAGCGGATCGCGCATTCACTTCGTGACCCATTCGCTAGGCGGAATATTACTGCGGCAATATTTGACGGAAGCTGAGATCCTTAATTTGGGCCGAAGTGTTATGCTCGCCCCGCCAAACCAAGGCAGCCATATTCCCGATGAAATGGGAGACTGGATCGGCTTTGACTTATTCAACGGTCCTGCGGGAGCACAGCTCGGTACGGGTGAGGACAGCCTGCCCGCCCATTTGCCGCCTGTGACATTCGAGCTGGGCGTAATAGCGGGTGATAAATCGATAAACCCGCTGCTCTCCGACCGAATCCCCGGCGAAGATGATGGCAAAGTCGCCGTCGATTACACCAAAGTCGAAGGGATGAGCGGGCATATCACCCTACCCGTCAGCCACACCTATATGATGAATAATGACGAGGTGATCACGCAGACGCTGTATTACCTACGCAATGGCGTTTTTCTTGATGACAGCCTGCCGCCGGATGTCGTCTTCACGACGGGAGATTAGGTTGGCCAAAGTGGATAAGCTAATCCTCAGCCCGTCAAAGTAACTATATACCATGGTTTGGAACTATCCACACTGTATATTAACGTCATATTATTGAATTACTTACAGATATTAGGTGTTTAATTAAAGCTGTTCATGAGGTCACTCTATTGTACGGACTAATTCATAAAGCTGCGCGAAGTGCTGTGATCAACATCTCAGACAAGAACTCCTGGGACGACATTCTATCTGATGCCGGTCAATCTGAAGTCGTTTTAAGTGCAGATTATTATGATGACGAAGTCACGATGCGCCTTGTTGATGCTGTCGCAACAAAGTTTGGAAAAAGCCGCGATGAAGTGCTCAAAATCGTCGGTGAACATTGGGTGGAATTCACGGTCAGTGAAGGATATAATTCCATTTTCACACATGCAGGGGATACGCTTGAGAAATTCCTGATCAACCTGGATCGCATGCACAATAGCCTAACGGTAACATTACCCAATGCCGTCATGCCGTCTTTTCAACTCATCAAATCGACGAATGAAGGTTTTGAACTCATCTATCGGTCACAGCGTACGGGCTTTGCAACATTTGTAGAAGGCATTCTCATGGGCTTATGCGAGTATTATAATACGCCCATGCATATTATTTTTGAAGATGACAAAGATGGCATTCGATTTAGTCTAAAACACCGGCAAAGCCTAACTTCAATTTCTGAAAACAGTACAGACGGCAAATATAAGCTAAGTGGGGATTTCGTATTAAAAGGTTCGATATTGAACCCCCCTATGACAATGTCTAAAACAGCTTAAAATGACGGTTCAACTCTCCAATGATGAACTCGGCGTGCTTGTCCCCGCATTTTTACAATGTGACAAGCAGGGCCGAATTATCGGGTTTGGGCCGTCTCTGCTCAGCCATATTGGTCACGCTGCGATTGGCCGGCCCATATCTGAATTTTTTAGTGTTCAACTCGATGATCGCCTTAAGAACCGTGAGCTGACAAAGCAGATGCGTAGCGTAAAAGTCAAAGGCAAAGGAAAAGCTCTAGGATTGGAACTGCGCGGCCCTGTAATCTACCGGGAAAGCCGTCTTATCATGTATCTGGGTCACGTTCCGGTGAGGCCCAAGGACATAGACCGCGTAAAACTCGGGTTTGAAGATTTCCCCCCGACAGATAGTTCGATGGATTTCTTGTTTGCGACAAAACTATATCAAGGCCTGTTAAACGAAGCCCGGACTATGGCCACAGATTTAAGAAAAGAAAAGTTCGCGGCCGAAGCGGCTAACCATTCGAAAACACGATTCTTGGCCACAATGAGTCATGAACTCAGAACGCCTCTAAACGGGATTTTGGGTATGGCGGAGGTTATCGGCGCGGACGGGTTAAGCGTGCGTCAAAAAGAGATGATTAATATCATTAAAGTCTCCGGGGAAACGCTCCTCACAGTCCTTAACGATGTTCTTGATATGTCAAAAATTGAAGACGGGCATATTTTAATCGCGCCAGAAGAAAGCGACTTTAGAATGACCTTGGAACGTATCACCAAGTTGCACAGAGCCACTGCTGAAAAGAAAAACCTTACTTACTCAACAACAATTCAACCCGATTTTCCGTCTTTACTGCAAATCGACGCCCAACGCGCCGGACAATGTATTAGCAACCTCATTTCAAATGCGGTAAAATTTACACATAAAGGTTTTGTTAGAACTCATGTGTCGAGTGTCGAAACACCGCAAAATCACATCATTACGGTGAGCGTGAGTGATAGCGGGATTGGTCTCAATACCGAAGCGACAGAAGCACTCTTTGAACCCTTCACCCAAGCTGATAATAGTACAACGCGCGAATATGGCGGCACAGGATTGGGGTTATCCATATCGCGCAGAATTATGCGTTTAATGGATGGCGACATAACGGTTGAAAGCGAACAGGGAAAAGGGTCCACATTCCAGGCCCGGTTTTCTGCCGGAAAAGTCTTATCACATTCCGATACAGCAATAGACAGCGCAACAGCCCGGGTAGCATAAGCTATAACCCTGAAACCTAAATCAACCCTGCCAATGGACTGCTCGGATCAGCGTATTTTTTCTTGGGCATACGCCCCGCAAGATAGGCTTTGCGCCCTGCGATGACAGCGTGTTTCATGGCCTCAGCCATCAAAATAGGGTGCTTCGCCCCAGCAATGGCCGTATTAGCAATAATGCCGTCACAGCCTAGTTCCATAGCGATCGTAGCATCTGACGGCGTCCCTATACCGGCATCGACAAATACAGGAACTGAGGATTGTTCAATAATAAGCCTGATGTTCACCGGATTAAGAATACCCAATCCCGATCCAATCGGCGCGGCCAAAGGCATGATGGCGCAGCAGCCAATATCTTCGAGCTTTTTGGCAAAAACGGGATCATCCGTGCAATAGACCATGACGTCAAAACCGTCTGCGATCAGCAGCTTTGCCGCGCGCAAAGTCTCTTCCATATCCGGATAAAGGTGACGTGGATCAGAGAGCACTTCGAGTTTGACCAAATTCCATCCGCCGGCTTCGCGCGCCAAACGCAATGTCCGCACGGCGTCTTCGCCAGTAAAACATCCTGCCGTATTAGGCAGATAGGTTACCGTCTTAGGATTAAGATAATCAACCAACATTGGCTCTTTCGGGTTAGACAGATTAACCCGGCGTAGCGCGACTGTAACGATTTCGGCTCCGCTAGCCTCAAGTGCAGCGGCGTTCTCGGCATAGTCTTTAAATTTTCCGGTGCCGATAATAAGGCGGGAGCCAAATGAGTGTCCGGCAATTTTCAGTGCAGTATCGCGCATTATCCGCCTCCGATAAAATGTATGATTTCAAGCTGGTCACCCTCGGCCAATGTCGCCGTATCAAATGTGGATTTAGGGACGATTTTCAAATTTCTTTCGACGGCGATTTTTTTTACGGGAAGCTGCAAGTGGGTTAGTAATGCTGACACGCTCAACGCGTCCGGCAAATCATCGACCCATTCTCCGTTTATTTTCAGCTTCATGCGTTTATTCATCCTCGTCTTGTCATATGGGGGCATAGTAGCGTAGACAATTCAGTTCAAGATAAACCCCGCCGGGACATATGACAAAACCAATTTACATCATTAACGGGCCGAATTTAAACCTGCTTGGGCAGCGCGAGCCGGACATTTACGGATCTCAGACACTTACCGACATACAGGCTCTATGCCGCGATGCTGCCGGAAAACGTGACATCGTCTTTTCTCAACATAACAGCGAAGGCGCGATGATTGACCAGATCCACGAAGCGCGAACCTATGGCAGCGCGCTTTTGATCAATCCTGCCGCATATACCCATACATCTGTAGCGCTGCTGGATGCCATCAAAACGCTGGATATTCCCGTCATTGAAATTCATTTGTCCAACCCTGCTGCGCGCGAAACATTTCGCACTCTGTCTTATGTCGCTATGGGCGCAACGGGCACGGTCAGCGGTTTTGGCGCGCAAAGTTACCTTTTGGGGCTACAAGCTGCGATAAACTTGTTATAGACGCGCGAATAAAAGATTCTGGCCGCCCGCGGTCGCAATAAAGAGCAATCACATGGCCCGGACCCCGTCTAAATCTTCTCCCAAAAAACCGCCTCAAACGTCCACCGCAGAGACTAAGCTGGTTCGTGAACTGGCCAAAATTCTTAATGAGACGGATTTGTCCGAAATTGAGATGGAAAAAGGGACACTGAAGATCCGCGTCGCCCGCGGCGGCGCGGCCGTGATGATGAGCGCTCCCGCCTCTGCTCCGATGCAAACGCCCGCGCCGTCAGCTGCGCCTGCCGCAGCTACGCCTCCAATTGCATCTAAGCCCGAGGCTCATACGGACGCGCAAAAATCTCCTATGGTCGGCACAGCCTATGTCCGCCCAAGCCCGGAAGCTGACAGCTTTGTCTCCGTCGGCGACACGGTTAAAGAGGGCGATACCATTATGCTGATTGAGGCGATGAAGACTTTCAATCCCATTGGCGCAGAAAAGTCGGGCACAATACTCGACATTTTAGTCGAGGACGCACAGCCCGTTGAATTCGGCGAACCCTTATTTGTGATCGGCTAATGCCCAAGCTTACCAAAGTTCTGATCGCTAATCGCGGTGAAATCGCGCTGCGCGTCCACCGCGCCTGCAAGGAAATGGGGCTGCAAACGGTAGCCGTACACTCCGAAGCTGACCGCGACGCTATGCATGTCCGGCTTGCCGACGAAAGCGTATGTATCGGGCCCGCTCCTGTTGGGAAAAGTTATTTAAACATACCCGCCATTATCAGCGCCTGCGAGATCACGCATGCCGATGCTGTACACCCCGGATATGGTTTCCTTTCTGAAAATGCGAAATTCGCCGAAATCGTCGAAGCACATGGTATGGTCTTTATCGGTCCGACGGCGGATCATATCCGCCTGATGGGGGACAAGATTGCCGCCAAAAAAGCGGTTATGGAGGCTGGAATTCCGGTTGTTCCCGGCTCTGAAGGCGGCGTTGACACGCTCGAAGACGCGCACCGCGTGGCCAAAGATGTGGGCTTTCCGCTCCTCGTTAAGGCGGCGGCGGGCGGCGGCGGGCGCGGCATGCGTCTGGCGAAAACAGCTGATGATCTCGACGAAGCTTTATCCGGCGCGCGTCAGGAAGCCTTAGCAGCTTTCGGTGACGGCTCCGTATATCTGGAGCGTTACCTTACGCTTCCGCGTCATATTGAAGTTCAAATCATGGCCGACACACATGGCAATGTCGTTCATTTGGGTGAGCGCGATTGCAGCCTGCAACGGCGGCACCAAAAAATTCTTGAAGAAGCCCCCTCGCCCGCGCTTACCCCAAAACAGCGTACGGAAATCGGCGACGTTGTCGCCAAAGCCGTGGCAAAGATCGGCTATCGCGGTGCGGGGACGATTGAGTTTCTGTATGAGAACGGCGAATTCTTCTTCATTGAGATGAATACGCGTCTTCAGGTCGAGCATCCTGTCACCGAAGAAATCACTGATATTGATTTGGTGCGCGAACAAATCCGCGTTGCCGCAGGGTTGGAATTATCATTTAAACAGGAAGACATCGTTTTTCACGGTCACGCTATTGAATGCCGCATTAATGCTGAACATCCGCGCACCTTTGCCCCCTCGCCCGGTACAATTACAGATTTTCACGCTCCGGGCGGTCTCAATGTCCGTCTCGATAGCGCGCTCTATGCTGGCTATAAAATTCCGCCTTATTATGACAGCCTCATCGGCAAGTTAATCGTCCATGGCAAAACCCGTGAAGGCGCGATTTTGCGTCTAAAGCGGGCTTTAGGCGAGATGGTTGTCGGCGGCATCAATACCACGATCCCACTGTTCGAAGACTTGCTGAACCAGCCCGATATTGTGTCCGGTGATTATAATATCCACTGGCTTGAAAACTGGCTGAAGGAGCAAGAGGAAAAATAGCCTTTAAGAGCTTTGGACCTTATTTATATCAGAGGCATTCTATAGCCGTCATAACAGTACATATTAGCGATACTGACAATCGCGCGCTTTATGATATGGTCAGCACATGTCAACTTTGTTCGGTTCATCACAGCTTTTAGAGTGCTACCGCCGCGGCGTTTTTCCTATGGCTGACAGCCAAGATGATCCTCATATCTACCTTTTGGATCCGGACGAGCGGGGTATCATTCCGCTGGACGGGCTTAAAATATCCCGGTCACTGGCCAAACGTTTGCGCAAAAATGAGTTTACCATCCGATTCAACGCTGACTTTGACGGTACATTGGCCGATTGCGCCAAGCCCTCTATCGGGCGGGAAAATACATGGATAAACGCGCCCATTGCGAGACTATATTCGGATTTACACCGACAGGGTCACGCCCACAGCGTCGAGGCTTACCTTGATGATGAGCGTGTCGGCGGTCTATACGGCGTCAGTATTGGCGGCGCGTTTTTCGGTGAATCCATGTTTTCACTGAGAACGGATGCCAGTAAAGTTGCGCTTGTGGCTTTGGTCGAGCGTTTAAATGCGCGCGGTTTTACTTTGCTGGACACACAGTTCATCACCGATCATTTGCGAACATTGGGCGGGATAGAAGTCTCGCGGGCTGATTATCAGGCAATGTTACAAGACGCGATTACAATACAGGCGCGGTTTGACTAACGGAGTTCATCTTCATTAGGCGGCGCATCGCAATCAATAACCCAGACATCGTATACAGGATGCTCAAGCGCGTTAAGGGCAGGACTTGACCCGAACATCCAACCTGAAAATACCGTCTCCGGTTCCCCGGCTTTACCTTTGCCGTCCAGCCGCTTATCTTTAATTTGCAAGAATACATAGGTTTCGGGCGTTTCTTCGGGAGGACGTTTTTCGCAATGCGGAACGGAGACCACCAAAGAGCCAAAGTTAAGATTCTCGCCAATTTTTACGTCGAAATCCTGCGTATTTGCCGTAACCTTGTCCAGAGTCCGCAGCTTTGCTGACACGCCCATCAGATTTTCGGCCTGGGCTGTAAAGGTCAGCCCCAAAGCCGCAAGACAACATATCGCTCTAAGCATCGGGTTTCCACGCTTCATAATCACCGAGAACGCGGTCGCGCTTGCCGCCCCGATCTAAACTGCCTTTGGGTTTATAGGCGTGAACTGTTCCGGTCATATTGGGCCGGTGTTGTTTTTCCCACGCATAATGAGCCGTCGGCGCTACGGTGGGCGGCGCGTCGAACATGTGGTGGAGCCAGCCATGCCATTCGGACGGAACCCGCGAGGCGTCGGCATAGCCCTTATAGGTGACCCAGCGCCGTTTGCGGCCGTCATAGCCAGATCCTTTTTCCTCAAAATAGGTGTTGCCATAATCATCACTGCCGATCTTAGTGCCTTTACGGGCAATCTGCAGCAGGGTCCCCAGCGTCGCGCCATCCCACCAGGCAAATAGTCGTTTGAAAAATTTGGCCATAACTGTGTCTCAGACTCAATAAAGGTTATTATATGGCGTTATGGCGCAGCGTGGATAGAGGGTAAAGCGCGAAAGTCGGCGATTTCACAGCCCGGTCCCATAACAGAAGTGATTTATGAACGAGATTGAGGCAGGTGTAAGGGAGATATTAGCATAAAATATTCTGATGCAGTGAACATTAAAAAATATCACATTCTTTTTTATGTATATATTTCAATCGCTTAATAATAATTAAAGCCTGATTTTAAACATCGTAAACGAGGCGTTAGCGCGTGATTCGCGGTTTATAAACCATTGGAGTGTATTCAGACGGCACACAATAATTTCTCTAACGAAAAGGATTTCAGAGATGATAAAATTAACGTCTATGGTGGGCGCAGCACTTCTTCTTGCGTCTTTTGCAACTCAAGCCAATGCCTCCGAGGTTGTTGTCATGAAATTTGTTTCCAGTGATTGCCAAACCTGTGCGCCACTAGAAACAAATGTTGATACCGCTGTGTCTCTGGTTGGGGACAGATCTGTCAAGACTGTCACAATCGATATTTCAAATGCGGCGCTCTGGGAACGCAGCGCGCATGATGCATTTAATGCCAATGTTGTGCCTGTGTTTAATCAATATGTCGGACTGACGGGATTTGCAGCAATTGTGGATCCGCAATCCAAACGCCTGATTGGCTGTGTGAACAGCAATTATAATCCGAATGATGTCGCTAATCTGATCAAAAGCGCGGCCAGAATTCCGCATCAAAGCAGCGCATCAGTCGCCATAGAGAACTACCGCTGCCCGGCTCCGTACAATAAATTTTAAGTGCAAAATCTTCAAGAATGTTCTATGACATCCTCGTAGGGCATTTTTTACAGTGGAAACCGCATTAACCACTTTAAAAAGACATCAATATATGATGGAATTTTACAGACACACCTAAGGGGAACTTAGTTATGAGAAAAACATTCATTTTTACCGCGGCTATGACAGCCATTGCACTCGCCTCGCCGGTTAGCGCAACAGATGTTGTGGTCATGAAATTTGTTGCAGATGACTGCCAGAACTGTAGCACGATGGAAAACCTTGTCGACACAGCGATTGCGCGGGTTGGCACGGCTAACGTGACCAGTGTTACAATCGATACGTCTAATGCGGCCAAATGGGAAGGCAGCGCCTACGGGGCGTTTGACGCTGATGTTGTTCCGACCTTTAACCAATATGCCGGACTGACCGGGTTTACAGCCGTGGTTGACCCTAAGACGGACAGCCTTATCGGATGTGTGGACGACGATGACAACTCATCCAAGATAACCGATTTGATACAAACGGCGGCAGCGTCGCGCCAAGGTAGCTCCCCTGTCTTGTCCGGCAATTATCAATGTCCGCCCGTAAAAAATAAATTACCACACTAATTTTGCATTAAGACCCCGCCATCTGGCGGGATTTTTGCTTATAGAGGTTCGCGTAAAGGGCTGCGTTCATATTTGTCCTGTTATAAGCCGTTATCGGCATCCGGAGATAAATATGAAAAAGCTAATAGGCGTCTGCGCCTTGCTCTTTGCTGCGGTTGTTCCCGCCAGCGCGAGATCCTATGTCAAACCCGAAATCCAAGTCGTCGTCTTTCGTGCTGATTGGTGCGGACCATGCAAAATTATGGAGCCGTCTCTCAAAACCGCTTTGCGCCAGCTTAACGACCCTCAGATTCAGGTTGTGACGATCGATACGACCAATGGCGCAAGCATGCAGGTCGCCAATGTCGCTTTTGATGCCAATGTAGTTGACCAATATAACATGTGGGCCGGACTCACCGGTTTTGCTGTCATTGTTGATCCAGACACTAAACGCAGCCTTGGATGTGTAAACATGACCTATGATGCAGGTGCCATGAAGGCACATATATCTGGATTAAAGCAAATCGCTTTACGCGACGGCGAGAATTTTGACCTGACATGTCCGGGGCCGAACCGATAGATTTTGACGCTCTTAGGCGCGGCGCCAGACCAAAGCATAAGATTTGCCGCGTTTTGCCGTTTTGCCAGCGCCCATAACGACTTTTTCAGAAAAGTTATAAAAGCCGGGCTCTTGAACAAAAATTGTCGAACTGCCTTGTGTCTTGTTGCGGATTTTAACGATGCGACTACTTACGGGTTCGCAGTTAAAGACCTCTATGATAGGCCGTGGACTGCACCGCGATACAATCAAATCAAGATTGGCATTATCCGGCAGAGCATATTCGACAGATAGCGCCTGCCCCTCGCGCAGGAATATTTTCTTCACATTGGAGCGGTTAGTCAATGGCGCGGTTAATTTGCGGACGCCCTGCGGCCCTGCATTCAGATCAAGCGTCCTTGCAGAAACGCCTGCAATTTTGTTGAGATCAATAAAGGCGCCGACATAATGAAGGCCGGCATAGACCAGAGCCGCCGTGATACCGAACAACAATATGGAGCCTATTGAAAATCCGCCGGATTTGCTGCCACCTTTTGATTTTTTATGGTTTTTTTCCGACCGCCTCATCTTGGCGTCAAGCTGGATCTGTTCTGCTGACTTGCTCATTTAAAGAGCCTCCGTGAGTGCGTTTCACGGTAAAATAGAGCAAAGGGGTCAATGATCGCTTAAGACATAAAAATTAAGCGGCTGTGAGCGCGACACCTTTATTTTCAAGAAACGACTTTAGCTCTCCGGACTCAAACATCTCGCGCAGAATATCGCATCCGCCGATAAATTCACCTTTGACTATGAGTTGCGGAATAGTCGGCCAATTATTGACCTCTTTAATCCCCTGACGCACGTCCATGTCTTCCAGCACATTGACGCTGTGATAGGGCGCGCCGACATAATCAAGGATTTGTACAACAGTTGAAGAAAACCCGCATTGTGGGAAGACAGGCGTTCCCTTCATGTAGAGAACAACGTCATGTTCACTGTTGGTTTTTTTGATTTGCGCGTGAGCGGGATTGGACATGTAAAACTCCTATGATATCTCTCAGCTAAGACTGCATGATAACGATATCAAGGCCTGCGCGGTAAATGTACTGCATTTGCCGCAATAGACCTACCGAGCACACTCTAAGATGGGGGTTTGGTCTCCAGCGCCAGTGCGTGAAGCTGCGCGTCATTGGTGCCATCCATTGCGCCTTTGAGCGCGGCGTAGACCAATTGATGTTGCGCAACACGGGATAATCCGGTGAATTGGGCACTGGTGATGATAGCTTTATAATGATTTCCGTCCCCTGCCAGATCGAGAATCTCAATCTGCGCTTGCGGGAACGTTTTAGCGAGCAAATCCCGAATATCGTCTGCGCGCATCGCCATTAGTCAATCTCTGCCATAAATTCAGGCATCCAGCCTTCATAAGTCTCGCGCAATTTCTCGAGACTGATATTAAATCCGCCTTCAACTTGAACCTGCTCGCCGCTAACTTTTCCTATGATCCGCGCCTCAAGCCCCTTGCTATTTGCCGTACTGATAACCGGATTAACGCTGTTTTCATCAACGGCAAGAATATAGCGCCCCTGATCTTCACCGAACATCCAGGCATGAAGCGGGAGATCCGGATGGTTTTTGAGAGTGACCCCCTGTCCGCTTGAAAACGCCATTTCAATCGCGGCCAGCGCAATACCGCCGTCAGAACAGTCATGGACGGCCGTAACGCGGCGGTCCCGGATCAGCCGGCGGACATAGTCGCCATGAGCCTTCTCAGCCGTCAGATCGACAGGCGGCGGGGCACAGATTTGCTCTACGCCGTCATTTTCATGACCCAAAACCTCACGTGCATAGAGAGAGCAGCCTAGCCAACCATCGGTTTTACCGATGAGCACAAGCGTATCTCCGTCTTTTGCGCCGGACAGCGTTGCATGCTTGCCCAGATTATCGATCAGTCCCACGCCGCCTATGGCAGGGGTTGGCGGAATAGCAACGCCATTGGTTTCATTATAAAGAGATACATTTCCGGAGACGACCGGATAATCCAGCGCGCGGCAGGCTTCATTCATGCCTTCAACACAGCCAACGAATTGGCCCATAATTTCAGGACGTTCGGGATTGCCGAAATTCAGGCAATCCGTAATTGCTATCGGCTCGGCGCCCACGGCGCACAAATTACGATAAGTTTCCGCGACGGCCTGTTTGCCACCCTCATACGGGTCAGCATAGCAATAGCGCGGCGTGCAGTCAGTCGTGATCGCCACAGCTTTGTTGGTGCCATGAATACGCACAATGGCCGCATCTCCGCCGGACTGGCTGCTATCAACTGTGTCTCCCATAACGTGACGGTCATATTGCTCCCAAATCCAACGCTTGGACGCCACATCGGGACATGCCATGATTTGCAGCATGGTCTGGTTCCAGTTCTCCGGCGCGCGGGCATCGCCCGGGGCAAGATATTCGCGCTGCGGGGTGGCGCTATGCGGGCGGTTCAGATTGGGGGCATCATCGCCTAAAGGCGCA
Organism: Robiginitomaculum antarcticum DSM 21748; assembly: GCF_000365025.1. GTDB lineage: Bacteria > Pseudomonadota > Alphaproteobacteria > Caulobacterales > Maricaulaceae > Robiginitomaculum > Robiginitomaculum antarcticum. The sequence goes on along the minus strand of NZ_KB823011.1, from coordinate 440,138 downwards.
ATTGGGATATCGCAAACCGTTTTGCCTTTATGGGTTAGAACAAGATGGCCGGTATCAGTTGTGACGCCGATTTGCGCAACATCGAGTTCCCATTTGTTAAAAATATCGAAGGCCAAATGTTCTTTGCCGGGCTGCAACACCATCAACATGCGCTCTTGAGACTCCGAAAGCATCATCTCGTACGGGGTCATATCTGTTTCGCGTTGCGGCACATTATCAAGATTGATTTTAATACCGACGCCGCCTTTGTCAGCCATTTCAACGGAAGACGACGTTAGTCCTGCTGCGCCCATATCCTGAATAGCTATAATTGCATCAGTGGCCATCAGCTCCATACAGGCTTCGATCAGCAGTTTTTCCGTGAATGGGTCGCCAACCTGCACAGTCGGGCGCTTCTCATCACTGTCGTCATCAAATTCAGCCGATGCCATGGTGGCGCCGTGAATGCCGTCGCGTCCGGTTTTAGAGCCCACATAAAAGACCGGATTCCCTGAGCCTTTGGCCGCAGAGTAGAAAACCTTGTCCTGATCGGCGAGGCCGACACACATGGCGTTGACCAAAATATTGCCGTTATACCCCTTGTGGAAATTGGTTTCACCGCCAACCGTCGGAACCCCGACGCAATTGCCATAGCCGCCAATACCGGCCACAACGCCGGAGACAAGACTACGGGTCTTAGGATGATCCGGCTCGCCAAAGCGCAGGGCATTCATCAACGCAATCGGCCGTGCGCCCATCGTGAACACATCGCGCATAATGCCGCCAACGCCCGTGGCCGCGCCTTGATAGGGCTCAATATAGGACGGGTGGTTATGGGATTCCATTTTAAAGATTATGGCTTGGTTATCATCGATATCTACAACGCCTGCATTCTCACCCGGGCCTTGTATGACACGTTTGCCTTTGGTCAGAAACTTCCCCAAATGACGGCGCGAGGATTTGTAAGAGCAATGCTCTGACCACATCACCGAAAAAATACCCAGTTCGTTAATGTTCGGCTCGCGGCCCAAACGATCCAGAATAATCTGGTACTCGCCGGTAGACAGACCATGTTCCGCAACTATTTCAGGCGTAATTTTGATAGATTTGCTCATTATAATTTCGCGCTACTGAAGCGCGCCCAGAACAGATTTGAAGAGAGCCAGACCGTCAGTTCCGCCATGCAGCGGGTCCACAGCCCGTTCGGGATGAGGCATCATGCCCAGCACATTCCCCGCTTCATTTGTGATGCCGGCGATATCGTTGATCGACCCATTAGGGTTGCCGTTGTAGCGGAAAACCACCTGACCATTCTTCTCCAGACGGTCGATCGTTTTCTTATCGGCAAAATAATTGCCATCATGATGGGCAATCGGGAAAACCACTTCTTTTTGTCCGTTAAAGCCGGAGGTAAAACGGGTTTTCGTATTTGTAATCGTCAGAGGCTGTGGCTTGCAAATATATTTCAGGCTTCGGTTGCGCATCAGGGCGCCAGGCAGAATTCCGGCCTCGGTCAACACTTGAAAACCATTGCAAAACCCCGCAACCGGTAGGCCTTTTTCCACTTTGGTTTTGACATCGGCCATAATTTCGCTGCGCGCAGCTATTGCGCCGGAGCGGAGATAATCGCCATAGGAAAAGCCGCCCGGAATTACAACAAAATCGACATCAGGCAATTCTGTTTCTCGGTGCCAGACCATAATAGGCTCGCGGCCCGTGACTTTAGCCAGAGCGTCGCGGGCATCGCGATCACAATTACTGGCCGGAAAAACAATGACAGCAGTGCGCACGGCTAGGCTTCAATCTCAATGCGGTAACTTTCGATAACCGTGTTGGCGAGTAATTTTTCGCACATCTCAGTCACGCGGGCCTCAGCGGCTTCTGCATTCTCACTTTTCAGATCCAGCTCAATAACTTTGCCCTGGCGGGCGCTCTTGACCTCGTCAAATCCAAGGTTTTGCAATGACCCCGCAATCGTCCGTCCCTGCGGATCCAGAACGCCGGGCTTGAGGCCTACATAAACAATCGCCTTCATATTAATCCTCGTCACTTTTTTCATTGCGAACCACGGAGAGCTTTGTCACCGGGCCCGGATTATCTTTCATAATGCCCAGACGCGTCGCAACTTCGGCGTAAGCTTCAGTCACCTCGCCCAGGTCACGGCGGAAACGGTCTTTGTCGAGCTTTTTGTTTGTCTCCAAGTCCCACAGACGGCAGCTGTCAGGACTAATTTCATCGGCCAGCAGGATTTGCATCATATCACCGTCATATAGACGTCCAAATTCGATTTTAAAGTCAATAAGGCGAATCCCGATACCAAAGAACATGCCTTGCAGAAAATCATTGATCCTCAGAGTCATCGCGATCAATTCGTCAATCTCGGACGGACTGGCCCAGCCAAAGGCTGTAACATGCTCTTCGGCCACTAAGGGATCGCCCAATTTGTCGTCTTTCAGGCAGAATTCGACGATCGCGCGGGGGAGCGGCTCACCCTCTTCAATGCCCAGGCGTTTAGACATGGATCCGGCAGCCACATTCCGGCAGATCACTTCCAGCGGAATAATCTCAACCTTGCGGATGAGCTGTTCGCGCATATTCAGGCGTTTGATAAAGTGGGTCGGGATACCGACGCGGCCCAGCGCGACCATAATATGTTCACTGATCCGGTTATTAAGGACGCCTTTGCCCTGAAGTGTCGCTTTTTTCTGAGCGTTAAACGCGGTCGCGTCATCTTTGAAATATTGCACCAAAGTGCCCGGCTCAGGTCCTTCGTAAAGGATTTTGGCTTTACCTTCATATATTTGCTTGCGGCGGCTCATAGCATGACTTTCACTGGTCGCAGCCCATACCTGAATCGGCCTGCAATCGTTAAGCGACCCCCTTAGCTTAAAGCCTCTGCCGCGACAATGGCGCGGCGCGGCCCATACACACAAAAGTTGCATGGCTTATCTAACGGCTCTTGACCTGCGCGATAAAACCGCCACATCAAAGTAACATATCTTTTGAAAGGATTTCACCATGAGTGGTTTTGACGAGCGCAAAGGCGCAGCCATGAAAAAGTTCGAGCTGGACGCTGAACAGGAATTCAAAGCCGGCGCGCGACGTAACAAGCTGCTGGGCTTATGGGCCGCGCCGCTCATCGGTCACAAAGACGCTGACGCCTATGCAAAAGAGGTCATTAAATCCGATTTCGAAGAAGCCGGCGATATGGATGTCTTCCGTAAGGTTAAGGCGGATCTCGACAAGGCCGGCGCGAGCATTACGGACGTTGACCTTAGAACAAAAATGGACGCGTTGATGGAAGAGGCCCGCGTTCAAATCGCTGAAGGTTAGTCAGATTTAGCTAAAACACCTCATGCGTTTGCACCTCTGGCGCAACGCTGACCCATTTGCCGTCAATCATATGAATTCCGCATTCGGTTTTATCCGAATTGCGCCAGCGCCCCGCCCGCGGATCTTCACCATCAGTGACGCGCGTCGTGCACGGCTCGCAGCCTATCGATAAAAAGCCAAGCGCAAGTAACGGATGGGGCGGCAGGTCATGGGCCCGAATATAGGCCGTAACATCTTTGGCAGACCAGAACGCCAGCGGATTAACCTTAATCTGGCGGCCGCCTGTTTCTAATATCGGCATAGTGGCGCGCTGCGGCGTCTGGTAACGCTTGCGGCCTGTAATACGGGCCTTGAACGGTTCAATTTCACGGTCAAGCGGGCGCACTTTACGTAGATTACAGCACAAATCACGGTCGCGCTGGTTTAGCGTGCCGTCCGGGTCAATATCGGCGACTTCTTTCGGAGATGGGGGGATCGAGCGAAAATGCGTCAGCCCCAAACGCGCAACAAGCTGGTCGCGATAGGCCAGAGTTTCTTTAAAATGCTGACCGGTTTCGAGGAACAATATGGGCAATCCGGGATCAATCTCGCTGACCATGTGCAGCAATACAGCACTGTCAACGCCCAATGAACTCGCTAGGACAATCTCACCCTTGAAGTCCTGTGTAATGGCGCGACGAAGTGAGTCCTGTCCCGACAAGCCTGAATATAGATCAGGATTAGGGTCTAAGACCGAATCATCGGGTTTTTTTTTACGCAGCGCAGCGCGCGCTTTAAATATATTGGTCGCCGGGCCGAGCGGATGTGCGTAGCCGGGTTGATACGTCAGCGCAAAAGCATCGAGCGCCGTTTTGAAATCCGCCTCGCCAAAGCGCGAAAATGTCTCCTCATCAATTTTGATCTGGTCAAATCCGCATTGCAATGCATAAACATATTGATCGGGAATAATCGGCCCTGTGGCGGTCAACCTGCCCTCAAAGCCCATTCTGCGAAGCTGTTTTCCGATGGAAAAACCGCGCCCATCGGTAAAAGCCGGAAATCCAACCTCTATGTCAGTTAGCCCGGATAATCTTGGTTCCAGCGTATTGAGATCCGCGTCCGGCGGCAGCGTGACGCTGCGCCCGTGATTACGGCCAAGGAAATCCTCCATTGGAGGCGGCGTATCACCGTGATCCGTCACAGCGCGACCGGCATTAATGATCGGCATAAAGCACCTCCTTAAAGGGGGCTATGCCCATGCGGCGGTAAGTGTCCAAGAAACGCTCCTGTCCCTCACGGGCTTCAATATAAAAATCAACCATCCGCTCAATACCGTCAATAAGCTCGTCCTGTGAAAAGCCCTTACCGGTCTTATCGCCCACTGTGGCCGTCTCTGTCGCATCGCCGCCCAACGTGACCTGATAGAATTCCACGCCGGATTTCTCGAGACCCAAAATGCCAATATGACCGACATGATGATGACCGCAGGCATTGATGCAGCCTGAGATTTTGATCTTCATTTCGCCGATAACAGTCTGGCGCTCAGGATCGGCGAAACGCTGGGCTATCGCCTGACTGACCGGAATTGAGCGGGCCGTCGCCAGCGCGCAATAATCCATACCGGGGCAGCAGATTATATCGGTAATTTTGTTAATATTCGCCGCTGCTAGTCCAGCCGCTTTTAGGCCGTCATAAACAGCTAAAGCCTCAGAGCGTTTCACATGCGGCAAGACAACATTTTGCTCATGAGTGAAGCGAATTTCGCCAAAGCTATAGTCATCCGCTAAATCCGCAACAACGCGCATTTGCTCGCTTGTGATATCACCCGGCGCGCCCTTGATGGGCTTTAGCGAGACATTGACGATGGCATAGCCGGCCATGCGGTGCTCACCTAAATTGGCATTGCACCAGCGCGCGAATTCAGGGTCAGCCTTGCGCTGCGCCTCTATTTCGCCGGAATTCTGACTCACGGCTTCAAATTTCGGCGGCGAAAAATATTCTGCAATGCGCTCCAGCTCCTCTGCGTCAACCGTAATGTCGGCAGGGATCATCGCGGCATATTCGGCCTCTACATTACAGCGAAACTGTTCAATTCCAGTCTCTTGCACCAATATCTTGATGCGCGCTTTATATTTGTTATCGCGGCGCCCATAACGGTTATAAACCCGCATGACAGCTTCCAGATAGTTGAGCAGCTCGTCGCGCGGGACAAAATCATTCAGGCTCTTTGCGATGATGGGCGTTCGGCCCAGACCACCACCAACATAGATGTGGTAACCGACCTCACCTGCCGCGTTGCGAACAATCTTGATACCGATATCATGGGCGCGAATTGCAGCGCGGTCATTTTCAGATGCGGTAACCGCAATCTTAAACTTGCGCGGCAAGAATGTGAATTCCGGATGCAGACTGCTCCATTGGCGCAAAAGCTCGCAGGTCGGGCGCGGGTCTTCAACTTCGTCCTGCGCCGCACCGGCCCAAGGGTCAGACGTCACATTACGAATGCAATTTCCGGAGGTTTGAATGGCGTGCATTTCAACCTCGGCCAGATCGTCCAATATTGACGGTACATTGACCAGTTCAGGCCAATTGAACTGCATATTCTGGCGCGTTGTGACATGGCCGTAGCCGCGATCATATTTTTCGCCTATATCAGCAAGCCTGCGCAATTGGTCACTGCGCAGCGTTCCATATGGCACAGCCACGCGGAGCATATAAGCGTGCAATTGCAGATATAGCCCGTTCATTAGGCGCAGTGGCCTGAACTGCTCTTCTGTCAGGCGGCCATCCAAACGGCGCATAACCTGGTCGCGGAACTGCGTCGTGCGGGACTGCACAAATTGATGATCAAATTCGTCATATCTATACATATTAGCTCTCGCTTAATCGCGTTGCGCCGTGGGTTTTGGCATGCTCAGCGTATGTGGGACGCCCCGGATCAAAGCTTGGACCATTCATCCGAAACCGTTCTCTATATCGAACAGGCTCCCGACTATCGGCGTCAATATCAATAAAGTAGGCGCCCACCACCAGATTATTTACAGACGCCAATTGGGCAGCTTCGTCCATATGCGCGATTATCTCTTCATCCTCGGTAATCAGCGCCTCGGCATAATCCGTGCTCCAATCCAGCTGCTCGCGCATATAGACAACCGGCCCTTTACGAAGACCATTGGCGGTCATGGCCTGCGGGCCGACGCCTTTATGTTTCAAACTGCTCATAAGGCGGCCTTTCTGGACAATGAAGCGGCAACAGATTGCGCGGGCGTAAACCCTAGAAGCAATATGGCCGGCCCCGTAATGCCCCCGCGCTTCAGGGCCTCCGGCAATGTGGAAACTGTTGTTGCAAGAATGATCTGCTCGGGACGTGATGCATTTTCAACTATAGTGACAGGCGTCGTAGGGACTGCTCCGTACAGCATAAGCCGCCCTTGGATAAAGCGCGCCGCGCCAACGCCCATATAGATCGCCGCACGGGCGCCAGGCTTTGAGAATCGCGCCCAATCCTGCTCCGCAAAACCTTTGGTATCGTGACCCGTCATATAGGTTATAGACTTATTCACCCCGCGTGATGTCAAAGACTGCCCGATAGCCGCCGCAGCCGCCGCCGCAGAGGTGATTCCCGGGCAAATCTCCACGGGTATGCCGGCGGCACGTGCCGCGTCCAGTTCTTCGTCTGCACGCCCAAAAATGAGCGGATCGCCGCCTTTCAGCCGCACGACAGCTAGCCCTTGGCGCGCTTTTTCTATCAATAATGCATTAATATGCTCTTGGGGCGTAGACACGCCGCCCGCCTCTTTGCCGACATAGATGTACTCAGCCTCACGGCGGGCGAAATCCAATACGCCCTGACTGACCAGACGGTCATATATGACAACGTCAGCGCTATGCAGTTTTTGCCGCGCTTGATGGGTTAATAGATCAGGATTACCCGGACCCGCGCCGACAAGACTGATCGTGCCGCCTAAGGCTGCTTCGCCCTGCTCGATTGCCATCTCGACGTGTTGCGTTAAAGCCGCCTCACTCAGGCGCAGCTGCGAATTCAAATCGCCCTTGCCGAAAATAGCAGCCCAGAAGCGCTGACGCGCCGCAAGCTCGGGGTAAGAGCGTTTAACTTTAGCTCTCAAATCTTTGATATGTAACGCAAGTGTGCCTAATGTAGAGGGAAGCAATGTTTCAAATTCAGCTTTAATCGCGCGCGCCAATCCCGGTGATGTGCCCTCTGTGCCAATCGATACAACCACGGGTGAGCGGTCAACCAGAGCCGGCGTAATAAAGCTACAAGCGGCTTTCTGGTCAGCAGCATTTGCGGGAATGCCGCGTGCGCGGGCCAGAGCCGAGATCATGGCATTATCAGAGTCGTCCTCGCTGGCCGCATAGACGAGCAAAGCACCGTCTAAATCACTCTCTACAAATTCGCGGGCGCTATGGTTGACCCTGCCCTGCTCTGCCCAGCGCGCGATTTCAGGAGTGATCCGGGTGGCGACGACATCAAGCACGGCTTCGGTCTTCACCAGCGTCCGCAATTTCGCTTCGGCCGCAGCTCCCCCGCCGACGATGACAATGCGCCCGTCTTGGGTATCAATATGTATCGGTAAGTAACGCATAGCGGCCTTCATCCAAAACGGGACTTGTTTAACTCAAGTGTTCTATATATAGAACGATTAAGATTTTTAAAGATCAAATACGTGTTTTTTTAATCATAGAACTGTGAACAGCAAAATGAGCAAACCAAAACGACAAAAAAATGCGGCCTGCAGCGCCATTGGCGCGCATTTCGGCGCGACAATTTCGCGTCTACGCCAAGCTGAAGACATGTCACTCGGCGATTTGTCCGAACATTCCGGCGTTGCCAAAAGCCTGATCTCCAAAATCGAGAAAAACGAGTCTAATCCGACGCTGGCAACAATAACGCGCCTGTCTGTTGCCCTGGGCACGACTGTGGAAGCGGTTTTGTCTGCGGTCAATGAAAACGATGAGGACCTTCCCGCATTGATTGAACATGCCAAGCGTAAAGACATCCCGCTACTGAGCAGTGATGATGGGCTTGTAACTCTAAAAATTCTTGGCAGCATTGATACGGTCGAATTTGTCCAATGGTATGACTTTTTGGCTCAACCCGGCGGGCAGTTGCAGAGCTCGCCGCATCCTGCCGGCTCTATTGAAAACCTGTCTATTTTGTCGGGTCATATCCGCGTCGATGTCGCGGGAGAGATATTTGAGGGCCGCACGGGCGAAACCTTGCGATACCGCGCGGACCGTCCGCATTGCATCACAAATATTGGTAACGAACCGGCGCATGCATCTATGGTCAACATTCTTGCAAAAATTGTGCGTTAAGGCCTCACATGACGTCAAACGCGGCACACGTCCCGACACCCGCCCGTCTTTGACTTGCCATTTAGCAGGGCTGCGCTAGAAAGCGCTCCCAACATTGCGAGCGACAGCCATGCATTACTATTCGCACTCTAATCCGGATTTGACCTCAAGCTTCGGGGAAGCTCTGCTTTCGAGCCTCGCGCCAGATGGCGGGCTTTATATGCCAAGTGAAATTCCGTCTTTTACACTTGATGAAATGGCCAAGCTCGGCGCACTTCCATTCCATGCCTGCGCGGCGAAACTGGCTCGGCATTTCGTTGATGACCGCTTTTCCGACGAAGATTTAGAACGCATCTGCGAGGATGCTTATAACTTCCCTGTACCTATGGTGACGGCAGACGGATACGTACTGGATCCTGCCCTCAATGAGCCGCGCAATGATTTCTTTTTAGAATTGTTTCACGGCCCGACGCTGGCCTTCAAAGATTTCGCGGCCCGCTTTATGGGTCGCAGCGTCTCGCACCTCTCGGGCGAAAATGACACGCGAACCATATTAGTCGCAACATCCGGTGATACGGGCGGGGCCATTGGCTATAGCTTTCTGAATCAACCTGGCACGCGCGTGTTCATTCTTTATCCTGAAGGGGGAGTGTCCGCCATTCAGGAGCAGCAGCTCACCACTATGGGCAAGCGCAGTAATGTGCGGGCTCTGCGCGTGACAGGCAGTTTTGATGATTGCCAGGCGCTGGTGAAAGCCGCATTTGCAGATAAAGACTTGACCGCGCAGCATAATTTGATGAGTGCAAATTCCATCAATGTCGGCCGCGTCGTGCCGCAGAGTTTTTATTATTTCTGGACGGCCCTACAGGCGAGAGCCGCCTACCCGCAGCGTCCTTTAGTATTCTCAATTCCCTCAGGTAATTTGGGGAATCTGACAGGAGGACTTATCGCGAAAAAGATGGGCGCGCCCATTGACCGGTTCGTCGTCGGGCATAATGCTAATGATCCTTTTATCGACTATTTACGCAGCGGTGAATATACGCCCCGTCCGTCTGTCCCAACCCTCTCTAATGCGATGGATATTGGCCGGCCCAATAACTTCCCGCGTATTTTAGAGTTGTTCGACGGGGACATCAAAGCTCTTCGCAAGGCCGTCTGGGGCGCGAGTTTTACGGATGAGCAAACCATGCGCCATATGCGTCGTTATTATAACGAGACGGGATACGCCATGTGCCCGCATACGACAATTGGTCATTTGGCTGCCCAAGCCTTTCGTGAAGATGTCGATATTGATTTTACACAAATTACTGTTGCGACGGCGCATCCAGCCAAATTCCACAGTGAGGTTGAACGGATCATTCATGATGACATTGCTATGCCAAATGCGCTCAAAAAGCTTAAGAAGAAAACGCCGTATATCACTGAAATGAAGCCGGAACTCGCAGCTCTTTCGGACATGCTGTCCGGCAAAGCCTGATGCAGCTTAGCCAGCAGGACTATATAAACCATCTGGCAAACGGCACATTGCGGCTCGCTTTTGTCGGCATGTCTAATATTGGAAAAAGCTATGCCGGACGGGCTATGGCAGACGCCTTTGATCTGCGTATTTATGAAAATGACGCCCAGATTGCTCAAACTTTTGGGCTTGTTGATATGCAGGCTCTGGCCGATTGGATGCACTATCCGGATCATCCGCACCATGATGAGCGCGCCGCTCGCTATATCACAGAAGAAACCGGGCTAATTAAAAAGGCTCTGAAACCTAGCAAAGGCGCGATATTTGATCTGACGGGAAGCGCCATTTATTGCGATCCGGCAGTCTTATCCGCGCTTAAACAAGACGCGCTAATTGTGCACATATCGGCTAGCGAGCGGGACATAACGCGTTTGAAAGATCTGTTTTTTGAAAATCCGAAACCTTTGATCTGGCGTAGCGCTTTTACCACATCCGCCAATGAGGATAGCAAATCGGCTATGCGGCGTTGCTATCCGGAGCTTCTGGAAAGCCGTAAGTCCGCTTACATTGCACTCGCGGATATCAGTATCCCATCAAAGCGGTTTCGTGATATGTCCGGCGAGGCCATAGCAGCTTTAATTGGGCGCTCACTCCCAACCGGATAAAAGCTCACGCCGCGCAATATCGGCCAGCAGGTCGCAATGATCATCCTGCGCATTCAGGCACGGCACCATCTCAAAATGCGTCCCGCCTGCCGAAATAAAGTCATCTCGGGCTTCGATCGCAATCTCTTCCAAAGTCTCCAAGCAGTCCGCAGCAAATCCGGGCGTGATACAGATGATTTTTGTTTTCCCCTCGCCAGCCAGTTTCTCTAGGGTTTTATCAGTATATGGTTGTAGCCATTCTTTGGGACCGAATCGCGATTGGAATGTCAATATGAGTTTATCCGCGCGAGCGCCGAGCGCTTCCCCAAGCCGCTCTGCGGTCTTCTGGCACTCATCCTTGTAAGGATCGCCCTTTTCAACCATCTCAACGGGCAAGCCATGGAAACTGGCAATGATCGCGTCAGGCTCCCAGCCTTGACGATCAATTTGCGCGGATATTGAGTCGGCCAGAGCTGCAATATAAGCGGGCTCTTCGTAATAATTGCGTAAAAACCGCAAGGCAGGCATATCGCGCTTCTTTTTTAGCGCTTTAAAAACGTCGTCATAGACAGAGGCCGTCGTGGCCGCCGCATATTGGGGATAGAGCGGCAAAACCGCAATGCGGTCTATACCCGCCGCCGCAAATACGTCCATTGCCGCAGGGATTGACGGATTGCCGTACCGCATGGCCACATTTACGGACACATTTTGCCCAAGCCTCTTTTGGATTTTCGTAGCTTGCGCGCGCGTAATTTCAATCAGCGGGGCTTCGCGACCTTTGGCTCCCCATATTTTTGCATAAGCTTTCGCTGACCGCGCCGGCCTTACACGCAGAATTATTCCATGCAAAATGAAACACCAAATCCAGCGGGTCAGTTCAATCACGCGGTGGTCATGTAAAAATTGGAATAAGTAACGGCGCACGGCTTTAGGTGTCGGCGCATCCGGCGAGCCAAGATTGACAAGTAACAGTCCTGTTTTTGGGGTCATCACACGCGCTTTCACTAAATTTACTTCACATTACGTATGCGCCTGACCGATAGACGCAAGGAAAAGGCTTTTTTTACAGGAAAATTTCTGGCAAGACAAAGGTAACAGACTTGTCTTGCCTCTGGGGCGGACATAACCGCACAATAGGATAATGTTTATGACCATGGCTTTGCGCTCCGCTGCTACCCGCTCTTCGCTAAAATGGACGGCTTTGGGGGTCAGCGCGATTGCGCTTATTCTAGCCTCCGGCTGTGATCAAAAAACCCGCAAAACTGAAGCGGGATCGACGTATCAGGATCAAGTGGATGCGACGCGCGAGGTCACAACCGATCCGGACATCAACACCCCGACACCTGCCAGCACAACCCAGTCACGCGCCGCAGAAATGCTGCGCGGCGGCGATGGAGCCACGCCGCAACAAGCTAAAGAATTTCTTGAAGCCGCGGCTAAAGATATTGAGCGGATGAATGAATATGCGTCCCGCGCGGCTTGGGTGAATGCCAATTTCGTCACTGAAGACACAGCTTGGCTGCTTACCAAAGCGTCAACTGAATATTCGCAAATGCAAACCCGTCTTGCCAATGGCGCAAAACGGTTCAACGACATCAAATTGCCTGCGGATATGGAGCGCAAAATGAGCGCGCTGAAACGCGGTAGCAACTTTCCGGCACCGGAAAAACCCGGCGCAGCAGCCGAGCTATCGACCATTATGACATCGCTAGACGGGCGTTATGCCAAGGGCCGCTTTGCTGTTGACGTTACGGACAAACGCATCATCAAAATTCTTGATGAGAACAAAAGAGGCGACGCGGATTACGGCAAACTTGGCGAAGAAGCGCCGGAGGGCACAATTCATCTTGGTCAAGCCAGTAAGATTATAGCCGAATCACGTGACCCTGGCTTGCTCAAAACAATTTGGGAAGGATGGCGCACGATCTCGCCGCCTATGGCCAGTGAATATGGCCGTATGGTTGAGATCGTCAATGAAGGCTCTGCCGAGCTGGGATTTGCCGATACAGGCGCGCTATGGCGCGGCGGTTATGATATGTCGGCGGATGATTTCACCCAAGAATCCGAGCGCTTATGGAATCAAGTTAAGCCGCTCTACACACAGCTGCATTGTTATGTCCGTTACGAACTTAATGATGAATACGGCAATGAAATCGTACCGTTGGATCAGCCGATCCGCGCAGATTTGCTCGGCAATATGTGGTCTCAGCAATGGGGGAATATCTACCCTGTCGTACAGCCAGAAGGGTTTAGCGGGAAGTCGATTGATATTACGTCTCTCTTAGAAAAGCAAAAATACACCCAAAAGAAAATGGTGGAAACCGGCGAAGCCTTCTTCACTTCACTGGGCTTTGATCCCCTGCCCGACACATTCTGGGAACGTTCGCTGATAACAAAACCGGCTGACCGTGATGTTCAGTGCCATGCCTCAGCATGGGATATTGATGATAAATCAGATGTCCGCATCAAAATGTGCACGACGATAACCGGCGAAGACTTCCAGACAGTACATCACGAACTGGGTCATAATATCTATCAACGCGCCTATCAAAACCAGCCTGTATTTTACAAGACAGGCGCGAATGACGGCTTCCATGAAGCGATTGGTGATATGATTGGCCTGTCGATCACGCCCGAATATCTGGTGGAAATCGGCCTTATGAACGAAGCTGACATTCCTGATGCCAGCGGCGACATCCCAATTTTACTCCGTCAAGCGATGGATAAAGTCGCTTTCCTGCCGTTTAGCCTGATGGTTGATAAATGGCGCTGGCAGGTGTTTTCCGGCAAGATTGCACCATCTGCTTATAATGATGGATGGTGGAAGCTGCGCACTGAATATCAGGGCATTCGCCCGCCGGCGGCCCGTCCAGCTGGTGCCTTTGATGCCGGCGCTAAGTATCATATTCCCGGAAATACACCGTATATGCGCTATTTCCTGGCCCATATTTTACAGTTCCAATTCCACAAGGCGGCCTGTGACATGTCAGGATTTGAGGGTCCGCTTCACCGCTGTTCAGTTTATGGAAATAAAGAGGTTGGCACGCGGTTTAACGCGATGATGGAAATGGGTGCGTCAAAACCTTGGCCGGATGCTCTGGAAGCCTTTACCGGACAGCGGACAATGGACGGCTCAGCATTACTTGAGTATTTCGCGCCCCTGCAAACCTGGTTAGAGGACCAAAATGAAGGCCGTCAGTGCGGCTGGGATATGCCGCAAGGCGGGTAAATTTAACGGGTCAATAACGCGTTTGCCCTAGACTAGGGGTGTGAACGATTTTGTCGACATCGCAAATACGCCATCAGAGGACAGCTCTGCGCCATTACCGCGTCTGTGGATTATCCACAGGCCGGAATGCGAGGATGTCGAGATTCTGCGCCTCAAAGACCGCCTAGCGGGATTGGGCTGCGAGATTTTTACGGCGTCATTTGATGGACGCGCCCTGCCGGCATTGCCAAGCCGGCAATTACGGGGGGTCATTTTCTATTTTCCAACGGAAATAGATACAGCAATACTGGCACTGGCCACACGGATAAAATCTACATTCCGTAAATCACCGCCCGCCCTTATCATGGTTGCGCCGGCAAGCACGCCGCATAATGATCTGAAAATATTCGATTCTGTACTGCGCCATCCCGTGCATCCCGCGCAACTATCAAGCCGTCTGTCATCTCTCTTTCGCCTCCAGACAATGAATCACGAATTTATGCTGCGCCAACGCACATTAGCGGCCCATTTCGACCTTCCGGCAGAGCCCATCACCACTGATTTGCCAAATCTAAAGATCCTTTTTGTTGGCAGTCCGGTTCCCGAATTTATGTCCGTTCTTCACGCTCTTGATCGATCGGATGCAGATTTAACCGCAGCTTTCACCAGTTTTACGGCATTTGATTACTTACATAGCGTAAAATTCGACGCAGTTGTTGTAAGCGGGCTAAACGGAGAGGAACCCGCTTATAGTATAGCATCGACAATGCGTAAAAATTCCCGGTTATATAATGTTCCCGTCTTGGTTTTGTCGCCGGAAGATGACCCTGAGCTGTCATCCGCCGCTCAATTGCGAGGTATTACTGATGTTATTTACGCGTCAGCGGAAACGAATGAAATTTCCGGGCGGATATTAGAACTAGCCCGCGGGCAGCGCGCATATGAACATTTACGCCAAGCTTTTTCAGCGTTAAATCTAGGTGAGTCGGTAAATGCAAATACCGGGCTATTTACCGAAGCGGCTTTCCACGCGCATCTGGACCGCGTAAAACTCGATGCAGCGCGCCGTAACCGCAGCGTTTCTGTCGGGGTCGTACGCCTGAGTATTGCGCCGGAACACGGCCGGATATCGGATGCGGCCTTCTTTCATGCCAAACTCGAAATTGAGCGCATGATTGCCGGGGTTATTCGTGTGCAGGATTTTGCAGCGCGTTTATCCGCCGACTGCATAGGTATTATATTTCCGGATACGAAAAGTGATGACGTCCAGAGTGTTTTGGCGCGTCTGTCAGATATGATTGAGCTAACCGCCTTTGATGATATGGACCGGAAATTCCAGGTGACGTTAACGCCCCACACGATTGCGCGGCAATATGACGACAGGCAGTCGGTCAGCGCCTAGATCTATGCTTAATCTTTAGGCGGCATGAGCAATTTTAGCGCGCGTATGACACCTGAAATCCGCAAGCGCTCATCATCCATATGCGCGCGCACGAAAATACTTTGGTCCGGACGGAGCTTCCAGTTCATCTGGCTCTGCAGTGCATTAATAATAACCTCCGGCTTCTTCACATCGCCATGACGGACAGTAAGGACAGCGCCTTTCGGTCCAGCGTCAACTTTTTCAACATGAGCTACTCTGCATAATCTTTTGATTTGCATGATTTTTAGTAAATTTTCAACATCACGGGGTAGCGGCCCAAACCTGTCAATGAGTTCGGCTGCAAAGCTTTCGCTGCCCGTATCATCCTCAATTTCTGACGTGCGGCGATAGAGTGACAACCGAACATTGAGGTCTTCGACATAGCTCTCCGGAATAAGCACGGATATGCCTAAATTGACTTGCGGCGTCCAGCTTTGATCGGACACTTCCACATCGTCGCGTAAGGCTGCGACCGCCTCTTCAAGCATGTGCTGGTAAAGCTCCACGCCGAGGTCTTTGATGTGCCCGGACTGCTCTTCGCCCAGAGGGTTACCGCCCCCGCGCATATCCAGATCGTGGCTGGCCAGTGAGAATCCGCTGCCAAGCGTATCCAGAGATTGTAGCACTTTGAGACGCTGCTGCGCGCCGGCTGTGACCTGATGCGTATCCGGCAAAGTCATATAGGCATAGGCGCGGGTTTTGGACCGTCCGACACGTCCGCGCATCTGATAGAGCTGGGCGAGTCCAAAGCGGTCTGCGCGGTAGATGATCATTGTATTGGCCGTCGGGATATCAATGCCGCTCTCGATAATGGAGGTCGACAAGAGCACATCATATTGCCCGTCATAAAATGCCGTCATGACATCTTCGAGCGCCCCGCCCGATATCTGTCCGTGGGCGATAACGTATTTCACTTCCGGCACATGAAGCTGCAAAAACTCTTCTGTGCGTTTCAAATCGGCAATACGCGGCACAACAAAAAAGCTTTGTCCGCCGCGGTAACGTTCGCGCAAAATCGCCTCACGCAGGCTAACCGGGTCCCATGGCGTGATATAGGTCCGTACAGCCAAACGATCCACGGGCGGCGTGGCTATAAGCGACAAATCGCGAATACCGGACAGCGCCATTTGTAGGGTACGCGGGATAGGCGTCGCAGTGAGGGTGAGGACATGAACATCCGCGCGAAGGGCTTTAAGCCGCTCTTTATGCTGCACGCCAAAGCGCTGTTCTTCATCAACAACCAAAAGTCCAAGGTCGCGAAATCCAACGGATTTTGCCAGCAAAGCATGGGTGCCGATAACGATATCGCACTGCCCGGTCTTCAATGCTTCGCGCGTCAGCGCCGCATTTTTACCGGTTACCAAGCGTGAAAGCTGCCGCACTTTGACAGGCCAGCCTCTAAACCGGGCCTCGAATGTTTTAAAATGCTGCCGCGCCAGCACGGTTGTCGGCGCGACGATCGCGACCTGCTTACCTGACATGGCCATAATGAAGGCGGCGCGCAACGCCACTTCGGTCTTACCAAAGCCGACATCACCGCAAATCAGGCGGTCCATCGGACGGCCGCTCCCCAAATCGGCAATAACATCTTCGATAGCGCTGAGCTGGTCATCCGTCTCAGAATACGGAAAACGCGCGCAAAACTCGTCATAGGCCCCTTCGGGGGGCGTGACAGCCTCGGCAGTTCGCAGCGCTCGTTTTGCGGCGATCTTGATAAGCTCTTCAGCCATGTCGCGCAGGCGCTGCTTGGCTTTGGATTTACGGGCCTGCCAGGACGCGCTGCCGAGCGTATCCAGCAGAACTGTGTCCGGCGCGCTACCATAACGCGAGAGCAGTTCGATATTCTCTACGGGCAGGAAGAGTTTGGCTCCTTTGGCATATTCAAGTTCAAGGCAATCATGCGGCGCGTTTTGAACCTGCAAGGTTGTCAGGCCCAGATACCGGCCCAGGCCGTGGTCAATATGAATAACCAGGTCGCCATTTTGCAGCGCCGTCGCATCGGAGATAAAATTCTTGGCTTTTTTACGCCGCCCGCGATTGACCAAGCGGTCACCCAGAATGTCCTGTTCGGAAATAACGCTAAGCCCGCCGAGCGTAAAGCCATGTTCGAGCGGGAGGATAACGCGGCGGATTGTTCCAGGCTTAATGCCAAGCGCTTGGTCGCCATTTTCGGCCAAGCCTGTACGCAGATCGTGATCAGTTAGAACCGTGCCCATGCGCTCGGAGCTGCCCTCTGTCCAACTGGCCAGCCAGACTTGCTGTCCATCTTTGGCGAGCGCGTTTAAATGCTGCGCTGCAGCCTCGAATATATTGACGCCTTCGGTCTGGCGCTCGGCTGAGAAATTACGGCTTAGTTTCGCGCCAAAATTTATAATGCCCGGCGCGGCAGGGCGTTCAAATCCACTATGAAGGCGCACATCATGCGGCTCAACCGCCGCGTCCCATGCCGCGCTGGACAGATATAGCTTGTCGGGCTCCAAGGCGCGGTATTTGCCATCCTTATCGGATTGCGTCTTGGCATATGAAACGCGCGCGTCGTAATAATCTTCTATGAGTGTGCGGCGCTCCATCAAAGCTTCGCTTGCGCCGCCATCCATGGCGATAAGGGCCTTGGCACCAAAATAATCAAATACGGTTTCCAGCCCGTCATAGAGCAGCGGCATATAATGCTCTATGCCCGCCGGACGAATGCCTTCGGTCACCGCCGCATAGATAGGGTCGCGTGAAATTCCGCCGCCAAAGGCCGCGATATATCCTGTCCGAAACAGGCTTTTACTCTGTTCGCTCAGAAGCGCTTCACTGACGGGCGCAAGATAAAGAGACGGAGCTTTGCCCGTCGTGCGCTGCGTTTGCGGATCGAAGCTGCGCAGGCTTTCCAGCTCATCGCCGAAAAAATCCAGACGCACAGGCTGATCCAGCTCCGGTGGAAAAATATCAATCAGGCCGCCGCGCACGGCGAAATCCCCCGGCTCGACAGCAATCGAGGCGCGACTATATCCATTAGACACCAGATAATTTTGCAACTCGTCGCGATCAATATCCTCGCCCGCTCTCGCGCGAAAGCCGGCGCGGGACATAACATTTCGCGGCGCAACTTTTTGCTGGGCGCCGCTAATTGTCGTCACAATGATCAGCGGAATATCGCCTAAATCATCAGTCAGGGCGTAAAGCGTAGCGGTGCGTCTGGCGGCTAAAGTCCGGCTGGGTGAAACGCGGTCATAGGGCAGGCAATCCCACGCCGGAAGGTGTAGCAGGGTAATATCCGGCGCGAAAAATTGGCACGCTGCGATAAAATTTGCAGCGCGCGTGTCATCAGCAGCGATAAAAACATGACGTCCGCCGCGCGCACGGCACGCTTTAACAAAAACAAGCGCGTCCGCGCCTTCGGGCAAACCGCCAACGCTAAGCGCGCCGTCAAAACGGGCATATGTTTTGTGTTCGAGCATCAGGATCTACGGACGGTAGTTTTGCAGTCGCGCAAAAAGCGGCGTATCAAATTGGGCTGGCAACGGCGCGGATTTCGTAATCCATGCATAGATGTTATGATCATTTTCTTCGAGCAAGGCTTCCAGCTCCGTTAAGTCATCGGCCTGCATGTCAGGAACGAATTTCGCCGCGAAGCCCCCAAGCAATATGTCGGCCTCTTTGAAGCCGCGGTAATTGGATCGGTAGATCAACCGCTTGCGGCGGGCCTCAAGATTTATGTCTGGGGTATTTTCTTGTGTCATAGCGGGCCTTCATAAGGGGCAATTATTATAGCCGCAACATGTTGTGTCCGTGCCGCAGCTGCGGCATTGATGCATTATGGCTCGACCACAAATCCTGTTTCCGCTCTTTGCTAATGTCACCACGCTTTATGGCGTGGGCGATAAGATAGCGCAGGCCTTGTCGCGCGCTATGGGAGACCGCGTTAAAGATCTTGTCATGACCCCTCCATCAGGATGCATAGACCGCAGCGCCCGCCCTGCAATAGCAGACGCGATAAACGGCACTGTTGCGACCTTTACGGTGACCATAGGCACGCATAGTCCCCCAAGCGGACGCGGACGCCCTTACCGCATTAGAGTGTTTGACGAGAGCGGCGATATGGAGCTTGTCTTTTTTCACAGCCGCGGGCCGTTTTTGCAAAATCTACTCCCCGAAGGCGCGCAGCGGATCATTTCTGGCAAAGTGGAGATTTATAATGGCCGCGCGCAAATGGCGCATCCCGATCACGTTGTCGCGCCAAAGGACGCCGCCCTGATCCCCGATATTGAACCGCTTTATCCTTTAACCGTAGGGCTGTCGCAAAAAGTGGCGGCAAAAGCTATGCGCGAGGCGCTTAAAAGCGTACCCGAGCTTGATGAGTGGTTGGATCCGGCCCTAATGGAGCGTGAAGGGTGGCCGCGCTGGGCCGAGTCGATACAGCGCCTGCATGCCCCGCAAAGTAAGATGGAAACCGCACCGGACTCCCTTGTTCGACGGCGCCTCGCTTTTGATGAACTCCTGGCGCAGCAGCTGGCTATCGCGATCGTGCGTGAGCAAAACCGCGCCCGCAGTGGCCGGACATTTACGGCCAAAGGCGATTACGTCGCCGAAGTACTCGCGGGCGCACCGTTTACGCCAACCGGCGCCCAGCTTCGGGCCTTTGAAGATATAAAGTCTGATATGGGCTCTCAAAACAGGATGGCGCGTCTGCTGCAAGGCGATGTCGGCGCAGGCAAAACATTTGTTGCAGCTCTCGCGGCAGCTCATGTCGCAGAGGCCGGCGCGCAGGTCGCCATTATGGCACCCACCGAAATTTTAGCCCGCCAGCACGCAGACAGTCTTAAGGCCCTGCTCGCGCCCGCCAATCTCACTGTTGAAGCTGTGACAGGTCGCGATAAAGGCAAACCGCGTGCGGCGCTGGCGACCGGACTGCGTGACGGTTATATCGACGTTATTTGCGGAACCCACGCCTTATTTCAAGACGGGGTTGAATTTGCTGATCTGGGCCTCGTCATTATTGACGAGCAGCACCGCTTTGGCGTCAATGACCGCATGCGCCTGATGGAAAAGGGTCATCGCCCCGATATT
Source organism: Robiginitomaculum antarcticum DSM 21748 (assembly GCF_000365025.1). Classification (GTDB taxonomy): domain Bacteria; phylum Pseudomonadota; class Alphaproteobacteria; order Caulobacterales; family Maricaulaceae; genus Robiginitomaculum; species Robiginitomaculum antarcticum. The sequence continues at coordinate 419,742 of NZ_KB823011.1, read as the reverse complement.
CTAGTTATGACAGCCACGCCTATCCCGCGCACCCTTGCTTTGACCAGCTATGGTGATTTGGATGTGTCGCGCCTTGATGAAAAACCCGCCGGGCGACGTCCGATTGATACGCGTATTGTGCCGATGGAGCGTCTGGATGATCTGATCGACGGCGTACAACGCGCTGTCAAAGACGGTGCGCGTGTCTATTGGGTCTGCCCCTTGGTTGAAGACAGCGAGCTGATAGATCTCTCCAGCGTTGAAGACCGACACCGGCAACTGACCGCTATATTCGGTTCGCGCATCGGACTTTTGCATGGACGTATGAAGGCGCAGGAGAAAACGGATATCGCCGAAGCGTTTAAACGCGGAGATTACGACATTTTGGTTGCCACAACAGTTATTGAGGTCGGTGTGGACGCGCCGGATGCGACGATAATCGTCATCGAACATGCCGAGCGGTTCGGGCTGGCGCAGCTTCATCAGCTTCGCGGCCGTGTCGGACGCTCCGATAAACCGTCATCATGTTTTTTGCTTTATAAAGGCCCCTTATCAGTTAGCGGGAAAAAGCGCCTGGAAATCATGCGCGAGACCGAGGACGGGTTTGTCATTGCAGAGCAGGACTGGGAACTGCGCGGCTCAGGCGATCTACTCGGCTCTAAGCAAAGCGGCCTGCCCGCGTTTAAACTGGCTGATCTCGACGCACACAGATCTCTGCTTGAAATAGCAGCTCAACAGGCGCGTCTAATTGCGGCAACGGATCCGCAGCTCACTTCACCGCGCGGCGAGGCTGCGCGCACGCTATTGTATCTATTTGAACAGGATCGCGGCGTCGAGATTATGCGTTCAGGGTAGTGAACCTAGGCTTATAGCCCCGGCTCACCCGCAGGTTCCTAACCGGGCTTTAAAGGCGGGATTAACGACGCAGCACCATTTGTGGGAGCTTGGGGATCGCTGACCACACCGGCAGAGATAATCAATTTTGCCCCCTCTTCCGGAGACATATCCAGTATTTTGACATCATCTCGGCTAATCATCATCAAAAACCCACTGGTCGGGTTTGGCGTCGTCGGCACAAAAACATTGATAAATCCGGGCGGCAAAACACGGCCCGGCGCGCCGCGTACATTAGAGGTCACAAACCCCATGACCCAAACATCTTTTCGCGGATATTCAAGCAGGCACACTTCGCGGAAAGCCTTGTCCGTACTGATGGTGAAGGTATCGACCAATTGTTTGACAAAATTATAGATATTTCGAATGAGCGGGACGCGATTAACGAAGCGTTCACCCGCCGCAATAATCTGGCGACCGAAAAAATTGCGGGCCAGAGCGCCCAGAAAATATATAAAGACCACTGTGATCAGCAGACCTATACCGGGTATTTCAAACGGCAGATAGCTGTCAGGGTTAAATTCGGGAGGAAGCTTGGGTTTAATGAAGGAATCAAATTTACTGACAACAAACCAAATAAAACCGAGGGTCGCCGCAATCGGCAGGGCAACAACCAGACCATAAATCAGATTTGTGCGCACTGAGCGGCGAAAACTATATCGCGCCGCCTTGAGTTTACGTCTTGCGGCGCTTGAACTTTTAGTCATGGCATTACCTTTTTGTGCTCAACATGGTCACGATTTCATCAAGCTGTAAATGACTTTCACCGCAAAGCGCTGTAGTCTACTCCTGATAACAGGGAAACTTTATGACATCCAATAGGCTGAAAACTATTTTTTTGATAAGCACCTTGGCAGCCTTGGCCCTTCTGCTTGTTGCCACATGGTTTTACCGTGATGATATGTTTCGGTATTTCAATGATCCCGGACAGCCTTTTCAGACATATAACCCGCCTTTAGCTCCGGATTATACGTCGCGCGCGTCATGGATAGAGCTGCCGGGGGCTTTTGACAGTTCAACGCTAAACCCTGATCAAGCCGATATATTTGTCGTCGGACCGACGCAGCATTTAGGCGGTAAAAACTGGGTTGCGGATGCAGGATCGGCAGAGTTCAGAGCCGATGTGGAACATGTTATCGCGCCCAATTACATCCGTCCACTGGGGGTCGGGGGGCGCGTGTTTGCGCCCTATTATCGCGAGGCTGCACTATATTCCTTTCTTACAAATCGTGATGACGCCGTTCGCGCGCAGACATTTGCTTTTGGCGATATTGCCCGCGCCTTTGCTGTATTTCTGTCAGTCTCACCGCCGGAGCGTCCCATCGTCATTGTCGGTTACGGTCAAGGCGGTTTGCATGTTCAGCGACTGCTGCAAACCAAAATGGACCGAAACATAAAAACCCGATTGGTCGCGGCCTATATCATCGACCACCCGACCCCGCTCGCCGCTTTAGGCGATATTCCTGTCTGTGAAACAGCTCGGCAAACGGGCTGCGCTGTAGCGTTCACAACAGTAAGCGAGAGCGAAGGCCTTCTGGCCCGGCAATATGTCACGAAAACATTGTTTTTCGACGGTGGCAATTTGAAAGCAACTGACGGACATATCCCGATATGTGTCAACCCGCTATTGTGGAAGCAATCAAGCGACTACGCCCCTGCACGTCTCCATAAAGGCGCAATCGCGGCGAGTGGCCTGCCGGAAGGCACAGACCCGCCCGCTATTGACCATCAATTCGGTGCACAATGCGAGGATGGTCTGCTGGTTATCGATATGCCGAAAGCCAGTAATCTAAGGCGTCCGGCGCGGTTTGGGGGCCATTACCGCACACCGCCATATAATCTGTTTTCAGAGGATATCCGCCAGAATATGATGGAGCGGATTGCGGCCCGCCACGCCGCAGGTGATCTTCCGCGCCGCGCGCCAAAGCTCGAGCCGTTGGACATCATCGACGTTGAAGACGTGCCGGTCACGCCTGCAGATTAAGTGGCCAAGTGAGACTAATTTAAAGATTTCGATAGGCGATCAAATTTCATGATCATTTCGAGCAGATCTTCGAACTGGTCCATCGGAATCATGTTCGGCCCGTCAGACGGCGCATTATCAGGATCGGGATGCGTTTCCATAAACATCGCTGCAATGCCAATAGAGGCCGCCGCGCGGGCGAGATGAGGAACAAATTCACGTTGGCCGCCTGATGTTCCACCCTGCCCGCCGGGTTGCTGCACGCTATGCGTGGCGTCAAACACAACCGGACTGCCAAAGCTTTTCATAATCGGCAGACCCCGAAAGTCCGTCACCAAAGTGTTATAGCCAAAGCTTGCCCCGCGCTCACACGCCATAACATTGCCGTTCCCGGCCTCGACAACTTTGTTGAGGACGTTTTTCATGTCCCACGGCGCAAGGAATTGACCTTTTTTGACATTGATGACCTTTCCGGTCTCGGCGGCCGCAACCAACAAATCTGTCTGGCGACACAAAAACGCCGGGATTTGAAGGACGTCAACATGCTGCCCGGCAAGGCGGCAATGCTCTTCGGTGTGAACATCCGTGACGCATGGCAGACCAATTTCGCGGCGAATTTCGTCAAAAATCGGCATGGCTTTTTCAAGGCCCAGCCCGCGCGGCGAGTGAATGCTTGTGCGATTGGCTTTATCATAGCTGGTCTTGTAAATTATATTCACACCGACGCGCTCGCCAATACCTTTGAGGCGCTCGGCTGTCATCATAGCGTGATCGCGGCTCTCCATAGCGCATGGCCCCGCCAGAAATGTCATGGGCTGATCATTTCCGATGCGATATTCACCGCCGCCGGGCGTATTCATCACAATTGTTGCATTGGCAGTCGTCATGAGTGTCTCCTTTGCCCCCCATATAAACAGTTTTGTAGATATCTAAAGAGGCATGCCTGCGCGATTGCATAATGGCGGCACAATAGGCTTGTCACATTCAAATTAAGTCATTGCTGAAAATTTGGTCTTGTCAGCGCACTTAAAAATCCTATATCAAGCTCAACAAACAGGGAGTGGGAAATATCCCACGATAATATGTCTGATCAAATAACTTTTCTCGACCGCGTTAACCGGCTGGCACAAAACACCGGGCAGAGCGTGTCGACCTTATCGCGCAAGCTGCTTAATGACGGCAAGGGCATATCGCGCCTCTCCGATGGCGGACATATACTGCCCAAGACATTGCAAAAAGCGCTGATCAAACTTGCCGATCTGGAAGCCGGACTGGACGGTCCGCGCCTAACCCATCTCGACCGGCTTGAGGCCGAGAGCATCCACATTATGCGTGAAGTGGCCGCGCAGTGCGAAAATCCAGTCATGCTTTACAGTGTCGGCAAGGACAGCTCTGTTATGCTGCATCTCGCGCAAAAGGCGTTTCATCCCAGCAAGCCGCCCTTCCCGCTTATGCATGTCGACACGACATGGAAGTTCTCGGAAATGATACAGTTTCGGGATCGCCGCGCCAAAGAAGTCGGTATGGATTTAATCGTTCACATTAACGAAGATGGCGTGCGCGGCGGCGTCGGGCCATTTACGCATGGTAGCGCGGTTCACACGGATATTATGAAAACGCAGAGCCTGAAACAGGCGCTTGATAAATATAAATTCGATGCCGCTTTTGGCGGCGCGCGGCGTGATGAAGAAAAGTCGCGCGCTAAAGAACGCATTTTTAGCTTCCGAACAGATACCCATCAATGGGACGCCAAAAACCAGCGTCCCGAGCTGTGGAATATTTATAATGCCCGCGTCCATAAGGGCGAGTCTATGCGGGTCTTCCCGTTGTCAAATTGGACAGAGCTGGATATTTGGCAATATATTTACAAAGAAAATATCGACATTCCATCGCTTTACCTTTCCGAGACGCGCCCTGTTGTCGAGCGTGACGGCGTTCTCATCATGGTCGATGATGACCGTATGCCGCTGGCGGATGGCGAGACGCCAGAACAGGCTATGGTGCGGTTTCGCACACTCGGCTGCTACCCTCTGACCGGCGCAGTACGCAGTGAAGCCACAACCCTTCCCGACGTGATTCAAGAAATGCTGCTAACTACGACATCAGAGCGCCAAGGACGGGTCATTGACAGCGACGCCGGCGCGTCCATGGAGCAGAAAAAAGCGGAAGGGTATTTCTAATGAGCCATCATGACGACCTCATTGCGACAGATATCCTCGGCTATCTGGACGCACAGGAGCGCAAAAGCTTTTTGCGGTTCATCACCTGCGGCAGCGTGGATGACGGTAAATCAACATTGATTGGCCGCCTGCTCTACGACTCCAAGCTGATTTATGAAGACCAGCTCGCTACAATTGAAAAAGACAGTAAAAAATCCGGCACGCAGGGTGATAAAATCGATCTGGCACTACTCGTGGACGGTCTGGCTGCGGAGCGTGAGCAAGGCATTACAATCGATGTAGCCTACCGCTTTTTCTCGACGGATAAGCGCAAATTCATTGTCGCCGACACGCCTGGACACGAGCAATATACCCGTAATATGGCGACCGGCGCCTCAACTGCAGACGTTGCCATATTGCTCATTGATGCGCGGCACGGCGTTCAGATACAAACGCGCCGCCACGCCTATATTTGTTCGCTACTAGGCATTAAACACGTCGTTATAGCTGTCAATAAGATGGATTTACTCGACTTTGATCAACGCAAGTTCAACGCTATTGAAACAGATTTTCGTGACTTTGCGACACAGCTAGATTTTGCGGATATGGCGTTCATCCCTATGAGCGCGCTTGACGGTGATAATGTCAGCACGCGAAGCGCGCGGGCCGGTTGGTATTCAGGCCCGACGCTGATGGAGTATTTGGAAACCGTCGATGTCGAGAGCGCAGATTTAAACGCCCCCTTCCGTCTGCCTGTCCAGTGGGTTAACCGCCCTAATTTGGATTTCAGAGGGTTTTCCGGCACGGTTGCGTCCGGCAAAATCAAAGTGGGCGATGAAATTATCGTTATTCCCTCGGGTAAACGCTCAGCGGTCGCCTCGATTGTTACATTTGATGGCGATTTAAAAGTCGCCCGCGAAGATCAGGCGGTCACGCTAACGCTTGAAGACGAGATCGATATTTCGCGCGGCGATCTCATATGCGCCGCCGAACATCCAGCCGGACAATCCGATCAGTTTAAAGCCGACATCATCTGGATGAGTGATGATGCGCTTCTTCCCGGCCGTCAATATCTGCTGAAAACCGGCAATAAGACTGTCCCCGCCTCGATCAGTTCGATAAATCACCGCACAAATGTCAATACGCTCGCCAAAGCTGCGGCCAAAACGCTTGACCTAAATGAAATTGGCGAGGTTAAACTCTCTCTTGGTGCGCCGATCGCTTTTGATCCCTATAGTGAAAACCGCAATACGGGCAGCTTCATCCTGATAGACCGGCAGAGTAATGCCACAGTCGGTGCAGGTATGATCCGCTTTTCGCTTCGCCGCGCAAAAAATGTGGTCTGGCAGGATCTGGAAGTCGCAAAGCCGGAGCGCGCCGGACAGAAAAACCAAAAACCCGCAGCGCTTTGGTTTACGGGCCTCTCCGGCTCAGGAAAATCAACCGTGGCCAATCTGGTCGAAAAACGCCTGTTTGACCTTGGCCGTCACACTTATATATTGGACGGTGATAATGTTCGTCATGGCCTGAATAACGATCTTGGGTTTACAGATGCCGACCGGGTGGAAAATATCCGCCGCGTCTCGGAGCTGACAAAGCTCATGGTTGATGCGGGGCTGGTGACACTTGTCTCCTTTATCTCTCCTTTTAAAGCGGAGCGAAGAATGGCCCGCGACATTTTAGATGACGGCGAATTTATTGAGATATTTGTCAACACACCGCTCGACGTGGCCGAAGCCCGCGATGTTAAAGGTCTATACGCCAAAGCGCGGGCGGGATTGATCGAAAACTTTACCGGAATTGACAGTGATTATGAGATCCCTGAAAATCCCGAGATAATAATTAATACAAATGATATGAGCGCTAAGGAGGCTGCAGAAGTCATCGTTACATATCTGCAAGATAACGGATATTTAGAAGGTCTTGACCTGTGAGCATAATTTACGCCTTTAACGGCGATGCGGACGGCATATGCTCTGCTGTGCAGCTTTACCGAGAGGCGCCGCAGCCGGACGCCAGAGTCGTCACAGGGCGTAAGCGCGATATAAACCTGCTGTCACGGGTTCAGGCCGCAGCAGGGGACCTCATCTATGCACTGGATATTTCCATGCGCAGTAATATGGATGATGTTCGCCGCCTACTCGCTGACGGGGCACAGATTATCTATGCCGATCATCACAATGCCGGAGACATTCCAGCCCACAAAAACCTGACCGCTATGATCGACACCTCGCCGCGCATCTGCACTGCAGCGATAATCGATATGGCCCTAGGCGGCGCCTACCGCGCTTGGGCGGTTACTGCAGCCTATGGCGATAATTTCCCTGCTCTCGCCAAAGCCTATGCAACCGGTCATAATCTGCCGCTCGGAAAGTTACGCGAATTTGGTGAACTCCTGAATTATAACGGCTATGGCGGCAGCGAAGCAGACCTTCATATCCAACCTGCAAAGCTATTTACATCGCTACGTGAGTTTGACACTCCAATGCAGGCTATCTCGGTATGTCCTGATGTATTTCAGATACTTAAGGACGGATTTGACAGTGATTGGGATCATGCACGGGATGGTAAAATTATTCACGACACATCGGCTGTCCATATATTGGAACTCCCGAATGCAGCAGCGTCGCGGCGCATTTCCGGCACGCTGGGAAACCGTCTTGCCTTGGACCATCCTGCCCGCGCTCATGCCATATTGACAGCACAGGATGGCGGCTGGCTAGTGTCCATCCGCGCGCCGAAAAACGCATCTTTAGGCGCGGATAAAATTGCCATTGATTTTGAAACAGGGGGTGGACGCGCAGCAGCTGCAGGGATTAATCATTTGCCAAGCGCGGATCTGGCGCGCTTTATAATTGCTATGGCAGCGAGATATACCATATGAGCCGCTTTTTATGACTTTGTCTGATCATCTGGGAAATGCCGAAGGACTGCTCAATATTTGGTTCACGGTTTTGGCCGTTGTCAATTTAGCAAGTTTCGGCTTTGCAATATTTGACAAGAGGGCGAGGTGGATGGCGGCGTCTGTCATTGCGCTTTCTCTGATCGTATTGGGGCTATATCAGGCCTTTGGCTACACACGCATCCTGGGTCTCGGACATTTGATCGTCTGGACGCCCTTATTTCTTTATTTGTGGCCACGCCGAAACATCCCGTCACACCGCAAATGGACCAACCGGTTCATCGTGATATTTCTGATTGTGAACGGGATTTCCTTTGCTCTCGATTCTATCGACCTCATCCGGTACCTTCTGGGTGACCGAAGCAGCTATTGAGGAATTATGCCGACGGAAAAAGTAAGCTTTATGGGCGGCGCAGGCCATATGTTGTCGGCCAAAATCGACAGCCCAGATGGAGACGTGCATAGCTGGGTCTTATTCGCTCACGGTTTTTCAATCGGTAAGGACCTTAAACCGATACGCACGATCTCAAAAACGCTTGTTGAAGAAGGCTTTGGCATGTTGCGGTTCGACTTTACAGGTCTTGGCGAAAGCGCAGGCGATTTTTCTGAGACAAATTTTTCAACAAATGTAGCAGACCTTCTGGCCTGCGCGCGCTATTTGGAAGAATATAAGACTGCGCCCAGCGTGCTGATCGGACATAGTTTCGGCGGCACGGCAGCCCTGAAAGCCGCAGACGAAATCGAAAATTGCAAAGCTGTCGCGACTATAGGAAGCCCGTGTGACACGACCCATATCGTCCACCAATTTGCTGACCAACTTGAAGAGATTGAGATAGAAGGCAAGGCACAGGTCATGCTGGCCGGACGGCCCTTCATCATTCGTGAACAGTTTTTGGATGATGTCGCCAATCATGATATCGCCGCAGAAATCGCCGACCTTGATTGTGCGTTGATGATTTTTCACAGCCCGCAGGATAAAGTCGTCGGCATTCAAAACGCCTCGCATATTTATACCAAAGCCCGCCACCCTAAAAGCTTTGTCAGCCTGGACGGAGCGGATCATTTACTGCTTAAAAACCCGGCAGATGCGGAATATGTCGCGCGGGTTCTGGCGGCATGGGCCACACGTTATATTTAAATCAGAGGCTTTAAGAAAATGGCAGACCCTACAGGACTCGAACCTGTAACCTGCCGCTTAGAAGGCGGCTGCTCTATCCAGTTGAGCTAAGGGTCCAAAGATTAATGCGTCCAGGGCAGCTTTCTATCATAGTCGAAATTCTCAGCATATGACCTTGATATTCTTGTGCGTTTTTGCGTCTCTTTAACTTGGTAGGGGATATTTCTCGCTTTTACGTAAGCAATCGCATCATCTTTATTCTCAAATTTCAGCTCGACCTGTTTCAGTGTATTTGTTGAACTGGCTGTTCCCGTCAGCGGATCAATAAAACGCCGCTCCGGTCCCATAAATTCGAGTAGCCAATGCTGCGTGTGGGCCAGACCGGACTGCATGGCGCTGCGGGCAGGTTGGTAAATTTTGGCAAACATATACGTCGCTCCATGAAAGACTTACGTGCGGGACATTAGCCAAAATTGCGTCGCTGTAAACTGTCCTAGGCGGTGAAATCTTACTGATTTGGCCCCAGCGCCTGATTAAGCATCGCCTTCATCTCGGCCAGCGTACGCGCCTTTGTTGGGTCAATTTTTCCAATATTTGTAACAGTCGGTGTGACGCTGCGGCGTAGCTGGGAACGGTTATCTACGACGGGAGCCTGACCACCGTTATTTCGCGTTGCAGCACTATTGCCGGTGGCGTCAAATGTACGTCCGCGCCAATTGGCAAAGACCTTGGTCATATAGTCGGGCAAGACCTCGCCTGCATTCCAAAGATCGGTAAATTGTGCGGAGCTGCTGTGCGGGCGGCGACTTTCGTGCAGCGTGTTGAGCACGATGCGCATAGGCAAATTGACGGCTTCTCCAAAGACCATCGTCTCCGCCGTGCCGAGTGACGGCAGGAAGGTGAGCAGTTCCCCTGCCCCGTCCGGAATGGCGGCCCTCACGAAATTTTGGTCACGTTCATTTGAAAGCCGCATTGAGAAAATTGTCGAACATTGTGACAAGGTTGACGCTTCAAGCTCAGAGGGGCGCTGTGAAATAATCGCCAGCGACACACCGTATTTCCGGCCCTCTTTAGCGATTCGCGCGATCGCTTTTCGCGTTGAGTTAAAACCTTTGCTCTCATCAGCCGGAATATACCGATGCGCTTCTTCACACACTAACAGAATTGGGATGGAGCGTTTGCTCCACATCGCCAGTTCAAAGGCCAGTCGGCTCACAACAGAAACGACGACGTCAAGGGCTTCGGAAGGAATAGCGCTGAAATCGAGGATACAGATTGGCTTTCCCGCAACCGGTATACGAAAAATACGTCCGATAATCTCTTCAATATTGCGCGGGGAAGCTTGGTTGCGAAACACAAAAGCGTAGCGCGGATCCGTCATAAGGGATTCAATACGGCGTTTCAGGCGCTTATAGGGCTGTAAATTACCGGAATTTTCCAGCTTACCCATATAATGATCAATCAAGCGTAGAAGATCGCGGATGCGATAGGGTACAGGGCTGTCGAGGCTAATATGGGATGCCGTGCGATGCAGATCGCGCTCTATATCGTCAAATTTTGTTTGTGAAGACGTATCGCCGGATTGCGATTGTGATCGATCGTAAAGCTGCTTGGCCTTTAGAATGACGTCCGAAAGAACCTCAGTTTCTTCATGGCGATGACGGGCAATATCACTGGTCATCAATTCACAGGATTCTTCGAAGTCAAACATCCATAACGGCAAATCAAGCGTGTCTTGCCTAATGACTTCCGCCATATCCCCAAAGGATTTGGAATATTCATTATGCGGATCAAACAGCACAACATGGGCGTCTTTATTTTTATCAAGAATGGCCTGTAAGACGAGAGCCACCGTGCAGGATTTTCCCGACCCGGTAGAGCCGATAATCGCGAAATGCTTTGACAGAAGATCATCCGTGCGAACTTGCGCGACAATATTCTTATCCTGCTGCAAACGCCCGATTTCAATGGTCTGTTTGTCCTGATTAGAGAAAATAAGCTTTAGCTCGTCCGGCGACATATTATAGACGGCAGCCCCGAGCACAGGGAAGCTGCGCACGCCGCGAAAGAATTTCGTCTCACGCGTAGTCGCATTTGTCGAGATTTCGCCGAGAATATCGATTTTGGCTATGCAGCCATCGCTCATGCCCTCGTCATCCGTGCCGGCAATATCCAGTGATGACACCATTGCGACAACAATAGACTCATTTGTGATAATCTTAAGCACAGTGCCCAATTGCGCCATATGTAGCAAATTTGCACGGATAATCTGGGGACCGATTTGAATGCGGGCATTGGATGAACCCACTGACAAAACCCGCCCGATTTCGACTTGTTTGAAGGTTCGGCGCGGCTGTGCATTAGAGGGCGCGAGTTGATGGTTCGCCGGAGATTGCGCCTGAGTGTTATGTGGTACCATGCTCTATTCCAAATCCCGGTCAAGGCGACAAAGCCCTGTACCAAAATAGAGGCAAACGCGTTAGCATTCCCTTACTTTCAAGGAGAAAAGCATAATTTAAAGGGTATAATGAGTGCCACGAAGAAAATGAGCACGGGTCGCAACGCGATCTTTACTCGGTAGCGAGAGCAAAGCTAGAACGCTGAAATTCATAAAAAAAATGGTCGGGGAGACAGGATTCGAACCTGCGACCCTCTGTTCCCAAAACAGATGCGCTACCAGGCTGCGCTACTCCCCGACGAAGGGCTTCATAAAGATTTGATTTGCCCGCGCAAGGGGGCAATTACGCTATGTATGCTATTTCTTGTCAAAAAAACTATGATTGACCGTGTCACCGGGCGCAATTCCGAGCGCTTTAGAGGCCCCGCCGCGCAATTCTAAGACCGCAGCAACAGGCGCTTCGGAACTGGATCTACGCAACGTATAAGGGCGGGCATAATGCTCAATTTTCAAGATTTCGCCATTTTCGCGTACGAATATGATATCCAAAAAAACAGCCGTATTCTTCATCCAAATCGTCGCGACTTTAGGACTGTCGAACTCAAATAACATGCCCTCATTTTTGGCAACATCTTCGCGATACATCATCCCGCGCGCCTGAAGCTCATCTGTGTCGGCAATCTCAACCATGAATTCATGCGTGCCATCTTGAGACGTAATGGACAGCGGCTCTTTCGGACCAAAATCCAAAGGAGCAGGCGTCGTTTGCGCGGATGCGCAAGCGCTCATAAAAAGAAAAAGAGCGGTCAAAAAGGTAGTAAATTTCATCATAGACCCCGCATAATCAAAACTGCGAGTTTTGACAAGCCATGGTTGCTGTGCACGCTGCACGTTGTCATATCTATAAGGGTCGGCACAATGGTGCAGATGCAGAAAATATCTGCCGATCCTCTCATTATGTTTGGTTAAGGGGAGGACTGCGCATCAATAAAGAAAGCTGCTGGTAGTCACATTTTCTGCGAAGGGACTTCTGTAGCAGATGTGAGAAAACATCTGCTGGTAGTCCCTAGGGGAATCGAACCCCTCTTTCCAGGTTGAAAACCTAGCGTCCTAACCGATAGACGAAGGGACCACTCAAGCAGAGCGCCCATATAGTTTACTCGTTTTTGGGGTGCAAGCCCTATATGTGGAAGATTTTCAGAAATTTCATATAAAAGTCAGCGTGCAGGCGCAATATCGACGAGTTGCAAATCAATCCGCTCCCGCCCTTTCCAGCTATCACGTTTCAGCCGTCCCGCTATATGAAGCAGCTTTGATTCGGGAGACAGCAGCAATGTGTCAAAGCCCTGCTCTTCTGCGCGAAAACATATTCCGCTCAACCGGCCTCCACCGGCATCTTCAAATGTCACGCGGACATGGCCTCCGTTTAGACGTTTTGAATAGGCGACTCTCACATTTTCAAAGGCAAAAACAGGCTGGGGATTGCCCATTCCGAAAGGCCCTACGGCATCAATTTCATTGATGAGCTCAGGCCCCGCCGCGCCAAGCGTGATGATCGCGTCTATATTGCGCCCGCTTTGCGCGCGTGCAGCCGTGATATCATCGGATAAATATGAATTAAGAAATTCAGTTAAATCTTTGATTTTATTTGCTTTTACGGACAACCCACCCGCCATAGCGTGACCACCGCCGCTGACCAGCAGTCCGGCGTCTTTGGCCACCGAAATCGCCGCGCCGAGATTAACCCCCGACATGGAGCGCCCAGAGCCTTTGCCCATGCCCTCACCGTCAATACCAATGACCAGAGCCGGCCGGTCGAACCGGTCTTTGAGCCGCCCCGCGACAATGCCGATCAGGCCGGGATGCCAGCCCTCGCGCGCAACAATTATCATCGGCGCGTCATCCGGCAAAGCTTCCGCCATTTGCAGCGCCTCAACATGCATCATGTCCTGCATGCGGCGCCGCTCGCGATTGACGACATCAAGCTGCCTAGCGTAACTGCGCGCTTCATCCGGATCGTCTGTGGCTAAAAGCTTTGCGCCCATATCAGCCTGCCCGATGCGCCCGCCGGCATTTATACGCGGGCCGACAATAAATCCGGCGTGATAGGGCGTAAACCCTCCCTCCATGGACAACTCGGCAACATCACACAGCGCTGCAATTCCGGGGTTTACCCGCTGGGTCAAAACTTTAAGGCCCTGCGCCGTAATCACCCGGTTCACCCCTGTCAGCGGAACAACATCGCAGATCGTACCCATGGCGGTCATGCCCAAAAAACGGCGTAAATCGGGCACATCATTCGTGCCGCGCCGCCGTGCCTCACGCGATAAGGCCACAAGCATCATAAAGGTCACGCCCGCCGCCGCCATATGTCCCTGCCCGCTTTTATCATCAGCACGGTTGGGATTAACAAGAGCGGCGCAGGGCGGCATTTCGCCGGCGGCCATAAGATGATGGTCAATAACGATAACAGGCAGTCCGGCCTCATGCGCCGCCGTCAGCGCGTCATAAGCCGCCGCGCCGCAATCAACAGTGATGACCAAATCGACGCCTTCATCTTTTAGCGCAAGTAAGGCTTTAGCCGAGGGGCCGTAGCCTTCAGTTACGCGGTCAGGCACATATAGCCCCATGGAATAGCCCATGTCGCGAGACCATCTTATGAGCTGCGCGGCACTGCTGCCGCCGTCTACGTCATAATCTGCGAAGACTGTGACGGACTGACCTGCCGCAAGCGCGTCGAGAATGAGGCCCGCAGCCTTATCCATATCCGCGAAGCTGGACGGGTCCGGCAGACCGCGTTTTAAAGTCGGGGAGAGAAAATTGCCCGCCTCACCCGCAGTAATGCCGCGAGAGGCCAGCAAGCGCGCCGTAAAATCGGATAGGCCCGCGCGCTGTTGCAAGTCTTTGATGTGCTGCTCGTCGGCAGGGCGTAGCCGCCAGCGTTTACCTGCGGCGGAATTTTCTACGCCCAGGCAGGCCTCAAAACGAGCCGCGCCGGCCACCTATACGGGGCGGCGCGAGCGCAGCCGCGATACGGTGCCATCCACACTATTCATGACCAGCGTTTCTGTGCTGACAAAGCCGCCCTCATAGCGAACGCCGTCCAGAAGGCTACCTGCTGTCACGCCGGTTGCGCTAAAAATTGTCGGACCCGAAGCCAAACCCGAAAGATCGTATTTCGCGTCCAGATCATCAATGCCCGTACGCCGCGCGCGCGCGACTTCGTCATCATTGCGAAACACAAGACGGCCCTGCATTTGCCCGCCGGTACATTTCAGCGCGGCCGCCGCGAGGACGCCTTCCGGCGCGCCGCCCGTGCCGATATAAAGGTCAACGCCCGTAGACGCATCTGTGGTGTTGATAACGCCCTGAACATCGCCATCGGTAATCAGATAAATGCGGCAGTTGAGCTCGCGCAATTCGGCGATGATTTTGCTATGCCGGGCGCGGTCCATCACGCAAACCGTAATCTGATCTGTGCTGACGCCTTTATGCTCCGCAACAGCGCGGACATTATCGGCGGGAGCGCTATCCAGATCAATAATGCCTTCAGGATAGCCCGGGCCGAGCGCAATTTTATCCATATAGGTGTCGGGCGCATATAACAGACCGCCTTTAGGCGCAAAGGCCATAACGGCGAGTGCATTGGCCATCGCTTTGGCGGTCAGGGTCGTGCCTTCGAGTGGATCAAGCGCGATATCAATCGCCATGCCTTTTCCCGTGCCGACTTCTTCGCCGATATAGAGCATAGGTGCTTCGTCGCGCTCGCCTTCGCCGATCACGATGCGGCCTTTAATATCCAGAGCGTTCAGCGCCGTACGCATTGCGTCAACAGCCGCTTGATCCGCCGCCTTCTCATCGCCGCGTCCAACCATAGCATGGGCCGCAATCGCCGCCTTTTCCGTGACCAGCGCCGCTTCCAAAGCCAATGCTGCATCAAATCGGGTTATATCCACCATTAATCATCTCCATTTTGCGGCTGCAATATCGCCATTTTCGCGCCAAAGCCATATCTGATTATTTATGACAGCGGTGTCACACCGTATATTATACGGATTTTGCGTCCGAAGCGGCGTGCCGCATGAAAAACGCTTTGATATTGCGCGACGCTTGCCGAATGCGCTGCTCGTTCTCAACCAGTCCCAAGCGCACATAGCCTTCACCATTAGCGCCAAATCCGACGCCCGGTGACACGGCAACATCGGCTTCGCGCATGAGGAGCTTGGCAAAGTCAACGCTACCCAGATGCCTGAACGGCTCAGGTATCGGCGCCCAGATAAACATTGACCCGTCCGGAGACGGCATGTTCCACCCGGCGCGCGCAAAACTTTCAATCATCACGTCACGGCGCGAACGGTAAACGGCGCGGGCCATTTCAACGCAATCCTGCGGCCCGTCAAGCGCGGCGCAGGCCGCAACCTGTATCGGCGTAAACGCGCCATAATCCAGATAGCTTTTGACCCGCGCCAGCGCGGCGATAAGGCGCTTGCTGCCGACGGCAAAGCCCATCCGCCATCCGGCCATTGAATAAGTTTTCGATAGCGAGATTGTCTCAACCGCAACGTCTTTTGCGCCCTCAACCTGAAAAATAGAGGGCGGCTCTGCGGTAAAATAAATCTCCGAATAGGCCAGATCGGAGAGCACGATAAAATCATGTTGTTTAGCGAGAGCCACAATCTCTTCATAAAAAGACAAATCGGCAATATAGCCCGTCGGGTTAGACGGAAAGCATACCACGACCGCCATAGGCGGCTTATCCGCCGCGGCCAAAGCGGCTTTCACGCCGGCCAGATATTCATTTGCGGACAGCGCCGCAATGCCCTGAATAGTCGCGCCCGCTATAATAAAGCCATAAGCATGAAGCGGATAAGACGGGTCGGGGGCATAGATAATATCGCCGGGCGCGGTGATCGCCTGCGCCAGATTGGCAAAGCCTTCTTTGGAGCCAATGGTCGCGACGATCTCATCAGCGGGGTCCAGATCAACACCGAAGCGGCGTTTATAGTATCGCGCGCAGGATTGGCGCAGGCCCAAAATACCGCGCGAGACAGAATAACCCGTTGTTTTCGGCTTTTGAACCGTCTCAATAAGCTTGTCGATAATATGGCGCGGTGTTGGCATATCGGGATTTCCAAAGCCGAAATCGATAATATCCGCACCGTCTTTGCGCAGCTCGGCTTTAAGCGTGTTTACACTCTCGAAAACATAAGGCGGCAGGCGTTTAATGCGGAAGAACTCTTCGTATTTTTTTTCGCCGGGTAAGGGCTCGATCATTTTGGATCATCCGCTTTGTAAGCATTGACTTGCGCAGACAAAATTTCGATTTCGCGAAGGATCTGCGCTGTAATATTTTCATTCGGAACTTCTATGCCGGCAAAACTTCCGCGCTCCATCATAAGCTGGCGGGCCTTGCCGTCAAAAACCGACGCCGCAGGCGGCTGCGCAGGTTTACCGGGTGCATCGGCAACATCCGGATAATTATAGGCATTGCGAATTTGTTCTGCAAACTCAGGTGGAACGTCATTACCGCCAAAATCGGGCATGGACATGCATCCTGTCACTGTCAGTATGGCCGCAAATATAAGTGTTAGCTTCGGTAAATCAAACATACACACGATATGCTGTAATTTGCGCGTCAAAGCACGTCTTTTTTACGGAAAGAGCGCAGAATGCCCAAGTCCGGTCGTCTCATCCCAGCCCATGACAACGTTTAAATTCTGCACAGCCTGTCCGGAGCTGCCTTTGACCAGATTATCAATAACGCCGATGAGGATAACGCGATCAGCACGGCGATCCGAAAAAATACCTATGCGGCAATGATTTGAGCCGCGCACGTGACGTGTTTGCGGCACAACCCCTTTAGCCTCGACATGGACGAAAGGCTCATCAGCATAGCGCTCAGCATAGGCCTGGCGAACGCTTTTCGCGCTCTGCCCTTTGGCAAGCTTGGCATAGATTGTGACGATCTCGCCGCGGTTCATCGGCAGCAAATGCGGGGTAAAACTGACTTGCATTGCCTGACCGGATACGCGCTGCAAAATTTGGTCGATTTCCGGCGCATGGCGGTGTGTGCCGACGCCGTAAGCCTGTGCGCCTTCGGCCAATTCAGTGAACGACAAGCCGAGCGTCGCTTTGCGCCCTGCCCCTGTCGCGCCGGATTTGGCGTCTATGATGATATCATCCAGATCAATCAATCCGCTTTGCGCCGCCGGAATAAGCGTCAGCAGCGCCGCTGTCGGGTAGCATCCCGGACACGCCACAAGTTTTGCGCCGGGCAATTTATCACGCGCAAATTCGGTCAGGCCGTAAACGGCATCTTTCAGAATATCCGTCGCGTCATGACTGCGCCCATATGTGCTCTCATAGACCTTAGGATCGCGGAGACGAAAATCAGCCGACAGATCAATCACCGTGCCAACTCTGGGCAATATTTGCGCAATCGTGTCCTGGCTTGCGCCGTGCGGAAGACAGGCAAAAGCGACGTCAATATCATCCCAGTTAATCTCGTCCCACTTTTGAAGACGCGGTAAATCCATCCCCGCATAGCTTGGAAACACCTCCCCAAACACCTCCCCCGCGCGGCTATGGGCGCTCAAAGCTGTCAGCTCGAGATTAGGATGGCCCAATATCAGGCGCACACATTCCACGCCCGTATAACCCGACGCGCCGAGTATGGCTGTTTTGAGTATATTGCTCATATTCGCTCCTTACAGGATGACGCCTAAAAATGGCATTAAAAAACAAACCTGCATAAAAAAAGCGCCCCGCAATGGAGGCGCTTTTCCGTAAATATATCGCGAGCTCTAACGCTTTGAGAACTGGAAGCTCTTACGGGCTTTCGCGCGGCCGTATTTCTTACGCTCAACAACGCGTGAGTCGCGCGTTAGGAAGCCGGCTGTTTTCAGCGCGGGACGCAAAGCAGGCTCGTAATATGTCAGAGCTTTGGAAATGCCGTGACGCACTGCGCCAGCCTGACCGGAGAGGCCCCCGCCTTTAACAGTGGCGATAACGTCATAACCGTCAACGCGCTCTGTCACTTCGAAAGCCTGACGGATAATCAGACGCAGAACAGGGCGCGCAAAATATGTTTCCTGATCGCGGCCATTGACTGTGATCTTGCCGTTACCGGGCTTAATCCAGACGCGGGCGATAGAATTTTTACGCTTGCCTGTTGCATATGAACGGCCAAGGTCGTCAATTTTAGGCTCGGCCATGACAGCTTCGGGCGCTGCCGTGACTGTGCCGTCAGCAGCGACTTCGCCGCCGTCCATGACGTTTTTAAGATCTTCTAATCCAGCCATGATCTAGGCTCCTATTGTATTTTTGGGGCTCATAGATTTGAAGTCGATGACTTCAGGCGTCTGAGCTTCATGTGGATGCTGGCTACCGGCATAGATTTTCAGGTTAGACAGCTGCTTACGAGCCAGCGGACTTTCTTTGGGAAGCATACGCTGCACAGCTTTGCGCATAACGCGCTCAGGGAAGCGTCCGTCGAGGACTTTTCCTGCTGTCGTCTCTTTCAAACCACCGGGATAGCCTGTGTGACGGTAATATGTCTTGTTGCTACGCTTTTTGCCGGTGAAGACAACTTTATCAGCGTTGATTATGATGACGTGGTCACCACAATCATTATGCGGCGTATATGTGGGGAGGTGCTTGCCGCGCAAACGCATTGCCACAAAGCTGGCAAGGCGACCTGTCACGACATTCTCGGCATCGATAAGAATCCATTTCTTATCAATGTCGGCAACCTTCAAAAACTTGGTTTTCATGGTGTAGACCTTATAAAGACTTTGGCGGAGCTATTGCCCCGCCGCTTACGATGGCGCCGCATAGCAGACGCGGGGTCGCAGTCAACTTTGTTTCTGCATAAATAGCAGAACATGAACTCTTTCAATAGCTTACAAATACGGTATAATAATACCTTATTGTTGCACGCTGTAAATTGCCCATTGCAAGGGCGTGGCGGCCCCCTTAAATCATAAGCATGACAAAACACGCCCTGATTATATCGACTGCCGCCCTGCTTGCACTTTCCGCCTGCGGGAAGAGCAACTCTAATAAAGCGGATACATCTGACACTGACGCTGCAGAGATCATGCCCATCACAGCGACTTATGAATTTGAAACACGGTCTAAAATCGCGCATATCGCATTTGCACCAAATGACGTGGCCAGCTGGCTTGGCGCGCTCGCCATGATTGGAGAGGATGGAGCGCTTCGTTTTTCAGACATTGAAGCCATTAACAGCACGACCGCCTCGGGACGTTACCGCACAGCCATTGGTTTTGACCGCCCCAAAGCTCCGGCGCTTTTCGCCGTCTTGAGTGAAGCGGGAACATGGCGGGGTTATGTCGAAAGCAGTGACACGTTCGACTTCTCCCCCTCGCCCATTGTCGGCGCGCCGAGTGCGGATACCATCATCTGTACGCCATATGGCTCGGCCACGACCACATTGTCGACCATTAGAGATGAAGCCTTAGTCAGTTACTCGTCGGTTATATCCGCCGATGGCGTTCTGACATTGAGCGCTGGAAAGCCGCGCGTGACAAAAATAAGCAATACGCAATACTGCGTCGCGGGACCGGACGGCTCTGTGCTTGTCGCAAGCGAAGCAGGCTTATCCCGGCTCGCGCCGGACGGTCTCGTAATCGCCAAAACAAAAGCACAATATTCCACGGCAGCCTATCTGGATCCTGACACAATCATCGCGGTCTCAGGCGGGACTCTCGTGCAGATCGCGCCAGAAACTTTGGGTGTAACGCAGCGACTGGCCATTGATAACGGCCTGTCTATTTCAGGCGTAGAAAAGATCGGCGCAGTTTTTGTTGCAACCTCGCCCTATGGCGGCACAGCATTTAACGAGGGCGCCGTCTTTTTAACGGATGCAGAGCGCCCGCGCGTGGTTGTGGTTTCGCGCCGCTACTTCCTAAACCGTATCAAAGGCGAAAGCCAGTTGAGTGACGGGGTCGCGACCGCACCTTAGCGCGTGAGCCGCGCTGTCCAGACCATCCAGACAGCAATCAAAAACACGCCTATCGCGCTCGCCTGGTGCAGCAAAGCCATCCATAGCGGAACAGCGTTAACCACGGTTGCGATCCCCAAGCCGGCCTGCCACACAATGGCCAAGAGGAGCAGCCAGACCGCGCCTTTTGTGCGTGAGTTTTTGCGTTTGGATAGGGTAAAGAGCGCCGCAATTGTCCCCGCCAATAAAATATAGGCCAGAATTCGGTGATTGAAATGCACGTTCACGGCATTTTCGAAAAAGTTCAGATAGCCCTGTTCGGCCACGTAATAATTATACGGCACGAACGTGCCGCCCATATCGGGCCAGTCCTGACTGACGCGGCCTGCGCCCAATCCGGCGACAAATGCCCCGGCAATGACCTGAAGCCAGACGACCAGCATCAACGCTGTGCTGCGCTTATAACCGTGCTGCGAGACTTTCACCGGCCATCGTTTTATCGCGTCCAGAAACATCCAGAAAAACAGTCCGAGTATAATAAAGGCCATGCCCAGATGCGTGGCGAGGCGGTATTGGCTAACCGACACGCGGTCATCCGTAAGCCCGCTGGCCACCATCCACCAGCCAATTGCGCCTTGAGCGCCAATCAAGACGCCCGCGAGCCAAAACCCTTTTGTGCGGCCCGGTGGAATTTTTAACTTCCACAAAAAATAGAAAAACGGCAGAAGGAATGCGAGACCGATAAACCGGCCGAGCTGGCGATGGCTCCACTCCCAAAAATAGATAAACTCAAAATCTTTGAGCGTCATGTCCGGATGTTCTGCCTCAAATTCTGGAATAAGTTTGTATTTTTCAAATTCCGATATCCAAGCCTCATGGGACAGGGGCGGCAAAGCCCCTGTAATCGGTTTCCATTCCGTAATCGACAATCCGCTATTGGTCAGACGCGTCGCGCCGCCCAAAATAATCATCGCAATAACCAGCAGGCACATAAAGCCGAGCCAGATGGCAACAGAGCGTCCGTATGTACGTGATTGAAAGGCCATAAGCTGTTCCGATAAGTCGATACCAGTCTTAGCATAATACTCTTAGCAACGCCCTGCGACAGAGGCCCGCTGCGTATGAAAAAATGGTCGGAGTAGCAGGATTCGAACCTGCGACCCCTAAGCCCCCAGCTTAGTGCGCTACCGGACTGCGCTATACTCCGACATTGGAGCGGCTTATAAGGAGCAAGGTAAGGCCCTGCAATGGCCAATTGCCGCCAGAGTGAGAAAAACGGATCTTACTCTGAGAATTTTTTCCAGCGCGAGCGCAGGGCTGACAAACGGTCCAGCGCATTTTCCAAATCTTCGCGTGTCTCATCATCAATGTGAGCCGCGGCCGGGATCTGCGCAGCTACCGCGCTGTCAGGGGCGCTGACTGTGTCAGGCGGAGCCGCCTGAACGATTTTCACGTCACGCACAGCAGGCCTTGGATCATTTACAGGCGCGGCGAAGCTACGTTGCACCGGGACAATCTTGCCTTCAGGATTTGTGTCCTGGGCGGCGAGCGTATTATCGGCCTCTGAGCCCACAGTGGACTTGATCCGGTCAGGAACGAGATTTCGCTCTGCAATCGGCTTTGGCGGAAGGCGGTTTATAGCTGAGGCTCCAAGTTTGACGATCTCGTCCGGGCCTTTCAGCTTGATAATCTTTTGAACGTCTTTGATTTTGTGCCGCTCTTCGTGAAGAAGAATGCGCAAGCCGCGTAAAAAATCTATATCTTCGGGCCGATAAAAGCGGCGGTTTCCCGCCCGGGTAACAGGTTTCAGATCGGGAAATTTGGCTTCCCAGAAGCGCAGAACATGCGGTTTTAAATCAAGCTCGTCACTGGCTTCGCTGATAGTCCGGAAGGCACGGCTATATTTATCTGTCATATGGCCCTCCCTATTGCCTCAAAGAATATGAGCGAACAGCTTTAAGCATCTGTAAATATGAACTGATTCGAATTATTCGCCGAATCATGCCGGCGGCTCTACTCGCCGGTCAAAGCGGTGTTAACGCGGTCTTTGAGGACGAGCGACGGTTTAAACACGAGAACACGGCGCGACGTAATCGGCACTTCGTTGCCTGTCTTGGGATTACGCCCTATCCGCTCGCTTTTGTCACGCAGCATAAATGTTCCAAAACCGGCGATCTTGACATTTTCTTCACGCAGCAGGGCGCTGATGATGTGCTCGATAATCGACTCAACCAAATGCGCGCTTTCTGTGCGAGACAGGCCCAATTCGCGGTATACCGCATCGGTTAAATCTGCTCGCGTAACTGTGCTGGTGTTCACACTGCCTCACATTCGGGGTTTAAAAGCTTAAAGCAAATTCCTGTGTATAAACGCAAGTAAAATTCAACAAAATTTGCCTTAACACCCTATTTTTATTCAATTCAACGTAAAATCGCTCTTAATAGCGCAGTAGCGCCGCGCCCCATGTAAATCCGCCGCCAAAGGCTTCCAGCATAACGGTATCGCCGCGTTTTATTCGGCCATCAGCAATCGCTGTATGCAAGGCAAGCGGCACACTGGCCGCTGATGTATTGGCGTGGCGGGCGACTGTAGAGATGACGCTGTCAGGATTAATCGCCAGTTTTTTGGCGACCCCGTTTAAAATACGCTGATTGGCCTGATGCGGTACAAACCAGTCAATATCTTCAATCGGCATGTCCACTTTGGCCGCGCATTGCGTCATCGCGTCTGCAATATCATTGACCGCGCGTTTGAACACCTGATTGCCGATCATGCGCACATGGCCGACAGTCCCCGTCGAGGACGGCCCGCCATCAACGTGCAAAAGGTCTTTATGACGACCGTCAGAACGGATGAAACTGGCCAGCACGCCCGGCCCGTCTTCATCAACCTCTTTCGCGCTCATCACAACTGCGCCGGCGCCGTCGCCGAACAAAACGCAGGTCGTGCGGTCAGTAAAGTCTAAAATACGGGTAAAGGTCTCCGCTCCGACCAACAGGACATTGCGCGCAGCACCCGCGCGGATCATTGCGTCAACGACATTTACGCCATAGATAAAACCGGAACACACGGCTTGCAGATCGAAGGCCGCGCCATGCGTCATGCCCAGGTTTTTCTGTACGATTGTCGCGGTTGCGGGGAATGTATAATCCGGCGTTGTTGTCGCGACGATGATTAGATCTATATCTTCAATATTTACGTCCGCATCTTTTAATGCGTTTCGCGCGGCCGCCGTAGCCAGATCGGAGGTAAACTCACCTTCGGCGGCTTGGTGACGCTGGGTTATGCCCGTGCGCGCAACAATCCACTCATCGGATGTTTCGACAAATTGTGACATATCGGCATTGGACAGAATTTTTTCGGGCAAATACTGCCCGGTACCTGCAAGTATTGCGCGTAAAACCATTAGATTTCCGCCGTCATTTCAAGATCAAGTTCAGCATCATGCAAGGCCGCAAGGGTCTTTTCGATTTCGGCTTCAAAGTTGCTTTCCGCCAGATTTGTTGCCACATTCAAGGCATTAGCGTAGCCGACATGGTCAGTCCCGCCATGGCTTTTGACGACAATACCGTTCAGACCCAAAAACACGCCGCCATTCACATTGCGCGGATCCATACGTTTTTTCATTTTGTGGATGGCAACAGCGTTAAACGAACTCAGCGTCCGGGCAACCCAGCTTCCGGCCAGTGCATCTTTGACAAATCCGCCGACAAGCTTTGCTGTGCCTTCAGCCGTTTTAAGGGCGATATTACCGGTAAATCCGTCCGTCACAATGACGTCGACATCCCCAATGCTGATGTCATTACCTTCCACATAGCCTTTATAATCCAGGCCAAAATCCAGCGTCCTGAGCCGCTCATGGGTCGCGCGGACTGTGGAATTGCCCTTCATTTCTTCTGTTCCGACATTCAACACGCCGACTGTGGGCTTTTCTTTGCGGTATAGCGCGCGATAATAAGCCTCGCCGAGAACCGCAAATTCGGATAGCTGCGTCTCGTCACAATCAATATTTGCGCCGACATCCAGCACGATGCAATTGCCTTCCGGACGCGGCCAGATAGCGGCAATGGCCGGGCGCTGCACGCCCTCTTTCATCCGAAGCTGCAATTTACTGATCGCCATCAATGCGCCGGTATTGCCCGCTGACACCGCAATGCGGGCCTGCCCGGTTTTTATACTGGCAATCGCGTTCCACATGGATGTGCCCTTACCCCGGCGTAAGGCGTGGGACGGCTTGGCGTCCATATCGATCATGGTATCCGTATGGACGACTTTGCAACGCTCCCGCGTCAGCGGCGCTTTTTTCAGCAAAGTCCGCAACTGTGTCTCATCGCCATGCAGCAAAAACCGCGCTTTGCGGTTCTTCCCGGCATGAGACAGAAAATACTCAATCCCCCGAACCACAATTTCCGGAGCGTTGTCGCCGCCCATTGCGTCAATAGACAACATCAAACTGTCAGCCATACATCCTCAATCATTAGTTAGCGGCTTTACTAGCGCATCAGAGATTGAAATCCTACCGCCTTATTGTAAATCTCCGCATAGACGGGCGTTTTGAAAATCCGCCAAAGTCGCCGCCTGCATCGCGCGGTGTAGGCGAAGCGTATAGTCCGGCACCCGTATCTGGACGTCAGGGTTTGGACTGTCATGCGGCAATAATGCGCCATGCGCAGCTGTGACGAGCGCGTCATCGCCCTCGCTGGCTGCTTCGTGATAAAGTTTGGCCCGTCCGTAAAACAGGCGCACCATCGCTTTAATACGCCGCTGCACTCCCGTATCGGCAATACCCTGTTCGCGCAAAGCCACATCGAAATCGGCAATCATCACGTCATAAAGGCTCTGGCTTAGCACCTCACCGTCCGGCCCGAACCGTCTTAAATGATGTAGAATCAGGCCCAGATGCAAAAACAAAAACTCAATGCGGCCATCATAGCTGTCTTCAATGCCGCCGGGCACGTAATAATCCGGTTGGCGCGCGCCCGTCATGGCCCAATTATACAGATTTTGGGCATCGCGCTGCTCGGGGCGGGTTTTAAAAAACCGTTTAAACATAAGGCCCTCCATGAAACTTCAGTAAACCACGTGCCTTTGTCTTGCGCGGGCCGTTCTATTTGGCTAACCCGATGGCGAATAACAAGGTGCATTGCAACGTCCTATGGTCGCAAGAACAGTCAAACTCCTCATCGGCGCATCCGTGCTGGCTCTCAGCCTCTCGGCCTGCAACCCGACGCTTCGTAATCACGGCTATGTGCCTGTCGAAGGCTCCAAGCCGCAACAGGTCGAGCCCAGCGTCGACACGAAGGCCACCGTCTTGTCGCGCCTCGGCAATCCGTCGACCAAAGGCACGTTCGAACTGGATACATGGTATTATATTTCCAGCACGCGCGAGCGCTTGGCCTATCTGCGCCCGGCTACGCGGGAACGCCAGATCACAGCAGTCGTTTTTAATGATGACGGTCAGGTTCAGGCCGTGGCGGAATACGGCCTTGAAGACGGCCGTATCGTGAATTTTGTCGGGCGTGAAACACCGACACGCGGGCGCGAACTATCCGTGTTAGAGCAAATTTTTGGCACTGTTGGCCGTCTTCCGACCGACCGCCTGACAGGCCAGCAAAACGTACCCGGGGGGGGAAGTACAGGGCCAGGCAGCGGTAATTAATACCGGATAGCCAAAACTGTACATAAGCCCGGCGCTCACCCGCCGGGTTTTTTGGTGGCACATTAAGCCGGCGATATTTTGTCTGAAGAAGTTAGCATCCGGGAACGCTGCGACCCACAAGGCGTTTATAAACTTGGGCTTCCCCAAAACTGGAAAATTTAGCCGGGTTATATGCTTAATATCGTCGAGAATCGCGACCTTCATACGGGTGTGCCCCGCTGGGCGCGGCCCCCTGCACAAATTTTGCCGCATGGTTCACGGCCATCAAAAGCTGTCTATGACGCTGTGGTTGTAGGCACAGGTATAAGCGGCGCTCTGATGGCTAAGGCCCTGACCGAAAAGGGTCTGGGTGTTCTCATTATTGATAAGAGGGACCCCGTTCAGGGCAGCACATTAGCCAGTACAGCGATGATCCAACACGAAATCGATGTACCTCTACGTGATTTATCCAAAAAAATCGGCACTGAAAAGGCCCAAAGAGCGTGGCGTCGTTCAGCAAAAGCTGTCGAAGACCTCTCCCAGCTTATCGCGGCATCGGCTTATGATTGTGATTTTCAGCGCAAGGCGACTCTATTTCTGGCGGGCGACGAAATGGGTCACCGCGCGATGAAAGATGAATATGAAGCCCGGTTGGCGGCGCGGCTGCAGGCCAGTTATCTTACGGGATCAGAAGTCCAAAACCGTTTCAACATGCACCGCACGGCCGGCATAGTGTCGATAGCTTCGGCCAGTTGCAATCCCGCAAAACTGACCGCCGCAATTCTAAATGATGTTTGTAACAATGGCGCGGAGCTCGTGAGCAATTGCCGAGTGGAGGATTTTCTCGCGACCAATGCAGATGTGACCCTACGGTTGGAAGACGCAGGCAAAGTAACAGCGAAATCAGCCATTTTTTGTACCGGCTATGAAATCTTCAAGCCTCTGCGTAATGAGGCCCATAATATCGTGTCGACGTGGGCGCTTTCGGCTAAACCGCGCAGCGCGGTGCCGGACTGGCTACAGACCATACTCGTCTGGGAGGCGGCGGACCCGTATTTATATTTTCGTATGTCTGAAAATGGCGAGTTGATTGCCGGAGGCGAAGACGAAGAATTTGAGGCGGCTCATTTCAACCCGCAAAAACTGGTCATAAAAACTGACCTTATCTTGAAAAAAATAGAAGCGCTGACCGGCTTGTCTTTCTATCCCCCGTCACACCGTTGGGCCGCTCCATTTGGGACAACTGCAACAGGTTTGCCGCTTATCGGAGCGGTGCCCGGTCAGCCTAATATTTATGGGGTCATGGGCTTTGGCGGCAATGGCATTACGTTCTCGCAAATCGCATCGCAAATTATTTCGGCTCAAATTGACGGCAAGACTGACCCCGACGCAGACCTCTTTGCTTTTAAAAGTTGAACTATTGTGCAGAGCGGGGATATTATTTGAGTATAATCATAGCTATATCCACGTTTTAAGCGTGGATATACTTTACCCAGAACCCACCCCATCCGTCATCCGTTGCGGGGCGTTGGGCACTTCAAAAAAGCGGGTATATAAAAAACAACCCCCGCCTCTCAAACCTGATGTAGTTTCAAACTGTCCTTATCTCACAGGGCAGGCAAGTGATCGTTGGCTGGCTGGAGATAAGGCGGCATGGGATAAAGCGCTGTAAAACGTACAGTGTGGAGTCCCGCCAGTGAGAGCTAGAACGGCTAACCCCGGCTCATGGCCGCTGGCAGACATGTCGCCGTGCGGTGGCTACCTTGTCTTCGGGCAAATGAACCTCTTACGCGCTTTCGAGTGCATAAGGTGATTGAGAACGAAACCCTTAACCTTCCGGTATTTTTCCGGTTCTGAATTGCCCGCACGGACGCCCTACTTACAACGCGATAAAGAGACAAATTATTGAGATAGACAAACGAAAAAAAGCCCCGCCCTCCAAAATCTGAGAGCGAGGCTTTATAAGCTTATTCTAATCGGCAAAGCCGCATAGAGCTATGAGTGAGCCAATACGGCCAGCAAGAGAAGCGCGATGATATTGGTGATTTTAATCATCGGGTTCACAGCAGGGCCGGCTGTATCTTTATACGGATCACCAACGGTATCGCCAGTGATTGAGGCTTGGTGAGCATCGCTGCCCTTACCGCCATGGTGACCGTCTTCGATATATTTCTTGGCATTATCCCACGCGCCACCGCCGGCTGTCATAGACAGCGCAACGAACAGACCCGTAACAATTACGCCGAGAAGCATGGCGCCAAGCGCGGAGATCGCTTCTGCATTACCCGCCGTGTACTTCACAGCGACGAACAGAACGATTGGCGCGAGGATGGGGAGCAAAGAGGGTTTAATCATCTCTTTAATCGCTGCGCCCGTCAGAAGGTCAACCGCCCTGGCATAATCGGGGCGTGATGTGCCTTTCATAATGCCCGGATCCGCTTTAAACTGACGGCGGACTTCTTCAACGATTGCGGCAGCGGCGCGGCCGACGGATTGCATCGCCCACGCGCCGAACAAATATGGCAACATGCCGCCGATAAACAGACCGACAATGACATAAGGATTAGTCAGTGAGAAATCTGCGACAAGGCCGTCAAAGAATGTTCCCGGCTCTGCATTCGCCGCGAAATATTTCACGTCCTCGTAATAAGCCGCAAACAGAACCAAGGCGCCCAGGCCGGCAGACGCAATCGCGTAGCCTTTCGTGACCGCTTTGGTCGTATTGCCCACTGCGTCGAGTGTATCTGTTGTACTGCGCACTTCAGATGGCAATTCTGCCATCTCCGCAATACCGCCAGCATTATCGGTCACAGGACCAAAGGCGTCGAGCGCGACAATCATCCCGGCGACGCCTAGCATGGCTGTAACTGCAATCGCAATACCGTAGAGACCGGCCATTGAATATGTGCTGATGATACCGAACACAATGATCAGAACCGGAATGGCTGTCGCTTCCATAGAGACCGCAAGGCCTTGGATAACGTTGGTGCCGTGACCCGACTCGGATGCTTCCGCGACAGAGCGGACAGGACGGTATTTCGTGCCTGTATAATATTCCGTAATCACAACGATCGCGCCGGTAATCACCAGCCCGATAATGCCGCAGATCAACAGGTCCATACCGGAGAACGGCGTCCCTGCAATTTCGCCAAACCCGCCAAGAACGAACTGCGTCACAAGAGCGATAGCCCCGACAGACAAAACGCCTGTAACAATCAGACCCTTATAAAGCGCGCCCATAACATTGGTTGAGCCTTTGCTGAGTTTCACAAAATATGTACCGATGATGGATGTGACAATGCAAGATGCCGCAATCGCCATGGGGTAGAGGATAAGAACGCCAACGGTGCTAAACAGAATAGATCCCAGAACCATTGTCGCGGCAATTGTGACAACATAAGTTTCAAACAGATCCGCCGCCATGCCTGCGCAATCGCCAACATTATCGCCGACATTATCAGCAATTGTTGCAGGATTGCGGGGGTCATCTTCGGGAATTCCGGCTTCGATTTTACCGACCAAATCACCGCCGACATCGGCGCCTTTAGTAAAGATACCGCCGCCCAGACGGGCAAAAACGGAGATTAATGACGCGCCTAAAGATAGAGAGATCAGGCCGTCAATAACGTCACGTGAATCCGCGCCCATAGGGCCAACCAAGATCATATAATAGACAGAAAGACCGAGCAAAGCGAGGCCGGCCACAAGCATGCCTGTGATTGCGCCCGCTTTGAAGGCTACGTTTAGGCCTGCGCCGAGTGAACTGCGTGATGCTTCGGTAGTACGGACATTGGCCTGCACAGAGACAAGCATGCCGACATATCCGGCAATGCCGGACAGAACCGCGCCGATGACAAAGCCAACAGGCGCAATCGCGTTGCGAAATAATATGAAGAGCAGTATGGTGACAACAACGCCGACAATGGCAATCGTTTTATATTGTTTATTCAAATAAGCCTTCGCGCCTTCTTGAATGGCGCCGGCAATTTCGTTCATACGTTCATTGCCGGTGGAAGCCTTCATCAGGCTGGCACGGGTCACAATCCCGTATAATACAGCAAGAACGCCTGCTGCGATGATTAGATAAAGAGTCATGATTGATCTCTCCCCATAATTTGAGCCTGCCCGTTTTGGGTCTAGGCTGCGGTGTTATGAAGTTGGCCGCTTCGACAGTGTCACTGACACTGTGAGCGCTTCCCCTCGCGATAATGGAGTTGGCCGCCCCCTCTCAGGCACGCTTCCCCCCGCGGTTATGGCGGCACATTAAAGCGGCTTAATGTCTGGTCAAGGTTATTTTCGTGCTAAAAGTGGCGGTATCCTGTTTGGGCAGGGGTAATGTCGACGCCATTGGGGCTTAAAAGTTTGCTTCCCTCAGCGGTCACTATTCCTATCGCCGTCACAGACACACTATTGATTGATGTGACATTAGCGGCGCTGGTAAACAGGATTTCATAATCATCACCGGCTGTGATGAGGCGTACCATTGCCGCTTGCGGATCATCTTGCGCCATAGCCCATTCGCGCGTTGGCGCGCTAAAGTGGATATCACTAAGATTGAGGGTTAAACCGACATTCGAGGCGCTTGCGATATGCTGCGCATCGGCGAGTAATCCATCAGAAACATCAATTGAAGCGCTTGCGTTATCGCGCAGCCATTTACGGATAAACAGTCGCGGCTCGGGCCGTTGATAGGCCTCTTCCCAGACCATAAGACCCTGCCCGCTGACCGGAATAACCGCGCGGCCCATCGCCAGGTCCAGACCCAGCATGGCATCACCAATTGTTCCCGTTACGTAAATGATATCGCCAATAGACGCGCCGCTGCGCTTGACCATTTTGCCGCTTGGGACAGTCCCAATAGCGGTTAAGCTAATGACGAGGGGCCCGTCTATACGGGTCGTGTCGCCGCCCATGACATGCCAGTCAAAGGCCTGCTGCCCGGCTTCCAACCCTTTGGCAAATCCCGAGAGCCAGCGCTCATCCATGGCGCGCGGCAGTGACAGCGACAGGAAATAGCCCCACGGCGTAGCGCCCTTGGCGGCCAGATCAGAAAGATTGACGCGAAGCAGTTTTTCGGCCGTCCCCGCGCCCCACTGACCACTCGGAAAATGCACGCCTTCAACCATTGTATCTTGCGTGATTACTAGGTCCCGGCCAAGCGGGGGGCTAAGCAGCGCCGCGTCGTCAAGCAGGCCGAGCCCTTCACGGCCCGCGAGAGGCGCCAGATAGGTTTGGATGAAATCAAATTCACCCATCACAGATTATGCTGAAAATTCGCTAGCGCGCACATCGCGCGCCAGATTGTCCAAAGAGGCATTGACGAATTTCGGCTCGGGTCCGTCATAAAAGCTCATGGACAGGGTAACATATTCGTCAATCACAACTTTGGCCGGAACATCGACGCGATAAGCCAGTTCAAACACCGCTGCCCGCATAATCGCCCGCAGTGTCGTGTCCAGCCGTGACAGTCTCCATTTCTGGTTCAGACGCACCGCAATTTTTGCGTCAATATCATTTTGCTCCCGCACTACACCGCGCACTAACTCTTCGAAAAATTCCTCGTCAGCCGCTTTATAGCCTTTTTCGCCATCATAGCCGAAAGCCTTATTGCGAAATTGCATGACGACATCGCCTGCACCCTGCCCGGACAGTTCCATCTGATAGAGCGCCTGCACGGCCGCCAATCGAGAGGCGCCGCGAAGTTCGGACGTCACGTCCATTACGCGGTCCCGCCAGCATTAAGTTCGCTGCGGATTTTAATCATCTTCAGACAGGCATTCGCCGCAAAGCCGCCTTTGTCTTTTTTGGTTTTGTCCGCGCGGGCCTTTGCCTGCTTGTCATTCTCGACTGTGATAATACCGTTGCCAATGGCCAGTTGCTGATTAACCGCGAGGTCCATAATCGCCCTCGCGCTCTGCTCGCAGACATAATCATAATGACTGGTTTCCCCGCGAATAACGCAGCCCAGCGCAACGTAGCCGTCAAAGCCGCCCTCTTTTTTATTTTTCTGGGCAGCCTCGGCCATAGAAATTACATGCGGAATTTCCAGCGCGCCCGGCACGGTCACTTTGGTGATATGCGCCTTGGCCGCTTGTAGCACGTCCAACGCACCTTCAAGCAACATGTCGGAATAGTCCTCGTAAAAGCGGGCTTCGACAACCAGTATTTTTGTCATGACTTGCCTCCTTTAATCAACGGCGTAATTCCGGTTAACTCCAAATCATAAGCTTCTAGCCCGATAAGTTTGGGCATTACATTGGTAATCAGGCGCATTTTATGCACACCCTGATGAGCCAGCATTTGCGCGCCAACGCCATATTCGCGGATATTTTGTTCTTTGCGGTCAACAACGCTTTTATGGGCGCCGAGGCGTTCGAGCAATGTATCTATAGAGCCTTCACGAATAAGGATTAGGACGGCGTGTCCGTCATGCGCGGCGAGCTGCTTCATCGCGTCCCAGATCAAGCCGGAGCGCGGACTTTCCTCATAGAGAATATCACCGGCAAAATCGACTTTGTGCACGCGCACAAGACTCTCTTGGCCTTTGACGGCCTCGCCTTTGGTCAAAGCCACATGCTCTAATCCATCAAGGAAGTTACGATAGATATGAATTTTAAACTCGTCACCATTTTGCGATGTAAAATCGCTGCTGGCGATATGTTTGACGAAGTGATCTTTCTTCATCCGGTAGGCGACCAAATCTTCAATCGTGCCGATTTTCAGACCGTGGAACTGCGCAAATTTCACCAGATCATCGAGGCGGGCCATTGTGCCGTCATCATTCATGATCTCACAAATCACGGCGGACGGGTTCAGCCCTGCCATGCGCGAAATATCAACGCTGGCCTCGGTATGGCCCGTGCGGACCAAAACGCCGCCATCTTTAGCGATAATCGGAAACATATGGCCGGGCGTCACGATATCGTCGGCGCGGCTGTCCTGATCAATCGCCGTCTGGATGGTATGGCTGCGATCACCGGCGCTAATACCGGTTGTGACGCCTTCGCGGGCTTCGATAGACTGCGTAAATGCGGTTTCAAAGCGCGAGCGGTTCTCGGCGCTCATATTTTTCAGGCCAAGCTCGTCGGCTTTTTCTTGTTCCATCGCCAAGCAAATCAGTCCGCGGCCAAACCGAGCCATGAAATTAATCGCGTCAGGCGTCGCAAATTGGGCCGGTATAATCAGATCACCTTCATTCTCGCGGTCTTCAGCATCGACAAGGATATACATACGGCCATTGCGGGCATCATCGATGATTTCTTCAGGCGTCGCTAGATTATAAACATCCTGGAATGTCGCTTCGTTTAAATCAGTCACATCGTCTCTTTCATATGGGCGAGATACCGCGCCACATAGCGCGCGATAGTGTCGATTTCCAGATTTACTTTATCGTTTGACTGTAGTTGGCCCAATGTCGTCACCTCCCATGTATGGGGGATGATATTGACCTCAAACCAGTCCCCGCCGACTGCGTTAACCGTCAATGATACGCCATCAATGGTGATCGAGCCTTTGGGCGCGATCGCAAATCGAAGGTCAGCCGGCATTGAAAAGCGGATATTATGCGATCCTGCAACGGCACTGATAGATAAGACTTCGCCGATACCGTCAACATGGCCTGACACCATATGCCCGCCATATTCATCGCCGACTTTCATCGCGCGTTCCAGATTGATTTTACGGCCTTTGTCCCATTGCCCTAAATGCGTTTTGGACAGGCTTTCATCGGAGACTTCGACAGCAAAGATACATCCCGCATCAGTTTTGGTTTTTTCAATTACCGTCATGCACGCGCCGGACAGCGCGATAGACGCGCCGATGTCGATCGTATCGGGGTCATAAGCGCAGGATATATCCATGCGCGTGTCGCCCCACTCCCCTTGGCTGTCGCGGATAATCGCGTTCACTTCACCAATATCTGTAATAATGCCTGTGAACATTATTCGTATGTCTCCCACATATCGTCGCCAATCTCGCGCGCGGATATACGGGTCAGGCGGTTAACGGCGGACATAGAGTTAAGACCCAGCGGCCCCACCCCGTCGCGGCCATCGCCGCCCAATATCATTGGCGCGCGGAACCATTCAATACGGTCAATGACATCGGCTTTGACGAAACTGGCGGTCAGCAGCCCGCCGCCTTCAAGCAAGAGAGACCGCACGCCAATGTGCCACAAGCCGGACAATGCAGCCTCAATTTCGAGGCCACCCGTCGTCATAGGGAGCGGCAGAACTTTGACGCCTAATTTTGTCAGCGTCTGTGCGGACTCGCCATGTTCATTGCCAGCAGCGCAGAATAAGACAACAGGAACAGCCTGCGCTGTTTGCGCCAAATTTGTATCAGGCAAAAGACGTATTTGACTGTCAAAAACCACGCGCATGGGGTCAGGCAAATCGCCCTCTCGAGTGGTGAGCTGCGGATTATCCAGCACCGCCGTATTCGCGCCAACGCATATGGCGTCATGGCCGCCACGCATTTTACGACCTTCGGCGCGCGCTTTTTCGCCCGTAATCCATTCGGACTCGCCATTAGCCAGCGCGATCTTACCGTCCAACGAGGTGGCAAGTTTTAGGGTGATACGGGGGCGTGACATAGCGCGGCCTATTCTGCCCCGTCCAGTTTTTCGTCGCCAATAAACGCTTCGAAGTCTTTGGTTTCTTTAAAATCTTTATAGACGCTGGCATATCGGACATAGGCGACGCTATCCAGATTGGCGAGGCCTTCCATGATGGCCGCGCCAATGACATCGGATGACACTTCCAGCTCGCCCATACTCTCAAGGCGGCGCACAATGCCCGACAGCATTTGCTCAATCTGGTCGGCGCTAACGGGACGTTTTTGCATCGCAATATTAACGCTGCGCATCATTTTATCGCGGTCAAAAGGCACGCGGCGCCCGGCTTTTTTTACCACGGTCAGCTCGCGCAGTTGCACGCGTTCAAATGTTGTGAACCGCGCCGCGCAGCTATTGCACTGCCGGCGGCGGCGGATCGCATTACCGTCTTCGGCGCTGCGGCTGTCTTTGACCTGTGTATCTTCTGATCCGCAAAACGGGCAACGCATGGATAACCTCTTTATATCTTGAGCGAACCCTATATCAGACAGGTCAGATTTCCAGTCTCTAATGCAAAGAAAATCGAGCCCATATGTCAGCCGTGAATATAGATGAAATCAATGCTTTTTCGAGACCGCCTTCGCGCATATCGAAACAGACTTCACAATTCCCAAATTAACCCGCGCCCTACCCGGCGAGGTTTGGATAGAAATGTCGCTGGGCCCCCTTAACATCCGCCCCGGGGGTTTTATCTCCGGCCCGACCCAAATGGCGCTCGCCGACCACGCCGGATATGTCGCGGTCTTCACGCTTAAAGGCGTCACGCCTATGGCATTGACGTCAAATTTGAACATTGATTTTCTCCGCCCGGCTCAAGGCGAAACTCTAACAGCGCATTGTAAGACTTTGAAAATGGGCCGCAAGCTGGGCGTCTTTTCTGTCACCATGTATACATCGGATGAAACCAAACCTGTTAGCCACGCGATTGTCACTTATGTCATGCCGGATAAAAATTAACCGCCGTAGATTGGAAATCTTGCCGTAAGCGCTTTGACGCGCTCGCGCACGCTGGCTTCGACATCCGGATTGCCTTTGGGGTTATCCGCGAGAGCGTCCAGAACCTCGGCCATCAGCTTGCCAATCTGCGTAAACTCTGCCGCGCCGAAACCGCGCGTAGTTCCCGCCGGGGAGCCGACGCGAATGCCGGATGTGACCGTGAATTTTTCAGGGTCATTCGGAATGCCGTTTTTATTGCAGGTAATATAGGCGCGGCCCAAAGCTTTCTCCGCCGCATTGCCCTTTACGCCTTTGGGGGACAGGTCAATCAGCGCCAAATGCGTATCCGTACCGCCGGAGACAACAGCGTATCCAGCCTCAACCAAAGCCTGCGCCATGGCTTTGCAATTATCAATGACGGCTTGGCTATAGGCTTTAAACTCGGGCTTGAGTGCATCGCCAAATGCGACGGCTTTGCCCGCGATAACATGCATAAGCGGGCCGCCTTGAAGGCCCGGAAAGATGGCGGAGTTAAACTTCTTAGCCAACTTTTCGTCATTGGTCAGGATCATGCCCCCGCGCGGGCCGCGTAATGTCTTATGTGTGGTTGTCGTGGCCACATGAGCGTGCGGAAATGGCGATGGATGGGTACCGCCTGCGACCAGTCCAGCAAAATGAGCCATATCAACATGGAGATAGGCATCGACTTTGTCCGCAATAGCGCGGAAGCGCGCAAAATCGACTTGGCGGCTATAAGCGCTGCCCCCGCAAATAATGAGCTTGGGTTTATGCTCGAGCGCGAGACGCTCGACTTGGTCATAATCAATCAGATGGGTGGTCTCGTCGACGCCATATGTGACAGCGTTAAACCATTTGCCGCTCATATTGGGTGGCGCGCCGTGGGTTAGATGCCCGCCGGACGCGAGGTCCATGCCCATAATGGTATCGCCGGGCGACAATAGCGCAAGGAAAACGCCTTGGTTAGCCTGACTGCCTGAATTGGGCTGCACATTGGCGAACCCGCACTCAAACAACTCGCAGGCGCGGTCTATAGCAAGCTGCTCGGTCACATCCACATGCTGGCACCCGCCATAATAGCGTTTTCCCGGATAGCCTTCGGCATATTTGTTCGTCAGCACGCTGCCCTGCGCTTCAAGAACCGCTTTGGAGACGATATTTTCAGAGGCAATCAGCTCAATCTCATGCTGCTGACGGTCAAGCTCGTCCGCCATCGACGCATAAAGATCGGGATCGCGATCTTTCAAACTCTGCGTGAAATAATTGGACAAATGCGCAGTGGCATTATTGGCGTCGGCGGACATGGGCGGCTCCTTAGAATCTAGAGCGCGTCACTTAACATATTCGGCGCATGGAGCAATGCGGCAATGATGAGGAGTTGTGGAGAGTGTGTCCAGCAATAGACTACCCCATCTCAAACTCAGCCCAAACAACCGCTAGGGCGTCCATAAGCTCGTCCATCATGGCGTCTGTGTGGACGGGTGACGGGGTGAAGCGCAGGCGCTCAGTGCCGCGCGGCACGGTTGGGAAATTGATCGGCTGGGCGTAAATGCCGAAGCCTTCAATCAGGCGGTCAGATATGGCCTGGCATTTGACAGGGTCGCCAACCATGAGCGGGACGATGTGTGTGTCACCGTCAATAAAGTTATAGCCTGCGTCGCGAAACCGCGACTTTAGCGTATTCGCGCGTTCTTGATGTTGCTCGCGAAGCTCAGGCGCCACTTTAAGGTAGCGCACGCTACGCAGCGCACCGGCCGCTGTGCTGGGCGGAATGGATGTCGTGAAGATAAAGCCGCTGGCGAGGCTGCGTACGGCGTCGATAATATTCTCGCGCGCTGCAATATAGCCGCCAATCATGCCGTAAGCTTTGGCGAGCGTACCTTGAATAATATCAACGCGGTCCGTTAGCCCGCGCGCTTCGCAGACACCGCCGCCCTGCGCGCCATACATGCCCACGGCGTGAACTTCATCGATATAGGTTAGCGCATTATATTTATCAGCCAGATCGCATATTTGCTCTATCGGAGCGATATCGGCGTCCATCGAGTAGACGCTCTCAAAGGCGATGAGTTTCGGCGCGGCGGGGTCGGCCTGACGCAGCAAGCGCTCCAGATCCGCCAGATCATTATGTTTGAAAATCCGCTTCTCACACCGCGCGCGCGAAATGCCGGAAATCATAGAGGCGTGATTCATCTCATCAGAATAGATAATCAGCCCGGGAAGAATTTTACTCATCACGCCAAGCGTGGCTTCATTGGCGACATAACCGGATGTCATCACAAGCGCGGCGTCTTTGGCATGAAGCTCGGCCAGCTCAGCTTCAAGCTGGACATGATAATGCGTAGTGCCGGAAATATTGCGCGTTCCGCCACTGCCTGTGCCGACCGCGTCAACGGCCTGTTTCACGGCATCGACAATGCAGGGGTTCTGGCCCATGCCCATATAATCATTAGAGCACCAGACTGTGATTTTTTGCTCGGACAGGTCGTCTTTATACCAAGTGGCCAGCGGAAATTTTCCACGGTGACGGCGGATATCGCGAAAGATACGGTAGCGCCCTTCAGCGCGTACGCGGTTAACGGCATCGCGAAACGCGCCGGAGAATTTCTCGTCCTCAGGCTTGTGCGGCGCTTGCTTTGGCTCAGAATTCATAACGCGTCCCTGTCTCTCACTTTCCATATAGGGGTAATTCAGTGATTTGACCATGGCCGAAACGCCGCAGGAACAGCCTTGGAAAACTGACCGGCCTCAGTCTATAATCCGCTAAATTTGTTAAGGTCTGGTTATGAGTGAATATCCTTTAATGCGGCTTCGGCGTAGCCGTAAATCTGACTGGTCACGGCGTTTGGTTCGCGAAACAGTTTTAACTGTTGATGATCTGATCTGGACGATAGTGATTAGCGATAGCGGCAAAGCGCGCGAGGCCGTCCCCTCTATGCCCGGCGTAGAGCGTCTATCAATTGCGCAAGCCGTTTTGGCGGCAAAGCAGGCTGAAGCGCTGGGGATTCCGGCGATCGCGCTGTTCCCGCATGTTTCGCCGGGTCTAAAAACTGCGGACGGCGCAGAGGCGCTCAACGCCGATGGCCTTGTGCCCAACACTGTGCGCGCGATCAAAGTCGCGACATCCAATCTTGGCGTTATTGTCGACGTCGCGCTCGACCCGTTTACGGATCATGGTCATGATGGCATTATGGATGGCGAGCGCATTGATAATGACAGCACAGTTGAGCGTCTGGCGCAGGCTGCACTAGTCTTGGCTGAAGCAGGTGCAGATGTCGTCGCGCCGTCCGATATGATGGATGGCCGGGTCGGCGCCATTCGCGCAGCGCTGGAAGATGCGGGTCATCAAGACGTGCAAATCATGTCTTATGCCGCCAAATATGCCAGCGGCTTTTATGGTCCTTATCGCGACGCTATAGGCACATCGGCGGCCCTAACGGGGGATAAGCGCACCTACCAAATGGACCCGGGCAATACGGATGAGGCCATACGCGAAGTTGCACTGGATATTGCCGAGGGCGCAGACATGATCATGGTCAAACCCGGAATGCCCTATCTGGATATTATCGCGCGTCTCAAAGATGAATTTGCCATGCCCACCTTTGCATTTCAGGTCAGCGGTGAATATGCGATTATTATGGCCGCAGCGCAAAATGGCTGGATCGACGAGAGGCGCGTTATTCTGGAGAGCCTGATGAGCTTTAAACGCGCGGGATGTGACGGTGTGCTAACCTATTTTGCGCCCCGCGCCGCGCAATGGCTGGCAGAGTAATAACTTAACCTTAGTCGTTTTGTAGCCGTGCCAGAAGCGCGGAAGTATCCCAGCGCCCGCCGCCCATATTCTGCAGCTGCGCATAATAGCCATCGACCTGTCTCGCCAGCGTTAAATCTGCACCGATTTCCTCAGCGGTCTCCAGCGCGATGCGTAAATCCTTGCGCATCCAATCCAGCGCGAAACCAAATTCATATTCGCCGCGCCCCATGGTCGAAGCGCGGTTATCCATTTGCCAGCTTTGCGCCGCGCCTTTTCCGATAGCGCCGACAACATTGTCCACGTCAAGTCCCGATTTTTGAGCAAAATTTATACCTTCGGCTAAGCCCTGCAAAATTCCGGCAATACAGATTTGATTGACCATTTTAGTCAGTTGCCCTGCCCCGCTTGGTCCCATTAACTTTACCGCTTTGGCATAAGCGTCGATAACCGGTTTGGCGAGGTCGAACACAGCCCGGTCTCCGCCGCACATGACCGTCAGTTGACCGTTCACCGCGCCCGCCTCGCCGCCTGAAATTGGCGCATCTATGAAGCCGATTTCTTTCGCTTTAGCTTCCGCGAAAAGCGCGCGCGCGCATGTGGCCGAAGCCGTCGTATGATCAATTATAATTGCGCCTTCAGCCAATGCGGCAATAGCGGGCCTGACGACATCATAGACATCCGGATCATCTCCGACGCAGACAAAGACGAAATCCGCATTATCGACCGTCAACGCGATTGTATCCGCCGCCTCGCCATTATACTCTTCAGCCCACCCTTTGGCTTTGGCCGCGCTGCGGTTCCAGACTGTAACATCATGCCCCGCCGCAACGAGATGCCCCGCCATAGGATAGCCCATGACGCCCAGTCCTAAAAATGCACATTTGCTCATAACTTCTCTTTTCACTTACGTTTTTTATCACAGCTGTGACATATTTGGTCTCGCCAGCCCTGCGCGCCGCTGTTAGGTCTAGAGGCAGAGAGAAAGACATATGGATGACGTAACCCTTACAGCAAGCTGGCAAATGTGGGCAACCTTTGCCCTCGTTTTGATTGCGGTATGGCTCTATTTTACCGAACGCTTCTCTATTGAGGCCACATCAGTCCTGATTCTGACCTCGCTTCTGGTCTTTTTTGGATTTTTTGGTACGGGATCCGAAGCTACCTTATCTGCAAGCGACATTTTCTCGGGTTTTTCCGACCCCGCCCTGATTACAATTATGGCGTTGCTCGTTATTGGCCAAGGCATGTTTCAGACGGGCGCTTTGGAGCGGCCGACAAAGCGCATTAATTCTTTGCTTAAAACCGCGCCGCGTCGAACATTTTTTTTCGTCTTCGGATTCGCTTTCCTCGTCTCGATGTTTATGAATAACACGCCGATTGTGGTGATGTTTATTCCTGTTATTTCGGCTATGGCCTTACAGCTGCGCGGCTCGGCGTCACGTCTCATGATGCCGCTTAGCTTTATTTGCATATTGGCCGGCATGACCACTCTAATCGGGTCTTCAACAAACCTTTTGGTCGCCAGTACGCTCGAACGCCTGACACCGCAAACGGTTGGCTTTTTTGACCCCACAGGACCGGGCCTGATTTTAGCGGCCGTCGGCGGGATTTATATCGTCATTTTTGCGCCTATCCTGCTCCCTAAACGCACAGGCGAAGATGGGCGGCCCATGTCGGAAGGCCATCAATATATAGCCCAAATCAAAATCTCTGACGACCATCCCCTCATAGGGGTCACGCCCAAAGCCGGGCTTTATCCCGGTTTGAGGAATGTGATAGTTCGGGTCATTACGCGCGCTGAGACAAAACTGCTTCCGCCTTTTGAAGATGCGCTGACTCCGGGGGATGTTTTAACAGTCGCGGCCACACGCCAGGCCCTGCGTGACCTAATGGCATCCCGCCCGGAATATCTTCGCGGCATGCTCAATATTGGTGAGTTCGAAAATATCGATCCTGATTTGCCCAACCGGGGCTCTATCGTTATCAGCGAGGCTGTTGTCGCGCCGGGCTCGCGCTTGATTGACCGGTCCATAAAACTTGCCGGTTTCCGGCAAAATACCGGTTGTCTGGTTTTAGGTATTCGTCGTCGCTCGCGCATGCTGCGTGAAAATATGCTCGATATCCGGCTGGAAGCAGGAGATACACTTCTGCTGTTCGGTTATGAGTCTGACACGGCCAATCTTCGCGAAAACCGCGACGTGCTTCTTCTGGACTGGGCGACAAAAGAACTGCCCGATATCCGCAAATCCCGCGTGGCCAGAGTCACATTTTTAGGCGTCATTGCGCTCGCCGCTGCGCCGGGCGTTCCGATT
The DNA here is from genome assembly GCF_000365025.1 of Robiginitomaculum antarcticum DSM 21748. Taxonomy (GTDB): domain Bacteria; phylum Pseudomonadota; class Alphaproteobacteria; order Caulobacterales; family Maricaulaceae; genus Robiginitomaculum; species Robiginitomaculum antarcticum. The sequence continues at coordinate 378,093 of NZ_KB823011.1, read as the reverse complement.
GTTATGGCTGCTTTGGGCGGAGCACTGGCGATGATGGCCACGAAATGCCTAAATATCCGGCAAGCCGTTCGCGCATTGGATATGAAGATATTCCTGCTGATTGGGGCGGCCTTCGCGATGGGCATTGCACTGGAACGCACAGGCGGGGCCTTATTTATTGCTAATTACGTCGTCGACATATTCATGCCCTTCGGCCCGGTCGCGCTTCTGGGCGCCTTATTTTTCATCATTGCCGCCACGACGAATATTCTATCCAATAGCGCCACAGCACTGCTTTTTGCCCCCATTGCGGTCAATATCAGCGCGCAATCCGGCATAGATCCGCTGACCCTTGTTCTGACCGTAATCTTTGCTGCAAATTGTTGTTTTGCGACGCCTATAGCTTACCAAACCAACCTTCTTGTCATGGGGCCGGGGCATTACCGTTTTTCCGATTTCGTGAAATTCGGACTTCCCCTCGTCATATTGTTATGGGTAAGCTTTATGATTATGACACCATTTGTATTTGATTTGCCTGCATGACCCGCCCGTTTGATCCCAACCGGTTGCAATTCTATGTAACGATCCCCGCGCCCTGCCCGTATCTTGACGGACAAATGGAGCGTAAAATCTTCACGCAGCTTGATCCCTTATCCGGCCCCCAGCTTAATGATTACCTGACCCATTCCGGTTTTCGGCGTTCACAAAATGTGATTTACCGTCCAGCCTGCGAGACCTGCCGCGCTTGTCAATCCATGAGAGTTGTCACGACGGATTTTACGCCGGGTAAAAGCTTTCGCCGTACTTTGCGCCGCAATATGGATTTAAAGCGCGAGATCGTCGAGCCTTATGCCACGCGCGAGCAATTCGCGCTGTTGCAAGCTTATCTCGGCCACCGACACGCCAATGGCGGGATGAGCGGGATGGCCTTCCATAATTACGAAATTATGGTCGAGGAATGCGCGTCGCGAACACTTGTTGTAGAATATCGTAACGCCGAGCATATCCTCATTGCTTGCGCTCTGATTGACGAGCTCAGCGACGGCCTGTCCATGGTTTATAGCTTTTATGATCCGGAATTGACGCCCCGCAGCCTCGGCAATTTTATGATACTGGATCATATCGATTTATGCCGTCAAAATGATCTGGACTATCTTTATCTAGGCTACTGGGTCAGAAACTCGCCTAAAATGAGCTACAAATCCCGGTTTCAGCCTGTGCAGATATTGCATCGCGGTGTCTGGACTGATTTCGCCGCCATTGTCGATCCCGCCCCGACAAAGCTTCAGGCCGGATTGTGAAACGCCGTGACATCTTAACCGTCGCTGCCGCAGCCGCAACAGGCGCGGGGACGCTCGCTATTCTGAGTAAAGACGGAAAAGCGGTTGATCATGCGCAGGCAAGGTCAGACACTTTAGCTGCGCCCAATTTGTCTAAAAATATGCGGCAATTTCGTATGGCGACAAGCTGGCCTAAAGATTTTCCTGGACTTGGCATTATGCCCAACCGGTTTGCGGCAGCGCTTCGCGACATGAGCGGCGGGCGTCTGGATGTGAAAGTCTACGCCGCAGGCGAGCTTGTCGGCGCGCTGGAGTGCTTTGATGCGGTCAGCTCGGGCGCGGCGGATATGTATCATGCCGCGGAGTATTACTGGCAGGGTCTGTCTAACGGATTTTCATTCTTCACCGCTGTTCCGGCGGGAATGACCGCAGCTGAAATTATGGCGTGGATTGATTTTGGCGGCGGGCAAGAGCTTTGGGATGAGCTATCCGCTAAATTTAACATCAAAGCGTTTCAGTCCGGAAATACCGGCCATCAAACCGGCGGATGGTACAAACGCAAAATCAATTCGCTCGAGGATTTTAAAGGCTTAAAAATCCGGATGCCGGGCCTTGCCGGAGAAGTCATTCGCCGCCTCGGCGGCGCGGCTGTCAAACTCTCGGGCGGAGAAATTTACCAATCGCTTCAATCCGGCGCAATTGATGCCACTGAATGGGTTGGGCCCTGGAATGATCTGGCGTTCGGGTTTTACCGCGAAGCGCCCTATTATTAAGCGCCGGGCTTTCACGAGCCGGGGGCGTCATTATCCGTAGGCGTAAATCTTGGCGTTTGGAACGGGCTGCCTCTGTCTGACCAAGCTATGATCCGCTATGCCTGCAAGGCCGCCAATGATGCCAGCATCGGTGAATATACCCATGAAAACGGCCGCGCATTGGTCAAGCTCAAGACCCGTCACGGGATAGAGCCGCAATATTTTTCTGACGAAATTCTGTCGACGGTTTTCAGAATTTCAGATGAAGTCGTCCGCGATTTAGGCCAGAGCGATGCCATGACGGCCAAAATTTATGACAGCTATATTGCCGCCAGGGAGTCCTATCGAAGCTGGACCGAAATGGGTGACGGCCGCTATATCGCCGCGCGCGGCAAAGCGCTTTCGGAGTAGATATGGAGCGGGGCACGGCGGAGCTCATTGGAGCCTTTATTCAAGGCGTAGGCTGGGTCATCCTCCCGCTCTTACTGCTGCCGCTGATTATTCTTATCGCGCCGAAAATGGCCTTTGCCCGAAATCTAGCCACCCATCTTATTTCTATTATTGACTGCTTGAATTACGGCCTTGGCGAAATTGTCAAATGGGCCCTTCCCTTTCTGGTCGTCATCATCGTCATCAGCGTCGTTCTGCTCTCCATTTTCGGGATTTCGGTCACCAAATTAAACGAGCTGCCAATCTATCTTCATGCCGCCGTTATTATGCTGGGCAGCGCCGCGACCCTGCTGGCCGGGCAGCATGTGCGCGTTGATATTTTCCACACATCCATGAGCCCGAACCGTAAGGCTCTAATCGATCTGATCGGGCTATATCTTCTCATCCTTCCCACCTGCCTGACCCTGCTGTGGATGAGCCAAAGCTTTGTCACGCAAAGCTGGATCGCCATGGAAGGCAGCAATGAAGCCGACGGTGTTAACGGTGTGTTTTTAATTAAATCGCTATTGCCGCTCTTTGCTATCACCCTGTCCGCGCAGGGACTGTCTATCGGACTTCGCGCGGCATTGGCCGTTCATGGCTATAACAGGCCGCTTCGCCCTGACTATGTACCGCCATTATTCGGCCACACCCCATCAAAGCCAGCCCAAGAGCCGCCCCGATGAGCGGTGCAGAATGGCTGGCCGTATCCATGTTCGCCGCGTTGTGCGGAGTTTTAATGTGCGGCTTTCGCGTGGCCTTTGCGCTGGCCGGAACCGGTTTAATATTTGCCGCCTTTGGCGTCTTCACAGGCACATTTGACGCCGGCTTTTTGCTCGCCTTACCCGGGCGGATTTATCCGATGATTACCCGCGAAATTCTCATCGCTGTGCCGCTCTTTGTCTTCATGGGGGTAATGCTGGAAAAATCGCAACTGGCGGAAAATCTGCTGGAAGCGATGAGTGATCTATTTGGCCCCCTGCGCGGCGGGCTGGGCATATCCGTTGTCATGGTCGGCGCGCTGCTTGCGGCGTCAACGGGCATAGTCGGCGCCACCGTTGTTACTATGGGGCTGTTATCGCTCCCGACTATGTTAAAACGTAATTATTCGCCGGCTCTGTCCTCGGGCGCGATTGCCGCATCGGGAACATTGGGACAGATTATCCCGCCTTCCATTGTGCTTGTCATTCTGGGCGACCAGATGAGCAATGCCTATCAGGAAGCACAGCGCAGCTTCGGCCTTCCAGGCGGCGGGGTCGTATCCGTCGGTGATTTATTTACCGGCGCGCTGCTGCCGGGTCTTATATTGGTCGCGGCCTATGCCCTATATATTGTCATCGCGGCTGCGCTAAAACCGGAACTCGCTCCCGCATCAGGCTGGCCGGAAAATGCAAAAATCTGGCCGTTTTTAAGGCGCACCCTCGCAGCCATGCTACCGCCCATCATCCTGATCATTGCCGTTCTCGGGTCGATCCTGTCAGGCTACGCAACGCCGACACGCGGCGCGGCGCTGGGGGCTTTGGGCGCAGTCCTGCTTGCCGCATGGAAGCTAAATCCCGATCAGCGCGCCTTGCGTCTGGCTGTTGCGCTGGCCGCAATCGGCACGGTTTTAATGGTGGGCATCGACCTCTTACCTGTCGATACCCGCATGGGCCAAAATGACTGGACGACGGGCGAAATTATAGCGGCCACAATCGCCGTTTTTGGCGCGGCCATACTCGCCATCGGCGCGCTCACGGCGCTTCTGACTTTGACGCGCTCCGGCCATATGTCCGAAACATCGCGTTCCACCATGTATATTACCTCAATGGTCTTTCTCATCCTGATCGGCGCCACAGTCTTCAGCCTCGTATTTCGAGGATTTGGCGGCGATGACCTTGTGGCGCGCGGGCTGGCCGCCGCGCCGGGCGGCGCAATCGGCGCGCTGTTAATTGTCATGGTTGTGATGTTCGTTCTCGGCTTCTTTCTCGACTTTATCGAGATCACATTCGTCGTCGTGCCGCTGGTTGCGCCCGCCCTAATGGCAATGGAGCTGTCCCCCGGGGTCGCCATTGATCCGGTCTGGCTGGGCATATTATTTGCGCTCAATTTACAAACCAGCTTTCTTACCCCGCCCTTCGGATTTGCGCTGTTTTATCTACGCGGGGTCGCGCCTCCGCAGGTCAAAACCAGTGATATTTACCGCGGCGTTCTGCCTTTTATCGGCATACAGGTCGCCGTTATTCTTCTGGTTGCATTTGTGCCTGAACTGGCAACGGGGCTTGTGCAGCGCGGCTAACCTAAGGGCGGCGTGACCAAGGATTTCTGCCCGGACGCTTTGATTGCCCTGTCCCGGCCGGGGATTTAGGCACGTCACGTTTTGGCGGCGGCGGCACATAATCACGCCCGCCCGCGAATTTTATCAAAGCCTCAATACGTTTTTCAATCGGAGGATGGGTGGCGAACATGCCGCCAAACCCGACACGGGGATTTTCCAGCGCCATTTCTTTGATCTCTGCAGGGACGTTTTCCAGATTGGCGCGGCCCGATATTTTCTGCAGGGCCGAGATCATAGCGTCAGGATTTTTCGTGAGTTCGACCGAGCCCGCATCGGCCATATATTCGCGTTTGCGCGACAGCGAAAAGCGGATTAGGATGGCCAGTGCATAGGCCACAGCGACAATTGCGAAAGCGATAAAGATCAGCGCGCCGGCCTGCCCGCCGCCGCTACGCCGGTGCGTCGCTGACCGCGTTAGATTAGTGCGAAACATAGAGCGCACCATGAATTCACCAAAGAACGAGAAAATGCCGACAAATATCACCGCAATAATCAAAAGCCGCACATCGTTATTTTTTACATGCGATAATTCATGGGCAATGACGGCTTCAAGCTCTTGGTCGTTCAGGCCGTTCATAATACCGCGCGTTAGCGTTATCCGGTAGTTTTTCGTACTTATCCCGCTGGCAAAGGCGTTCATGACGTCCGTTTCGATCACCTGCAATCCCGGCATAGTGATACCGCGCGAAATGCATAAATTCTCAAGCAGATTATAGGCCCGCTGTTCTTCTTTACGCGTGACCGGACGGGCTTTCGTGGCCGCATTGATCATCGCCTGATGTCCCATAAAGGCGACGCCGAACCATGCCGCCGAGCCGAGCAAAACCGCAGGCGCGGTGGCCGGCATGGCGGTGGCGGCATAGGCTAAACCGTCAGCGATATTTCCGGATCCGGCAAAGGATTGAAACAAAAGCAGACCCGCAAAGGCCATCGCCAACAGCAATACGGGAAACAGGCACAGCAAGATTATGCAGCGCAGATTATTGTTCCAGATATGGGTTTTGAGGCCGTAGGCCTGAAGCGCCATGACGCTGCCCTTCCCGTTCTAATGCGGCCTAAAAGCTCACTTCCGGCGCGGTCAACAGTGCATCGCCTTCGGGCGCTTCGAAGAATTCGCGCGCAACAAAACCTAGCGGCGTCGCAATAATAACGGCGGGGAATTGCTCGCGGGCCGTATTATATTCCTGAGCGGCATTATTATAAAACCGGCGCGAGGCGGCGATTTTGTTTTCAACATCCGCCAGTTGATCCTGCAGTTGCAGGAAGTTGGTGTTGGCTTTTAAATCCGGATAGGCTTCAGCCAAAGCGAATAATTTTCCGAGAGCTGCGCCGAGCATGCCTTCGGCCTTAGCCTGATCGCCGACGCCATTTGCCGCAACAGCCGCGTTACGCGCTGCGACAACAGCTTCAAAGGTCTCTTTTTCATGACTCGCATAGCCTTTGACGGTATTGACCAGATTTGGAATGAGGTCGTAGCGCTGCTTGAGCTGCACATCGACATCGGCCCAAGCCTGGTTACAGGTCTGGCGTAAGGCGACTAACCGGTTGTAAATGCCGATAATAATGAAAGCCACGACGGCCAAAATGCCCAAAACGATGAATAATCCGGTCATGTCAGTTCCTCAAATATCAATAGAAGTAAATTAAAGCCGATATGCCGCTACGGAGCAAGAGAATTACGTATTACGGCCCGATTATCCCCGGTCACAACATAGCAAACCAACACTGCATTATCCAATTATCCGGTCTTCGCAAACGGCCTATAAGCCCCGGCCCGGGTCAAATTCGTTTTTACGGCTAAATCCGCGCGGGGCCATGCGTCCGGCGCCGGCGCGTTTACCGTTAAGTATCTCCCATTCCGGCACAGCATTATTACGCCCCGCGCTATCAATATAGGATAGGCCGTCTGCAGCGTCAAAGACCGTAATATCAGCCAGACCGCCGTCGCGGTAATTTTGTAACTTCACACCCTTGCCGCGCGACATCGTTGGCAAATCATCCAGATCAAAGACAAGGATTTTTCGGTTCTCACCGATGACTGCAATGCGGTCACCCCGGGCGGCAATCGCGCGCACAGCCTCGGCATCACCTTTGACATTGAGCACTTGTTTGCCGCCGCGTGTGGAGGCAATTACGTCGGTCTCTGTCACTTGAAAGCCATATCCGGCCGAGGAGGCCACGATCAGTGTACGCTGCGGATCATGCACGAACAGACCGACCGGCATATGGTCATTTTCCAAATCAATCATCAATCGCACGGGCTCGCCATTGCCGCGCCCGCCCGGCAGCTTGTCTCCGGCCAGCGTGTAGAACTTGCCATTCGAAGCAAAGAGCAGAAATTTATCCGTCGTCTCGCCCGCCACCATAAAGTGTAGCTCGTCGCCGTCTTTGAATTTTAACGTCGACTCATCATCGACCCGGCCTTTTAGCGCGCGGATCCAGCCCTGTTTGGACAGAACCACAGTGATCGGTTCTTTGGTCACAAAGGCAGTAGTGAGATCAATATCAATATTGGGAGCCTCAGCAAATGTACTCCGGCGCGCGCCCAACGCTGTTTTCGGGCCGTAGAGATCGCGTGTTTTGCGCACTTGATCAGCGATTTCAGACCATTGGCGCGGCTCGCTTCCCATCAGATCGGCCAAGTCAGCCTGCTCAGCGTCCAGCTCATCATGTTCGCGCTTTATCTCGAGTTCCTGAAGCTTGTTCAGGGCGCGCAAACGCATATTCAGGATAGCGTCGGCTTGGCGCTCAGACAGGGCGAAGGCCGCAATCAACTCATCTTTGGGCTTGTCTTCATATCGAACAATACGAATGACTTCGTCCAGATTAATATAGGCGATCATCAGGCCGTCGAGAATTTCCATCCGGTCGGTGATTTTGTCCAAACGCGTCTGTGTCCGGCGCAACAAGACATTGCGGCGGTGATCCAGAAAGGCTTGCAAGGCTTCACGCAAATTCATCACGCGGGGCGTCCGCAAGGCGTCGAGAACATTCATATTCATGGAGAAGCGCGATTCCAGATCGCTGACCTTAAACAGGCTTTCCATTAACAGCTCAGGCTCAATATTTTTGGACTTCGGCTCTAAAATTATGCGGATATCTTCGGCGCTCTCATCGCGCACATCGGCCAGAACAGGGACTTTTTTCGTCTCAATAATTTCTGCCAGTTTTTCAATCAAACGGGATTTCTGGACGTGATAGGGAATTTCTGTGACCACGATCTGATACTGTCCGCGGCCCGTATCTTCGCTGTGCCAGCGCGCCCTCATTTTAAAACTGCCCCTGCCCGTTGCATAGGTTTCCAGCATGGAGTCCTGCGGCTCGACAATGATGCCGCCTGTCGGAAAATCCGGCCCTTTCACATATTGCATCAGGGTTTCAATACGGGCCTTGGGCGTCTTGATCAGATGCAGCGCGGCGTCACATATCTCAGCGGCATTATGCGGCGGGATGGAGGTGGCCATGCCGACAGCGATACCGGTGCTGCCATTGGCGAGCAGGTTCGGAAAGCCCGCGGGAAGAACCACCGGTTCTTCATCTTCTTCATTATAGGTCGCGCGAAAATCAACGGCGTCCTCATCAATGCCGTCCAGAAGTGCATTACCCGCAAAGGTCATTTTCGCTTCAGTATAGCGCATCGCCGCAGGACTATCGCCGTCAATATTGCCAAAATTGCCCTGCCCGTCGACAAGTGGATAGCGCGTGGCAAATGTCTGGGACAGCTTGACCAATGCATCATAGATTGAGGCGTCACCATGGGGGTGATATTGGCCCATCACGTCACCAACAATACGCGCGCATTTTTTAAACGCGTTTTCAGGGTTCAGTTTAAGCTGACGCATTGCATAAAGTATGCGTCGGTGAACAGGTTTTAGCCCGTCGCGGACATCCGGCAAAGCGCGCTGCGTTATCGTCGAGAGCGCGTAAGCCAGATAGCGCGACGATAGCGCGTCATCGATACTTTCAATGACAATATTGCTCTCGTCGTCTTTGATTTCGTCAGTCATCTTAATGCCTAAAGTGATTCGTTGTGAGTGTAGCGCGGCGCGATTCAATCCCATAGCGAGAAGCCCGCTCTTATCACTTCAAGCGCCGGTATGCGATGGCCCATCGGGTGACCACATGCGCGCCGGGTTGGTCGGCGTCGGCGCGCCGCAAAATGTGCGGACTCATCCGCGAAGCCAGCCTCCTTGCAGGAGACCTAGTGGTTAGTGTTTCGCAAAGAGTTGACTTCGCGGCGATATCTCACGGCCGATACGCGGCTCTCGCTAAGGCCACACTCCGCAGCGCAGAATGCTCCCAAACCCGTTTGATGTAGGCCGTAACCCCACCTCGCCCGGATCCAATACCGATCTCTCATAAGTTCCGAACGTCGACACCCGGCCCGCCACAAGAGACAGTTTAAAGATAAGAGAGAATGAGGGGGCGGGGATTGTTTATTTTATATCCGCTTTTTTGAAGCAACTCTCGTCCCGCATCGTCATCCTCGTGCTCGACACGAGGATCCATGGTCAACCCAATGCCGTGTTTAAAAATTCTTGATGAAACAAAGGCTTATAAGCCCGCATCCACGGCCCTAAATTGTAAGATGGATCCTCGGATCCCGGCCCGAGTCGAACCGGCGTACCGGATGACGAGAGTGGGGAGCTGAAAGGATATATTCACAGGCTAATCGTGGAAAACGCACTTCGACCAGACTGTATTTATGTCGCGATGTCGGATTTCGCGTTGCTCTATCAGACCTACATAATAGACAGATCTGTCGCGCGGCAAAAGCTGACAGACGTAAGCCACTTTATGAAGCTTTGGCGCATTTATAACGCCACTCATTACCCGCTTATCATCCCCACCATACGCTCGCGGGCCTCAGGCAGGTCTTTATTAGCAGGCCAGAGTATACGCGTTCGCAAAAACTCGCCCGTTAGGTACAAGCCGGCCACAATATCGCCGGGCGTAGACGGCTTCCACCCCTGCCCCTCACGGCGTAAGAACTGCGGGAGGACGAATAATTTGTCTAAATAAGGCGCGGCCTGCTCGGCGCATACGGCGCGGCCTGACCTCGGAGAGACGTGGGTTAAATTATCGGTCACCCCGCTGGCGGCGCAGCACGATAAATCAAGTCCATATCCCATGGCCGAGAGTAGACCCGCTTCCCACCGCACATAAAGCGCCGGCCAGACATCGGGATTATGCAAATGCGAGAGCAAAACGGCTGTGGCGTCATAGACATCTTTATGCGTTTCACGCTCCGGCATAACGGCGGTCGCCACCGCGCAAATCGCGTTCAGCGCAGCAATAGCTTTGCGGTCATCCATTATCTCGGCGAAGCGGGGCTCAAGCAGCTCTGCCGTCATATAGCCTAAATGCTCGGACAGGCGCGCGCGCCATGTCACGCGTAGGGAATTTCCAGGCTGTAAGACGGGCCGCATACGCCGCCCGACACCGCCGCGCACAAGACCCGGATGACGGCCTTTATCCGGCGTTAAAACATCAATGATTGCAGAGGTTTCGCCGTGTTTCCTAACAGATAGAACTATACCGTCAGACGTCCATTCCATTTAAGAGACCCTGGCCATCTATACGTCGAACTCCAGACCAAATTCGGTATAACGCTCTTTGTCTTCGCGCCAATTGGCCCGTACTTTAACGAATAAGAACAGATGTACTTTCACGCCCAGCCAGTCCTGCATATCTCTACGGGCCGCCGCGCCTATGGCTTTGATCGTGCGCCCGCCAGCGCCCAGAATGATCGGCTTCTGGCTGTCCTTGCGCACATAAATGACCTGCTCGATACGCACATCGCCGTTGCGCAGATTTTTCCAGCTTTCGGTCTCGACCATAGACTCATAAGGAATTTCGTCATGGACCTGCAGGTATAATTTTTCGCGCGTGATCTCTGCGGCAATAATTTTGCTTTGCACATCCGCGGCCTGGTCAGGCGGAAACAGATAAGGATGTTCGGGCATGGCTGCGGCGAGCAAGTCTTTTAGCTGATCCATACCGACGCCGCCCGTCGCGCTGACCGGCACAATCGCGTCGTAAATACCGGTATCGCCGAAATGCGCAATTAAAGGCAGAGCGTCTTCGCCCGCGACCTGATCAATTTTATTGAGCGCCAGAAAGACAGGCGTATTTTCCGCGCGTTTTTTTAAGCCCGCCATGACGCGGTCCGTATCTTTGGCGGCAAGCCGGTCCTGAGAGCTGCTCTGCGCGCCGGAGAGCACACGGGCAAAGGCCGGGGCGTCAACGACGTGAATGATTGCGCTGCTGTCTTTTGTGCCTGTCCATGCGGCATGAACCATTGAGCGGTCCAGACGGCTTTTGGCGGCGAATATGCCGGGCGTATCAACAAGCACGACCTGAGACGTCCCGAGCATGGCAATGCCGCGAATTTGGAATCGGGTAGTTTGCACCTTATGGGTCACAATCGACACTTTTTCGCCGACCAGAGCATTTGTCAGTGTCGATTTACCAGCATTAGGCGCGCCGATAACGGCGCAAAATCCCGCGCGGGATGTGTCAGTCTTGCTCATGTATTCAAACTTTCCAGCAAATGCCGGGCGGCAAAGCGCTCCGCATCTTTTTTTGATTTTCCAGTGCCCTGCGCCATGCCCAGATTAGCTACGGCGACCTGTATCACATAAAGCGGGCGGTGGTCAGGCCCGCTGCGCTCAATCACTGTATATTCCGGGGCGCTCTTGCCCATGGCGGAGGCGAGCTCCTGAAGCTCTGTTTTAGGGTCTTTGCCGCCAAGAGCTTCCAGTCCGGCCAGCTCTTCGCTCCAATACGCCTCGTAGAATTTAGAGGCCGCCTCCATGCCGCCATCCAGATAAAGCGCGCCAAGCAAAGCCTCGCAGACATCACCCAATATAGAGATCTTCTCACGCCCGCCCTGTTTATCTTCGGCCTGGCTCATCAATATGACATCGCCGAGCATCGCGCGGCGCGCAGCGCGGGCGCAGGCTTCCTTGCGCACAAGGCTATTGAGCTTGCGGGCGAGTTGCCCTTCTTTCTCGCTTGACGCCATGAACAGACGCTCCGCAGTCAAGAGGCCTAAGACGCGATCTCCCAAAAACTCCAGCCGTTCATTATCGACAATATTTCGCCGCCCGTCACCGTAAGAGCTATGCGTCATAGCGCGCTGCAGAAGATCAGGATTGGAAAAGGTATAATTCAACCGCTCCTGCAAGCGCTTTAATGCAAGGTTCTGGCTCATAAGTCTGCCGCGCCTGCGCGCGGTATCAGGCTGATAACGATAAATGCCAGCGCATAGGGCGTCTCGTCGGATAGTGACAGGTCGATTTTGGCGGTCATGCCCTCCGGCGTCATCCCGTTAAGGCGGTTTAAGGCATTATTATACAATTTGATTGACGGCTTTCCGCTCTTGGAACTGAGAACTTCGACATCTTTCCATGTCAACCATCCCGTATCACCGGTCGATAGCGCTTTGGCGAGCGCTTCCTTGGCTGCAAACCGTTTCGCCAAGCAGTCAGTCTTGGCGTGACGTTTAGCGCAAAACTCACGTTCTTTTTTCGTAAAAACTTTAGCTTCAAACGCCTCGCCCTTCTCCGCCATCAAAGCGTCGATACGGCGCATATCGCATATATCTGTGCCGATGCCTAAAATCATGGACGCGCCGCTTCGATCGCCGCGCGCATCTGGGCCATAGCTTTGGGCAGGCCGACAAATACCGCTTCGCCGATCAGAAAATGCCCAATATTCAGCTCGACGATTTGCGGGATAGCGGCAATACGGCCGACATTTGAATAGGTCAGGCCGTGTCCGGCATGGACTTCAAGCCCCAGCGTTGCCGCCAGCGCGGCGCCCTTTATCATCGCGTCGACAATCTCGTCAGCCAACTGCACATCCCCATTATCAATGGCGTGAGCATAAGCGCCCGTATGAAGTTCCACGACAGCCGCGCCGATATCGGCGCTGGCCCGGATTTGCGCCTCCACCGCTTCAATGAACAGCGAAACCCGGCATCCTGCATCGGTTAAGTCACGCACGATAGGCGCGATGTGGTTATGCCCGCCAGCGACATTCAGCCCGCCTTCGGTCGTCCGTTCTTCGCGCCGCTCAGGCACGATACACACAGCGTGCGGTTTTAGGCGGAGCGCAATGTCGCGCATCTCATCCGTTGCCGCCATTTCAAAATTGAGCGGAACGTCCGTCTCCTGACACAGCATTTCTAGACGCTCGATATCGGCGTCGCGAATATGGCGGCGGTCTTCACGCAGATGAGCAGTAATGCCGTCTGCACCCGACTTGATAGCCAGACGCGCGCCATCGACAGGGTCAGGATGAACGCCGCCGCGCGCATTTCGAATGGTGGCGATATGGTCAATATTTATGCCCAGTCTTATCTCCGGCGTAAGGCTCACTTAAGGCCCCGGCTACCGGGTTTTATAGCCTCGATAGCTCTAAGGTCGTCCGGTATGTCATTCGCGTCATAGGCGGGGAACTTATGTGAGGCGAGACTGATCAACGGCACGCCGATATCGGCCTCTCCGCCGCTGCGGTCAAAAATGCAGGCCCCGCCGACAACGGTAGCGCCTGTGGCATTAATCGCGGCAATGCATTCGCGAGACGACAACCCCGTTGTCACAATGTCTTCAACCATTAAAACCTTCTGGCCGCGCTCTAATTTAAAGCCGCGGCGCAGAGCAAACTCGCCATTTTCACGTTCCACAAACAGACTCTCAACGCCCATATGGCGCGCGGTCTCGTACCCCGGTATTATGCCGCCCATAGCCGGCGCGACAATGATATCCACATCGCTATTGAGCTCTGCTTTGACCTTTTTAGCCAAAGCTTTGCAGAGCATCTCCGTATGGACGGGGTTTTTGAAAATGAAGGCCTTTTGCAAAAATACTGGACTGCGCAAGCCGGAAGACAGGATAAAATGGCCTTCGAGCAAGGCGCCCGCCTCCCGAAATATACCGAGTACGTCATCTGTATTCATATCTATAATCCTAAAGCTGATTGGCCCGCAGCCGGCGCGCGCTGACAACATAGCTGCTGGTGCGAAGCGCCGCGACTATATGGGCAAAGTGTTTTGTGTCCAGCACTTCAACATCAAGCACCATGTCAAAAAATGTCGGGCTGCGTTTGAGAGTTTTAATATTCGTCAGATTTCCACCAACTTCACCGACGATTTTCGTCACATCCGCCAGCGCGCCGGGGACATGCTCCACCGTTGCGCTAATCCGTCCAATGGAGGCAGTATGGTCTGCAGCGCGCCGCCAGCCCAAATCAATCCAGCGTTCGGGTTGATCCTCAAAATCGGCTAGTGTTTCACAATCAATTGTATGGATCATTACGCCGCGTCCGTCGGACTGCACGCCCATAATCCGGTCCCCGTTAATGGGAGAACAGCACGGCGCTAAGTGCAAAGAAACGCCTTCACGTAATCCGTCGCCTTTAACATAAAGGCGCGCTGTATTATCGCTAATGAGATCCCGCGTGGCATATTGGTCGACCAGACGCTGCTCGTCCCGGCCCGGGAAAACAGCCTGCATAAAGTCTTTTACGGTCAACTCCCCCCGCCCTAATGCCTCAAAGGCTTCTGTCGGCGAGTTGTATTCTAACCGGGGAAGCGCATCCAGAATAGCGCTATCAGAGAAATCGCGATCTTCGCGGGCGAAGGCATGATCGGCAAGAAGCCGGCCAATACGGCGGAACTCGTCAGATTCAGTCTCTCGGGTCAGCCTGCGTAGAGCGGAGCGCGCACGCCCCGTAACGACGATATTTTCCCATCCGGGCTGTGGCTCGGCCGCGCCGCCGCGCACAATTTTCACAACATCGCCATTTTCAAGCGGCGTACGCAATGGCTTTTCTTTTTGATTGATAATGGCGCCGATACAGGTGTCGCCCACATCTGTATGCACCGCATAGGCAAAATCGATCGGGGTTGCCCCGCGCGGCAAGCTGATCAAATCGCCCTTAGGCGTGAATGTAAAAACCTGATCCGTAAACAGATCAAGTTTAGCATGCTCGAGAAATTCGTCGGCATCGCCGTGGCCAATCATCTCGACCAAATTACGGATGCGACCCATCATATTAGAGCCGCTACGCAGCGCACTTTCTTCGTCGAATGAATATTGTTTGTCTTTGTAAGACCAATGCGCCGCGACGCCGCGCTCAGCAATCTCGTCCATATTATGAGTTCGGATTTGAACTTCAACGCGGCGGTTATCGGGACCGAGTATTGTAGTCTGAAGGCTCTGGTAGCCATTGGATTTCGGCGTTGAAATAAAATCGCGGAAGCGACCCGGGACTGAGCGAAAATGCGTATGTATCGCGCCCAGCGTTTCGTAACACTGACCGGGTGTATCCAAAATTATGCGAAACGCGTAGATATCGGCCACGTCTTCAAAGCTAATGCCTTGGCGTTCAAGTTTACGCCAGATTGCATAGGGCCGCTTTTCGCGTCCATAAATACGCGCCTTTAAGCCTTGCTCATCAATGACATCGCGTAGGGCTACTGAGGTTTGCGAGATCACATTGGATTGGGACTCCCGCCACGCATCGAGCCGCTTAGTAATGCTCTCATAAGCCGATGGATTGAGGTGTAAGAATGATAAATCTTCAAGCTCAGCACATATACTGTCCACACCGATACGCCGGGCCAGCGGCGCGTAAATTTCCATCGTCTCCCGGGCGATGCGCTCACGCGATGACGCTTTGGGATGATATTGTAATGTCCGCATATTATGCAGGCGGTCACATAATTTAACCAGTAAAACCCGCAAATCCTTGCTCATGGCGAGGACAAATTTTTGAAAATTCTCGGCTTGTTTAGAGACCTGACCTGAGAGTTCAACCTGCCCTAATTTTGTGACACCTTGAACAAGTTCGGCAATTTCCGGCGTAAACATTTTCGCCAACTCGTCGTAAGTGGTGTCTGTGTCCTCCAACACATCATGAAGTAAGGCTGTACAAATGCTGGCCGTATCCAGTTTTAACTGCGTTAGAATCCCTGCCACTTCGATAGGGTGGGCATAATAAGGGTCGCCGCTATGACGCAGCTGCTCCCCATGCGCTTTAACAGAGAAGACATAAGCTTTATTGAGCAATGTCTCATCCACAGCCGGATTATATTCGCGAACTTTGTCGACAAGTTCCCATTGACGCAGATACCGCGCGGCGGGCACTTTTAGCTTGCCTTTGTCTGCCACAGAAGGGGCGGTTTCTGTCTGAATTTGATCTATCATTTGTTAAAACATAAGCCTGTTAACGCGGGCGGGCAATGCGCAAAGCTTTGTCAGATGCAAAAATACCACAGCCGCCAAGTCTTTGCAGCCTATTACGACGTTTTAATGTGAAATCCGAGCGGTCTACGTGGTAAAACACCATCTTATGAATATACGTTTTGTCCCTACCCTCACCCTTCTGGCAGCCCTGAGCCTTGGCAGCGCGCCTCTCAGTGCACAGGTTCCCGTGCATAGTCGGCTTGTGCTGTCCGGGAGCTGCTCCGGTTGTGATTTATCGCGCCGTGATATGAGCCAGTTGACGCTCAAAGGTGGAGATTTCACCGACAGCGTCTTTAACCACAGCGATCTATCCGGAGGCGAATTTGACGGCTCCAATCTGTCCGGGGCGCATTTTCGGCGCGCTTATCTGATCCGGGCGAGCGGACGTGATGTTAATATGTCCCGCGCAACCCTCTCCGGTGCTATGCTCAATCAAGCCAGCCTCGTCGCGTCGGATATGTCAAATGCCGATTTTCGGGGTGCGGATATGAGCGACGGCAATTTCACCGAATCTGACTTTTCCGGCGCTCGGTTTATAAATACTCAAGCTTCCGGCGCTGATTTCAGCGGCGCGGTCTTCACACTGTCAGAACTTGATCACGCCGACTTCGAAAATGCCAAATTCGTCGGGACACGCTTTCATTCCGCCCAATTTGGCCATGCTCTCGTGTCCGGTGCTGAATTTAGTGACGCCGATTTGTCAGGCGCAGATATGTCCGAAGTCCGCGGTTTAACCCAGGATCAATTGGACAGGGCCTGTGGCAATCATGATACGCGCCTACCCCGGAGCGCTATGACCGTGCGCAAATGTCCCAAGACCGAAACACTGGCTGCCGCCAGCCCGCCCAAGCCAATTCCGGCCCGTATGAAAATGCGTGCCCTGGATTACCGCCCCCTTCCTGATAACCGGTCACGAAGCCGCAATAATGTCCGCGGCGCAATTGATGCTATTGACCGTGCCTTGGATTTATTGCCCGAGGACAGCCAAAGCACCACACGTGCGGAGCTTCTGCAAAGCCGTAAACATCTGGTCGGTGTCTTGGGACAATTATAGGCGATTTGTGCCTGTTAGTCTGCCAATTGAGATAATTTTTGCTCTTTAACTCTCGATTTTGCGCTATATTCTCAATGCCGTCCGTTTTATAGGGCAATAAATTTAATCTGAATGCTGTGAGGCTATATGCGCATTTCCGTCCCAAAAGAGATTAAGAAACACGAATACAGAGTGTCCATGACACCCGACGCTGTGGCGGAATGCGTCGCCTTCGACCACGAGGTTTGGGTGGAAACACTGGCCGGTGAAGGCGTCGGATTTGACGATGCGGATTATATTGAAGCCGGAGCTAAAATAGCAGGGTCAGCGAGCGAAACATTTGATAAAGGCGAGTTGATCGTCAAAGTTAAAGAACCACAATTGCATGAATGCGCCATGCTGCGTCCGGATCAAACCTTATTTACATATTTGCATCTGGCCGCAGATAAACCGCAGGCTGAAGCGCTTTGCAAGTCGGGATGCATCGCCATTGCCTATGAAACTGTGACAGACCGTTTTGGGCGCCTGCCATTACTCTCTCCAATGAGCGAAGTTGCCGGACGGATGTCCGTGCAGGTTGGCGCAGCGGCGCTGGAACGTCATAATGGCGGGCGCGGACTTTTGCTGGGCGGCGTTCCGGGCGTGCTTCCGGCCAAAGTTGTTATTCTCGGCGGCGGGGTATCAGGAACACATGCCGCTCAAATGGCCATCGGCATGCGCGCAGACGTGACGCTTTTCGATATTTCCGATAAACGTTTGGACGAACTTGACCAGATTTATGGCGGACGTCTTAAAACCGCCTATTCAACGCGAAGCGCTGTGGCCAAGGCTGTAATGGAGGCTGATTTGATTATTGGCGCTGTTCTGATTCCGGGGGCTGTTGCGCCGAAACTTGTGACTGCAGATATGGTGAAAACCATGCAACCCGGCGCAGTTCTGGTCGATATTGCAATTGATCAAGGCGGCTGTTTTGAAACCTCACGTCCCACGACCCATGACGAGCCGACATTTATCGTCGACGGCATCGTTCACTACTGCGTCGCCAATATGCCGGGCGCTGTCGCGCGCACCTCCGCTATGGCGCTTGGAAAAGCGACCCTGCCCTTTATTTGGCGGTTAGCTAAAGGCGGTATCAAAGACACATTGCGCGATGATCCGCATTTAGCCGCAGGTCTGAACGTCGCCGATGGATATATTGCCTATGAGCCCGTCGCGCGGGATCTGGATATGGAATTCAGGACGCCGGATTGGCTCTAACGCCTGAAAGAAGGCTTCGCCACCACGCGGGCAGACGGTAATTTAAGATGGCAGTTTGCCCGCGCTTTTCAATCCAGTGATAGGTAAAATGCGAGATACCAATCACGACCGCGAGATAAGGCAGCAATAATATAGTCCCGCCTAATCCCGTCATATTCCAGGTCTCGCCTGCCAGGCCGGGCAAGATGCGTTCCGCAAAAATACCGAAGCCGATCGCAATCACGACATGAACCATATAGATTGAATAGCTGATCTTGCCTAAATAGAGCAAAGGCCGCGTCGACATAAAGCGCGAAATACCGCCTTGGCCCATGGCGAAAATGACAACAAAGCTGATCGCGACAGGCGCGAGGAAGAACTGCAATTTACCGCCGCAATAAACGACGAAGAGATAAAGCCCAATCAGCATAGCGATTTCCAGCACTGTGCCGGAATGCTTAACACGCCCGGTTTTCCCGCGCCACTTACCCGGCAGGCGGCTATAGATCCACGCAGCGAGAATGCCGGAGTAAAAACCGCCGAGACAGCGCCAAAAGCCCAAATCGTAATGAAAATCCATATCGGGTTTTAACCGTGACAATGTCGCGTAAATTACGCCGACAAGCAGAGCGATGATCGCAAAATGACGCGGTTTTGACGGCGGCGCGAGCAGCATCATGCCTAGAAATACAAAATAAGCCCAAAACTCGACGCTAACCGTCCAAGCCGGTGGATTATAAGACAGGCTGTCTAATATCCCCATGGATTGCGTCAGGGTCAGATTGGCCAAAAAACTCGGCAGAGTCTCTGCGGCGCCGGCTTGGAACGGCAATATTTCTCCAGGTTCAACGACACTAATTCCGACTTTATGCGAGATGACTCGCATGAATTGGAACAACACAAACACCATTAGCATGAAAAAATGAAGCGGATAAATCCGGGCAAAGCGGCGTTTGATAAATTTTGCGCCTGATGCGCGATCTGTAAGCCGTCCCCTATACAGACGAAACATTAGAAACCCGGAAAAAACGAAAAACAAATCGACCAATACCGGGCCATTATTCAGCAAATCATGCGAATTTATACTCGATAGCCATATAGTATGATAAATAGCGACCATTAACGCGAGCACGCCGCGAAACCCGTCCAGCGCGCCGTAATAATCACGCGGCGGTTCATTTTGCTTAACTGTTCCGGCTGCGGTCATGAGAGTCTACTAGTCGATTAAGGCAAAATTTGTCTTAACCCCGCGCTTACTTCTGGTTAGGGTTTACCCTAGCCCGAACAGGAGACAAAAATGAAATCACGCGCCGCCGTCGCTTTTGAAGCCGGGAAAGATTTAGAGATTGTCGAAGTCGATGTACAAGGCCCGAAAGCCGGCGAAGTCCTTGTCGAGCTTAAAGCGACAGGTGTCTGCCATACCGACGCTTTCACCCTGTCCGGCGAGGACCCCGAGGGTACATTTCCGGCCATTTTAGGCCATGAAGGCGCGGGCATTGTGCGCGAAATCGGCGCAGGCGTGACCTCTCTTGAGGTCGGCGACCATGTCATTCCGCTTTACACGGCTGAATGCCGCCAATGCGACTATTGCCTTCATCCCAAAACCAATCTGTGCCAAGCGGTTCGCAGCACGCAGGGCAAAGGGCTAATGCCTGACGGCACATCACGTTTTTCTTATAAGGGTCAGAAAATACTGCATTATATGGGTTGCAGCACGTTTTCAAACTTTACCGTATTGCCGGAGATCAGTCTGGCTAAAATTCGTAAAGACGCGCCGTTTGATATGGCCTGCTACATTGGCTGCGGCGTAACAACAGGTGTTGGCGCCGTGATCTACACAGCCAAAGTCGAGCAAAATACGCGCTGCGTCGTCTTCGGGCTTGGCGGCATTGGGCTGAACGTCATTCAAGGGTTGCGTATGGCCGGCGCGAAACAAATTGTCGGCGTAGACCTCAACCCCGCGCGCGAGAAAATGGCGCGCCAATTCGGCATGACGGACTTTATCAATCCCAAAGACCATAAAGACCTAACGGGCGCCATAGTCGAGATGACAGGCGGCGGCGCGGATTACACTTTTGAGTGTATCGGAAATGTCGATGTCATGCGCGTCGCGCTGGAGAGCTGTCATAAAGGCTGGGGCGAGAGCATCATTATCGGCGTCGCCGGCGCAGGTAAGGAAATCTCCACCCGCCCCTTCCAGCTCGTCACGGGACGCAGCTGGCGCGGCACGGCTTTTGGCGGCGCGAGAGGCCGCACCGACACGCCGTCTATCGTCGATATGTATATGGATGGAAGAATTCAAATCGACCCGCTTATCACCCACAAAATGCCGCTGGAAAAAATCAACGACGCGTTCGATTTGATGCATAAAGGCGAGAGTATCCGTAGCGTGGTGGAGTTTTAGGGGTGCGAGGAAAGTGACCGTAATTTTCAGAATTTTTACTACCTTTTTAGCCTTTTGCGGGTCGTCATTCACTTATGCCGACAGCCCACTTCCGGCGCAGCAAAGCTATGTGCAAACATCACCTGATGGAACATGTATGGCTTATGTAAATTTAGAGACTTTGGAGACGATATTAGCGCCGCATTATTTATTAATTGGAGAAAATGGTGAGGCGTCAAAACATTGGCGCGTCAAGGGATGGCACCGATGGGTTCATGTCGCCGATAATTGTGATTATGTGGTTATCGGATATGGAGGCTATAACTTGCTTTCGTTAAGCCAAAAAGATAAAAATAGTACGGTTATCACTTATATTAATAGAAGCGGATTGACTAAAACTTTAAAGCTAGTTGACCTCTATAGTAACTTAGATGTCTTGCCACGCACTGTGAGTCATTGGGCTTGGTATGAACAGGTTTTATGGGATAAAAACGTTCTAATGCTCAGCACTGTAGATAACCGTAAAATGAAATTCGAAGTCCCCGATGATTTTATTGCAACGCCAAATTAACGCGGCCGACCCTTGGGAATTATCCGCAATATATAGATAGCCTTTTTGTCGAAACTATATTCCAGCAGATAATTATGGATCGGCCAAATTCTATATTTGCCAAGGCTTCGACCGACTTTCGGATTGTCCAGCAATATATGTGCAACATCCAAAAATGTCTCTAAAAAGCGGTTAGTTTGTGTCTCGCCCCAATGCACGTAGCCATAGCGCAACATATTTTGGAAATCCAAATCAGCCTGCACCGAAAAAATAAATTCGCGCATTTATTTATTGGCTCTTTGCCTTGCCAGCTCTTTGATGAGCTCACGCCCCCGCGCCACAACATCTTCGGAGGAGTAAGTTTCACCGCGAGAGATTTGAGCCAAGGACTCGTCTAACTTCGCATCATGGGTCGCTTGATCCTCATGCCTCCAATTATCGAAATTACGCCAATTATCCGCATAGAAAACACCTATCCGTTTGCCGTTACGCGTAATCTCAACAGGTTCCTGTTGCGAGCGCATCAAGAGTTCCCCAAAATTTTGTTTTGCTTCTGTTGCTGTCATTGTGCTCATGAAATACTCCATTGTAAATTTAAAGCCTTATACACAATTCAGACAAAATAGACAATATGTCCAATCTACTAAATTGCCCTGCGACATTGCCTCGAGTGCAATGCTTACGACGCCGTGTTAATAATACTCAAATACCTATTCCTATCAGAGAGACACGGACATGGAATTTGACGCATTGTTATTATCGCGCTTGCAATTTGCATTCGTCATTGCGTTTCATATTCTGTTTCCCGCATTTACCATTGGCCTCGCTATGTTTTTGGCCTTTTGCGAGGGCATGTGGCTAAAGACCGGCAAAGAAGTCTTCAAACGTCTTTATCTGCACTGGGTTAAAATTTTCGCACTCGCCTTTGCTATGGGCGTGGTCACCGGCGTGGTGATGAGTTATCAATTTGGCACGAATTGGGCTAAATTTGCCGATTTGACCGGCAGCGTGATTGGACCGCTTCTGGGGTATGAAGTCCTGACGGCTTTCTTCCTTGAGGCAACCTTCCTCGGCGTTATGCTGTTCGGGTGGCAGCGTGTGGGCAAGGGTCTGCATTTCACTGCGACATGCTGCGTTGCCGTCGGAACGTCTATTTCAGCCTTCTGGATCCTGGCCGCCAATAGCTGGATGCAGACGCCGCAAGGCTACGCCATTGACGATGAAGGCAAATTTTACGCGACCAATTTCCTCGAAGTGATTTTCAATCCCAGTTTCCCGTCGCGTTATGTCCACATGATGCTGGCCGCCTTTATTACGACGGCAGCCGTTATTCTAGCGGCAGGAGCGTGGCAGACATTACGTAAACATCAACAAGCCCCGACCCGGATGCAAATGCGCCTCGCCGCCATGACTCTGCTCGTCTTGATGCCGCTGCAAATCGCAGCAGGCCATTGGTCCGGCGGTGTCGCGCATCATTATCAGCCCGCCAAGATCGCAGCGATTGAAGGCTGGTGGGAGACAGGCCCGGATCAAGCCACCGTGCTGTTTGCCCTCCCCGATGAAGACACACGCACGAATAAATTTGAAATTGCCATTCCCGGGGTAGGAAATGCTATTATGGGCTTGCCCAAGGATGAGGTTATTCAGGGCCTGAACGATTTTCAGGGTGAGCATCCGCCCGTCTTTATTGTGTTTTGGAGCTTTCGCATCATGGTCGGCTGCGGTCTTGCTCTACTCGGCCTCGGTATATGGGGAGCGTTTAAATGGTGGCGCGGCACCATCGACATACCCGGCCTGTTTCACTGGGCGGCGGTGGGCGGCGGGACATTAGGCTTTATCGCCGTCATTTCCGGATGGATTGTGACTGAAGTCGGGCGACAGCCCTATACCGTCTACGGCGTCCTGCGCACCGAAGACAGCCTGTCCCCTGTCACGACCGGACAAGTCGCAACGTCGCTGATCGTCTTTATGACGGTCTACGCCATCATTTTTACGGCGGGTGTAGTCTATATGATCCGCATCGCGACCAACGGATTTGACGACAAACCGACCGCACCGCCCGAAGTAGAACGCCGCGCACCGGGCAGCCCGCTCGGATCTGTCGACGACAAGGCCGAGGTCGACCATCGTGGCGGCTCCGGCACCAGCGAAGATCAGGAGTAACACATGGATTTACCTCTCATATGGTCGGTTCTGATTGCTGTCTCTGTTATGCTCTATGTCATTCTTGACGGCTTCGATCTGGGCATTGGCATATTGACGATATTTGCCGATGACGACGCAGAGCGAAACCTGATGACCGCCACAATAGAGCCGGTCTGGGACGGAAACGAGACATGGCTTGTCCTGGGCGGCGGTGGTTTATTTGCAGCCTTTCCGCTGGCCTACGCTATTATCATGCCGGCCTTTTATCTACCCATTCTGATTATGCTCGCGGCGCTGATTTTTCGCGGCGTAGCCTTTGAATTTCGTCACAAAGCAGTGCGCCGGCCGACCAAGCATTTTTGGAACGGAGCCTTTGGAATTGGGTCTCTAACAGCCGCGATTGCGCAGGGATTTATTCTCGGCGGATTTATTCAAGGCATTACGGTCAGCGGGCGTGATTTTGCAGGCGGGACATTTGACTGGCTAACCCCCTTCTCTGTTATGGTCGCCGGCGCAGTTGTCATCGGCTATGTTCTGCTCGGCTCCTGCTGGCTATATCTCAAAACATTAGGGCCACTGCATGACGGATCGCGCAAATGGGCACGCCGCTCACTTATCGGGGTTTTTCTCGCCATGGCTGCGGTCAGCCTTGCAACGCTCTCAATTGATCCGCGGATTACCGCGCGTTGGGGCCTGACTATGACATCGGTAGATTTTTCCAAGCTGATTTGGCTGCTGCCAATTCCTGTCTTTGGCGGGGCTTGTATGTGGGGCCTGATGCGCGACCTTCGTAAAGTCAGCGGCGCGCCGGATTGGCGGCCTTTCTTGCTTGCCGTCGGCGTCTTTTTATCCGGCTATATCGGCCTTGCCGTCAGCCTGTTTCCCAATATTGTCCCCTTTGAAGTTACGGTGTGGGAGGCGGCAGCCCGCGATAATGCCCTCACCTTCATGCTGGTTGGTGCCGTCGTCATGATTCCCGTCATTTTAATCTATACGGCATATGTATACAGTCTGTTTTGGGGAAAGGTAAAACCCGGCGACGGTTATCACGGATAGATATGCCCAAATTCTCTATCAAACCTGTTCCGCCCAATGAAGATGATCCGCCACCGCCCCTAGCTTCGCGCCTGCTCTGGTTTGCTGGACTGGCTATTTGTGGACTCCTCGTTGTGGGCTCTGTAGCTTATCTCCTACGAAGCTTGCTATTTCTCTAAAAGCATCATAATAATCATCTATTGGTGCATATTTTGGTGATTACTGGAGTCAGACATGCGAACGACGATTACAATTGATGACGTGCTTTTGGAAAAAGCCGGACAGTTAACACAGCTCAAAGAACGTTCGGCTTTGGTCCGCGAAGCTTTCGAAGCCTTAATACAACGCGAGAGCGCACGGCGATTAGCGCGCCTTGGAGGGTCAGAGCCTAACCTCAAAAATGTTCCACGCAGACAACCTGAATAATGCGGCTTGTTGATACGTCGATTTGGATAGATTTTCTGCGAGGTGGGGATCACGCTTTAGCAACCGCATTGAACCAGTCCGAAGTATACATTCATCCTTATATTATTGGTGAACTGGCCTTGGGAAATATGAATAACCGCGATGAGATTGTCAGTTTACTAAACGGCTTGCCTAAAGCTATTATTGCATCGCAAGCTGAAATCATTGCCTTTATTGACGCTCATTCTATTTACGGCAAAGGGATAGGATATGTGGACACAGCCGTTTTATTATCCGCCATCCTGACGCCCGGATGTCGTTTATGGACAAGAGACAAAAAACTAGAACGCGTCGCAACCACTTTGCCCCTCCACATGACTATATACGGATAATTATGAAGACCATTTCCAAAAACAAAATCTTTGGTGGCACGCAGGCCGTCTACGAACATCCATCCAAAGCGTGCGGATGTGATATGCGGGTCGGTGTCTTCACACCGTCCGGGGTGGATAGCGGGGAAATCAAGGACGCGCCCGTGTTAGTCTGGCTATCGGGCCTCACCTGTACAGAGCAGAATTTTATCACCAAAGCCGGCGCGCAGCGCGCCGCAGAAGATCGCGGCATTATCCTTGTCACGCCGGACACATCCCCGCGCGGCGACCATGTCCCCGATATCGAAGGGCGCTATGATTTTGGCAAAGGCGCAGGGTTTTATCTGGACGCCACGCAAGACCCATGGGCCGAAAACTACAATATGCAGCGCTATATCACCGCAGAATTGACCACATGGATCGCCGAAAACCTTCCGGTTGATATCGTGAAATTGGGCATTTTTGGACACTCTATGGGAGGGCACGGCGCGCTAATGCTACATCTTAAAAACCAGGACCTTTACAAAACCTGTTCGGCTTTTTCTCCCATCGTCGCCCCGTCCCAAGTGCCTTGGGGACAAAAAGCATTTGAAGACTATCTCGGCGATGATAAAGCCAAATGGGCAAATTATGACGCCACAGCGCTCGTGACCCAGTCGCCATCTTCAGCCAATATTCTCATTGATCAGGGTCTGGATGATGAATTCCTAGCCGAGCACTTACGCACCGATATTTTCGAACGTGCCTGTGCGAAAGCCGGACAAAATGCCACCATCCGAATGCAGCCGGGCTATGACCACAGCTACTACTTCATCGCGACATTTATCGAAGATCACATCCGCCATCATGCCGAAGGGCTTACCGCGCTTAAACTGTCTTAGCCTGCTCACTCAGCGCGAAAGACGTCTCGATGCCCCCCGCGGCGCGGATAGCGAGTTTACCGCGCTCAGTCAGATCACTGATGAATTGGAACTGGTCACGCAGATCAAATGGATAAGCTTTGAGCTTATAATGCGTGCCGACTTCGGTTTGCGCGACGACAACAAAACACGGCTTTTTATAATCCAGATAGGCGCTTGTCAGCCCGACATCCGCCAGAACGCGCCGCATATTCACAGCGTCATGATCGGGCTGGAGATAAAAGCTAACCACACACATGAGCGTATGCGCGCCCATATTGGCGTTGGAGACATTCTCATCCCAAATCTTGTCATGCGGAACAGTAATGATATTATCATCAGCGGTATTCAGACGCAGTGAACGCATTCCCACCGAAACCACCTCACCATAATCTCCATCAATTTCAATCCAGTCCCCCGGTCCGTAAGGCCGTTCAAAAATAGCGACAATTCCTGCAATCAGCCCGCTGACATAATCTTTGAACGCAAAACCAATGGCCACGCTGGCCGCGCCGGCAATCACGAAGAAGTTCTGCAACGTGATGTTAAATATGAGCGGGACAATCCACAAAAATGCTCCGACAATTATAATCAGCCTCAGAACAGGAACCGTGCCGAGAATATAAAGGCGAAGCTGGCTTGGGCCGCGGCTGGCCAGATAGGGCAATATGCGCCGGATCAGCCAGATCGCCGCAAACCCGATCAGGATAATCAGCGTAATTTTGACAAAACTAATGTCCTGAAAATCATTGAGAAGCTGAGCAGCTTTTTCGTCGGCAGCGTTTTCCATTATAATTCATCCATCGGATAACCGGCATTACGCAGACCCGTCCGAATGGCGGGATAGGCTTGAGGCGCGCAGTGATAAACGCCGTCTGTAAGCTCGGCCAGGCCGGTTTTGACGATAGAGGCCAGAACATGGGTGTAACCGGGCAGCGGAACGGTTTTGGCTATTTGGGCGGCGCTTAGACCGTTATGGAGCAGCAAAGCATGAAGAACCATGAGTGCATTTTGATTTTTGCGATCCGGCAAGGCAAAATCTTTGAGCTCTGACACCCAGATTGTATCGACTTTATCATATGTCTGCGCGTCTTGTTCCGCGTTTTCTTCCGGCTTTGCAACGTGAAGACTGGACCGCCAAATCCGCCAGGCCACCCACGGAATGCCCAGACTGCTTTTGGCCAGGCGATTCATATAATCACCGCTCGACATGCCTTCATCCAGATCGGCGAAGGCATCAATACCGGACTCCGCGCTTTTAAAGTTAATCCCCTCTTCGCCCCGAGGTGACAAGGCAGACAGCCAGGCTCTTAGCCGACCTTCGTCAAAAGCCTGAAACATGATCGGCTGCGGCAAAGCCGAGTCAATCTCACACGATTTGCGTAGATATTGCCACGCCCAGCTATTACAGCCGACAATCGTTTTTTCTCCGGTTTGCGACAACTCATCCAGAAGCGCTCTGACATGGTACATGCCGTCAATATGGCGGAGGAACCAGTCTTCAAGACGCGGTATAACCCTAACACGCTGTGATTTCGTCGCCTTACCAAGCGCTGTATACTGGCCGAAAACATCTTCCGGCGGCGTAATAATTTTAAATCCCTGCTCACTGGCCCAACTTTCCAGAAAATTCTCTCTGTCACAGGGCGGAAGGACAACCATCTTAACCGCTTCGACGGGGGCGTCGTCGGCCAGCCATTCCTTAAGAGTGTAGCTCAGCTCCGCAGAGAGCGGCGCATTTGCCGGCGGCGCCGCAATCTTGTCCAGCCATGATGTGTCCACCGCAGAGAGACGGGACACATCTATCCCGTCATCACCATTGGAAGATGAAAAGCGCTTTTTTAAAGTCGCAAATATCTGTTCAATACCCCGGTTAACCGGGCTGCTCGGCCAGTCATATTCGCCTAGCGGCTTGAAAGGTTTTACATCATTGCTCAAGACTTACGACGCTCCGTTATGCCGGTTGATTTGGCTTAACGTAGCCTGCGCCACCCCGCTTGCCCAGAGCGGAAATGGCGCAGGTTAAGCGCTAAAGGATTACTTTGTTCACGATCAAAACCTGATCGACGGCTTTGAGCTCTTCGATAACTTTGTCCGTAACTTCGCCGTCGACCGAAACAAGCGTAACCGCCTCAGGGACTTTCTTCATCCGGCCCAGTGAGAGATTGGCAATGTTTACACCATTACGGCCCAGAACATCTCCGAGCGCGCCGATAAAGCCGGGCTTGTCGGAATTGCGGATATACAGCATATGCGGCTCAAATGCGGCGTCCATCGGTACGCCAAACAGACGCACGATGCGCGGCTCTCCGCGATAAATTGTGCCGACAATGGCAAATTTACGCTCCTCGGTCTCAACCGTCATGCGGATGAGCGACTCGGCGCGTTCGGCTTCGTCGACATAGCTCTCCTTAATCTCAATCCCGCGCGCCTTAGCCAATGCAGGCGCGGAGACCATATTGGCTTCGGGCATAACGGATTTAAGCATTCCGGCCAGCGCTGCCGCGCTCATCGGATTAGTATTAAGCTGCGTAATCTCGCCTTTATAGGTCAGCTCTATGGCCTTGGCGGGGACGCGCAAAAGCTGTCCCATCATCGTGCCAAGTTTGCCGGCAAGATCGACCCAGGGCTTCAACCGCGGCGCTTCTTCAGCCGTAATAGACGGCGTATTGAGCGCATTACTCACCGCGCCGGTCAGAAGGAAATCCGCCATTTGCTCGGCTACCTGAACGGCGACATTTTCCTGCGCTTCCAGCGTCGATGCGCCCAAATGCGGTGTGGCGATAAAATTCGGCGTGCCAAATAAGGGATGCTCATTGGCGGGCTCGATCGCAAAGACGTCAAGCGCCGCCGCGCGGACATGGCCATGTTCGAGCGCGTCTTTGAGCGCCTCTTCATCGACCAGACCCCCGCGTGCACAGTTGACAATAATCACGCCCTTCTTCGTCATGCCCAGACGCTCACGACTCACAATACCCCGCGTCGCGTCCACTAATGGTGTATGCAATGTAATCGCGTCGGCGCGGGTAAACAGTTCGTCCAGCTCGACCTTGGTCACGCCCAGCTTTACCGCGCGCTCCTGCGTCAAATAGGGATCATAGGCGATGACTTTCATCTTCAAGCCAATCGCGCGCTCGGCGACCAGTGCGCCAATATTGCCGCAGCCAATAATACCGAGCGTTTTGTTAAACAGCTCAACGCCTTTGAAATCGCTTTTCGGCCATTCGCCGTTTTGTGTCCGGCTTGAGGCGGACGGAATTTGGCGCGCAGCAGAAAACAGCATAGCAATAGCGTGTTCTGCCGTTGTGATCGCGTTGCCGAACGGCGTATTCATGACCACGATACCGCGATCAGTGGCCGATTTAATATCAATATTATCGACGCCGATCCCGGCGCGGCCAATGACTTTAAGCTTTGTCGCCGCTGAAATAATTTCGGCGTCGGGACGCGTTGAGGAACGCACAGCAAGACCATCATAATCAGGAATGATTTTGATAATTTCGTCTTTGGACAGGCCGGTTATCACGTCGACATCAATGCCGCGCGCTTTGAAAATTTCCATGGCGGCATTTGACATTTTATCGCTAATAAGAACTTTTGGCATAATTACAGCTCCTCTATTTTGGTTTCAAAAGCCCAATCGAGCCATGGGGTCAGCGCTTCAAGATCAGACTTTTCAATCAGGCCTGAGGCCCATATCCGAAAGCCTGCAGGCGCAGTTTTATAAGACCCGAAATCCAGCGCAACATTCTCATCCCCGAGTAATTTGACAATAGATTTAGCAAAGGCGGCCTGCTCATCTTTATTTAAAGCCGTGATCCGCGGATCCACAATCTTCATGCAAACCCCGGTATTGGAGCGCTCCTCGTCCTTCTCAGCCAGATTAGCGATCCAGTCCGTGCGCGCGATCCAGTCCCAAAGCACTTTGGCATTGGCATCGGCGCGGTCATGCATGCCCTGCAATCCGCCATTGGCTTTTACCCATTTCAGGGCGTCCAGATGATCTTCGGCGCACAGCAAAGACGGTGTGTTTATAGTCGCCCCTTCGAACAGAGCTTCATTAATTTTGCCTTTGCTGGTCAAGCGGAAAATCTTCGGGAGCGGCCAAGGCGGGGTGTAGCTCACCAGACGTTCGACAGCGCGCGGGGACAGGATCAACATACCATGGGCCGCTTCGCCGCCCATATTTTTCTGCCAGCTATAAGTGACAACGTCGAGTTTCGGCCAGTCCAGCGGCTGCGCGTAAACCGCTGAAGTTGCATCGCAAATGGTCAGCCCTTCGCGGTCAGCGGGGATAAAGTCAGCATTAGGCACGCGCACGCCTGCTGTCGTCCCGTTCCATGTAAAGACAAGGTCGCGGTCGCCGGTATAGTTATGGATCGGGGGTAATTGACCGTAATCGGCTTTAAGTATGCGCAGGTCGTCAAGCGGTAAAAGCTCGGCATCAGTAATCCAAGCATTGCCGAAATTCTCCCATGCCGCGACGTCAACGCCGCGCGGGCCCAGAAGCGACCACATTGCCATCTCGACCGCGCCGGTATCAGAGGCCGGAACAATTGCGATTCGATAATCCTCCGGCACGCGTAGAACTTCGCGCGTCAGATCTATGACTTCTTTGAGTTTAGCTTTGCCTAATGCACTGCGGTGCGAGCGGCCTAAGGCGGCATCGCTCAGCACGTCTAATGTCCATCCGGGACGTTTTTTGGTGGGACCCGCACTAAAGCGGGGATCAACGGGCTTAGCCGTCGGTTTGGTGGCGATCGCCATAGTCATGTCTCCATAGGATGCGTTTTTGTACATCCGATAAAGTGCGCCTCAGTGGGGAGGCGTGGCCCGCTCTCCCTATGATTTGGGTTGGCGTGAGAGTCAAGCGCGATAGTTTTGCGGCTTTGATAATTTTTGTTTTAAAATCCCTGCCCCACTTGTTGTATCTTCCAAACTTTTGACGGGCTGCTGCGTAATAAAAATATGCCTAGACATCAAAAAGCTCACCTCCCCGAAAAAGACTGCCTTGTTTGCGGTCGCCCGTTTGCATGGCGCAAAAAATGGGAGCGCGACTGGGGTAATGTCAAATTTTGCTCCGCACGGTGCCGCCGCGAATCTAAACGAAAGATGCCCGCATGACCCCGCTCGCCAGCTTCTCCGATAATATGCGCGTGATTGTTATCGGCGCGACAGGCGGAATAGGCCGCGCCTTTATAGAGTCCCTCGCCGCTCATGACCGCGTCACAGATGTCTACGCCCTCTCGCGGACAGGCGCTGTCCCGCGCGGCGATAAGATCAAGCCGCTAACCTTTGATTTTTCTGATGTAGAGACCATTAAAGCAGGAGCCGAAGTCTTGCGCGAGACAGGCAAATTCGATTTGATTATTGTGGCGACCGGCCTGCTTCATGGCAACGGCATCTCACCGGAAAAATCGACGCGCGATCTCTCTCATGATGCTTTCGCCAAAAGCTTTGCCGCGAATGTCGCTGGCCCCGCTCTAACGGCGAAATATTTTCTCCCGCTCCTAAAACGCGACGGCAAAACAGTTTTTACGGCGCTGTCTGCCCGCGTCGGAAGTATTTCAGATAACCGCATGGGCGGATGGTATGCATATCGCGCGGCGAAAGCGGCGCTCAATATGGTGCTAAAAAATCTATCCATTGAACATGGCCGCAGATTTAAAGAGAGCATTATTGTGGGTCTTCACCCTGGCACTGTGGATACAGACTTGTCTAAGCCGTTTCAGGGAAATGTGCCCGACGGTAAATTGTTCACAGCAGAGTATAGCGCGGCACACCTACTTGACGTGATTGATGGATTGACCGTTGAAGATACAGGTGATCTTTTCGCGTGGGACGGGCAGCGGATCGCATTTTAAAACAGCTCCCCTTGGCTCTCAAAGTAAATGCGGGCCAGCGCTTTTGTGATTTTGCTCTTTTTCGAGGCCGCCATAACGTCCAGCGCTGCAGCCGTTTTCTGCGCCGCAGCCGCGGAGCGTTCCCCGTAATTGACGAGATAGTCAATCACGGCGCCGTCAGGCTGCCGTCCGCGCTCGGCCAGAAGATTGACATAAATACGGCGCAGCAAAGCGTCTTCGGGCGGATCAATGCGCGCCACGGTGAGCGCATTAAGCCGGGATCGCAGGTCGGGTATTTTGACATTCCAATCCGACGGCAAAGCGCGGCTGGTCAGCAATAGCGATGTAAGCCTTTCCAGAAGCGCCATGTTGATGAGACCAAATAAAACCTGCTCGTCAACCTTGTCGGCATTATCCATCCAGACGGCGTGACCATTCAGATCATCAAGATCGGAGAGCGCGAGCCTATTGCGCGCAGCTGTAGACTTGCCGGTCTGCGCGGATATCCAGATATGGCCTAAATGCGTCTTGCCTGTGCCGCGCGGTCCGGCCAGCGCAAGAGCTCGGTTGGGCCACGGCGCAACGCTTTCAATCGCAGATAAGGCTTCCTGATTACTTGGCGCAGCCTCAAAGGCGGCGCGGGAAAAGTCAGGCGCGATGCGAAGCTCGAAGGGAATTTGTGTCGGCGCAGCCGCCATCCTATCTTTCCGTTACCGTCCGGCGAAGCGCATGACCGTGCCAATGGGCGGCAGCTCTTTAATTTCGACGCCGCGATATTCCAGCTCTTTGACAAGATCGTCCATCGGCCCGCTCACGGTTAAGCGCATCAATGCGCCGTCTTTGGACAGAGCATCAAGCCGCGCGCCGCTAATCAG
The DNA here is from genome assembly GCF_000365025.1 of Robiginitomaculum antarcticum DSM 21748. GTDB lineage: Bacteria > Pseudomonadota > Alphaproteobacteria > Caulobacterales > Maricaulaceae > Robiginitomaculum > Robiginitomaculum antarcticum. The sequence goes on along the minus strand of NZ_KB823011.1, from coordinate 345,306 downwards.
ACTGGAGCCGTTTATAAGACGCTGTATACGCTGCCAGTCCTGATGACTGCTATACAGCACGGTCACAGTCATCTCGTGCGTTTTGGCCGGCTTGGCCGTCGCGCGTTTTTTCCACGCATTATCCATGCGGGCCGCCATTTCGGCGTTAGAACTCACTGTGCCTAGATCGCTAGTGCGGCCCGTATCCAGCGCAATATCTGTGAGGGTGATGCGCGTGCCGGCGCTATTGGCCGACGCGATCAGGACATTTGTGACGCCGACGGCGCGTCCGGTCTGGCGCAAGGCATCCAGATCGCCTGAGCGCGCTGCATCAGCGCGGATATAGCCGCTATAGCGCTGATCGTCCGGCAGCGCGACAAGCGGCGCTAGCCCATTATCATAACCGCCTTCGCGAAAATCTGTGAACCACTGCGCGCCATCCGCAAACCCGTTTGGCGAAAGAGGAATAACAAGCCGCGGCGCATCTTGCTGCGTGACCAAAGTGAGGCCGTTTTCACGGGCAAATGTCTGAACCGCCTGTGGATTAAAGGCGACCGTAATATCGCCCATATAGCGCGAATTTGAGCGGCGTTCATTGGCCAGACTCATCGCGCGCATCATCTTGGCTGCGGTTTGCGGCGTAATAGCAGGAATAGACGCGCCCGGGCGGGCATTAAGGCGGTCAATCATAATGCGCGCGGCCATGACCTGCCCTTCAGCGAGCGCTTTGGTCTGGGCTTGTATTGCATTTTTGCCGTCGGCATCAAACGGCACGGCAGTCACTGTAAAAGGGTCTCCCGCAAAGGCGCGGACCGCGCCCAATAGCGTAAATACGATAAAGAAAATGAAAGCGCGCAACATAGAGTCTCCTGTCTTAGCTATCACCTAACCTGATTTCTCTGTATCTGCCAACAGATTGTCACATCCCTGCCCTTGCGCGGCGCAGCGCAGCGCAGCATAAGGCCACACAATAATCATGGCGATATAATAGGCATAATCATGACGCGAGAGACTAGCCCTAAATCAGGTTTGACCTATGCCGATGCGGGCGTGGATATCGATGCGGGCGACAGCCTTATCGATATGATCAAGCCCATGGCCAAGGCGACGATGCGCGCAGGCGTGATGGGCGGACTTGGCGGATTTGGCGGTGCATTTGACCTTAAAGCCGCGGGATATACGGATCCGGTCTTGATTAGCGGAACGGATGGCGTCGGCACAAAACTGCGCATCGCGATTGATAGCGGCATACTCGACACGGTCGGCATTGATCTGGTGGCCATGTGCGTCAATGACGTCTTGGCTAATGGCGCGGAACCGCTGTTTTTCCTCGACTATTTCGCGACAGGTAAATTGGCCCCTGAGAAAGCCGCTAAGGTTGTTTCGGGCATTGCCGAAGGATGCAAACAGGCAGGCTGCGCGCTTATCGGCGGCGAGACAGCTGAAATGCCGGGCATGTATGAGGGCGATGATTTTGATCTGGCCGGATTTGTTGTCGGGGCGGCGGAGCGCAACGCGCTGCTGCCGCTCATGGATGACATGGTCGCCGGCGATGTTCTGATCGGCCTGCCCTCATCAGGACCGCATTCCAATGGTTATTCGCTGATACGAAAAGTTGTCGAGATCGCCGGATTGTCATGGGAAGATGATGCCCCCTTCGCACCCGGACAAAGCCTTGGCGCAGCGCTTCTGAGCCCGACGCGTATTTATGTTAAATCCGTTTTGCCATCTATTCGTGCAGGGCATATTAAAGGACTGGCGCATATAACCGGCGGCGGCCTGACTGAAAATACGCCGCGCATGCTGCCGGATCATTTGACCGCTGAGTATGATTTTGCGGCGATTGACCGTTCTGCCGTTTTTGTATGGTTGCAAGAGACGGGTAATATTGATGAAGCGGAAATGCAGCGCGCTTTTAACTGCGACGTTGGCATGGTTCTGGCGGTCAGCGCGGATAAAGCCGAAGCCGCATTAACGCTGCTCCGTAAGAGCGGAGAGCCGGATGCCAAAATCATTGGAGCGTTAAAGCAGACATAAGATGACCCGCACGCGCACAGCCATCCTGATCTCCGGCGGGGGCTCCAATATGGAGGCGCTGATCAAAGCGTCGCAATCCGATCCCGATTATCCGGCAGAAATTGTTCTGGTGATCAGTAATCGCCCAAAAGCTGCAGGACTGACCAAAGCAGCCAGTTTGGGCATTCCGGCCGTTGCCATAGATCATAAGGATTATGACAGCCGCGAGGATTTCGAGGCGGAAATGCAGCGCCAGCTCATATCCCACAATGTAGACTTTATTTGTTGCGCGGGGTTTATGCGTGTTCTGACCGGGCAATTTGTCTCAAATTGGGCCGGTCGGATGATTAATATTCACCCCTCACTTTTGCCGAAATATAAAGGGCTTAACACCCATGCGCGGGCTATCGCCGCCCGCGAGCCGTGGCACGGCGCGTCCGTGCATTATGTCACTGCTGATCTCGATAGCGGCAGCGTGATTACGCAGATACGGGTCAAAGTCGATGATGATGATACGCCGGAAAGCTTATCTCAAAAAGTCCGGGCGCAAGAGCATAACCTTTATATTCGGGCTTTAAAATTCGCTTTACTGGATTTTACACCACGCGATCCCTCTACCTCTGATAAGCGTTAAGACTATATTCACCACCTCTCTTGAGGCGATATTTATCCTTTATCCTTACACTCTTATCCAAATAGGCTCCGCATATTGCGCGGTCTTTGATTTTGTCTGGGTATGGAATATGGGACATCACAGATCGTTAAAACGGTTTATAAACCGCTTCAAAAGCAATTCTGACGGGACAATGGCCGTTTTGTGGGCTACATCCCTTTCGGCTGTCGTCCTCGCTGCGGGCTCAGCCTATGATTATAGCAAAGTCACGACGGCGCGCGTTCAGTCTGTCGCGACGGCGGATATGCTCGCCCTATCTGCTGCGGTTTATATTCGCGACCATGACGGAGAAACCCCTAATACGAATAAAGAAGGTTTTAAACATAACCAACGCTATTATCTTGAAGATATCGGTATCGATATAACGCCCTATGCTGACCGCAAAGCCAAATTTCGAGGCAAAAAAGGGCGCAACAAAGATTTAGAGAAACCGAACTTTAGAATTAAATATGATCACCCTGAAACAGGCATGGTCAGCGCCTTTGTCTACGGCCAAACCCGGCCGGCCTTTATGGGCATCGTTGGCATTGACAATGTTGATTTCTCTGCATCGTCTACGGTTTCATATGAAACCCAGGATCTAAAAGACCCGGCCTCTATCGGACTGGTTTTGGATAATTCCGGCTCAATGGCGTGGGATGACGGCACAGGAACTATTCGCATGACGGGCTTAAAAACGACAGTCAAAGGCTTTATGGTACAAATGGACGACGTGATTGATATGGCGACAGCTGAGGACAATCCCGGACAGGGACAAGCCAATGCGACGAACCAGAATAAATATTTACGAACGAATATGATTACTTACGCCGTTAAAAACAAAAATAACGGCCAGAGCTATCAAGATATTGATGAAGAGCGCTTCAAATGGTCTACAATTTCAGACAGTAAAATTGATGCTATGGTCGCCGATGGCGGGACAAATTCAAGCGGTGCTATGGCTCTGATGAATTACCGTATGAAAGATGAGCCCGATACGCATGAGAAGAAGAATGGGGGAAACCCGCTAAAATATGTCTTGTTTATGACGGACGGCGTTAACAACGTCACGTCAAATTCCAACTGCCGGGCTGCACAGGGACACTGGCACTATCTGCATTGGAATAGCTGGACACTCAGCCATGAGGATAAAAGCAACTCCAATGGATGGTATCGTGTCTGGGCCAGAGAGTATGATGAATGGGGCCAATATTGGAGCGAGCAAACGATTTGTGACGAGATATCAAGCTATGATGCCGCAACCATTAGCTCATGCGGCGAGTTAAAGGAGCAAGGTTCAAAAATCTATTCAATAGGTTACGCTTTAACAATTAACGCCACAGATAGTGAATGGAAACGCGCTGAAGTGGCCCGGGCCAATGCCCTTCTACTGGGATGTGCGACAGGGCCCGAATATTTCAAAGACGCACAAAATGCAAATAGCCTCAATCTTGCATTTGAAAGCATCGGCGAAGATATAGTCGAAGATTCGATAAGGATCAGATATTAGACACAAATAGACCGGGCAATCGAACGGCCTTTTTATTAATAATCTTTAGACTTAGGACTATATTTACCACCTCTCTTGAGGCGACATTTATGCCTTATCCCTACTTTCTTATCCAAATAGACTCCGCATTTTGGGGGTCTTCGATTTTGTCTGGGTACGAGATATGGGATATCAGAGCACTTTAAAACGATTTATAAACCGTTTTAATACCAATGCTGACGGGACGATGGCTGTTATGTGGGCCACGGCCCTCTCCGCTGTCGTTATCGCTGTAGGCTCGGCTTATGATTACAGTGAAGTCACGACGGCGCGCGTTAATTCTGTCGCGACAGCGGATATGCTCGCTCTATCGGCGGCGGTTTTCATCCGTGATCATAATGGCGCGACCCCGTCTGACAACACCGAGGGATTTAAACACGATACCAAGTATTATCTTGAAGACATCGGTATTTCCATTGGGACATATGGCGATAGCATGGCGACTCAGCGCGGCGAGGCAGGTCAGCTGGCCGATCGTGAGCCCCCTAATTTCAAAATAAAATATGACTATCCGGAAAACGGCATGGTCACTGCATATGTATATGGCCAGACACGTCCGGCTTTCATGGGTATAGTCGGTGTCGATAATATTGATTTTTCTGCCAGTTCGACCGTTTCATATGAAACACAGGATTTAAAAGACCCGGCCTCTATTGGATTAGTTTTAGATAATTCCGGCTCTATGTCTTTTGATGACGGCAACGGAACCGTCCGTATGACCGGATTGAAAACGACGGTCAAAAGTTTCATGGATGAAATGGAAGGTGTCATAGCCAGCGCCGTTCTTGAAGATCAAGGTCGTGGTGAAAACCCCTCAGGGGAAAATAAATATGTTCGTCTGAATATGCTTACCTACGCCGTAAAAAGTAGCTGGAGTAGCGGCAGTTACGAACACATTACCGAGCGGGCATTTGATTGGTCCGTTATTCCCGACTCTACAATTGACAACATGGCTGCAAGTGGCGGCACCAATTCCAGCGGCGCAATGGCTCGTATGAACACGCGTATGGGTGGTGAAGAGGATATTCATCTGAGTGAAAACGGTGCTGAGCCGTTAAAATATGTGGTCTTCATGACTGACGGACAAAACAATGTCACTGATTACGAAAATTGCCGTGCAGCTATGGGGCATTGGCACTATTTACATTGGAATAGCTGGACAATCAGCCATGAGAATAAAAGTAATTCCGATGGATGGTATCGTGTCTGGGCGCGCGAGTATGATGAATGGGGTCAATATTGGGAAGAACAGACCATTTGCGATGAAATCTCAAGTTATGACGCTGCAACGATTAGCTCATGCGGTGATTTAAAAGCTCAAGACGTAAAAATTTACTCAGTCGGATATGCTTTAACGATTAACGCAAAAGATAGTGAATGGAAGCGTGCGGATGTTGACCGCGCCAACGCTTTGCTTCTCGCTTGCTCTTCTGGAGAAGAATATTTCAAGAATGCAGAAAATGCTCAGGTTCTCGATCTGGTCTTCGACAGCATCGGAGCCGACATTCTCGAAGATTCGATAAGGATCAGATATTAGATACAAAAAAGGCCGGGCAATTGCCCGGCCTTTTTTATTAATATTAGTAAGACTTTATCCGACGATTTCGTCATCTGTAAAGAAGAACGGAATTTCTTGCGCTGCAGTCTCTTCAGCGTCGGATCCATGAACGGAGTTCGCTTCGATAGATTCTGCAAATTCTGCGCGGATAGTACCGGCAGTCGCATCTTTAGGATTTGTAGCCCCCATAACTTCGCGGTATTTCGCGATGGCGTTTTCGCCTTCCAGAGCCTGAACCACCACAGGGCCGGACATCATAAATTTCACAAGGTCATTATAAAACGGACGCTCTGCATGAACGGCGTAAAAGCCTTTGGCTTGCTCTTCGGACAGACGAATACGCTTTTGCGCAATAATGCGCAGGCCGGCCTCTTCGATTTTTGCGTTGATCGCGCCGGTCAAATTCCGGCGTGTCGCATCGGGTTTAATAATTGAAAATGTACGTTGGGTAGCCATGGGGCACTCCTGTTGGGATTTGAATATCGCGCGCTCTATAACGGGCGTTGGCCCGGCCTACAAGTCGTGTTAAGCACATGACGATACTCGCAAACCCCCTGATATTTTCTATGCTCCATATCAACGACCTGACCTACCGTATTGAAGGCCGTATGCTGTTCGATCAGGCGACTTTGGCCGTAACGCAGGGGCAGAAAGTCGGCCTTATCGGGCGGAATGGTACGGGCAAATCGACCTTATTTCGCCTGATAAAAGGTGAAATTGCGCCCGATGATGGCAGTGTGAATTTACGAAAAAATATGCGCCTCGGATGTGTGGACCAAGAAGTGCCCTCCGGGCCGCAAAGCCTGATCGAGACTGTCCTGGCGGCCGATACAGAACGCAGCGCCTTGCTGCAGGAAGCGCAAACCGAAACAGGCGGCGCGCGCCTTGCGCAAATTTACGCCCGCCTGAGCGATATTTCCGCCTATAGCGCTGAGGCGCGCGGCGCTTCCATCCTCGCAGGTTTAGGGTTTAGCGCGTCTGACCAATTGCTGCCCTGCTCCGACTTTTCCGGCGGCTGGAGAATGCGCGTAGCTCTCGCGGCTATGCTCTTCGCCAATCCTGACCTTTTACTTTTAGACGAGCCTACCAACTATCTGGATGTCGAGGGTGCGGTCTGGCTGGAAAATCATATTCGCAGCTACAATGGCACGGCGCTGATCATCTCTCATGACCGTTCGTTTTTAAACACAGCCGTGAGTCATATCGCGCATTTGCGCAGCGGGAAATTATTCGGATATACGGGTAATTACGATCAGTTCGAAGCCATTCTAGCCGAGCAGCAGCGGCTGTCCAATGCCCAGCGCGCCAAGCAGGATGATGAGCGCCGCCATCTTGAGGCTTTTGTAAACCGTTTCCGCGCGCAAGCTAATAAAGCCAGGCAGGCCCAGTCGCGGGTGAAACGCCTGGAAAAAATGAAGCCGGTCGCAACTATTATTGATGATCCGATCCCGTCTATCCACCTGCCCAGTGCCAAGCGGCCGCTAAACCCGCCCATCTTTCGCTTCGACAATGTCGCCCTCGGTTACGCGCCGGACATATCAGTTCTAAAACGTCTCAATCTGCGCATTGATCCGGATGACCGCATCGGTATTTTAGGCCGCAATGGCGAGGGGAAGTCTACGCTCGCCAAATCACTCGTTGGGGAAATAGCGCCGCAAACCGGACATATCCGCAGTCATAAAAAACTACGTATCGGTTATTTCGCCCAACACCAAATTGACGCCCTCAGTCCTAATAAAAGCGCCTATAGCCACATTGTAGAGCTGATGCCCGACGCGACAGAGGCGCAACGCCGTTCGCGGCTTTCACAATTCGGGCTTGGCCACGCACAGGCTGAAACGCCCGCCGGAGATTTATCAGGAGGAGAGAAAGCGCGCTTGTTATTCTCTTTGATCGGATTTCATAAGCCCCATCTTTTGGTTCTCGACGAACCGGCCAACCATCTGGATATGGACAGCCGCGCAGAGCTTATCCGCTCATTAAATGAATTTGCGGGCGCCATAATTGTGATTTCACATGACCGGAATATGCTTGAAGCGGTTGTTGATCGGCTCTGGCTGGTTAGCGGCGGGACTGTGTCACGCTATGAAGGCAGCCTGGATGATTACCGCGCCGAGCAGCTTGACCGTGAGCGTAGTGACACCAAGAAGTCCGCAAAATCCGATATACAGAGCAAAGCTGATCTGCGCCGGGCCGCTGCTGACATACGCGCGCAACTCGCTCCACTTAAAAAGAGCACCGAAACAATTGAGACGCGGATCGCAACGCTTAAAGTTAAAGTCAAATGCTGCGAGGCCGACCTTCTTGAGCCGGATATATATCAAGATGATCCCCGGCGCGCGGCGTTGATCAATTCAAAGCGCTCAAAACATTTACGCGAAATCGAGGCCCTAGAAGATAAATGGCTCGTCGCAGCGGCGCGATACGAAACCGCGAAATCGCAATCCGAAGCGGATTAATATAACAAATCTGAATGAGATTTCATTAATTATTTATATATTTGAGTCAGTCTGTAACCCTAAGTGTGGGGCTTGGGAGCGGGGAATGCCAAAACATAAATATCGTGTGGGTGCACAGAATATAGCGTGGGAGCGCGATTATTTTGCTGATCTGATGACGCAATTCGGCGATGATATTGGACCAAGACATTCAGACTTATTGATTCCCGAAAATGGATTTCTAGCTGCTTTTCCACAGCGCCGGATGTTTGAGGGCGAAAAGGACTATGTTGAGGCCTTTCTCTCTGATCTTCAGGGCCGTTTAAACATGCGGCATTATCCTATACAGACTACAGGGTTGGAACGCGATAAGCCTAAATTGGCGGAGCACCGCGAACTTAATAAGCCCGTCCATAATGATGCGCTGGAACGCTATTATACCGATATATATGGCCGGCCGGTAGCCTATTACGAACCGTCGCGTCTGGGTGAACCGTTATATTTATTATGCCGAATGTCGCAAGTTTTAACCGATATTGTCCAAATGGCAGCGGTGACTTCTGCTAATGCAACAAAGAAACCCTATCGGCAGCGCACTGAATTCATCGCATCATTCTTGGGTTTGGGTCCGGTTTATGAGTTGACAAAATCCTACTTTGATCAAGTCACAAGGAGATCCTCACAAAAAGGCCCCCCTGGCATTCCACTACGTGGTACGCTGCTTTTCCTACATCACAAGGGATGCCCATTAGAACAAATTCAGACGGATTATGCACACTTGCTGATGGGCATTTTCGGCCCAGTTTTTGATAAAGAAATTTTAAATTTTAAAAACAGAATGAATAAAGACGCGGCACAGTCTGCGTTCCCTACCGGCACTCTACCCGTTGAATATACCCGTCCTCGTCCAATTCCAGCGTAAGGCGGTCAGCGCGTTCAGGTCCTAATTGTCCGCGATAAACGCCTGTACGGATGGTCGGCGCATAAAGCGGCTGTCCCGCCAAAAGGTCGGTCACATCGACAAAAGGCGCCCCCTCTTGCATATCCGGGATGAAATCCGAGACGGCGTCTCCTGTGTCTGCAGGCTGAATGATACGCTTATCACCGGCAATCACAGCGATATGTACGCCGCCAATATTTTGTCCCACAAGCGATTGATACAACCGCGCGCCGCACGTATCGGTTCGCGGAGTGACGGTAAGCGGCTCGGGCCGAAGAGAGTCGGGATATTGATATTGACCCTGTCCGGCTTGCGGCTGGTAGTCACGCGGCGCGGTGCCCGGACCCGCGCAGGCGCTACAGATGACAACGGCAGCCAAGAGAGAGGCCCTTATGAAAATGACGTGATGTGTCATCGTTTTATCCACTGCCCACCCTCACCTTGCTGATAATAAGAAATATCGGCCCCGTCTGCCTTAAGCTGGGTCCAGCGCGCGCGCGCGACGTCACGCCCCTCCGGATCATTATCCTCGATAAATGTGATGCACCTCTTGGCAACGGCGCTATCCGCAATAACGGCTTCACCCGTAAGGAAGATTAAATCCGCGCCGTCAATATCGCTGCCAACGCCTAGCCGCACAGGATGATCCACCGCGCCGGGCTGATCATCCCGGCCGTGAGGCAGAAAGCTGTCATCGCGAAACGTCCACAAATATGTATCCATGTGCTCCATACGGTTCTGATCAGAAAACTGGACAGACGCCGTCCAGTTCCGCTCAAGCGTTTTCTCTAACAGCAGTGGCAGCACAGCTTCCAAGGAGCCATGTGTGAGATGATAGAACCAATACTCCACCGTGTTAATTAACCTTCAAATTTATCTTTAACCCATTGATTTAGAAGCCGAACACCAAAGCCTGTTGCCCAAGCCGGTTCCCGCGGATCCGTACTGGTTCCTTTCCAGGCTGTCCCGGCAATATCCAGATGAGCCCAAGGCGTATCGCCAACAAAACGCTGTAGAAATTGCGCCGCCGTAATCGACCCGGCAAGACGCCCGCCGATATTTTTCATATCTGCGCAATTACTATCCAGTAATTTATCATAAGCTTTGGACATCGGCATACGCCACAGCTTTTCTGTCGATGCGACAGACGCGCCCAAAAGACCGTCTGCGACCTCGTCGGAGTTGGAAAACAGACCGCCGTGTTCATGGCCAAGAGACACAAGAATGGCGCCTGTGAGTGTCGCCAGATCAACCATTACCCGGGGGTCGTATTTCGTACGGGCATAATGCAGAACGTCACACAAAACCAAACGGCCTTCCGCATCTGTGTTTTGCACTTCAATCGTTTGTCCTGACATCGAAGTTACAATATCGCCGGGGCGCTGCGCCAGCGCATCAGGCATATTTTCGACAAGGCCAACGAGACCGATAACATTGGCCTTGGCTTTGCGTTTGGCCAGCGCTTCCATGGCGCCCACAACGGCCGCTGAGCCGCCCATATCGCCTTTCATGTCCCACATACCCGCGCCGGGTTTGAGCGAGATACCGCCCGAGTCAAATGTCACGCCCTTACCGATAAGGCAGATCGGCTTATCGTCTTTTTTGCCGCCTTCCCAATGCATAATTGCGACTTGGCTTTCATGCGCAGACCCCAGGCCAACGCCGAGCAGAGCGTGCATGCCGAGCGTTTTCATTTTCTTTTCACCCAGGACGTCAACTTTAAGACCCATATCCGTCATTTTTTTTATACGCGCAGAATATGTTTTTGGGTGAAGCATATTGGGCGGTTCTGAAACCAAATCGCGGGCTGTATATGTTCCGTCCCCGACCGGTCCGTAAAACGCGTCATAAGCGGCTTTGGCTTTGGCCGGACTATCGCAGGCAATTTTTAGGGATTTCAGGGTTGGCTTCTGATCGTCTTTGAGTTTTGTACGGTAATTATCAAATCTATAAGCCGCCAAACGGCCGCCAAGCGCGGCCCGGGCCTGGTCATCTGGCGAAATACCCATCCCTTCAAGATGGACGGTTAATTTTGTCTCGCCGCTCAGCAGCAAGGTTTTTACGGCATTCGCAGTCGACGTTTCAGGATCAAATTTTTTGCCGTCCGCAATACCCATCAACAAAGCCCGCGTCGTATTTGTGCCTTTCGGCGCATAAACAGACAGAGTCTGTCTCGATTTGCCGGTAAATTTTGCGGCGCGAATCGCGGCGGCAATAACATCACCGTCATAATGTGCGCCTCCGGCTGTTAGATTAGCCTTATCATTTGAGAAAATGACGGCAGCGCCGCTGGCCTGCGCCGATGAAACGAAACTAATTTTCATGAATAAACTCCAATATTTTTTACGTTATGCGGCGCTGCGCGCGTGGCGGCAAGCCTTATCATTGCGGCGTGCTGACCTTGCGTAAGTTTTAGGATTTTATGCGGTTTGCAATTTGCTAAATTCCGCACTTTTGCCTAAAGCGGCACGAATGAAACGTATTCAATCATATTTCAGATATCAAACTCTGGTGCCTTTCGTACTCGCGATCTCTGCGCTGTCATTTTTAGCGTTATTGACGCAGTCCTTGACGACAATAGATCTTATTGTCGAAAACCGTCAATCGGCGCTGACTTTTATCTATATTACGATGCTTATTTTGCCTCAACTCTTGGGCATTATTATGCCGATTGCGGTGTTCATTGCCGCCTTGTTTTCATTAAATAGGATGAATATTGAAAGCGAGATCGTTGTGGCGAAGGGCGCTGGATACAGTCCGTGGCAAATCGCCAGTCCGGTGATTCGCGTCGCTATTTACGCCATGATTGTGCATTTATTTATCAATCTTTTTTTGCAGCCTTTTTCACAGCGTGAAATGCGAGAAGCGCTTTTGGATGTCCGCACGGATTTAGCATCACAGCTTGTCCGTCCAGGCGAGTTCAATACTCCTGCGCCCGGATTGACAGTGTATACTGCCGGCCTGAATCGCACAGGGGAAATGCGCGATGTTTTAATCTATGACAGCCGTGATGCCGACACACCGTCTACATATACTGCGAAATCCGCCGTTATCGGCCGGCGCGGCGATGAGGCCGTTCTGGTCATGCGTGAGGGTGATCTGCAATATGCCGATCAGCAAGGCGTTGTACAAATTGTTGGCTTTGACGACTATCAATTTGATCTGTCGGAAGTCATGACGCTTGATCCGGTATTGCGCCTAAAAACGTCAGACCAATATCTACACGAGCTATTTTTGGACGATCCATATAATTATGCCCGCAGGCAATTTCGCGAATCTTATCTTGCGGAAGGCCATTCGCGTTTGGCCACACCGTTTTACAATATAGCACTGGTTATGATTGCGCTTTGCTTTCTGGTTCGGGGGGATTATCAGCGTCTGGGATATGGCAAGCGCATCGCTATGGCGGCTGGCGTGGGATTCATAATACGCCTCGCCGGATTTGCGATTGCGGCCGCGGCAGAAGATGATAGTGCGCTTAACGCCTATCAATACGGGATACCCGTTCTGACAATTATTACGTGCGGGCTTTATCTGTTTAGTAAGAAACGTGCGGCGGATATCATACGCTGGCGCAAGCGTGAGACCAAATACACAGTGGAGCTTGTCTCATGAGGATGGCCCCTACACTGGCCGTCTATGTCGCGTGGCAGTTTTTTGTCGGTATTTTGATGGCTTTTTTGGTTATTACCAGCGTCATAATGCTTGTTGATTTTGTTGAGCTTTCGCGAACCCTTGGGGGCTCCGGCGGCATGGGAATAAGCCAAATTCTCGTCATGACATTTCTCAAAGCGCCGCAACTTATTGAACAAACACTATCATTTGTTGTTTTGTTCGGTGTCATGAATGCATTATATAAGCTGAACCGCCGCAGCGAACTCATTATCATGCGCGCGTCAGGCATGAGCGCATGGCGGTTTTTGCTCCCTGGCATTCTCGTCGCGGGATTAATCGGGGTCTTCTGGACCGCTGTGATGAATCCTGTCAGCATTGCTGCGGATGCGCAATTTCGAAATATTCGCGGCGGAGTCTCACAAAGCGCAGTTATTGTGGATGATGAAAACCAAAAACGTAATATTTGGATGAGAGAGGGAAGCGCTTCTGGCCAAACCGTTATATTTGCCCGCAAAGCCGATATTGGCGCGCGCCGTCTCGACGGCGTAACCTTTTACCGCTACAGATTTGACGACGCTAATGACCCTGTATTCGATAGCCGGTATGACGCCGACACGGCGCAACTATCAACATCTGGAACATGGACACTAACGAATGTAATAGAAACTCGAGCCGGCTCCGCGCCGCAGCCTTACGAGATACTAACAGCCCCGACCACGCTGGGTTGGGATCAATTGCGCGACGCTGCCGGAGAGACTTCAACGCCGCAATTCTGGCAGTTGCCCGCCGAGATTAAAAAAATTCGCGCCGCAGGATTTTCTGCCATCCCCTTGCAGATCACGTTTTACCGCCTTCTCGCGCTTCCCTTTACATTGATCGCCATGGCAATTATTGCGGCAGGCGTTTCCATGCAACTAACCCGTCTTGGCGGAACGCTGAGACTTCTCATTCTTGGTAGCACGCTGGGCTTTGGGGTTTTCTTTGCCAATAATATGATGAGCGCCTTTGGCGAGACCGGGGTTTTGCCGGCTCTACTCTCGGCGTGGGCGACCCCTATATTTGTCCTATTGGTCGGTTTAGCCCGCTTATGCACAATCGAAGATGGATGAAACTTAACGCGTAAGGCCATACTTCGTGTGATGCAGACAATTGCGCGCACGGGCAAATTGGCTATTGTGCCTCCTAATTTAACGCGGGTCTTCACAGGATTTCCGCCACTTTGCCGACGAAAGAGACTGACATTATGGCTGCTTCACCTGTTAGATTTGCTGCGCGCCTGCTGAGCGCTATCGCCATTCCTGCGGCGCTTATATTCGCTGCGCCGGCCGGAGCCGCGCAAGACGCTTATGGCATTGCCGCCACGGTCAATGATGACGTCATAACGACTTATGATTTGCAACAGCGCGTTTATTTTATGGTCTTGGCTTCGGGCGTTAAGCCCGATGAAGATAGCTTACGCCGCATGCAATTTACGGCTTTGCGCGCTTTGATCGACGAACGTCTGCAGATGCAAGAAGCGAACAAATTCGATCTGGAAATTTCTGATGAAGAGGTTGGTAATGCTTTGCAACGTCTCGCGCAGGGCAATAATCTATCGCTGGAACAACTTACCGAACGTATGACGCAGGCCGGTATCTCAATTGAAACCCTGCGCGACCAGGTCCGCGCCGAGCTGGCGTGGCAACGCATTGTCAATGGGCGGTTTGGCCAGCGCATCCGCGTCTCTGATACGCAGATTGACGAAACCGTGCGCCGCATGTCTGCCAATGCCGGCAAGCCGAGCTATCTTATCTCTGAAATTTATATTGAAGCCACTGAAGATATTGGCGGCATGGACGGGGCCTTGGAAGGCGCGCGCGCCATGATTACCCAGTTTGAGCAGGACGCGCCTTTTACCGCTCTGGCCCGTCAGTTCTCATCCGGGGCCTCCTCAGCTAAAGGCGGTGATGTCGGTTGGACCCGTGAAGGCGAACTGCGCAGCGAAATTAGCAACGTGCTTCCAAGTCTGGAAAAAGGGACTATTTCCGAGCCCATCATCGTGCCCGGCGGCGTCTATATTATTCTCATGCGCGATAAACGCGATTCTGAGTCGGAGAGCGTCTACACCATCAAACAAATTCGCGTTCCGGCTGAAAATGAAGCTGCGCAAGGCCTTGCCCAAACCGCCATTCGCGAGATGGCGGCACAAAGCCCGACATGCGACACGCTCGAGGACGCTGCGGAGACGATTGAGAGCGCCGAAGTTGTCGATATGGGCGTGATAAAATCAAGTCAGGTTGGCGGCCCGGTTCTTAAAATTCTCGAAGAGACCGAAGTCGGCACTGTATCTGACCCTATTGCGGCGCCAAATGGCGTTATGGCATTGATGGTCTGTGATCTTAAAATTCAGGGCGCAGGAATACCCACCCGCGACGAAGTCGAAGACCGTATTATTGACCAGCAAATTGCGCAAAGCTCTCGCCGTTACCTTCGGGATGTCCGCCGCAGCGCGACAATCGAGTCGCGCTAATCATGATCCCTCCGCTCGCCGTCACGCTCGGCGATCCGGGGGGCATTGGCCCTGAAATTACAGCGAAAGCCTGGGCCGCAATGCGCGGCGCAGGCAATATATTTGCGTTGATTGGCACCATTGACGCCGCGCGCCGCGCCTGCCGCGCGCAGGATTTACCTGACCCGCAAGCCATCGGCTCATTCGCGCAAGCGGCTGATATATTCCCTCACGCCCTGCCCGTTCTGCCGCTCTCCGGCCCTGACATCGAACCGGGACGCCCTGATAGCGCAGCCGCAGGTCTTATCATCGGATCAATTGCAAAGGCCGTAGAGCTAACCCTATCCGGCGAAGCGGCAGCCGTTGTCACCAACCCAATCGCGAAATCCGTGCTCTATGCGGCGGGCTTTGCCCATCCGGGCCATACCGAATATTTGGGCGAACTGACCCGCAATATTGCCATGGAGGGCGAACGCGGACCGGTTATGATGCTCACTGCGGCAGGGCTTCGCGTCGCGCTTGTGACTATCCATACGCCAATTTCTAAAGTTGCAGCGGCGCTAACAGGCGGGTTAATAAAATCCCGTGCGCGCGTGCTGCATCAATCCTTAAAACGCGATTTTGGCATTAAGCATCCTCGCATTGCCGTATGCGGTCTCAACCCCCATGCGGGCGAAAAGGGCGGCATTGGCCGCGAGGAAATCGAGATTATCAACCCCGCCTGCGAGGCCCTACGCGCGGAAGGGATTAATCTCACAAACGCCCTGCCCGCTGATACTTTGTTTCATGCCGACGCGCGCGCGGGCTATGACGCCGCGCTCGCCATGTATCATGACCAAGGTCTCATTCCCGTCAAAACTTTGGATTTCCACGGCGGCGTCAATGTCACGCTGGGCTTGCCGATTGTGCGCACATCGCCCGATCACGGCACCGCCTTTGATATTGCAGGCAAAGGCATAGCCCGTCCCGATAGCCTGCTCGCCGCGCTGAAAATTGCGCGCACCATGTCAGATCATAGGCGCGGCGCATGAGCGAGCTATCCGATCTGCCGAGCCTGACGGCTACGCTCGCCGCTTATAGCCTGCGCGCGGATAAACGGTTGGGGCAACATTTCCTGCTCGACGCCAATATTACAGACAGGATTGCGCGGCTGACGGGTGATATATCCGATGTCCATGTCATGGAAATCGGCCCCGGCCCGGGGGGGCTGACGCGGTCAATACTCATGTGCGGCGCGCGCAAAGTTACAGCCGTTGAAATGGATAACCGATTTTTACCTCTGCTACAGGACGTGCAGCGCGTTAGCGGTGATCGATTATCGGTTATTGAAGCCGACGGGCTAAAGGTCGATCCCGCGACTCTCGGCGTGACACGCATCGCCGCGAACCTGCCCTATAATGTCGGGACAAAAATGCTAACCAATTGGCTGACAGCGCAGCCGCCCTTCTGGGATCGTTTGGTCTTGATGTTTCAAAAAGAAGTCGCCGAGCGCGTCGTTGCCCGCCCGGGTGACAATGCTTATGGCCGTCTCGCCATTTTGACGGCAGCCGTGGCAAGCTCCCATATCGCGATGACCGTCCCCGCCCATTGCTTTAGCCCGCCGCCCAAAGTCGATAGCGCCGTCGTGGTGCTGGATATTTTGCCGCAAGGTGAGCGCTTCGCTGATTTAAAAACCCTCGGCCAGATCACAGCCGGCGCGTTTAACCAGCGCCGCAAAATGCTACGCCAATCGCTCAAAAGCATTGCGAAAAAACATGACCTGATTTTGCAAGACTGGCTCACAGGCGCAGGCATTGATCCAACCCAGCGCGCCGAAACCGTCACACCTGCGCAGTTTCAGGCATTGGCGTCGAATATAAAATAGAATAAAATATTAGTTATTTGTTGCAGTGCTTAGGTTGCCCGATTTCGAAGTGTCAGTTGTTGTAGCTGAATTTACAGAGTCACGAAGTACTTGGCGACCATAACTGATGCCACAACTATCGTGATAGGTTGCATACTCAATTACAAAGCGGTTGAAATTATTCTCACCAGCGCCCAATGAAACATCTGGGTCCCCAAATAGTAATTTGGTCAAACGCTTTCGTTCTACCTTTCTGCCGCGGCGTACGGCTTGCACAATTAAGTCTCCATTATCTCCACCCAAAATGGCTGAATTTAGAGAGGATCCGGCAGACTGTGAAGCAGTTGAAAGATCAGAAAAAATATTCGCACTTCTAACTGGGCTAGCTATACCGCCTGCAGTAGAAAGTAGAATTCCAGCGAGTCCCAAAGATGAAGTAATAGATTTTTCGGTAGTGGAGATTCGCGACAAATAAATATAACATGCTTCATCCGAGGCTTTAATCATCATCGCGCCGAGCGCGCCTCTTTCAGCATCACTGGACGTTGAGGCAGCTACAGCCATTACTACATTAATATCAGTGAGGTCCACCTTACCTTTTGGAGTAATCTTATATTTATGCCCGCTAGTTAATGCTTGTGCTACACTATTATCTATTGTCGGATCAGCCAACTGAGGATTCACAAAGTTTCCCTTCTTTAACCCGCTTTGAGTTCCGCAACTCACGAGAAGCAGACAGCTAACAATAATACAACCAATCATATTTTTAGAATTTAAATGAATACTATTTCGCATAGCTTCCTACAATTAAGGATGAATTTTAATTTCAATTACCTTAGATTATACATATCATGAAAAAGTTAATCAGTCAAAGGTTGTATTTTAGTAAAAAGTTTAACCTAACGACTCAACCGTGCCAGTTCATCCGCATGGCGGTCATCAACCATTATATCGCGCGGGCCAAGCGGGCGCGTGAGCGACAGGCCGTCCAGCGTGCGGGACCGCGACAGCGCGACATAGGCCTGGCCTGCCGCGAAGGCGCCGCGTTCCAGATCAACGCGCACATCATCCAGCGTCAGGCCCTGCGCTTTGTGGATCGTCACTGCCCACGCCAGCGATAGCGGAATTTGAGAGTATGAGCCGATAACTTCGGCCTTGGGCACGCCCGCCGCCTCGTCCCATGAATACCGGATCGTATCCCAATCATCCGGCTCAATCTGACCGGTTTTACCGTTATCAAACTCGACGGTCACTTTACCCGGCTCCATCGCTTTGACAGTGCCGATTGAGCCATTGACCCATCGGCGTTTCATATCATTTTTAAGCGCCATCACCCGCGCGCCAATTTTCAGCTGCAGGAGCGGCGGCGCGCCGAGACGATCGGCATTAACATTGAATTTGCCCTTTGTGCGGCCTTCAAAATTTTGGCTTGGCGCATCAATACGCTCCAAACCTTCTTGATTATAACGCGCCGCCGTGGCGTTCGTCCCGGTCAGCAAAAGCGGCGTGACGCCGTCGCGATGCGGGCCGGCGCAACGGGTATTGAGCCGCTCAAGCGCATATTCCACATCCTCGCCGCCGCGCAGATCAGACAGAATATCGAGAAATTCCGGCTCATTCTGGCGATAAACCTGGCTGAGCGAATAAACCGCCATAGGCTGCTCGCGAAACACATGGGCGCTATAGGCAAAGGGCGTCTCATATCCCATTTGATGCAGCATTTGCGCCTCGCCGCGCGGCGCGACGGGTGGTAGCTGGTAAAAATCGCCGACAAATAACATGCGGCACCCGCCAAAGGGTTCAGTGTTCTTGCGCGCTTTTTTCAGGATTTTATCCATAGCATCGATGACGTCCACACGGGTCATTGAGACCTCATCGACAATGATCAAATCGACTTTGCGCCACATGCCATTGGGTTTTTGTCCCTGCAAGGCTGCGTCGGTCAGAATGCGCGGCGGCAGCCGAAAAAAACTATGCAGGGTCTGTCCGCCAATATTTAACGCGGCAATTCCGGTCGGGGCTAACACCACCGTATTGGGAAAGGCGTCCTGACGCTGGATATAGCGGATAAGTGTCGACTTGCCTGTTCCCGCCTTGCCGGACAGCAAAATCGGGGCGCGGTCATCAGAGAGCAACTGGCGCAGGACATCCTTGGCCTCTTCTGACAAACGGCCAATCGATTTGGGTTTTTCGATAGTGTCGGTGATCGCTATCGGCCCTGAACCAAATTGTTCACAAAAGGCCCAAGCCAAAGCTGCCTTTTACGTTTAGCGCGCTCAGCCGCGACGATAGCGCGGATCAAATCCATAGACTGCCCCAGATCGTCATTGACGATGACATAATCATATTCGGCCCAGTGGCTAATTTCAGACTCGGACTTACTCATCCGCTTGGCGATGGTTTCGTCGCTATCCTGCGCGCGGGACTTAAGGCGGCGTTCAAGCTCGACCTTGCTGGGCGGAAGGATAAAGATTTTAACCAGATCATCAGCGGCGGCCTGCGTTAATTGCTGCGCGCCCTGCCAGTCTATATCGAAAATAATATCCTTGCCTTGATCCAGTGCGTCTTGAACCGGCGCGGCAGGCGTGCCGTAATAATTATCGAAGACTTTAGCATATTCTAAAAAAGCGTTATCCGCGAGAAGGGATTCAAACTCGCCCGTGCTGATAAAGTTATAATCCTTGCCCGGCGTTTCTCCCGTGCGGGGTTTTCGAGTTGTCGCCGAGATTGACATTTGCATGTCGTCATGTTCCGCCAGCAGCTTGCGGGTCAGTGTGGTCTTCCCCGCGCCTGATGGACTGGATAGGACGATCATTAATCCACGCCGTTTTGACATGATATTCTCCCAAAGCCCGCAAGGGCCTATTCTATATTGGCGACTTGTTCACGAAATTGCTCATTGGCGCTTTTCAAATCAAGCCCGATTCGGGTCAAGACAAGGTCACCTGATTTACTGCAAAGCGTATTTATTTCACGGTTAAATTCCTGCGCCAGAAAGTCGAGCTTGCGGCCAATAGGCGATCCGTCATTCATATGCGTCCGCGCCTGCGAGATATGGGCGTCAAGACGGTCAATTTCCTCGCGAACATCGGCTTTCACCGCCAGCAAAGCGGCCTCTTGCGCAAGGCGCTCCTCTCCCAGGTTTTCGCCGAGAAGTTGCGTAAATTTTTCCAGTAATTCATCCTTGATCCGAAGCCCGCGCGATACGGCCTGCTCCGCCGCATCGTGCGTTAGATTGCGCATGGTATCGACAATCGCCATCACATCATCACGCAAAGCCGCACCCTCGGCCTCGCGCGCGCCGATTAGCGTTTTGACGCAGTCCTTGAGACCTGCAAGCAGCGTATCGCGCAGCTTTATATCATCTTCTGTCAGCGCGGGTATTTGGCTTGGACGCACCACGCCGGGAACGGTAAACAGTCGCGCCATAACGATGGGCTGCAGCTCTTTAGGGTCGCGATACCCCAGCTCCGCCGCGAGGCCACCCAGTAAATCTCTGTCCAGCTCCATATCACCGGGCGCGCCTGCGCGCGAAAGCGAGAGCACACCCTGAACGTTACCGCGCGAGAGTTTGGAGGCGACGATTTTCCGGGCCTGCGATTCAAGCAGCTCCGATCCACCGGGAAGGCGAAGGCGGATATCGAGGCCCCGGCCATTTACGCTGCGCAGTTCCCATTGCCACGCTATGCCGTCACATTCGCCGCTGCGTCGGGCAAATCCTGTCATAGAGCGGATTGCCATTATGGCCCGCCTAGCGCGCGGTCGCGCTCTATTTTTCGCCACTGCGCAACATTGCGCACATGCTCGTCATAGGTGCCGGCAAAGGCATGACCCCCTGTCCCGTCAGCGACAAAGAACAGGTCATTGGAAACGGGCGGGTTTAAAACAGCAGCAATCGCGGCCTTGCCGGGGTTGGCAATTGGCGTGAGTGGGAGGCCGTCAATTTGATAAGTGTTCCAATCGGTTTTAAGATCAATCTCGCTGCGGCGAAGACCGCGCTGCCGGCCATCGCGCCCAAGCAATATCTCACCTTTTGAAATACCGTAAATAATGGTGGGATCGGATTCCAGCCGCATGCCGCGCCGCAGGCGATTGACAAATACGGCCGCCACACGGGCGCGCTCCCCGTCAAGTCCGGTCTCTTTTTCAACGATAGAGGCCAGAATGATCGCTTCGCGTTTCGTCGTAAAGGGCAGATCGGGGGCCCGATTATCCCATAGCGCATCAATGGTTTTATCCTGCGCGATACGCATTTGATCGACCACGCTTTGCCTGCTGTCCCCGCGCATATAAAGATAGGTTTCGGGTAACAGACGGCCCTCTGGCGGACTATCTGTTATCTGTCCCGTGAGCTTTTGCGCCGCGTTTAACTTAGCGATAATCTGCGCTGTCGTCCGGCCTTCGGGCACCGTAAATCCGTATTGAATAGGTTTGCCATTCGCCAGCTGCTCGTAAACACTTTTCATACTAGCGGGAAGTTTGATTTCAAATTCACCGGCTTTAAGGCCGGCCTCGCGGCCCTCGATCTTATGGACAAACTTGAAAATAAACGCGCTTGTTATCAGCCCGTCATTTTCCAGACGCTCCGCCATAGACGATAATCCTGTGCCGCGCGGGACATCAACGACAACGCTGCGCTGCTCTCCGTCCGGCACAGCGTTATAGCGATATTGAAACACGGCATAGCTGCCCAAAATACCCGCCGCGGCAATCGTGAGCAGCGCAAACAGCCCGATAAAAAAGAGCGCGATTTTACTGCGTTTGGGGAGCTTTGCCCGCGGCGCCGGACGTTTAGGAGGTTGCGTTTCGAGAGTCTTCGCTGTGGAAAATTGCAGCTTCTTGGATGGCGCCTTGGGCTTATGCATTTACGCTTTACCGAAGATCAATGCCGCATTTGTGCCGCCAAATCCAAAACTGTTAGACAATACGGCATCGCTTTTAAACGCAACCGGTTTGTGCGCCGCCAAATTCATTTTGGTATCCACGGACGGATTGTCCAGATTGATCGTCGGCGGCGCGATCTGATCGCGCAGCGCTAGAATAGAGAACACAGCTTCAACCGCGCCCGCCGCACCAAGCAAATGGCCGATAGAGCTTTTTGTCGATGACATGGTCACATTTTTAGCATGATCACCGAAAAAGCGTTCAACCGCGCGCACTTCGATTTCGTCGCCAACTGGCGTGGACGTGCCGTGCGCGTTGACATAGCCAATATCGCTCTCGCTGATTCCGGCGTCTTTAAGCGCGGCTTTCATAGCGCGGAAACCGCCATCACCATCCGGCGACGGACTGGTGATATGATAAGCATCGCCGGACAGGCCATAGCCGAGATATTCTCCATATATGGTCGCGCCGCGCGCTTTGGCGTGCTCATACTCTTCTAGCACCACCGCGCCTGCACCCTCGCCCATTAAAAAACCGTCGCGGCCTTCATCATAGGGTCGCGACGCCGCCTCCGGCGTTTCATTATACGCCGTCGTCATAGCGCGGCAGGCGACAAAGCCTGCAATACCGAGACGGCAAATAGCAGCTTCACCGCCGCCGGCTATCATAACATCGGCGTCGCCGCGCTGGATCAAGCGGGCCGCATCGCCAATAGCGTGAGCACCGGTCGCGCAGGCGGTCACAACACTATGGTTGGGGCCTTTAAAACCGTGACGAATAGAAATTTGTCCGCTGGCCAGATTAATCAGCATGGACGGAATAACAAAAGGAGAGAGGCGGCGCGGGCCTTTCTCGGCAAGGGTAATTGATGCGTCATAGGTGGTCTGCAATCCCCCTATGCCTGAGCCGAACAATACGCCTGTGCGCTCTTGCGCTTCGCGGTCATCTTCGGCCGGAGTCCAACCTGAATCAGCAATCGCCTCATCGGCCGCAGCGATAGAATAGAGAATAAAATCGTCGACGCGTTTACGCTCGCGGGAGCTCATGACAGAATCAGGATCAAAAACCCCGGCCATATCAGGCGAGCCGCCGCCGCGGCCATCTACGCGCGGCACATTTGCCGCGATTTTACAAGCCAGATCATCGGTTTCGAAATCCGTGATCCGGTTTGCGCCTGACGCACCTGATAATAGGCGCTCCCAAACGGTTTTGGCCCCGCAACCCAAAGGAGTTACGAGGCCAATTCCTGTGACGACAACACGCCGCATTATAATTTAGACTTTAGCAGAGATGAATTTCACCGCATCGCCAACAGTCTGAATGTTTTCAGACTCGTCTTCTTTGATTTCGATGTCGAATTCCTCTTCGAACGCCATGATGATCTCTACGGTATCGAGGCTATCTGCGCCCAGATCATCAATAAAGTGAGCATTTTCAGTCACTTTTGATTCTTCGACGTCGAGATGCTCAACAACCATTTTTTTTACACGAGCTGCTACATCAGACATATGTAATTCCTTTTTAGTGGGCGCAGTAAAACAGTGCTTACCGCTATTTATGACGCAAGCGCCGAGACTTAAATGGGATTTAGACTGACAAAGTCAAGTCGCCCCCCGATTCAGCGCGTGGGTTACCATATTAAATCCGTGGTGACCAGAAGCGCTATTGACAAAAATTCAGCCTCTAAGTCTCTGATTTTTATCAGAGCCATAGGGTTATCTCCGCCAATTAACCTATATCATCGCCATGCCGCCATTCACATGGAGCGTTTGACCCGTAACATAGCCCGCTTCAGTCGAAGACAAATACAGCGCGGCGGCAGCAATATCATCGCTTGTGCCCAACGCACCGGCCGGGATTTTGACGAGAATCGCGTCTTTTTGTGCATCGGTCAGAACATCTGTCATTGGAGAGCCGATAAAGCCCGGCGCAATACAGTTCGCTGTAATATTTCGCGACGCCACTTCCTGCGCGATAGATTTGGTAAAGCCGATCATGCCCGCTTTGGACGCGGCGTAATTGGCCTGTCCCGGATTTCCGGTCACGCCGACCACGCTGGTAATACCGATTATGCGCCCCCATCGGGCTTTCATCATGGGACGCAGACAAGCTTTGGTCAGGCGGAAATAAGCTTCAAGATTGACCTTTTGAACAAGATCCCAATCTTCTTGCTTCATGCGCATCAACAGACCGTCGCGGGTTAGGCCCGCATTAGAGACAAAAATATCAACATGACCGCCCATCGCCTCTGACGCTTGAGCCGCTAAATTATCGACAGCATCACCATCTGATAGATCACAAGGGGTTACAAACGCCCCCTTACCTAATTCTTCCGCTAAACCCTCCAGCTTTTCAGCCCGTGTTCCTGATAAAGCGACATGCGCGCCAGCGGCGTGAAGTTGCCGCGCGATTGCGCCTCCAAGGCCGCCTGTTGCGCCGGTGACCAGCGCGCGTTTTCCTGTCAGATCAAACATATTTATCCTTTTAAATGTGCCGCGAAAGCTTCAAGGGCCTCCGGCGTGTCCAGTCTATGCCCCGTCAGATCGTCTGTAATGCGCTTTAACATCGTTGTCAGAACCTTGCCTGTACCCGGCTCAGCCAAATCAGTGACGCCTTGCGCCGCCATAAATTGCACTGATTCACGCCAGCGCACCTGTCCTGTGACCTGCGTTACCAAGTCGGCCTTAAGCTGCACAGGATCAGTCACAGGCTGGGCCGTGACGTTGTTCACAATCGGCACAGCGGGCGCGTTAAATGTTACGCTGGCCAGCGCGTCTTTCATGACCTGCGCGGCGGGCGCCATGAGGTCACAATGAAACGGGGCGGAGACCGGGAGCATCATGGCGCGTTTGACGCCCATATCGGTCGCAGCCTGCGCCGCGGCCTCGACGGCAGCTTTCTCGCCCGAGATCACGATCTGTCCCACTGCATTGTCATTAGCGACCTGGCAGACGCCGATCTTGCGGCCTGCGGCGGCGGCGGCCTGCGCGTCCTCAGGCGATGCGCCCAGCAGCGCCGCCATAGCGCCAATCCCCGGCGCGACGGCGTCCTGCATGGCTTGGCCGCGAAGTTTCAACAGCTTAGCCGTATCTTGTAATCCAATAACGCCTGCAGCGCAGAGTGCAGAATATTCTCCCAAAGAATGTCCGGCGGCGTATTTAGCAGCCGTAATATCAATGCCGAACTCGGCCTTTAACGCCTGCATGGCCGCGACAGAACAGGCCATTAAAGCAGGCTGCGCGTTCTCGGTCAGGGTCAAATCTTCGATCGCGCCTTCGGTCATCAGGGCAAATAGCTTTTGCCCCAGCGCATCATCGACGGCGTCAAACACGTCTTTGGCTGCCGGAAAAGCGGCGGCAAGCTCCGCGCCCATACCGACGTTCTGGCTTCCTTGTCCGGGAAATATAAAGGCAAGTGACATAATCTTCTTTCGTGTAATTTGGGCGCGCAATGCGGGATAGACTCCCGTCCGCCAAGCCTTAGCCTATCGCCCAAAGCAGAGCAACGCCGCAGACGCCGGGCGGGCGGCATTCCATGCTGTTACGGCTTGCATTGCAAGGGTAACACTATATATGTGCGCGTCTTGATCGATTGCGGTCTGTCTTGGCCCTGTGCATGGTGCACATCCAGAGTCAGAACCATCGCCGGCGCTTCCCTTCGGTTGCCCAGCGCCGCAATCCAATTAGAAGGGCCATCGAAATGGCATTATATGAACACGTGGTTATGTCACGTCCCGACATCTCGTCTGCGCAAGTTGACGAAATTGTCGAAAACCTAACTGCGAAAATCGCAGATCTGGGCGGCTCTGTCGGCCGCACTGAATATTGGGGTTTACGCAACCTCGCTTATCGCGTCCGTAAGAACCGCAAAGCCCATTACAGCCTGCTTCAAGTTGAAGCTCCGGCCGGCGCATTGCACGAAGTCGAGCGTATGCACCGCATTAATGAAGACATTCTTCGCTATCTGACCATTCGCGTCGAAGAGCACAATGATGATCAGTCGCCGATCCTGGCAAAACGCGAAGAGCGTAAAAAACGTGATCGGAGAGATTAATCATGGCCCGTAAATCCGACATTAAAATCGAAAACCTGCCGTCACGGACTCCGTTTCGCCGCCGCCGCAAGGTTTGTCCTTTCTCAGGCGAGAATGGCAAGACAATCGATTACAAAGATCCAAAGCTTTTGCAGCGTTACACATCCGAAAAGGGCAAAATTGTCCCGTCCCGGATTTCTGCAGTATCGCACAAGAAACAACGTGAGCTGGCCCAAGCCATCAAACGCGCCCGCTTTTTGGCGCTGATGCCTTACGCCGGCACATAGGAGGACTGAGCAATGCAAGTTATCCTACTCGAACGCGTTGATAATCTGGGCGCTATGGGCGAAGTCGTTTCAGTAAAGCCGGGTTTTGCCCGTAACTTCCTGCTGCCAAACGAAAAAGCTTTGCGCGCAACTGACGGCAATATGGCCCGCTTTGAAGCGCAGCGTGAAGTGCTTGAAAAGCGCAACGCCGAAAACGCTGAAAAAGCCCGCAATGAAGGCGGCGGTATTGACGGACAAAGTTTTGTCGTTATCCGCAAGGCCGGCGAAACAGGCATGCTTTACGGCTCTGTTACAGCCCGCGATATTGCCGAAATTGTTGGTCATAACGTATCGCGCAGCATGGTGAAACTCGAGCAGCCTATCAAGGCGCTTGGCGTAACACCTGTTCGCATCAAGCTTCACCCCGAAGTCGAAGTCAATGTTGAAATCAACGTGGCCCGCACAGAGGAAGAAGCTGAACGTCAAGCCAAAGGCGAAGACGTTATTGCGACGCAAATGGACGATGACCGCGCACAAGCGGAAGACGCCATTTCAGAGCGCGGCGAAATCAATGCCGAAATGTTTGAAGAAGAGGCTCTGGCCGCGCAAGCTGCTGAAGATCTTGGCGCGCCTAAAGGCGAAGAAGAAGAATAGCGCCTGCCGCTTCGGCAACATTAATAAATTCAGAGCCCGCCATCTTGGCGGGCTTTTTTATTGTTTCGCCCTGCGTCAAATAAGCGGCATGGGAACGTAAGGGCGCAGCCCTCGTTGATATGACAACACCCCCTATTTGCGGAGCACGCCATGAACGCCATTGTCACGATCAACCCCTATACTGAAAAACCGATTACACATCATAAGATGATGAATGATTTTGAAGTCGCGCAGGCGGTTGAGGAGTGTCATACAGCCTTTTTAAAGTGGCGCGAAGAAACGCCGGAGGCCCGTGCCAAAATCATCAGTAAAATTGGCAAAGCGCTACTAAAAAACGAAGACAAATTAGCAAAATTAATAACTGACGAGATGGGCAAACTGCTCTCGCAAAGCCATCAGGAAGTCCAGCTCTGCGCAGGAATATGTGACTGGACGGCTCAAAACGGTCCCGGGCAACTTGAAGACGAGAAGCGCGATGTGGACTCAGAGACGCGCGGCGTCATCACCTATTCGCCCATTGGCGTAATTTATGGCATTCAGCCTTGGAATTATCCGACTTATCAGGTCATTCGCTACTCTATATCCAATTTGATGGCCGGGAATGGCGTTTTGTTAAAGCACGCCTCCTGCGTCACCGGGACGGGTCAGTTGCTTGCTCAAATTTACAGCGAGGCCGGACTTCCGGACGGTTTGTTTACTTCCCTGATCATCTCACACGAACAATCCGACGCCGTGATCCGCAATGAACGCGTACGCGGCGTAACCCTGACGGGCAGCTCCGAGGCCGGCCGTTATGTGGCCGAAAAATGCGCGAGTGTATTGAAGAAAACTGTTCTCGAGCTTGGCTCTAATGATGCTTATATTGTTCTGGCCGATGCTGATCTGGAAAAAGCCGTCGAAATCTGCGTCCAGGGCCGCGTCTATAATAATGGCGAGACCTGTATCGCGGCAAAGCGCTTTATCGTTGTCGATGAGATTTATGATGATTTTAAAGCTGCCTTCGTCAAGGCTATGTCTAATTTAACCGTCGGCGATCCGACAAAAGACGATGTCGATATGGGTCCAATGGCCCGCAAGGATTTGCGAGAAACCTTGCACAAACAGGTTAAGGACAGCGTTGCGGCCGGGGCTAAAATCCTATGCGGTGGTAAAATGCCGGACCGCAGAGGTTATTTCTATCCCGCGACCGTTCTTGGCAATGTCCTGCCCGGGCAGCCTGCTTATGATGACGAGCTTTTCGACCCCGTCGCATCGCTTATCCATGCTGAAAATGCTAATGACGCCATGCGCATCGCCAATGACAGCCGTTTCGGTCTTGGCGGCGGTATCATATCCGAAGATGTTGACGGCGCGGTCAAGCTCGCCAGTGAGCATTTCGATACCGGAATGGTGTTCATTAACCGCTTCGGCCTCGCCGTTCCCAATATGCCGTTTGGCGGCGTGAAAGATTCCGGCAATGGCCGCGAACATGGCGGCTTTGGCCTTAAGGAATTCATGAATATAAAGTCTGTTATTATTCAAAAATAGGCATATTGATTTTAAACGATTTTCCAATTGTGTGACTTGCCCGCAAGCGCGCGCGCTTCTATGCATGAGCCCTAACAAATTACGGATCTCAAATGGCTGCTCAAAACGTTCTTGACCTTATCGGCAATACGCCGCTCATCCGCCTTCACGAAGCGTCCAAGCTGACGGGATGCGAGATTTACGGCAAGGCCGAATTTCTTAATCCGGGTCAGTCGGTCAAAGACAGGGCCGCATTGGAAATTATTCGCAGCGCAGAGCGTAGCGGCGCGTTAAAACCCGGCGGGTTTGTCGTCGAAGGCACGGCCGGCAATACCGGCATCGGTCTGGCCATGGTCAGCGCGGCGTTGGGTTATCGGTGCAAGATCGTCATTCCGCGTTCGCAGAGCCAAGAGAAAAAAGACGCTATCCGTTTGCTCGGCGCGGAATTGATTGAAGTCGACGCTGTACCCTATGCCAATCCCGATAATTACGTCAAATATTCAGGCCGTCTGGCCGAAGAACTGGCGAAAAGCGAGCCTAATGGCGCCATCTGGGCCAACCAGTTCGACAATACCGCCAATCGCGACGCCCATTATAAAACGACAGGTCCTGAAATCTTTGAGCAGACGGATGGTAAGGTCGACGGCTTTATCTGTGCTGTCGGCTCGGGCGGAACGCTGGGCGGCGTCTCCATGGCGCTTAAACAGCGCAATCCAAATATCCAGATCGGCGTCGCTGATCCTTATGGCTCAAAAATGTTTGCCTATTATGATCACGGCCAGCTTGAGAGCGAAGGCAATTCCATCACTGAAGGCATAGGCCAAGGCCGTATCACCGCGAATTTGGAAGGCATTCAAGTCGACCGCGCCTATCAAATTTCTGATAAAGAAGCGCTGCAGATTATCTTCGCGCTGACGCAGCTCGAAGGTCTGAACCTGGGCGGAAGCAGCGGCATTAACATTGGCGGAGCGATCCATATGGCGCGCGAAATGGGCCCCGGACATACGATTGTGACCATCCTGTGCGACTATGGCAGCCGCTATCAGTCCAAAATCTATAACCCCGAATTTTTACGCGAAAAAGGCCTACCTGTCCCGCCATGGATGAGTTAGCTACAAGATATTATCGTGGAAGTGATCTCACGCATCGCATGATGTTGATGATGGCCTATAATGAGGTTTTTATCGATGCGACTTGGGAGCTACCCGGCACCGAAGACAATCTTCCCGTAAAGTATTTGGCGGGTGCAATATTTTTTGACCTAGGTAAAATTAAAACCCTAACGCCTTTAGGAGCGGCATTTCCGCCCGCAGATCACGTTGCGAAAATGGCTGATGCGATGGGCATCAGTAACGATGATCATCTTATATTGTATGACAGAAATGGATTGTTTTCCGCCCCTCGTGTTTGGTGGACATTTAAATCTGTTGGCCATAAAAAGGTTGAGATTATTAATGGTGGTCTGCCTGCTATAATTGCGGGCGGATATTCACCTTCTATTTCCGATAAACTTAGAACGCCCACTCCATCGAAAGGCTACATTCCAAGTCCGCCATTGGTAAAAGGTGTGACGATTGAAGAGGTGCTAATAGCGATAGAAAATGGCACACAAATCGTCGATGCCCGAAGTCACGGACGATTTTCCGGCACTGAACCTGAACCAAGAAAAGGTTTAAGAAGTGGCCATATTCCGGGCTCAATAAACCTTCCCCTTGGTAATTTATTGAATGATAAAAAGTGTATCACGGACGAAACAAAACATAAGATTGCGAAAGCTGGAATTGATCTGTCCAAGCCAATAATAACAACATGCGGCTCCGGCGTTACGGCTGCGGGCTTAGCCTTCATTTTCGACGTATTCGGTGCAAAAGATGTATCAGTATACAGCGGAAGCTGGGCCCAATATGGCGCAAGCTCGCACCCGATCGAAACTGGCCCGTAGGATAGCGACATGAAAGATTCGACCAAATTTATCCATACAGGCCGTCCAAAGGTCGGAACAGGAACGCCGGTCAATCGCGAGATTACCCGCGCCTCGACGCTATTATTCGATAAGGCAGAAGATTTATACAGTAGCGACTTTCGCAATTATGGGCGTCAAGGCAGCGCGGTTCATGACGACTTGGCCGCCATATTTTGCAAGTTGGAACTCGGCGAGGCCTGCGACTTTGCGCCTAGCGGACTGGCGGCCTGCACCCTCGCCATCATGGCCTGCGTGAAGTCCGGAGACCACGTCCTGCTCACCGATAATTGTTATGGCCCGGTGCGCAGCTTTGCCGACACATTTTTAAAACGCATGGGCGTGACGACGACGCGGTTTAACCCGCGGACCGGAGCGGGCATATCTGAGCTTATTAAGGATAATACCACCCTCATTTGGCTCGAATCCCCCGGCAGCCTGACATTCGAACTGCATGACCTGCCCGCTATCGCTCATGCCGCAAAGGCCAAAGGCGTCACCACAGCGATCGACAACACATGGTCGGGTGGCATCACGTTAAAACCGCTCACGCTGGGCATTGATATATCCGTCCACGCCGCCACGAAATATTTCTGCGGGCATAGCGATATTGTATTCGGCGCGGTTGTATCTTCTAGCGAAAAGATCGGCAAGCGCATTACCGCTGTGCGCAAACAAATTGGTCACCACACATCGCCCGATGACGCCTATCAAATCCTGCGCGGCGCGCGCACGGTGCATATGCGTTTCGCCCGCGCCGAAGCGAGCGCGCTCATGCTCGCAACATGGCTGGAGGACTGTGATGAGGTGCAACAGGTTTTGCACCCCGCCCTGCCAAACCACCCGGATCATGATATCTGGGCGCGTGATTTTACCGGCGGGGCCTGTCTGTTCGGCGTTGTTTTAAAACCCGTAGCCGAGGCCAAAGTTCTGGCCTTTATCAACGCCCTTAACCTCTTCGGGATCGGCTATAGCTATGGCGGGTTTGAGAGTCTGTGTATTCATTGCGATCCACAGCTTAACCGCACCACCTCAGAGAGTTTCGGCGGGCCGCTGATCCGCTTTGCCTGCGGGCTGGAAGACGCCGCCGACCTGAAAGCTGACATTGCGCAGGCCCTGCCAAATCTAAAATAACGAAATCCGAACGGGGTTTACTCGCTCGGCATATCCACGCGGATATGAAGCTCGCGCAAAGCTTTGGTGTCGACCTGTGCGGGCGCGTTCATCATCAAATCCTGCGCCTGTCCATTCATCGGGAACAGGATCACGTCGCGTATTGTGTCCGTTCCGGCGAGCAGCATGACAATACGGTCAACACCGGGCGCAATGCCCCCATGCGGCGGGGCGCCGAATTTAAACGCATTGATCATGCCCGCAAATTTGTCGTCCACAACTTCGGGGCCGTATCCTGCCATCTCGAAGGCTTTATACATGATGTCGGCTTTGTGGTTTCTGATCGCGCCCGACGATAATTCGACGCCATTACAAACGATATCATATTGATAAGCCAGAATCTCGAGCTGTTTCTCGATCGTATCGGCCGCTTCGAGCACCGCCATGCCGCCTTGCGGCATGGAAAACGGGTTATGCGAGAACTCAATTTTCTTATTGTCTTCATCCCATTCATACATGGGGTAATCGACAACCCAGCAGAATTTGAATATGCCCTCGGGAATAAGATCAAGATCGGCGGCGACTTTATTGCGGGCCGCGCCGGCAAGTTTATAAGCGCCGTCTTTTTTGCCCGCAGAGAAGAAAATGCCGTCGCCCGCGCCGAGACCCATTTTGGTGAGCAGCTCTTTGAGAAATTCGTTTGAGAAGCCTTTAAGCACAGGATCCTGGGATTTGACATTGCCGTCATCATCCAGCGACAAACGCGCATATCCGAGGCCCGGCATCTGCATTTCTTTCTTCGCCCATTTGTCCATATTGTCGAAGAATTTACGCGACTGGCTGGCCGCCGCTTGCGGCGCAGGAATAGCAATGACTTTACCGCCGCCATTGGTAATTTTAGCAAAAATACCAAATCCGGTCTTGCTTTCATCGGTAAAAAATTCCGACACATCGGTCAGCTCAAACGGGATGCGCAGATCAGGTTTGTCGGAGCCGTATTTCTCAATACTCTCTTTATAGGGAATGCGCGGGAACGGCGTCTGAACTTCGCGGCCCTCTGCAAACTCTTCAAACACGCCCGCCATGACAGGCTCAATCGCCTGGAAAACGTCCTCTTGAGTGACAAAGCTCATTTCCACGTCGAGCTGATAGAACTCACCGGGACTACGGTCTGCGCGCGCATCTTCGTCGCGAAAACACGGCGCAATTTGGAAATAACGGTCAAACCCCGCCACCATAATCAGCTGTTTAAATTGCTGCGGGGCTTGGGGCAGCGCATAGAATTTACCGGGGTTGAGGCGTGACGGCACTAGAAAATCGCGCGCGCCTTCGGGCGAACTGGCTGTTAGAATTGGCGTTTGAAATTCGGTAAAGCCCTGGTCAATCATACGGCGACGCAGAGAGTTAATCACGCGACCGCGCAGCAGGATATTTTTGTGCAGAGTCTCGCGGCGCAGATCCAGATAGCGGTGCTTAAGGCGGATCTCTTCGGGGTAATCCTGCTCTCCAAAGACGGGAAGCGGCAGCGACGCCGCCGCGCTTTCGATATGAAAGGTCTCGGCACGCAGCTCAACTGCGCCAGTTGGGATCTCTGCGTTCACGGCTTCGGCGTCACGCGCGAGAAGGTCTCCGGTGACAGTGATCACACTCTCGGAGGGACAGCGCTTTGCATCTTCGTAAAAATCAGCCGTGGGGTATACGACAACCTGCGTGATGCCGTAATGGTCACGCAGATCAATAAACAGCGCATTGGCATGTTCACGTTTTCGGTGAACCCAACCGGATAATTTTACAGTTTCACCGACATTGTCAGCGCGAAGTTGGCCGCACGTATGGCTGCGATAAGCATGCATAATATAGTCCTCAGCCTGTAATCTAGGCTCTTATGGCGCGGAGCAGATAAACGGTCTGTCGCGCCGGGTTAATGTGCACGCGCAATCGGTAAGTTAAGGGTAAAAGTCAAGTCTGTGTTACGGTGATTTCATCATTCAGCTAGGCTTTGCGGGAGGATATGTCGGGTAGATTTATATTCCAGACCAGACCAATGTCGCGTAATTGCTTCAGCACCCACCATCCCGGATCGCTTTGCCCCGGCATTAATCCCAGTTTCGCGCTCTCCGGAAAGGCGTGGTGATTATTGTGCCAACATTCTCCAAATGTGAAAAGACCGCAGAACGGAACATTATGCCCCTGCACCGCTGCGCCGACATTATGAAAATCGCGGGGCCCGTGATTATGAGCGAAGTAGCCGATGAGCCAGTGTCCGAATATCGATATACTCACCCGCAAACATATACCCCATAAAACGCATCCCCACCCGCCGATAAAAAAGAGTATTATTGCGAGCGGGATTTGCTGCGCCATCGCCGTGCGCTGTATAAAAACCAAAAAAGGATCTTCTATAATTTTTTTCGGAAAACGAAAATCCGGAGCGCGCTCCAAATCAAGACGACAATGAACTTGCCAAAAATAATCAATAGTCATGGCGCGTCCATGACGCAGATAGGCATGGCACGCAGATTGACGCTGCGCCCAATCACGAAGGTCGTGGGTTTTCATTATTGTAAATGGCCCGCCTAGGCCGACAAGCGTCCCAAGGTAAACGCCAAACCGTTCTAACCAAAGCGGACAATCAAAACTGTCATGAATAAGTTTGCGATGCATGCCAAGACTATGGCCTCCACATAGTATCACAGCGCTAAGCCCTAAAAACACGGCGACATTTGTCCATGTTGTGAAGTATATAATGCCAATAATTCCGCCAGCCATCATAGACGTCCACCACAGCGATTTTACCACATCAAATCGCACATGTCCGACTGCGCAATTGCTATCCGGGCGGGCAACAACACGGTCTGTGATGTCCCGCATTACGGCTTGTCCGCGATTGGCCGTGCAATAACCTGTGTGATCAGGTAGTCCGCGCTCTCGCGCATGGCGCGGCGTTGCAACGGTCCAAAATACCATGCGGGGTCTAGATCGCGACGATAATTGATCGTCAATGTGACCCGTGTTGTCGTCTCTGTTACCGGCTCGAAGTCAACACGCGTGCCATGAATAGTCATATATTTTGAAAAATAAGTCGTGTCTGTCGTAATTTGCGTCCGGATATGGCGCGGTCCAATTTCTGCAAGTTTTAAACGCGTTTCGCCGTAATGCGTGTTGGTGAACATCCATCGGTGATAAGCAAATTTGGCTATATGCGTGTCACCTTCACTGAGCGTTCCGGCCGCGACATCATAGGGCAAAGGAAAGAGGCGCAGAAAAAGGCTACGGTCTTCTTCCAAATGGATTGGCATGGCCATATTGGATTTTAACGTGTCGACATTGCCCTCTACCACCATAGTTCGAGACACGGTTTCTTCGCGGTCAAAGCTTAGCGTTTGCGTTACGCCTTCCAGCGATAATACAGCGACAATTAGGGGAATAACGCTGGATTTGAAAACATCACTCGCCGTTTTCGGATCGTCGGGCTCGTGGCGGGCTGGCGCTATCGCAAAGTAAAGCGCAGAGAAAAACAGATAAATCGGCAAGAACATGGCGACGCAAATTATGCCTTCGCGCAGAAGAGCCGATGTACCGAGCATCACGATAATAACGGCGAGCATGTGGCGAGCAAACCGCGATGTTTTACTTAGCCCTTTAGGCTGCGGAATAAAAAGATAAATCGCAACGCCGACAAGGTAAGGTACAAAAATATAAACCAGAGCGGTTTTACCATAAACGCTGCTCAGCAACATTTGCATAATTAAAAAGAAAAATCCGATCAGTAAAAAATATCGAATCCATAAGGGCCGTGGGCCGCCCGTTTTGAGCCTGTTAATCAAGCTCTGCTTATTATGCATAGTCTCTCCTACAGACTTAGCTTAGTCACAGAAGCAGTAATAAACAATGCGGCACATTATTGACAGGCCTATTTCCCTTCCGGTTCTTTAATCAGCGCAGCATCGCGGGACAGCGCAACAAATTCGGCGCGGTAGCCATAAGGGTCAGCGCCTTTTGCGCTATTAGCCATAGTGGTAATGTCCGCCCAACTAAGCGCGGTCACGCTGTCATCGCCGCGCAGTTTCATTGCATATGCCGCAACAGCGGTGGCAAATCGCGCAGATTCAGGGGCGTTATTCATGGACGCGTACACGTCGCGGGCCGTGACGGGGCGCGATATCAGTTTGGACACATCTTCGCCCGGCTTTTTATAGCGCAGTTTGACGAATGCGATTTCGCCTTGGAAATCAGCGGCGCGTAAGTGTTCCTCGCTATAGCGCAGCGGGTCGACATCGCCCTGTCCGGTGGAGTTCGGGCTGATCTCATAAATCGCCGTGACGCTGTGGCCTGCGCCGATATCACCGGCATCAACCTTGTCATCATTAAAATCCTGACGCGCCAGCGCGCGGGTCTCATAGCCCAGCAATCGGTAGCTGCCGACAACGGCAGGGTTAAATTCAACCTGAATTTTTACGTCATTGGCAATGGGAAATAAATTGCCGGAGAAATCATCATCAAAAACTTTGCGGGCCTCGCGCACGCTGTCGATATATCCCGCCGTGCCATTCCCATTTTGAGCGAGCGCCTGAATACGATTATCTTTGATATTGCCGAGGCCATAGCCAAAGATCGACAGATAGACGCCCGTTTCGCGCTTTTCTGTGACATAATTTTTGAGCGCCTCGGGGTCGGATATACCGACATTAAAATCGCCATCCGTTGCCATAACAACCCGGTTAACGCCGCCGCGTTTGAAATAGCGTTCGGCCATCTCATAGGCTTTTTGCAGACCCGCCGCGCCCGCCGTACTGCCGCCCGCGTTCAGTGCGTTCACGGCGGCCATGATTTTGTCTTTCTCGCTACCGCGCGCGGCTTTGAGCACGACCTCTTCCCCGCTGGCGTAAGTGACAATGGAAATACGGTCTTCGGGGCGCAGTTGGTCAACCAAAATCCCCATAGATCTTTTCACGAGCGGTAATTTATTCGGCGCATTCATAGAGCCGGACACATCAATTAAAAAGACGAGATTGAGCGGCGGACGGTCTGCCGCAATATCGTCATAGCCTTTGATCCCGATATGAAGCAGCTGTGTATCCCTATTCCACGGGCTGGGCGTCACAGCAATGTTCGGGCGAAACGGCGCGTTCAGACTTTCGGGCAGCGCGTAGTCATAATCGAAGTAATTGATCATTTCTTCGATGCGAACGCTGCCGTCCGGCGGGCGCTCGCCGCGCTCGACATATTGACGGGTCAGCGCGTAGCTGGCGGTATCCACATCGGCAGAAAATGTAGACACAGGCTCGACTGCGACGTCTTTGAACGCAGAAGGATCATAATCGGCATATTCGCTCGTATCTTGCTCAGGATAATAACCATCAATACGGGGCGGCAGCGGGGCTCCACCCATTGATCCGTCCCGGCCAATCATCTGAGGTTGGGCGACAACGGCAGGCGACGGATATGAAGATGGCTTACCTTTAATACGCGAGCCCGTGACTACGATTTCATCAGCTTGCGTATTGTTTTTATTTTGATCGCCCGATGTTGAACAGGCGACCAAAGCTAAAACCGCTACGCTTAGTAATAAATGTCTCATGCTGGCCTCCGGTAATGATTTGTCCACTATATCCAATCCAATAACGACATCAATAAGGCCTGTTGTCGTATTGTTTGCACTCTAGCCGCCTAATTTTGCCGCTAAGTCTTCCAATGCGGCTTTCACCGCCTCCAATACCGCCTCATCCTCAGCGCGGGCGACAAAATTCACGCCGCGCAGCTCGTCATTGAAAAATGGATAGCTGCCGATAGAAACGCCCGGGTGCTCTTTCTCAATGTGTGCGAGCGGCGCGGCGGCATCGCCCTCGCCTATCCCCTCAACCGTCACGGTAATGGATTTAAGCGTCACGCCGCCTTTAATGCGGTAGCTGATATCGGTCAGCATACCGCGCATGATTTGTGGCACGCCCGCCAGAGTGAATACATTATGCGTCTGAAATCCCGGCGCTTGACTGACCGGGTTTTTAATCAGGCTTGCCCCATCCGGAATGCGGGCCATGCGGCGACGCGCGGCGTTAAGCTCGGACTCGTCATAGCGTTCGCGCAACTGCGCTAGCGCGTCTTCTCTCTCGCTAATACCCATCCCGAAGGCCGCCGCAATGCAATCCGCCGTGATATCGTCATGGGTCGGGCCGATCCCGCCTGTGGTGAAAACATAGTCAAAGCGCGCGGAGAAATCTTTCACCGTAGCGCTAATCGTATCGGCGTTATCAGCAATAATGCGCGCTTCCATGACGCGCACGCCAAGCGGCTCCAGCCATTTGGCGATTGTGCCCAGATTGGTATCCTGGGTGCGGCCTGATAAAAGCTCGTCACCGATCAGAATGACGCCTGCAGAAACGACTTTACTCACGGCCTGTTGCGTCCATGCGCGTCATGGCTCTCGACCCCATAATCGCCAACCACGGCGGAGGAGAGCGAAATCTCACCGGCCAGCACCGTGGCTTTGGTCGTCGCCATGGGCATATAGACACATCCGTCAATATGCCTAGGCAACACCCCCGTTTGCGCGGTGATAAAATCATCACGCTGTTGTATCATCTCAGGCGTGAAATTGTCGGTTTTATCACGGGGAATGGGCGGCGGCTTTTGGCTCACAAATGACTCATATCGTTGTTCACACAAATACTAGTCTTTCGCGTGCGTCATGGCTATATGAAGCATTAAAGGAAAGACTATGAATTATATCGACGCTGATCTTGCGCCTGCGGGCCGCTCAAATGACATTAAAATCTATAATGAAGCGGCTTTTGAGGGCATGCGCAAAGCCGGACGGCTGGCGGCGCAGTGTCTGGATATGCTTGTGCCTATGGTTAAGCCGGGCGTAACCACTGAAGCGCTGGATGATGCGGCGCGCGAATTTGTGCTCGATCACGGCGCCACGCCGGCCTGCCTGAATTATCGCGGCTACCCCAAATCCATCTGCACTTCCATCAACCATGTCGTCTGTCACGGCATTCCCGCGCCCAAGCCCATGAAAAACGGCGATATTGTTAATATTGACGTCACCGTTATTGTGGATGGCTGGCACGGCGACACATCGCGCATGTATCCGGTCGGCGAGATCAACCGCCGTGCAGAGCGCCTGATTAATATTACCTATGAAAGTCTGATGCTGGGCCTCTCAGCCGTTAAGCCGGGCAATACGACAGGCGATATCGGCCATGCTATCCAGAAATTTGCCGAAGGCGAGCGCTGCTCTGTCGTGCAGGACTTTTGCGGCCACGGCCTGGGCCGCGTCTTTCATGACGCCCCGAATATTTTGCATTTTGGACGCCCCGGTCAAGGCGAAGAATTGCGCGAAGGCATGTTCTTTACCGTCGAGCCGATGATCAATCTCGGCAAGCCGGATGTCAAAGTCCTCTCCGATGGCTGGACCGCTGTGACGCGCGACAAGAAATTAACGGCGCAATTCGAGCACAGTATTGGCGTTACAAAGACAGGCTGCGAAATATTCACACTTTCGCCTAAGGGGCTTCACAAGCCGCCTTATGTTTAAGCGTGTCATTGCCTAAGCCTGAGCATAAAGATGCCGGTCACAGGCCGCGCCTGCGCGAGCGGTTTTTGGACGGGGGGGCGGACGCCCTGCCCGATTATGAGCTGCTTGAACTTTATCTGTTCCAGTGCATTCCGCAGAAAGACACCAAACCGCTCGCCAAACGTTTGATTAACACATTCGGCAGCTTTGCCGAAGTCATGACCGCGCCTGTAGAGCGTCTGGTTGAGGTTAAAGGCGTCGGCGCAGTGACGGCAGCCAACATCAAAGTTCTGCACGCCGCGGCTTTGCGTTTGAACCGCGAAAATGTTCTCTCCCGTCCAATCCTGTCATCATGGACCGCCTTGCTCGATTATGTGCGCGGAGCCATGCAATACGAAACAAATGAGCAGTTTCGCGTTCTGTTTCTCGACAAGAAAAACCGCCTCGTCGCGGATGAGGTTCTCGGCAAAGGCACGGTCGACCGCGCGCCCGTCTATCCGCGGGAAATCATCAAGCGCGCTTTAGAATTGGGCAGCACCGCTGTCATATTATGCCATAATCATCCCAGCGGTGACCCCACACCGAGCCAGAGCGATATCGATATGACCAATGTCGTTATGGCCGCCGCTAAGCCTATTGGCATATCCGTCCATGATCATATTATTGTCGGGCGCAATAATACGGTGAGTTTTAAAAGTTTGGGGTTGATGTGAACTGGCTCTAAGCCGCCGCTTTCACAGCCGACAGTTTTGGCCACGTGACCACAAAGTCACTACCTTTACCGGGCGTAGAGATTAAATCAATATGTCCATTGTGGTAGCGGACGAGCTTTTTGACCAAAGCCAGCCCCATACCCGTGCCTTCGACCATATCGCGGGGCTTTAACGTTTGAAACATGCCGAAAACTTTTTCCTGAAAATCGACAGGAATTCCCGGGCCGTTATCGCTTACCTTAAATATATAATTATCATCCGTAACCGTGGCGGAGACCGTTACAATTCCGTTGGGTTTGTCGTGGTGCTTGAAGGCATTACTGATAAGATTGTGAAAAATTTGTTCCAAAGGCATGCGCCTTACATCAATACCGCTCAGACTGTCGTCAATTATAAGGGTCATGCCGTCAGGAATATCCAGTGCATTGGAAACATCAGCGACAAGTGTATTTGCCATGATTTCTACGCCGCCTATTTTATTTTTGCCCGCACGCGAATATTGCAGCAGACTATTAAGCAACCCTTCCATACGTTTGACCCGGCCACGCAACATAGCCAGACGCTCGCGGGTCTCATCATCAATCTTGTCATCAATATCCTCGGCTATCCACTGAGACAGATTATCGATTGAGCGCAGCGGCGATTTCAGATCATGCGAGGCGCTATAAGCAAACATTTCGAGATCTTGGTTAGTAAGCAGTAAGTTCTCCATGGCGCTATTTCGCTCGGTTTCTGCTTTCTTCTGACGCGTAATATCTCTGACAATCGCATTATAGATCATCTGGCCATCATCAGTGATCTCACTCACAGACAGCTCAAGCGGAACTTGGGTGCGACCGAATTTAAGCCCTGTGGCCTCCGAGGATTTATGCGCATTATTGCCGTCGTTATCATTTGATATGCTACGCTTATTATCCTGAATCACTGCATAGGATGCCCAGAATTGAGGGATAAGAATTTTGACATCCTTGCCTTTAATAGCTGAAAATTCATAGCCGAAAATACTCTCGCACGCTTTGTTATAGCTGAGCACTTTTCCATCTGACGAGAGCGTCATGATCCCTTCGACCGCATTTTCGAGAATGTTATTTAGGCGCTTAGCCTGCGACTGCTGCACTGCGGACATTTTATTAGCAAAAAGAATTGCGCGGCGGTTAGACCGTGTCAGCAATATAAATAACCCGACCAGCAAAATTTCCACCAAGATACCCCCGCCCAGGATGATAAGCGGTTTGTTATTAATGGCTGTCGCTTCAAAAGCCGGCCGGCTCCAAATGTCATATGTCCAGGACCGCCCGTGCATGTCCTGTATCACACTTGTTGTGTAAGCCGGCTCTCCTTTGCGGCCTTCGCGATCGGTAACTTTTTCATCAAATAATACATCGTCGCCATCGCGAATGGTTAGGCCAACGCGCCTTTGCTCATTGCCCAGTGCGCCATCCATTAATCGCTCGAATATAAACGGGGCATAGGCCATGCCGGTGAACGTATCCCGACGCTCCGTTAGCGTGGTGGGATTATCCACAGCGTAATTGGGTGCGTAGAATAAAAATCCTGGAGTTTTTCTGGCGTCCTGCACCAAAATAATAGGTCCGGTGATTTGTGCCTCGCCTGTGTCGCGGGCCTTCATCGCAGCTGTGTACCTATTATCCTCATGCGCCACATCCAGACCGACGGCGGCGCTATTGCTGGCAACAGGCTCGATAAAGGTTATGGGTAAAAACTCGCCGCGATTATGAGCTGGGAACACTTTGTAGTCAGGGCGTGTATCCCGCTGCAGGGCCAGATAGTCATCCAGGTCTTCAGGTCGGAGATAATCGATCAGGCCGATGCCGTTAATGCCCGGATAGGCCATTTCGATTTTCAGCGCTGCGCTAAACCGCTCCCAACGGTCAAGCGTCATGCCGTCAGGACTGGATTTTGTCGCCGCAACCGCGCCCCATAACACATCTTCATATTTTTTCATGCGATCGGCGATCAAATCAACAACCTGTCCGGTTTCACGGTTAAATCGCTCAGCAACCTGTGTGTCATTTTGAACCTTGGCGTATTGCCAAGCCACCATTGTGACTAGAAACGAAGCCAGAATAATTACCCAGTGAATCCAGTGAAACTGACTGGCCTGAATGATTTTGTCTTGCTGTTCAAGAAATGTCGCGCTGTCCGGGTCGTCCGGAAGCGTAAGATTTGATGTATCTGCCAGCTTAGCTGAATTTAAAGTCAAATTGATCTTCCCGTTCCATCTCTAGGCAGGGATAAGGACAAATAGTGAAAATGCTGTTTACACAGTGAATTAAGCCTACCGGCGCCTTGAAATCAGTATTCAGACCGGGCGCATGAAAAAGGCCGGACAATGCCCGGCCTTTTGTCACGGGATATACATCAAAGCTATTTTCCGACGATATCCATCTCATTGAGCAGACGGTCTGCACCGTCAACTTTTTCCATAACCCAGAGCATATAGCGGCTATCCACATGAATGGAGCGTGTCGTGCGCGGATCAAAATCCCAGTCCGAATTCACGCTCTCAATCGTACCGTCAAACAGCAGGCCAACCAATTCACCGCGGGCATTCAGCGTCGCCGAACCGGAATTGCCGCCGGTCGAGTCCAGATCTGTGAGAAAATTGACCGGAACAGACCCGATAGACTTAAGCGCATAACGTCCGTAATCTTGGGCCTTAATCAGATCGAGCTGCTTTTGCGGAGAATTGAACGGATCCTCTGTCGTATCTTTCTCCACAATACCTTCAACGGTCGTGAAAGGCATATAGCTCATCCCGTCCTTAGGGGAACCGCCCATCACATTGCCGTAAGTTACGCGCAATGTAGAGTTAGCATCAGGATAGGCTGTCATGCCCTGCGATTTCTGCCATGCAATAATCGCTTCCATATATTTTGGCTCTAATACGGCGTAACGGCCCGAGCGCGCTTTAGACGCGTCTTCCATGGCTTTATTCTGCTCGAACAGAGCCACTGCCAATGTCATAAACGGGTCGGCGCTGGCCTCAAGCTCTTCAGGCGTGGCTGTCATCAAAGAGAGGCGCGTCTCTTTATCCGAAAGTGCTGTATTGGCGTAATACATATCGAGTTTATCCGATATGGCCTGCGCGCTCATCCCGTCGTTCAATCCTAAAGCGGTGTCAAATGCGGCCACGCGCTGCTCAGCGGGCTGCGCCATATAGCCTTTGAGGAACATCATCCACTCGGCTTTGTCCACAGCAGCGTCATAGCGGCGGTCAATCGCGGTTAGACTTTCTTTGATACGATCCAGATCACGCTCTTGATATCCGGTTTCGCGCTGGGCATCCGGCTTTTGGCTCTCTTTTGACAAACGGTAGAGACGCTTGGCTGCGCCCAGCATTTGCGGACGCGTTGCATTGCGGTACCAATGGTTTTGGCGGTTAGCAAAAGCTGTTTCCCGCGTCAGTATATCCAGATCGGCAATCGCTTCGGCGTAACCGGCGTCCGGAGCCTCTGCGGCAATCCAGCTATTGAGCGCGGCTTCACGGGCCCTGCGGCGGTCAACAAGTCCGACGCGGCGCGCGCCTTCGATCTGG
The DNA here is from genome assembly GCF_000365025.1 of Robiginitomaculum antarcticum DSM 21748. GTDB lineage: Bacteria > Pseudomonadota > Alphaproteobacteria > Caulobacterales > Maricaulaceae > Robiginitomaculum > Robiginitomaculum antarcticum. The sequence goes on along the minus strand of NZ_KB823011.1, from coordinate 302,022 downwards.
CCGCCCAAGTTTTTCATATAATTATTTAAACCCGCCAAACGTGATTCGTATTTAATACGGGCATCACTGCCTTCGGCGGATGTATCTTTAATCGCGCCAATCCAGTCTTCGAGCATGGTGATCCATGTCGGATATTCCCATCCGAATGTATTTTCGACTTCGGTTAAGCGGGCATAGCGTGACGTGCGTCCCGGATAACCCGCCACCATAACAAAGTCGCCCTCGTCAAGACCGCCCGCAGACACTTTGAGCATATGCGGCGGTGTGTAAGGCACATTTTCTTCGGCAAAATCAGCAGACTTGCCTTCGGGCGAAACATAGCCGCGATAGAATGAAAAATCGCCTGTGTGCCGCGGCCATTGCCAGTTATCGATATCGCCGCCATATTTCCCGATCGGGCCGGCAGGCGCGTAAACGAGGCGCACATCCTTAATTTCGAGGCTCTTAATCAATTTATATTGCAGGCCGCCATAAAATGACGACACGTTACAACGATGGCCTTCATCGGCTTCGCATTCGGCGACGATAGCTTTGCGGTTATCATCAATGGCCGCGTAGCGATCCGCGCCGGTTAGGTCGTCTGATAAACCGCCTGTCACGCGCAGGGTCACATCCGTCAGATCGGTGGTCACATAAATACGCGAGCCCGGCGCAGCTGGAAGTTCGTCGTCCATCGCCTGAGCCAGAAACCCGTTATCCAGATAATTATTGTCCTCGGTCGAATTATATTGGATCGACCCGTAAGCGCAGTGATGATTGGTCACAACCAATCCCTGCGGGGATACAAATGACGCTGTACATCCGCCTAATGACACCACTGCTCCCATCGGAAATCCGGTCAAATCGGAAATTTGATTCGGATTTAATTTCAGACCTTTTTTGCGCAGATCCTTAGCAATTTCCGGTAATTGGTCAGGGGTATACATTCCCTCTGTTGCGGCGGCCAAAGGCGTGATTATCAAGCCGCTCATGAGGGCCGTACTGAAGAGTAAAGTGTGGGGTGTCATACGCATGGATGTGTCTCCGTTATTATATAACGCTGATTATGACGCATTAGATGGTTCTTAACAATAGAGGGAAAGGTCACGCCGAAAAATTTCATGATTTTAAAACGGGGATTATGGCTCATCGCGGTAACAGGTCCAACCTAGGTCAACCCTATTACCGCGATGGCGCCCCACACTGCAGTTTCATCCTCTCTCGAATGAAGTCTACAGGTATCCATAAGCTTTTGCCAAAACGCTTTATTTTGCGCTTAACGCGCTGTCCGGTATTACCAAATCGATAGAGCAAATCCGGAGTGGATCAGCAGAGCTGTTTCATGCAATCTACCTTACCTTGTATGAAAAGCCTAGCCCCTTCTCTTTTCAGGAGACTTTAAATGTCGCGCTCACGGCCGGAAGTCTCAAAACTGCATCAGGCCGGGCAGAGCGCGAAATTAAATTGTATATGTATAAAAACCGGCTAGTTTTTAATCACCGGACATCTTTCGGCGGTATTTGCGCGGTATAGTCTATGAAGTTTAGTGTTCCCGGGGTCTCCAAATATCAGTCTTATGTCTAAATCACACACACCACAGAGCGGGGCGCTCAAGAGCCCTCCGCCCACATTCGCGATCATCCTGACCGGTGACGGACTGTGGACGCCATTGGCGACCGCCGTATCAGAAGGCTTGGGGCTAGCCGGAATTAAAAGCACCCGGATAAAATCTCTGCATTATTTTTGGTCCGCGCAATCCCCCAAAACGCTCATGCTAGACCTTGCCGCGATGATGAAACTGCGCCGCGCCCGGCGCCCCAAATGCCGTTTCATACTCATTGGCTATTCATTCGGCGCAGGAACGCTCCCCTTTGCGGCCAATCTGCTGGGCCCCGCTATGATCGGCGCTGTCGATCTGGCCGTGCTGATCGCGCCGCCCGCCCATGCAGATTTCAAATTTCTTTTGCGAAGCTGGCTCAATAAATCTTCGCCCGATGCACGGCCCGTCGCGCCGCAAATTGCCGCGCTTTCAGACAAGCTGCCTGTGCTTTATCTGCGCGGACAGGATGACTATATCGGCCCCAGCGAAGTTATAGCGCCGCATGATAAATTGAAGCTGACCACTTTGCCGGGCGGGCATGATCTCAACGGGGATTATGACACAATCGCCCGGCTTATATGTGAGCGTTTAGACGCCTTACAAAACCCCGGGGTTTGAACATTTTAGGGGCGCGTCAGAACGATGTTGACCTAGCCCCGCTGGATAATTCCCAGAATTCCGCCGCCGCTCAACAGCGCCAGATTTCCCAGTGCCAGCGGCATGACCATTCGGCTCGGCGCGGCCAGATAGACCGGCTCCCATTGGGGATTGAATTTCGATTTAAACGCCCTCAAGCCCTCAAAACCGTAAAACCGTCCGCCATATTTATAGACCATAGCGCCAAGTTTGGACATGAAGGGCGCTAACTTACGCGCGTCCAGTCCAGCTAACGGCGCCATACCCAAACTGAAATAGCGGTAGCCCTCAGCCGCCCCCCACAACATGACTTCGGCAAATAAAAACTCCATCATCGCGTTCACGCCGACATCTTTATAGCGCATCAAATCCAGCGATAATTCGCGTTTATCAGCTGTCGTCCACAAATTGGCAAAGGCGACAATATCGCCGTCCTTTCGCACAACTGCGACAGGCTTGCCGTCAAACACATTTGCGTCAAAGCGCCCGAGCGAGAAGCCTTTCTCCCGGCCTTGATGCATGTCCAGCCACGCATCAGATACGGCCCTAAGACTCTCCATATCCGCGCTGTCTCTGGCCGGATAAATGATTTCGAAACTGCAGCCTTCGCGCACAGCCCGGCTTTTCGCCTGTCTGAACCGCGCCTTGGCTGGCCCGTCCAAAGTATAGCCCTCAATCGGCACCAGGGCCAGTTCGCCGATTTTCTGAACCGTCAATCCGACGTCGATAAAATCAGTCAGATTATCGTCGCGCACCGAATAAAAACTCGGCCATCCATCCCAGCTGTCAGCGAGTTGGCGAAACGTCCAGATCAGGTCTTTACGCTCTGCGGCCAATCCGACAGGCTCGCCCATCGCGACCCAGTTACGGCCTTTAATGCCATACATGATGAAGGAGTTACCGGACTCAGAAAACAGAAACTGTTTATCCCCCATCAGGGCCAGATTAGCTTCGGCTCCTGCCCCTTGGGCCTTAGCGATAATCTCTTGAACGCGCGCCATAATCTGCGCTGGCGGTTCGGCGCTATCGAGACGCGGTGCGGGCGCGAAGAGGCGGCGGACAAAATAAGCCGCAAATATCAGTCCGGCAATAAGGGCGGCGCGCAAAAACCGCGAAGCATCCGCGTCCGCATTGAAATTCAGCCAAAGCTTGTGCGAATAAACACTGTCCATATTGGCATAAAATCCAATCCAAAGCGCAAATCCACCTGCCGCAAGCAGCGCGCCTAAACGCGGCAAAGTAAGCCGCACCGCGCCAAGCTGGCCTTTCCGGTAAAACGCGGCCCGCGATAAAAATAGCGCCGCGCTGAGCAGCAGCAAGATGAGCGCGCCGCGCAAATCTCCGCCTTTGAGGAATGTGAACAGTGCGCCCAATATGAGCATAATGACCGTCGTCAGCCACGCGCTTTGCAGGCGGCGGCGCAGTCCGAAAGAGCTAAGGAGCAGCATCGTACCGGCAGCGCTCGCCAATATATGCGATAGGCTCATTATGGCAGGAGGAAGCAGCCGGCTCGCCCAGTCCAACGGCGCCAGCGTCAAGGGCAGCGCCGCGCCGATGAGCAGGGCCGCGCCGGTCATAAAGCTGAGCAGCGCGTAAGTAATCGGGGCCACGCCTTCGAAGAAATCAATCGTGCGCTCGCCGCCCTTGAGCAGCCTGTCTTTGGATTTTGCCGTGCTGCGAAAGCCCAGCACAAGCGCAGCGATCAGAAGCGGCAGAAAGTAATAAATAGCCCGATAAGCGATCAGCGCCGCCGCAACAAAAACGACATCGCCTGTTGGGATAAGCAGCAAAATTATCGCTTCGAAAACCCCGATACCGCCCGGCAATCCACTGGCCGCTCCGGCGTAATGGGCCGCTACGAATAACGGAACGAATGCGACAAATGAAAATTCAGGATTAGACGGTAGCAATAAGATATAGAGCACAGCTGCCGCTGCGGCCCAGTCGACGATACCCGCCGCCCATTGACGGGCCATCAGACTGGCCGGCGGACGGTTAAAGCTAATGTTAAAGACGCTGCGGGTCTCCCCTCCGGCGCGCAAATAAACCAATGCAGCGGCGATGCTGGCCGCGCCGGCTATTCCCAGAGCATATGTCAGTGCGGGTGATAAATGGAACACACGCTCGAAGACGCCAGGCTCCAGGAGCAGTCCCGCCGAGGCCAGGCTCAGCCCGCTCAGCCCCATAAACAGCGCGGTAATCAGCGCAATAACCGCCACATCGACGGCGGCCAGTCCCCACGCCGTATAAAGGCGGTAGCGCACAGCGTTTCCGGTTAGCGCGCTAAACCCGAGACTGTTGGAAATCGCGTAGGCCAGCACGGAGGCCATCGCCGTTTGGCGCAGTGGCAAGCCGCGTTCTGTATATTTTAAGGCAAAGAAATCATAAAAGGCGACGGCGCTGAAACTGACCAGAGTCATCACAAGGGCAAATGCAATATGTATCGGTGAAATTGACGACAGCGCGCCCGCAATATGATCGAATGAAAAAGCTTTGATCTCATTATGAATGAAAGCGATGGCGAGGCCGAACATCAAAAGGCCAACCGCGACAGTCAAGACTTGCCGCGGCGACAGGGCAAAGGGCCGGGCCGCTTTATCAGGCGTTTGTGGACGCAGCGCGCCGGGCATATCCGGTATCATTGGCATAATGGCTTCATCCCCAAACAGCGCCATGCGCCGACTCATTAATTCCCTGGCGACATCTACACGTTAGGGGCGGCGCGCGCTACGGCTTAGTCACACGGGCTTAGCTCGAATATATCAACGCTTTTGACCGCAGTAGAAATCGCTTTCTGACAGGCCGCCATATGGGGCTGTTTCATATGGGCATCCATAGACGGCTTATCCGCCCAGCGCTCAATAAAGACAAAGTGGTTGGGGTCAGTTTTATTGGTATGAAGCACGTAACTCTCGCAGCCATTTTCCGCGCGTGTCGGAGACAGCAGCTTTTTTAGCTCAGCTAAAACAAGGTCGCGCTGTTCAGGGATGGCATGGATATGGGCAGTAACGATAAGCGGCATAGGGATCTCCGGACGGGTTGAGGGGTAGCCTAGGCCGCGCGGTCAAAGATAACCAGCCCTACCCGTCCTCACCCAGTTGCAGCGCGAGCGCGGCCGCCATGAACGCGTCCAGATCACCGTCCAGCACGGCGTCGGTTTGCGAGGTTTCGACGCCTGTGCGCAAATCTTTGACCATCTGGTAGGGCTGCAGGACATAAGAGCGGATTTGGTGGCCCCAGCCGATCTCGCCTTTATTATCGCTTACGCTTTGCGCCGCCTCTTCGCGTTTGCGCATCTCCAGCTCATAGACCCGCGCGCGCAGCATATCCCAGGCTTGCTTGCGGTTTTTGTGCTGGCTACGGTCATTCTGGCACTGGACAACGATAGTCTCGGTTTCGCCTGGCGGGGTATAGGTCAGGCGCACGGCGCTGTCAGTTTTGTTGATGTGCTGCCCGCCGGCCCCGCTGGCGCGGTAGGTGTCTGTGCGCACATCGCTCTCGGGAATATCAACATCAATTGTATCGTCGATTTCAGGATAGACCCAAACGGAGCTAAATGATGTATGGCGGCGAGCCGAGCTGTCAAACGGGCTGATGCGCACGAGGCGATGCACGCCGGATTCTGTCTTCAGATAGCCAAAAGCATTCTCGCCTTTGACATGGATCGTTGCCGATTTTATGCCCGCGCCGTCTCCCGCTTGTTCTTCAATGATATCAACTTTCATGCCCGCGCTATTGGCCCAACGCGTATACATGCGCAGCAGCATTTCTGCCCAGTCCTGCGCCTCCGTTCCGCCTGCGCCTGGATTGATCTCAACAAAAGCGTTATTTGCGTCGGCTTCGCCCGAGAGCAGCGCCGCGGTTTCGGCTTTGGCCGCGCGCCGCGCCGCCGCGCTCATCGTGGCCACCGCGTCAGCGAGAACGCCGGGCGCGTCTTCCATCTCGGCCATCTCGGCCAGTTCGCGTCCGTCATTAAGTTCGGTTTGCAGCTCGTCAATCACGGTAAAACTGTCGGAGAGACGCTGGCGTTCCTGCATCAGCTTTTGCGCTTCCTGGGGGTCATCCCAAAAGTCTTGGCGTTCAGAAAGGGCCGTTAATTCGGCCAAACGCCGCCGGGATTGCTCAGGGTCAAAGACGCCTCCTCAGCAGCGCCAGTGACTGCTCGATTTGCGCGGATAGATTTTCAATTTCTGCACTCATTATTAATTCCTATTGCCTTGGGCTCACCCCCTCCGACTTGCTCCGTAAGGTCGCAAGTCACCTCCCCCGCAAGCAGGGGAGGAAAGTTCACTCTATATTTTGCAAGATGAAGTCGCAAACGCCATCAATGTGATTATACACGTCATCATTCTGCACCCTGATGACGCGCCAGCCTTTGCCTTCCATATAGTCCGTTCGCTTCAAATCATGCGCGAGTTCGGCGTCCGTGGAATGTGTCGCGCCGTCAATCTCTATAACTAATCTCGATTTCATATGGGCAAAATCAGTAATATAAGGCCCAATGGGATGTTGGCGTCGAAACCTGTGCTTCTGTAATCGTCGGCTTTTTAGTTCACCCCATAATATCACTTCTGCATCCGTTAAATTTTTACGTAAATGCTTCGCAAATTGTCTTGACCGTTTCGTGTCGATGCGGATTTTCCTCCCCTGCTTAGCGGGGGAGGTGTCATCTGAGCCGCGCGAAGATGACGGAGGGGGTGCTCCCCTATCCAATTGTTGTAATCCCGCCCATATAAGGGATGAGCGCGTCCGGCACGGTAATGCTGCCATCGGCGTTTTGATAATTCTCCAGCACGGCAACGAGCGCGCGGCCGACCGCGAGGCCGGAGCCGTTTAGCGTATGGACGAAGCGGTTATCTTTGGGGCCGTGTTTATAGCGCGCATTCATGCGGCGGGCTTGGAAATCACCGCAATTGCTGACGCTGCTAATCTCGCGGTAACGGTCTTGGCTGGGCAGCCAGACTTCAAGATCGAATGTGCGGCGCGCGCCAAAGCCCAGATCCCCTGTGCATAGCTCAATCACGCGGTAAGGCAGATCGAGCTTGCGCAGAATATTTTCCGCGCAGCCTAGCATATGCGTATGCTCGGCCTCTGACTCCTCGGGCTTCGAAATACTGACCAGCTCGACTTTGATAAATTGATGCTGCCGGATCATGCCCTTCGTGTCCTGCCCCGCACTACCCGCCTCGCTGCGAAAACACGGCGTGCGCGCCACGTAGCGGCGCGGCAGGCTAGCCTCTTCGACAATGGATTCGCGGACGATATTGGTGAGGGACACTTCGGCGGTTGGGATAAGGTAATTGCCTGGTATAATTTCTTGAACTTGTGAAACATCGACGTCCCAAGAACCATTGGGCATATTACCGTCAGGGCTCATAGTAACAGCAGACATTGGGAATATGAAATCGTTGGCTGTGTTTTCCAAAAAGTCATCGATAGTAAACTTACCATTTTGACCGCTACCAGATTTAGGCTCACTTCTAACTGTAGAGTACAAATCCTCTTCGAATTTCGGAAGTTGCCCAGTACCAAACAAGGCATTCTCACGAACCATCAATGGCGGACTCACCTCCGTAAACCCACCCTCTTCCGTTTGCTGGTCGAGCATGAAATCGCCCAGTGCGCGTTCAAGGCGCGCAAGTTTTCCGCTCAAAATCACAAAGCGCGCGCCGGACATTTTGGCGGCGGTTTCAAAATCCATCAGGCCGAGCGCTTCGCCCAGATCGGCATGGTCTTTGGGGGCAAAATCAAATGTGCGCGGCGTGCCGTGGGTGCGCAGCTCGACATTATCGTCCTCAGACGCGCCTTCAGGAACATCATCAAACGGAATATTCGGTATTTCAGCGAGTTTTTTATCCTGAATAGCGCGTTCGCCGTCCAGCTGCGCGCCCATAGCGGCAATCACGTTTTTCGCGCCCGAGACTTCGGTTTTCAGGCGCTCAGCCTCCTCGCGATCACCTTTGGCCATAGCCTGACCGATTTTCTTGGACGCGGCATTGCGCGCCGCTTCGGCCTCTTGCTGAACCTGCACGCCTTTGCGGATGATCGCGTCACGGTCGAGAATGGACTTGGCCATCGGCGCGAGGCCGCGCATAGCGAGGCCTTTATCGAACGCGTCCGGGTTTTCGCGAATGGCTTTGATATCGTGCATTTTAGCGCCTTAATTTGCTTTGGCCGCGCTATAGCGGGCCAACGGATTTGGGTAAAGCTGTGAATACGGTCTAAGGCAATTCCAAACTATTAGCATATCCGAAAACTATACTTTTATTACACATTCTAAGAAACGGCCTTCTCCCGCCGGGAGAAGGTGGCCGAAGGCCGGATGAGGGGATATAATGCGCTAAATAATCGGTTGGGGGAAAACCTTGATGGGATGAAATATTGTTCACCTATCTTTATCAATTTCATAGCGCGCAATGTGAGTTATTTTCCCCTCACCCACCCTTCGGGCACCCTCTCCCATTAGGGAGAAGGTCGATAAAGGCGATATCGCACCCTAGAGTTCGCCTACTCCACACCCCGCTTCGTCACCGCGTAAACTGCAAAGCTGGCGAGCCAGTGAGAGCCGGAATAATGCGCGTCGGACACGGCGGCTGTGCCGGTCGATAAATGCAAGTCCCGCGACGCTTTGAGTGACGCAATACGCGGATCGCCTTTGGGCAGGCCCGCTATCATGCCGTCCAAATTCCAGGCGCGCGACAGGTTGACCCCGTCTAGATGCACGAGCTTCCCGTCGGTCGCGTCTTTGACCACGCCCGGCGCAAGCCAGTCGCCAGCCCCGTCCCGCGGAATATTGGGTAGAAATGCGGCCAGCCATTTTGAATACGCATCCGCGCTCATAAAACGGCGCATGAGATCGGCGGTCTGCAAGCACGGCGAGAGGAAATCCTCCCCGCTCGGCTCATAATTGATCGGGCAATTCACATCACCCTTGTGAAACTCAAGGCTCTTGGCTTTGATCTGCGCGGCAAACTCATCATGGCCCGCCACACCCGCGTAATCATACATCAGCGCAAAGCCAAAGGCGCTTTGGTTATGCGTACCGAGACGGATGGGATAAGCCAGATTTGGCAGCCAGCTTTGCGTCTTGGCAATGACGGCGTCTTCTAACGGCGTCAGCGCGTCAAGCATATCCGCTGCGCGCGGATCGTCCCACTGACGTAATTCAGCGCCGAGCTGGAGCAACCACGCCAAACCATAAGGCCGCTCAAATGAGCCGCGCCCTTCGGTCATAAGATAGGTGCGCTCGGCGGCCATATTTTCCGGCGTCAGATTGGCCTGCAATTTCGCCACAGCTTCGTCACGCCACGGCGCGTCCTGCGACCCGACATTAAGCAGGCGCACAAGCAGCCAATGCCCGTGGACGGAGCTGTGCCAATCAAAACAGCCGTAAAAGGCCGGATGCAACTCGCGCGGCGTTTTGGCATCTGCGTCGCCATTCATGGTGTGCGATATTTTATTAGGATATTCACGCTGCACGCAATCCAGCGCGAGACGGGCAAAGCGGTCCGACAATTCCGGCGTGAGTATCATGGCTGCGCTAGACCCTTTATTGGCGTCACATTTAATATCGACCGCCATATCATCAGCGGATTTAATCGCGGGATTAGGCACGGGGCAATCCGCCTCTAAGGTGATAGGGATTTCCGACGTCTTATCTGCGCCACACTCAATCTTTTTGACCATATCATCAGATGATTTAATGTCCGGATTGGGGGCGGGGCAATCCGCTTCCTGCGTGATGTAAGGATTTGCCGGATCTTCGATCGAGGCCTGTAGCTTTATCTGCGACTCAACCGCGTCCGTCGGGGCGTCTTTGGATCCGCAAGCTGCTAAAGTAATCGCTACGCCAATGAATAGAAGCTGTCTCATGATGTGGTCTCCCCGCCGGTTTTCTTATCCTCGTTGTCGTCCTCGTCTTTGTCGTCTTTATCCGCGCTCAATTTCGGCTCGACAAAGCTAACGCAGATAATTGAAATCTCATATAGCATATATAGCGCCAGACCCAAGCCAAGCTGGCTAAACGGGTCAGGCGGCGTCGCGATTGCGCCGAAAGCGGCAATGCCGACAATCGCGTAGCGGCGCGCTTTACGCAGGCCCTTCGCGCTGACAATCCCGACCCGTCCCATCAGGCTCAGCAGGACAGGCAACTGAAACGCAAGACCGAAGACGATGAACAAGGTCATGGCGAGCGAGAGATAGTCAGTGACATTCAGCAACGGCGCAACCGCCGTCGTGTCCGTCGCAAATTGCTGTTTCAAACCGAAGGTCAGAACGACCGGAAAGACGAAGAAAAACACCAGTGACGCCCCGGCTAAAAACAGAACCGGAGAAGCAATCAGATAAGGCAAAAAGGCCATACGCTCATTTTTATAAAGCCCGGGGGCGATGAAGCGGTAAAGCTGGTGCGCGATAATGGGAAACGAGATCACAAAGGCCCCGAACAGAGCGATTTTGAGCTTTACAAAAAATGCGCCGAGCGCCTGCGTGAAGATTAAATCCGTCGGGACGAAGCCGTCTTTTTGTAGCTCAAACACCGCTTTTTCATAGGGGATCAGCAGAAGTTTGAAGAGAAACTCGGAGAAAAATAGACAGAACAAAAATGTAATCGCAACCGCAATAACCATTTTAATCAGGCGCGTGCGCAGTTCCAGCAAATGGTCCAGGAGCGGCGCGCGGCTGGCCTCCATAACCTCTTCGTCATCAGCGGGTTTAACCGCCTTTTTAGTTTTAATTTTCTTGAGCGCCTTAAGCTTATCCGCGTCCGGCCCGATCTTTGGCTGTCCCATTACCCGGCCTCAGGCTTAGGCTTAGGCTTGGGTTTCGCCGCGGTCTTCTCTGTCCCAGTAGATTTAGGCTTTGGCTTGGCTGTAGCTTTCGCCGCAGTCTTCGCTTTCGGTTTTGCGCTCGTCTTGGTTTTAGGTTTGGCCTTTGGTTTTGAGGCGGCTTTGACTTTAGCCGGATCGGGCGTGTCTATGACGGGCGTTTGAGCTTTTAGCGGGGCGCTCTCGGCAGGTTTTGCCGGCGCCGTACGCGGATGGCTTAACGATGTGCCCTCGCGGATATCGGCATCCAGCGCGCGCATTTCGGACTCAAACGCTTTATCGGACAGCTCTCCAATTTTGCCCAGCGAACGCAGATCGGCGATCTCCTTACGCAGATCGTCCAAATCCGTCTCGCGGCCAATATCGTCAAATGCGGATTTAAACTCATTGCCCAGTTCACGGATTTTGCGTGTAAACTGACCGATCTTGCGCATCATAGCCGGAAGGTCTTTTGGCCCTACCACGATAATCGCGATAAGGCCGATAATCAGCATTTCGAACATGCCGAGCGAAGGTAACATGGCGGAGCCGGCCTTACTTTTTAGATTTGGTTTTTGGTTTTTCTGTCTCTTTAGGCGGGGTGATATCGATCGCCTCGTCTGCAGCGTCAGTATCGTCTTTCAAGTCCTTAAGGTCTTCTTTCAGACCTTTCCGGAAAGAGGTAATCCCCTTGCCCAAATCGCCCATAATGTTTGAAATACGGCCCTTGCCCCCGAAGAAAATCAGGATGAGCACGACAACGATTAATATTCCGGTCCAATGCGGCATAGCCCGCTCCTCTTAAATTTTTTTCATAGATAGCCCCTTGGCCGCCGCGCAGCAATAGCAGGTTGGGCAAATCACGCAGTTATCCCATAAAAAAACGGAGCCAGAGGCTCCGTTAAATGACGGTTAGCGGTCAATAGTCTAGCTGCTCATGACTTTCCAAAACGGATTATCTTCATCATCAAACCATTCGCGATGTCCATGACGAAATTCCAACACCGCGCTCGGAGAACACAGAAGGAGTAAGGCACTCGACGATCCTGCTTCTGTATCCTTGAAAGGGGGTTCATCATTTGCGATCCACTGGTTCATGGTGAAAACATTAGTCTCCGTTACAACAAAATCATCAAATGTAAAATCTTTAGGCGGCAATCCCATTTTAATAGTTTTACTGACATAATCCCCGGACGTGATCACTACTTTAGCGACTTTCCATCCTGCAGCGCTACGCTTGTTGTTATGCCCAATGAGAATCTTTGTGACCCCCCCTAAATCTTCATCTAAGTTAAAATAGTATGTTGAGTCTGAATCTCGCTCGTGATCATTGGTGCCGCCGACTTTAAAAGGCATAAACCAAGTACGAGTCCCATCGGGGTGGTCCAAATGTAGCGGCCCAGATTGCCCTGCTTTGCCAACAAGTTTAATTTTGACGTCAGCATTTGTACCGGCATTTTTTTCATCTGCCGTATATACCTCAACTGTATATATTTTACTCATAGTCTTTCCCCACACTTATTATATGTTAACTTATGTTAACCCCTTATTATTTGTAAGAGAGGCGCACAATGTCAAATAAGCAGACATTAATTAAGTTTAATGAATTCAAAAAGAGTAAAATGTGAGTAATATTATTTTTAAAACACGAAAGTTCACGAGGTTTTAATTTAGTATATGAATACAACCTTAAATATATAAAACGCCGAGCATTTCTCCTCAACATTCAAGGCTACGTAATTATCGTAAACTTCTAAATGTCACAGTGCATATAAAAATTTAATCCTCACGCTCATCATCCGCCAGAAAGTCCATAACAAATTCACGGTCCTCAAACTCGTCCTCATAGGGGTCTTCATCGGTGGCCATGGAAATCATCGGCGTCGGGACTTCGAAATCTTTAGGCAGGCGGCTATCGAGAAGGCCTGCGGCCTTGAGCTCGTCGCGGCCCGGAAGGTCGGTGATCTGTTCCAGGTTGAAATGGGCGAGGAAGTCCTCTGTTGTGCCATAGGTGACGGGACGACCGGGCGTGCGGCGGCGGCCACGCAGACGGATCCAGCTCAGTTCCATCAACACATCCAGAGTGCCTTTGGACACGGCTACGCCGCGTACATCTTCGATCTCTGCGCGGGTTACGGGTTGATGATAGGCGATGATGGAGAGGGTCTCGAGCGCCGCGCGAGACAGCTTTCGCGGGGTCTCTTTGATATCGACCAGATGATGTTCCAAATCCGGCGCCGTCTGAAAACGCCAGCGGCCGGCCACATTAACAAGGTTGATCCCCCGCCCCGCATAATTGCGGGCCAAGCGCGCGATTAATACGCCAACATCGGCGTCTTCGGGCATGCGCTCGCGCAATGTTTCGACATCAATCGGCTCTGCGGCAGCAAACATCAACGCTTCGAGAAGGCGCAGCTCTGCGTCCATAGCATCGCCATCGCCTTCGACTTTCAGGCGGTCAGCCAGACGGACAACATCATCATCCATGGCATCGGCGGCGCGTTTAACGCGGTCAGACGTATTTCGATCCATAACTTAACTCTCGTCTTTCCCGGGCGATTTAACGCGCGCACGAACAAATATAGGAGCGAATTCCCCGCTCTGCCGGATATCGATTTCGCCTTCTTTGGCAAGTTCAAGTCCGGCGAGAAAGGAACTGGCCATCACGCTGCGGCGCGGCACGGTCTCGTCGCCTATCATAATGCCGGTCGGCAATAGCGCGTCCAGAGATAACCATTCCAACGTTTTGCCGATAGCCCGCGACAGGCGCGAACGGGCTTCTTCAAGGGCAAAAACGATAGGTTTACGCAGCGTAACTTTCTTGATCGCATTCTGGCTTCGAATCTCGCCATAAGCTTTGAGCAGATCAAATATCTCAGCTTCATAAAGCGGGCTGGTGCGCGAGCGCAGGCCTTCCGGCGCGCCGCGCGAATGAATATTCTGCCCGATTTGCGGGAGTGAAAACAATGCGTCCGCAGCGCGGCGCATCGCGTCGAGGCGTTGCAGGCGAAAGGCCAGATGCGCAGCCAAAACCTCTTCTTCTAAAGGTTCTGCATCTGTGTCGTCTTTGGGCAGGATCAGACGCGATTTTAAATAGGCCAGCCACGCGGCCATGACCAAATAATCAGCAGCCAGTTCGATGCGCATATTTTGCGCGGCCTTGATAAAGGCGATATATTGCTCGGCCAGCTCTAATATCGATAGCCGCGCAAGATCGACTTTTTGCTTTCGCGCCAGCTCCAGCAGCAAATGCAGCGGGCCTTCATAACCGTCAATATCGAGGATCAGCGCTTCGCCGGACTCGTAAGCCTCGTCAGCAGTTTGAAAGTCCAGATCATCTTGGAAAACCTCGGCCATCAGGCCGCCCCGCCCATCAAGCGGTTAAATTCCGCCCGCCCGGACTCCACATCAAATGCATCAGGTTTATACGCGCTCAGATCAGCAATGCAGGCGCGCTCTAACGATTTACCGCGAAGACGCGACACGCCGGAGACGACCTTTACCATATTGGCCATATTGCCTGAGCAATGCAGCGCGATATCACAGCCCGCAGACAAAGCGCGGGACGACAATTTGGTCAGACTCCCCGACAGCGCTTTCATCTCCAGATCATCGGTCATGATAAGGCCGTCATAGCCCAGCGCGCCGCGCACGATTTGCGACATTCCGTCCGGAGATAATGTCAGCGGGGCGGCGCTGTCTATGGCCGCCAATGTAACATGAGCCGTCATGGCCATCGGCGCCATATTGAGCGCTTTAAACGGTACAAAATCTGTTTTTTTCAGCGTGGCGAGGTCAGTTTCAATCAGCGGCAAGGCCTTATGACTGTCCACCGTCGCCCGGCCATGACCGGGAATATGTTTAATCACGGGCGCGACGCCGCCGGACATATAACCTGCCATTACCGCATGGGCGAGCGCAATCACGCCTTCGGGCGTGTCGCCGTAAGCGCGGTCGGAAATAATCGGGTCGGCGTCTGCAACAGGGATATCTAAAACCGGCGCGCAATTGGCTGTCACGCCGACATCGCGTAGATCATGGGCGATCAGACGCGCGCCCAGATAGGCCGCGCGCGGCGCGTCTTGTCCGAGCGCCGCAAACCGGCTGGCGGCGGGATATTTTGGCCAATGCGGCGGGCCCATGCGCTGTACGCGCCCGCCTTCCTGGTCGATAAAGATCAGCGCGTCGCGTCCTACCGAAGCGCGCAGATCCGCGCAGAGGCGGCGCATTTGCGCAGGCGTTTCGATATTGCGCGCAAAGAGGATGAACGCCCACGGATCGGCGTCACGGAAAAATGCCGCTTCATTCGCCGACAGGCGCGAGCCTTCAAGCCCTAATATAACGGCGCGCGGCCCCATCAGCGTCCGGGCCACATCTAGCGGCGCACAACAAGACAGTCTTGCCCGCGTGTTTTAAGCTGTTCGCAGAACCGTTTGGCCTCATCACGCGCGCTAAATCCGGCTACGCGGAGCTGATAGAAAATACCCCGTTCGCCGCGGTCAACGCGGTTAATATCGCGGGCATAGCCGGACGGCAGGATCGCGCTGTGTTTGGCGGTAAACCCGGTCCAGAGCGTCTCGGCATCAGCCTGACTGCGCAGCGCTGCCACTTGTACGGCGTAATCTCCGCTGGCGGTAGCTGCAGGCGTCGGCGTCGGCGTCGCGGCGGGCTTGGCGGCAGGTTTGGCTTCGGGTGTGGAGGCCGGTACGTCAGGCTCATCCTGTCCGCGGATCCCGATTTTAATGCCGGGCGCGTCGGATCTGGCGGGCATTTGCACCGGCTCTTCGCTGTCTTTGATAATGGTGACGTCTTCGCGCGCAGGCTCGCCGTTCACGCGGTCATAGACGCTGATATCCTGATTAGGAGTTTGCTTACCGCCCGGATCATCCGGCTGGGATTTATACGGCGAGGTATCAGCGATAATGCGCGGCACTTCGCCGTCTCCGCGCGTGCCGGAGCCGTAAGCCTTCAGCACCAGAAAGGCGATGATCAATAAAACCGCAATCGCCCCGCCAAACAGCATAAAAGCGCGGCGGTTATCGGCCTGACGCGCGTCAAATTGCGGTTCTTCCATGGCAGGCGAATAGATCGGGCTGCTGTCATCTTCAGGAAAGCCGCCTCTGTCATCCGCGCCGTTCTGCTCTGTTATCATCATCTCTGTCCCCTGCTCGGCAGCGCTAAGCGCGCGCGAATCATTGCCCCATAAGTGCTATCATGACGGCCAAGACCGCTTTTATCAATTACCGCGTAAATATCCAGTTACGCTAAACAGTTTTCCATGCTCGGTCACAGCATATTGGTCGGTCATGCCGGCAATATAGTCACAGATCACGCGCGCACTGCCTGCCGTCTCCGGCCCGCTGCACTGGCGCGCTATAGCCGTGGGCAGCAGGTTGGGGCTTTGAATATACAGCCCGAACAGCTCCGCCACAACGCGCCGCGCCTGTCCCATCATACGGTTAACCTTGTAATGACGGTACATATTTTCAAACAGGAAACTGCGCAACGGCGCCTCGTGCGCCTTAAAGCCCGCTGAGAACGCGATCACAGGCGCAGACAGCTCGCGCACCGCCTGCGCGCTTTGCGGCTTATATCTCTGCAGCCGCGTGCGGCTCTCAGACAGCACGTCCGCCACCATAATGCCGATCATATCGCGCACAGCCTCGTGGATCAGGCGGTTCTCCGATATATCCGGATAGCGCGCCCGCGCGGCCTCAAACGCCGCCGCCACAAACGGCACGTCGCGCGTTATATCATCTATCGTGAACAGCCCGGCGCGTAGCCCGTCATCAATATCATGGTTATTATAGGCAATATCATCGGCGAGCGCGGCAACCTGCGCCTCCGGCCCGGCAAAGGTCGACAGCTCGAGGCGCTGATAATCATCCAGCGCGGTCAGCGCCCACGGCAGCTCTGCATCAATCCCTTCACCGACAATCGGCCCGTTATGCTTGGCAATCCCCTCCAGCGTCTCCCATGTCAGGTTCAACCCGTTAAACCCGGCATAGCGCCGCTCCAGCTCCTCAACAATGCGCAGGGTCTGCGCGTTATGGTCAAAGCCGCCATAGGGCGCCATCACCTCTTGCAGCGCTTCTTCGCCGCTATGGCCGAACGGCGGGTGGCCCAAATCATGGGCCAGCGCAAGGCATTCGGCCAAATCCTCATCCAGCCCCAAAACCCGCGCGATCGAGCGCGCAATCTGCGCCACTTCGAGGCTGTGGGTGAGCCGCGTGCGGTAATAATCGCCTTCATGGGCGACAAAGACCTGCGTCTTGCCCTTCAGACGGCGAAAGGCAGAGCTGTGAATGATGCGGTCTTTATCGCGCTGAAACGGACTGCGCTCACTGCCCGAGGGCTGGGCGATCCGCCGTCCGCGCGCGCTGGCCGGCTGGCTGGCATAGACGGCGCGCGGCGCGGCAGGCGGGAAATCGGTGATAAATGGCTGGCTCATGACCGCTCCTGATCGTCATTATAGCGGCGCGGCTCTACCCGGCCTGTGTAAAACCGGGCTTGGGAATCGGCGCGCCGCCCCCTATATAGAGAGCATAGCCGCCGGTGCACACCCCATGAAGGGGCGCAATGACGGCGCAGTGATGAGAGATGATATGAGCCAAACTGCCACAGACCAGTCCGATACGGCCAAGAACAGCCCCGCCGTCCCCGCCGCCCTGCCCGTCACCATGTCGGAAAACGCCGCGACCCAGATCAAAAAAATCATGGGCCAACCCGGCGCAGGCACCTATATGCGCGTCGCCGTCAATGGCGGCGGCTGCTCCGGCTTTCAATATGAATTCGGCTTCGCTGACAGCGCCAATGAGGATGACCTCGTGATAGAGCGCGACGGCGCGAAAATCCTGATCGATGAAATGAGCCTCGAATTTCTCACCGGCAGCGAGATCGACTATACCCGCGAAATCATCGGCGCCGCGTTCAAAATCAACAACCCCAATGCAGTCGCGAACTGTGGCTGCGGCACGAGTTTTAGTATTTGATGGGGGGGGGACGGTTCAATTGCAGATTTAATAACGTTCATAATCCAAAGAAATTGTATTGAGCGGAACCGTATTCTCAGATCTAATTATTTAGAAAATAATTGCTAACTTTTACTTTCTGCAGGTCATCCATCTTCATTAGTTCGGAATACTTTTTGTTCTCCACAATAAAGTGTTACAGGGCCGTCTGACGAAACAACGAAAACAAGCCCTTGGATCATAGATGAAAAACTCTGAGAAGTGAGGTGGCGAGTACCACCATCAGATTCGTTCACAGAAATTTTATCTCTTGGAATGACAAGCCAACTCTTCGCAGCCTTAACTACCCCATCGCTTGAAAGGACTACGGCACCATCAGTATTTTTCATGAGATTTCCGAGTATGGTCTGGTGGGCTCTTTGTGTTACATCCAAACCCCACGGAAAACTCATAGAATTCTTCAAATTCAATAATTCAGTTTCTTCAATGATGTGTGAGGTCTCGCAATAATCGATTGGGTCATCTGGGTGGAGGAGCACAAATGTACCTCCAACACCTGGTATTGGACTCAAAATATGGATCGCCATCCTTAATATGGAATCTAAAGTTTGCTTTTCCCATGGATTGTCCGTCCACTTGGCCTCAATAAAATCCATGAGTTTAGACTTGAAATGATATTGATACCTGAAAAACTCTAATCTTGCATCTCTGTGAACTACAATTCCTTCCCTACATAGAATTGTTATTTCACCGGACTTTCCTTTCTTTACTGCGTATAGTTCTTTGGATGGGGTTTCTGTGTGTGAGTTGCCGGACAGCTTATATAAAACATCATCTCGAAGTGTAAATAAATCCAGCTCATTTATGATTGGCTCTGTAAGCACAACTACACCTCGATCACCATTTCCTCTCAGGCGAAACACAGTGACACCGTCGCAGTATGTCTGCGCCAGATTCGTATCATCATTTATTTTAATGTCGAAAGGAAGATCTTGCTTATATTTATTGAATGGGTGAGAACAGATTATAGCCCCGTGAATAGGCTTTTGTCCCTCAAAGGCAGGCTCGAATATTGTTTCTACCACTTCGCGAAGAAGGGATTGTTTCAAATTGTGAGGGTCATCTTGCAAAAACCCATTTTCATCAAATTCTCGTTCCAAGAATGTGATATGCCGTTCCTGTTCAGCCCCCAGATCAATCATGGTTTAGCGTGAACATGATGAGCAACTATTTCCGCATCTCGCAGAGTTGTTAAAAGTTGCACAAAAATCTGGTCGATGTTTAAAATGATTTTTCCAAAGGCTACAAGTTTGTTCATATGCCTCAATCAAGCACTTTTCATCCTCGGGGCCATTTAATCCGAAATATGGATTATGGTGTAAGAACTCTCCATAAATATACACGCAGTCCTTCGCATATGCTAGTGTATCAAGAATATGGGCATGCCAAACACAGTCTATCAATTGTGTTGGTATTATCCTCTTCTGCCTATATGCGTAATTAAGAGCCAGAAACTCTCTATAAAGAGAGACGGCCAACTTTACTTCAAACTCTGACTTATTCTTCAATGAGCCTTCCGGTGATCGAAGTTTTATTTCGATTTTAGACAAGTCGATTAGTTTTGCACGCCTATACCCCTCATTAATCGCTACAAATTCATTGCAGACATTATATGTTTTTGTACAAGTCTTTACTTCCACAACATCCTCCATCTAACGTTAATTTTATTATAACCTTCATCCGCTCTTATACAATAGCGAGTATTTTCCCTAATTCTTTGATTAAAGTTGTTATTGATTTCGTAAAGGATCAAATTAGCAATAATGACCTAATTTAACTTTATGCCTTTATTTTTAAACTTAACCTGCATAGTCAAAGTGTAAAAAAATCTTTTGTAATATCCGCTTTTCCCGCAAACAGCATATCCACGCCTCACCCATGTTATACTGCGCGAATAACACGCGACTTCATATATACTCAAGCGCTGCACGTTACGGTGGCGATGCTTTTAGCAGGGATTGACCACCTATCGCTGACGCACACAAAGCGAAGTCACATTATAGTACCGTCATCCTCGGGCCTGACCCGAGGATCCATGTCGTAATAATGAATTCATGCAGCCTTGTGTGTATATATAGCCTCTAGCGCCACGGCACTATTTATATCGGTGTCACGTCTGATTTGGCATCACGCGATTGGGCGCATTATTCACGTTCAAATCCCAAAAGTTTCACGGCGCGTGCGAATGCTCGTTACCTCGTCTGGTATGAAGAGCATGAGATTATGGCCGATGCTATCCAGCCCGAAAAGAGCCTGAAGCGGAGGTATCGGGATCGGAAAATTAAACTCATCAAGACAACAAACCGCGTTGGCACCCGATAAACCCCGACATGGGAGACTTTATGTATGACGGGGATTGGCTAAGTTGGTTTGCGTGCTTGGTTTGGGGTTCATCGCGCCGCGCGATATATGCGGAAACGTGGACCCTCGGGTCATGCCCGAGGGTGACGGCGGATGGCTGGATTGAGAACAGCGGACTTGCGTCTGTCAGCTTTCGCCAGAGCTCTAGCTGACCTACACTTTCGCGCTTAACCGTAGGTCGGATAGAGCCACAGCGAAATCCGACATCGCGTCGCGACACATGAGTCGCGACACGTTATCTGCACGGGACGGAACCAACAATCCCCATCCCAACAATCCACGCTTGCTGACCCGTGTTGAGCGCATTAATCGGGTGGCGATACGCAAGGCGCGCATTTGGGCGCTCCACCATCGCCCCGTCCTTCGACCGGGCCGCCGGAGCGGATGAGGCTCCCTTTTGGATTTTATCCTTTAGAGGCTCAATCAAATTCTACAAACCATACTCCCGTCTATCGGCCCTCTCCCTGATGGGAGAGCCGGGCCGCCGTTGCGGGTGCCCGACAGGGCGGGTGAGGGGCGTTGAATTGAGGGCCTGCATCAGGCGCGGGCTTTCGGTGCTCGCTGTGCACGCATTTCCCCTCATCCGGCTGTCGCCACCTTCTCCCATCAGGGAGAAGGCAGGTATCTTTGAGGGTGTACAAGGCGTTGATCCCATTATTTACCCTGCTATCCCCGCTTTCGCCCTCACCTTCCCCCCATAAAACCGCACTTCAAAATAAATGCGTCCCCGCCTCCCCAATCACCCCTATCTTTAAACTTGTCTCTTGTGGCGGGCCGGGTGTCGACGTTCGGAACTTATGAGAGATCGGTATTGGATCCGGGCGAGGTGGGGTTACGGCCTACATCAAACGGGTTTGGGAGCATTCTGCGCTGCGGAGTGTGGCCTTAGCGAGAGCCGCGTATCGGCCGTGAGATATCGCCGCGAAGCTAACTCTTTGCGAAACACTTACCATTAGGTCTCCGGCAACGAGACGGCTTCGCGGACGCGCCCGCAAATAATTGAGAATGTGACGACCCGATGCGTCACCGCATGATGACGCTTGGGCGATGCCCCCTCCTTCACCCGCCCGATGGTCGGGTGCCACCCGCTCCGGCGGCTGTCACGCAGTGACTGATGGGATGACTCAACGATAAAGGAAATAAAATGTCCAGAAACCGAATTTGCAACCCAAAAGCCTGCCCCGATTGCGGGCGGGCCTTTCTGTCTCCGTCTGATGAACTGGCGCAGGTTACGGCTTTGGTGGCCGAGGCGCGCTTAGCCAAAAAGGCAGCGGATGATCAAGATTGGCCGCCAAAGGGTATCGCCTATGAGGACTTGCCGCCGCTCCATCCCGACGACGCGGATATGCTGCGTGAAAAATTGCTGACGATACTGGATAGGGCCGCGCATCACAGCCCGATGCCGCCGGAGGACGACGCCGAGCCGCATTCGCCGTGAAGGCGGTCTGACCGCGCAATATCAGCCGCTGCCGCGCCGTATTGACCTTTGGCGTAAAGCGTGGGACAGGGCGGCCCATATTGACGGCAGGCCATGAGGGCTTGCGCCCCATATATCGCCCGATGCCTTGCATATGCACGCGCCGGAGCGAGCCTGCATGAAAGGCTCCTGTTTTTACGGGAGCACATATACTTTGACTATACCCACACGCCCCGAGCCCGCCCGTAAACCCCGCACGCGCGTTCGCCGCAAAGCCCCGAACCGAGACGGGCAAACCGCTCCGGACACGGCAACAGACGCCGCCCCGATAGAGGCCGCTGCGCAGACGCCGGCGCAAAATGCCGCCACGCCGCAAGACGGCGATCTACCGACTTTTACCGAGCTGGGCCTCGCCCCGAAAATCTTAAAAGCGCTCGCCGATAAGGGCTATGAATACCCGACCCCGATCCAGGCGCAGTCCATTCCCCACGCGCTACAGGGCCGTGACGTTTTAGGTATTGCGCAGACCGGCACCGGCAAGACCGGCGCCTTTATTCTGCCCGTTATGCACAAATTATCACGCGGACGGGCGCGCGCCCGCATGCCGCGTTGCCTCGTCATATGTCCAACCCGCGAACTGGCCGCGCAAGTCGCGGAGAATGTCGAAGAATACGGCAAATATCTGAAGCTGGAAATGGCGCTGCTGATTGGCGGCGTAAGTTTTACAGAGCAGCAAAGAAAACTGGATAAGGGCGTTGATATTTTGATCGCCACGCCGGGCCGTTTGCTGGATCAATTCGAACGCGGTAAAATTCTGCTGACGGGCGTGCAAACGCTCATCGTCGACGAAGCGGACCGCATGCTCGATATGGGCTTTATTCCCGATATTGAGCGCATTTTCGAGATCACGCCATTTACGCGCCAAGTGCTGTTTTTCTCGGCCACTATGCCGCCGGAAATTACCCGTCTGGTTCAGACCTTCCTACATAATCCTGTGCGCGTCGAAGTCGCCCGCCAGAGCACAACGGCGAAGAATGTGACGCAGCGCATCATTAAAATGCCCAGCAATGACGCGCGCGCCAAACGCAATGCCTTGCGCGGCATTATCGAGCAATCCGGCACATTCGAATTTGCGATCATCTTTTGTAACCGCAAGCGCGATGTCGATATTGTCGCCAAATCGCTGAACAAACACGGCCTGAATGCCGAGCCTATTCACGGCGATCTGCCGCAAAGCGTGCGCACGCAGACCTTGCAGGATTTCCGCGACGGCAAGACAAAAATTCTTGTGGCCTCTGACGTCGCCGCGCGCGGTCTGGATGTGGATACCATCACCCATGTTCTAAATTATGATGTGCCCAACCACGCCGAAGATTATGTCCACCGTATTGGCCGCACGGGCCGCGCGGGCCGTCACGGCGAAGCGATTATGTTGGTGTCCCCCGTCGACGTGAAAAACTATGAAGGCGTCCTGCATATGCTGAAAAAAGACAGCATAGAGGAAATGACGCTGGACGGGATCAGTCTGGCCGCCGATGTCCGCCCCGGTGATAAGACCGCGCGCAACAAAGGCCGCGGCCGTGACCGTAAGTCTAGCCGCTCCCCGCGCGGAGAGCGCCGCGATCGTCCTGTCAAAGACCACGGCGAAACCGCCAGCATGGCTCCGGTGAAAAAGCGCAGAAAACCGGCCGCTGCCAAAACGGACGCGCCGAAGACCGCTGACGCCGGGACGCCGGAAAAACCGCGCGACACGACCAAACGCGCCGACTCTAAGCGTTATGAACCTAGGCGTGACGAGGCAAAAGCTGCGCCTAATAAAAAAGCAGCGAAAAAGCCCGCGCCAAAATCCAGAAACGCCTCGCCAAAAGGCAAGAGCAGCTTCGGTGATGATGTGCCGTCATTTCTAAAACAGGGCTTTTAAAGGCTTAACGCGTACCGATAGTCTACGGAGACTTCTTTTTCTTGGCCGCAGCGCGCAACGCGACGTCCAATGATTTGCGGGCCCAATGCTCACAAATCTCCGGATCGTCATAGGCGGCGTCCGGCATGGCGAAATAATTCATCGTCCCGCTTTTGCCGCTTTTCGCGACAAATATAAATCGCGCCATACCGGCGGCTTCAAAATCAGCGTGGGTCTGCGCGTCTGATTTTAAAAAATAGCCCTGATCAGGGGCGTAAAACGCAAATGTCACGTCATGGGCATAAAGCGTCAGGCCCCCCATCATTTTACGCGTGCGGATTGGCCCGAGCATAGAAAACTGCGCCATGGCATCTTCAATCTCAGTCGGCGTGATAGGCATATGTCTCTTTCCACACTGGCGTAGCGGCAAATTGCGCATGCCATTTGGCCAGCGGAGGATGCGCGGCGCGCCAGTCAATATGGCCCGCGCGGTAGCTGCAATAATCCAGACCGCAGATAATAGCCAAATTGCCGAACTCCCACGGCCCGCACAAAGCCTCCACGTCCGCCGCGATTGCGCCGATAATATTGCGCAAAGCTTGGTCATGACGCGCGATGATTTCAGGCCAATGCAGCGCGGCGTCGCGCACAGTCTCATACCGGTAATTATAAGTCGCATCGGATATCGCGTCGCCCAGCGCATGGAGACGCAATTGCGTCCATCGCGCCTCACCGTTTTGCGGCAATATCGGATCGGACAGACTGTCCAGATAGTCGCAAATCACAGGGCTATCCATAAGGGTCACGTGACCCTCACGCTCCAGCGCCGGAATTTTGCCCGCAGGATTGTCTCCGGCCGTATAGCCATTCGCGCCGTCTTTGGTCACAGAGGCCTCGATCAGATCAATATCTTTAATTCGCGCCAATATCATGGCTTTGCGGGCATAGGGCGAGATCGGATTACAATAGAGTTTCATTAAGCGAGCCTATAATTCAATCCCCGCCGCCGCAAGACGGTGTAGAATAATGACTATATCCCATAATATCATGGCCCGTAGAAATCAGGCCTGGAACATGCCGCAGATTATAGCGCCGCTAAACAACCGCCGGAATGATCGTCACGCTCTCGCCGCAGCCACAGGCATCGGTTTGGTTGGGGTTACGGAAAACAAATTTGCTGTGCAGCAAAGTCGTCTCGTGATCGATTTCGCTGCCTAAAATGAAGAGAACCGCTTTCGCGTCGACGACAATAGAAACATCTTTATCTTCAACGACTTCGTCGAGCGGGCTGATCTCGGACACATAGTCCATGAAATATTCCATACCCGCACAGCCGCCATTTTTGACGCCCACGCGAAGATGGCCCTCGCCGCGCTCAGCCAAGATATCTTTGACTTCCGCCGCCGCGGCGTCAGAGAGGGTGACTAATTTGGGTCTGGGTCTACGGGTCATAACATATTCAGCTCTAATTTCGCCTCATCGCTCATGCGCTCCATTGTCCAGGGCGGGTCAAAGGTCATCGACACTTCGCATTTGCGCACACCCGCAACAACTTCGCAGGCTTCGCGCACCCATTCGGGCATTTCGCCGGCCACAGGACAGCCCGGCGCGGTCAGGGTCATCTGAACTTTGAGCAAACGGTCATCTTCAAGCTCGACTTTATAAATCAGGCCAAGCTCGTAAATATCAACGGGGATTTCGGGGTCATAAACGGATTTAAGCTGGTTAATCACATCTTCAGTGATGCGCTCAATCTCAGCGTCACTGGGCGCCTCGACGGGCGCGCCTGATACATCAATAACATCGCGTTTCGCGGGCGCAGCGTCCGTATTGGGCTTAGACACCTCATTTTCAGGGGCCAATCCGGGGATTTGCGCATTAGCGAGCGCTTCGGCGTCTCGCTGCCGGTCAATATTGTCTCTTTGTGGTGCTTCAGTCATTACAGTCTCAATATAGCTATTCGGGCTAGGATAAAAAGAGGCGGGCTTTTTTCACCGCAGCGACCAGACGATCAGCTTCGCCTAATGTATTATATACACCAAAACTGGCGCGGGCGGTGGAATGAATGTCATATCGCGCCATGAGCGGCTGCGTGCAGTGCTGTCCGGCGCGAATGGCCACGCCGTATTTATCAAGGATTTGGGCAATATCATGCGGATGCGCGCCTTTGAGGGTAAAGGACAGAACCGCGCCTTTCTGCGGCGCGTCGCCGATCAGTTTAAACCCGTCAATATCGCGCAGCCCGTCCAGCGCGTGATAATAACACGCCATTTCATGCTGCCATGCCATGTCGCGATCCAGCGCCATGAACCAGTCAATCGCTGCGCCGAGGCCTATGGCTTCTAATATGGGCGGGGTTCCCGCCTCAAATCTGTGCGGAATATCGGCATAGGTCACGCGGTCTTCATAGACGTCTTCGATCATTTCGCCGCCGCCATTAAAGGGCTGCAGACGTTCAAGCGCGGCTGGCTTACCGTAAAGCGCGCCAATGCCGGTTGGCCCGTATAATTTATGCCCTGTCATGGCGTAAAAATCACAGCCGATCTCCGCGACATTAACGCGGCTATGGACCACGGCCTGCGTGCCGTCGACAATCATCGTCGCGCCCGCCGCTTTGGCCCATTTGGTGATTTCAGTGACAGGGTTCAGCGTACCCAGCATATTGGACATATGCACAACCGACACAATCTTGGTCTTGGCCGACAACATGGATTTGAATGCGTCCAGATCCAGAGTGCCATTGTCGAGGACAGGCGCAAATTTCAAAACCGCGCCATAGCGCTCGCGCAGAAAATGCCACGGGACGATATTGGAGTGATGCTCCATCTGCGTAATCAGGATTTCATCGCCGGGTTTTAGAGTGTGCGCAAGACCATAGGCCACAAGATTGAGCGCTTCGGTTGTGCCGCGCGTGAAGACGATCTGCTCGCTTGACGGCGCGCCAAGCAGGGCCGCGACCTTGCCGCGCGCGCCTTCAAAGGCCGCCGTGGTCTCATTCGCCATGCTGTGCAGGCCGCGATGGACATTGGCAAAGCTGGTTTCCATCTGCCGCGACATGGCGTCAATTACCGCACGCGGTTTTTGCGCGCTGGCGGCATTATCCAGATAGGCCAGCGGATAGCCGTTTATCTCGCGGGACAGGATCGGAAATTGGGCGCGAATCTCGTCGATGTTAAAAGTCATAAAATGCCCCCATCATACCAAAATCCTCATCCTGAGGCGCGACGAACGTCGCGGGACTCGAAGGGCGCGGATTTTGGCTCTCCATATTACCCCGTCCTTCGAGTCCACGCATCTGCGATGCGTCCTCAGGATGAGGTAATATTTGAATTAGGCATAACGTCATCACCGGGCCTCCAACCATTCGCGCACCTTAACCAAAAGGCTCTCACGCAGATCATCGTCTTCGACGCTATCAAATACGCTGCTGACAAAGGCTTCGGTCAACATGGCGCGGGCCTGCGCGATGGGAATGCCGCGTTGACGCATATAAAACAAAGAGGTCTCGTCAAGCTGCCCCAGCGTATTGCCATGCTCGCACGCCACATCATCGGCATAGATCTCAAGCTCGGGCTTGGCGCGAACCTGCGCGCGATCAGACAGCATAAGCGCGTCATGACGCATTTGCGCGTCAGTATGCTGCGCGGCGCGCTCGACAAGGAACTTGCCCTGAAAGACGCCGCGCGTTTTATCGTCGACAACGCCTTTTACGGCTTGGTCGATGGTGCAATTCGGATGGGCCAAACGAATAACGCTGGTCATATCGCAATGCCGCTCTCCGGACAGCAGATAGGCCGCGCCCATATCAGCGGTAACGCCCTCACCTTCGCTCGTCAGATTGGTTTCCATCCGCACCAGACCGCCGCCAAAAGCCAGACAATGCTGCGTCAGTTTTGCGCCCTCCTCAATGGCGATATGCGCATTGGCAATGCGGCAATGATCAGCCGGATCATCCTGAATGATCGTGCGGGTCAGCTTTGCGCCTTCGGCCAGATGGATTTGAATATCACTATTGGTAAAGCCGCCCTGCTCGCCGCCATAATGCTCAAACAGGTGAATATGCGCGCCTTTATCGACCATAATCATGATGCGGCAATGGCCGCGCGCTATGTCGGAAATTACCAGCGGCGCAGCCGGTCGTAATCCTGACGGCACATAGATTTCCCAGCTTTTCCCGCCAAAACTTTTAGCCAGCGCGGCCATCGTGCCGTGGCCGTACTTTTTTGATTGCTTTTCGGGGCCTTCGCCTTCCCGTATTTTGACCCCATGCGGGAGATCAAATTTCGGCCGCGCAGCCGATGTTAGCCCGCCGGCTTTGTCGGTCACCGCGCGGCGCAGATCCGTCCATTTCCAGACTTCGTCGCGCTTACTCGGCAGCGGACTTCCCAATCGCTGTTCGGCTGTGGTGTTATGCGGCATATGCGTCATAGCCTTCGGATTCGAGCGTCTTGGCAAAGTCGGCATCGCCGCTGGCGGCGATTTTGCCTTGCGACAGCACATGGACGCGGTCAGGGACGATATAGTCCAGCAGGCGCTGATAATGGGTGATAATCAGCATGCCCCGGCCCGCACCGCGCAGCTTATTCACACCGTCAGCAACAATGCGCAGCGCGTCAACATCAAGGCCGCTATCGGTTTCGTCCATGACGATAAAGCGCGGCGCAAGCATCATCATCTGGAAAATTTCCATGCGCTTTTTCTCGCCGCCGGAAAAGCCGACATTCAGCGGACGTTTGAGCATCTCCGGTTTGATCTTCAGCTCTTTAGCAAGCGCGCGCGCCGTCTTGAGAAACTCCGGCGCCCCCATCGGCTCCTCCCCGCGCGCCTTGCGCTGGGCATTCACTGCCGTACGTAAAAACGTCATAGTCGGCACGCCCGGAATTTCCAGCGGGTATTGAAAGGACAAAAACACGCCCTTTGCCGCCCGTTCTTCGGGCTCCATATCCAGCAGGTCTTCACCATCTAAAGTGACCTCACCCTCTGTCACGTCATAGCCGTCACGGCCCGTCAGGACATAAGCCAAAGTCGACTTGCCCGCCCCGTTCGGGCCCATAATCGCATGGACTTCACCCGCCGGAACCTCGAGCGAAAGCCCGTTTAAGATTTGCTTTTGACCGTCATCAACAGTCGCGTGTAAATTATTGATTTTTAGCATTATATTTTCTCATGTCTGTTTTAACTCGTTCCCACTCATTTTTGAGTATGTTTCGAGAAATTTTTTCAAAAATATTAATATTGAAGGCTTCATCATTTAGAAATGGAAATTCTTTTGGCGATGCTTTGAAAGCATTTTCAGCACTCAACATCGTATTATTCGTTTCGGTTTCTAACCGATAAACAGCAGCTTTTGATATTTGAGCCAATTGCATCATTAAAAGTGGATAGAGCGGATCCTCATCATTCATAAGTAAAGATATTTTGTGAAAATGAGAAAGCATTTTTGCTAGGATATCTCCACCATAATGTGGTGATGTTATAGAAGCTGAAAAGCCTGCCATTTCCTCTCTTAGCTCAGAAATCCATTTTTCACGAAACTGAATTAATTGCAACTCGACTGAAGCGGATAAGTTTTTTTCGGCAATTTTATTTGCTCGCCAAGCACCATATAAAGCTATTATGGAAGCAAACACTGATGCCAACACTGCAAGGCCTGCAATTGCAGTAGTCTGATCGATAGCATAATTATACACAACATACCCCCAAACTCAATCCGCTCATCCCAGCGAAAGCTGGGATCCAGAGCGACTTGATGCAGTTCCTAACTCTGGATCCTTGCTTTCTCTGGGCAGCGTCGATCACGGGTGAGCGGGAGATGTAGCGCTCAATTTTTACCCAAACCTCATCCTGAGGCGCGGCGATAGCTGCGGGACTCGAAGGGCGGGGTTTGGCCACCCAGCCTCTCGCCTCGCCCTTCGAGACGCGCTTCGCGCTCCTCAGGATGAGGCTGAATTTGGTAAAAATTGGCATACCTAAACCCACTCGCTTACAGGCGCATCATATTTTACGTCGACAGCTGCGCTGCCATTATTTTTTGTACCGACAGTTTCCAGCAATAATATCTGACATTCCGACTCGGCGCGGGGGCGGTGGACGGTGCCTTTGGGGACGACGATGGCTTCGCCTTGTTTAACGACAATGCTGTCCTCACCCTCGACATCGAGGATAAACTCCCCTTGCCAGCAGAAAAACATCTCATCCGTTTCGGCATGGGCATGCCACGGATACGCGCCGAAAATTTTGGCGAGTTTAAACTCTTGCCCGTTGATCTCGGCAACCGTTTTGGGTCGCCAGTGTTCGCTGAAGAGGTCAAATTTATCAGTGATGTTTATTTTTTGAATCATAAATAATTATCTTAAATCCAACCTCATCCTGAGGCGCGGCGATAGCCGCGGGACTCGAAGGACGGGGTTTGGCTACCCAATTCGCCGCCTCATCCTTCGAGTCCACGCCACTTCGTGGCGTCCTCAGGATGAGGCTAACTATGGTATTTATTTTATCCTTTATAGGCCGTGACTTCGATTTCAATCTTACCCTTGGGATCCACTAAATCCGCAATGACCATGGTCGCAGCGGGGCGGATTTTACCATAGAATTTCTCTAAGATCGGCAAGATTTTCGCGACGTCATCACGGTTAGCGACCGTGTATTGAACGCGCACCGTATGGCCAAGCTCGAACCCGGCCGCTTTCAGCGCGCTTTGGATATTGGTAAATGTATTGAGCGTTTGCTGCGCGACGCTTTGCGGCAGTTCGCCCTTGGCATAATCATAGCCCAGCGTGCCGGAGACAAAGCAAAAATCGCCCTGCACCAAAGCGCGCGACATAGAATATTTCGCTTCGCTATCGGAGAGCTGAATCAGCGTACGTTTCGGGGCAGTTTTTTTAGCCATTATTTTGGCTCCTCTATTAAATTATTATTGGGCTCATAATAGTCGGTGAGTTAGGGGCAAAGCTGCGTCGTCCATTGCCCGGGATTATCGCCGCGGCGGCATTTGTGACGAAGACCGAAAAACTCTAATTTATTGGTCAGAGGCGAGTCGGGGATAAATTCGGCATAAAGTTGCTGCGCCGAAATCGAATCGTCCAGTGCGCCCTCTTGCGTCGCAAGAATAACGGTGCGGCCATTAGCGCTATAGATACGCTCTATCGTGAAGCTGAGCTGACCTTCTTCTTGAATGTCATCGCCAAACCGCTCGCGGATAATCGGCTCGGCTGTGTCGATATCCATCCCCAGCTCGAGCTCGAGCCACGAGGCGAATTTCGGGTTAAAATCATCACGCGACAGCTCAGCGCTATTGCTAACTGACGGCGTAGCGGGAGCCTGTATCGTGCCCGGCTTGACCGGAGCTTCAGGGACCTGCGGCTCTTGGCTGCCGCATGCGGCGAGAAAAGCCGCCGCGCCGATAACACAAAAATATCTGATCATCCGACTGATCCTTCCAAGCTGATGGCGACTAATTTCTGCGCTTCGACTGCAAATTCCATCGGCAGTTTTTGCAGCACGTCACGGCAAAAGCCGTTGACCAAAAGCGCGACGGCGTCTTCTTCGGACAGGCCGCGCTGACGGCAATAAAACAGCTGATCATCGGAGAGTTTACTGGTCGTCGCTTCGTGTTCGAACTGCGCGGTCGGCGTGTCGCTCTCAATATAAGGAACCGTATGCGCGCCGCATTGATCGCCGATTAAAAGGCTGTCGCATTGCGTAAAATTACGCGCGCCCGTAGCCTTGCGATGGGCAGAGACAAGCCCGCGATAAGTGCTGTTGGATTTACCGGCGCTAATGCCTTTGGAAATGACGCGGCTAATCGTATTTTTGCCCAAATGGATCATTTTTGTGCCGGTATCGGCCTGTTGATGACCATTGGTGATGGCGATGGAATAGAACTCGCCCTGGCTGTTATCGCCGCGCAAAATACAGCTGGGATATTTCCATGTGACGGCAGAGCCGGTCTCGACCTGCGTCCAGCTGACTTTGGAGTTATCGCCCCGGCAATCGGCGCGTTTGGTGACGAAATTATAGACCCCGCCCTTGCCTTCGCTATCGCCCGGCCACCAGTTTTGAACCGTGGAATATTTCACTTCGGCGTCCTCATGGACAATGATTTCGACGATGGCCGCGTGAAGCTGGTTTTCATCGCGCATCGGCGCGGTGCAGCCTTCAAGGTAAGACACATATGAGCCTTTGTCTGCAATAATAAGCGTGCGTTCAAACTGCCCCGTCCCCTGCGCGTTCATCCGGAAATAGGTCGAGAGCTCCATCGGGCAGCGCACGCCCGGCGGGATGTAAACAAATGATCCGTCCGAAAAGACGGCATTATTGAGCGTCGCATAGAAGTTATCGGTTTGCGGCACCACTGTGCCCATATATTTGCGCACGAGCTCCGGATGTTCTTTCACAGCTTCAGAGAATGAGCAGAAAATCACGCCTTTCTCGGCCAGCTCTTTTTTAAAGGTCGTCACCACAGAGACGCTATCTAAAACCGCATCGACGGCCACGCGCGGCGCGCCCGCAACGCCGGCCAGAACTTCTTGTTCTTTCAGGCTGATGCCGAGTTTTTCATAGATAGCGAGAATTTCAGGATCGACCTCGTCGAGTGATTGCGGCTTATCCTCATCACGTTTCGGCGCGGCGTAATAATAAGCGTCCTGAAAATCAATTTCCGGATAATCAACATTTGCCCATTTCGGCTCGTCCAGTGTTAACCAGCGCGCATAAGCTTCCAGCCGCCAGTCGAGCAGCCATTGCGGCTCTTCTTTTTTGGCCGAAATAAAGCGAACAATATCCTCATTTAAGCCCTTAGGCGCAAATTCCTGTTCGATATCACTGTCAAAGCCATATTTGTATTTATCCGCCTCAAGCGCGCGAACGCCGTCAACGGTCGATTGCTCAATGCTGTCTTTGGCCTCTTTGATTTTCAGGTCTTCGCTCATGCGGCTTTCCGTTCTTTGTGTCTAATTTTGGCCCATGCAGACAGAAATCTATTAATGTCCGACAGGGTGTTGTCATGCCCGAGACTAACGCGGATCGCGCCTTTGGGGGCTTTGTCCAAAACGCCCATCGCTTTGAGCGTGCGGCTCTCGCCGACTTTTCCGGACGAACAGGCTGTTCCGGTTGAAACCGATATGCCGTGCAAGTCGAGTTGCATCATTAACGTCATGGAGCCGGCATCCGGTACAGCGAAAAATGATGTATTGGGCAAACGCTCTACATGTTCGCCAAAAACTGTCAATCGCGGCTCCATCGCTTTGAGGCCTGTTTCGAGGGCATCACGCAGGGCATTCATGCCCGTCATATCGTCAAGTGTTTTTACCGCAGCGCCAAAACCTGCAATCCCTGCAACATTCATCGTACCTGCGCGGCGGCGGCGTTCTTGTCCGCCTCCACACAATAGCGACTGCGCGGGGGCATCCGGCGAGATATAAAGCGCGCCAACGCCTTTCGGCCCGCCGATTTTATGCGCAGAGACAGAAATATAATCGGCGATATAGGTCATCGGGATTTTACCCAACGCTTGAACAGCGTCGACCAGCAGTAAACCGCCTGCATCACCGACAAAACCCGCGACCGCCTCAACGGGCTGGATCACGCCGGTTTCGCTATTGGCCGCAGCGACAGACACAAAGGGACGGCCATCGGCTTCATCCCATTTACTCAGGCGCTGTTCAAGCCAAGCCACATCCGTCACGCCATTCGCGTCGACGGGAATAAACTCATGCGGGCATCCCCATTGCTCAGCTGCGCGGTATGTCGCCGGATGATCGGCGGCGGAGAATAGCATTTTGCGGCATCCTGCCGTCCAAGCGGAGAACACGGCGGTATTATCCGCTTCTGTCCCGCCGCCGGTGAAGATCACATCCTGCGCGCAGACGCCCATCGCGAGCCCCACAGCCTCGCGCGCCGTAGATATAAGCCCGCTCGCCGCACGGCCATCGGCGTGTTGCGCGGACGGGTTGCCGTGCACATGCATGGCTTCGGTCGTGGCATCAATCGCCTCAGAACGCATAAAGGTCGTGGCATTATGATCGAGGTAAAGGCGAGTCATTACATCATTGCTCATTGCGCCGCCTCCAGAGCAAATGCGCGGCCATCGACCACGTCAGCAACGCTGATCCGCGACATAAATTCGCCAATATGGCTCTCTAATGCGCCCCATAAATCATGGGTTAGGCATTTAGCGTTCCCGCCCGTGCACCCTGCGCGCTTGGTCGGGTCACAGCCATGGGCGCGGACTTGCTCGTCTACGGCGGCGATGATCTGATCCAAGGTCACAGTAGCCGCCGGTCGGGCCAGCGCATATCCGCCCTGCGCGCCGCGAGAGCTTTCGACAAGTCCGGCGCGGCGCAAACCGCCAAAAATTTGCTCCAGAAAAGAGAGCGAAATACCTTGCCGCATCGAAATCTCAGACAGGCTGACCGGATCGCCTGCGCCAAATTTGGCGAGGTCGGCAACGGCCATCACGGCATATCGTCCCTTTGCAGTCAGTTTCACGGCCTAATCCTACCCATTAAGTGCATGTTCACCCTCGCTTTTTCGCAACGCCCTTGTTATGAGCCGCGCTAAATCACAAGTTAGTTGGAAGTTAAGTATTCCGACTGTTTTAGTCAAGATTAAGACCTGCATTTGCAGGCGCGGCGAATTGGCCGCACGCCATAAAGGATTTTCATGCCTGAAGTCATTTTCGCCGGCCCTGAAGGCCGTCTCGAAGGCCGCTATCACCCGTCAAGCGAACCTGCCGCGCCTTGCGCCATCATTTTGCCGCCCCACCCCAAAGCGGGCGGACATATGGATCACCGCATTCCGGTTGCCATGTATGAGCAATATAAAGAACGCGGCTTTAGCGTATTGCGCTTTAATTTTCGCGGCGTCGGCCGCTCTATGGGCACTTATGATAATGGCTCCGGAGAGCTGCAGGATGCCGCTTACGCGCTGGACTGGCTCCAAAGCTTTAACCAAAATGCGCCGTTTAGCTGGGTCTCCGGCTATCAGTTCGGCGCGTGGATCGGCATGCAGCTT
Organism: Robiginitomaculum antarcticum DSM 21748; assembly: GCF_000365025.1. Classification (GTDB taxonomy): domain Bacteria; phylum Pseudomonadota; class Alphaproteobacteria; order Caulobacterales; family Maricaulaceae; genus Robiginitomaculum; species Robiginitomaculum antarcticum. Next base: position 267,281 of record NZ_KB823011.1, on the reverse strand, counting down.
TTGATGCGTCGCCCCGAAGTAGCCGGTTTCATCTCAATGAGCCTGCCGACCAATACGTATGATTTTGCCTTCCTCGCGCCCTGCCCGGCGTCCGGTCTGGTGACTTACGGTACCGAAGATCAGATTATCCCGCCGGATGATGTTGTCGGCGCAGTTAGCCGCATTCGCACGCAAAAAGGGACATCTGTGACGGCCACGCCTATTGAAGGCGCAGACCATTTCTATACCCACCATCTTGAGCAGGCTCTGGATATCGTTGACGATTATCTGGATGAGCATTTGGATCCGCGTTATTGTCCACCGCGCGGGCCAAGGTTGCTCGAAGGTTAAAGTCTTAAAGCCCCGCTCCGGCGGGGCTTTTTTTCTAACCGGACGTAATGTGGTACTTTAAAAACCAAATATACTTTGGAGGCTTGTACTTACAAAATTGCGGAATGGCGCAAAACCCAGCGCAATGCAGAACCCAATTTGTATCACCGCAATCGTATAAAGCTGAGCTTTGAAAGGTTGCTTTCGGGTTTTATGCCGAAAAATGCGTTGCCCCATCATACTGCCCGGCGAGCCGCCAAGAGCCGCGATCAGTAATAAAGTTTGCTCTATATACGGCGGTCACCATTTCTAGCCGCCATCTTGTCTATGCCGAACACGGTAAATGCGACCATATTAATCCCGAGGACGTATAGTTCGACATAAATTAAGACGGTTTGTGTCATAAAGCTATGCTTTTTATCCCCCTGAAAACGCCAAACGTGTAAGTTTTATACATTAAATAATTATTTCAACATTGTCCTGAGCGCGCCGATGCGGCGGCTGCTCGGATTCAGCATGGAAAAGTCTGACCTGGGCTATCCCCAACTCTTTCCAGTGAGACACGTTGAATGATAGCGATTCGGGGTCTATATTGAATGGCCGAGGAAAGGCCATCTATGCGCATTAATCGTCATTTCACGACATCAGGGCAGTCGCCCTATAGCGGCATAAGCTTTACCAGCGTGCGCAGCGAGCTGCGTGATCCCGATGGCACCGTCATAGCTGCCGCGCAGGACTTTCTGGCGCCGGAGGCCTGGTCACAGACGGCGTGCGATATCCTGGCGCAGAAATATTTCCGCCGCGCGGGCGTTCCCGCCAAAACCATCGCCGAAAAAGACGATAATGTCCCTGAATGGCTTCGCCCGCGTATTGCCGATATTGATGCGCTGGACGCCATGCCTAAAGCTGATCGCTATGGCGGGGAGAGCGATGCGCGGCAGGTTTTTGACCGTCTTGCCGGATGCTGGACCTATTGGGGCTGGAGGGGCGGCTATTTTGATAGCGAAGATGACGCGCAGACCTATTTTGATGAAATGCGCTATATGCTCGCCACGCAAATGGGCGCGCCCAATTCTCCGCAATGGTTTAATACCGGACTGGCCTGGGCTTACGGCCTCACCGGCGAGCCGAGCGGGCACTGGATTGTCAACCACCGGACGGGAAAGGCCGCGCTGGCCAAAGACGCCTATACCCATCCGCAGCCCCATGCCTGTTTCATCCAGAAAATCGATGATGATCTGGTCGGTAATGGCGGCATTATGGATTTATGGGTGCGCGAGGCGCGGCTGTTTAAATTCGGTAGCGGTACGGGCAGTAATTTCTCCCATATTCGCGGCGCGGGCGAACCGCTCTCCGGCGGTGGAACCTCATCCGGCCTAATGAGCTTTTTGCGTGTCGGTGATGTAAGCGCGGGCGCGATCAAATCCGGCGGCACAACCCGCCGCGCCGCCAAAATGGTCGTCGTCGATATCGACCATCCCGACATTGAGGCTTTTATCGGCTGGAAAGCGCGCGAAGAAACCAAAGTCGCGGCGCTGGTCGCAGGCGCGAAGGTTCTGCGCGAGCGGCTCAACGCCGTCATTAAAGCGTGTGTGAATTGCGAAGGCCCGCCGGAGATCTGTTTTGACCCGGCCAAAAATGCGGCGCTGGCCCGCGAAATTAAAGCCGCGCGCCGCAGCGGCGTGCCGGAAGGCGCGGTCGCCCGCGCTCTGCAACTGGCCCGCCAAGGCATAGACACCATCGAAGTCCCTGACCTCACCGCCGATTGGGACAGCGAAGCCTATCTCACCGTCTCCGGACAAAACGCCAATAATACCGTGCGCGTTACAGACGCTTTTCTCAAGGCGGTCGAAAACGACGAGACATGGGACCTGATACGCCGCGTCGACGGCGCAGTTGCCAAACCGGTTCGCGCGCGGGATCTATGGAACCAGATCGCCAACGCCGCATGGAGCAGCGCGGATCCGGGCCTGCAGTTTCACGACACAATCAATGACTGGAACACCTGCGCCAAGGACGGAGAGATCACCGCGTCCAATCCCTGCAGTGAATATATGTTTCTCGATGATACGGCCTGTAACCTTGCCTCTCTGAATCTAGTTAAATTCCTAACCGAAGAGAGAGATTTTGATACGGACGGTTTTGTCTATGCCAGCCGTCTGTTCACACTGACGCTCGAAATCTCTGTGCTGATGGCGGCTTTCCCGTCCAAAGCCATTGCGCAGCGCTCCTTTGAATACCGTACATTGGGTCTGGGCTATGCCAATTTAGGCGGCATGCTGATGCGCTGCGGCCTTGCCTATGACAGCGCGCCTGCCCGCGCCAGTGCCGGCGCGATTACCGCCTTAATGTCCGGCGCGGCCTATCAATTATCGGCTCAAATAGCGCAGCATCACGGCGCATTTGCGGCTTATAAACGTAATAAGGTTAGCGCCGTTAAGGTCATCGCCAATCATGCCGCCGCGGCGCACGGCAAGACAGCGATGAAGGATTATAAAGGCCTGTCTATTGTGCCCGCTCCGCTGGACGCCGCCAATTGCATCTTCCCCGAAGCCGCTGATCGCGCGGCGCAAATCTGGGCGCAAACTCTGGCGCTGACCAAAGCGCATGGTCTGCGCAATGCCCAGATCAGCGTGATCGCGCCGACCGGCACAATCGGCCTGTTAATGGATTGCGATACAACCGGGATTGAGCCGGACTTCGCTTTGGTCAAATTTAAGAAACTGGCCGGCGGCGGAAGCTTTAAAATCATCAACCAGGCTGTACCGCAGGCCCTGACCGCGCTGGGTTATCCGGCCAAACAGCGCAAAGACATTATCGACTACGCGCTGGGCCGCGGCAGTCTAAAAGGCGCGCCCGCCATAAATCACGAGACATTATCGGCCAAGGGATTTTCTGATCTTGAACTGACCGCCATTGATAAAGCCGTGAAGACGGCGTTTGATATCCGGTTTTGTTTTAACCGCCACACGCTCACAGACGAGTTTTGCAAAGAAGCGCTGGGCCTTACGGAGGCGCAACTTGACGCCCATGCCTATGACTTGCTGCCCGCGCTCGGCTTTAGCGAAGATGATATCTTAGCGGCCAATATCCATGCTTCCGGCGCGATGACGCTGGAAGGCGCGCCGCATTTAAAGGCCGGGGATTTACCTGTCTTTGACTGCGCCACGCCCTGTGGACGCATCGGCACGCGCTCCTTATTAGCAGACGCGCATCTTTACATGATGGCCGCCGCGCAGCCCTTTATCTCGGGCGCCATATCCAAAACCGTCAACCTGCCCAGCGATGCTACGATTGAGAGCTGCGCCGCAGCCTATCGTAAGGCGTGGGAGATCGGACTTAAATCCATCGCGCTATATCGTGACGGCTCCAAACTAAGCCAGCCTTTATCCGGCGCGATTTTCGACGACAAGACGCTCGACAGTCTGGACGAGGATATGCCAACAGCCCAGCGTACAGCCAAGGCGGCCGAGAAAATTGTCGAAAAAATCATCGAGCGCATGGTCGAAAAGCCCGCCGCGCGCCGCCGCCTGCCTGACCGCCGCACGGGATATATTCAAAAATCATCAGTAGGGGGACATAAAGTCTATCTGCATACGGGCGAATTTGCGGATGGTCATCTGGGCGAGATCTTCATCGACATGCATAAGGAGGGCGCGGCCTTTCGCAGCCTGATGAACAATTTCGCCATCGCGATCTCTATCGGTCTGCAATATGGCGTGCCGCTGGAAGAATTTGTCGAAGCTTTTGTCTTTACACGCTTTGAGCCGTCCGGCCCTGTGCAGGGAAATGACAAGATTAAAATGGCCAATTCGATACTCGATTATATCTTCCGCGAGCTGGGTATTTCCTATCTGGGCTGGGAAGATTTGGCCCATAATAGCGGTGACGAGAATACGCCCGACGCACTGGGCGGCGGGGCGAGCGAGCGCAGCCGTGAGACCCGCGATCCGCAGCTCACTTTGACCAATTATTCCAAAGGTTTTGTCCGCGAAACATCCCCCGACCCAACCAATATCGTGCCCTTCCGCGCGACATCCGAAGACGCGCCGGTTAATGACGCTGATGATCTGGTGCAGGAGGACATAGCCGAAGAGAGCCGCGAGACGAAAAGCCAATCCTCCGGCGGCGCATCATCTGCGCCCAGCGCGGCGCAGCTGGCCCGATTTGCCGGTTATACGGGGGACGCCTGTCCGGAATGCGGGCATTTCACCCTTGTAAGAAATGGAACCTGTCAAAAATGCGAAACATGTGGTAGTACAACAGGGTGTTCATAAACAGACTGACTTACCCACAGGAGGCGTTTAAAAGCGGCCTAGCTGTGGGCATCTGCGTAAAACATTAACTTTATTCACATCGCTTAGCGGCAGGCCTCTTCACCTTGTCGCCTTGGCTGTATAGGTATGTGCATGGCTACAGCACTCGACACATATTCCGACATGGACGGGGACGATATCGTCCAGACCGCCCCCCATAATATCGACGCGGAGCAGGCTCTGCTCGGCGCAATTTTATACGATAATGAAGTTTATAACCGTCTCGGGGATTTTCTGCGCGGCGAGCATTTTTATGATCCCGTCCATATGCGCATTTTCGATGTCATTGCGACGCTGATCCAGCGCGGCTCTCTCGCCGATGCTGTAGTGCTTAAAAACCGGTTCGAAAAAGATGAAGGCCTGTCGGAAATTGGCGGCGTCGAATATCTCTCCTTCCTGCTCCATAATGCCCCGTCCGGTGCGGCGGGACCGGCCTATGCCAAGCTGATTTTCGATCTGGCGATCCGCCGCGAATTGATCCGCGTTGGTGGTGAAATCCGTGAATTTGCCGAAAACCCTGAAACCGAAGCCGAAGCTATTGAGCAGATTGAACTGGCCGAACGTAAACTGTTCGACCTGGCGGAGTCCGGCGGCGCGCAGAGCGGGTTTGACAGTTTTGAAACTGCGGTCACCGCCTCCATCAATATGGCGCGGGCCGCCTATGAACGTGATGGCGGGCTGTCAGGGCTTTCGACCGGACTTGTCGATCTGGACAGGCAGCTTGGCGGGCTTCACGAATCCGATTTGATTATTCTCGCGGGCCGGCCCTCTATGGGTAAATCAGCGCTGGCCGCTAATATCGCTTTTCATGTCGCTCGAAATTACAAAAGCGAAAAAGACGTGCTGGGTAACGAAAAAGCCGTTGAAGGCGGCGTCTGCGCGCTGTTCTCACTGGAGATGAGCAGCGAGCAACTCGCCACGCGTCTTCTGGCCGAACATAGCGGCGTCCCGTCCAATAAAATCCGGCGCGGCGAAATCACGCCCGACCAGTTCGACGCCATTCGAGATAGCGCGGCAGAGCTGCAAGCTATCCCGCTCTTCATTGATGACACGGGCGGCTTGTCAATTGGCGGACTGGTGGCGCGCTGTCGCCGCCTGAAGCGGACGCGCGGGCTTGATCTTATCGTCGTTGACTATTTGCAGCTGCTCTCCGGCGGCGCCTTGATGAAAAGCTCTGATAACCGAGTACAGGAAATCACCGCCATCACGATGGGCCTTAAAGCGCTGGCCAAGGAACTTGATGTTCCCGTGCTGGCTCTCGCCCAGCTCTCACGTCAGGTGGAGCAGCGTGAAGATAAACGCCCGCAGCTCTCTGACCTGCGTGAGTCCGGTTCAATTGAGCAAGACGCTGACGTGGTCATGTTCGTCTTCCGCGAAGAGTATTACAAATCCCGCACGGAGCCACGCGAAGGCACAGAAGAGCACATGGCGTGGCAAACCGAGATGGAAGAGCTGCACGGCAAAGCCGAAGTTATTGTCGGCAAACAGCGCCATGGCCCGATCGGAACGGTCAAATTGTCCTTTACAGCCGAGCTGACCAAATTCGGCAATCTTGTGCAGGACGACCGTTATGACGGCTATGTGGGGTAAGTAAGCGCCAGTAGCGCTTGCCTGATGTCAGCCGTGATTGCCCTCCTAGATCCGGTTAATTGGAATCTTTAAATATATATGGCCGTCACGCTCTACCGGCGGCAGAGCCCCTCCATGGATATTGACTTGTAAAGCCGGCAGGATAAGCCGGGGGGCGCTGAGCGTCGCATCGCGGGCATCGCGCATCTCAACATAGTCAGCTTCAGTTTTACCGTTTAAGTGAATGTTTTTGCGTTGATCCGCGACTGTACTTTCCCATCGATGCACGTCGCGACCTTCAGGGCGGTAATCATGTCCAACCATAATGCGCGTGGTCTCCGGCAAGGATAAAATCTTTTGAATGGATTTATATAATATCGACGAATTCCCGCCCGGAAAGTCAGCGCGCGCCGTGCCGTAATCCGGCATAAATAATGTATCGCCGACAAAGGCCATATCTGCGATCAAATAGGTAACACAGGCTGCCGTATGCCCTGGGGTGAACAGAACTTTTACGGTGTTATCACCCAATTGAAATGTCTGACCATCCTTAAATAATGCATCAAAGGTCTCAGTATGTATTGGCTCGTTAGGCGCTCCAAAAAAGGGGTGAAAGAAAGATTGAACCTGTTCAATATGCGCGCCGATTCCGAGTTTAGCCCCGGTTTTCTCACGTATATAATGACCTGCCGAGAGATGATCAGCATGTGCGTGGGTATCAAGCACCCACGTCAAGGTTAGGCCTTTATCTTCAACGGCCTTTATTACCCCGTCAGCAGAATATGTATCCAGACGCGCGGCATGGGGCTCGTAATCCAATACAGGATCGATCACCAGCGCTTCGCGGCTTTCATCATGCCATACCAGATAAGTAACCGTATTCGTTTTCGTGTCAAAAAAGGCTTGTGTATTAATCATCATAAACTCCTCTGTCATATTATATATATTAGTACTTGCTTATTTAGCAATAGCTAATATATATAATGACATGAATATGACCAATGCACTTTTAGATCCCAAGCTTTTCGAGACCAAGGCGTCCGAAGCCGCAGCGATGCTGCGGGCGCTATCGAATGAGCGGCGCCTCATGATACTGTGCCGCCTGAGCGGCGGCGAACTCTCTGTCGGTGATTTACAAAAAGATTCCGGCCTCTCTCAATCTGCTTTTTCACAGCATTTAGCTGTGCTTCGAGATCAAGGTCTGGTCGCGACACGGCGGGAAAGTCAGATAATTTATTACTCAGTTTCTGATCCGGCTGCGTTGACCATTATGAAAACGCTAGCCTCAATTTACTGCCCGGAGATGTTAATATGACTCAACTCAATCAAATCAGCCCCGAAGATGTCGCCAGCGGCATGACATCGGGAAACATCACACTTATCGACATTCGTGAGGCGGATGAATATTCGCGCGAATATATCAAAGACGCGCTTAATATTCCGCTCTCTGCTCTGACTAAAGGAGATATTGATCTCGACGTGGGAAAGCATGTCGTTTTTCATTGTCGATCGGGGAACAGGACAGAGGTCAATTGCGACCAGCTTGCTACTCATGTTGAGGGTCACGCCTCAATTATGGAAGGGGGATTAAACGCTTGGAAAAGCGCAAATTTGCCGGTTGTTGTAGATACATCCGTCCCGATTGAACTTAATCGTCAAGTCCAGATTACCGCCGGTTTTCTAACGCTCATTGGCGTTGTTTTAGGCTACCTTGTTCACCCTGTCCTATTTGGCATTTCCGCCTTTATTGGCGGCGGATTAATGTTTTCAGGCCTGAGCGGAACTTGCGCAATGGCCGGCGTCCTGATGCGGATGCCGTGGAACCGAAAAGCTTTTAATTAAGATGGAAATCACGGCAGAGATCATTGGACTGGCTATTGCAAGCGGCGCTATTGTCGGCTTATTTTTAGGCATATTCGGGGGCGGCGGATCCGTTTTAGCGGCGCCCCTCTTATTATATGTCGTCGGGGTATCTGATCCTCATATGGCGATTGGCACATCTGCCGCGGCCGTAGCCGCCATCGCTCTTTTCAGTCTTTTTGGACACTGGAAGGGCGGGCGCGTGAAGTGGCCTTGCGCCACCGTATTTGCCGCTTCGGGACTCTTCGGATCCATTCTCGGATCAAGCCTTGCAAAAATGATCGACGGGCAAACTCTCTTAATTGGGTTTGCCATCGCTATGGCAACGATAGGGCTATCCATGTTCAGAAAGCCAAAATCTGAAGGTGATCCTGATATCACAATAACGCCAAAGCTTATTCTAAAACTGGCCCCGTTAGGCCTCATTGTTGGGCTGGCTGCCGGTTTCTTCGGAATAGGCGGCGGATTTCTTATTGTGCCGGGCTTGATGTTGGCCACGGGAATGACCCTGTCAAATGCCACGGCATCCTCACTGGTTTCAGTCACCATTTTCGGCGCGACAACGTCGGCCAATTATGCCCTTTCGGGCTGGCTTGATTATAACCTGCTCGGCTTGATGCTTTTAGGCGGAATATTCGGCGGACTCGTTGGAGTTTTTATAGCCAAAAAACTGGCTTCCCGCGTGAATATAGCCAGAAAGGGATTTGCAGCCATGATTATTCTGGTTGCCGGCTATGTCGGTCTGAACGCCATTTAATTGCGTAATTTACGACATTTAGAACATGGCTTCATCGCACCTTCTTGGCCAAAAATTTGGTTAAATACGGGTAGAGATTGGCGCGATGGCCGATTGACATAGCTGATGGTAAATCAACTAAAACCCTAACACCTAAAATAGACAAGCACCTTAGTGATCGATGCTTGATTATAAGTACTGTCCTCAAAACGACTGCCAAAGGCCGAAATCCACACTTAAATTTTGGTTTTAGCCTTTTTATCTATTAACACCGCCTGCTGCCATTTGCTGGGTATTTTGTCAGTGCGATGAATACAGCCCGCCCAGCAGCAGGGACGTTTTTTGCCTTCGGTCAGGTCTTCTACCGTTCGCTTAATCCGTCTGGCGCGCGTCTTGTCTTGCTTTGCATCTTCGACCCAGCAAATAAATTCATTTCGCCCAATCGGTGTTAAGTTTTCCCAGAGCGCGGTAATGTTCGGTGTTTCAATTAACGCATCCCCTAAATCAGCGGGTAAGTCATGTACAAGACCGCCTGATATCTTCTTTTTCATATGTTGATCTTAGCAAATCTATATGAGCCGTCAAATATCCCTGCCGAACAATGAGGGCCTATTCCGGATAATATGACGAGGGCGAGTTACCCTTCGAGGGTCGTTATGAATTCTACGTTGCATCTACTCACCTGTTTTGAAACGGGGCGATATTAGTACGCCCCTGAAAGCCCCGACAAATACTCTACATCACTACTACGCTTTTGTCATAATCAGCGCTAAGGATAGATTATGCCTGATTCACGCCCGCCCTTTAAACGCAAAAGCCCGATAACGGCGTCGCGTCCCCCTACGCCTAAAAAGAGTGGTGGCGATGACGAGCCCTTTGTCCCCAAACCGTCAGGTCGGGCCTTATTAAGGGTCAATCTGACGGCGCTGACGGATAATTATGAAGCCATAAAAAAACTTTGCGCGCGCAAGGGCCGTCCCGTCGTGGTTAGCGCCGTGGTCAAAGCCGATGCCTACGGCCTTGGCGCCAAACATGTCGCCCGCGCATTATACGGTGCAGGATGCCGCAATTTCTTTGTCTCCACCGCGCATGAAGGCAAAGCGCTGCGCGATCATATTGGCAAGACACCGAGCATTTATGTGCTTAACGGCCCGACGCCGCGTGAACTGCCGCTGTTTTACGCCTTCAAGCTCAAACCCGTTATCAATAATATGGCGCAGGCTTATTTATGGGATCAGGGGCTTAAGTCGCAAGAGGCCCGGCCGCGCTGCGCGATTCATTTTGATACGGGCATAAACCGTATGGGGTTTCACGGGTCAGAACTTGATGCGCTGCGAAGCGATACGGCGCTCGTCGCGCGGCTCAATCCGGATCACCTTATGAGCCATCTGGCCTGCGCGCCTGATGCCGATAACCGCAAAAACCGAAAACAGCGCGAAATGTTCGCGGCGGTTATTAAGTCCTTCCCGCCTGTGCCGCTCAGCCTGTCAAATAGCGCCGGAGTCTATCTGGGCGCGGACTTTCATTTCGATATGGTGCGTCCGGGATGCGCGCTATACGGTCTTGCGGCGACGAAGACCCCCGCGCAGGAAACCACACGCCCTGTCGTTCAAATCGAAGCGCCGATTTTGCAGGTTAATGAGCTTAAAAAAGGCGAAAGCGCCGGATATGGCGCCAGCTTTATCGCCCCGCGCGATATGACAATCGCCACGATCGGCGTCGGTTATGCCGACGGTCTTCCTCTGGTTCCCAATGGCACGGTCATAGGACGTCTGGACAAACAAAATCTATCGACGGCGGGCCGCATTAGCATGGACCTGACGATACTGGACATGACAGGCACGCGCCGTCCGCCCAAACCCGGACAGGTTGTCACCCTGCTTGCCGATCAGTTGCAACCTTATGCCGATGCGGCAGGGGTTCTCAATTACCAGATGCTGACTATGCTCGGCAGCCGTTTCTTCCGCAGTTACGATAAGGATTAAAACGTCTTTTTCCTAACTTTGATTTTGCTTATAGTTTCTGACAGTTTACAAGCTTCATGGCATAACTAAAAAAACGGGTAAATTTTAGACCCGAAAAAAGGATAAAGCGATGAAACCAGTATATTTGATCTTCGTTATTTTCGTCTCATATCTTTGGCTGGCCGCCTGCGCCCCGCAGCCGCCCGTCTATGATCCGGGGCCGCCGCCGACCCAAGGCGAGCATATACCCCCGCCCGGCTTTCCCGGCACGCAAACGCCACCCCCGAATGCACGCTATTGCGGCGGCATGGTGGCCGGTCAGCAAAGCTGTAATGCGGGCGAATATTGCCACCGTAATATCAGCGATATATGCGGAGCAGCAGATGCGCCCGGCACATGCCGCGCCACGCCTGAACTTTGCACAACCGATTACAACCCCGTCTGCGGCTGTGACGGACAGACCTACTCCAATGAATGCGCGGCAAATGCTAAGGGTGTGAGCGCTGCCTATGCGGGCCAGTGCCGGTAATGCGCGCGCTGTTCTTAATGACGGCCATGGCTATATTAGCGGCCTGCGCCAGTCCGCCGCCGTCTTCTAACCCGCAGCCCGAGCCGCCGCGCCGCAATCAACAGGCGACGGGTCAGATGTGCGGCGGGATTGCCGGTTTTACCTGCGCTGATCCGAATGAGCGTTGCGTCATTGAAGCTCAAAAAGGCTGTGGCTATGCCGATCAGAGCGGAATTTGCATGCCGCAGCGCGAAATGGTTTGCACCATGCAATATCTGCCGGTTTGTGGATGCGACGGACAAACTTATGGCAATAGCTGCATGGCCGGAAACGCCGGCGTCAACATCGCTTATGACGGAGAATGTCAGTGACAGGGACGTTTTGCCTTAGCGTTTCAGTTATGCCGAACCTTAGCGATCAATCAATGTTTTAAAATGGCGAAATATAGCGGCGTAAAGCTCGTCTTTTAAGAGCTGATCTTCAAATCCTGCATCGATATTCGGGTTGTCGTTAATTTCGATAACGATGGGCTTACCGTCGACCTCTTTCAGATCAACGCCATATAACCCTGTGCCGATAATATTGGCGCCTTTAATAGCGGCGTTCAATATGGTCTCGGGCACGTCATCAATGCGGACGCAATCTACCTGTCCATATTGGCTGCCGGTACTTTTATGATTGTAAATCTGCCAATGCCCCTTCGCCATATGATACTTACAGGCAAAAATAACCTTTCCGCCCAAGGTCACAAGCCGCCAGTCGAAGTCTGATTTGACGAAATCCTGCATCAGGATAATTTCAGAGCTTTTGAACATCTCTTTGGACTTTTCTGCAAGTTCAGCCTGAGAGTTAACCTTATACACGCCAAGCGAGAAGGCCCCGTCAGGGACTTTTAGGACCTTTGGAAACCCGCTATCGGGAATTTGCGGAAAGTCTTTCTGGCGGCGATAGAGAAATTGCGATGGCGGCGCTGGAATATTATGTTTCCGAAGCATTTCCTGTAAATAGACTTTGTTACAACACCGCAGGATTGACTGCGTATCATCGATAACGGCTATGCCCTCGCGCTCAGCTTTTTCAGCAAAGCGGTAGGTGTGGTTATTGACTGCCGTCGTATCGCGAATAAACAGCGCGTCGAATTCCAGTAAGCTGTCAAAATTGGCCTTTGTGATAAGCTCGACATAAAAGCCCATTGTCTTGCCGATACGAATGAATTTTTTCAGCGCAGCCGGATTTGACGGGGCGAGCGGATCATGAGGGTTATGCAAGATGGCCAACCAGTATTTCTCGCTGCCTTCGCGGGCACGCGGATTAAACCAGCGCGCGCCGGAAAATTCGTCCAGCGCCAGATTAAATCTCTCTACATCCGTAATATCGCGGATCTTTATAGGAGAAATATTGCGTATCGACAATCGTCCGGATTTGCGGCCGAGGGTTATGCGCATGGCCGGAAGGCGCAATGCATCGAACGCCATACGCGTAAACTCTTGCAACTCCGGCTTTGCCGCGCGGCCAAAATAGATATCCAAAATATCCTGTCTGTCCAACTCTGCAATAACATCTGCGTCATTCAGCGCCGCTTCCAGAGCGGCGAAACGCTCCGCATAGAGCCGCTTCCAATTGGAATGTATGACTTCGGACACGGACGGCGTGCAGCGCTGCCCGCGGGCATCAGCCATAAGCGAGCAATAATAACCCGTTTTCAGATATCCATAATCATTGCACAGATTTATCACGCGCGTACGGGGCAACACTTTGATGCCGGCCGGATATGTCTCCGCTATATAGTCGCCCGGCGTCAATATTAGCCGTCCTTTAAGCGGTTTGATGACGCCTAAAATGCGGTCCACAATAATGATATGGGAAATAATGCGCGGTGTTTGCGACATGATTACAAACCTTTTTTCATAAGAATAGCGGCCTCACCATCAGAGTAGAAATCATTGCGCGTAGCCGTAGCAACATAGCCCTGCTTTTCATAAAATGCGCGGGCGCGATTATTATCGCGGCGCACTTCCAATCGAATGACTGATTTCCCGCATGTAGCTTCGAGCGCAGCAATTAACCCCCCGGCAATACCCTGCCCGTGATAATCCGGGTCTACCGCTAGCGAATAGAGCCGCGCCGCGCGCTGACTTTCATATCGTAGCGCAAGACCGTAGCCCCGCATCCGGTCATTAACGACGTCGCACATCATGACAGCATGCCGGCTGCGGATATGATAACGTAAAGCGCGCCGCGAGAGGCGGTCAGACGCAAATAGGCTCCTCTCAAGAGCGCATAACGCACCAAGGTCACTCATCACGGCGTTTCGGATCATGGACGCACCTTCGGGTGCAAAAAGGCACAGGCCTCACGGAATTGAATAGCTTATATTATGCGCGCTTTGACCCCTTTGAAAGCGAATAATTACGCGCTAGACAAGGCTATGTTTCAAACCTTTTTCGAAGATCTGCGCGCCGCAAAAATTCCGGTCTCAATTCGTGAATATCTCACACTGATCGAAGCGCTGGATAAAGGCGTTGTCAATGACAGCGTCGATGACTTTTATTTTGTCTCACGCGCGGCTTTAGTCAAAGATGAGCGCGATCTGGATAAATTTGATCAGGTCTTCGGCCATGTCTTTCGCGGCATGGATTATATGCCGGATTTTTTCGGCCAAGACGCCGTCGATCTTCCCGAAGATTGGCTGAGGGCGCAAATGGAAAAGCTTCTATCGCCCGAAGAAATGGCCGAGATTGAAGCCGCGGGCGGGTTTGACGCGCTGATGGAAAAGTTAAAAGAGCGGCTGGAAAACCAAGATAAACGGCATGAAGGCGGCAGTAAAAATATCGGCACGGGCGGCACCTCGCCCTTTGGCAATAATGGCTATAATCCCGAAGGCATACGTATCGGCCAAAACAAAGGCCGTCATGGCAAAGCCGTCAAAGTGTGGGATAAACGCCAGTTCAAAAACCTTGACGGCGATAGAGAACTGGGGACCCGTAATATTAAAGTCGCTCTGCGCCGCCTGCGTAAATTTGCGCGCGAAGGCGCAGCAGAGGAGCTGGATCTGGCCGGCACAATTAAAGGCACGGCCAAACAAGGCTGGCTGGATATTCAAATGCGCCCCGAACGGCGCAATGCCGTCAAAGTCCTCGCCTTTTTTGACATTGGCGGCTCAATGGATAGCTATGTGAAGCAGGCTGAAGAGCTGTTCTCCGCTGTGCGGTCGGAATTCAAACGTCTGGATTATTTCTACTTCCATAACTGCCTGTACGAGCATGTCTGGAAAGACAATATGCGCCGCATGCGTGAAGTCACGCCAACTTGGGATATTATGCACAAATACCCGTCCGACTACCGCATTGTTATCGTTGGTGACGCGGCAATGAGTCCGTATGAAGTGACAATGCGCGGTGGTAGCGTCGAGCATTGGAATGAAGAAGCCGGGGCGGTCTGGCTGAAAAGATTAGTGGACATTTACGACCATTTGGTCTGGATTAACCCCACACAGAAAGAATACTGGCAGTACAGCCAGTCCACGCAGATTATTCAAGAGATTATTGGGGAGGATCGTATGTTCCCCATGACATTATCCGGAATAGAGGACGCGATGAAAGTCCTCGCACGTTAAAATCAAAGTTTTAAATATAAGAAATGGAGCATGACATGACAAAAACCGCACTACTGACCGGCGCCGCAATGGCCGCTTTATTAATTTCCTGCACAGCACTGCCCGCCGACAGCAATAATGAGACGGTGAAAGTGGAGAATTCCGTTGATGCTTCAATTGCCAATAAGCCCATGCTGGCAGAATGGAGCGGTTCTTATGACGGCGTTCCGCCATGGGGTGAGGTTAAGGCCTCCACTTTTGAAGCCAACCTGATCATGGGCCTGGAGATGGCGCAGGCTGAATATGACGCTATTGCGAAAAATCCCGAGCCTGCAACATTTGAGAACACAATCTTAGCCATGGAGCGCGCTGGCGAGCCGCTAAGCCGCGCCTCAAGCATTTTCGGGGTCCATGCCAGCAATCTGGCCAATGATGAAATTCGCGGCATTCAGACCCGCATGTCTCCTAAATTTTCAGCCTTTTCGGACGGTATCACGCAAAATGAAAAACTCTTTGCGCGCGTCAAAGCCGTTTATGAAAATATGGAGGCAGAGACTTTAAACCCGATTCAAAAGCGTCTGGTTACTGAACGTTATCTTGGATTTGTCCGTCAGGGCGCAAATTTAAATGATGAAGATAAAGCGCAGCTAACCGCGATAAATTCGCGTCTCTCGAGCCTGACCACACAATTCGGTCAAAACGTACAGGCCGATGAAGAAAAATATACAACTGTCATTACGGATGAAAACGATCTGGCCGGACTGCCTGATTGGCTCGTCACATCTATGGCGGCGCAGGGCGCAGATAATGAGTGGGTTGTAACCAATACGCGTTCCTCCATGGATCCGTTTCTAACCTATAGTTCCAACCGCCAATTACGCGAAGAGGTTTGGAATAAATACTATAATCGCGGTGATAATGGCGATGCCAATGACAATAATGCCATCATCACAGAAATTCTGACCCTGCGTCAGCAACGCGCCGAATTGCTGGGCTATGAGTCACATGCCCATTGGGCGCTCGAAGACCGCATGGCCAAGACACCGCAAAACGCGATTGATTTGATGGAAACCGTCTGGCCCGCCGCAGTAGCCCGCGCCAATGAGGAAATTGCCGACATGCAATCCGTGGCCGATACAGAAGGCGCGAATATCACTATTAAGCCGTGGGACTACCGCTATTATGCAGAGAAAGTTCGCAAAGATAAATACGATCTCGATTTCAACCTGGTCAAACCTTATCTGCAAATGGAAAAGCTTCGCGAAGGCATGTTCTACGCAGCAGGACGTCTCTATGATTTTGAATTTGAACAGGTAACAGACGTTCCCGTCTATCACCCTGACGTGCGCGTCTGGAAGGTTATGAAAGACGGCGATCTTCAAGGCCTGTGGTATTTTGATCCCTATGCGCGCACAGGCAAACGCTCCGGCGCGTGGATGAACGCCCTGCGCACGCAGCACCGCATGGATGGCAAAGACGTCAAAGTCATCGTCACGAATAATTCCAACTTTGTAAAAGGTGTGGAAGGCGAGCCAACACTGATCTCATGGGATGATGCCAATACGATGTTCCACGAATTCGGCCACGCTTTGCACGGTCTGAACTCTAATGTGACCTATCCCGGTCAATCCGGAACAGCTGTCGCGCGTGATTATGTCGAGTTCCCGAGCCAGCTTAACGAGCATTGGCTTGAAACTCCGGAAGTGCTCAACACTTATGCTGTACATTACGAAACAGGAGAGCCAATTCCGCAGGATCTACTGGATAAAATGAAAAACGCCGAGACATTTAACCAAGGTTTCTCAACCGTTGAATATCTAGCCAGTGCTCTCGTCGATATGAAACTTCATATGGCCGAAGGTGAAATTGACCCCGACGCGTTTGAACGTGAAACATTGGCTGAGCTTGGCATGCCCAGCGCGATTGTTATGCGCCACCGCACGCCGCATTTCGGGCACATTTTTGCCGGGGGTTACAGCGCTGGCTATTACAGCTATCTGTGGTCAGACACGCTAACGGCCGACTCCGCTGAAGCGTTTGAAGAAGCCGGAAGTTTCTATGACGAAGCCGTCGCTAAAAGCCTATACGAGAACATTATGAGCGTTGGCGATACTGTTGACCCTGCAGACGGCTTTCGCGCCTTCCGCGGTCGTGATGTGTCTATTGCGCCGCTTATGCGCAAACGCGGCTTCCCTGTTCCGAAGGACATGGAATAAGATTTAACGCCCCCGCATTGCGGGGGCGGTTTCATATGAGCATTTGTCTAGATGACCTTATTTCCCACCGGTTTCGGGGGTTTTCTACCCGCGAAAACTCGCTTGAAGGCCTGCGCGCAGCGCTGGCCTTCGGCGTAAAGCATTTAGAATTTGATATCCGCGTCGCCGCATGCGGCACGCCGATGATTTATCACGACGAGTCGGCCAAAGACGGGCGCGGCAGAAAACGCCGCCTCGCCGATTTTACCGCCGCGGATTACCAAGGTCTTGGCGGCGACTTTCCCCTCTTTCCGACATTCGAAGCGCTACTTCAAGCCATTGTCGGAAGTGGCAATACACAGTCCCGGTTTCTAATCGATATTAAAGACGCAGGTTTTGAAGTCGAGATTGCAAGTCTTGTACGCCTTTACCGCTTACATGATCGCGTGACATATGTTTCGTGGGTGCCAGAAGCGCTGTATGCCATGCACACTATTGAACCCGATATTGCGCTATCTTTCTCGCATTGGTGCAAATCCCCCGGCCCACTTGTCCGTTCAGTCCATAAAGTTTTTCACGCGCACAACGGCCGCGTGCCCGATAGTGAACGCCGGTATATTCATGGAGAGCGGTCGGGATGGTTTGTCAACGGTCCGGTTAAAGGCGAAATGCGCAATTTGCTTGCAGCGAGCGCCGGATCTGTTTGCGTGCCGGTCAGCATGGTCAGCCGGGCGCTCGTCGACGCCTATCACGATGCCGGAATTGAAGTTTCGACATTTAGTTATGTGGAGCTCAGAAAAGTCCAACAACACAAAAAGATGATGAATATAGACCTATACTTCATTGATAATAAAAAGATTTTTGACAAAATTATTCTGTAAAGTCAGTATTCTTACCCGTATCATTTGCCGGAATGGCGGCTTCACCGTCTTGACCTTTAATAGCATAACGCCCGCTCATCCAGCGATGCAAATCCACATCGGCGCAGCGTTTCGAGCAAAATGGCGCAAAAGCCTCATGGGCAGGGTTTTTGCAAACAGGACATTTGGCGGCGTTTTCAGTCATTATCGATCCGAGGCTATATCTATGGCGGGGCCGAGTTCTAAACGAAACCGCGCGCCAATACGTTCCGTCACAGCATCATTCCAGTCAATCTCATTTTTCGACAGCCAGTCCATCGCCGCCTGCGGCAAATAAAGGGTCAGCTGGGCGCCGCCATGCACGCGGCTTTCGCGGATAAGGCGGTTAAGCCCGTCCAAGGCCAAAGTTTCCGGTGTAAGCTGTCCGAAACGATCCAGCTGCATTTGTATCAGGCTCTGTCCAGATTTTTGACGTGTGAACTCAACTGTCCCGAAACGCGACATAGGCGCAATTTTCGTCGTCGCCGGATCATTATCCAGCGCCGTAGACAGTGCTTTCCAGCTCTGATCCCGTTCATTTTTTTTGCGAAGACCGGGAAAATCGATTAAAATCAGTCCGCCAATATTAAATAGCCGCACAAGCCGCGCCGCGCTTTTGGCTGCGGCGATAGCGACATCACGTTTTTGTCCGCCCGTATTGGTATCAACGTCAATGGCGGTGACGGCGCGGGTCGGCTCAATCGTCAAAGTCCCGCCCTGCGAAATCGCAAATTCACGCTCACGCGATATATCAAAGCCCTCAATGACCGTATCTGTGATTTTGGCATTGGGATAGCGCGCAATGAGTTCATCCTCAACGGAAGTCCCTGAAATGCGTCCGGTCTTATCAGCGTCAGACCTGCCGGTGAATTTGACAACGGGGCCCTTTTCAGCCTCCGCTTCACGCAAAATCTCGGCGCGGATCATCATGCCTTCGCGAAGCCGGGGGGCATTTGTCGCAAGAGTGAAGTTTAAAAATCCCGCAGGACCAAACCCTAAATCCAGAAAGGCTGCGGAGAGTGATTTATCCAGTGTGGTTACGCGCGCATTAAATATATCACCTGCGCGCGGGTAACCCGCCTGGCTGTCACGGAAAAGATGGTATTCGACCGCGCCGGCTTTACCTTTGACAAGGGCGTATCGGATCTCGCCAATACGGCGCTCACGCTGGATAATCATTTGCTATACCCCATGCCGGATAGCATATTTTGCACGGTGTGAAGCGGCAATCCGACGACGCCGGAATAGCTGCCTTGAATAGAGGAAATATACGCTTCAAACTGACCTTGAATGGCGTAGCCGCCCGCTTTACCATCCCACTCTTTGGTCGCGATATAGCGTTCAATTTCGCCGTCAGTCAGGCGTTTCACTTTAACTTTAGTGTCCGAAACTTTGACGCTCTTAGCGCCATCCGGCCCGATTAAGCACACGCCGGTATAAACATGGTGCGTCCGTCCGCTCATCAGCTGCAGACAGGCCCGGGCGGCGGCTTCGTCTGTAGTCTTAGGCAAAATCCGACGTCCAACGCCGACAACCGTATCTGCCGACAAGGTAAATTGCCCTGCTACATGAACCGCAAGCGCCTTTTGCTCTGCAAGCCGCAGCGCATGAGGGCGCGGCAGCTCTTCGCCGGCCGGCGTTTCGTCTATATCTGAGGGGGTTATGACGTCCGGCATAATGCCGATTTGCGCGAGCAGCGACTTTCGCCGCGGGGACGCGCTGGCTAGAACAAGGGAGACTGTCATAGCCGCGCGGGCGCGTTTATTTAAAGCGGTAAGTGATCCGTCCCTTGGACAGATCATAGGGCGTCATTTCGACGGTGACTTTGTCACCGGCCAATACGCGAATACGGTTTTTACGCATACGCCCGGCGGTATGGGCAATAATCTCATGATCATTGGTCAGTAACCGCACGCGGAACGTTGCATTCGGGAGAAGTTCCATAACTTCACCTTCAAATTCTAATAAGTCTTCTTTCGCCAAAATGGCTCCTTGTCGTAATTTACGGCCCAAAAGAGGCCGCTTCGAAATGGATATAGTTATTAATCAGCCAAATGCCAGTTTTATTATGTGTTTTACCAGCTACAGCTCAAGAGTTTAAACTTAATCTGGCGGGCCAAAAGCCTCGACGAGACGTGATTTAATCATTTCACGCACACTGCGGTAATTGTCCATAAGCGCACGCACGTCCAGCGAACCTTGTGTCGGATCCGGCATCGGCCAATGGGTCACCTTCGTCTCTGTATCTTCGAACACAGTTTTCGCCGCCTCAAAGGCGTTTGGCGTAAAAGCGATCACGGCGTCAAAATTTGAATCCTGAAGCTGCGCCAGGCTTTGCGCTTCGTGGCCGGACATATCCATGCCTTGCTCGGCCAGCACTGAGACCATGAAGTCATCCAGATCTCCGGCATAAACACCGCAGCTATCAGCAAAACTACGCGCGCCATAATGCTTTCGCATCAGGGCTTCTGCCATAGGCGAGCGGATAGAATTGAGCTGGCAAATGAATAAGATAGAACTTGGCGGCTTTTTCATGACATGACATCCCGTTTTGGCCGTCGGTGCAGCGCGCAAATCAGCGTGAATAAGCGGCGCGAGGTTTGGAAATCAATTTCAGCATGTTGGCGCAGTGCGTCTGAGAGCATGCGTGAGCCTTCATTATGAAGCCCCCGGCGGCCCATATCGATAGCTTCAATCTGCGCCGGCATAGCTGTGCGAATGGCGTTATGATAGCTCTCGCAGATCATAAAATAGTCTTTGATGACGCGGCGAAAAGCGGTCATCGACACCATAACATCTTTGATTGGCGCGCCGTCAATATGAGACACGCCCAGCTTTAAACGCTTCTCAATCATGCCCAGATCGACCCTGTAAGGCCCTTCGGGACCGTCAATGAGCGCAAATTCATTTTCTTCGAGAATGTCGAATATCGCCACGCGCCGCTCATGCACCATTTCCGGACTGCTGGGCGGGAGGCTATCATTATCAATAACCAATTCGGCGATGATCCGCGTTTCGATCATGTATCGTGATCTGGCCTGACGCCCGCGCCGCGCGATGGCGTAACGTCAACGAGCATGACGTCCAGCGCCTCAACCTCGAGCGCGATTTCGCCATCGCCTGCAAATGTAAGGGTGAGCAAACCTTCGGGCGCGGTGTTGCCTGCGGTAAATTCCATAGACAACAGCACAGCGCGGGCCTCGGGATTACTGCGGTCTATACCGCGCGAACGCACATTTAATACGCCGTCTATACGCAAAGCCGCACCGATGCGCTCACCTTTGCCGTAGTCGGACTTTTCCCAGCGAAAGCGGGCAAAGATAAGTGAGAAACTCCGGGCTTTTCGATCAAATTTGATGTCACCGACCTGAGCGATGCCATCTTGTAACGCAGCTGAAACCACAACGAGATCGCGTTCGTCCATTGCCTGTAATCTCAGACGATCATTTTGTGCCATAACGGGCCCCTATTCCTTCATCCGTTTGATCCTAGCACCGCAATTCCCAAGTTTCACCTCGATATGTTCAAAACCGCGATCTAAATGATAGACGCGGCTGATCGAGGTTTCGCCGTGCGCCGCGAGGCCTGCTGCAATCAGAGAGGCCGAGGCGCGCAGATCGGTGGCCATAACCGGCGCGCCGCGAAGCTCTTTCACGCCGCGCACAATGGCTTCGCGTCCTGTAACTTTTATGTTCGCGCCCAGTCGGATAAGCTCGGGGCAGTGCATGAAGCGGTTTTCAAAAATATTCTCGCGGATGATCGACACGCCATCGGCCAAACAGCACATAGCCATAAATTGCGCCTGTAAATCAGTCGGAAAGCCCGGATAGGCCTGCGTCTCAACATCAACGGGACGCAGACGCGACTTGGGGTTACGCTCGATCACAACGCCGGTCTCATCCATTGTGACTTTGGCGCCCGCCTGTGCAATCAGCGGCCATAGCGCGCCCAAATGGTCGGAGCGCACATTGGCCAGTCGGACTTTGCCACCTGTGGTCGCGGCGGCCAGCGCATATGTGCCCGCTTCGATACGGTCCGGCACAACGGCATGGCTTACGCCCGACAGCTTGTCGACGCCGTTAATACGGATTTCTGAACGCCCTGCGCCGACGATTTGCGCGCCCATCGCGTTCAGGCAGTTGGCCAGATCAATAATTTCAGGCTCGCGCGCGGCGTTATATAAAACAGTTTCGCCTTTAGCCAAAACGGCCGCCATCATTGTGTGTTCTGTCGCCCCGACAGAGACGAACGGGAAAGTGATCTCCGCGCCTTTAAGCCCGCCTTTAGCGGTTGCCACGACATAGCCGTCCACAAGGTCTATTTTCGCGCCCAGGCTCTCCATGGCTTTGAGGTGCAAATCCACGGGACGCGCGCCGATCGCGCAGCCGCCGGGCAGCGAAACGCGCGCTTTGTGCTCGCGCGACAGTATCGGCCCGAGAACATTAAATGAAGCGCGCATTTTACGCACCAGATCATAGGGCGCTTCGGTATGGGCCAGATCGGGAGCATGCAATGTCATGCGCGCGCCAGGACCACGCGCATGCTTAACGCCCAGATGCTCAAGCAATTGAGCCATGGATCGCGTATCCATCAGGTCAGGCATATTGGTTAGCTCAAGTGGCTCATCGGTGAGAAGACACAGCGCCATAAGCTTGATAGCGGAGTTTTTAGCCCCGCTAATTTCAATCTCGCCCTTAAGCGCGCGGCCGCCTGTAATTACGATTTTATCCATTGTCGGCAGCCTTTATTTATTGAGAATCACAAAGCCAGTGTGGCGAATTCAAGCGGCAAAAAGAAGGTGGAAACTGTACGTTTTTATGACCGCATATTTACGATGAGCGCTATGCAGGCGGCGGCGTTTTGCGAGTCGCCTGTTTACGGCGGCGTAAATTATCGCGCAGGGCCTTGGCTTTGCGCTGCCGCTCGGCCTCTTTTTTATCAGTTGTTTTATCATTATCGCTCATAGCCTTTGTCCTAGGCCCGCAATGTGCAGCGCGTCAACAATTGAGGGCTTTTCAAGTGCAGAGCTTTGCGCTAATGGCCTGCCCTCTTCCTAATATGTTCAGGGCCGCGGTAGCTCAGGGGTAGAGCGCATCATTGGTAATGATGAGGTCGGGAGTTCAATTCTCCCTCGCGGCACCATTTTCCTTATACCATACATAATCGCATCACATTAAGTACGTTATGAAGCAGTTTGCTGTGATACTTTTTTAAGCTTTGCTAATATAAACAGCGCGGCAGCCTCTCGTGTTTTTACTCAATCCAGAACACTTCATACGTTTATAAGTTAGAGCAAGATATTAAGCTCAGGCCACTCATCACCTGTTGGATCTCGTTAGCAGTTTCTTTTCCTTTATGTGTCACAAAAAGGAACGGTGTGGGCACGCGTTAGGGAAGAGCATGACTGAAAACGTACCACTAGATAAAAACGTGTCGAACACAGCGGTTAAAACTAAAAAAAACGAAGTCACTTTGGATGACCTCATCAAGACTTTAGGCGAGTCCTTCGACATCGGCGTTGTTATTTTTGATCCAAATTTGAACGTCCTGGCCCACAACGCTGCTACTCTGCGTCATAATGATATGCCCCAAGATTTATATTTGCCCGGCCGCAGCGGTAAAGATATTGTCGAGCATGCCATTCGGCGGGGTGATTTCGGTCCGGATATTACCCTGGCAGAGACGTGGAATAACATCCGCTCAAAATCAGCACTTCACGAAAGCGATACCGCCGAATTTAGCCGTACTGCCTTGGATGGACGCGTCATCAAAACACGCCACTCCTATGGGTCAAATGGCGTTTTAATTGTCCTAACTGAAGATATAACAAAAACGCAGCGGCGCGAACAGTTAATGGATCTGGCCATGGTGCAGGCCGGAGCAGGATATTGGCAGTATTCTTTTAAAGACAATAAGTTCACTATCAGTGACTCAATTTTATCGCGCCTGTCTGACCGTGAGAAGGCCCGGATTTACAATGATGGATTATGGTCGATTCTTCATCCGGAAGATGTAGACCGCATCCGGATAATTTGGAGTGAAGGATTTAAGAGCCAGTCTGTTATGGATTTCTGCTACCGCGTTGTTCTCGACAAGGCCGGTGTCGTCTATCAGCGCAATATAGGCATTCCTATTTTTTCGGAAGCCGGAAAGCCTATCGGAGTAAATTGTTTTATTATCGACCAGACCGAAGAGCGCGTGTCATTGCAGTCTTGGCGCCGCCGGGCTGAAGATGCCGAGCGGATGAACAAGGCCCAAAACGAATATCTGGCAAATATGAGTCACGAAATCCGCACGCCAATGAATGGTGTTCTGGGTATGACCGAAGCCTTGTTGCAGACAGAGGCCGGTGAGACTATTTCAGAGCAGTTGGGTATTATTCGAGACAGCGCCAATATGCTGCTTAAACTAATGGATGATACGCTCGATCATGCCAAGCTTGCTGCCGACAAGGTCAAGGTCATGCCGGAATTAACTGCACCCCGTACGCTCTTACATAATATCAAGACGTTGTGGGATGATAAAGCCAATAGTAACGGTACCAAGCTGACCTTACGTATTACAGATAACGTTCCCGACACGCTAATCATTGATCCGCTACGCTATCATCAATGCCTAAACAACCTCCTTTCTAACGCGATCAAATTCACAAAAAATGGTCAGGTCGATGTCATCTGCACAGTTGTAGAGCGTAGTGGCCTACCTTATTTTGTCACCGCTATTCGTGACACAGGCATCGGTATGACGCCCGAGCAATTGCGCGGCGTATTCACGCCCTTTCAGCAGGCGACTGACCAAACCTCTGCGGATTACGGCGGAACCGGACTGGGTATGTCGATCGTCAAGCGCTTGTCCGAAGTTATGGGCGGTAAAGTCTCGGTTAAAAGCCAGCCCACTATTGGGACCACTTTCGCTTTAACGTTGCCGCTAAAGCGCCGCGAAGGCGAACGCCGCGCCCTGCCGCGCGCGGGTGATGTCAGGCGGGTAAGTATGGATGACGCTGAAGACATCCGGCGTCAGAGTCTAAAGGCGCAAAAGAACCCCCCGGCCTCTCAAGAAACGCGTGATACGCCCGTGAATACCTCAGACAGGTCTGAGAAAACGCAGATATTTGCGAGCGTCAATAGTAACGCTAACAAGGATGTCGATATTAGCCGCCTCACCGTTTTGGTCGCTGAAGACAACCAGATTAATCAACTGGTCGTGCGTTCTCTCTTAGAGCCTAAAATTGCAGAAATGATAATTGCCGATGATGGACAAGCCGCAATTGAAATTCTGAAAACCCGCCATGTTGATGTCATTTTAATGGATATTCATATGCCGATTATGGACGGCATTGAGGCTACTTTAGCGATCAGAAATAGCGGCGCGCCCTATGCCGATACCAAAATTATCGCCTTGACAGCAGACCCGGATTATCAACAGGTTCGGATATGCAAGAATATTGGTATGAATTATGCCATTCCCAAACCGCTGAATTTCAATGAATTGATGACAGGGTTTAATACGGTATTTTCAGAAACTCCGGAAAAAGTTATCCAGACGGCTTAAATTATAAAAGACTTTCGCCGGAGTAAAACAGGGCCTATTAAGGCCGTATGAAACTATCTTATCTGCTTTTTAGCGCTGCCATCACCTTCTCCGCCTGCACCTCTGAGGTTGCCGTGGAGGACATTGAAAAACTTCCCATTGCTGATCTTTATATCACTGCAGACGGGATCTATTCCGGCAATGTCGCCCAAGCCGATTTGAGAGATATTGCGGTGGCAGACGGCAAAATCATATGCGTCAGCACTGATTTATCCTGCGCGGGACATAGCCGCGAGAAAACACAATCCGCCATATTTAAGGGTTATGTTTATCCGGGCTTTACCGATGCCCATGCCCATTTACGCGGCATTGGGGAACGGGAACTTACGCTTAATCTCGAGGGCACAATGTCCGTCACAGATTTAGTCGGGCGCACAACAACACATATGGCCACCCTCCCCGAAGACAGTCCTGTCATGGGACGCGGATGGATTGAAACCCATTGGCCGGAAAACCGCTTTCCGACGCGTGAAGATCTCGATCAAATCAGCACGGACCGCGCTATTATCCTGAGCCGCGCCGACGGACATGCCAGCGTTGTCAATTCCAAAGCTCTGGAGCTGGCGGGTATCACAGTCGAGATGCAGGCACCCTTTGGCGGCGATATTCTGCGTGGACTTGACGGTCGGCCCACAGGCATGTTGATCGACACAGCGCAAGGCCTGCTCGCGGATATTATTCCGACAGAAACGCCGGAGCGCCGCCGCGCCGCCTATATCCGCGCAGGCGATGTCTATGCCGATTATGGATGGACCGGCATCCATAATATGAGCGCCGACCCTGATGATGTGTCCATCATGACCGGACTTTCCGATGAGGGGCAAATGCCTCTGCGCATTTATAATGCGATGGATTATACCGGCTCCGCGCCTGACGTGCTGTCTGCTGACGCGCGTGCGGACGACCAATTGGTCACGACCCGCGCGATCAAACTTTATGTCGACGGGGCCCTCGGCTCGCGCGGCGCCGCTTTGCTCGAGCCCTATGATGACGACCCGCAAAATCGCGGTTTGATCATGCTCGACAAGGACGAAGCGCTTGAAATTTACACAATGGCACTGCGTGAAGGTGTACAGGTTAGCACCCATGCCATTGGTGATCGCGGTAATCGTTTGGTTCTCGACTGGTATGAAGAGGCCTTTAATGCGGTTCCCGAAAGCGAACGCCGCGTGGTTGATCCGCGCTGGCGTGTTGAACATGCCCAAATTTTAAACCTTGACGATCTGGATCGCTTTGCGGCGATTGGCGTCATTCCATCTATGCAGCCTAGCCACGCGATTGGTGATTTGCATTTCGCCCCTGCCCGCATCGGCATAGAACGCCTGAAAGGCGGGTATAGCTGGCAAAGCCTAATCAATAGCGGTACGATTGTTGCGGGCGGTTCCGACGCACCGGTCGAGCGCGGCGATCCGCGCATTGAGTTCTACGCCGCCGTCGCCCGCAAAGATCAAAATGGATTTACCGGCGAAGGCTGGTATCCCGAGGAAGCCGTATCGCGTCTGAATGCGCTTAAAATGTTCACCGCTTGGCCGGCCTATGCCTCATTTCAAGAGGATAATTTGGGAACAATTGAAGTCGGAAAAGTTGCTGACTTCACCGTCTTTAACGGCGATATCATGACGATTGATGAAGCGGAAATCCTGTCCGTCGAGCCTGTCGCCACGGTGCTGGGCGGCAAAGTGATAATGGCCGAGTAACGGCCACCAATTTGAGTTTAACTTAGTTTAAACCTAGTCTCTAAAGTTCTTAAACTGCAAAGGCTGCTCTAATCCCATGGCTTTCATAAAGGCCATGGCGGATTGAAGGTCATCACGTTTCTTGCCGGAGACGCGCAGCTCTTCGCCCTGAATAGAGACTTGAACCTTTAGTTTTTCAGTCTTGATATCTTTGACAATTTTTTTCGCGAGCTCTTTTTCAAGGCCTTGTTTGACATTGATATTTTGTCGAACGCTCATGCCCGTCGCCGGCTCGATCTTTTGATAATCGAGCATACCCGGCTCTATCCCGCGCTTGTTAAGCTGCCCGCGAATAATCTCGTGCATCTGTTTGAGCTTGAGCTCGTCATCGGCATGAACGGTCAGCACGCCGTCTTTATGCTCAAGACGCGCGGACGAGCCTTTGAAATCGTAACGCGTCGATATTTCACGCGTTACGTTTTGAACGGCATTATCGACCTCGGCGAGGTCGACTTCCGATACAACATCAAATGACGGCATAAGGTAACTCCAATAGCTATGTTTTCTGGTTCGTATATTGACGAAGCTCTTTACGCGCAACCTGCATACGGTGAACGGCGTCGGGGCCATCGGCAAAGCGCAGCGTGCGCATACCGGCATACATGGCCGCCAGCGGTGTGTCCTGAGACACGCCAACGCCGCCATGCATTTGCATCGCTTCGTCGATGACTTTGAGGGCCATATTTGGCGCCGCCACTTTAATTTGGCTGATCCATGGCGCAGCGGCGCGCTTATCGCCCTGATCCATCATCCATGCGGCTTTGAGGCACAGTAGACGCGATTGCTCAATTTCAATACGGCACTGCGCAATGATATCGTAATTTGCGCCCAGCTTAGCCAAAGGACGGCCAAAGGCGGTCCGGCTCAATGAGCGTTTACACATCAGCTCTAAGGCGCGTTCGGCTTGACCGACACTGCGCATGCAATGGTGAATACGGCCGGGGCCGAGACGGCCTTGGGAGACTTCAAAACCGCGGCCCTCGCCGAGCAGCAAGGCATTTGCCGGCACGCGCACATTTTCAAACCGGATATGCATATGACCATGCGGAGCATCGTCATTACCAAAGACTTCCATGGCGCGCAAAATCGTGACCCCGGGAAGTCCCGCGGGAATAGCGAACATGGAATGTTGACTGTGACGCGGAATGTCGCCATCGCGCGGCGCTGTGCGGGCCATAAGGATATAAACAGCGCAGCGCGGATCACCGGCACCCGAGCTCCAGTATTTCTCACCATTAAAGACCCATTCATCGCCGTCTTTAACAGCCGAAAAATCCAGATTAGTCGCGTCGGAACTGGCCACATCCGGCTCTGTCATCAAGAACGCGCTACGGATTTTACCGTCAAGTAGACCGCCCAGCCATTCATCTTTGTGCTCTTGCGCGCCATAACGCTCTAAAACTTCCATATTGCCTGTGTCCGGCGCGGCGCAGTTAAAGATTTCCGCCGCAAGGGTGCACCAGCCCATTTCTTCGGCCAGATAGGCATATTCGACCGTCGACAATCCGTAGCCCTTATCGCTATCCGTCAGCCAAAAATTCCACAGGCCGCGCTCGCGCGCTTTAGCTTTCAGGCTTTCGCGAATTTCAGTCTGGCGGTCTGTAAAAGCAAAACGTCCATCCGGATGCTTACCGACCTCGTGATGATACTCCACATCCAGCGGCATAATCTCATTACGCACTATATCGCGTACGGCTTCAACCAGCGGCTTAACGCGCTCGCTCATTCCAAGATTCATATCAGTCATATCTAGTGTCCTTTACAATTTGCCGGAAGCAATTTTTTCTCGCGCGAGTGTGCCGAGCAGATTTGTCATCTGCCCGTAATCTTTGAACCGAGCATTATCAGTTTGTCCGTGATAATAGCGGTAATAAATTTGTTGAATGATGACCGCCAGACGGAAAATGCCATAGACAAAATAATAGGGAATATTAGACACATCATGCCCTGTGCGCTGCGCGTAAAACTGAGCCACCTGCGCGCGGGTCATCATGCCCGGCGCGCGGCTGGGTTGGCGCACCATCATATGCATATAAGGCGGGTCATTTGGCTCTATCCAATAAGCCAGCGTATTGCCCAGATCCATCAATGGGTCGCCCAACGCACTAATTTCCCAATCCAGTATGGCTGATATTTTATGGGGATCGTCAGCATTTAATATACAGTTATCAATGCGAAAATCGCCATGAACAATGGCGTGGCCGTTCTCTTTGGCGGGGCGGTTATCATCCAGCCATTTGCGAACGTCTTCGAATTTTTCAACGTCAGGAGTCCACGCTTTCTCATAGCGGCGATTCCAGCCTTGAATTTGGCGCTGGATATAACCTGTGGGTTTGCCGAAATCAGCGAGGCCTGCCGCTTTGAAATCCACCTGATGAAGATCAACAAGCTTAGTGAAAAATTCATCGCATAACTTCGACCCGTCAGAAGCATCCCAATCCCAATCTTCGGGAATTTCATTATGGATAAGCGGGCCTGCAACCTTGTCCATGACATAAAATTCCGCGCCGATGATACTCTCGTCATCAGTATAATATAGCACAGGCGGAACGGCATCAAAAACGGGTTTTAGGTCGCGCATGATGCGGTATTCACGCCACATATCATGACCACTTTTGGGCTTTGTTCCCATAGGCGGACGGCGTAGGACTAATGTGCGATCCGGATAGGATAGCTCATAAGTCAAATTGGACGCGCCGCTGGGGTATTGGCGTACATCAGGCAGGCCAGTCAGCCCCTCAATTTCACTGCTGAGCTGTTCATGCATGGCTTTGATGTCAAATTCATCACCCTTGCGAACCGGATCAGCCGCGTTTTGTCCTGTCCTGCTCATTAAATAACGGCTCCGCCATCAACGATCATGCACTGCCCTGTGTAATAGCTGGCTTCTTTTGAGGTCATATAGAGTACTGCGCCGACCATTTCCTCGGGCTGCGCCATACGCTTAATCGCCAGATTCATTTTAACGTATAAATCCATCGCCGGGTTGTCTTTGAGCGCGCTGGCCAATTTTGTATCTGTAAAACCGGGCAGAAGTGCATTTACGCGCACGCCATACTGGCTGTATTCTTTGGCCAGACCCTGCGTCATCGCAATCAAGGCAGCTTTGCTCATGCCGTAAATAACGCGAAATTCCGCAGGCTGAAGGCCGTCAATGGAGGCAACATTTACGATGGACCCGCCGCCATTTTCTTTGAGCATTTTAAAAGCGCTGGTCGCGAGAAAATAGGGCCCGCGCGTATTCACTTCAAACGTCTTATCAAAAGCGGCGGGGCTGGCCTCGTGGGCCGGTCCGAAATGCGGACTGGTCGCGCCGTTATTTATAACATGATCCAAGCGGCCATGGGTTTTCTGGATTTTCTCAAGC
Organism: Robiginitomaculum antarcticum DSM 21748; assembly: GCF_000365025.1. Taxonomy (GTDB): domain Bacteria; phylum Pseudomonadota; class Alphaproteobacteria; order Caulobacterales; family Maricaulaceae; genus Robiginitomaculum; species Robiginitomaculum antarcticum. Next base: position 236,637 of record NZ_KB823011.1, on the reverse strand, counting down.
ACATCTTTGTGGTCGGACAGCTGACCCAAATGAAGCGTCATCGCGCTGGCTTTTCCGCCTTTGGTGATAATCGCGTCAGCCACTTTCTGACAATCTTCAACCTTGCGTGATGTGCACACAACATGCGCGCCATGTTCGGCAAAGCCGTGGGCAATGGCTTCGCCAATACCGCGGCTGGCTCCGGCGATAAGAACAACTTGGTCAGTAAAATCGAAACGCGGCATAATTACTCCTGGTTTTGTAGTGGTAAATCTTCGGCTGCAATCTTGCTTTTCAGCTTCGCCATGCCGTGAATATAGCGGTTATAATCCGACGCTTTGCCTTTGAAATATTCACCCACAACAGGGTGTGACAGAACCAAAAATTCATCATTAGCAATAGCGTTTTTTAGTGCTGCGGCGACATCGCTGGGCTCCAGCAATCCATCCTTGCTCTCTTCGGCAAATTTCTGACCCTTTGTCATATTACTGCGCACATATTGCGGGCAAATACAGTGCGCGAAAATATTATCCGCGCGATGCGCAATCGCAATCGCTTCAGCGAGGCCAACAGCGGCGTGTTTTGTCGCGCTATATGATGCGCTGCCAATTTGGTTGAGCAGACCCGCTGCGCTGGCGGTAATGACAAAACGTCCGCCTCCCCGTTCAATCCATTTGGGGACAAGGTCGCGCACTGCGTAGACGCTGCCCATGACATTGACCTGCCAGCTGGTCTCCCAGCTTTTATTGCTACCGCCCGCAACTTCGCCGTTCGGGCCGTCGCCAAAACCAACCCCGGCATTAGAGATATAAATATCGATCGGGCCAAGGTCGGCCTCTGCCGCCTCAATAAATGATGTTACGGACGCCTCGCTGGATACATCGCAGACATAGGCTTTGCCGCCCAATTCCTTAGCTTGTGCTTCGGGGGCCTTCAAATCGCTCAGCGCGACGCGCGCACCATTATTGGCAAACATCTTCGCGATACCGAGGCCTATTCCGCCCGCCGCGCCTGTTATGGCAACGATCTTGTTTGAAAACATGCCACATTCCCCTATAGTTTTATCCTATGCACAGGCTATACGCTATGCAACTAATTGCATAAACCCCGTGCGGGACGTTGTCGATAGCGATTTGGGAACAATTGGAAAATCATGCCGGATGATCACTTAGAAGAAGGCGTTGCTCTTGCTGTTTTAGCCGACAGTGACCTTTTAAGTGGCGATGGTGTTCCTGACAATAATCAAAGTCTAAATTGCTTCTCCTGCGGCGCGCCAATAGTCGGTCTATATTGTAAAGAGTGCGGCCAGAAAAATGATGATTTGCGACGTTCGATCTTCGGTATGGGCTGGGAAGCGTTTACATCGCTTTTTGCGTTTGAAAACCGGATTTGGCGCACGTGGCTGAACCTGATTATACGGCCCGGTAAAGTCGCCCGCGAATATTGTAATGGCCGCCGCACTCATTGGACCTCGCCGGTGCGCGTCTACATATTTATGTCAATTATTCTATTTGGCTTTCTAAGCCTGACGGGACGGCAAATTTTCAGTTTCGAAGTGTCGTTAACGCAGCTCGATACTACGCAAAATAAAGCCGCTGCCGAATTGACTGCCGACGATTATGATATGGGCTTCAAAGCCCATTTTTTCGAACCGCGCGCGGCCATCGAACGTCGAAATGAAACGCTTGATTTCGATATTGTCCGGGAAAAAGTCAGCGGCGGTTTTTTCAACCATGGGGGAGATGATGAGGTCGATACTCCAAACCTTAAAATTCGGACAAAAGACAGCGGTGACCGAACCATTACAATTAATAGTGTCAACGGTGAAGAGCGTATAATTTCAGCAAATGACATGTCAGATTTTATAACGCAGATCATCCGTAATCCGGCTACGCTGAACACCGGGCTCAAAACCTGGCTGCCGCGCATATTATTCTTTATGTTGCCTGTGGCTATGTTGTCCGGCGCAGTATTTATTCGCGGAAAAGATGCGCTACTATTCGATCATCTGGTGCACGCCGCCTATATTCACGGCGTCATGTTTCTATTGATCTTTGTCGGCATTATTCTCAGCACAACAATCCCCGGTAATAAGATCGCTCAATCCATATTGCTCATATTGATTTTCTATCTCCCGATCAGTCTCAAGCGAATGTTCGGGCGCGGTTGGATCAAAACGATTATCGCCAGCTACACGACAGCTATCCTATATTTGTTCGTTATCCTCATTCTCATGATTATTATTATGATGACGATTATGAGCCGTAATATCGGCGGATAGGCGATTTAGCCTTACATTGACCTTGGCTTGGGCGCGCGATCCCCAAACCACCATAGGGTCGCCGCAGTTGCCGCGAAAACAGCGGCTTCGATAATGGTGTCCTGTTTCGTAACCGCGAAAATATAGGCGGTAATAAGCCACAATAACAGTGTTAGCGATGGACGGACCAGACGCAGCGTATTGACCACCCACTGGCTACCCTGCCCCAAGGCTCTATCGGCATTAATAGAGGCTTCAAGTCCCGCCCAACTGCCCTGCTGCGCCTCGATAGCCATTTGCATTTCAGTCTCTTGCTGCCGCGCTTTCATTTGGAGCTCATGCAGGGCGAGTTCATGTGACCATTGCCGCACCTCTTGGGCGTGGGTCTGGCGGCGCTCGAAAAAACCCGCCACGCGGCCCAGCGCCGTCCCGATTAACCCAAATGCACCGCCGGCTGCGGCGTCCAGTCCTAATCCAAGTATGTCTGCCATAATGTTCTCGCTTCGAGGCCGCCAAACCAGTGACGGGGCCGGCCCATATCCAGATGTAAAAATGTTGTGTAAAATCCAAAACCGGTAAAGCCTGCGCCGCGGGCTGTGCGGGCCAAATCACGCAAATTATGCCTCTTAAGGCTAATATCCACGGCGAGTTTTAAATGCTGCGATAAAGGCGCGCCGCCGACCCGCGCATTATGTAACGCGCAGCGGTGGGCGGAGTGGATAATGATCGGGCGGGCCATATGTGTGCGTAAGTCTTCCAACGCGTTCATAAATGCAGGCCAGTAATAGCCTTGCCCGCAATGACGGCAGGCTACTTCAATTCGGGAAAAATGCGGCCATGGCCAAGCGGATATATTCGGGTTTTGCTTCACACATCCAATATAGACGGCCTGAAGAAGGCGGGGATTAATCTGCGATTGAATGCTATAAGAGCTTGAAAGTGCCAATAAAAAACCCCGCACAAGGCGGGGTTAATTTGTAAGTGATGCAAGTCTAAGCTATTTCATAGCGCTCAATTTGCGGGCATTTTTAGCGCATAAATAATAGAACGTGACGCGGTCTTTGAACCGGTCTTTCTTCATTTCTTCGCAAACGCTGGCAACATTGGCCTCAGCGGCGTCTTTGCTTTGCTTAAGGTTATCAACGCACCAATTTTTAACGACTGTATCGACTTCTTTTGAATCAGAACAGGCGACTAAGGCTGAGTCGCGACTTGCCATCGCAGCGCCTAAATGCGTTTTGATAGATTTCACAACGGCCTTGGCGGCTGTGCCGTGATAACGCTGTACATTTTCGTGGTACCACTCAAGGGAGCCTTTTTCCGGCTTGACAGGGGTCTTACGCGGACGGCCGCGACCGCGCTTCTCGCCTGTTGCTGTTGCCGTCTTGGTCTTGGCCTTGGCCTTAGTTTTGGTTTTGGTTTTCGGTTTAGTCTTGGTCTTTGGTTTGGCCGTCGTTGCAGTTGCGCTTGCGCTTGCATCTTTACGAGGACGTCCGCGGCCCCGTTTCACAGGTGCATCATCCGTTGCCACTGTCTTAGTGGTCGCTTTTTTGGCCGTAGTCGCTTTTTTGGCCGTAGTCGCTTTTTTACTCGACGATTTTTTAGCGGCTGCTTTTTTAGGCGCAGACTTTGATTTTGCAGGTTTTGCGCCATCAGATACGCGACCTTCAAGATATTTTACGCGGGCAGCTAGATAGCGGTTTCGCCATTCCAGTGCGTATGTCGCATCATCATCACCAGATGGTGCGTCATTATCTGAAGCAGAGGCAATCGCGCTGGCTGCAGCGCCCTCGGCAGCAGCGGCTTTAAGTTTGCCGCGCATTTCGCCCAGCTCGGTGTCGCGGGATTTAACTCCGGACTCCAGCTCTCGCACCCGCGCGCGCAATTCGCTAGCTTCGTTTTGAATGGCGCTTTCTCCTTCGCGTGAGAGATCCCCCTCATGACTTTTACGTCCAAAGAAGAGCCACCCTAAGATTAGCCCAAGCAGCAAGGCCAACACAATAAGAACGATCTCGGCCGTACTCAAATTAGCAAATATATTTTCCATTATTCAGATTCCCTATTTTTACTGAATTTAATTCTCTATTAGGCGCGCAATTTATGACTTTATCTCTTTAATCATTCAAGTCACTTTCCTGAAGATTTAAAAGCAAAACACGCAAATGTTAATTAAGGCACGAATTTCACAGCAATTAGCAGTTCATTATATTCAAGAATAGCATTAAATTACTACAGAAAGCAATTGCTCTCATTCTTTTGAAGTTAAAAGAACAATAAAAATACAGGAATTTTTTAGTAAATTTCAAATAATGAAAATTAACTTGAGCTTATTCGCACTTTCGCGGCTTTATATTCGGATTCCATACGATCAATTATATCCGCAATTGACGGCGAATCATTAATACTTCCTGTGCCCTGGCCTGCGCCCCAAATATCTTTCCATGCTTTTTTATCGCTATTACCGCCAGAGCCGAAATTCATTGCTGATTTATCCGCTTCGGGGAGGTTATTAGGATCCATCCCTGCAGCTGTGATGGACTTAGCCAAATAATTCCCGCTGACGCCTGTAAAGAGTGAGGAATAAACGACATCTTTGGCGGCGCTGTCCACCAACATTTGCTTATAGCCTTCATCGGCATTAGCCTCTTTGGACGCAATAAAACGCGTCCCAATATATCCCAAATCCGCACCGATAGCCTGCGCGCCGAGAACAGATCCGCCCGTGGCCAGTGACCCGCTACATAATAATAATCCGTCGTGGATTTTACGGATCTCCGGAATTAACGCGAAGGGCGACAATGTCCCTGCATGACCGCCCGCGCCGGTACATACCGCGATAATGCCGTCCGCGCCCATAGAAAGCGCCTTTTCAGTGTGCCGGATATTAATCACGTCATGCATAATTATGCCGCCATAGCTATGCACAGCTTCATAGACGTCTTTATTGGCTTGGAGGCTGGTAATCACAATCGGCACTTTGTGCTTCACGCATGTCGCCATATCTTCCATCAGACGGTTATTACTGCCGTGGCAAATTTGATTAACCGCATAGGGCGCAACGATCGCGTCCGGATTATCTTTTTTGTGCTGATCCAACTCGATATTAATCCGCGTCAGCCATTCATCCAGCACATGTTGCGGGCGGGCATTAAGCGCAGGGAAAGACCCGACAATTCCGGCTTTGCACTGCGCAATGACAAGTTCGGGCCCCGAGACGATAAACATTGGCGCGCCAACCACAGGCAGGCGCAAGTTCTGAAGAACTTTTGGAAGAGACATAATGTAATCCGTAGGTTAGAAATTATTAGCCTTGGCCGTTAAACAGCCCCAGCGCAGATGCGCTCATGGCTTTGACGCCGGTGTCAATAGTCGGAGCCGCATCAGGAAGAAATGTCGGAGAATGCAGGGACGGCAATGTCGCGCCGCTGGCTTTTGCGGCCGCATAATCAGCTGGCGCTACTGCGCCGAGCCAATAGATAAAGGACGGAATTTTCGGTTCTACCTGTCCGAACTCGCCAAAATCCTCACCGCCCATAACGGGGTCAACTTTGATCACGTTCTTCTCGCCAATGGCGCCCGCAATGAGATTGGCTGCGCGCTCTGACAAAGCGGGATTATTAAAGGCTGCCGGCGTAAATTCATCCTGATGGATAACGATAGGTAGCTTGTCTTCGGGCAGGCCATATGCGCGGCCCATACCATCCGCCATACGGCGGATCGCGGCTAAAGTCTGCTGCCGCACTTCGGGGCTGTAGCTGCGCAGGGTGAGCTGCATTTTGACTTCGTCGCCGATAATATTGTGCTTTGTCCCGCCATGGATAGAGCCAACTGTCACGACCGCAGGTTGGGTCGGCGAGATTTCACGGCTGACAATGGTTTGAAATCCTTGGATAAGCTGCGCGGCCAATACGATGGGATCTTTGGTCGTATTGGGATAAGCACCATGCCCGCCTATGCCGCGCACGGTAATATCAACGCTGTCAACATTTGCCAAGGCGTATCCGGGCGTATAGCCGACCGTACCAGCCGGCATAGCTGAATTGGTATGCAGCGCCAGATTATAATCCGGACGCGGGAATTTATCAAAAAGTCCGGCGCCGATCATCGCGCGCGCGCCCTGCCCCAGCTCTTCGGCGGGCTGCAAGATCATGACAAGCGTTCCGCTCCACTCTGCCTTACGGGCAATAAGATCACGCGCCGTACCCATAAAGACCGTCATATGAATATCGTGGCCGCAGGCATGCATAACGGGCTGCATATTTCCATTATGGTCTTCCATAATCTTGGTGCTGGCATAACTGGCACCTGTCGCCTCCGTTACCGGAAGCGCGTCCATATCCGCGCGGATTAAAACCGTCGGGCCGTCACCGTTTTTAAAAACCGCCACCGTGCCCGTGCTGCCAAATTCATAAGTGACATCAAAGCCCAGCGTCTCAAGCTCTGCGCCGAGCATTTTAGACGTCTCGCTTTCCATATGGGACAATTCTGGATTAGCATGAAGCGTCTTATAAAGATCAATAAGCGGCTCTGCAGCTTGTGCGGGGGCGCCGATAGCAAGCGCGGCCGCGATAAGGGTTGCTGATTTAAGTAATATAAGTTTCATATCCGCTCCTAATTCATGCCGCGAAAGTCATAATCGGTCTCTGATGCGGTCCAAACCATGGCTGTCCACGCAGCCACATTTTGCGCGACATCATCTTTATCAATCTTGTCCATCGTATCATCCGGTGTGTGGTGCAGGTCAAAATAATCCGTCCCGTCCTGTTGCAGACGGATAGCGGGAACGCCTTCGTCAAACATGGGTCCAATATCCGGCCCGCCATTGGTCTGCGCCGTGCTTTTCTCGATACCCAATGCGGCAATCTGACTGTGCAACTCGCCAATAAAAGCATCTCCGCCTTTAAGGCCCGAGCGAAGTTCGTAGACTTTACCCGCGCCGAAATCTGACTCAGATGCCAATATGTGATTGGCGAGGTCTTTGCCTTTATGCGCCTCAACATAAGCGAAGCCGCCCAGCAGTCCGACCTCTTCTGCGCCGAACATAACAACGCGAATTGTCCGTTTGGGCTGCAATCCCGAATCGATAATAACTTTGGCTGCGCCAAGGGAGATTCCGATTCCTGCGCCATCATCAACCGCGCCTGTGCCCAGATCCCAGCTGTCCAAATGTCCGCCGATCAGGATAATTTCGTCGGGTTTTTCGCTGCCGACAATTTCGCCGACAACATTACCGGACGGGCGGTCACCCACGGCGCGCGGGCCCAGCTCAATCTTGACGCGCACATCTTGATCTTTGGCAAACATGCGGTCCATTTGATCCGCATCAGGCGCAGAGAGTGCCGCGATAGGAATCTTTTTAACATCATCGGCGTAGCGCATCTGTCCGGTATGAGGAAACCGGTGACTATCCGTTCCGACGCTGCGAATAAGCACGGCGACGGCTCCGCGCTTGGCCGCCTCTGTCGCGCCGCTGCGGCGTTTTTGGTTAGCCGGGCCATAACCCGCCCCGTCAGGGGCTTTTTCCATACGTCCGGAAATATAGGCAATCTTACCATCCAGCCCGCCTTCGGGCGCATTTTTTAAGTCTTCAAAGGTCGGGAAATAAACAACATCGGCTTCGACGCCCCCGGACGGCGTTGCAACAGAGCCGCCCAGCGCCGTCAGATATATTTTCTGCGGATAAGGTGAGATGATCATGCCGGTCTCGACGCCGCGCTCCCAGCCGTTAATTGTGAACGGCTCAATACGCACATTAGACAGTCCGATATCTTTCATCTTAGCCACGCCCCATTCACGGGCGCGCGCTTCCTCAGGCGTCCCGGCCAGACGCGGGCCGATTTCCGTCGTCAGGCTTTCGATAATGTCATAGCCCTGCGTGCCCGCCAAAGCGCCATCGGTCAGGATTTTGACATTCGGATTAATCTGAACCGTCTCGACCTGTTCGGGCGCGGACGGCTCAATTTTTGCATTCTCACTACCGCCGGGCTGGCAGGCAAGCAGTGCCGCCGCGCCAAGTAGTAAAGTCAATTTCAATGCCGGTGTCATAAGCCCCTCATTCATATTTTTAAAGTGGTTAATCTTTGCGCCTACCCTAACGGGCTGACGGACTTCGGCAAGAGGGGAAATTACATGCAGATTATGCCTCTAGGTTTTTACGCCTGTATTTGTTAGTTAGCCCCAAACCATAATAATAAGGGATTCCCATGACACGCCTTTTACTCTCTACTGTTGCTGCCGCCGCGCTCGCGCTTGGTGCCTGTGGCAAAGCCGATACGCCCGCTGCGGACCAAAACGTCATTGCCACGCCTGCCAGTACTGTGAGCGCAATCTCCGCTGACGATATAGCGCGCCGCATTGAGCGCTTGTCCAGCGACGAATTTCTGGGACGCCCACCCTCAGGCCCCGGCGCGCAAATCACAATGGATTACATTGCCGACGAGATGAAAGCTGCGGGTCTGAAGCCCATGGGCGCTAACGGAACTTATTTCCAGCCTGTGACGCTGACTGAAATGACGGTAAAAGACGGAAGTTTCGCCTATATCAAATCTGCCGATAAAGTGATCGATTACAAAGCCGGTGAAAATGCGGTGTATTGGACAAAACAATATACGCAGAGCGTGTCCGTCACAGACAGTCCGCTTGTCTTTGTCGGCTACGGTGTTGTTGCGCCGGAATATGACTGGAATGACTATGAGGGCGTCGATGTCGAAGGCAAAACCGTTGTCATGCTGGTTAACGACCCGGGTTTTGAAGACAAGAACGACGCCCAGTTCAAGGGCGAGACCATGACCTATTATGGCCGCTGGACATATAAGTTTGAAGAAGCGGCCCGACAGGGCGCGGCCGGCGTGATCGTGATTCACGAAGATGCCCCCGCCAGCTATCCGTGGGAAGTCGTGCAAGGCGGCTGGACCGGCCCGCAATTTGACCTGGTACGACCTGATAAAGGCATGAGCCGCGCGGAGCTGGAAAGCTGGATCACGCGAGACCAAGCCGCTGAGCTGTTTGACATAGTCGACATGGATTATGATGACATGAAGGCCCAGGCGAAAACAAAAGGCTTCAAACCTGTCGCGATGACAGGTCTGTCTCTGTCAGCCAAAATTGACAACGATATTAAAACAACCGAGTCGGCCAATATTGCCGGCGGAGTGGTCGGATCAAAATATCCTGATGAATATGTCCTTTATATGGGCCATTGGGATCATATGGGCCGCGACGAGAGCATTGAAGGCGACCAAATCTTCAATGGCGCCGTCGATAATGCGACCGGCACCGCGGCCATTATCGAAATTGGCGAAGCTTTTGCCAACCAAGAGACTCCGCCGGAGCGCAGCATATTGGTTGTCGCCGTGACAGCCGAAGAATCCGGTCTTCTGGGCTCGGCCTATTACGCCGCAGATCCAATTGTACCCCTTAATAAGACCGTTGCTGGCATTAATATTGATGCCATCCTGCCGATTGGCGAGACCAATGACATTATTGTTGTCGGGTATGGCGCGTCAGAAATTGAAGACCGGTTGAAGGCCCTGATGGATCGTGACGGCAAAGTTATCGTTCCCGATCAAAACCCCTCAGCAGGCTATTTTTACCGCTCCGACCATATCAGCCTCGCCAAGAAAGGCGTGCCAATGCTGTACGCGGATAGCGGCGTTGACCATGTCACAAAAGGTTCTGAATTCGGCCGGGAATTCGGAGAGATTTACACCAAAGAGCGTTACCATAAAGCCGCTGATGAATACTCATCCGATTGGGATATGAGCGGCATCGTCTACACAACCAATCTGTTCTACGAGCTTGGCCAGAATATTGCTGACACAGAAGACTGGCCAAACTGGTATGACGGCAATGAATTCCGGGCGCTGCGGGACGACATGCTCAAATAATGCAGACCATCATCTGTATGAAATGGGGGACGCGTTACGGCTCTGATTTCGTCAATCGTCTCTGGACGACGATACAGCGCCAAACGGCGCGTCCCACCCGTCTCGTATGCTTTACCGACGACACATCAGGTATTGATAAAGGCGTGCAATGCGAGCCTCTGCCTGAGATAAATTTGCCGGAAAAGCTGCTTAGCCCGCCATGGCGTAAGCTCGCTGTATGGAAATATCCGCTGGCAGATTTAGAAGGCGACGTTTTATTTCTCGACCTAGATCTGGTCGTCACCGGATCACTTGACGACTTCTTTGACTATGAGCCGGGACGCTTTATCGGCATTGAAAACTGGACCCAGCCCGGACAAAATATCGCCAACACTTCCGTCTTTCGCTTTCCCGCCGGGAAATATACCCATATTTTTGATCGCTTTAATATCGATCCACAGCGCTGGATTGATCAATATGTCATCGAGCAAGTCTATATTTCCCGCGAGATTGAAGACATGGCCTTTTGGCCTGCGCCGTGGTGCGTTAGTTTCAAACACAGCCTGCTTCCCAGATTCCCTGTGAATTGGTTTAAAACGCCGCCTCTACCGCCCGAGACCCATATTGTGGCATTTACCGGCAAACCCGATCAGGACGAAGCCATTCGCGGCGAATGGCCCGCCAAATGGTATAAGAAATTTTATAAACATGTGAGGCCAACGCCGTGGATCGCCGAGCATTGGCAGTGATAATGCGTCCTGACGGCGTGACGGTGGGGCTGGGCGTGCTGAGCTGGCGCGGCCATGCGTCGTTGCGTCAGGCTTTCGAGAGCTATCGCGACGCCGGCCTGTTTTCGCTCTTTGATGACGTGATGGTATTTTTGCCCGAGCCGACAGACGAGGTCATTAAAGTCTGTGACGATTTTGGCGTACGCTATGAAACCCAGGCCGATAATAAGGGCATATTGGACGGGATGGAGCAGATCGGTTTGCGCCTGAAAACAGATTATATTCTGTTTACCGAAAATGACTGCCCTCTAATCGAGAGCCCCACAGAGGCGGCCCGCCAGATTAGCCGCGCCCTTGAATTACTCGCTGCTGACAAAGCCATTATGGCGCGGATGCGTCACACGAAGATCTTCGGCGAAACCTTTGATACAGTTGATAAATATCGTCGTTATCATCCCGCGACAGGAAGCTACCTCTCCGGACTTCGCCGTATATTGCGCCCGGGCAAAGCCCGCCGTCTGTCCGGCACAAGCCTGTATGCCGGCACCGGGCAGCCCGAACGTTTCCCGCGCGATATTGAAAAACTTGATGACGATTTTTACCTTGTAAGTACCCGCGTTATGCCATGGACCAACCAGTCCATCCTTATCCGCCGCGATGTGTTTAACGAAACCATTATTCCCTATTGTAAATCCGTGCCGTTTGACCGCGGGATTAATGGCTTTCGCTCCATCGAAATAGAGCTGAATAAGTCCAAATTCTGGACAAAATCAGGCTGGAAAATCGCCTGCGGGCCGGGTCTTTTCACGCATAAGCGGGCTCAGGATCGAGGGTATTAGAGATACCCATATTGCGCATTTTACGTGCTTCACGTCATAGCCTATTGACTTTAGACTATATTTTAACAATTCCGTTTTTCTAATCTCCACGCGATTAGAGGGTCCGCGCTTCTCTCGAAACGCGAAAGCCATGTGGGCTTTATGATGTGTAAGGTTAGGTAGAGACTCGATACTTAAACTTGGACACCGCCATGATTTCATTTGCCCGCGCCGCGCTCCTCTCCGTTATGACCTTGCTTTTTTCGATCATCCTGATCGGATTCGCCCAGCTCGCGTCTGCTGACGGGCCTGCGGGCAATCCCAAAGATCAGGTCGCCAAATTCAGACAGCTCGGCCCTGAAAGTCTGCCGACGCCTAATATTTTTCGGAATGCCGCCGGCGCGCCCGGGCCCGCCTATTGGCAGCAAAAAGCGGATTATGTCATTAATGTCCGCCTTGATGACAAAGCCCGCCGTATTTACGGCTCCGAAGTCATTCGATACACCAATAATTCACCCGATGAGCTGCGCTATTTGTGGGTCTCTTTAGATCAGAACCGCTTCGCCGAAGGCTCTACCGCCCGCATGAGCGAAACGGCCAGTACGTCTGGCACGCGCCGCAGCTCATCCGGCAGCGGGGACAGCTTGTCGTTTAACGCTCTGGCCCGTCAGCAAGCCCTGTCCGATGTCGATTACGGTGCGAAGATCACTACGGTTAAAGATAGCCGCGGCAATGTTCTGCCTTTCGTTATCAATGACACAATGATGCGTATTGATTTACCCGGCCCGCTTGCGCCCGGTCAGACCTTTACCTTCGGCATTGACTGGGATCACGCTATGATCGACGAGGCCATTATTGGCGGCCGCGGCGGTTTCGAGCGCTTTGCCGAGAACGACACATATATCTATTTTCTGGCGCAATGGTTCCCGCGTATGGCCGCCTATACCGACTATACAGGCTGGCAGAACAAACAGTTTCTGGGTCGCGGTGAGTTCACGCTCGAATTTGGTGATTACGAAGTTAACATCACCGTGCCGGACGACCATATTGTCTCCGCCACGGGCGTCCTGCAAAACCCGCGTAAAGTCCTGAGTTCAAAGCAGCGCCGGCGTCTGTCCAAGGCCCGCAACGCCGATGCACCCGTCTTTGTCGTCACGCCCGAAGAGGCCAAAGATAACGAAAACAAAGAGAAATCAACAAAGATGACCACTTGGTCATTCAAGGCCGAAAATGTCCGCGACTTTTCATGGTCGAGCTCACGTAAATTTATCTGGGACGCGCAGGGCTTTAAGCAAGAGAGCGACGACAATCCTCTTGTCTTAGCGATGAGCTTTTATCCCAAGGAGGCCGAGCCGATTTGGAGTCAGTATTCAACGCAGGCCGTCATTCACACCATGGATATCTATAACCGTTTTTCATTCCCCTATCCCTATCCGACCGCGCAGAGCGTCAATACGTGGGAGCGCGGCGGTATGGAATATCCCATGATCACTTTTAACGGATACCGTCCGTCTAAAGATGAGAAAACAGGTGACGTGACCTATTCGAGAAATATTAAATACGGCCTGATCGGCGTGATTGTTCACGAAGTCGGCCATATTTATTTTCCAATGACCGTCAATTCTGATGAGCGCCGCTGGACGTGGATGGATGAAGGCATCAATAGTTTTCTTGAATATCTGGCCGAATATGAGTGGGAAGAAAACTTCCCGATCTCGCGCGGTCAGAATAATCCTCTGGAGGTTATCCCGGCCTATATGACATCAACGGGTCAGGTTCCGATTATGACCCAATCCGACAGCATTTTGCAATTTGGCCCCAACGCCTATTCTAAACCCGCCGCCTCTCTGATGGTATTGCGCGAGACCGTTATGGGCCGCGAACTATTTGACCATGCGTTTAAAGAATACTCCCGCCGCTGGAAATTCAAACGTCCAACGCCCGCTGATTTTTTCCGCACAATGGAAGACGCCTCAGCAGTCGATTTGGACTGGTTCTGGCGCGGCTGGTACTTCGGCACGGATTATGTCGATATCGGCATCACCTCTGTGCGCGAATATAAGATCAGCACGCAGGATCCGGATACAGAGAACCCGATGCGCGCAGAGCAGGACCGCGGCAATATTCCCGAGACAATTACCCAACGCCGCAACCGCGAGGAAGGCCGTGTCACGCGTCTCGAGCGTCATCCGGAGCTAAACGATTTCTACACAGAAAATGACGAATATACTGTCTCAAACAAAGACAAAAATAGCTTCAAAAAATTCATTGACGGATTGGATGACTGGGAACGCGACGCCTATAACCGGGCCGTCGAAAAAGGCCAGAGTGTTTACTTCATCGACTTTGAAAATGTCGGGGGCCTGATCACCCCCATTCCGCTGCGTCTGACTTATGAGGACAATACGATTGAAGAGATGATGATACCGGCAGAAATTTGGCGCCGTGACAGCACGCGCGTCTCCAAACTTCTTATCCGTGATAAGCGGGTTCAAAGTATTGAGGTTGACGCTTATCACCAAACTGCGGATGCCGATTTTTCTAATAATAGCTATCCCGCAAAGATCAGCAGCTCGCGTCTGGAACTTTATAAAGGCTCAAGAACCGGACGTGATCTGATGGCCGATATGCTCGAAGAGTTGAAGGTGGATGACAAGGATGCGCCGGAAACGGGTGAGGCGGACACTGAAGTTCCGATCACGCCGCAGCAATAGCTACGAAATCTAAGGCCGCGTTCATCCTCAATGCCCTATAGGCCAGATATGATTACTCGCAGAACATTAACCTCTCTCGGACTGGGCACTCTTGCGGCCGGCGCGGCCAGTCCCGCATGGGCGCACCGACAAAAGCTAACCTATACCGAAATTGAATGGCTGGCGGAGGCTAAAGAAATCGGCGTGACCCACCGCCTGCATATGCATGACGCCGCGCGGGCACTGGTGGCCGAAAACCTGCTCGATGCTCCCGTCCTGACCGATCTGCGCGCGCAAGCCATACTTGCCCTTTATATTAGCGAACAATTCGCGATTTATGGCGCGGACGGCACGCGTATCGCGCTTACACTGATCGGCGCGCAAATTGACGGATCTGATATTTTTGTCTTCCAAACAGCTGCTTTAAACGCACCGCCCCGGGGCCTATCGATATTTTGTGAAATTTTACACGGAGCCTATGCCAGTCAGAAAAATCATGTCACAGTGAATCTTCCCGGCGAGATCCACACACTCACCTTCAAAGTCAAGGATCCCGTCAAAACCGTATTCTAACGGCATATGCCACGGAGCCTGATGTGATCACAGTCCACCATTTGAACAATTCTCGATCGCAGCGCATTTTATGGTTGCTCGAAGAGCTCGGAGTGGATTACGAGATCCGGCATTATGAGCGCGATCCTGATACTAACCGCGCGCCGGCCGAACTCAAAGCTATCCACCCGCTCGGTAAATCACCGGTTCTCGAGGACGGAGACCAGATTGTCGCCGAAACGGGCGCGATAATTGTTTATATTCTGGATAAATACGGCAATGGCCGTCTGCGCCCCAAAGACGATACGCAGGATTATTTTGACTATGTCCATTTCCTGCATTTCGCTGAAGGTTCAGCCATGCTGCCCTTCCTGCTCTCGCTTTATACAGGATATCTGGGCGATGCGGCCGCGCCGCTACAGCCTTTAATTTTGGCCGAAATTAAAGGCGTACTGGATTATTGTGAATACCGCCTGATCCGTAATGAATATTTCGCCGGCAGCAAACTCACGGGCGCGGACATTCAAATGATCTTCCCGCTGGAAGCCGCCAAGGCCCGGGGACGCTTAATCGGATTTGATGCCTGCACGGCCTTTGTCGAACGTATTCACAAGCGCCCCGCTTATTTGCGCGCGCTGGAACGCGGCGGAGATTATGCTTACGGACCGAGAGAATAAACTATGCGGCAAAACAGATGAGCCTGCGCCCGTTCCATATGGCCGCGCCAATTATCGACATTGAGGCAACGCGCAAATTTTACACGCAAATTCTGGGCTGCACGGTGGGGCGAGAAGCACCGACATGGATCGATATCGATTTCTTCGGCCATCAACTCTCTTTTCATGTCGAGCCGGAGAGCTGCGCGCCTGTCGCGACCAATGGCGTTGACGACAAAGCCGTCCCCGTACGCCATTTCGGCGTCATCCTGACATGGGAAGACTGGCACGATCTGGCGGCTCGCCTGAGCGCGCGCGCCATGGCGTTTGTCATAGAACCTTATATCCGGTTTAAAGACGAGCCGGGCGAGCAGGCCACCATGTTCTTTTATGACCCCAGCGGTAATGCGTTGGAGTTCAAAAGCTTCAAAAGTGACGAGAGTCTATTTTCCACAACACTGTAACAGCGCTGTATGTGGCGCATTCAACCTTCGTCATTGCTGATGAGGGCGGTTATGATACTTTATAGGTATGACCCAGACTGTATTAATTGATCCGGCCCGTCCGAAATACCGCATCCGCCCTCTGAAAGCCTTGCGGCATTTTCGTAATTTGATTGCCAATAAGGAAGATACCGAGCAGGTCTTTCACATCATTACAGCCCTGTCGGGTAAGAGTTTTGAAAATGCGTTAAGACGCTTTATGGCCTCCAAAAAAGGTCACAAACGTTACGCCGAACGCACTGCGCTCGCGCCCATGCTGGACGATCACGAGACGATTTTGAAATTTTCCGAAGGCTCAGTTGGGCAAGCCTATGTGCATTTCATGCGCAGTCAGGGGCTCAGTGCCTCCGGACTTGTTGCTGAATTTGAAAGCTTCGCTACCGACATGCCGCAATATGACGACGCGATGGAATGGTATGGCAACCGCTCGCGCGATCTGCACGATCTCTATCATATTCTGACAGGCTATAGCCGCGATGCGCTCGGCGAAGCCTCAGTTTTGGGCTTTACCCATGGCCAGAACCAAAATCTTGGCGCTATCTTCATCGCCTATGCCGCCGCGCGCGAAATCAAGAAATCCGTACCCAAAGGCACGCCGACCTATAGCTCCGTGCGCCAAGGGGTGAAAATCGGAGAGGCCGCGCTGCCCGTAATTCAAGAAGACATTATAGCGCTTCTGGCCGAAAATCTTGAAGACGCCCGCAAACGTCTTAATATCGGTACGCCGAGCGTATATTTCAACGCACATGACATGATGACCGCAAGCGGCATTGATCCTTACGGCACGCTCTCTCCCGCGCAATAAGACGCACAGAACACGCTATTCCGGTAGCGGAATAAATTCGTCATCGCCGGGCACGTCTCCAAAGCGGCCGTTTTTCCAATCGTTTTTGGCCTGCTCTATACGCGCGGGACGTGACGACACAAAATTCCACCACAGATGACGTTTGCCCAATGGCGTGCCGCCAATTATCGCAACCCGGTTATCGCTCATAGCGACAATGTTGTGTTCGGCTTTTACATCCAACACTCCGAATTCAAGCGTCTCGATCTTTTCATCGCCATATATTACCGCGCCGGACACAGGGTATACAGCCAATTCCTCTACGCCGTCCGGCAAAGCCAGTTGTGTTCCGGCGGGCATATCGACTTCGGCATAAAAAATGGGTGAAAAAGATTTGACGGGACTTGTTAGCTCCCAGCCCGACCCCATCATAACCCGCACGCTGACGCCGTTAATCTGTGTCTGCGGTAGATCGGCGTCAGCATAATGCAGGAACTCCGGAGCAGTCTCTTCCGCATCTTCCGGCAGGGCATGCCAGAGCTGCAGACCATGGAGTTTAAATCCAGTTTCACGAAGCGCATCGCGCGTGCGCTCAGAGTGTGCAATCCCGCGACCGGCCACCATCAAATTAATCGCGCCGGGGCGGATGGCCTGCGCATTGCCAAGACTGTCACGGTGGAAAATCTCGCCCTCAAATAAATAGGTCACAGTGGCCAGGTTGATATGCGGATGAGGCCGAACATCCATGCCCTCACCAGGCTTGAACTGAACAGGCCCGAAATGGTCGAAAAACACCCAGGGTCCCACAGCGCGAAGGCCAATTTGCGGCAAGGCGCGGCGCACGGAAAAGCTGCCAATATCTTTAGCCTTGGGCGAGATTTTATTGAGTAGAGTCATGGTTTGGCTTTCCCTGTTTCGCCGAATGCGCAATATAGCGCGGTATGAACAAGAAAAACAGGACCCGCCATGAAATTCTATGATTGCTCGACCGCCCCCAGTCCGCGCCGCGCGCGCATCTTCATTGCTGAAAAAGGACTGGATATTGAAACGGTCGATATTGATCTTCGCAAGGGCGAGCAATTAGGCGACGCATTTTGCAAGATAAATCCCCGCGCCGCTGTGCCCGCTCTTATCACTGATGACGGTGAAGCCATTTGTGAAAACGTGGCCATCGCGCAGTATTTGGAAGCGATACATCCTAAGCCCAACCTCATGGGCCACACTGCGCTTGAAATGGCCCGTGTCAGTGAATGGAACTGGCGCCTAGAATTCGAAGGTCTGTCCGCAGTGGCAGAAATTCTGCGCAATAGCTCACCCTATATGAAAGGGCGCGCCATGACGGGGCCGCGCAATATTGAGCAATTGCCGGAGCTTGCGGAGCGCGGACGCATCAGGATCGGGTATTTCTGGGAAGATTTAAACGCGCAGCTCTCCACATCTGCTTTTGTCGCCAGTGACCGTTTCACCTTTGCCGATATTACAGCTCTGGTTCTGGTCGATTTTTCCAAATGGGTGGAATCCTCTCCCCCCGAAGACATGAGCGCGATTTGGGCATGGTATAAAACGGTTAGCGCGCGACCAGCCTGCCAACTTTAACGATAGGTAGCCTTACTGCGCGGGAACTTCTTCGAATTCGTCATTCTCATTGAGAAAAAGAAGTTTACCGCGAATGATCGAAAAATAAGCGCCCAAGAGGTGAAGCTCGCCTGCTTCGACTTTTTCGCGAATGCCGTCAAACATCATCAGGTTTGACAGACTTTCGCGCACGCCTTCAAATTCCATTTCCTGCTGCATATCGGTCTCATTGGCCCGCCCGCGCACGCGGTCACGCGCGCCGTTAAGCAGTGATATCCAGCGGCCAATATAATTGTTGGTGTCGTCGCCAGCGCCAGCAAGGCAGGCATTTATCCCGCCGCAACTCTCATGACCCATGACAACGATAGCTTCGACCTTCAGATAATCCACGGCAAATTCGACCGCGGAATGCACGCTGTGATATTTTAAATCATCCTGCTTTGGCGGAACGAGATTAGCGACATTGCGCAAGACAAACATCTCGCCGGGCGCGGCGTCGAAAATATCTGACGGATCGGCGCGGCTGTCACAGCATGAAACCAGCATGACTTTGGGACTTTGGCCATGCTTACCCAAACGTTCATACAGACTTTTTTGCTCCGGGTAATGTGAGGCCCTGAAGCGATGATAGCCTTCGACGAGTTGTTGCTTCCACGCCATAAAAATCTCCATATCGCGACGGTGTGAATTGACTTCACTTGTCATTTCCCTATCCTCGATATCATGACAAATCAACGCGAATACCTCCCTAAAGCGACGTTGAAATTGCTTGCCAGGCGCTCAAATTTACGCGGCGCATGGCTCGTCGCCCATTGCTGGGGCGTTATCGTGGCTATGGTGGCACTGGTGGTTTTGCTGCCCCACCCCCTGACCTATTTACTTGCAGTTATCGTCATTGGGTCACGTCAATTGGGCCTCGCTATTTTGATGCATGACGCCGCGCATGGCATTTTGTTTAAATCCAGGCGGGCAAATGAATTCATCGGCACTTATTGTCTAGCCTATCCCATCGGCACAGACTTGAAGGGCTATCGTAAATACCATCTCAAACATCATGCGCTGACACAGACCGCAGAGGATCCGGATCTTGGCCTGTCTGCGCCGTTTCCCGTCAGTCGCGGCAGCCTGTTTCGCAAAGCGCTCAGAGATCTGTCAGGCTTGACCGGGCTGAAACTGCGGGCGCAGCAAATCTTAATGCTGACCAAGAGTGACAAGACCCGCGCCTTTTCCAACGTCTCAGTGTTCGGCTTTCTTGGCGCGCAAGCCGTGCTGCTGGCTATATTTACCGCGCTAGGCATCTGGCCGCTCTTCTTTGCGTTGTGGGCCCTTCCGCTTCTGACATGGTTCCAATGGGTGCTGCGCGTGCGCAATATTGCTGAACATGCTCTGACCAGCCACGATGACAATCCGCTAACACATGCCCGCACGACACAGGCGGGCTGGCTTGAGCGCGCGATAATCGCGCCTTATTACGTTAATTACCACGTCGAGCATCATGCCTTTATGTATGTGCCCTGCTTTAACCTGCGCGCCGCCCATCGGCAGCTAATACAAAATTTCGGCACGCAGATGACTCGGTCCAACAGTTATGCAGACGTGCTTGCCGCCGCCAGCACCGGGTAATATATTCAAAATAAACGCTGAACTCTCAGAAAGATATTATGAAACGACTTTTGGCCTCTATAGCGCTTGCCGCAACTTTGGCGCTCCCTGCTTACGCCCATGACGACGCTGCCCAGAAAGCGCCGCCCTCAGAGGTTATGACATTATACGATATTGCCACGGCGCCGAACCCCGACCGGATATATAGCGACATTGAAACCCTGGCCGGTTTCGGAACGCGCCATACTTTGTCGGACACCCAGTCAGACACGCGCGGCATTGGCGCGGCGCGGCGCTGGATCAAGGCTGAATTTGAGACTATTAGCGCGCAATGCGGCGGCTGCCTCGAAGTCTTTTACGTCAGCGGTTTTGTCGAAGGCGAGACGCGCATACCCGAGCGCACCGAAGTTGTCAGCGTCATCGCGATACAGCGCGGTACGCTGGACCCCAACCGCATGGTGATGATGAGCGGCGATATTGACAGCCGCGTTACGGATCCGCTGGACGGCACATCTGACAGCCCCGGCGCCAATGATAATGCCTCAGGCATGGCCGGCGTATTAGAGGCCGCTCGCGTCCTGAGTAAATATAAATTCGCCGGCTCTATAGTCTATGCAGGCCTGTCCGGCGAGGAACAGGGCTTGTTCGGGGGCAAGATCGTCGCCGCCCATGCACTGGATCAAGGGTGGGAAATTAAAGGCGTTTTAAACAATGATATGATTTCCAATATTTCCGGCATAGACGGCGTGGTCAATAATTCCGTCGTGCGCGTGTTCAGCGAAGGCACGCGCGATACGGAGACGCCCGAAGAGGCGCGCGCGCGCCGCTTCACCGGCGGCGAAGTCGACAGTCCGTCACGCAACCTGTCCCGCTACGTCAAATATTTGGGTGACCAGTATATGGTCAATCTGGACATTATGATGGTCTACCGCCTCGACCGTTTTGCACGCGGCGGACATCACCGCCCGTTTAACGCCGTCGGTATTCCGGGAATCCGCATCATGGAAACGCACGAACATTATGACCGTCAGCATCAAGATTTGCGCGTTGAGGACGGCCGCGTCTATGGCGACACATTAGACGGCGTCGATAAAGTTTATGCTGCAAAACTGACAGGACTGAACGCCATTACGCTCGCAGGCATGGCGGGAGCTCCGCCCTTTCCGGAAAATGTCGAAGCCAGCGGCGCTGTCACGGCCTCGGCGACCCTTAAATGGGATCGCCCGTCCGGAACGCGCGCGGGCAATCTGATGGGATACCGCGTGCATTGGCGCGCGACCACCGCGCCCGAGTGGACGAATAGCCGCTATGTTGGCAATGTTGATGAGTGGACATTTGAAAACCTCGTCATCGATAATTACTATTTCGGCGTCTCCGCCGTCGCCCCTGACGGGAGCGAAACACCCGTCGTCTTTCCGGGCGCAGCCGGGCGTTTTTAATACCAAACCTAATTTAATAAAAATGGGGAAAACCGCATGAGAAAACTTACACTTTTGGCCGGAACAGCACTCTTTGCGACGGGCTTAATCACCGCGCAAACCGTTATGGCAGACGAGACAAAAGAAGACGCGAAATGGGACGTTAATAATCCGCCCGGCGCAAAAAACTCCGTCAAGATTGACGTTACCGAAGGCACATGGATGAGCCTAGATGTGAGCCCTGATGGTCAGACCATAGCCTTTGACCTGCTCGGCGATATTTATACCATGCCTATAACCGGCGGCACAGCCAAATCAATTGCCAGCGGCATGGCATGGGAAATACAGCCGCGTTTCTCTCCTGACGGATCAAAGATTGCTTTTACCAGCGACCGCGGGGGCGGCGATAATATCTGGATTATGGATGTGAATGGCGACAATATGAGCGCTGTTACGGATGAGAGTTTTCGCCTTCTGAACAATCCAACATGGAGCCCGGACGGGCGCTTTATCGCAGCGCGTAAGCATTTCACGACCAGCCGCTCTTTGGGCACAGGCGAAATGTGGCTCTATTCCACGCAAGGTGGTAGCGGCGTACAGCTGACGAAAAAGCCAAGCGAGGCGCACCAGAAAGAAATCGGCGAGCCGATATTTAGCCCCGATGGCAGTCTGCTTTATTATACGGCCAATACAACCTCCGGCCCGATTTTTGAATATGCCCAGGACAGTAATACGGCGCTGTTTGATATAAAAAGCTACGACATGAAGACCGGTGAGGTTAAAACCGTCGTGCGCGGCGCCGGCGGTGCAGTGCGCCCAACCCCGTCACCGGACGGGCGGTCCATGGCCTATGTGCGCCGGGAACGCGCCCAGTCCAAACTCTATATTATGGACCTCGAGTCCGGGAAAACACGTAAGGTTTATGATGAACTTGACCAGGACATGCAGGAAACATGGGCCGTTCAAGGCGTCTATCCCAATATGGATTTCACACCCGATGGCCGCCATTTGCTGTTCTGGGCCGGCGGTAAAATCCGCAAGCTCGATATAACCAGCGGCGCTGTGCAGACGGTTGACTTCCGCGTTAATGACCGACGCGAAATCATGGCCCCGCCGCGGCCCAAAGTCGACGTTGCTCCGAAGCAATTTCAGACAAAAATGGTGCGCTTTGCGACCCGCTCGCCGGATGGCAATAGTTCCTTATTTGAAAGTCTTGGCAAGCTTTATAAAAAATCCGGCGGCGGCGCGGCGCAGCGCGTCACGGGCTTGCCTTCTAATATGTTTGAACTTCATCCGGCCTATTCACGCGACGGGAAAAAGCTGACCTTTGCCACTTGGAATGACCAAACGCTTGGCGGCGTGCACGTCATGGATATCGCCAGCGGCGCGATCACCACCGTGACCAATACGCCCGGCCATTATCGGCGCCCGGCTTTCTCCCCCGACGGTACAGCCATTGTATTTGAGCGCAGCACAGGCGGTGGCACATTGGATCCGCAATATTCGCGTGATCCCGGTATTTATTATTCCCGCATCGGCGGCCCGCCGCAATTCGTTATGAGCGACGGTAATGACCCGCATTTCGGCGCAGATAGCGATAGGGTTTTCGCGACAAAATCACAGGATGATACCCGCGCTTTGGTCAGCGCGGATTTGGGCGGCAATGACATGCGCACCCATGCGACATCGACGCTGGCGCAGAGCTTTTATGTCTCTCCTGATGAGCGCAATATCGCCTTTCGCGAAAACTATAATCTATTTGTCATGCCCGCCCCTGTCGGCGCAGCGACGATTGCGACCGGGCCATCATCAAAGACTCTTCCGGTCACCAAGGTCAGCATTAACGGCGCGACTTGGCCAAGCTGGAGCCCAAACGGGCAGCGTCTTGACTGGTCGCTCGGCCCGACGCTCTATTCCGCTGACGTGGCATCAATGGACAAGGATTATACGCCGCCCAAAAGCGGGATCGCCCTGGCTCGCACGGTGCAAGCGGCTCGCCCCGAAGGCTCTGTCGCGCTGACAGGAGCGCGCATTATCACCATGAACGGCGATGACGGCGGCGTCATTGAAAACGGCGTGATTATCGTCAATGGCGACCGGATTGAGCGGATCGGCGCAGCCGACCGCGTGTCTATTCCTGACGGTATGGTCACAGTCGATGTCACCGGAAAAACTATCATGCCGGGCATTATCGACGCCCATGCTCATGGCCCCCAAGGCAGCGATGAAATCGTGCCGCAGCAAAACTGGGCGTCGCAAGCCCATCTCGCGCTCGGCGTCACCACGATTCACGACCCGTCCAGCCGTGCCAGCGAGATTTTCACGGCCAGCGAAATGCAGCGTGCCGGCATTATTTTGGCGCCGAGAATATTCTCGACCGGCGAAGTGATTTACGGCGCGAAAGCCCCCGGGTTTTACGCCAGCATCACCAATGCCGATGACGCGCAGGAACACGTCACACGACTTGCCACGCAAGGCGCGAAAAGCGTGAAGAACTATAACCAGCCCCGTCGTGATCAGCGTCAACAGGTTGTCGCCGCCGCGCGTAAGGAGAATATCGCTGTCGTCGCCGAAGGTGGTTCACTTTATCACATGGACATGTCAATGGTCGTCGATGGCAACACTTCGATTGAACACAACCTGCCGACGCTCGATATTTATGACGATGTTGTGCAGCTTTATGGACAATCCAAAGTCGCCTATACACCCACATTGGTCGTGACCTATGGCGGTGTGCGCGGCGAGGATTATTACTATCAGGAAAGCGATGTGTGGACGCATCCCATCTTGTCCAGGCACGTTCCGCCCCGCAGATTAGAAGCCCGTTCTGTACGCCGCCAAATGGCGCCCGTGGGTGATTATGCAGACGCCAAAAGCGCGGCCAGTGCAAAAAAACTGATGGAGGCGGGCGTGCTGGTTAATATTGGCGCGCATGGACAGCGCGAAGGCCTCGGGGCGCATTGGGAGATTTGGTCCTTTGCGCGCGGCGGAATGAGCCCGCTGCAAGCGCTAAAAACCGCCACCATTAATCCGGCGAAATTCCTCGGCTATGACAATGATATCGGCTCTCTGGAAACAGGAAAGCTGGCGGACCTCGTCATATTATCGGGGAACCCGCTGGAGGACATACGCCAGACCGATGACATTGAACATGTCATGATTGGCGGGCGCCTCTACGAATCCGGGACATTAAACGAAGTCTTTACCGGCAATCGCACACGCCTTCCCTATTGGTTTGAGGGCGGCGAGTAATTCATACGGGCCGGGCGTTATGCGTCCGGCCTCTGCAAACCATTTTATAGCCGTCAGACGACAATACCGCCCTATAAGAAAGTCCAAAGGCGTCAACTGTGATCGGCGATACGGTTTTTGCAAAAACATTATCGATTTTGTATTGAGGCTTTAGCCTACCAAATCGTGTCTATGCTTTGGGCTCGGTCCAAATGGCCAGTTCATTGCCGCTCGGATCGGTAAAATGAAACCGTCGTCCCCCGGGAAAGTCAAAAATGGGGACAGTTATCTCCGCTCCGTGTGCCGTGAGCGCGGCCAAGCTGGCCTCCAGATCGTCCGAATACAAAATCACGAGCGCGCCTTGCTTGGATGGCTTGCGCCCGCCCCCGGCGGTATCGAAACCTCCGTCAATACCCGCCCCGCTAAAGGACGCATAGGTCGGGCCATAATCGGTGAATGTCCATCCAAAGACGGCGCTATAGAAGGTTTTCATAGCCCCCAGATCAATGGCCGGGAGTTCTATATAATGGATTTTGTGATGATTACTCATAAATCCATATTACGCCTGCTCTTCCGCAAGGGCAAGGCGCACCGCTTTTAACTCGCGCATAATGGCAAGGCGGTTGAGTCTCATATTGAACCAGAGCTTGACCGCAATTTGTGAGGAATTAAGCAAGATAGCGGCAGCCGCGAAGAATATCTGATCGCGCGTATTATCTGCCCCAAAGAATTTAATGATGCAGACGATAAGCAGGCCGCTAAAGACCAAAATCCCCGTCCATGATAATTTCATCATTGCGCTATCGGGGCCGCGTAGGCTCGCAAAGGCCTCAGCATAATAGCCGGTTTCGCTTTCCGGAAAGTTGTCTGTCTTGGCGTCATTAAGTAAGCTGGTGATATGGTTATCAATATTGGGCATATTCGTCTCCTTCATGGTTAAAACGGGATTTGAACTCTTCTCGAATGCGAAATAGCCGCGATTTCACAGTGCCGAGGGGAATAGATAGTGCCGCAGCAAGCTGGCCGCCCGTGAGGCCATCTATATAAAAAAGGGTCAGTAATTCTCTGTCGACAGACGCGAGCGCCGCGAGCACGTCGCGTGTGGTCAGAGCGTCTTCAGGGCTTATGGACGATGAAGACGAGACGATGCCAGCCGTTAGCTCTTCGGTTGCAGGCGGCAATGCTTTCATCCTGTCCGCTACGCGGCGACGCACGATTGTATACGCCCAAGGCGATATGGCGGCAGGGTCATTTAAGCGATGAATATTTCGCGCCATGGTGACTGCGCTGTCTTGGAGGGCGTCACGCGCAATCTCCGCATCGCCGCACCGACGGTATGCAAACCGTAAAAGGCGCGGATGCAACGCCGCGTAAAGCCGCTCAAATGCAGGGCGGTCCCCTATAATCGCCAAATCCGCAAGCGCGGTCATGACAGCAGGCGTCATTGGCGGTTTGTTTTTATGGTCCATCATTATCCCTCACCCTGCTGTCTCACCCTGTAAGTCGGGCAAAACGGCAAAAAGGTTCAGATGGCGGTAAATTAAATTGCGGCTTTTATCGCGTCGAGTGCGGCCTGCGCATTTTCAGGCTGGCTACCGCCCGCCTGCGCCATGCCGGGTTTACCGCCGCCGCGCCCCCCGACTTTCTGCGCGCCTGCATTCACTAATGCGGCCGCGTTAAACCGCCCGACCAGATCATCGGAGACCGCGACAGCCACGGCGACTTTGCCTTCTTCGCGCGCAATAAAGGCTACTATGCCGCTACCCAATTGATCGAGTTGTTGATTGAGCATAGGACGAAGCTCCTTGCCCGACACGCCGTCGAGAATGCGCGCAATAACCTGAACGCCGCTAATATCTTCCGGCCCGCTGGCCGCGCCGCCGCCGCCCAGAGCAAGCTGTTTTCTCGCTTCGGACAGATCTTTTTCTAGCTGCTTACGATCAGAAAGAAGCGCCGCGATACGGGCAGGGACGTCCTCAGGCTTGATCTTAAGCCTATCTGCGGCCTCGCGGGTCAGCGCGGCCTGGTGCTCTAAATATTGACGCGCGGCTTCTCCGGTTACAGCTTCGACGCGCCGGATTCCGGCTGCGACCGCGCCTTCGGACACGATTTTAAACAAGGCAATATCGCCTGTGCGATCAACATGAGTGCCGCCGCACAGCTCTATCGAATAGGCTTTTTCATCTTCATCAAGCGCGTCGCCCAATGTCAGAACGCGGACTTCCTCACCGTATTTTTCTCCAAACAGAGCCACAGCGCCCGCCGCAATAGCCTCTTCCGGCTTCATCACTTTCATCTGCGCGGGCGCGTTCTGGCGTATGACGGCATTGACCTCATCTTCAACCTTGGCCAGCTCCTGCCGCGTAATGGCGGCGCCGTGTGAGATATCGAAGCGGATACGCTCGCCGTCCACCATTTGGCCTTTTTGAGCGACATGAGGGCCAAGAACACGGCGCAGCGCTTCGTGCATAATATGGGTGGCGGAGTGATTATTCTTGGTTTCATGGCGATTATGGGAGTCGACAGTCAACTTAACCTGCTGACCAACCCTTATGGTTCCGTCAACAACTTTGCCGACATGTATGTATAGTCCGTGAATACTTACAGTATCAGTAATTTCTACTGAAGAACCATCTTCTGTAATTCCAATGCCAATATCACCAGCTTGACCACCACCTTCCGCATAGAATGGAGTTTTTTTTGTAGCAAAAGTTAAAAAATCGCCTTGAACGGCGTCAAAGTGATAGTCTGATATATCCCTCTCATTGTTTAACGTAGGTGAAACACCAGTTATCTCTGACATACATTCCAAGTCAGTATATCCGACAAATTTCGTTGGTCCATTCACTGACAGAACACTTAACCAAAATTGCTTATCCTCGTTAGCGACAAATTTTGAACCGGCTTTAGAAGCCTCTTTTTGACGTTCCATCGCGGCTTCAAAACCGGCTTCGTCGACAGCGATGCCTTTGGCGCGCAGCGCATCTTGGGTCAGGTCAATAGGAAAGCCGTAAGTGTCGTAGAGTTTAAATGTTGTTTCGCCGTCCAAAATATCACCCTGCTTCATGTCCGCCGTGGCGTCTTCAAGCAAAGCTGTGCCGCGGCCGAGTGTGCGGCGGAACCGCTCTTCTTCCTGCTCAAATGTGGCTTCGATACTGGCCTGCGCGCGGCCAAGCTCAGGATAAGCGTCATTCATTTCGCTGACCAGGGCCGGGACGAGGCGGTGCATGAGCGGGTCTTTCGCGCCGAGGATATGGGCGTGACGCATGGCGCGGCGCATAATACGGCGCAGTACATAGCCGCGCCCCTCATTGGACGGACTTACTCCGTCTGCCATTAAAAATGAACAACTGCGCAAATGATCCGCAATGACCCGGTGGGAGAACTTGGCCTCTCCCTGTGCTTTAACACCTGTCAAATCAACGGAGCGCGCAATCAGATTTTGGAACAGATCAATATCGTAATTATCGTGTTTGCCCTGCAAGATTGCGGCAATGCGTTCCAGCCCCATACCTGTATCAATTGAGGGTTTGGGAAGCTCAACCTGTGAACCGTCAGCCTGCGTGTCATATTGCATGAAGACGAGGTTCCATATCTCTATAAAACGATCACCATCCTCATCCGCGCTGCCGGGCGGGCCGCCAGGAATGTGGTCGCCATGATCAAAGAAAATCTCGCTGCACGGGCCGCACGGACCGGTATCACCCATGGCCCAGAAATTGTCTGATGTGGCTATGCGTAAAATTCGGTCCTCGGGCAATCCGGAGATTTTACGCCACAGATCAAAGGCCTCGTCATCGCTGTGATAGACCGTCACCAAAAGTTTGTCTTTGGGCAGGCCGAAATCACGGGTCATGAGATCCCAGCTATATTTGATCGCGTCCTCCTTAAAGTAATCGCCAAATGAGAAATTGCCCAGCATTTCGAAAAAGGTGTGGTGGCGGGCCGTATAACCGACATTATCCAAATCATTATGCTTGCCGCCGGCGCGGACGCATTTTTGCGACGTCGCCGCGCGCGGTGTCGCCGGCGTTTGGTCACCCGTGAAATAGTTTTTGAACTGCACCATTCCCGCATTGGTAAACAGCAAGGTCGGGTCATTATCGGGGACAAGCGGACTGGACGGCAGGATCTTGTGATCGTTGTTATCAAAGAAGGACAAAAACTCGGTGCGTATGTCTTTTAAACGGCTCATAAAACGGGCTCTATAAAGCGGGGCATGAATACAGAATTTTGCGCCGCGATGAATTCAGTCCGCTTCATATAAAAAGAGCGCCTGGTCAAGCCAAGCGCTCTTTACTGTAATTTGAAGATTAGAGGGCCTTAAGCGCCTAATGCGGTTACATTATCATCTATATCATCATTTTGTTCTTCTTTGGGCACAAGCAACTCGTCTTCGATCAAGCCTTCATTGGCGCGGATGCGGCGCTCAATATCGTCAGCCATATCCGGGTTTTGCAGAAGGAACTGGCGCACATTTTCGCGCCCCTGCCCGATACGTTGATCGCCATAACTATACCATGACCCGGATTTATCCACGATCTCAGCCTTCACGCCCAGATCGATAAGCTCGCCGGTCTTGGAAATGCCTTCGCCATACATAATGTCAAATTCAACCTGACGGAAAGGCGGCGCAACCTTGTTTTTGACCACTTTGACGCGGGTTTGGTTGCCGACAATTTCGTCACGGTTCTTGATCGCGCCAATACGGCGAATATCAAGGCGGACTGAGGCGTAGAATTTCAGCGCATTACCGCCTGATGTTGTTTCCGGACTGCCATACATGACGCCGATTTTCATCCGGATCTGGTTGATGAAAATAACCAGACACCCGGATTTTGAAATCGAGCCGGTGAGTTTACGCAAAGCCTGGCTCATCAAGCGGGCCTGCAAGCCCGGCAGGCTGTCGCCCATATCGCCTTCAAGCTCGGCGCGCGGCGTTAAAGCCGCCACAGAGTCAATAACAAGAATGGACACAGCGCCGGAGCGCACCAATGTGTCAGCAATTTCCAATGCCTGCTCGCCTGTATCAGGCTGTGAGATCAAAAGCTCATTGACATCCACACCCAGCTTGGAGGCGTAGATCGGGTCCAGCGCATGTTCCGCGTCAATAAAGGCCGCAACGCCGCCCACTTTTTGCGCTTCGGCCACGCAATGCAGAGCTAATGTTGTTTTACCGGATGATTCAGGCCCGTAAATTTCAACAACGCGTCCGCGCGGCAAACCGCCAATACCCAGCGCGATATCCAGACCCAGCGATCCGGTGGACACACTGTCGATTTCAACGCTGTCCTTAGCTCCGAGTTTCATTACGGAGCCCTTACCATAGGCCCGGTCAATTTGGCTTAAAGCCGCGTCCAGCGCCGCCTGTTTGTTCTTATCGTCCACTTGACCTACCAATTGCAGATTACCTTTAGACTTTGCCATGTCATACTCCTTGCGCCGTGACCAGAGCCCTTTGATCACGTAATAAAATTCCGGCTGTGAACGGACTGCCGAGAATCATATGTACTCACTTTGTTCTCATAGCGCAAGTGTAAATGTTCTAATTTTGTTCCGCCGGCCAAATGGAGGCCGACGGAGCTGATTAGCGGCCTAGCCGCGCTTTGTATCGACCCAGGCGTTAACTCGCTCTTCGAGGACGACAAGCGGCACGGGGCCTGATTTAAGCACGACATCGTGGAATTCACGGATATCGAAGGCCTCGCCTAATTCGGCCTTGGCCTCTTCGCGAAGTTCGACAATTTTAATCATGCCGATCTTATAGGCTGTCGCCTGCCCCGGCATGACGATATAACGCTCAATGGCTTTATCAATATCGCCTTGGGGGTTGGGCGTGTTCTCGGATAGCCAATCAATGGCTTGCTGGCGCGTCCATTGCTTGTCATGCAGTCCGGTATCGACGACCAAACGTCCGGCGCGCCACAGCTCCATCGCGAGACGGCCAAAATCCGAATAGGGATCTTGGTAGAAGCCCATCTCTTTGGGCAGGAACTCTGAATATAGACCCCAGCCTTCGGTATAAGCTGTGTAACCGCCAAATTTACGGAATTTCGGTACGCCTTCCAATTCCTGCGCGATAGCGATTTGCATATGGTGACCCGGAATGCCTTCATGATAAGCTAGGGCTTCCATTTGATAGGTCGGCATTTGCGACGTGTCATACAGATTGGCGTAATATGTACCGGGTTTGGAGCCGTCCGGTGCGGGGCGGTCATAAAACGCCTTACCGGCCGTCTTCTCGCGGAAAGGCTCGACCGCTTTGACAATCATGCGCGCTTTAGGCTTAGTCAGGAAGACATCATCCAGACGGCCTTCCATCACATCGATCAGGCGCTTGGCTTCGGTTAGATATGTCTGCTTGCCGTCGGCTGTGTTGGGATAAGTAAATTTACTGTCCGGATCCGTACGCATATAGACAAAGAATTCTTGCAAAGTCCCCTCGAAGCCGACTGATTTCATAATTTCGCGCATTTCATCATGAATGCGTTTCGTCTCGCTAAGACCCAAATTGTGAATCTCGTCCGCCGTCATATCAGTGGTCGTGATACGTTTCAGGCGGTAGCTGTAATAATCATCACCTTCGGGAAGCTTCCACGCACCATCATCAACTGTTGCCGTTTTGGCCTGTTCTTTCAGGCTGGCCTGAAGTTTGACATAGGCGGGTTGGAAGTCATCAAGCAGGGCCTGACGCGCCTCTTCAATCAGTTCGTCCTTGCGAGCCTGCGGAAGGTCGAGCGCGGCAACTTTCTTTTTAAAATCGGCCAATAGGCTGTGATCAGGACCGTTGGTGAACGGCGCGCCTTTGAGCAAATTTGCGACATCCGATTGCAGCAAGTCGTAAACAAATGCCGGAGGCTGTACGCCCATTTCAGCGCGCGCATTGGTGCGGTCTACAATCGTGCCCAAATAATCCGGAATAGCTTTAATTCGCGAAATATAGGCTTGGGCATGTTCTTCGGTTGTCACGATATGCTGATTGATGAGCATAGCCGGAATGCCGCTATGCGGGCCAAACATCTGGTTGAATGAATAGCCGTGATTGCGCCATTTATAGCCCGCAATCTCATCTTCGAGCTGTTCTTCCATAAGGCGGTAGGACAGCGCCGCACCTTCGGACAGGTTCTCAGGGTCAAATGTCTCGCGCATGTCTGCGAGTGTCTCTTTAGTAAACTCAAGCTCGCGCTCTTCATTGGCCTCACTCGCATCATCCCATTTACCGTAATCCGGCATAGTGCGAATACCTAGATAGGTTTGGCTCATCGGAGAACGCATAAGGCCTTCTTCGAATTTTGTTTCGAAAAAAGCGTTAATGGCTTGATCGTTTTGAGCGATTTGTGCGGCGCTAACCTGCTCGGCCGGCACCGTAACATTGGCGTCAGGTGAAACCGGAGTCCCGGAGGGTTGGCAGGCGGCCAGAATAAGTATTGAAACTGAACTGATAAGTATCTTGCGCATAGGAATCCCTTATTATTAAATTTGGGATCACTGTAACGGGAATATCTGCCCGCGTGAAGGCCCGCAGTAACGGACATCCACAGTAAGATGAGTTAAGGCGGCTAAAAGCGCGCTTTGAAGCCGATATTAACGGCATGCGCCTCCGTATCCGCATTTGACACCACTTGCGGCGCAACGAAGGGAATGAAGCCTTTATTAAAGACATATTCTGCGCCGAAATCGATATATTCACTGATATGGCGCTCTATGCCGATCACATGCTGCTGGTTTTCGTCAAATGTGACTTCGCCGCCAAAACCATTTGTGCCGACATAATCACTATCGCTGATATTGCCGAAGCTTGTGACTAAAGAGATGGGCGTGACTTTGCCTAAAATCGTTGGCTTAATCCGGGCCTGCGCGACCAAGACGGATAGCTTCTCGTCAAAGTTCAGCGACCCGTCAGCGTTCACATATTCCGGAACGACTGTTCCATCCGGTGCCTGCGGGATCGCCGCCGCCCATGGCTCTAATGTCGATGTATATTCAACCATCAGATCGATATAGGGATGATTATATTCGACAAAGGCCGACGCCGCAGCGTTAGGATAGTTGATAAAATTAGCCGGGGGCGTACCGGTTTGTCTATCCTGGAACGTATGGGCCGTGAAATTATCACGGTAGATTGTGTCGTGCAGATAGCTGGCCCCGAAGGTTAGCGCGCCGCCATTATTAAACAGGAATTCCTTCTCGACGCTCGCCGCATAATTCTGGATATTGTTCTCTTCGTCGGCAAAGGCTGTGCGGAGTTGCCGTCCGCCGCTAAAGGCCGAAACTGAGGCTTTCAGACCGTTTTTGTAAAACCCCAGTTCAAGAACCGGTTGATCGGCCACGGCCCAGAAATAGTGCTGGGCTTCGGTCTGAGTGAAGGGGTTATATCCATCAAAATTACCAAAATCGATCGTTTTTCGGCCAAAGGCAGCATAAAAAGGCGTGCGGTCCAGATTACCGAATGTGACATAGGCTTTGCGCAGCTGGAATTCATCCTGTGAATGTTTGAATTCCGTCTCAGAATATTCCGGCTGTAAATAAATCGTTGTCCAATCTCCAAATGTCGATGTGATTGCCAGCGCTGCATTATTAATGGCAAAGACGCCGGAGCGGTCATCCGTGCGGTTGGTGAAGTCCGGAAATCGCGACAAGAGCGGGAATTGACCCGGATTCTCTGTCTGTTGATACATGAAACCGCCTTTGATACCGGCCCCGATATAAAGCGAGTTAGGCGCGAGCACGCCATTGCGGCGGTGCTGCAATAATGTGACCGTCTTGCCGGTCGTGTTCTCCTGCCAGTCCAGCATACGATCCGTATGGGCCGCGCTGGTGCGAACGGTTACGCCGCCAACATCAAAACGCGTATCATTATAAGCATATTGCGGCGCAGCATAGGCGGGCGCCGCCTTGCGGCCGCGGAGGCCAAATATATTAAGCCGTGTCGGCGCAGGCTGCGTCTGTCCTGAATATTGCGCGGAACCTTGCGGCGAGGGGCCCTGAGGCGGGTAGCCTGACGGTGCATAATGTCCTGCGTCAACAGCCGCCTGCCCACTTGAATATGGCGTTTGCGTCCCATCTGTCTGTATCTGGCACGGCGTATAAGCGTTACACCCGATTTCGCCGCTATAATAAGCTTGCGACGCCGCGACGGCATTCGCCGGTACAGCCGCCGTTTGCGGATTCCAGTGTCCCCGAAGCGCCATCGCACTTTGTCCGGCCAGCGCCGGAGCCGTTAACGCCGCAACAGCGGCGCTGCAGAGCGCCAATGTCTTGAGCGGCGAGCGCTTCATAGCCGGCTTTATGTGTGATAATTGTATCATTTGAGGTCCCACCCAGAAAATATTTAATCCGCCATTACCAAAGCAGGCTTAAAACCACCCTTACAAAGATGGTTAATAAAAAGTCACTAGCGCGGCTTGCCTAACCCATATTTAGGGTGCAAATTTTGGCCCTGGCTCTTGCCAACGGCGCGAACACAGCGACTATGACCGAATCACTTTGCAGAATATGAACCGGCGGGAGCAACAGAGTCATGTCTATCTATGAGACAGATCAGAAACCGTCCGAGCGGCGGCGTCCCGCCTATGTGATGTGGCTCTGCGCCATAATTGCGCTCGCAGCCGCCACCGCTGCTGCGCTCAACGCGCCCCTATTGGGCTGGCTGGCATTCGCCCTGCTGATCGGCGTCGCCGTGATTGCGTTGATCGTCATGCTCGCCCTGACAATAGCCCGCCCTGTGGCCGCCAAACCGGCCGGCAAAGCGATCGATCAAAGTCTTATCGCCGCCGCCTTGGAAAAGATAAAAGAGCCGAGCCTTGTTACGCGGGACGGACATCCCGTCTACGCCAATCCGGCCTATATGAAGCTGGCGGAAAAGCTCGGCGTTGTTGGCCTTTCAGGCACAGCGCCAACGATTGACCGTCTTCTGGGCAGTAAGATTAAATCCGATGACGCGGCGATCTTTCAATTACATCACAAACGTACGGAGACGCAGAACGCCGAAAAACGCATAGACGCTATCGGGCGGGACGGACAACTTCACCGCTTCCGCGTGCAGGTCTCTGGCTTGGGCCGCGGCCAGCTCTGGCAAATTGAGGACATAACCGGGGCGGATTTTTCGAATGTCCAATCGCTCACTCATGCGCCGGTCGGCCTGTTCTCCGTGACGGCGGAAGGAGAAATCCTCGCGATAAACCCGATATTGCGCCGCTGGCTGGGCTTGAGCGCAGACAGCATGCCTGAGCTGATGGCCGAATTTATCGAAAACCCCGGAAGCCTTCTGGACAGTCCGCGCTCGGACGGCCGCATTGTGCGTTATGATACGCGGCTGATCACGCGCAAAGGGCTGGTCACGCCGGCCGTCTTGACCGGAAACTGGTCTACGCTGGATGATGGACAGGCTTTTGCCAGCGTCGCCATATATGGCCATTCCTCCAGTCCGGCCGCCGGGGGGACGACGTCTCCCACCCTGCCCCGCGGCAATGATGATAGCGCGCACAGCCCCATGTCCGGACGGGCCAAGAGCGGCGCGCCCTTCGGCGTTGCCGCGCTGACCGGCGAGCGCATTGCGGACGCAACCCTCAGCGAAATCAACAGCGCCCTGCTGAACATGAGCGAGGCGGATATGCATACGGGCACGGCTTTCGCGAAACTCTTTGATGTCAGCGACACGGCGCCGGTCTTCCTCAACGCCGATTTCACGCCCAGCGACACCCAATCCTATGACGCCGTATTGGCCGGTAAAAAACCGCGCCCTGTCCATGTCTATTTCGGTCGCGACGCGGCCCATATCACGGCCTATATTATCGATGTCAGCGCCCGAAAGGATCTGGAAAACCAGCTGGTCCAAAGCCGTAAAATGCAGGCCGTAGGACAGCTGGCGGGCGGCGTCGCCCATGATTTTAATAATCTCCTCACTGCGATCCGGCTCAATACGGACGAATTGCTGGGCCGTCACCCTGTCGGCGATCCGTCCTATCCAGAGCTACAGAAAATCAATTCAACGGTGACGCGCGCAGCCGGTCTGGTCAAAAAGCTGCTGGCCTTTTCGCGCAAACAGACCCTTCGCACCGAAGTTTTGGATGTCACTGACGCCCTGTCCGACATGTATATTCTGCTGCGGCAGGTCATGGCTGAGCGGGTTAAAATCGACATGCGTCACGGACGCAATCTTCCGGCCATTAAGGCGGACAGCACGCAGATTGAAACCGTGATGGTCAATTTGTGCGTCAATGCCCGCGACGCGCTGGACGGTAAGAGCGACGGCCTGATCATCATCTCGACGCATGAAGCCGGAAATGACGCCCTTCAAAAGCGCGGGATCGAGACCGCGTCCGGGGCGCGCTTTGTGCGTATTGACGTGACCGATAACGGCACCGGCATGAGCGCAGAGCTGCAGGAAAAAATCTTCGAGCCGTTCTTTACGACCAAAGCGCAAGGCAAAGGCACGGGGCTGGGTCTGGCGACCGTATACGGCATTGTCGAGCAGTCCGGCGGTCATCTGACGGTGGATAGCGAACCGGGCAAAGGCACCACATTTTCCGTCTACCTGCCTGCGACGGATGAAAAACCCTCGGCAGACGCTCCGGCGGCGGTTGCGTCCAGAGCGTCCGCGGATAAGCCCTCCGATCTGGCCGGATCGGGCACGGTCCTGTTTGTCGAGGACGAGGAAAATGTCCGCACGATCGCGGCCAAAACCCTGCGCAAACGCGGCTATGTGGTGATCGAGGCGGGAGACGGCGAAGAAGCCTATGAAATCCTTGAAAGCGGAGATTATAAATTCGATCTGATGGTCTCCGATGTTGTCATGCCAGCCATGGACGGCCCAACCCTGCTGCGTAAAGGCCGCGCGCTTTTGGGCGATGCCAAAATTGTTTTCATCTCCGGATATGCAGAGGAAGAATTCTCCGATATTCTCTCCGAGCATCCCGACATTACATTTTTGCCCAAGCCCTTCACCCTGCTCGAACTCGCGCAAAGGGTGAAGCGCGAACTCGCGGATGAGGATTAAGGGCTTCTCTCTACGCGATAGTTTATCCGGCCTACGACATACGAAAGCTGACGGGCCAAGGCCATAATCATAGTCACGCACCACCGTGCGATGACGCATCGGGTCGTCACAAAAACAAGAGGCGAGTCTCGTCCGTAGGACGAGCCGGGAATTAAAATGTGCGGACTCATTCCGCGAAGCCGTCTCCTTGCCGGAGACCGTAAGGGTAAGTGTTTCGCAAAGAGATGACTTCGCGGCGATATCTC
The DNA here is from genome assembly GCF_000365025.1 of Robiginitomaculum antarcticum DSM 21748. Classification (GTDB taxonomy): domain Bacteria; phylum Pseudomonadota; class Alphaproteobacteria; order Caulobacterales; family Maricaulaceae; genus Robiginitomaculum; species Robiginitomaculum antarcticum. The sequence goes on along the minus strand of NZ_KB823011.1, from coordinate 199,730 downwards.
GCGGCCCTCCCCTGTCGGGGCATGAGCATCACACTAAGAGCTGTGTCCCACGCGAGGTCACAGACCCAAACCCGTTTGATGTAGGCCGTAACCCCACCTCTCCCGAATCCAATACCGATCTCTCATAAGTTACCGAACGTCGACACCCGGCCCGCCACAAGAGACAGTTTAAACATAGGAGAGAATGAGGAGGCGGGGATAGATAAATATATATCCACGGTTTTGACTATCTCTCCACTTCCGCTCATCCCTGCGAAAGCAGGGACCTTTTGCGATAGCTGTCAACTAAGGTCTGTAAACTTAACCAACTGTTTTATAATAAATTATTGTCAATAATAACATTCATAGCATCACAGAATAGATCCCTGCTTTCGCAGGGATGAGCCGGGTAAGAACTAGTGGGAAGAAGAAAGATTCATCCACACTCCGAAACGGCGGATACCCGCCAACGCCCCCCTTAGCCCAACAAAAAAGCCGCCCAAAAGGACGGCTTTTCGTAATCAATGTTGCGGCGATTAGCGGGAGTAGAATTCGACAACGAGGTTGGGTTCCATAACCACCGGATAAGGCACTTCGTCAAAGCTAGGAATGCGGACAAATGTCGCTTTCATCGCTTTGGGATCCAGATCGACATAGTCAGGAATTTCACGCTCGGCAGATTCGAGAGCTTCGAGAACCAGCGCCATTGTGCGGGATTTTTCGCGCACTTCAACGACGTCGCCAACGCGAACGCGGTAAGACGGGATGTTCACTTTAATGCCGTTCACTGTGACGTGGCCGTGATTAACAAACTGGCGCGCCGCAAAGACAGTCGGGACGAATTTCGCGCGGTAAACCACGGCGTCCAGACGGCTCTCCAGCAGGCCAATCAGGTTTTCGGATGTATCGCCGCGCATGCGCGTGGCTTCGGTATAGACGCGGCGGAAACCCTTTTCGAGGATATTGCCGTAATAGCCTTTAAGCTTTTGCTTGGCGCGCAGCTGAATACCGAAGTCAGACAATTTGGACTTACGGCCTTGGCCGTGCTGTCCCGGACCATAAGGGCGCTTATTGACTGGTGATTTTGGACGGCCCCAGATGTTTTCACCGGAGCGGCGGTCGATTTTATACTTGGCTTGAATACGTTTAGACATGGGCTTGCGGCCCTTTCTTCTTAACTGGCTCCGGCTCGCGCAGACTATTCAGCGCAGCGATCTCAACGGCGGATACCAATCATCCCGTAGATGGCTGCTTAATAGTGCAATTAAAGTTAGGGTCAAGGGCATAAAACTGTCCGTGTTTTGACGCAAAAACACATTGTTAACCATATATACTGGCGGGCCTTTAATCCTTAACATCTAATATCGTGCGTGAATCCGGGAGTGCACTATGTTAAAATCGCGATTAAAAACCTTCTTGAAAGATGAGCAAGGCAATCTGACCATTTTATTTGTCGGATGCTCATTTGCGCTTTTAGCGGGCAGCGCGATGATTGTCGATATGAATGTCTGGCGCTCGCAGGAAGCAAAACTTCAGAACGCAGCGGATGCGGCGGCTTTGAGCGGGGCGCTTTTGCTGGGCAAGGGCGGACATGATGTCGAGATTAAGGCCGAAGAGACCGCCAAAGATTACGTGCTTCACGGTAATGATATCAACATAGACGGGTATTCCAGCGCCGTATATGTCAATGCAAAGTCCGAAACCGTTGACGTAAGGCTGACATCCGGTGTTCCGCGCATATTTTCCAATCTTTTTGCCACGTCCGATATGACCGTGGGTGCGCGCGCAGTTGCAAAAGTGGTCCATGAAAATACAGCATGCCTCTATGTGCTTGACCCCGAGGGTAACGGCTCATTTGAAGTCCGCGGCAGCGCCACGTTTGAAACCAAGAATTGCAGCATTCAAGTCAACTCCACATCGCCAAAAGCAATCTCGCTTGTCGGCAACTCTTCAATACAAGCAGAAGACATATGCGTAGCCGGAGGCGTTTCCGCTAAGAGAGGCTTTTCACACGCGCCAAAGACCGCTTGCGGGGTTGTGCCTGATCCCTTCGCGTCGCTGGACATCCCGCGCGCTGGTGCCTGCGATTATACCCGGCTTTCTGTATCCAGTTCGATGACGCTTAAGCCCGGTACATATTGCGGCGGCATAGCCGTTGATAGGGGCTCAGTGGTGACGCTTACGCCAGGTATTTATATTATGAAAGATGGCCATATAGACATAAAGGGCGGGGGCTCTATTGTGGGCGAAGAGGTTGCATTTGTCTTAGAAGGCGCCTCTAGTATTGATGTTACCGGAAATGGCGATGTGATTACGACGCCGCCGGTGAATGGCCCCCTTGCAGGTTTTAGCGTCGTCCAAAGTTCTTCCGAACCGCTAGGCCAGGGCAGTAAAATTGTAGGCCGAGGCGAACTTCACCTGCCAGGCACCATCTATTTGCCCCGCCAAAGTCTTGAAGTCATCGGCGCGGCACAACATAGCACTGACACACAAAGTTTTGCAACTATTGTTGTCCACAATTTAAAAATAGTAGGTAGCGGGACATTCGCGATTTCCGCGAGCAAAAATAATTATAACCGCGATTCAGCGCAAAGACTCAGCAAAACATCGGCGCGGTTAATTCATTAACATAGACAGCCCGTTTGCATCTCACTTTCGCGCCGCGCCCCTCCCCTTGGCTAGCGCTTTAATCATGCCGCGAAATGTGCGTACTTCCTGCTCAGTCAGTTGCCCCCGAATCAGTGGCGCGCGGATATTGTTTTTCATGAGCGGCGTTTTCTGCGGCGGGTAGAAGAAGCCTGCTTTTTCCAGCTCGTCTTCCAAATGTTCTAGCATGCGCGTCAAATCTTTGCGCGGCGCGGGGAGTGGCTCGCCTTTATCGAAAAAGTCCGGCGGGGCCGTGCTCTCGCGGCTGCCCCATATATAGCTGAACACCGCCACGGCTTGCGCGAGATTGAGCGACTGAAAGGCCGGATTGATTGGATAGGTCAGGATGTAGTCGCACAGCACGACATCGTCATTGGTCAGCCCGCTTTGCTCCGGCCCGAACATAATCCCGCTGGCAATGCCGCCCCTCTGGCATTTGACGAGTTGCGGGCCGACCTCGCCCGTACCGATGACGGGGATTTCCAGCTCTCTGCGCCGCGCGGTTGCCGCCATGATGAAGGACAGATCCGCGACAGCCTCTTCGGTGGTCTCAAACAGCTTTGCATTATCCAGCAGCGGCGCGGCCCCGCTGGCCAGAGCATAGGCGCGTTCATTGGGCCAGCCATCGCGAGGCTTAACGATGCGCAGATCAGTCAGCCCGAAATTGAGCATAGCCCGCGCGGCCGCGCCGATATTTTCGCCCATTTGCGGCGCAACGAGGATGACAGCCGGCTGCGGCCCGGCGCTTTCGGCCAAGCGGTCTTGTCCCATTTGGTCTTTGCGGGTCTTATCACGGCGGCGGCGTTTTTCGGCTCGCGCCGCGCGCGCTGCATCCTCTTGTTTTTTCTCATCAGTCATGGCGGCCTGCCCTTTCCAGCGGCGCAGTGTGGTGTTAAGAGCGCGCCAAATTCTAAAACCCTATACAGAGGACATTATGGCAAAAATCAAGGTGAACAATCCCGTCGTCAACATGAACGGGGACGAGATGACACGCATCATCTGGGACATGATAATTGATCGTTTGATCAACCCTTATCTGGACATCGACTTGCTTGACTATGATCTGTCGATCCAAAGTCGCGACGCAACGAATGACCAAATCACTGTCGATGCGGCTCACGCCATTAAAAAGCATAATGTCGGTATTAAATGCGCGACGATTACGCCCGACGAGCAGCGCGTTGAAGAGTTCGGCCTAAAGAAGATGTGGCTTAGCCCGAACGGCACGATCCGCAACATTCTAGGCGGCGTTGTTTTCCGTGAGCCGATCATATGTAGCAATGTTCCCCGCCTTGTGCCGGGCTGGACGCAGCCTATCGTCATTGGCCGTCATGCCTTTGGTGACCAATATAAAGCCACGGACTTTCTTGTCCCGAGCGCCGGAAAACTCACCATGACATGGGAAGGCGAAAACGGCGAGAAAATTGAGCGCGACGTTTATAATTTTAAAGAGCCCGGCGTTGCTATGGGTATGTATAATCTTGACGCCTCTATCCGCGATTTTGCGCGCGCTTGTTTTAATTATGGCATTACGCGCAAATGGCCGGTCTATCTGTCCACGAAAAACACGATCCTGAAAAAATATGACGGACGGTTTAAAGATATTTTCCAAGAAATCTTTGACGCAGAATTTGCTGAGCAGTTTGCGGAATTTGGCGGTGAGTACCAGCATCGCCTGATCGATGATATGGTTGCAGCGGCCATGAAGTGGTCGGGCGGCTATATCTGGGCCTGTAAAAACTATGACGGCGATGTACAGTCCGACACGGTCGCGCAGGGCTTTGGCTCGCTCGGCCTGATGACCTCATTTCTGCTCACCCCCGACGGCAAGACCATGGAAGCCGAGGCCGCGCATGGCACGGTCACGCGCCATTACCGAAATCACCAAAAAGGTGAAGCCACGTCTACAAATTCCACTGCGTCTATCTTTGCGTGGACACGGGGCCTCGCCCACCGCGCCAAAGTTGACGATAATGCAGAACTGGCAAAATTTGCCACGACGCTGGAAAAAACTGTTGTCGGCACTATTGAAGGCGGACAGATGACCAAAGATCTGGCGCTTCTGGTCGGAGACCAGCAAGGCTGGCTCTCCACGACAGGCTATCTGGAAGCGATTGCCGAGAATTTCGAAAAAGCGATGGGATAAGCCCCTGTCCGGCTTACGTTTAAATCAAGTCACGCTCGGCGCCAAAGATATGGCGGCGAGCGTTTTATTTTATGAAAAGCTCGGGCTCAAGCTGATTGTGGACAGCGCGCCGCGCTATTGCCGTTTTGAATTTCCGGCTCCGCCTGACGGGGGCGAGCCTGCAACATTATCCCTGCACAGCGTTGATGACACTTGGCAAGCCTCTTTAAACGGGCCGCTTGTCTATTTTGAAGTTGATGATGTCGAACGTTATCTCACCGATTGTGACCTGCAGCCCATCGCTGTCCCTGAAATGAAGTCTTATCTCTGGTTTGAAGCTGACATATTTGACCCCTCGGGCAATATAATACGAATATATACAGCCGGAAAAACCAGACGTTTCCCGCCATGGCGTATCTAAAAATCAAAATGTGAGGAACGCCCGCCTTAAATGTGATGGGTCCTAAAAACACGCATAAGAATGACTTGGTATTTATCTAAGCCTTGACATGCAACCATATGGTTGCATATAACTCATAATATGAGTGATGTCTTTAAAGCCCTGGCCGATGACACCCGACGCATTTTGCTTGATCAGTTATTTGATCAAAATGGGCAAACACTGCGGCAATTGACACAGACACTCAGCATGTCCCGCCAAGCCGTTTCCAAACACCTCAAAATTCTGGAAGCCGCAAATTTAATTACGATCCACTGGCAGGGCCGTGAAAAGCTCCATTTTATCAACCCCGTTCCAATCGCTGAAATCGTCCACCGCTGGGTCGGTCGGTTTGAAGAAGCGCGCTTGGACATGCTCGTCGATTTAAAAACAGAATCTGAAACCAAAGAGGAGAAACGCAATGCCCTATGATGACAAACCCCAAGGCGACGCCCCCGACTTCGTTTATACTATTTATATTGCCGCGAAAATTGAAACGGTTTGGAACGGATTAATTGATAAGGAGGTTACGCAAAAATATTGGGGACACCTCAATAAGTCCGACTGGAAAACCGGGTCTAAATGGGAGCATATTCCAAGTAGCGACTCTACTATCGTCGATGTTCACGGCCAGGTTTTGGACTCTGATCCACCGCGCAAACTCGTTGTGACGTGGAACAGCCTGCCCGGCAGTAAATCATTGGAACCCGCGCCGTCTCTCGTCACATATGATTTGGTCGCGCTGGGTCCGGATACCAAACTAACCGTGACCCATAGCCAGCTGACTAAAGACTCCGTCATGCATAAAGGCGTTACGCAGGGCTGGCCCGCCGTATTGTCAAATCTCAAATCAATTTTGGAGACAGGCAAAACGCTCTCTGATGGTTTGTGGGGCGATACCAAACAGAAAAACCCGGACCATTGAGCAAGCCCAAGTAATTTATTTAAGATCTAAGACACAAAAAAGCCGCGAAGATTGATCTTCGCGGCTTTTGTTTTGGCAATGTAATCGCCCTAATAAGCGTAGCGCAGACCTAGTTTGATCCGGCGGTCGCCGACAAAGCTTGTCCGGCCATACCGCGCGCCTGTTGCGTCAATTTGCTGTGACGCTTGCGCTTTGGTGTCCAAAATATTGGCAACCTGGAAGCGGAACTGGAAATTATCCGTGAAGTCATATTTGAATGACCCGTCAAGATAACCCTTCTCTTCTTGGAAGATCGGATTGCCTGTCACGAAGTCACGATATGAGCTTAGATAATCTGACCGCCAGTTATAAGCCAGACGCATTTCAAGCTTATCATCCTGGTAAATCCCAATCAGGTTCGCCGCGTGTTCTGACAGACCTAGGAAATTTGTCACGCCATAACGATAAATACGCTCGAAACTATCCGGAGCCCCATCACCATCGGCATCTATCACAGGAGCCGGAGCGTTAGTTTCAGCATCAATATAGGTGTAGTTGGCTTGAACGCCTAAATTACCGAATATGCTGATCCACTCATCGAAGAATTGTGTATAAGCGACTTCGAACCCTCGAAGATCGGCCTTATCTTGGTTTATGTCGCCATTATAAACAATGGCAACTTCTGTACCGTCCAAAGTGACCGTGTCCAAAGTCTGTGAATCATAAATAATATTATTGGTAATATTCTTTTGGAACAACGCGAAACTAAACGTATTTTGATCACCCCAATATCTCTCATATGACACGTCATAGTTGGTTGATTCAATCGGCTTAAGATCTGGGTTGCCACCAAAGACATTGATCTGTGATGGCACAATATCAATGATGCGGTCTTCAGGCGGTATAGTCAAATCTGTAGAACTAACAAAGCGACGAGCAACGCTCGCAGTCTGACCTGATCTTAGCTGCTCAATACGCGGACGCGTAATATTTTGGCTGACCCCAAGTCTGATAAGGGAGTGATCGTTTAAATTCCACTTTACGTTCACGGACGGCAAGAAACGATCATCGGTGTTAAATACGCCACTTTGATCTACACTCGCCTGAGCTAAGAACGCAACAGTTTCAGGAGTGAAACGCGCATCACGCAGGTCACTATCTGTTGGTGCGCCGCCTTGCTGCAGACCTAAGGATCGGAAATCAGCATAATCAAGAGCTCCGTTTCCGGACACCTCTGTTTTCGTATATCTTAGGCCAACATTACCATCAATGGACATGCCATTGTTGAATTCATTGCCGAAATTCAAGCGGGCATAGAAGCTTGATGTCTCTTCTTTGACGTCGCCAATCGACCCTCTTGCGATGCCTCTTAGGCTACCGTCATAGTCGACAGTTCCGTCAACACGCAGAGGGTTCCAATCCGGTGCAGGGTTCGCAATTGTCGGTTCACTAAAGATGAAATCGACCCAAGCATCATAATTGCTGAGAAGGTTACGATCCGGGAAGATTACTTGCGTGTTGTCCCCTAAAACGACGCCACCTCGGAAGAAATCAGAGTAATCGACGCGCTCAATAGCCGTTGGATCACTCAGCCCTGCATATGGCGCATAACCACCATTCCAAGGCGGAGCGACAGCGGCCCAATTCAAGCCTGCTGCGCGATTGGTCTGCTCGCGTTCTGCATAACGTGCGCCAAATTTAACGGATTCAAACCAGCCCTGATTAGCGAATTCATATTCGACGTCTCCGCTGACGGCGTAAAGGTCGCCATCATTTTCCTGAAACTCGTCCGCAGAAAACAGGAGATATGCATTGTCCGGATCACTGATCGAATTGCTAGTAGAAACGTCACCTGTGGTCCGGAAACCGGGGCTAATCTGTCCATTTGGATCAGGGCCTAGATAAATACGCGGATTATCAAGGTTGGGCACAAAGTAGAAATCAGAGAAGAAACGTGACCCACCCCAGAGACGGCTGCGCTCAAATTCCGCTTTCGTTTTATGAGCGTCAAAGTTCACATACCATTGATCGGCCGGGCGCCATTTAATATTTAGACTAAGGTCATCTGTTTTAGAGCGATCCTCTTGATGGATACCCAAATTCGTAAACGGCGCGCCAGGGGACGTACCATTTGTACCCGTCCAGTCGCGCAGGCCGTTTGAGATGACTCCGGATTCGAAAAGTCCGCCATCAATGGGTTGCGTGACTTCGCAGAATGGGTTTGCCGGCGTTGGATCATTAGATCCGTTACACTGCGGAATACCCGGAGATGTAAACGGTTGTGTTGTGAAATCACCTATCAATTGGGTTTGGTTCCAGCTTTCACCGTCAGGGAAGAACTCTAATGTGCGTTCATCACTGTCGACTTCATTTTCAATAAGCGCATATTTAGCAGTGACTTTCAAATCACCGGAATTATCCTGCCATTGACCGGCAATATAGTAGCTGTCGCGTTTACGGTCCACGTCATTGGTTCGCAGCTGGAAGCCGGCGGGCACGCCGATCGTCGTTCCATTTGGCGTGGCATAAGGGACAATTTGTCCGATTTGGAAACCATGAAGGTCAGATTTAAGCTCTGATGAAGAGAACGACCCCAAAAGACCGAATTCGCCGGCCCCGGTATCCCAACGGTTACCCAGAATGACGCTGTAATCCGGCGCCCATTCTTCACGAAGATCTGTGTAAGTCCCGTCAACCGTCACAACGGCAAGCAGGCCGTCACGGTCAAATGGTTCAAGCGTACGCAGGTTGATCGTGCCGCCAATGCCGCCTTCAATCAGGTCGGCCGTTGCGTTTTTATAGACGTCTACAGCGCCAATCAATTCAGGCGGAATTGTACCGAAATCAAGTGAGCGTCCGCCATTAGCGGAAAATGCGTCGCGTCCGTTAAATTCGGAGCGAATGAGCGTCAGACCGCGGATCAAATTGCCGCCGCCTTCCGGAGACGGGAAGTCGCCGCCATTGGCTTCAGAGATATTAAAGCGCTGAACGACAACACCCGGGATACGGGCCAAGGCTTCAGCAACGGAGAGGTCGGGAAGCGTCGAAACATCTGATGCTGTAATCGAATCAACCGCTGTATCCGCATTACGTTTAAAGTCCCGCGCTGTTTTCAGCGATTGACGAATGCCTGTCGCTATGACTTCGTCTTCGTCTTCAATAACATCGACATCATCGGAGGTTTGGCTATAGGCCATCGGCACTGTAAACGCCAAAAGCAGTGCTGTTGTGCCCATCAAAGCCAATTTGCTAGGCGTGAACAAACCTTTATTCAGATCAATTTTCACTATGTTTCTCCCTACGAAGCCGATTTTGTGAAGGTTTCGGCTATGAATTATTATGACATTTGAGCCATGACAGCGTTGTCAATTTTTTATATGTTATGATTACTATTTAATTTGACAGCGTTGTCAATTGAAGAATTACAAATTAGTAACTCTTCATCCCGAGCGTCTCAGCCATAATCTGAACAGTTCAAATCGGGTTTAAAGGCGAGCGCGCCATTGTGACCACGCCGCATCTTGCATTTGAGCAGAGAGTGTGAACCTATGACTCAAAATTACAATCCGCTTAAATAAAGATTATCGTGAATGACACCGACACCCATTAAATCGATTTGCATTGTTGGCGGCGGTACGGCCGGCTGGATGACGGCGGCTGGTTTATCTAATAAGTTCAGTGATTTAGATATAGATATAACGCTCATCGAGTCTGAGCAGATCGGCACGGTAGGTGTCGGCGAAGCCACCCTGCCCCACATTCGTTTTTTCAACAATACACTTGGAATTTCCGAACAGGACTTCATGAAGGCGACGCAGGCTACCTTCAAACTCGGGATTGAATTTTGCGATTGGGGCAATATTGGGGACGCCTATATTCACCCCTTTGGCGACTTTGGAATGCCGATCAACGGCATTGAGTTTTATCATTTTTGGACGAAGCTGTGTCAAAATAGCAACACTCACCGTTTGGACAGCTACTCCTATCCGGTCATACTGGCGCAAAATAATAAATTCGGACATCCGAGCGAAGATATCAGGCAGATTGAGTCGACGCTGGGGTATGCATATCAATTTGACTCAAGCCTATATGGTCGGTTTCTGCGCGACTACGCGCAGTCCAGAAACGTGATCCGCAAAGAAGGCAAGATCGTCACAACGCATTTAAATGCGCAAAACGGAAATGTGCAATCCGTTCAGCTTGAGGATGGAAGCCGGCACACTGCCGACCTGTTTATAGACTGCTCCGGATTTCGGGGACTGTTGATTGAGCAAGCCTTAAGGGCGGGTTATGAAGACTGGAGCCCCTGGCTGCCGTGCAACCGCGCCATTGCTGTGGCCAGTGAACGCCTCACCGATCTTCCGCCTTATACGCGCGCCACAGCATGCAAGGCAGGATGGCAATGGCGTATACCCCTACAACACCGCACGGGTAACGGCTATGTCTATTGCAGTGATTACATTTCCGATGACGCCGCCGCCGGCGATCTTCTCAGCAAACTCAACAGCGCGCCCTTAACAGACCCTAAGCAGCTTTACTTCAAGACCGGGCGGCGAAAAACGTTTTGGTCCAAAAATGTCGTCGCCATAGGCTTGTCAGCAGGGTTTCTGGAACCGCTGGAGTCAACATCTATACATTTAATCCAAGAGGGTATTACGGAGCTGATCCAGCTCTTCCCTGATATGCATATGAGAACATCAGATCGCGATGAATATAATCGCCGCATGAGCCTTAATTACGAACGCGTTCGCGACTTTTTGCTGTTGCATTATGTGGCGACGCAAAGAGATGACAGCCCGATGTGGCAGTATTTTCAAAATATGACCCTGCCGGACAGCTTGCAGGCTAAGATCGATGCGTGGAAAACGCGCGGACATATTATGAAATATCAGTTCGGCGTCTTTCTCCCCGCCAGCTGGGTCGCCGTTATGATCGGCCAAAACCTCATCCCGGCCCATTACGATCCACGCGTGGATATGCTGTCACATGACAGACTTAAGGCCGAAGCCGAGAGCTTACGCGGCGCTGTGCGCGACGGCGTCGACCGGGCCATGCGCCATGACGCTTATATTCAAGGCTATGGCGCGGCGTCCGGTACATTTGCGCAAAGGTCAGGATGACACGCGCAATGGATCAGCAAGACGCTCCGATGACGCGCATCGCCATTATCGGCGCGGGACTTGCCGGGCAAATCTGCGCCGCCGCTCTGCGGGCCAATCTGCCCTCTGCGATAGATATAAAGTGGCTGGACACGGGCCGTGATCAGGACAGTGATATATTTTACGGCCATACCACCCCGCCGGAGTCTTATGGCTTTAACCTCGCAGCATGTGTGAACGAACCGGATCTTGTCTTAAACAGCGACACTTCATTTAGTTTGGGCACGCAATTCACCGCTTGGTCCCCGCAGAATTTAGAGTGGGTGCAATGCTCTCACCTGCCCTTGCCCGTTATGGACTCCGTTCCTTTTCATCACCACTTGGCCCGCCTTGACATTGATAATATTGAGCCCTTTTTGATGCCGTCTATCATGGCGCGTAACGGCCGCTTCGCGCATCCCCCGCCAAATACGGATACGCCGCTATCCCGGGCGGAATACGGCTATCAAATTGATCCGTTTACTTATGGTAGGGTATTTCAAGAGGCCGCGACTCAACATGGCCTTGTTCTCACTAATTCGGCGATAGAGGCCGTATGTGTTAAAGACGGGCACATCCGCTCAATTGCGCTTAAAAATGGCGAGAAACTGACGGCCGATCTGTTCATTGACTGCACCGGCCCGAAGGCGAGCTTGCTTCACGCGCTGGGCAGCGCCTACCAGGGCAAGCGCGCGCTTTTCGGCGCGTCTTCATATCAGGCGCAATCCGTATTAGGTTTCTCATGCCGGCATATCCATGGGACGGATTATGGATGGGTGTCCGAGAGCGCGTTGCAGGGACGGCGGATAAATATGAGCGTCTCCGCACCTGAGGACAAAGCGGCAGCGCGCGCGGCGCATAATGGCGCAGTAACAACAGAAGCTGACGTCATGCTCGGGCGGCGAGACGCGCCATGGCTGGGCAATTGCGTGGGCATTGGACATGCCGCAGCCATTTTAGAACCGATCTCAACGGCGCCCATACGGGCCTTGCAGCGCGATATAGAGCGTCTGCTCAGACTCATCCCCGTCAGTGCGGATATGAGCGTTGAACGCCGCGAATATAACCGCCTTTTTGATGATGACATCTCCCATATGCACATGTTTAACCGCAGCTTTTTCCCGCCCGGCGAAACGACGCCCAGTCTCTATTGGAAACAGGCGTCTGAGCAGCCATTAGGTGAAAAACTGACGCGTAAGCTAACTCTTTTTGAAGATCGCGGCGTCTTGGTAACCTATGATTTGGAACCGTTTAACGAGCAGGACTGGACGATTTTACATTTCGGGATGAGACGCACGGCCGGGCGTTATGACCGCGTCGCCGACCGGTATGAAAAGCGCGACTTAGAGCGTTATTTAAATACTATGTCGCAAGCCATAAAAACCTTAGCCGCTAAAATTCCGCCCCATCATATTTATATGCAAGGGTTGCGCAAACATTTAAGCAACAGGCCGTCCTAAATGCAAAATAGACTTAAAAATTTAGTGATTGTCGGGGGCGGTACTGCTGGCTGGATGACGGCGGCGGCTCTCTCAAGCTTATTATCACCGGACGACGTGTCCATAACTCTGGTCGAATCTGATCAAATTGGAACGGTCGGCGTCGGCGAAGCCACAATTCCGGATATTATTAACTTTAACAGGCTGCTTGGCATACCCGAAGCCGAATTTATGAAAGCGACCGAGGCGACCTTTAAACTCGGTATTGAATTTGTTGATTGGGGCCGCAAAGGCCAATCTTATATCCATCCGTTCGGCGATCACGGGGTGGATATGAACGGGATCGATTTTCATCAATATTGGCTGCAATGTCACAAAAACGGCTTGGACAACCCCATAGACGATTACAGCCTGTGCGCTGTCGCGGCCAGGCAAAATAAGTTCAGCCTGCCCGATTCAAATCCAAAATCAGTCCTGTCACATATTCGCTATGCTTATCATTTTGATGCCACGCTTTATGCGAAGTTTCTGCGTAAATATGCGCAAACGCGCGGCGTAAAACGCATAGAAGGAAAAGTTGAAGCCGTTTCGCAAGACGCTCAAAGCGGACATATTGAAACGCTCCGCTTGGATAATGGCACTGCCGTCACAGGCGATTTCTTTTTCGACTGCACAGGATTTCGCGCTTTGCTCTTAGGGCAAAAGCTTGGCGTTGGGTTTATGGACTGGTCACACTGGCTGCCCTGTGACGCGGCGCAGACGGTCGCCAGCGCGCATAATGGCCCGCTTAAATCCTATACGCGATCCACTGCTAAACCCGCTGGTTGGCAATGGCGCATTCCAACACAGCGCCGCACGGGAAATGGCCACATTTATTCACGCGCCTATATGAGTGATGACGAGGCCATCTCTATATTGCTGGACGGGCTGGACGGTGACGCGCTGGGCGATCCACGCCAAATCCGGTTTAAAACAGGGTGCCGCGAGACATTTTGGAGCAAAAATTGTATCGCGCTGGGCTTATCGTCCGGGTTTTTAGAGCCGTTGGAATCCACATCTATTTACCTTATTCAGCAAGGCATCAGCCGCTTTATCTCGCTCTTTCCGGATGCCGGCCTCCCCGCAGCGGTCTCGGATGAATATAACCGCTTAATGCGCGAAGATTTTGAGCAGGTCCGGGATTTTCTGATCTTACATTACAAAGCGACAGAGCGCGACGACAGCCCGTTTTGGAGTTATTGCCGCACAATGGACGTTCCCGATACGCTAAAGCGTAAAATTGAGCTGTTCAAAGCCGCGGGCCGGGCCTTTCGCTATGAAGATGAGCTTTTTGCAAAAACAAGCTGGGTTGCCGTGTTTTTAGGGCAAAGTATTATGCCCCAAAGCGTCGACCCGATTGTCGCGGCTTTACCGCCGCAAGATGTAGCTCGTAGCCTCGACTCTATGCATATGGCCATGATGCGCGCCGCGCAAAATATGCCCACCCATGAAGAGTTTATCGCCCGCTATTGCGCGGCGACGATAGATTAATTCGCGCAGGATAGCCGTAATATGGATAATTCTAATATCAAAGACATCATTATTTTGGGCGGCGGGACCGCCGGATGGATGTGCGCCGCCGCATTGTCGCGGCTAATTCCGGACAAAGCCATCAATATCCGCTTGATTGAATCCGAAGCTATCGGAACCGTGGGCGTCGGTGAAGCGACGATACCCCATATTGTTTATTTCAACCGGCTGCTGGGCTTGTCCGAAGATGACTTCGTCAAGCATACCCATGCCACTTTCAAGCTTGGCATTGAATTTGTGGATTGGGGGAGTTTAGGCGAGCGCTACATTCACCCCTTTGGATCATATGGCGCAGATATGGAGGGCATTCGATTCCACCATTTCTGGCTGAGGCATAAGCAGCTTGGAAGCCAAACGCCGCTGGAGAATTATAATCTTCAAATCCTGGCGGCAAAGGCCGGAAAATTTCAGCGTCCGGATATGAGCGTTAAAAACTCGCCGCTTAACGCCATATCTTATGCCTTTCAATTTGACGCGACATTATATGCTGGATTTATGCGTAAATTTGCCGAAAAGAACGGCGTCGTGAGAACCGAAGGCAAGGTCACAGGCGTGACGCAAAATCCTGAGAACGGTCATGTCCAGACCCTAACTTTGGAAAACGGACAGTCCTATAGCGCGGATCTATTTATCGACTGTTCCGGCTTCCGCGCGCTGTTAATAGAGCAGACTCTGAAAACGGGATATCAGGACTGGAGTGCCTATTTGCCTTGTAATCGCGCTGTCGCGCGCGCCAGTCAAGCCACAGGCGACCCGGCACCCTATACGCGCGCCACGGCAAAAGAGGCCGGGTGGCAATGGCGCATTCCGCTTCAATCGCGCATTGGTAACGGACACGTCTATTGCTCCGACTTCATGAGCGACGAAAAGGCTTTGGAAAGTTTAAATGCGGATTTAGACGGTGAGCCGGTCTCAGAACCTAACTTCCTCAGATTTAAGACCGGCATCCGAAACAAATCATGGAATAAAAATGTAATTTCATTGGGTCTGGCCGCAGGATTTTTAGAGCCGCTTGAATCGACATCAATTCATTTAATCCAAACCGCTATCGCCCGACTGATGACAAATTTTCCGGACAAAACCTTCGCACAGGCCAATATAGATTATTATAATTCCAGAACCCTGCTCGAATATGAGCAGGTTCGGGACTTTCTGATTACGCATTACTACGTGACCAATCGTGACGACAGTCCATTTTGGAACTATTGCCGCACTATGGATATTCCGGACACGCTGAAAGAGCGTCTTGATCTGTACAAAGAAAATGCCCGTCTTTACCGGCATGATAACGAGCTCTTTAATGAAGTGAGCTGGTTTGCTGTCATGCAAGGTCAGGGTCTTGTGCCCCGCTCACACCATCCGATTGTCAACGCTTTACCTGACACCATTTTAGATACCCGCATGTCACAAATGGAAAAAGTCATGCAAAGTTGTCTTAAACATATGCCCCGGCATCAGGACTTTATCGACCAAAATTGCAAAGCCGAACTCTGATTTTCAGCGTCAAAATACCCCCTCCAATGTAAAATTTGATTACCATAAAAATATATGATATAAAATGACAGCGCTGTCACAAATGCATATTAAGGTATTAAACGATGAGACGTAAAGTTCTGACGTTAGTCCTATCAGGGATGATGCTGAGTCCATTTGCTGCGGCCCAGACCAATCCGGTTGAAGATGAAATAATAGCCACAGGAACGGTTCAGCGTGATCCGGCCATCTCAGCATTTATCGCGGGAGACTACGCAACGGCCGAAGTCGAATTTGAACGCAACGCCTTTTGCGCGCTTCGGGCGGAGCGCAATTTTGTAGCCGGTGTTGAAGCCGCGCGTAACAGCTCAATCACTGCTCAAATCGAAGCCGATGCCGTCGCTCCTGTCCAGCCCACGATTAGCGGAGCCGGCGGGAGCGTCACCCCGGCTGCGACGCCGCCGCCAACGGCTACGCCCGATATTCGCAGTCAGAATTTTAAGAAAAACGAAAGCACGACGCAGCGCAGCTGTGAAGACCGTGGATTTCAGCTTTACATGGCCGGATTATCGCAGATTAAATTAGGCAAACTCGAAGATGCTAAAGCGACGCTTTATCGGGCAACGAATATACGCCGTGATATTTCCGATGCCTATTTTCGGCTCGCGCTTCTAGAGTATCAAGACGGAAATTTGGACAAGGCGAAAGCGCAATTACGTAAATTAAAGACAATGCAGGCCCGTTGTAAACGGTGTGACTATCGAAATGAGATTGACGAACAGGTCACCTATCTTGCCAATCTTTTTAGCTAGATATTTCAGAGAAATTTTAACCCTTGCGCTCAGCCATAGAACTCAAATTTTGCGGTCGGCGACGGGCGGGCCGGAGACATAATACGTTATAATAAAAGACGCAGGATTAGAGATAACTGCCGCCCTTAATAATCTCATGAATCAAATATTGGAGACCCTTATGAAATTAATTAAACCGCTAATTCTGGCCGCATTTTTGACAAGCGTCATATGTATCGGGGCCGCTAGTCCCGCTTATGCGGATGAACTCTCTGAGGCGCGGGCCATTTTAGACGAAAATCTGCCCGGAACGTTGATGCACAATCCATATGACATCCGCTGGAGTGCATCGGGGCCCGATAAACGCACAAAAATCGTCGACGCTGAAGGGGCGCCGGGAGGTAAGGCTTATCAAATTCGCGTCAAAAAGAAACAAATGCGAACATGGGAAATTAATATCGCCATCCAATTGGATAGCGAAGCCAACATCGGCGATGAAATTGTACTTCATTTCTGGGCCCGGACCGTTAAACCCGCCAAAGGTTTTGAGACCGCTAAAATCACGGCGCTGGTGCAGCGCAATACTGACCCTTATGACGCCATTATTACCCAAGGCTTCAGCCCAACACAAGATTGGGCCATTTATACAGCTAAAGGTGTCGCGACTAAAAACTATGGTGTTGATTCTCTGCAAGCCTCTTTCCAAGTTGCTGATCACGCGCAAACCGTAGAGTTCGGTCAGTTCTATGTTTCAAATTTGGGGCAATAGAGCTCACTGCGCCCAACACGTCCGGATGAGCATGATAGCCAAGGTCGGCAGATTATCAAATAGTGAGTCAGATATGATCCATCGTTCTAAGTCGATTTTGGCCTCTACAGGATTGGCGTTGACGCTCATCAGCGCTCTTGCGGGCTGCGCGACACAGCCGGACGCATCATCTGCGCTCTTGCCCGATTCGCTATTAAAGCCCGCGGGCTACAGCTTGGTGTGGGCAGATGAATTTGAACAGGACGGCCAGCCTGATGAGTCCCGCTGGACATATGATACCAGCCGGAATTCCCAAGGCTGGTATAATGACGAGCTTCAATACTATCCTGCTGCGCGATCCCAAAATGCCCGCATTGAAGACGGCCACCTGATTATAGAAGCCCGAAAAGATCCGGCGCAGATTAAAAACTACGCCGACTGGGGCGGGCAGGATTACAGCTCGGCGCGACTTTTGTCGAAAGACAAAGCCGCGTGGACCTATGGCTATTTCGAAGTGCGGGCCAAACTGCCCTGCGGGCGCGGTCTTTGGCCGGCGATCTGGATGTTATCTCAAAATGGAGATAAATGGCCGGATGACGGCGAAATTGACATTATGGAATATGTCGGATTTCAACCCGATACCTTTCACGCCACAATACATACGCAGAAATATAACCATACGAAAGGGACGCAGGTCGGAACACATATTGAGATAGAAGACGCCTGCGGCGCCTTTCAAACCCATGCCCTGCTCTGGACCCCCGACCGCATCACTTTGGCGGTCAATGGGCAGCCCTATTTTTCATATGAAAATGATGGAAAAGGGAAAGAAAGCTGGCCTTTTGATGCGCCTTTTTTCTTGATTATGAATATCGCAGTCGGCGGCTCGTGGGGCGGCCAGCAAGGCATAGATGAGTCAATCTTTCCCGCGCAAATGGAAGTCGATTATGTTCGGGTGTACCAAGAGCCCGACTCCGTGACGCCATGAACAGGCCATTTTTTGGAGCCAAATGAGGCCTGTTCTCTTAGGCTTTAACGCAGCCCCGTGCATTTCCGCGCGGGAGTTTCCTTAGTCGTCGAGGCTATGTCATCGGATATTGCCGTATACGCCGCGCATATACATATGGGACAAGCCGGTATACGAATTTACTTTATTATTTGAAATGACCCGCCATCGTCATTTACTAAGTCGCAAGATAAGTTACCGCCCCCTGCCCGATGGACATCAAAATGGACACACTTAAAACGCATCGCGACGGCGCTGTGCAGATCATTACGCTTCATCGTCCCGAACGTATGAATGCGTTTACGTCGCATATGTGTATGGAGATTTGCGCCGCGATAGACGCCGCCGAAGCCTACCATAGCGTCAGGGCTATTGTTATCACAGGCCATGGTAAAACTTTCTGCGCCGGCGCTGATATATCCGGCGGGTTTACGGGCGCAGGCCTCGCCGTAGACCCGATTGTCCATGAAGGCGTAGAGCGCGATTTTGGCGGCGTGCTCACGCTACGTCTGTGGGAATGCGATGTGCCGATCATTGGCGCGATTAACGGCTCCGCAGCCGGAATTGGGCTGACCATGACCTTTCCGATGGATATACGCATTGCGTCTGATAAAGCCAAATTCGCCTTGCCCTTTACCCGCCGCGGTATTGTCTGGGACGCGGCCAGCAGCTGGTTTCTCCCCCGCCTTATCGGCCTCGCCAAAGCCAGCGAGCTGTCACTGACCGGCCGGACATTTCTTTCGGACGAAGCTTTGTCGCTTGGCCTGATGCACGAGCTTGCCGCGCCGGAAGACGTGCTGCCCCGCGCTTTGGAGATTGCTCGCGATATTGCGCAAAATGTATCCCCGCGATCAGCGCGTCTGAATAAACAGCTTTTGCGTCAAGCTATGGCGGATCAGGGCGGACCTATGGACGCACATTTACGCGAAAGCGTCACTCTGGCCGAAAGTTTTATTTCTGCCGATTGCCAGGAAGGCGTTCGTGCCTTTTTTGAAAAACGCGCGCCGAAATTTGGAGATTATCAGCCAAATTGACGCGAATCACTCAAATTAAAGAGGTCTATTTTCATTAAGCCGCACTACAAAATACCCAAATTAACGTATTATGCATCATAATGTTAGATTATTGAGGTAGAATTTACCGTTTTACACCCCCTTGACAGCAAATTCTCATTTATTTTGAAATTCGTGTTTGACACGCCTTTATCGACACATCACGACAGTGTGAACCCAAAAATGGGTCGTTTAAGGGGATTACAATGAAAAAAACTATCAAAGCGCTTCTCGGTTGCAGCGCACTTATGGGCTTGGCCTTCGCCGCTCCCGGACTTGCTAACGCTGAAGGTAAACCGGACGCGAAATCACAAAAGGTATTTGACCATTGGTCACAAGACCGCATTGATGACGCGCAACCGCGCGATATGCGGCTTGATCATCGCGGCCTCGCCTATATGAAAAACCGTGATGGCAAAATGATGCCATACGGACACGCCAAAAAATACGAGCTTAAACAAGAGCGCATCAAAGCGGCCAAAAAACCGCAGCCTACCGCCAAGCCCGTTAAAGATTCAACGGCGCCCGCAATCATGTCAATGTCACCGGCAGACGGCGCTGTAATCGGAGCAAACCAGACGTTCTCTGCAGTCGTTACAGATGCAGGCTCAGGCGTAAGATCTGTTAGCTTTGAAATTAATTATAATGGCGGCAGTCAAACATTCGCCGGCACATTTATTGGTAATGATACATGGGAAGTCAATCTCAGCGGCTTTCCGGCCGGCCCCGGTAACTGGCGCGTTGTCGCAACTGATAATGCCAAACGTGGCGGCAATGTATCAACCTCTCAAAGCCGAAATTTCACGGTCGATCTAGGAACCGGCGATCCGGATCCGAGTCCCGATATTGTAACGAATTCGCGCTGGACAAAAGGCGGCGATATTCAATATTCCACAGGACGTCTTTTTTATGAAATGCCGACGGATACACGTCTAATGCGCTGGGCGGGTTATGTCTGTTCCGGTACGGTTGCCAGTGATGCGACGACAGGCCGATCCGTCATCATTACGGCGGCGCATTGTGTCTATAATGATCAATATAAGGCCTTTGCCAGAAACGTTCTCTTTATTCCCAACCAGGACGGGACAACGGGCGCAGGCACAGACAGCAATTGTACAAATGATCCAATCGGATGCTGGACATCAAACTTTGGCGTTGTTGATATTAATTGGACGACCCGCACCTTCCCTGACAATATCCCATGGGATTATGCCTATTATGTCGTCAATGATAGCGGCAGCCATTCGGGCGCAGCCAGTTCATCTGACTCGCTTGACACAGCTGTCCCGACCCAATCCATCAGCTTCTCGGCGCCTGTTGTCGATGATGGCACTGCCGGGCCGCTCACGCAGGACTATACCCATGCTCTGGGCTATTCCTACAGTGAAGACCCGTTCTTTATGTACAGCGCTGAAGATATGACCACCGAAGGCACAGCTAACTGGTGGTTGCCCTCTTCCGGTTTGTCCGGCGGATCATCCGGCGGTCCATGGATCCAGCCTATGAATGAAACATCAGGCTCAGGCCCGCTGATTTCAGTCAATAGCTGGGGCTATAACACCTCTCCCGGCATGGCAGGACCTAAGCTTAACGGCACGTCGGCGTCATGCGTGTTTAACGCGGCGAAGTCCGGAGACCTTAACCTGGCGAACAATTCTGACGGAAACCAGGGCGTTGCGGCTAACTGCCCGTAACCCGAGCACAATTTAAGTCTTAAAGTGGCCCCCTCGGGGGCCACTTTTTTATGCGCAATAAGCCGTGATAGATTTAGAAGATGATCGGGACGATCTTGGACGCTTACTCGCCCATTATTTTACTAAGACTGTTTCGTGCGTCTCTTTGGTTTGAAATAATGCCCTCAAAGCCGACTGATTGACATGTGCTATCCATAATGGAGACTATCTCTGCACCCGAAGACGCCTGCCCGGACATCAAAAGTTCTATAGCGACTTGGCCGGCCGCTTCTCCCATTAAACCGGCTGCCTCGTCACCAAGTTCTGTCAAACTGACGATGTCATTGGTGTCCAGAGCTTCTACAATGACGGTAGTCATTTTTGTAGAGAGCACGGGATCTTTATCCGTTAGAATATTGACTAAATCCTGCATCGTTAGCGGCAGCATGAAGTCTGTTATAGCGCCGCCAATTTTTCCATAAATCTTGCATGTCGTGGCGTCGCCTGCAGCTGATGCAGTTGCGGGCAGCACTGCGAATACAGCTAGCGGTAAAATTAGAGTTTTAAAATATTGCATCAAAGATCCTGTATATACAGATGATTAATGGAGCAATTCGAGCATAAAATAATTATCCATTCAAGCATGAATATATCGACTTAGAGATTAAGCCAATTGCGCGGCTTCATAGCGCTATCCGGAAATAATTCAATCCCGTCCAGCCCAATAAAAAAGCCGCCCAAAGGCGGCTTTTTTATTGGTTGCGGGGGTAGGATTTGAACCTACGACCTTCAGGTTATGAGCCTGACGAGCTACCGGGCTGCTCCACCCCGCGCCAAGAAAAGGGGATATAGACCCCTGCTCACGTAATTTCAACGCCTATGATGATATTTATATGCGAAAAAACCATGATGGAGCTATAGAGGCGCGTCCGACCAACGCGTCCGAAAAAATCACCGACAGTCCCGCGGCAGACCGCCTAACCCACGAGAGTCTGACACCTGATGCGCGCGATTGCGATTATGCCCTCACGAGCCTCCTTTGTCGGCTCTTCACCAAGCACCCAGTAGAATTTATCCGGCGAAACAAAGACCATATGCCATTTATGCAGATTTCCATTTTCCATGACGCGGTCTTCGTCATCATAGCGCAGGGACAAATATGTGTCTGTGGCATTAAGAACCGGCGAGGCGGATATAAAATTATTTTCTCCCGTATGCACCGCAGTGTAGCGCATGGTGTCTCGATCAACCGTAATCAAAACAGGCGTAGATTTGCAATTGCGATATGTGTCGATCTCGTCGGCGCTCAGCCCTTCGGGGATATTTCCAACATCAATCCCCCATGCGCCATTGGCCCATTGAAGTGGGTCAGCGAGGGCGGAGGATGAAAACAAGACCGCAAGGATGAGGCATATAAAGAATTTCATACTGCAAAATGAAGTGACGCTGCGGCATATGTCAAGACACAGTCTGAAGAAGACTTTATTATGCGCGGAGACGGGATGCAGGCTTATAAAAAATTACCTCTTTTGCATCCTTATAACTCGGAACAGTGTCTTTGCTCCGCGCGTTTCAAAACTAACCCCATATTAAAGGAGGCCCGCATGGCTAATCTCGATAAATTCAATGAAAACCCGCAACAACAACTTCTCGAGGAAGTCAAAGGCGCGCGTTGCGTCATGCTGGGGTCAACCGATCCCGAGCATCATATGCAGCCTATGGCCCCGCAAATTGATCCCGACAACCGCGTGGTCTATTTCTACTCGGATAATAAAAGCGAGCTGGGCGAAGCGATTATGAAAAACCCGGGCATGGTGCATATGTGCCATATCGACAAAGATTATCAGGCCTGCGTTCGCGGACATCTCGCGGTTCACACAGATCCGGCCATTGTCGACAAATTCTGGAACCCCATCGTCTCGGCCTGGTATCCGGGCGGCAAGACGGACCCGAAACTAATCATGCTACGCTTCCTCCCTGATGAAGCGGCCATTTGGGCCAGCACAGGCAATCCGCTGAAATTTATGTATGAGGTCGCCAAAGCCAATATCAAAGATACTGAGGCTGATATGGGCGAGATGAAAGTCATCGATCTTTAGGGCTTCATTTTGAGACATAAGACTTGAAAAGCCGGCTTTTCATTAAAATACCGCGTTAAAACTATGGCGCAAAACATCGGTCGCTTTTGTTCCGATGGTTAGTCTATTATTATTCACTCCGAAGATTAATACGGGCGTGAACCAGCCGCTTGAAATTGCTTGGTTCATGACATCTTCGGCCGGTAAGCATTTACGGCCGGTCTTCTCGACCAGGTCGAAGCGAATATCCCCGACGCCGTGAAAGGCGCGGTATATAACTTCGGTACAGACCAAGCGGTCAGATGTGGCGAAATCAAAGATGAAATCATAAAGTTTGCCCGCATGACTTAGCCCGTTCGTGATTGCCGTATCGATCTGCGCCTCGGTCAAATTTGGCCGTAAGACGACGAAACTATCAACCGCGAGCGTCTCCACGAGCGGGCGCAGCAGCACCCCGTCTTTCTTGGCTTCGAGGATAACGATATCGCCCTGCCCGCTATGTTTTGCGCCGTCAGAGACATCTGCAATGCCGCGAGACGCACGCTGTTCCGATGTCCCGATATAAAATGCTCCGTGCGGCCAGAAGCCGGGTAGAAAGAGATTGCTCATCGCGTCGTCATGACGGGTGATAAAAATATCGCCGGGCCGCAGCGTGTCTTGAATGGCCTGCAAGATGTCGGGCGTGACCCGTTTTCGGGCACCAAAGTTTTTGACCAGAGGTATCTTCAACTCCGCAATATCCGAGCCTGTGCCTTCAAACAAAGCGAACATCACATTACGCGAGGCTGATACACTGCGGCGACGCAAAGAGAAGTTTACAAACCGGTGATAGCGGCGCAGATGATCGCCGCGTGAGGCGCCGGGTAGATTAAGGCTCTCTAAAATCTCCTGCACAACCGCAAAGTCTGTCTGGCTTACAGCGGCCATGACGGCCTCGCGATTGGCATCAAAATAATCCCGCGCGCGATAATAACCGCGCATTTTCCAATGTGAGGTCAGCTGCCTGTACAGGCGCGTAAACCGTTTGCGGGGCAGGTTGTACCGCAGATCGGCCTCGTCCAGTTTACGCCAGACAATGTCCCGCTCACGCGCCAGATCAATTAGATATTCGCCGGTTCGAACAATGATCTCGGCGCCGCAAAACGCAATCGCAAACGCCGTCATGCTGTCACCCGCCATCTGAGCGCGGCGTTTATAAAATGGGATATAGTGCGGCCTGACCGCATCAATAACCTGCCAGATTGCACTGCGGATGCCGAGGTAACGCGCAAAGGTCTCGCGCAGGCGGGCATCTTCGACCGGGTCATAATAGCCGCGGGTTTCGGCCTTATGGCTGTCAGCCACCAGCACGGACATATCCCGCGGCGTCGGCAAACCAGTATAGGAGGCTTGCAGCGTTCGTATGGCATCAGAGAGGGTCATGTCATGCGCGATAACGCTAGCGTTAGCGGCTAATCATCCTGAGGATACCAATCTTTAGCGGCATTAATCCAATCCATTTTTTCATTGTCAAGAATAACGCGCCCGGGCAACATGTTACCTAATTCATCGGCAAGCCGAAACGATACCTTAACCTCAACATTTTTACGGATAACAGCCTGACCGTTTTCAAATTCCGGGTAATAGCGCCAATTATGAACAGCATGCATGGCATGGCCCGCAAAATAGACTTCAGAACACACATCCGGTTTTATATTCATAGGGCGCCCAGCAATTCCAATGTCAAACCGCATCTCACAAAATCCGCTTTGATGTGCGATAGCGGGCATCGTGGGCGCTATCCGGTAACATGGTTTAGCTTCGGCATGTAATCCGGGATTATATGTTTTCAGATTTTTCTGACAATTTTCTATTTCAGATTTCACGAGTTCAGGCTCACTCCAGCCAACCTCAAGAGGGTTTTCCTTTAAATACGTGGCATCAGCCGGATCATATTTCCCCGTATCTATAATAAGAAGTTCCGGCGGAAATTGGCGATAGGTCACAACTATGCCTAAACGCTCATTTGCGGGTAATTCAAGAGTGCATGGCGTGGAACACGACGTAACGGGCTCTCTGCTGCCATCTCGAAAAGCTAAGGCTTGTGCCTTAGGCTTGGTCGTATTTACAAAAATTGAAACCGTCTCCTGTGCCTGAACGGCAGGGGAGACAACAAGCAGGGATAATCCCCAACACCCAATTACAACGAAAAGAGTCATGCATTTCATAGATGCGAGCATACAGATGTAATTTCAAAAAGAAAAGATAACAAAAAAGCCCCTGACCGAAGTCAGGGGCTGATTGAAAGAAGGGACTTAAGTAAACCGGACGTTTTGTCCGAATATATCTTGCTCTGTATTGTATAAGCCGGGCAGCGACCTACTCTCCCGTGCCTTGAGACAAAGTACCATCGGCGCAGAGAAGCTTAACGACCGTGTTCGGAATGGGAACGGGTGGGGACTTCTCGCCATAACCACCCGGCCAATACAACACAGAACAAGTAAAGATATCGTCATTTATAGCGCATCAACTTATCCAAATGAAACATTTGGGTTGAAGCTTGCAAAATTATATCAGATTTAATCTGAACTCAAACACGGCCTGTGTTTGAGATTTTTAATGGGCAAACACTTATACTTTATAGCGCATCGACTTATCCAAAAATAATATTTGGGTCGAGGCTATATATACGGGACGAAATGATCGCCACGCATGAGCATCTACAACCGGCAAGCCGGCGAGATGAAACAAGTATAAAGTCAATCGAGTTATTAGTACTGGTAAGCTCCACATGTTGCCATGCTTCCACACCCAGCCTATCAACGTCCTGGTCTTGGACGACTCTCAAGGGAGCTCTAGTATTGAGGTTGGTTTCCCGCTTAGATGCTTTCAGCGGTTATCCTTTCCATTCATAGCTACGCTGCAATGCCACTGGCGTGACAACAGCTCCACCAGAGGAATGTCCACCCCGGTCCTCTCGTACTAAGGGCAGATCCTCTCAAAACTCCTACTCCCACGGTAGATAGGGACCGAACTGTCTCACGACGTTCTAAACCCAGCTCACGTACCGCTTTAATTGGCGAACAGCCAAACCCTTGGGACCTTCTCCAGCCCCAGGATGCGATGAGCCGACATCGAGGTGCCAAACAACGCCGTCGATATGGACTCTTGGGCGTCATCAGCCTGTTATCCCCGGCGTACCTTTTATCCGTTGAGCGATGGCCCTTCCATGCGGGACCACCGGATCACTATGACCGACTTTCGTCTCTGCTCGAATTGTCACTCTCGCAGTCAGGCAGGCTTTTGCCATTGCACTCAACGACCGATTTCCGACCGGTCTGAGCCTACCATCGCGCGCCTCCGTTACTCTTTAGGAGGCGACCGCCCCAGTCAAACTACCCACCACACAATGTCCCGGAACCAGATTCATGGTCCGCGGTTAGACATCAATAAGGATAAGGGCGGTATTTCAAGGATGACTCCACGCAAGCTGGCGCCTACGCTTCAAAGTCTCCCGCCTATCCTACACATGTCATTACTAATGCCACTGTGAAGTTGTAGTAAAGGTGCACGGGGTCTTTCCGTCTGGCCGCGGGTACCTCGCATCTTCACGAGGAATTCAATTTCACTGAGTCTATGCTGGAGACAGTGGGGAAGTCGTTACGCCATTCGTGCAGGTCGGAACTTACCCGACAAGGAATTTCGCTACCTTAGGACCGTTATAGTTACGGCCGCCGTTTACTTGGGCTTCAATTCGGAGCTTGCACTCCTCCTTTTAACCTTCAAGCACCGGGCAGGCGTCAGACCCTATACGTCGTCTTACGACTTCGCAGAGCCCTATGTTTTTAATAAACAGTCGCCACCCCCTGGTCTGTGCCCCCTCTAAAAACTTGCGTTCATAGAGGGCCTCCTTCTCGCGAACTTACGGAGGCAATTTGCCGAGTTCCTTCAGCATAGTTCTCTCAAGCGCCTTGGTATACTCTACCTGATCACCTGTGTCGGTTTGGGGTACGGTCTAATGTGGGAGCTATTTCCTGGAACCGATTCACAGCCTCCTCAATCCAATAAGAGGAAACTATACACTCGATCCGTCACTACCCACTGGCCCACGAATATTAACGTGGTTCCCATCGACTACGCCTTTCGGCCTTGCCTTAGGGGCCGGCTAACCCTGCGCTGATTAGCATTGCGCAGGAACCCTTGATCTTTCGGCGAAGGGGTCTCTCACCCCTTTTATCGTTACTCATGTCAGCATTCTCACTTCTGATACCTCCACCAACCCTCACAGGATGGCTTCAACGGCTTACAGAACGCTCCGCTACCGCGCACAAAGTGCGCCCGCGTCTTCGGTGAATGGCTTAAGCCCCGGTACATTTTCGGCGCAAAAACGCTTGACCAGTGAGCTGTTACGCTATCTTTAAAAGATGGCTGCTTCTAAGCCAACTTCCTGGTTGTCTATGCATTCTCACATCCTTTACCACTTAGCCATTACTTAGGGACCTTAGACGGCGGTCAGGGCTGTTTCCCTTTCCACTACGGACCTTAGCACCCGCAGTGTGTCTGCTTAATATTACTCATCGGTATTCGGAGTTTGGTTAGGTTTGGTAAGACGGTGAGTCCCCCTAGCCCATCCAGTGCTCTACCCCCGATGGTATTCATTAAACGCTCTACCTAAATAGATTTCGCGGAGAACCAGCTATCTCCGAGTTTGATTGGCCTTTCACCCCTAGCAACAAGTCATCCCCCCATTTTTCAACATAGGTGGGTTCGGTCCTCCAGTGCATGTTACTGCACCTTCAACCTGCTCATAGCTAGATCACTCGGTTTCGGGTCTAATCCCACTAACTTAACGCGCTATTCACACTCGATTTCTCTGCGCCTACACCTATCGGCTTAAGCTTGCTAGTAAGACTAAGTCGCTGACCCATTATACAAAAGGTACGCCGTCGCCCCGCAAGGAGGCTTCGACAGCTTGTAGACGTCCAGTTTCAGGATCTGTTTCACTCCCCTCGTCGGGGTGCTTTTCACCTTTCCCTCACGGTACTGGTTCACTATCGGTCACATAGGAGTACTTAGGCTTGGAGGATGGTCCCCCCATATTCAGACAGGATTTCACGTGTCCCGCCCTACTCATGGACCTAATGCAACCATACCCATACGGGACTGTCACCCTCTATGGTTAGCCTTTCCAGACTATTTTGGTTAATTACACTAGGCCACTGGCCTGGTCCGCGTTCGCTCGCCACTACTAACGGAGTCTCGGTTGATGTCCTTTCCTCCGGGTACTGAGATGTTTCAGTTCCCCGGGTTTGCTTTTTTAACCTATGTATTCAGTTAAAAATACCTAACACAAACCCTGATACTAATAGCTCCGAAGAGATAAAAATATCAAAGTCTGTAAAGGTGGGTTTCCCCATTCGGAAATCCCGGGATCAAAACCTACTCGCGGTTCCTCCGGGCTTAAAGCAGCGTGTCACTTCCTTCGTCGCCTCTATGTGCCAAGGCATTCACTAAACGCCCTTCTCATACTTGATACTTGATTCATTATTTTCTCAGTAAACGCTCATGCGTAGTGAACATACCGTCCGGTCGGCTAAGACCATAGATATAGATGTTCACCGCCATAAGCATTTGCCAGACGATATCTTTACTTAAGAGTTATCCTTCTAGTCGGGAATTATTATCAAACCGAAGTTCGATGGAGATGTTCCCGGGGCGGATAACCCCTTCTTTATTTACGATGTAAAACATCCGTTCAAATCAATGACTTGAACGAAATTTGTTCTTCCTGCTGTTGGGCGCGGTGTTTGGTGGAGCTTAGCGGATTCGAACCGCTGACCCTCTGCTTGCAAAGCAGATGCTCTACCAACTGAGCTAAAGCCCCTAAAGGTTATTTCCCCGTATTTCGCAAGCGAATAACGGTTGGTAGGCCGAAGAAGACTTGAACTTCCGACCTCGCCCTTATCAGGGGCGCGCTCTAACCAGCTGAGCTACCGGCCTCCAAAACAGCAAAACTGCTGCCTCAACAGAGTTCAAAACAAAACCGCGCCATATTGCGCGGGCAATGTCTGAACTATTTGGAAAGAGAAACGAAGACGGCGGCAAACCGTTATAGTTTTGAAAGTCACCTGAGATTATCCGAAGATAATTACAGGGCTTTCGATGTTTCATCAGAGATCTAATCTCGGCCATCTAATAAAAGATGAATTTGACCAGATCGTCCTTAGAAAGGAGGTGATCCAGCCGCAGGTTCCCCTACGGCTACCTTGTTACGACTTCACCCCAGTCGCTGACCCTACCGTGGTTGGCTGCCTCCAGTAAACTGGTTAGCGCACCACCTTCGGGTAGAACCAACTCCCATGGTGTGACGGGCGGTGTGTACAAGGCCCGGGAACGTATTCACCGTGGCATGCTGATCCACGATTACTAGCGATTCCAACTTCATGCCTTCGAGTTGCAGAAGACAATCCGAACTGAGACGCCTTTTAGGGATTAACCCTCTGTCAGCGCCATTGTAGCACGTGTGTAGCCCTACCCATAAGGGCCATGAGGACTTGACGTCATCCCCACCTTCCTCCGGCTTAGCACCGGCAGTCTCCCTAGAGTGCCCAACTAAATGCTGGCAACTAAGGACGAGGGTTGCGCTCGTTGCGGGACTTAACCCAACATCTCACGACACGAGCTGACGACAGCCATGCAGCACCTGTCACTCATCCAGCCTAACTGAAGAAATCCATCTCTGGAAATCGCGATGAGGAAGTCAAGGGTAGGTAAGGTTCTGCGCGTTGCTTCGAATTAAACCACATGCTCCACCGCTTGTGCGGGCCCCCGTCAATTTCTTTGAGTTTTAATCTTGCGACCGTACTCCCCAGGCGGAGAGCTTAATGCGTTAGCTGCGTCACCTACATGCATGCATGCAGACAACTAGCTCTCATCGTTTACGGTGTGGACTACCAGGGTATCTAATCCTGTTTGCTACCCACACTTTCGTGCCTCAGCGTCAATATCTGTCCAGTAAGTCGCCTTCGCCTCTGGTGTTCCTCCTAATATCTACGAATTTCACCTCTACACTAGGAATTCCACTTACCTCTCCAGAATTCTAGACTGACAGTTTTAAAGGCAGTTCCAGGGTTGAGCCCTGGGATTTCACCTCTAACTTATCAATCCGCCTACGCACGCTTTACGCCCAGTAATTCCGAACAACGCTAGCCCCCTCCGTATTACCGCGGCTGCTGGCACGGAGTTAGCCGGGGCTTCTTTACTAGGTACCGTCATTATCTTCCCTAGCGAAAGAATTTTACAACCCTAAGGCCTTCATCATTCACGCGGCATGGCTGGATCAGGCTTTCGCCCATTGTCCAAGATTCCCCACTGCTGCCTCCCGTAGGAGTCTGGGCCGTGTCTCAGTCCCAGTGTGGCGGATCATCCTCTCAGACCCGCTATAGATCGTCGCCATGGTGAGCTTTTACCTCACCATCTAGCTAATCTAACGCAGCCTCATCTATCACCGATAAATCTTTCTCCCGGAGGACGTATACGGTATTAGCGTCAATTTCTCGACGTTATTCCGTAGTGATAGGTAGATTGCTACGCGTTACTCACCCGTCTGCCACTGTCCACTACCCGAAGGTAGCTTATCGTTCGACTTGCATGTGTTAAGCCTGCCGCCAGCGTTCGTTCTGAGCCAGAATCAAACTCTCAGGTTGAGAATATTGAATCTAACTGTCGTCTGGCATAATTGATGGCCGAAGCCATCTTTCATACTTATTGCGTTCAAAGAATACTTGACGAGTACACCACATGAACAATCCGTACACGGCTTGCTCATATAAGCGATACTCATTCTTGTATTCAAGAAACGTCAAACAGTCAGTCAACAAATGTGCTTCTCTGAATAAATCCAGATGAAGCTCACAGCTCACCGCCGCCTGCGTTTCTCTTTCCATAATTAACAATGTCAAACAGCGTGATTACCAAATAAATGGCTCTCAAAAAATATGGCCCCCGAGAGGGCCGCCCTATCGAATGTGACGTTTTTGCGACGCCCCTTCTCAAGGTTGGCGGTGTTTAGGGCTAACCCAATCACCTGTCAAACGCCTTCTTCATCTTTTTTCAGTTTAGTTCAGTTGGTCATTTGACCTTCTGCCTTACCCTGAAATCCGGCGAAAAACTTTCCTGCCACCAAACCGAAATCCGGGTTCATGAAAGCTAAACGTTAGACTGAGCCGCCAAGTCAATCCGTTAGGCGACTCAGCGAGGAGCCAGTATTTACGTCTCTGAAACGAAAAATGCAAGCAAGATTGCGCATAAACCGCATTTTTTTCTGCATTTTAGTGTTTTTTAGCCGTGATGAGCGCCTAAAGCTGCGATGAGCGGCCTATTTGCAAACTAATTTCATCACTTTATATCCCATATTGCGCAATTCGCTGCGCCGTTTGAATCGCTTTGCGCAATGACACGGGCGGTAATTAGCCCCTTATTCGCTCAAAATCATCAATGGCTATGGAATTATCTGGTAAGATTCGGGCTATCAATTCGGATTGGTCTTATTATGAGGAGCTTGAAGGGGTGCTTTCGGATCACTTCAAGATGGGCTTTGCTGATTTAAATCGTCGTATCCGCTGTTCACAGCCACGATATTTGCGAAACGAATGTCATCATATGCAGCGCATAAAGTTGAAAGTCCTGCACAAACCCTATTGCGACCACCCGATAATAAGCTTTTTTGTCCTGTCAAATCTGTGCAGAGCCGCTTTTTCAGCGATTTCGCCTGTCCTGAACCGCAAACGATTCTCTGGCAAGTGAAGAAAGAGGGTGATTACGTGTGATTCCCTCCACGCGGATACGTGTCTTGACTTTAAAATCCCGGACTTCAGATAGCCGCCGGCTCTAATCCAGATTCAACGTCACAAAAACAACGTCCAGCCAGCGGCCGAATTTCCGTCCGATCTCATCAAGCCGTGCGCTGCGGGTAAAACCCAGCCGGTCATGAAAGCGAAGGCTGCCTTCATTCTGCGCGTCGACAGCGCCGATCATGATATGATATCCGCCGGCCTTAGCCAGTTTGATCAGCTCGCCCATTAACATGGACCCGACCCCTGCCCCGCGCAGATCAGGCCGGATATGCACGCTGTGCTCGACCGTGTAGCGGTAGCCCGGGCGGGCGCGAAATGTGCCGTAAGTGCCATAGCCCGCAATCTTGCCGTCATCATCTACGGCCACGATAAAGGGAAACCCCTCTGACAGCCGCATTTGTCCATAGTTTTCGATGTCGCCGAGCGTCGCGGGATCGTCACTATATATCGCCGTGCTGCGCGCCACGACGTCATTATATATAGGGAGTATCTCGGCGTAGTCAGCGGGCGCCACGTTACGCAATGAAAATGCGGTCAATTCAATAGTCCCGGTAAGCTTTGGGAAGGCCGTTCGCGCGCTCAAATTCACGCATATCAATTAGAGCCGTCGCCCGCTCATCCTCCAGCCGGTCGCGTTTACGGCGCAAGCGGTCATATTCGTCTTCACCAATTTCATCGCTACGCATCCGCACGCGAATATCTTCGATCTTGTCATCGAAATCCTGCATGCGGCTTTGCAATCGCGTATGCTCGACCCCGGCCTGATACTGCACGCGGCCATCCTCATAGGCGATCCTGAAATCATCGCCGGTAAGCGTCCCCGCGCATATTCCGGTATAGGCCATGCCGCTGACGCCCATATCATAGGCTTTTTCGGGCACGCAATAGAGCGCCAAGCCGCGCTCATAGCCACGTTCATACGCCCGGCTATCCGTATCCAAGCCATATTCGCTGCATGTAGTGGAATATTCTGCGATCTGGCTGCGGCTTACGCCGTTCAGTCCATCACGATAGCCCAGATCCTGCCAGTTTCCGGCCGCGCATTCACTCTCAGATATACTCGCACAGGCCGGCAGCAGCAAAAGCGCCGTAGAGCCCATTATAACGGTTTGGATGTTCATATCTCTCCCCCCATGGCCTTGGTTTACGAATATGGCTCCAAATTTCCAAGCTTAAAGCGGATTTATTTTGATTATGACGCGCCGTGGCTTACAAAGACTCAAAGGACAGTCTTATGCGATTGCAAACAACGCCAAATGTACATGATGACCATATTGATGGAAACCGGAGACATCCGCCGCTGGGTATTGCGCTTGGCGGCGGAGTGGCGCGCGGCTGGGCCCATATCGGCGCCATTCGCGCCCTGATCGAAGCCGGCATTCGTCCGGATATTGTCGCCGGGACCTCTATCGGCGCGCTGGTCGGCGCAGCTTACCTCTCAGGCAATCTGGACGCGCTGGAAAACTGGGCGCGCGCCCTGACCCGTAACCGTATGCTCTCTTATATGGATGTGCGCTGGGGCGGGGCCGGCCTGATGCGCGGCGAGCGTATCGGCAGAGTGCTCAAGCATTATATGGGCGATATTCGTATTGAAGAACTCGACCGAAAATATGCCGCTGTGGCGTGTGATCTACGCACGGGCTATGAAGTGTGGTTTCAGGACGGCCCCCTCGTCCCGGCTTTGCGCGCCAGCTACGCCCTGCCCGGCGCGTTCGAGCCCGTTAAAATCGACGGGCGCTATATGATTGACGGCGCGCTGGTCAATCCCGTGCCCGTCTCGGCCTGCCGCGCGCTGGGCGCGCATGTCGTCATCGCGGTCAGCCTGAACGGTGACGCCTTCGGCCCCATCGGCACAAATAACGAAGTCGATTTTGACCGCGAGCCGCTCCAATCCGATGACGAAGACTTAGAGCCGCTGGAGCTTGCGGCGCGCAGCCTGAATAAGATGCGCCCCGACCGCCTGCTGCTGCGCTCTATGATCGGCGGCAACGGGCCCGGCGAAGGCCCGCGCCTTGGATCCGTCATGATGGGGGCGCTCAATATCGTTATGGACCGGATTTCGCGCTCCCGCCTCGCCGGGGATCCGCCGGACGTCTTTGTCGCGCCGCGTGTCGGCCATATCGGCATGCTTGAATTTACCAAAGCCGACGAGCTGATTGAGCGGGGCTACCGCGCAATGCAGCACGAAATCCCCCTGATCCGAAGCGTCATTGACGTTCTGTCAGGCCTGCCGGGCAGCCATACGGTAAGTTAGGGTCAACCGCTAATCCGGTCACGCATAAGGTTGGGTATCAGTAAACTATGGCAAACCCACATTTACGATGTTAAGATTTGATGACGCAGTGTCTTTGGTCTCGGAAAACAAGGTAGGATAAAATGCGATATATGAAGCATAACTTAGTTGGAATAATGGGCGCACTGGTCTTGACGCCAATTTTAGTCACGGGCTGCACGACCGCGGCTTACAATATCCAGGAGAAGTTCGGGATTGAGAAGCGTGACATTCTGGTGGACCGTGTCCAAGACGTCGCGAAATCCCAAACAGAGGCCAAAGAAGAATTCAAAGACGCGCTGGAGGCGTTTCGCGCAGTCGTGGCTGTCGATGCCGGCGCACTCGAGGATGTCTATGATGATCTCAGCCGGGCTTATGACCGCGCCCGGGGTCAGGCCGATGAGGTTCGCGCGCGCGTTGATGCCGTCAAACGCGTCGCCCGCGACCTCTTCCGCGAGTGGGACAGTGAACTGGACAGCTATTCAGATGCCGGTCTTCGCCGCGCATCCGAGCGGCAATTGCGCGAGACGCAGCAAAGATATGAGGTCCTCACCGACAAGATGGATGCCGCAACGGCGTCCATGGATCCCGTCCTCACAGTCTTCAACGACCGGGTTCTCTATTTAAAGCACAATTTAAATGCGCGCGCGATTGCGGCCCTCAACACGGAAACCGCAGATCTCGAAGATGATGTCGCCCGCCTTATCGCCGAAATGGAACAGTCTATCTCTGCCGCCGACGCGTTCATTGCGGAGATGAACGGAGCTACTTAGAGGTTTTGATCGGGCGTCAGGAAATCTTAGGTATGACGGTAACGGTAATCCGCATAGCAGACTAAATACTCGACAAAGCCTAAGGGTTGCTTTGCCCCTGCAAAAGCGGACATGGTGAGAGCCCGTTTTGAGGTGGTTTTAGGCTCTCATTGACATGCCTTATGAACGCTCTTTCAGTCACTGATTGACCAAGATCCATAGTTGCTGATAGTTGTTTGAGACAGCCCGAGAGCTCTCCGACTTCTGCCGATTCAGAAGATGAGTGTAAAACATGTCGACGTTACAGGAATACATATCGGTTATTGGGAGCTTTCAGGGGTTTTTATTGTTTGTCTTGTTGGTCACCGGCTCACGCATGACAACTGCGAGCCGCATTTTGGGCGCGGTCTGTTTATTGATTGCTTTGACTTTCCTGTTTCCATTCCTGTTGTTGAATATCGAGAACAACATGGTCATGTGGAGTATCGGCTGGCTTTTCTATCTTCCGGCCATATTAGGGCCGGCTACCTATTTATATTGTCGTAGTGCGCTCACTGAAAAGCCAATAACGGTAAGTGATCTTGTTCATCTTATCCCTTTATTGTTCTGCTATGTAATGACTGTCGATTTGCTTATAGGCGATCCGCAAGAAATAGCGCAGTGGATCGCGGGCACTTATTCCGAAGATTGGCGTTTGTCCGCGAGTGAGTATGTGATCGTAGCTCAAGCCTTTGGTTATGGCGGATGGACGTTGGCGATGATTTTGCGCTATCGCAAGCAAGCCCATGCCAATCTGGCAAATTTCAACGTGTCAGTCTTTAGATGGCTGCTCTTAATGCAGTTACTTATTCTAACAGTCGTGGGGCTGAAAGCGTTACCCGGGCTTGGGTCTGCCTCAGAAACTTATTCTGACATTGCTAACCTGCTTCTGGTACTCTTCGTATACTTTATCGCCGCGATGCAATGGCGCAATCCCCAGTTCTTTATAATCTCTGGTCTGACCGCAATTGAAAACACACCAACTCCACAAAGGGAGAGCACACGTATACGCGAGCAAGACGGTGAACTGGATCCAGCCATTCGGACGGAGCTTTTCAAGACAGTCAAAAGCCAGTTTGAAAGCGAACAAATTTATCTAGACAGTACGCTGACCTTGGCAAGGCTCGCGGCAGCGACTCGCCTAAGCAAGCATCATTTGTCCGAAGTCCTGAACCGACATGCGGGCAAGAACTTCTATCAGTTCATCAATGGTTATAGAGTTGATTTTGTATGTAAGCGCCTTGAGGAAGGTTCAACCCAAAACATTCTGGATATTGCGTTGGAGGCAGGATTTTCCTCCAAGAGCACGTTCAATGCTATCTTTAAGCAGTTTACCGGGCGCACCCCGACGCAATACCGCAATAAATTAAAGTTAGAAGACGTCTGAACACGTCGATTCGGACGTCCAATTCGACCTATTTGGACGCACACTCACAGAAAAACTGCTGAAAGGTGATGGTTTATGTAAATCAGGCAAATCACACAGAGGGTTAATCAATGCAAAAAAATACAATCATGACGTGGGGCTTGCGGGCCGCAGCTGTAATCGTCGGTTTGGTCGCGTTGGCGGCTCTTGCGCTCACTGTGTATATCAATAGCGTTTGGGACCCCGTCTTTGGCAGCCAAACTGAGCTTGCAGATCATGCTCAGTTCGCAACAGATATGGAACCTATTGCGATTACTCATGTCAGCGTCTTGTCGCCAGACGGCAAAGAAATGTTAGCGGATCAAACCGTGTTGTTGGATGATGGGGAGATTATTTCCGTCGCGAACGATGGTCCCGTTCCGAAAGGTATGACGGTCATTGACGGACAGGGTAAATATCTGATCCCTGGCTTGACGGATTCTCATGCCCATCTTCACCGCAGCCCCAATGATCTGTTACTTTATGTGGCAAATGGCGTGACGCAGATTAGAAGTATGA
This sequence comes from Robiginitomaculum antarcticum DSM 21748, assembly GCF_000365025.1. Lineage (GTDB taxonomy): Bacteria > Pseudomonadota > Alphaproteobacteria > Caulobacterales > Maricaulaceae > Robiginitomaculum > Robiginitomaculum antarcticum. The sequence goes on along the minus strand of NZ_KB823011.1, from coordinate 162,849 downwards.
ATGGTTCATCGGCAGATCTAGTGCTGAGGGAAGAAATAAAGAATGGCCGTATTGGTCCTCATTACTATGTTTCGTCACCTTCGATGAATTCTGATGAAGGCTGGGGGCCCGTTAAGGGGGCTTTACCTATCCCTTCTTGGATGCCAGAGCGATTGCATATTTGGTTCATTGAAACAGCTTTCAACCATGAGTCCACGGCAACCACAGAGCAAGCCGTAAGAGAAGCAAGAGAGTTTATTGAGCGCGGCTATGATGGTCTCAAGCTATACGGGTTTCTAACCATGGATAGCTTTCGTGCTATCCTGGATGTTGCCGAAGAATTTGATATCCCAACAGCTGGCCACCTCCCTGATGCGTTCCCTTTAAGTGAATTGCGTACGACTAAACTGAATGAGATCGGTCATCTTGAGGAGATTTATAAAGCATTACAGCGAGAGTTTGCTGGTTCCGAATCTGAGGGTCGTGATACCTTCCTTGCGTTCGTTGATAGCAGGAAAGAAGAAATCATCGGTGATCTGTTGGCGAACGATATTGCTGTACACAGCACGCTTTGGTACACGGAAAGCCTAAACGAACAAATTTTTGACCTCGATTCCAAAATAGTCGAAGTACAGCTTGGTTATGCCAACCCCGGAATTGTTAAAGGTCATCCTTCATCCGGGACTTCGTGGCTACCGGGGTTTAACAAATTTCAGACCTATGCCGGGAATACGCCTGAGGAGATAGCGCGGAACAAAGAGTTTTGGGATGTCAGAGAAAAGGCTCACTATATCTTATTAAAGGCAATGGTTGATGGTGGCGTCACAATTTTGGCGGGAACAGATTCAAATGGGTGGTTGGTGGTTCCGGGCTTTTCTCTGCACGATGAATTACAATCGCTGAATCTTGTAGGCATGTCTCCCGCACAAACACTTTACTCCGCAACGGCAGCACCAGCCAGATTAATCAATAATAATGCGGGTGTCATTGAAGCAGGCCGCCGCGCTGATCTGGTTTTGCTCAACGAAGACCCGCTCGCCAATATTGAGAATACTAAATCAATCGACACTGTCATTCTAAACGGTCGTGTTCTGGATCGCAGCAAGTTGAACGCAATGCTGGAAGCCGTTGCAGAAGCCAACGCTTCCAGCCGAAATTTTGATATCAGCTTGTATCAATAGGTCGCTTGAATAGATGCTCTGTGAGTGCGACAAACGGACGGTCGCCTCACAGAACAATCAGTCTTAGAGATACATCCTCGCAATCATCACAAAACAATCTATAAAAATCAGCGTTTTAGATATTTTCCCGTCAATCTCATCCCCGCCCTCTCATTCTCTCCTATCTTTAAACTGTCTCTTGTGGCGGGCCGGGTGTCGACGTTCGGAACTTATGAGAGATCGGTATTGGATTCGGGAGAAGTGGGGTTACGGCCTACGTCAAACAGGTTTGGGAGCATTCTGCGCTGCGGAGTGTGACCTTAGCGAGAGCCGCGTATCGGCCGTGAGATATCGCCGCGAAGCTGACCCTTCGTAAAACATTTCTCTTCTGGTCTCCATCGGAGGCTCAGCTTCGCGGATGAGTCCGCACTTTTTAATTCCCGGCTCGTCCAGCGACGAGACTCGCCTCTTGTTTTTGCGGCGCGCCGCCGCCGGAAGGCCCGGCGCGCATGTGGTCACCCGATGGGCCATTGCACGATATTCTATGCCAAAAATAAAGCAAACCATCCACAGCAATCCGCTCGCCCCCAACCCGCATGGCACAGGGCTTGCTCTTTAACTCATATTAATGCGCTAAAGCGCCAATAACTGTGCTTAAGAGAGACACTTAATGGGTTTTAATGTCCATAATGCTAATGACAATGTCCCGCCCATGATGGGCGGACATGTCGGACTGACATTGCGCGCAACGCCCTATAACCCGGATGTGCATCACAGCGCGGCAGATGTCCTGACCGGTCACAGCACGCCGTCCACAACAGCCACGTTCGGGCAATTTGGTTTCCACAGCCCTCAGCGTGCAAGCCCGAAAACTGATGAAACACCCCCGGCGCATGTCGCGGGCGGAGTTAGCGTGCTGCTCTGGCTCGCCAGCCTCGCGGCCACCGGATGGACCGTATATTCCGGCGCGGCCGGTATTGTGCAACTGCTCGCCGTAATTGTGCTGTTATGGGCGTCGCTGGCCCTGTCCTATACCCAAGCCCGCGCGGCAAATTCTGTGGGACGGGAAGTCGGCGCGTTGAGCGCGCTTCTCGCTTTTGCCGGAACCATATATGTTCTGGCCGCGCATTTCGGTCTGCTGGGCACTGCTGTCATGTCGGCAGGCGTGCTGACCTGCGCCGCACTGGGCCTGGGCTATGTATTGCATAGCCGGATATGCCTACGCGCCGCCGCATTTTTGGGACTGGCTTGGCTCGCCGCCGGATTAACCGCAGCCGGCGCGCCGCAGATCGCATGGGGACTGCCGCTATTCGGCGCGCTGGCCCTGATTATTTCCGCGCACCGGCATGATCAGGCGGCCTTCAGCCTATCGCATTTACCGCTTTATGGATGGCTTGGCGCCGCCTTATCCCTCGCTGTTCTCGGCGGGATTATGCCCGCTATACATGCCGTCTGCCTTGTCATGGCCGCGGCCTTTACGGAGTACCGCGCCGGGCGCTATCTAGAGCAGCGCCAAAGCAGTTTTGGTCAGGCGATGAGCGCGTGGGGATGGATTATTTTCATGACCGCGCTGATCGCCGCCACGGATTTCTGGCTGCGCGGAGACGCCGTTCCATGGACATTTGACACGCTGACACCGCTAGCTTCGGCAGGCTTCATCATGGCCGCGCTCGCGGCTATATTCGCCATCATTCTTATTGAGATAGCCCGCATAACTTACCGCCCGCAAAGCGTGCTGGCCGCTCTGTGTATCCCCGTATTCATTGCGGGCGCATTATTCATTCCGGCCTATGCCCACATCATTGACGGCGCGGCCGGCATTATTCCGCAATGGGCCGGTGTGACACTGCGTCAAGGTATTGGATTGATATTTGGCGGCATAAGTTTTGCCTTGGCATGGCGTCATATTTTAACCGGCATTCGCCGCTCACAATCGGGGAAAATTTTCGGCGGGATCGCGGCGATAATGGGGCTGAGCGTGATTGCGCTAGATCATATATTAATGACCCCGCAAGCGCTGATTATTTTTGCGGGCGCGGCTCTGCTCGCTTTGCTGGCGTCGCGAAACTTTGTTCAGGCTGACACATGATCTCTTCGTCCCCGCCTTCAAATATGGCCCGCTTGTCTACGGGGCTCGTCCTCATCGCCGCGTTAATCCTCACCGCCATTCCCGTCGGGGCCCTGGCCACGCGCTCTGTTAAGCTCAATGCCGGACGGACGATCACGCTGCCGGTCCAGATCACGCGCGCCCAGGATAAGTCGATTGTGCCGCTGGTTGACATCGCGACACCGTTACAAACGCTTCTCCCGGCGCAGCTTTCGGGTGATAATTATTTCTCGGTGGGGGATACGGTTTATGTCTTTCTAAAAGACGCCGGAACTGTCTGGTATCCCTATGCCGTGTTGCGGAAACTCCCCTATCACGGCGAAAACCTTCGTGATGACCAAATCATGCTCGCGGGATATATTGTCAGCATGGATGACGGAGAGATCAAAGTTGAATATGGGTTTGACCAAATTGCACCTCGCCGTGATTTTGTACGTGATGCCCTACGCCGCTCCGGCCAGCAGACACAGCTTGAACTCTCTGTAAGCGATCAAGGCGTTGGAAGAGTGTCGGGTCTGTGGCTCGACGGAAAACATTATTCTCAGCGGCCGAGCCTGAATCTGACGCTGGACGGTTTTAACATAATAACGGAGAGCAGCGCCCCGCCGGCATAACCGCCCATATGCGCCGCCACGGCGGTCGAAAATGGCGCGATACCCACAGCTTCGGTAAAAACGATGACAACTTGTATGACAGCCCATATCAATCCGAACTGGACAAGACGGCTACGCCCGCCCGTGGCCCACGCCATAGCCGCGAATAAACCCGACGCCCCGCCGGAGGCCACTATAGCGCCGCCCGACTCACGGGCCAGCATCCACCACGCCCATTGCGCGAGGCCGCCAATAATAACACTGCCCAGAAAAATGCTGAGAAATCTCAAGACTTTACGCCAGCCCTGCCCTGCGGCCTCGCACGCCACTGTTCCGAAGATGACAATCATAACGCTGTTCATGATTACATGTCCAAAGTCCGCATGAAAAAAGCCGTGTGTCAGCAGTGTATAAGGCGGGCTTAACTGTCCATTAGCATAGAACAGCGTTCCATATTGAAAGAGCAAATTGCCCAGACTATGGGGTAAAATTACGATGATATGGATCACGAATAATAGTACGCAGAGATAAAACGGCGTTTTCTCTCTAATATTAAAAAATGGCTCGCGTTGGGACATAAAAGCTAGGTGGGCTATCAGGACTTTATTCTCAAGGGAAACTTTGTAAGTGTATGAGATAATATAATCTAATTTAAAGTGAATGAAGAAAGCGAACGTCAATGCATTGGTTTGTACAGGTTAGTGAACAGGTTTACGGACCCTATGATGACCACGCCATGCAGGGATTTGTCGCCGAAGGCAGAGTGACGTCACAATCGCGCATCACAAATAATCCAGCGGGCGGATTTTATGATGCCAGCGCCTACGACATTTTCAATTTTTGGGCCGGTACCGGGCAGAGTCAACTCAGTGCTGCGTCCGGGCAGACCGCCCAATTGCTCTCATTTTCAGCGAAACGCGAAATCTCAGACGCCGCTAATGAAAGCGCGCAGCAACAGCAGCCTACTCCCGTGAAAGATACTGATAACGACGCGACATTTATTATTATGGCCGAAATTAGATCCACAGATGCCATGACATTTTTGCAAATCATGCAAAGCTTCGGCCGCACGGAACGTATTGGAGAAACTTTGTGGGCGCTGCGCAGCGCCGCCAGCGCCGAGAAATTGCGCAATGCCCTATCCCAGACGCTTGGCCGGCAAGACCGTATGTTTATTGTGGACAGCGCTAATAACCGCACAGCGTGGTTTAATATCGGCGCGGATCTGGACAAACGTATTCGCGATCTATGGTCAGAAGACTAAGCTATTCACTTCTAATTGAGTTCGTCAGGTAATTACACCGCGACCTTACCGGCAATATGCGGGTGAGCCTCATAGCCATAAATTTTTACATCTTCATATGTGAAGTCGTAAATTGAGGTAATATCTCTATTGAGCTTGAGGCGCGGCAGCGGCTTGGGCGCGCGGGAGAGCTGTTCTTTGACCTGCTCAAAATGGTTTGAATAAATATGCGCGTCACCGAATGTATGGATGAAATCCCCCGCCTTCAGACCACAAACATGAGCCACCATATGCGTAAGTAATGCGTAAGACGCGATATTAAACGGTACGCCAAGGAAAATATCCGCGCTGCGTTGATATAGCTGGCAACTCAATTTGCCGTCTGCAACATGAAACTGAAACAAACAGTGACAGGGCGGCAAGGCCATATCGTCGACATCCGCGGGGTTCCACGCACTGACAATGTGACGGCGGGAGTTTGGGTTTGTCTTAATGGCGTCGATAACTTTATCAACCTGATCGATGACGGCGCCATCCGGGCCTTCCCATCGCCGCCACTGCTTACCGTAAACCGGGCCTAAATCGCCGTTCTTATCGGCCCATTCATCCCATATGCGCACGCCGTTATCCTGCAGATATTTAATATTGGTATCGCCCGCGAGAAACCAGACCAGCTCATGAATTATAGATTTTTTATGCAGCTTTTTCGTCGTGACCATGGGAAAACCCTCAGCCAGATCAAAGCGCATTTGGTAGCCGAATACACCGCGCGTCCCCGTTCCGGTGCGGTCCATCCGGTCGGTCCCGTGTTCCATGACGTGGGAAAGAAGGTCTAGATATTGCTGCATATACGCAGCTTATCCGATTCGACGCGCGGCGCTATTGGCCGCGCGCGGAAAGCTGTGAGCAAACAGCCTAAAGCTCATCAACGACAGCCAGCATGGCGGGGATAACATCATAGCCGAGTTGGGCGCTGCGTTCTGCTGACCACCCGAAATCAGCATCGGGATGGTTGGCATCATCCTTAAACGGCATTTCCAAAGTCGCCGACAGCGCGCGGAAGCGATGCGCGGTATAATTGGTTGCCATCGTCAAATTAGCTTTGCCCGGCGCGGTGACGCCATAGCCAACTTTGCGCTGAAATGCGGGCGTGGCCTTTTCATACTCTGCCTGGAATTTATCTAACAGGTTTTGATCGCGTTCCGTAAAGCCGGGCACTCCTTCACCGCCGGCAATAAAATTATAGGGCAGAGCCTCATCGCCATGAACGTCGAGCGAGAGGTTCACTCCCGTCTCATCCATCTTGTCCATAACGAGTTTGACTTCAGGGCTACGGTCCATCGTGGCAATACCCCATTCCCGGTTCAAATTTGCGCCCGCGCCATTGGTGCGCAGATTGCCCCGCGAGGTCCCGTCAGGGTTCATATTCGGCACGATGTAAAACGACGCCTTTTCGCGCAGCGCCATGGCCGCCGGGTCATCCTTATTGGTCAGCCGTCCTAGAAAGCCTTCCATCCACCACTGCGCCATGCTCTCGCCGGGATGTTGCCGTGCATCTACCCAGATGGTTTTTGGGCCGCCCGGAATATGCAGTAGATCAAGGTTCTGTCCGTCCAGAGTCTTACCCAAAACGCTATGCTCTACGCCTTCGGTTTCAGCATATTTCTTAATAAGAGCCTGATGGCGTGCCATCGGATAAGGTGCAAAATAGGCATACCAAACCGTTTCATGAGACGGCGTATGCAGGATATTTAGTGAGCCATCCTCATATTGGGTCGGCACGCGAAACCAAGTTTCGTTATCATAGCTCGCGCAGGCCGAATAGTTCTCCCATCCGCCGACATAAGCCGCCGCACCCGCGTTTTCGAGCGCCATATTCAAGGTGCGGCCCTGCACGCCGTCAACGCGGTAATAGAACCATTGATAAAAATCAGAGGCGTTGTCTTTATTAATATTTAGGCGGATGGCATCTGGATTTTTAGCTTCGACGACTGCGATATTGCCACCGTCAAAATCTGAACTGATCTTCATAAGTCTTTCCCTGTAAAATTTTAGCGGTGATTACCAAAGATTCGCCGCACAAATCTAGTCATCCTTAATATATTCAAAGTCATGCGGCGCATTGGCGGCCGCGATGATTGCGCCGGGGATTTCCGGCGCGTCCAGCCCGGTCCAGAATATCCGCCAATCACCGTTGACCTGCATACCGTCACAGGTATTCATGTACCAATTATTAAACGAGTTTTTCTGTCGTGAGCGCCAGAAAAAGGCCGGTATCTCGTCGCAGCACGCCTCCCAGATATCACGGGCGATACCCTCCCCGCGAGCGGCCCGGCTTACCCAGAATTTGGAAAGATAGGGTAGTCCGGATAGCTGCGTGAATATAGCGCCACCGCGATAGTCATCTTCTATAAAAACACGGTGCACCGGACGTTTGAAAAAGTCTTTTGATAGAGACTTTGCAAATGACTCATCAATACCGCTGCGCAGTCTGGTTTTATCCAGCCCTTTATAGCTATCAAAAACGGAGATGGATGCCTGCCGGCGCAGCATGGTTCCCGAACCTTTTGTCGTGAATAATTCCTCGAGCAGATTAAGCGGAGAGGCCATAACATAGCTGGCACGAATATCGGGCTGCGCGGCCAGAGTGCCGGCCATTTTGATGAATTTCGATTGTCCGGCAGACAAAGCATCGACATTCAAATTTTCGTCAAGTTCGCTCAGCTTAATAACAGGAAGCCGTTGACCATCACGCCGCAAACCCCCGGACGGCTGTAAGAAGATGACTTTACCCGGATTTAATGCGGCCGTCAGGCTCTGCAAATTCATCTTCCCGCGCCGCTCGGTCATCTCCAAAATTACAATCCGGCCCGCTTTGGATTGCCGGGTCACATCGGGCAGCAGCCCGTATGAAGCACAGTTGAGCTTGCTAGTTTTTATGCTGGCGGCTTCCATTTCTGTCATAAGCCTGCGGGCCTGAAACGTAATTGAAGTCCGGTCGTCATCCAGCGCGCCAACAAGCAAGACAGGCGTCAATTGCAAATCCGCAAGCATACGCAGATCGCTAATCAGAGCTTTGAGTAGCGGGCTTTTTAGGCAGCGCGGGTCAAGCACGATGAGCGCAAACCGCTCCGGCGCTTCGTCGCGAAAAAGCCTCGCATAGAACTCGGCCTCGTGCTCAGCGCCTACTGCAGCAAGGCTGCGCATAACCGTTTCTCGTAAACTCATAGATACTCCCCGCTCAGCGCGCGCGAATAAACATCAATTGTGGCAGCAAGTTGGCCTAGCGTGACAAATTCATTAGGCGCATGCGCAACATTTATATGTCCCGGCCCGAAGACAATGCAGTTCTTACCCGTTTGCGCCAGCATAGCAGCTTCCGTCCAATAGGGCAGATCAATACCTTTATCCGCCAGCGGGCCAAGTATGGATTTAAATGCGCTTATATCATCACACGCAAAAGCGGTGTGACGGGCCAGCTGCGTAATTGCGCCGCGCGGTCCCGCGGTATTCATAATATTTAGAATTTGTTCAGCGCGCACATTAACATCATCACCGGGCGGCGGACGCAATGACATGAGAAGCTGCGCCTGTGTCGGAATAACATTATGGGCGCCGTCGCCCTGTAAACTGCCAACATTCATGCACAGACCTTTAAACCCTTCGGGCCCAACGTTTAAATGCGCCGCGCCGAAATCGCCCAAAGCGCTGGCCACGCGTGCAGCGTCCAAGGCGGGCGCGGGCGTTTGATCTGCGGCGCTGCTATGCCCTCCGGGGCCTGTAAAGTCCTGCGCGAAAGCAGCGAAGCCGCGGTGGCGAAGCCCGGGAAGCGCGCCGGTCGGCTCGCAGATTATGGCGAGAGGCGCGTCGCTATAATCGCCGCGCGACACGATCTGCGCCATCAATTCACTGCCTTGCTCTTCATCTCCGGAAAACAACACGGCAACATTTTTAGGCGGAGCCAACGCCATACATGACAAAACGCAGGCGATGGCCCCCTTAATATCAGCCGCGCCCAGACCGTAAAGCCGCTCGCCCTTTCGGGTCAATGTGAGAGGATCCGTATCCCATCCCTGCCCGCTGGGCACGGTGTCCAGATGAACATTTATAATAACGCGCGGTCGGCCCCATTGCGCTAGGACATAGGCGCCGTCAGAGCGCGCCCTGCTGCGTAAGGCTGTGCCTATTTTTAGACTATCAGGATGATATGTTTTTAGGCATTGCGCGAGATATTGCGCGCAGGGCAATTCATCGCCGACCCCATTGCGGGTGTCAAAAGCCACTAAATCAGCCAAATACCCGGTCAATACCGTCATATCTATAGAGGTCGCAGCCATATTGCGTTCTACCTGTCCCGACTTAAATTGAAAGGCGCATTTAGCTTGGCAGAACAATAAATAAGGCTTAATCCTTTAAAAGTTCAATCTTTACGAGAAATGTTATGGCCAAAGCAGCAGATTACATTGCAGATGTCCGGCGTTACGATCCGGAGGCAGAGCAAAGCGTTGTCCAGAAAATCGTGACCCATTTAGGCGCGGCCTTGAAAAATGACGACGCCAAATTTGTCGTGTGCACGGACCTGGCCGAGACAGACAGCATTAAAGAAGACTGGGTCGAAGGGACGTTGGGACTGTCCGGCGATACGGCGAAACTCGTCAATGATGTGTGCGAGGAAATGCAGGGCGACAACCGCAAACAACGCGTCACATTTTACTACCTGACCGCCAGACATGCCGGAAAGCTCGGCGATATATAATCATCCTGCGCTGCGTTGCGTATAGACCCTGCGTCACGCTGCGCGTTACCGATTATTTAGCCCAAATTCATAATGAATGTGTTACGCACCGTTATGAAATATTACTTTGCTATACTTACCTCCGCTCTATTTCTGACGACAGTCATTAGCACGCCGGCTTATGCCGCTGACCCCGATGACATTATTAAGACAACGCCGCGGGGGAAAAAAGCGCGGTTTGACTCCCCCGATGGCCGCGCCGCGGCTTTGTCCGGTACTGTGCAGTCCCGCCCCGTATCGCTTATATTCACAGGCTTTGACGCCAATCATGACCGCATCGTCAGCCGCTCCGAACTTGACGCCGGATTGGCGCGAGAGTGGTCGGCGATGAATACTAATTTTTCCGGCAAAGTCAGCCCGATCACTTTTGAACGCTGGCAGATCAGCGCAATGGGCAGTAAAGAGGCTTTGCCTTCGCGCGTGACCTTTGACCAGGATTTGGACACGATGGTATCGGAGTCAGAATTTACCGGGCTTCTGACACAAATATTTACGGATATGGACAAGGACACCGACAACGCTCTGTCCCGCGAAGAACTGGTGTTTAACGCCACGCGCCGGATCGTGGTGAAAGAAAAACGCACGCGCAGCCGCGAGGACACCCTACCGCGGCGATTCTAGCGGCAATATGCTGCCGAGAACATTTACCCCTTTAAATTCTGCCCCATAGCCTCTATATTAATAGGGCTGGCTTGCCAGCTATGACGATAAACGCGCCTGTCATAAGCGGGCTGGACCCGGGGGCGGTACCCGGCGGCTCCACCATAAGGGTTTGGATTTTTCCGAACCTTTATAATGGGGCCGAAATAGGATCGACAGACGTCTAAAGAGGTTAGCTTTCGTTCGCATGGGTCTCCGTTAAAGGCCTCGTTTTAACATCTGCAAACGATAATACAGCAGAAGAGTTTGCTCTAGCCGCGTAAGCAGCCCGAGTATTCTCGACCTAACTCCTAGGCTTCAACCCCTAGGCGGGCTCCGGGGAGTAGCTGGCAACAGAAACTCCCCACTTTCACGTCCAAACCCAGCGCTTTATAAACCTTGCGCATCTGTTTATGCGCGATGTTGGGTTTCCCTAGCCGAATCACGAGAACTCAGCCGAGAAAGCGCTCCATATTCCGGACATTTAAACGCTCACGCTCTAATCTTTCACTCAAAGATATCCGAGCTATATGTTGCGACAAGACCGCTATGGCCATTTTGATACGGACTGCTTTAGAGACTGCAATCCGGAAATATATCACACATAGTGCTTATCAAAATTATTCGATCGCAACAAAAATTTGACTGCGTCCGCGCTGCACGGTGAGAGCCACTACGCCGGACTTACCGTCAATCAGGGTCGAGAAATCGTCCACATCGGTGATTTCGCGGCGATTAATCTCGCGGACAATATCGCCGCGTCTTAATCCGGCTTCGTCGGCGGCGCTTGTGCGTTCAACATTGCTAATAACAACGCCGTCATTACCTCCGCTGGGGGATATCTCACCGGGGATATTCATCACCGTCGCACCACGAAATTTAGCCGTACCCGGTTCAGGTATGTCCTCCATAGCATCGTTATCGACAGGAAGATCATCCTCGGTAATGGCTTCGACGCCGATTGAGGTTTTACGCGTTTTTCCGTCGCGATTATAGCTCAGCTTGCTGGTTTTTCCGAGCGGAACAAAGCCGACAGCATTGCGCAGATCCCGCGAGCTTTCAATCGCCTCGCCGTCAAATGTCGTTACGACATCTCCCGCCTTCAAACCAGCCAGATCAGCCGGACTGCCTTCAGCCACTTCGGCGATCAGCGCGCCTTTTTTTACTTTCAAATCCAGCGCTTTAGCGAGGCCGGGCGTAACGTCCTGTATGACCACGCCAATACGCCCGCGGCGCACCTCGCCATATTCGAGCAGCTGCGCCATGACGTTTTGCGCCATATCGACAGGAACGGCAAAGCCCACGCCAGAGCTGGTTCCCGAACGCGAGATGATCGAGCTATTTATCCCGATCAGCTCGCCTTTGGAATTGACCAAAGCACCGCCGGAATTACCCGGATTAATTGAGGCATCGGTTTGGATAAAATTCTCATATTTATCGCGGCTGCCACTATAACGCTCCATGCCGGACACGATGCCGGTCGTGACGGTCAGGCCAACACCGAAGGGATTACCGATGGCGATGGCATAATCGCCGACTTTGACATTTTTGGCATCGGCAAATGTAATCGCTTTTAAGTCCTTAGCGTCGATCTTGATGAGCGCCAGATCGGTTTTATCGTCGCTGCCGATAATTTCGGCGTCAAATTGGCGGCCGTCATGCAGCGTGATCGCAATGTCTTTTGCGCCGTCAATGACGTGATGGTTGGTCAGAATATGGCCCTTGCGCGCATCGACAATGACTCCGGATCCGGCGCTGACAGCATCGCGCTGACGGGGCTGCTGCTCTAGCAGGCCTTCGGGCAGCATATCGCGCAACTGCGGCGGAAGCATCATGGCTGTTGTGCCGCTGCTCTTACGGCTGGTGACGCGAATGGACACAACCGCCGGAACAGTGCGCTCAACAGTCGGAGCCATGGTAACGACGCCGCGTTTTGCGTCCATCGCCATCTGGGCATGTGCAATTTGCGGGACAAGACTGAGCGACAGCGCAGTAAAGGCGGCGCTTACAAGATAAGTTTTCATAGGATTCTCCATATTTTGACTTATTTTAGAATGTTAAAACTGTCTACGGTCTTAAAAATCCGTCATATTGCAGCGGACATTCAAAGCGCCCGCCTAAAATGATAGCGCTGTCATTTTAAACCTGAATCGGTTAGACACCGGCAAAATATACTGGGAGACCTCATGAGAAACCGCCTTGCTAAAATCGTCGCCACAGTCGGGCCGGCCAGCGCCGCACCCTCCAATCTGGAATTACTTTCAGATGTCGGCGTGGATGTGTTCCGGCTCAATTTCTCGCATGGTAAGCATGAAGGGCACGGCAAGGTTGTCGACGCAATTCGCGAGATCGAAACGCGGCGCGGCCGGCCCATTGCCATCGTCGCCGATATGCAGGGGCCGAAAATCCGCGTCGCGACGTTTTCAGATGATCACATAGAGCTGCGCTACGGCCAAACCGTCACGATTAAAATTGGCGATGATGAAGGCGGCGACGGCGTCATTTATATGCCCCATCCTGAGCTTTTATTAGCGCTTAAACCGGGATGTTATCTTAAATTTGATGATGGAAAACTATCGGTCAAAGTCACGGCGGTCGGCAAAGACATAACCGCCATTGTCGAAGTCCCCGGCAAGCTTGGAAACCGTAAAGGCGTCAATGTGATCGGCGCTGTGCTGCCGGTCTCGGCCATGACAGACAAGGACCGCAAGGATATGGTTTTTGCGTTGTCCAAAAACGTTGATTTCATTGCCTTGTCCTTTGTCCAAACCGTTGAAGATGTGACCAATGCGCAAGAGATTATCAAAGGCCGGGCGGGGCTCATTGTAAAAATCGAAAAGCCCAGCGCCGTTGACGATATCGAAGAGATTGTCCGCGCTTCTGATGGTGTGATGGTTGCGCGCGGCGACCTGGGCGTCGAGCTTCCGCTGGAACAGGTTCCGGTTGTGCAGCGCCGCATCATCCAGGTTGCCCGGCGCCTCGGCCGTCCGGTGATTGTCGCCACACACATGCTGGAGTCTATGATCGACAGCCCGACGCCAACGCGCGCCGAAGCTTCTGACGTCGCCACAGCCATGTATCAGGGGGCGGACGCTGTAATGCTCTCGGCCGAAACGGCCGTAGGCCGTCACCCCGCAACAACAGTGGCCATTATGGACCGCATCATCCGCGCCGCCGAAGGCGACCCAGATTTCTGGGAGGGCTTCAAAGGCGATAAAATCAACCGCCGCACCACAGCAGAAGACGCAATCAGCGCCTCAATTCACACCATCGCGCATACGCTGGAAGCTAAGGCCGTATTCGGCTATACCAGCTCCGGATCCACCGTAAAGCGTATTGCCCGCACGCGCCCGCCCTGCCCCATTATCGGCCTGACTCCCCATAAGCATATTGCCTCGCGCATGGCGTTGACCTGGGGCGTGACGCCAATCATCCTTAAAGATCCGGTCAATTTCGACGACATGCTGGGCAGTATTAATGCCCTTGCAAAGTCGGAGCTTGGACTCAAAAAAGGTGATACCGTTCTTGTCTCCGCCGGCATACCCTTCGGACAGCCGGGCACGACTAATACGCTTAAAATTGGCGTGGTGGAATAGCCCTAATGCCCGTCCTTGCCTTTTGCCGCCGCAGCGTCGAAGAGGTCCGGCTTGACCGTTTTTTCTATGACGCGTTTGATAGTCAGGCCTTGAACGATTACAGAGAATATCACGACGCCATAAGTCACGGTAAGAATGAGCGGTTTGTACTCATTATTGGGTAGAGACAAAGCGAGGGCTACGCTGATCCCGCCGCGTACGCCGCCCCATGTCAACACCGGCACCGCCCCTTTGGTAAAGTCGCGAAATGCGCCAACGAGTTTCATCGGGACATAGACTGCGCAGAGGCGGGCAAGCAGAACCAGCGGTATCGCGAGCAGCGCCAGCAAAGCATAATCCGGCGCAAGGCCGATGACCAGAAACTCCAGACCGATCAGCAGGAACAGTACGGAATTGAGGATTTCATCCACCATTTCCCAGAAACTGAATAAGGCGGTTTTGGTCTGCTCACTCATCGCAAAGGCCGCGCCTTTATTGCCGATCATCAGCCCCGCAACGACAACGGCGATAGGGCCAGACAAATGATGGCTGAGGATTTCGATACGCTGCGCCACTGCATATGTCCCAGCCACCAACGCCAGACTGATCAGCACTTCAACGGCGTGTTCATCAATACGCTTCATCATTTTATAGCCGATCCAGCCCATCAAAAATCCGAGCGCGGCCCCGCCTATGGCGTCGACAACGAAGAGTTCAACAATATCAAAGAGGCCGATTCCGCCGGGCCCGGATGCGGCCGCAGACGCGTGAGAGGCATCCGCCCCGCCAGTCCCGACAGCAATGGCCAGAATGATTGTAAAAACGACAACACCGACCCCGTCATTAAACAAGCTCTCACCTGCTATTTTTGTCTCCAGCTTTTCTGGAAGCTGCACAGTTTTTAAAATGGACAGCACGGCGACAGGATCGGTCGGGCTGATTAGCGCGCCGAACACCAGCGCCCAGATAAAGGGTAAATTTATACCGAAGAGTTGCGCCAGCGCCCAAGTCCCGCCGCCGACAATGAAGGTCGAGAGCAATATGCCAATCGTCGCCATCGCCGCGATGACCCATTTGGCATCACGCAATTTGTCAAAATCGACGTGCAGCGCCCCTGCAAAGAGCAGAAAGCCGAGCATGCCTTTCATCAGGGTTTCATTAAAATCAATTTGGAGAAGCACGCCTTCAAGGCTGTCGGTAATAGAGATGCCCGGCGCAAAGTGTTCCACGGCAATTAAGACGAATGACGCGATGAGCGCCATTAATAAAAGCCCGATCGTGTGCGGCAGCTTAATATAGGCGTGATTGATCCAGCCAAATAAAGCCGACAAAGATAATAAGAGAGCAGCGATTTCAAATACAGACAGCATAGGTCCCCCGGGGCAATTTACATGCTGTTCTGGCCTATGACTGCGCGCAGGTAAAGCGGTAGCCTGCGCGTCACAGCAAAAAACTGAATGGCCGTTTCCAAGCGCGCCATACCCTTCAGAGTGCTTGAATGAAGCGGTCCCGGCTCTTATACAAATGGGTGTGACATGGGGAGAGATATCCTTGCCGGGTAAAATCAAAGACTGGATGAACGTCCTGCGCATTCTGGCGATTACCGTCATTATTGACGGCCGGGAGCGCGAGGCGGAGCTACTGGCCTTTACCGAATACGCGCAGGGCCTCGCCCCGCTGGCGGGATATGATCCGCCTAACGCCGATTGGCTGGCCGACTGGTATGGCGCGCAGCGGCCTGAAATTATTGCCGAAATTAAAGGCCGCGGAAAAAATACCGTCATATTAAAGGCTTTTGCCAGCGTCACCGACCCCGCCCTGCGCGAAGCCGTGTTCGACGCCATTATCCACATCGCCGTCAGCGATAAAGATTATCACGCCTCTGAGTCCGATTATATCCGCTCGGCTGCGGCGATATGGGGCTTTAGGCCGCCATTTATCAAAACAGGCCCGACAGAGTAGGCCGCGCAATTATCTTTCACTCTAAGCGATTATCTGACATGATTTTAGAGTGCCTATTGTAAACTGCCACGGTAAATTAGGATAAAATATTATGCGCGCTGGATTTTATATCGCCTTCGTCTTGGTCATTTACGCCGCCATTCTGGCATGGGGCATTCACAGCATGGACAGCCTTGGCGCGGAATGGGCCAAGTTCAAAGACATGGCCAATGACCGCACAGCGCTGATGGTCTTCGCCGATCTTTATGCCGGGTTTTTAATTCTCGCCGGATGGATTATTTACCGTGACGGGTTTGGCCTCAAAGCTGTCCTCATTATCGCGCTGATGCTGGTGCTCGGCAATATTGTCCCGCTCCTCTATATTCTGTTTCTGCTGATCCAAACGCGCGGCGATGTCTGGCAGACCCTGTTGGGGCGGCGCACCTAATCCATGGATGTTGCGTTATTTTGGGGGTTGTTGGCCTTCACCGCCTCCGGATCCATCACGCCCGGACCGAATAATCTGATCTTGATGAGCCAGGGCGTCACCTTTGGATTTCGCCGCTGTATTCCCTATATTTTTGGCGTTGCGGCCGGGTTTGGCACGCTACTGCTCGCCGCCTGTCTCGGCCTTGGCGCAGTGGTGCAGGCCCTGCCTGCCCTGCTCCCGATTATATCCATTATCGGTGCGCTTTGGCTAATGGGGCTGGCTTGGGGTTATGTTAAGCCCGCAGCCAAGTCCATGGAAGGGACGAAGGCCAAACCCGCCCCGACCCGTCCGCTCGGATTTATTGAGGCGACTTTGTTTCAATGGGTCAATCCCAAGGGGCTCGTCTTTGCCTTTGGCGCTGCGGCAAGCTTTACCGGACTGGCGGAGAGTTTCTGGCTGCGCACCGCGATCATTATCGCCGTCTTTATAGCCACGGGGTTTATTGGCAATGCGCTCTGGGCCGGGATGGGCGGAACCATAAACCGCATCCTCGCAGGCCAAAAAACCGGCCGCGCCCTGAACCTGTTTCTCGGCGCGGTGATATTTGCAACCGCACTCTTCGTGCTGTGGATTGGACTGAAGCCGCTGCTTGCAGGGTGATGTGACGCGTGGGTTAAAGTGGGGAAAGTGGTGTCTGATATGTGGGTGTAGCGGGCCTTTATGAGAAGACCTCACTTAGATGTTAATTTCTCCATAATAAGCTCTTAGCTCTAATCTGTACTCGGCTCCTCATGGACGTAGTTCTGATTAAGATATTGGGCGGTGAGTTTCAAAAGTTCAATGTTTAAATTCGTTCAAGACTTGTAACCAACCAAGTCGTACTTATCTGTAGTTGCGAATGTTTTTATTTAAAGTGTCTTGAAATATAGCCCGGGGGGCATCGTGAAGAAAAGTGATGAAAACGAGTTCCAGCTCGCCAAGAGAGTTTCAGACTTGCCGGCTGAAAGCGACTTCTTCTCGGGCGCCGGACACACGCGAACCGCCAATGCTCTAGCTAATGGACTAATTGAATTAGCAAATGAAGATGGCGCTATCGGTTTAGAGGGAGATTGGGGTAGCGGTAAGTCCACCGTAATTAAACTTGCTAAAGCTTTCATCGACTCTAAATCATCCAATTCCTTTGACTATCGGTTTTTTGAATTTGACTTGTGGATCCATCAAACAGACGACTTCAAGAGAGCTTTTTTGATCTCATTCCTAAATTGGTTGAATGACGAGGCGCTAATTAGCAATTCTAGCTTTAAGGAATTCAACGACAAAATTAGAAGTCGAAAGACTGTTACGACGACTCAAGATCGTGCTGCATTTTCAAATACTGCAAAGTGCTTGTTTGTAGCAATTTTGATTACTCCATTGTTCCTGGTATTAACACGGTGGCAACTAGCTGCAGAAGGAGGCCTGAATTGGTGGCTTTTAGCACCGTTCCTTTTTCTCTCTATCTCACCGTTAATTGTCGCTCTATTTTCAGTGGGTTATCATTATGTGAAAGCCCAAAATGATGCTGGTTCAGCGGTGATGTCTTTGATTAAGGGACAAGCAAAAGAAACCACACGCAAACAATTCATTAGAGATGAAAACCCGACCTCCACTGAATTTCGTCAAACCTTTAACGAAATTCTTGCCAAGGTAAAACATGGTAAGAACCAAAAAGAAAAGCGCTTTGTTATCGTTTTGGACAATATTGATAGACTGCCCGAAGATAATATACCCGACGTATGGGCTGAATTAAGAACTTTCTACGCCTATTCGACGAGCAGCCCAACTTCGTCAGATCATCCTATCACTGTAATTGTTCCATATGATAAAAAACATATCCTCAATTGCTTAGTTAATCCCCGCAGTGATGATTCAGGGAATGCAGAACTTGGCCCCCATAATGAGGACATATTTCACAAGACTTTCATGTCTACATATCGGGTCTCAGCTCCTGTAATATCCGATGTAAAATCTTTCTTTGTATCTCAAATTGAAGACGCATTTGGAAAGCAAATTTCTGAGGATGACGCTGTAAAAATATATCAACTGTTCAATCATTGGATGCTAATGAACAAAAGAAAGGAATCCCCAAGACTAATCAAGTCCTTCATAAATGAATTGGTCACTCTTTGGAATACTAGAGGGAACGGTGATATTCCAATCATGGCGATTGCTCTATATTCTCTTAGACGTGGTGCAATAGAGGGGAATTCTGAGCTTCTCAAAAAGTCTGCATATGGTGATAAGTTCACCAGCCGCCATCTATCAGACATAGATTGGCCTAAATTTGTCGCTGCGTTACATTTCAATGTTGAGCCAGACTTGGCTTATCAAGCGCTTCTCGGCGACGAAATTCGCAACAGTTTGTTTAGAGAAGACAGTAGTGCTCTTGTCGATATGGAAGGGCATCCTGGCTTTATTGCACAATTGCTCGCTACAGTGGATGAGTCGATAGGTTCCTTAGACAATAGAACCGACTTACCAATATTAAGAGGTTTAATGCAAGTTAAGGAGCTGACCGTATTAAGTGATCATGAGAAAAATAATATTCTAGGAGCATTTGTAAATCACGTTTCAAGTCTGAGTCAAAAAGATCCTATAAGTGACGTGGCGGAATTATTGGAAGGCCTTCTGTATCCACTGGAGCATTTTGGTGCGATCTATCCAAGCAAAGCGACTTCATACGCGTTCTTAGTTCAGGCGTATTTGCAGGAATTGCTGCAAAATCATGAAGCCACTGAAGATGAAGAAAATCATACATATGGCCGTCAATGGTTTACAGTTTACAGCAAATTTTTGCAAACAGTCGAAGAGCACGCAACTGAGAGCACTTTAGAAACTATAAAAGAAAAAGAGATAAAATGGCCGACACCAGAACATATATTTGGAATGGCCTCCATAAAGAGTGAAATGCTTTCCACTCCAATTGAAGATCTAAACATACCGCTAGAAGCTAAGCTCAACACGCCCTTTGAGAGCCGTATTGAGAAAAGCGCCGAGCAACTTAATCAATTCACGCTAAGATTTGGACGCTCGTTACCGTCAACAACGTCAAGTGTGTTTACTAAATTAATCGCGGAGCACTTAAATACTGATGCTTTGGAAGATGCAGAAAATGCCTTAAATCTGACAAAAGCTTTACTAAACTTAGTTGAAAACTACTTTGTAAAAACTCACTGGAAAATTCTTGATGATAGTGGGGTGGTCTATCGACTTTATTCTATTGCAGTAAAGACCAAAGACTTCGAAACTGCAGCCAAGTTACGATTCCATCAAACGGAGAGTTTTGGTGGTGATATTCAAAACGTGACTGTATCTACCCACCCGCATCTTGGCGCAATGGTTGAGGATTGTTCTCTATTTAACGATAGAACCAATAACAATCATCAGGATATTGAAAAGGAAGTTAGTATTTACTCAAAGCTTACTTCGAACAATGGCTCCATGAATTCCACAGCAGACCTTGCTATTGAACTCAAAGAACCAAATAATTTCTATCAAGAGGTTTTTAAACATGGAGTAGCTACACCCGGAGGCCTTGGTGCATTAGTTATCAAAGATATAGGCATTAAATTCGATGCATACACTGAACTATTGGGTGAAGAGTTGTCTTTGGAGTTGTTGAAGAAATTTGCGGGCTATTCCGAATATTTCGCAGAGCGCTACCCGGCTAAGAGTAGTGTGAGTTTGCCAGAAAACTTTGTCCGTAAGATAAAACAGTTACACCCTTCCAAAATGGATGAAATACCGAAAATTATTGCAAGTCATATCAACACTATTGAAAAGGATGGTTGGGTTGCGTCTCTTCTCAGCGAGGATGAGATCGCAAAGTCTGCCCTTCTTTTGCTAGAATTGGGCTATCCTCATGGAGTAAAAACCCTAGCACTTCGACCAGCGCTACTAGATGTCACTAAGCAAATTATTGATAAAGGTTTTGCTCCATCGACGCTCAAATTTAAGTGGCCGAATTTTCCACTATTAATGAAGGAAAAAAGTAGAGCTTCTTGGACACAGGATGTTGTAAAATACCTAGGAGCAAGAGACACGTTGTCGAATGCTGAATTGGTGAACCTTTTTGCTTTGTATCAGCACGAAGATTTTTCTTTTCCGCTAGAGGCGCATCCGAAAGTGGCTATACTTAAGTTCGCATTGCCTCTGCTCTCATCAGACTCTGAAGAATCTTCGAGTTTACTAACCCAATACAAAGATCAACTGATCAAGGCGTACAATCTATCGGATCAATCTGTAAAAGATGAACTCATAGAAAACCTAGATCAAGAAAATGAAACTCATCTCAAAGTTGGTTCATGGATGGGAATTGAGTTCGATACGAAGGACACTAAAAAAGAAGACGTTAATGAAGCTGATAATTAAGGCATATTGCCATTTTAGCGAGATGTCTCTGAACTTACCAGAATTGGGGGGAGTCGTCGCTAACATCTCCTTTTGGGAAAAAATACCCACCTCACCAACAAGCGCTTACCTCCCCCTACGCGCTGTTCGCCTCCAGCGCGTCAGCCTTGCGGCTTTCTTTTTTGCGGGCATTTTCAGTTAGGTAGCGCTTGCGGATGCGGATGCTCTCGGGCGTGACTTCGACCAGCTCATCATCATTGATAAATTCAAGCGCGCTCTCCAGCGTGATTTGAATGGGCGTCGTTAGCGTGACGGCTTCATCATTGCCCGAGGCGCGCATATTGGTCAGCTGTTTGCCTTTGAGGACGTTGACGACCAAATCATTATCGCGGGCGTTAATGCCAACAATCATGCCTTCATAAACTTCTTCGGCGTGACCGATAAACATGCGTCCGCGATCCTGTAGATTCCAAATCGCAAAGGCCAGCGCCTTGCCGGTTTCTTTGGAAATCAGAACGCCTTTTTGGCGGCGGCCAATGCCGGCGGATTTTGTGCGCGGGGCATATTTATCAAAATTGTGATACATCAGACCGGAGCCTGAGGAGAGCGTCATGAATTCGGACCGAAAGCCAATCAGGCCGCGCGTTGGAATTTCATAGTCAATACGCACGCGGCCTTTGCCGTCCGGAACCATGTCCGTCATCATGCCTTTGCGCTCACCGAGTTTCTCCATAATGGAGCCTTGGTGATCTTCTTCGACATCAATGGTCAGCGCCTCGTAAGGCTCGCATAATTCGCCATCAATTGTCTTATTAATCACCTGCGGGCGGGAGATGGCCAGCTCGAAGCCTTCGCGGCGCATGTTCTCGATCAGGATGGACAAGTGAAGCTCGCCGCGGCCGGAGACGCGGAATTTATCAGCCTCGTCCAATTGCTCGACGCGCAGCGCCACATTATGGATCAGTTCTTTTTCCAGACGGTCTTTGATATTGCGCGAGGTCACATATTTACCTTCGCGGCCCGCAAAGGGGCTGTCATTGACCTGAAATGTCATGGAGATCGTCGGCTCGTCCACAGAGAGCGGCGGCAGCATATCCACATGATCCGGGTCGACAATCATGTCGGAAATCCCCAGCTTGTCGATACCCGTAAAGGCAACGATATCGCCGGCCTGAACGCTGTCCATTTCGATACGCTCAAGACCCATAAAGCCGTAGGGCTGCAAGACTTTAGCGCGGCGCTGTTTGCCATCCGGCGCAGCGACGATAACCTGCTGATTGCGGTTAATGGATCCGCGCACAACGCGGCCAATCCCGATCACGCCGGTATAGCTGTTATAATCCAGCGCGGAGACTTGGAGCTGCAACGGGCCTGACGGATCAACATCGGGGACAGGCGTGTGCTCGACGATGGTTTGGAACAGATCGCCCATATCTTCGCCGGTTGTCGCCGTGCTGTCCATGCTGGCCCAGCCATTGAGCGCAGAGGCAAAGACTGTCGGGAAATCCATTTGCTCTTCGTCTGCGCCAAGGCGGTCAAACAAATCAAATGTCTGGTCAACGGCCCAATCCGGACGCGCGCCATTGCGGTCGACTTTGTTGACGACGACGATGGGCTTCAGACCCTGGGCCAAAGCTTTTTTGGTCACAAATGTGGTTTGCGGCATCGGCCCTTCAACGGCGTCGACCAAAAGCACAACGGAGTCGACCATAGACAGGACGCGCTCGACCTCTCCGCCAAAGTCAGCATGTCCCGGTGTGTCGACGATATTGATGCGCCATTCCTGGCCTGATTTATCAGTCCATTTAATCGCGGTGTTTTTCGCCAGAATTGTAATGCCGCGCTCTTTTTCAATGTCATTGCTGTCCATGACGCGTTCTTCACGCTCGCCGCGCTCATCCAGCGTGCCCGATTGACGGAGCAATTTGTCGACAAGCGTGGTTTTACCGTGGTCAACATGGGCTACAATGGCAACATTGCGTAAGAATTTGATAGGCGTCGCATCGGACATAATAAGGCTCTGGTCTAGCAGGAGGATTTGCTGGCCGCCTTACGCCATAAGGCGCGAATGTCTAGTTATTTTAGCGGTTAGAGCCGCCTCTCCTCCCGCCGCTTTGAAGGCGGCTAGCGCGCCAGCGCGTTGATGAGCGATTTTGCAACGGCCTGGCGCAGGGCTTTGGGCCGCAATTGATCGTCATATAGCGCGGGACGTTTGAGCGCCGCATCGCTGCGCGGCCACCATTCGCGAAGCCAGCTATGATGATCCGCCATGCCCCACATCAAGACGTCTTTGACCTGTTGGTAGCTGAGCATCATGTCAAGAAACGCCCCGCCATAACTGGCCATTTGCAGGTCGCGCACATCAGGATCCGCCACCAAATCCGTATCGTTCACATCAAATTCTGATACAATCAAATTGTATCCCATACCGACAATCTCATCAAGAAATCTCGTAAACTCCGCCCTCTGCGGATCGGTATAGCCTTTGCCGTCCCCGGTCGTGCGCCCGGTATGATTTTGCGTGCTCAGATGGCCCTGCACGCCAAAGGCATCAATCGGAACATCGCGGTTTTTAAAGCCCTCTAGCAATCGCAAAACGCCTGCGATATGCGCCTCATTATTAGGCTCCCATATCATATAGTCGTTATAGACCAATTCAGCATGTGGGGCATGCTCACGGGCGCTACGGAAGGCAAAGTCGACCACGTCCGGTCCGTATTTTTGCGTAAATATAGTCTCGCGCGGATGTCCTGTGGCCGGATCAATCGTCTCGTTGACAACGTCCCAGCTATAGATTTTTGTCCCGTAATGCCCCGTCAGATCTTTGATATATCCATCAAGCCATTTTGCCATGCCAGCGCGGCTATCCTTGCCAAAATCATAGGCGCTGACCCAATCGGGCGTAAAATCCATACGGTTCCATAGCAGCACATGGCCGCGCATATCCATGCCGTTTTCTATGGCAAAATCGACAATGGCGTCGCCGCGCGCAAATGTCATCGGCTCCGGTCCGCCGCCTAATGTGGAGTATAATTTATGCTCATTTTCTGCCACGAGAACATTGCATTCGCGTTTGATAAGCGCCCCGTAAGCGTCGTCATCCAGTCCGCTGGACTCGCCATGACCGATGGCTGTGCCAAAGCGCAGGCCTTTCTGCGCGGCCAGTGTTTTAAGCGGCGTGTCGATGACAGGAAACTCTGCAAACACTGCGGGCGCGCCGCTCTCAGCGATGTCCGCAGCGTCGACTTTCGGCCCTGATGTGTCCGCCCGCTTTGTGTCCGCCCCTTGAGAACACCCGGCCAGCCATGCGGCCCCGCCGGCCAATTGCGCAAAATGTCTGCGCGAAAACCTATTCATGATATTCTCCCCATTTTCTATAGATTACTCTGACGCGTGATGAAGTAAAGTCTGTCTTCCCTCTTGCCATCGCCGTTTTAATTCCCGAACACAGAGCAAACTAAGATGAGAGATTTATGCGCACCGACACAGCCCCTACTCCGACCCGCCTTTCCGATTACGCGCCGTTTGATTTTAATATCGAAACGGTCGCGCTGGATTTTAATCTCGATCCGGCTAAAACGCGGGTTACGTCACAGATGAAAATGACGCGCACAGGGGCGGCAGGCGCGCCGCTTGTTCTCGACGGTGAAGATATCGATCTGATTAGTGTGGCCATAGACGGGACGGCACTAAACCGCAGTGATTACCGCCTGAACCAGACCCAGCTCATCATTAAAAATGTCCCCGACACCTTTACCCTAATGATCGAAAATACATGCGCGCCAAAAGATAACACGCAGCTCATGGGACTCTATGTCTCGGGCGGACGGTTCTTCACACAATGCGAGGCCGAAGGCTTTCGCCGTATTACCTATTTCCCGGACCGCCCGGATGTCTTGTCAACTTACCGTGTCACAGTAACGGCCGATAAAGCCGCTTATCCAACCCTGCTCTCGAATGGCAATTTGATGGAAGAAGGCGATCTGGACGGCGGGCGTCACTTCGCGGTCTGGGAGGATCCGTTTCGCAAACCGTGCTATCTTTTCGCCTTGGTTGCGGGTGAGTTTGACACGATCTCCGACAGCTTCACGACGATGAGCGGGCGCGATATTCCTCTCGATATTTATGTCGATCCGGGCGATGCTTCCCGCGCTGACTATGCCATGGATAGCCTTAAACGCTCTATGGCGTGGGACGAGAAAGCCTTTGGCCGCGAATATGATTTGGATCGGTTCATGATTGTCGCTGTGCGCGATTTTAATTTCGGCGCAATGGAAAATAAGGGACTGAATATATTCAACTCCGCGCTGCTGCTGGCCGACGCCAAACGCGCGACGGACATGAATTTTCAGCGCATTGAGAGCGTTGTCGCCCATGAATATTTTCACAACTGGACGGGCAATCGCATTACCTGCCGCGACTGGTTCCAGCTCTGCCTGAAAGAAGGCTTCACGGTTTTTCGCGATCAGGAATTTAGCGCCCATGAGCGCGGCGCGGCCTTGCAGCGTATCAAGGATGTCAAAGCGCTACGCGCACGTCAATTTCCTGAAGATGCCGGCCCGCTGGCGCATCCTGTGCGGCCGACGCAATATTTGAAAATTGATAATTTCTACACGGCGACGATTTATGAAAAAGGCGCAGAGCTTATCCGTATGCTCAAAGCGCTTCTGGGTGAAAAGCTATTTCGCAAAGGCAGCGATCATTATTTTGAAACGCTCGACGGCACAGCCGCAACAATTGAACAATTTATCGAATGTTTCGAGGCCGCCAGCGGACGTGACCTGTCACAATTTATGCTGTGGTACGAACAGGCGGGAACGCCTGTCTTGTCCATTAGAACAAAACGCGATGACAGCGCCCAAACGCTGACGGTGAGCCTAGAGCAAAAGACGTATCCGACG
Source organism: Robiginitomaculum antarcticum DSM 21748 (assembly GCF_000365025.1). Taxonomy (GTDB): domain Bacteria; phylum Pseudomonadota; class Alphaproteobacteria; order Caulobacterales; family Maricaulaceae; genus Robiginitomaculum; species Robiginitomaculum antarcticum. The sequence continues at coordinate 137,097 of NZ_KB823011.1, read as the reverse complement.
CCCGGACAAAGCCGAAAAGTCCCGATGATGATGCCTGTCACCATGGCCTTGATCGCTCCGGATGGCGAGGTTTACGCAGAGCAAATGATCCCTTTGAGCACGGCCAAAGACACCGTCACGCTAAGAGATATCAAACCCGGCTCTATTCTGTCCGTTAACCGCGGATTCGCTGCGCCGGTGACGGTCAATTTCGACCAGACTGCGTCCCGCCGCGCGCATATCATGGCCTATGAAACCGATTTATTCTCGCGTTGGGAAGCCGGACAGGCGCTCGCGCGCGATCTGTTAATTGCGCAAACCACAGCCATCCAAAGCGGCAAAATGCCAGCCGTTGACCCCGCGCTTCGCTATTACACAGATGCCATCCGTAAAACGCTTCAAGATAAGACAATCGATCCGGGCTTCAAAGCTTTGGCGCTGGGCATACCGATGGGCAGTGAACTTCTTCTGGCAATGGATAATGTTGATCCGATCGCGATTGCTGAAGCCGGGGACTGGCTGCGCCGCGCCATCGCCGATAACTGCCAAATTGAGCTTTCGCGTCTCTATACGGAAAACCAGAGCGACAGCGAATATGATCCCTGCGCGCAACATGCCGCGCGGCGGGCGCTGAAAAATGCCTGTCTGTCTTTGCTGGCTACGCAAGGCCGTCATGACACCAAAGCCACGGCCAAAGGACAGTTCGATACAGCCGACAATATGACGGACGAGATTTCTGCACTGATGACCCTTATGCGCAATGATGACGCCATGGGCGACGCGGCCAGCGATGTCTTTTACGAACGCTGGAAAGACGACGATTTAGTGGTTGATAAATGGTTTGCGCTGCAATCTTCACGCGCAGGCAAACAGAGCTTTGCGCAAATAGCCAGCCTGCTCGACCACGCGGCTTATCAGAGCCATAACCCAAACCGTGTTCGAGCCCTCGTCGGCGGGTTTGCCATGAGCAATCCGAAAAACTTCCACGCTTATGATGGCTCCGGCTATGCCTTTTATACGGACCGCGTGATCGAAATGGATGGCAAGAATCCGGGCGTGGCGGCGCGCCTGCTGGGGGTGTTTGAAATCTGGAAGCGGCTGGATTCCCACCGCCAAACTTTAATAAAGCATCAGCTAAACCGTGTTATTGCGGGGAAACCGTCCAAAAACGTCCTGGAAATTGCGCAAAAGGCGCTGGGGGCTTAACGGATACACTGCAAGGCAACAGCTCTATGTCCGATCCAAAAACCGCCGCCGGTTTCCGGCAACATGTTCAAGAAAAACGCTATTTTATAATGCGTCAGCCGGTCGTCGATCTGGAGACGATGCAGCCCATACATGATGAGTGGCTTGTGCGGTTCGAAGCAGATGAAGGTCTGGTGGATATGCTGCGTCCGGCAGAAATTAGCGGCGCGATCGCGACGCTCGATGTTTCTATGCTCGAACAAGCGATCCGCACGCTCAATCTGGATCGCAGGCGCCTCCCTATTGCGGTTAATCTATCCGGCGCGTCCATGCTTGAGCCGCCATTCGAAGAAGCGCTGTTTTATGCTCTGTCCAAGCAAAAAACCGCGCCTGAACGGCTTATTATCGAATTGACAGAGACATGGGATATGCGTGACCTGACGCGTGCCCAACATATTCTGTCCAGATTGTCCGCAGCGGGTCACCCTCTATGTCTGGATGATGTCGGCGCAGGCGCGGCGTCAATCCGCTATTTACGGGCCTTTGAAACGCAATGGCTCAAAATCGACGGCGACTTTGTACAGGCCGCAATGCACCGTGAGCGCGACCTCGTCATTTTGAAAAACCTTCTCAATCTACGCCAGGATCTCAATCTTAAAATTATTGCTGAAGGCGTCGAGGATCAGGCTGTAATTACATTTGTTAAATCACTGGGCTTTGATGCCGCGCAGGGCTACGCGCTCGGCACGCCGTCTCGCGAACCAATTCGCAAATAAAATGGTCTACCACAGTTTTAATCCGGCCAGAGCGCTCGACATTTGTAAGCGTTTCACCTTACTCTCAGCAGTGATTCGGGGGTTTTTGCATGACGCAAAATACAGGACGACCAACACATGGAAGACCTACGCCGCAGCCTATGCAGGCGGCGCCGCGTTCGCCTGCCCCGCAGCAATATGCTCCTCACACGCCGGCCCAGTCTCATGCCCATCACACGCCGCCCCCGCCACGTCCAGCGCAGCCCCTATCAAATAACCAATATAATCCTTCCGGACAATCTGGGCATAATTTTATTGAGAAGCGGCTATTGCCACGCGGTGAGCCGGTGTCCAGAACGGCGCAAATAGAAACACCCGCAAATAGACTCTTCACCAAACGCCTCAGCTCCGCATTTAAATCCCGCCCAAAAGCAAAACGTAATAAATTCTTATTTGCGGCAGCCATTGGCTTTTTGATTTTTTTCGTTCTGCTCGCCGGCTCAACCGTTTTGAGTACGCGCACGGCGGATCAGATTGCCGGCCTTGAGCAAAGCAAAGCTCTCATTGTCGAAAAAAGTAATAGTATTTCAGAACGTATCGGTACAGCCGTGCGATGGCAGGAAACGGCGCTTTCATTTCGCGGATCGCCATCACAAATTGTCGGCATTTCCGCGCGCGGTAATAATGTATCGGGCGTCGCGCTTATCGGCCCGGACGGCATTTCACTGTCCCACTACCCGTCAGACGCAAAAGCACTCGAAGCGGTTTCAGTCAAAAATATACCCGAAAATGGTATTCGAATCGATAGTTTCCCGGGCGTAAATGGCCGGGATGTCCCGGTTATTATTCGGCGTGCAGGTGAGAATTTTCTGATCACTCAATACGCGCCTAACAGCTTTCTCGGGACGAGCGGCGCTGCTACTGAAGCCGTCGTTTCACGCAGCGGTCAGGTGATTGACGGGACAAGTAATGTTCGCACGGGAACTTTAGCCGATATATTTGCAATCTCAGAGTCGCAGCTTTCGCGCGTCACGACAATTGAGCAAGGAGTTGGCACACGCGCTTTGCCCGGTGGCAAAGTTATGGCCGCGACCCGGATCGCAAATACAGATCTAACCTTTATCCGAAATATCGGCGCGCCAGCCGTTGGGATTAATGACAATCTGATTACTTTCCTGCTCCTCTTCGGCGGGACAACAGCCTTAATTTTTGCCTTGATGCGTCGCGCTTATGGACAGGTCGCCGATGCCAAGCAGGGACAGCTAAGCAGTGATTTATCGCAGTTACGATATCAGCGGGCTGTGGAAAGTGGTAGGGGGGGGATATTTGAAATCAATGTGCACGAAAATCTTGTTTTCCTCAACCGCTCGCTGGCTCGCTTTCTCGGTTTGACAGAAGGTGATCAGGACATGTCCATGTCCCATTTCCTATCGCTCGTCGCCACAGAAGACCGCGAGCGGGTGATCGCTTCAGGGCGTCGCGCCATAATGCAAGGCACGTTTGAAATAGATATTCGCGCCGCGCACAGGCCTGTAATACTAAAATTGCGCGGGGATATTCGGCGTTCGGGTGAGCAGTCTATTATTTGCGGTGTGGGGAGCGATATTACAGAACAACGCGGCGCGCAAAGCCGGTTGCAACTCGCCGAAGCCCGCCTTTACGACGCTTTAAATTCTATGACAAATTCTTTTGTTGTCTGGGATCGTCTGCAACGTATTTTGTTATGGAACGGAAAATTTGAAGACTTTTTTGGCTTTACGCGTGGTCAATTGAAAGTGGGGCAGGAACAGCATTTGATTGAACATATGGCCCATTCTCATATCGACGATATTTTTAAAACGGATGATGAAACCGAACCGGAGGACGTTGAGATACTGCTTAAAGACGGTCGCTGGGTGCGTTATGTAGAACGGCCTACAGCCGATGGTGGTATGGTATCTATCGGTACAGATATAACCGAAACACGGCAGCGCGAGCAGCAGCTTCGCAATAATGACGTTGCTTTACGTGATACAGTTCGGGTGCTTCGAAAATCACAGGCGCGTATTTTAGAATTGGCTGATAATTACGAGCAGGAGAAAATCCGCGCCGAAGAAGCCAGTCAGTCAAAATCCGATTTCCTCGCAAATATGAGCCATGAGCTTCGCACACCCCTTAACGCCATTAACGGTTTCTCCGATATTATGAAAAAAGAAATGTTCGGTCCTCTCGGTGATCCCCGCTATAAGGAATATATCTCTGACATACTTTTTTCCGGTCAGCATCTTCTCTCTTTGATTAATGATATTCTGGACATGTCCAAAATTGAGGCGGGTAAGATGACGCTCAATACCGACATGGTTAAAGTCGGCGATATGATCTCGCAAGTTCTCCGGATCGTCCGGGGCCGCGCGGAAGATAATAAACTTAAATTGGTCTATGAAAATGAGGGCGAAAAATCGGTCGAAGCCGATCCGCGCGCCGTCAAGCAAATCCTTCTGAACCTCATTACAAATGCGATCAAATTTACACCCGAAGGCGGTACAGTGCGTGTGGGCGTTATCGATAATCAAGCGGGCGTCATCGTTAAAGTTATGGATAGCGGCATCGGCATTTCCAAGGATGATATTAACCGTTTGGCCAAGCCGTTTGAACAAGTTGATAAGGATGCGTCTAAACAAAATGAAGGTACGGGCTTAGGTCTCGCGCTGTCCAAATCTCTGATTGAGCTTCATGGCGGTAACTTCCTGATGGAAAGCCAGCCGGGCGAAGGCACAACGGTTACATTTACACTTCCGAACACGCCGCCGGTTAAATCCGCACCTGAAAAAAATCAGGAAGTGGGTCAGGAAATTAATCGTCTTGCCCAAGATATTGCTGATGTGCTGGCCGGTAGCGATAACACGCCTAATAATGTAGCGGAGCCCGTATCTCTCTCTGCTCCCCAAAATCAAACTCAGCCAACCGCCCCGCCTCCTGCGGCATAGAGGATTCGAACCTCTGACCCCCGCGTTACGAAGGCTAATCTAGAGCGAAATATAAAGTATATAATACAGCCGATTAAGTTACCATCCGACCGGTCGTTGACATTCGACCCATACGATACCCAAAGTGTGTAGAATCTAAGTGAAGGTATTTTCCTACTGAAAGTGCTTTGGTAGGATATCAGCAGGACGACCGGCCGTTCCTTAATGACGCAGGCAGCGTGAACCTTGGAGTTTCTGCCGCTACCTAAGGGCCCTTAGGAAAACGTATTTAGACGAACTGATATATAGAAACAGAATTATTAGTAGTGTAATTAACGATGCCAGCCATCCCACTCTTTCACTTGGCATCACCTTCCTCTCCACAACATAGACACCCGGCTCAGGAGCATAAAAATTAATGACAGGCCCCTCATGCGGGATAATCTTACCATTGTGAACGATCTGCCAGATAGGGAAATCAGCGCGACCAATCATAACATCGCCTTTTGCCAAAACAGTGATGCGATCGCCACGCGAAAGGTGCTTAAAGTCGGTAAGGTCTGCAACGCGATCCACTCCGGTTATACCGTCCTTTTTTACACCAGGTGGTAAATACTCGGGAGCATCAGGACGCTTTTCATCAATAGCGCTGATGTCCATCGGTGTGCGTATTGTGAGTAACGCAGTCGTCAGAAATGCCACGCTGGGCATAATTGCGATTATCAAGCCGAACTTCAGAAGGCGCTTGTACCGCACGCCTAAAGCAATTGCGGTGACAGCCGCAAATTCAACTACCCCCAGTAACCGCCAGGGGAACTGGACCTGCGTCAATAAATCAATATTCCAGATGAAGGGAATAAGTCCGACTGATGACGCGCTTGCAATGATCGCAATTACACCCCAAAAGTTACGTGTCGAAATACCGCACATTATATAGGTAACGGCCAGAGTAGGAATTCCGATCAGGTAGCCAATTTCGAAACGGTTCCATGGGAACCACGAGCTTGGCTGATAATAGCTAGACCATAGTAAGTCAGTCGAGATATAGTCCTGCAATGCGAGAGCGGGAACTAAGTAAAAACACGATAGGCCGATGCCAAGCGCCGCGCTTATAATTCCCGGCAAAATCTTCCCCCTGTCATAATAGGCCTGATATATTGCGTAAGGGGCTATCAAGAATACCGTCGCCAATAGAGCCGAAGGGATATGTGTTAACAACAAGCACGCGTATGAAATTGCAAGAAACAAAACTCCATGCTTTTTAGGCAGATGGTCGATAGAAAGCACTATCAACGGTAGCCAGACAAACGCTGCATATTCTGCTAAGGCACCGCGAACATAGAAATTATAAAGATGGTAGGGCATGAGCATATAAGCGATTGCGCCCAGCAGTGCATGCGGTGTCCGCGCCGCAAGCCAATAATACATCGCCATGCCAGACGCCGCGCTAAACATCGCCCCAGCAAATACCACTGCCAAAAGCGGTGGAATGCCCAGAGCCGCATAAGCTCCAGCTATCCAAAATGCTAGGGGCGGATAGAAATAGAAGGTAGGGCTACCTAAACCTTCAAAGCTACCGGGAGCCCAGCGCGGGTAGTAAACATCATTTAGAAAAGAGTCTGCAAACTCGGTTGTCCAGATGAAGTTGTAAACGGCGCTGTGGCTTTTACCGTCTGGATATATCATCGCGGGCAAATGAATGAGGAAAGCCACTAAGAGAATGAAGGCAAAGATTTTGTAGTTTTTCAAATTAAACCTCGTTTGGACGCAGCCCTATATCGCCAGTGTGCTGCTTCAATTACATTTGTAGCAACCCTATCCGAAACCGCGTTATTGATGTCCATAGCCCTATGCTTGGGTTCACACAAACCTGCCGCTATTTTTAGAGCTTATTTCATTCAACAAGTCTCCGATATTACTACGCGCACTGCCACCCCCTGTTTAAGACTTTTACTGACACAAAGTCTGCGCGCAATTACCCCCGCATTTGAAAAAATATCCTGCGTGGTATGTGACATTACACCGCGCAGTTTCTATGATCAGTCTGACCGCCGCATTTTTGTTTAAGCAGCTAAAAATGGCCCTTCTACTTTCAGCCCAAAAACGTATACAAGCTACTGCAAAAAAAGAATGCCATCACCCAGTCAAAGAACGAACCACGTCATACCCACGCACACATCCACGTTTCCGGCCTTTCGCCAGCTCATCTCAAATTACTTTGCTGAAAGAATGGTGCGGCATAGAGTCCGGACTTAATACGGCCCGTATAACTCTTCGAACACTTTCAAAACATCCGCGCGGTGCTTTGCATAGCTTAACGTCAACGCCTTAAAGTCAGGCTGCCCTGTCACCTTGCATAATGTGCGTTTTAGCGCCGCGCTGTCTGCCTCGGGATCAAACACACCGCTGAGACAGACTGCAAAAACCTGACGTAAAGCTTCAAATTGATCATAGGCTGCAATTAAAGCCGTGCACTGTTCGTCACTAATATCGCCTGCCTCATGAACATCGCCAATGGCCGCGCGGACATGTCCATCAATTGCGCGGTCCGCTTTGCCCGCCTCAATCAAGCTGAGCCCTTGCGTGATAAATTCCAGATCAACACGCCCGCCTTTGACACGTTTAATATGCCAATCGTTTTTCGGCGGTTTTTCAGACCACAAACGCGCCCGCATATCACGTACATCCGTACATATTTTTTTATCGGAGCCAGCCCATTTTAAAACCTGTACAATACGCGCAGTCAGGAAAGAGGCGTAACCGTCAGACGACGCCGCCACGACCCGCGCGCGGGTCAACGTCATAAATTCCCATGTCCACGCATCTTTCGCGTAATAGCTGTCAAATGCAGCTTGGCTTACGGTGATCGGCCCGGATCCGCCACTGGGGCGCAAGGCCATATCGACATCGTATAGGGGGCCGTCTTCAGTGACTGATGTCAGGTAACGGATGAGCCGCTTGGTCATACGCGCCGCAAATTGATGTGCGCTGTCGGAGGCGGTAGACGGACGGTAAAGCACCATTAAATCAAGGTCGGATCGCGCCGACATTTCCCGGCTGCCCATTTTGCCAAGCGCGATAACCGCAAAATCCAGCCCGCCGGGCGGGGTTAGGCGTTGTGCTGCATTTTCAAATGCAAGCGGCAATAAGGTTTGCACGGCGCGGTCGGCTTGCGCTGTATAGGCCAGCGCCGCATCCGCCGGACTGACTGCACCCGTTAACAGGCCTGCCCCGGTTATAAATTGGACCTCGCCCGTCTCTAAGCGAAGTTGGCTTAGGGCCTCCTCAAGACTTGTGTCGGTTATCGCGCCCGTTTCACGCGGGCCTCGCATCGGCTCGATCAAGACATCCAGCACTTCGGGCCGATCCGATAACGTGCGCGCCAAACGCGGCGCCATAGCCAGAAGATTGATCAACATCGTTAGCGTATCGGGCTTTGCTTTAAACATTGAGAGTAGAACCACGCCGGATCGCAGGCGCGTAAAAAAATCAGAAAACCGGTAAAAGGCCTCGTCGGCCTGCCCGCTATCCCGGCAGGCCGTCATAATAAACGGGGCCAGATCCGTGAGCAGTTCTCGCGCGCGCGGCGTTCGTGTCGCGGCTATACGTCCACCCAGCCATCCTGCCATTTCTCGCCAAACGTCTTTGCCACGGGTGAAGCCGAGCGTATTTAAGGTTCGCAGCGTATCGCGCTCGGGCGCGACGCCTGTAAACATTAGGCTCCCTTCGGACAGCGCCAGAGACCTGCCGCCCGCATAGAGCGCGTCATAGGCGCTATGGACGCGCTCAAGCGTGCCGTACACTGCGTCGTCAAAATCCGCGAGGTCATTATATCCCGACATCCATGCGATCGCCGACCGCTTTTCATCATTAGCTGGCAGAACATGGTCCTGTTCATCCTCTGTCATCTGAATGCGGTGCTCGATATTGCGTAAAAAAGCGTAATCGTTTTTCATCTGTATGCAGGTTTGATCAGTAATGACGCCCGCTTGAGCCAGCGCATCCAATGTATCGTCCGTACGCGCCGTACGCAGCTGGGCGCGGCGTCCGGCATGGATAAGTTGCTGAGTCTGTGTGAAAAATTCGATAGACCGAATTCCACCCCGGCCCAGTTTGATATTATGATCCGCGGATTTAATTTTAGCGCGATCACCCTTGGACAGAATTTGCCTGGCCATAGCGGAAATATCGTCGATCGCCGCGAAGTCCAGGTTTTTGCGCCAGATATAGGGGGAGAGCACCTCGTCTATAAAGGTTTGCCCGGCGGCTTCATCACCTGCGCAAACGCGGGCTTTGATCATCGCCGCGCGCTCCCAATTTTGTCCCAAAGCCTCGTAATAGCGCTCGGCGAGAAATGTCGAAATGGCAACGCTGTTGGATCGCGGATCCGGCCGAAGACGCAGATCAACGCGAAACACATATCCCTCGCCATTGATGGTATCAATCACACGTGCGCAGCGCTGCACGAGGCGGATCATGTGCCGCTCAATGCCGCGATCCGGATCAAGACGCACAAGGTCGCGGTCATAGAAAAATATGATGTCTATATCCGAGCTGTAATTTAGCTCCCGCCCGCCATATTTACCCAAAGCCAGAACAAAAATTCCCTTTGGAACCGTCTGCAACCCCGCCTGCCGTGCAGCATATCCCAGCGTAACCTGTAATGCGGCGTCCGCAAAATCAGAGAGCATACGGGTAACCTGCTCCCACGGCCAAACTCCGGCGAGATCACATAGAGCGCATAACAGATGAATTTTATATTTCTGCGCGCGCAGGCCCGCCATTAATTCGGCTTCGACATCGCAGACTTGATAAGCGCGAACGGCGTTGAGAATCTCCTCGCTTAATGTCTCGGGCGATTTGGCGCGGATAGACTCCACAAGACCGGGCTCCAACTCAATCAATCGCGAAAGATAAGGCGCCATCTCAGCAACGCGGACCATGAACATGTCAAAGTCAGCGTAACCCAATGCCTCTAAATTTGCCCGCTCCGTAAACCGCTCCGACAAAATCAGGCTTTGTATCGGGGAAAAATAAGCTCTGAACGCAGGCCGGGCCGGCTCTCATCGGAGCCATGGCCATTGCCCAGCTCAAACGTCGCCCTGTGCAAATCCGCAACAGCTGTAACAAGTGACAAGCCCAGGCCCGAGCCTGGCTTGGAGCGCGAATCTTCAAGCCGCACAAACCGTTCTTTAACGCGTTGCCGCTGCGCCTCGGGGATGCCCGGGCCGTCATCGACAACCGCAATCGTGACGCGGCCATTTCGCGTCTTGTTCAGCTCCAGAACAATCTTTCCGCCCGGCTCGTTATATTTAATGGCGTTTTCCAAAAGATTTGAGACGGCCTGTGATAACAGCCCGCGATCAGCGAGAATGTCGTCGACTGCGTTAATCTGCGTCTCAAATTTTAGACCTGCATCTTCAAAAGACAGCTCATAAAGTTCTGCCAAGTCATCCAGCAGCGGTTTTGGATCGACCGGAACCAGTAATTCGCGGCGATCTCCCGCTTCAAGCCGCGCAATCCGCAGCACGCTGTCAAAGGTTTGCAAAAGCTCGTCGGCATTTTCCGCAGCATCGATCAAAGTTTCTCGCGCAATCGGATCATTTATTTCATTTGCCGAGGTTTCCAGCCGCGTGCGAAGGCGCGTCAGCGGACTGCGCAGGTCATGGGCAATGCTGTCTCCGGCATAACGCATGGCGCTCATCAGCGTATTAATATGATCCAGCATGCCATTGAGATGCTCGGCCAGATCATCCAACTCGTCTCCGGACTGTGTGAGCGGGGCCCGCCGGCTCCAATCTCCCCCGCGAATATCGGTAGCCAGACGGTTTAAACTATCAATGCGCCGCGCAAACCGGCCTGAGACATAAATACCCGAAGCAAGGCCCAATATCAGCGACATCATAGCGGCGATGAATAAAGCGCGCTGTAATCGCTCTGCGGTCTTGAGTTGATCCTCAACGTCTCGGCCCACAAATATAAATAACCCATTATATAAGGGCCGGAATAATCCTATTCCGCGCCGCACGCCGCTATCTTTGTCAATTTGATTTTGAGCGTCCGGCTGACGACGTAAAAATCGAACAACTTTATTTGGGTTCTTAAATTCTTCAAATATGGCCGGTTGATTTAAATTTGCTGTCTGACCGGCCGGTAATTTTAAGAAGTAGATATTCGGACCCAGAAGACGCATCCGTATAATAACTTCACGGTTAATTCCGTTTAATCCGTTTTTTTCATGCTCCGCCACCAAGACATCAAGCTCGGCTTCGATCTCTTTTTTAATCTCATTAAGCGGCGCCGTGACTGAGGCATAATAAATATAGCCCAGCACAATCACCGAAGAGGCAATAAACAAACCGGCGGCGATCAGGCTAAGCCTGAACACCGTACTTTTAATCAGTCTGGGGACACCACCGAGCATAAGCCTGTTTTGACAGACTTAATTAATGCTGCAAGCGATAACCCGCCCCGCGCACAGTGTGCAGAAGCGGGGATTCAAATTCTTTATCGATTTTGGCCCGCAAACGGGAAATATGAACGTCAATGACATTGGTCTGGGGGTCAAAGTGGTAATCCCATACTTTTTCGAGCAACATAGTCCGTGTCACAACCCGTCCGGCGTGACGCATCAAGCATTCTAGGAGACGAAATTCGCGCGGCTGTAGGAGAATATTCTGCCCTGCCCGAGTGACCGTACGGGCTAGCAGATCCATTTCAAGATCCGCGACTTTCAGCTTGGTCACAGCGGCTGTCGGATCGCTGCGCCGGCCAATGGCTTCGACTCGGGCGAGGAGTTCGGTGAAGCTATAGGGCTTGGCCAGATAATCATCGCCGCCGGCACGCAGGCCTTCGACGCGGTGATCGACTTCGCCCAGCGCGGATAAAATCAGAACCGGAGTGGCATCGCCGTCTTCACGCATGGCCGACAGAACGGACAGACCGTCGCGTTTAGGCAGCATGCGGTCTAGAATTACGGCGTCATAATCGGCGGCCTTAGCCATTTCCAGACCGATTTCTCCGTCAGGGGCCAGATCGACAACATGGCCCTCTTCCATTAATCCCTTGCGGACATATTCCGCGGCGATTTCATCATCTTCTACAACCAAAACTCTCATCGTTTTTCCTTTATCTGGCCGCATAGATTGCCGTGCAAAGACGGCGACAATGAGGCCGTTATATGGGCAAGCCCACGAAGTTCTCCGACCCGTTTAAAGTGCGGACTTTAAGTAAAATATTCGTTTTTCCAGCTTTACGCGCCTTGGCAATGAGGCTCTCCCATTGCGATACTGACGCAATAGGTTTTTGATCAATCTCAAGCAAAATCATACCGGATTGCAATCCTTTGCGCGCTGCATGTGTGCCGGGCGCGACCGTATCAACATAAACGCCGACCTGACCGCGCGGCATGCCAATACTGTCCCGAAATGTAGTCGACAAATCTACCAGACCTAATCCGGTATCGCCGCTTGGCGCTGTCGGGGCTTGCGGTGTCCCGCTACCGGGCACGACGCCCGCCAGCGCGTCGACCTTGGCTTTGGCAGGTCGCTCGGCCAGAGTGACCGGCACAGTCATCGTTTCATTATTGCGGAAGACATCAAAACTCACGGTTTGACCTGCGCGCATACGCCCGATTTTGCGGGTGGCTTCCGCTGAGTCAGTAACAGCCGATCCGTTAATATTGACGATAATATCTTCAACCTTCAGGCCTGCAATTTGCGCGGGGCCGCCGGGCGCGAGACCCTCAACTGTTACATATTCCCGAAAAAAATTGGGATCTTCATCAGCTGTGACTTCGACCGTACGCAGGGCTGCACCGAAAAATCCGCGATTAACTTTGCCTTTCGTCACAAGGTCATAAACTATACCTTCGGCGATATCATGCGGTATCGCATAACCAATTCCGACGCTGGCCCCTGTTGGAGAGTAAATAGCAGAATTCACTGCAATGACATCGCCCGTCATATTATAAAGCGGGCCGCCGGAATTGCCGCGGTTAATCACGGCATCGGTTTGAAGGTAATCAACATAGGGCCCGCTGCCCTCGGCGTCACGGCCAAGCGCGGAAATTATACCGACAGAGGAGCTTTGTCCGATGCCGAACGGATTACCGATGGCTAAAACCCAATCGCCCACACGCAGCGGCTTACCACGATAAAATTTGACGAATTTAAACGGGTCGGAAGATTGAATTTGTAAAACAGCCAGATCCGTTTCCTCATCCGTTCCGATGACGAGGGCCTTATACATGCGGCCATCGCTCATCTTAATCTCGTAACTGTCACCGCCTCTGATGACATGGTAATTTGTGACGACCTTGCCGTCAGCACTGATGATAAACCCGGAGCCCTGTCCCATGGACGCGCCTTCGGCAGCGGTGCCGTTTTCAATTGAAATGACGTTTACCGTAGACTGGCTAACAATGGCGATCAGATCAGCCACACTGTCGGGCATTTTATCGCCCGATGGGGACGGCATGGTTAGCGAAGCGGGAACCGTCTGCGCTGTGGCCATAGCCCCATAGGCTGTGCCAAGCCATAAAGCACCCGCGCCCGTTACGGCAAATTTCAAGACTGTCGCAATCATAGTGATCGTCCTTAGCTATTAGTGTCATGCAGCCTGGCGCATAACACAAACATGTCCAAATTATGACAAAGTCGTCATGTTGTATGTCGCTAGGGTTTTTTCAGGCAAATAATGTGATTATTTGCAGGCATAGCGGTCACACGGTCGCAGTCTAGCCCTGCATTCGCAAAAATAGGCTTAACAAAGTCTAACTCTCGTACGCCCCATGCGGGATCACGTTGTTTTAACCGGTCATTAAAGGTCAGATTTGACTGTGCGCTATCGTCGCCGAACAAAAACGGACCATAAAGCCAGATATTGCCGCCGGGTGGAAGCAATTCGCCCGCCCCCTTTGCGAGTCCATGCAGTGCGGCGGCGGGCGCGATATGGATCATATTGGCGCAAAACATGTGATCATAGGTTCGGGGCAAAGCCGCCCACCAATTTGGCTGCGTGACGTCAATATTTAACGGGTCTAACAGTCGCAGCGGCGCGGCTTCAATATAAGTCTTAACGCTGGCGCGCGACGCCGCATCAGGATCACTGGGTTGCCAGTAAATATCAAGAGCTTTGTCGATAATCGCCATCGCCTGCTGCCCCGTGCCGGAAGCAATTTCCAGAACGCATTGGCCAGGCTTAATCTGCGGCGCGATAATGTCTGCTATAGGGCCGCAATTACGGGCCGCTGTCGGTGAAAACAGTCGCGCGCCCTCAGAGGTGCGGTCTTCCAAATGGACCGGTTTATCGCTCATGTCACCCGGCCATCCTGCACGCGCGGCAGTCTTAAGATCGCTTCCAGTCCGCCCCAGCTACTTTTGCCGAGAATCAACTCGCCCTGATAGGCGCGGGCCAGATCATCAACAATGGCAAGGCCGAACCCTGTTCCGGGCATGGTTTCATCAAGGCGCTCACCACGCAGCCGGGCTTGATCGCGAAGCTCCTGTGATATACCCGGCCCGTCATCACCAATGATGATGCGCACGAAATCGCTGCGTTCGGGATCTGATTCTACACGCGCGCTGACCCGCCCCGCGCTCCATTTAAAGGCGTTATCCAAGAGATTACCGATCATATCGTCCAGATCGGTTTTCTCGCCGCGAAAGCCTACATTTTCAGCCAGCGCCAAATCCACTGCGACTGACTTATCCCGGTAGATTTTCTCTAATGTACGCGTCAGATCATTGACGGCCTTGGCGATATCGCTGCGCGCCGTTGTGGTTTGCGCGCGGGCGGCGGCGCGGGCGCGGGCCAGGTGTTGGTTCACCTGCGCGAGCATATTCTCGGTTTGCTTCGTGACACTGGCGGCCAGTTCAGGGTCTTTGGCCGCAGCGTCATTTTGCAATACGGCGAGCGGTGTTTTCAGCGCGTGCGCGAGATTGGAAACATGAGTGCGGGCGCGCTCGACAATATCGCGGTTATGCGCGATCAGTGAATTAAGCTCCAGGGCCAGCGGCGCGATTTCCTGCGGGTATTTGCCCAAAACCTGTGCCTGCCGCCCCTCACGTACATCGGCGACGCGTTCGCGCAGATCAAATAAAGGCTGCAGGCCCAGCCGAACCTGCAATATAATCGCCCCGATCAGGCCCAATGTGAGCGCCGCCACCAGGCCAATGGCCAATAGCGCAAAGCGCCGCACGGCGCGGTTGGCCGGCGCTTGGTTAATACCGGCAACCATAATGACGGGGCGGTCCATATTCGGCAGAATGATTGAGCGCGCCACGACGCGCAGGCTTTCGCTGTCAGCTCCGGTCGCCGAAGTGCGCAGTTCCAGCCCCGGTTCGGTCATCAGGCGTTCGACAGCGCTGACAGGCAGCTTTATCGTCGCGCCATATAGGGACCTAGAATTTATCTCTGATCTAAGCTGTTTCGTTTGTTCATCACGCGATAAAATTTCCCAATATAGACCCGATAAAGCACGCTGAAACCGTGGATCAAGCGGTTCGCGGTTCAGGTCAATAATCGTCTCCCCGTCGCTTTGGGGAATGGTGTCGGTATGGGCCAGTAGGGAGGTCACCGTTTCAACGAGCGGCTCTTCGATAATCTGATAGGTGGAATTGCGATAAAGCCATGACAGAGCGAATGCTGTCAAAGCGAGGAGCGGCAGCGCCCATAGGGCAGCGGCGCGTACAAGACGCCCAACAAGCGAACGCGTCACTTCGGCTTGCGTCGGCAGTTTCGGTTTGCGCGGCTCGGCCATATAAACGTTAAAATCCCCGCCGCTTCTACGCTGACTTATCTTCCAGCTTTGGCGGAACGGGTTTGCCCTCATCCGGATCAACAAGGCGATAGCCCAGACCGCGCACAGTTTCGATCCGGTCAACCCCGATTTTCTTCCGCAGGCGTCCGACAAACACTTCGATGGTGTTGCTGTCGCGGTCAAAGTCCTGATCGTAAATATGCTCGACCAGTTCGGTGCGCGAAATCACGCGGCCCTGATGCAGCGCCATATAATTGAGCAGGCGAAATTCGTGGCTGGTGAGCTTAACGGGCCTGCCTTCCACAAAGGCGCGGGCCGCGCGCGTATCGACGATCAGTCCGCCAATATCCAGCGTATCCGTGCTATGGCCCGCGGACCGGCGCAGCAGGGCGCGAAGGCGCGCTAGAAGCTCTTCGGTGTGAAAGGGCTTGGTGAGGTAATCATCGGCTCCGGCGTCAAATCCGGCGACTTTTTCGCTCCATTGATCGCGGGCCGTCAGGATGAGAACCGGGAAGGTCTTCTCGTCAGCACGCCATTTTTGCAATATGGAAATGCCGTCTATCGTGGGCAGGCCAAGATCTAACACTACCGCGTCATAAGGCTCTGTATCGCCTAAAAAGTGACCTTCTTCCCCGTCGGTGGCGTGATCGACCGCGTAACCGGCCGTCTTCATCGCGTCGACAAGTTGGCGGCACAGATCGGCATCATCTTCGACAATCAAAACTCTCATGATATTTGCCCTTTCGGAAGCTGGTCGCAGTCATGTTTAGGGGGAAGCGTCAAAAACGCAAAGGATTTACGCTCTGACGATGCGGTAAGCACCGGAGCGCGCGTCAACAAAGACTTCGACGCGTTCGCCGTCCTTATTGATCAGCCGGACGCGATATCCACTGCCATCCATGCGCAGATCCAGATATTTGCTGCGCGGTACGGCGCGCATGGCAATCGCTTTGGCCTGACTGGGGGAAATCTGATTTTGCGCGACCTGATATTGGCCGGGAGGCGCCGCACGGCGGCGCGCCATTGGCACAGCCTCATAGCTCTGGCGGGCGGTGTAATCCGGCCCATTTGTGCGAGTTTGCGCGCTCGCCACAGAGGGCACGCCAAACGCCAGCATCGCCGCGCAGGCGGCGCCAAATGTCAGCTTATGTAATCGCGTGATAGTCATATCGCATCCATAGCAAATTGCGCTGAACCTAAACTGAATGTCTTGTTATGTAAGCGTATGTAAGCAGGCTTACCGCAATGGGCAAGGAAAAGACGCTACTGCACCTTTTCCTGATACAAGGCGGAGAGCTCTGACAGGTCATCCGGCAATACGATCATAAGCTTCACGTAGAGATCGCCTCCTTTGACGCCCTTGCCTTTCAGGCGAAGCGTTTTCCCGGAACTCGTTCCCGCTTTAATGCTCACCTTGGCGGTGCCCGTTGGAGTCATGACTTCGGTCTTGCCGCCAACAACCGCGGTTTGCAGGTCGATATTGTGATCGAGGCGCAAATCCTTTCCGTCACGGCGGAAATATTTATGCGGTCGCACGCTGATCTCAACCATGGCGTCACCCGCAAGGCCGCCATTCGCGCCGGGCTGCCCTTTACCGCGCAAGCGAAGCGTCGTGCCGTCATCCGTGCCTTCGGGAATTTTAATGGACAGTTTCTGCCCGTCGCCCATGCTAACTGATTTTGCGCCGCCTGTTACGGCTTCGAGAAAATCGATGGTGAGCTTATAACGAATATCACCGCCTTTTTGCGGGCGCAGGCGCGCGCCGCCGCGCTGTCCGCCCATTTGCATGCCAAAAAGCGAGGCAAAGATATCATTCATATCGTCAAAGCCTTGGCCTTGGAATCCGCCTGCAGGCTGTTGACCACCGCGTCCGCCATAGCCGGCGCCAAACGGATTTTGCGCTTGCTGCTGGCCTTGGCCGTCCACCTGTCCGCTATCATAGCGCGCGCGCATATCCTTGTCCGTCAGCAGCGTGTAAGCCGCGCTGATCTTCTTGAACTTTTCCTGTGCTTTTTCATCGGGATTGACGTCAGGATGCAGTTTTTTAGCCAAAGCCCGATAGGCTTTGCGTATCTCTGTTTCTGTCGCGGTCTTTTTAATGCCCAATAGGGTGTACGGGTTTTCGGCCATATCTGCCTCCTTTCTACAGGAGGTATTTAAGGATTTATCCGTGTTTTACAACGGGTCAGGTGAGACTGATTTTAGTTGCAAACCCCGCACCGATCACCATTGACAACTGTGCCACGGCAATCTGGAAAGGACGGTCGGGCAGGTTTTGCATGGGCATACTAAAGGCGTGTTGCGGCATCAGATATTGCGCAAGACGAACATCATTTTTGATGACGGTTACGGAATATTGCTCGGTCTCCTCGCCTAAGGGTATATCAGTTCCGGCCCAGCTATCTGCGCCTGACCGTCCGCGCCGCAGCCATGATATATTCAGACTGCCTGGCGTTTCAGTCGCGCGTAGATAGACAGGCGAGAGCGGTTTAAGATGCGCAGCGGTGTAATCCACCTCAATCTTCTGCATGGCGCGGTCACCGGTATAAACCTGCAACGTGACTGTCGTTCCGGCCAGCTCATTTGAGAGTGCAAGGGGCTGCGCGGCGTCATTTAGGATGACGAGCCGCGCACCCGCTGCAAGATTTGCGGCCATCGCATAATCACTGCCCGCTTGCCCCCGTAAAAATCTGGACAGGCGATAAGTGCGCGGCGCAATCAGTTGCGCATATTGGAACTGGATGATCTCCCACCCTTGCAGCGTTTCCAAAGCCAGCGCATTTCCCCCTGATAGAACGTCCAGCTCTTCGACGCTCGCAATATGGCCCCAAGCCAGCTCAATATCCAAATATCCGGCCTCATCAAAGCGGCCCACAGGGCGGGCCAGGAAATCTGTGAGCGTCGTCCCGACCATGGCGCGGCGGTTTAACGTGATTTGCGCGCCCGCATGGATGACTGTCACGGGCGAAAAAGGCTCGGCATTTGCCACGATAAGCGGCCCGCTCCGACCCTCGAATAGGGGCAGATTGACAGCGTCGATCACAATAATTTGCGGCTCCGATGTCCAGAGCGGCGTATCCGGAACTGCAGGCTCTCCTATCGTCACCAAGGCCAGGCCACGCCCATCCGGCAGGGCGCGGGCTGTAACGTCACGCTGCATCAAACCATCCAGCGCTTCAATCTGGTAGCGCGCCGCGCTATCCCGAAGCGTGACGATATCGCCGGGCTGCAGGGCATGAGCGCGCGGCATAAGCAAGAATTGCGCGCTGCGCCGCGCCGCGGTGGCGGCGGACATAATCTGCACTGTCACCGCCTTTGCCCCCGCCGCGTCCATCACCAGCGGCGCCGTCATGTCGATGACGCCTTCACTCTGCGCAAGATCGTCCTGCGCGCTGACCGTCGCGGCGCGATAATCGCCGCCACTATCGATATAATGCAGGCGCAGCTCGCGCATCCGGGCTTTGGGGTCGGCGGCGATAAATTCCGCCGGGCCGGGATGTTTTTCGGCCAAATCATCGAGCGTTAACGCCGTCGCCTCACTGCGCCCGTTATGGATAAAACGCAACGCTCCGGCATCTTCTACTATTGTAAAATCATAGACAAAGGCGAGCGGCTCCAGCGCGGCGCGCACGCTCATCGGGCGGTCAATGCGGTAGCCCGTCACAATGCCGGTTAGGCCGCTGACATCCGGCGCGCTATGGCCCCCTGCGGTCACAATATCGCGCACAACATCGCCCAGCATGGCGGCCCCGACGCGGCCCGATAGCCAATGCCCGCGTGACCAATTCTCGCCGTCTGCCCAGACGCTGTCGCGGACCGGAAAGTCGGGAAACGGCCGTGCATCCCAACACCAGACATGCCTGTGATCGGGCGCTATCATCGGCCCGCCATACACTGACGACACCGGATTATTCGCGCCGCCTTCGCTGTAATATGTGAGCAGGCTCTCCAGATATCGACGCTGGATCAGGTCGTCGCGCTGCGCGGTCGAATGATAGGGCGCAGCGCTCTCACTGCTTTTCGGGTCGTAAAATACATTGGGCTGGTTGGCACCCTTATCGATAGCAGGACAGCCAATTTCGGTCAGCCAAATCGGTTTTGATTGCGGCGTCCAGGACGTCGGCATGGCCTGCTCGACGCCATCAATGCGATTGTAATGCGGGTTGGTCCACCAATTTTTCAGGTCTTTATAACGATACACCCACGGTTTTGAGTATGCCCCGTCGGTAATCGCGGTGCGATTTTGCGACTCGCGATCTGCGGCGCTGGCGTAGAACCACTCATAGCCTTCACCCCCCTCAATATTGCCCGCTAAATAATCCGTATCATAAATATTATCGGTCAGAGCCCCGTCGAGATGGTCTGCCTCTTCACGCCAATCCGAAAGTGAAAAATAGGCATCTATCCCCACTGCGTCTATATTTGGATCAGCCCATAAGGGATCGAGATGGAAGATGACATTATCGCCGAAATGATGGCCGAAATATTCGCTCCAATCGGCGGCATAGGTGAGCTGCGTCTGCGCGCCCATAACGGAGCGCACATCGGCGGCCAGCGTTTTAAAGGCCGACACGGCGGGATAGGATAGGCCGCCGCCGCGTATCGTGGTCAGGCCGCGCATTTCTGATCCGATAATGAATTTATCCACCCCGCCCGCAAGGCCGGCCAGTTTTGCGTAATGCAAAATCATACGGCGAAAACTGTCCTCGACCGGGCCATTATATGTCACGGTCTCTCCGTCTGCGGCAAAATCAGACGCGCTGCACGCGCCAAAAAAGGCGGCGACTTCGCCCTGTGCAGCGGCGCTGTCATCAGCAGCGACGCTGATAATACGGCCGCGCCACGGAAATGCGCCCTGCCCCGTTTTGCTGTCCACATCCATTAGGATGAACGGGTAAAGCGTCACCGAAAAGCCACGTGATTTAAGCTCGCGGATCATATCAATAACGGAGCTATCATCGGGCGTACCGCCATAAACGGCATTGCCGCCTGCCTCGCGGATGAGTATGGCCGTGTCACGGGTCTGACCATTAACGCGCCAGGTTAAAGGCTGCGTAACGCGGTCACGGCGCTCGATCCCCGGACGCAATTTGCATTGCCCCGCGCGCAGATCATCGCCGAACCAAGACACAATCAGGCTGACATGTTTGCAATTGGGCAGCTGGCTTTGCAGCTGATCCAGTGCGATAGAGGCATCGCTTCGTCCGTCCATATTATTGACATTAAGAGCCCGCGTTTGCCCGGGTTTGATCAGCTCTTCGACTGGCGTTGTCGCATAGACAAATTCGCCTGACCCGGGGATAAGATTGACGCCTGTCACCAGATCCTCAAGCCGGGGCTCGCCGCCTACACTGTCAGGCGCGGCAAACACTTCGACATTAATCTGCGGCAGACGCGCACCATAATCATCCAGCGGAAAATCCTCAAAGACGATATAGGCCACGCCGCGAAAGGCGGGCACATCGCCGCCTTCAATCTCGGCAATTAGCGGATCGGGCACTTGGCCGTCCGCGCCGTAATGAACGCGGTAATTCAGGTTGCTGGCGCGCAGGATTTCGCCATTCGCCCAGATGCGGCCAATGCCGGAAATCTCTCCCTCGCACAGACCGATCGCAAAACTTATACTGTAGCTATAATCGCGCTGCACAGGCCCGCCGCCTTTGCCGCCAACCTGCTCATCCGTTTGGATTTCGGTTATACGGGCCGCCCAGATGACCTGCCCGGCCAGACGCACACGGCCAAAAACCCGCGCCATAGGCGCGCCGTCCTGTGAGGTCAGCAGGTGAAATTGCTCCAGACGCGGGCCTTCGAATACGCGGTTATCAAAGGCGCGGCTAATGGCGCTATTGGCATAGGCCAGCGCGATACGCCCGGCTGTCCGGGCAATGAGAGGGGCGGCCCGCGCCGCGCTTTGCAAGATGACATTACTCATGTGGGGTCCGTCAGATTTGGAAATGAAAAGGCATAGGCGCGTCGCCTCTGCCAATAGGGAATGAGAAAACTCTCGGTCACGGCGCGCGCCCAATAAGCATGGATGATCTTATCCGGCGCGCTGATGATGGCTGCGTGTTTGACGGGGCTGTTTGCGGCCATACGAAACAGAAGCATATCGCCGGGCTTTGCGGCCGAAAGCGGTTTTTCGACCATATGGCGCGCGGCAGCGGCGTATAAGGTTTCGCGGCCCGCCCGCTCGGCCCAATCGGGACTATAGGGCGGCGGCAACTCAGGCAGGCTGCCGTAAAGCTCAGCCCACAGCCCGCGTATAAGACCGAGGCAATCCGTGCCGGCGTTTTTACAGCACGCTTGGTGACGATAAGGCGTGCCGATCCAGTCGCGGGCCGCAGCCACGATGTCCGCGCGGCTGATCTGCGTCATGAATAGCGCGAGCTTCCGTCACGCACGGCCTGACTATCCGGCCCCGCCTGCATGGCGTCATCGCCGATGAGATAGGGAAAGCCGCGAAAATTCACGGTATTATTAAACAGGGATTGGCACGCCTCGAATGTGCGCGGGCAAAGCGTTCCTTCAGGATAATTGGCCGCGTCAACGCCGCAACGCGCATCGCCAAACCGCGCGTCACACATTTTAGAAAAGACGCGGCCCACCGCGCGGTTAAGCGCCTCGCCCGGCCCGACAAGGTCAGCCGTGAAGCCATTATCACTGCGCGTAATTTTACCGAAGCGCCCCGCCCACACCGTATCGGTGATATCCGGGTTTTCCCATGACACGCGGCGAAGAATAATCTGCGCGCCATCAAATAAGCCTTTAGCCAGAGCGGCGCTGTCTAAGCTCTCATGATCCAGAGCGCCTGCAATGGCGGAGTTATCGACCGCGAATCCTTCGCGGCTATCCACAGCGCTGGGGGTCAGGCCGCTACGCGCATAATGGATGACGCCGCCCACCGTCAAATCACGGTCATGATCCGTAAATCCAAGCATGATCTCATCTGCGCGCGTGATCGTCCAGCACCAGCACACCCGGCTATGTTCGGCCTCTATCAAAGCCCTAAATTCAGGGGAAAGATCACGCATATTCAGTAACCTCTATCAGCGGGATATGGGCGGCTTGCCCCGCGCCAAACGCTTGTAAGGCCAGCGTCAGCGACGGGGTGTCAAAGCGCACAGGCGTATCAAATTCAAATCCTGCCGTGATCACGGCGCCGATAGCGGGGGGCGTATCAAGGACAACTTCTTTTTCCTCCGCGTCCCACGTGACTGGAACGGCTAGACCGTCAACGAAAACGGCGAGCGTCTCAAATCGCGGATAAGCAATGCGGCGAGTATGTTGCCCCGCATTATCGCCATAGTTTTTGACGAGGATGAAGCGATCCACCGCGCCGTCGCCTATACCGACAGATTGGTCTGTGGGACGGATGCCTTCGCTTGGCGGGCTGCTTTTATAATCCATCGGGTCACGAAACCGAAAGCCGCGAAGCTGTCCGCCGCGCGCTTCAAAAAACGCGATCAAAGTGTGAATATCATCCAGCGATTTAATCCCGACTCCGGCGTCAAATCGGCGGCGGGACTGTGCGTGCGGGCTGTTTCTTTGCTCGCGCCCGGAGGCGGCGGTATAAATTTCGACCACGCGAGAAGGACCGCCGCTCGCGCCAAAGGCCAGCGGCAGCGGAAATACAATATCGTCTATCATAAAAACCTCTGTCCCTCGGAGACTGCGCGGGCCAGCGCGGCGGAAATCTGCCCTTGGCTGCGCGTGAAGCTGCCGGCATCCGACACGCCGGACAGGTTGAGTGTGATATTCATGGGGCCTTGTGGCGATTGCGGAATTCCGGAATTTCTCTCACTGCCAAGGCCCCCAAGCGCCGTTTCCAGCGGGCCGGTAATGACCTGCTGCACGGCGATGCGGGCGAGGTCTTTAAGGATCGCTTCGGCCATGTCGTGAAAGGACAACTCCCCGGTCTTAGCCGCTTTGACCAGCGCGGCTTCGATGCGCCGCCCCGCCGCCTCAAACGCTTGAGCCGTTGCCTGCGCGCCGGATTTGGCCTCGCGGACTGCGAAGTCCTCCAGCGCGCCAGCGCCATTATCAATTTGTGTCATATATATGTCTCGTCAGGATAGTGGTGTTGGAGGGCCGCCAGATCGGCGCGGCCCAAGCTCTTCTCATCAATGCGTGTCAGCATTTGCCAGTCCAGCAGGCTCATCGCCCAGAACTGTGACGGTGAAATGCGCAGAATCGTCACGGCGATTTTGAGCCAGCGGTCAAACGGGAAATCGGGATCATCGCTCATAGGAAATTTTCGGAAAATCCGGCTTCGAACTGCATGGCAATTGCGGCGGATAGGGCCGGATAATCCTTGTCTGAATATGTGAAAATTCGGCGCTGCGCCGTGGCCGCGAAATGCATAGCGCCGGCAATTAATGCCGCATCATCAGAGTTCAGGGGCAATAGTTTTTTGGCCAGAGCTTTCGGATTATTCACGCCAAGCTTTGCACAAATCTCGGCCAATGCGCCGAAGGTCAGGCGAAAATGAGCAGTCTCTCCGCTCTCCAGAGTCATAAAGCTGTCGCCGAAACGCGCGCTCATTACAGCACCGTAAATGTAATCGCGCCCGCACTGGCCAGCGCAATGTCATATGTGGCTTCACCCTCATAGCGTCCGGCATAGGAGAGCTCGCTCATTAAAAAAGCGCCGGTTAACGTTCCGAAATCAGGGATGATCAACTGATAATCTTTCGCGCTCTGGGCAAAGAAACTTTCGCGCGCCAGCGCGTCGGACGCGCCGTCGCGAAAAATACCCGCACCGGAGACGGTGATGGACTTCACCCCCGCGCCAGGCAAAAGTTCACGCCACGCATCGACGCTGTCGCTATCGGTAATATCGACAAGGCGGGCGTTTAAATTGAGCGATTTTGTCCGCAGTCCGGCCAGAGTCACAAAGCCGAGGCCGTCATGAATTTTGACGAGGATATCCCGTCCTTTTTGAGCGCTCATTACGCCACCTCCTCTAATGAACTATCGACAGGTTGAGTGCGGATTGAGACGCGCAATATGCCGTGAATCGTGCGTCCGTCGGGCGCGCGCAGGCAGTCGGAAAAGAGCACAGAGGCGGCTATAATAAGCGCATCATTAGCGGATAAATTCTCCTCAACCACGCGGCGCAAATCACCCAGAATTCTGAGCGTTTGCGTCCGCCCGCCATAGCGCGACCAGACATGCAGCGTCAGCGTATGCGCCGTCAGCGGCGCCATATCCCCGCTTATATCTTCGGTCCGCATCGGCCCGTAGGTCAGATAGGGAAAGACCGGTTCATCGGGCGCGTGGTCGTAAAGCCGCGCCGGATCACCAAGATGACCCCGTAGCGCCGCGTCACCGGACAGGGCCGAATGCAGGGCGCGCGCCACGGATAGCGCAGGATTATAGGCGCTCATAAACGCTCCTCTTCACAAATAAGATGTAGCCGCTCGCCGCGGTTATCGGGGTCGCTGGCCGTGATCACCCGCAAGGTGCGCGCGCCCCAAATTAGGCGTGCGCGCTCCGGAAAGCCCGGCATATAGCGGATGGTAATTTTATAGCTTTGTGTGACTGACAGGCGTCCATGCGCGCCACGTTCTGAGATCGATTGCGGCGCAATATGGCCCCAGACAATGCGGTCGAGCTGCCATGATGTAACCGCGCCGCCAATGTCATCGGAACTTTGCCGGGCGCTATACAGACCCAGCCGACTGCGCAGATCACCGATCATAATCTCCCCCCTGACAATCGATAGGTTCGATAGGGCATAAGCAGCGCCTCAGCCATCATCGGCAAGGCCGGGTGATCCGGCTGATCGCGGTGCTCATAACTTTGCGCGGTCAGCAGCAAAACGGCTTGTCGAATGGGAAGCGGAACATCGCCGGGCTCTGCGCCATAGCCCGCTGTGAACGTGACCTGTACGTCGCACGCGCCCGCCAAATAGTCTGAAAACTGTCCGGATTTGAGGCGCAATTCCGCAGGCTCTCGTCGCAGATCAAGCGTATAATCCGCTGGCGGAATAACGACTTCGCCGCCTTGCCCGTTTGTCACGCGCATGTCTAAAATGCCCGCGACCGGAACAGGTTTGATCGGAATGAGCGGGCCCAAATCAGCGGGCGCGGTCAGGCGATAAGTCCGGGTCATCATCACCCGGCTCAGCGCCGTTTCAATGCGCGTGACGGCAGAGCCGATAAAGCTCTCGATCAACACGTCTTCATCAACGTGATCGACCCGCAGGAAGGTTTTGGCTAAGACCAAATCGACCGGCAGCAAGGCTGGCGGAGTCATTAAAGTAAGCATAATGGAAATATCCAAAAGGAGATAAATAACAGCATCATTTCGACCCCCGATTATGCGGTGACGGAATGATAAAAAGTGCGGCGCAGGCGGGTATCAAACCTGCGCCGCGCGGCTCCGGGGAGGGTAACCGGGCCGCTAGGGGGTCGCTAGCTTAGAGAGAATTTCAAAAGCTTGAGGGCGTCGAAATCCTGCACCCCGCCGCCCACACGTTTGGTCGTGTAGAACAGCACGTAAGGCTTGGCGGAATAAGGATCGCGCAGAACGCGGACGCCCTGGCGGTCGACAATCAGATAGCCGCGGCGAAAATCGCCAAAGGCAATCGGCGTCGTGTCGCTTGCGATATCCGGCATGTCTTCGGCCTCGACTAGCGGATAGCCGAGTAAGGTCGAAGGCTGCCCTGCAGATTGCGCGGGTTGCCAGATATAATTTCCGTCGGCGTCTTTAAACTTGCGCAAAGCCGAGACTGTGCGGCGGTTCATGACAAAGGACGCGCCCGCGCGGTAACGCGATTTGGGGGCATAGATGAGCTCAATCAGCGCGTCGATGGGCGCGCCCGCATCAAAACCACCATCCGTTCCGGTCGGCACATAGCCGATCGTGCCAAAGCCCGCGGCGCTATTGGCGACGGCGCTATAGCCCAAAATACCTTTGGGTTTATTGACGCCATTGCCGCCGACAAAAGCCGCCGTTTCCTGCGCGGCAAAGACGTCGCGCACTTCATCAGCCAGCCATTGATCAACGTCGGCCACGCCGTCATCGAGCAGCATTTGCGTCGCCGCCGGCATGGCGTAAAGCTCGCCTGTTGGAATATCGAGCAGCTCCAAAACGGGGCTGTCCGTCATTGGTCGGGCATCGGTTTCCCCGGCCCATCCGGCATTGGTGCCGTCTGCAGAAACGGGCTTTTTATAGCTATTCGCGCCGACCTGCCGCACAGTGCAAATTTGCCGAAAAGGCGAGCTTTCCGTCAAGGCGCGGTCAATCCGGCTTTCTGTTTGCGCAGGCGCGACATAGCCGCCTTCAGCGTCTGTCCCCACCGTTAAAGACTTGCCTTCAAGCGCGGCAAGTGCGTTCGTATCGCCGGTGCGGATATAGCCCGACCAAGCCGATTTAACCTCGCTGCGGTTTTGCGTTTCAGGCTGCGCGCCGGGGGTGGCCGCGTTAATCGTAAGGCGCGTGACGCGGTCTTGCTGGCTCTGCAGCGCCGCGTCTATGCGCGAGACTTTCTCTGCCAGCAGCGGATCCGCCGCCGATTTGGCTTCAATCTGCGCCAGACGTTCATCATTAGCGGCCTTAAAGGCGGCAAATGTGCTGGCGAAATCAGCTTGGGCGTGACGCAAAGATGCATCGCCGCTCATTTTTGTTTCAATTACTTTACTCACGTTAAAACTCCTTGTTGGGGTGAGGTTTGGGTTATTAAGCTCGGCGCGCCGATTTGGGTGATGCGCGCGCCGCGCAACATAGGAAACGCCACGATTGACACCTCCCAGAGATCAAGGTCGATAAGCGCCCGGCCTTTGGCGTTCGGGATAGACCGAAGGGTCTTAAACCCGATGGACAGCCCGCTCAGCGCGCCCGTCTCAATAAGGCGGCGGGCACGGTCTGTGCGCGCTTCGCCGCCGATAATCCGGCCCGAAACAAATAAGCCGGAGGCGTCTTCAAACACGCGGTCCCAAACGCCGATGGGACGCTCGGTCTCATGGCCGAGCAGCATGGGAAGTTTGCGGCCGGTTTGGGCCAGCAAGCTGGCGGAAAAGGCGCCGCGATGAACAATATCTCCGGACAGATCCACCGCGCCAAACAGGCTGGCATAGCCGCTTATGCGCAGCTCGTCTGAAGGCCTACTCATTGCGTGCCTCCCTCTTTAGCCGCGCGGTCAATACGGGACTCCAGACGCTGCAAGCTCTGGCGGGTCATGACCAATTGCGTTTCAATACGGGCGAGGCGTTCATTGACGCCGCGGGCATCACTGGCCTGGGTTTCCAGACTATCCAGCCGCGCCGTCGCCGCGCCCGCCCACATAAATACGCCCGCCGTTTGCACGAAAATGGCGAACAGAATTGAGAGGTTTAGCGTGCGGTCAATGCGGCTAGGCACGGAACCTCTACCGCCGGTTTCAATGGTGTTCGCGGCGCTCATGACGGGCCTCCCGTCTTAGGAAGACCGGCCATGTCACGCTTCTCGTCAACGGTAAGAAAGTCCGCCCCGGCAAGGCGGGACCAGAGCTGTTCACGCTGCGCGGACAGCGCCGGAACACTGTCAAAATCAGCGCGCAGACACAGATCATTGCCAAACCAAGGCCGCAGCCAGCCTTCCAGACTCTGCGCCGTTTTGCGCACCAACGGCAGGATGGTTTGCTGCCAGAACGCCTGATTGGCTTCGCGGTAATTGGCGTAAGTATTATCCCCCGGTATGCCGAGCAGCATGGGCGGCACGCCCAGCGCCAGAGCAATTTCGCGCGCGGCTTCGCGGCGGGCTTCGGTAAAATCCATATCCGCCGGGGTCAGCCCCATGGGCCGCCATTCCAGCCCGCCTTCGAGCAGCAGCGGACGCCCCGCCGCGCGCGGGCCGCTATGGCTGCCTTCCAGCTCAGATTTCAGACGGTCAAATTGGCTGTCCGTCAAATGATCAGCCCCGCCCGCGCCTTTATAGATCAGCGCGCCGGAGGGACGCGCGGAATTATCCAGCAGAGCTTTGGTCCAGACCCCGCCGGCATTATGCACGTCTATGGCGTTTGCGGCGGCGGCCAGCGGCGAGAACCCCGCAAGGTCATGGGTCGGATGAAAAAGTGAGATCGTATGAATGACGTTTTTGCCAGAGACAGGATCATGGGCAAAGCTGCGCTTCAGCCCTTCCGCGTCATATTCATAACGCAGGATTTGTCCGTCGCGGCGGGTGACAGGCGTGACGCGGTCAGGGCGCAGCGCAAATAAGGCTGCCGGAATTTCATCGACCAGCGCGGCTTGAAAAACGGCCTGCCCGGATAATTGCAGATAGCCGTAAATTTGCTCCATAAGCTCGGAGTATCCGCAATGCGGGTGCGGGCGACGCAAAAGCTGCGCGGCGGGGTCGTCTTCACGCATATTGACGTCGCGGCTACAGCTGATTTCAACAGACGCGGCGGCCTCGGCGACCAAACGCACGCAGCGATAAGCCACAGCATTACGTTGAAACCCTTCGCGTGCCAGCGCCGCATAATTGCGCGGCGTCCAACTTGCGCGGCCTGCCCCGTGCAGCGCAAAAAGCGACTGAAGCGGCAAGGCTGATTTTTGATCATGTGAAGAGGGGCGTCGCGGCGCACCATGCGCAGCGGATGGCCAAAGCCAGTGTTTCATAGAGTATCCGATTGCTATCCGCTGCGCTATCAAAGTGCGCTGCAGGCCGTGACGGTCATTTCCGACCATGGCTGTAAGCTACCGCGAAATCAGGCGGCGGGGATTAATCTATCAATTTAAGCTGTAAGGGTTTGAAGTTTTTGGACTTTAAGCTGCAAAGGGTGAGGATATGTCTGCGACCGGATCGTGCCCCAAGAGGTTGTGTGCCAAAGCCAAGTTCTTTTTCGACGAGCTGCGCAATTGAGACGACCCTAACATGGAGGCGACAGTGATGGCGCCGCGATAGGCGGGAATGGAGGCTTCCAGCGCGCGGCGGTCATTTTCCTTACGTCCGATTTTAAGCAGGGTATCCCCCAACGCCTTTTGAATGCGCACATGATCTTCGGTGATGGAGGAATGGGTGAACAATGCATTGGCTTTTGACATGGCCTCCACGGCCTCAATCAAAGGCTCGATTTGGCCCGTTTTAGACGCCAAAGAAATAAGACGCGCCGCCATTTCCGCGTTCAGTCCGGCCAGGGCCGCATCAGCGCGCGCCAGATCCGGATCTATGGGCCGCGGCGTCGGTGTTTTCGCTTTTCTAAACAGTCCCATATGGCTCTCCATCATTCCGACTCAATGTCACAAAACAGGGTTAATTCTGCGTTAAGACATCGCGCTGCTCCGGTCAATTTTTACGTGCAAATTGTGCGATAGTGTTAAATATCACGGCGCTCTGACGGGTAAAATCCTCGCCGACATTCAAGCGGTAAAGCGGCAGGCCTGCGCCTGCGCAAAGCGCCGTTTTCACGTCGTCATTGATTTGCGATTCGGGCCGCATATGAGCGGATCCATCTAATTCTATCGCCGCCAGCGGTCGGCCATGGTAATCAATAAGCAGAAAATCGAAATGCCGCGATTTCACACGCCCGCGCAAACCATAACGGTACTGCGCCGCCAACCCCCTGCGCGGCGCAATCACATCCTCCATCCGGGTCTTACTCATAACCGCAAAATCGGGCGGACAGGCGCGCCGTAAAACCTGATAGAGCGCCAACTCTGCCTTATTGACAAATAGGCTAGGCTGAAGGGCAAAATCCCCGGCCTGATTGTTGGGTAGCGGCTTGACTTGCGGCCGCGTCCATTTGGGGCGGGCGAGCCAGAGGAGGAGTGCGGCAAGGCCGATTATGATGATAATCCATTCCATAAATGCGGGTTAGCACAGATAGAACATAGAGTGAACTTATATGTGATTTTATCGGCAGGACTGGAAGAACAGAATTTTAAATGCTCACAACCCCCGCATTCTCGGTTGAGTGCAATCCAGCAATAGCTCTGTAACCGCCCAAACCAGAGCATCGGCGCGGTCAGGGCTTTTTGCCCCCGCCCCCGCTGTGCCGAGGCGGGCCAGTTCGTCCTCAAGCTCCCGGAACACGGTGCAATGCTTCACCCGTCCCTGCTCATAGAGCATCGCCACAGGCTCCGCGCGCGCAGTCTTGCTGCGCCGTGCATAAGCGGCGCGCACCGGTACGGACGGATCAATGGCGTTGATGATGGTGCGCACCATATCGCCGCCCTGATTGACCTCAGCGAGGATGTAGTCCGCGCCGGATATGGCGGCCTGCGCGACGGCGCGGCGCGCCCACCCTTTCGGCGATAGGCCCTGCACGGTGACATCGGCGAGGATATAGGCCCGCGCGGCAAGGCCTTCACCTGCGCGGCCCGCCACGATCATGCCGCAGCTATCCGCGCCGTCCCCTGTTGTGATGGGGGGATCAAGGGCGACGATAATTTTGTCCAGCTCCGGCACAGTGTTGCACAATGCCACCTCAAGCAGGGCGCGCGGAAACAGACTGCCTTCAAAATCTTCGAGCAGTTCTCCGCCCAGCTCCTGCCGGCCCAAACGCGTCCCGCCATAACTCTGCGTCACGGCGCTCATAAATGACGGGGCGAGAAAGCCTGCATTATCCGCTGTGCTCGCCCGGGATAGTTTTACGTCCTCCAAATTTAAAACCGCGCGCAGAGACGGCGTCGGTTTGGGCGTCGTGGTCATAACCAGTTGCGGGCGCGCGCCGAGCCGCAGCCCGAGGCGCAAATTGGACAAGGCCTGTGCGGGATAGCTCCAGGCGCAAAACTCGTCCGCCCATGCCGCGTCAAATTGCGGCCCGCGCAGCCCGTCAGGATCTTCGGCGGAAAAGATTTGCCCGACCGCCCCATTGGGCCATTCAAGCCGCCGGCGCGAGCTGGTATAGGTCGGGCGCTCATAGGGATAGCCAATATTTAGCAGGCCCGATTCGCCTTCCAGCATGACTTCGCGGGCATCATTATAGCTCGGCGCGACAAGAGCGATCCGGCGGGCCTTGTCGGTATGCACCTGTTCTCGCACCCATTCTGCGCCGCTACGGGTTTTGCCGCTGCCCCGACCGCCTAATAGCAACCAGATGAGCCAGTCTTGCCCGTCATTGCCGTCATCGGCCTGTTGGTCGGCGCGGGCCCAAAGTTCATGCCAATCGTGCAGAAACTGCGCGCGGTCATTGCCCTCCAGCTTATGTGGTAGAATCCGGGACCGGCTGCCCAGCCTCAATCTTATCGACAATAATAAGGAGGCGCTCGATAAACCGTTTACGGTCTTCGGGACTTGGCGGGGGGAGGTCTTCATAGGCGGTATATTTCTGCTGCTCGCAGGCCTTGGCCGCGCGGTCATTGTGAACGGTCAGGTCGGCATGTGCCTTGAGCTGGGCGCTGATCGCGCGGGCCAATTTGTCCATGCGCTCGGGTTGCGGCTCTGTCTCGAGATCATCAGCCATCTGTCCGAGCGTGTCGGTCAGCCGGGCTATGGCGCGGTTTATCGCAGTTGTGTCAAAAGCAGGAGGCAAAGTCGTCATAGGGGTAATATGACCCGCAATAAATGACGGGGGATGGATTAAATTTCATCCTCGCCCGGCCATTGGGTTATATATTTATACTGCTCCCCGTCAGGAACCTCGACCTCGCTTGTGACCGCGCCGGCCACGCTCATTCCGACATCGTGAATGGTTTGGCGCGACCCGCTAATTAAATGGTGATAATCCGGCAGCGGCTCGCCATGGGCGATCAGGCGGTAAGCGCAGGTTTTCGGCATCCACTTCAAGGTCGCGGCTTTTTCAGGCGTAATCTGCACGCAATCCGGCACAATGGATTTCCGGTTCGTGTAATCACTGCATTGGGCTTTTTGCGTGCACAGTAATTTGCACGATAAATTAGTGACATAAATAGCGCCGTCATCTTCGTCTTCCAGCCTTATGCAACAGCATTTCCCGCACCCATCGCACAGGGACTCCCATTCGGCCTTACTCATCTCGCGCAGGGATTTCGTTTCCCAAAAATTTGGCTGGATACTCGCCTGCGTCATATTTTTGTCCTAATCTGTGTGGAACGCGTCCTAGCGATATATAAGCGTTTAAGATAGAGAGCCATTATGGCCACCTACCGTGCAGATGTTCATGCGGTGAATGATAACCGTAAGAAAAAACGAATCAAATGGGGTTTGACCCTGTTTGCAGCGTTTATTATCGCCTCGGCCTTGCTGTTTTTCGAAGGCCGGCGCTTTTTTCTGGATGGCTTGCCGGAGCTGCCAACCCAAGAATCGATGTGGCAACTTAATATCCGGCCCAGCGTCACTTTACTGGATAAAAATGGTGATATTATCGGCCATCGCGGCCCTTATTATGGCAAGCCTGTTAAAATTGCCGAATTGCCACCCTATCTGCCCAATGCCTTCCTCGCTATTGAAGACCAGCGGTTTTTTGAACATGCCGGCGTCGATAACAAAGCCATATTACGCGCTATATTCGCCAATTTCAAAGCCCAGGATAAGGTTCAAGGCGCGTCGACCCTGACCCAGCAACTTGTCAAAAACATGGTTCTCACTCCGGAAAAAACATATAAGCGAAAAGTTCAGGAAGCCATCCTGTCCAAGCGTCTTGAGACCAAATTAACTAAGGCGGAAATTCTCGAGCTCTATATGAACCGCATGTATTTGGGCGGCTCATCTTATGGCGTCGAAGCGGCCGCGCAGCGATTTTATGGCAAAAGCGCGCGCGATGTCACCTTGGCTGAGGCCGCTATGCTGGCCGGTCTGCCACAGGCTCCTTCAAAATATGATCCGCGTCTCAACCTGCCTGCCGCGCAGCTCCGGGCGCGCGATGTCCTGCGCGCCATGGTCGAGGCGGGTATGATCACGACTGAACAGATGAGCGAGGCCGAAGCCAATCCCGCCATATTGATCGACCGTGAAGACCGCAGCATTCCCGAAAATATTTTGGGATTTGCCTTTGATATGGCCAGTGAATCGGCGCGCGGGAAGGTTGGCGGAAAAGCTGTAGACCTGATCATTCACACCACGCTGGACCGCGATATGATGATCTCCGGTCATACGGAACTCAATAAAGTGATCGAGACTCATAAAAAGAGCCGAAATGTCAGTGAGGGCGCTCTCGTAACTCTATCCACCGACGACGCCGCCATGATGGCGATTATTGGCGGTCGTGATTATGTCGCCAGCAAATATAACCGCGCTGCGCAGGCGGAGCGCCAGCCCGGCAGCGCGTTCAAGGCTTTTGTCTATGCCGCCGCTTTGGAAAATGGCTTTACGCCCGGTACAATGCGTGTGGACCAGCCCGTGAATATTGGCGGATGGAAGCCTGAAAACTACACCGAAAAATATCTCGGCCCGATGACGATTCGCGAATCGCTGAAACTCTCAATCAATACGGTCGCGGCGCAGGTCGGCGCAGAAATCGGCCCGCAGCGTATCGTCGAACTGGCAAACCGTTTCGGTATCCGCTCAAAACTCGGGGCGCATTATTCCATCGCATTGGGCGCCTCTGAAGTCACACTGGTTGATATGACAGGCGCCTATATGGTGTTTGCCAATGAAGGCCAGCAATATACGCCTTATCTCGTCACGAAAGTCACGGATACACGTGAAAATGTGCTCTATGCGCGCAAAGCCCGCAAAGGGGTGCGGGTTTATTCTGATATCTACGCGCATCAAATGACGTCTATGTTGCGCGATGTCGTGCGCTCCGGAACAGGTTACGGCGCAAGGCTCGGTGGCCGCCCTATTGGCGGAAAGACGGGAACCTCACAGGACTTTCGCGATGCGTGGTTCGTCGGCTTCACCGCGCAATATATTACAGGCGTCTGGATGGGTAATGACGACAACTCGCCCATGAAAAAAGTCACAGGCGGGCTGCTTCCCGTCGATGTCTGGGCCGCCCATATGGCCGTCGTCCATAAAGGTCTGCCGGAAAAAGAGCTAAAAACCTCTGATCCTGATATTAATGATCCCGCGCGTCTGGCCAGCATTAAATTCTATCAGAGCCTAGGCGACGCTCTGGTCGCCGAGCGCGATCTGGCCAATGGCAATAAGTCAGGAAGCGCGGGCGCGCCTTAGCGTTAACCTTTAGGTCATCAACACAACCAAAATTTAACGTGCCTAAAGTAGAGTTTTCAGGCATAAAACACGCTCACGCATATACCAAAGAGGTCAGGATGACGGTAAGGCAGCAAGCTCTGCCTGCACTAGCAGGATTTTTATTACTTTCCGTCCCGGCGGCTGCGGCCGTGAAAATTGACGGCACATATCAATCCTTGCCTGTTCAAACTCGCTCAGATTGCACGGCGCTATGCCGCGGCGACAAGATAAACTGCGTCGGCTCTATTTATACTGAAACCATTCGCGGCGAGCATGTCAGCGCGGTCTGCAACCTTAATAATGGCGAAGGCGAAGACTCCCCGTTCGAGGCGCGCATTCCGGAGCCATTCGACCTGCTGCTGGCTGAAACTGATCTGAATATTTACCGCGCCCAGCATGGCCTTGCGCCTGTGCGCCTGCACCCCCAATTGAATGTCACCGCACAACTCCACAGTGATGACCAGTCGGAAATGGACGACGCCTCGCATAGTAGCTCTGATGGGTCACAGCTCGACACCCGTGTTGAAGCACAAGGATATGATTTCCGCATGGCGGCGGAAAATGTCGCCTGCGGACAGCTGTCATGGGACGCCGTGTTTCAAGGGTGGAAAGACAGTCCGGGTCACAATCAAAACCTTCTGGCCGAAAATGTGACGGATATCGGCATCGCTATGACCTATAAAAAAGACACAGAATACAAAGTCTTCTGGACCATGGTTCTGGGCGCACCGCTAAGTTAGAAAAACCGAAGCGCTGCGCGTTATGGTTAACGCCGCGTAAACCAAATCAGCACAGATTTAATCTCTATACGGAGATTTTTATGCGTGCAGCCCTCATCATTTTTGCCGTAACTTTCACTCTGCCTATAGCGGCGTCCGATCTTAACACCTATCGCAGCGGCCAGATTTACGCGGCCACCCCCGCCCCGAGCGCGCAAATATGCGAGATGCAGTGCGCGGGCGATGCCCAGTGCCGGGGCTGGAATTTCCTGCCGAGCCGCGCCGTTAATCACGCTGGACGGTGCGAGCTTAACGCGACATCCGGCCTGGCCATGTCCCACCCCTACGCGCAAAGCGGCGCCGCTTTGGTCGCGCAGCCCGCTGCGCGCGGGCGCCTAATACAAGCCGGAACGCATACCACACAGATTGGCCGCCCGGTCCCTACCGCGCCGCCGGTTATTCGCCGCCAAGTCCGCATCGCGCCCCGGGCTTTACCTGTGGTACCGCCGCGGCAATCCCAGCCTCCGGTCACCTCGCCCGCCCGTTATCGCGCGCCACTTGCGGGCATATCCCGCCCTGCTCCTCTCATGAGTCCGGCGCCGGTTACGCCAATATACCGCCCTATGCCGATGCAGCCAAATGCAGGAATACAGAGGCAAATTACGCCCCTTCCACAGCCTGTCCAAGCCGCGCCTGTCGCAAGACCTTCCCCGGCGCAGCCCGCCCCCATAGTCCGACCCCTAAATATGCCCAACCCCGTGCCGCAAATTATGGCCGCGCCGTATAATCCCGCGCCCGCTATGGACCGGCTCTATGGTTCTTTATATGATGATAATGCACCGCCACAGCAGCGTATGCCTCTCTATAGCGAGCGTCCTAATGAGGATCCTGACCGCCCCGTTGTAACGACTGTGCCGTTGCCCGCTATTGCGGTCAACATGCAGGCTATGCCGCTTGCGGGCGGTATGCCGCATTAGGCCCAGAGGGTTTTAATGTTGAATTTTTGAAACCAATTTGCCCGCGCCGAGCAAAGCAAGCCGAAACCACGCAAACACCACAAATATCACGAAAGTGAGGGTCAGGGCGTTGAGCAGTGCATTGGCCGTGCTGTCCACATTTACGCCCGCCAACATCAGCGTGGCCTGCGCGCCGGACATGGCCGCAATAGCCGCCAGAAAAGCCCAGAACCCAACCCAGTAGAAATTAACAAGCTTATTTTTACGGGGAAACCGCATGGCCGGCCACCAGAATATCGCCCCGAAAACGATCGTAATCAAAAACATGATACCGGGCGCCAGAACTTGCGGATGAAATAATTGCTCGATCATGGGACGGTCTTTCAAAACGGAGACGATTTGCCCTCCCCCTTTCAAGACCCGCGCCAAGTTGTGTTTGAGGGTTGATATTTGTTGTTAGATTTCATGCTAGAAAGTCTTGAGTTCAACACCTCAAAATATAAACTGCTAGCATCATGAAACAAATATACACGTTGATTTTCGCTAGTTTATTTTGCGCAATGACACTGACCGTGTCGGCCCAGACCATACCCGGCACCGGAATAAGCAAGAAAAGTTTGGAACTAAATGTCGTAGATAAAAGCACGCCTACAATGCCGCTCGCCAAACTCGCTCAAATCTCCAGAGGGATGAATGCCTTTATCGGCAGTTATCCGCCAAACTTTCAAAGTGAAGCTGAGCGCGACAAAGTTTACAACGCATGGCTTGTCTTGGTTTCAGAAGCCGAGGCACACGCAAAATCCGACCTCCGCGACGAAAATGTTCTCGCACTAAAATCAGAGCTTTATCGTCAAGGCCACAATATGGACGTAACAGGAAGCGGCGAGATAGCTATGGAAACCATAACGACCTGTCTGGATATATATCCGATGTCTGTACCTTGTAATTTTTCTGCCACTTATTTTTTCCTATCAATCGCACCTACCCACCTCGATGAAGCTGAAAAAAGCCTCGACACATTACGGGCTCACTTTGCGCCCGATCAGGATGCTGATATTGAGTCCGGATATGTATTTCTTCACATTTACAAGGGCGATAGCAACAAAGCGATTAAGCAGATTAAGAAATATATTGAAATATTTCCAAACACGCTGCGAGCGGGTGAATTTAAGAAGATCCTGAATGCATTTGAAAATGATAGAGTTGAAACAATAAATCAGCCAGCACCGAACTAGACCGTAAAAGAAGTTTTTTCTCAATCACCTCAGACGAGAATTCCTAACTCCGCTCTTTCGTCTTCAAAAAAAGTACGCGCTCAAACTCAATTAATTACTCACCGCTTCTAATCGCAGTAAGAGAGACAGCGTAACAATGCCGGCCGGGGTTTTCGATGGGTTTTTGTAATTCATGCAAACTTGTTGGCCAATTTTTCACAGCGCCGCCGCTGAAATGGATTTTAAGAGGCTGCTCCCACACATTCTCAAATTGAGCACAAACGCGGATTTGGCGATCATCTATTGGCTCATATTTCGCAACCGGGGAGTTATAAGGCGCCTCATAAAAGCTCGGAATCCAACCGCAAATATATCTTTCAGCAACATTTGGACTTTGCGCCACCGTTTGGATTGCCTGATCTATTGAAACAGGCACTGAGCCGTCTATCGTGTATGCGCATCTTACGAGCCTGAGAACATTTACCGCGTCACCAATTGCGCGCTTGTCTTTTTTAATGCTGGCGCGCTGCTTGATAGGGTAACTTTGGACGTCAATATAATCTTCCCATTGATATAGCGGTTCTGAGGCAGGGATTTCAGGACGCAACATTTTTATCTCAAAGCAAAACTCACCTGCCTCATCTCTCTCTTGGATGAACTCAGCAAATCTTGAATCCTGTTGGGGATCAAAAACAGGTAATGGCTTGTCAGCAAAGCTGTAAGCCTCCTTAAACTCCGCGCAGAGCTGAAAGGTGTTTTCACTGATATTAGAATATCTAATCTGTTGACCTGATTTCCCAATAAATTTGCCAACAAATTTACCTATATTGCACGAGTTTTTCGCAAGGTTATGGTCGATAAATCTCTGCACATCGACGTCATCTGATGGCAATTTACTGGTAGCCGAGAAAGAACACTCAAGCGAAGTCGCTGCGGCGTTTAACTCTCTATAGAGTAGACCATCATGTCTTTCATTATCAGGCGGCTTTACAAGATTGATAGTATAACAATATAGGCCACTCTTTTCACGAGAAGTGCTCAAATCAAGATGAAGCCCAACCATAACATCAAAGAAAGGTCGGGCAATGTCCTGTCCTTTAGATGGATTTTCAAATTCAGCGCAAAGCTCAATACCGGAATCATTTAGACCTCGATAGGAGATTGGGTAATCCGGTTCAATTGAACCGGGCCAATTATGTACTTTTGACAAATCTTCTAATATATTCGGCAATACTCCTGTCTCGACAAGCGCTGCATCGGCGTCCCAAACAATGGATTGCATCGCGGCCAGCACCCGGTCATCCGGCGTGCCGTCTTGAAAAGTCGAATGAGATTTATACCACAGTAACAAGCCACTGCCTGCAAGCGCTATTGCTATTAGTGTCAAAATCGAAGCACGAAACATAATTTAGCTTTACACAAAACCAAGAAAGGCAAAATGGATATAGTGAGTTTTAGATAATATTGAAGCGTGTCACCTTTAATATTTTGCCGCCCGCTAACTCCGCTCTTTCGTCTTAAGGAATTTTAATTCCGGGTTTTTATCCTGCGCGTAGCCGACATCCCAAGCCGATTTAGCCAGCAAGACCGGCGCGCCGTCCAGATCCGTCGCCATAGCGCCCTGGTTTTTCGCGGCAAAGGCCTCCACCGCCTCGCGCTCACCCGATACCCAGCGCGCAATTTGGTAAATTGCGCTCTCAAAGACCACTTCAAGATTATATTCCGTTTTGATCCGCTCCGCCATCACATCAATCTGGAGACTGCCCACTGCGCCAACAATCATATCGCTGCCCATGGCCGGACGGAAAAGCTGCGTCACGCCTTCTTCGGCGAGGCTTTCCAGCGCCTTGCGCAAATGCTTAGCTTTGAGCGGATCAAGCGGGCGGGCGCGGCGCAAAATTTCCGGCGCAAAATTCGGGATGCCCGCAAAGCGCAATTTGCCGCTCTCCGACAGGCTGTCGCCTACGCGTAGCGCGCCGTGATTGGGCACGCCGATGACATCACCCGCATAGGCATTATCGGCCAGCTCGCGGTCTTGGGCGAAAAACAGGATCGGATTGTGAACTGATATAGTTTTATTCTCGGCCGTTTTGAGCTTCATGCCGCGCTTAAATTCTCCCGAAGACAGACGGACAAAGGCGACCCGGTCACGGTGGTTCGGGTCCATATTGGCCTGAACTTTGAAGACAAAACCCGAGACTTCTTTACTGCTTGGCGTAATCTCGACGGGCTGTCCGTTCTTCTTGGCCGTCTCGGTTTGCGGCCCCGGAACAAATTCGGCCAGCGCGTCGATCAACTGGGTAATGCCGAACTTACGCAGCGCTGAGCCGAAATACACCGGCGTCATATCTCCGTCCAAAAAGGACTGGAGCTTAAAATCGGGATATTCCTTGGCGAGTTCAGCTTCCTCAATGACCTCATCGATGAGCACGTCGTCAAGTCCGGCTGTGCTCAAACACTCGGGCGTAAACTCAATCGCGGCGGGCTGCTGATCGGCATTTGCGGAGAACGGATAGAATTTATCATTTCGCAGGTCCGCCATGCCGCCAAAGCGGCGGCCCGATCCAGCGGGCCACTGCATCGGCACAACATGGAGCTGAAGCTTGTCTTCAATCTCGGCTAATGTCTCAAACGGATCGCGGGCCTCGCGGTCAAGTTTGTTGATAAAGGTGACAATCGGAATATTGCGCATCCGGCAGACTTCAAACAGTTTAAGCGTTTGCGGCTCTATGCCCTTGGCGGCATCCAGCACCATGATCGCGCTGTCAGCGGCGGTCAGCGTGCGGTAAGTGTCTTCACTAAAATCCTCATGGCCCGGCGTATCGAGCAGGTTAAAGGTCAGGTCTTTATGCTCAAATGTCATCACGGATGAGGAAACGCTAATGCCGCGTTCCTGCTCAATTTTCATCCAGTCCGATTGCGTCCGCCGCGCCTCGCCGCGCGCCGCTACCCGCCCCGCTTGGTGAATCGCGCCCGCAGATAAGAGCATCGTTTCCGTCAACGTCGTCTTACCCGCATCGGGATGAGAAATAATCGCAAATACGCGGCGGGTTTGTGACGGGTGCTGGCTCATGGCGCGGTCATAACAGAGCGCCGCAGACGCGCAAGGTGCGGGATGTGATTTTGACCGAAAGAAAGCCTGAAGGCGCTGGTCTAAATTTCTCTTCGAACCTCTTCCGTCAAGAAATGCCGTCCGTCGCGATCTTCAATCTCAACCACCCAAATATCGCTGTCAAAGCTGAGTAATTTACCGATCTGCGCTTGTGCCTCGACGTCATTCAGCACCGCACTTTGCATCCATAGCCGCCCGCCATCCATCGCTGTCACAGGACGGTAAATCCGGTTCTCTGCGGCTAAGTTATTAACCCGCAAAACTAGACTACCCGAATCCGGGTCACCCTTACTGATGACATAGGCAAAGGCGCCGCCGGAGCGGGCTTGGCGAACCAATGCCGTTGCGAAAATATGTGTTTTAAGGCGTGGGGCCACGATTGCGCTCCGGTCTGGCATCCAAATTGCTGATTGAAAGCCGTGTTCATCATAAGGCGGCCTAAAATGTCCCATTTCCGTATCTTCGCAAGCTTTATTTGGCTTTTTCTAGCCTGCGCGGGGGTCTTTTTATCCATAAGCGTCCACGCCGCCGTCGTTCCGGGGCCGGACAAGACCCGCTATGTCTATACGGCAAGCGCGGGGCTGGATGAATTAACGGGCGACACCGGGAAAATACTGGATTGGCGCAGCCCGCAGGCCCGCATCACATTTGACATGCCCGGCGGCGATCATGCCCGTAGCCTTGTTTTACGACTTGCCGCAACGCCTCAGGACGGTGTCAGCAGATCCACGCCTTTGCTGATCCGTTTGAATGGATCAAACCCCATACCTGTCCATAGTGACGGTTACCCTTTTGAGGCCGAAATTATCTTGCCGGAAGACCGCCTGCGTCCGGGAAAAAACAGCGTCACGATTAATTATAAAACGCCATCGGGCGCAGATTGTCTGCTGCCCGGTCATGGACAGTGGACCATTGATATGGCCCGGTCTGCCATCATCCTGAACGCGCGCGGCAATGCCCGGTCATATCACATTGGCGAGGTCGAGCCGCGCCTGAAAAGCCCGCTGACCGCGCCGCAGCATATCTCGATAATTGCTCGCGGAGAGCCCCGCCTAAGCTACCAAGCTTTGGCCGCGCAAGGCGTCGGCCTGCGGATGACCGATGTTCCGGATATTTCACTGTCCCGCGGTAAATCTTCATTTTCGATCTATATCGGGACCCGCGCCGATCTGGCTCCGTTAAAGCTCAAAGCCCCCAAATTAATGTCCGGATCGGGGCCCGCTATGGGCCTGGCGCAAACGCGGCCTATGGGCCTGATTTTAACCGGAGACACGGACGCGGAAGTTATGGCTCTGGCCCGCGCCTTTGCCCGTTACAGCTTGCCCGCGTTCGGAGTGGAGACAATCAGCCTTACGCAGCTTACCTTGCAGCCTCACATGACGCGCACGCGCCTGCACCCGGACGAAACCCGGGGCTTAAACGCATTAGGCAATACTGCGTTTGAAAATCTGTACCGCCCGGAGCCGGCGCGACTCACATTTTACACTGAAGACACGCGACAGGGCGCCGGACAGATCACCTTGCACTTATCGCGCAATAGCTCTGTCGCCAAAACCAGCCGCGTCGATATTGATCTGAACGGCCAGTTACTGGGCTCCACCCAAATGGATGATGTCACGAAAACAGTTGGATTTGATATTCCGGCAGGTCAACTTCGTCCGGGCGCAAATCAAATCCGGATCGCCCCGACTTTAGATTCTGTCGCGACGGGGTGCGCCAATTGGGTCGAGTTGCCGGGCATCGGCATCGGGTCGTCCAGCACATTACGTCTTGGCCGTGCACCGGACGCGCATTCGCTAAGCGCATTTGCGTCCGGCGGTAGCGTCTTTGCTGAGAAGGGCGGCGTGAAAACGCTGGTTTTATTACCGTCACAGGCGCCAAACCGTGAGGCGGCATTGCGCGTACTTGCGATGAGCGCCTCTCAATCAGGCCGTGCGCTAAGCCAAGCTGAATATGCATTGCCCGAAGCGCCCTTCGGCCCTGCTGCACACATTGTGGCTATTCTCCCCGCTATGGATTTTCCAGTCGCCCTACGCGAAGACGCGCCGTCATCATTCCGCGCAGGTCTAAAGCGCTCAACACTTGTCCTATCCGAGGGGATTTCGCCCGTTGATGTGGCAGGTATGGATGAGCGCGCGGCCTTTGCGCTGGCCGCAAAGTCCCCGCAACAGCGCGTCCAAATGGGCGGGTTAGCGGCCATATATACCCTGTCCAGCGGGCAAAATGTAATTGCCGTCAGCTCCGCGCCAGGCGTCCGGTTTGACGCCACGGTGAGTCT
Source organism: Robiginitomaculum antarcticum DSM 21748 (assembly GCF_000365025.1). Classification (GTDB taxonomy): domain Bacteria; phylum Pseudomonadota; class Alphaproteobacteria; order Caulobacterales; family Maricaulaceae; genus Robiginitomaculum; species Robiginitomaculum antarcticum. The sequence goes on along the minus strand of NZ_KB823011.1, from coordinate 94,155 downwards.
TCTGGCCCGAAAAGAGCACTGGGCGCAATTATCAGGATCTGTAACCCGCTGGAACTCGCGCCGCGTAATGGGCGTACAGGCCGGCGGAATTCACGTGCCCGTAAGATCCACGCCAAAGCGTGGCGGATTTGCTAAAATCAAAGCGATAAAGGTAAACTGGCCCCAGTTGAGCATGCCGCAATGGACCAAGCGGCAATGGACTTGGCCAGAGCTAAAGCGTCCGGACTGGCTGCCGCCCCGTAAGAGCGACGCGAAAGCGCCCTCACCGGTCGATTTGCCTGTTCAAATCGAAACCGAGGCCCCGTCCCTGAGACCGGGGAGAGACATAACCGACATAAGTGTTCAAGACGCCCTTCCTCCCGCGCTGAAACATCCGGCAAAAGCCCGGACATATTTTAGCTCAGCGCCTGTAAAAATAGCGTCTGAACGGAGCTTTAGCTGGGATTACTTCACGGCAAATATACGCGGAAAAGCGAGAGCTATCCGGAGCGGCGATCTGGGATTCAACCGCGCCAAAATCGGGCCGGCTTTAAATTTCGATGTCATATTCCAGCGCGTCATGTCAGAAACGTGGCTACTTATTTTACTCGGGATAAGTCTCGTTTTAACTCTCGTGACAGCGTCGCCAAAATCCAGACGCGTTTAGCTTTCTACAGGGTCGCCAAGTTTATGTGCTGCTTTATGTGCTGCGCTCGCGCGGGATAATTACGGTGGCCGTTGTGCCGTCGCCCGAAGAGCTTTCGATATCAAATTCGCCATCATGCATCTCTGTCAATGATTTAACGAGTGATAATCCAAGCCCTGTACCGCGATTATCAACCATACGCGCTGAGCCGGCCTGTGAATATGGCTTGCCAATATGTGACAGTTCTTCGGCGCTCATACCGCGGCCTTGATCAATGACGCGGATGGTTGCCGCTTCGTCATTTGCGCTGACTTTGAGGACGATGCGGCCGCCTTTTTCGGAGAATTTGATGGCGTTAGACAGCAAATTGAGAAGAATTTGGCGCACGGCGCGGCGGTCGGCGCTTATTAACAATCCCGTCCTATCCTGTATGTCCGGTTCAATCAGCACTTCCGCATTATCGGCTTGCGGGCCTACCATTTTTACACTGCTTCGCACGACATCCGCCAAATCAAAATTATCATAGGTCAGCGTATATTGACCGGCTTCGATTTTAGACATGTCAAGCACGTCGCCGAGAAGATCGAGCATATGTTGACCGCTATCATGTATCAAATCGGCATATTCGCTATACTTGCCCGGCAAAGGCCCGAACAGACGCGAGCGCATCATATCGGAAAATCCGATGATCGCATTGAGCGGCGTGCGCAATTCGTGGCTGACGCCGGCAAAAAATAAATCTTTATCGCGCGAGAGGCTGTCGGCATCGCGGCTTTGCTCGCGCAGACGTTCGACTTCATTCATCGCGCCTGTAATATCGCGGGCATAGATATAAGCCCCGTTTTTTGACTTTGGAATAATATCGAGCTGCACAGAGCTGTCGCGCTCTGCAGTGGATGCCTCAGCCGGAATCTGGACGATGGTGCGCTGATTAAGACCACTATTGATTGCCGCAGACAGCGCCTCGTTAACAGCCGCGCCATCGCGAATGCTAAGTCCCAAAATCTCACCCATTTTTGCGCCGTCAAACGCTTCGCCATCTTTTGAAAACAGCTCACGCGCAAAGGGCGTAGAATATCTGACCCTGTGATCCTCATCTGTGCTAAAAGCCGCGCCGGGATAAACATCCAGAATATCCGCTTCCGATGCTGGCAGGGCCTCTGCATGAGTAACCAGCAAGTCCTTACGTGAGTAGGATGCGGCAAATAAAGCGCCGATCATGAACACAATTGTGCCGACAGGCGCCGTAATTTCAGCCCAGCGCGAGGCCGTTTCGCCCAGCTCGAACTCCGGCCCCAATCCGAATTTAACAACATAGAAGCTTGCCCCTGCCGCCAGCGCGGCCAGAACCAATGCCTCTATAACCCGCTCGCGCTGAAACAATGACGCGACCGCAGGAACACATAAAAACAATATCGCCATAGGCAGAAAAGCCATAGCCAATACGGCGATGACGGCCAATGCAATCCAGGAAAACAACAGCGCCACCTGCGCCCATTCCCGGTTCATAAATGGCGACAGGATCAATCCGATAAGACCCGGCACCATCGCCCCGGCCGCATATGGCCAGATACTGTCGAATTCCAGCGCTAGAAATGTCGTCATTCCGGCAGCAAATATGATGGTCAGCCATACGAGGCTGGCCAATCTCACGCGCTGTCCGGCAGATTTATCTAGGATAGAGAGGCTGGTCATAATGTCCCGTTTACTGTGTGTTAACGACAAGTCTGAATAGATGAAGTCAAAGTCTTAACAATGACCACCCTATTCACCTGTAGAGCGAGCGTATTGAACTTGCTTTCACCCAAACTTTGCTTACGACTCACATTATAAGGTGTGGATCAAGGAGATAACATGAAAAAACGCAACGCAATTTGCTCTATTAGTCTACTCGCGCTTTTAATAGCGGCCTGCGCAACGCCACCGCCTGTCGTAGAGCCTGAGCCTGAGCCCGAGCCGGTCTATGTTGAACCGGAGATTGTTGTCACGCGTTATAGCCCGCCAAAACGCAAAGTCGAAACCCGCATGAAAGACGTGCTCGTTCGCGATGCTGCTTACCATGGTTCAACCATGCAGCGCGTAGCGCAAGCCGCTTATACTCCCATACAAACGCGCGAGGATCTTAACGGTCATCTGGACGGTCTGGCAGGTGTGTTTACACAGCGCACCGGGGCAGGACTTCTCAGCTATGGGGGATTGATTGCCGCGCAAAACCCGGCCTTTGTCGATAGCATTATTGACCGCGCCACCGCAGAAGGCGCCGATACGCTGGTTTCTAAATTATACTCAGACCCCAATTACGCTTTGACCTTCGCGGGGGCTTATGACGCCGCACGCGATATTCAGGCCGCATGGCAAGATGATATATCGACCTTTGACAGTGCCGCCGCCGCAATAAAGTCTCAATCTTATGAGCTGCAAAAAGATCCTAAATGGAAAAATATGCGCGCGGGTAACCGCAAGGCGCGTCTCACAAAATTCAAGGACGCTCAGAAATATTCCGTAACGCTGCCTCAAAGCTCCCAGCGCTCAATTGCTGCTGCGGGAACCGTGCTGTCAACAGACTATGATGGCGCGGCCCGCAGTGCCGCATTTTGGCAGGCTTATGGTAAAGCCGGCAAGCCGGCCAGTTACTCTAATGAGGCTACCGTCAGCGTAAATGCCGCAAAAGCCCTGACACTGGGTGCGCTGGACGTGCTGGGTACATCGGGTAAAAACAGCTCGACATGGATCGCCAACTATACCGTCGATGTCGGCCTCAACCGGTGTCTGAACTGGGCGCGCCTGCATACCGAGCAGTGCTTGGCCGCTGGACATTTCAAGTTCGAAGATGCGTTCTGCGTTGCCGAGCATGAGCTAAAAGACGTGTCAGAATGTCTGAGCGAAGGCGGTTATTAAGGCCTGAATTTATTTCGGGGATTTAACATTATATGACCGATCATCCGGATCACATACAAGACATGGTCGACGACTTTACCTTTCTTGGGGATTGGGAGGAGCGTTATATGCATGTCATAGAGATGGGCAAAGCGCTTGCCCCCTTGATGGAGGGCGAGCGCAATGAGGCCACGCGCGTTAAGGGCTGTGCCAGCCAGGTTTGGCTGGTCAGCGAAGCCGCAGACGGCGATGATCCCATTATGACATACCGGGGCGATAGCGACGCCTTTATCGTCAAAGGCCTGATTGCTGTGGCCTTAAAAATATACTCCGGGCGACGCGCTAGCGAAATCACAGCTACAAAGGCACGCCCCATATTTGATTCTCTGGATTTATCCGGACATCTTTCTGCGCAGCGCGCCAACGGCCTGGGCGCTATGGTTGAGCGCATACAGCGAGATGCCGCTATGCGGGCATCCAAATAAGACTCTCCCCCGTACACATGTAAAGTGTCTGTAATTTCAACTCTTTATTTGTGAAGTAGCCCTTCAACTTAACCTTTTGGAAGGTCTGAATGGGGTAAGTACATTAAGTCGTATTAGCGATCTGATTATCCATGGGGTGATATCAGGTTCATAATTTATCGCATACATTAATGTATGTCTTCGGAGTAATTTCAAATGGACACAAAAAGCTTGGCAGATTTACAATATTTGTCATATTCGGAATGGATTTCCGGGGATTATACCGACTTTGTTAAAAAATCTATTCTACCGGCCTTTAACGGAAAATTTAATCTAAAAATCCGTGAACTGCGCGTGCTTAACGCTATCGCAGCATCAGAATATGATATTAGCGCGACCGAAATTTCGGAAGAGTTGCGTCAGGACCCGGCAACGGTGACGCGCTCGCTCGTCATGTTAATCGGTAACGGTTATGTTGAATCGTTTGAAAATTTCCAAGATGGTCGAAGCAAATTATTGAAATTGACGGAAAAGGGCGAAGCCGCATCGCGCTATTTTCTGTCCATCTTTAGATATGCGACAGCCCAATTATCGAAAATAGAAAAAGAGAACGGTCAGTACTTTGATCATGACAAACTCACGCAGGCCTTGGAACTTGTGTCAAGACGGGCACGCTCATTACGTGAATCTCAGCGTAAATTGGCTAAACTTTTTGAAGCCCATCCGGAATTCGAACTCACAAATTAGGATCTGATATGTCTCCATTCACATTTTTAGTCATTGAAGATGACGACGTCGATTTTATGAGCGTGCAACGCGCTTTCAAAAGAATCGGGATCGCCAATCCTATCAAACGCGCCGTTGACGGCGTTGAGGCTTTGGAACTGTTGCGCGATCCGGCGAATAAAGGGATCTTTGGTGACAAGCTGATTATCCTTCTGGATCTCAACATGCCGCGCATGTCCGGCCATGAGTTTCTAGATGCTTACTCCATCTCAAAAAATGTTCCGGTCGCCAATATTTTTGTTATGACAACCTCGGATAGCGACCAGGATATCATTGACGCACATCGTCACGACATTGCCGGTTACCTGCTAAAATCCGATTTAATAGAAAGTCTGCGCGAGGCTCTGGACGGTCTTAGGCACAAATGGGTGCTTGTCGCCTAATCTCTCATCAGGAAGAGCAGCCCGCTTGCGTACCATAAAACTGCGTCAGTCGCTGCAGTCCCAGTTTCAAAACCGCCAGTCCGCTGTTTCGGGCATAACCTTCGTCGCGCTCAATCACAGTCATGTCTTTATTATGGCAACATAGAGCGCTCACTATGCGGTCAAGACCGGGGCCAAGTGTGTCCAGCGCGTCCATGTAACGACGTTTCGCATCCATCGCCGCCGCGCTGATATCCTCCGCACCATGTCCCGAACCTCCGCCAATAGCATCATATTTCTGGGTCACTGAGACCGATAATGAGGACCGCGCATAATCGCGCGCCAGTCTGTGACCTGCTTCAATTTCAGCATCGGAGAACAGACGCTCGCCACTGCGGCGTTTCCGGCGGGCCAGGCGGTGCAGCGGGGATCGGGTATGACGGTTGACCTGCGCCTGACGAAAGCGGCCATACGCGTCGGTTATGGTTTCGACCGCCATATCGCGGTGTTGATGGCTATGCAGGCCCCTGCCCTTTTCACTATGTCTTTGGGCGGCGCTAGGCACAATCTCAAAGCCCCGCGACGTCGGGACGCAAACACCGTCTGCCAAGAAATGCTTTAGCATTTGCGCAGGTATGAAACAGCTGGGCCGTGTGCGGCGGTCCCCCCGCGGATACGCCGCATAGCTTTTCACGCCGTCGCAGCCGTCTTGCATAATGACGGCCTGAGCGTCGATCAAGCGTTTTAAAAGAACTTGCTCATGCATCATCAAGCTCCGGGGCAGGGAGCGGCGCGTTTTCGAGAAATGCCTCTAACCGCGATATCCGTGCGTCCATAAATGGATCATCACGACAATCTTCGACCACGCGGCAGGCATGGCTGGCTGTGGATCGGTCGCGGCTATAGACGCGCGCCACACGCGCCAGATTAATCTGATACACGGTATGCGTCAGATACATGGCGATCTGACGTGCAAAGCTCACCCTGGAGCTACCGCCGCGCGGACGCTTGACCGGCATATCAATTATGCCAAATTCGAGGGCTACCGCCGTAATGGCGAGCCTTGCCCGTAAAATATCGCTATGATGAGTTTTTAGATTTTGCATAGGTGCCTCGTTGTTCAAGGCACTATAACGCAGATTTATCAAAAGAGGATTATTTTCCTATTTTTATTTTCAGTCGCCTTATGCGCGAGTAGAGGTTCACAGGCTTATCCACAAGGTAAGTCATTGTTTTTATGCATAAAGTGCAGTGTTTTCCACAGGCATTAAGTTCGTCTTAGTCAAGCGGACAAATTTGTCAAAACCGAGGATCATATCTACATTTTGCCCGTCATCGGCGAGCGGCAGGCGCACCCAGAACTGCGCCATATGGGTACGTCCGGAGACCGCCATGCGCTGCACACCTGCGCTGGGGCGTCCACGGTCGGCCACACGGCCAAGGACGCGCGACCAATACTCACGCCGGCTTCCCTCAGGCAGATTATCAACAAAGTCCCCGGTGATTTCACGGTGATACATGTCCCAGAACCGCGTCCCGGCGAGACGGAATTGAAACCGCCGCGCATCGGCTGCGCCAACAGGCTCAACAAAACTCAGTGTGGGAAGGTGCGCCGCAATATCGAGCGGGTTGATATCGCGGCGGCTCGGCAGGCAGCCATCTTTGCATTTGCTGCGCCAATAATCATAAATTTCCCGCTGCTCGGGCAGTATGATTTGATGACGCGCGGCATTGGATGACAACATGATTATTTCCCTCTTGGCCCGAAATCCCCCCGGACTAATAAGGTTAATAATCATTAACCAATTGAATCGCACAAGCGCTGAGCGTCTCAATCTTTTAAAAAAGGGCTAAATAATGCGCTATTTCGTTACGGAGCCGATTCGGAAACCTCGGAGCTGAAAAAGTCTAACTTTCCGACTTCCCCAATCCCATTTTCTTAGCCAGCTTTGAGCGCTCCTTGGCATAATTGGGCGCAACCATAGGATAGTCGTGCGGCAGGCCCCATTTTTCACGGTAAGCTTCGGGTGTCATATCAAATTTTGTCCGCAAATGGCGCTTGAGCGATTTGAACGGCTTGCCGTCTTCCAGACAGATCAGATAATCCTCGGTCAGGCTGTCAGCAATGGCCACAGCCGGAACCGGCGCTTTCTCCGGCTCAGGTTTTGGCGTGTGCTGCGCCGCCATTAAGGCCTCATATGTCGATTGAATAAATGCAGGAACGTCATCAGGCGATAACGCATTATTGCCTACATAAGCCGATACGATCTGCGCTGTTAAATCGAGTATAGATTCCGGCTTGCTCATATCACCCTACAAAATACAAAAGCGCGATAGCCAGACCAAGCATCGCCGCCGTTAGAACCGACGCAATACCCGACGGCGCGTCCTGTGACATCGCGCCCGCCGGACTGAACATGGCAAACAGGCGGCGCTGTATACCGGACCATCCGCGCTTCACGGTGAGGCCGCCATAAGCTTCCACCCGCGCGCCCATAACGTCGATCCATTTGAGCGTTGCAACGGCGGGGCGACGCCACAGCCAGTCAAAGTCCAGAATTTGCGCGCGCCGCTCCGGCGGATAAACACCCAGCCGTTTGAGCAGAGCAAAGGCGAACATAGCTGCAAATAAAAGCTGCAATTGCGTGATCACATGATTGACTGTGTAGGGCACATATTCACCGGCGATTTCAGGCATAGGCATCAAATTATAGAGCATCTGATAACCGCCCCATGGCCACGCCAGAACAATACAGAACAGGCTGGCCAGACCCATAGCAAGCAGCATATTCCACGGCGCCTCTTTGGGCCGTTTACCGCTATCATGAGAGAAAAATGCGAAATACGGAACCTTGATACCACTATGCTCCATCACCCCGGCAGAGGCGAATAGCAGGCAGAGGTAGACGATGTAGTGATGCTCTTCGAACACGGCCGCGATAATCATCGCTTTGGTCACGAAAGCCGCAAACATTGGGAAAGCCGCAATAGAGGCTGCGCCAATCAGACACGCCATGGTCGTCCACGGCATAGTGCGGAATAGACCGCCTAGCTCGCTGGCCTTCGCTGTCCCGACGCGGTGCAAAACTGCGCCCATAGACATAAACAGGAGCGCTTTGAATATAACGTGCAGCACGACCTGTCCGGCAACACCGTTCATCGCCATGGCCGTACCGACACCGATACCGCAGACCATAAAGCCGAGCTGGTTATTCAGGCTATAGGCCAGAACCTTACGCAGATCGTTTTCAATCACCGCAAAGAAAACCGGGAAGAGCGTCATGACTGCGCCGATATAGATCAGGATTTCCTCACCGGCAAAACCTCGCGCAAGCGCGTAGATCGCCATTTTGGTCGAGAAAGTTGCCAGCACCACCGTGCCGGTTACGCTCGCCTTGGGATAGGCATCTTGGATCCATGTATGCAAAAGCGGAAACCCGGCTTTGATACCGATCCCTATCATCATCAGCCAGCCGCCTGGAACGCCCAGGCCAATCTCATTGCCGTCAAAGAAGAATGTACCGGAATAGTTCTGATACATAATTGCGCCAGCAAGTAATAATACACCCGACAAGACATGCATGCCCAGATAGCGCAGCCCCGCCGCATAAGCGCGCGGCCCGCCGGCCCAGACCAGAAAGACAGAGGACACGGCGGTTAGTTCCCAGAACAGGAACAGCGTCAGCAGGTCCCCCGCCATAACCGCGCCGAGGCCCGCGCCAGTATAGATCAGCGCGCTTGCATCGCTGATATGGGCTTTCTCGTGAAAGGCAAATATGCCGTTTAGAAGCCCGGCAAAACAAAACACATAGCCCCAGATGAGCGATAATCGATCGAGACGATATGTTGTCAGATCAATGCCCGCAATTGTCATCTCACCGGCTAGGCCTATGCCCGCACTATACCCTTTAAACAGCGCATAGGCGGCGACAATTGGCGCCAGGATCATGACGGTTTTGCGTACGCTGTGTAGCGGTACGAGCGCGCACAACATGCCTGCCGCAATAATGAACAGACCCGGATTTATCGTCATCAGCAGATCAGACATCATCTTCTCCGCTTAACGTATCATCATCATCTTCACCGTAATAATCTTCAGGGCGCGACAAGGCGCGAAAGAGCGGCCATGCGGAAAAGACAACAATAGAATAAGCGACAAATCCGATAACGCCGAAGCTGATAGCGTAAAGCAGCCCGCCCTCCCATGGCGCGGGATGTTTGGCGGGGAAGAAATAACCGATGATGACGGTCAGGATAAGGCAGGCCACAGTGAACCAGATGAAATTGCGTTTCACCTTGGGATTGGCCAGCCACAAAAACTTTTTTGAAACCGGATGGATATCATCAAGATTTTCAGGTGTATCGTGAGGCTTATGCATAACTACAGCCCTCCTGCAGGAAGGACGGGACGAAGATAATCGATAATATCACCCGCAAAGAAAAATAAGATAAAAGCGCCTGCCGCCGTAATTACGGGGGGAATAACCACCCATATTGGCTGCACAATGGCGGCGTCCGCAGCCGGATCATTGGCGGGCTTCAGAAATCCGCGAATAGCCACCGGCATAAGATAGGCCACGTTGAGAAGGCTCGACAGGATTAGCGCGGCGATAAGCACGGCTTTGCCGGCATCGATCGCGCCGACCATCAACATGAATTTCGGCCATGACCCCCCCAGAGGCGGCAAGCCAATAATGGACGCACTGCCCACCAGAAAAGCGCCAAAAACCCACGGCATCTTGCGCCCAAGGCCGTCAAGCTGACTGACCTCTGTGCGTTTTACGGCGGTGTAAATCGCGCCAGCACACATGAATAATGTAATTTTCCCCCAGGCATGCATCACAATCTGAAGGCCGCCGCCCATCAGGGCTGCGGGCGCGGCAATCATCGCCCCTAGCGTAATATAAGACAGTTGCGACACAGTGGAATAGGCCAGCCGGGCTTTGAGATTGTCTTTGCGAAGCGCAATAATTGACGCTGCGACGATGGAGAAAGCCGCCAGCCACGCCAGAAACGTCCCTGCTCCGGTTTGGCTCACGAGGTCAGGGCCGAAAACATAGAGCACAACTTTGAGCATGGTGAACACGCCCGCCTTAACCACGGCGACAGCGTGGAGCAGCGCAGAGACCGGCGTCGGAGCAACCATAGCATTGGGTAGCCACATATGGACGGGCATAAGCGCCGCTTTGCCAATCCCGAAGGCGAACAGTAAAAGCAGCACGCTGGCCACGCCTGTCCCGATAGCGCCGTTAAACAATCCACCGACAGCAAAGTCTGTCGTTCCCGCAAAATAATAAGTCCCGATAATGGCGGGCAGCAAAAGGCCGAGCGAGGTGGCCATTAATATGCCTAGATATATCCGGCCGCCGCGACGGGCTTTGGCATCGCCTTTATGGGTTACAAGCGGGTAGGTCGACAGGGTGAGCGCTTCGTAAAAGACAAAAAGCGTAATCAGATTGCCCGCAGCCGCAATACCCATGGCAGCGGCAATCGCGATCGCTACATAGGTATAAAACCGCGTCTGATTTTTCTCATTATTGCCGCGCATATAGCCCACGGTGAAGAGCGAATTGACGATCCAGAGCGAACTGGCAATGGCCGCAAATATGGCGCCGAGCGGCTCAAGTGTCAGCTTGATATCCAGTGGCCCCGCAAAAGGCACAAGCAGGATTTCAGGACGCTCGCCCAGCCCGACAAGGCGGACCAGATAGATCACATTGGCGAGAAGCGCAGCGCCCGCGATAAGCGTAATGGCTTCGCGAATATTTGGGGCTTTGCCCGCCATAGGGATGAGCGCCGCAGCCAGCGCCGGGATAATCAACAGCAGCCAGAGCGCCATTTCAGGACCGTAACTCATAGCCCGCCTCCCAACATGACTTGCGCCGCGCCGCTGGCCAGCTCTAACGGCCAGGCCGGCATAATGCCGAAGACTAGAGAGGCGATAGCCAGAACCCAAAGGCCGACCATCATCGGCCAAGGGGCTTCACGGCTCGCAACAGGTTTTCCGTTCACAAGCGGCGCAGGCTGTAACCATGCGGCCTCCAACATGCGCCCCATATAGATCACGGCCAGAATAGACGTCACCACGACAGCGCCGACAGCCCACCACCAGCCATTATCAGCAGCTGCGGTTAAGAGCTGGAATTTAGACACAAATCCGGCTGTGCCCGGAATTCCGATCAGCGCTAGCGCGGCAATCGTAAAAGCGCTCATTGTCCACGGCATGAGTTTGCCCAAACCGTTAAAATCGGAAACGCGTTTAATGCCATAGCGGTACCAAAATGCGCCGAGCGCAAGAAATAAAGCGCCCTTGATGATGCCGTGATTGATCAGATGGACATAACCTGCGCTAACCCCCAGCGTTGTGCCCATCCCTACGCCAAGCAGTATGTATCCTATTTGCGCGACGGAGCTATATGCGAGTACGCGCCGCGCATCGGTCTGAAATATGGCTTGAAACGAAGCGACAAACATCCCGACCACGCCCAATACGGCAAGAAGCCAGGTCAACGTCGCGCCGATAAAGGCCAGGCTGGGATCAAACACCGTAAAGACAAAGCGCAGCAACAGGTAAAGCGCCGCTTTCGTCGCAGTTGCCGCCAGAAAGGCTGTGATCGCTGTTGGCGCATAAGCATAAGCGCCGGGCAGCCAGAGATGCAGCGGGAACATCGCTAGTTTAAGGCCTAAGCCGACGACGATAAAGGCAAAGGCCAGTTGCGCGACGCGCGATCCGTCCGCAGTAACGGCCAGTTGGTCTGCCATATCCATCATATTGAGCGTCCCGGTTTCCATATAGAGAAAGCCGACGCCGATAACAAAAAAGGTTGCGCCAATCGAGCCGAGAATAAGGTAATTATAAGCGCTGTTCAGCGCACGGCGGTCGCGGCTGGCCCCCATCGCGACAAGAACGTAAGTCGAAATGGACGATACTTCGAGGAAGACAAAAACGTTGAACGCATCGCCCGTCACGACCATGCCCAGCAATCCGGCGAAGGCCACGAGAAACGCCGCATAAAACGGCGCGCGTTTTTTCGGCTCGATCTCAGCATCCGTACTGCGCAGCGCGTAAAGCGTACAAATGACGCCAATGGCGCTAATTAAAAGCACGACCGGGGCGTTCAGACCGTCAATGCGGTATTCGATCCCGAAAGGCGGATCCCATCCACCGAGCGCATAGCTGAGCACGCCGGCGCTTTGAACCTGCAAGACAATATCAAAAGCCAGCACAGCGCAGATCAGTGTGGTGATCAGCGTGATAATCCACGCAATTTTATCTTTCGGCATAACAGCGCAAAACGCGGCCATAACCAACGGCAGAACAACGATGAGAACCGGAGCTTCAGCGCTGAGCCATCCCGTTAAAAATGTGCTCATGGCGTCTCCCCGGACGCCGCTTCATCAACGCCGTCCATATTAAAGGCATAATTCAGGCGATCAATTTCCACTTCTTCAATTGTGCCATAGACTTCGCGAATGCGCACAACCAGTGCCAGTCCGACCGCGAGCGTAGCGACCCCGACGACAATTGCCGTCAGGATCAACACATGCGGCAGGGGATTGGAGTATAATATCTCCGCCGCTTGTCCGGCGGCCTCCGCGCCGTGTCCCGCGCCGTTTTCAGGGCCGTAATCGCCACCATGCAGGCCTTCAATAATCGGCGGAACCCCGCCGGTAACTTTACCCATAGTGATGTAAAGAAGGAAAACCGAGGTTTGAAAGACTGACAAGCCCACTAGCTTTTTGATCATATTACTGGCCGAGAACACGACATAGAGTCCTGTCATCATTAAAATAATAACGACAATATAATTAAAATGAGTGATGAATTCAGAGAACATTAAAAATCCTTCTCGTCATCCATGATCTGCGGCTGCCGTGAACCGAAGGCATAGAATATAGCCACCATGACCGTCGCCACAGTAAACAGCACGCCCAGTTCAACAAAAATAATACCGATATGCTGCCCCAGCGGGTGGTCGGTTGCAGGATGCAATACGTCGAAGTCCAGAAACTTTCCCCCCAGCATCCATGTCACGAGACCCGTTCCAACATAAAACAAAACGCCCACGGTCATACCGATACGAATCCAGCTTGGCGGCACGGCCTGCTTGCACGCCTTCAAGCCAAACAGAAGCGCATAAAGAATCACGCCCGCAGCAACAATGACGCCCGCCTGAAACCCGCCGCCCGGGCCGAAATCACCGTGAAAATGAACATAAAGGCCAAATATAATGATCAGCGGAATGAGGAATTTCCCGACCACACGAAGAATAATATGGGAGTTCATGACGTTCCCCCTCTTGGCTTAGGCTTAGGCTTAGGCTTAGACTTGGGCTTGGGCGGCGCTGCGTCAGGCCGCACCTCATCCGGGGTGGTTTTGGGTTTGGCGCGCGGTGTGGGGAGCACTTCCGCCGCAGGTGCCCGGTCACACGAAAGATTGACGCCCTGCACTTGGGCGGTCCAGCGACCCGCATTCCCGTTCAGACCCAGAAGCAAAAGCACGCCCAGACCGGCCATAAAAATTACTACCGTTTCGCCCATTGTATCATAGCTTCGATAGCTGGCAAGTACGGCGGTGACGACATTAGGCACTTCAATCTGCTCCGGCGTCACTGTCATATATTGCATGCCAACGCCAGTATTGACGGCGCTGTCTTTGTCTCCATAGGCGGGCATATCCGGAACGGCATAGAGCATGGCCGCGCCGGTAAAAAGCACAATCAAAAGCGGTCCAACCGCGCGCTGCACAGGCACTTCGCTGGACGTTTTATCCGTAAGGAGCATCGCCCCCAGCATTAAAACCGTCGATATGCCCGCGCCGACGGCGGCCTCGGTAAAGGCGACATCAACAGCGTCCAGCGAGACAAACCACGCCGCGCAAATCAAGCTGTAAACGCCTTGGAGCATGACGACCGCGAAGAGCGAGCGCATACGCACAATTGCAAACCCGACCACGACAAGCATCGCCATCAGGCCGATATCGAGAATAATCATGGGCACAACATGCGCGCCGATATGTGCAGCTTCGGCGAACATCATGACCTGTCACCTTTACCAATATCTTCAAGATCCGGGGCTTGATACCGGCCAAGTCTGGGCTTGAGACCGGACAAATGCGCCGCATGAGCAATCGCATGTGTGGCGGTCGGAGACGTCACAAAAAGGAAAAAGGCCACTAAGAGCAATTTCAAGCTTAACTGCGTAAATCCGGCCTGAACGACCAGACCCAAAAGAATAAATTCCGCGCCCATCGTATCGGTCATACCAGCGGCATGGATGCGGGTGAAAAAATCCGGCATGCGCAAAACGCCAATGGCCCCCGCCAGCACGAAAAATGTACCTGTCAGGATTAAGCCTCCGGATAAGAGCGCTTGCCCCCACTCCAAAATCTCGATCCACGGCAAAGCGCCGGACGCAGGGACCGCGGTATCAATTACAGGTTCAGCCACGGCGGCCTCCACTCTTTTCGGGACGTTGGGCCAGAGGCACATCAAGCGCGCGGTAACGGAAGAATTTCAAGATGGCGATCGTCGCGATAAAATTCATTAGCGCGTATAAAATCGCAATATCAACGCCGTCAGACCGTCCAATGATCAGGCTGAACAAACACAGGAAAAGTACGGCTTTCGTGCCGAAACTGTTCACAGCCAAAGCGCGGTCATAAAAGCTCGGGCCGACTATAGAGCGGCCGAGCAAAAGCCCCATACCGATCAGCATGCCAATTGCGCCAATAAGAGAAATATAAATCATGACCAGATTTGCCATATTTATGAGGCCTCATCCGATTTTGACGACTCGCCGACAGACCAGCCTGACCGCTCACCCATATCCATAAAATCGTCAGGGTTAGCCATTTCCGACAGAAGCGCATGAACCAGAATGCCGTCTTCAGTGACGTCGACAGAGACTGTTCCGGGGGTCAAAGTAATCGAATTGGCAAACATTGTTCTGCCAATATCAGTGTCCTGCCGCGTGGGAACCATAATCATGCTCGGCGAGATTTTTAACTCCGGCGAGAGCACGGCTTTGATAACGGCCATATTGGCTTTCACCACTTCGCGAAACAGCCAAATAAAATAGGTCAGGGTCTTGGCTGTATTTAAATAAGGGACGGTTTCACTATCCAATATTTTCATTCGCGCCGCGAGGCCGACAGCAAATGCGACCGACACGGCGCCAAAGAATAAGATAAGAGGCTCATGCAGATATCCGGACAGAGTGAGCCAATATCCGGCCAAAGTTACAGCGAGAATAAGCGCATATTTCATTGACGCTAATCCCTCCATCTGGCCGCGCAAGTTGACCTAGGTGATAGCGGAGCGCGCAGGCTGCGCCAACCCTAAAGGAGCGCGAATTGACTCATAAATTCTGGGGATAACTTTATCCGCGTTTATGTCCGAAAACCAGCGCCGCTGTGACCGCAGCTGCGCCGTGTTCCGACTCATTGGGGACAACGCCGCGCTTGATATATTGCAGGACTTCCGCATTTAAAGCACTGGTCAATGACCAGTTCCAGTACCTCAATACGGTCTGCGCCTTATCTGTTGATATGGAATCATAAGTTGCGATAATGGCTGCCAGTTCAGCGCTGGGAGTCTCCTCCGTTCCCGTATCGCGGCGCAATGCGCGCCACATCAATGTGAGATATCTACGCTTAAGCCCCGGCGCCTTGCATAATATGGCCAGCGCCTCACCCGTTTCATCGGACATGATCTGGGCGCCCGTCGCCGGCTTAATCCCGGACATGTGAGAAATTTCTTCGGCCATTTCCCGTGTCATGCCGTTTTCGGCAGCAAGCTCAACCGCGCTTTCCAACGACTCAAAGTCGCTACGTGCAATGGCGGCGCGATTGCGTTGACGCCGCTCTATAAATTGAAGCGCTTTGCGGACAGCCGCGTCATTCCACCCCTGCGCCGCGGCGACGGGGTAGAGGTCAAAACAGCTTTCCTGTAACACCGTGCGCGTCACGGCAAATCGGTGCAAAATAACCTTACGCGCCGCCTGGTCCGCCCACCAGAACATGGTCAGGCCGTGAAAGGGCCGTGTTTCGTCGCGCTTAATGAGCAGATTGACATAATCAGGCCTATTTCGCGACACGGTCATTATCCGCTGAATTGTCTTTTCACTGAAATTTGCACCCTTATTTTTGAGGAGCGTATTAATGACGTCTTCTTCCAAATATTCGGCAAGCACATCAACCACGGCATCTGAGAGATGACGGCGCAGCGCCATCATCTTGCGATGCTTCATGCTGACTTGACGGGCAATATGTATGAGGTCGCTATCGGTGAGGCTTTTGCTCTTCTCAAGGATGTGGCGCGCGACGCAATATTCGTCCTTGGCCAAGATTAGAAGGATGGTCCGCGGCGCTTCATTGAGCATAACCAAACGCTTGGCGACGGATTCGCGCATTGTCACATCCGCATCACGCAGAAGTTCGACTAAGACATCTCCGGCCATATAACGTTCTTGCGGCGTGAGCTGGCTGGCCGGAATGCATATGACATCAGCCAGGCGTTTAACGAGAGCCCGGCGCACATCCGGCAAGGCGGAAGGCTCAGCCTCATCAGTCAGATTGAGGGCGCCGCCGGACGGCGCTGGCTTTTGCTCTATAGGCAGCGGCTGCAATACGGGATGCGCTGGCGTGATCGGCGCAGCCATAGAGGCTTGCGGAAGCGAAGCTGGCAAAGGATTAGGCATAGGGGGCCTTCGAAGTTTGGTTAATTTTAGCCTATATGCGTTAACTAATCGTCACTTTCCTCGGTAAAATAAGGGGTTTAACCCACCCGTCTTTGTCGCCATACAGGCGCCATGACACATGACACATTCTCACTATTTGAGCTGACTGCGACAGCGCCGCGAGCACGCAAACAGCCTCTGTCCATTTGCCTGCACGGCAAAACACGTATTGATGATTATGCCTGGATGCGGGCTGATAATTGGCAAGAGGTGATGGCTGATGCGGCTGCCCTGCCCGCGCCAATCCGTGATCACTTAGAAGCCGAAAATGCCTATATGGAGACCGTAACCGCGCCGTTATCTGATTTGAAAACCGCCGTTTTCGAAGAGATGAAAGGCCGCATCAAAGACGATGACAGCAGTGTCCCCGCCCCTCATGACGATTACCTCTATGGCGCGCGGTTCCGGCCCGGCGATCAATACGGGCTATATTTCCGCCGCGCAAAAGATAGCGTCGATGATACCGTATTGCTTGACGCCGATGCGCTGGCGCAGGGGTGCACCTATTTCGATCTGGGTGATGTCAATCACAGCCCGAAACATGATTGGCTGGCCTATAGTCTGGATAAAACAGGATCGGAAGATTACGCCGTATATCTACGCAAGATTGACGGCGCAGAGCCGGCCGCTCTGGGTATTACCAAATCTACGGGAAACCTCATCTGGGCCGAGGATAACGAAACCCTGTATTGGGTAGAGCGTGATGATAATCATAGGCCGTGCAAAGTATACCGCCGCAATGTTCACACAGATGCTGCGCCCGAACTCGTCTATGAAGAAACCGATCCGGGATTGTTTGTGGGTATAGGCAATAGTGATGCACGCCAATTTATTGAAATCAGCGCCCATGATCATACGAGCGGCGAAACCCTCCTCATTAATGCCCGTGATCCACACGCCGCGCCACGCATGGTCGAACCGCGCAGCGCGGGGCATGAATACTCTGTCCATGATCACCCGGATGCATTTTACATAATTACAAATGAAGGCGGCGCGGTTGATTTCAAAATTATGCGCGCCCCCGCAGGACATCCGGAACGCGCCGCGTGGGAAGAGTTTATCCCTCACCGCCCCGGCACATTAATACTCGGCATTGAAGTCTTCCAAAACTTCATGGTGCGGCTGGAGCGCAAAGATGCGCTTCCTCAAATTATTGTCCATCATATTAACACCGGTGAAGAGCACGTCATCACATTTGACGACGCCGCCTATTCGCTCGGCTTCATGGGAGGATATGAATTTGACACGCCATGGCTGCGTTTCACCTATAGCTCTCCAGTGCAGCCCGGGCAGGTTATTGATTATAATATGGAAACGCGTGAGCGAATTGTTCGCAAAATTACCCAGGTTCCCTCAGGGCATAATCCCGACGATTATACATGCGAGCGCATCCACATTCAGGCGCGCGACGGGGAGAGCATCCCGGTCACGCTTCTCTATCGCAGTGGCCTGAAACTGGACGGCAGCGCGCCCTGCCTGCTCTATGGCTACGGCTCATACGGCATTACAATTCCTGCCAGTTTCAGAACCTCTATTCTGTCACTTGTCGACCGCGGATTTATATATGCCATCGCCCATATTCGCGGCAGTAAAGCCAAGGGCTATGACTGGTACCTGAAAGGCAAGTTAGAGACTAAGCAGGCGACATTTGACGACTATGTTGATTGTGGCCGGGCTCTCGTGGCGCGCGGATATACATCAAAAGGCCACATTGTGGCCCATGGCGGATCGGCGGGAGGGCTGCTTGTGGGCGCGGCGCTCAATCAGGCGCCCGGCCTGTTTGGCGCGGTCATCGGCGCCGTCCCATTCGTTGATGTCCTCACCACTATGAGCGATAAAACCCTCCCCCTCACGCCGCCGGAATGGCCTGAATGGGGAAATCCTGTCTCAGACTCGCAGGCATATGACCGCATTGCATCCTATTCACCTTATGATAATATTGTCGACGCCGCCTATCCGCCTGTACTCATTACCGGCGGGCTCTCCGATCCGCGCGTCACCTATTGGGAGCCGGCCAAATGGGCGGCCAAATTGCGCGAACACCAGACGGGCAAAGCCCCTATTGTGCTGAAAATCAATATGGATGCGGGACATCAGGGTGAGAGCGGGCGCTATACCCGCCTTAAAGAAGTGGCTCTGGAATATGCCTTTGCCATTGCCGCTATTGGCGCGCCGGAGACGCCTAAAGCTTAGCCCGCACCGTTATCATTCGGGAATAAGGCGGCCATTTTCATCATTCAAATTAAAACTCACCCGCGTTTCGATGGAGCGTGAGGATATTGCCGCGCCGCCGCTCACGGCCGGACGGTATCGCCAGCCCCCGACAGCTTTGATGGTCGGGCGCGTAAATATAGGCTGCGAACAATAAGGCGTTGAAATATTATACGGCGCACCCTCGGCGTTAACCTCGAACCTCACGATACAGTGACCGCTGCGCTCCGCCCGCGATGGCATTACCGGCGGCACGCGCACCAACGGTTTCTCTTCGCTATCCGGGGTGTAAATGACCGGCCTTAGGTCACTAATATCCGGATTGGGTATTATGGGAATAAGTTCAGTATATGTCGGCAAAGGCTCCGACGGGCGTATACGCGGCTGCCTGTCAATGAGCGGCGGCGGCGGCGGGATTTCGACATGATCTATTATCTTGAGATCAATCGTTTTTATGAAAGGATTAATATCCTCAACGACAGGATTGATCTCATATTTAAGGTCTTGTGCTGTGTCTTGCGGTACCCACTGCGCATCAATCAGTGCGGTCATTAACATAAATACACCGCCCGTTGCGAGCGCGGCAAAGGGTAAAACAATGACATGACGTTTAGACATAACTCCTCCTATAAATATAAGTTATTATATAACATAACATACATGATTGAAAGGAGATTCTGAATATTGCGGTTGAACCACAAAAAAACCCGGCGAAACCGCCGGGTTTGATTAAGCACTGTAAAGAAAGTTAACCTTCTTTTTTAGCACTTGTCCGGTATAATCTGTCGAACTCGGCTTTGAAAGGCTGGCATTTCTCGTCAATAACGACCTTACCTTCGTTCAGGAATTTCGAATTATACGCATTCTCGATCGCGCCGAAGCATTGTTCTTTCTCAACATTAAGTTCGAATTCACACCGGTCCGCGATTTGTCTTTCCTCGGCCTTGATAAATTGACGCCATTTTGCAGCATCGGATCCATCTCTCGTGCCGCTTGGGACATTACCAAAGGCGGCATAAGCTTTATCACGAAGAATCTTACGCGGCGCACTGGCCTTTCTCTGCTCCGACCAATCGCAACTAATGCGCTCTTCATCCTGACTGGATTCGTAAATGCAGGTCGCAATATAGCTCCACGCTTTACCGCGGTTATATCCCAAATCGATGGCTTTGCGGAACGCCGTCTCGGCTTTTCCGCATTGGGATTCATTTTTGAGCGCCTCGCCTAGCTGAGCGTAGACTTTCGAACTCCCGGCCTGCTGGGCGGCAGATTCCAAAATGGGTATGGCCCGCTTATATTCACGCGCTTGGCGCAAAAGGTCAGACAGAAGCACTAAGCGGTCCGTCGTGCGCGGCACTACACCAGCATTCATCTCCCGTTCGAGAATCTTCGCCGCTTGGAACGGCATTTCATAAAAAGAATAATATTGGACGATTTTCATCACGTCCTGCTCACTCTTCATTGCGCCGCCAAGATAGAGCATTTTGTTAATTTCAAAGGCATCCTGTTCGCGTCCGCCCTCCTGCATCATAGAGGCCAAAGTGTCCCATAATGTGCGGTCACCCGGATATCTATTGATCATTTGCAAAACAATATCGGACTGTTTGCCCTTCATTCCCAAATTATTGTAGAGGAAATTAAGAAGATCAAAATGCTTACGCTCTTTTGGGCTGGCTTCACGGAACCAGCGTTCGGCCCAGGGAAGGGCTTTGTTGTAATTTTCTGCCTGCACCCACGCGCCGACAAGCATATCAACATAAGCCGGTTTCACCGGATTACCCTGATTAATATAGTTCTCCAGCATGGTCGCGCCTTCAACGTGGCGGCCATTGGCAATGAGGAGTTGAGCAATATTCAAGCGAAGACTGGTCGCCTCTGCCGGTAATAAACCACCGGATGAAATTGAGCTTTCAAAGGACTGGATTGCGCGCGCATATTGATTTTGCTCATAATAAGCCGACCCCATCATCTGATGGATTGTGGCTTTTTCATAGGGATTGAGATCAGGAAGCGCTAAAGCTTCATTAAGCTTAGCAACGGCAGCGCCGTTATTATTGGCATTCATATCCTGAAGCGCCGCGTTCACTTTTTCACCAGCTTCAGCGCCAAATTGGCGACCTTCAGCAACAGGAGCCTCTTCAGGCGCATCTCTGCGGGCGCGCTGCGCATCAGCAGAGGGTGCCAGAGCCATGACAACACTGCCGCCCATAACGCAGGCCAGCGATAATGTTAAAAAACGGTTTTTCATAACGATGTTACCTTTATGTGGTTCACGACTGATACGCCGTGAAAATCTGAGAGGCGCTTGGCAGCTTATTCCGGAATGATTTTGCCGCGTTCATCGGCAAGTTGAAATGTGATTTTTGTTTCAACGCCGCGGCGCGAAATAGCCTGACCATCTTGCATTTTCGGGTTATATTTAAACTTCTCGACAGCTTTGACGCTATTGCGCTCAAACAGGCTTTGCGTGCAATAAGTCGCGACGACATTATAGGGTGATCCTTGCGGGCTGACATCAAAACGCATCCGGCAATGACCGGACTTTTCGGCGCGAGGCGGCATAGACGGCGGAATACGCACCAAAGGCTGAGCATCCCGGTCTGACACCGCAATTTTAAAACTTTGACGGTCGATTTTCGGCGCATCAAACTCAGGGATAGCACCCTCAAGTGTGGCAATCGGCTCATTAGGCTGTACAGCCTGTTGACGCTCAATTTGCGGCGGCGGCGGCGGCGTTGTTACGCGGCGCACTTCGTCAATCACAGTTTCGCGTTTGATAACTTTTAAATCTTCAACTTTTGGATCAATTTCGAACTTGGCAATATCGGACTTCTCTTGAGCTTCCCATTCACCGTCGATGAGAACCATCATCAGAACGAAGAGCAGGTAAGTCAGAACGGCAGCGATTGGAATGCCAATAATCCAGCGTGTAATATTCATAGTTTTGTTCCTTCGAACCTAAATCTACTCTTCGGTCTTAATGTAAACTTCAATACCCAGATCGACCATCATATCCTGAAGCCGCATAACCGTCCCCACACTGGCGTCGCCATCGCCTTGAATTATACCTTGGGCTTTAGGGTTTTCGTCACGCATGCCGCGGATAATCGGTTCAGCCTCTTCAAGCGTGTAAGGCGTCTTATCGATCCAAATTTCATCCTCAGAATTTACGGCAATCAAAATACCGGGTTTCCAATCCAGAGAGTCTGACGAATCGGGTATATTGGGATCAATTCCCGGCGTTTTAACAAAAACCGAAGTTACGATGAAGAAGATAAGTAGAATAAAAACGACGTCCAGCATGGGCGTCATGTTTAGCTCCATGCCGTCATCTTCTGTATTGCGTCTACGTCTAGCCATAATGTTACCTTATCACAATGAGCGGCGAAAGTAAACCCGCTGCTATACTTAACTGTCTAAATATCAGTAGCGGGAATGATTTCGATTTTGCTGTCAGTATTGGTCGAATCCAGATCTTCCTTGATGTCGACCATGATGCGATGCTTAGCGCGCTCATCCATACGCAGAATAACCGCAGCGCCGGCTTTTTCAGCGCGGGCTTTCTCGACCTGTAGCGGCACAGTGGAACAATCGGTTTGAATACCGTCCACAGCACAACCATTTACGCCATTTACAAACACGACGATAGCAGGCTTCGGTTCCGTCGGAATATCCTTATCCGGCGGCGGTGGGGGCTGAGTGAAATCTTTACCGGTTTCATCCAGAAATGTTGCGGTCACGATAAAGAAAATAAGCATGATAAATACGATGTCGAGCATCGGCGTCATATCAACTTCGGCTTCGTCGTTTCCGGATCCTCTACGGCGTCTCATAGTCTATCCTTCCAAAAGGCCGCGCAGCGCGCTAGCCGATTTCCAGTGAGTCAGCGAAGGTCGCGGTTTCGCGGCGTCCGCGGCGCTCAATGTAATTACTTAAAAACAAGCCGAACAAGGCAACGACCATACCCGCCATGGTTGGAATGGTGGCGCGAAATACGCCCTCAGCCATCAAACGCGCAGATGAACTGCCCGACAGCGCCATCACGTCAAAAACCGTGATCATGCCGTATACTGTTCCGAGCAACCCCAGCAAAGGCGCAATGGCAACTAGCGTTTTAATTATGCCGACATTGGCCTCGGTCTTAGCCTTCACTTCACTAATATATTCATCGCGGATAGCATGAGCGCGCCAGCTTTTATGCTCGGCGCGGTTCCGCCAGGCTTCACGCAGTCCACTGACAACAGATTTATGGGCCATGCTGTAATAGGCCAGACGCTCCATAACGAACGAGAACATCGCAAAGGCAGCGAGCGCGATAGCGAGCAAGACAGGACCGCCCTGATTGAGGAAGTTCTGTAAGCCTTCAATGGCAGTAACGGGATTAAGATATTCCATTTTTATCCTCGGATAACGGTGGTCACAAAACTCTTTTTACAAGGGTCGGAATGAGGCCTGCACCGTCAATGACGGGCAGTGCTATCGGGCCGGTTATTTACCGGCCCGACTGTTCGGATTAGATCCGGCGGTTTTCGATCTGACGAGCAACGATGCCTGCAGATTGCTCTTCAAGCGTATTTTGTACGCCGCGGGCAAGTGATGAGCAGAAGCTGTGCAGGATGAGCAGCGGGATAGCCGCAATCAAACCCAGCATAGTCGTCACAAGCGCTTCGGAGATACCACCGGCCATAAGCTGGGGATCGCCTGTGCCGTAAATCATCATCGCTTGGAAGGTCTTGATCATACCTGTAACCGTACCCAGCAGACCCAAAAGAGGGGCAATACCGGCAGCCAGTTTCAGAATATTCAGACCGCGTTCCAGCTTTGGACTTTCGCGCAAAATAGCTTCATCCATTTTGAGCTCGAGCGTTTCTTCATCACCGCCGCGGGCTTCATCAGCTGCGAGCATAACGCGGCCAAGCGGGTTCTTAGACGAGGCCTGAGCCGAGCGGGTTTGCTTGCGAACGGCTGCGGAGACGCCCAGAAGCATCAGAATACGCAGAAGTCCGAAAAGTATGCCGACCACGGCGAGGACAACAATGATCCAACCGATGATTCCACCCTGCTGAATACGCTCCAGCTTGTTCGGAACGCGCTCAAAGGACTGCAGCAGGCTACCGCGTGTCGGGTCAATCGGAGCCGCGACAAGGTCACCGGCACTAGCATTCGTAACCTTAGCAGCCGCTTTAGCCGGAACGCCGCTGGGCTGCTTCGGTAAAGTCGTTAAAAAGCCCGCTTTATCATCTTTCGGCGGAACATAACGCACGAAATTTGCGCCATCTTCTGTGAAAGCATTAAAGGCCCCAACGCGCATGACGTTAACATTCTCGCCCATATTGGCGACATCTGCCGTGAAAGTCTTGACTTCGCGCTGCGCTTCAACTTCTTGCAGCATAAGCTGCCAGATTTCATTAAGCTGCTCTGCGCTGGGAAGCGCCTCGGAATCAGCAATCGTGCCCAGCACAGCTGTCCGGTTGGGATACTCCGCTGTCACAATTGAGCTGTCCAGCAGCGCCTTAAATTCACCGGCTTTTGTACGGGCGAGACCAAAGACCTCACCAAATTCGCCTTGAGCCGTTTTCAATTCGCCTTTTAACGTTGCGATACGGCCATCATTGGCATCAAATGTGTTTTGAACCTGCCTAGCACGCGCTTCGAGCTGATTAAGCTCAGCCTTTGCACGGCCCAAAATTGCGGCTTGCTCGCTTCTGCGGGCTTCAAAGTCAGCCACGCGTTGACGGTTATCCTGTTCAGCCTGACGGGCATCTTGCCGGACTTTTCCAAGCAGATCATCAATAGATGTGATCTGCGCGCTGGCCGGGGTGGACATCAGCATCACACCGCCCATCGCCAGAGCAGCTGTTTTTACAAATTTATTCATGGAGTTACTCACTTTCTAAAATCTTCGCTCTGACTAATTTCCGCCGACAATAACAGGCGCGACAACCATTTCGGGAGCTGATTCTTTCAACGCCACACGCATGGCCCGACGCACACCGCCCGCTTCACTCGCCGTAATCGGCTCCCAACTTTGGGAAGCCGTATTAAAACGCGCCATTTCGCTCTCGTCTTTTGTGACATAGAGAAATGCGACGCGGCCATACCGGACAAAGTTTACAAATCTACTCGGATCGGAAGGATGGGCCCCCTCATATGCGTCTAATTGCTGACCATATGTCACTTCAATTTTATACGCATTGAGAATCTGGCGATATTGCTCTGCCGGAGACACAGTCGGATCGGACAGAAAGCCTTTTAGACGGGAAATGCGAGCGCGGCGCTCAGCCATACGGAACGGGAGATCGTTCTCAACCGCATCCTCAAGACCGACAACCATACGAAGCATCATCGGCGACATGTTCTGTTTGGTCTGCTCGACGGTTTCCAGCTGTGTCTGCAAAGACCGAAGCTCAGCCGCCTGCGACTCCAGATAGATATCCTGCTTTTTAACGAACAATTCGATATTGTCCTTCTGCTGCAGAACCGCAAGATATTCGCGTTTCATCGAGTCAGTGCTGTCATCGGCATTATCAATTGTTTTTTGCGCCGCTTGACTTTGAGCCGTCGAGCTTTTGGCCACACTTAGGGCCTGCTCTAGCTGTGCTGACGCCGGAGCAGCGGCTGCGAGCGTAAGCCCCAGCGTACCACATGCGATAAGCAAGCTTTTGGAATATGAAATCTTCAACATATCTTCCTTCCGATTTCGCGCGGGTTCGATCCGATACCGTTCCCGAAATTTCAGCGGTGACCCGCCAATACATTCAAGACCCGAAGGCCCTAAACCCTAAAAATCCGCCAAGCGGCGGACACAATTTATTCCCCTTCGGGAAGCCTGACATCAGCCGTAAGAACAGACGGAGCCGTTTCGCCGCGCGCCATGCGCACAGCAAAGCGTACATCATTAAGCTCTGACGCCGACAGATCGTCCCACATTTTAGTCTCGGTGTTCCAGCGGCGCCCGTAAGTTGCGTCCGTGCTGAGATAGGCCAATGACAAACGGCCGTAATGGACAAAATATCCGGTTTCAGGTAATAGCTTCTGTTCGCCGGTTAGGGGATCCATAACGGCAATTTGCGGCGCATCTGAATTTTCAGGCGCGTCCGGGTCATCTTCAAAAACAGGAACCAGGACCGGCGTCTCGCCCTCATTAAGCGGGCGGTCAGCCTCGTACCAATCTACGGTTTGGCCATATTCAGTTTCAATCTTGAGAAGACTCAAAAGGCTGCGATATTTCTCGGTCGGTGCAATCTCGGCATTTTCAACAGTTTCGCGCAATTTATCAAGACGTGCGCGGCGCTCTTCAATTCGAAAAGGCACGTCGCTATTAATGACGCGCCCGACCTGCGTGACGGCGCGCGGCAGCATCGCTTCAATATCCGCATTGGTCTTGGGGGTATTGGCGATAAGCGCTTGCAGTTCGGCAATTTTGCGCTCTTGCCCTGCAATATACATTTCTGTGCGGGCAATGTTAAATTTGGTATTCTCGATATTCTGCAAAGTCTGCGCATAATCAGCAGATAATGAGGCTGTTTGGGCCAAAGCAGAACCGGAAAGGAGGGGCGCAGCCGTTAAAAGCGCAACCGAAACGGCGCAAATGCGCAAAGCAGATGGGTGTAGCTTCACCTAATAAACTCCCGTTTAGCACCTCGTATCGGGTGCGTTTAATCTTATTGGCTATGTACGATACGTTCGACACAGCTAAAAAGTTGCAAAAACCTTAATGTTACACAATCACACCCAAATGGCTTTTACAAGGGGTAAGAATGTGAAATTTTTATAAGGCACTTCACAAAGAAGACGGAAGCTACACCGCGAAATTATGTTAATCAATCGTTAGAACGCAAAAAAAATAGCTAAATTCTAGCTTATTTTCTCAGACAAATAGTTGACATTAAACTGAAAATTGGCTGGGGCGGCTGGATTCGAACCAACGATCACGGGATCAAAACCCGATGCCTTACCGCTTGGCTACGCCCCAATCAGGCTTTCGTCATATAAATGACTGCGTCACGCAAATGCGTCATGCGAAAGTGGGCGGTGTTTATCTGTGCCACCGCGCAATTGCAACGCTTCAAATTACGAAAACGGCCAAAATTACAGCATTTATAAAGTGATAGCCCTATCTCGTACACCGGCGCTCTTGTCTCTGCCGCCCGGAACGCTATCTATAATGTATACATTCGCTTGAGAGAGATATTTATGCGTACCTTCCTGCTCGGACTGTTTGGATCCATCACCGGATTAATCCTATTCACAATTTTGTTCTTCGTGGTCATCTTTGGAACGATCGCCGCTATGATGGCGTCTTTTTCTACAGACAATGTAGCCACGGTTCCCAATCAAGCTGTTCTGTTTATCGACCTGACTGAACCGCTTCCGGACCAAACTGTCATAACGTTGTTCGGCCCGACCGGGACAAGCCTGGTGGAAGTCGTTCGTAAATTGGACGCAGCGCAAACGGACGACCGGGTGAAAGGCCTGTTCATCCGCGCCAATCCTTACGGCATGTCGCCCGCCGTTGCTGAAGAACTGCGCCTGTCGATTAAGGATTTTCAAACGGCCGGTAAGTTCGTGATAGTTCACGCGCAAGGATTTGAAGGTACATCCCCTTCAAATTATATGGCGGTGTCCGCCGCCGATACGATCTACCTGCAGGATACCACAACATTTTCTGCCGCGGGCTATCGCGCCGAAGTGGGGTTCCTCGGGGGCGTGTTTGAGAAATTCGATGCCAAGGCTGATTTCGTCCAGTTCTACGAATATAAAAGCATGGGCAATATTTATACTGAAGAGACATTTACAGAGCCGCACCGTGAGTCGACTTTGTCTCTGATCACCTCTCTCTATGATACAGTCGCGGCCTATACCGCAGAAGACCGCGCCAAAATCGCAACAGCCGCGCAGGCCAAACAAATCTTCGAAGGCGCGCCCTATAGCGCCGAACGCGCGCTGGAGCTGGGCCTTGTTGACGAGCTCGGTCATTATCACGCCGCCCGCGAAGCGGCCAAAACCCGGGCGGGCGAGAAAGGCAAATTTATGCCGATCGCGGATTACGACATTGCGTTTAAGTCCGGCGCGCCTGTCATTGCCGTCGTCGGCGGGCAAGGCGCAATTGTGACCGGAGACGGCGGCGCCGCTAATCCGTTCAGCCAGGAAACCCTGATTGCCAGCGACACCATGTCCGAAGCCTTAACCAAGGCCGCCGATGACAAAAACGTCAAGGCCATTATCATTCGGGTCGACAGTCCGGGCGGTTCGGCTATTGCGTCCGATCAGATTTGGGACGCGGTCAACCGCGCTAAAGCCGCCGGGAAGCCGATCATCATCTCTATGGGCCAGTATGCGGCGTCAGGCGGATATTATATCGCAGCCGGCGCAGACCGGATCATCGCCCTGCCCACAACGATCACCGGATCCATTGGCGTAGTCGGCGGCAAAATCGCGCTGGAAGGCACTTATGAAAAAGTCGGTTATAATGTCGAAAGCCTGTCTGTCGGCGGCGATTATACCGGCGTCTATTCAAGCGATGAGCCGTGGGACGTCAAAACCCGCTCCGCCTATGTCGATATGATGGAAGACATCTATGTCGACTTCACAAACCGGGTCGCCAATGGCCGTAATATTCCCATTGCGCAGGTGCGCGAAATCGCCAAGGGCCGGGTATGGACCGGTGAACAGGCGATGGAGATCGGCCTTATCGATGAATATGGCGGCATGAAGACCGCTATCGCGGCGGCCAAAAAGGCCGCGAATATCGACGCCGACACCAAAGTGCGTCTGCGCAAATTCCCGCCGGATCCTACGCCGGGCGAAGTCTTTGCCGAACTCTTCGGGGCCAGCGCCAAAATGGGCTCTGTCAGCTGGGCCGATATTGCATCGCAAATGGACACGCCGGAAGCGCAGCTATATTTGAAACTGCGCCGCGATCTCTTGCTGCGTCAAGACATGATGCTGCTCGCGCCGCTGCCGGATATTAAATAGAACTAAGCGATAAACCTTGTAATCAAGCCCCGCTCCGGCGGGGCTTTTTTTTAAAAATTTAATTAAACGGAAATTCCCAGGCCGCGCCATAGCGCTTATGCGGAATTTGCGCGCAAAGCCGCCTCGATCATCTCCCAGGTGCACCGCTCATCTTCACGCTCTTGCGCTGTCTCCCTCTGCGCAGGTGTCGGCTGCTGCCCGCCATTTCGAATATACCCGGTGATTTCGCGGTCAATGCGGTCAATTTCAGCGTCTATACGAAACTGCACCAGCCGCGCGCGCGCCGCGTCCAGCGCCGGATCATCATAATCCAGCGCCTCATTCGCGTCTTGACGGAAAGCCCGCTCATCTGACGATAAGCGGAGACGCTCCCGTGCCAATCTCGCTGTCATTATTTTGTCTCGAAGGCGCGCGAGACGGGCTTTTGAGCCCAGTAGTGGTGAATTGCGGGGCATTTTATCTCATTTCAAACAACCTTAATAAGTAGGTAGGGCGTCCGTGCGGGCAATTCAGAACCGGAAAATTACCGGAAAGGTTAGAGGTTTCGTTCTCAATCACCTTATGCGCCCGAAGACCCATAAGAGGTTCATTGACCCGAAGGCCCGGTGAACCACCGCACGGCGACATTGCTGCCAGCGGCCATCGGTGAGTGTTCATCACCATAGCTCTCACTGGCGGGGCTTTGTGTGAAACGTTAGATCACACGCCATCCCATGCCGCCCGATCTCCAGCCAGCCAACGTACGCTTGCCTGCCCTGTGAGATAAGGACAGTTTGAATATAGATCAGGTTTGAGAGGCGGGGATTGTTTTTTGTTTATCCACAGCTTCAGAGCGCCTAAACCCCGTACCGGATGACGGATGGGGTGAGTTTTGGATAATGTTTATCCACACTCCAAAAGTGGATAGCTTAATCTGTCTAATTTGTATGTTCAGACAATGCGGTTATCCCGTCGCGCTCTTTATCACTCATTGCGGGGAGAAACCTTTGCCACGCCGCAGTGTCAGATGCAGTGATAGGTTTGCGAATTTGCGCGGCGCTGAACGTCGGCACATGAGACCGCGCCGACGGATCATTAACGGCGCGGTCATCCCAGACAAGTCCGAGCGATTGGGCCAGAGCTTTGCCGTTGGCTGCCGGATTGAGCGTAAAGGCATCAAAGTCTATATCCACAACATCCAGACCGGCCGCTTTGAACTGATCTACAAGGCGCTTGCGTAACGCCAAAACACCGAGCGCGCCAGAAAGTGTATATGTCTCAGGAAACACGGCAGTTAACGGGTGAAACAATTGTGATATAGCCACATTCCCACAGCTTCTGCGCACATTTAGGAAACGCGAATGGCTATGAATTTTAGAGATAAGAGGCGCGATGAAAAAATTATGCGGCGTCTTATCTATGATGTGGCGGGTCTCAGATTTTCCGATACGGGCTAATCCGGCCCTATCAGACTTTTCAAGACCCCGCTGTTGCTCCGGGGTAAAAGCCTTATCCGGCGCATCGCAAACCGCATTAAGGTGCGGCGTTAATGCGGCTCTCTCCCCTGCACTATCCACATTGGGAAGAGACGCAAGAATTGACAAAATAAGTGAACTTCCGCTGCGCGCCGCCCCCATCATATATATATGCTCTTGAGGAGACTTCGGCAGACCCGGCAAGGAGTCGGCCAGCAAATTAGCGCGCTCTGCACGCCGTGTTAGGCTGCTGATCCGCGCATCTGATGCCTCTAGGCTCATATCGACATGTCTCTGCAAAGCGAGAAGTTTATTGGCGCGGCCTTGCAGCTCCCACGCCCGGACATAATCGGCCTGTTTATCGAAATAACGGGCAAGTGAGAACAATATGAGCGGCTTTTGCAGATCTTCGTCGCTTAGTCTTTCTGCAATATGTTCAGCTTTTTTTACAAAACCGCCACCTTGCGGGAGCGGCAAATTGAGCCGGGCGGCTATCAGCGCTGCGTTGTTTTGGGTCTGTGCAAGCGCATTATCTAGACTCTGCGCGGCAGCGTCTAAACGGCCTTGTGTTAAAAAGATTCGATAGGCCGTCAGCGCAACATCCGGATTTGCGGGAGATGCGGCGAGAGGCGCCTGAATGGCGCGGAGCGCAAAATCATAATCAAGCAGATCACAGGATAATTTAGCCTGCATAAGATCGGTTTGCAGGGTCGGCAGTGCGCGGGTTTGAATAAGCGCGGCCAAACTGTCTTGCGCGCCAAACAAATCTCCGCTTTGCCACTGCAAGCCTGCTTTAAACTGTAGCAAAACGACGGAATTTACATGCGTTTTCAGTCCGGCATTTAAAATTGAAATGGCATCGGAGATAGCTCCTTGAGCGGCAGCCCATTGGGCTTGCTTCAAAATTGTGTCGAGACTGCTCATATTGTCCCATATCCAATCCGGGGCAGGTCATGCAACCACAAATAAAAAAGGCGGGCCAAGAGGCCCGCCTTTTAAACTTTATAAGCAAGCTTACGACTAGAAGCGCGTTTTCGCGTTCAGGAAGTAAGTCCGTCCAAAGACGTCATACTGGTTAGGGTATGTGTTGGCTTGCTGATCATTGTCACCAATAACGGGCGGGCTCTCATCAAAGATGTTGTTGATACCAAACGTGAACGCGAGGTTATCAGACACATCAAAGGTTGTTGACCCATCAAAGTAATGTGTTGTGTCAATAGATTCGACAGTGTTGATTGCGCTAGGATCGTCGTCATCAACTTCACCGACTAAACGCCATGCGAGCTGTGTTGAGAAACGATCTGTATCCCAGATGGTTGTCAAACGGTGACGATAACTCGGATCCGGTGTTCCACAATCAACGCCGAAATTACCCGCGCACTCAATGGGGTCAGCGCCGTCAAAAGCAACAAAGTCGTTTTCTTCAACAAATGTACCGAGATACGTAAAGCGCAGCGCGCCAAAGTCGTTGCCGAACACATCAGCAGTTTCCATGGAGTAGTTCGCGGCAACGTCAATACCTTTGGTCGTGATTTCCGCAACGTTCTGGCTCAGAAGAGAGACATTGTCGATTGAACCGTTACCACGGCGCGTAATCGCATTACAGAACGCCGAACCAACGCCGCCGGCCGGATCAGTATAACATGTTGACAGAACATTGTTAGTACCGCCGCCAAATTCAGCGATCGCATCTTGAATTTTGATGTCATAGTAATCGACAGAGAGGGTCAGGCCGGAAACAAATGTCGGCGTAAAGACGGCACCAACTGTAAAGGTCTCAGCTTCTTCATTTTGCAGATTGGGGTTACCACCGGTTAGGGTACGAACCTGTCCGGAGATAGCATTGATGTTGGGAGAGCCAACAACAGAAGCGGGAACACCAGTTGCGATACAAATTGCGGTCGTCGCCGCATTAGGATTACCTTCAGCCGCACATGGATCGCTACCGCCCGGGAAGTTTTCGCCTTGAGGGGAGAAAAGCTCGCCAATGTTTGGTGCACGAACCGCTGTGTTGTAGTTACCGCGGAAACGGATTTGGTCATTAACTGCCCAATCACCACCGATTTTATAAGTGTTTGACTTACCGGTCGTGGAATAATCGGACAAACGACCAGCCAGATCCAATGTGATAGACTGTGCGAAGGGCATATCCCGAACCAAAGGAACGGAAAGCTCACCATAGGCAGAGTAAACGTCATATTTACCATTTACAGCCGGAGAACCGTTAAAGCCGGCGATTGTTGACGCTGCAATATCCTGAGACGGAGAGAAGTCAAATTGATTTTCGATATATTCGAAACCGAAGGCTGCGCCGATTGAACCGGCATTGAAGACTTCAAAACCACCGAGATCACCAGAGAAGTTAGCCTGAACGACTGTTTGGTCAAATGTCGCACGCGCATTCGCCGCTGTACGCAGATAAGCCGCAGATTGCTCAG
Source organism: Robiginitomaculum antarcticum DSM 21748 (assembly GCF_000365025.1). Taxonomy (GTDB): domain Bacteria; phylum Pseudomonadota; class Alphaproteobacteria; order Caulobacterales; family Maricaulaceae; genus Robiginitomaculum; species Robiginitomaculum antarcticum. The sequence continues at coordinate 61,221 of NZ_KB823011.1, read as the reverse complement.
AAATATTGCCTGCACCGAAAATGTTCATCGGCGTACAAGCAACAGTTGATCCGCCCGGATCAGCAGCACACGTAGCATTGCCGTTAGCGTCAAGATCAACGTTACCATCACCATCAGCGTCAGCCAAAAGTAGGCCGGCATCATAACGAGAGCGGTTTACGTTACCATTTTGCTGTTGAGAGCGTAATGTGCGGCCTTCGGACATTGAAACGTCATAATCCCATCCGTCGATCCAAGTTTCGCCGCGGATACCGAATACAGCTTGAAGGGACTGGTTGGTGTCAACGGACTGACGGTTACCGACTTCGACAAGACGGCGACCAAAGAAACTTGTCGCTGTATCGTCAATGCCATCACCATCTGTATCAACGCCGTCACCAGCACCGGCAGAGATAATTCGCTGGGTTGCCGCTGGAAGGAAAGGGTTGCCATCCAAAGAGAAGGTTGACGATTGGAAGATCGGCGTTGGCGCCAATTCTGAGTCAACTTCATTTGTTGAGAAGCTAAAACGACCATAAACTTCAGCATGCTCGTTAATTTCGTAACGGGCCAAAGCTGTGGATGCGATGCGCTCTTGAGGCAGTTGCAAGAAGTTTACAGGGGCATAGTTGTAGAAGTCATTAACCGCGCCGGCTGTTACAAACGGACGAATTGATCCGTCGGGATTAAACGTGCCCGTGGCAACAGTCCCATCGGGAAAAGTATACCCATTGAAGCTGCGCGTACCGGGAACACCGGATGAACCGCCAGGGATAAGGCCGCCATTGCCGTCGTCGAACAATGCCGTCTGTGAGAATTCACGGTCCCCTTGGAGCAGAGACTCACGATTAGCATAGCTTACATTCAAAGCCACGTTACCGCGGCCACCATCAAGATTAGCACCCATTGTAACGGATGCGTTAAACAGACCAGCATCGCCCTGTTCAGTCATCTGATAACCAAGATTGGCCTCAAGACCTTCAAAGCTGTCATTATAGATAAAGTTGACAACACCGGCAACAGCGTCAGCACCATATACAGAGGATGCGCCGCCTGTGAGAACTTCGACACTTGAGATGAGGGCAATCGGAATAGTGTTCAGGTCAACAACGCCGGCCGACGAGAACGGTACAGCGCGCTGTCCATTCACAAGAACCAGCGTCCGGTTGGAACCCAGACCGCGAAGGTTGACTGTGGCAGAGCCGTTACCTGGGTTGTTTGACGTACGGTCAAGACCCGGGACAGTTTGCGGTAATGTGTTCAGCAGGTTTTCTGTGTTCACAGAGCCTGTGCGCTCGAATTGAGCCGCTTCTACGGTGGCGACAGGAGCGTTGGATGTGAAGTCTTTCTTCTTAATCCGTGAACCTGTTACGACGATTTCGTCATTGCCTGCATCCTGTGCCATGGCGGGAACGGCAAAACTGCCGATGAACGCGCCGGACAACAGTGTCGTCATAAATAGACGCTTTTTGTTGAGAGTAGTCACTATATAAACCCCTTAAATTGGTTTGTTTTCACCTATGAGCGTTTCTCATAGATTCAAAGTATCGACTCGGATTGGATTTCGAGCCATTGCGCGGGGAGTATCCCCAGCGCCAATTCTATTCAAGTATATATGTAACGAAATTGTCACAAATGATGCGATTAGCCGCCACATGTTGCAAAAATGTACCAAAGTCTTAAGATTTGCCTTATGTACGGCACAATTCATGCCCTTTTCGGGCGCAATTCGTATAAATCTGCTCTGTAGATAGACATTGACCCGGGTGGGGATGGTGGTGTTGTCTCATCATCAGAATTTAGCCGCATTGGAGATTATATGCGTTTTGCCGTCATCGCTCTTTCCGCCAGCCTTCTCGGTCTGTCCGCGCCGTCCGTCGCGCAGATATCGGCCCCGACACCCGAAGTGCTGACGCAGCTTTATAAATGTAAAGAGCTTACGAATGACGGCGCGCGACTGGCCTGTTATGATGCCGGCGTAGGCCTAGTGGAGCAGGCTCAGGAGACCGGGGATCTGGTCGCGATTGACCGTGAGGCCGCTGAGGGTATTAAGCGTGACAGTTTCGGATTTAATATTCCCAGCCTGCCCAAATTGGGCTTTCCGTCGTTTGGCGGGGATGATGACGCCAAAGACGATGTGACCATTGTGGCGATCACGCGCACCAAAACCAAAGCCCGTGGCGATTATATCTTCTATACGGAAAACGGTCAGGTCTGGGAACAGGTTGACGGCCGCAGCCTGCGCCGCGCGCCGCGGGGAAACGATAATCAGCTTCATATTCGCAAAGCCGCAATTGGCAGTTTTCTGGCACAGGTCAACGGTACCGGGCCCGGCATTCGCGTGCGCCGCGTCGAATAGACTTCACTCAATTATGATGGCGACGTGACCGTGTTAAGGTTGGCGTCGCGGCCAAGCGCCGTTAAGAGCGGACATGAGACCCTGGTGGACAGATTTCCAAATCGACCGCGGCTGCGTCTATGTGCGCGCAACCGACACATATGTTCCTATCAGTAGGAGCAATACCCGAAGCGTGCTGCGCTGGTTTCTATTTTATGTCTGCGAAAAAGCGCGGGCCTTGCCCCAGACGGTCAAGCGCCCCGCATTTTACATCTATTGCCGCCCTGCCCCGCCGCGGGCCTGGTATGTATTCTGGGCAGCCGCCCGCCGCGCCAATATCGACATTTATGCCCGTCCTGACGAAGCCGATTGCGTCTTTTATTTTGAGGACGCAACTCGCGAGAGCGCCGCGCCGGAATTCGAGGATATATTGCCGGGCATAAATGCAGACTGCACCGATATTTCCAAATCAAAAGTCGCGGCTGTATTCGAGTCGGTGTTTGGGTACAGCCTGACTGTCACGCCATCATTACATACCGGCCCTATGGTCTGTAAGAGCGAGAAAAACGGCGCGCATGACGGCGGCATCGTCACCGGCCCCGTCGCATCTTCCCCCGGCCGGGTTTACCAGCGTTTGATCGATAATATGCAAGGGCAAGAGGTTGTCGACTTACGGTGCGCCACAATCGGCGGGGACATCGCGCTCATCTTTGTAAAGCGACGCCCTGTCAGCAATCGATTCGCTAATGATAATGCGTCTTGCCAAATTGCGGATCCAAAAGACTGGTTATCACAAACCGAACGCGAACAGCTGTCAGAGTTTTGTGCTAAGATGAAGCTTGATTTTGGAGGTATAGATGTACTGCGCGACCGTGCAGACGGGCGCATCTACGTCGTCGATGTCAATAAAACCGATATGGGCCCGCCCGCTATTTTACCGCTGAAAGAAAAACTGCGCAGCACGGACATCTTGGCAAAGGCGCTGAAGCGCCACATAAAAACGCTCATAGAGAAAAAGAGCAGAACTGGAGAGGCAAAATGAGCGGCATAAACTTTATAAAATCATTCGACTTTGAGTATGGAAAGCCCGCGCAACTCTCCCCGCTCGTGCGCCGGGTTGTGGCCGATAATCCCGGCCCGTTCACTTATACCGGTACCGGCGTTTATATTGTCGGGACGGACGAGGTCTGCGTGATTGATCCGGGCCCGACAAGCCCTGCCCATATGGCCGCGATTGACGCTGCGCTCGAGGGCTGCACAGTCAGCCATGTTCTGGTAACCCATCACCATATCGACCATAGCCCGCTCGCCGCCCCGCTCGCAAAAAAGCATGGCTGTAAAGTCTATGGGTATGGCCTGCAGAGCCCCTCGCCCCAAGATGGCAAGACGCGTTTTGAAGCCGGAGACGATCTGTCGTTCAAGCCTGATATTCAACTGGCCGATGGCGACCTCATCAAGGGTCGGGATTGGACGATTGAGGCCCTCCATACACCCGGCCACACCTCCAATCATATGTGCTACGCCCTGAATGAGGAAAACCTGCTGTTTAGCGGCGATCATATTATGGGATGGTCGACAACGGTCATCAGCCCGCCGGACGGCGATATGGCGGATTATCTGCGCAGTCTAGAGCGCGTGCTTGAGCGCAATTTTGATATCATCTGGCCGACTCACGGGCCGGCTATTCGCGACGTACAGACATTCGTTCAGTCCTATATCGACCACCGCCACACACGCGAGGCCCAAATATTGGACTCGCTATCACGCGGTCGCAGCCAGATTATGGATATCGTCCCTGAACTCTATGCCTATATCGACAAGCGGCTTTATCCGGCCGCCGCCCATAGCGTTTTGGCCCATCTCATTCATTTGGTCGAGACAGGCCGCGCGCGCTGCGACGACGCAGCCGGCCTGCACAGCAATTACTTTCCTGTTTAACGGCACCATTTTTATCGACACGGTATAAAAATTAGTCTTGCGCCTGCGCGCAACACAATGTGATACATCTGAAAAGGATGATCACATGGACGAAAAAACCAAAGACAATATCAAAGAGACCACAGAGCTTATCAAGTCCAAGCAAAGCTGGATTACCTATGTGAGTTGGGCAATTTTGGCCTTTGCCTTGATTAGCGGTATATGGACGCAAAGCTGGAACCTTGTTTTTCTATCCACTGTTGTATTCGGCCTAACGCTCCTGCCCTTTATATTTTCCAGTTGGGCCGAGATTAACATTCCGGCCGGATTTATGGGCGCGATTGTCGCGTTTTTCGTGGCCACGGTTTTTCTCGGTGAAGTGGGCGATTTTTACGAAAAATATTGGTGGTGGGATACGGTTCTGCATACGGGATCAGCTATCGGCTTTGCGCTGATCGGCATGTTGATTGTGCTGTTCTTACTACGTGGCAAGCGCATTGCGGCCCCGCCTATTTTCCTCGCGCTTATGGCCTTCAGTTTCGCCATGGCTATGGGCGGCCTGTGGGAAATTTTCGAATATGCGATGGATCAATGGTTTGGCCTGAATATGCAAAAAGACGGCCTGGATGATACCATGCAAGACCTTATCGTTGATGCAGGCGGCGCCTTTATCGGCGCGCTGGCCGGCTGGTTATACCTGCGCACGTCAGGCGGAAGTTTTCTCGGCGCGACGCTTGACAGTTTTGTCAGTAAAAACCCGCATTTATTCAAAGACGGTAAAAACAAGCCAAAGCCAAAGCCAAAAAAGAAAGCGAAAAGCTAGGGCTTATTTATCCGCGAGTTCCGCCTGTAATTGACCGACGGTTACGGGAATATCCAATATGTGACGGAACGCCTCCCAGCGGTCCTGTCCGCCATCGACGCGCATCTGTACCCAGTCGCGCACGACATCCTGTCCCAGCGTATAGTTGATGATATAGCCGCGATAGGTCTCGATAAAGGACAGGCCCTGTTCGGCGCGGGCGCGGTTGCGATCGCCATATGTCATATAAAACGCAATTGCTTCTTCGCGGGTAAAGCGCCCGTCCAGGTATTCACGGGCGACATGAATGCTGACATTGGACAGCACATTGCGCGCCCTGGCCAGCTCAGGGTCCGGCTCGACAACATTTGTCGGCGCCGCTAATCCGGCCAGCGGATAAAGGACATCAGCGTCATACCGGGCCTTCTCAATCCCCGGAAAGGCAAGCTCTAATCCATAATTGGCGGAGCCTTCCATAAGCGGCGCAGAAGGACTGTACAGCGCAATAATCTGCGCTTCGGGCCAACCGAGCTTATTGATGCGGATATCTTCGCTTAGAATATTAAACACATGGTGACCCGGATAGCCTTCGTGACAGCCCAGATCCAGCGCGCGGTCTATGGTCAGCGGCACATCCTGATTGACTTCGATCAGGCTACGGTAGTCACCTTTATACCAATTATAAGCGCTCCACGGCTTGTCTTTAACAAAAGCCAGATCAAAGTTTTCGCCGTCCGGCAGGTCATAATGTGCGGCGGTGCGCGCGCGGCATTGCGCAATCGCAGCCGTCATGACGTCGCGGACTTTATCGCCGGGAATAACATTTGTCGGCGCAGTGTCGCTATCGTCTTTATTGGTTTGCGCGGCGTCATATTGCGCCCGGGCGGCGGCAAAGTCAGCCTCACTGTAATGCGGAGCGACAGCGTCATAGATCAGACGGGTTTCCTCATCGAAGGTGAGTGTCTCGCCTTGAAGAATACGCGCCCGTGTATGCATGGCCAATACATCGCCCCGCAAAAGAGCGAACCGTGCTTTCGTCATCGGGTCGACGCCTTGCGGCCCGATATCAGCAATTTTATCAACACGATCCAGCAAAGCGTCTGCGCTCTGGCGAATTTCGCCAAGGGTCATGGCGCTGTTTCTAGCCGCTTCGCGCATGGCCGGATCACCGGTAAAGGCATCGACATAATGCTTATCAAAATTACCGAAAATCAGACCGAGATTAACATATTCTCTGGCGATTTCGTTCAGATTATTTTCGCTATAAGCGCCGGCTGCACGCTGCTCTTGCGTGACTTTGCGCTGCGTCTCATCAACAGGAGCGCAATCTGTCAGCGCAGCTGAAAATGCAAACGCCGCAGCGGCGCTCATTAAAATCTTTTTCATGATAGGATCCAGCCTCAGTCTACAATTTTATCGAGTTGGGTTTGCAGCATGCGGATACGCGCGGCATTGGCGCCGACATCCGATCCGCCAACGCGAGATAGTGAGCGCATATCGACAATGCTTCCGCCATTCCCATCGCCGCGAACGCGGATGATGACATCGTCTTTAAATCCAAACCAGAACGATTCATGCGTGCCCTCAAGGGTCGTTTCGCCGCCCCCTTGAACCATATTTATCTCGCCGTAATTATCGCGCATAACCATGGCCGCAGCGGCGGACACCTTTTGCGGTCCTGCGGCAAAGTTTTGCGGTGCGATATCCGGATAGCCTTTGGCTTGCAGCACGCTGACCAGCTCTGTTCCGCGAGGGTCTTTTTTACCTATATAATCAGGAGAATTTGCGCCCGCGCCGCGCATATCCAGCATAGTTTGGCTAAACATAGGCGGGTCTTGTCTATCTGTCGTCACGTCATGAATAAACGGAAGTGATCCCGCAATCGTTTTGAAATTATTGGCATAAGCCATGGCGCCGACCGGGATAATAATGGCGAGGATGGCCACAAGAATAGCGCCCCGGCGACGCACTGGCAAAAATGACGTAACCAGCGCAATAACGCCGATAATAAGAGAGGCCACCATGAGCGGAAGGCCCCAGGCAAAAATCATTTTGCCAAAGCCGAATTTCCATTCAAACAGGCCGAAGCGGCTGCCCCATGCTGCAATCATAAAATAAAGCGGCAAGCCGATGACTACAACCCAGGCCAGAATTCGCATTAACGCTTTAACTTTTTCCACGCTTCATCCTTTAGATTATTGGGCTTTAAAACTTCGTTTTGATAACAGAGCCTCTTCGTCAGGGATAGAGCCGCATTTTGTCCCATCCCGAGCCGGGCTCTTCACGGGAAAATAGTAAGCGGTCATGCAGGCGGTAAGGCCGGTCGCGCCAAAATTCGATCTGCATGGGGACCACGCGCCAGCCAAACCAGTTATCAGGGCGCGGTATGTCCTTAACACCCTCAAAGCGTGCCTGCGCGGCTTTAACCGCGGCCTCCAGCGCCTCGCGGGACTTAACCGGCTCGCTTTGATCAGACGCCCACGCGCCAATCCGGCTGCCCCGCGCCCGCGAGGCGAAATATTCATCCGACTCAGCGTCGCTGACTTTCATGACAGGCCCGCGCACGCGCACTTGGCGGCGCAGGCTTTTCCAGTGAAAACACAATGCCGCCGCGCCGTTGCCTGAAAGCTGCTCGCCCTTTGCGCTGCCTGAATTGGTATAAAACGTAAATCCGCGCGCATCCACGCCCTTTAGCAAGACCATGCGCACATCAGGCCGGCCCGAGGCGTCTACCGTCGAGAGCGCCATCGCATTACTGTCATTAAGCTCTGCCACGCGCGCTTCGCCCATCCACTCTTCGAACAAAGCGATCGGGTCATCGCGGTCGAAAATAGGGCGTGCATTGGCCTCTTGCACGGCACGGTAAGTGTCATCCTGCGTGTAGTCTTTGGCAGAGGGCGACGGCGGTATTACGGATTTTGGCATAGAGTCTCACTGACTTCGCAACAGGGTTAGCGTGGCGTTAATTTTCTTAGCCCACATTATACGCTTAAGCCGGAGTGTATAGATGAGAGTGTATAGATGATGACCGCGCGTGCATTAAGGATTTTAGGGCTGACGCCCCATGCCCGCGAGGCGCAAATCCGCGCGGCGTGGCGCGCCAAGGCCAAGCTGTTGCATCCCGACAGCCCTTACGGCAATGCCGCCGCCTTTCTCGAGGCCAAAGCGGCCTATGACGTGCTGACCCCCCGCCCCGAGCAGAGCCTTAAACGCCGCGTGCGGGTACGGGCCACCAGTCGGCGCGCGGGGTAGCGACCCTACTCCAAACCCGCTCATCCCAGCGAAAGCTGGGATCCATCTCCCGAATTTTTTATCAAGAGTACAGCTTGCGGTGATGGACCCCGTTTTTCAACGGGGTGAGCGGCATATTTTGGTTTATAACACCCTTTCCCCTCCGCGCGTTCCCGCCTATACCCGCCACTATGAGCCATAATACATTCGGACATTTATTTCGCGTCACCACATGGGGCGAGAGCCACGGCCCGGCCATTGGCGCGGTGATTGACGGCTGTCCCCCCGGATTGTCCTTATCGCCCGCAGATATTCAGCCTTTTATGGACGCGCGCCGTCCGGGGACGAGCAGATATGTGACGCAGCGCAAAGAGCCGGACACGGTCAAAATCCTCTCCGGCGTCTTTGAAGACGAGCGCACGGACGGGCCGCGCACGACAGGTCACCCCATTAGCCTGATGATTGAAAATACCGATCAGCGCAGCAAAGATTATAGCGAGATTCGTGACCGTTACCGCCCCGGCCATGCTGATTTTACCTATGACGCCAAATACGCAATTCGCGATTATCGCGGCGGCGGGCGGTCAAGCGCGCGCGAAACCGCAAGCCGCGTCGCGGCGGGCGCCGTCGCGCGCAAAGTGCTGGGCGACAGCATAAAAATCCGGGCCTGCCTCATCCAAATCGGCGAACATATGGTCGATGGCGAGCGCTGGGATTGGGACGAGATCGACAATAATCCGTTCTGGTGTCCCGACGCGAAAATGGCCTCTGTCTGGGCGGATTATCTGGACGGGCTGCGTAAATCCGGCAATAGCGTTGGCGCGGTTTTGCAGGTTGAAGCCACGGGCGTTCCCGCCGGATGGGGCGCGCCGGTTTACGGCAAGCTCGACACAGAAATCGCCGCCGGATTAATGTCGATCAACGCCGCCAAAGGCGTCGAAATCGGCGCGGGCTTTGCCAGCGCCGCAATGACCGGCGTGGACAATGCCGATGAAATGCGCGCGGGCGATAAGGGCCAGCCGCGCTTTTTATCCAATAATTCCGGCGGTATTCTCGGCGGTATTTCCAATGGCGACACGATTGTGGCGCGCATGGCGATTAAGCCGACCAGCTCGATCCTAACCCCCGTGCGCAGCGTCACCAAGGACGGCGAAGAGATCGATATCATCACCAAAGGCCGCCACGATCCCTGCGTCGGCATTCGCGCCGCGCCCGTTATGGAAGCCATGCTGGCCTGCGTCCTGGCCGACGCGAAATTGCGCCATCAGGGGCAGATGGGCGCAGCGTCATAATCGATCCAGTGAATCGATTATGGGGTGCGCCGCGCAGAGCAAGGTTTACCTTGCGCGAAGCGGCACCCTTCAGCATTTAAGTAAATATGCATCGAATAAATAGAGATATTAATGGTGCAGCCCCAAACCCTTAACCGCACAGTTGACCTTCCGGGCGCGGTGCTGCTCGGCCTCGCCGTATTTATCGACTGGCCCATCATGCTCGCGGGCGTGGGCGTTGGGGTCTTAGGGCACTTAGCCTTGAAAAGGGCCTAATATACAGCGCGAAAAATTCACCCGCACAGCCCCATATTAAGCGTAATATTATAGGTCAGGGCTAAGGCTATGTGCTAATTTGGCAACGCGCCGTCATCGCGGCAATCAGAATTGTCTGACCGGTACGGCGTGTTGCGGGAGCCATCATGATTTGGTTATTACTGATTTTTGGACTTATCCTACTCGTTGCCGGCGGCGAACTGCTTGTTCGCGGCGCGGTGGCTGTGGCCAGGCAATATCGGGTATCCCCCTTGCTCATCGGCCTGACACTGGTGGGGTTCGGAACGTCTACGCCTGAGCTTGTAACCAGTCTCCAAGCCACGCTTGACGGCTCTCCGGGCATTGCAGTCGGCAATGTTGTAGGCAGCAATATCGCGAATATTCTCCTCATTCTGGGCATTACGGCCATTATAACGCCGCTTGCTGTAGACCCCCGTACATTTCGCAGAGACATCGTTGTTTTATTACTGGCGACCTTTGCGCTGATCGGAGCGTCATTTCTGGGCCAGATTACGGCGCTCACTGGCGCTATATTTATCGCTCTGCTCGCGGGCTATATCCGCTTTGCTTACCGGCAGGAGAGCGCAGCGCCCATTACGGCTCCGGCCACTCTTGCGAAGACGGTTGATCGCGCTCAATCCGCGCCGCTTTGGCGTCACATCGCCTTAGTTATTATAGGGATTGGCCTGACAATATTCGGGGCTAAATTTCTGGTCAAAGGCGCTATCGAATTGGCCACGATTATGGGCATATCAGAGACCATAATCGGACTGACTGTGGTGGCCGTGGGAACATCCCTGCCCGAACTTGTCACCTCCGTCATCGCTGCGGTGAAGAAACAATCCGACCTCGCCTTTGGCAATATTATCGGAAGCAATATTTTCAATATTTTCTTTATTCTGGGCGCGGTTTCACTCGTTCAGCCCATCAACATTCCGGCCGATATAATGGCGGTCGACATCTGGGTGATGCTCGGCGCGGCCCTGGCTCTCACCGTCTTTGCGGTAACGCGGTGGACGATTACGCGCATTGAAGGCGCGGTAATGGTAACGGCTTATGGCGCTTATATCGGGTGGTTAGCGATCAGCGCCGGCGCGTAATTTGCGCGGCTGTCCATGCCAAATGACGCCGTGTCTAGCGGCTCAGCGGGCCGAGCTGTCTTGATCTTGGACGGCCTTCCAGAACCCAAGTGACGAAATGCTCGCAATTGCGGGTCAGTACATTATAGCGCTGCCCGGTTTTCGCGCGGGCGCGGGCAACCAGCTCGGCCCCGCTCACCGGATAAACCAGCGGCACAACCCGCACGGAACGCCCGTCGGAAAACTCGTTAAAGTCACTTTCCAGAACCCCGCCCAGACGGCGAGAGCTGTGAATCACCGTGCCATATCCCGTCGCAATCCCAAAATGGCGCAGCCCGCCCATGAAATTATATTCAAGCAATGTCCCGGCCGGATAAACAGGCCCGCGTTCAAAAGGATAATTGGTCATAGGGGGAATATGGGGGAATTTTCGGGGAATGCAAATGATACCCCTGTCCTTGATGACGCAAGAAGAGATGGACGTTATGTTGAAAAAGTATATGAGTTTAAGTGCCTGAAATAAATTGTTATTGCGCTAGCAACGCATCACTCAATTGAATTCAAAGATAACTGCAATTTTTCACCTAGGTTATTAAACTTCATTTAGGGAGTTAAAAGTGGATTACTGGCGCGACGGAATTTTAAGAGGCATGGGTTACTGGATACATGACTTTCAAACCTTACTGGCCGGATTAGCCGCCTTTGCAACAATATTCATCATTTTGCTACACAGGAAAGATGACAGGTTACGTAAACTTTGGTTTGCAAAGGGAACCGCAAATTATGCCATTTCTGAATTACATAAAGCGCTAGGCCGTAATTTTGAAAAATTAGAAACCGATTATATTGAATTTAAGAATATGGCTAGAGAGACACACTATGAGCCCGTTACAACTTCACTATATGAGTCTTATTCAGAAAATCACATAAATACCTTGGCAAATTTAATTCCAGTTTCAAAACCAAAAACTGCGAGTAGCATAGCAGAATGCATTTCTTTTTTCCAAATATATAATTCAAGACTAAAAAGTTTCGAGGTTAATTGTGCTGATGCAAACTTCGGAACATCGCTCGAAAGTTTTCACAGCATAATGTTCAACCAGATTGAGCTTTCCACTTGGCTTATGCAAAGAATGCTGCCGTATGCAAGATCTATGAAACTTTATAAATTACCTGATTTTAAACCATATCCAGATACTTCATTACTGTTTCGAAGCAAATACGCTATGCATGATCCAGAATACATCAAATATACTAACAATCAAATTTGGCCTCCATCTCTGCCACGCAGAATTCAAAAATGGCTGGCTAGAACAACATAGAAAAGATCAAAATATCACAATCAACTAATAATTAGGCGCCATACCTCGCGCTTCGCACAGCGTAAGAACGATTTAAATATATTTTGCCATACGCATCGCGTTTAGCTGAAATATGCGGTAATCTACTCAATTAATCGCCTTCGCAGGCCGTATTGCGCTAACAACGCCCGACGTCGATTATACTCGAAACGCGAAAGATGACCGTTAGCCCGGCGTCTCGATCCGGTTCAAATCCGTGCGCGACAAGAGGTCGTCGAAATAGGCAATGGTTTTTCCCAGGCCTTCGCGGAGCTGGACTTTCGGCTCCCAGCTCAAAGCAGCTTTGGCTTTGCTGATGTCGGGCTGGCGTTGTTTTGGGTCATCCGACGGAAGGTCTTTGAACGTCAGCGTGGACTTTGCGCCTGTAAGCTCCACCACGGTCTCAGCCAGTTCGCGTATGGTAAACTCATTCGGGTTGCCCATATTCATCGGGCCGATTTCTTTATCCTGCGCCATAAAGGCTTGAAAGCCTGCAATCAAATCGGAGACATAGCAAAAGCTGCGCGTCTGGCTGCCGTCGCCAAAGACGGTAATGGGCTGGCCTTTTAGCGCCTGGACGATAAAGTTAGAGACCACGCGCCCGTCATTAGGATGCATGCGCGGCCCGTAAGTGTTGAAAATACGCGCCACGCGAATATCCAGATCATGCTGTCGGTGATAGTCAAAAAACAGCGTCTCGGCAGCGCGTTTACCTTCGTCATAACAGGCGCGCACGCCGATTGGATTGACATTGCCGAAATAGCTTTCGACCTGCGGATGAATATTGGGATCGCCATAGACTTCCGACGTGCTGGCTTGAAAAATCTTGGCGTTTAAGCGCTTTGCGAGGCCGAGCATATTAATCGCGCCGTGAACCGATGTTTTAAGGGTCTGGACGGGGTCGTGCTGGTAATGAAAAGGGCTGGCAGGACAGGCCAGATTGTAAATCTCGTCAACTTCCAGATAGATCGGAAAGGTCACGTCATGGCGGATGAATTCGAAAAACGGATTGTCCATAAGGTGGACAATATTGTCTTTTTGCCCGCAAAACAGATTATCCAGACAGATGACGTCCGCGCCGGTCGCCAGCAGGGCTTCGCAGAGATGGCTGCCCAGAAACCCTGCGCCGCCCGTGACCAAAATCCGTTTACGTAAATGCTGCATAATCCGCCCTCTGTGCTAAAGGCGGTTTAAGCATTTTAGACGCGAATGCAAAGCGCGAGTTTAGCTTTTCGGCGGTCTGGGGGCGCGGCTTTTCCCGCCGCCGGCATTACGCGGACGGCTTCCCGGCCCGCGCTTATCCGGGCTTCGCCCCGAGCCGGAACTTGAACCGGGTTTAGGCTTACCGCCTGAGCTGCGCGGTTTGCGGTTAAATTTAAAGTCACCCTTTTTGGCCTCACTTTGAGAGCCGTCCGGTTTTTTATCGGCAGATTTTGAGCTCTCTCCCGCCTTTATATAAGGCCGAGGTTCGCGCGCTGGACGGGCGTCTGCGCTGCTGCTGTCGCCGTCGCTGCGTTCCGATTTAGGTTTGCGTTTGCGAAAACCCTGCTCGTCATTGCGCGGCCCTTTGGAGCGTCCGCCCTGAGAAGAAGAAGATGACTTGCCTTTATAACCGCCGCCGGATTTAGACCGGCCGGAGTTATCGCCGTCAGGTTTAGCGCGCAGCGCGCCCTTATCCGCAGGCTTGCGATCACGGTTTTTATTGCGGCTTTTACCGCGGCCTGAGCGTTTTGACGGCGTTTCGGACTGCACGCCTGCTGCTGATGGCGGGCGGCTTGAGGGCGGAGGCAAGGATTTGATCCGCGCCACTTCCATGAGGAAATTCTCCGGCAGCTCTTCAACATCAATGCGCTGTTTAATCTGTTTTTCGATATCTTTGAGGTAGGCGCGCTCATCCTTGGCGCAATAGGCAATAGCGCGGCCCTCGCGTCCGGCGCGGGCGGTGCGGCCAATACGGTGGACATATTGCTCGGGCACATTGGGCAGCTCGTAATTAATGACGTGGCTAATGCCTTCAATATCAATGCCGCGCGCCGCAACATCGGTGGCAATCATGACTTTAACCGTGCCGTCGCGGAACATATCCAGGGCGCGTTTGCGCTGTCCCTGGCTTTTATTGCCGTGAATGGCGACGCTGTCTATGCCCGCCTGCCACAGTTTTTTAACAACGCGGTCGGCGCCGTGTTTGGTGCGGGTAAAGACCAGAGCGCGGTCGACAATATCGGTGTTTAAAGTGTTAGCGAGCAGGGCCAGCTTCTCACCCTGATTGACAAATATCACTGTTTGGATGACGCGCTCAGCCGTGGTGCTCTCAGGCGACACAGAAACGCGCTTGGGATCGGTTAAGAACTGCTCGCCGAGCTTTTTGATCTTGCCCGGCATGGTGGCTGAGAAGAACAAAGTCTGGCGCTGTTTCGGGACAAGCGCGGCAATTTTACGAAGCGCGTGGATGAAGCCCATATCCATCATCTGGTCGGCTTCGTCGAGAATCAACACTTCGACATCTTTTAGCGTCAGTAATTTTTGATCGATCAGATCAATCAGGCGTCCGGGCGTCGCGACGATCACGTCATTGCCCGAGACGACTTTCTTAATCTGGCGCTGGATCGACACCCCGCCATAAATGGCCTGAATATCAATTGGCATATGCGAGCCGTAAGTTTCAAACGACACGGCGATCTGCGAGGCCAGTTCGCGCGTCGGCGCAAGGACAAGCACGCGGCAGCCGCGTTTGGGCGCTATCTTTGGGTTCGTGAAAATATGGTGCAGGACGGGCAGCGCGAAACTGGCGGTTTTGCCGGTGCCGGTCTGCGCGACGCCGAGCACATCGTGCCCGGCCATAACAAACGGGATGGACTGCGCCTGGATCGGCGTCGGGGTCGTATAGCCCTGCTCTTTCAGGGCGAGCGCTAAGGGCTCGGCAAGGTTAAAATCGGAGAATTTCATCGTAGATTCGGACATAGACGCTTTCTGTTGCGCGGGGGCTGTGCGCATGTTGCGCGGGGCCTTTTGCACATTATGCGTCCGGCCTGCTGCGCCTTATGCGCAGTAATGTGCGGCGCTATAGGAGCGCAGGCGTGAAGTAAAGCACGGCGCGCGGTTGGCGCGGTGTCCGCGCAGGCTAGAATTTGGACAGGACGGCCGTTTCTGCTCGCCGCTGCGCTTCACGCATAATGAGCTTAACCATTGCAGGCGCGCGCATGAAAGGCCCGCTGGAGACAGATATGCGTGCCCATTCCTCATCATCGGTTAAAGCTAGGCCGGGCGGAATATAGTTAAGCCGTGTGGCCGCCCAGCTCTCCGGGCCGGGTCTATATCCGGCCATATATTGCCAAATATGAAGCCCGTCACTGGCGCTGCGCCCGTCCCAAATGAGCGGGATGAGGTTAACGATGGCGTCGATCAGAAATGCCAGAGCGATCAGCGACAGGCCGAGCATGAGATCGGGGACGCTCTGCGCGGCCATATAAATAATGATGGCGCACGCAGCCGTGGCCATGGCCCCGCCCGCGCTGACCCATATTGCAGCCCCACGCCGAAACTGTCCCCATTTCGGGGTGGAAGCGACAAAGCCCGCATATTCACGGTCAGGCGCATCGCCTATACGCGTAAGTTTCATCTGCGCAGGCGAGACGCCAAAGGGGCCGACACAGATAAAATGGACCTTGTGCCCGACGCCCCATGCGGCGATAGCGTGGCCCATTTCATGGATAAATGTGACAACAAATAAGAGCAGCGCCGCCCCGCCAAAAAGAACGATTGCAGCCAGCACGGCGCGCTCATCCCCGATAACGCTCTGTTGCAAAAGCCTCAGCCCGCCCCAAATCGGCACGAGATAGGCTATCGTGAGCACAATGGGCAGTTGCGACCCGATTGCGGCCATCCAGCCTTTATCTTGCGGGGGAATAATCATCAGCGTATCTAACTATTTCGGTCCAGTTTACATATCAGTCATATCGTAGTGCTTTGCAATTGCGCCAAGCTTTGCTAGTCGAAGTGAGAATTTATTTTAAGGTGAATTATGCGCGTAGCGATGATTGGAACAGGGTATGTCGGATTAGTCTCCGGCGTGTGTTTTGCAGATTTTGGTCACACTGTGACCTGCGTCGATAAAAATCCTGATAAAATTAAGATCCTAAATGAGGGCGGCGTGCCGATTTATGAGCCGGGGCTGGAAAACCTTGTCGCGAAAAACGTGCGTGAGAAGCGCCTGTTCTTTACAACAGAGATTGAAGAGGCCGTGCGCGAGGCCGATGCCGTCTTTATCGCTGTGGGCACGCCGTCACGGCGCGGAGACGGCCATGCCGATCTGTCCTATGTTTACGCGGCCGCCGAAGATATCGCCAAAGTGATCGACGGCTTTACGATGATCGTCACTAAATCTACCGTCCCCGTCGGTACCGGCGACGAAGTTGAGGCCATTATCCGCAAAGCCCGGCCCGATGCTGATTTTGCCGTTGTGTCCAATCCCGAATTTTTGCGCGAAGGCGCCGCGATCACTGATTTTAAACGTCCTGACCGCGTCGTTGTCGGGACAGATGATGAGCGCGCTGTCGCGCTGATGAAAAAACTCTACCGTCCGCTCTATCTGAACGAAACGCCGATGCTGTTTACCAACCGGCGCACATCCGAGCTGATTAAATATGCGGGCAATGCCTTTTTGGCGACCAAGATTACCTTCATTAATGAAGTGGCGGAGCTTTGCGAAAAAGTCGGCGCGAATGTACAGGAAGTCTCGCGCGGCATCGGACTGGACGGACGGATTGGGCGTAAATTTCTCAATGCCGGGCCGGGTTATGGCGGCTCATGCTTCCCCAAAGATACGCTGGCGATTGTCAAAACCGCGCAGGACTATGGCGCGCCGCTTAAAATTGTTGAAGCGGTTGAGCAGGTTAATAAAGACCGCAAAAAAGCGATGGCCGGCAAAATCATCGCGGCAATGGGCGGCGACGTCTCCGGTAAAACCATTGCTATTTTAGGCCTGGCGTTCAAGCCCAATACGGACGATATGCGCGACGCGCCCAGTCTGGATATTATCCCTGCACTGCAAAAAGCGGGCGCAAAAATTCGCGCCTATGATCCCGAAGCCATGAAGGAAGCGGCTCATATGCTGGACAATGTTGAATACGGCGTCAGCGCCTATGACTGCATTGCCGGCGCTGACGCGATGGCTATTATCACGGAATGGGATCAGTTCCGCGCTCTGGATTTTAGCCGCGTGAAAGACAGTCTTAAAACGCCGATACTGGTTGATTTGCGCAATATTTACAGCCCGGCAGAGATGAAATCGATTGGGTTTGACTATACCTCAATCGGACGCCCCGACACAGATTAAATTTGAGCGCATCATGCCCGCGCGATGTAATCACACAGTTCGTCAGTCAAACGCTCGACGAGGCCCATATCATCGCCCTCGGCCATGACACGTATTAGCGGTTCTGTGCCCGAAGCGCGCACGAGAATGCGCCCGGACTTGCCCATAG
Organism: Robiginitomaculum antarcticum DSM 21748; assembly: GCF_000365025.1. GTDB lineage: Bacteria > Pseudomonadota > Alphaproteobacteria > Caulobacterales > Maricaulaceae > Robiginitomaculum > Robiginitomaculum antarcticum. The sequence goes on along the minus strand of NZ_KB823011.1, from coordinate 43,505 downwards.
TCGATGACGCATCGGAAATTGCGGATTGGACGTCATCGTTCATGAGCGGACTTTCGCCGGAATAACGCACATTTTTGAGGCGCTGCGGCACGGGGTCGAATAGGTTGAGAACCTCCGATGCAGGGCGGTTTTGCCGTACGATCTCGGCCAGCACTTGCAGCGCGGCAATCGTACCGTCGCCTGTAGGCGCAAAATCCGTCATTAAAAGGTGCCCTGACTGCTCACCGCCAATATTATAGCCGTCCTTGCGCATACGCGCCGCCACATAGCGGTCACCGACCGGCGTGCGTACAAGTTCTAATTTCTCATTTGCTAAGAAACGCTCCAGACCCAGATTAGACATAACCGTGGCGACAATACCGTCGCGCGCGAGTTGTTCCGTCTCTTTCCAGCCCTTGCCCATCAGCGCCAAAAGCTGATCGCCGTCAATAATACGGCCTTTCTCATCACACATAATAAGGCGGTCTGCGTCACCGTCCAACGCGATGCCGACATCCGCGCCGCTATTGATAACAGCTTCGGAAAGCGGTGTTGTATCGGTCGAGCCACAGCCATTATTGATATTAATACCATTGGGGTTTACGCCAAGCGTAATGACCTCTTTCGCGCCGAGCTCCCATAATGTTGCGGGCGCCGTCCGGTAAGCCGCGCCATTTGCGCAATCAACGACAATGCGTAAATTATCGAGCCGCATACGACGCGGGAATGTCGCTTTAACAATTTCGATATATCGCGACTGTGCATTATCATAGCGTTTAGCTTTGCCCAGTTCGTAACTGCCTGCCAAACCTTCTTTTAGGCCCTCATGCATGAGCTCTTCAATTTTCGCTTCAGCGGCATCCGATAATTTACGCCCGTCAGGGCCGAAAAACTTGATGCCATTATCATGATAGGCATTGTGGGAGGCCGTAATCATAATGCCCATATCAGCCCGAAGCGAGCGCGTCATCATAGCAACGCCGGGCGTCGGCAGGGGCCCGAACAGTCGTACATCCATGCCTACTGAGGTTAGCCCCGCGACAAGTGCCGGCTCGATCATATATCCGGACAGGCGCGTATCTTTACCGATAACCACGCTATGGCGGCGGGTCTCATCACCAAGAAAATACTTACCGGCGGCCATACCCAATGTCATAATTTCGCGCGGGCGCATGACGCCTTCATTGGCTTTGCCGCGAATACCGTCCGTTCCGAAATATTTCTTGCCCATATGTGAAATTATCCTTTGTGCCAATTGCCCGCATATTGTGTCATAGACTCTTGATTGACACCCTAATAAGCCATCTATTGGAATATAAATAGGTCAATTTTATGCAGATTGGGAATAATATGCCCTAATAGTACCGATGGTGCAGGCAATGTTGTATAAGACTTGCATAAGGGGAGGTTATATAGGAATTGCGTTGTTATGTCGTTTAACTAGGATAATAATATGTGTGGAATTATCGGCATTGTGGGCCAAGACACAGTCGCAGACCGCTTGATCGAAGGCCTTAAACGCCTTGAGTATCGCGGATATGACAGTTCAGGAATCGCCGTTCTGAAAGATAGCAAATTGTTGCGCAGCCGTGCAAAAGGCAAAATTATAGCGCTGCAATCGCGCCTGCAATCCCATCCCATCGATGGTAATATTGGTATTGCCCATACACGCTGGGCCACACATGGTGCGCCGACAGAAAATAACGCGCATCCTCATTTTGCCGGTACTGTCGGCGTCGTTCATAACGGCATTATCGAAAATTTCACGGCGCTCCGGGAGAGCTTTAAAGGCCAGCGTGAATTTGTTACGGAGACCGACACCGAAGTCGTTGCACATCTTATCGATCACGAAATCACGCTGGGCGCCGAGCCGATTGAGGCGTTTCGCAAAACCCTTAAAAAACTCTCTGGCGCATTTGCTTTGGGGATCATTATCGACGGGCTGGACGGGCATATCTATGCGGCGCGCCGCGGCAGTCCGCTGGCAATAGGCTTGGGTGACGGAGAGAATTATATCGGCTCGGACGCGATTGCTTTGGCCTCCCTGTCGCGCGATATTATCTATCTCGAAGAAGGTGACTGGGCGGTTATTACCCAACACAAAATCGACATTTTTGACGCAGACGATAACCCTGTTGTGCGGCCGGTCACCCATACATCGGGAAGCCTCGCCGCAGCTAAAAAGGGAAATTATCGTCATTACATGCTAAAGGAAATCCACGAGCAACCCGAAACTGTAGGGCACGCCCTCACTCACTATATCGACGCGTTTAATCATCAGGCGGTTTCACTCGAAGGCCTGGATTTCAAAGATGTTTCCCGCCTCACCATTATCGCCTGCGGGACAGCCAGCTATGCCGGGCATGTGGCTAAATACTGGTTCGAGCAAATCGCGGAATTGCCCTGCGAAATCGATATAGCTTCCGAGTTCCGATATCGCCGCCCTGCCCTCGACACCAAAGGCATGGCCTTAGCCGTATCGCAATCCGGAGAGACCGCCGATACGCTGGCGGCTCTGCGATATTGTCAATCCAAGGGGCTAAAGACAGGGGCTTTGGTTAATGTCATGACCTCGACCATGGCACGCGAAGCCGATGTGGCTTTGCCTATTAACGCCGGACCGGAAATCGGCGTGGCCTCGACCAAGGCTTTTACAGCCCAACTAACGTCATTATTGGCGCTCTCCATACTCGCGGCGCGCCAGCGCGGCGTGATTGATGAGGCCCGAGAAGTTGAGCTTTGCAGCGAACTGACACAAGTGCCGCGTTTAGTGTCTGAAGCTCTGCTCCTTGATGAGGATATTCAGGTATTAGCGCAAGATTTATCCAAAGCGACCAGCGCATTCTATCTGGGCCGCGGCGCTTTGTTTCCGCTCGCGCTGGAAGGCGCGCTTAAGCTTAAAGAGATCAGCTATATCCATGCCGAAGGTTATGCGGCGGGCGAGCTTAAACACGGCCCTATCGCCTTAATCGAAGAAGGCACCCCTGTTATCGTCCTTGCGCCGCATGATGAGCTTTTCGAGAAAACCATTTCCAATATGCAGGAAGTGGCGAGCCGCGGCGCGCGCGTTATCCTGATAACGGATCCGGAGGGCGCTCTGGCCGCCGGTCATATGGCTGATAGCGTGCTCATCAGCCCCGCTTGCGCAATGCAAACCGCCCCTATTGTGCTTTCTGTGGCCATACAGCTTTTGGCGTATCACACCGCCGTTTTGCTCGGCACAGATGTCGATCAACCCCGCAACCTCGCGAAATCCGTTACTGTTGAATAGTCTGAGGAATATATGATGAGCGCTATCCGTCCCGTCCGCAAAGCCGTTCTGCCCGTTGCCGGCTTCGGCACCCGAGTTCTTCCGGCCACGAAAACCGTACCCAAGGAAATGCTTCCTGTCGTCGATCGTCCGGCTCTACAATATGTGGTGGATGAAGCGCTTGCCGCCGGCATTGAGCATATTGTTTTTGTGACGGGGCGCAATAAAGGCGCGATAGAGGATTATTTCGACATCGCATATGAGCTTGAAGATACGCTGGTCGCCAAAGGCAAAGACGCTATTCTTGCGCAGGTCAAAGCCACGGTTCGCGAAGCCGGAACCATGAGCTTTGTACGCCAGCAAGCCGCCAAAGGTCTTGGACATGCCATATGGTGCGCGCGCGATATTATCGGCGACGAGGCGTTTGCTATCCTGCTGCCCGACGTCCTGATCCAAAGCGAGACGGGCTGCCTCACCCAGATGATGGAGGCTTATAACACCGTTGGCGGTAACATCATCGCAGTTGACGCAGTGCCTGTAGAGCGGGTCAGCTCTTATGGCGTAATAGCCCCTATGTCCGGCAAAGAAGCGCGCGACGGCAAGTTGATCAAGATGTCCGGCATGGTCGAAAAGCCGGCTCAGGCCGATGCTCCGTCCAACCTGAAAATCACAGGCCGTTATATCTTGCAGCCTGAAGTGATGGATGTTTTAAAACATCAGGCCGCAGGCGCGGGCGGGGAAATACAGTTGACCGACGCTATGGCGACACTGATGGAAAGCCAGCCTTTCCACGCTTTCGAATATGAAGGCGAAGATTTTGATTGTGGAACAAAACTCGGCTATTTCGAAGCCGTCTGCGCCTATGCCGCCGAACATCCAGAAATTGGCGGCCCCGCCAAAATGGTTATGCGTGATTTCGGGCACGGTTAAAAAAACAACTTAAAAAGATCTGATAGGCGCCTTTGATTCTAATGAAAACAAATCCTTCAGAAACAAATATTAGATCTGCATAATTCGACGCACTGTTTCAATTCACCCTGAATTAGAGAGACTTCACCGCTTTCATAAACGCCTTTAATTTGATGTTGTCCAATTTAGTATCGGTTCTGACGCGCGAACATATATCCACGCCAAAGGGCCGGACAGCCTTTATCGCGGCTTGCACATTATCAGCCGCTAACCCGCCTGCCAGAAAAACCGGCTTTGGACTCGCTTCAACAAAAGCGCCGCTAATCGTCCAATCATGTGTGTTCCCGGTCCCGCCAAGCGTCGGCGTGGCCAATCCGGGCCTGCCTGAGTCCAGCAGGAACGCGTCGATATAAGGACTGTATTGTTCAATTGAATTGAGGGCGCTGATATTTTCAATGTGAACAACCTGAACAATTTTAACAGGCAGTTTTAACGCATATAGGCGCCGTGATTGCGCGGCGTCTATGGGATAAACAATCTGCACCGTTGTTGGCCGGGTTCTCTCGACATGCGCAGCAATCGCATCCGCCATTATTTCGGATGTAAGCATGAAAGTTGAGACGGATGGAGGAACGTGCTCGCAAATTTCTCGAATTACGTCATCGGATATGGGACCCGGCCCGGACGGCATCTTTGCCACTAACCCCAAAGCATCGGCGCCTACAGATATCGCCATATAGGCCTCTTCGATAGAGGCTATACAGCAAATTTTTGCTGCGGATGCTCATGACGCATATATAGGTGATTGCAGTTGACGTGAAAAGAAATCATCACTCACATAACGAAAAAAGGCCCCCACCCGGGAGCCTTTTAACGTATTTTGTGATCGCGGTTTAAGCGACAGTATGCGGATTGCTGTGATTTTTCTTGGCCGTTTCGACCAGTGATTTAAACGCAGCAGGCTCTGTGATGGCCAGGTCGGCCAGAACTTTGCGGTCAATTGTAATACCGGCTTTATTGAGGCCGTCCATAAAGCGGCCATAGGTCAGGCCGTGCTCGCGAACCGCAGCGTTAATCCGCTGGATCCAAAGCGCGCGGAACTGGCGCTTCTTCAGCTTGCGGCCGATATAAGCATATTGGCCGGCCTTTTCGACAGCCTGATTGGCCATACGGAAGGTGTTTTTACGACGGCCGCGATAACCTTTGGCGGCGTCGATAATTTTTTTGTGGCGGGCGTGTTTGGTAACGCCGCGGGTGACACGTGACATAGTGTACTCCTAAACTGATCGGGGGTTTGGCGTTAGCCATTTGGCAGGAATTTTTTACGAATAACTTTGGCATCGCAATCGGCCAGCACTCTCGTGCCGCGCTTTTTACGAATCTGGTCATTTGAACGTTTAATCATACCATGGCGTTTACCGGCAAAACCGGCTTTGACTTTGCCTTTGGCCGTCAGTTTGAAGCGCTTTTTCGCGCCTGACTTGGTCTTCATTTTTGGCATTTCGGTCTCCTAAATCTGGCCCCTCGATAAAAGGGGCTACCTTTCGAGCAAACGGGCATGCCTATAGCCCGCAATGCTGCGCCCGTATGTTACGGGAACGGGGGTTATAGCGTCGGTAATGTAAAGTGCAAGGGGGCTTTGGGCGGCTTTTACAGCGCGCCGGCGGCTTAAGCGGCGGAGCTTTGAACGCCTTCGGTAAGCATCAGAAAGAGGGCTTCGGCGGTAGGGGCGCGGCGCAGGCGGTTGCGAAACTCTTCGCGCCGCAAAACACGGCTGACCTGCGCGAGCGCGCGCAAATGCTCACTGCCGGCATTTTCCGGAGCCAGGAGCAGCACAGCAATATCAACGGGGCGATCATCCACGGCGTCATATTTGATAGGTTTTTCGAGCGTAGCGAAAACGGCGCATAATTTACACAGATTTTCGATCCGCGCATGGGGGATGGCAACGCCGGAGCCGATTCCCGTCGTGCCGATGCGTTCACGCTCCAGAACCGCGCCGAGCAGGTCGCGGGTTTTGCCGCAACCGGTCAGCGCGGTGTCCCGCGCCGCCACTTTCACAAGCTCCTGCAAGAGCTGTTTCTTGCTGCTGACAGTAAGATTGTGAACGACGGTATCGCGCGTAAAAAGTTTAGCTAATGACATAACAGGCTTTGAAGGTTGATTTTGGCCGCGCTTTAATCGTCCAAAAGCGCGCCGTCAATTATCAAAAACAGGGTAAATTTTGCCCTATCTGTCCGGGTCAATCCATCCGATATTGCCGTCAGAGCGTTTAAAGACGACATTCACGCCGCCATGGCCCGCATTGCGAAAGACCACCGCGCCCATATCAGACAGCCCCAGTTCCAGAGCCGCCATACTGACCGTCATGGTTCTGATATTCGTGGAATTTTCTGCGACAACAATCGGCTCATCCGGAAGGCCGCCATTGTCGTCTTCATCATCCTCTTCACGCCCCACCGGATCTCGCAGCACGTAATAGGCCATAGCTTCGGCCTTGGCGGCAGCGTGATGATCTTTGAGCTTGCGCTTATAACGGCGAAGACGTTTTTCAAGATGATCCAGCGCTTCATCAGCGGCGCTATATGCATCATGTGACACAGCATGCCCCTGCATAGACGTGCCGGAGGGAAGGTTTAAGTCGCAGACGACCTTAAAGCCCGATCCCTCTTTGGATATAGCGACGGTCGCGTCGCCTTCCCGGTGTATATATTTATCCATCATGTCTTCGAGCCGGTCCTTAATCCGGTTACTGATTGCGGGGGAAACGTCGATACCTTTGCTGACAATCTGGACTTGCATAAATATACCTTTCTTATTGTTATAACTTTTAAATAGCATGACAGATAGGCCGTGTCGCCCGACAAAAATTTAATTTAAAATTCCCTTGAAATCTATATTGGGCTAGAATTAGGGATTGCCAAAAAGAGGTATTATGATTTTCGTGCGACGTATATTGAACCTGATTCTGGCCCCGGCTATGTGGATATGTTCTTCGCTGTCCTTCATCGGGATTGGCCGCACCATTCAAGAGCAGTCGGACTATACGGATACTTTGCTGGTGCCGTCGGGCATTGCGTTTTCCATTTGGTTTCCGATCTTTGTCGGCTGCATTTCATATGGCATCATCCAAATGCTTCCTAAGTATCGCGATAAAGAGATTTACCGCGATACAGGCTGGCTGACCGTCGGTGGATTTGGATTTGTCGCCCTATGGGGACTCGTCGCGTCAATCCCTCAGCCGGAAGTCTCCAAATGGCTGACCGCGTTTGTCTTTGTTCCTGCCGTGTTATTTTTGTGCCGCGCCGCGGTAATCTTCACCCGCCGCAAGGCTGAACTCTCGCAGATTGAGGGCTATTTATGCTGGATGCCGGTCAGCGCCATTGCGGGCTGGTGCTCATTGGCAATTTGGCTGAACTGGGCTTCACTGGGCACCTATAGTCCCGTCGGTCTCGGCCTGCCCGCGCTCATTATCGCCCTGCTCTGCCTCGCCGCCGCCTTGGGCTGGGTCGTTTTCAACCTGCGCCTGATGCATGGCAATGCCGCCTATGCCGTTCCGGTAATTTGGGGTCTGGGCTGGCTGGTTGTGGCGCGCCTGCAACCCGAAAGCTCGAGCCTGCCGATCGTGGCAACAGCCGGTATCGGCGCGCTTGTCTTGATGGTGACAACAATTATCCTGCAGCGCCAACGTCCGGCCAGCGAGGTTCTCTAAGACCCGGCCTTGAGCTGACGGCGGCGCTCGACGCTGGACTGTACACCCATTGATTCACGGTATTTGGCGACTGTGCGGCGCGCAATATCTATGCCTTGTGCGCGCAGTAGGTCGACAATCTTATCATCGCTCAGCACATTGGTAACGACCTCTTCACTGATCAAGATTTTGATCTTATGGCGGACGGTCTCCGCGCTGTGCATCGGCGCGCCGCCAATTGCGGGAATCGCGGCGGTGAAGAAATATTTCAGCTCAAATGTGCCGCGCGGCGTCGCCATATATTTATTGCTCGTCACGCGGCTAACGGTGGATTCATGCATTTCAATGGCGTCGGCAATCTGTTTCAAATTAAGTGGCCGCATATGGTCAATACCGTAAGCGAAAAAGCCGTCCTGTTGTTTAACCAGTTCGCTGGCGACTTTGAGTATCGTGCGGGCGCGTTGATCCAGGGATTTGACCAGCCAGCTGGCATTGGCCTGACACTCGCTCATAAAGGTGCGGGTCTGCTCATCCGAGGTCAGCGCGCAGACCTCGGCATAATAGCGTGAATTGACCAAAACGCGCGGCAAAGTATCGGAATTCAGTTCCACCGCCCAGCCGCCATTGGGCTTTTCGCGCACAAATATGTCCGGTTCCACCACGGCAGAGGCCGAACTGCCGTAACGCAGTCCCGGTTTTGGCGACAGCTTTTTAATGCTCTGGATCATCTCATTGAGCGTGTCGCGCGAAACATTGCAGCATTTGGCGAGCTTGCCCAAATCATGTCCCGCAAGCAGGCGCAAATTATCCAGTAGCGCCTCCATGGATGGGCATAATTGTCCGCGCTCTTTGAGTTGCAGCGCCAGACATTCGCGAAGATCGCGCGCCATAACCCCAATGGGATCAAAGGTTTGCATCAGCAACAGCACCTGCTCGACACGGTCAATATCCACGCCAAGGCGCATCGCAATATCAAGCACGCTGGCTTGTAAATAACCATTTTCATCAACGTGATCGATCAGATTGGCGCCGATCAGCCGCTCGGTCATATCCGGCGCCGTCATAGCGAACTGCTCGGTCAGCGCGTCTTGTAGGGTCAGCTCCGCCGCCGTATTCGCCGCGGCGTCATAATCGCCGCTGCTGTTAAAGCTGCCGCCCGCGCTTGAGGATTTGGACCAGTCAACCGTGCCGCCCACATCCGCGGCGGGGGCCGGCGGGTTGGTTTCAGCATAGCTGGCTTCGCTGTCCATAGCATGATCAGGCGCGTCTATCGCATCCGAGGCGGCGGCGTCGGAGGTGGATAATTCCATCTCGGAATAATCGCTATCAGGTGATGTTTGCGCCGCCTCTTCGCCGCGTCGGTTCTCATCGCCTGTACCGCGCTCAAGCAGCGGATTACTTTCCAGCTGTTCTTCGACAAAAGCCGCCAGCTCAATATTGGACAGCTGCAACAGCTTGATAGCCTGCTGCAATTGCGGCGTCATCACCAGAGACTGACTCTGTTTTAATTTTAAGCGTTGGCTTATCGCCATAACTACTACCCTGCCCAAACAGACGACCGTGGCCGCCCCTCTTTGGAAGCGATCCACCGTTAGAATAAGGGGGTTATAGACGAAAAGACTTAAGGATATTTTACGCCTATGCAATTTTCGGGCCGCGGCGATGTCACGCTAAGGACTACTGAAGTCTACCTCACCTTTTTTGACAAGAACAGGCGCGAGTTGAGCCAAAACGCTTTGCATCTGTCGAAAGTCACCACATTTTTTTAATTCGGATGCTATCGCCTGCTCGCCTTCTTCGGTCAGCTTTTTGTAATAATACATTCTTTTTCCGTCTATATATTGGCTCAAATGCCGCGCATCCTCTCCTCTTAGCACCCACATGAATTCGGTGACAGTTTCAGCCTCGGCCCCGATACGCCGAACATCCTTAGCCTTTGCTTTCGAATCTTCATCGGCTTTAGCCCCCAGATATTGAGAAATGCCATAGCTGAGCCCCGCACAATCAAATGAAATTTCTCCAATTTTTTTCGCATTGGCTTCATTAAGGGTTGGCGGAGTCATGGGTAATATTTGGGCCTGCGCACAAACGGGCAAGCCTATAATCAACACACTTCCTATCATTTTCATAAATCTAAACATGGAATTCCCCCTGAATTTAATTTACTAAATTGGTAAATTTTAGCAACCCTTCCTAAAAAACCGGCAATTCAACGTCTCTGCATTGCCGAATTTCGGCTTACATGTCGAACTTAGGCTTTGCAGAGATTGTTAGGCCAGCGAAAGCTGACATGCTCAAGCCTTACCCCGAAACCACCGCCTCGACCTCTTCAGCCGTTGCAATAAGACGGCGTAAATCATCGGGGCGGGACAGGCTGTGATCGCCGCCTTTAATAACGGTATAGGTGATATCGTCGGAGGTGATGAGATCGACGAGCTTGCGGCTATGGGCCGGCGGAACCGGGATATCATCATTTCCCTGCAAAATTCGGACGGGGCCGGAGAAATCAATGGGAGCATCCATCATCTGGTTGGCCCGGCCATCAACAATAAGCTCGCGGGTAATTTCATAAGGTTCACCATAATCACTGGGCTCGAGATACATCCCCTCCTCCATAATTTGCGCTCGAATCGTCTCGCTAAACCGCGCCCACATCAGTTTTTCAGTAAAGTCCGGGGCAGGTGAAATTAAAATAAGCGCTTTGACGCGCTTTGGCCGTGCAAGCGCCGTCCTCAAGGCTGTCCACGCCCCCATAGACGAGCCGAATATAATCTGCGGACCGTCGGTTAACTCATCCAAAACAGAGAGCGTGTCGTCCGTCCAGCGGCTGATTGTGCCTTCGCGGAAGTGGCCTTCGCTCGCCCCGTGACCATAATAATCAAAACGCAGATAAGGTCTATCCGTACGCGCGGCCCAGTCATGAAGCGTTGTCGCCTTGCCGCCTTCCATGTCTGACTTTAATCCCCCGCACCAGATATAGCCCGGCGTGTTCCGGCCTATACTCTGCTTATAAGCCAGTTTTGACCCATCTGCGCTGTACAAATATTTTAAAGCGCTCATAGAATCTCCTTCTAGCGTAATGGACATACACATTGTATGGCGCAGCCATGAAAGTCCTTCAAGTTGTTCCGCAATTGTCTGCCGGCGGCGTCGAGCGCACGACGATTGAGATTGCGCAGGCCCTCACTGCGGCCGGGCATGAGGCCCATGTCGCCAGCGCGGGCGGTCGGCTGGAAGCCGAACTGGCCGAAGCGGGCGGGATATTGCACCTTTTGCCGGTGGATAGTAAAAACCCGTTCACGATATGGCAAAATGCTAGCCGCCTCGGCCAGCTAATCGACGCTCTTGACATTGATATAGTCCATGTGCGCAGCCGCGCTCCGGCTCTGTCCTGCGCGATGGCCGTTAAGACCAGAGACGCGAAATACGTCACGACATATCACGGTATTTACAATGCCACATCAGCACTGAAACGCTGGTATAATGCCTCTATGACGCGCAGCGATGCCATCATCGCTAATTCTCAGTTTACCGCTGATCACATTATCGCCGAGCACGGCACGGATAAGGCCAAGATCACCGTTATTGCGCGCGGCGTGGATATGGCCCGCTTTGATCCGGCGCATATTTCGGCGCAAGAAATCGCCGCGCAGCGGGCGATATGGAACGTGCCGCCCTCTGCGCCTCTCTATCTCCTGCCCGGACGGCTGACAGGCTGGAAGGGACAGAAAATCGCAATCGCGGCTTTGGCGCAAACAGATGATAAAACCAGCGTTCTGGTCTGTCTTGGCGACGCGCAAGGCCGCGACGATTATGTAGGGCAGCTGTGGGATATAGCGTACGATCTGGGCGTTACAGACCGCCTGCGCATTCCCGGGCACAGCGCTGACATGCCGGTGGCTTACAGTTGCGCCGATTACGTTTTGTCCTGCTCGACCGACCCGGAAGCCTTTGGCCGCGTCGCGGCTGAAGCGCAGGCTATGGGAAAATGGGTCATCGCCAGCGACCATGGCGGGGCGCGCGAAACCGTGATTGACGGCGTGACCGGCGCGCGGGTGACGCCGTCCGATGTGGCCGCGCTCGCGACCGCTTTAACTGACGGGGCGTCCAGGGCGTTTTCGCCTAAAACCTCACGCGCGCATATTATGGAAAACTTCTCAGATACCGCAATGCAGGACGCGGTGTTGCAGCTTTACGACACTCTGCTGTCAAAACCGCGTTAAAACGCGTCATTACGGGCTTTGCGGCTTGTATTTTAAGCGATTAGCGTCATATAGCCCTCTATGATACAAACACATTTGTCAGAAGCCACTTTGGAGATTTACATATAGCTAGAAGACCACTTGCCGCCCCGCCCTCCCGCAAGGGACCGCGGATCAATTCCGATATTGAGGCGTCCCGCGTCCTTCTGATTACAGAGGACGGAGAAAAAAAAGGCGAAGTTTCAATTGTCGATGCCCTTAACGCAGCCCGCGCTGCCGGGCTTGATTTGGTTGAAGTGGCGCCTGACCCCAAGCTTCCTGTCGTCAAAATTCTGGATTACGGCAAAGTCCGCTTTGAAAATCAGAAGAAAAAAGCGGCCTCTAAGAAGCGCCAAAAGACCCAAGAGGTCAAAGAAATCAAAATGCGTCCGAATATCGATACGCATGATTATGATGTAAAAGGCCGCGCGATCCGCAAATTCTTGGAGCGCGGCGATAAGGTCAAAGTCACCATCCGCTTCCGCGGTCGCGAAATGGCCCATATGGACAGAGGTGTCGATCTGCTAAACCGCGTCAAAGAAGACTTTGACGAGATTATGAAAGTCGAATTTCAGCCCAAGACCGAAGGCCGCATGATGACCATGGTCATCGCGCCAAAATAAACGTCTTTTAGATTTATTGTGAAAGCTCCGCTCCGGCGGGGCTTTTTTTATGGGTATTTTTAATGACCCACCCCCTCCGATTTTCTCACTCGCGTTCGAAAACCACCTCCCCCGCCGAGGCGGTGGAGGTCGCCTTGACCGTAAAACACGGCATTCATACTAAAAATCGTCGCACATCGGCCGCCACCTCTTTAGAGGGGGAGGTGCAGGAAGCCTTTAGGCTGAAGGCGGAGGGGGTGAGGTTTCTTTCAATTAAGGTTACTCATGTCCCCAGCTTGCATCGGGCGTCGCGATCTCCTCGGACATATCGAACTGAACCTGAAACAGGCGCGTCTTCGGCTCGACCTTATAGGGGCGCGTCATTTCATAGGTCAGGGTCTCTTGGTCATCGTCAAAATAAAACGCCCAGACATTCGTTGTCGATACCTCAAGCCCGTTTTCATTGAACATGTCGATAGAATATTGATCGACCGGAAAATTCTGCCGAAGATCTGTACCCGGATGATCGGTATCGCCGCCATATTGGGTGACCGCGTCTTCGCTGCCGTCTTCATGGCGGTGATCGTGTTTCAGGCGTAGGCCCTCGCCTGTGTCTGTCATCACCCATGTCCGCGAGCGGTTATCATCAACGTTAAAACTGATCTTTACCTCAGTGTCGCTGCACTCGCGAACATGCATGACCATATTCGCGCCGGCCATATCGGCGTCCTGTGTATCGGTGGACACTAATTTACCTGCATAGGCTTTTCCGCAATAGGTTTGAATTTTGTCCATAAAGGCGTCTTGGGGCGCCGGTTTTGCCGAACACGCTGCTAAAATTGCGGCGAAAGCGATGAGGCTAAAAGTTTTCATAAATAAATGACCTATTTGGGCTGTGGAATTATCAGCAATGCCCCGCTTGACCCTTGGCGCGGGGCAAAGACGCCGTTAGGATTACGTTAACACATTTTCATAGGGTTTCCATGTCTCGATTTTTTATCCTCGCCTTTTCGCTTTGTCTCTTCACCCTGCCGGTCGCCGCGCAAGAGGATAAATCCAGCGCGCTGTTGGAGAATTTGATCGAAGACATGCACGCCGCCGACATGGCGGCCGACCCGGTCGCCGCAGGTCTGGAGGGCGATAAGGCCGCGCGCCGCCGCCTGCCCGATGTCAGCCCCGAGGCAAAGCGCAAAATATCGCAGCAGGACGAAGCCTTTCGCGCGCGTTGGGAATCAATTTCTTTGAGCGATTTGCCTGATGACGAAAAACTCAATTACGCGCTGGTCGGTTGGACGCTCTCCCAGAAAGCTCTGTTGGCTCCAATTGATGGCTCACGCATTCCGTTTAACAATGATAGCGGCTTTTATAACGGTCTGACCTATTCTGTACGTAATACCCGGTTTGATACCGAGGCTGACTACCGTGATTATATAGCGCGTCTGCGCGACGTGCCGCGCTATTTTGACCAGCATATCAGCAATATGCGCCGCGGCATGGCCGGCGGCTATACCGCGCCCGCCGCCATTATGCCCGGCGTCGTTAAAGGCGTGCACAATATCACACACATAACAGCTGAAAACCATCCGCTGGCCGCGCCGTTTATGACCGTGAATTCGCGCTTGCCTGAATCGCAGCGCTCCAAGATAAAATCGGACGGACTGGCCGTTATCCGCCGCTCCGTTCTGCCGAGTTATAAAAAACTGCTGGCCTTTATGGAGACCGAATATGTCCCCGCCGCGCGTCCAAAAATCGGCTTGTCGTCGACGCCGGGTGGACGCGCCAATTACGCGCGTCTGGTTAAATATTATACGACTTTGGATATGAAACCTGAGCAGGTTCATAAAATCGGCCAGGCCGAAGTCAAACGCATCCGCAGCGAGATGAATGCGATTATAAGTGAGACGGGATTTGACGGGACATTTGCCGAATTTTTGGTGTTCCTGCGCACGGATCCCCAATTCTACGCGACCTCTCGCGAAGATCTGCTTAAGGAAGCCTCTTATATTGCCAAGCGCATTGACGGCAAAATGCCGGAGTTCTTCGGGACGCTACCGCGGCTGTCCTACGGCGTGATTGCTGTGCCCGCAGAGCTTGAACAGAATTATACAACGGGCCGGTATTTTGGCGGTAATGCCAAGCAGGGCAAAGCGGGTAATTACGTGGTCAACACTTATGACCTCCCCCAACGTCCTCTATATAACCTGCCCGCCCTCACCCTCCACGAAGGCGTGCCCGGCCATCACCACCAGATTTCTCTGGCCGCAGAGCAGGAAGACGTTCCTGAATTTCGTCAGAACCTGTATCCCCATGCTTTCGGTGAAGGCTGGGGCCTTTACGCCGAAAAACTGGGCGTTGAGATGGGCATTTACCGCACGCCTTATGAGCAATTTGGCCGCCTGACCTATGAAATGTGGCGGGCCTGCCGCCTGGTTATGGATACAGGCATGCATTATATGGACTGGACCCGCGACAAAGCGGAAAGCTGCCTGCGCGAAAACAGCGCGCTGGCCGAGCACAATATCAAGACAGAGACGGACCGCTATATTGCATGGCCGGGACAAGCGCTGGCCTACAAAATGGGCGAACTTAAAATTTTAGAGCTGCGCAAGCGCGCCGAAACAGCTCTGGGCGCGGATTTTGATATCCGCCGTTTCCACGACGCTGTTCTGGTTGACGGGGCGGTTCCGCTCAATATTTTAGAGACCCGTATTGATGATTGGATCGTCTTTGAAAGTGACAGACTAACCAACGATGACGCTGAAGACGAAGACGGTTAGCGGCGTTTGGTTTTAAACCCGAATCCCATAAACCACCTGAAAATTATCGTTTATCGATAATTTATATTGACTTTTCTCGATATCGTCTTTATCGATAAACAATAATTTTTGTGAGAGAGAAAGAGTCATCATGACACAATATTATCTTAACGCCGCCGCTATCGCTCTGGCCCTTGGCTTTGCATCTACAGCCGCCGCCCATGACAGCGAAGAGAAGATCACCCAAAGCCACGATTTGTCCGGGTTTTCAAAAATCGATGTCACAGGCGTGTATAAAATTACGCTGACCCAAGGCGACACGTTTGTCGTGACCACATCCGGCGAAGCCGATGAAGTGGAGAGAATGGAAGTCAACGTTAAAGGCGATACTCTTATTCTGGGCCGTAAAGACAAGAAATGGCCGCGTAAAAATGCTGAAAACCATGGTATTGAAACGCTAATCACAATGCCGCAATTGACTTCGCTCGACGTAATTGGCGTAGCCGAGGTTAAGGGCGAAAACCTGACACTGGGCGACGTCGATATGGATATTGCCGGCGTGGCGAGCGTGGAAATCTCCGGCACATGTGACGACATTACAGCCTCCGTCAACGGGGTCGGAGAGCTGGATTTACGGGATCTAGAGTGCAAAACGGGCGATTTATCAGTGAACGGCGCGGGTTCCGTGAGCGCTTATACATCGGAGTCGGTCAAAGCCCGGGTTAACGGCGTCGGCGAGGTCACCGTTTACGGAAAACCCGCCAAGGTCGACAAGCGCAAAGGCTGGCTGGGCAGCGTCACAATCAAATAGGCTTGGGACTCAGTTTGCGGTTTTACAGATCGTAAATACGGCGCTTTGCATGCTCCTTATTAATGATTAAGGTGGGCCCCTAACACAGGAGCCCGTTATGACCGTAACTTTTGACCGCCGCCTTCTTCTCGCCAGCCTGGCCGCATTGCCGCTGAGCGCCTGCGAAACCATTGATCCGGGGGTGATAGACGGCATAATTCGCGGCACAGGTGGCGGCGGATTGGGTATATCGCAAGCCGAAGCGGCGGGCGGCATACGCGCCGCGCTGGAAAAAGGTATTACCACGGCAGTTCAAACCGTCGGCCGCACGGGCGGCTATCTCAATGATGGCCAGATCCGTATCCCCCTGCCCAATAGCCTTCAGGACATTCAGCAAACCCTAGGTCAATTCGGCCTGTCCGGACTGCTGGACGAGATCGAGACACAGCTCAACAGAGGCGCGGAAGCCGCCGCGCCGCTGGCCCGCGATATGTTTGTCGATGTGATTATGGGTCTGTCGATTACCGACGCGATTAATATTGTGCGCGGCGCGGATAATGCAGCCACGCAATATCTTGCCGATAAAACCCTGCCCCGCCTGACAGATTTGTTTACCCCGATTATTGATAATGCGCTGTCCGGAACGGGAGCCTACCGCCTGGTCGATGATCTGACCGCGCAAATTCCCCAAGTGCCGTTTGCGCCGCAACTGGCTGCGGACGCGAAATCCGACCTGACCCGTAAAGGCGTCGAGGGCGGCCTGGACGGCCTGTTTTATTATATCGGAAAGCAGGAAGCGGCAATCCGCGCTAACCCGTTAGAACGCACCAGCGAGATACTGCGCCGCGTCTTCGGAGGATATGTATAGTGAGAGCCCTTTTACTGACCGGTGTTTGCGTTGCAATTTTAGCCGGATGCAGTGAGGCGCCAACGCAAACGGCGCAGGCAGAACCGGCCGCGATTGATATCGCCGAAGCGGTCAACACACAGCCGTTTAACTGCGCCGCAATGGATGAGGCGATGACCTCAACCATCGCCACAGGCCGCGCAAACGGCCTATCAGCGCTCGTCTATGATGACGGACAGGTCGTGTATAAAAAGGCGTTCGGCAAAAGTGATGTTGAACGCGATACGGATATGTCCGGCGACACCGTCGTGCGTATTTATTCCATGACCAAGCCTGTAACCGCCGCGATCATTATGCAAATGGTCGAAGAAGGCAAAATCAGTCTGGATGACCCCGTCAAAAAATGGATTCCGCAAATTGGTCTGATGCAGGTTTATTCAGGGCAGGACGAAAACGGCGCGCCTATTTTTAAACCCCAGGACACAGACATCACGATCGCGCATTTGCTGACCCACACATCGGGTTTGGGGTATGGCCTTTTCGGCGCAGTCAGTCCGCTGGACAAATTATATGCCGATTCCGGTATTCTAAACCCTGATCAAACCAATGCTGAAAAAATGGATATGTTGCCGCAATTGCCGCTTATGGGACAGCCCGGGACAATTTGGTATTATGGCCTCAATTTGGACGTGGCCGGCCGCGTCGCAGAGATGGTGGACGACAAACCGCTGAGCGAAGTCATGCAAAGCCGTTTGTTTACGCCGCTGGGCATGACCGATACCGGATTTGCAGTAGGCCAAGCTAATAAAGCGCGTTTTGCCAGTACATATGCCGTGACTGAGAACGGCCTTGTTTTGTATGAAGGCAGCCAGACCAGCCCGTTCATTGACGGCGCGGCGTGGGAAGGCGGCGGCGGTGGACTCGTCTCTACTCTGGATGATTATTCCAAATTTGCTGAAATGCTCTTAAACGGCGGCAGCCTTGACGGCGTTACAGTTTTGAAACCGCAAACGGTTGATATGATGATGAGCGATCAAACCGCGCCAGGAACGAAATTCTTAATGCCATGGTTTGAGGACGGGGCAATCCGCCAAGGCTTTGGCGGAACGGTTGTCACCGGCTCAACGCCGCAATTGGAAGCCGCCAAAGGCTTTGCCGATGGTCAATATAGCTGGGGCGGCGCCGCGCGCACCCATTTCGTGATTGATCCGGACGCGAATAGCTACGCCATATTATTCATGCAGCAATTCGAAGAGCCAACACCGCCGCTCTTTGCGAAATTTCGCTCTATCGCGCGATCATCAACCGCAGGAGTCGCGGCGCAGCCTTGCACGCCATAGCCCTAAAAAGGTCGCCGCATGGCCTTTATAGGGCCCGCAAGCTGTCATAATTGAGGTTTAGGCAAGACGCATCATTCAATGCCGGGGTCAATATTATGAAAAATGCTATGTCAAAAATTACAACAAGCGGGGGCCGCTCTGTCGGCCTAAAATTACTGGTCGTCTGCGCGCTGGTTTTACTAATGGGCATCCCCGCCCTGTTTATCTCACTCATTGCGTTTGAACGCAGCGACCGTGCTAATGAGGTCACGCGTGAAGTCAGCCAAAATTATGGCGGGGAGCAGACCCTGCTCGGGCCGATATGGGTTGTGCCCTATAGCGAAACGGGCGCGCCGGATGAAGACGGAAAACGCCGCGTGTCTACCGGAGAATATGTTATCTTCGCGGATAGCGGAGAGGTCGACATTCCGGCGCTCAAGACCGAGGAAAAAAAGCTCTCGCTCTATCGCGTGACAACTTTTCAGGCAGAAGCCAATTTCAGGGCCACATTTACGCGGCCCGAAGTCTTGCCGGGCAATGTGACCATGCATTGGGAAGACAGCCGGATTCTGTTGGGCATAAGTGATGTGAGAGGGCTGCGCGATGATGTCTTTCTTACAATGCCGGACTCAGAGAAATTGAAATTTGCGCCGGCACTGGGCGGGGCGCTGTCAAATATGCGCGCGGCCCGCGCCGATATAGAGCCGGCTTACACTCAAAAGTTTCGCGGCGTATCGGAAGTGTCCGGCCTACAATTTATGGAGGTTCCTATTGGCCGGAATTTTGACGGTGAGACTTTAAATGTTGCCGCAACGCTGCCGATCAAAGGCGCGGGCCGGATCGCCATCGTGCCCTTTGCGCAATCGACAAAAAGCCTAATTGCCGCCGATTGGCCGCATCCGAGTTTCAAAGGGCAGTTTCCGCCCGTCGACCGCACAATCACAGATGATGGATTTAGCGCGCAATGGAGCGTGCCGCTGCTCGCGCGCGGCATTCCCGGCGCGGGGCCGGCCCATTCCATTGGACTGGAGCGCCTGACACAAAGCACGATGGAAGTCAGTCTTGTGCAGCTGGTCACGCCTTATCAAAAGGTCAACCGCGCGCTGAAATACGCGATTATGTTTATCGGCTTGGTCTTTTTGGGCTATTTCCTGTTTGAAGTCCTGTTGGGGCAACGGGTTCATCCCGCGCAATATGTGCTTATCGGACTGGCGCAATGTATATTCTACCTGCTGCTGCTCGCCTTTGCTGAACATGTCGGGTTTGCCGCCGCCTTCCTCATTGCCGCAGCGGCCGTTGTTGGCGTGACGTCGGCTTATGCCGGTGCGGTGTTCGGGGCGGGGAAATACGCCCTGCGTGCGGGCGCGATATTTGCCGGAATTTACAGCCTGCTTTTCGTACTGATGCAAATTGAGGATCTGGCGCTATTGATCGGCGCGGTGACCAGCTTTTTGGCCATTGCCGGGACGATGTATCTGACCCGCAATATCAATTGGTATAGCAGCGGCGAAGACAGCTGACTTACCGCTCCGGAGCGGCCTTAATGGGGGCGTCGGTATTAAGCGTGGCGGTTCCGCCGCGTTTGACAATATGCGCGCCAAATCGTTTGCGCAGAACCATAAACGGTTTTTCGACATAATAAAATGATATTGCCGCCATAGCGAAACTGGCCGCAACCGCCACAATACGGCTGGTCCAATTATCGCCGCCCAGACGTATCGCGGCGTCAATCAGCGGCACATGCCACAGATAGAGCGCGTAGCTGACCATGCCCGTCCACGCGAGCGGGCGGTATTCCAAAATCGGAAAAGCAAAGCGCACGGGGCGGTAAAAATATAGATTCAGGAAGAGCACCAACAAAGCGGCGCCCTGCAGAGTGAAGCGCAATGTATAACGAAATGCGTCATCGCGGATCACAAAACTGGACAGGATGACGCCCAGAGACAGCACAATTGGCACGGCGCCAATGAGGCGTCTCAAGCGCTCAGCACTGCCGAGTAAATGTAATGATACGGAAAGCAGACAGCCCCAGGCAATGCTGTCAAGCCGCGTATCAGTCATCATATAGCTATAATCCACCGGATTAAAATCGGTTAGATAATAGAGCACTGTGCGCCACAGAAGCGCACCGCCGATGACGCAGATAAGCGCCCACCAGACGCGCACCCAATTGCCGCGCAGCAGCACTAAGAGCAGCGGAAACATGAGGTAAAAATGCTCCTCAACCGCCAGCGACCATAAATGCGTCCACGGCATAAACGGCAGTTCACCGCCAATACGCACGTTCACCTGGTAAATATTCGTACCGTAAAACACAGCTGCGAGAAATTCGAGCAGCTTTGGCCCGCCCCACCCGATCAGCAAATAAGTCGCCGTTGTGGCAAACACCATAAACAGCAGCGCAGGGTAAAGCCGGACAAATCGCCGGATATAAAAATCTTTGAGCTTTATACGCGCCTTGGCCTCGTGCTCTGCAATCAAAAGCCGCGTAATGAGAAAGCCGGAAATAAAGAAGAAGACCGTAACGCCAAAGCCCCCCGGCACAATATGCTTAAACCCCATATGGGCAATGATAACGATGAGAACGGATATCGCGCGCAGACCGTCCAGCCCGGGGATGAATCCATATTGCGCCGTTGCCGGTAGAGGTGCTTTATCGCTTAACATTCGGCGCAATTAACATAGCGAGGTTAAAGGCGGGTTAGAGCTTGGCCGTTAAATTTTTTCGGTGATTTTAATCGCTGCTCTGCACCCCGCCGTGATTACAGCTGATAAGACCGGATAGCCCGCCGCCTCCTTCGCGCCGCCTTGAACGGCCAGATCGCGGTGGGCCAGCTCGTCTTCGCGAAACTGCGCAAAGGTCGCCGACAGTTCGGGCTCGCTGTCTTTGAGCTCCTCGACCTGCGCGCCATAATGCTGCTCAATGACATTTTCGACCGCTTCCGTGCAGGCATGGGCGGCTTTTTCGCCCATTAAGGCCGTGACGACACCAAGGCCGTAGCCAGCCACATTCCAGATCGGGGTCATGGCGGTAGGGCGCACGCCGCGCGCCACTAACAGATCGTCAAAGGCGTCCAGATGCGCCTGCTCTTCGGCTTCCATGTGGGAGAGCTGCGCGGCGATAGCGCGGGTTTTCTTGCTGAGCCCGAACACGGCCTGCTGGCCTTTATAGATTGCAACCGCGCCATATTCACCGGCATGGTCAACGCGCAGCATTTCGCCTATGCGCGCGGCGCTCACGCCGGGGCGCGGAGGCCGTTTAGCGGCTTTGCTCATAATATTTTCCTTTGATCGCCACACTAAATGATATGAAGGCGGCGACCGCGCTAATCAAGGCATTCCATCCTGCCATAGACAGGCCAAGCATAGACCATGTGACGTCCGAGCACTGCACAATTTCCAGTGGATCATCCAGCGCGTCGAGCAAACTTTTCCCGCCCAAATCCATTTTGTCGGACACAGCACAGGCCGCAGGACCGTCCCACCAACTAAATTCTACCCCGACATGGGCAAAGCCGTAAGCGGTGGAGATGAGAAAAGCCACGCCAATAAGGGCGTTCAGTCCGCGTAGCCAAACCCGGCTCGCCACAAACAGGCTGATAAGCACGGTCAGGCCCGCAACACCCAGTACCGCTCTATGGGCATGGCGTTGCCAATGGCACATAATACAGGGCTCCAGACCGCCAATATATTGAAAGCCATAAGCCCCGGCTAACATAGCGCCGGAGATTAAAAAGCCGATAATGGGCCATATTCGTAATGTGAAAACGCGTTTATACATCATGCCCTATCTTACATCATATAAACAATTTTGCGTGTGACATTTTCATCAGACACGCGAATCTTCATGTTAATACATCATGTTATGAGTTTATTCAGTTGTTTAGCTTTTAAATACAATTAACTTATGTAAAAAGAGATTGTGGATAAGATCAGCGGGGGCTGGACATTTTTATCCTTCTGGGGACATATTTGACCGATACTTGCGAGACATTAGGCTGGGACAGCCATATCGGGCGCGATCTTCGCGACCGCCGCAAAGCTATGGGCGTCTCGCTGGCGTCGGCCTCCAAAGATTTACGGATCGGGCTCGCCTACCTCACCGCGATTGAGCAGCTGGATAAAGACGTGCTTCCCGGCGCGGGGTATGCGGTTGGTTTTGTGCGCAGCTACGCGACCTATCTCGGGCTGGACTGCGTCGAGGCCGTTAGCCGTTATAAAACCGAAAGTGAAATTCCGCGCGATCTTGGAATGCGTACATCACCGCATTTTGTACAGCGCCGCGAAATACGTCTTCCACGCGGCAGCTTTGCCGCCGCTTTGATTACCACGACATTTGCCACTCTGGCCGTCTGGTATGGGACATCCACAACCGCGCAGTCCCCGGCGATGGATATGAATTACACTGCCAACTTGATGGCAACGCCGCAGCCGGCTGCTAAAATCACGCTGGACCCCGGGATAATTACACTTGAAGCCACACGCACAAGCTGGATTGAAATCCTGAGCGCTGACGGCGGAGTCGTGGCGCGCAAAATTCTCGTGCCCGGTGAGAATTTTGAAGTCACCCGCCAAGCCGGTCTTGTCCTCAATGCCCGCGATGGCAGCGCAATTACTGTGCACCGGGCCGGTCAGGCTTCCGGCCCCCTAGCCTCAAAAGGCGATCCGCTCTCCGCCTATCCCCTTCCCTGAGAATTACGCAGTCACAGATGCGCGCTTCTGACGCTTGTCACTGCCCGCCCTTATGCCTAAATTACAGTCTAGCCTAAATGGATAGGCACTGAGGGTTTTATTTTGAGCACATATTCCAAACCGACATTGATCCACAGTCATAGCAGTCCGATTGACCGCCTGCTGGCCCTCGCCGCTGAAGATATGAAGCATGTCGACGCCATCATCGTCGAGCGCATGCAAAGTCCTGTCGGGATGATCCCTGATCTAGCGACCCATCTTGTTGGCGCGGGCGGCAAGCGCTTGCGCCCGCTTCTTACAATCGCGAGTGCGCATTTATGTGATTACCAAGGCGAATCCCATCATAAATTGGCCGCCGCCGTAGAGTTCATCCACAGCGCGACCTTGCTCCATGATGATGTCGTAGATGAGAGCGCCCTGCGCCGCGGCCGCAAAACCGCTAACCGCGTCTGGGGAAATTCTGCCACCATTTTAGTGGGCGATTTCCTCTTTGCCCGCGCGTTTAATCTGATGGTGGAGACGCAATCCCTTGAGGCTTTGGGCATTTTATCAAATGCGTCCTCCGTCATAGCCGAAGGCGAGGTGCAGCAGCTTGCCTCTCTTCGCAATATTGAGATGACCGAATCCGTTTATATGGACGTTATCGGCGCGAAAACCGCAGCGCTGTTTTCTGCCGCCGCAGAAGTTTCCCCCGTTATTGCCAATTGCCCGCTGGCCTACCGTCAGGCCTTACGCCGCTATGGGCAGGAACTGGGCCTGGCCTTCCAACTGGTTGATGACGCTCTGGATTATGGCGGCATGGAAAGCGCTCTGGGCAAGTCCGTGGGTGATGATTTCCGCGAAGGTAAGTTAACCCTGCCTGTTATCCGCGCCTATGCCTGCGGCAGTGAAGATGACCGCGCCTTCTGGCGGCGCGTCATGGCCGATCACGATCAGACCGATGTCGATCTGGAAACCGCCGTTTCGCTTCTGCGGACAACGGGAACACTAAAAAGCACGCTGGACGAAGCCCGCCGCCGCGTTGAAAATGCGAAAAAATCGTTGGCTATTTTCCCGGATAATGAATGGAAAACCGCGCTGAAAGATATAGCCGGTTTTGTTGTCGCGCGCGTCAGCTAGTCTCTAATTTTCAAACGCTGATGCGCCACCGCATAAATGGTGAGCGCCAAACTGACAAAGCCTAGGAAATAAGCGCCCGAGCCAAGCATTTCGGTGATCCCGCCAAATATCACCCCGAAGGCGCAAATAACGGCTAATCCTGTATATATAAGCGCGACGGCGACGTGCCCCCTGCCCGATAAGATAGCGCGCTGATAGATATGGCGGCGGTGCGGCGCCATCAGACGCTCCCCGCGTCTTGCGCGAACCGCCATCGTCAGCAGGCTGTCAGCCAGAAACGGCAACAGCAAAATCGGCCCGACATAGAGAAGCCGCTCTCCATGCGGATGGGCGGGCAGAGACAGACTGGCGACCGCAATCATATAGCCGACGAAAAGCGAGCCTGTATCCCCGCTAAAAATGCGGGCCTTACGCCGTAAATTATAAACCAGAAACCCCATAAGCGGCCCGAACAAAAGCAATCCAAATATGGCGGCGGTGCTGACGCCCGCGAGCAATCCGATCATCACAAGCGCCGCGCTAATGACCAGAGCGGTCAGGCCCATCAGGCCGTTAGAGCCGTCCATAAAGTTGACGACATTGATGACGACAAAGACCCAGAGCGCAGCGCCAAAATGAGCTAAGGCATCGGGAAATGGCCATACAGTGTCCCCCAGCGGCAGCGCCAAGGGCAATCCTGTTATCAGCGGTACAGCGATGCTAAGAAGGCCTATAAAGATGAACTTAATACGTGTCGGTACGCCGAACACATCGTCGAGCAGACCCAGTCCTGCGAGAAATATGCCCAGCCCGAACAGGGCTTTGACCTCCGGCGCGATATCAAAGCGCGGATAGAATAGCGTAAGGGCCGCCATTACCGCAACCGCGCCGATGACAATGCCCATCCCGCCGCCGGTTGGCGTGACCACAGCGTGCGAGCTGCGCGCATTAGGGTGGTCGGAGATCTTGAGCGCGATCATAAATCCGGTCACGGCCAGAGCAGTAAAAAAACCGATCAGGGTAATATGGGTAAACATCTGGCTCATGTCGGATCTCCGAAGCCGCCATACCATATCCACCATGGGGGGTATTTGGCCCGTAACCGGACGGCTATAGTGCGGGCGGCGCTTAGGCCGTCAGTTATCGCGTAACAGGTCGCGCCGCTGCCGGACATGCGCGAATGGCGCACGCCCTCTTGCGTCGATAGCTCCGCTAAAACATGGCTAATTTCAGGCGTAAGCTTACATGCTGCAGGCTGTAAATCATTGCGACCGGACATCGCTGTCTGAATTATATTTTTGTGTTCGTCTTGACCCAAATCTCCGGCAGGGCCAGCATCAAAAGCGTCAAATATGGCGCCTGTTGGAACAGCAATACCGCAGTTCACCAAAACGCCAAACACGCGCCCCCGGCCCGTCATTGGCTCTATCAACTCACCAATTCCGCGCATAAGCGCTGTGCGCGAGCGCAGACAGACGGGAATATCCGCGCCGAGTTTTACCACGTCTTTTATGTCGGATACGGGCTTTTCGGCAAAGCGGGCGACGTGCCGTATGGCCGCCGCGCCGTCTGCGCTGCCCCCGCCTATGCCGGACGAGAGCGGAAGTTTTTTTTCAAGATGAAACGCCAGCATTGGCCCGCCAAGCTGGCGATGCGCGTGACGGGCCGCGCGCAATACGAGATTGTCATCGCCGGATGACAAACCCTCAAAGAACGGACCGGAAACTGTCAGGCTAAACTCATCTGCTGGCATGGCCGTTAAAATATCGGCCGCATCGGCAAATATCACAATTGAACTCAGAGGATGGTAGCCGTCCGCGCGCGCTGCCCCGACATGTAAAGTCAGGTTAATTTTGGCCCGCGCCAGTTCTATTGCGCGATCCGCCATGGCTGCCCCGTTCATGCCCTTGCCTCCACTGCGGCCCTCAGCCTAAGGCATGCCTGCCGCAGCATCCAGACCGCTCTTAAGCTTGACATTTATGCGGGCTATTTCTTTTTCCGTTGGGTCTAGATCCAGAGCGCGGCGCCATTGATATCCGGCTTCGCGTTTGCGGCCCAGCTTCCAATAAACGTCACCCAAATGATCAGTGATTGTCGCACTGGTCGGGTCTTTTGCGGTTGCGTCCTCGAGATGGATCATCGCCTCATCATATTGACCCAGCTTGTAATGCGCCCATCCCAGACTATCGATAATCGCGCCGCTTTCAGGCTCGAGTTTAACGGCGGTGCGGATCATACCAAAAGCTTCGTCAAGGTTTTCGCCGCGCTCAACCCAGCTATATCCCAGAAAATTCAGGGCGTCGGCATAATCAGGTTTTAACGCCAATATGCGGCGCAGATCCGCAACAGCCTCATCCCAGCGTCCCAGTTCCTGCAGACAAATCGCTTTGAAATAAAGCGGCTCGGGATTAGCCGTCAACTCGGCCTCATTCATTTCGGCCACGAGCGCCGTATATTGCGTCAAAGCGGAGGCATAATCCTCTTTTATCAAATATCCCCGTCCCAAGGCTTCGCGCACTAGAAAGATCGGATGATCATCAACCAGTTTCTTCAGAAGGCCAACGGCGCGGTCATCCTGCTTGTCACGAAACAACAAGGTCGCGCGCGCCAGACGTGCCGTGACAGAAAAATCTGAAGAGTCTTTAATCTGCTGATAGAGGGCCTCGGCCTCGGTCACGCGCTCTTCACGTTCTAAGACATTGCCCAGCCAGATTTTACCGAAATCCTCATCCGGGCTCATGATCAGCGCGATGCGCAGGTAAAACTCGGCCAAATTATGCGCGCCGCCTTCGCTGAAATAAGCGCCTGCCGGATCAATTAAAGAGCGGCCCGCATGGTCGGCTGCTGAGAATTTTTTAGTCAAAGGCTTACCGGAGTTCAAGCGGGTCAGAGCCGAATAGATCGGGCCGGATTCAACGCCGCCGCGGCGTCCGGAAAAATCTTCAAGCACCGCGGTTGCGCCCTGCATATCGCCGTTTTGTGATTTGTATCTGGCCTCAGACATAATACGCAATATCGGGCTGACCCCAGTACCGGATACGGTTTTAAACGCGCGCTCCGCTTGCTCTGTCTGGCCGGTCTCGCCATAGATAATCGCTTTTTGCAGGGCCGCGATCACATCAAAATATCCCCCCACTTCAATCTCGTTAAAGATTTCAAGCGCGCGGGTTGAATTGCCCTGGCCATATTGCGCCCACGCCTCCATCATCGCCATCAACACGCCGAGCGCGGGGTCTTCGGGCTGCTGAGCCAGACGCTCAGAAGCCGTATCATATTTGCCGCGGCGCATATTATATGCGGACAAAACAATTCGCGCCATCGGTTCTGTCGCGTCCAAAGATGTCATCTCAATGGACAATGTGCGCGCCAGCGTCATATCACCGGCCAGTACCGCAGAGCGGATAGCCTCCGACCCCAGCTGTGCATTTTTAGGATCGCGGGCAAAGGCGGCAGAAAAGAATTTAGAGCGGGCCTGCGCATCTTCGATATTATCGGCATATTTGCCTGACAGATAATCACCGAAAAGCTTGGCTTCGGGCGGGCTTTCAGTAAAGCGCAATTCCTGCGGAGAGGCCGCGCAGGCACTGGATATAACGGCAACGCCGAAGAGGGCCATGCAGGCCGCGCGGATCATGGAAGATGTCAAAGTCATACCCTTTATAGTGACGGCGCAGCCGCCATAGACCAAGGCCGTAACACAGCCTTTTATATTAAAATACTGCAGGATTACATATTGGGATAATTCGGTCCGCCGCCACCTTCAGGCACAGTCCAGACAATATTGCGGCTCGGATCTTTCAAATCACAGGTTTTACAGTGAATGCAATTTTGCGCATTGATATTAAAGCGCGGATTGGAACCGTCATCATCACGCAAAACCTCATAGACTCCGGCCGGACAATAACGCTGCGCCGGTTCGTCATATTTGGGCAGGTTCACATCAATCGGAATGCTGGGATCAATCAATTTCAAGTGACAGGGTTGGTCTTCGCTGTGATTGGTATTGGTGAAGCTGACATTGGTCAGACGGTCAAATGTCAAAATGCCGTCAGGTTTGGGATAATCGATAACCTTGTGTTTCGACGCGAGCTGCGTCGATCCGGCGTCGTCTTTTTCGTGCTCCAACGTTGTCGACAATTTGCCCTTAAATAAATTCACAAGAGCGCCAATAAGGTTGACCTTAAATATTGTGGCCAGCCACATATCCGGTCCGCCCAGCATCATACCGCCAAGGAGCGGCCCGAAGCGCGAATTAAGCGGCGCAACATTGCGAACGGGTTTCAGATCTTGACCGACTTCACCATTACGAATGGCGGCGTCATAGTCAGCCAACTCATCCGATGCGCGGCCCTGTGTAATCGCCTTATAAGCAGCCTGAGCCGCCTCAATCCCGCTATGCATGGCGTTATGATTGCCTTTAATGCGCGGCAGGTTAACCATTCCTGCGCTGCAGCCCAGTAACGCCCCGCCGGGAAATATAGTTTTCGGCAAAGACTGGATGCCGCCTTTGGTCACGACGCGGCCGCCATAAGCAATACGCTTGCCGCCCTCAAGAAGGCTCTTGATAGACGGATGCTGCTTCCAGCGCTGAAACTCTGCATAAGGATACAAATGCGGGTTTTTATAATCCAGATCGACAATATAGCCGAGAAAGACCTGATTGTTTTCCGCATGATATAAGAATGACCCGCCGCCCTGTTTAAAGCCCAGCGGCCAACCGACCGTGTGCAGCACTTCGCCTTCGCGGTGGTTTTCGGGTTTGATCTCCCAAATTTCTTTCATGCCAAGGCCGAATTTGCCCGGTCCACACTCTGCTTCCAGATCAAATTGCTTGCGCGCAATTTGTGACAGCGAACCACGCGCGCCTTCAGCCAAAAACACATATTTGCCGTGTAGTTCCATGCCCGGCTCATAGCCCTCGCCCTTGCTGCCGTCTTTGGAGATGCCAAATTCGCCGGCGATCACGCCTTTGACGCTGCCATTATCATTATAAACAAGGCCCGAACAGGACATGCCGGGGAAGACCTCAACGCCCAATTGTTCAGCCTGCTCCGCCATCCAGCGGCAGACATTGGCCATAGAGACAATGTAATTGCCGTGATTATGCATGAGCGGCGGCATGATAAAGCCCGGGAGCGGCATAGCGCCTGCGGGGCCGAGAATATGCAGCTTGTCGGTTTTCACTTGCGTCTTAACCGGCGCGCCTTTTTCTTTCCAGTCCGGCATAAGGCGGGTCAGGCCGGACGGATCCAGCACGGCGCCGGAGAGGATATGCGCGCCGACTTCGGAGCCTTTTTCTAAAACAACGACATTGATATTCTCGCCGCCGAGCTGTTTTAACCGTATTGCGGCGGACAGTCCGGCCGGACCTGCGCCGACAATGACGACATCATATTCCATGCTCTCGCGGACATGTGTTTGGGCTTCGCTCATGTGAGTCTCCGAATTTTTTATCTCTTTTGCCCTAATCGCTTATAAATTCCAATGTTTTAACGTCGCATTTGCAAGGTCTATGCTGTCAACAGGGCTAGTTTTCTCCCCCTATACGCCATAGGAGAGGCGCGCGGCGCAGTCCGCGACATATATTTGCGCGAAAAGTCGCGCCAGCCTCCTGCCGGAACGCTCCGTTCTCCGCGAAAGATTATAATGACCGCTTCCTCTGCCGTGCATCCCGCGCTTCAAACCGCCCTCGACACCAAAGGCTATGAGACCTTAACGCCTGTGCAAACGGCGGTCATCGCTGATGAGCTAACGGGCCGCGATATGCTGGTCAGCGCGCAGACAGGCTCCGGCAAAACTGTCGCTTTTGGTTTGGCTATGGCCGATACTCTGCTGGGTGACGCGGACAGGTTTTCGCATGAAGACTCTCCGCTCGCGCTGATTATCGCTCCGACGCGCGAGCTGGCCTTGCAGGTCAAACGTGAGCTCGACTGGCTCTACGCCCCGGCGGGTGCAAAAACGGCCAGCTGCGTCGGCGGTATGGATATGCGTGATGAGCGGCGCGCCCTCTCTAGAGGCGCCCACATTGTTGTCGGCACGCCCGGCCGTTTATGCGATCATATCAAGCGCGGCTCTCTTAATCTTGACGGCATTCAGGCCATCGTCTTGGACGAAGCCGACGAAATGCTGAAAATGGGCTTTCGCGAAGAGCTGGATTTGATCCTCAACGCCGCGCCCGATGAGCGCCGCACCCTGATGTTCTCCGCGACCGTTCCCAAATCCATTCTGGGCATGGCCAAGAAATATCAACGCGACGCTGTGCGCCTTAACACGGCCGCCGAGTCCAAACAGCATTTAGACATTACCTACCGCGCGCTCACCGTCGCGCCGTCCGATACCGAAAACGCCATCATCAATATTCTGCGCTATTACGACGCTAAAAACGCGATCGTCTTTGGTGATACACGCGTGGCGGTGAACCGCATGGTCTCGCGCTTTAACAATCGTGGTTTTAAAGTTGTCGCCTTGTCGGGTGAGCTGTCCCAAAAAGACCGCAGCAGCGCGCTTCAAGCCATGCGCGACGGACGCGCTAAGGTCTGCATCGCGACGGATGTCGCCGCGCGCGGACTTGATCTACCTGATCTTGAGCTGGTGATTCACGCAGCTCTCCCCAAAAATTCTGAAATCCTGCTTCACCGCAGTGGCCGGACGGGCCGCGCGGGCCGCAAAGGCACATCCATCATGATCGTGCCGAAAAACAAATTCCGCAGCGCCAACCGCCTGCTTGAAGGCGCTAAACTGAAAGCGGAATGGGGCAATCCCCCCTCCGCCGAAGACGTTACAAAAATGGATGACGAGCGTTTGATGAACGATCCGATCCTGTCCGAAGAGATTAACGCACAAGACGCCGAGACGGCGGGCCGTCTGTTGCAAAAATTCAGCCCTGAACAAATCGCCAGTGCATTTGCCCGCCAATACCGCTCTGCCCGCAGTGCACCCGAAGAGCTGATGGATGTCGATACGCCCGATTATAAATCGCGCGGCCGCGATGGCGGCAAAGGCAAAAGCCGCGAAAAGCGCGAGCCGCGCTCGCGTAGTGATTTTGATAATGGCATTTGGTACCAGATCAATGTCGGCCGCAAGCAAAAGGCAGAGCCGCGCTGGATATTGCCGATGCTCTGCACATCAGGTGATTTGAAGAAAACCGAAATCGGCGCGATTAAAATCAGCCAAGGCGTGACCTTCTTTCAAATCGCGCAAAGCGGCGAGCAGCGTTTCTCCGCCGCCATTGGCGACACAGGTAAGCTTGAGAAAGCCATCACGGCTACCCGCCTTGACGGCAAACCTGATTTCTCCGCAGAGGACAGCCGTCCTGAATTTAAGCCGCGTGATAAATCGGCCTATCCGAAAAAATCCAAAGATAAAAAACCGCGCAGCCCGCATAAAAAAGATAAATTCGCTGATCAGGGCAAATATGAAGGCAAACGCAAGGATAAAAAAGCCAAGCGCGAGTTTGATCCCGCCGCAGACGATCAGCGTCCATCGACGCCGAAAAAGCCCAAGCCTAAATATGAAGGCGGCGATAAGCCCAAATCAAAATCCAAACGCCCGCCGTCAAATGCGTCGTTTAAACCCAAAGGCAGTGATACAGGCAGTTTCAAACGCAAACCCCGCAAACCGGAATAGGGTTTGGAGTTTGGAGTTTGGAGTTTAGGTTAATCGCCACCTTCTACCGAGCCGATAAAGGCTAGCAGTATTAGTGCCGAAGTAATTTTATAAACTCTTTTCTAAATACTTTCTCACACATCACCCCGCCGGAGGGCGGGGCCTAGAATAACAAAGTTTCGTTATGAGAGAATAGAGTCTGGATTAAAGAACGTGCTGTTCTCCAAAATTCAATTTATCCAAGCCCTTAAATCGCTGACTGGGTCCCGCCCTCCGACGGGATGATGGTATGAGGGTTTGGCGCTTCACCTTCGATAGTGATTATAAATTGATATAAAACTGCCAGCCCCCATCCTCTTATACATCCACAGTTTAGGCAGGATTTAGACTCGGCACGATAAGCCGATTACGCTAGGCACGCATATGACTGACGAAATACAAAAGACCTCCGCCGCCACATTCGCTTTGGGCTGGGAAGAATGGGCCGCTCTGCCCGATCTGGGCCTGCCTGCGATTAAGGCCAAAGTCGATACAGGGGCGCAGACCTCGGCGCTGCACGCGGTTGCGATTGAGCCCTTTGGCGGAGAGAAAAACCCGCAAGTACGCTTTGTCGTGCATCCTGATCCCGACGATCCCAGCGTTGAGATTATCTGCAGCGCCAAAGTGCTGGGCCGCCGCACAGTGGTGAGCTCTAACGGGGTGGCCGAGTCACGCTATCTGATCTCGACTAATCTGAAGATCGGAAATCATATTGCTGAGACGCAGTTTACGCTAACGAACCGCGAAACAATGGGCTACCGCATGCTCATCGGGCGCTCCGCTATTATGCCCGATATGATGGTTGTGCCGTCGCAGTCTTTCATCAATCCGGTTTTAAACTTTGATATTTACCGCAAAGGCCGCCGCAAAACCCTGAATATGAAGCGTCGCCCGCTGCGCATTGGGATTTTAACTCAAGAGCCGAATAATTACTCCAATCAGTCTATGATCCGGGCCGCAGAAGCGCGCGGCCATGTGGTTGAATGTATCGAGACCTCACGCTGTTACATGGCGATTAATACCCATAAACCCGAAGTACATTTTGAGGGAAAACCCCTGCCGCGTTATGACGCCATTATTCCGCGCATTGGCACGCGCATGACGTTTTACGGCATGGCCATTGTACGCCAGTTTGAGACCATGGGCGTGTATTGCCTGAACGGCGCCGCCGCCATCGGCGGCAGCCGCGATAAACTCCTCGCGCACCAAGTGCTTGCCATGCATAATATCGGCATGCCTAACACTGCATTTGCCATGACATCACGCGATACCAAAGGCATCGTCAATTTGGTCGGCGGATCGCCCGTTGTTGTCAAACTTCTGGAATCCACACAGGGCAAGGGCGTGGTTCTGGCCGAGACGAAAAAAGCAGCCGAATCCCTCATAGACGCCTTTCGTGGTTTAAACGCGCATTTTCTGGTTCAGGAATTTGTCAAAGAGGCCAGCGGCACCGATATCCGGCTTTTCGTCATCGGCAATAAAGTTGTCGGCGCGATACAGCGCACGGCGCAGCCCGGCGAATTTCGCTCCAACCTGCATCAGGGGGGCTCGGCCAAGAAAATACGCGTCACAAAAGACGAGCGCCGCACCGCGATAAAAGCCGCGCGGGTTTTAAAATTAAATGTCGCAGGCGTCGATATTCTACGTTCTGATACCGGCCCCAAAGTTTTGGAGGTCAACAGCTCACCGGGCCTCGAAGGCATAGAGAAAGCCACGGGCAAAGATATCGGCGACGCCATTATCGAGCATATCGAAAATAACGTCTCGTCTATCATGCGTATTGGAAAAAATTGACGCCGCGCACGGATATATCAGCTGCGTTTGAGAGCGCGCTCAAATGGTGGGACGACGCCGGAGTCGACACGCCGGACATCATGATGCCGGCCAAACCTAAATTGCGGCGCGAAGCGGCGCAATTGCCCGCGGCGCAAAAGCCCTCCAAAACATCTATAGCGAGCCCGCCCGCAAATATGGACACGCAGGCCATCGCGCAAAGCGCGCCGACGCTGCACGCGCTACGCGAAGCGATCACCAATTTTGGCGCCGGTGATTTATCGGCCAATGCAACGCAATCGGTGTTTTGCCGCGGCAATGCCAAAGCCGATATCATGGTCATCGGCGAAGCGCCGGGCGCAGAGGAAGACCGCGCGGGCAAACCTTTTGTCGGCCAATCAGGGCAATTGCTCGACAAGATTTTCGCGTCTATCGGGCTAGGCGAAAATGATATTTATATCACCAATGTGATTAATTACCGCCCGCTCGGGAGCCGTAAACCGAGTAGCGAAGAAATCGCCCTGTTCCGCCCTTTCATTACCCGCCATGTGCAGCTGGCCGCGCCGAAATTTATCGTGCTTGTCGGCGGCGTGTCTCTGGAGGCCATGACCGGCCAAAAAGGCATTATGAAACTGCGCGGTCAATGGCAGGATATTGATCTGGGCGACGGTCAAACCATACCCGCCCTGCCCGTCTACCATCCCGCCTTCCTGCTCCGCCGTCCCGAGTTAAAGGCTGATATGTGGCGCGATATGCTCAGTTTGAAGGCACGGATGGAGAGTTAAGTCACCTTACTGCGGGCATGAAACTCTGGTCTGTCCCACTCTCCACTTGCAAGTAAATCACCGAGCGCATCCATCACGTCCCAGACATCGGCGTAGCGAATATAAAGTGGCGAGAAGCCAAAGCGTATCGTGTCGGGGGTGCGGAAATCCGTGTGATAACCGCGGGCATGAAGCGCGCGGGTGATGGGATATCCATTATCGATTTGAAGGCTGACATGCCCGCCGCGTTGTGCAGCCTCGCGTGGAGAGCTAACCGTCAGGCCCAGCGCGTCGGCGCGGGCAATACACAGACCGCC
The DNA here is from genome assembly GCF_000365025.1 of Robiginitomaculum antarcticum DSM 21748. Taxonomy (GTDB): domain Bacteria; phylum Pseudomonadota; class Alphaproteobacteria; order Caulobacterales; family Maricaulaceae; genus Robiginitomaculum; species Robiginitomaculum antarcticum. The sequence goes on along the minus strand of NZ_KB823011.1, from coordinate 8,833 downwards.
CAGCGCGCCGGATTTTGCGTCAAGCGCCGCCATATCGACGCCATCAAAACTTTCCAATGCGCCGTCCAAAGCGCAAAGCGATAGGATGGGCGGCGTGCCGGAGGCAAATCGCGCGGCGCTGTCTTGCGGAGTATAATGCGGATTAAAATCAAAAGGCTTGGCATGACCCATCCAGCCCGGAAGCGGCGTATTTAAGTTTGGAATTAAATCCTGTGCCGCATAAATAAATGACGGCGCGCCCGGCCCGCCATTCAGATATTTATACGTGCATCCCGTCGCAAGCTTGGCCCCGACGCCGTGCATATTAAACGCCATAACGCCCGTAGCGTGGCTCAGATCCCAGATGATCAGCGCGCCGGATTTACGCGCAAGCGCCTCATAGCCGGCCATATCAACCCGCGCGCCGGACCGGTAATTGACTGCGCTTTTGATATAGACGCCGCCCTTTGCGATGGCGGCTTTATCCCCGCCGTCTTCAACACGGTTACACTGAATTGCGGCCATATCCGCAAAGCTTTGCGCGATATATTGATCGGTTGGAAACTCGTCGGCATCAACACAAATTTGGCGCGCGCCTTGGGTCAAGGGCAATGCGCTGGCGGCAAGTTTAAACAGATTAATCGAGACCGTATCGGTCACCATGACTTCGCCGGGCGCGGCCCCAATCATAACCGACAGACGGTCACCCAGATTGGCCGCCAGATCAAACCAGCCTGCGCTGTTCCATGATCCGACAAGGCCGTTTGCCCAAGACTGGCGCGCGCATTTATCGACAGCTTCGAGCGCGGCTTTGGTCGGCGGTCCAAGCGAGTGCCCGACCATATAGGTGACGCCGTCCGGCAGGATAAAATTATCCCGCGCGGGGGCTAACGGGTCGGTCTTATCGGCGGCAATGGCCTGTTCTCGGGTAGTGATATTCATCCGATTGTTTTGCATGACAGCCTAGTCAATTGCCAGTAGAGTCTGGGCAAAGGAACCGCCATATGACATTATTGAAAACCCTGCCTCTCGCCGTGCTTTTGCTGTCCGCCTGTCAGGCCAAAACGCCAGAACCCACGGCCACGACTCCTGTTAAGGTCGAGGTCCCTATCGCCATAGCCAAACCCGTGATGAGCTGGGGCGATCTGACGTCGCGTACCAAACCTGCTCCCACGACCAGCGTTACATTTGGCGATGCAGAGACGGATATCGTGGATGTCTGGATTCCGCAAAGCAAAGGCCCTCATCCTGTTGTCATCATGGTGCATGGCGGATGCTGGCAAAAGTCTATCGCCGATCGCACATTGATGAATTACGCTGCCGAACATTTACGGGAAAACGGCATGGCCGTGTGGAACATCGAATATCGCGGCGTTGACGAAGAAGGCGGCGGATATCCCGGAACCTTCATAGATGTCTCACGCGCTGCGGATCTGCTTCCTGACTATGCGCAGAAATATAATCTGGATCTAAACCGCATTGCCGGGTTGGGTCACAGCGCCGGCGGGCATTTAATCACATGGCTGGCGGGGCGTGAAAACCTGCCCGAAGGCAGCGCGCTGTATACCAAGCCGCAGATTGATTTGATCGGGGTGGTCAATTCCGGCGGACTGGCGGATTTAGATGCGTCAGAACCGCTCACCTTACCCGGCTGTCTGACGTCGATAAAAGACTCGCTGACCGGATTACCCAACCGGACACGCGCCGACGTTCTGGCCGAAACATCCAGCGACCGTCTGCTCCCGATGGGCGTCATCATTCATAGCGTTAATGGCGCGCGCGACACCATCGCCCCACCTGTGCTGGGACAGCAATTTACAGCGAAAGCAACTGAGGCAGGCGACGCAGCCTATATTCACATCATTGCTGATGAAGGCCATGTCGAGCTGATCGCCCCCGGCAGCGTCGCTTTTGACAAACAGACTAAAATTCTAAAAGATATGCTTGGAGTTAAATAGGGAGGAAACAATGCCAGCGTGGAAAGCCGGACGGGGTAAAATGGGATTCATGGCTCCGCTTATCGGAACTTGGGTCGCCACCGTTTCCGATACACCGATGGGCAAAGTTGTATGCGAGCGGCACTATAGCCCCATTTTGGACGGGAAATTTATCCGTCTGGAGGCCAATTGGGACATTGGCGAGGGCAAAAAAACCTATCAGGAAATCGCGCATTACGGCCTAAACCGCGACAAGATTCCAACGTTTTGGTCATTTACCAGCGATGGCGGAACCTCTATCGGGACGCTGGCTGATGTGTCCGATATGCATGACGGCGCGATGGGGTTTAGCGCGCACATGCCGTCCGGCCTCGCCCGTTTTGGCTTTTGGCCGACCCAGACCGGCATGATGTGGGCCGCCGACGCGCAAACGAAAACAGGATGGTCATCCATGATCCGGCATGACTGCGTGCGAGTGGAGTGAGGGCTAGCTCTGCCGCACCTGTCTCAACGCCTCTATATCATCGACATCAATGAGCGTGCGAAGGTAAGCCACGCGGCCGACACAATTGCGCTGCACATCGGCGAGCGCGGTGTCCGTTGACCATGCAATATTTTCAAATAGTGCGCTATCGACAGGGCCGTTCGCTGCAATGAGCCAAAAGCCGCCATCGTCACAGGGGCCGAAGACCAGGTCATTATGGCGCAGCAATCTCAGCGCTTGGGCTATATCGCGCGCGCGGATTTGAGGCGCGTCTGTTCCGATGACAATCACCGGGCCTTTGGCGGCCATGGCGCGGGTCAGACGCGGCGACAGACTGCCGCTGCCCTGCAGTATACGGCGTAGATCATCAGGCCACACCCCGCCGAATTTTGCGCTGGCCGCCGCATCGGGCGCGACCCAAAGCTGTGTCTCCCATCTGGGGTCGCGCGTCCGGCGAATGACGGCGCGGATCATGGCGCGGTAAAGCCGGTTTGCGTGGACTTTCCCAATGCCCGCAGCCAGACGCGTTTTCGCGCCGCCCAGAACCGGGGCTTTGGTAAAGACAACAAGGCGCGGCGTCATGAATACCGTTTCGCGATGTCTTGCGCGCTCTCGCCTTTTAAATAGGCGATAATCAGGCCCAGATTAGAAAATGTCCGCCTGCGATATCCGTCGCGGCGATATTTTCCCGCATCGGTCGTAAGATGCCCGCCAAGTGTCTTTATGCGATACCCGCCAAGCCGTCGGATCATATCGACATCCTCAAACAGGGGTTGTCGGTTATATCCGCCGACAGAGTCATATAAATCCTTGCGAATAAACAGGCCCTGATCGCCATAGGGCAGGTTAAGCCACATACACCGCATCCCCACCCAAAACTCGGTAAAGCGCGGCCATAGCCCCGTGTCATCAAGGCGGAATTGAAAATAGCCTGCGCGCTGAGGATGGCGGGCCATATGACGCTCAAGCAGCGCCGAGACATTCTCCGGTAACTCGCTGTCCGCATGAACAAAGAGCAGCCAATCCTGCGCCCCCGCGCCGCTATAGGCCGCGCCGCGCGCCAGTTGATGGCCGCGCCCTTTATGCCCGCAGACAATCCGCGCGCCGTGATCAATTGCTATGCGCAAAGCTGCGACGTCAGAGCCCCCGTCACTCACCACAATTTCGATATTTGCGGCGCGCAGATTGTCCAGAAGCGGGGCAAAGCGTTTTGGCGGGTCAAGCGAGGGAATGACGGCAAAGATCATAATCTATGCCTAACGCGGTTAATGATAGGGGCAAGAAAAAACCCGCCTTGGCATCCAAGGCAGGCTTAAACTTTTCGTCAGCGATGAGGCTAGCCTTGGTCGCCGGCCTCTTCGGAAGCTTCATTGCGAATAGCGTCGTCGACGGCTTCGCCATCTGCGTCCATTTCAGATGCAAGTGTCTCGACAGCGTCCGGCTTCGGCGTACGCTCGACATAAATCATGCAAAAATCGCCAATGCTGGTCTTGCGGACTGTGCCGCCCTTACAGTCATAAACGCCTTTAAGCTCGGCATAGTCTTCGTCATTCTGGAATTCTTCAGCAATAAGCGGAACAAAGCAGACTTTGCCGTCATTAACTTCGATCAGATCGCCACCCTGCGCCGTACATTCTGCGGGGGTTTCAACTGCTGATGCAGACGCTGCGAGTGCAGCTGTCATAAATGCGCCCGCGGCCAAAATTGCGAAACGTGATTTAATCATCGTGTTCTCCTACACTTTAAATTTGCGGCCTGCCTTAGCAGAAGCCTAATGTGTCAAAAAGGCTAATTTCTGCATTTTAGCAGGAATCAGTCCATAAATTAATGCCATCATCAAGATGAACAGGCCTTGAAGGACGTCTATGCCCGACTTGACTTATGAATGCCGTCTACCGGGTCTTGTCGCGGGAATTGACGAAGCCGGACGCGGGCCCCTTGCAGGGCCTGTTGTCGCTGCGGCTGTCATCCTCCCGCGCCAAGGCTGGCCGGACGGACTCAACGATAGCAAGTCTTTATCGCGCACTGCGCGTGAACACTTGCTGAACGCATTACAAAAGACAGCATTAATCGGTGTCGGATTTGCAGAACCTGAAGAAATTGACCGCATTAACATCCTCGGCGCAACCATGATGGCCATGCAGAGGGCCCTTCTCGCCCTGCCGGTCACGCCCGATAGCGCGCTGGTCGACGGCAACCGCGCGCCGGATTTACCTTGCCACGTTCAGACCTTGGTCAAAGGCGATTCGCTATCGCTGTCCGTCGCAGCGGCCTCCATCGTCGCCAAAGTTACACGCGACCGTTTGATGGTGTCGGCGGATAAACGTTTTGCCGGTTTTAATTTATCCCAGCATAAAGGCTATCCGACCGCCGCTCACCGCGCAGCCGTGGCAGATCTGGGCCCCTCGCCTTTACACCGCTTGTCATTTGCGCCTTGCGCGGCTGCGCGCGTTAACAGGTCTTAAAAAATGGGGTGTGGATATTAACCACAATTGACAAAACCTTAACGCAAAGCTCTAAAAAGACGAAGACTTTCAATTCTTTACACCTTGATAACCATATCGCTGCACTCATGACCTCTACACAGCAAAGAGCGAATCATGAGCGTCATCAGCACAAATAGAATTATTCAAGGCGACTGCATCCAGGAAATGAGCCGTCTGCCCGATGAGTGCGTAGATTTAGTTTTTGCCGATCCGCCCTATAATCTCCAGTTGGGCGGAGACCTGTCGCGGCCCGATAACAGTAAGGTCGCGGGCGTCACCGATGCCTGGGACCGTTTCGACACGATGGACGCTTATGACCTCTTCACCCATGAATGGATGACCGAGGCGCGCCGCATCTTAAAACCCAATGGCGCGATCTGGGTCATGGGTAGCTATCACAATATATTCCGCGTTGGCGGTATCCTGCAGGACCAGGGCTTCTGGATCCAAAATGATATTATCTGGCGCAAGACGAACCCTATGCCCAATTTTCGCGGCACACGGTTTACCAATGCCCATGAGACTCTCATCTGGGCAACTAAGAATGAGAAATCACGCGGCACATTTAATTATGACGCGATGAAAATGCTCAATGAAGGCGTGCAGATGCGCTCCGACTGGACGCTGCCAATTTGTACAGGTCACGAGCGCCTCAAAGGCGAGGACGGCGCAAAAGCGCATCCGACCCAAAAGCCGGAGAGCCTGCTGCACCGCGTGCTGCTATCCTCCACAAATCCGGGCGATATCGTTCTTGATCCGTTTTTCGGCACAGGCACGACCGGCGCCGTCGCCAAAAAACTGGGCCGCAAATGGATCGGTATTGAGCGTGAAGACAGCTATATCGCTCACGCCAAGCGCCGCATCGACCGCATAACGGCCTCAAATGCAGAGAGCCTTGAAGTTACCCCTTCAAAGCGCAGCGCGCCGCGCGTCCCGTTCGGCACAATTATCGAGCGCGGCCTGTTACAACCCGGCGACAAACTCTTCTCCCCGAATGGTCGCCACGTTGCAAATGTGCGCGCCGATGGCAGTTTGGCTACATCAGATACACGCGGCTCCATCCATCAGGTCGGCGCCTATGTACAGCAGGCTACGGCCTGTAACGGCTGGACTTACTGGCATTTCAAAACGGATAAGGGCATGGCCCCGATTGATCTTCTGCGCGCGCAAGTCCGCGAGACTATGCCGGGTTAAGACAGCTTCGCTTTTGCCAGCACGTCTTTGAGAATTTCAATGGCAAAGTCCGGCTCTTCAATCGGGAAGAAATGGCCTTTTCCATGATAAAATTCACATGTTCCTCCTCTAAGGTTACGCTGCATTTTGGCGCGCGTGCTTTTCGTTGAGGGCCCAAATTTCTCTGCGTAAATCAGACGGCTATTGGCAGGTAAGGCCGTAGCAGCCTTGTAGATATTATGGCTTTGCGCCGCATATATGGCTTGCTCCCATAACGGATCACACGACAGCTCTACGCGCCCGGCCGGAAGCGCCGTCAGCCCCCCATTCAAATAGTCATGCAGGCTCTGATCTGAAAAACTCTTAAAAGCGCCCCGGCCTTGATACCGGTCAAATATGGCGGCGTGACTGTCAAATTCCCGCCTTCGCGACCCGGCTTTACGCGCCAAAGCAAAGCGCCGCATGGTCAATTGCCTAAACCATTCAAAGCGCGATAACAGACGGGGCGCATCCGGAAGGGTTACAGGATCAAAACCGGCATATCCGGCATACATGCCGCCTTGTTTCCGGGCGGCTAATATAGCCGAAACGGCGCCCATACTATGCCCCGCGACAACCACTGGCGACGTCACGTAAAGACGGATAAACTGCGCAATATCATCACCGAAAATATGAAACCCCGACAGAGCTTTAAAATCCGGCAGCGGCAAAATAGACTGTCCGTGACCGCGCAGGTCCAGCGCAATAACGGGCACGCCCAGAGGATCTAATATAGCGCGGTAAGTCTGGGCGTTAAATCCGTTCGCGTGACAAAAGATCATCTGCGCCGGGCCTTCTGGGCCAAAATGCAAAGCTGATATTTCGCCGTCAGATAGGGCGTATGATTTACGGATCACGGCGTTTTACACCTTTGTTTATACTCTTTTTGGAGATCTTTGATTTTCACAATTGTTAGAGTGTTTGATATGCAGGCGCCTGTATCCATAAAATATCGATTTTTAACCCATTGAGGCTGGCGCAGCGGTGTATGTCCATGAAGCGTAAAGTCGACGCCTTTAACCCTAAAGTCCGGCTTGTTTCGTAATATACGCCGTCCCCATAACATGACGTTGATGCTTTCAAACTTATCGCGCGATTTACGCCAGTTGCGGCCATGCGTTTCGGCATGACATATCCCGACCGCGCCATTTTTCACGGCGAGTGTTATGGCAATCGGCAAATCCTCGAGTCGCTTGACCCAATCGGCCAGCTCGGATTTAGAGAGTTTTTTCGTCCATTTCCCATAGCTTTTCCAAAAGCTATGTTCCGGCCCCATGCGGTAAGCCTCGATCAACATTTGTTCGTGATTGCCGCGCACCATATGAAACCATGTCTCGTCCAGCAGTTTCAAACACTTCACACTATCCGGCCCGCGGTCAATAATATCCCCGACAGAAAACAGGCGGTCTTTTTTCGGATTAAATCCAACATTGCGCAGCTCTTTTTTCAAAAGCTTATAACAGCCATGAATATCACCGACCGCAAAATCACGGCCTTTTTTATTGGCTTTTACAAATTTATGAATGAGGCAATCCCGAGTTAAACAGCGTGGATTTTGGCCGGATCAAGATCGTCTTCAATCGCTTGATCCAGAATTTCAAAAACGGCTTTACGCGAGCGGATTTTGGTATTGCTAAACGCGTCTTTATTGAGCTGCGCAAACATTTGCGCAGCCATCGGGCCGGCCATAGCCCACTGCTCTTCGGGAACAACGCGGTCAAAAAAGCCGGCATGAATGGCGCCTTTGGGATCAAAGATTTCGGCATTGATGACGCAGCGGTTAAAGTAATGCAGCGGCAGGCGGTAGCGGGCCAGCTCGATACCAAAATTATGCATGGTCATGCCGATCATGGTCTCATTCAGACCGACTTTAAAGCTGCCGGCCTTGATCATACGATAATCACAGGCCAGCGCCAGAAACGCGCCCATGGCAATACTGTGCCCGCTCGCCGCATAAATGACGGGGCGGGGAAAGGCTAAAATCCGGCGGGCCAGTTTTGACCCTAAAGAGGTCAGCGTCATGGCCTGCTTCGGCCCGGCCTGCATTTCTTTGAGGTTAAAGCCGCCGCTCATCATGCCGTCGCGTCCGGTCAAAACGACAATCGCGCCTGCGTCTTCAGCGGCGTCCAAAGCATCGTTAAGCTCGCCAATCATCGCAGTCGACAGCACATTGGCTTTGCCGTCATCCATCGTGATTATGGCAACGCCGTTTTCAATTTTCGTTGTTACTAAATTTGTCATATTTATTGTCTCCATGAGGATGTCGCCACCCCCTCCGAGCGCTACGCGCTCACCTCCCCCGCCTTGGCGGTGGAGGCCGCAAGATGCGGCTCAAGTTTTATATAAAGGTCGTCCAACACGGAATCGACCTCATGGTAAATTTCATCATTGGAATAACGGTAAACCGTCCATCCCAAATTATTTAAATATTCAGTTCTAATTTCGTCTTTTTTCACGCCAACTTCAAAATAATGACTGTCACCATCCACTTCGATTATCACTTTTATTTTTACGCAAGCGAAATCAGTAATATATGGTCCAATTGGATGTTGCTTTCGAAAATGCAGTCCGAAAAATTGTTTGGCTTTTAGCTTATGCCATAATGTCCATTCTGCTTCAGTCAATTTTTTCCGTAACGCCTTCGCCTGACCTCTTGTTTTAGGGTTAGCTTTCATCTGGCTCCACCGCCAAGGCGGGGGAGGTGCTGAGACCCAAGGTCGAAGCGGAGGGGGTGG